>NZ_JARBSW010000001.1:0-232719 GCF_037287305.1 Prescottella sp. D32
GCAAAACCGGCAATCAGTCATAGACATCGAGTCAAATCACTAGCAAAATAAACTCAAACTAGCTGTTTGCGCTGACCATCCCAGACGGAAGAATGAGACAATCAGCAAATACCCACCACAAAAAGTGGTGGAGTACCAAAAATTGGCACTGACATTCATCGACACACTGTTGAGTTCTCAAAGAACACGCACACACCATCACTCGAAACACACAGTTTCTCGTTCCGGGGCAACCGTTCCAGCCTAACCCGCACCCGACGCCGACGCAAATCGGCGACCGGAAGGAATATCGGCAACCGCCAGGCGCTCCCCGTACAACCTCGTTTTCCCTCGCTGACCAGTGAAGATCGCGTCCGGGTCGGTGTCCGTGTCGCTCTGACCTGGAATAAGTTACGCGAACCGTTCGGCGATTGCCAAATCGGCTGGTCAACGCCTCGAACTATGTGCATCGGGTGCAGATACGTGACATCCGCGCCTCGACTATGGCATCTCGACGGTCTCCGCCCGGGCGATCTCTGCGATCGCGGCCTTCAGATAGCCGTGCGGCGAGGCGTCGGCCGTCACGAGGAGATCCGTCATCACCAGGACCGCACTTCGCAGGTACTCGGACGGGCCGATGCGCTGCGCGTCGTCGCTCATTTCCGTCAGCCCCAGCGATCCGGTGAGAACTGCGGCGAGAGCGGAGATGTCGAGACCGGGCAGCCATACGAGGGCGGCGCCGGCAACTCGCGTCAGCGCGTCCTGGATGTCGTCGCCGGAGAAACCGTCGGGGTGGAGGTCCTCGAGCAGCGCCCGGACCACACCCGCGTGCACGAGCGTCACCTGCTCGAACGGGAGAAGTCTCAGGTTCTCGATCTTCTCGACGAACTGCTCACCGTCGGCGGACCGCGCAGCGTTGATGGCGGCGTCCGTCGTCACCGCGATCTGCCGGGGCGTCGTGGGCCATTCGGCGGGCCAGCTGGTACCCATCCGCGTCAGACCGCCGCACTCAGCGCGACCGACAGCGGCACGGCCGTCAGACACAGCACCGCCGCCACCAGCAGGCCGATCACCAGTCGCTTGTCCCACTGCCCGCGCGCACCGCTCGCCGCCAGGACGAACAGCACGAATCCGATACAGACGGAGACGATCGTGACGAGGACCGGAGTGGAGAGCATGCCTGGATTGTGCCTCAGCCGCGTTTTCCCTGATCGGCCAGGAGTTGAGCCAGGTGAGTGCCCTGGCGCCGACCCAGATCGGCGATCTGAGTCCGGCACGAGTAGCCGTCGGCCAGGACGACGGTTTCGGGGCGGATTCTCTCGATCGTCGGTAGGAGTTGGTGCTCCGCGATCGCGACGGACACGTCGTAGTGCCCCCTCTCGACACCGAAGTTCCCGGCGAGTCCGCAGCAGCCGCCCAGGCGTTCCACCTGTGCGCCTGCGCGCTGCAACAACTGTGCGTCCGCATTCCACGTCATCACGGCGTGGTGGTGGCAGTGCGGTTGCGCGACGACGGTGGTGCCCGACAGATCCGGCGGCGACCAGCCGTCGCGGCCCGCGAGCAGCTCGGCGAGGGTGCGGGTGGACTCGGCGACGGCCCGGGCGTCGTCGGTGTCGAGCAGTTCGACGGCGTCGGCCCGCAGCACCGCCGTGCACGACGGCTCCATCCCGACGATCGGCGCTCCTGCTTCCGCCAGCGCTGTGACGGTGCGGCCGAGGATGCGCCGGGCCGTGTCGAGCTGACCGGTGGTGATCCACGTCAGACCGCAGCACTGCTGCTTCGGGGTGAGCTGCGGCCGGAAGCCGGCGTCTTCGAGCACCCGGACGGTCGCGATACCGACCTCGGGCGTGAAGTGATCGGTGAACGTGTCGACGAACAGCAGCACCGGGTCGCCGGTGGCGCGGCGCTGGGTGGCCGTCGACGCGAACCAGCGCCGGAACGACACGGGCGCGAACTGCGGGACGTGCCGGCGTCGGTCCGCTCCCCCGAGAGTCAGCGCGGCCGGCGCCACGCCCGGAAGCCTGGTGACGGCATTGACCAGCCGCGGCGCCCGCCCGGCGAGGGCCGCCCACCGGGGCAACCAGCCGAGTGAATAGTGCGACGCCGGGCGCAGCCGTCTCCGATAGCTCTGGTGCAGGACCTCCGACTTCCAGGAAGCCATGTCGACTCCGGTGGGGCAATCGGACGCGCAGCCCTTGCAGGACAGGCACAGGTCGAGGGCGTCGTGCACCTCCGGTGAACGCCAGCCGTCACGCACGAGGCTGCCGTTCACCATCTCCTGCAGGACGCGGGCACGTCCGCGCGTCGAATCCTTCTCTTCTCGTGTCGCCAGATAGGAGGGGCACATGACACCGCCGGCGCCGGTGGTGTCGGCGCGACACTTCCCGACACCCGTGCAGCGGTGTACGGCCTGGGCGAAGTCGCCGTCGTCGTCGCGGTAGGCGAGGGCGAGGCCCCGGCGCAGCGGCGCCGTCCGGGGGACGCGCAGGTCCGCGTCCACCGGCCGCGGGTCGACGAGGACGCCGGGATTGAGGACGTTGCCGGGATCGAAGATGTGCTTGACCGCACCGAAGAGCCGCAGCGCCTCGGGCGAGTACATGAGCGGTAGCAGTTCGCTGCGGGCGCGGCCGTCGCCGTGTTCGCCGGACAGTGATCCGTCGTAGCGGGCGACCAGTTCCGCAGCGGCGGTGAGGAAGCGTCGGAAGACGGCCGAACCGTCGGGCCGGTCCAGCGGCAGATCGAGGCGGATGTGCAGGCAGCCGTCGGCGAAATGACCGTAGGGAAGGCCGGTGATACCGAAGTCGGTGAGCAGGGCGTCGAAGTCACGCAGGTAGGGGCCCATCCGGTCGGGCGGGACGGCCGCGTCCTCCCAACCCGCATAGGCGGGCGCACCGGCGGGGCTGCGTCCGGCCAGGCCGGCGCCGTCCTCCCGGATCCGCCACAGCGCAGCGGCCCGGGCCGGGTCGTCGACGACGAGTGCGTCGACGGCACCGCAGCCGCCGGCCAGGGCTCGCGCCCGGTCGAGCACGTCGTCTCGGGACTCCCCCGCGATCTCGACGAACAGCCACGCCGCACCGTTCGGCAGTGGCGGCACCGCCTGCGGCCCCCGGCGATCGCGCACGACGTCGACCAGACGCGAATCGATGCCCTCGCACGCAGTGGGACGGAAACCGAGGACGGCCTTGGCGTCGTCGCCCGCGGACGCGATGTCGGGGTAGCCCAGCGCGACCAGCACACGGTGCGCCGGATCCCGCACCAGATTCACGGTGGCCTGCGTGACGATCCCGAGCGTGCCCTCGCTGCCGACGACGAACCTCCGGACGTCGAAGCCGTTCTCCGGCAGGAGGTGCTCGAGCGCGTATCCCGACGCCTGCCGACCGAAACGGCCGAATTCGGTTCGGATCGTGGCCAATCCGGCACGGGTGACGTCGCGGAGCCGGTCCAGGATCAGTGAGCCCGTCGCGGCCGGCAACGACAGCGCCTCACCCGTTCCGGCGAGAAACTCCAGACCGGCGACGTTGTCCGACGTGCGGCCGTAGCCGAGAGTTCTTGCGCCACAGGCATTGTTGCCGATCATGCCGCCGACGGTGCAGCGGTTGTGGGTGGACGGGTCGGGACCGAACCGCAGCCCGTGCGGCGCCGCCGCCCGCTGCAGCACCGCCTGTACGACACCCGGCTCGACGACGGCGGTGCGGGCCTCCGGGTCGACCGCCAGCACCCGGCCCAGGTGCCGGCTGAAATCGAGGACCACGCCCGGGCCGACCGCGTTGCCCGCGACCGACGTACCCGCGCCGCGCGCAGTGAGCGGCATCCCGGCGGCGCGGCAGACGTCGAGCACCGCCGCGACCTCGTCGACCGCGCGGGGGAAGACCACCGTCGTGGGCGGCACCCGGTACAGCGACGCGTCCGACGAGTACATCGCCCGGGTGGTGCCGTCGGCGCGAACGTCCCGCACCCCCGCGCGGCGCAGCGCGTCGGAGATCGGCGTCCAGTCCGGCATAGGTGCAGCCTAGTGCCGCGCCGTGAGCACCACCGGGCCGTCGTCGGTGATCGCGACGGTGTGCTCGCTGTGCGCGGCGCGGGCCCCCGTGACGGTTCGCAACGTCCAGCCGTCGGCGTCGTGCCGGTAGTCGTCGGACCCGTCGGCGATGAGCATCGGCTCGATCGCGAGGACCAGACCGTCGCGCAGCCGCATGCCCCGTCCGGCGCGGGCCTCGTTGGGCACGTCCGGGCTCTCGTGCATGACCCGGCCGATGCCGTGGCCACCGTGGTCGGCGAGCAGCCCGAAACCGCGACTGCGGGCGAACGTACCGATCGCGGCGCCGATGTCGCCGAGACGGTTCCCGACTCGCGCGGCCTCGATCCCGCGACGAAGGGCCTCGTCCGTGGCCGCGACCAACGCCTCGTCGGCGGGGTTCGCGGCGCCGACGACGAAACTGATCGCCGAGTCGCCGCACCAGCCGTTCAGCCTCGCGCCGCCGTCGATGCTCACCAAGTCACCGTCGCGAAGCCGGTAGCCCGACGGGATACCGTGCACCACAGCATCGTTCACGGACGTGCAGAGCACCCCCGGGAACGGGGTGGCGGCCCAGTTCGGCCGGTAGTTCAGAAAGAGCGGCTCCGCGCCGGCATCGGCGACGACGCGGGCGGCCACGGCGTCGAGTTCGCGCAGACTCACCCCCACCTGCGCGTGAGCACGCGCCGCCGCGAGCGCGTCCGCGACCACGCGGCCCGCCGCTCGCATCCCCTGGATCTCGGATTCGGTCTTGAGTTCGACCACCACACACCTCCGGTTCGAATAACTATACCGGTATTACTATATGCAGCATGGTGCGTGTGCCGTTGACGGCGGAGGAACTCGAACGTGGACAGAGGCTCGGTGAGCTGCTGCGATCCGCGCGAGGCGAAACGAGCATGGTGCAGGTGGCGCTGGACGCCGGGATCTCCGTGGAGACGCTGCGCAAGATCGAGACCGGGCGCATCGCGACGCCGGCGTTCTTCACCATCACCGCCGTCGCGCGCGTCCTCGACATCTCCCTCGACGACATCGCCGCCGCCCTCGACCCCGACGCGGTCAGTCCCGAACGGGCGCCTCGGCGCGCATCTTGATCCGCGCGAGGCGACGGTCCCAACCGGACGCGATCCGCTCGAGCTGAGCGGCCGCCTCGCTCAGCCGCGCACCGACCGCGACGAACCGCACCTCCCGGCCGTCCCGCTCGGGCACGACCAGACCGACGTCCTGCAGCACCGCGAGATGCTTGGCGATCGCCTGCCGCGACACCGGCAACTCCCGGGCCAGCGCCGACGCGGACGCCGGATGCCGTCCGAGCCGCAGCAGGATGTCCCACCGGGTGTCGTCGGCGAGGGCCGCGAACACCACGGGAGCAGCGGAGGGGTCACCCGACGGCATCCACGGCCTCCAGGTGACTCTTCGCGAGCGCCATCTCGATCGCCCAGCCCTCGACGTTTCCGTCGTACTTCTCGCGACGCTCCAGTTCGGTGCCCGGCAGCGCCGCGAATCCCGTCTCGACCACCGTCAGCGTCACCCGCCCCGGCGCCACCTCCGCGATCGTGAACTCCACGAGCGTCGACGGACTGTCGGCTACGGCGGGGTCGGCGAGCCAGCGAAAGGCCGCGTAACGAGGTTCGTCCAGGTGCACGGTCGCGAAGGCGAATTCGCCGTGCACGGGGTCGTGCACGACGTCCAGCTCACCGCGACTCTCGATCCGGTGCTCCACGATCCGTTCGTCGTTGATGTACCAGCCGGGTTCGCTGATCAGCTTCCACACCCGCGACGCCGGGGCGTCGATCTCCACGGTTCGTTCGATTCGGTCCAGCGCGTCCATCGGTCCCATCCCTCCGGTTCGGCGAATACCTGCAACTTCAGGGTTGCACCTACGTTGGCCCAGCGCAACCCTCCGGTTGCATCAATTCGACGGCACCGAAAGCTCCGACCGACCTATCCCCTATGCCCGTTACGCCCCCGAGGCCCACCACTTCTCACAGGTAGGACCCAGGTAGCTGCGGTATTCTCGCCTCCGGCCAACCGACGGCTGCGCGGCGCCACGCCCCACCGTCCAGCATTACGGAAAGGGGCGATGTGAGCGAGATTCTGCAACTGTCAGACGGGAGCGCGTCGTCCCCGGCGACGACGACCACGACGACCCGACCGGCCACCACCCGCGCCGGGCGGATCCGGATCGCACCGGCCGACCTCGTCGCCACCGCATCGTTCCTCGCTCTGGCCGTGTTCGTCCTCGGACGTCAGTGGAAGCACCTCGGCGACGGCTATCTGATCCGCAGCGGCCAGGACCAGACGATGTGGGAATGGTTCTTCGCGGTCACCGCGCACTCCCTCGCGAATTTCGAGAACCCGCTGTCGAGCACGCTGCAGAACTATCCGCTCGGCGTGAACCTGATGGCGAACACCGCGATGTTCGGTGTCAGCGTCCCGCTCGCCCCCATCACGCTCGTCTTCGGTCCCACCGTGACGTTCACGCTCGCACTCACACTCGGCCTCGCCGGGACCGCGACGGCCTGGTACTGGGTGCTGTCACGGCACGTAGTGCAGTCCCGGTTCGCTGCCGCTGTGGGCGGCGTCTTCTGCGGCTTCGCGCCCGCGATGATCTCGCACACCAACGGCCACCCGAACTTCGTCGCACTGTTCCTGCTGCCGTTCATCGCCCTGCTGGTCATCAGGCTCGCGAGCGGTGAACGACCGATCCGCAACGGTGTGATGCTCGGCCTCGCCGTCGCGTACCAGATCTTCCTCGGCGAAGAGCCGCTCCTGATCTATTCGATCGCGTTCGTCGTCTTCGGCATCGCCTACGGCGCGTCGCGACCCGGGGAAGCGATCGCGGCGGCCAGGCGCGGCGTCAAGGGGCTGTGCGTGGCCGGCGTCGTCGCGCTCGCGATCGTCGCGGTCCCGCTGTGGTGGCAGTTCCTCGGACCGCAGAGCTACCACTCGATCGAACACGGCCCGGTCGGCAACGACGTCAACGCCTTCACCCGCTTCCCGACCCAGTCCCTCGCGGGCGATCCCGGGTCCGCGGCCGGACTGTCGATGAACGCGACCGAGGAGAACGCGTTCTTCGGTTGGCCACTGCTGCTGCTGGTCGCGATGACCGCAGTGTGGTTGTGGCGGGTGCCGATGGCCCGTGCCGCCGCCGCGACCGTGGCGGCGATGGGCGTCCTCTCGCTCGGCGTGGAACTGACCGTCGCGCACACCGACACCGGGATCACGCTGCCGTGGGCCTGGTTCGCGAAACTGCCGCTGCTCGAATCCGTCCTCGAATCCCGCTTCGCGATGGGCTGCATCCCGGCCATCGCGATCCTGCTCGCGCTCGGCACCGACCGCGCGATCGCCGCCGGACGCGTCGGCCAGCGCTCCACGACCCTGTTGTGGCTCGGCTGGCTCGCCGTCTCGCTACTGCCGCTCGCGCCGGCCCCGCTGGAAGTGGCGCACCGGGCCCCCACTCCGGCGTTCTTCGCCGACGGCACGTGGCGCTCCTACGTCTCCGACGGATCCGTCGTCACGGTTCCGCTCCCCCGGCCCGAGGATGCCAAGGCTTTGCAATGGCAGGTCGGGCAGAAGTTCGGGTATCCCATCGCCGGCGGCTACTTCGTCGGCCCCGCCGGCCCCGAGGACAAGGGCAAGTACGGCCCCGACGACCGCCCGACCGCGCTGCTGCTCGCCAAGGCGCAGGGCACCGGCGTGGTGCCGCCCGTCGACGACGCCACCCGCGCCACCGCACTCGACGACCTGCGGTTCTGGAACGCCGACGTCGTCGTGCTGCCGCCCGGGAAGAACCAGCAGGCGCTGCACACCACCCTCGAACGACTCCTCGGCGTCGACGGCCGCTGGGTGGACGGCGTCTGGGCCTGGGACGTGCGGAATCTGACGTGACCCGCGCGCTCCCCTAGAGTCGAGTCTCGTGCCAGACGACGTGACAGCCCCCGCCCAGGTCGACTCGAGCCGCAAGGCGAGCGGGGTTCGAACCGCTCGCCTCGTCGCGATCGTCACCGGTCTGCTCGGCGCGATCCTCGCGCTCGCCACCCCGTTCCTGCCGGTGCAGCAGGATGCGGCGTCGATCAGCTGGCCGCAGAACGGCAGCCTCACGAACGTCGAGGCGCCGCTCGTCTCCTACACACCGCAGCAACTGCACGTGAGCATCCCGTGCACCGCCGTCGGCCAGCTGACCGAGAAGGGCGGCGCTCTCGTCTCGACGGTCCCGACGTCCGCCGGACGCGCCGAGGCCGACGGCCTCGTGATCAAGGTGGACGCCGCGTCCGACGGCGAACCCGCCCGGCTGCGAGCGATCCTGCGCGACACCGCGCTGCTCTCGCTGCCCCTCGACGACCTGCGCGGCTGCACCGAGATCGTCGTGACGTCCGACTCGCAGGGCACCACCGCCGCCGTCGCCGGTATCCCCGACCAGGAGGCGACCGTCGTCGACGGCGACGTCCGTCCACAGATGGTCGGCGTCTTCACCGATCTGCAGGGCACCCCGCCGGCCGGGCTCGACGTCCGCGCCGACCTCGACTCGCGCTTCTCGTCGAGCCCCACGCTGATCAAACTGGTGGCGATGATCGGTGCAGTGCTCGCCACGATCGTCTCGCTGGTCGCCCTGCACCGCCTCGACGGCATCGACGGCCGCCGCACCCGCCGCTTCCTCCCGGCCCGGTGGTGGCGGTTCACCGGCATCGACGCGGTCGTCATCGGTGGACTGCTGCTGTGGCACGTGATCGGCGCCAACACGTCCGACGACGGCTATCTACTCAACATGGCTCGCGTCTCCGAGCACGCCGGCTACATGGCCAACTACTTCCGCTGGTTCGGCGTCCCCGAAGCGCCGTTCGGCTGGTACTACGACGTCCTCGTGCTGTTCACGAAGGTGAGCACCGCCAGCATGTGGATGCGCCTGCCCGCGCTGATCGCCGGAATCCTCTGCTGGATGATCATCAGCCGCGAGGTGATCCCCCGCCTCGGCCGCACCGTCCGCCGCAACAGCGTCGCGATGTGGACCGCGGGCCTGGTGTTCCTCGCGTTCTGGCTACCGTTCAACAACGGACTGCGGCCCGAACCGATCATCGCCCTCGGCGCGCTGCTCACGTGGTGCTCGATCGAACGCGCGATCGCAACCGGACGCATGCTGCCCGCCGCCGTCGCGGTGCTGATCGCCGCGTTCTCCCTCGCCGCCGGACCGTCCGGGCTCATCGCGATCGCCGCACTCATCGCCGGCGCCCGGTCGATCGTGCAGATCGCCGTCCGGCGCGCCCCGAAGGTCGGCGTAGTCGGCCAGATCGCGCCGATTCTCGCGTCCGGCACCGTCGTACTCGTCGCCGTGTTCGCCGACCAGACCCTCGCCTCGGTGCTCGAGGCGACGCGCGTGCGCACCGCCGTCGGCCCGAACGTCGCCTGGTTCGACGAGCGGGTCCGCTGGGACGCCCTGCTCAACGTCTCCCCCGACGGCTCGCTGGCGCGCCGCTTCGCGGTCTTCGCGATGCTGCTGTGCCTGATCGTGTGCATCCTGATGCTGCTGCGCCGCGGCGGGAAGATCCCCGGCACCGCGATCGGCCCGTCCCGCCGCATCCTCGGCATCATCTTCGCGTCACTGCTGCTGATGAGCTTCACACCGACCAAGTGGACCCACCACTTCGGCGTGTACGCGGGCCTGGCCGGATCCGTCGCCGCGCTCGCCGCCGTCGCGGTCGCCGGCGCCAGCCTGCGCTCCAAGCGCAACCGCACCCTGTTCGCCGCGGCGGTGCTGTTCATCCTGACGATGTCGTTCACCGGCCCCAACGGCTGGTGGTACGTGTCCAGCTACGGCGTGCCGTGGTGGGACAAGCCGCCGTCCATCGGCGGCAAGGGCTTCTCGACCGCACTGCTCGGGCTGACGGTCCTCGCGCTGTTGCTCGCGGCCTGGTTCCACATCCGCGAACCGTACGAGCGCGCCAGGGACGCGAAGAATGCCGGGACCGCCGCACCGAACGGCAACGGCCGGCTCGCCCGCATCCGCCGGTGGTCGCCCGCGCCACTGACGCTGGCCGCGGCCGCCGTCGTGCTGTTCGAGGTGCTCTCGCTCCTCAAGGGCGCCGTCGCGCAGTACCCGTCGTACTCGATCGCGCACGCGAACCTGCGCTCCGCAGCCGGAAACTCGTGCGCGCTCGCCGACTACGTCCTCGTCGAGGACGACACGAACGCCTCCGTGCTGCGACTGCTGGACCAGCCGACCGATCTCGCGGGCGCCGGCGCCTTCGGGGCCACCGCGGCGACCGGCTTCACCGCGGACGGCGTCGCCCGCGACCTCACCGCCGACAAGGAGACCGTCGCGACCGGCGGCGCCAACTCCGTCGACGCCGACTCCGATTCGGGTCAGAGCACCACCGGCACCGGCGCCGGCACGGGCGGCGGCACCGAGGCGTCCACCGGGGTCAACGGCAGCTCCGTGTCCCTGCCGTTCGGGCTGTCCCCGGCCACCACCCCGGTGCTCGGCAGCTACCAGTCCGGCGCCCAGGAGTCCGCCGAACTGGTCACCGGCTGGTACGGCCTCCCCGACCGCAGCGACGACGCCCCGATCCTGTCGATCGCGGCGGCCGGACGCATCCACTCCGTCGATCCCGACGGCATCGTCACCGACGGCCAGCTACTCGACGTCGAGTACGGCACACGGCAGGCGGACGGCAGCGTCGAGGCCCTCGGCCGCATCGCACCCATCGACATCGGACCGGCACCGTCGTGGCGGAACCTGCGGGTGCCGCTCGACCAGCTGCCCGCCGGCGCGAACGCCGTCCGGCTCGTCGCGTCCGACACCGGTCTCGCCCCCGACCAGTGGCTGGCCGTCACCCCGCCGCGCGTACCGCGCATGCAGACCCTGCAGACCGTCGTCGGCAGCAGCGCACCCGTGCTGCTCGACTGGTCGGTGGGCCTGGCGTTCCCGTGCCAGCGCCCGTTCGCGCACCGGGACGGCGTCGCCGAGATCCCCGAGTACCGCATCCTGCCCGACCGGGTGGGCGCCCAGGCCACCAACGCGTGGCAGGACGCGATCGGTGGCGGACCGCTCGGCTGGACGCCGTTGCTGCTGAACGCCGAGACCATCCCGACCTACCTGGACGGCGACTGGCGGCGGGACTGGGGTTCCCTCGAACGATTCACCCCGATCGTCGAATCGGCGCAGCCCGCGCAGGTGGATGTCGAGCAGATCACCCGGTCGGGCCTGTGGTCGCCGGGCCCGATCCGGGAGACCCCACCCGCTTGACCAGCCTGTGAAGTAACTGAGAGCCGGTGACCTCGTTCGGATAACGAAAACATCTCGCCTACGATCGAACACCGTGCCCGACGTTGTGACAGTCCCCGCTCCCGGACCCGAAGCAGGCTCACCGCCGCCGGCTTCCCGACCCCGAAAAGCGGATCTCCGCAACGCTCGGCTGATCGCCGTCGTCACCGGCCTGGTCGGCCTACTGCTGGCGCTGGCGACGCCGTTCCTGCCGGTCACCCAGACCGCAGCGAGCGTGTCGTGGCCCGAGAACGGCGTCGCCGCCAACGTCGAGGCGCCGCTGATGTCGCAGGTACCGACGTCGCTGTCCGCGACGATCCCCTGCCGGGCCGTCGCCGAGATGCCCGAGGCCGGCGGCATCCTGCTCGCCACCGCGCCCGCCCAGGGTGAGGACGCGCCCGTCAACGCGATGTTCGTGCGCGTGTCCAGCGAGTCCGTCGACGTCCTCAACCGGAACGTCGTCATCGCCACCGCGCCGCGCGAAGACGTCGAATCCGGCTGCAGCGAGATCTCCATCGCCTCCGACGTCAACGGCACCACCGCCGAATTCGTCGGCCTCACCGACGACGACGGCAAGCCGCTCGTCGGCGAGATGATGTTCGACTACCGGCCGCAGGTCGTCGGCATCTTCACCGACCTCGCCGGCAAGAGCGTCCCGGGTCTGCAGTTCTCGATGGACATCGACTCCCGGTTCTCGTCGAGCCCCACCGCGGTCAAGCTGATCGCGATGATCGGCGCGATCCTCGCCACCCTGATCTCGCTCGTCGCCCTGCACCGCCTCGACGGCGCGGACGGTCGTCGGGCCCGCCGCTTCCTGCCGTCCCGCTGGTGGAAGCTCACCGCGGTCGACGGCGTCGTCGTCGGCACCCTCGTCGGCTGGCACTTCTTCGGCGCCAACACCGCCGACGACGGCTACCTGCTCACGATGGCCCGCGCGTCCGAGCACTCGGGCTACATGGCCAACTACTTCCGCTGGTTCGGCGTCCCCGAGGCCCCGTTCGGCTGGTACTACGACGTCCTCGCCCTCATGGCGAAGATCTCCACCGCGAGCCCGTGGATGCGTCTGCCCGCGCTCCTCGCCGCGATCCTGTGCTGGATGGTCATCAGCCGCGAGGTGATCCCGCGCCTCGGACGGGCGGTACGCCACAACCGTGTCGCGCTGTGGACCGCGGGCCTGGTGTTCCTCGCGTTCTGGCTGCCCTACAACAACGGTCTGCGCCCCGAACCGATCGTCGCCGTCGGCGCGCTGCTGACCTGGTGCTCGATCGAACGTGCCATCGGCACACGACGCCTGCTGCCCGCCGCGATCGCCGCCCTCGTCGGCGCGTTCACGCTGGCCGCGGCCCCCACCGGACTGATGTGTATCGCCGCGCTGCTGGCCGGTCTGCGCCCCATCACCCGGCTCATCGTCCGACGGCGCCACCAGGTGGGCACCTTCTCGCAGCTGCTGCCGCTCGCCGCGGCCGGCACGCTGGTCCTGGTCGTCGTCTTCGCCGACCAGACGTTCTCCACCGTCATGGAAGCCACCCGGGTCCGCACGATCATCGGCCCGAACCTGGAGTGGTTCCAGGACTACCAGCGCTACTACTTCCTGTTCGTCCAGACCACCGACGGCTCGCTCGCCCGCCGCTTCGCGTTCCTGACGATGCTGCTGTGCCTGTTCACGGTGCTGTTCGTGTTCCTGCGCCGCAAGCGGATCCCCGGCGTCGCCGCCGGTCCGTCGTGGCGTCTGATGGGCATCGTCTTCGGAACGATGTTCTTCATGATGTTCAACCCCACGAAGTGGACCCACCACTTCGGGGCGTACGCGGGCATCGCCGGCTCACTGGCCGCGCTCACCGCCGTCGTCGTGTCCGCCAGCGCACTGCGCTCGCGGCGCAACCGCACGATGTTCCTCGCCGGACTGTTGTTCGTGCTGGCGCTGTCGTTCTCCGGCATCAACGGCTACTGGTACGTCTCCAGCTACGGCGTCCCGTGGTTCGACAAGACCGTGCAGCTCAGCGGCCGCGAATCGAGCACCCTGTTCCTGGTGCTGTTCGGCCTGTCCGTCGCACTCGTCGCATGGCAGTACCTGCGCGAGGGCTACGCGCCGCCGCCGGCGAAGCCCGGCACCGCCAAGGGCCGACGGATCCGCAAGTTCGCGGCCGCACCGCTCACCGTCGTCGCCGGCGCCATGGTGCTGTTCGAGGTCCTGTCGATGCTCAAGGGCGCCGTATCGCAGTACCCCGCGTACTCGCTCGGCCGCTCCAACGTCGAGGCCCTCGCCGGCAAGACCTGTGGTCTCGCCGAGGACGTGCTGGTGGAATCGGACCCCAACGACGGCGCGCTCACCCCCATCGCAGACCCCGCCAACCCACTCGCCGACCCGAGCGATCCGCTCGCCGGCAGTAAGCCCGTCGGCTTCACCCCCAACGGTGTGCCTGACGACCTGACCGCCGACTACGTCGAGGTCAAGGCCGGCATGGGCAACACCGACGGCCAGAGCATCGGACCGAGCTTCGAGACCGGCTCCGGCTCCGGCACCACCGGCGGCGTCGGCGCGCTCGGCGTCAACGGCAGCACCGTCAAACTGCCGTTCGGCCTCGACCCGGCCCGCACCCCCGTCCTCGGCAGCTACCAGGACGGCATCCAGCAGTCGGCGTCCGTCGTGTCCAGCTGGTACCAGCTGCCCGAACGCAGCGACGACTCCCCGCTCGTCGTGCTGTCCGCCGCAGGCCGCATCTTCTCCGTCGACCAGATCAGCGGACAGACCAACTACGGCCAGTCCCTCGTCGTCGAATACGGCAAGCGGCAGGCCGACGGCACCGTCGACGTCCAAGGCACCTACGTGCCCCGCGACATCGGCCCCGCCCCGTCGTGGCGCAACCTGCGCGTCCCGATCGACGAACTACCCGCCGACACCGACGTCGTGCGGATCAACGCCAGCGACCCCAACCTCACCGGCGACCAGTGGCTCGCATTCACGCCGCCCCGCGTCCCGAAGCTCCAATCGCTCGGCACCGTCGTCGGCAACGAACGACCCGTCCTACTGGACTGGGCCGTCGGACTGCAGTTCCCGTGCCAACGCCCGTTCGACCACCTCAACGGCGTCGCCGAGATGCCCGAGTACCGGATCCTGCCGGACCGGCCCCTCGCGGTCAGCTCCACCGACACCTGGCAGTCCCTCGAGAACGGCGGCCCCCTCGGCTGGACCGAAATGCTCTCCAGCGCCACCACCATCCCGACCTACCTGAACCACGACTGGGGCCGCGACTGGGGCTCGCTCGAACGGTACGACCGGCACTACCCCGACGCCCAGCCCACCACCGTCGAGACCCGCGAAGTCACCCGATCCGGCTTCTGGTCGCCAGGCACCATGCGGGTGTACGAGCCGTAGGCTGGTTTCTTCTCAGCTGAAGGGTCCCTTCATGCGCTCCCAGCGTATGAAGGGACCCTTCAGCTTTATCCACAGCCGCACGTTCATCCACAGGCGGGCGCATCCGCGTCGCTCGTAAGCTCTGCCCCACCGGACCGTGCACCAAGCTGTGCGCATGGGACGACGACATTGGAGCGCGGACGCACTTCGCGAGCTCCGCCGCTTCGCGGTCAGCGGCATCGTGCGGGTGCGAGACCTTCTCGAAGCCGGGATGTCCGGTTCGGCGATCAGCTTTCGATGCAGGCCCGAGGGGCCGTGGCAACGAATACTGCCCGGCCTCGTGCTCATGCACAACGGCGTACCGAGTCAGCGCGAGCGGCGCACCGCGGCGTTGCTCTACTGCGGAACCGGCTCGATGCTGACCGGGCGCGCGGCGCTGGCCGAACACGGATACCGATCATCCGAATCGTTCTCCGACGTGCATGTGCTCCTCGACCATTCGCGGCGGATGCAGTCGACGGGCTTCCTCGTCGTGGAGCGGACGACCCGGCTACCGACGCCGGTGGATCGGAGTGGACTCGCCTGCAGCCCGCTACCCCGAGCGCTGCTCGATGCCGCCAGACGATGCACCACAACCTCTGCAGCACGGGCGCTACTTGCGGAGGCAGTGCAGCGTGGCGATGTCTCGCCCGCCACGCTCGCAGACGAACTCGAGTCGGGCAGCAATCGTGGATCGGCACTACCCAGGAAAATTCTGCGCGAGGTCAGCGCCGACATCCATTCCGTGGCCGAGGCCGACGCCCGACAGTTGTGGCTCCGAAGCGGTCTTCCGCCGATGTACTTCAACCGCGAGATCGAGACGAGGGCGGGCACATTCGTGGCACGACCCGACGGTTGGATCGACGACGTCGCCCTCGCGTGGGAAATCGACTCGCTCGACTGGCATCTGTCACCCGACGAGTACGACGCCACGCTCGCACGGCGGGCACGCATGCAAAGCGAGGGCATCATCGTGCTCGCCGTCATCCCACGGCAGTTGCGGGACTCCCCGGAACGCGCGCTGGCAGACCTGCGCGCGCACTACGAACTGGCGCGGTCCAGACCGCGGCCACCGCTCCGCATGCGGCCCCGGCCGACCCACTGAAGAGCTGAAGGGACCATTCATGCGCTGCGAGCGCACAAAGGGTCCCTTCAGCTTGGAGACGAAGAGGTCAGAACGGAAGCAGATGATGCTTGCGCGGGTTCTTGAACACCTTCTTGTCGCGGAGCAGGGTGAGTGCCTTGCGGATCTCGAGGCGGGTGGTCGACGGTTCGATGACGGCGTCGATGTAGCCGCGCTCGGCCGCGATGTACGGCGTCGCGACGTGCTCGTTGTAGAAGTTGATGAGCTGCGCGCGAACCGCGGGGGCGTTGTCGCCGGCGGCCTCGATCTGCTTGCGGCCGATGAGGTTCACCGCGCCCTCGGCGCCCATGACCGCGATGCGTGCGGTGGGCCAGGCGAGGTTGACGTCGGCGCCGAGCTGCTTGGAGCCCATCACCGCGTATGCGCCGCCGTACGCCTTGCGCACCACGACGGTCACCTTGGGGACCGTCGCCTCGACGTACGCGAACAGGAAGCGGCCGCCGCGCTTGATGACACCGACCTTCTCCTGCTCCACGCCGACCAGGAAGCCCGGAGTGTCGACGACGAACACCAGCGGGATGTCGTAGGCGTTGCAGACGCGCACGAAGTGAGCGCCCTTGTCGGAAGCCGCCGCGTCGAGCGCACCGGACAGCTGCATCGGCTGGTTCGCGACCACACCCACCGGGCGGCCGTCGACCCGCGCGAAGCCGGTGATGAGGTTCTGCGCCGACTGGCTCCGAACCTCGAGGAACTCCCCGTCGTCGAAGATCTTGAGGAGGACGTCGTGCATGTCGTAGCCGGCGTTGTCGGCGTCGGGCATGAACGCGTCGAGCGACCGATCGTCCTCGGTGATCTCCGGCTCGAGGCCCGGGTTGATGATCGGGGGCTTCTCGGTGCAGCTAGACGGCATGTAGCTGAGGTACTGGCGCGCGTACTCGAACGCCGCCTTCTCGTCGGGCGCGACGTGGTGGATGTTGCCGTACTCGGCCTGGTTCCGCGCGCCGCCGAGCTCGTCGAGGCTGACGTCCTCGCCGGTGACCGACTTGATGACGTCCGGCCCGGTGACGAACATGTACGACTCTTCGGTCGCGATCACGATGTCGGTGTTGATGGGCGCGTACACGGCGCCGCCGGCGCACTTGCCGAGGATGATCGAGATCTGCGGGCACATGCCCGACAGCGGCTCCTGGCGCCGGCCCATCTCGGCGTACCACGCGAGCGAGGTCACCGCGTCCTGGATGCGGGCGCCGGCGGACTCGTTGATACCGACGACCGGGCAGCCGATCTTGATGGCGAAGTCGTTCACCGCGGCGACCTTGCGGCCGAAGATCTCGCCGGCCGCCCCGCCGAAGACGGTCTGGTCGTGCGCGAACACCGCGACCGGCCGCCCGTCGACCAGGCCGTGGCCGGTGACGACGCCGTCGCCGTAGGGATTGGAGTCGTCGCCGGGCTGACGGGCCAACTGGCCCATCTCGACGAACGTGCCCGGGTCGAGCAGCATCTCGATCCGCTCGCGCGGCGTCGGCAGACCCTTGTCCTTGCGCTTCTGAATCGCTCTGGGGTTACCCGGGGCCTTCGACAGCTCGAGCTTTTCGTGCAGTTCCGCAAGCTTTTCTGCGGTGGTGGTGCTCACTCAGTTGCTCCGCTTCTCGATCTCGGCCAGCTTGTTCGACAGGTCCGCGCCGACCTTGGAGATGTAGGGCTCGTCGACGATCTGGATGTGGTCGCCACCGATGTAGACGACCTCCAGGTTCTTCGCCACGTCACCCCAGCCGCCGTCGGGCTGTCGAGTCCCGAACGAGGGCTCGAGGTTGATCGCGTCCTCGTGGTAGCTGTCCGCCATGTACAGCACGACGTCGCCGTCGTACGGCTGCGGATCCGCCGTCTGGATGGCCCGGTTGTCGAGCCACGACGTCCGCTGGTGCTCGATGATGCCGCCGGGGATCTTCGCGCCGCTGAGCTTCAGCAGATCCATGAGGATCCCGATCTGCTCCTCGTCGCTGCCCGCCTCCGCGAGCCGATCGAACGGCAGGGGTGCATCGACACCGTACGTCTTCTTCGCGAACTTCGCGTAGCGCTGCCAACGGGCCCGGATCTCGTCCGGGGTGTCCTCGACCTTCTCACCGGCCATGACGGTGTCGATCAGGCCGACGACGCGGACGTCGGCGCCCTGCTCACGCAGCTGCCGCGCCACCGCGTAGGCGAGTACGCCGCCGAGCGACCACCCGGCCAGCACGTACGGGCCGTCACCCTGGATCTCCCGCAGCAGCGGCACGTACGCCGCGGCGCGCTCGTCGATCGGGCCCTCGACCCGCTCGAGACCGAACATCGGGGTGTGCGCGGGCAGGCGCTTGAGCAGCGGCTCGTACGCCACCGTCGACCCACCGGCCGGATGGAACACGAACACCGGCACGGCGTCCGAGCCCTCGGCGCGCGGACGCAGCGTGCGCACCAGTCCGTCGATCTTCAGGCCGTCCTCGAGGTGCTGACGTACCGTCTCGGCGAGCTGCTCGATGGTCTCGGCGTCGAGCACGTCGTCGACGGTGATCTCGCCGCCCGACCGCTCGGTGAGACGAGCCGCCAGCTTCTCCGCGTCCTCGTCGCCCAGGATCGGCAGCGTGCCGAAGATGCCCGGCGCCGACTTGCCGGTGACGACGGCCCACGACGCGAACGTCAGACGCTCGGCCGCGTCCCGCGGCGGGACGTCGACCTCGCCGGACTCGGCCGGAGCCTTCGCCGTCTGCTGCTCGGCGACCGGGGCCGCGACAGCCTCGACCGTCTCGCCGGCGTCCTTGTCCGCCTGCTGCTGCGCGGCCATCGCCGCGACCTCCTCGCGGTTCTCCACCGCGTAGCGCAGGTACTTCGCGACGTCGTGCAGACTCGCGTCCTTCACCGCGGCCAACTGCAACTGCGGGATGTCGAACTCGTACTCGACGCGGTTCTTGATCCGGACCGCCATCAGCGAGTCCAGACCCAGCTCGATCAGCGGGATCTCGCCCGGCAGATCCTCCGGCGCGTAGCCCATCGACTCCGCGACGATGATCGTCAGCCGGTCCTCGAGCGACTGCGAGCTCTCCGGATCCCAACGATCGCCGAACGATTCCGCGGACTCGGTCGACACCTCGTCGGACACCGCGGGCTTGGTCACGGCCGCGGCGACCACCGGCTCGGGCAGCGCCTCACCGGACGACACGACCGCGTCGTACACCAGCGCGAACCCGGCATCGGACTTCCCGTGCACCTGCACCGACGCGCCACCGAGATGCGGCACCAGCGTGGTGGTCAGGGTCCCGGCCGCCGGCACGTCGCCGTGCGCAACGGCGCCGGTCAGCGCGACGTCCGCGAACAGCTGTTCCGCGGCCGCGGTGACGAGTGCACCGAGATCGGTGACGGCGGAGGCCTGCACCTCCCACGCGTGCCGGCCGTCGGGCAGCGCGACGTGCGCACCCGGGACGCGCGTGTTGCCCGACGTGGAGACCCGCGCCTCGATCCAGTGCCGCTTGCGCAGGAACGCGGTGCGCGGCAGGTCGGCGAAGGCGCCGGCCGGGAGCAGCGACGGCAGGTCGACGGAGTGCCCGTGGACATACAGCTGCGCGAGGGCGGTGAGCACGCCGAGCGGCTCGTCCTCCTTGCGCTTGAGCGTCTGGATCAGCTGGGTGTCGGCCACGCCGGCGGCCCACGCGGTCGCGGCGACCGACATCAGCGTCACCGGGTTGGGCGCCAGCTCGACGAACGTGGTGTGTCCGGCGTCGACGGCGGCCTTCACCGCGTTGGTGAAGTAGACGCTGTGCCGCAGACCCTTGGTCCAGTACTCGACCGGGTGGATCGGGGCGTGGCCCGCCGGGTAGTACGCGTCCTGATCGACGGACGAGTACTGCCCGACCTTCAGCTTGTACGGCTCGATGCCGGCCAACTCGGCCGCCAGCTCACCGAGCAGCGGATCGACCTGCGACGTGTGGCTCGCGCCCTTGGTTTGCAGGACCCGAGCGAGCTTCTCCTCGGCCTCGGCGCGCGCGACGATCGCGTTCACCTCGGGCTCGGGGCCACCGATGACAGTGTGGGTGGGGGCCGCGTAGACGCACACCTCGAGGTTCGGGAAGTCCGGCAGAACCTTCTCGATCTCCTCGGAGCTGTACTCGACGAGCGCCATCAGGCGGATCTCGTCGCCCTCGAGCAGGCCCTCGGCCTCGCCCATCAACCGCGACCGCGAGCAGATGACGCGGACCGCGTCCTCGAGCGACAGGCCGCCCGACACGTATGCGGCGGCGGCCTCACCCATCGAATGTCCGACCAACGCGGCCGGCTCGGCGCCGTGGTGGCGCAGCGTCTTGGCGAGCGCGACCTGGATCGTGAAGATGCCGACCTGCGACGTCTCGACGTCGTAGTCGATCGAGTCGTCGAGGAACTTCTCCTTCATGGAGTAGCCGGCCTCGTCCTCGATCAGCGCGTCGACCTCGTCGACGGCCGCGCGGAACACCGAGTTCTCGATGTACAGCTGCTTGGCCATCTTGCGGTGCTGCGAGCCATAACCCGAGAACACCCAGACCGGGCCCTTCGCGGCGGGCGCGTCGGCGGTCAGCACGCCCGGGGCGGGCTTGCCGGCGGCGACGGCGCGCAGGCCGGTGACGGCCTCGGCGCGGTTCTTCGCTATCACGACGGCGCGGGAGCGGCCGTGGTTGCGCTTGGCGAGGGTGCGCGCGACGTCGGCGAGCGGCGTGCGGCTGCCCTCCTCGGTCTCGAGCCAGTTGGCCAGGTCCTCGGCGGCACGACGACGGCGCGACGGCATCGACGCCGACACCGCCAGCAGGACCGCGGTCTCCGCGACCTCCACGGCGTCCGACGCCGCATCGAGCCCGACCGACTCGGCGGCCTCGGCGAGCATCCGCTCCGCCTCGGCCTCGATGGTGGTGTTCTCGTTGTCGAGGTCGATCGGCTCCGCCGCGACCCCGTCGGTCTTCGCGGAGCCCGTGTACTCACGGACCACGACGTGCGCGTTGGTGCCACCGAAACCGAAGCCGGACACGCCCGCGACGGCCTGACCCGTGTAGCGCGGCCACGCCGTCGCCTCCGGGATCACCTGCAGGTGCGCCTTGTCGAACTGGATGTACGGGTTGGGGCCCGCGTAGTTGAGCGACGCCGGGATGACGTCCTCCTGCAGCGCGAGCACGACCTTGATCAGGCCCGCCGCGCCCGCGGCGGCCTCGAGGTGACCGAAGTTGGTCTTCGCGGATCCGAGCAGCGCCGGCTTGTCGTCGTCACGGCCGCGGCCGACGACGCGGCCGAGCGCGTCCGCCTCGATCGGGTCGCCGAGGATGGTGCCGGTGCCGTGCGCCTCGATGTAGTCGACACCGGACGGCGCGATGCCCGCGTCGCGGTAGGCGTGGCGGAGGCAGTCGGCCTGCGCGTCCGGGTTCGGCGCGAGCAGGCCGTTGGAGCGGCCGTCCTGGTTGACCGCGGAACCCGCCACGACCGCGAGGATCGTGTCACCGTCGCGCTCGGCGTCCTCGAGCCGCTTGAGCACGACGATGCCGCCGCCCTCGGCGCGGACGATTCCGCTCGCGTCGGACGAGAAGGCCTTGATCTTGCCGTCCTCGGTGAGGACGCCGCCCTCGTCGAAGCCGAGCGTCGCGGGCGGGGCGAGCAGCATGTTCACGCCACCGGCCAGCGCGATCTCGGACTCGCCCGAGCGCAGGCTGCGGACCGCCTGGTGCACCGCGACGAGCGACGACGAGCACGCCGTGTCCAGCGCGATCGACGGGCCGCGGAAGTCGTAGAAGTACGAGACACGATTCGCGACGATCGCCGTGGACGTGCCCGTCAGGGCGTACGGGTGCGCCGACGCCGGATCGCTCACCGCGAGCAGCTGGTAGTCGTTGGCCGACGAGCCGAGGAACACACCGACGTCGCGGCCCTTGAGCGCGCTCGCCGGAATGTGAGCGTGCTCGAGCGCCTCCCACGTCAGCTCCAGCGCCAGCCGCTGCTGCGGGTCCACGTTCTGGACCTCGAGCGGCGACATCGCGAAGAACTCGGCGTCGAAGCCGTGCACGTCGTCGAGGTAACCACCCTTGGTGGCGGCCTTCTCCACGGCGGCCGCGACATACGGATCGGCGGTGAACTCCGTCCAGCGGCCCTCGGGCAGATCGGTGACCGCGTCACGGCCCTCGATCAGCAGCTTCCACATCTCCTGCGGCGTGTGCCCGGCGCCCGGGAAGCGCGTCGCGAGGCCGACGATCGCGATGTCGTGCGACTGCCCGCCCGGGACGCCCCCGCGGTAGTACGCGGCGTCGTCGCCGTCCGCAGGCAGATCCGGCTCACCCTCGATGATGCGGGTGGCCAACGAGGCGATGGTCGGATGCTGGTAGACGACCGTGGCCGAGAGCGTGACGCCCACGAGATCCTCGATCTCCCCCGACAGCGCGACCGCGTCGCGGGAGGAGAGACCGAACTCCTCCAACGGCCGATCGTCGGATATCGCCGCCGCCGGTTGCCCGGTGGCCTCAGCGATCCAGTTACGCATCCACTCGCGCAACTGCGCGACCGTCATCTCGTGTTCAGCCATCAACTCACCAAGCTATCCGTCAGAAAAGGATCTAGTCGGAAACGGCGTCCGGGAACGCGGTCTGGGTGTGGCCGCCACGCAGCGTCCCCTCGACGTACGCCGCCTTGCACGCGCGGCGGGCAAGCTTGCCGCTGGACGTACGAGGAATCGAGCCGGCCGGAACCAGCAGCACGTCGCGCGCAGTGACACCGTGCCGCGCCGAGATCGCGGCGCGAACGGCGTCCGCGATCGGCTGCGGGTCGGCCTTGCCGGCACCCGGCGCACGCTCCGCGACGATGACCAGCTGCTCGGACGCGTCGTCCTGGTCGAAGACCAGTCCGGAATGCGAGTTCTCGAACACCTGGGGCGGCAGCTGGTTCGCCGGGCAGGCGAACGCGGCGACGAACCCGGGGCGCAGCGCCGAGCTGGCCTCCTGCGCCGAGTACTCGAGATCCTGCGGGTAGTGGTTACGGCCGTCGACGATCACCAGATCCTTGACGCGGCCGGTGATGTAGAGCTCGCCGTCGACGAACACGCCGTAGTCGCCGGTGCGCAGCCAGTTCGCGTCGTCCGGCGCGCCCTCGGCGTGCGAGTCCGCGGGCAGGCGCTGGAGCAGCTTGTTGTGGAACGTCTCGGCGGTCTCCTGCTCGCGACCCCAGTACCCCTGCCCGATGTTGTCGCCGTGCAGCCAGATCTCGCCGACGTAGCCGTCGGGACGCTCGGCGGCGGTCTCGGGATCGACGATCGTGGCCCACTGGCTACGCGAGACGGCGCCGCACGCCACCTGCGCGACCGCGCCCGGGGCGTCCTGGTCGACCTGGACCATGCGGCCCGCGTTGAGCTCGTCGCGGTCGACGTACATGACCTTGGCCTCGTCCGACGGGTGCGTGGTCGAGACGAACAGCGTGGCCTCCGCCATGCCGTACGACGGCTTGATCGCCGTCTTGGGCAGGCCGTACGGCGCGAACGCCTCGTTGAACTTGCGCATCGACGACACCGTGACCGGCTCGCTGCCGTTGATCAGGCCGATGACGTTGCTCAGGTCGAGGTGCTCGCCCTCCTTGGGCAGACCGCGGATCGCCGCGTGCTCGAACGCGAAGTTGGGGGCCGCGGCGTACGTTCCGGCGCCGTCGGCGATCGCCGCGAGTTCCTTGATCCAGCGGTAGGGACGCTGGACGAACGCGCGCGGGCTCATGATGGTGATGTACTGGCCGCCGAGCGCGGGCAGGATCACGGTCAGCAGACCCATGTCGTGGTAGAGCGGCAGCCAGGTGACACCGCGCGAGTGCTCGCTCAGGCCGAGCGAATCGACCATCTGGAGCACGTTGGTGGCGACACCGCGATGCGTGATCTCGACACCGGCCGGCGTCCGGGTGGAACCGGACGTGTACTGCAGGTAGGCGATGTCGTCGAGTTCGATCGCGGGACGGACCCAGGTGTCGCCGACACTGTCCGGGATCGCGTCGACGGCGATGATCCGGGGACGCTTCGCGGCGGGCAGCGAACGGAAGAACTGACGGACACCGGCCGCCGACGAGGTCGCGGTCAGGATCGCGGCCGGCTCGCAGTCGCCGAGAACGGCGTGCAGGCGGTCGGTGTGGCCGGGCTCGTCCGGATCGAACAGCGGAACCGCGATGCGACCGGCGTGGATGGCCGCGAAGAAGGACGTCACGTAGTCGAGGCCCTGCGGCGCGAGGATCGCGACGCGGTCGCCGTACTCGGTGACCTGCTGCAGACGGGCGGCGACAGCACGAAGACGCAGACCGAACTGGCCCCAGGTCAACTCGTGCGCTTCGCCGTCACGCTCGCGCGAGTAGTCGACGTAGCGGTACACCAGGTCGCCTGCGTTGTTGCGCGTGTGCTCGTCGACGTAGTCGATCAGCGTGTGCCCCGGCGTGAGCCGGATGTGGCCGTGTTCGTCGAGGTAGTCGTCGAACATCGCGTTCATTCCTTCTCCTGTCGAAGCGATCACACAACCATCAACCGACATGGTTGCGCCCCAGACTTCCTTCGCCGCGCGGATTCATCGTTAGTTCTCTGTTTCGTCGGTCGTGGCCTGCTTCTTGTCGTTGCCCGTGACTACCCTTTCCCTTTGTAGCCACTCGCAACTTGCGGGACGTAGACGACACGCCTACGAGTCGGTCCATCGACTCGAAACCAGCAACATGTTACAGATGCGCATCGTCTACTCGCCCCGGAGCAATGGGATCACCGGCGCGAATGCTTCCATCTGAGTCGGAAAGACGCCCACATATGACATCGACGTCTTCTCCCGCACGTTACGGATCTGATCTGCGATCTCTTCGTGCGTGCCGATCGCCAGGTACGGCGAGTCGAGGAGCTCCTGCACCGACAACGTGGTGTCGACCTCGATGTTCGGCGGGAAACCCTGGTCGAGTGCGGCCAGCGCCATCTCGGCGGCCTGCTCCCGGTCGTCGGTGACCATGATCGTGGTGATGGTCCAGTTCAACTCGATGTCGTCGAACCGGTCGCCGGCGGCGTCCCGGATTCGTTCGACCCGCTCGATGGTCTTCTCCATCGTGATACCCGACAGCAGAAGACGACCGTCCTTACTCGTGGGTGTGGCCACCGAGATGATGTCGGCGTACTTGGCTGCCAGAGCCAGCATCCTGGGGCCTCCGCCACCGACCGCGATCGGCGGACGCGGGCCCTGCCGCGGACGGGGACTGCCCTTGAGGCCGCTGATCCGGTAGTGCTCGCCCTCGAAGTTGCACTCCTGGCCACGCAGCAGCGTGTCCAGAATCTGCAGGGACTCCTCGAGTTTCGCAATTCGGACACCGGGGCGTTCGTACTCGATGCCGCCCTTGTCGAACTCTTCCTTCATCCATCCGGCACCGATGCCGAGTTCCAGACGGCCGCCCGAGAGGACGTCGATCGTGGCGGCATCCTTGGCGAGCACCGCGGGATGCCGGAACCCGTTCGCGAGAACGGCGGTGCCCAGTCGGATCCTGTCCGTCGCGACGGCGAGCGCGCCGAGTGCCGCGATCGGCCCCACCTGGTTGCCCAGGTGATCGGGGATCATGAAGCTGTCGTAGCCGAGCTCCTCGGCCTTCTGCGCGAGCTTGAGAAATCGACGAGCACCACCCTCTTCGGCATTACCCTCGCCGCCGGCCGCGAACCGGAACTTGCGCGGCGCGCAGACGTCCGAGACGTCGGTGGAACCCATCAAAGCCTTCTTCCTCGTTCACGCATGCAGCCCCCTGCCTGTTCCGGCACAACCAATCAAGCATAGGGATCCACCCCCTTGACCCGTGATCGGGTCGCGAGCACGGACATTACCGCTCGTGAGGCTACTGAGGAGTCGGTTCGGCCTACGACTTTCGGCGGATCACTCGTGCGCAGGCGCTGGAGCTGCGTCGATCTTGTCCGCGGCCCAGTTCGTGATCCATTGCGTGGCGGTCGTGCCGTTGCCGTCCACGACGAATGTGTTGTACATCGCATGGATCGGATTGTTGTAGTACTCGGTCAACCTCGACGCGCTGCTGAGCCAGTTGCCGACCTTGAGCGCCTCTGCGGGTGCGTCGCAGATTCCGTCGCTGGGGGCACAGATCTGGACCGCGCGATCCGCCAGCGCTCCGAAGCCTCCCGGCCGCACACCGGTCATCGTGATCCCGGGCAGCTTCAGCCCCGCGAGCGACAGCTCCGCACCGACACCGGCGACCGGCGGCCCGATCGTCGGCGCGGCGGCGGGATCACGCCTGCCGTCGGCGATCACGCCGACGCCCAGCACCAGATCCGGCGACACCGGGCCGTCCCCGGCGCCGATCCGCGCCGCGACATCGCCCGCGATCACGGCGCCCTGCGAGAAGCCCGTCAACAGATACGTCGTGAGCGGGCACTCCGCGTGCCGGCGCTCGATGAGGTCGATCGTCGCCGCGGTCCCGGCCGCACGCGAATTGTTGTACGACTCCTGGCCGTCCGGCGGGAGCGCGATCGGATTGGAGAACTGCGCGACGTACGGGACCGTGTAGACGTCGGCGCGGTCCGGCGAGAAGCGCTCCTGCAGCGGCCGGGTCACGTTGAGCATGAGCGACGCGGGATTGGCCGTCGGGTTGTACGGGTCGTCGGCAGCGTTGGACTCCCACGTGCCGGGCACCGAGATCACCTGGACGTCGGGGCAGTCCGCCGGCTGGGCCGCCGGTGGCGTCGGACCCGGCGGTGTCGGCGGCCCCGGCTCGGGCACTCGCCCGGCCAGCAGGTACCACACCGCCACGACGACTAGCACCAGGATCGTCGCGAACACTGCGACGATCCCGAAGCGCCTACGCCCCCGGTTCTTCCCGACCTTCCGCGTTCCGCGGCCGCTCACACTCACGCGCGGCTACCGGCAGTACTCGGCCTGGGCGACCTGAATGTAGATCCCCGCGTTCTTGCCGGCCTGCTCGGGCGTGATGTCCTGGCCCGACGCGGTCGCCTCGCTGCCGACGGCGGCCGTGACGAACGTGGAGATCTCCTCGTTGGAGCTGCCCTGTTCCTTCGCGGCACAGATGTAGTCGGCGGTCGAGACGGCGATCTGGCCGTCACCGGCGGGCGTGATGCCCTCCTTCTTCAGACCGTCCAGGAATGCCTGACCGCGCGGGTCGATCGGCACCTCGGTGGGGCCGGGGAAACCGCTCGGCACAGGCTGCTGCTGCTCGACGGCGTCGGTGGTGGCCTGGCTGCCGCCGCCGGAGGGAGCGGGCGTAGCGGCGTCACCCGTCGTCTTGCTCGACGGCGCCTTGGTGGTGGTGGACGCGACGGCGGACGTGGTCGACGGCTCCCCCGTGGCCGACGAATCGTCGTCGCCGCAGGCGACCAGCAGCCCGCCGGCGGCGACTACGAGCGCGCTAGTCACGACGGTGCGTGCGAGCGCGGAACGGGTACGGGAGAAGTGCGACATGTCAGTCCTCGAGTTTGCTGTGTCGAAACAATGTCTTGAAACAGGCTACATACGATGCGGGGCGGCGCCCGGATCCTCCGATCCGGTCACCGCCCCGCGCGTAGTCGGACCATCGTCAGGCGATGGTCGCCTTTCCGTCCTTGACGGTGATGACGCCGTGCTGGAACTTCTGCTGCACGCCGCCCGGAACGTCGAACTGGTCGCTGATCGGGTAGCCCAGTCGTCCGTTCTCGTAATTCTCCTTCGCCCAGGCGTCGAAGATCGGGCCGTTCTTCACCGACCAGGCACCGCTCGCCGGGCTCCAGTAGATGTTGCCGCCCTGGAAGCGGTTGAAGGCGCCGAAGTCCCGGATACCGATCTCATTGGTCAGCGGCAGACCGAGCCAGCCGCCCTCCCAGCCGAGTTCGCCGTACTTCTTGATGATCAGACCCTGGACCGAGTGCGTACCCGTCGGCTCGCTCCAGTACATCGAACCGATCTCGAAGTCCTGGACCAGGCCGTCCTTGCCCTGCAGCTTCTTCTGGTCGGCCCTCGGGTAACCGAGCGGGCCCGTCTCGTAGCCCTGCTTGACCCACTCGTCCCTGATCGGGCCGCTCACCGCGTGGGCGCCGGTCTGCGGCGTCCAGTAGATCGAGCCCTTCTGGAAGTGGTTGAAGCGGCCGCGGCCGTCGGGGGTGCCGTTCTCCGGGGTGGTCGGGAACCCGAGCGCGCCGCCCGGTCCGTTCGCGCCCTGGTAGGCGCCGCCGATACGTCCCGCGACGGGCTGTGCGCCCGAGCCCTGCGAGAAGAAGATGCGTCCGAAGCGGAAGTCCTGCGCGACGCCGCCGGGCACCGAGTACTCGCCGGTGAGGCAGTCGCCGAGCCAGTTGTTGCCGTTCGCGACCGGCGCGATCGCACCGCCCACGCCGCAGCCCGGCTTGTCGGCGTCGACGCCGATCGCCTGGGCGAGCTGGGGCCACAGCTGGTGCAGCTCGAACTCCCAGTACGGCCACGAATGCGTGCCCGACGGACGGTAGTTGACCGTCGCGGGGATGTTCAGCTTGCGCAGCTTGGTGGTGAACGTCTGCGACGTCAGACGCGACAGGATCTCGAGACCCATACCCGCGTAGTTGGTGCTGATGCCCGGGATGCCGGACGGCTGGTCGTACGGGCCGGTGGTGCCACTACCGCTGGAGACGTAGAGGCTCATGCCCTTCAGCTTGTCGGCCAGCAGGTACGGATCGTGGGCGGCCCACGCGTCGTTGGTGGGGTTGCCCCACATCGCGTCGGCGTCGTAGCCGCCGGCGTCGCTCATCGCGTAGGAGATGGCCTGCGGCATACCGAGCGTGGTGGTCGTGAGGATGCCCGACAGCGAGCCCGCGAACTTGAAGAAGCCGGGGTTGCGTGCCGACAGCATCATCGCGGACGTGCCGCCCATCGACAGACCGACGACGCCACGCGTCTGCGTGGTGCGCCACTCGTTCTCGAGGATCGGCGGAAGTTCCTTGGTGAGGAACGTCTCCCACTGGTAGTTGTGGCCGTTGTTCTGGTCGAGCCAGTCGGCGTAGAAGCTGGACTGGCCGCCGATCGGCATCACGACGTTGACGTTCTTGTCCGCGTAGAAGGCCTCGGCGTCGGTCTCGAGCGTCCAGCCGTTCTCGTCGTCCCGCGCTCGCATGCCGTCGAGCATGTAGACGGCGGGGAACTTGGCGTCGGGCTTGGCGTTCCAGTCGCGCGCGAGGAGCAGCTGCACCTGGATCGGGACACCCATCGACGGCGAGTTCACCCACACCGCGACGCGACGGTCGGTGAGCCAGTCGACCTTGCTGATGGTTCCCGGCGCACCCGCCTGCACGGTGGCGGTGCCACCGGGGGTGCCGAGGGACTGTGCACCGGCGGTACCGACCGAGGTGATGCCCGCCGCGATCGGCATGACAAGCGCGGCTGCGGCGACGCTGAGCGCCCTCCTTCGCCACCTACCTTCGGTGCCGGCGCGGTACGACGACCGCTCGAGACCTGATCGCATGGGGACAACTCTCCTTCGTCGTGGCGGGCGCCCCTCGGGGCCGAGAACGTCGCTTCCTTACTACACGGCGGAAGGGACGATGCGGGGTTGCCTCGCTGGGGCGGTAAGTGAATTTTTCGATCCGGGCCGGGCGCAGTCACCTGCGCCCGAACGCGGGACGCCTTCCCCCGCACGAGCTGTGCGGGGGAAGGCGTCTCACGTCACGTCATGGGATGTCACCACGCGTTCAGAGTGTTCAGGATCTGGCCGCGGGCCTTCCACAGTTCCTCGGACCAGTAGCCCCACGCGTGGGTGCCGTTGGCCGGGAAGCTGTAGGTCGCGGGGATCTTCAGCGAGGCGAGCTTGAGCTGGAAGGCGCGAGTGTTGACCAGCGACAGCGCCTCCAGGCCCATCGCGTTCGCGGCGTTGTAGTAGTCGATCGCCTTCTTCGGGTTGTCGTACTTGCCCGGCAGGCCACTGGCGGCCGAGATGTACATCGACAGGCCCTCGAGCTTGGGCGCGAACACGAACGGGTCGTTGCGCAGCCAGTTCGGGCTCCACGGCGGACCCCACATCGAGTCGACGTTGTAGCGGCCCGCGTCGAGCATCGCGATGCGGATCGCCTCACGCATGCCGGGCGCCGAGATGTGCAGGTAACCGGAGAGCGAGCCGGCGAACTTGAACTGATCGCGGTGGTACGCAGCGAGAGTGAGGGCCGCCGAGCCACCCATCGAGAGTCCGAGGACGCCGTTGTTGGTCCGCGAGACGCCACGGGTCTCGAGGTAGGCGGGAAGTTCCTCGGTCAGGAACGTCTCCCACTTGTAGGTGATCTTCTGCCCGTTGAAGTTGCTGGGCGCGTACCAGTCCGTGTAGAAGCTCGACTGTCCGCCGACCGGCATCACGAGAGTGAGGTTGTCGAGGCGGTACTGCTCGAGCGCGTTGGTCTCGAAGGTCCACGCGTTCGCGTCGTCGCGGGCCCGCAGGCCGTCGAGCAGGTAGAGGGCAGCGTCGCCACCCCGTGCGGCCCACTGGATCTGAACCTTGATCGGGCCCATGCTCGAGTCGACGAAGACTTCCTCGTATCCGCCGGCCGGGGCACGGTGCACGGCAGGCGCTGCCGTTGCGACGGCCGTGCCGGCGATTCCGGCAACCACCGGCAGGACCAGCGCTGCGGCGGACACACCGAGCAGGCGCTGCTTGAGGCGCCGGGTAAGCCTCTGTCGATCAAAACGCATGGATACTGCTCTCTCTTCGTCTTCGTCCGCGGCACCGCTCGAGGAGCGTGCCGACCCGATTCCGTCGGGGAAGCAGGGCCGCACCACCGCAAGGGAGATAACGATCCTGTTTCAGGTCACACTGCGCTCGGAGGACTTTATGTCACGCGGTGCACATAGACAAATGCCCTCGAAACGACAACGGCGGCATCCGATGCCGCCGTCGCGCCACTGGATGATCATCGACTCCGGTGGGCTCGGCGTTACACAAAAGAGACAAATCCGCTGGTCCGACACGACGGTCGGCGGCGATCAGGGCTGCGGAACCTCGAGACCGCACCGCTGGATCTCGTAGGCCGGCACCCGGTCGATCCGGTAGTCGGCGAACTCGAACGACCGGCGGAGGTTCTGCTTGAATCGCGCCCACGTCAGGTCCGCCCGGTACGAGGCGAGCAGGTCCTGGGTCTGCGGGCAGGTCAGTGCCACCCGGGCGTCGGCCACCCAGCGCTCGTCCATGAACGGCGGGATCCACGGGTGCAGTCCGACCATGCCGGCGTCGGCGACGATCCAGTCCGGCGCGAGATCCTTGTCGTGACCGATGCGCCCGTCCTCGATTCGATCGGTGTGCGCCGCAATCGGGTTCGCCAGGCCGATGTTGTCGAGAACCCGCACGTCGAGCGAGGTGTTCATCGACGCCATCCCCAGCATCGGGAAGAAGACGGTGTGCCCGGCGCCGCCCTCCGGCGGCACACCCGGGGGCGGAACGACGTACATGAAGTCGTGGTTGCCGGCGGAGATGACGACGCCGCCGTTGGGGCTGGCGGCGATCGACTCGGCGATGGCCCGGACCCGCGGGAAGTCGAGGTAGTCCTCGGCGCGGATGGGGTGCGCGTGGCCGGTTTCGAGCGAGTAGAACGCCCGCTCGTCGACGATTCCGTTGCGGCCCACGACGGTGCCGTTCGGCATGCCGTCGGAGTTCGCCGCCCACAGCGCCCATCCGACGACGCCCGCCCACGTCGCCAGCGACACGACACCGACGATCATCGCGCGGCGGTCCTCCCGATCGCGGCGGGTCGGAAGTCGCACCGGCACGACGGCAACGGGGAGCAGTAGGCAGAAGAGGGCGGGCAGCAGCGTCCGGCCGTGCATGAAGTCGCCACCGACGCGAATCGAGTACGCCGCGGACACGATCCCACTGCCGAGCATGAAAGCCACCGCGGCACCGGGACTGCGCAGCCAGGTCCGGAACCGGTGCACGCGCGAGGAGTGCGCAGAATCGGGGGCGGCGGGCTGCCGGGAGGGGACCGGACGGCGCAGGAGCCAGACGACGAGCCCGGCGACGCACAGGAGCAGGATCGGGACCCACAGCTTGTAGGGGTCGACCAGGTTCTGCAGGTATTCGAAGCCCTTGCCCCACTTGGAGCCGCCGGCTTCCTTCGTCACCGCGGTGTTCGGGTAGGGCAGCCCGTAGTAACCCATGCGGAAGATCTGGTACGCCACCGGCACCGCACCGGCGACGACGATCACGGCCACCCTGAGCCGTGGGCTCATGCCGGTGGCCAGTAGCACCATCAGGAGCGCCCCGGCACCGAGCAACGCCATCTCCGGCCGAACCAGCGGTGCCAGTCCGGCGACGAAGGCCAGCACCAGGATCGACGACGTCGACGGCGCGGACGCCTGCGCCCACCGCAACAGCAACAGCGACAGCAGGGCGATCCAGAAGATGACCAGGCAGGTTTCCAGCCCGGACGTTGCGAAGTCACGCGCGGGGACCAGCGCGATGTAGACCAGCGCGCCGGCAGGCAGCAGCACGGTGGGGCCGGACATCCTGCCCCGGTAGAGCCGCCGCGCCGTGACCATCGCCAGCACGATCGCCGATGTGGAGAGCACGAGCGCGATGCCGAGCACCACGTATTCGAGCCGAGCCTGGGTCACCCATCCGACGACGTAGACGAGGTACGTCCACAACGTGCTGGTGTTCGCCTCGACCCGCTCGCCCGCGTTGAACACGGGGCCGTTGCCGGCCAGCAGATTGCGGACCGTGCGCAGCACGATCAGCCCGTCGTCGGCGATCCACCGTCGCTGCCACGCCCCCCACGCGAAGAGGAGCGCCGTCAGCGCGACACCGCCGACGAAGACCGCACGCGAGATCCGCTCCCCCAGGGGGCGCGACTCGGTGTCGGTCTCGTCGGCGGCAGAAGTCGGCTCAGACGAGGTAGACAGCAACACCTACTACTCCGATCCAGGCAATCGCGAGGAACTGGAGCACCCGGTCACCCAGTGCAATTTCTTCCGGTTCGCCCGCCTCGCCACCGTCGACGTCGACCGCGTAGCGGAGGATCGCGATCGTGAAGGGCACCATCGAGATGGCGAACCAGTTGGTGTCGTTGGCGCGATCCTGCTCGAACGCCCACAGGCCGTAGCAGATCACGACCGCGGTCGCGGACAACGTCCACACGAACCGCAGGTAGGTGCCGGTGTAGTACTCGAGCGACTTGCGGATCTTCGCACCGGTGCGCTCCGCGAGCTGCAGCTCGGCGTACCGCTTGCCGGCCGCCATGAACAGCGAACCGAACGCCATGATCAGCAGGAACCACTGCGACAACGGGATCTCGGCGGCGACGCCACCGGCGATCGCGCGCAGCAGGAAGCCGGACGAGACGATGCAGATGTCGAGCACGGCCTGGTGCTTGAGCCCGAAGCAGTACGCCAGCTGGATCCCGATGTACACGGCCATGACCACGGCCAACTGCCAGTTCGCGACGAACGACAGCAGGATCGAGCCGGCGAGCAGCACGACCGCCATGGCGTACGCCATGTTGACCGGCAGCACACCGGCCGCGATGGGCCGGTAACGCTTGGTCGGGTGCGCGCGGTCGGCCTCGACGTCCATTGCGTCGTTGACGAGATAGATGCCGGACGCGGCCATGCAGAACACGACGAACGCGAGCGCGACCGGCAACAGCACGTCGGCTTCGGTGACGGACCCGGCCGCGAGAGGCGCGGCGAGGACGAGCACGTTCTTGACCCACTGACGCGGGCGGACGGCTTTGACGATGCCGCCGGCCAGGGTCTTCGGGGGCCCGGTGACGACTGCAGGCTCCTCGCTCATTTCACTCCAAACTTCTGCTCGGCCCGCAGCACGGCAGCCGCGGACACGGCGCCGAGTGCCGACCCCGCGAGCACGTCGGTCGGGTAGTGCACTCCGAGAACGAGGCGTGAGAGCAGCATCGGCGGGATCAGTACCGCAGGCAAGGGTAGCCCGGTGAGCCGGCCGAGCAGCACTGCCGCCGCGGTCGTGGACGTGGCGTGCGACGACGGGAAGCTCAGCTTGCTCGGCGTCGACACGTTGACCTGGACGGACGGGTCGTTCGGGCGGGGACGGCGGACGACGCGCTTGATGGCGATCGACGCCGCGTGCGCACCGAGGGCGCCGACGGCGACACCTGCCCAGCGGCGGCGGCGCGGCTTGTCGAGCGCGGCGCCGACACCGGCGACGGCGACCCAGCCGAGGGCGTGCTCACCGAAGTGCGACATGCCCCGCGCGGCCTTGACGACCGCCGGCGCGGCGCCGATGGTGCCCTGGACGGTCTGCAGGATCCGGACCTCAGATGCCGAAGACACGTTCCCACCTTTCCTTGCTGGTCAGGTCCGGCGCTGCGGCACGGTACTCACGGGCGAGCTCGGGGAACCGCTCGGCCAGTTCCCGGCGCAGGCGCAGCGCCTCCTTGAACAGGCGCGCGGCAACCTTGGGGTCTCGCTTGCGGTAGACGACGCCACGACCGTCGGCCGTGGTGACGGTGACACCGTCGACCTGCGACAGCAGGAACCAGCGGGCGTCGAGCGTCGGGACGTTCAGCTGCGGCGTGTCGAGGTGCTCACGCTTGGTCTTCTTGACGTTGTGGACCAAACCCTTGACCAGGCGGGTGGCGATGGCCACCTTGCCCGTGGGCAGGCCGACGTCGCCGACGTCGGCCTGCGAGGGCTCGGGCAGGCTGGTCGACGACGGCAGCACCACGGCGTCGGGGTACTGCTTGCGGAGCGCGTGGACGGTGCCCAGCGCGGTGGGCAGCAGGTCGGCAACGTGCTCGGGCCCGGCGAGGAAGTCCTCGATCGCGAGGTTCTGGATCGCGACCGTCGAGTACTCGAGGCACATCAGATGCTTGACGGTGGCCTTGACCGTGTGGCGGACCAGGCCGGTGATGCTGTCCGGCATGTGCAGCGCGGCGACGACGAGGCGGTTCCGGAGGTGGAAGTACGCCTGCCAGTCGATGGCGTCGTCCTTGTCGCTCCACGCCATGTGCCAGATCGCGATGCCGGGCACCGTGACCGTGGGGTAGCCGGCGCGATGGGCGCGCAGCGCGTACTCCCAGTCGTCCCACTTGATGAAGAGCGGCATCGGGAGCCCGATCTCCTCCGCGCACACGCGCGGAATCATGCACATCCACCAGCCGTTGCCGTCGACATCGATCCGGCGGTGCAGGTTCTTCGAGTGCTCGCGGTCGCTGAGCGGATACCGGGAGAAGTCGTGGTCGTACTCGGCGTTCGGCGCTCCGGCCCACATCGTGACGGAGCGGTCGATGACCTCGCCCATGGTGTGCAGGTGGCTGCGCTCCTGCAGGTTGAGCATCTGACCGCCGACGAGCATCGGGCTCTTCGCGAACCGCGACATCGCGAGCGCGCGCAGGATCGAATCCGGCTCGATCTCGATGTCGTCGTCCATGAACAGGATGTACGGGCTGTCGGTCGTCTTCAGCGCCTCGTACATGATGCGGCTGTAGCCACCGGAACCGCCGAGGTTGCCCTGGTCGTGGATGGCCAGGCGGTCCCCGAGGATCGCCGCGGCCTCCGCGAAACCGGGTTCGTCGCGCACCTTGCGGGTGCCCTGGTCCGGCATGATGACGGCGTCGATCACGTCGAGCACGAGCGGGTCGGACGCCAGCGCGGCGAGCGCCTTGACGGCGTCGGTGGGGCGGTTGAACGTGGGGATACCGACGGCGACGCGCCCCTCACCGGGAGCGTCCACCGGTGCGTGCCAACCGGCGCCGATCAGTTCCACCTCGGTGTCGGTGGTGATGTCGAACCAGATCCAACCGCCGTCCTCGAACGGGCCCAGATCCACCTCGAACTCGAGCGTGCCTTCGCGGAACTCCTTGCCCTCCACGTGGATTCGCGAGCCGTCCGCCTTGGAGCGGTAGACGTCGACGCGGCAGTGCCCGTTCAGCTCCAGCCGCAGCAGGACGGACTCGAGCACCGTCCACCGACGCCAGTAGCTGGCCGGGAACGCATTGAAGTAGCTGCAGAACGACACCTCGGACTCGGCACCGATCGACAGCGACGTGCGCGACGTCGCGTGCGCCCGCCGGGCATTGGTCGTCGACTCCTCGGCGTAGAGGCTGCGGACGTCGAGCGGCTCGCCGGGCCTGGGCAGCAGGACCCGCTGGAGCAGCGCACTCACGCGAGCTCTCCGGCCAGCGGCGCGCCGGACTCGAGGTGCGGCCGCAGCGTGTTGTCGAACATCGACAGCGCGCTGGCGATGGCCATGTGCATGTCGAGGTACTGGTAGGTGCCCAGGCGTCCGCCGAACAGGACCTTCGACTCCGCGGCCTCGGCCTTGGCGCGCACCCGGTAGGCCTCGAGCTTGGCCCGGTCCTCGGGGGTGTTGATCGGGTAGTACGGCTCGTCGCCGTTCTCCGCGAACCGGGAGAACTCGCGCATGATGACCGTCTTGTCCGTGGGGTAGTCCCGCTCCGGGTGGAAGTGGCGGAACTCGTGGATGCGGGTGAACGGCACGTCGGCGTCGTTGTAGTTCATGACCGGGGTGCCCTGGAAGTCGCCGGTCGGCAGGACCTCGGTCTCGAAGTCGAGGGTGCGCCAGCCCAGCTCGCCCTCGGCGTAGTCGAAGTAGCGGTCCAACGGTCCGGTGTACACGACCGGGGCGTCGGGGCTGGCGGCGCGGATGTCGTCGCGGACGTCGAACCAGTCGGTGTCCAGCCGGACCTCGATCTTGTCGTCCTTCGCCATGTTCTCGAGCCACGCGGTGTAGCCGTCGACGGGCAGACCCTCGTAGGTGTCGTTGAAGTAGCGGTTGTCGAACGTGTACCGGACGGGCAGGCGGCTGATGTTGCCGGCGGGCAGGTTCTTCGGATCGGTCTGCCACTGCTTGGCCGTGTAGTCGCGCACGAACGCCTCGTACAGGGGGCGGCCGATCAGCGCGATCCCCTTCTCTTCGAGGTTCGCCGCTTCCTTGACGTCGAACTCGGCGGCCTGCTCGGCGATGAGCGCTCGGGCCTCGTCCGGGCTGAAGTACCGGCCGAAGAACTGCGAGACCAGGCCCAGGCCCAGCGGGAACTGGTAGGCCTGGCCCTTGTGCATCGCGAAGACGCGGTGCTGGTAGCCGGTGAACTCGGTGAACTGGTTCACGTAGTCCCACACCCGCTTGTTGGACGTGTGGAACAGGTGGGCGCCGTACTTGTGGATCTCGATGCCGGTCTCGGGCTCCGCCTCGGAGTAGGCGTTGCCGCCGAGGTGGTGCCGGCGCTCGACCACGAGCACGCGCTTACCGAGCTGCGTCGCGGCCCTTTCGGCGATCGTCAGTCCGAAGAATCCGGATCCGACGATGATGAGGTCGTACTGACCTGCGGACGGCTGGGGCGCGTTTTGGGCAGTCACGGAAAACAGGGTAGGCGACTCCGTCGCCTGTGCGCCTTTCCGGTGGCGCGAACCACCGAAAAGGCGCACGGGCGCGGAGCGCCTACAGGGCCACCCCGAACGCGAGCATCGCGTCCCGTACGAACTCGGCGGTGCCTGGGCCGTGCCGGTCGTAGTGCTTCGCGAACCGCGGATCGGACACGTACATCTCCCCCAGGCCCGCGAAGGCGTCGGCGGTGGGACGCCGGTCCTGCCAGCCTGCCGCGACCCACTCGTAGTGCCGTCGGGTGATCGCCAGCACCTCGGCTGAGTCGGGTGCGAGGCCGGCCGCGTGCGCTCGCCCGAACTCGGCGGCGATGTCCAGTTGGTCCTGCTGGAAGCCGGTCTTGTCGGCATCCGACAGGGTCCGCCACCAGCGGTCGCCGCGGTCGTAGGCGTCCCGGCCCCACCGTTCGACCACTTCTTCCTCGTAGCGCGTGTGGTCGAATCCGTCGAACATCTCCTCGGCCATCAGTGGCTCTCCTCTTCTCGTCCTGTCCAGCGTGGTTCGCACCGACGCGATGCGGCGCCGCAGTCGCTCCTGCTCCTCCTCGAGCAGTTCCAGGTGCGTCGTGAGCGCGGACAGGGTGTCCATGTCTCCTGCCAGCACCTCGGCGATCGCGGTCAGCCCCAGCCCCAGATCGCGGAGCAGCAGGATCCGCTGCAGTCGCACCAGCGCCGCCTGGTCGTAGTGGCGGTAGCCGCCCGTCCCGATCCGGCTGGGGGCGAGCAGACCGATGCTGTCGTAGTGCCGCAGCGTCCGGCTCGTGGTCCCGGTGATCCGCGCGAGCTGCTGGATCGACCACTCTCCGGTCCGCTTCATGTCGCCTCCTCGGTGCGTCGGTACCACCAGCCTGCAGGTTGACGCAGCGTCAAGGTCAAGGGGAATTCCCCGCTCGACGAGAAAAGGGGCAGGGCCACCGCGCTGTGCGGTGGCCCTGCCCCTTCTCGGGTCCTGCGGATTTCCTATCCGGCGACGACGTCCGTTTCCGCCGGCGCCGGCTGCACGACGACACTCGAGTCGACGACCCGCGTGCCGAGCGTGGGCGTCCACACGATGGTGCCGCCCGCGTAGGTCCGGAACTTGCCCGATTCGTCGACCAGCATCAGCTCGGGTCCCGTCGGTTCACCCAGCGTGCCGGCCGCGCCGCCGAGTTCCCGGTACTTGGCGTCGATGGGCGACTCCTCCGCCGGGGCGGCAGCTTGCTCCACGGGAGCAGCGATGGGTTCGGCGATCGCGTCACCCGCTGCAGCAGCGAACGGGAGGGGTGCGGCCGAGCCCGGCGGCAGCGGGGGCAACGGGGGCAGCGGCGGCAGGAGCGACTCCACCGACCCCGGGGTGATCTCGGGCAGCGGCGGCAACTCCGGCAGCGGCAGCGACTCGAGCGAGCCCGGCGGGAGCGGCAGGCCCGGGATCGGCCCGGGCGCGCCGGGGCCACCGACGGTGAACCAGTCCGACTTGAGCCCGAGCTTCCACCTGGCCTCGTCGCCCGAACCCTCGACGGTGCGGGCCGTTCCCACCACCTTGACGCGGGTGACGCGACCGCCGTCGGCGCCGAGGTTGTTGCGACCGATGACGTCGAAGGAGATCAGCTCGCCGACGCCGTACGCGTTCGCGATGGCTCCGGCGGTGACGGTCTGCTGCCAGTTGCGGTTCGGTGAGACGACGTCACCCTCGTCGACGACGGCCGGGAAGACGCCGCCGGCGGTGAATCCGCCCGAGGACGACGAGAACTCGGCCGCCATGATCTGGTTGCCGCGCTTGATGACGGTTCCGCTCGTGGTGCGGACGGCTTCGGTGGTCCGCCAGTCCTCGTTGGACGATCCGCGGTAGACCTGGCAGGACTGGGTGTCGCAGGTCTGCGCGTAGCCGTAGCGGCGCTCGGCCGCGGCGTACGAGCGCGCCGCGATGGCCTGCGCCCGCAGCGCCTCCCTGCCACCGGAGTCGGCCCACGACGGGATCGACTCGGAGGGAACGACACTGTAGAGATAGTCCTCCATCAGCACACGGTTCACGGTGCGCCAGGCGCCGTTGCCGTCCCGGGTGGCGTTCATCGCGCCGCGATACGGGACGTTGCCGTCGCACAGGCGCAGATGCTCGTTGGCCGGACGGTTGGCGCCGAGGTTGACCGGGTCGACCCAGGGATGGTTGGTGGAGCCCCGCCAGATTTCCCGGCCGGTGCACCCTTCGGTGACGGTGACGTCGGCACCGCCGGGCGTCGGGACGAGGTGCGCGGCCGAGTTCGGCCCGAAGTACCGGCCCGCGACGTTGAGACCGGCCTGCGCGTAGACGTCGAGGCGCTTGTCGTCACGGCCGATCAGACGTACCGCGACGAAGGGATCGGCCACCTGACCGAGCTGGGTGTTGCCGTAGTAGTGCCCGACGATGCGTTCGGCGGTCCACCCGAAGTTCTTCGCGTAGCCGTAGGCGCCGTACTGCCCCATGCCGCGGCCGTGCCCGTAGCCGTGCCCGTACAGGGTGACGGGCGTATCGGCGGCGACGACGGGCGCGATCTCCGAGTCCGGGCCGCGATCGACGACCGTCAGCGCGACCGCGGCGCCCACGGCGAGGGCCGGCACCAGGCCGAGGGCGGCGAGGCGCCCCACGGAACGCGACGGGCGCCTGCCCGGACGTCGGCGACGCAGGACACGATCTGCGGAAATGCGAAGGCGGGGGGTCGCCATAGGCTCGCTCCTCATCACTGGGTTCTGGGGGTCGTGCGGGCCTGTGCGAAGTCCGGAACGGGCGATGGAACGGGAGCGAAGCAGCCCCGACCTGCACAGTCATCAAAAGGCTCAAGCTAAGGTTGAGCGTTATGGATGTTGCGACTAGTGTGGCAACTGTGACTGCTGTTGGCAACATCCGCCACTGAAGTAACTTCAGTCACAGCAGTAACATCTGCATCACAAGTTGCAGACATCCTCGGATGAACTGTGGACTTCCTCCCGGGGGAGCCCCCAGGATTCAGTCCGAAACCGAACCGCCCGGAATCGGCCGGCCGAGAGGTCGCTCGCAGCGCACGAAGACACCCCGCGCATTACCACGAGGAGATTCGCCTTGCCGCACCGTCGACCGAAGAACTCGATAGTCCTGGCCGCAGTCGCAGCAGTCGCCGTCGCCACCCCGTTCGCTGTCCAGGCACTGAACAGCGAGCCTTCGGACGTCCTCTCGGCGAGCGATTCGGCCCCGACGATCGAGACGCAGATCGCGGAAGTCGTTCTCGCGTCCGTTCCGGACATCGTCATCCCGCTGAAGGAACTGACGGGCCTGGACCTGCCCGACCTGCGCCTCGGTGACCTGCCGCTCCCGCACGAGATCCCCCTGCCGGGTGGTGGGACGCTCACGCTTCCGTCGCTGACGCCGCTGGCACCGCCCACGGCGCCGTCGACCGCTCCCGGCGACATCGCTGCCCCCGCACCGGGCGAGGTCTCCCCGGAGACCCTCGGTGCGACGGTCAAGGAGGTCACGCAGGACACGCCGTTCTCGATGGTCGGCGTCACCGCTGCCGATCTCCAGTCGTCGGTCACCCAGCTGCGCGCGAAGCTCGCAGACGGCTCGTGGGGCGAGTGGATCACGCCGGATCTCATCGACGGCAGCAGCAACGGCAAGCAGGGCACCGAGCCGGTTTTCGTCGGCGACACGAACGCCGTGCAGATCCTCGTGACCCCGAAGGACGGCGCGGCGGGCGCTGCAGGCACCGCCGAGGCGCCCGCCGGTACGGATCCCACCGATCCGGCACTCCGCGCTCCGGGTGCTGCCGAGGCTCCGGAAGCGCCGGCCGCCGAAGCGCCTGCACCGCAGGAGGAATCCGACGCAACCCAGCCGCTCGGTTACACCCCGGCCGCGGTGTCGAAGCCGCTGCGACAGGCGACGCTCACCGCGAACGACGTCGCGGCTGTGCTGATCAATCCGGGTAGCGGACCGCAGGATGCGAACCTCGCCGACATCGCCACCCCGACCTCGGTGAACGGCGTCAACATCATCTCCCGCAAGGCGTGGGGCGCGAACGAGGGCATCCGCTGCCAGAACCCGACCTACGACGACTCCACCGGTGGCGCGACGGTGCACCACACCGCCGAGACCAACAACTACACGCGTGAGCAGTCCGCGGGCATCGTGCGCGGCATCTACGCCTACCACGCGCAGTCGCTCGGCTGGTGCGACATCGGCTACAACGTGCTGGTCGACCGCTTCGGTCAGATCTTCGAGGGTCGCTTCGGAGGCCTCGACCGTCCCGTCCAGGGCGCGCACGCCGGTGGCTTCAACGAGAACACCGTCGGTATCGCCATGATGGGCAACTTCGTGAACGAGCCGGCGCCGGCGGCGACGATCGAGTCGGTCGGCAAGTACCTGGGCTGGCGGCTCAAGCTCGCGAACCTGAACCCCAAGGGCCAGGTCACCATGTACTCCGAGGGCACGCAGTACTCGAAGTACCCGCTGGGGCAGCGTGTGGTCCTGCCGACGATCTTCGCCCACCGCGACGTCGGCTACACCGAGTGCCCCGGTAGCGCCGCGTACGCCCAGATGGACCAGATCCGAAACATCGCCGCAGCCAACTACGGCGGCAACACCGGTGGTGGCGGCAGCACGCCGCCGACCAACCCCAGCAACGGCGGCGGCAACAACGGTGGCGCCAACCCGGTCGGGTCGCTCGACCTCAATGCGCAGATCCCGGCAGTGGTGAACGGCATCCTGTCGATCGCCGACTCCAACCCGATCGCGCGCCAGTGGCTCGCGATGGGCGGTAACCGCAGCATGGTCGGCGACGCGATCACCGGTCTGCTGACCACGGCCACCGGCCAGCTCTACGCGTTCTTCCAGAACGGCGGCATCTTCACTTCGCCGCTGGGCGGCGTGGTCACGATGATCGGCAAGATCTTCGAGCAGTGGACCGCAGCCGGGGGCGTGATGAGCGACATCGGCCTGCCGATCAGCGACGAGTACTCGGTGGACGGCGGCAAGCGCTCCGACTTCGAGCGCGGCTCGATGATCTTCGACGAGGTCACCGGCCAGGTCACCACGATCATGAACGACGCGGCAGCTCCGGCTGCGGCCCCCGCTCCCGCTCCGGCGGACGCGGTGTCCGAGGCTCCGGTCGCTATCAACTGACCGTCCCACGCAAAAGGTCTGCCCTCCACGGATTCGTGGAGGGCAGGCCTTTTTCGTTCTCGCGGGGAGCGGGAACTCAGCTCCGCCAAAGCCTTTCGAGCACCCGGGCGACGCCGTCGTCCGAGTTCGTGGCGGTGACCTCGTCGGCCGCCGCCTTCGCCTCGGGGTGTGCGTTCTCGACCGCGACACCGTGACCGGCCATCGCCAGCATCGGGATGTCGTTGGGCATGTCGCCGAACGCGACGATGCGGTCGTGGAGTACGTCGACGTGCTGCGCCATCAGTTTCAGTCCCGACGCCTTGGTCACCCCCGGCGCCGACACCTCGATCAGGCCGTTGTTCGTCGAGTAGGTGAGATCGGCCCTCTCCCCCACCAACGGACGCAGCTTGGCGGCCATGTCGGCGCTGCTCGCTCCGGGCAGGCGGATGAGCATCTTCACGGCCGGCGCGGACAGCAGATCCTCGGGCGCCATCTCCGTGTGCTCGGGGTTGAGCCAGGCATGTTCGTAGCCCGGCGCGCTGACGAACTGCGCGGTGGCCGTGTCGTGCGCGCTGGTACCGATGCGTTCGGCCGCGAGCCCGGCCCGGGGCAGTTCGTAGTCGACGAGATCGGCCAGCCACGCGAGGGTCTCCACCGACAGGGTCGACGCACTGAGGACCCGGTCGGTGGCGGCGTCGTAGAGCACCGCGCCGTTCGCGCACACCGCGAGGGGAGCGAACCCGAGCCCGTCGACCACCGGGGCGAGCCAGCGCGGCGGTCGTCCGGTGGCCAGGACGAAAGGCGTTCCGGATTCGACGACGGCCCGTACGGCGGCGCGGGTGCGCGCGGTCACGCGTTCGTCGTCGTCGATCAGGGTGCCGTCGACATCGCTGGCGACGAGGCTGGGCAGTTCGGTGGACACCGGGCCATTCTGCCCCGTTCCGGTGACAATCGGCCCCTCCGTACGCCCGGTGAGCCCTAACTCACCGGGCCGGCCGCCGATCTACGCCCCGCCGGACTCCTTGGCGCGGCGGGCCGCAGCCTTGGCCTCGGCCTCCTCCGCATCCATCCGGTTGGCCTCCTCGAGCGTCGGGGCGCCGCCGCCGAGCCGGGCGGGCACCCAGTACTCACCGGCCGGGTGCTCGTAGTTCGCCTGCACGCCGCGGAGCAGTTCCTCCATCCGCGAATGCAGCAACGCCGTCATCTCCGACGCAGGTTCGAACGGCGCGATCGGCTCGCCGACCGCGATCGAGATGGGGGTGTTCGTCCGGCCCAGACGCTTCGGGAAGCCCTTCGTCCACACCCGCTGCGAACCCCAGATCACCATCGGCACGATGGGGGTGCCGGACTCGAGGGCCATGCGCGCCGCGCCGGACTTGAACTCCTTGAGCTCGAAGCTGCGGCTGATCGTCGCCTCCGGGAACACGCCGACGAGTTCGCCGTCCCGCAGCGCCTGCACGGCTGCGCGGTACGAGTCGGCACCGGCGGCCCGGTCCACGGGAATGTGCTTCATGGCCCGCATCATCGGGCCGGACACCTTGTTGACGAACACCTCGTTCTTCGCCATGAAGCGGATGTACCGCTTGACGGCGCGGGCGGGCAGCCCGGCGTAGGTGAAGTCCATGTAGCCGGTGTGGTTGATCGCGATCACCGCGCCCCCGGTCGCGGGGATGTGCTGCTCGCCGGTGACGGTGAATTTCAGTCCCTGGCCTGCGAACACTGTGCGGGCGACGCCGATGATCGTTCGGTAGAAGGGTTCCACAGTGTGCAGCGTAGTCGGCGCGGTGTGGCCGGGCGCACTTCGCGTCGTCGGCCACGGCCCGGACACGACCGCGGTCCCCCACCGTGGTGCGGCGGGGGACCGTGGTCGCGATCAGCGGATCAGGACCCGAACATCGGTGCGCCGCCGCCGAGCGATCCGGCACTGCCGGTACCGCCGTCGCCCCCACCGGTGTCCGACCCGGTCACCTGGATCGTCTGGGGCGCCGACGAGGACCCGATCACTCCGGGGCCCCCGGAGTAGACGGCCCTGACGTCGCGCACTCCCGGCGTCGGGAAGGTGTAGGTCAACGCGGCCGCGCCGCCCGACACTGTCTGCGGAGTCCCGATCGGCGTCGCCCCGTCGTAGAACTGCACCGTGCCCGGCAACGTCGCGGGCCCCGAGACCTGCGCCGACAGTTGCACCGGCAGGCCGACTGTTGCGGATGTCGGCACGGAGAGCGTCGTCGATGTCGCGACGTCGTCGGGTGTCGGTGCGGTCACGACGACGGTGCGTGCGGGCGACGTCGACCCGACGAAGCCGCTTGCGGCGGTGAACACCGCGACGACGCTGTGCGAGCCCACCGTCGGGAAGGTGTGTTGCAGACTCGCGACACCCCCGGACACCGGGACCGGTCCACCGATGTCGGCGCCGTTGTCGCGGAACTGCACCGTTCCCGCCGCATTCAACGGTGCGACCGTTGCGGACAGCAGCACCGACGTATCGGTCTTGGCGTCGCTCGGCGCGGTGAGCGTCGTCGTGGTCTGGACATCCGCCGCTGTCACCGAGACCGTTCGTGGCTGCGATGTCGAGTTCGCGAAAGTCGTTGTGCCGGTGAACACCGCCGTGACGTTGCGCGAGCCGGCAGCCGGGAAGCTGTACGACATCTGGGCCTGTCCACCGGACACCTGGACCGGGGCGCCGATGTTGGTCCCGTTGTCGCGGAACTGGACGGAACCGGTGGCGGTCGGCGGTGTCACGCCGGCAGTCAGCGTCACCGGCGTTCCGGCGACCGCAGTGGCCGGAGCTGTCACTGTGGTCGACGTGACGACCGGCTCGACCGAGACGGCCAGGTTCGACATCGGGTTGAAGGCTTGATAGCTCGAGAACGCAAAGATGTCGAAGCCCATTCCGGTGGAGCGTGGTCCGGGTTGAGCGTTGTCCGCGACCTTGTAGGTGAACGTGAGCGTCGGGTTCTTGCTGCCGTTGCCCTGCCCCGGTATGAGGCCCAGTGCGAGGGTGGCGTCCGTCCACTTGATCGTCACGGAGCCGTTGGTCGGATTCTGCACGGCGGCACCGTCGTACAGGGACGGACCGTTCAGGTTCGCCCCGGCGCCCCGCCACACGTTGCCGCTCACGCCCTGGAACACGTAGCCGGCGGGCGGGAAGTCGGTCAGGTTCTCCAGATACCGGTCCACGCTCAACAACCCGGACGACGTCTTGAACGTGATGGTGGACGTGACGGTCTCACCTGGATGCGCGACGGCAGGGCTCACCGTCTTGGTGGCGATGATGTTGTCGGTCGTGACGGTTTGCGACACCGTTGCAGCCGAAGCGCTTCCGGCTCCCCACAGGACCTGGCCGGCGGCTACGGCGCTGGCAGCCATAGCCCCTGCCATGACTGTCGACACCAGTCGTCGCGTGAAGGATCGGGTCACTGGCACTCCTCTCGTCGCAGGAGAGTGCGGACCGGGGATGACGCGTGCCGGAACCGCGCTCAGGAGAACACGTTTGCCGAACTCGGCCGACGCATCCCGACTGCGAACGCGCCTGCCACGCTTCACCCCGACTGCCCCGACGAGTGATGTGCGCTCACACTGTATCGACGCGAGCCGGGACGAGGTGGGAAAACCGTTCGATCCGGCACAACACGCACGAGACCCCCGACCTGACGGTCGGGGGTCTCGTCGGCTGTCGGCTCGGGTCGCCGATCAGGACCCGAAGCCCGAACGCCCCACGCCACTCAGGGAACCGGAGAGGTTCCCGAGCGAGCCCAGGCTGCCGGTGCCGCCACCGTCACCGCCGTTGTCGACCGGGGACACCTGGACGGACTGCACCGGCGAGGCCGACGCCTTGGCACCCTGGCCACCCGAGTAGCGCGCGGTGATCGCGTGCGCGCCGTCCGTAGCGAAGGTGTGCTGAGCCGTCGCGACACCCTCGACGAGGTCGACGTTGCCGCTGATCGGGACGTCACCGTCGAAGAACTGCACCGTGCCAGGCAGATTCGTTCCGCCCGACACCTCCGCCGACAGCGTCACCGGCTGTCCCACGGTGGCCGTCGACGGCACGGTCACGGCCGTCGTCGTGACGATGTCCGCCGGGGTCGGGACGGACACCTGGACCGTCCGCGACGTGGCCGACGAGTTCGTGAAGCCCGCCGCGCCGGCGAACGAGGCGCCGACGCTGTGTACACCCGCAGCGGAGAACGTGTACGGCAGCGTGGCAACACCGTTCGAGATGGTGACGCCTCCCCCGATGTTGTTGCCGTCGACCGTGAATTGCACGGTGCCGGCCGCGTTGGCGGGCGTCACCGCCGCGGTGAAGGTGATCGCGGCCCCGGTCTGTGCGTCCGACGGCGCCGACAGCGTCAGCGACGTCTGGACCACCGGTGCGCTGACGGTCACCGTCTGCGCCGACGACGTCGAGCTCTTGAAGCCGGTGCTTCCGGTGAAGACCGCGGTGATGCTGTGGCTGCCCGCTGTCGTGAACGAGGTCTGTGCAGTCGCCGTACCGTTCACTACGGCCACCGGTCCACCGATGTTGGTGGCGCCGTCCTTGAACTGCACCGAGCCGGCGGCGTTGGACGGATCCAGATTCGCCGTCAACGTGATCTGCTGGCCGGTCTGCGCGGTCGGCGGGACGATGAGCGTGGTGGTGGTCGTGACGTCCTGGGGAACAGGCGCGCTCACGAAGATCGAACGAGGCTGGGATACCGAATTCGCGAAGCCCTTCCCGCCCACGAACTCGGCTGTGATGCTGCGACTTCCGAGCTGAGTGAACGTATACGACAGCTGTGCCGTACCGCCACTGACCGTCGCCGGCGTACCGATCGGTGATCCATTCTCCTTGAACTGCACGGTTCCCGCCGCCTGCGCTGGATCGAGCCACGCCGTCAATGTGGTGGGGGCACCCTGCACTGCGGAGGGCGGCGCCTGCAGCGTCGTAGCCGTGTCGAGCGTCGGGAGCTCGGTCACCTGAAGAGACGTCGTGCCTGACACGGAGCCGGCGTACTGTCCGGTGCCGGTGAAGACCGCCGAGATGTCATGGCTGCCGACTGCGTCGAAGGCGTGGGGTAACTGTGCCTGCCCGTTCGAGACCGGCACGGGCACACCGATATCCACACCGCCGTCGCGGAACTGAACGTTTCCCGTGGCGGACGCGGGCGTCACTGCGGCCTTCAGCGTCGCGGTGTCACCCTCGGTGACGGGCTCGATAGCCGGTACGGAGGTCGTCGTGGTGAACGGCGCTACCGAGAGGGCCAGGCCGTTGAGCGGCCTCCAGGACTGCTCAGTACTGAACGAATAGACGTTGAACGTCATTCCGGCCTGTCGAGCGCCGATCGACGCGTCTTCGCGAACCTTGTAGGTAAATGTGAGGTCGGCACCCTTGTCCAGCAGCACCAATTTGCAGGCGGCACCAGCACAGTCGCCCCCACTGAGCCAGCTGAGCTTCACAGCACCCGACGCGTCCTGCGTGGGCGTGCCATCGTATTGGCCGCCCTTGTTCCAGTCACCCAGCGTCGGACCGCTCCGCCAGACCCGCGCAGCCACCGACTGCAGCACGTAGTCCGCTGGGGCGTAGTCGGTGTAGTCCTGCATATACCGGTCGGTGCCGCTCGCATCGAGTCGAACCTTCACCTCGACGGTCTGGCCGGGCAAAGCGGCGGCCGGCGTAACTGTCTTGGTGGCGGTGATGTTGCTGGTCGTCACGGTCTGCGAACTGGACGCAGCCGAGGCCATGCCCGACCCTAGGACCGCTTGGCCGACGCCGACAGCCGCAACGGCGACCACGCCGACCATCACTCTCGAGACGGCGGATCGTAACGACGATCGCGTCATATCTGTTTCCCTTCGGGGTCACGGGCGGCGAATCACCGACCGCTGGTGGAAGAACCGATAGAGCTGAAGACGGGCCACCGACACTCACCCCGAGAAGGGTCGGCGGCCCGCGTCGAGATCAGGAGCCGAAGTTGAGGCTGCCGAGCGAGCCGGTGCCGCCGGGCCCGGGCACTGGATCCGTCACGTTCACGGTCTGCTCGGTCGCGACCGAGCCGTTCACGCCGGTACCGCCGGAATAGACCGCGGCGATGTTGTGCGGGCCTGCAACGGTGAACGTGTGGCTCAAGACGGCCACGCCGGAGCTGTTCACAGTGACCGCGTCTCCGATCGGCGCGTTGTTGTCGAAGAACTGAACCGTTCCGGGGAACGCCGGCGCGCCGGAGACCTGGGCCGAAAGATTCACGGCTGTACCGGACACAGCACTCGCCGGAGACGTCATGACCGTAGTGGTGTCCTGGTCGTTAGGCCCGGGTACGGTGACTGCAACATTTTTCGCTGCACCGCTCGAGTCCGCGTACGGGCCCGACCCGAGGAAACTTGCGCTGATCGAGCGGGTTCCCTGGTTGTTGAAGACGTGATCGAGCGTGGCCACCCCGTTGGTCACCGTGACGGGAGAACCGATGTTGGCCCCGTTCTCCTTGAACTGGACCGTTCCGTTCGCGTCAGTCGGATTCACCGACGCGGTCAGCGGGACGGTTGCACCCACCTTGGCGACCGGCTGAACGGTGACGGTAGTGGTGGTCGCGACCGACGGTTGCGTCACCGAGAGATTCAGACCCGTCATGGGGTTCCAGACCTGGGTACCGACGAATGCATAGATGTTCATCGACATGCCGGCCTGACGCGGGCCCACTGCTGCATCGTTTCGCACCTTATAGACGAAGGTCAGATCGACACCCTTGTCGACGAGGACCAACTTGCATGCGGCGCCGACGCAGTCGCCGTGACCGAGCCATGACAACTTGACTGCACCGTTCGCGTCTTGAGTCGGCGTGTTGTCGAACTGCCCGCCCTGGTTCCAGTCACCCAACAGTGGACCGCTGCGCCATGCCCGTGAAGTCACGGATCGCAACTCGTAACCGACCGGTGCGATGTCGGTGAACTCCCGCAGGTAGCGATCGGTGCCCTTTGCGTCGATTCGAATCTTCACGGTCACGTCGTCGCCGCGGTACGCGGTCGCCGGCGTCACCGTCTTGGTAGCGGTGATGTTGTCGTTCGTCACCGTTTGCGTCGCGGTGTCACGCGGCGACGGGTCTGCCGACGCGATGGCCTGACCTACCATTGCTTGGCCGAGGCCGACAGCAGCGAGAAGCACGGCACTCGCCGTAGCTCGCGTGACGATGCCACGAATCGATGATCGGGCCATCTCTTACTTCCTTCCGATGCACTGTGCGGTGGAGATACGCGAATCTGCCGCATTGCCAGTGGTTTACAAGTCACATCAGCTGCCCCGCGACACCCATCGAGTCTCCCCGGCTGCAGTGGTAGGGATGAGCGTCAACAGACTATCGGACGGTCGTCCAGTTGCGGACCGAAATGCGGTGATTGTGTTCGCCGACAATCGAATCTGGGGGTTTGGTCATCCAAGTCAATCGGGACCCCCGGTCTGGATTACCAGGGGTCCCGATTGGCTCATTCGCGACTCATCAGAAAACGAATCCCAATCCGCTCAGGCTGCCCAAGGATCCGAGGTCCAGCGACCCGGTGCCACCCGTGCCTCCACCGGACTGCACGACATCGAGGGTGTGCGTCACCGACGTCGAACCCGCCACGCCCGTGCCACCCGAGTACACCGCATGGATCTGACGCGGCCCGCTCTGCGTGAACGTGTGCGTGAGCTCAGCAACCCCGTCGACCACCGGAACCGGAACACCGATCTCGACACCACCGTCGAAGAACTGCACCGTGCCCGGCAACGATGGCGCACCGATCACCTGCGCCTTCAACACGTACGGCGCACCGGCCGTCGGCGACTGCGTCGAGGCAATCACCACCGATGACACCACATCCGACGGATTCGAAGCCGACACCACCACCGGACGGTCGACCGACGTCGACCCCACGAACCCGGCATCGGCGGTGTACACCGCCGAAACCTGTCGCGTCCCCACCGAGGCGAAGATGTGCTCGATCGAAGCGGAACCGTTCACCAGAACCACCGGCAACCCGATCAGGCCTCCGTTCTCACGGAACTGCACCGAACCCGTCGGCACCGCCGAACCCGACTGCGCCTGCACCGTCACCGACAACGTCGTCGGCGCACCCGTCGTCGCCGACCCCGGAACACCGACCAACGTCGACGTCACGACATCGACCGGCGCCGGATCCGTGACTGTCACGGTCTGCGCCGATCCTGTCGAGCCAGCGAAACCGGTTGTGCCGGAATACACGGCCGACACCGCGAACGAACCGGACACAGCGAAGGTGTACGGAATGCTCGCCTGACCACTACCGTCCAGGGAGACTGGAGCACCCACATCGGTGCCCGCCACCGTGAACTGGACTGTGCCGCCAGTCGGCACCGGTGATACCGCCACCGACAACGTCATTTGCTGACCCGTCACGGCAGTCACAGGAGCGGTCACCGTCGTGGTGGTGTCCGTGTCGGGAACCACCGGAGCGGTCACCGTGACGTTCTGTGCTTGCGCTGAAGAGTTCGTGAACCCGGTAGCGCCGGTGAACTCTGCAATCACCGCGAACGAACCGGAAGCATCGAACGTGTACGGCAGCGAGGCCGCACCGCCGGACACGGTTTGCGGCGATCCGACAGTCATGCCGTCGATCTTGAACTGCACGGTACCCTGCGCGTTCGACGGCGACACCGTCGCCGACAGGTTCACCGATTCACCGGTCGTGGCCGCGGTCGGCACAGTCACCGACAGCGACGTCTGCTCGACCGGATCGCTCACCACGACCGACCCTGGCGAAGTCGCCGACACATCAGCGAAGCCAGGCCCACCCGTGAACGACGCCCCGATGCTGTGCGCACCGAGCCCCGTGAAGGTGTACGGAAGAGTCGCAACACCATTCACTACCGGAGCCGGAGCCCCGATCGGAGCACCGTTGTCGGTGAACTGAACAGTGCCGGTGGCATTCGCCGGGTCGACTGTCGCCGTCAGGTCCACTGGCGCACCGGTCGTCGCCGAGCCTGGGACCTGGACCGACAGCGACGTCGTCACATCCGGATCCGACACCGTCACGGACTGCGCAGTAGCCGACGAGTTCGTGAAGCCGGCAGCACCGGCAAACTCAGCCGCCACCGCGAACGAACCAGCTGAAGTGAACGTGTACGGCAACGAAGCCACACCACCGGACACGGGAACCGGGGAACCAACCGCGGTGCCGTTCACCTTGAACTGCACCGACCCCTGCGCGGCGACCGGCGAGACCGTTGCAGAGAAGCTCGCCAGTTCACCCGTCTCCGCAGTACCCGGCGCCGTCAGCGACAGCGCGGTCTCCACATCGGGATCCGTTACCGTCACACTCTGCGCAACTGCCGAAGAGTTGATGAAGCCCGCTCCGGCAACGAAATCGGCGCCAACACTGTGTGCACCCGGCGTCGTGAACGTGTGCGACAGAGTTGCAACACCATTCACCACGGCAACCGGAGAGCCGATCGGGGCGCCATTGTCGGTGAACTGCACCGAACCCACTGCGTTCGACGGGTTCACGGTCGCCGTCAGATCCGCCGACGAACCCGTGATCGCCGAAACCGGCACCTCAACCGACAGTGACGTCGTCACATCCGGATCCGACACCACCACGGACTGCGCAGCGGCAGCGGAGGACGCGAATCCGGGACCACCGACGAACTCCGCGGTGATGCTGTGCGCTCCCGCACCACTGAACGTGTGCTGAAGCGATGCCTGTCCGGCAGCGACGGTGACCGGAGACCCGATGGCTGTGCCATTGTCATTGAACTGCACCGTGCCAGCAGCATTCGACGGGGTCACCGACGCCGACAGGGTCACCTGCGCGCCCGTCACCGCTGTTCCCGGAACCGACACCGTCGTACCCGTCGTCACCGGGGCGTGCACCTGCACATCCTGCGCCGCCGACTGCGACGTGTTCGCGATCGCCGTTCCCGGGAACTTCGCCGTCAGACTTCGCGTACCCGCTGTCGTCGGCGTCCAAGCGTAGGTCCCCACGCCCGAGCCGTTGATCTGGCCCTCACCGAGCTTCGTAGCACCGTCGTAGAACTCGACGGTGTTGCCCTGCGCGGCGCCGACGACCGTCGCAGTCAACGTCACCGGCTGCCCCGACAGCATCGGCGTCGGCACCGCGGCCAGGGCTGTCGTGGTGGCGTCCTTCGACACCGTGATCGTCGGGCCCTTGTTCTGATAGGTGCCGTCTGCGCCCGAACTCCCCGACATATGGGCGGTCGTCATCAGTGCCGTATCACGCGCGCAATCGGCGCCGACAACGTAGGACACCTCGAGCGTCCACGACTTCGGATTGATCAAACCGCCTTTTGCATAAACCGGCCACTGCGTAACACTGCCCTCGATCCGAACGAAGTCCGGGCCCGTACTCTCCGGACTACGCGCCGAACCGTTGACCTTTGCAGATCCCGGAACGTAAGTCAGACACGTCGGATGGACATCTTTGACCGCATACAGATACTCGAGACTCGAGCGCTGGAACACCGTCTTCGACGTGATCGTTTCCCCTACGGCCGGGGACACGTTGCTGATCGTCCGCGTGAAATACCGTCCACTGGCATCCCACTCCGCAGTACCCGGCGCCGCAGCCGCGGATCCGACACCCACCGCCGCCGCAAATCCCGCAGCCATTGCGAATACGCTCACTCCGCCGGTTACTCGGCGTAATCCCCTGCCAACCATGCACTTCCCTCTCGACGACGACGGTCGGTCATCAGCTCAATGGATCAGGTTTCGACCTGGGACACTGCGCCGATGAGTACCGAGCCGGGGCGCGCTGCAGGGCCCACGCCACCCCCTGCAGCCAATCCGCAGCCCGACTCCGCGTCTGAAATGCGAGTCGAACTTTATCGGACAAACGTCCAAGTCGAGGACGATTGGCCAGAAACGATTGTGGCCCTCCGCACAGGCGCGCGGAGGGCCACACCCGATTTCACCTCAGGAGTCAGAACCCGAAGCGGAATCCGCCCATGCTGCCGAAGGGTCCGAGGTCTAGCGATTGTCGTGGAGACGTCGCGGAACGACCACAAGCGGGGCCACGTCCGGGTGGACGGAGCCCCGCCTGGGCCGTCAGTTACTGCTTACGAACCGAAATTCAGGTTGCCGAGCAGGCCGCCCAGAATTCCGCTCAGGCTGCCCAAGCTGCCGCTCGAGCCGCCACCGGAGACCTGGATCGTCTGCGAACCCGAAGTCGAGTCCGCGACGCCCTGGCCGCCGCTGAACACCGCGTGGATGCTGTGGGCACCCGCCGTGGTGAAGGTGTGGTTCAGAACCGCGACGCCGTCGACAACCTGCACCGCGTCTCCGATCGGGGTGGCCCCGTCGAAGAACTGGACCGTGCCGTCGACCGGAGCATTACCGGCGCCGGTCACCTGAGCCGACAGCTGCACCGCAGCGCCCTTGGCCGCGTTGGCCGGCACCGTCAGGACGGTGGCCGTCTCCACATCCGCCGGCGTCGGGACCGTAACCACGACCTGCTTGGCCGCGGCGGTGGAGCCCGTGAATCCGGTTGCGCCGCTGAACGTCGCGGTGATGTCGTGCGTGCCGACGGTGGTGAAGGTGTGCGACAGCGTGGCGAGACCGTCGATCACCGGTGCACTGCCGAGCGAGGTTGTGCCGTCGAAGAACTCGACGGTGCCGCCGCTCGGCACGACATCCGAGGTCGTGGAGTTGTACACGGTTGCGTACAGGTCCTCGGCCTCACCGGTCTTGGCGTTGCCCGGCACGGACAGAATCGTCGTGGTGACGACGTCGATCGGGGTCGGGTCCGAGACCGTCACGGTCTGCGCCGACGCCGTCGAGTTCGCGAACCCGGCACCGCCGGTGAACGCGGCCGTCACCGACTTCGTGCCGGCCGAAGCGAAGGCGTGCGACAGCGTCGCAGCGCCACCCGACACCGTCACCGGAGCACCCACGGGAGTACCGTCCACCGAGAACTGCACCGTGCCCTGAGCATTGGCCGGAGTCACCGTCGCAGTGAGATCCACATCGTCACCGGTCTCGGCGGTAGCCGGAACCTGCAGTCCCAGAGTGGTCTCCACATCCGACGGGGTCGGATCCGACACCGTGACCGTCTGCGCGGATGCGGTCGACGCCGCGAACCCGGTGGTACCCGAGTAGACAGCCGAAACGTCGTACGCACCAGAAGCATTGAACGTGTACGGCATGGTTGCGTGACCCGAGACGTCGACGTTCACCGGCGCACCGATGTCGGAGCCGGCCACCTTGAACTGCACCGTGCCACCGGTGGGGACCGGAGCCACCGCCGCCGACAGCGTCACCGAAGTTCCGGTCTCAGCGGTAGCGGGCGCCGACACCGTCGTCGTGGTCTCCGTGTCCGGCACGGCCGGGTCGGTCACCGTCACGGTCTGTGCCGAAGCCACCGAACCCGCAAATCCTGCGCCGCCGCTGAAGCTGGCGGTGATGCTGTGCGAGCCCACAGTCGTGAAGGCGTGCGACAGGGTCGCGACACCGTTCGACACCGTCACGGCGGCACCGATGTCGGCACCGTTGTCCTGGAACTGCACCGTGCCGGTCGCGCCGGCCGGAAGCACATTTGCCGTCAGATCGACGGCGGTGCCCGTCTCCGCGCTCTGCGGAACCGTCAGGGACGTCGTGGTGGCGACATCCGGATCCGTCACAGTGACGGTTTGCGTCTGCGCCGCAGTGGAGCCGGCGAATCCGGCGTCACCCGAGAACACGGCACCGATGGCCTGGACACCGGCGGTCGTGAACGTGTGCTGCAGCGTTGCAACACCATTGGACACCGGCACCGGCGATCCGATGTCGACGCCGTTGGCGGTGAACTGAACCGTGCCGGTCGCGTTTGCGGGCGCGACGTTGGCAGTGAGGGTCACGGAGGCGCCCGTCGCGGCGTCAGCCGGAACCGACACCGACGTGGTGGTCTCCGTGTCCGGCACCACCGGATCGGTGACCGTCACGGTCTGCGCAACCGCGGTCGAACCTGCGAAGCCCGGTGCGCCCGTGAATTCGGCGGTGATGCTGTGCGAACCGGCCGCCGCGAACGGGTGGGACAGCGTCGCCGAACCGGCCGCCACGGTCACCGGGGAACCGATGTTGTTCCCGTTGTCCTTGAACTGGACCGTGCCCTGCGCGTTCGACGGGGTCACGTTGGCAGTCAGATCGACAGCCGCTCCAGTCTCCGCGGTCTGCGGAACCGTCAGCCCCAGCGTGGTCTCGACGTCGACGGGAGTCGGATCGGAGACCGTCACAGTCGAGGCCGCCGACGTCGATCCGGCGAAGCTACCGGTGGCGGTGAACACCGCGGTGATCGAGTGTGAACCGGCCGAGGTGAAGGTGTGGTCCAGGCTGGCCACGCCGCCGGAGACTGCCACCGGCGAACCGATGTCGGTGCCGTTGTCCTTGAACTGCACCGAGCCCGTCGCGTTGTTGGGCGCGACGTTCGCGGTCAGCGTGACCGACGCACCGGTCTCGGCCGTCGCCGGAGCGGTCAGCGTCGTGGTAGTCGACTCTTGCGCAGCAACGACATTGATGGTCGCAAGCGGACCGGCACCCGCGTTGAGGGGCGCAGTCTTGCTGTCCCTGGGAGTGCATCGAGTGGGCGCCCACTGCGTGCCGAGGAAACTGGCTTTGGCCAACGAAGTGCTGAACGACTCCTGAGCGCCGTGATTGGCCGCGTTGCCCTTGATACGAACACGCGGCGTGACAACTCCTGCGTTCAACGCCTTGACGGTGACGTCCACGGCGGGCAAGCGGAACCATGTTTCGCCGTTGCCGTTGGTCGAACCATCGAGGTTCTTCTTGGACTTCGGAACGCGGATGCCGCCCTCGGAGTTCTGGCTGGTACTCGGGCCATTGCCGATGGTCTGATTATTTCCGGACAGTCGAATGACCCGGCCGTTCGCGTCAGGCTGACCGGAGTCGTTCACGAGCAGAACGTTCGGGGCCACGTTGTCGAGGCCGATCGCCGTACCGGGCACGACCGCGCCGCTCACCCATTCGGTGTTGTCCGGAAGCTCGTAGTCGTACTTCAACCGGGACAGGTTGGTCGTGGTCGCACCGGACTGCTTGTCCGGGTACGACGAAGCGTTCGGCTGAATCCGGTACGTGAAGACCTCTCCGGGCGCGACCTGACTTGGAGCGTCGACAGTCATCGACGCACCGACGTTCTGATCCTGATCGCCGATCAGACTGCCGGCCACGCACGCACTCGTGAAGTTCGTCGTGGTGGTTACCGCGTGGGCCGGGGCACCGACCAACATCACGCCGGCCACGAGCGCTGCGCCTGTGATGGGGGCGGCACAGCGCATAACTATTGGATTTTTCATGCACCACTTCCTTGTAAGAAGTTGCGGATGGGGGGAGGGAATCCGCATAGGTCGACACACCATAACGGCGCCGTTACATCCGCGTATCGCTTTTGCGAATCAAACGTCCAAATGTTGCTGACAGTTAGCTCCGTGCGAATTCAGACTACCGACCAGTAACCTAGGCCGGCCCGTCGGCTCGGCCTGTGCCACCCGGAGCGCCGAGCTTCACAACCTTCAACAGCACCTACTCTGATGGACACTAGTCCAGTACCATGTCCGAATCTGGGTTTACAGATCCACGCAGATCTTTCACCCCTCGATTAACCCCACCGCGCTCCAGTTAGCCGAAATCCGGGGCTTCGTTGCCCGAGCGGCGGGCCGACGCCCGCTCGGCTCAGCACGCAACACCCTCAGGCCACGACTCGAACCGAAATTCTCATCGAAAACAATTGCGGTCCGAATTCCGTTTCTGAATTGAATTCCAATATTCGCGCGAGTGCTCGGGGAAGCCGACCAGGTACCGTCCGGTAGGTGTCCACCGAACGTCAGCGCACCTATTCCTGGAACGACCCGGCCCCGATCGCGGAGGCCAACCGCAGCCTCAGCGGCCTCGAGTTCGTCCGCGGACTCGTCGACGGCACGGTCCCCCACCACCCGACGGCGTCGACACTCGGGTTCCGCGTGACCGACGCCCGCGAGGGCTTCGTCGAGATCACGGCGGAACCGCAGGAGTGGCATTACAACGCCGTCGGCAGCGTGCACGGCGGTGTCATCGCCACGATGATCGACACCGCGATGGGGTTCTCCGTGTCGAGCACGCTGCCGGCGGGTGTCGGCTACACCACCCTCGACATCACCGTCCGCTACATCCGCGGCATCAAGGGAGACGGCGGATCGATTCGGGTGCACGGTTTTTCGGAGCACACCGGTCGCACCACCGCGACCGCGCGCGCCGAGGTCCGCGACGACCGGGACCGACTGCTGGCGACGGCGTCGACCACCTGCCTGATCCTGCGCTGACTACCCGCGCCCCTGAAAAGCTGAAGGGTCCCTTCATGCGCTCGCAGCGCATGAAGGGACCCTTCAGCTGTAGGCGGAAAACTACGGCGCCGTCAGCACCTCACGCCCGACGAAGGGCACGAGCGCAGCCGGGACACGCACGGAACCGTCTGCCTGCTGGTGGTTTTCGAGGATCGCAACGAGCCAGCGGGTGGTGGCGAGGGTGCCGTTGAGGGTTGCCGCGGTCTGCGGCTTGCCGTTCTCGTCGCGGTACCGCACGCTCAGGCGGCGCGCCTGGTAGGTGGTGCAGTTCGACGTCGACGTCAGCTCGCGGTAGGCCTGCTGCGTGGGAACCCAAGCCTCGCAGTCGAACTTGCGGGCCGCGGACGATCCGAGGTCGCCACCGGCGACGTCGATGACGCGGTACGGAAGTCCCATCGCGTCGAGCATGTCGCGCTCCCACGCGAGCAGGCGCTGATGCTCGGCGTCGGCGTCCTCCGGCTTGCAGTAGGTGAACATCTCCACCTTGTCGAACTGGTGGACGCGGATGATGCCGCGCGTGTCCTTGCCGTAGCTGCCGGCCTCGCGGCGGAAGCACGACGACCAGCCCGCGTACCGCTTGGGGCCGTTCGACAGGTCGAGGATCTCGCCCGAGTGGTAGCCGGCGAGCGGGACCTCGGAGGTGCCGACGAGGTACAGGTCGTCGTCGGCCAGGTGGTAGACCTCGTCCGAGTGCTGGCCGAGGAAGCCGGTGCCCTGCATGACCTCGGGGCGCACCAGCACCGGCGGGATCATCATGGTGAATCCGTTGGCCATCGCCTTCTGCGCCGCCAGCTGCAGCATGCCGAGCTGGAGCATCGCGCCGAAGCCGGTGAGGAAGTAGAACCGCGAGCCCGACACCTTGGCGCCGCGCTCCATGTCGATCAGCCCCAGCGACTCACCGAGCTCGAGGTGGTCCTTCGGCTCGAAGTCGAACGTCGGGATCTCGCCGACCGTCTCGAGGGTGATGAAGTCGTCCTCGCCGCCGGCCGGGGCGCCGTCCTGCACGATGTTGGAGATCGCGCGGTGCGCCTCGTCCAGCTTGGCCTGCGCCTCGTGCTGGGCGGCCTCGGCGTCCTTCACCTTCTGCGCCAGTTCCTTGGAGCCGGCGAGCAGTGCGGGACGCTCCTCGGGTGAGGCCTGCCCCACCTTCTTGCCGAACGCCTTCTGCTCGGCGCGCAGCGTGTCGCCGGCCAGGATCGCGGCGCGGCGGGATGCATCGGCCTCGAGCAGCGCGTCGACCAGACCGGGGTCTTCGCCGCGGGTGCGCTGCGAGGTGCGGACGGCGTCGGGGTTCTCGCGAAGGAACTTGAGGTCAATCACGACCACAAACCCTACTTGGTTACGCCGCGCTCATTCCGGCTGCTGCCCCAATATCCGCAGATAGTCCTCGCGTCCGAACATGCGTGCGGCGTCGAGCGCCGACGGCTGACCGGCCGCCGCGTCGGCTCCGGCGGCCACGAGGGTGGCCACCACGCCGTCCTCACCCTTGAAGACCGCGCCCGCCAGCGGCGTCTGCCCACGGTCGTTCGGTCGGTTCACGTCGGCACCACGGTCGACGAGCGCACGCACCGTGTCGGCGTGCCCGTGGTACGCCGCGAGCATCACCAACGTGTCGCCGCTGCCGTTGGTGAGGTTCACCGGGACACCGGCGTCCACGTACTGCGCCAGCGTGGCCGCGTCGCCGGTGCGGGCCATGTCGAACAACCGACCCGCCAGCTCCTGCACGTCCGCGGGCTCCCCGCCGTCGCGCCGATCGGGAGATTCCTCACTCATGCCCCACGAACCTACGCCGAAACTTCGGCAACCGCGCCCGATGCGGGCATTATGTAGGCGATGTCCGACGAGCAACCGCAGCCGACTCCACACCCGGAGCGGGGCCGACACCTGTCCGCGCCCGTGACCAGGCGCGCTCTCGCGCTCGTCGCGATCGGTGCGGTCCTGGCCGCGATCGCCACGATCTTCCTGGCCGGCGGCTTCGACCGGGGCGAGAAGCTTCCCGCGCACACCAGCACGGTGGGGCCGCAGCCCACCGGCGCCGTCGCCGGTGACGCGTTCGGTTCGGCCACGACCGGTGACTGCCTCACGTGGTCCGAGGCCGACGCGAGCGACCTCGAGCAGGTCGACTGCGCGCAACCGCACCAGTTCGAGGTGGCCACCGACATCGACCTCAGCCTGTACCCCGGCATCGAGTTCGGCCCCGGTGCCAAGTTCCCGGGCGTCCTGCGCTTCTCCGAACTGCGCGACGAGCAGTGCGCACCGGCCGTCAACACCTACCTGAACGGGCGTTTCGACCCGAAGGGCAAGTTCAGCGTCGGACTGATCAATCCCGGCGAGGCCGGCTGGTCGGCCGGCGAGCGGACCATCCGCTGCGGTCTGCAGTTCTCCGGCGTCACCGGCACGCTGCTGCCGTTCCAGGGCCTGGTCGAGCAGCAGGACCAGTCGAAGGTGTGGGAGACGGGTACCTGCGTCGGCATCAACCAGAACGTGCCGTCCGACCCCGTCGACTGCGCCCAGCCCCATGCCTTCGAGGTGGTCGGCGTGATCGACCTGGCCAGCCAGTTCCCCGGCGGCATGCCGTCGGTCGAGGACCAGGACCGGTTCCTCGAGAAGGCGTGCACCGACGCCAGTACCGGCTACCTCGGGTCGCCCGATGTGCTGCGCGACAAGACGCTCACCCTGTTCTGGGACAACCTGGACCTCGACAGTTGGCTCGTCGGCAGCCGCAAGATCAACTGCTCGATCGGCCAAGAGGTCGACGGCACCGGCTTCGCCACCATCGTCGGCAGCGCCAAGGGCGACATCCTGATCAACGGTCAGGCGCCGGTCCCGCCGCCCGCTGCCCCCGACGGACGTTCGGTGCCCACCCCGCTGCCCGGTGCGGCGCCGCTGCCGGCCCCCGGCGGCTGACATGACGGTGACCATGACGGCCGACCGCTTCGAGGAGCTGGTCTCCGAGGCGCTCGACCTCATCCCGCCGGAGTTGGCCCGCGCGATCGACAACGTCGTGGTGCTGGTGGAGCCGCGCAACGACGAGGAACCGACCCTGCTCGGGCTCTACCAGGGCATCGCGCTCACCGAGCGGGACAGCCACTACGGCGGCGCGCTGCCCGACACCATCACCATCTACCGCGACGCGATCCTCGACGTGTGCGAGACGGACGACGACGTCGTGCACGAGGTCATGGTGACGGTGATCCACGAGGTGGCGCACTACTTCGGCATCGACGAGGACCGCCTGCACGAGCTCGGCTGGGGCTGACCCCCGCCCAGGACGAGTTTTCGTCGGTTTCACATGGAACCGACCGGCCTCCTCCGGCGTCCAACCAATCGAGGAACAAGCCTGCCGCTGGTTCCGGTTGCCGCCGTCCCGAGCCGAGGAGTGCACCGCCATGTCGGACCACGTGTATGTCGACCCCGACGTCCTCCTCGCAGCGGCCGGAGAAATCGAGGCGCTCGTCACGCGCCTGCAGACCTCGCTCGCCGTCCACTCCCCCGCGCTGAACGTCGCGCCGTCCGGCGCCGAGGAGGTGTCGGTACTGGCCGCCGGCTACTTCAACCGGCTGGCGGGCAGCTTCGGCGCCGCTACGAGCCGCGGGATCGAGGAACTGGCCGCAGCCGCCGCGATGCTCCGGGCACAGGCCGCCGCCTATCGCGAAGAGGACCGGACACTCGGCACCTCGCTCATCACCGGCATGTGACGCCGCACCCCACCCGTCAGTCGATCTCGAGGAGAAACGCAGCATGACCATCGGTGTCACCGGCGTCGTCTGGATGCCGCGCGGGGCAACGGTCAACTCGACCACACTCTCGGCCGGGGCCGGCCCGGTGCCACTCGGCGCGGCGAGCCCGGCCTGGGCGGCGCTGTCGGCGAGCCTCGCCGACGCGGGCGCCACGCTCAACCGGGTGATGACGGAACTGCGCGCGGGTTGGGAGGGGGTGGCCGCCGACGCCGCGCTCGCCCGGCTCGCACCGTTCACCGCGTGGGTCGAACAGTCCGCCGCGCTCGCCGCGGAGACGTCGACCAAGGCGTCCACCCAGGCCGGGTCGTACACGACCGCGGCGATGACCATGCCGAGCCTGCCGGAGATCACTGCGGTGAAGGCCGCCAAGACCGCCGCGTACAGCACCGGTGGCGTGGTCAACGGTTCCGCGGCCGCCGCCGAGGCCGCCGATCGCGCGATGGACTTCCGGGCCGGCGTGGTGATGGAGGTGTACGAGGCGGCGTCGAGCATCGTCACGACACCGGAGACGTTCACCCAGCCACCGCCGCTCAGCAATGGCGCGACTGCCGGGCTCGACGCCGGCGACGCGGGCGAAGTGTCTCGGCGCCGGCTCGAGGACGATTTCCGCACCGACCCGGTCGGCACGGTCGCGGCGGTCGCGACCGCGTTCGTGCAGAGCCCGGGCGCGGCGACGGCGGCCTCGCAGATCGGCTCCGCCGCCGGTGCCGTCTCCTCCGCCACGTCGGCGGCCGCCAACATCGGTGGTGCGGTCCTCGGCGGGTTCAGCGGGGGCGCATCCGCGCTGTCGGGCACCGGCCCGGCCGGCACCACCGGGGACGCGCGTCCGGCCGGATCCCGATCCGGCGCCGCCGGTGCGTCCGGCCTGTTCGGTCCCGCGGCATCCCGGGCCGCGGGGATCGGCAGCGGAGCAGGTGCCGCCCTGCCCGAAGGGTGGACGCAGGCCGGGCAGCTCGACGGCTCGGGTGCACGCGGCGGCACCGGCCACGGCGGGGCGGCCGCGGGGCCGGGATCCGTCGCGCCCTCCGACACGGTCCGCACGGACGCCGCAGCTGCCACCGCCCGGAACCAGGCCGCCGCGGGTGCCCCGGCGATGGCGCCGCGCGGAGCGGCCGACGCCGACGACCCCGCCCACAACACTCCGGACTACCTGCGGAGCTTCGAGCACTTCACCGACGGCCGCACGGTGATCCCGTCGGTGATCGGCGCCGACGCGGACGAGGACGGGCGGTGATCGACTTGGGCATCGACCCCGTGGGCACCGTGCTGCCGTCGGCGGCACTCACCGTCGACGAACTCGATCTGCTGGTCCATCTGCTGGACGTCGACGTGCTGCCTGTGGTGCTCGATGCCGGCTCGCGCTTCGACTCGGTGCCCGCACGCGACGCCGCGTTCGACCGCGCGCACGCCACGCTCACCACGGCCGGACTGCTCGACGGAGGGTCCGTGCACCCGGACCTGGCGCGGTGGCTGCGGGTCCTGGCCCGGCCTCGCGGGGAGATCGCGGCCCGCCGGTTCGCCGCCGGCACCATCGCGCGGCTGTGCCTGGCCTTCGACGACGACGGCGCCGTGCTGGCGCTGCGCAGCGGCGACTCGCTCACCCTGCAGCACGTGCAGCACGACCTCGCCGGGCCGGTCGCGCAGGCCCTCGGCACCGCCGATGCCCTCGCCTTCGGTGTGGTCAATCGGCCCACGGAGATGCTCGGCGCGGCCTTGGACCGTCTCGCCGACCCCGATCGGGCCGCCGCGGAACTGGCCGGAATCGGGGTGCCCGCCGCGGACGCCGCGATGATCGGACCGGCGTTGGCCGGGTGCCCCGTCTTCACGGAGATCGTCGGCATCGTCCACGAGGACGGGCGCCCCGACCTGATGCACGGGCCGGTCACGGTATTCGACACCGCGGCCGGGCGGATCGTCGGCACCACCAGCATCGCCGCCGACGGGAGCCGCTGGACGTCGCTGAGCCCCGGCCACCCCGGACGGCTGCGTCAGGCCCTGGTCGGCCTGCTCGACGAACTCGTCTGAGCCGTCAGCCCATCGGGTCGTCGGTGGCCGCGGCCGCCTCGGGCTCGAACCACGGCCGCTGCGGGGTGGCATCGAACGGCGGATCGTAGGTGCCCCAGCGGACGCACTGCCAGCCGATGTCCGTCGGCACCAACTCCACGGACGACGTGTTCTCGAGGTGCCGGTCCGCCGCGAAAGCGCCCGGCACACCCGACAGATAGGCGGCGACGAGCCGGATCGCGGCGCCATGACTGACCACCACGACGTCGCCACCGGCCCCGCCGTCGAGGTACTCGCCACGCAACTCGTCGATCACGGGCACGTAGCGTTCGACGACGTCGTAGCCCGACTCTCCACCCGGGATGCGCGCCGACAGATCGCCGGTGTGCCACGTGTGGAACACCTTCGCGAACATTCGGTGCGATTCGAGGTCGGAGCGGTCCTCGAGCTCGCCGGCCTGCGCCTCGTGCAGCCCCTCGCGCACCTGCAGCGTGATGCCCGACTCGGTCTCCACGAATCCCGCGGTCTCCCGCGCGCGCAGCGCCTGCGACGACACCAGCGCCGTCGGCGGGCGCAGCGCCAGCCGCGAGCCCAGCGACTGCGCCTGCGTACGCCCCAGGTCCGTCAACCGCGCCCCGGGCAGCCGGGTGTCGAGCCGACGCTCGACGTTGGCCTCCGTCTGACCGTGCCGGACCAGGATCAGCCGCCCGCTCATGCGCCGGCCTCCCCGCGGCGCAGCCGCTCGAGCCAGGCGGTGTCGTCGGCATCCGGCATCGGTGCGCCGCCTCCGGGCACCGCCGAGGGCCACGACCCGAGGAACCGGACGTCGCTGAAGCGATGCAGCGCCTTGAGCGCCTCCGCGACAAGGCCGTCGTCGATGTGTCCGACGCAGTCCAGGTGGAACAGGTAGGTCCCGAATTCCTTACGGGTGGGCCGGGATTCGATCCGAGTGAGGTCGATGCCGCGGGTGGCGAACTCGGTCATCGCGCGGACCAGCGAACCCGGCACGTTGTCGAGGTGCAGCACCACGCTGGTGCGGTCGTTGCCGGTGCGTGCCGGCGCCGGTCCGGGCTCGGTGACGAGCACGAACCTCGTGCGCGCCCCCTCGTAGTCGGCGACACCGGACGCCAGCGCCGTCAGCCCCAGCCGTTCGCCCGCCAGCGCGGTGGACACCCCCGCGTCGGCGACACCGGCCGCGACGTCCTCGGCCGCGCCGGCATTCGATGCCGCCGGTTCGACCACCGCGTTCGGCAGGTTCCGGTCCAGCCAGCCCTGCACCTGGACGGTCGCGACCGGGTACGCGCGCACGGTCCGGACGTCGTCGAGCGTGGTGCCGGGGCGTCCGACGATCGTGAAGGCGACGTCGAGTTCGGTCTCGGCCATGATCTGCAGCCGGTCGCCGAGCGCGAGCGCGTCCATCGTCGGCCGGATGGATCCCTCGACGGAACTCTCTATCGGGACGACGGCGCCCGCGACCTCGCCGCGGCGCACCATCTCCAGCGCCGCGGGCTGGCTGACGGCGGCGATCCGTTCGACCTCTCCGTCGAACGTTCCGGCCGCCTCGAGCTGGGCGAGGGCCATCTCGGTGAAGGTTCCGGTGGGTCCGAAGTACGCGATACGTGGCACGCCTACGAGATTACGCACTCGGCCGCGGCGCACTTCCGCGATCGGTCCCGGTTCCGTTACAGCAGACCGGCGTCGGCGAGCACGCGGTCGACCTCGTCCGCATCGGCAACCTCGATGCCGAGCAGCACGCCGCGCACCGCCTCGGCCGCCTCCGGGTTCAGTGCAGCCAACGCCGTCGCATCCGGTGCCGCGAGGGCGGTCCGAACGTCGTCGCCGCGCAGCGACGCGACCGTACCGGCGAGCAGCGCGAGGACCTCGGCGCCGTCGTTCGCGCGGGCGACGAACCCGACGGACGTGTGGGTGAGCACCGCGAGGAAGTCGGCGACCACGTCGGCCGGCTGACCGGCGACGAGTCCGGGGCTGTGCCCGGCGTCGGCGAGGAGCTGCGCCGATTCGGCGAGCGTCGGGCCGGATTCGTCGGGCGCGACGAAGACGGCGACCGGCGCGGACAGGCTGAGTTGGAGGGCGTCGTCGACCTGCTCGGTGGTGCAGTCCACGTGGTACCGGACGGCGCGGTGATCGATGGAGCTCTCGAGTGCCCGGGGTTCGACGTCGAGCTCGACGACCAGGGTGCCCGCATCTGCGTCGGTACCGACCGCGGAGGTGAGCACGGACGCGGCCACGATCGGGTGGCCGGCGGTGACGGAGTTGCGAACGGCGGCCGGGACGGCGGCCTCTCGCCGCTGATGGAGCAGCCCCGCGACGAGCGGCTGCGGCTCGCTGTTGCGGGACGGAAGAGTCGGCATCGACAGGGACACAGGGATCGACACACCACCACGTTAGCCCGGACCGGCGACAACTCCCGCTTCCGCGCCTGGGGGTTGCCCATCACCACCCGAGGAATTAGCTTAGGTTTACCTAAACAAACCGAGCTCGCGTCCCACGAACCGAAGGATGCCGTCATGACCCGCACCACCGGACCGTCCACCGCCGAACGCGTACGCAGCGCGAGCGCCCGCGCCACCGACGCCGTCCTCGCCGTCGCCGGCACCGACCCCGTCGTCACCTCGCTGCACCACCTGCGCGGCGACGGCACGGTGGTCGTCGTGGCCCCGTCCGACGCGGCCGTCACCGCGCTGGCCTGGCAGTACGGTCCCGGCGGGCTGCCGGCGGTCCTCGAACTCACCGACTACGCACCGCTCGCACTGCGGGAACCCGTGCGCTCGCTCGTGTGGTTGCGGGGCAACCTGGTCGCGTTGCCCGACGAGCGGGCCCGGCAGCTCGCCGACGCCGTCGCGGCCGAGCACCCCGATCCCGCCCTGCTCGACCTCGGGCACGGCGCCGCACTGCTGACCCTGCGGCTCGAGTCCGCCGTCGTCGCCGACAGCAGCGGCGCCGAGTCCGTCGCGATCGACGCCCTCCTGGCCGCCGCACCCGACCCGTTCCAGGACGTCGAGACCGTGTGGCTGCAGCACCTCGAGGAGGATCACGCGGACCTCGTCGAGATGCTGGCCCGGCGCCTGCCGTCGACCCTGCGCACCGGTCGGGTGCGTCCGCTCGGCATCGACCGGTACGGGGTCCGCCTGCGGATCGAGGGCGCATCCGGAGATCACGACGTCCGTCTCGACTTCACCGAACCGGTCGGTGACGCGATGGCCCTGAGCCGGGCGCTGCGGATCCTCGTCGGCTGCCCGTTCGTGAACGGGTTGCGGGCGAGGCACTAGTTCCTTGCGGGTCGGTCACCGGAGACCGAACCCGCAGCCGATCCGCCGCCACGGGTGTACAGAGAATCTGTGAGCGGACGTAGCGGTGCGCGATGACGGTGATGCAGCCGGTGGATCTGGCGCTCCTCGTCGGGGAGATCGGTTCCCGAACGCTGCACATCGGAGTGTTGCTGATCTTCGGCCCCTCCCCCGACGGGTCCGACAGCGTCGCGGCCGACGCCTACCGGAAGGCGCTCCTCGCCGAGTCCGCGCAGTCGGCGCTGATGGAGATGCCCGTCCTCTCGTACAGCACCGGCGGCCTCCCCGTGTGGCGATCGGCCGAGCGCATCGACATGGGCCGGCACCTGCAGCGACTGGCTCTACCGCACCCCGGGGACGAAACCGAACTGTTCGCACTGGTGGCCCGACTGCACGAGAACCGCCTCGACCGGTCCCGGCCGATGTGGGAGGGCTACCTGATCGAGGGTCTCGCCGACGGCGGGTTCGCCCTCTACGGGAAGATCCACCACGCGACGCTGGACGGGATGTCCGGAATCCGGATGATCGAGCAGTCGCTCACCACCGACCCGTCCCGCCGCGACATGCCGCTCCTTCTCGCCCCGGAGGCCGCACCCGCACCGCAGGCCCGGCGTCGACGGAATCCACTGAGCCTGGTCGGTAGCGGTCTGACCGCGGTCGCCGACGCCGCGGGCCTGGCGCGCCGCACCACGGTCGGCGCGGCGGACTGGATCGGCCGCGCGATCACCACCGAATCGACGGTTCTGCCGATGCGCGCCCCGCACACGGTGTTCGACGGCAGGATCCGCCCGGAACGCGTCTTCGCCGGCCGGTCCTGGCCCAAGAAGAGGTTGCGGGCAGTGCAACGCGCGACGGGCGCGACGGGCAACGACGTCGTCCTCGCGATGTGCGCGGGCGCTCTGCGCAGCTATCTGGTGACGCGGGACGCGCTGCCGACGTCGTCGCTGGTGGGTCTGGTCCCGATCGCGCAGCGCCGACGGGAAGACGCGGCCGGCGGCAACGCGTTCGGACTGGCGCTGTGCAACCTCGGCACCGATCTGGACGACCCGCACGAACGCCTCGACCGGATCCGCCGTTCCATGATCGACGCGAAGCGCCGCGTCCGCGCCGCCGGGGCCGGTGCGTCCGTGATCGCCGCGATCCCGACGCTCGCATCGAACGTCGCACGTATCCTGCCGTTCGGCGACCTGTTGCCGCCCAGCTACAACGTCGTCATCTCGGACATTCCCGGTCCCGGGGCTCCGCTGTTCTGGAACGGCGCCGAGTTGCAGCACATGTACCCGCTGTCGATCGTGTTCGACGGGACCGGGCTGAACATCACGATCTGCCGGTACGCCGACCGCGTCGACTTCGGCGTCCTCGCGCATCCGGAATCTGTGCCGGACCCCGGGTGTTTTACGGATGAGATCGAGATTGCACTCGGCGATCTCGAACGACCATCGGAAGTGCATTCGTCATGACTGCCGCAGTACCTCGGCGCGCCTCGGACGGGGATCCGCGCCGGAAGCCCGGCGAGCCGGCGTATCGACCGCCGACGACGATGCTCGTCGACCCGCGCTTCGAGGCGCTCGCGACACAGTTCTTCCACCTGTTCCATCGCACCCGCGACGGCGGCGGCGCCCTCGCCGTGTACCTGCACGGCCGGCCGGTCCTGGACGTGTGGGCCGGGTGGGCGTCACCGATCCGCAAGTGGGACTCGGAGACCGTCACGCTGTCGTTCTCGACCGGCAAAGGTGTCGCGAGCACGGTGTTGCACCGCCTCGCGCAGCGCGGGCTCGTCGACTACGACACCCCGGTGGCCGCCTACTGGCCCGAATTCGGGGAGGCCGGCAAGGAGTCGATCACCGTCCGTGAACTGCTCAGTCACCGCGCCGGACTGCACCGGATCCGCGGCCTGGTGCCCGGCCGACTCGCGCTGCTCGACCACGACCGGGTGACCGCGGCCCTCGCCGCGGCCGTCCCGGACCCGCGCCGCACCAAGATGCCCGGTTACCACGCCGTCACCTACGGAACGTTGATCGCGGAACTGACCGCACGGGTGGCGGGCAAACCGTTCACCGAACTGGTCCGCACCGAGGTCGCCGAACCGCTCGGCATCCCCGAGTTCTGGTTCCAGGTTCCCGAATCCGAGAAGGCGCGCATCGCGAAGGTCTTTCCGCACATCAACCCGTTCGGAGTGCCGTGGGGGCTGACGTCGCTGACACTGTCGCGGGTGCCGCGCCTGAAGGACATCGCCGACGCCGGCATGCCGGAGGGCTTCGACCTGCTCGTGCGCAACCCCACGATCCACGATTTCGTCATGCCCGGATGGAACGGGGTGTTCAGCGCCCGCGCGCTGGCCCGCATGTACGCGGCGTTCGCGAACGACGGCGTCGTCGACGGCATCCGATTCCTCGAACCCGACACGATCGCGCAGCTCAGCGAGGTGCAGACCCGTGCGCGCGACTACGTGCTGGGCATCCGGATGAACTGGCGGCTCGGCTACCACGCCGCGCTGGTCGCGGCCCGCACCCAGCACTCGGGCGCGTTCGGGCACTACGGCATGGGCGGGTCCGGCGCCTTCGCCGACCCCGACACCGGACTGTCGGTGGCCTTCGTGACGAACCGGCTCGGCAACGCGGTGACGCCGTTCGCGGACCTGCGGCTGCCGAGCCTCGGCGCCCGCGCCGAATCGCTCGCCCACAACCTCTGACAACCTCTGACACCGATAGCGGCTAGCGTCGGCGAGGTGATCACCCGCACGACCGTCGACTCGTGGCTCCGGCCTGCCTCGCCGACTCCGTCCGCACCGCCGCTGGGCGCCCGCGAACGCCGCGCCCTCTGGTTCGAGATCACCATCGTGCTGCTGGTCACGTTCGGGCTCAACGGGGTCTACAGCATCCTGTCGCTGCTCGAGTCGGCGCTGCAGCCGGGTGGTCTCTCGGACCAGGCGGTCGCGCTCAACCCGTCCCGGTCGACGCAGTCGTTCATCGACCTGGCCCGGCAGCTGCTCGGTGTCGTCAAGCTCGCGGCGTGGGCGGCGCTGGGCCTGTACCTGCTGTGGCGCAGCGGCCTCGGCCCCCGCCGAATCGGTCTCGGGCGGACGCAGCTGCGCGGCGGGATCCTGCCCGGCGTCGGGCTGGCCGCCCTGATCGGGCTGCCCGGGCTGGCGTTCTATCTCGCCGCCGTCGCGCTGGACATGAACCTCACCGTCCTGCCGAGCACCATCGACGACCACTGGTGGCGCCTGCCGGTGCTGGTGCTGTGGGCGATCGCGAACTCCGCCGCCGAGGAGATCCTCGTCGTGGCGTACCTGATCTCGCGCCTGCGCCGGCTCGGGTGGAGCGAGAACTCGTCACTGCTGGCGTCGGCGCTGCTGCGCGGCAGCTACCACCTGTACCAGGGACTCGGCGGCGGTCTCGGCAACATAGTCATGGGGTTGATCTTCGGCCGCTACTGGCAGCGCACCGGCAAACTGTGGCCACTGGTGATCGCGCACGCCCTCATCGACGCCGTCGCCTTCGTGGGCTACGCACTGCTGCGCGGGCACCTGTCGTGGCTGCCCTGACCCCGGTTCGCCGTCGTCGTGCGTATTCTCGGATGTCGTGAACGGCGAGACCCCCGACAGACGTCAGCCGGGCCCGCCGCACCGCGGCCGGCCCCAGCCACCGCGCAACGTCCCCCCGCCCCCGCCGCCGCGTCGGGGCGGGCCGCCGCCGCAGCGTCACCCACAGCAGCCCGAGGGCACACAGATCATCCGCCGCGACGGGCGGCACGGCGGTCCCGCTCCGCGTCCGGAGCCGGCCCGCGCCTGGTCGCAGGCACCGGAACCGCAGGCGTACTCGCAGTCCCGCGGATCCGGTCACGCACCGACCCAGACGCCGCGCCCGTACGCCGAACCACGCCGGATCCCGCCGGCGCCGCGCAATCCGCAGCCGCCTGCGCCGCCTCGGCCCCCGGCCGCGCCGGCCGAACCCCCGAAGCAGCGCCGACCACGCAAGCGCGGCACGTGGCTGCGCCGCGTCGCGTTGACGCTCGTGGTGCTGCTGGTCGCATCGGTCGGCGGTGTGGTCTTCCTCGACACCAAACTGAACCGTGTCGACGCCCTCGCCGACTACCCGGGCCGCGTCGCGGACACCCCGGGTACCAACTGGCTGCTGGTCGGCTCGGACAGTCGCGCCGGCCTCTCGGCCGAGGAGGACCGGCAACTCGCCGCCGGCGGTGACATCGAGGGCAAGCGCACCGACACGATCATGCTGGTGCACATTCCGAAGAGCGGCGCCACCACGATGGTGTCGATCCCGCGCGACTCGTACGTGAACATCCCGGGCATGGGTCGCGGCAAGATCAACGCCGCGTTCTCACAGGACGACGGCGAGCAGGTGCTGGTGCAGACGGTCGAGGAGGCCACCGGTCTGCACATCGACCACTACGCCGAGATCGGCTTCGGCGGTTTCTCGGGCATCGTCGACGCGCTCGGCGGCGTCGACATGTGCGTGCCGTATCCGATCGACGACCCGCTGGCAGGCATCAACCTGCAGGAGGGCTGCCAGGAACTGACCGGCCCGGAGGCCCTCGGCTTCGTCCGCAGTCGCGCGACGGCGATGGCCGACCTGGACCGGATGAACAACCAGCGGGCGTTCATGAGCGCCCTGCTGAAGAAGGCGACGTCACCGTGGACGCTGGTCAACCCGTTGCGGTTGTGGCCGATGATGACGAAGACGGCCAATTCGCTGCAGGTGGCCGAAGGCGATCACCTGTGGAATCTCGCCGGCCTGGCGTGGGCGCTGCGCGGCAAGATGGTGACCACGACGGTCCCGGTCGGCGGCTTCGACGTCGTCGACGGCTGGGGCGACGTGCTCCTGTGGGACCGGGAAAAGGCGTCGGAATTCTTCGAGGCTCTGGCAAATGACCGACAGGTTCCCCCGAGCCTCCTCACCGGCGCACCGTGATGCTCGTCGCTGTCCCGACAGCGACGGCACTACGACGGCATTGCGGGCGGTAATGTTCCGTATATGACTGACGCGGCACACACCAGCGAGTTCCATCGATTGTTACAGGCCCAGATCCGCAACGAATTCACTGCCTCCCAGCAGTACACCGCGGTCGCCGTCTACTTCGATTCGCATGATTTGCCGCAGCTCGCCGGTCGCTTCTACAGCCAGGCCGCCGAGGAACGCGACCACGCGATGATGATGATCCAGTACCTGATCGACAACGACCTGCCGGTGACGGTGCCCGGCGTCGACGACGTCGTCACCGAGTTCGCGTCCGTCCGAGAACCCGTCGCCCTCGCCGTCGCGCAGGAGAAGACCGTGACCGAGCAGATCACGCGCCTCGCCCGCACGGCCCGGGACACCGGCGACTACCTCGGCGAGCAGTTCGTCCAGTGGTTCCTCAAGGAGCAGGTCGAGGAGGTCGCCAGCATGACGACGCTGCTCACCATCGTCGATCGCGCCGGTGACAACTACTTCAACATCGAGGACTTCGTGGCCCGCGAGATGAGTTCCGCGGTGACGGCGGACTCCACGGCGCCCCGGATCGCCGGCTCGGGCGCCTGACACCCCTTCGCTGCAATTGCCGACATCCCCGGCAATTGCAGCGAAACCGAACACCGGGACAGTCCGCCGAATTGAGGCAACACTAATTGAGGCAATACTAGGCTTAATTAGGTTCCGCTTGGGTGACAATTCGATCCACGCGCCTATATCGTGGCTCCATGAGTGCTGCAGACGATTCGCATCGGACGAAATTCCACGCACTTCTCCACGACCAGATCCGCAATGAATTCAATGCGTCGCATCAGTACCTCGCGACCGCTGTGTATTTCGACAATGCCGATCTTCCCCAGTTGGCCCGCCACTTCTACAAGCAGGGCAACGAGGAACGCAATCACGCGATGATGATCATCCAGTACTTCCTGGATCGGGACATCGCTGTCGAACTCACCGGGGTCGACCCCGCGCGGTGCAGTTTCGACGGCGCCCGGGAGCCCATCGCGCTCGCCCTCGCCCAGGAGAAGGCCGTCACCGAACAGATCGTGACCCTCGCGCGGACGGCCCGCGACGACGGCGACTATCTGGGCGAACAGTTCATGCAGTGGTTCCTCAAGGAGCAGGTCGAGGAGGTCGCGCGCATGACGACGCTGCTGACCATCGCCGATCGGGCCGGGTCCAACCTGTTCGATCTCGAGGACTTCGTGGCCCGGGAGATGCGCAGCGTCGACGACGCCTCGGGCGCCCCTCCGGCCGCCGGCGGCACCATCTAACTGTCGAAACAGCTGAAGGGTCCCTTCATGCGCTCAGAGCGCACGAAGGGACCCTTCAGCTGTTCGGAAACACCTCAGCGCAGGGTGACCTGACGGCTGCGCAGGCCGTCCCGCGCTCCGCGCTCCGCCACGGTGAGCGGCGCGTCGGTGGCCAGTGCCTCGGCGAGACGCTCGCCCAGTTCGGCGGTCGCAGCCGCCCACTCGTTGACGTGCTTCTCCGGATCGAGGTCGAAGACCGGGACCAGCAGGCCGTGCGTACGGAACGACCCGGCGAACCGCGAACCCTCACCGAGATGCAGCGCGCCGGCAGCGTGCACGCGAGCGAGGGCGAGCATCAGATCGTCCTCGTCCTCGGGGCGCACCCAGCGCAGGTGGGCCTTCTCGCCGGCGTCGACCCACCACGCGGCGACGACGCCGTCGGCCTCGAGACGCGCGGACGGCATGATCGCCTGGTTCGCCTGCACGACGGTGGCAGCGACGTCCGGGGTCGGCTCGACGCCCTCGGGGATCCACCAGTCGAAGGTCTGGTGGACGGTGATCTCGGGGAGCGTGTCGGCGACGAGGACATCGGCCAGGCGCGGGCCGCCGGCCTGCGGGTCGGCGAAGGCCAGCGACGTGCCGGGCTCGGCGGTCTGCGCCCACGTCACCGCGGCACCGAGGTCGGCACCCGGGTCGGCCGTGTGCGCCTGGACCTGCAGGCCCACGTAGCGGCCGGCGGTGCCGGCCTCGTCGCGCACCAGCGCGGCGACGGCACCGGGCAGGACGGTCGCCGCGGTCACCGGGGTGGCGGTGTCACGGACCGGGAGTTCGACGAGTGCGGACGGCACGAACTCGCGCAGCGCGACGAGATCGCATTCGACGGCAAGGCCCTCGAACGGGCGGGTCGGCGCGGCGACCTCCGCCTCGCGTTCGAGGCGGCGCTGCTCGAGCTTCTCGGCTCGGTTGCTGCCCGGCTTGGGACCACTGTTTCTCTTGCTCTTCTTACCCACGAGGCCAAAACCTACACGGACGCGACGGTTCGCTCAGCCGCCCAGCCAATTCTTGGTGCGTCCCGGATGGTTGGTGGCGACCCAGCTGACCCCGAGTTCCCGGCACAGCGCGACGTCCTGGTGATCGTCGACGGTCCAGCAGTAGGTGGCGCGGCCGGCGGCGGCCGCCTTGTCGACGATTTCGGGGTGCTCGCGCAGTGTCTTGATCGACGGCCCCACCGCGGTGGCCCCGACGGTGGTGGCGGCGCCGCCGCCGAGATATCGCGACGCGTCGCCCAGCAGGACCGTCGGGAGAAGCGGCGCGGATCGGCGGATCCGCCACACCGCGCTCGCCGCGAACGACATCACCACGGCCCGCGAGTGGTCGGCGGACGCGGGGGCCGCCAGTCCGAACCGGGCCAGTTCCGCGAGCAGTTTGCTCTCGACCAGACCCCCGTAGCGGACGGGATGCTTGGTCTCGATGAACAGCTTGGTGGGCCGCGACGTCCAGTCGAGGACCAGCGTGATCAGGTCTGCCAGCGTCAACAGGCCGGCGGGCTCGTCGCCGTCGCCGTAGTCGAGTTCGCCGAGCGAGCTCAGTGTCATCTCGCTGACCACACCCGTGCCGGACGACGTCCGGTCGACCCGGCGGTCGTGGACGCACACCAGGTGGCCGTCGCGGGTGAGCCGCACGTCGCACTCGAGTCCGTCGGCGCCCTCGGCAAGGGCCAGTTCGTACGCGGCGAGGGTGTGCTCGGGGCGGGAGGCGGAGGCGCCGCGGTGTGCGACGACGAGTGGTCCACGGCGGTCGGGGCTCATCCGGCCATCGCCTCCTCGGGCCGCGGGACGTTGATCCAGCGGGTGACGGGGTGCGGCCGACCCAACAGGTCACGCCCGTCCAGCCGCCGGATCACGAGCAACGCCAGCAGCGCCGTCGCGACGCCGACGGCCGCGGTGACCGCGGCCAGCACGACACCGTCCGCGCGCGCCTGCAGCGAGTCCTGGTTGCGCCACACCACGTTTCCCACGACGAGGACGCCGCCGGTCACCCAGGCCGTCCACCAGAGGCGGATCGCGCGCCGCAGGCGGCGATCGTCGCCGGCGATCTCGCGGAGGTACACGGCGGGCATCACCAGATTGAGGCCGGGCACGAGCACGCCGACGAGAATTTCACGCAGCGGGCGGGGATCGGTGAGCCCGCGGTCGGCGAAGACGCGGGCGCGTTCGACGTGCAGCCGGCAGGCGACCGCGACGGCCGCGGCGACCGCGACCAGCGGCCCGGACAGCTGCGTCGACCACACCATCGCGTCGGAGATCGCGAGGGTGAGCGGATCCACGAGCCGGACGCGGTTGAAGACGAGCAGCCCGTAACGGAAGGCCTCGGCGAGGGTCGCGAGGCCGAACACGAGGGCCGTGCAGGCGAGCAGGGTGGGCGCGAGGTCGGCGACGGCGTCGGTGCGGCGGGCCGGCGCCTCACGCTCGTCCGGCGGCGGATCCAGCAGGCCCCAGCGCGGGATCTGGCGGTAGCGCGGGGTGGGGCCGGGGGCCGTGCCAGTCCGGCGACGCACTTCGGGTGGGTACGGGCTGCGGGCCACCCAGCGGAAGTTGCGGCCGGCGACCGGCGCCGGTCGCCGCGTGTCGACGGGAGAGAGGAGGACGCCCTGGCAGCGTGGACACCACTGTGCGGGCGCACCGGCCACCGGCCACTGCGACGCGCACCGGGCGCACACCTGGACGACGGTCATCTAGAAGATCTTCGGTGTATCGGGATGGTCGTCCGACGTCAGCGGGAGCCCCGCGACCTGCCACGCCACCATGCCTCCGTCGACGTGATAGGCGTCGAAACCGACGGAGTTGAGGAACTCGACGGCGACGATCGAGCGGCCACCCTGCCGGCACACGACGTACACCTCGGCGTCGATGTCGATCTCGTCCATGCGGGCCGGGAGATCGACGACCGGGATGTGTTGCGCGCCCGGCGCGTGGCCGAGTGACCATTCGTCGTCTTCACGCACGTCGAGCAGCACGACGGTCCCGTCGCGCTCCACCGGGAGGTCCGTCACGTGCACTGTCGGAACGTGTGGAGAGGTCACACCGTCGATTCTGGCACGACCCCCCGTCGCAGGAGGCGCGTCCGGCGTTACGCCACGGTCGGGTTCGTGACCGGACCGAGACTGTAGTGGAGATCACAGCACCGAAATGAGTATTCAAATGTGACCTGCACCACTTGCGCTGAAGAGTTATCCACAGTTTCCACAGGCTCATCCACAGTTCTGAACAACTTTCGCGGCGATCATCCACAGGTCAGCGCCATGCTGTGGGTGATTCGCTGACAACTGTGCACCGTGGGACTCGCGGCAATCCACAGCCTGTGTGGATTCACCCCCTCTGCGGACTGCCGCGAGCCGGCGCGGACCGGAACTCCCACCCGGGACGCGTGCCCACGTCCCGCCCCCGAGTTCCGGCCCGGCCTCCCCCCTCCGTCGGGACGCTCCCATCCCGACATCTGCTCTGACGCGGCGGCGGGCGAATCGGTTCCCTCGGCGTCCGACGCACGTCACACTCGCAGGTGCGGCACAGTGGACTGTATGGACCTGAGAATCTTCACCGAACCGCAGCAGGGCGCCACCTACGACGATCTTCTCGCGGTGGCGCAGGCCGCCGAACAGTGCGGGTACGACGCCTTCTTCCGGTCCGACCACTACCTCGCCATGAACGTCGAGGGCCTCCCCGGCCCGACCGACGCATGGATCACACTCGCCGGACTCGCGCGCGACACGTCGACGATTCGCCTCGGCACGCTGGTGACGTCGGCGACGTTCCGCTACCCCGGTCCGCTCGCGATCTCGGTCGCCCAGGTGGACGCGATGAGCGGAGGACGGATCGAACTGGGCCTGGGCGCCGGTTGGTACGAGGAGGAGCACCGCGCGTACGGCATCCCGTTCCCGCCGCTCGGAGAGCGCTTCGACCGCCTCGAGGAGTCGCTCGCGATCATCACCGGACTGTGGCAGACGCCGGAGGGACAGACGTTCACTCACGAGGGCAAGCACTTCCCGATCACCGACTCGCCCGCCCTGCCCAAGCCGGTGCAGTCGCCGCGTCCGCCGATCGTGATGGGTGGGATGGGCAAGAAGCGCACGCCCGCAATGACGGCCCGCTACGCCGACGAGTTCAACCTGCCCTTCGTGTCGGTCGACGACACCGTCGCGCAGTTCGGACGAGTCCGGGAGGCGTGCAAGGCGATCGACCGCGACCCCGATGCGCTCGTCTACTCCAACGCGCTGGTGCTGTGCTGCGGACGCAACGACGAGGAAATCGCCCGCCGCGCCGCACGCATCGGCCGTGAGGTCGACGAGCTGCGCGAGAATGGGCTGGCCGGCACCCCGGCCGAACTCGTCGACAAGATCGGCCGCTACCGCGAGGCCGGATCGCAGCGCATCTACTTGCAGATGCTCGATCTGGCCGACCTCGACCACATCGAACTGGTCGCGTCGGAGGTCATGCCCCAGATCGGCTGATCCGACCGACGAACAACCGACCGACAACTTCACCAATCGGGCATAGCAACGGCCGCAAGGCTTTTGCGTCACCGAAGCACCACACGAGGTGCGCATCCGGATCCGTCGGGTGCGCACCTCGCCGTTTCCCCGCCCCCCCGGAACAAAGTGTTCCGTTGAACGGGAGGGCTATCTGTGATCTCGTCCGCGCCATCTGTAATGGGACGTCACTCGTGTGACTCGGACCACATTTTGCAGAAAGGCGTTACATGTCAGGAACTCTCGGCACCGCGGCCACCAACCCGCGCGCCGCATCCGGAAGCGGCTGGACCCCGCGGCTCGTCCTGTCCCTGGTCTCGATCGCGCTCGTCCTCGAAATCGTCTCGCTCAGTTCGACGATGGCCGCGGTCGCCATGATGCCCATCGGTGAGCACTTCGAGACCGATCAGGTCGCCTGGGTGACGACGGCCTACCTGCTCGCCGCCGCCGTGGCCTGCCCGCTGGCCGGCAAGCTCGCCGACATCCACGGCAAGCGCAAGGTGTTCCTGATCGCCATGGCCATCGCCGCCGTCGGCGCGCTGATGTCCGCGGTCGCTCCCAGCTTCCTGGTCCTCGTGATCGGCCGTGGCCTGTTCGGCGTGCTCATCGCCTGCATGTTCCTGGGCTTCTCGCTGATGCGAGACGTCTTTCCGCCCAAGACCCTTGCGCTCGCGGTGAGCATCGCGGCCGGCGGCATGGGACTGATGACGATTCCGTCGCCGTTCATCACCGGCCTGCTCGTCGATGCGTGGGGATTCCGCTCGCTGTTCTGGTTCCTGCTGATCGCCCTCGCGGTGCTCGCCCCGCTGGTCATGCTGACCACCCCCGAGTCGCCCGTCCGCAACAACGCGCGCCTGGACTACCTCGGTGGCGCGCTGCTCGGCGGTGGCCTCGCCACGATCCTGGCCGGCATCAGCTTCGGCCCGTCGTGGGGTTGGACCGACGGCGGCACCCTGCTGATGCTCCTCGGCGGCCTCGCGCTCATCGCGATCTGGGTGCCGATCGCACTGCGTACCACCGACGCGATCGTGGATCTGCGCTTCTTCCGTCACGGCCCGATGCTGCGCATCTGCCTCTCCGCAGGATTCGCGTACGGCACCATCTCCCTGTACGCGACACTCGTCCCGATCATGTGCATGACGCCGTCCGTGCTCGGCCTGGGCTACGGCTTCGGTGTCGACGCGAAGGGTGTCGGTCTGCTCCAGATCCCGATGGGCCTGGGCAGCGTCATCGCCGGCATCGTCGTCGGCCGAATCCTGCGCAGGACCTTCCCCACCCTCACCCTTGCGGGCGGTGCGGGTCTGCTGTTGCTCGGCTCCGTGTTCACGGCGTTCTGGCACGTCGGCAAGGTCGAAGTCCTCTTCGGCATCCTGCTGTTCGGCCTCGGTATGGGCGCCACCACGGCGTCGATCCCGAACCTCACCATCGCCTCGGTGCCGCCGTCGGTCCAGGCGTCGATGTCGAGCATGGTCCAGGCGTCGCAGACGCTGATCGCCTCGATCATGCCGGTCATCGCGTTCGCGGTGCTGAACTCCAACGTCGCCACCGCAGTCGACGGGTACGGCTTCTACACGGACGGCAGCATGAGCGTCGCCTACCTGATCTCGGCCGCGTCGTCGCTGGTCGCGATCGTCATCGTGCTGACCCTGCACCGCCGTCACAAGCAGATCACCGAGCAGGTCGCGGCCCAGACGGCCGCCGAGGTCCCCACCAGGGAACCGGTCGTGGCCGCCTGATCAGCGCCCGCACGGGACCGGCGCCGACTCCCTCGGCGCCGGTTCCACGGATCAGGAAACCCCGGCTCAGGCTCCCAGTCCCACAGGACAACTCACGCCGGTCGCGTGGACGGGGCAGTAACCGCCGGGATTCTTGGCGAGGTACTGCTGGTGGTAGTCCTCGGCGTAGTAGAAGGTGTCGAGCGGGGCGATCTCGGTGGTGATCTCGCCGTAGCCGGCGGCCGCGAGCCGCTTGCCGAACGCTTCCGCCGTGGCTCGCGCGGTCTCGGCCTGTTCGTCCGATTCGGTGTAGATCACCGACCGGTACTGGGTGCCGCGGTCGTTGCCCTGGCGCATGCCCTGAGTGGGATCGTGGTTCTCCCAGAACTGCTTGAGGATGCCCTCGTACGAGATCTTCTCCGGGTCGAACACGACCAGCACCACCTCGGAGTGTCCGGTACGACCCGAGCACACCTCCTCGTAGGTGGGATTCGGTGTGAAGCCACCCGCATAACCGACGGCGGTCGAATACACGCCGTCCAGTTCCCAGAATTCCTTCTCCGCACCCCAGAAACAGCCCATGCCGACGACGGCGGTCTGCATGCCGTCGGGGAACGGCGGCCGCAACGGGTGCCCGTTGACGTAGTGGGCATCGGGAACGGGCATCACGGCGTCACGACCGGGAAGCGCCTGATCCTGGGTGACCATCACGGATTTCGTACCGGCAGGGGCGAAGAGGTCATCGAACCAAGACATAGTCCGATGCTACGCGCGGTCGCGGTTCGCCACCGGATCGTCAGCCGGCTCCGTGGGCCCGGCCGGCTCGGTCCGCCCGGTCGGCCCGGTCGGCTGGGTCGAGGTGGTGGCGCCACGTCTGGTGCGCTCGGTCAACCATCGGGCCGCCGGTACCTCGACCCACCTGTACAGCGCCTCCGACACCAGAGCCGTGACCACCAGGAAGGCGACCACCGCCCCCGTCCGGCCCAGCGGACCGACGGCGTTCTCGTACACCCGGTACAGGATCAGCGTGTGCACGAGGTAGATCGCGTAGCTGCGAGTCGCGGTCCAGCGGACGACCGTCCAGCGTGTCGGGCTGCCGCGCCACCGTCCGAGCGCCACCACCAGCACGGTCACCGCGGTGATCGTCCACAGGTAGCGGTCGCCGGCCCAGTAGACCCGGATGTCGGTGGCGAGGCGCACCACCTCGATCTGCGCGAGGACGCCGACGACGATCCAGCGCCACGTCGTCAGCCGCGCCCACCACAGGTACATCAGCTGCCCGAGGAAGACGGCCGGCAGCGTGGCCGCGACCTTCGACAGCATCGGCACGGTGTACGGGTGCGGCGCGTAGAGGTTGTAGAGCAGCACCAGCGCGCACGCCGCAGCACCGACGAGCGGGACGGCGACCGGCCGCGTCCGCAGCACGGGGCGCATCGCGACGCAGTACACGTAGAACAGCACCTGCACGACCAGCGTCCAGGTGACCCCGAGCACCGCGACCTCGGGTTTGAGGAAGAAGCCGCCGAGCACGAAACTGAGCGCGGCCTCGACGTTCGAGACCCCCTGCTGCCCACTGAACATCCCGTTGATACCGAAGCGGACCAGCAGGATCGCGGCCGCGATCGCGACCCAGAACGCGGGGAGCAGGCGGCCGATCCGGTCGAGCAGAAATCGGCCGGGTGCGTGCCGGATCGCGGATCTGGTGATCACCGCGCCCGTCAACACCATGAATATCGCAACGCCGACGAACGACAGATGTTGATTGAGACCGAGCCCCTCGACGAACACCGCGTAGACGCCGTCGATCAACCACCAGCCGTCACCGAGATCGTCGATCAGATAGAAGGAGATGTGCGAATAGATCACGGCGAGCACCGCGATGGCGCGCAGGAGATTTGCCCCGGTCAGTTCGACACGTGGCGCCCTCTCGACACCCGGGGATGAAGCGGGCGTCACGGAAGGCACCGCTCGATATTAGTGTTCCGTTCACTTCGCGTTCCAATTTCGGGCGCCGACCGTAATGTCCGACACACGCGAAATCGACCAAATTGAGGGTGGCCGAACTTTTTTGTGAGGGCCTTCCCACCTGAGCGGTCTGGTTGCGCAGGGTGTACCAATGAGATTGGGTTATCCCCGAGCACGATTCACGAATACACACGTCAGGGCACCACGCCCGCAAAGAAGGGATTCTCGTGTCTGTCTACACGCTGCCCGATCTGCCGTACGACTACGCCGCTCTCGAGCCCCACATCTCCGGCAAGATCATGGAGCTCCACCACGACAAGCACCACGCCGCCTACGTCGCCGGCGCCAACACCGCCCTCGACAAGCTCGCCGAGCTCCGCGAAGCCGACGCACTCGCCCCCGTGGTCAACCTGCACGAGAAGAACCTCGCCTTCCACCTCGGCGGCCACACCAACCACTCCGTGTTCTGGAACAACCTCTCCCCCGAAGGCGGCGACAAGCCCGAAGGCGAACTCGCAGCCGCCATCGACGACCAGTTCGGCAGCTTCGACGCCTTCCGCAGCCACTTCTCCGCCAACGCCAACGCCATCCAGGGCTCCGGCTGGTCCATCCTCGCCTGGGACTCCATCGGCCAGCGCCTGATCATCGTCCAGCTCTACGACCAGCAGGGCAACATCAGCATCGGCCTCACCCCCCTGCTCATGCTCGACATGTGGGAACACGCCTTCTACCTCGACTACCAGAACGTCAAGGGCGACTACGTCAACGCCTTCTGGAACATCGTCAACTGGGCCGACGTCGCCGACCGCTTCACCAAGGCACGCACCCAGACCACCGGACTCATCGTCCCCGCCTGATCCGACGCGCGTCAGCGCTCCGGATCATCCGACGGCGCCGCTCCCCTCTCGGGGGTGCGGCGCCGTCGCGCATTCCCACCCCTCCCCTCCCCGCGCCTCGCCCCCCTCCGCGTTTCGCGCACTTATCGCGCTTTTTCGGGGTCCGGGAGCGCGACAAGTGCGCAAAACGCGGGAGCTGAGGGGGTCATCCGACGATGACCTCGTGGTCGACGAGGGCGTCGGTGCGGGCCTGCAGGCGCGTGCGCAGCGTCTCGACCTGCTCGGCCAGGGCGTCGGCGGTGAGCGAGTCGCTGGTAGGGACGGAGTCGGCGATCTCGTCGAGGATCTCGATCGCCCGGCCGCTCGCGAACAGCTGCTCGTACAACTCCCGGTAGGCGTTCTCGTAGATGCCGGTGAACGCGCCGGACGCGAGGAACCGCTCCTTCAAGGCATTTCCGCTACGCATCCCCCCGCCGCCCATCGCCGGCGCCCCCTGCCGACCCGGACCGCCCTGCTGGACAGGTGCGCCCTGCTCCTGCCGCTGTCCGGCCATCCTCGGTCCGCGCTGCTGCGGCTCACCGGCGGTGTCTGCGGTCGGAACATCGGTGGTCGCGGCACCGGGGGGTCCCCCCATGCCTCCCATGCCGATCGAATCATGGGGTCCGGCAGTGGAGTTCGACGACAGCGCGAGGTTGAGATCCCACGAGACCACCGTGAGCTTCTTCGTTCCGAGGTCGTACCAGAGGTAGTAGTTGCGTCCCGGCCCAGCCATGTCGTCGCTGTTGACCAGGAGGTTCTGCGTCGCGACGTAGCGGGCGAACGACTCGACGTCGACGTGATCGGACAGGTGTGCGGCGAACTCGTCGTCACTCGCGCCGTCCATCCACTTCAGGAAGCTGATGATCGGTTGCAGGTCTTGGGAGCCTTGACCGTTCACCTGCGTGAACTGGTCGGCGTACGTCGTCTGGTCGTCGCCCTGATACGTGAACGACGAGTTGGCGTCGGCCTTGTAGAGCACGCCGGGGTCGTCGAACAGTGAGTTGGCGTAGCCGTCGTCGGGATGCTCGAGCAGCAGACGTGTCTGCGTCGCACCGCCGTTCACCGAGTAGGTCGCGTAGCTGTAGCGTTGCGTCGCCTGCCCGGACTCCGCCGTGAGCGACAGCGCGGTGGCCTCGTTCAGCACCGGCGATCCGGGACGCACCGACAGTTCGGTCATCCCCTGGTACGCCCGGCCCTCGACGAACTTGTCGAACCGGATCAGCAACGGCAGCGAGGTCGGGTCGTCCGCGGACAACGACACCATGCCGCCCGGGCCGCCACCGCCCGGTGGGGCGAACCCCTCCGGGATCTCCATCCCCTCGGGAAGTCCCATTCCGTCCGGAAGTTCCATTCCTTCCGGAAGCTCCATCCCCTCGGGCAGTTCCGGCATCTGCATGCCACCGGGTCCCTCCGTCCCGCCGCGCAGCCCCATCAGCGTGGAGTTGCCCTTCAGCCGCACCCCGACGTCGGTGATCAGCGTGCCGTCGACGGTGACGTCGGCGGTGATCCACTCCTTCTCGCCCTCGTCCTGGTAGGCCGCGATCATCCGGTCGTAATCCGATTGCGAGAAATCGAGATTCACCGTGTGGTCCTGCTCGGCATCGAAGAAGTCGACGGTTCCTGCGATGTTCTCGGTGATGTCCGATGCGATGACGCTCGCGTTGCCGGTGATGTAGGGACGCACGCGCGTCGACCCGAATACCGTTGCGGCGACGAGGACGAACGCACAGAACACGGCGACGAGCGGCCAGTGCTGCCGAAGCGACACCGGAATGCGGTGCCGCAGTCGCCGCGGCGGGCCCCCGGAACCGTTCTCGGTCGTCATCAGATATCGGTCTGGTCGTACCCGGTCAGGACCGTCACGCGTTGACCGGTGTTGACCTCGCTGAGCGCGGCGATCAACTCGGCCGGCTTCTTCCCGGGCTTCAGCTGCGCGGTGTAGTACAGCTCGGTGAGCGCGCCGGCGCGAACGGATTCGGTACTGACGAGCTCGAACTCCTTGGTGAACTGGACCAGGATGTCCTCGACCACCGCGGTGTAGCCGGGCTCCGGCGGCACCTGCACCTTGACGACCTGCCGCTGGACGTCGAGCTTGAACCAGTTGAACCGGCTCATCAGCACCAGCACGAGGCAGATCGCGACGGTCGCGGCGATCGCGAGGACGTAGAACCGTGTACCCGTGGTCATGCCGATCGCCATCACCAGGAAGATGAACCCGACGTCACGAGTTTCCTTGATGGCGTTGCGGAATCGCACCACGGAGAGCGCACCGACGAGCGCGAAGGCTCGCGCGATGTTGGAACCGACCACCAGCATGATGAGGCTGATGACCATGCCCACGAGCACGAGGGTCTGCACGTAGGACTGACTGTAGGAGACGTTCTTGTGGGTCAGCCGGTAGACCCAGCCGATGATCGCGGAGAGCACGAACGCCAACGACAACGACACGATGATGTCGAACGTGGAGAACGTCCCGCTGAGGTCTTGGAGGTCGAAGTTCATCATGCTCCTGTCGGGGCGAACCGAGTGTCGAACACGTCGGCCGGTGCGGTGGTGAGGTTTTCGGGGAGTCCGTGCAGGCGCGACCGTGGCGCCAGGCCGAAGGCCTCCACGCTCTGGCAGTACTTGGAGACGCGCACCACCGACATGTCCAGTCGTGCCGTGAGGTCGGTGACCCAGTACGGCACACGCTCGTTGGCCTTTATCTCGACGATGCACAGGTGCGGCGGAATGATGAAGCGGTTCTCGGACGTCGACGCGAAGTGGAAGTCCCGGTCGCGGCCGTGCACCCGGTGGTCGATCGTCACGCGCAGGCCCAGGTCCGCCTCGGTGCCGACGAAGGCTTCGCGCAGGTATCCGGTGGTGACCGTCGGCACCAGGTCGAGATTGCCGAGGAGAGTCGACACCTCGCCGACGAAGGCCCGCTGCCGGTCGTCGTGCTCGATCGACCGACGCTCGTCGCACAGTTGTCGTGCCTGCGCGTACGGCAGTTGGATTCTGCGCTTCTGCGTCACGCGGTTGACCCGCTGTTTGATCTCGACGTACACCGGCGTCGCGTCGGTCGCCTCGGACGGCCGGCCGTAGAGCCGGACACGCAGCTTGCGCCGGAAACGGAGCCCCTCGATCTTCTCCCAGTAGAACCGCAGGTTCCGGGTGTCGTAGTAGAGGCTCGTGACGGGATACCCGCCCACGGGGCTGAACTCGTCGGCCGCCATATGGGCGGCGAGCGCCTCCCGCAACCGCGGCACGTCGCGTTCCTCCGCCAGATACTTGATCTCGTAGCGGTTGAACGCGTGCAGTGAGCTGGCGGTCTGCAGGTAGCCGGAGGGCGCGGCGAGTCCGCGCGAACCGGGTGATGACATGGTCGGTGCAGCCTTTCTCTCGGGGGCGGCACCAGTTCATCGGGTGAACCTCGAGTGAACCTGCGGTGAACCTGGGAGGTTGCTCCGTCTCGCCGAGCAAGCGTTCAGTACGTAGTCTGGCGACTATGACGGACCTCACACTCGACACCCTCGCCACCGGTCTGGCGTTCCCCGAATGCCCCCGGTGGCGGGACGGCCACTTGTGGTTCTCCGACATCTACCGCGGCGTGGTCCTGCGGCTGGATCCCGCCACCGGGGACGTCGAGCATGTCGTCGAGGTGCCGGGTCAGCCCGCAGGCCTGGGATTTCTGCCCGACGGCGATCTCCTGGTCGCGTCGGTGGAGGAACGCAGGATCTATCGTCTCGGTTCCGACGGCACGCTCAGGCCGCACGCGAACCTGAGCGGCATCGCCACCTGGCACCTCAACGACATGACGGTGGACCGGCACGGCCGGACGTACATCGGTAACTACGGCGATGCCAGCGCACCCCCGGAACCGCCGTTCCCGGCCGACCTGGCGATGGTCGAGGCCGACGGTACCGCGCACATCGTGGCGACGGAGATGATGTTCGCGAACGGCATGGCGATCACCCCGGACGGCTCGACACTCATCGTTGCCGAGACCCGCGCGACACCGGCACGCCTGTCCGCGTTCACGATCGAGGCCGACGGCAGCCTGGTGAACCGCCGCGCACTCGTCGAGTTCGACGATCCCCGGGTCATGCCCGACGGGATCGCGCTCGATGCCGAGGGGGCCGTCTGGGTGGCGTCGCCGTTCAGCGAAGAGGTCATCCGCGTCGGCGCGGACGGCGCGATTCTCGATCGTGTCTCCGTGCCGCACCCGTACGCGGTGGCGCTCGGCGGCGCCGACGGCCGCGATCTGTTCGTCTGCACCGCAGACACCTGGGTCCCCGAGGAGGCCCTGCGGCTCGGCGGCGGCGCGATCCGGCGCATGCGGGTCGCGGTGCCCGGCGCGGGCCTCTGACGCCGGGCTGGCACTCGAGACCCCTTGTGTGCCAGCACTACCGCGGCGCATGCTCGTAGTACCCAACGAGGTGTGAACGACGCGCGCCGGGCGGGCCCGACATCGGGTTCGCCCGGCGCTCCCGTCGTCGACGGGTACCGCGCGGGAAGAATCGAGGCCGAGATGAACGAGAACGACTTCGTCGGAATCGCGCCGTTCCACGCCTCGGGAGACCTGCGCGGCTTCGTCATCTCCGGACGTTGGCCGGACACCACGCGGGAGTGGGCGCAGTTGCTGGCACTCGCGGTGCGGATCGCGTCGCTGCCGGGACTGTTGCCCACGTCCACCGTGTTCGGAGCCCGGGAAGAGGTCCCGGACGATCCGGCACCGGGAACGGTCGGTTTGATCATCGCGGAGGGTCCCGTCCTCGGCGACTCCGCGGTGTCGCCGGGTCGCTTCGTTGAACACCAGCCCCCGGCCCTGATGATGTTGCATCCGCCGGCCGAGACGGTCCCGTCGCTGCCGGAGTGCACGGGCGCCGCGTCGGGTTGCCTGTTGCTGCCGGGACTGCCGCATCTCGGGCTCGAGCATCGCGCCGCATGGGTCGAGGCGGAGGCGGACGGCACTGTCACATCGATGATTTCGCGCGTGGGAATCGACCCGATCAGCGATCCCGACACCGCAGTTCTGGCAATGCTGCTCGCGGCGTGACCGGCACCGAAAGAGAAAAGTTCGGTATTCCAAACTTATTGCAGCCTTTGCACTTTCACCAATCCACGGTTATCGTTGCGTCAGCGAAGGGGAGTAGCCCCCAATCGCTGGGTCGACATACTGGCCGGCACGACCAAGTGCCCGCCCGGCTCAGCGGACCGGTCTCCGTACCGGTGGGCGAGACCTTCGGCCCGCGAGCGCGCCGCGTTCGGGGCCGGAGGAAGGTTTCCCGACATCCTCCGAGAACGAGAAGTCCGGAGGAGGTTCCACATGCTGGCCGCGATGCTGCTGAGTTTCGGCGTCATCTTCGTAGCGGAACTGGGCGACAAGTCCCAGCTCATGGCAATGACATTCGCCCTGCGTTACCGCTGGTGGGTGGTGATCGCGGGCATCACCGTCGCCACCACCGTCGTGCACCTGGTCTCGGTCGGCGTCGGCCACTTCCTCGGGGCGGCACTGCCCACCACGGCGATCTCGATCGTCGGCGGCATCGCGTTCGTGATCTTCGGTCTGTGGACCCTGCGCGGCGACAGCCTCTCCGACGACGAGGAGAGCAAGGCCGGCAAGGTCACCGGCTCGGCCTTCCTGGCGGTCGCGTCGGCGTTCTTCCTCGCCGAACTCGGCGACAAGACGATGCTGGCCACCGTCACGCTCGCAGCCGACAACGACTGGGTGGGCGTCTGGATCGGCTCCACAGTCGGCATGGTGGCGGCCGACGCCCTCGCGATCGTCGTCGGCGCGGTTCTCGGCAAGCACCTGCCCGAGGCGGTCGTCCGGATCGGCGCGGCGGTCCTGTTCTTCGCCTTCGGCGCGTGGCTCGTCCTCGAGGGACTCTTCCCCGAGAGCCCGGCCGGCCCGATCACCGCCGGTGCGGTGGTGGCGGTCGCCGCTGTGGGCGCCGGCGTTCGACGCCTGACCAAGTGTCGTCCCGCACTCGAAGAGTCCGCCGATCAGCCCGACCGGTCGCGCACTTCCTAGACTGACGGCATGGATCAGACGCAGCCCGAACTGCTCGCGCCCCTCGGTGATCTCACCGCGTTCGCCGGACGCTGGGTGGGGGGCGGTTCCGGTCACTACCCCACGATCGACGACTTCGCGTACGACGAGGAGATCGAACTCGCGCCGAGCGGCAAGCCGTTCCTGTTCTACCGGTCCCGCACCCGCAAGCCCGGCGGCGGCATGCCGATGCACACCGAGACCGGCTACCTGCGGCGGGCCGGCGATGGCGTCGAACTCCTGGTGGCGCAGCCCACCGGTTTCGTGGAGATCCACCGTGCCACCCCGTCCGACGGGGTTCTCGACTTCGTCTCGCACGCGCTCGACGCCTCCCCGGACGCCAAGCCGGTCCACGAGATCCGGCGCCGCTTCGAGCTCCTCGAGGGCGGGACGGTGCTCGCGTACGACATGTGGATGGCATTCGACGCGGTGCCGATGACTCATCACCTGCGCGCGGAACTGCGCCGGGCGGACTGAGGATTCAGAAGTTCCAGTCCACGTCCTGGGTGGGTTTCTGCTTCCCGATGACGTATGCGCTGCCGGAGCCGGAGAAGAAGTCGTGGTTCTCTCCGGCCCCGGGATCGAGGGCCGACAGGATCGCCGGGTTCACCTGGCACTCGGACACTGGGAACATGGGCTCGTATCCGAGATTTGCGAGCGCCTTGTTCGCGTTGAACCGCATGTAGGACAGCACCTCTGCCGTCCATCCCACCTCGTCGTACAGATCGGCGGCGTACGCGACCTCGTTGGCATAGAGCGTCTCCAACAAGTCGTAGGTGTAGCGCCGATGCGCGTCGCGCGCGCTCGCGTCGAGCCGTTCGAGCGCTTTGCGGCACTTGTATCCGATGTAGTACCCGTGTACCGCCTCGTCGCGGATGATCAACCGGATCAGGTCGGCGGTGTTGGTGAGTTCGCCGTGGCTTGCCCAGTACATCGGCAGGTAGAAGCCGCTGTAGAACAGGAACGATTCGAGCATCACCGACGCCGCCTTGCGGGCGAGGGCGTCGTCGCCGCGGTAGTAGTCGACGACGATCTGCGCCTTGCGCTGCAGGTGCGGGTTGCGCTCCGACCACTCGAACGCCGCATCGATTTGCCGAGTGGAGCACAGCGTCGAGAAGATCGAACTGTAGCTCTTGGCGTGCACCGACTCCATGAAGGCCATGTTCGTCAGGACGGCCTCCTCGTGTGGGGTGACGGCATCGGCGATCATCGCGACGGCTCCGACGGTGGCCTGCGCGGTGTCGAGCAACGTCAACCCGGTGAACACCCGGATGGTCATCTCTCGCTCGGTGTCGGTCAGCGTCGCCCACGAGGCGAGGTCGTTGGACAGCGGAATCTTCTCGGGCAGCCAGAAATTGCCGGTGAGTCGGTCCCACACCTCGGCGTCCTTGGGGTCCGGCACCCGGTTCCAGTTGATCGCGTGAACCCGATCGACCAGGCGGTCACTCACCGCCGATCGCCTCCCGTAGGTCGAACGCGCGTCCGGCGCGCGCCGCCTCGAACCTGCGTCCCACATCCGACCAGTCGACGAGCGACCACAGCCGATCGATGTAGTCGGCCTTCACGTTCCGGTACTGCAGGTAGAAGGCGTGCTCCCACGCGTCGAAGACGAGCAGCGGTGTGCTGGTGATCGCGAAGTTCGTGTGGTGGTCGTGCAACTGGTGCACCACGAGTCGGGCGCCCACCGGATCCCAGGCCAGCACGCCCCAGCCCGATCCCTGCACCGTGGCCGTCGCCGCAGACATCTCTGCACGAAAGCCCTCGAAGCTCCCGAAGAACTCGTCGATCGCGGCCGCCAGTTCGCCGTCGGGCCGGTCGCCACCCGTCGGCGACAGATTGCGCCAGAAGATCGAGTGCAGCGCGTGGCCGGACAGGTTGAAGGCGAGGGCACGCTCGAGTCCCGCGAGCGCCGAGTGGTCGCCACACGCGCGAGCCTCCTGGAGTTGTTCCACTGCGGTGTTCGCGCCCCTCACGTATGCAGCGTGGTGTGCGCCGTGATGCAACTCCATCACCTCGCCGGAGATCGCGGGTGCGAGCGCCCCGTAGTCGTAGGCCAGGTCGGGAAGAACGTAATCGGGCATCTCTGGTCACCTTTCGTCGATGAATTGCCGTCAGACTAGCTCGAGTTCGGTCAGACGAACATTTCAGTTCTATTCAACGAACTTCCTGCCTGGTGGAACATGCGGTCACCAGAATCACTCAATCGCTTGATTGAACTCGGGAGTGACCGTAGGCTCACGATCCAGTATCGGAATTCGAACTGTTACCGAGATCGGTTCGCGCTCAAGGCTTCTTGCTCTTCGCCAACGAAACCGCACGGAGGATGGGACCAGAATGGACACGCTCGACTACGCCGACACCACCCGCGGCCCTTCCGCGACCGACAAGCTGCACTTCCACGAGGCGGGCGAGGGGCACCCGCTCGTGCTGCTGCACGGTTCCGGTCCGGGCGTGTCCGGCTGGTCGAACTTCTCGAAGAACCTGCCGGTCTTCGCGCGCGACTTCCGCACCATCGTCGTCGACATGCCGGGGTTCGGCGCGAGCCCCGACATGGAGTACGACCGGCCGTACCCCGAGGTCGCCGCCGAAACCATCGTCACACTGCTCGACGATCTCGGCATCGAGAAGGCGCACCTGCTGGGCAATTCGATGGGCGGCTGGGTTGCACTCGAGACCGCCGCACTGGCCCCGGACCGGGTGGACCGGATGGCTCTGATGGGCCCCGGCGGCCTGTACGCGCCGCTGCTCGGTCCGATGATGAGCGAGGGGGCGCGGCGCCTCAACGCCTTCCTGGTGGATCCCACGCGCGAAGCCCTCGAGGCGTGGGTCGACTCGATGGTCTACGACCCGGCCACCATCACCCCGCAGCTTCTCGACGAGCGCTGGGCCAACGCCACCGCACCGCGGGCGATCGAGCGCATGCGCGCGGTGATGGCGTCGCTCGGGCTGCCCGGCAAGGCGCCGCTGTGGGCGCGCACCGACGAGATCCCGCACAAGACGCTCGTCACCTGGGGCCGCGACGACCGCATGCTGCCACCGGACGGGGCCCTGTTCGCGTTGCGCCGGATGCCCAAGGCGGACCTGCACATCCTCGGCGAGTGCGGGCACTGGGCACAGGTCGAGCGCAAGCACGACTTCGAGTCCCTCGTCACGGAATTCCTGACCCGCTAGTCCCCGCTCCACGCTGACGAAAGGTGCTCCTCACCATGCAGTTTCAGCACGAAGCCATCGATTCTGTCCGCGCCGCCGGCGACCGGATGCGCGACCTGGAATCCGAGTGCGTCGAGCAGCGCAAGCTCGCCGACGACTCCGCCAAGATCCTCCGCGACGCGGGTGTCATGCGGCTCCTGCAGCCCAGGCGCTACGGCGGTTTCGAGGCCGACCCCGGCGTATTCAACGCCGCGATGTACGAGATCGCCCGGCTGTCGAGTTCGGCGGGCTGGGTGACCGGCGTCGTAGGCGTCCACTCGTGGCACCTGGGTCTGTACCCGGATCGGGCGCAGCACGACGTGTGGGGCGAGAACCCCGACACGTGGATCAGTTCGTCGTACAGCCCAGCCGGCACCGCCCGGATCGTGCCCGGCGGTTACGAACTGACCGGGCGCTGGGGTTTCTCGTCGGGCAGCAATCACTGTGACTGGGTGTTCGTCGGTGCGATGGTCACCGACGCGGACGGGCGCCGCACCGGACAGCAGGTGCACCTGCTGCTCCCCCGCGCCGACTACACGATCGACGACGTCTGGTTCACGTCCGGGCTCGCGGGCACCGGCAGCAACGACATCGTGGTCGACGGGGCCTTCGTGCCCGACCATCGTGTACTCGACGTCGCGGACCTGTACGCCCAGCGCTACCCCGGCAACGAGGTGAACACCGCGGGCCTGTTCCGGATCCCGTGGTACACGCTGTTCGTCAACGCCGTCGTGATGCCACTGGTGGGTATGTCGCGTCGGGTGCTCGACGAGGCCGTGGGAATCCACCAGTCCCGCTTGGCCGTCGACGCGTCGAAGCTCCCCCACCCGGCCTCCCTCACCCGCCTCGCCGAGGCCGACTTCGAGGTCGACACCGCGTACCGGATCCTGCAGGCGAACCTCGCCGACGCCTACGCCGCCGTCGAACGCGGCGACCAGGTGCCGATGGAGGTCCGTCAGCACACCAGACGGGACCACATCGCCGCTGTCCGGCTTGCTGTCTCGGCCGCCGACAAGGCCTACCAGGTCGGTGGCCCCCGCTCGATCTCCACGGCGAGCGCGCTGCAGGCGGTGTGGCGCGACGTCCACGCCGGTCAGCACCACGCCGTCAATCTGCCCGACCGGTCCGATCACGAGTACGGCGAGTACCTGCTCACCGGAAACCCCGGCACCCTCTACTGATCCGAGGAGTACGCAATGCCTGTTCTCTCGCTGGGATACCTGCGCCTGAACGTCGAATCGGCGGCGCGATGGAAGCCCTTTGCGGCCGACTTCCTGGGCATGATGCCCGTGGACGGCCCGCTGCCGGGCTCGCAGCACTACCGCATGGACGACTACCCGCCACGGCTGGTGGTCACCGAGTCCGCGACGCCCGGTCTGGAGGCGGTCGGATTCGAAGTCCTCGACCGTGGCGATCTGCGGGAACTGGTGGCCCGCGTCGAGGCGGCCGGGATCGAGACCCGGGCCGGCACCGCGGAGGAGTGCGCGCTGCGGCAGGTCTCGGGGTTCGCCGGGTTCGACGACCCCTCGGGCAACCGGGTGGAGTTGTTCTACGGACCGGTGCTCAGTCATCGTCCGGTCGAACTCCCGCACGTGTCCGGCTTCGTCACCGGCGATCAGGGCATGGGCCACGTCATCCTGAACGTGGTGGACACCGAGAAGGCGTACGAGTTCTACGTGGACGTACTGGGATTCGCCGAGCGCAACTCCCTCGAGCTCCCCGGCGGAACCAGTTACTTCCTGGGCTGCAACGCGCGCCAGCACACGCTCGGACTCAATCCGGCCCAGGGACCGGCCCTGCTGCACCTCATGGTGGAGACGGCGGACATCGACGACGTCGGCAAGGCACTCGACCGCGTCGACGGGCTCGGCATCCCCATGATGCAGTCGCTGGGCAAGCACACCAACGACCGCATGCTGTCGTTCTACGTCTACTCCCCCGACGGTCATGCCACCGAGATCGGCTGGGGTGGCGAGCAGATCGAGGGCCCGGCACCGACCTATCGGATCACCGAGGGAGCGGTGTGGGGGCACAAGTACACGCCCGCACCGGCCGGTGCGAAGGGGCTCCCGCTCTGAGGCAGCCACCGAGCAAGCGCTTCGTCGATCAATCGTCCAGTTCGCCGCTGCTAGCCTTCGGTGATACTCGGTCGAACCGAATACCTGGACAATGAGGAGTACGTGTGGCGTCAGCGGGTCGACGCGAAGTCATCCTGACAGAATCGGCGCGGTTGTTCTCCGACCGCGGCATCGCGGCCACGACGATCCGGGAGATCGGTGAGGCCGTGGGCCTGAACTCGGGCACGCTGTACCACTACTTCAAGTCCAAGGACGCGATCGTCTCGGAGATCCTGGTCAGCTTTCTGACGGACCTCGTGGAGCGGTACCGCGCGGTCGTCGCCCGACCGGAGAGCGCGCGGGCCCGTCTCGTCGGCATCGTCCGCGCCTCGCTCGAGATCGCCGACATGCACCCGTACGCGACGGAGATCTACCAGAACGACTTCGCGAACCTCGGGTCCCTGCCCGGCTACCCGGAGATCGCCGACGCGGTCCAGGCGTCGCACGATGCGTGGTACAGCGTGGTCGAGGACGGCGTCCGGGACGGCGAATTCAATTCGGGTATAGACATCTTCGAGTTCCAGCGGATGATGCGCGAGTGCGTGTTCATGTCGGTGCGCTGGCACCGCAAGACGCTCGGCCAGGACATCGACACGCTCACCGAGACGCTCACGACGGTGTTCCTCAACGGCTTCGTCCCGCCGCCGTCGGGGGCGGCGGCCCCGCCGCCCCCGCCCAAGCGGAAGCGAGTTCCCGAGCGGTCCGTCGCCTCGGATCCGACGCCGCCCGAGAAGGCGGGGGACGACGTCCAGGACATCCGGTCCGAACTGGACTCGCTGCGCACCGAGATGCGCGCGATCCGCGCGGCCATCGCCGATCGCTCCGACGCACCCTGACCCTTTCGCGACGCGACTGTTCCCCGCGGGCGTCGTGTCGTCCTACACTCCGGGCATGACGGACAGTTCGCGTGTGCACGCGTTCCGTGACGACGCCCTCGGCGATCTCGACGCGACCGGTGTCGCAGCACGGATCGCGTCGGGTGAGGTGTCGGCGCGTGAAGTGGTCGAAGCCGCGATCGAGCGGGCCGAACTGGTGCAGGGGTCCCTGAACGGCATCCAGTTCGCCGACTTCGAGCGCGCGCTGCGGCATGCCGACACCCCCCGCCCGGGCGTCTTCGCCGGCGTCCCCACCATCGTGAAGGACAACGTGGACGTCGCGGGTGCCCCGACCGGGCACGGCAGCGCGGCGTTCACCCCCTCCCCGGCACGCCGCAACAGCGACTTCGTCGACCAGTTCCTGTCCACCGGCGCCGTGTCGATCGGCAAGAGCCGGCTCCCGGAGTTCGGATTCAGCGCGTCCACCGAATACGAGGACGCCGATCCGGTGCGTAATCCCTGGGACCCCGACTACTCGTCGGGCGCGTCGTCGGGAGGATCCGCGGCGCTGGTGGCGTCCGGTGCGCTGCCCTTCGCGCACGCCAACGACGGCGGCGGCTCCATCCGGATCCCGGCTGCGGCGTGCGGGCTCGTCGGGCTCAAACCGACACGCGGACGCACGGTGGCCGACGCGACCGACAAGACGATGCCGATCCGCATCATCTCCCAGGGCGTGGTCACTCGGTCGGTGCGCGACTCCGCGCGGTTCTATGCGGCAGCCGAACGCTACTACCGCAACCCGAAGCAGCCACCGATCCGGCTCGTCGAGGGCCCCGGATCCGCGCGCCTGCGGATCGGAGTGATCGTCGACTCCGTGACGGGTGTACCCACCGACGACGAGACGCGGAAGTCGGTGCAGGCCACCGCGGATCTGCTCGATTCGCTCGGCCACCACGTGGAGGAGGCGTCGCTACCGGTCGACGCCACGTTCATGAACGACTTCCGTCTCTACTGGGGATTCCTGTCGTTCGCCGTCCTCACCGGCGGAAAGCGCATGTTCGGACCGTCGTTCGAGCGGACCGGTACCGACAACCTCAGCCGCGGCCTCGACGCGTTGTACCGCAAACACCTGGCGCAGACGCCGCGCATGCTCTATCGGCTTCGACGCAGCGCGAACGCCTACTCGAGAATGTTCCGGAACTACGACGTCGTGCTGTCGCCGGTCCTGAGTCACACGACCCCGAAGATCGGTTACCTCTCGCCCGCACAGGATTTCGACACTCTTCTCGAACGCCTGGTGAACTACGCGGCCTTCACGCCACTCAACAACGCGACGGGCGGACCCGCCATCTCCCTGCCCCTGCACCAGACCTCGGCCGGTCTGCCACTGGCGTCACACTTCTCCGCGAACCACGGAGACGAGCGCACGCTCCTCGAACTCGCCTACGAGCTCGAGGCGGCCAAGCCGTGGGCCCGCATCCAGGACCCGGCCTGAACGCCGAATCGTCCGGTAGGGAAGGCAATCACGGATGATCGACGACGCCGACATCACGGCGCACCTGACCGACGAGGTGCGGGCGCTCCCCTACCCGGGGCGGTGGTCGAATCCTCCGTTCGCGGGTGACGGCGCGGCGGTGATCGCCCGCGACGGCGACCTGACGGAGTTGCGCGTCGATCGGCGGGCCGGTCGCGTCGACTGGGTGGATCTGCAGACCGGAGCCGGGCAGATGCTCGCACCGTCGCTGCGCGTCCTCGGGGCGCTCGCGGCGGCGTACGCGACAGCATTACGGGACACCCGAGGAGCCGGCGACCGCGCGCTGCGTCGCATCGAGCGGACGTTCCTCGATTCCGTCCGCACGGTGTCCGCCGATCTGGCCGCCGACGGCACGTTCTGGGCTACCGCGGCAGAGGAACTCGGCGACGGTGTGCTCGGCGGTGAAGACCTGCCCGAACCGCTCACCGTGGTACCGGCGGGCGGGTCGACCGTCGTCATCGCGATGCCGATGCTGCGGCTGCACCGGGCGCTCGCCGACGAGGGACTCACCCTGTCCGACTACCGCTCCGCGGTGTCGTACGTGACGCTGTCCGGCGACCTCGAGACCACACTGGCGAACACAGCCCGCCCCGGTGCACAGGCGTCGGGACCGGCCCGGGTGCTCGTCGTCGACGGGCAGAGCCCGCTCACCGCCGACGCCCTCGCCTTTCCGGCGCTACGGACGCTGATCCTCGTCGAGCCCGCCACACTGCCGGAGCATCTCGCCGCAGCCGCCGCGGCCCTCGCGGTGGTGACCGTCGGCCCCCGCGAACCGTTCGCCCGGATCGCCGATCTCCTCGCCCACCACGCAGTCTGACGACCCGTCAGTTCGCCTCGGCCGCGGTAAAGAGCGCGACGATGTCGTGCTGGCCGCGGGCCTGCGCGTGCTGCAGCGCCGTCCGCCCGCGCGCGTCCCGGATCGACGGGTCGGCCCCGGCGTCCAGCAGTTGCCCGACGACGTCGACGTAGCGCGCCGAGCCGTCGCCGTAGAAGACGGCCTCGAGCAGCGCCGTCCACCCCGGGTCGTTGACGTGGTTCACCGGCACGCCGGCCGCGATGAGGATGCGGACCGTCTCGACATGGCCGTGCTCGGCCGCGGGAATGAGCGCAGTACCGCCGAACCGGTTGGTGGAGTGCACGTCCGCGCCGTGTTCGAGCGTCGCGACGAGAATGTCGTTCAGACCTTCCGCACCGGCGTACAGGAACGCCGAGTCCTCGATGGCGTCCTTCGCGTTCACGTCGGCCCCGGCCTCGATCAGCGCGATCGCTTCCGCGACCTCGTTCGCCTTGGTGGCCGCGACGAGGCGGCGTTCGAGGTCCGGGGTGGAGGGCGGCACGGCGTCCGCGGCTTCCACGGTTGCCGAGGTGACGGCGGAGGGTGTCGGGGTGGGCGTCAGGGCGACATCGGCGTTGCCGCAGGCGCCCGCCGTCAGCGCGACGGCGGCCACCAGGACGGCCGCTCTCACTGGAGGCTGCCGGCGATCTCGGCGAGACCCGCTGCCGCGCAGGCCTGATCGGCGTTGCCGTCGGGCGCCCCGCCCACGCCGATGCCGGCGATCGACGCGTTGCCGACCTTGACGCTCACGCCGCCGGGAAGGAACAGCGTGCCGGGCAGGTCGGCGATCGTCGGGCCGTCGCCCTTCACGCGTCCGGCGAGATCGCTGGTGTTCGCGCCGAACGCGGCGGCGGTGTAGCCCTTCGCGCGCGCCGCCTCGACGGTGTGCTCGGCAGCATTGTCACCGCGCAGCATCGCCTGCACGTTCCCGAACCGGTCGACCACCGAGACGGTGACGAAGCCGAGACCGTCGGCCTGGCACTTGGCGAGCGCGGCCTGCGCGGCGCGGCCCGCGGTCGCTACCGACAGCCGGTTGGCCGCCACGGTTCCCTTGTCGGCGTCGCCGGGCTTCTGCGACGACACGGCCACCGGGGTGACCTAGGTGGCGGTCGACGTGGCGGTCGTGTTCTCGCCGGAACCGCACGCGGTCGCGGCGAGCAGGGCGACGGCGGGGACGGTGATCGCGAGGGCGCGGGGCAGGCGGCGGGAGATGTTCATCGGGAGCCTTTCGAAACGAGGGGGAAACGAGTGCTTCCACCCTCACGCCGGCACCGGGTTCGCGACATCGGCCGCGCGGCCACGGTCGGATCATCCGAATGGCCGATCCCGGGTCGCTGCGGCGTCCGTAGGATCGGCCCGATGCAGGGCAACCGGGAAAACGCGGACAACGCCGCCTTCCGCGGACCGCTCGGTGTCGCGATCCACCTCTCGTTCTACGTGCTGCTCGCGGCGTCGACGGCCCGCTACCTGACGTATCACGGGGTGAGCGGGCGGTGGCTCGTGGTCGCCGGTCTGATCGTCGTGCTGGCCGGGCTGTACGCGGTGATCGTGGTGCTGTCCCGGCGCGGCGGTGCGTGGCAACCGTGGGTGTGGCCGGTGCTGACGTCGTGGGTGGCGCTGGTGTGGTTGGCGCCGAGCTTCGCGTGGACGGCGTTCCCGATCTTCTTCCTGTGCACACGTGCGTTCCCGCGCTGGGCGGCCTACCTCATCGTCGCGGCACTCGCGGTGTTCGCGGGCATCGAGTTCGCGTCGTTCAGCGGCCGCACCGAGTGGGCGGTGCTGCTGGCGCCCCTGTGCACCGGCGCGCTGATCGTGCTCGCCTACGGGCAGGTGGAGCGGGACAGCGCCGAGCGTGAACGCCTCCTCGGCGAACTCGTCGACGCCAAGTCACGGCTCGCGGAAACCGAGCGGGAGGCGGGCGTGCTGTCCGAGCGCGAGCGTCTGGCGCGGGAGATCCACGACACCGTCACGCAGGGACTCACCAGTGCGCTGCTGCACCTCGAGGCGGCCGACGAGGTGTGGGAGCGGTCCGGGCCACGGGCCCGCGACGAGGTGCGGGTGGCCACCCGCTCACTGCGCGAGAATCTCGCCGAGACCCGCAACCTCGTCCACTACCTCAGCTCCCCCGACCTCACGACGCAGACACTCGACGCCGCGCTGCTCGCCGCGGTCCGCGGATACGTGCCGTCGGCGCAGTTGCGGGTGATCGGTGAGCCGGTGGGCCTGCCGCCGGACGTCGAGCACGCGCTGCTGCGGATCGTGCAGAGCGCAGCGTCGAACATCCGACGGCACGCCGACGCGCACACTGTGGGGGTGACCCTGACGTACCTGCCCGACGCCGTCGCCCTCGACGTGTTCGACGACGGCAGCGGATTCGTGGTGGGTGAGACGAGCGGGTTCGGCCTACCGGCGATGCGGCAGCGCGTCGAGGCACTCGGTGGCACCTTCTCGGTGGAGAGCGCGCCCGGTGAGGGCACCGTCGTCGCGGCGCAGATCCCGATCGGGGCCGCGTCGTGATCTCGGTGCTGCTGGTCGACGACCACCTCGTGGTGCGCGCCGGGCTGCGGGCACTGCTGGATTCGCAACCGGACATCACCGTGATCGGCGAGGCCGACACCGGCGAGGACGCCGTTGCGATGTCCGCGGACCGGTCCCCCGACGTGGTGATGATGGATCTGGCGCTCGGTACGGGAATCGATGGTGTGGAGGCGATCCGGCGAATCCGCGCGGCCCGACCCGATCAGCCGGTGCTGGTGTTCACCACGTACGACACCGACGCCGACGTGGTGCGCGCGCTCGATGCCGGCGCGATCGGATATCTGCTCAAGGACTCTGCGCCGCAGGACATCTTCGGCGCGATCCGGGACGCGGTGGCCGGCCGCAGCGTGTTGTCGCCGCCGGTGGCGTCGCGTGTGCTGGACCGGATGCGACGTCCCGATCAGGCGTTGACGGCACGGGAGGCGGAGTTGTTGAGCCTGCTGGCCGAGGGGCTGACGAACAAGGAACTCGGCAAACGACTCTTCATCAGTGAGGCCACCGTGAAGACCCATCTGGCACACATCTACGCCAAGCTCGGCGTCGAGTCGCGGGCCGCTGCGGTCTCGATCGCTTTGCGCCGGGACGGGATTCGCTGACCGATGTCCTCGTTCTCCACGATTCGCGTGCACGGCACGCCCACGGTCTCACATCTCGATCTCGCGCTGCTGGAGACTTTCACGTTCGCCGACGGCGGCGGGCTCCCGGCGTCGTATCGCGACTTCGTGCGAAATCTCGGCTGGGGACGACTGTTCAGGCTGTGGCTGGTGTATCCGCCCGTACTCGACGGCTACGCGGACGGCTGGCAGGCCCGCAGCCGCATCCTCACCGAGCGGCTACAGGAGATGTACCGCGACGGTCACGCCGAGGATTTCGACTGGATGATCGAACCGGACGGCGCCTGGTCGCTGATCGACTCGCTGCGTGTCTTCGCGATCAGCGAGAACGGGGACGTGCTGGTGTGGGACACCGCCGCTCGCGACGAGCACGGCGAGTTCCCGGTGTACTGCTCACAGGGGATGAACTCGCTGCGGTTGCTCGGACGTTCACTGGATGCGGCGGTGACGGTGCTGCGCGCCGAGTCGGTGGAGTTGTTCGGCGAGAACGAGTTCGACCTCGAACCGCTCGACGCGCAGCGCCTGCCGTGACCGGACTGCCGGTCACGCAGGTGTTCACGACTCCGTGGCGGTGTCGCCTGAGCCCGCGTCCTGCTCGTCTCCGGCCAGGATCAGGTACAGCGCCCGACGGGCGTCGGTGAGCACCTTCTCCGCCGCGGCGAGTTGCTCGGCGGTCCCGGACATCTGGACCTGACGAGCGGCGCCGTGCAGGTCGTGGAGCGGTCCGCGTAGATCGGGTCCCGATCCCGCGAAGGCGAACGGGTCGCCCCAGGATTCGGCGTTCTGCTCGACGAACTCACGTCCGGCGTCGGTGAGGGTGACGAGCTTGCGTCCGCCCTCGGCGGTCGTCTGCACCAGGCCCTCGTCCTCCAACTGCTGGAGCTTCGGGTAGATCGCGCCGGCGCTCGGGCGCCAGGCACCGTTGGTGCGATCGGTGATGGTCTGCATCAGCTGGTAGCCGTACATCGAGTCCTCCTTCAGCAGGAGCAGGACGGCTGCGCGGACGTCGCCGCGACCTGCTCGACCCATGCCACCGCGTCCGCGGGGTCCTCCGTGTCCGCGCCCCCGGCCCCGGCCACCGCGCATGCGGGGGTCCTCGCCATCGAAGGGGCGGTGATGGCGGCGCTGACGGCCCATCTCCTCACCCCACGCGGGGTGTCCGTGCATCTGTTCCGGCCCTCGCCGGTGATTGATGTTCCTCATCGGTTCTTCCTTTCATCGTTTTCCGACACACTCACGATATATCGTGATCGTATCTTTGAAAAGGGTGGCGTGGGTCACCAATCCGTCGCGGCCGGTCATGCGATGGAACCGGGTGCGGTCTCGCTGCGTCTGATCCAATGAGCGAGTCGTCTGGGCGGTTGAGGGGGAAACGTGAGGTCAGTGAGTCGGTGGGGTATGGCTGTTCTCGTAGTGGCCGGTGTCGTAGGACTGGCCGGTTGCGGGTCGACCAGCGTGGAGGGGCAGGCCGAGACCACCAAGCCCGAGGCCGGCGAGCCGGCATTCGATCCGTGCAGCATTCCGGACGAGGTGCTTCACACGATCGGGCTCGACCCGGCGTCGGAGCAGCGGGATATCCAGGACGTCAAGCAGCCGGGCTGGAGCTTGTGCAGTTGGAACGACCCGGACGTCTCCTTCTTCGTCACGATCTTCGCCACGGGCAGGCCGCTCGACTCGATCCTCACCGATGAGCGATTCACCGACGTCACACCTGTCGCGATCAACGGACGCGAGGCCTTCACAGTTCGTGAGACATCGGACAAGCGCAACGAGCACTGCGACGTCGTCCTCGCCGCCGGGCCGGACACATTGATGCTGCAGTCCGACTACGCAAAGGGCCTGCCACCGTCCGAAAGCCCCTGTCCTCTTGCGGTCGAGAACGCACAGCTTCTCGAACCGGCCCTGCCTCGCTGACCGAAAGGCTCGATCATGTGGACGACCCCGTCATGGAGTGAACTCGGTGCGATGGCCGATTCCGGCGAACTCTTCCTCGAGGTCGGCGTCGCCGAGAAATGTGCGGCCCGCTGCGCCGAACTGAACCGTGAACTGGTCACACTCCAGCGAGACGCCAAACGCCTCGCACGTGTCGACGGCCTCGGCCACCTCCCCTCCGGCACAGCCTTGGCCCGCAAGTTCGAACAGAAGGCGTCGGGCGGTGAGTATCCGCTCGATCAGGCGCTCGCAGACCACATCACCGTCGTCGAGGAGATGCAGTCGGTGTTCGAGAAGATCGCCGCGAACTACGCGGCCGCCGAGGAGTCGAACGCGCAGCGGTTCACGGAAAGCGGAGGCTGACTGACCCGCAGCCGCTCGCCGGCGCGGTCTAGAACTCGGTGAGGTCCGCGAAGTTCTCCGTGTAACCGAGCAGCAGCACCAACGAGCCCCGCAATACGGCGCCGAGCTCGTTCCAGGCGTCGGCGTCGCGCTGCCCGTACAGCTCCCGCAGATCCGCGATGAGCGCGTCTACGTCACGCTGCTCGGGATCGACGACACTCAGGAACCCCAGTGTGGACGCGCCGATCCCGACGAGCTCGTACCCGTGCCGCTCCCGCATCCGGCGCGCCACCGCGCAACTCTCGAATGGCGTCCAGTCCCCGGCGAAGTAGCCGTTCGGGAGGTCGGCGAGCAGGTCGATGTCGTCCTCGGTCGGCAGGCACTGCACCACGTGCACGTCATCTACCACCAGACCGGGATCGCGATTGAGCGCGATCAGTGCCTCGATGTCGCTCGGCGCGGTGACGAGCGAACCGCACACGTCCTCCCATCGCACCGCACGATCCGGGTCCGCGAGCACCGCCCGGGCCGACTCGAACACCGCGGTGTCGTAGGCGAGGACGGCCTCGTCGGTCTCGTCGTCCGGGTACTCCACGTCGCCGTCCAGATCGTGCTTACCGCGCGCGTGGCCGCTCGTGTAGAGGCACTGGTTCGGGTCGTCCAGCGTCAGGAAGCACCGGCCGTCGTTTCGATGGGCCGCCTCGATTTCCCGGAACGCTGCGAGCAGCGCATCGAAGGACTGTGCCTCGGTCACGACTGCGACGCTCAGCCGGTTCACACCCCGGTGTCCCGCGTCGGGCAGGGCACTGACGACCGCCCCCGCGACGTCGCCGTGGGGCTGCCGGGTATCGGACACTGTTCCTCCATCAGGGCTCGGCGCTACCGCATGTCGAACCATGATCCCCGAAGGTCGCGCCGGCTAGTCGCCCACCATCTGCCCGGACGCCGCCCATCGCGGATCGCGTCCGGCGTATCCGAGGAGCCGGTCCAGATCGGAGGCGTCGTCCGGGACCGGAACCACCGGCCCGTAGAGCCCCTCGCGGCCCGCCTCCTCCCCCGGCACCGACATCGAGGCCGCGAAGCTCAGGCTCGCCTCGACGCTGGCCGGATCGGATTCGAAGGGCTGACCGGAGGCGCGTGCAAGGTCCCAGCCGTGCAGGACGAGCTCGTCGATCGCCACGGTGCCCATGACGGCGGCGGGCATCGTCACGCCGCCCGCCGCTGCTTCGCCTTCCCAGGCTCCGGGCTCACGCCACGCGGCGGGCAGTACCTCGAGTTGTCGTTCGAGCTGCTCCCGCCAGTCCACCGGCAGTTCCGTCGGCCGCGCCGACCCGTCCCCGGGGAACGGGGTCTTGCGCGCAGTGGCCGCGAACGCGGTCGTCAGCTCGAGGAGATGCCGCAGCAGGTCGGCCACCGACCAATCGGTGCAGGGCGTCGGGAGTCCCAGGTGCTCGTCACGAACCCCGGCGGCCACCCGCGCCACCTGCATCGACGCCGGGCCCAGGTCGTACTCGGTCGTCATGAGTGCCTCCGTCCGTTGAATGTCGTCTCACTGGTATCGACCGGGCGGGGGCGCGAAACTCATCGTCGCCGGATCACTGCGGGGACTTGAGCTGCATCCACGCGAGCACCGTGAGGATCCGTAGCGCCGGAACCGCCTCGTCCAACCCAGCCTGTTCGCGCAGTGAGACGAGGCGGCGCTGCAGTGCGCCGTCGTCTGCACGCAACGCCGTCCGCACGGACTCGAGGTGCGCCTGCTTCGTGTCGAGTACCTCGCCGATCACGCGATCGTAGATCGGGAAGAGCCGCGGTCGTTTCCGCGCGATCAGCTTCGACGCCACGGTGCGGCCGATGCTCGGCACCGTCCACAGCGCCGCCTCGAGCCGGCACACCGGCGACTCGGGGGTCAGCTCGTCAGCTTCGTCGGCAAGGTCACGGTCCGGCCCCACCGCGACCAGCAACTCGCCGAACTCGTCGACACGCTCCCGCAACAGGATCTGCGCGCCGTCCGGAGACACGTCGACCGACAGCATCGTGACCGCCACAAGATCGTCCGCCGTGAAAGTGTCGGCGTCTCGCCCGCGGGTCCCGGTCGAGTCCCAGGTGTCCCAGCGGGCACCGCTGCGCAGATACCCGGTCTTGACGAGCGGCTCGGTGAAGTACCTCCGCAGGACTTCGACGGCGGCGCCGTCGTCGTCGGCCACGAGCACCTTCGGGAGCCGAATCGTCATGTCAGTCATCCTCGTTCATCACGTCCAGCACATGCTGGGCGAACGAACGATTGTGGTACTGCGCGTACGGTCCGCGCCCCTTGCCGACCAGCGCCTGCGCCAGCGGACGGATCGTCGTCTCGTCGAGGGGCAGTTCGAAGAACTGTTCGTCGGCACCCTCGTCGGACAGGAACCAGTCGATGAGTACGCCGTCGCCGTCCGCAGCGGCATTGTCGGTCTTCTTGAAGCGCAGCAGCGGCTTGGCCAGCGCCAGCCCGTCGAGGCTGTAGCCGGTGCTGCGCTGCAGCGCCGACAGCGACGTGTACAGCACGGTGCGGAAGTCGACGGTCTCCCCGTTCTCGGTGTAGCGCTCCACGTACAGCACTTCCATCGGCCCGACGTTGAGGGTGAACAGACGTTCGCGTTCGGCGGTCTTGTTCGTCGTCGGCAGGCAGCTCAGAGTCCACTCGTCCACCTCACCCGACGCCGGATCGTCGAACGCCGACGCCAGGTAGCCGGCGATCAGATCGACCACCACATCGAAGAACGGGTCGGTCTGCAGCAGCTCGAAGTTGGCGTCGGTCGCGGCAGGGTGGATGTCAGGCATGCATGATCCTCGAGTTGTGGGGCGACCTTCGAGGATACTGGGCCGAGGGCGCTCTACTCCGCGCGAGAGGTGGTGCCCCGGACCTCACACGCTCGCCGACTCCATCCGGTAGTCGTCCAGCGGGAAACTCCGCGCCTCCGCGAAGGCGTTGGCCGTCGACGTCGGACGCAGCAGGGCCGCCTCGCCGTGCTGGTTGAAGTAGTACGAGCGCGCCGAACTGCAGCTGCCGCCGTAGAACACCGAGTCGTCGAGGTTCGCGGTCATCCGGTCCAGGAACCGGGTGTTGGCGTCCTCGGTCACCTCGAAGACGTCGGCGCCTTGTCGCCGCATCTCGGTGAACAGCCGGGTCATGTGCGCCATCTGCGACTCGATGGTGGTGAAGTACGACAGCCCGCTGTACGAGTACGGGCTCGCCAGGGTGAGGAAGTTCGGGAACTTCGGCACCGCGACCCCCTCGTATGCCTGGAAGCGGTTGTCCCGCCACCACTTCCCGAGGTTACGGCCGTCCCGGCCGATCACCTCGATGGCCGGGAAGTTCACATCCCACAGGTTGAAGCCGGTCGCCAGGATCAGCGTGTCGATGTCGGTGCGCCGGCCGTCGGTGGTGACGACGGCGTCCGGTTCGATGCGCGCGATCGAGGTGGTCTCCAACTTCACGTTCTTCTTCGTGAACGTGCGGTAGTAGTGGTTCGAGAAGGTGGGCCGTTTGCAGCCGAAGTCGTAGTGCGGCGTCAGTTTTCGTCGTAGATCGGCGTTGGGCACCTGCGCGCGCAGGAACAGTTTCGACGCCGCCGCGGCGCCCTTGTTGAGGATCTTCGCCTGCCGGTAGTGCAGCACCGCGCTCACCATGATGCCCTCGAGAATGGCGTCGCTGACCGCCCGGGCCACGCGCTGCGTCACCGGTAGCCGCGAGAAGAGTCGTTGCACCACAGCGGGAATCGGCATGTCGAGCTTCGGCACCACCCAGATGGGGGTGCGCTGGTAGACGGTGAGCTCCCGCTCCTTGCGGGCGACCTCGGGGATCAACTGGACGGCGGTGGCGCCGGTACCGATGATCGCGGACCGCGACCCGGCCAGGTCGATGCCGTCCTCCCACGCGGTGGTGTGCAGCACCCGCCCGGCGAACGTGTCGATGCCGTCGATGGCCGGTAGCTGCGGCTGCGACAGGAACCCGGTCGCGGTGAGCAGGTAGCGCCCGGTGGCCTGCCCGCCCCCGTCGATCGACACCACCCAGTGCCGGGCGTCCTCGTCCCAGCGCGCACCGGTGACGACGGTCCCGAAGCGCATGTGGCGGCGCAGGTCGTACTTGTCGGCGACGTGCTCGGCGTACCGCTTGAGCTCGGCGCCCGGCGCGAACAACCGCGACCAGTGCGGATTCGGTTCGAACGAGTACGAGTAGGTGACCGACGCGATGTCGACGGCCAGACCCGGGTAGCGGTTGACGTGCCACGTGCCGCCGAGGTCGTCTTCGCGTTCGAGGATCGCCAGGTTGGTCAGCCCGAGCCGACCCAGGGCGATCGCCGCACCCATCCCGCCGAAGCCGGCACCGACGATCACGGCGTCGTACTGCGTGTTCCGCTCCACCGCTGCACCCTTCCCCAGGTATGTGTCACTTCCAGTGTCACTCATCTGCGCGGGTGTGGCCAGGCTTTCGGCCCGATCGGTCGACGCCGACGCATCGGCCGCCCGGACTCAGCCGCCGGTGCGGGCCGTCGCGACCGCGTCGATCTCCACCGTCGCGCCGTAGGGCAGCCCGCTCACCTCGACGAAGGTGCGGGCGGGACGGGGAGCGTCGAAGATCCGCTCGAATTGGCGGTTCGCCTCCTCGCGCAGCGACAGGTCGGTGACGAAGTAGGTGAGCTTCACGACGTCCCTCAATTCGCCGCCGACCGTCGCGAGCCGGTCGACCATCCGGTCGACCGCGGCGTCGAGCGCCTCCGTACGGCCCGGCACCGGAACGCAGTTCTCGTCGACGGACAGGGCGCCCGAGACGAAGACGAGGCCGGCGGCGACGAACGCCGGGCTGTAGGGGTGGTCGGCGGACACCTCGGTCAACGACATCGAGTGCCTCCTCTGAGGTCGACAGCAACGGATCAGGCCGACCATAGCCCGCCCCGGGACACGTGCCGACGAACAGCGCGCACACCCCAGCGACAGCCCCGACCGCGCGTTATGGTGCAGGTCACACGGCCGACCGTGAGGGGTCGACCCGACGCGAAGGGGAAACCGCAGTGGAAATCCAGGGAACCGCGGCACTGATCACCGGCGCAGCCTCCGGCCTCGGGGCCGCGACCGCGAAGCGATTCGCCGACGCGGGCGCCACCGTGTTCGGGCTCGACCTCGCGCAGTCGATCGAACGCGCCGGGGACCACGTGCCCGCGGGTGTCACGTTCCTTCCCGCCGACGTCACCAGCGAGGCCGACGTCCAAGGCGCCGTCGACAAGATCGGCGAGTCGGGGGTTCCGCTGCGCACCGTCGTCAACTGCGCCGGCGTCGGCTGGGCGGGCCGGATCCTGTCGAAGAACGGCCCGCACGACCTCGAACTGTTCCGGACCGTGATCACCGTCAACCTGCTCGGCACGTTCAACGTGATGCGACTGGCCGCCAACGCGATGCAGCACCTGCCGACCGTCGACGACTCGGGCCAGCGCGGCGTCATCATCAACACCGCATCGGTGGCGGCGTTCGAGGGGCAGATCGGGCAGATCGCCTACACCGCGTCGAAGGGCGGCGTGCATGCCATGACGATCACCGCCGCGCGCGACCTCGCGCAGGTCGGCATCCGGGTCAACACCATCGCCCCCGGCACCATCGACACCCCGATGCTCGCGGGCGTGACCGACGAGTACCGCACCAACCTCGAGGCGGGCATTCCCTTCCCGTCGCGCCTCGGCAAGCCCGACGAGTACGCGCAGCTGGCGCAGTTCCTCGTCGAGCACGACTACCTCAACGGCGAAACGGTCCGCATGGACGGCGCGCTACGCATGGCGCCGCGGTAGAGGGCCGCCGCCCCCGGGGCGAGCGCCTCGGGGCTTTCGTCGTCCGGTCAGAATCGCCATCGCGTCTGCGCGTAGACGCCTTTCGCGAAGGCGAAGACGAGGGACGGTTCGACGCGGAACACCGTGGCCGGCCCGCCGGCCGTGTTGACGAACCGCCCGTCCGTGACGTCGAAGCTCCAGTCCGATCCGTACTTCGCGCGGTAGGCGTCGGCGATGCCGGTCAGCGACTCCGGATCCGAGATCCGTACCGCTCGCCCCTCGATCACGACATCCAGCCCGGATCCGAGGGCGTTCACTCCGGTCGTCAGCGCGCACGCACTGGATTCGGAGAGGTTGCGCGCCTTCTGCTCGTCGGGCCCGGTGCAGAAGTGCATCCGGTCGTCGACGCGGACGGCGATCAGCGGCGTCACGTGCGGTCGGCCGTCGGCGCGGACCGTGGACAGCCAGAACACCTCGGCGGCGTCGAGTGCGGCCGTCACCTGCGGCCACGTGGAGGCCGGCGCTTTCTCGTCGCTGTATCGGCTGTCGAGTTGGGCGGCGGGCAGCTGCGCGGTCATGGGGGTCTCCCGTCTCGTGGGGTGCTGTCACAAGTACAGACCCGGACCCTGCCGAGAACTCATCGCCCGGAGCGCTTCGCGCCCGTGCGCCTTTTTGGTAGCGACAGGTACCAGAAAGGCGCACAGGCGCGAAGCGCCTACAGTTCCGACTCGTGCGGGATCTCGGCGGCGGCGCGCTCACTCATCCACTCGCGCAGCACCTTGGTGGCGATGACGTCGTCCTCGTTGTACTCGAGGAGACGCTGACGCTGGGTGAGGTCGGGGTCGCCGTCGTAGCCGACGGCCTCGCGGTACCAGCTCATCGAGGCCTCGCCGTTGGCCTCGGCGTCGCGCCAGTGGAATCCGGCGACGGGCGCGATCTTCTTGAGCCCCTTGCCGTTCGGGCACACGAAGTTGTCGCTGACGGCCTGGTAGATGTCCACCCACTGCGGGCTGTCGATGAACTCGCGGATCTCGGCGACGCTGGGGATTCCGTCGATGCCGGCGAAGCGGCGCGCCGAGTCGAGCAGCCACTTGTCCTCGGCGGATCGCGAATAGCAGTACGCGGCGAAGGTTTTGCCGACGGCGGCCGCGCCGGCCCGCTCGGCCATGAGCCACGTCCAGAACTCGGCGAACGAGCGCGCCTCGTCGACCGTCGGTAGCGGATCCCAGCTCACGAACGGCCGGTACACCGACGTGCCCGCGACGTTGAGCAGCGTGCCCCACAGGTAGGCGCCGTGCTCCTGATAGCTCTCCATGTCGACGTCGACCTCGACGTCGGCGCGGGCCACCGTCACGGTCTCGTGGCGCCGCACCAGCGGCACCGACGCGATCCACGCCTTCGCCGTGACGACGGTGTCGTGGAAAGAGTTGTGCGGCCACTCCTCCGGGGCATCGCCTTCCCACGCGGCGAGCTGCTCGACGGTGCGCACGCCACGCTCACGCAGCACCTCGGCCCGCGACCCGGACGCCACCAGCGACACGTCCTGGGTCTCCTCGAGCTTCTCCCTGCAGCCCGGCCACCACGGGCACGAGCGGCACTCGCCGATCTGCGACGGCACCGTCGCGATCTCGCCGCGCGCGACGGCGATGCGGTCGGCGAAACGTTCGTCGTAGTCGTCGAGGACGTTCGCCAGGTCGTGCACCAATATGCAGTCGGCGCCGTAGCCGATGGCACCGCCCGACAGCGCCGGGCTCGCCAGACCGTGCCGCTCGAGCATCCGGTACACCTGGGCGAGCCGCATCTGGTCGCGCAGTTGGGCGCGCACCTTCCGCTTCTCGTCGACGGCGGGCGCCCACTCGAACAACCCGGTCGTGACCGCTCCGGTTCCGGGGTCGGTGACCTTGTGGTTGACGACGATGACGGGCAGGTAGCCGCCGCGCTCGACGTCGCGGAGCAGGATCTCGACCCGCCCCCGCCGGCCGGTGTCCCGTTCGGACGGCAGCACCGCACCCCAGATCTTGTCGGCACCGTTCCGGCACGCCTCGAGGGTGGCGCGGGCGCGCTGCCGGGCCGGGCCGTCGGGGTCGATCCGCACCCACGCGTCGGGGTCGGCGTCCATCAGCCGGACGCGGACCGCCTCGCGCTGCGCGGCCGCCGCCTCCTGCCGCTGCTTCACTCCGGTGTTCTCGGGGGCCGCCGCCAGCAGATCGGGGTAGGCGGCATCGAGATGGACGCGGTGGCGGCACCGCGTCAGCGCACCGGGCTCGAGAAGCACGGGGGCGCCGTCCTGCGGGCCGTTGGGGGAACACACGATGTGGAAGATTATGTGCTCACCTAGGGTAAAGCCGAAAGCGGCGGAGCCCGAGCAAACGCGGATAGGCTGTGACACAGTCCGTCGCCGCGCCGAAACACCAGATGGAGGGGCCTTTCCAGTGGGGTTGTTCAAGAAACGTAAGCGGCGCGCCACGCGCAAGGCCGAGGCGAAGGCGCTCAAGCACAAGGCGAAGCTCGAGGCCAAGCTCGGCGCCAAGAACGACCGCAAGAAGCACCGGTCGGACGCGAAGGCCCAGAAGAAGGTCGACAAGGCCCAGATCTCGGCGCTGAAGGCGCAGGAGAAGGCCGCCGCCAAGGCGGCCGAGAAGGGCCTGACGGTCGCCCAACTGCGCCGCTACATGGGCGTCGCCCGCCTGCTGGCGCCGGTCGTCGTGCCGCTGGCATACCGCGGCGCCACCGCGCTGCGCGGTCAGCTCGACGCCCAGCGTGCCCAGCGCATGGGCATCGCCGTCGACCAGCTCGGCGAGTACACCGGCCACGGCGCCAAGCTCAGTGCCCGCATCGCCGGCGCCGAGAAGTCGGTCGCCGAGATCGTCAGCCGGCACCCCGGGGACGCCGAGACGCAGCAGTTCGCGACCGCGATCCGGGCCCGGCTCACCGACCTGGAGACCGCCGTCCACGCCTCCGAGCAGATGCCGCCCGCCCGCCGCAAGCAGGCGCACCACGCCATCTCCTCCGAGCTCGACGGCGTCGAAGCCGACATCCTGGCGCGCCTCGGCGTGCGCTGACCGTCCCGCCCCGACCGCCGTGTCCGCTCCCCGCCCCGCCCCGACCGCCGCGCTTCGCGGTGGTGCCGTGGGCGCGCTGGCGGCGGCGCTGGCGGTCGCGGCGCACGGCGTCGCCGGCGGCGGGTTCCCGGGGTCGCCGGCCCTGACGCTGCTGTTGGCCGCGTGCGCCGCGGTAGGCGCCGCGGCGGGCGGGGTCCCCGTGCTGAGCCGCAGCCGGACCGCTCTGTTCGGTGCCCTCGCGGCCGGGCAGGGCGCCGGCCACCTCGCGCTCACCGTCTCCGCCGACGGGCACCTCCACCAGGGTGTACCGGTCGTCGCGATGCTCGCTGCGCATGCCGCGGCCACCGTCGTGTGCGCGGGTCTGGTCCTCGGCGCCGAGCGCCTGTACGGGCCGATCACCCGTGTCCTCCGTGCCGTTCTGGCGCCACCCGTCCTGGGTGTCGCATCCGCACCCGTGTGCGCGCCGCGACCGCTCGACCGCCGCGCGCCGCGCCTGACGGTGCTCGCCACCGGGTTGTCCCGCCGCGGACCTCCGCTGTTCGCCTGACCCGCGAACCGGTACCTCCGCACAGAAAAGACACCCGAACCAGATGAAGAAGACCATCACGCGCGCCCTCCTCACGGTGGGCGCCGCCGGCAGCGCGCTGCTGCTCGCGACCGGCGTGGCCTCCGCGCACGTCTCGGTCGCCGCCCCCGGCGCCGAGCAGGGCGGCTACTCCGTCCTCACCTTCCGCGTCCCCACCGAGTCCGACACCGCCGGCACCACCGCACTCACCGTGCAGTTGCCGGGCCTGAAGTCGGCGCGCACCGAGCCCATGCCCGGCTGGACGTCCGCCGTGCAGAAGGACCCGTCCGGCGTCGCGACGTCCGTGACGTGGACGGCCGACCCCGGCGTGAGCGTCGGCCCCGGCCAGTTCCAGCAGTTCGTGCTCTCCGCGGGCCCGCTGCCCGAGCAGGAGGCCGTCGAGTTCCCGGCCACCCAGACCTACAGCGACGGCAACGTCGTGCAGTGGGACCAGAAGCCCGGCCCGGACGGATCCGAACCCGACAAGCCGGCTCCGTCGCTGACGCTTGCGGCGGGCAGCGGCGACGGCCACGGCACCGTGGACGCGACGGTCTCGGTCGACGAGACCACCAACACCACCGACACCACCGCCCGCTGGCTCGGCGGCATCGGCCTGGTGCTCGGTGCGTTGGGCGCCGCCCTGGGCATCGGCGCGACGCTGCGGGGGCGCCGCTCATGAGCCCGCACCTGATCCGACGTTTCCGCGTCGTCGCCGTCGGTTTCGTTGCGATGCTCGCAACGCTGCTCGGCGCCGGCACGGCGTCCGCGCACTCCGCGGTGATCGCCAGCACCCCCGACAACGGCGCCCAGATCGCGACCGCGCCCCAGCGGGTCAGCCTCCAGTTCAACGAGGCCTTGCAGGAGAAGTTCGCGTCCCTCACCGTCGTCGGCCCCGACGGCAACCTGTGGTCCAAGGGCGACCCGACGATCCAGGGTGACACCGCCAGCGTCCCACTCGAGGGCCTCGGCCCGGTGGGCGAGTACACGATCGCGTTCCGCGTGACCTCGGCCGACGGCCATCCGGTGAGCGGCACCCGCGTGTTCACGTTGACGCAGGAGGGCACCGGCGTCCCCGGCCCCAAGGCGGGCGGTCAGGACGCGTCGAGCAGCAGTGACGGCGACTCCGACTCGAACATGATCATCTGGGTCATCGTCGGTGTCGCCGTGGTGGTGTTCGGCGGCGGCCTGTGGTTCGCGCTGCGCAAGCCGCGCGGCGAGAACTGAGCCGAGCGGTACCCCGATGAGGACGGCGAACATCGGCCGGGGCCGGCTGCTGTTCGCCGTCCCCACCGCGCTGGCCGGGGTGGCGCTCGCGTGGCTGCTCGCCACCCCCGACGGCCCGTCCCCCACCGCCGCGGTGCGGGTGCTGGCCGTCGGGCTGGGAGCCACCGTGTTCGGGCTGGCCGCGTGGCAGTGGCTGCAGCGGGACGAGCGTCGCCCCGCGCTCGACGCCGGACTGCTGTGGCGGACATTGGCAGCCGTCGCGGGCGCCTGGACGATCGCCGAGTGCGTACTGGTGGTTCTCGAGGCCGCCGAGACCGAGGGGCGGTCGCACTTCGCGGTGGCGCCGGGCACCGTCGTCGACTTCGTCCGCGTCGTCGGGGCCGGACGTCTCGGTGCCGTCACCGTGGCCTGCACGGCACTGGTGACGCTGATCGCGGCCGTCGCCTACCGCCGCAGCCTGCCGTGGCCGGCCGCGCCGGTACTCGCGCTGACAGGCCTGGCGCTGATCGCCCGCCCGATCGGCGGGCACATGTCGCAGCAGACCCTCGGCTCGCTGCTCGACGCCGCGCACGTCCTCGCGGCGGCCACGTGGTTCGGGATGCTCACCGCCCTGGCCCTCACGGCCCGCTCACGCGGCGCGTGGGCGTCCCTGCTCCCCCGCTACTCGACCATCGCGTGGCGGTGTGTGTGGGTCCTCGCCGCAACGGGCCTGATCAACGCGGCGGTCCGGCTCGGCGGCATCGCTCCGCTGGTCACCACCGGCTACGGCCGCGTGGTCCTCGCGAAGGTCGTCGCGCTGGCCGGGCTGCTCGCCGCCGGGTGGTGGCTCCGCCGCACCTGGGTCGGCCCGGCGGCCGCACACCGGATCGACGCCGACGCGTCACTGCGTCGAGCCGTCGGTGAATCGGCCACGATGGCAGTCGCATTCGGGCTCGCGGCGGCTCTCGCGACCACCGCTTGATCCGGACTCCTACGCGACCGAGATGGTGATCGTGCCGGAGTAGGCGCCGATCGCCGCGCCGTCGGGGTAGTTGACGGTCAGCGCCGGGGTCCAAGTGATCATTTCGAGCGGCCAGGACAACCCGGTTCGCTCGACGACGGTCTTGGGGGCTTCCAGGCTTTGCCACCCCTTCGAGCTCAGATCACCACCGGCCAGTTCACCCCCGAGTGCAGTTGCACGGTAGTTGACGGCGCTCTTCGGAATAGTCCCGTTGGTACCGACGAAGTCGGTGGACGACGCCGTGGCGACCCAACCCCGGGTGCCGCTGCTGTCGTCTCTCACTGTGATGAGCGTGAGCGTGCCGTTGGCACTCTTCGCACCGGGAACTACGGTGGCCCACTGCCCGGCGACGGTGATCGACAGACCGGCCCGGCCCGCGGCGGCGGCCATTGCGCGGTTGCCGACCGGAGTCGTCGGGGCAGGGGCCGACGTGGTCGGCGCGACCGTCGTGGCGGGCGCAGGCGTGGTCGTCGTCGTGGTCGTGGTCGTAGCCGTGGCTTCTTCCGAGTCGCCCCGGGAGACGTAGCGCTCACGGGTGGTCGTCGGCGCCGCCGTCGTTGTCGCCGCTGCCGCAGTGGTGGTGGTCGTGGGCGCGGCCGTAGTGGTCACCTCGTTCGCCCCATCGGACGGTGCTGCCGTGGCGGTGGGCGCGCCGACGAGGACCAGGGCCCCGACAGCGGCCACGGACAGACGGAGGCCTCGCGGCATCGTGTTGCGCCACACGGCTACTGCTCCGATCCCGACGGGCGACGCTTCCGCACCACCAGGTAGCCGCCGACTCCGGCGACGGCGAGCACCGCCACCACGATTCCGGCGATCAGCGGCCACGACGTCGAGTCGGACGAGCCGACCGACTCGCCGTCACCCTTGTCGGGAAAGGTGAGCGTCGCCGACGTGTCGTGCTTGATGATGCCGCTCTCGAGCTCGACGTCGGCCTTCCACGGACCGGCGGGCAACGCGACACTGTCGGGCACGGCGATGACGACCTCGCCGTCCTCACCGGGCGCGATGGTCGCGACCGCACTGTCGATGGGGCCGGCGGACAGTCCCCCGGGGCCGCCCGAAAGGTTCAAGGTCCCGGCAAGATCGACCGCTCGTCCGCCCGTGTTGGTGACCGAGGCGACGACGGACGCGAGCCCGTCGGCCGTGCGACGCGGCGTCAGGCTGGAGATCGTGAAGTCGGCGGGCGGACCGTTGCCCGGCCCCACCGACAGGTAGACCCGCACCCCGACGCGTGATTCGTTGGTGATGCCGTTCGACGCCGGGGCCTTGTGGGACGCCCAGATCACGGCGTACTGCTCGACCTCCGGCGCATCCTGCGGCACGGCGATCGTCACGGCCACCTCGGCCTGTTCGCCGTCGGCGAGGTCGACCGTGGGCCGGTCGACGGAGATCCATGACGAGAGTGCGTTCGTCTCGCCCGGCTCCCCCAGCGCGAATGTCCCGTCCGCGACTCGTGCGGCACCGGCGTAGACGTCGATCTGCGCGGGCGCGCCGGTGTCGTTGGACACCATCACATGTCGGGTGACAGTGGTGCCCGGCGGGAGGTTGTCGACGATGTAGCGCAGTGCCCGAGGATCGTCCTTCAGCGCGACCGGCGCGTCGAGCAGGCGCACGCCGATCGATCCGTCGGGAGTGGCCTGATCCGGGGCAGCAAGAGCCGACGCGGGCACACTGACGGCCGCGATGACGGCCACGAGGAACGCGAGGAGGGAACGCATGGATCACTTTCTGGCCGAACGGCCGGAGACGCAGGAAGCGTCCCCGGCCGATGGGTACCGAGCTCTAGGCGACCGAAATGGTGATGGTGCCCGTGTAGCTGCCGATGGAGGCGCCGTCCGGGTAGTTGACGGTCAGGGTCGGGCTCCACGTCGCGACCTCCAACGGCCACGTCAGGCCCGTCCGGCTGACGACAGTCTTGGGAGAGTCGAGGGTCTGCTCTCCGGTCGACGCGAGCGTGCCCCCACCGACCTTGCCCGCGGGCGACGAGGCCGAGTAGGTGACCGCGCTCTTCGGGATGGTCTCGTTGGTGCCGACGAAGTCCGTCGAGGATGCGCTGGCAACCCACCCGCGCGGCGCCTGGTTACGGCTGTCACTCACGGAAACCAGGGTCAACAGACCGCTGGCCTTACCGGCCGTAGGCGTGACGGTGCCGAGCCCACCGGCGACAGTGACGGACAGGCCACCACCCTCGGTTCCGAGGATGGAGAAATTGACGGTGGTGCTGGCGTCGTTGGCGGCGTTCGCGGCGGTGGCCGGGACGACGAGACCGGCGGCAGCGACCAGGCCGGCGGCGAGAAGCGTTACTTTGCGCATGTTTCCTCTTCGGGGGATGTTCGGGTGGAACAGACAGCAGCCCGTTACCGAACAGAACCAAACGGCCCGATTCGGGGGTCGACTATTGATACTCGACAGTTGGTCAAGTGTCCAGTAGGGGAATCGAATTATTTTGCTCGGCTCGGACGGTACTCGGAACGTTTGTTTGTTTTGCCGTTTTCGCGCTTCTCGATCCGGACGGCACCCGGCGATGGCATTGGCGGGCACCGACTCTGATCGTTTTCGCAGCTGGGGCGCCGAGGTCGGCACTAATATTCGGGATCGTGACTTCGACGGGGTGGTGGTTCCGGGCCAAGCACGCGCTCGACACTCGGGGGCCGTTTCCGCGCCGTCGGCGCGGCTCGCTCGCCGACGCGGTGGCCGGACGCCGGGTCCTGGTCACCGGGGCGTCGTCGGGGATCGGCCGGGCCGCCGCGATCGATCTCGGTGCGGCCGGTGCGACCGTGCTGCTCCTCGCCCGTCGCGAGGCCGAACTCGACGAGGTCGTCCGAACCGTCGAGGCCCACGGTGGGAAGGCGTTCGCCTACCCGTGCAACCTCAACGACGCCGACGCGACCGATGCGACGATCGCTCGGATCCTGGACGAGCACGCCGGCGTGGACATTCTCGTCAACAACGCGGGCCGCTCGATCCGGCGGCCACTCGACCAGTCCTACGACCGGGCACACGACTTCGAACGGACAATGCGGCTCAACTACTTCGCTGCGGTGCGCCTGATGCTGGCCGTACTGCCGGGGATGCGGGAGCGTCGCTACGGGCAGGTGATCAACGTGCTGTCGGCCGCGAACCTGTTCGGCGGACCCGGCTACAGCGCGTACGTGGCGTCGAAGGCCGCGCTCGACGAGGTGTGCGCCAGCTTCCAGGCCGAAACGCTCAGTGAGAACGTCACGTTCACGTCGATCTACATGCCGCTGGTGCGGACCGCGATGGTCGCCCCGAACAATCAGTACCTGAAGGCCGCGGCGCTCAGCCCCGAGGAGGCGGGCCGGGTCGTCTGCGACGCGATCGTCCACCGGCCGCGGCGGATGGGCCCGACGTTGGGACGTCTGACCCGGTTGATCGACGCGATCAGCACCGAGCGCGCCGACGCCGCCCGGCACCGGAGGTTCGCGTCGGGCGGCTGACCGGCCCGCTCACCACTGCGGCATCAGTTCGGACTGCCTGTCGGCCACCATCTCCCGGATCGCTTGCAGCACCGTGGCCGCCGCGGGTCGGCGCAGCCGTCTCGGCGCGAGGCACGCCGAGAACTCGAGGGTGATGGCGACGTCCGACGGCAGCACTCGCTGGAGCGTCGGCTCACGCTCGGCCACGAACGCGGGCAGCAGTCCGATCCCGGCACCGGCCAGTGTCGCCGCGGTCTGCGCCTGAACACTGGTCGAGCCGAAGGTGACCTTGTGGTTGCCGGTGAGCTTCGTCAGCACATCGAGGTCCTCCACCCGGAGCAGGCCCTCGATGTAGTAGACGAGCGAGTGCCCCTCCAGGTCCTCGAGCGACGTCGGCATGCCGCGTTCGGCCCGATACGCGTCGGATGCGTACAGGCCCAGCCGATAGTCCGTCAGTTTCTCGGCGCCCGGTCGCCCGAAGACCGGCTCGCCCACTCCGATCTCGATGTCGGCGCCGGCCCCGAACGCGCTGAGCCGTGTCTGGGTGACGATCTCCACGAGAAGGTCGGAGTTGATGCGGTGCAGGTCGGCCATCAGCGGCGCGATGAAGTACGAACCGAAGGCCTCCGTCGTGGCGATCCGCACGAGCCCGGAGAGTTCCCGTTCGCGGGGCGTGATGCTGGCCAGATCGCGCACATCGGTCAGCGCCGATTCGATCTGCTCACACGATCGCAGCAACCGATGACCCAGGTCGGTCAGTTCGCATCCCTGGACGCCCCGCACCAGGACCGGCGCGTGCAGTTCCGCCTCCAGCGCGGACATCCGCCGCGACACCGTCGCGTGGTTGAGCCCGAGGGCGGACGCGGCCCCGACGAGCGAGCCGCACCGGGCGATTTCCAGCAGCACCACGAGATCGTCCGCACGCATATTGACTCCCGGCTCGCTTGTGCACTTCTGCACAGCTTGTGTGTCGAATAGGGCCTTTTCCGGCGCTGTAATCTAGCTCACTCTTGTCCCACGGTCGACGTAGACACCTACAGCTCGACATCGGACGGAAGGGCACCACCATGAAGATCGGTTGGATCGGCCTGGGCAACATGGGGTTGCCGATGGCTGCAAATCTGCACAGTGCGGGGTTCGAACTGGTCGGTTTCGACCTGTCGTCCGCCGCCCGCGACGACGCGGCAGCCCACGGCATCCCCACCACCGATTCGCCCGTCGACGTCGCAGCGGACGCCGACGTCCTGATCACCATGCTGCCCAAGGGCGACCACGTGCGTGCAGCCCTGCTCGACTCCGGCGCCCTCGCCGTCGCCGCTCCGGCCGCGCTGGTGATCGACTCCTCGACGATTGCCACCGCCCAGGCCGTCGACATCGCCGCGGCCGTGGCCGCGACCGGTCGTCGCTTCCTGGACGCCCCGGTCTCCGGTGGCACCGCCGGCGCCGCGAACGCGACGCTGACGTTCATGGTGGGCGGCGCGGAAGCGGACCTCGACGAGGCTCGCCCGCTCCTGCAGGCCATGGGCACGCGCGTCTTCCACGCCGGCGATCTCGGGGCGGGCCAGAGCGCCAAGATGCTCAACAACATGATGCTGGCCGCGAACATGCAGAGCACCTGTGAAGCCGCGGCACTGGCACAACGTCTGGGTATCGCACCGAAGACGGTCATCGATATCGCCGGTGTCTCCACCGGCGACAGCTGGGCGCTGCGCAGCTACTACCCCGTCGGCGGCGCCGTCGAGTCCGCACCGTCCAGCAGGGATTTCACGGGCGGCTTCGCCGTCACCCTGATGCGCAAGGATCTCGGCCTCGCGCTCGACGCGGCGGCCTCGCACGGGATCGACGCCTCGGCAACCGCGGAGGTCGCCCGACGACTGGACCTGCTCGCCGACAACGGTTTCGGCGGCCTCGACTTCTCGGCCCTGATCCGTCTCGTCGACGGCACGATCGAGATCGAGCCTGCCCGGGAGGGGGTCCGGTGACCGCACAGTTGACCGACCCGGCTCCCGAGACGCCCAAGCAGAAGACCCCCGCCGGCTTCCACCGGATCGTCGCGGCCTCCATGGCCGGGACGGTCGCCGAGTGGTACGAGTTCTTCCTCTACGGCATGGCGGCGGCGCTCGTCTTCGGCGACGTGTTCTTCAAGGCGACCGGCAATCCGCTCGACGGTGTGATCGCCGCTCTGCTGACCTACGCGATCGGCTTCGTCGCCCGTCCGATCGGCGGCATCATCTTCGGGCACTACGGCGACAAGTTCGGCCGCAAGAAGTTGCTGCAGGTCTCGCTTCTGGTCATCGGTGTCTCGACCTTCCTGATCGGCGCGATCCCGAGTTTCGACCAGATCGGTTATGCGGCACCGATCATCCTCGTGGTGCTCCGCTTCATGCAGGGCATCGCGATCGGAGGCGAGTGGGGCGGCGCCGTGCTGCTCGTCGCCGAGCAGAGCCCCGACGACAAGCGTGGGTTCTGGGCCAGTTTCCCGCAGGTCGGCGCGCCACTCGGCAACGTCCTGGCGACCGTGGTGCTCCTGGTGCTGTCCTTCGCGCTTCCCGAGGCCGCCTTCCTCTCGTGGGGTTGGCGTGTGGCGTTCTTCTTCTCCGCCTTCATCGTTCTGATCGGCTGGTTCATCCGTACCAAGGTGGAGGACTCACCGATCTTCAAGGACGCGGCCGAGGAGCAGCCGCAGGCGGAGAGCACGTGGAAGGCGATCAAACGCGTCTTCCAGGCACGTCCCCGCGAGGTGCTCACCGCGATGGGCGCCCGGGTGATCGAGAACATCCTCTACTACATGGTCGTCACCTTCTCGCTGACGTACCTGAAGGTGCAGCTCGACGTCGACACCTCCACCATCCTGACTCTGATGCTGATCTCGCACATCGTTCATGCCGCGATGATCCTCGTGTTCGGCTGGATGTCCGACAAGGTGGGCCGCCGCCCCGTCTACCTCGCCGGCGCGACTCTGGCCACGGTGTACTGCTTCGTGGCATTCCCGTTGATGGACACCAAGTCCGACGCGCTCATCCTGTGCGCGATCACGGTGGGCCTGATCATCCACGCCGTCATGTACGCACCGCAGCCGGCGCTCCTCTCGGAGATGTTCCCCACGCACATGCGCTACATCGGTGTTTCCCTCGGCGCACAGGTCACCGCGATCTTCGCCGGGTCCCTCGCCCCGGTGATCGCCACGATGCTGTTGCGCACCTTCGACAGTTGGGTTCCGATCGCGATCTACGTCGCGGTCGCCGGACTGATCTCGATCGTCGCGGTCCTGTTCATGCGCGAGACCAAGGGCACCTCGCTGGCCGCGCTCGACGACGAACACCGCGCCCGCTTCGGCACTTCCCTGTGAATTCTGCTCTACCCCTGAAAGGTTCATCACCCATGCGCACCATCCCCCACTGGATCAACGGCGCCCCCGTCGCGGGCGGCTCCGACACCATCGATGTGCTCGACCCGGCCACCGACCAGCCGGTCGCCACCGTGCCCATGGCGGACGCAGCCACGGTGGACGCAGCGATCGCCGCTGCCGCGAGCGCCTTCGACGGCTGGGCCGCCACGCCCCTGTCCAAGCGGGCCCACGTGCTGTACCGGTTCCGTGAACTGCTCTTGGCCAACCGTTCCGAGCTCGCTGCGATGATCACCGAGGAGCACGGCAAGACCCTCGACGACGCCGCCGGCGAGATCTCACGAGCGGCCGACTCCGTCGAACTCGCTTGTGGTGGACCGGCACTGGCACGCGGCGGAACGTCGCTGCAGACCGGTCCGAACATCGACACCAAGTCGGTGCTGCATCCCCTGGGTGTCTGCGTGGGCATCACACCGTTCAACTTCCCCGCGATGATGGGCATGATGATGGTGTCGGTGGCCCTGGCGGCGGGTAACACCTTCGTCTGGAAGCCGAGCGAGCAGGATCCCGGCGTCTGCCTGCGTATCGCCGAGCTGTTCCGGGAGGCCGGTCTGCCGGACGGCGTGCTCAACGTCGTGCACGGTCGGCAGGACACCGTGGAGCAGCTGATCGATTCGCCCGACACCGAGGCGGTGTCGTTCGTGGGTTCGAGCAAGGTGGCGCACATCGTCTACTCGCGGGCCGCGGCCGCGGGCAAACGCGTGCAGGCCTTCGGCGGCGCGAAGAATCACATGATCGTGATGCCCGACGCCGACCTGGACGTCGTCGCCGACCAACTCACCTCCGCCTGCTTCGGCGCCGCCGGCCAGCGGTGCATGGCGATCTCGGTGGCGGTGGTCGTCGGCGACACCGCCGAGCCCCTGCTCGACAAGCTCGTCGGCCGCGCCCAGCAGGTGCGCCTCGGCGCCGGCAATGCCCCGGACACCGAGGTCGGTCCGGTGATCAACCGCCAGTCGCAGCAGCGCATCCAGGCCGCCGTCAAGGAGGCGGTCGCGGCCGGTGCCCGGGCGGTGGTCGACCGCAGCACCGAGGTCGTGGCCGGATACGAAGGCGGATACTTCATCGGGCCGACCGTGCTGGCCGACGTCGACGTGTCCTCGCCCGCGTACCAGGACGAGTTGTTCGGCCCGGTACTCGTGGTGATGCGGGTGGACTCGCTGAACGACGGTCTCGCACTGATCGCGAATCACCGCTACGGCAACGGGGCGTCGATCTTCACCAGGGACGGGGCCGCGGCCAACGAGTTCGAACGCCGGGCGTCCGCGGGCATGGTCGGCATCAACGTCGCCATCCCCGTCCCCGTGGCGGCGTATGCCGTCCAGGGCTGGAAGGACTCCGCCTACGGCGACACCGGCCTGAACAACGCATCGTGGAGCTTCTACACGCGTCCGAAGTACGTGACGTCACGTTGGGACAGCGTCGCGGGCACGGACTTCGGTTTCCGCCCGAACTGATCGGCGCGACAGCGCACCGGAGCGGGCGGCGGCCGTCGGGGCGCCGCCCGCTCCGGTCGTTCCGCCGGGCGATCCGAACAGGCCCTGTACGCCGCCCGGCCGGGCAATTAGTGTCGAAAGGACACAGGTCGAACAGGCCGAGGAGATGATTCGCCATGTCGATCACACCGAACATGTCGATGGAAACCCACCCGGACATCGTCGCGCTCCGCAACAGCTACGACGAACTCGGTGGAGGTCCGGCCCTCCAGGTTGCGGAGGGATTGATGGTGCTGGGCGGTCTCTACGCGGCGGCGTCGTCGTGGATCGTCGGATTCAGCGGGCAGACGTCGCTCATGATGAGCAATCTCATCTGTGGTCTCGCGGTGGCACTGCTGGCCGCCGGGTACGCGACCATGTACGGCCGCACGCACGGGATCGCTTTCGTCGCACCGCTTCTGGGGGTGTGGCTGATCGTGTCGCCGTGGCTCGTCTCCGGCGTGAGCACGAGTACGGGGATGATCCTGTCGAACGTCATCGTCGGTGCCGTGGTCGTCGTGCTGGGCGCGGCGGGGATGGCGATGGCGATGACCCGGCGCGGTAACCACAGGTAGTGCACGAACACCCCGGTCGACGGCCGGTGCGGGCGATCCAGACCGTCGGGGTCGCGGTGCTGGCGGTACTGGTCATCGCGGTGACGCTGTCGCTGACAGGATCGTTCCTGCTGGCGGCGGCGTTCGGGGTGGCGTGCGCGCTCGGTGTCGCCGCCACCATGCTGCTGTGGCAGATCCTCCCGCCCACCGACGAGTGACCTTTCCCGCCCGCAGCCACGTCCGGCGCTCGCCGCTGGGCGCCTGTCCGACGCGCCGCCTACGCCGTGGCGGTGGCCGCGGCGTCGTCGTCCTCCGGGCGTCGGTGCTGTAGTCGGGTGGCGGTTGCGAGTCCGACGGCGAGGAATCCGGCCGCGACGAACAGCGACCAGCGGGTGGCGTCGGCGAAGCCCTCGGACAGCGCGTCGGCGGTCTCGGGTCCGGCCGGGCCGAGCCTGCCGTGGTCGCCCTGCTCCCGGATCGGTGGGATGGTGCCGCCGGCCGAGTCACGGGTGCTGTCGACGAGTCCCGACTCCACCTGCGGCGGCAGCGCCACCGGTTCGAGGCGGTCGGTGAGGGCGTGCGCGAGCCCGAGCGAGAGCACGGTCCCCAGGATCGCAGTGCCCAGCGCGGCGCCCAGCTGACGGACCGTGCTCTGCGTCGCCGATCCCTGGCCGGACTCCGACGTCGGGATGTCGACGAGAACCGTGCCGGTGAGCTGCGCCGACGCGAGCCCCAGCCCGAGGCCGTAGATCGCGAGCAGCAGCGCCAGCAGCCACGCCGCCGACGACGGCCGCAGGTACAGCGCGAACGCCAGGACGCCGACCACCTCGAGTGCCAGACCGAGCATCACGGTGCGCGGGGCACCGAAGCGGGCGGTGACGTGACGCGCGGCCGCTCCGGACGCGAACGCGCCGAGCGCCATCACCGCGAGCACGTAGCCGGCGCCCAGCGTGCTGAGCCCGTACGCGTTGACGAGGAACAGCGGTAGCACCAGCAGCAGACCGAACTCGCCGATCGCGACCGCCATCGCGGTGCAGTTGCCCCAGCTGAAGGTGTGGAACCGGAAGAGCCCCAGATCGAGGATGGCGGAGTACCGGATCCGCGCCCGGTGCCGCTCCCACAGGACGAATCCGACGAGTGCGACGACGCCGACGGCGGCGACGACCGGGGTGGCCGAGATCGGCGCCGTCGACGGCCACGTCGCCCCGAACACGTGGAGATCCGCGATGGGCTTCCACCAACCGATGGTCTGGCCCTCGATGAGCGCGAAGATCAACGCGCCGAAACCGATTGCGCTCAGCAGCAGACCCACCACGTCGAGTCCGGGCACGGTGATCTTCGCCCGGGTCTCGGGCACCGTGAGAAACGCGCCGATGATGACGAGGATGCCGATCGGCACGTTCACCAGGAAGATCCACGGCCACGTGAACGACGTCGTGAGCCAGCCGCCGAGCAGCGGGCCCACGGCCGCCATTCCGGAGATGACCGCGCCCCACACTCCGAACGCGATGGCCCGGTCGCGTCCGCGGAACGTGGCGTTGACCGTCGACAGCGTGCACGGCAGCACCAGCGCGCCGCCGACGCCCTGCACGACGCGGGCGACGATCAGCGCCGTCGAGGACTCCGACGCCGCCGCCATCAGGCTGCCGCCGATGAACACGACGACACCGGCGACGAAGAGCATCCGGCGGCCCAGCCGGTCGCCGAGGCGGCCGGCGGTGAGTAGCAGTGCCGCGAACACCACCGAGTATATGCTGTTGATCCACTGGGCGTCGGTGAGGTCGAGACCCAGTTCGTCGATGATCACCGGGAGCGAGACGTTGACGATGGTGCCGTCGACGACGATGAGCGACAGACCGGCGGCGAGGACGCCGAGCCCGATCCACTCCCGGCGGCCTACCCGCGGTTCGTCCTCGAGCGATTCCACGGTCATGGTGTGCGCCTTTCTCCCGGTGGCGCGTCTCGATACGACGCTACCGCGATTCCACCAGAGCCGACGCTGCCCCGCCGGGTAAATCCGTTGCAGATTCGGTCATTTCAAACTTTCGAACGATTTTTTCGACGCCCACCGCACAGGGCGTTCACGCGAACGCGATGACCTGCTCCCCCCACGCCGCGCGCAGCGGTCCGTCGAGATCGGCAACCACCGTGTCGTGCTTGTCGATCACCAGGGTCGAGCGGCCGTCGCGGTCGTAGGCCCGCCACTCGGGCTCGCCTTCGAGCCCGAGTGGGGTCCCGGCCTCGGCGAAGGCCAGCCAACGGTGCTGCATCCGCTCCGACACCCTTCGTGCCGTGGACAATCCGCCCAGAAGATAGGTGATCTCCCGGGGACCGTGGGCGATGTTTCCGAACACATAGGGCAGTTCGGTCGCGTGTGTGGCACCGATCTTCAGTGCCTTCAGCATCGGGGTCGCGTAGTCGAAACGGTACAGCCATGTGGGGGCGTAGCGGCTGTGCGCCTCCACGATCCACAGCGTCGGCAATCGGAATCCGAAGTCGCGGGTCAGGCCCATCGCGTCGTTCCTGGTGGCCAGTCCCGAGTACGCCGACTCGATGCGCGCCTGATCGGGAAACTCGACGTCCGGGTGCTCGGCGGCGATCTCGGCGAACATGCCGCGGATGACGTCCGGGTCGAGCGGCATCAGCGGCGACTTCATCAGTTTGAACAGTGAGGCCTCGTCCTTGTTCGTACCGATCAGCAACGGGACTCGCAGCGCGGTGCCGTTCCAGTACGCGTTGACCGGGTAGTCCGGTATCAGCGTGCCGTCCACCACCGGCCCGAACGCGAGTGTCCCGGGGGTGTCGGTGGGGATGCGCGAGAACAGCTCGTCCGACGCGGCGAGCAACTCGTCGGTGCTCGCGGTGAGCAGACGATCGACGGGATCGTCTGCGCCGCCGAGGATCTCCAGGAACAACTGCGCCACGTGCGCGGCCCTCTCCTGGTTGTACACCGACGTGGCCGGTGAGCTCTCGGCGATCGCGCGGTGGAACAGTCCCCGCGCCGACGGCATCGTCAACAAGGTGGTGACCGCGCCGCCGCCGGCCGACTCACCGAACACGGTGACACAGTCCGGATCGCCGCCGAAGGCCGCGATGTTCGCCTGCACCCAGCGCAGGGCGGCGATCATGTCCTGCATCGCGACGTTGGTGTCGAACCGGTGACGGTCGCTGCTCAGCGACGAGAAGTCGACGAAGCCGAAGGCACCCAGTCGGTAGTTGATCGTCACGACGACGACGTCTCCCGCCTCGGCCAGCGCCCGTCCGTCGTACACCGGCTGACTCGACGCACCGCGGAAGTACGCTCCGCCGTGGATCCACACCATCACCGGCTTCTTCGTCGCGCCGGCGTCGGGGGCCCACACGTTGAGCGACAGGCAGTCCTCGTCCTGCCGAACGTCGTCGCCGAGTGACATTCCCGGCATCGCGCTCTGCGGGCCCACCGGTCCGAATCGGTCGGCGTCGAACACCTCGGCCCACGGCTGCGGGGGCACCGGAGCGCGGAAGCGACGATCACCGGTCGGGGCGGCCGCGTAGCGGATCCCCTTCCACACCGCGACCGGCCCGCAGTGGGTGCCACGCACCGGCCCGTAGGTGGTCTGGATGATGGCCGTATCGGTTCGGGGGGCAGCGTAAGTCATGTCTCTCCTCCTTCGGTTCGGTGCGCTCACGCGGTGAGCGCGGTGACGATGTGCGAGACCTGCAGTCCCGCAAGCAGGACGAACAGCACGGTCATGATGGCCGCGTTGTGCTGGATCAACTCCTCCTTGACCACACCCAGCGCCGCGGTGACCCGCTTCGAGGGGACGGCGGCGAGGACGGCCAGGACGATCAGAGCGGTGCCGCCGAGGACGGCGAAGAGTGCCGTCAGTGCGGCGGCGTGACTCGGCGGCAGATGCCCTTCCGCGATGAGGGCTCCGGCCTTGAGTTCGAGTGGCAGGTTCTTGGCGTTCGGCACGGTCAGCAGCAGGCTGAGCACCGCGGCGCGGCCGGGTCCGATCGTGTCGATCTGCGCCATCCACGTCGGCATCACGGCGGGCGCACCGTTCCGGGGGCGCCCCCGCCAGGTGAGGACGGCCAGCACCACGAAGACCAGCCCGAACAACGTGGCGAAGATCAGCTGGGTGGGGTGGGCGGCACGGCCCGCGTGCGCGGCACTCGTCCCGGTCGTCGCGGCGGTGATACCGACGACGACGGCCGAGGCCGCCACGGCGGCGGCAGTGAAGGCGAACGCGTTCGTCCTGGCGCGCGCGGACAGCAGGATCGCGATCAGGGCGGCCACCGGGATAGGGCTCACGATCATGCCCAGTGCGAGTGGAATGATCTGTCCCGCTGTGTGTCCCATCTCGGCTCACGTCCCTTCGGCACTCGGGATGCGGGAGCTGTCCGTCAGCTCGTCGGTCGGTCCCGGCCGGCATCCGAGGGGAACACTAGGAGCGCCGATTCGGCGGTCGCGGCGGACGTTCGGGTATTGCGACATCGCGCCGTGACGGCGGGCACACCACCCGAGAGGTGGTCAGTCCAAGCGCACGGAGAGCAGCACCGAGTCGTGCTCCTGCACCAGTTCGGCCGTGCCGACCTTCGCTGCCAGAGCGGTGAGGCCCACCCCGTCCGAGCCGTCGCGGGAGATCCGTCCCGGCGAGCGAATTCCGATGCAGATCACCGATGTCCGCGGATCGACGACCATCGTCAGAGACAGGGTCCCGCCGGTTCCGTGCCGTATCGCATTGGTGAAGCCCTCGGACAGGACGTCGATCGCATGCTCGAGGCGTACCGGGCTCGCCGACAGCAACGGCCAGACGTCGGGATCGATGTCGCTGCGGACCGGTACCGCGGCCGACCACATCCCCACCAGCTCGGTGATCTGCTGTCGGGCGTCGGAGGTGGGGATCCGCGGACGTGACTTCTCGTCGGCCACCTCTCGGAGTACCCGGCCGAGAATCTCCGAGACGGTTCCCTCCACCGAACGACCATCGGCCGGACGCATCGGTGCCGGCGTGGCCGCGCCGTGCATCATGAGGGCCGCGGCCACCAATTCGCCCTGCACCGAAGAGTGCAGGACGTGAGCGAGCCGGCGACGGGCCGCCACCACCCGTCCGTGCACCTCCGCCGACAGGTGGCTCTGTTCCGCGAGCGCCGTGGCGAGTTGCTGCTCCTCCAGCGCGCGTTGCTCGTTGGCGGCCCGGATCAGGCACATCGCGAGCGCGGCGAACGGATAGAACGCGATACCCGGCACGACGAACGCCGGGGGGAACCCGACGCCGCCGAGGATCAGCCAGAACGCCACCGCGGTGACGGCGCCGACGGCGCTGTACGCGGCCGCGAGAAACCCGGTCCGCGCGGCCGCGTTCCCGATCCGCACCGCCACCTTCGCCACGACCCAGCTACCCGACACGCACACGACCAGCCCGGCCGCGACCTGCAGGACGGTTTCACGCACGCCGTAACTCGTGACCAGATACGTCAGGACGACCACGGTGTACAGGAGCACCGGCAGCACGAGTGGGGCCGGGCGCACGGCCTGTAGTACTCCGTGCAGACGTTCGCGCAGGGTCAACACCGGCAGCGCGACGCTGGGCCGCGGCGGCGGCGTGACGTCGTCGAACAGCGCGTGGCTCATGGGCCGGACGATCTCCTCCGAGATGCCGCGCAGTAGACGCGCGCCGCTCGCGGAGTCGATGCCGGCCCTGTCGGTCGCGGCGAGCGCCGAATCGATCTGGGCCGCCAGATCGTCGGCGTAGCGGCGCCCCAATCCGGCCAGGTACTCCTCGTCGACGCGCCGCTGCTCGTCGAGCGCCGTGCGAGCAGCCCGCAACCGCCGCATCGTGGCGTCGTGCTCCCGCACGGAGTCGACGAGGATCGCGATCAGCGAGAGCGCCACCACCGCGGTGGTCATGTTGATGAAGAGCCTGGCCCAGAGCGACCGGTCGTCGGTGGCGAAACCGTTGAACACCAACAGCGCGTCGAGCAGGAACGGCCGGCACGCCCCCAGCGCCGCGAACACGATCAGGGAGACGACCGGGCGGTGCCGGGGGCGGTCCGGACGCAACACCGTGAGCCACGCGACCAGCAGAGCGAGACCCATGATCAGGTGCACCATGACCGCGACACCGAAGTAGGTCGGCCAGTCCCGGGGACTGCGGGCGGTGATGTAGCTGCCCATCACCGTGACGGCGAACGGGGCGGTCAGAATCCACGACCAGCGGGTGACGGCGGAGCTGCCGCCGATGCGCGCCAGCCACGGAAACCGACGAATCAATCGGACTCCGCCGGCAATCCGAAGCGGCGGACGTACAACTGCGCTGCCGCGACCCGCGGGTTGATGTCGGGGTTGTGGTTGACCCCCAGCGCGTCGAAGGTGCGGGTCACCATCTTCTCGACGCTGCGCAGACTCGACGCCCGGCGCCGGGCGATCTCGGCGTTGGACCATCCGAGCGCGATACAGCGCAGCACATCGAGTTGGGTCCGGGTGAGGTGGCCGAGGGCGGCATCCGGGCCGTCGGGAAGGTGCCGAGGCGGCAGCGGCTTCTCCGCCAATGCGGATTCCACCGCCGCCACGAGTTGCTCGACGGACTCGAGCGCCACCTTGTCGAGGAACACCGAGCCCGCCGGAACGCCCTCGCCTGGCGCGATGCTCGCCCGCGGATAGTTCGTGAGGAACACCGTCGCGCAGTGCGGCGCCCGCGCATGCACGATGGTCGCCATCTCCATGCCGTTGGGCCGCGACCCGAGGTCGATGTCGGTGACCAGGACGTCCGGGTCGATCTCGTCGAGATCGGCGAGCGCGGTCGCCGCGGACGGGCGGTCGTGGACCTCGAATCCCGCGTGCCGCAGCGCGTCGGCCACGAGCGAGCGCATGAGCGGCTGGTCCTCGACCACCAGCGCCCGACGCACCCACGCAGCTTCTTTCACAGGAAAGAGACTAATGGGTCGAATCTCCGCGCAGAAGGTAGTGCGCGTGGCTAACGAACGATCGGCCGAACCACGCGGGGCGGGCTCGGCCGATCGGCGGACGGGTCAGCGTCCCGGCACGTACTTCATGGCCTTGATGAAGGGCGGCAACAGCTTGGCCCAGACCTTGGCCGGCAGCCACCGCGGACCGCCGAGATTGACCACCCTGGTGGTCGCGACGGTCTGCGCCTCCGTGTACTTGAGCAGACCTTCGGCGCCGTGGCGGCGGCCGACGCCCGACACCCCCATGCCGCCCATCGGGGCGGCGGTGCTGCCCCAGGTGGGGCCGTAGCCCTCGTCGACGTTGACGGTGCCCGCCATGACGCGGGCCGCGATGGCCTCGCCCTCGGCGTGGCTGCCCGCCCACACGCTCGCGTTGAGCCCGTAGTCGGTGTCGTTGGCGCGCGCGATGGCCTCCTCGACGTCGGCGACCGGGTAGATCGACACCAGTGGCCCGAACGTCTCGTTCGCGTAGCACTCCATCTCGGGCGTGACCCCGGTGAGCACCGTGGGCTCGTAGAACAGCGGCCCGAGGTCCGGCCGCGCCTTGCCGCCGGCGACGACGGTGGCACCCTTGGCCACTGCGTCGTCGACGTGTCCCGACACGGTCTTGACCTGGTCCTCGGACACCAGGCTGCCCATCTCGATGCCGAACTCGTAGCCGGGGGCCAGGGTCATGTTCCGGACGCGTTCGCCGAACTGGCGGATGAACTCGGGGGCGATCGCCTCCTCGACGTAGATCCGCTCGACGGAGATGCACAGCTGGCCGGAGTTCGAGAAGCACGCGCGGACGGCGGCATCGGTGACCTCGCGCAGGTCCGCGCCCTTCGCGACGATCATCGGGTTCTTGCCGCCCAGTTCGGCCGAGAAGCCGATCAGCCGCCGGCCGGCCTGCTCGGCGAGCAGGCGTCCGGTCGCGGTGGATCCGGTGAACATCAGGTAGTCGGTGTTCTCGACGAGCGCGGTGCCGACGACGGAACCGGGACCGGGCACCACCGCGAACAGCTCCCGGGGCAGACCTGCCTGGTACAGCAGCTCGGCACACGCGAGCGCACAGTACGGCGTCTGGCTGTCCGGCTTGATCACAACGGCGTTACCCGCGAGCAGCGCGGCGATCGCATCGGACACCGCGAGCGTCATCGGGTAGTTCCACGGCGAGATGACGCCGACGACGCCCTTCGCGTGGTGCCGGACGACGGTCTTGGTCAGCCCCGGCAGCATGCCCTGGACCCGCTTGGGGCGCAGCAGCTTCGGCGCGAGGCGCGCGTAGTACCGGGAGGTCATCGCGATGTCGAGGACCTCCTCCTGTGCCGACGCGCGGGACTTGCCGGTCTCGGCCTGCGCCATGTCCATCAGCGCGTCCTTGTGCTCGAGAACCAGGTCGCGGTAGCGGAGGAACACCTCGGCCCGCTCGACCGGGGACCGCTTCTCCCACGCCTTCTGGGCGACTCGGGCCCGCTCGACCGCGGCGAGCGCGTCGGCCGCGGTACCGACCGGGACGATCGCGAGCTCACGCCCGGTGAACGCTTCGACCACCGGGCGCGTCGGGCGGTCCGCGGCATCCGGGATGGCGATGAGAGCGGCGAGGCGGGCGAACGTCGCCGCAGACGGAGCGGGCATCTTCGTACTCCTACTGGTGAGTAGATTTCGAGTTACACACAACCTACCCCGTCCGTGGCCATCGTCACAGGAATCGGTGCGCGATCCACGTTCTCGCCGAGCGGGCCCGGCACACCGAAGCTCAGCGAACCCCCGGCGGGTTCTGCTGCTGCAGCACGGTCCACCCGATCGCTCCGATGGCCGCCGCGGCAGCGCCCGCGATACCGACCCACATCAGCGGGGAGCTCGACGATCCCGCGCCGGAAGATCCGAGGCTGCCGAGCGAGCCGTTGCCGCCGGAATCCGGCGCCGGGAAGGTGATCTCCCCGTCGTGTTCGCGCTCGACCGCACCGCTCTCGAGCGCGACGTGCGCGCGCCACGGCCCGGCCGGTAGTTCGGCGCTGTCCGGGATGCGGAATCGCACCTTCGCGCCGGCTCCGGCGGCGACGACCACCTCGTCGGCGTACAGCGGCCCGAGGGTCCTGCCGGCGGGCCCGTCGGTCAGCGTGAGTTCGCCGCCGACCTCGGTGGCCCAGCCACCGGTGTTGCGGACGTCGGCGACGACCACCGCCTGGCCGGCGGCGTCGCGTTCGGCGGTCAGACCGTCGATCGTGAAGTCCGCGGTCGTTCCGGCGCCGGGCCCCACCCGGACGTCCATGCGGACGCCGACGCGCGACGTCGACACCACCCCGCCGCCGCCGCCGGGGGCGGCAGGTTGCGCCCACACCGTCGCGTAGCGGTCCCCGGTGGGTGCGTCCGCCGGGATGTTGACGGTCACCTTCACGTCGGCTCCCGCGCCGGGTGCCAGTGTGACTCGCTGCTTGTCCAGACCGGTCCAGGACGTGAGCCGGTTGGTACTGCCGGGTTCCCCGATCGTGTAGACGCCGCTTCGCATCCAGGCCGCACCGACGTTGACGTCCACTGTTCGAGTCGTCGAGTCGCCGTTCACGACCCGCACCGTTCGCTGCAGTCCACTGCCCGGGGCGAGAGTGCCGCCGATCTCGGTTTCCCAGTTCGGAAAGGCCGGGTCGGACGGCGGGTTCACCAGCCCGATACCGATCCCGCCCGACGCGGTTTCGGCGTGGACGACCGTCGTCGACGCCGCCGTGAACGACGCGATCAGGGCCAGCAGGGCAAGGAGGTTCCGCAACAGAGGACGCATGGACACGCTTTCATGAGATGCCGATGGTGGCGGGACGCGGACTACACCGCGGAGTGGGTCAGGGTCGCGCTGTAGTTGCCGAGCGTCACGCCGTCGGAGACGTCGATCCGGAGCGAGGGCGTCCACAGGAACGTGACGTCGGGCCAGTTGTGGCGGGCGATCCCCACCACGGGTTTGATCGAGTCCAGCGACTGTGGGCCGGTGCTCACGAATCCCATGGTTCCGCCGGTCGCCGTGTAGGTCACGGCGGACCTCGGGATGGTCGTGGTCCCGTTGGTGACGTCCGAGATCGAGGCGGACACGGTGACCGATCGGCCCGTGCCGCTGCGCCGGTCGCGGACGCCGGACACGGCCACCGTGCCGGTGACGTCGTCCTGTCCGTTCGCCCAGAGCATGGGAGCGCTTCTCGGAACGAACAGTTCGAGAGGCCCTTCCTGACCCCCGACCGTGAACGTGACGTCGGTGGCACCGTCGGTCGCGGCCATGGCCGTACCGGCGACCGATCCCGGCACGACTACCGCCGACACCACGGCTGCGGCGCCGAACACCGCTGTCGCCTTACGCATGCTCGCCCTTCGATGAGGATTACGGACCCCGGGCAAACGAGACGGTGGTCACGTTGCACGCGAAGCGCCCCATTTCAACAAACATTCGGACGCTTGTCCAGATTCGTGTGCAACTCCGCGCCGGACGCGGGGCAGTGCTCGTTCAGCCCGCCGACACGATCTCCTCGGCCCAGCGGTGGTCGGCCTTGCCGGTCGGCGACCGTCGGATCGAAGACACGAGAACCACCGACCGCGGAATGCGTGAAGATCGCGCCGCCCTCCTCCACCTGCCCATGTCACCCGGGACGGCCAGCGCACGAGCGTTCGACAGGGTCGAAACCGTTGCCTCGGTGGGCCGTCAAGATCCTGTCAAGACCGGGTCGGGCACCTTGCCGGGCCCTGAACGGGCGAGCAATGCTTTGAACATGTGTTCAGCGATGGCTGTGCCGGCGGATCGGGACCTCAACACCCGTGCGCGCATCCGCGACGCGGCGATCCGGGTATTCGGAGCACAGGGGTTCGATGCGGGTGTCCGCGCCGTCGCCACCGCGGCCGGTGTGTCCCCCGGCCTGGTCAACCACCACTTCGGTTCCAAGCAGGGGCTACGGGCGGTGTGCGACGCGCACGTCCTCGACGTCATCGTCACCGAGAAGCGTGAGGTGCTCACTGCGAGCGGCCCGGCGCGGATGCTGGCGGCGCTCGGCGAAATCGAGCGGTACGCACCGTTGGTCGCCTATCTCGTCCGGTCGTTCCAGGCCGGCGGCCACCTCGCCGCGTCACTGTTCGAGCACATGGTGGCCGGTGTCGAGGGCTACCTCGAGGCGGCTGTCGACGAAGGTCGGGTCCGGCCGAGTCGCACCCCCACCGCGCGCGCCCGGTACCTCGCGATGAACAGCCTCGGCTCGACACTGCTGTATCTCCAGATGCACACGGCTCCAGACGGTTCGGTGGACGTCGCCGGTGCGATCCGGGAGATGACCGACGAGATCATGCTCCCCGCCCTCGAGCTCTACACCGACGGGCTGTTCACCGATTCCTCGATGCTCGACGCCTACACCCACCACGCAACCTCGGAGGAGCCGGCATGACCACGATCATCGAAGTCGCCCAGTTGCAGAAGACGTTCGGCACCACCCGGGCCCTCGACGGCCTGGACCTGACCGTGGGCGAGGGTGAGGTCCACGGCTTTCTCGGCCCCAACGGCGCCGGCAAGTCCACGACGATCCGGGTGCTGCTCGGCATGCTGCGGGCGAACAGCGGCACCGCGACGCTGTTCGGGCGCGATGCGTGGCGCGACGCCGTGTCCCTGCACCGCGAGGTCGCCTACGTGCCCGGCGATGTCACGCTGTGGCCGTCGCTGACGGGTGGCGAGATCATCGACCTGCTGGCGCGGATGCGGGGCGGACTCGACGCCGCACGTCGGGCCGATCTGATCGAGCGGTTCGACCTCGACCCCCGCAAGAAGGCGCGGTCGTACTCGAAGGGCAACCGGCAGAAGGTGGCGGTGATCTCGGCGTTCTCGTCGCACGCGCGGCTGCTCCTGCTCGACGAACCCACGTCCGGCCTGGACCCGTTGATGGAGAAGGTGTTCCGCGACTGTATCGCCGAGGCCCGTGCCCGCGGTGTGACCGTACTGCTGTCGAGCCACATCCTGTCCGAAGTGGATGCGCTGTGCGAGAAGGTCACCATCATCCGGGGCGGGCGAGCGGTGGAGTGCGGGTCCATCGCGTCCATGCGGCATCTGAGCCGAACCTCCATCACGGCCGAACTCCTCGGCAACGCAGGCGATCTGAGCCGGATCCCGGGTGTCGAGGACATCCGCTTCGACGGCCGGACACTGCACTGCCAGGTGGATGCCGAAAGCCTCGGCATGCTCATTCGCACGCTGGGCGACATCGGGGTCCGGAGCCTGGTCAGCACCCCGCCGACGCTCGAGGAGCTGTTCCTGCGGCACTACGAACTCTCGGAGGAGGTGCGGGTATGACCACCACCGCGACGCCTGCGGTCGCCGACGCGGCCGTACCGGTCCGATCCCCGTTCACCGGCACCGCCGCCCTGGTGCGCCTGGCGCTGCGGCGCGACCGAATCGTCCTGCCGCTGTGGGCCATCGTCATCGGACTGCTCCCGACCGTCTACGGCAAGGCGATCATGGGTCTGTACACCACCCAGAGTCAGCTCGACGCCTTCGCGGCCTCGACGGCCACACTGAAATCCGAGATCGCCCTGGTGGGGCCGATCTTCGGGTCCAGTGTGGGCGCGTTGACGACGTGGCGTGCCGGTTACCTGTTCACCTTCCTGGCCGTCGCCGTGATCCTCACGGTCGTGCGGCACACGAGGACCGAGGAGGAGACCGGACGCACCGAGCTGCTCGACTCGACGGCGGTGGGGCGATACGCGGGACTGACGGCGGCGCTTCTGGTGGCCGGGTCCGGAGCCGTCGTCAGCGCGGTCGTCGCTGCCGTCGGGCTGGCGGCGATCGGGCTCGGCGGAACCGGGGCGGTCGCGTTCGGTGCCGCCGTGCTCGGTGTCGGGACCGTCTTCGCCGGCGTCGCGGCCGTTGCGGCGCAGGTGAGTACGTCGGCCCGTCTCGCTCGGGGCATCTCGTTCGGGGTACTCGCGGTCGCCTTCCTGCTGCGCGCCGTCGGTGACGCCGGATCGGGAACACTGTCGTGGCTGTCGCCGATCGGGTGGTCGCAGCAGGTGCGCCCCTACGCGGACGAACGCTGGTGGGTGCTGCTGCTGCCGGGCGTCACCGCTGTCGTGCTCGCCGCCGTCGCGTACCGAACGCTCGCCCGCCGCGACCTCGGCGCGGGCCTCATCGCGGAACGGCCCGGTCCGGCGACGTCACCACCGTCGCTGTCCGGGCCGGTCGGACTGGCGTGGCACACACAGCGCGGGCCGCTCGCCGCGTGGACGGTGGGGCTGGCGATGTTCGCACTCGTGATCGGTGGTGCCGCCCACGGCGTCAGCGACCAGCTCGGCAGCAGCGAGACGGTCCTCCAGGCGCTCGCCCGGCTCGGTGGCACACAGGCGATCGAGGACTCGTTCATCGCGCTGGGGTTCACCATCTTCGGGCTCGTCGCCGGCGCCTACTCCGTTTCCGCGACCCTGCAGCTGCACGACGAGGAGGAGACGGGCCGCGCCGAGTCGGTGCTGGCCGCGGCGATCTCCCGCGTGCGCTGGGCGACGAGCCACGTCGTGTTCGCGCTCGCCGGGCCGGCCGTCGCGCTCACAGTCGCCGGGCTCGCGGCCGGACTCGCGTACGGCGCGTCGATCGGCGACGTCGGCGGTCAGGTGCCCCGCATCCTCGCCGCCGCACTGGTGCAACTGCCGGGGGTGTGGGCGCTGACCGGCATCACCGTCGCGATGTTCGGCCTCGTGCCGCGCTTCGCCCCCGCCGCGTGGGGTGTGTTCGCGGCGATGATGACGCTCTACGTGTTCGGGATGGTCGCGGACCTGCCACAGTCGCTGCTCGATCTCGTCCCGTTCCTGCACCTGCCGCGGCTGCCGGGCGGCGAGTTCCAGGCGGCGCCGATCCTGTGGCTGCTGGGGATCGCGGCGGCACTGCTGGCCGTCGGGCTCGCGGCACTGCGCCGGCGGGACCTGCGTTGAAGTCAGGTGTCGGCGCCGCCCAGCAGTCCTTGCAGCCGGGCGAGTTCACCGTCGGTGAGTTCCACCCCGTGCACGGCGAGGGCCCAGTCGAAACTCCTCGTCGACCAACGGTGCACCGGTTCGGCGATGCGCAGCATCCACGGCTCGTCCGAACGTGGGCGCCGGGTGAGGAACCCGGAGACCGCGCGGTCGCTGCCCAGCGTCGCCTCGAAGGCGCCCGTGCGCTCGTCGAGTGTGTGCAGGTACTGCACACTCAGATCGGCCCGGACGTCGACGACCATGGGCTCACCGGAGACGTTGGCGCGGAACCAGTTCCGTCTCCTGTTCGCATCCGCCTCATGCTCGGCGCGCATCTGCCGCTGCCGCTCCTCCGCGGAGCGGACCGGTCCCGCGTACGTGAACAGGCGGTCGTCGAACGTTCCGCCGACCTCGAACTCGACCCACTCGTCGACGACACCGGCACCGTCGTTGCGGCTCTGCAGCAACAGGCCTGTCTCCCGGTCGACCACGATCCGGATCGGGAACGGTTTGTGCGGCGGCGGCGCCAGGTCGAGCGTCCACGCTTCGCGCCCCAGGAACACCGTCGTGTCGATCGGTCCGGCCGGTCTCGTGAAATCGTCACCGATCCAGTCGGTCGCCGGCCGCCGCTCGAGCAGTTCGGTGCCGTCGCCGAGATACCGCACATCGGCGTCGACGTACTCGAGCGGCGGCTGACCGTCGGAGAACCGCCAGCTGGTGTGCCCGTCGGAGATCATCAGTGGCGTACCGTCCATGCGTTCCACCCGCAGCCGCGGGCCGTGTCGCCACACCCGGGCGCCGTCGTCCCCGGCCCCGCCGCCGGTGAGTACCACCGGCCGCATCCCGGACATCCAGCTGAAACCGTCGCGGCGCGCATCGTCGTCGGAGTATCTGCACCGGACCACCCCGTGCACCGGCAGGTCCGGCCCGTCGACCATGCGGACGAGCACCTCCACCCACGACACGTCCCCCGTCATGTGACCCCTCCCGACCAGCCCCGCGAACGGGAATCCACGGTACGCATTCGAGACCGAACCGTGCCGTGAATTCCCGTTCGGGGGTTGCCCCGGGGTTCCTAAACTCGGGACCATGACAGCTTCGCGCGCGTCAGACGAGGTCGTGGACTGGTCCAGGATCGAGGAGCGGGCGCCGACGGTCGCCCGGATGTTCGTCGATCGGGTGGCGGCGTCACCGGGGTCCGAGGCGTTCCGTCACCCCGGGCCGGGTGGCGAGGACTGGGTGAGCGTGACGTGGTCGGAGGTGGGCCAACGCGTCAGACGACTCGCCGCCGGTCTCATCGCGCTGGGTGTGCAGTCCGAACAGCGGGTGGCACTCGCCTCTGCGACCCGCTACGAGTGGGTGCTCGCGGACCTCGCGGTGATGTGCGCGGGCGCCGCCACCACCACCGTCTATCCGACGACCACTGCCTCTGACGTCGCGTTCATCGTCGCGAACTCGGGCAGCCGGATCGTCGTCGCCGAGGACGATGCGCAACTGGCCAAGTTGCGCGAACACCGTGAGGAGATCCCCGACGTCGCTCGCGTCGTCCTGCTCGACGGCACCGTTCCGGACGACGACTGGGTGATCGGGTTCGACGAACTCGCCGCCCTCGGTGAGCGTCTGCTGGCAGAGCGGTCCGACGTCGTCGACGAGCGGATCGCCGGCATCTCCCCCGACAGCCTCGCCACACTGATCTACACGTCGGGCACCACCGGCCGCCCCAAGGGTGTGCGGCTGCCCCACTCCGCGTGGACGTACGAGGCCGCGGCGATCGACGCGACCGGCATCCTCGACGCCGACGACCTCCAGTACCTGTGGCTGCCGCTGTCCCACGTGTTCGGCAAGGTGTTGCTGACGTTGCCGCTGCAGATCGGGTTCGCGACGGCGGTCGACGGCCGGGTCGACAGGATCGTCGACAACCTCGCCGTCGTGCGGCCGACCTTCATGGGCGCGGCGCCGCGAATCTTCGAGAAGGCGCACGCCCGGATCGAGGGGACGGTGCGGGCGGAAGGCGGCGTCAAGGAGAAGATCTTCGACTGGGCGATGGGTGTGGGCCTCGCCGCATCCAAGGCGCGGCAGTCCGGAAACTCGTTGTCCCGCATGCAGAAGGCCCAGTACGCGATCGCCGACCGCCTGGTGTTCCAGAAGATCCGAGACCGCTTCGGCGGTCGGCTGAAGTTCTTCATCTCGGGCTCGGCGGCGTTGGATCGTGATGTGGCGCAATGGTTCGACGCGGTGGGAATCGTGGTCCTCGAAGGTTACGGGTTGTCCGAGACCAGCGCGGCGTCGCTCGTGAACCGGCCGTCCGCCTACCGGTTCGGTACCGTCGGCTGGCCGATCCCCGGCACCGACGTGAAGATCGCCGAGGACGGCGAGATCCTGATCAAAGGTCCTGGTGTGATGAGCGGGTATCACGAGAATCCGCAGGCCACGGCGGAGGCGTTGGAGCCGGACGGCTGGTTCCACACCGGCGACATCGGGACGGTCGACGCGAACGGGTTCCTGCGGATCACCGACCGCAAAAAGGACATGTTCAAAACCTCCAACGGGAAGTACGTGGCACCGTCGGCCATCGCCGCCACGTTCAAGGGGATCTGCCCGTACGTCGGCGAGATCATCGTGCACGGCGAGGGGAAGTCGTACTGTGTCGCGCTCATCAGTCTCGACGGCGAGTCCATCGCCGAGTGGGCGGTGGAGAACGGGATGGGCGACAAGCCGCTGCGCGAGATCGCCTCGGCCGGTCCCACGGTCGCGATGATGAGCGCGTACGTCGACCAACTCAACGCCGGGCTCAACCGGTGGGAGCAGATCAAGCGCTTCACGATCCTCGAGCGCGAGCTCACCGTCGAGAACGGCGAGATCACTCCCAGCATGAAACTCAAGCGCAAGAAGGTGGTCGACAACTTCTCGGATCGGATCAGCGAGCTGTACGGCTGAGCGACTCCAGCGCGGTCGCCTTCGCGGCCCGGCGGTCGGTCTTGCCGCCCGGCCCCACGTCGAGCCTCGCGACGGTGACGACGTACTCCGGCAGGTATTCGGCGGTGACACCGCGCGATCGCAGCCACCGTGCGAGCGTCTCGGTATCGAGTTCACCGCCGGCGACGGGAACGACGACGGCGCAGACGCGTTCGCCGAACAGTTCGTCGGGCACACCGACCACTGCCACCTCCGACACCGACGGATGCTCGCCGACGAGTTCCTCGATCTCGACGATCGAGATGTTCTTGCCGCCGCGGATGACGAAATCGGCTGTGCGGCCCACCACTCGAACCCGGTCGTGCTCGTCGATCTCCACGATGTCGCCGAGCATCATCCAGCCGTCCTCGGTGTACAACTCGGTGTTCGCGGCCGGATCCGACCAGTACCCGGCGGACACCAGCGGACCGCGGACGGCGGGCCGACCGCGCCGCGGACGCCCCGAACACTCGGCGCCGGAGTCGTCGAGGACCCGCACGTTCGCCGACCCGAGCACGTGGCCGCACGTGCGCAACCTCGTCTCGACGTCGTCGTCGACTGTCGTGCGGCTCACGACACCGGCCTCGTTGGATCCGTAGAACTGCAGCACCTTGGCGCCGGTGCGCTCCTCGAACGCGCGGGCATCCCGGTAGGGCACCGGCTCACCCCCGGTGTAGAGGACACGCAGACTCGACAGATCCCGGTGCCGGGCCGCCTCGGAACGCAGCAGCATCCGGAACTGGGTACTGACGCAGCACAGTACGGTCACCCGTTCGCGTTCGATCATTGTCGCCATCTCGTCGACGTCGAACCGGGCGGTCACCACCACCGGGACACCGAGCAGCGCCGGGAGGAAGTGCGCCGACCACAACCCGAAGCCGAAGGGTGCCGGAACGACGGAGCAGACGACGTCGCCCGGCCCGATCCGGCCGCCCAGCATCGCCTCCCGCGCAAACTCGACCCACTTGCGTTCGTCGTGGGCAACCACCTTCGGCAACCCCGTCGTTCCGGACGTCGAATTGAGGATCGTCACCTCGGACGTGGTGAACGCGGCACCTGCGGGCGCCGCGGCACCGGGTACGCCCGGGCTGCTGAGACGATGACGGTCGACGACACCGCTGTCTTCCTCTACCACGACAACATCCGTCGGAAATACCCCGTACTCGCGCAACTCCTCGACGAGTCCCCGCCACGACCGGCCACGGATATCCGGTGCCGTGACGAGAACCGTTGCGCCGGTGCGCCGCATGATGTGAGCGACCTCCCGGACGCCGGACCGCGCCCCGATCGCCGCCGCCACGCGGCCGGCTCGGTAGCACCCGCACAGAGCCGCGTGGACGCCGGCCGTGTCGGGCAACAGCAGGGCCGCTCGGGAGCGGAACCCGCCGGCGGTCACGCGAAGTCCGCGGGCCACCGCATCGGCCGAGCGGTCGTACTCGGCCCACGTCGTCGTCCGACCCGGTGTCACGAACGCGGGGTGGTCGGGGATCTGCCGGGCCCACTCCCGGACCACGTCGCTGATCGGCACGTCGGCGTAGTCTTCGGGTACTTCGGCGAACCCACCTGGGCGAAGCTGCTGTCCGGTCACTGGTCGCTACCTCGTCATGCCCGTCATCGACATCCTCCTGAGAAGTCTCGATCGACCCGTACGGTCGGTCACGATCGGTTGCACTCACACCCTTCGTCGGCGCTGCCACCGGACCGTGAATGCCTACCTGTACTTCCGCAGCTCCTGCCGCGCGACGCTCCGGATGTGTACCTCGTCCGGCCCGTCGGCGATGCCGAGGATGCGTGCGCTCGCCCACATACGTGCGATCGGGAAGTCGTCGGTGACACCGCCGCCGCCGTGGCACTGGATCGCCCGGTTCAGCACCGACCTGGCGACGCGGGGACCGATCACCTTCACGGCGGCGATCTCGATCTGCGCGCCCTTGGCGCCCACCCGGTCGATCATCCACGCGGTCTTGAGTACCAGCAGTCGAGCCTGCTCGATCTCCATGCGGGACTCGGCGATCCAGGTGCGGACCACGCCCTGGTCAGAGATCGGACCGCCGAAGGCGTTGCGTGCCATCGTGCGTCGCACCATGAGTTCCAGTCCGCGCTCGGCCATACCGATGCAGCGCATCGCATGGTGGATGCGGCCCGGGCCGAGCCGGGCCTGGGCGATCGCGAAGCCCTCGCCTTCACCGGCGAGCATGTTGGTCAGCGGAACCCGGACGTCGGTGAACTGGATCTCCGCGTGTCCCTGCTGGTCGTGGTAGCCGAAGATCGGCAGCGAACGGATGATCTCGACACCGGGCGTCGCAACGGGGACGAGAATCATCGACTGCTGCCGGTGCGGTGCGGCATCCGGATCGGTCTTCCCCATCACCACGAGAATCTCGCACCGCGGATCGGCGGCGCCGGTGGTCCACCACTTGCGTCCGTTGATCACGTACTCGTCACCGTCGCGCACGATCGACGTCGAGATGTTGCGGGCGTCCGACGACGCGACGTCCGGTTCGGTCATCGAGAAGCCGGACCGGATGCGGCCGTCGAGCAGCGGTTCGAGCCACCGCTGCTTCTGTTCGGGCGTGCCGAACATGTGCAGGATCTCCATGTTGCCGGTCGACGGCGCGGAGCAGTTGAGGGCTTCCGGTGCGATGTACGGCGACCGGCCGGTCACCTCGGCGATGTGGGCGTAGTCGAGGTGCGTCAGCCCGGAGAGTGCGGGCAGGAAGAGGTTCCACATGCCCTGCCGGCGGGCCTCGGCCTTGAGTTCCTCCACGATGGGCGGCAGCACGTGGCTACGCGGCCCGGACGCCTCCAGCTGCTCCGCGTACACCGGCTCGGCCGGGTACACGTACTCGTCCATGAACGCCTCGAGGCGCTTGACGATGTCCCGGGCTTCCGGGCTCGGCGACAGGTCCATCCGTCAGCTCCTCCCACTCGTGAGAACGACCTTGCCGCGCGCGCGGCGGCCCATCACCACGTCCAGCGCCGCGGCTGCGTCCGCCAGCGGATAGGTCTCGCTGACGTGTGGACGGAGCGCGCCGCGGTCGTACCAATCGAACAGCCGACGCATGTTCGCGGCGTTGCGCTCGGGGTTGCGCTTGGCCCACGCCCCCCACAGCACGCCGTGCAGGGCACCGCCACTGACCAGCAGTCGGTTCATACCCACCTTCGGGATGTCACCGGACGCGTATCCGACCGTGAGATACCTTCCACCCCAGCACAACGCGCGCACCGCCGTCTGCGCATGCTCGCCACCGACCGGGTCGTACACGACGTCGACGCCGCCGGGCGCCACCTCGGCCAGTCGCGTCTTCAGGTCATCGGCGGAATAGTCGATCAACTCGTCGGCACCGTGATCGCGACACAGCGCCAGCTTGTCGGGGCTGGACGCCGCCGCGATCACCCGCGCGCCCAACGCCTTTCCGATTTCGACAGCGGTCAGACCGACACCACCGGACGCGCCCAGCACCAGCAGCGTCTCCCCGGCCGCGAGGTCGGCCCGGTCGACCAGCCCGTGGTACGACGTCCCGTAGGTCACCACGAAGCCCGCGGCATCGACGTACGACATCGAGTCCGGGATCGGGAACACCATCGTCGCTGGCACCGTCACCAGTTCCGCGTAGCCGCCCATCCCGCAGAATGCCAGCACCCGGTCGCCGACAGCGACACCGTCGACGTCGGCGCCGAGGGCCCGGACGACGCCGGCGACCTCGGATCCCGGCACGAACGGCAGAGCCGGTTTGGTCTGGTAGTTCCCGGACACGACGAGTCCGTCGGGGAAGTTGACGCCTGCCGCGTGCACCTCGACGAGCACCTCGCCCGGACCGGGCTCCGGGTCGGCGATGTCCCTGTACTGCAGCACCTCCGGAGCACCGAGTACTTCACACAGTTGGACCTTCACGCCGCTGCTCCAGCCACGAACGTCGCCCACGCCTTGACCGCGAGCCCGCCGGTCTGACGGGCACAGTCGAGTTCGAGGTCGACCCTGCTCTCACCGTCCTCCTCGTATCGCCGCAGGATCTGCGCGGTGCAGGTGAGCACGTCGTCGGGCCACACCTGCTCGAGGAAGCGCACACGGAACGACCGGACGTTCTCGGCGCCGAGCCAGTCCGTGGCATAAGTGGCCAGCAGCCCGGCCTGGAACATGCCCACCGAGAACGGGCTCTTGTAGCCGGCCGCCTCTGCGTAGGTCTGGTCGTGATGGATGGGATTCATGTCCCCGGACGCCCCCTGGTAGCGGACGAAGTCGGTGCGGGTCACCGGTCCGACCGTCCAGGGCTCGGGCACGGTCAGGGCCGCGGTCATCATGCCTCCGTCGCGGGTCGGGCGGTCTCGACACCGGTCATGGTCGCGCGGGCCACGAGTGTGCCTGTGGAATCGACGAAGTCGGTGACCATCACCGCGAACGTCATCTCGCCGCCACGCCGGCCCTGTTTGGTGTACACGTCGGTGATCCGGGAGGTGCACCGCAGGCGCGTGCCGGCCTTCGGCGGGGGGCCGAAGAACTCGTACTGCTGCTCGGCGTGCAAACCACGCTTGCCGTCGAGTTCCACAGCCTTCCAGGGGTTTCCCTCCGGCGGCTGCCAGTGCAGTGTGGTGGTGAGGAACGTCGGCGGGGAGACCGCGTCCTCACGTTCGAGGTAGTCGGGGTTGGTCGAGTGCGTCGCTCGTGCGAACTCGCGGACCTTGCCCCGCTCGACGTCGAGGTCGAACGGCACGCCCTCGACTCCGACGGCATCTGCGTTTGCCATGTTCTCTCCAGATGGGTTGTGTCGGTAGGGTTCGGACTCAGACGAGTCCGCTCATCTCCTGCACCAGTTCGTCGACGGTCCAGCGGGCGCCCTTGTCGAGAACCTTCCCGTACTGCCAGCCCAGGAATTGCCGGATCTCGCCGCCCTTGGCGTAGAACACCGATCCGTTCGCCGGGCACTGTTCGGTGAGGAGGTAGGCGACGACGGGCGAGACGTTCCCGGGGTGGTAGACGTCGAACTCGTTCGGGTCGGCGGGTTTCGCGACCATGTCCTTGATGCCGGGCACGTTCTCGGTCATCCGGGTGCGGGCCACGGGGGTGATGGCGTTGGCACGAATCCCGTAGCGCTCCAACTCCTGCGCGAGGATCACCGTGAGCGACGCGATGCCGGCCTTGGCGGCGCCGTAGTTGCTCTGCCCGACCGCGCCGAGCAGCCCGGACGTGCTCGATACGTTCACGATCGACGCCTTGACGTCGTCTCCGGCCTTCGACCGGTCGCGCCAGTGCGCGCCGAACACGCGACACGGCGCGAACGTGGCCCGCAGCTGCCCGGTGATGACGTCGTCCCACTCGTCTTCACTCATGTTGACGAACATGCGATCTCGCAGCACACCGGCGTTGTTCACCAGGCCGTGCACTTCACCGAAGCTGCCGAGCGCGGTGTCGAGCAGGCTCTGCGCGCCCTCGACGGTCGTGACGTCCGCGGTGTTCGCGACTGCGGCACCGCCTGCCGTGGTGATCTCGTCCGTGACCTGATGCGCGAGCGACGGGTCCGCGCCCTTGCCGTCCGGCCCGGCGCCGGTGTCGTTGACGACCACCCGGGCGCCCTCGGCGGCGGCCAACAGCGCGTGCTCGCGACCGATACCGCGACCGGCGCCGGTCACCACGATCACTCGATCCTTCAACTGGTTCATCAGATGTCTCCTCGTGGAAGTGTGAGTTCGGTTGTGCGCTCAGCGCGCTCGTCGACAGCGGTGAGCCGGTGAAGTACGGACTCCGCCTCCCGCACGATCCGGTCGATCAGTTCGGCACAGCTCGGGACGTCGTCGATGAGGCCCACCACCTGCCCGGTTGCCATCACCCCGATGTCGGCGTTGCCGTCGACCAGCGCCGACCGGTAGAGCATCGGCGCGTTCGCGGCCATGACCACCTGCCGCCAGCCGAGTTCGTGGCTCTTCTTCATCTCCAGGCCCTCGCGGATCATGTCCTTCCACGGGGTCCCCGACAGTCGCTGGAATGCAACGGCATTACGCATCGCGCGCAGAACGCGCTGCGGTCCGCGGGTGGACTCGAGCTGGTCGATCGTGCCGGCACGCAGCACCCGCTGCGGAACCCCGTCGATCTCCAGTGTCACGACGGTGTCGTTCACCGACTTCGACAGGTAGACGTCCTTGACCGCCTGCGCCACCGGGGAATCGCTGGTCAGCATGAAGCGGGTGCCCATCGCGATGCCGTCGGCGCCGTACGCGAGGGCCGAGACCAGGCCGCGGCCGTCGAAGTAACCGCCCGCGGCGATCACCGGGATGTCGACCGCGTCGACCACCTGCGGCAGCAGCAGGCTGGTCGGGACGGCGCCGGTGTGGCCGCCGCCCTCGCCGCCCTGCACGACGACGGCGTCCACGCCCCACTCGGCGACCTTCTCCGCGTGCCGGCGCGCACCGATCGACGGCACCACCACCAGTCCGGCGTCCTTGAGCTTCGCGATCAGGTCCCGCTTGGGGGCCAGCGCGAACGACGCCACCTTGACCCCGGACCGGATCAGCAGATCGAGTCGCTTGTCGATGTCTTCCTGATTGGCGCGCAGGTTGACACCGAAGGACGCGTCGGTCCGGTCCTTGACGTAGTGGATCGCCTGCTCGAGTTCGTCGTAGCTCAGCATGCCGCCGGCGATGATCCCGAGACCGCCCGCCGCGGCGGTGGCCGCGGTGAGCTTGGCGTCGGAGACGTAGCCCATGCCGGTCTGCACGATCGGGTACTTCACGCCGAACAGGTCGCAGACCCGGGTGTGCAGCGCGTTGCGGCTCGATTCGACGGTGGTCACGCCGGTACCTCCTTGTCGCGCAGGTTGCGGGGATCGATGACGGTGCGGATCAGTTCCAGCTCCTCCGCACTCGGGGCGCGCGTCTGCGGCACCGAGTCCGGAATCACCAGGTCGAACCCGGTGGCCGCGACGACGTCGTCGACGATGACGCCCGGGTGCACGGAGACCAGGCGTAGCTGCCCCGAGTCCGGGGTGAAGTCCAGGACTGCCAGATCCGTGACCACTCGACGCAATTGGTGATACCTAGTGGCCGCCGGTCCGGCCTTGCGGGCGTTGTCGTTGCCCACACCGGACACCATGTCGACCTTGGGCACGAACACTCGGGTGCTGTGCTTGGGCACCCAGTAGCTGGTCGGGTGGTAGACGGTGTTTCCCGGCGCGCCGCGGACACCGAGCAGCTGCACGTTCGGCCGCTCGTGGTCCCCGATCGCGGAGATGTTGCAGTTGCCGTACACGTCGAGCTGGGTCGGGATCATCATGATGTGGCGCTTGCCGTTCCACACCAGATCGAAGATCTGGTTGAAGGGCAGCCACGCCTCGATGTCGCCGTCGGCGGGGCCGCCGACCGCCCACGTCCCGCGCACCGCGCCGGCCTCGCCGTCCGAGACCACCAGATCGGGTTCGAATGTGTGCCGCGCCAGCCGGACCCCGATCGCCGGGATGGTGCCGAAGGCGCTGGCGATCACCTCGCCGTTGCCGCGGTACGCCTCGGCGCACGCCACCGCACACACTTCCGCCCGTGTCGCTGCACTCATGCCGACGCCTCCTCACGCTCGCCGCGCACCGCGCGCTGATACTCCGCCTCCGGGACCGCCAGGTACCGGTCGACGAATGTTTGCCATCGCTCCGGATCCTTCGCTGCCGCTACGTATTCGCGCTGGAACTCCTCGTCGCGGTCGTAGTCGGGCACGCACGACGTGAAGTGGGCGCCCCCGGGGGCGGCCACCACACCGGACACCAACAGACGTGGAATCCGGATCGTCGACGGATGCGCCTGCGCGGTGAGTTCGGCCGTCGGCACGACGCGTTCGCACGAGACGTACACCTGCTCGGCCGCCATGCAGAACAGGTCGTCGAAGTAGAGGTCCGGGCCCAGGTACTGGGCGTTGCCGTGCACGTCGGCGCGGTTCATGTGCACCAGCGCCGCGTCGAGCGGGATCGCCGGCATGGCGACGAGGGTCTCGTCACCGTAGGGGTCGGTGACCGTGCGCAGTTCGGGGTTGACCCGCATCACGTCCGATCCGAGCCCTGCCCGCGTCGGCAGGTACGGCAGTCTGATGCCGGCCGCGTACAGCCCCCACTGCAACATGCCCTCGTCGTACTCGGCGACCTCGACACGTCCGCCCTGACGTGCGGCGCGGAAGTGAGGATCGAGTGGGATCGAGTCCAGGGACACGAACCCGAACACGACCTTGCGCACCTTGCCCGCCGCGCACAGCAGGCCGACGTCCGGGCCGCCGTAGGACACGACGGTGAGATCGTCGAGGTCCGAGCGCAGGATCTCCCGCACCAGCGACATGGGTTTGCGGCGGGATCCCCAGCCGCCGATTCCGATGGTCATACCGGACCGCAACCGGCCGACCACCTCTTTCTCCGACATTCTCTTGTCCGACAAATCGATCCATCCTTCGTATGCGTCCCGACTGCGGGCCCGCGTCCCTTCGGGTCCTCGCGTATCAAACATTTGCTACCTATCGCCGCGGGATCACGGCACGTAGATCCGCATCCATTCCAGTCCCCGAGCCATCGCGTTCTCGGGCCCCTCCTCGTCGATCACCGGGCCGAGCAGTTCCAGATCGACCAACCCGGTGTATCCGAGCGCGCCCACCTCGGACACCATCCGGTCGAGGGGGATGCTCCCCTCCCCCGGAACCCGGCGGTTCGGCACCGACGTCGCGTCGACGTGGCGATCGCCGATCTGCACGATCCGAATGGCGTCCAGGTTGTCGCCGATGGTTTGCATCAAACCCCGCTCCTGCCAGGCCGAACACAAATCCACCATGAGCCCCACTTCCAACCGTCGACCCAGCGCAGCGATGTCCGCGACACTGTGGGTGAAGCTCATCGCCGACCGGATCGACATCGTGTTCTCGAGCGCGAGACCGACACCCCGTTCCTGCGCGTACTCCACGAGCGGACCGAACCGGTCCACCGCCGCGTCCGCGGCCTCCTCCCAGGAGAGACGGCCCGATCCACCGGAGGTGAAACACACCGTGGGGGCGCCGATCTCCGCCGCGGCGTCCACCGCTCGCTCGAGCGTGGACAACACGCGTTCCCATCCGCCACCGTCGTGCATCGCGCGGCAACCACCCGCGATGAACTCCGGCCGCAGGCCGGACGCCCGGATCGTCTCGAGCGACTCGTTCCAGCCCTGACCGGCCATGGTCGCCGCCAGTACCCCGAAGCGGTCCGCTCCGATGCGGCGCAGCATCGCCAACGACTCCCCGAGCGGACGGTCGGCCGTCGCCGCGAGGCAGACACTGAGCGCGGACCGGCGGTCCACATCCGTGATCGAGGGAGAGTGCTGCACGAATCCTCCTGTCGCAGAGCGGGTGACAATGCCGAGATCGTGGTGCAAACGGAATGTAGCAAATGTTTGATGCGCCGTATAGTCTCGCTCTCGTACCGGCGGTTCGCACACGCCGAGCGCCGGCTCTGCCCCTACCGGAAAGGCAGCCGATGACCAGCACCACCGACCCCGGGATCCGCGACGACGCGGTGTCCCGGTGGTTCACCGAGCACGTCGACGACGCAACGGGACCACTCCGTTTCGAGCGCATCGCCGGCGGCCGGTCGAATCTGACCTACCTGGTACAGGGCGCCGACGGCGCCCGGTGGGTCCTGCGCCGCCCACCCCTGGGGATGGCGCGCTCACGCGCCCACGACGTCCTCCGCGAGGCGGAGGTGCTCGAGCGCCTGCGCAGCACCCCGGTGCCGGTCCCGGTCGTCGTCGGCACCTGTGACGACGATGCCGTGACCGGCGCGCCGTTCTTCGTCATGAACCACCTCGACGGCGTCGTGCTCCGCGATCCCGACACCGTGACGTCGGTGGTGCCCGCCGACCGGCGTCCGTCCGTCGCGGCCGAGCTGGTCCGCGCACTGGCCGCCCTGCACGCCGTCGATCCCCGCGACATCGGCTGGGGCGGCCTCGCCGACCGGGACGACTATCTGGCCCGGCAACTGCGGCGCTGGTCGACGAACTGGGCACAGGACCGCGTTCGCGTCCTCGACGACATCGGACGCGCCCACGACCGCCTGCTCGAACGTATTCCCCGGCAGGGCTCGGCGCGGATCGTCCACGGCGACTTCCGCCTCGACAACTGCCTGTTCACACCCGACGGCACGATCGGCGGGATTCTCGACTGGGAGCTGACCACGGTCGGCGATCCACTCGCCGACCTCGGCCAGCTACTGGCGTACTGGGCGCAGCCCGACGACGAGGTGTGCGCACTCGAGAATCCGCCCACCCGGGTGCCGGGATTTCCGACGCGCGACGACCTGGTGGAGCAGTATCTCGCTGCCGTCCGACCGGACACGGTGCCCGACATCGACTTCTACGTCGCCTACAACTGGTGGAAGATCGCGTGCATCGTCGAAGGCGTCTACACCCGCACACTGCGCGGCGCGATGGGCGCGAGCGACCGCTCGCCGGAGAGCTTCGGCGCCCAGGCCGAGCGGCTCGCGGCCCAGGCCTGGTGTTACGCGAGCAAGCTCTGATCAGATTGGCGCGCCGGAGGTAGGCCTACGCTGCGGCGAAGCTCCTCCGGCACGCGGACCGTCCCGGCGAGCGCGCGTGGAACCACCCTTCGGAAGCAAATGTTTGCTGCCGATAGAGTCGACTTGGACAACACGACTGCCCGAGCACCGGGCCGTTTCGATTTCGGAGGTAGGCATGGAGTGGTCGGAGCGCCACACCTTGATCATGGAGCAGGCCGCCGCCCTGTTCGCCACGAAGGGCATCGCCGGGACCAAGGTCCGCGACATCGCCGACGGCGTGGGCATCCTCTCCGGCAGCCTGTACCACTACTTCCCGTCCAAGGACGCGATAGCCGAACTGATCGTCACGCAGTACCTCGACGCCCTCGTCGACGAGTACAAGGCGATCCTCGCGTCGTCGAACGGACCACGAGAACGCCTCGACGACCTCGTCAAGGCGTCGTTCCGCGTCAGCCAGGCGCATCCGCACGCGTCCGAGATCTACCAGAACAACGGCACCTATCTACGCAAGCTGAAGTCGCACCGCAAGATCCGCGATGCCGCGCGCACCACCAAGGACGCGTGGATGACGGTGATCGAATCCGGCATCGCGTCGGGCGAGTTCCGCGCGGACCTGCCGGCCGAGGTGCTGTACGGCCTCATCCGCGATGCCGTCTGGTTGTCGTTGCGCTGGTTCTCGCCCACCGCCGAGTTCGGCATGGACCACCTCGCCGACTCCGTGGTGTCCGTCTTCCTGGAAGGCATCGAAGCCCGGCACTGATCCGCGTCGCAGTTCGGGAACCGGCCCGCTCTACCCTGGACTCATGTCGGCACCTTCGCGCCCCACCTTCGGGCAGTACGTGGGCTACCAGTTCGGGCGCACGCTCCCGGACTCGCTGCAGGACTGGGTCCGCCGGGACCTGGTGGGCCCCGGGGCGTCGGCACGGTACCTGATCCGGTTCACCCTGCCGGTGCTGCCGATCCTCGCCCTCTTCCTGTTGATCCCCGGCCCGATCTGGGTTCCGCTGGCGATGATGGCGCTGCTGTTCATCCCGCTCGTCTACTTCGCGGTGGCCCTGATGCAGGTGTACCGGCGGCATCGGCTGCACAGCCACGGACTCGATCCGGACCTGGTGGCCGAGAAGGCGCAGCGCCGCGCCGACCGGGTGCGCGACGACTACGAACGTCGCCACGGACGCGCCTGACCACCGCAAGTTACCGGCGGGTCAATTATGGTTGACGGGCGAACCGACGAAGGGAAGAAACCATGAGTGAGCAGGTAGCGACCGCCGATCTGGCCGACGAGATCGGTCCGGACATTCGCAGCTGCGACACCCAGTTCATCCAGTTCGGTGCCCGGGCGGTCTTCTCCGGCCCGATCACCACCATCAAGTGCTTCCAGGACAACCTGCTGGTCAAGCAGACGCTCAGTGAGCCGGGCAACGGCGGCGTCCTCGTCGTGGACGGCGACGCGAGCGTCCACACCGCCCTCGTCGGCGACATCATCGCCGGACGCGGCGTCTCCAACGGCTGGGCGGGCGTGATCGTCAACGGCGCGGTCCGCGACTCGGCGATCCTCCGCACCCTCGACATCGGCATCAAGGCGCTGGGCACCAACCCGCGCAAGAGCACCCAGACCGGCTCCGGCGAGAAGAACGTGCCCGTCTCCTTCGGCGGCGTCACCTTCAACCCGGGTGAGACGGTCTACAGCGACGACGACGGCGTCGTCGTCCGGTAGGCGGCTTCGCCACCCGTGCGCCTTTTCGGTATCCAGAACTACCAGAAAGGCGCACGGGTGCGTCAGCGCCTGGGCAGGTGGCCGGCCGTCCAGTCGGCCACCAGCGACAGGACCTTCGGGTCCACGGGTTCGCGGACGAGGCGCCGGTAGGCGCGCAACGACGGCGGTCCGGCGTCGCGCCGCACCAGGTGCGTCAGGTCGGGTACCCGAACGGTGTCGACCTCCGCGGGCACGAGATCGGCGATAGCCCACAGATCGTCCGGGTCCACCTGCAGGTCCTTCGCCCCGGTGATCGCGAGAACCGGCGAACGTATCTCCCGCAGCAGCGGTTTCGGATCGAAGTCGAGGAACTCCCGGAGCCAGCGGGCGTTGACGCGGCGCAATCCCATCCGCGCGGTGCCGCCGGTCGACCGGGCTATCTTGTCGAGTGCCTTGCGCTGCTGCGCTTTCACGTCGATCCGCAGGAGCCGGAGAACGCTGCGGACGGGCGCCGACAGACTGTCGGCAGCCTTCGCGGACTGCCACAGCAGTACCTCGCGTCCGGTCACCGCGGGACACGCGATCAGCACGACGGCGGCGGGATCGACCTCGCGGTCGGCGCCCAGCGCCGCGGCCAGGCAGGCGCCCTCGCTGTGCCCGATCACCGCCACCGCATCGCGAACGAAACCCCCTGCCGTCCGGAGCCATTCGACGGCCGCCGCGGCGTCGGCCAGGTTGTCGGACAGCCCGGTCGACAGGTAGTCGCCCCCCGACTTCGGAACCCCACGTTTGTCGTAGCGCAGCGACGCGGTTCCGTTGCGCGCCAACGCCTCCGCGAGCGCGCGGCTCACACCGATCGGAAGTCTCGCGTGATCGCCGTCGCGGTTCATCTCCCCGGACCCGGTGAGGATCACCGCGACCGGACCGGTCTCGGCCCCCGCCGGAACGGTGAGCGTGCCCGCCAGGACCGTCCCGTCGCCCGACCGGAAGGTCACCTCCCGCTCGGACACCCCCGGCCGGCCGGCGGCGAGGACCCCGCGGATCCGGTCGGCGACCTGCATGGCGTCCCGCGCGCTCACGAGCAGTTGGTCGAACTCGGCGCCGGCGGTCCGGCCGAGGGTGCGCACCCGAACCGCGGGAACCCCGGCGCTCGCCACGACGAACGTGCGTACGCCCCCGCCGCGCCGCGTCCCGATACGCAGACGTCGGGGAATGCCCAGGCCTGGAGCCCGCATGCCGCGGGTGTTCGCGAACGGATCGGCGACGACGTCGACGTCACGGACGAGGTCGACGGGAATCGCCACGTCCCCGTGCAACGCGGCGATCTTCTCGAAACCGGACAATCGCAAGACCAACCGGTTGCTCTGCACGTTCAATTCACTCACGGCAGCACCTCCCTGGGACCGAGTATCCCTTTGCGATGCGGCCCGCACTGCGAGTCGACGCCTGCCGACGAGGTGCCTGCCGCCTCGGAACTCGCGCCAAATCGGGCGATTGTCCGGTTCTACCGACGAAAGCACGACTACCGGTGTGGCACAGCTATCCGGCACGTCGGCGGCTTTCACCGATGCCGCTACCGGTCCGAAGTGTCCTGGTCGAGTAGTTTCCGCCGGCGAGCCCTCGGACACAACCCGGGCCGGCGCGTTCAGGACAGAAGGCGCTCGATCGCAGCCCCGGCAGCCAGCGCCTTCTCGCCATACTCCTGGTAGAGGTCCGGCGTCAGGCGAGAGGCCGGGCCGGACACGCTGAAGCAGCCCCGAACGACACCCCCCCTGCCCCGCAGGGCAACCGCGACCGCCGCGATCCCGTCGTGCAGACCCTGGTCGGTCACCGCATAGCCACGCCGTCGGATTTCCTCGATCTCCTGCCGCAACACCTGCGGGTCGGTGACGGTGCGACCGGTCGAAGGGGCCAGGTCGGACGCGAGGATCCGCTCCACCTCGGAATCCGGGAGCGACGCAAGGTAGGCCTTGCCGTTCGACGCGGCATGCAGCGGCAGGCGCGTCCCCAACGGCAGGAACGCCCGTAGCTGGTGTGCGCTGTCGAGACGCTCGATCAGCACCAGTTCTTCGCCGTCGGGCACCGCCAGATGAACGGTCTCACCCGTATCCACCTGCAGCCGGCTCAACTCCGGAAGTGCCACGTCCCGCAGGTCGTCGCCTGCCGCCATCATGCTGCCCAGGCTGAAGGCCTTACCGGTGATCACCCATCGTCCCGCATCGTTCGTCGCGGGACGCAGCCATCCCGCATCCGCCAGCGTCCTGAGGCAGCGCTGAACCGTGCTCTTCGGGACGTCGAGCCGCTTACCGAGCTCCGACAAGCCGATCGGCTGCGCCGACGCCACCTCCTCGAACACCCGGAGCGCGGTGAGAACGCTGTTCATTCAAGACCTTTCACACACGTCTGTTGACGTCGAGCATGGAGGGCTATACGTTAGCCGGACCACATCGTAGCACGGCGGTCCACATTGTGGACCGACTCCGTCCAGTAGGGACTTCGAGAAAGGACCCTTCACCGATGACCACCCTCATGCCCCGGCCACTCCTGACTTCGCTCGTCGATCCGGGAAACGGCTCCGGCGACCAGCCCGCGGTCCGCGTCGGCGACGGCGCACTCACCCGATCCGACCTGATCGCGGCGGGGGCCGCCGTTGCCGACGAGATCAGCGGCGCCACAAGCGTTGCCATCGATGCGACGGCAACACTCGAAACGGTCATCGCGGTCACAGGATGCCTGATGGCGGGTGTGCCGGCAGTGCCTGTACCACCCGACTCGGGGCCCGCCGAACGCGATCACATCCTGAAGGACTCGGGCGCGCAGCTCTGGCTCGGCGGTCGGCGGGAAGACGTCACACTCCCGCATGTCCCGATCCACGCCCGCGCACGATCGGGCTCGACATATGCCGAGCCCGATCCCGGAACGACCGCGATGATCATGTACACCTCGGGCACGACCGGAGCCCCGAAGGGCGTCGTGCTCGCCCGTTCCGCCATCGCGGCGGGACTGGACGGGCTCGCCGAGGCCTGGGACTGGAGTCCGGACGACACCCTGGTCCACGGACTACCGTTGTTCCACGTGCACGGGCTCATCCTCGGAGTCGTGGGCGCCCTGCGGCACGGGTCGCCGTTGGTGCACACCGTGCGCCCCACCCCGGAATCGTATGCAGCGGCGGGTGGTTCGCTCTACTTCGGTGTCCCCACCGTGTGGTCCCGTGTGTGCGCCGACGAATCAGCGGCACGAACGCTCGGATCCGCCCGGCTCCTGGTGTCGGGCAGCGCTCCGCTGCCGGTCCCGGTCTTCGAACGCATGCAGGCGCTCACCGGCTCGGCGCCGATCGAACGCTACGGAATGAGCGAGACCCTCATCACGCTCAGCACCCGATTCGACGGCGAGCGTCGACCCGGGTGGGTGGGATCACCGATCCGTGGCGTCCACACCCGCATTCGTGACCAGGCGGGCAATCCGGTGCCGTGCGACGGTGAGACGCTGGGGCAGTTGCAGATCGCGGGCGCAACTCTGTTCGACGGCTATCTGAGCAACTTCGAAAAGACCGCCGAATCGATGACCGAGGACGGATGGTTCAAGACCGGTGACATCGCCGTCGTCGACGAACAGGGCTTCCACCGCATCGTCGGGAGGGAGTCGATCGACATGATCAAGTCGGGTGGCTACCGGATCGGGGCCGGTGAGGTGGAACAGGCGTTGCTCGCCCACCCCGGCGTCGAGGAGGCCGCAGTGATCGGCGTCCCGGACACCGATCTCGGGCAGCGCATCGTCGCCTACGTGGTCGGCGACTGCACCGACGAGGTAGAACTGTCCAACTTCGTCGCCCGAACCCTGTCGATCCACAAGCGACCGCGTGAAATTCGTGTCGTCGGCTCGTTGCCGCGAAACGCGATGGGCAAGGTGCAGAAGAAGTTACTGGTCGACGACGTCCAAGCCGGCAGATGAGCACGCCCGCCGACTCCGGCGCGATTCGGGTCACCGTCGAGCAGAACAACTAGATGGAGATCCTCTGCCTTCCCCGCGACGGTCAGCCCCGCGCCGATTGTCACTCGAGACGTGTCCTCCCTGCCCCCACCTCTCTCAGAAGCCGCGCCCGGGATTCAGGATGCCGGTGGGATCGAAGACGGATTTGATACCCGCCATGAGCTCGCGTTCGGTCGCGCCGACCATCGACTCCATGTACGGCGTCTTGAGCACGCCGACGCCGTGCTCGCCGGTGATGGAACCGCCGAGCGTGAGACATGCCGAGACGAGCTCGTCGAAGGCGGCCCGGGCGCGGGCCGTCATCGGCGCGTCGGACGCGTCGAACACGATGGTGGGGTGGAGGTTTCCGTCGGCGGCATGACCGAACGTTCCGATCAGGACGTCGTGCCGGGCCGCGGTCTCTTCGATCGCGGCCAGCATGCGCGGCAGCGCCGGGACCGGTACCGCGAGGTCGTCGAGCAGGGTGCTGCCCCTGCGCTCGAGCGCGGTGAGCGCCACCCGCCGGGCCTGCATGAACTCTTCACCCTCGACCGGATCGGCGGTGTCGTACACCTCGGTGGCGCCGGCCGCGGCGCACGCCGCCGCACAGCGGGCGGCCTCGGCGGCCGCGTCACCGCCGTCGCACTGGATCAGCAGCAGCGCGCCCGCCGTGTCGTCGAGACCCATCCTCGTCAGGTCGTTGACCGCTGCGATGGTGGTGCGGTCCATCAGCTCGAGCAGGCACGGGTCGGCCACCTGGCGAATCGCCAGGACCGCGTTGATCGCCAGCGCGGTGGTGGGGAAACTCGCGACCACGGTCGACGCCGCCGACGGCTGTGCCCGCAGCCGCACGGTGGCCTCCACGATCACCGCTAGTGTGCCCTCGGAGCCGACCAGCACCTGCGTGAGGTTGAGCCCGGCGACGTTCTTCCTGGTCTCGGCACCGGTGTGGATGATCCGACCGTCCGGGAGGACCGCCTTGATGCGCGCGACGTGGTCGGCGGTGACGCCGTACTTGGCGCAGCAGGTGCCGCCGGCATTGGTGGCGAGGTTGCCGCCGATGGAGGAGATCGCCCGGCTGCCCGGATCCGGGACGTACCAGAGCCCCTTCTCGGCGACCGCCGCGGCGAGGTCCCCGTTGATGACACCCGGCTGCACGGTCGCGAGGCGCGCGGATTCGTCGATCCGCAGAATCTCGTTCATCCGCTCGAGGCTCAGCACGATGCACCCGTCGATGGCGTTCGCCGCGCCCGCCAATCCGGTGCCGGCTCCGCGGGTGACCACCGGGACGCCGCGGCGGTGCGCAATCTGCATGGTCGCGACGACGTCCTCGGTGCTGCGCGCCCGCACCACCGCGAGCGGTTCCCCGTCGGGCGTGAGCAAAGACTGGTCCCGGCGGTACGCGAGCATTTGATCCAGGTCGGTGACGACCGCGGCGCCGAGCCGTTCGGTCAGGTCGGCAGCAGCGGGGGAAACGACATCGAGGGTCATGCAGAACCATCCGTCCGAGAGCAATATCAATCTCGATTGTCAGACAAGTATTCATGCAAGTCAAGAACGGCCGACGGACGGGTGTGCACGGCAGACGGCCCGTGGGAGGATCGACCGGAATCGAGCAAGGAGGACCCGTGGCCAGAGTCGAGGCGCTGTCGATCGTCGACGCATTGGCCGCCGAACTGCGACAGCGGGTGTTCTCCGGAGACCTGACGCACTCCGATGCCCTCACCGAGGCCGAGGTCGCCCGCACGTACGAGGTCGCCCGGCCCACCGCCAAGGCCGCGATCGAGAAACTCGTCGGCGAGGGACTGCTGCAGCGCAGCGCGCACAAGACCGCACGGGTGCTGCAACTGGGTCCCGACGACGTGCGCGACATCTACCGCACCCGAGCCGGCCTCGAGTCCCAGGTGCTCCGAGAACTCGCCCGCAACAACGTGGTTCCCGCGGACGCGGTGGCCGCGAACAGCGAGATCGCGACGCTCACCGACGGTGCCCCGTTGTCCGTCGTCGAACCCGACATGCGGTTCCACACCTCACTCGTCGACGCCGCCGGTAGCCCCCGAACGAGCCGGATCTTCCGGACGCTGGTGTCCGAGGTGCGCCTGTGCATGGTGCAGGTGCAGGGCAAACACCTTCTGACCACGTCGAGCATCGTCGCCGAGCATCGGCAGATCCTGGAGGCACTCGCGGACGGAGACGGCGAGCGCGCCGTCGCAGTGCTGACCGGGCACCTGTCCCGGGCCCGCGAGCGGCTGGCCGCGGCACTCGGCGGCGAACCGGAACCCGCAGCGGCGCCACCCGATCCGGCCTAGGTCCCGCAGGGCCGCCTCACGACACCGTCACCGTGCGCGAGTGCCACCCGCTAGCACCGTCCGGAATCGGCGCCGCCCGCTCCTCGGTCTGAGTGTTGCCGGCCCGATCGGTGGCACGCACCTGCAGGCTGTGCACACCGGGAGGCGCGTCCCACTGCCACGTCCACTGCCGCCACGTGTCGATCGAGTACTGCGGCGCCAGCGTCGCGGTCCGCCACACGCCGTTGTCGACCCGCACCTCGACCTTCTCGATGCCGCGGTGCTGCGCCCATGCGGTCCCAGCGACGATCGTGGGGCCGGACGGAATCTTGCCGAAGGCGGCGGGCACGTCGATGCGCGACGCAGTCTTGATCGGTGCCTGCGCCGCCCATCCGCGTCGGGTCCAATACGCCTCGGCGCGGTCGAAGCGGGTCAGCTCCCAGTCGACCACCCACTTGGTCGCCGACACGAACCCGTACAGCCCGGGCACCACCTGACGCACCGGATAGCCGTGCTCGAACGGGAGCGGTTCGCCGTTCATCGCGACCGCGAGGATCGCGTCGCGGCCGTCGCGCAGGACCTCGACCGGGGTGCCGACCGTGAAGCCGTCGGCACTGGTGGACAGCAACATGTCGGCGTCGGGCGCGACGCCCACCTCGTCGAGCAGATCCTTGATCCGGTACCCGACCCAGGTGGCGTTGCCCGCGAGTTCGCCGCCGACCTCGTTGGATACGCACGTCAGCGTGATCGCGCGTTCGATCGGCGTGCGGGCGATCAGGTCGTCCCAGCTCAGGGTGATCTCGCGATCGACCATGCCGTGGATCCGCAGCTGCCATTCGTCGGTGGTGAGCATGGGCACCTGCAGCGCGGTGTCGATCCGGTAGAAGTCTCCGTTGCGGGTCACGAAGGGAGTGGCGCCCGGCACCGCGACGTCGGTTCCGGGCGCGAGGGCCGGCGCGCGGTCGGCGGCGGGCACCGTGGGCAGGGCGAGGCCGTCGCGGTTACGGACCGCGCCCGCCACCCGGTCGGCGAGATAGCGTCCCGTTGCCCCCGCCGCGGCGGCGACGGCGGCGGCTGTCGCGGCCAGCACCAGGAACCGGCGGCGCGCCATCCCCGGCGCGCCGTTCCCGGACCCGGTCCGCACCGGCGCACGCGTGGTGAGCACCCGCAGTGTGACGATCCCGGCGGCGACACCGACGATCGTCGGCAGTGCGTACGACGCGGTGGCCCCGGGCCGGTTGACGGCCGCGTACACCCCGATCAGTCCCAGGACCAGCAGGATCGCGCTGCCGTACGGGCGGCGCGGTCGCTCGACCATACCGGCCACCGCCGCCAGCACCACGATCAGCACCGTCATCCCGACGAACAGAGCAGGCTTGTCGTTGGTGCCGAACGTCGTGATCGCGAACTCCCGCGCCCACGCCGGGCTGCGGTCGACGGTGGTGGACCCGACCGCGAAGAAGGGCGACGACGCGGGCCCGATCGGCACCGACACCAATTGGCCGATCCCGAGCACGACCGCGGCCGCGAGTATCCCCGACAGTGCACGCGTCGTCATGTGTCCCCCGCTTTCCTTCCGGCTACGTCCGAGTATTCGGCGCCGGCCGGGTAGGCGGATGGGTCCCGACGGGGATCTGCCGGCCGCTAGGACACGGGCGCGCTCACCCGCGCCGACATGCCACCGATCTCGACGACGTCGCCGTCCCGCAGCTGCCGACCGCGTCGGATCTCCACCTCGCCGTTCACGCTGACCAGACCCTCGGCGACGACGACCTTCGCCTCCGCACCCGACTCGATGAGATTGGCCAGCTTGAGGAATTGACCCAGGCGGATCGATTCGTCGCGGATCGGGACCTCGTCCACAGCGTCAGACATGCCTCCATCTTCCTCCTTGGCCCCAAACGGCCCATCGACGCCTCACACTGGACTCGGAGAGACGACAGTCACTGGAAGGACCTCGATGGCCACGAGTACCGGTAGCCCTGTGGACACCACGGACAGGCGGGACCACCACCAGACCCGGGTGACGCCGAAACGCGGGCGGCTGTCGGAGGTTCCGCACATCGCGGGCCTCGTCCTCGGCGTCTTCTCGGTGCTGGTGTTCCTGTGGAGCCTGTCGCCCGCGCTGCGCTACCTGGTGCACACGCCGCGCCTGTACATCGACGACTACTACTTCGACGCCCCCGACACGAGCCTGTCGTGGGCCGTCGTGGTCGGTCTGGTGGCGGCGGCACTCGCGAGCCGCAAACGGATCGCGTGGTGGTTGCTGACGATCTACCTGACCCTCTTCGCAGTTCTCAACGCCGTCGCCGCGGTGGCGGACGAGAACGTCAACGCCGCCGTCGCGTGCGTCGTGCAGCTCGCGGTCGTCGGGATCCTGATCGCGGCCCGCAAGGAGTTCTACACGCGGGTCCGCCGCGGCGCCGCGTGGAAGGCATTGGGCGTCCTCGTGTCCGGCCTGGCGGTGGGCACCCTGCTGGGCTGGGGGCTGGTGGAGCTGTTCCCGGGCACGCTGCCGTCGGGTCAGCGGTTCCTGTGGGCCCTCAACCGCGTCACCGCCCTCGTCGTGGTCGAGAACGAACAGTTCGACGGCCACCCCCACGTCTTCGTCAACACCCTGCTGGGACTGTTCGGGGCGCTCGCCCTGCTCGCGGCGGTGATCACGCTGTTCCGCTCGCAGCGGGCGTCGAACGCGCTGACCGGCGACGACGAATCGGCGTTGCGCGGCCTGCTCGACAGCTTCGGTGCCGACGACTCCCTGGGCTACTTCGCGACCCGCCGCGACAAGGCCGTCGTCTTCGCGCCGAGCGGCAAGGCCGCCGTCACCTACCGCGTGGAGATCGGCGTGTGCCTGGCCAGCGGCGACCCGATCGGCAACCCGGAGGCGTGGCCGCACGCGATCGACGCGTGGCTCGCCCTGTGCTCCAAGTACGGCTGGGCGCCCGCCGTGATGGGAGCGAGCGAGGCCGGTGCCACCGCGTACAAGCGGGCCGGTCTGTCGGTGCTCCAGCTCGGCGACGAGGCGATCCTCGAAACCCGGGAGTTCAATCTGAACGGCCGCGAGATGCGGCAGGTCCGCCAGGCCGTGCACCGGGTCCGGAAGCAGGGCGTCACCGTCCGCATCCGACGCCACCGCGACATCCCGCCCGCCGAGATGGCCGACGTCGTCGCGCGTGCAGATGCGTGGCGCGACACCGAGACCGAGCGCGGCTTCTCGATGGCCCTGGGCCGGCTCGGCGATCCCCTCGACGGCGACTGCCTCCTGGTCGAGGCGCTCGGCGAGGACGGCACGGTGCTGGGCATGCTGTCGCTGGTGCCGTGGGGTCCGAACGGCACATCGCTCGACCTGATGCGCCGGAACCCGGACGCCCCCAACGGTGTAGTCGAACTGATGGTCACCGAACTCGCGACCCGTTCCGACGAGTTCGGCGTCGTGCGGGTGTCGCTCAACTTCGCGGTGTTCCGCTCCACGTTCGAGGAGGGCGCGCGCATCGGCGCCGGTCCGATCCTGCGGGTCTGGCGGTCGATGCTGCTGTTCTTCTCCCGGTGGTGGCAGCTCGAGGCTCTGTACCGCTCGAACGTCAAGTACCAGCCCGAATGGGCGCCGCGGTACCTGTGCTTCGACGACAACCGGCAGCTGCCGCGCGTCGGAATCGCGTCGGCGATCGCCGAGGGTTTCCTGACGTTGCCCACGTTCGGGCACCGGGCGAAGGCGCCCACGCACACCGGGACCCGCGCCGCGGTGCCGGCGGCGCTCGCCGTCTCCGGTGTCCTGCACGCGGACGGCAGTGCGCCCGACGCCGCCGCTCCGGCGGCCGACGCGCCCACGGGCAGGACGGACGGGACGGCCCCGGAATCGGTGGGACCGCGCCGGCCCGAACAGGTTCGCGTGCGCATGGACAAACTCGCCCGCCTGGCCGACGAGGGCATCGATCCGTACCCCGTCGCCTACCCGCCCACCCACACCGTCGCCGCCGCGACGTCGTCCCCGGAGGGCACCCGCGTGCGAATCGCGGGGCGCCTGTTGCGGATCCGCACGTACGGCGGCGTCGCGTTCGCGGTGCTGCGGGACTGGTCCGGCGACATCCAGGTGCTCATCGAACGCACCACGGTCGGCGACCGGCTCGACGAGTTCTCCACCGACTTCGACCTCGGCGACCTCATGGAGGTGAGCGGCACCATCGGCCGCAGCCGCAAGGGTGAACTGTCGCTGCTGGCGACGGAGTGGCGCATGAACGGCAAATGCCTGCACCCCCTGCCCGACAAGTGGAAGGGCTTGACGGACGCGGAAACTCGCGTGCGGCAGCGTTACGTCGACCTCGCGATCAACCCCGAGTCGCGGCGGCTGCTGGCGGCGCGTACCGCGATCGTGAAGTCGCTGCGCGACACCCTCGCCGGCCGCGACTACCTCGAGGTGGAGACGCCGATCCTGCAGCGTATCCACGGCGGCGCCAACGCGGCCCCCTTCGTCACCCATATCAATGCGTACGACCTGGACCTGTACCTGCGGATCGCACCGGAGTTGTTCCTCAAACGTCTGTGTGTGGCCGGTATGGAGAAGGTGTTCGAGATCGGGCGGGTGTTCCGCAACGAGGGGGTCGACTTCAAGCACAACCCGGAGTTCACGATCCTCGAGGCGTACGAGGCCCACAGCGACTACGAACGCATGATGGTGCTGTGCCGCGAGCTGATCCAGGCCGCGGCCGTCGCCGCACACGGCAGCCAGACGATCATGCGTCCCGGCCCGGACGGCGAACTCGTCGCCGTCGACATCTCCGGCGAATGGCCCGTGAAGACGATGCACGGCGCGGTCGCCGAGAAACTGGGCGTGGACGTCAGCCCGGAGACACCCCTCGAGGTGCTGCAGAAGTTGTGCGACGAGAACGACATCGAGTACCAGAAGAGCTGGGACGCAGGCGCGGTCGCGCAGGAGATGTACGAGCATCTGGTGGAGGGTCAGACCGAGTTCCCCACCTTCTACACTAACTTCCCGACGTCGATGTCGCCGCTGACCCGCCCCCACCCCACCATCCCCGGTGTGGCCGCGAAGTGGGATCTGGTGGCGTGGGGCGTCGAACTCGGCACCGCGTACAGCGAACTCACCGATCCCATCGACCAGCGACGACGGCTCACCGAGCAGTCGCTGCTCGCGGCCGGCGGCGACGCGGAGGCGATGGAACTCGACGAGGACTTCCTGCAGGCGCTCGAGCACGCGATGCCGCCCACCGGCGGGCTCGGTATGGGCGTCGACCGGATCGTCATGCTCATCACCGGCGGCAGCATCCGCGAATCGCTGGCGTTCCCGTTCGCCAAGCCGCGCAACTGAGGTCGCCGTGTCACTCACTCTGCGCAGGTACACGATCGCGGCCTTGCTCATCTCCGGAGCGGTGCTGTACTCGTCGTGGGTGCTGGCGTTCTTCCTCAACTCCGGTGAGGGCCCGTTCGAGGGGTTCGCGAGCCAGCTGGCGGCCACCGACCAGCGCTACGGAATCCTCTACCGCAGCGGCGATCTGCTCACCGGGATCGTGCTCACCGTCGCGGCGGTGCTGGGGCTGACGATCACGCCGCGACGCTTCCTCACCACGGTCGGCTGGCTCGCGCTGGGTGTCTTCGCGGTGGGCACGATCGCCGATTCCCGTCTGCCGCTGCGGTGTTCCACGGCGGCCTGCGAGGCGACGCAGGTTCCGCTCACCCACCAGTGGCACGCCGTCACGAGCACGGTGTCGGTGACGGCCGCCGTGGTCTCGGCGGTCGCGTTCATCATCGCGATCTTCGTCTACCGTGCGCCGCGGGCGATGTGGTGGTCCGGGCTCGCCGTCGTCGTGCTGTTCCTCGTCGGCACCCTGTGGATGCTCGTCGGGGTCGACGACCCGTCCGGCAGTCGCAGCTGGCTGGGCTTCGCGCAGCGCGTCGAACTGCTGTCGATGAGCGGGTGGATGGTCCTCGTCGCGGCCACACTGCTCAGCGACCGTGCCTGGCGGGCCGTGCACGGGGCGTCCTCGGCGCCCGTCCCCGTCTCCCCCTGACCCCGCGTTTCGCGCACTTATCGCGGAATTTCGGGGGTCGTGGGCGCGACAAGTGCGCAAAACGCGGGAGGGGGGCGGACCGTGGGGATCAGGGGATCGGAACGTCGAGCGGAACGTTGACGAAACTCGGAGACGCCGGGTCCAGCACCAGATGCTGGGGCGCCAACCGGCTCTCGTTGAGCAGCGGACGCAACAGCATGCCCTTCGGGAAGTTGCTCGCCGCCACCGACACCCGCAGACGGTGACCCGGCTGCAGCAGCGCGTCCGTCGCGGTGAGCCCGACGTCCAGCGTGGTGGGCCGGCCCGGCACGATCGGCTGACGCGCCGCGAGGGTGAGCGTGTAGAACGGGTCGGTCAGGTCACCGTTCGCGGAGCGCTCACTGCGGGCCTCGTCGATGCCCCGCAGCGACGACGTGAGCTGGCCCGACGTCAGGACCGTCGACGTACCGTCCGGGGCAACATCGTCGAGCGTGGCCGTCCAGTAGCCGTCGGTGGTGTCGAGCACGGTGTTCAGATGCACGTTCACCGGCCCCGAGATCTGGGTGGGTGCCGCGACCGGGGCGCTGGTGAACGTGAGCGCATCCCGCTCCGCGATCCGGTTGTCCTTGGCGCAGCCGTCGATCACGGCGAGGAGGCCCGCGAGTTCCTGCGCAGCGTCCCGCGAGCACAGGCTCGAAAGCCCCGGCGCCACCGTCAGAGTCGTCGTACCGGACGGTGGCGATGCGAGCAGGGAACCGTCGTGCACGGACGTCGCGGTGGTGCCGGACGGCTGCGCCGCCAGATACATCCGGCGATGTTCGACGCCCGCGCGCGGGAACCGATCCGTGGTAGTCCAGCCGTTGCCCTGCTGATACGACGTGACCGGGCCGTACGTCTCGATGCCGTTGTCGATGTCCTTGAGCCACCGGTCGAACCACGCCCGCTGCAGGACGTCGAGCCGCGGCGGGTAGCCCGGATCACCGAAGCCGCTGCCCGGGTTGAGGTGGTAGGTGTCGCCCATTATGAGCTGCTTCTTCCCGGGCGCCAGCGGGATCGCGTTGTACAACCGGGGCTGTGAGTTCGTGAAGATGTCGTGCCAGCCGCCGTAGAGCAGGGTCGGTGCCGTGATCTGCTCGGCGTGCGGCAGCCAGGCCAGACGCAGCGAGCTGTCCGGCTCGAGCAGCGTCTGCAGCTCCGGCGGGATGGAGTCGACGTCGGGGATGGTGATCGCCTGGATGAGGTACTGGAAGAACGTCGCCGGATCGGCGATCCGGTCGCGCAACCACGTCTGGTCGAGGTTGCCCTGCATCAACGCCTGGACGTCGGGAATCAGCTTGAGCCCGTTGACCGCCGCCAACCAGAACGGCAGGAATCCGACGCCCGCACCCCCGCCCGGCGCCACGACGTCCCGGACCAGGTCGCCGCCCGGCTCGATCGGCACGATCGCCTGCAGCGCCGCGGGCCGCTTCGACGCCGCCTGGATCTGGTTGATAGCGGAGTACGAGACCCCGCTCATGCCGATTCGGCCGTTCGACCACGCCTGCTGCGCGGCCCACTCGATGGTCTCGATGGTGTCCTGCTGCTCGCGCTCCTGGAACACCTGCCAGATCCCCTGCGAGAAACCGGTACCGCGCACGTCGACGACCACCTGGGTGTACCCGCTGCGGATCAGCTCTCGGTCGACGGTGAACGTGCGCAGCCCGCCGCCGGACAGGGCCCGCGTCAGATCGGTGATACCGCTCAACGGTGTTCCGGAGAAGTTGATGTCGCGGGCGAAGTCCATGACGGCGTCGCTGATTCCCGGAGCCGACACCGCTGCCTCGGCGAGCGCCGACACGAGCTTGGTGTACGGCGTCATGCTCACGATCGTCGGGAACGGGGTGTCGACGGGCCGCCCGTCCGCGTCCGCGGGCCGGTACACGTTGGCTTTCAGGATCACCCCGTCGCTCATCCGGATCGGGACGTCCCAAGCGATGTCCATGCCGGGGTACGTCGCGGGGCCGTCCGCGGTGGCCGTCCACTGCGCGCCGAGTTCTCCCGCGTCCGGGGTGGCACTCGCCGGCGCCACCGTTCCGACGGTGGCGATCGCCGCGACCGCGATCGCCGCCAGCGTCCTCGAGATCCACCCCATCCGAGCCCTCCCCATGCTCCGGGCGACGCCTCACCCCGCGTCGAGAACCTCAATACTCCCCGGTCGGCCTCGCGTTTTGCGCACTTATCGTCGATTCGCGGGGCGAAAACTCGCGACAAGTGCGCAAAACGCGGGAAGGAGGGGAAACGTCAGGAGAGGGGGCGCAGCGGGTGGATGCCGGGGGCTGCGGCCAGGTGGGCGCCGAACGCGCCGGCGGCCTCACGCATGTGGTCCGACTTCATGTGGGTGTCGAGCGCGTGCTGGTCCTTCCACACCTCGACGACGACGAACGTGCCCGGTGCCGACGTGGACTCGAACAGGTCGTACGACACGCAACCGTCCTCCTTGCGGCTCTCCTCGGCCAGCGCGGTGAGCGCGGCACGAACCGTGTTCTCGGAGCCGGCCTTGGCCGGAATTGTCGCAACGACATGCAGATTCGACATCGGATCCCTATTCTGTGAGCGCCGCCACAGTATGCGGCACCTCGACGGTACCCTGGTCAGAGCCGTAAACGCCGCAGATACGCCTGCGCCCGTTCGGAATTCCAGCCGAACACTTCGCGAAGTCCGGTCGCCATGGTGTCGAGGTACGGGGCCGACGGCGCGGTCCGCACGACGTCGGCGCGACCCACCGCCGCCGTGAACGTCCGCATCGGGAACCCCTCGCGTGTCCCGAGGTCGAGGACTCGGTCGTAGCACGACGGCTCCTGACCGTGGATGTCGTCGAACTGCTCGGCCGTCACGAGATACGCGCACGCGGCGGTGTCGCCGGGCAGGTCCGGGTCGTAGAACGCCCGCCCACCGCCCCACACCACCGATTGGCCCGCGAAGTAGACCGTGCCCGGCAGCCGGACGGCGGCGCGGCCCACCGGCGGGTGCGGGTCCCGCGCGCCGGCACAGATACGCCCGCCGCCGGCGGGACGACCGCCCCGCAGGTAGCAGTCGAGGCGGGCGCGCGACATGTTCGACCCGTAGCTCACGTACCAGATCTGCACGATTTCGACGCTACGCCGGAGTTCGTCGGATACAGTTTTGTATCGAACGGGGACCGACGCGGAAAGTTGAGGGTGACCAGTGCAGACGGCCGAGACACCGCGACCCAAGCGCGTCACGAAACGGCGCGCCGAGACGCGGCAACGGCTGCTCGACGCGGCCGGTGACGTGTTCGCCGAGGAGGGCTTCGGGCGCTCCACGGTGGAGCAGGTGTGCGAACGCGCCGGGTTCACCCGCGGCGCCTTCTACTCGAACTTCACCTCGCTGGACGAGCTGTTCCTCGCGATGTGGGAGCAGCGCTCGGCAACCATGCTCGACGGCATCCGCACCGCCCTCGCCGACCGCCCGGCCACCCTCACCCTCGACTCGGCCGTCGAGCGTGTCCTGGCCGCGATTCCGGTCGACGACGCCTGGTACCGGATCACCGCCGAGTTCACCGCGCACGCCCTCCGCAACCCCGCCCTCAAACGCGTCATGGCGGCCCGGGAGGACGCGATCCTCGGCACGATCCTGCCGATCGTCGAGGACGCTCTCGCCGCGGCGGGGCGACGCGTCACCGACCGCGCGGCCCTGGGACGGGCACTGGTCGCGATCCACGACGGCACCGCCGTGCAGGTGCTGATGGAACCCGAGAACGAGGCGGTCCGGCAGGCGCGTCAGCGGCTGTTCGTCACCGTCGTGAGCAGTTACAGCAGCGGTACCTAACGGACAGGAGACAGGCAGTGGCAACGGAAGCCGACGTCATCGTTGTCGGAGCGGGACTGGCGGGCCTGGTGGCGACCCACGAACTGGTCAAGGCCGGGCGCAAGGTTCTCGTCGTCGACCAGGAGAACGTGGAAAACCTGGGCGGACAGGCGTTCTGGTCACTCGGCGGCCTGTTCCTGGTGGACAGCCCCGAGCAACGCCGCATGGGCATCAAGGACTCCCGTGAACTGGCGCTGCAGGACTGGCTGGGCAGCGCCGGATTCGACCGCGACCGCGAAGACCGTTGGCCCCGGCAGTGGGCCGAGGCCTACGTCGACTTCGCGGCCGGCGAGAAGCGGGCCTACCTGCACGATCTCGGCCTGCGCGTGATGCCGAACGTCGGCTGGGCCGAACGCGGCGGTGGGCTGGCCACCGGTCACGGAAATTCGGTACCGCGCTTCCACATCACGTGGGGCACGGGACCGGAAGTGGTCCGGGTGTTCCGCGAACCGGTGCTCGACGCTGCCGCCCGCGGACAGGTCACCTTCCGCTACCGGCACCAGGTGGACGATCTGATCGTCGAGAACGGCGCCGCCGTGGGGGTGCGCGGCACGGTGCTCGAGCCGTCGACCGAACCGCGCGGCGTGAAGTCGTCCCGCACACCCGCCGGCGAGTTCGAACTCCGCGCGCAGGCCGTGGTGGTGACCTCCGGCGGCATCGGCGGCAACCCCGACCTCGTGAAGAAGAACTGGCCCGTCGACCGCCTGGGCCGTGTGCCCGAGCACATGATCACCGGCGTGCCCGCGCACGTGGACGGCCGCATGCTCGAGATCACCGAGAACGCGGGCGGCAACATCGTCAACCGGGATCGCATGTGGCACTACACCGAGGGCATCGTCAACTGGGACCCGATCTGGCCCGATCACGCCATCCGGATCATCCCCGGCCCGTCGTCGCTGTGGCTCGACGCCACCGGAAAGCGCCTGCCGGTGCCGTTGTTCCCGGGCTTCGACACCCTCGCGACGCTCAGGCACATCCTCGGCACCGGGCACGACCACACGTGGTTCGTCCTCACGCAGTCGATCATCGAGAAGGAGTTCGCGCTCTCCGGTTCCGAGCAGAACCCCGACCTCACCGGCAAGGACATGAAACTCCTGCTCGGACGCGTGAAGAAGGGTGCGCCCGGCCCGGTCGAGGCTTTCAAGCAACACGGCGTGGACTTCGTGGTCCGCGACAATCTGCGCGACCTGGTCGACGGCATGAACGCGCTGACCCCCGACGCGAAACTCGACCACGCCCAGGTGGAACGGGAGGTCGTCGCGCGTGACCGCGAGATGGAGAACACCTTCTCGAAGGACATGCAGGTCATGGCCATCCGCAACGCGCGAACCTATTTGCCCGACAAGGCGATCCGGGTCGCCAAGCCGCACCGGCTCCTCGATCCGGCGCACGGACCACTGATCGCCGTGCGTCTGAACCTGCTCACCCGTAAGACCCTCGGCGGTCTCGAGACCAATCTGGACTCGCAGGTGATCCGGCCCGACGGCAGCGTGTTCGACGGCCTGTACGCCGCGGGTGAGGTCGCCGGGTTCGGCGGCGGCGGCGTGCACGGCTACAGCGCGCTCGAGGGCACGTTCCTCGGTGGCTGCATCTTCTCCGGGCGCGCGGCCGGGCGCGCGCTGGGCCGGAGCCTCGGGTGAGCCGCACCGCGCTCGTGACGGGCGCATCGTCGGGCATCGGCCTGGAAGTAACCCGGGCGCTGGTCTCGCGCGGGTATCGGGTACTCGGCACCACTCGAAATCCAGATGCGCTGCAGCCGAGTTCGCGAGTTCCCGGCGTGGAATACCTGGCACTGGACCTCACCGACCGGGCGAGTATCGAGGCGTGCGCCCGCGCAGCGGGAACCGTGGACGTCCTGGTCAACAACGCCGGTGAGAGCCAGATGGGGCCGCTCGAGGAACTGCCACTGGACGCGATCGACCGCCTGTTCCAGGTGAACGTCCTGGGCGCGATCCAGCTGACACAACTACTGCTCCCCGGCATGCGTGAGCGCGGCAACGGCCGCGTCGTGATGGTGGGCTCGATGCTCGCGAGCTTCCCGCTCGCGTTCCGGTCGTCGTACGTGGCCACGAAGTGCGCACTGAAGGGCTTCGCGACGGCGGCCAGACGGGAACTGAGCCCGTTCGGCGTGTGGCTCACCACCGTCGAACCGGGCACCATCGCCACCGGCATCGGCGACCGCCGCACCCGGTACATCGCCGACGGTTCGCCGTACACGGCGGACTACACGACGGTGTCGAAGGCCATGCAGCGCAACGAGGATCGAGGAATCCGCGCGGAGACGGTCGCGGAACTGGTCGTGAAGGCGATCGAGGCGGACAAACCCAAGCCGCTGTACGCGGTCGGGAACAAGGCCCCCCTCGTGTTCACGGTCCGTCGACTCGCGCCGCGGGCCTTCACCGAGAAGATGATGGCCCGGTTCCACGGGCTGAAGTAGACGAACGGACGTCCTGCCGACCCCCCGACGGGCCGGCAGGACGCCCGGATCATGGGCGAATCAGCTACCGCTGGAAGCGCTGGAGCTGTCCGAGCCGCTCGAACCGCTGGAGCCACTGGATCCGCTCGAACCGGTGCCGTCGTCCGCACCGTCCAGCGGATCCGTACCACCGGCGGCGGACTCCGAAATGAAGCCGGTCGCCTTGGTCGTCAGCTCCGTTCCGGTGGAGTTGGGCACCTTGGCCCGCCAGTTGACGATCGGGTTGAGAATCCCGAACGGACCGCAGCCCGTCGCCCCCGGAAGAGTGAAGTCCGACGCCGTGTTCTGGATGTTGGACGCAACCAAGACGCCGGCGGGCCACTCCGTGCCGTCACTGACACCGATGGACGACGGGTCGTCGACCGGATTGGACTTGTGCAGGTTCAGTTCGACCGGGGCCGAATCGGTCCCGATGTAGCAGTTGTCGCCCAGGAACGGATTGTCGATCTTCATCCGCGTTTTCAGGGTCATATCGAAGTTGAAGAGGTCGCCGTTGAACACCGGAACCTCCACCGCCTCGACCGTCGCGGTCACCGCGGCCAAGCCGAACAGGTTGTTGAACGGGAGATCGACCCCGAGCACACCGCCGGGCACCGTCAACGGCTTGCCGTAGACACCGTTGTGGCCGTCGTCGCGGGGGATGAAGTCGTCGTCAGGGGCGTTGCCCGCGATGACCATGTCGCCGAGCCCGATCGGCAAGTTGAAGCCGTTGTTCGCGAACGTACCGCTCTCGACGAGCACCGTGAGGCAGCCTTGCGCGATTGCGGGATCGCACACGCCACCACCCGGGACAGGGGCGGGCGTCGGAGCTGCCGACGCCAAGGGAGCCAGCAGCGCCATCGAGGCGCCCACCGCACCTGCCACGGCCACGGTGCGCATTGCCCCGCGACGCCGCGTGACTCTCGAATCGTTCTTCACACGTCCTCCTCAGTTATCGAGCATTCGATGTGCGTATCCACGGGTTATGGGCACACAGAGGGGTGAGCAACGGCGAACGCCTCTCGCCGCGAGTTTCGGTCAGTCGAACTGTGCTGCGGATACACCCCGTCGTCCACAGCACCGAGAGCCCGGCGAATAAATGGCTTCTACCTGCACATTCGCCGCGGACTCGGAGCGCCTTCGACTGTTACGCAAGGTAACAGCTGGAGTGGTTTATATCACAGCACGGCGCCGCCGAATACGAATCTCGCGACTTTTCGCCCTTCGAATTTTTTGGGTCTACCGGTCAGTAGTTCAACATGCCACACTGTTTGCTCATGACGAGCACACGTGCAGTTACCGCCGCCGTCGCGGCAGCAGGAGCACTGCTTCTCACCGCGTGTAGCGGGCAGGATTCGACGCCGGAACACACCGGACACGACGCTTCCGCCACCTCGGCGAGCCCCACGACGTCGACAGCGGCACAGGCGTCGTCCCCCGGTCAGGCCGCGCCTGCCCCGGCGACGGAACCGTCCACTCCCCTGCCGGCACCGACCACGACGGTCGCGCCCCCACCACCGGTGACCACCGTGCCGCCGCCCGCTCCGCGCCCGGCCGCACCTGCGGCCGGCGGAATCGACGCCCGGTCACCGGAGCAGGTCGTCGACGAGTCGGGCGAACGTGGGCAGCGCTACCTCGCCGCACTGCGGGGCGCGGGCATACCACCGACCGGGATGGACGGGGTCGAGGTGCTGTACGCGCAGGGCACGTGCGAGGCCCTGGCACGGGGCGACTCACGGTCGAGCGTTCTGGCCGAATTCGATTCGGTCGGAAAGGCATACGCACAGTTCTTGCCGATGCCGGCGGACCGGATCGCGGAGATCTACGTGTCGACGGCCGAGAAGACGTACTGCTGACGCCCGTCAGGCCACGGAGCGCAACCAGTTCGCGAGCCACGACGTCGCGGTGGCGCCGTTGCGATCGACGACATAGGTCGAGTAGTCCTGATGCACCTGCGACTCGTAGAACTGACGGAGCTTGTCGGCCCGATCGTGGTTGGCGCCGTCGGAGGACTGCGATTCGAGGGTGGGCACACCGCCCGCGGCAATCACGTCCTGCGCGATGACGAGCGCCTCCTGCGCGTACCGACCACTGAGCGGCGCCAGCGGTGAAGAGTTCTGGGCCATGAACCCGGCCAGGCGGGTCACGAAGTCGTCCTTCGGGGTGGAGCAGTACAGGTCACCGGCCGCACAGAAGGTGCGCGTCTGCGGGTTCACCAGGCCGAAGCCGCCGATCCGCGGTCCGCCGGCCCCGTTTCCGATCACCTGCGGGCCGACGATGTTGTCACCCTCGGACCGGCGCGGATCGGACAACAACCCCACCGCCGCAATCCGATTCGGTGGGACGACGCCCAGCCCGGTACCGATCTCGGCTGCCAGGTCACCCGCCGCGTCCGCGCCCTGGCTGTACCCGATCAGGGCGAAGTTCGTGTTGCCGCAGCGCCCGGCGACGTCCGCGATGATCCCGCGCGCGTTGTCGACGGCCTGCCGCTTGGACGCGCCGTACACCTCGGTCTCCCACGGGAACGCCGTAGCCACATAGGTCACGTAGTCGACACCGACCGACGACGGCAGCCGGTTGGTCACCGCCGACAGCAGACCCGGACCGCGGCTCGCGCCCGGATCCGTCGTGGTCTCCCAGGTTCCCGGAATCGCCACCACCTGCAGATTCGGGCAACTCGGGGCCGCCTGCGCAGTGCCGACCCCCACCGACACCACCGAACCGACAACCGTTGCGACGCAGGCTCCGAACACCGCCAGCGACCTCTTCACACGCATCAACCCGGCACCCCACTCACTCGCTCCGAGTGGCCACTTCCCCATGGCCACATGTCGTGACGTCCCCTCCCGTGACAACGCCTGCGGGTGACGCGACAGGTAGATCTTGGCAGCCCCACATGTCGATACGGTGCACGATCGGTAAACGCACGTTACCGGAGCGGAGCGCGGTGGTGGGCTTCTTCGAAACGTCCTCTTCGTACCCGGAACACGATGGGCCCCCTCGCCTTCCGCGAGGGGGCCCACCAGACGGATCGGATCAGCCGCCCAAGCTACCGAACAGTCCCGTCAGCCCACCGAGGCTGCCGGTGCCACCACCCGGATTCGGAACGGTGTCCGGATCGCCGGTCACCGTGACGTTCACCGGGGTCGCCGCCGAGTCGATGAACCCGGCGTCGGCGGTGAACTGAGCCGTGACCACGAACTCTCCCGGGTTCTGGAAGAACGTCGTCAGCGTCGCGACGCCGTTCGCGTCCACCCGCACCGGTCCGCCGAGGAGCACGTCGCCGAGCTTGAACTGCACCGTGCCCCGGGCGTCGGCCGGATCCAGGCGCGCGGTGAGCGTCACCGGCGAGCCCTTGGCGGTGGAGGCGACCGGATCGACCGTGATCGTGGTGGCCACGTCGGCGGCCGGCGCCTCGGTGACACTCACCGGGTACTGCAGCGAGACCGACGGGGAGATGCCGTCCGCGCCCGAGTACCGCGCGATCACCCGGTGCGTGCCGTTGGTGGTGAAGGTGTGCGGGAGCACCGCGACACCGTCATCCATCACGTCGGCGGTTCCGACCGGCGTTCCGTCGACCTCGAACGCCACCGTGCCACCCGAGACACCCGGCTCGACCTTCGCGGTGAGGTTCACCGGCTGGTCACGGTAGGCGTCCTGTTCCGGCCCGGTCACCGACGTCGTGGTCTGGATGTCCTGTGACGTCACCGTGACCGACTTCGACGCGGTCGACGGGTTGAAGAACTCCGCGCCCAGGTACTTCGCCTCGTAGACGTAGTCGCCGTCGGTGTCGATCGACTGCGGCAGCGACGCCTTGCCGTTCACCAGATCGACCGGTGCACCGACATCCTCACCGTCGCGGGTGAACTGCACCTGTCCGCTGTCCGGGGTCGGCACGACCGTGGCGTTGAGCGTGAACTCGCCGCCGTTGGTGACCGCGCTCGGGCCGTCCAGGTAGGTGACGGTCGCGACCGCCTGGCGCAGGATCTGGATCGTGGCCAGCGGACCGGCTCCGGCGTTCAGGGGACCGCTCGCGGTGTCCCGCGGCGAGCACTGGGTGGGCGCCCAGACGGTGCCGACGATCGGCGCACTGGCCCGGGGCAGGAACGTCAGGAAGTTGGCGTCGTTGCCGAACTGACCGGCGTTTCCTGCGGTGCGCAGCTTCATCGAGATCTCACCGGCCGCGCCTGCCTTCAGCGTGGCCTTGACCTGCGGCAACTGGAACGTAGTGGTGCTGCCCGACGCGTTCGCCTTGATGCCGCCCTCGGAACTCTTCGAGGATTTCGGTCCGTTTCCGATCGTCTCGTTGTTGCCGGACAGCCGGATGATCGTGCCGTTCGGGTCGGGATTTCCACTATCGTTGACCACGAGGACGTTCGGCGCGACACCCGTGATGCCCGACGACGTCCCGGCCACCACCTCGGCGCCGACGAACTGCGCGTTCTCCGGCATCGCGACGTCGATCTTGAGCCGCGAGATGTTCGACAGGCTCGCGCCGGAACCGAGATCGTTGGGCACCGAGATCGGCGGCGGCGAGATCGTCACCACGAACTCCTCACCGGGCGCCACGGTTTCGGGCGCATCGACCGTCACCGACGCCGCCTGCACCTGGGTCTGCGGCCCACCGGCCAGACTCGAGGACGGCGTCGCCTGACACGCGTTGTTGAACGGCGTGGTCGTCGTCGCCGCGGAGGCGGCTCCCACACCCAGGACACCGGCACCGGCGACCACCGTCGCCCCCACGGCGACCGGCGCGAGGTAGCGGTACAGCTTGGAACTCATCGATCCTCCTGCACTCATCTCGTCAGCCTCCGATCGATCCGGCGAGCAGCCCGGCGAGCGGGCCTTCCAACAGCGAGCCGAGGCTGCCGGCGCCCGGTTCCGGAGCCACCGGCGCGGCCGACACGTTCAGCACGACAGGGTTCGACACCGTGTCACGGAAGCCCTCACCGGCAACGAATTTCGCGGTGATCAGCTGCGTGCCCTCGAAGTCGAGGGTGGTGGTGACGGACGCCTTGCCGTCGACGACGGCGACCGGGGCGCCGACGGCCTCGGTGCCCTTGTAGAACTGGACGGTGCCCTGCGCGTCGGCCGGGTCGACATCGACGGTGAGCGTGACGGTCTGGCCGACGACCGACAGACCCTGAACCGTCAGGTCCGCGTTCACGGCCGTGAGCACGGGCGCGGTCGGGGCGACCGTGGCAGTGAACGGTGCGGACGTGGAGGCCGAGAAGCCCTCGGTACCGGCGAAGTCGGCGACCACCTGGTAGGTGCCCGCGGTGTCGAAGGTGTGCGCGAGGGCCGCGACGCCGTCGGCGGTGCCCAGATCGACGGCGCCAACAGCGGTGCCGTCGACGGAGAAGGTGACGGTGCCACCGGTCGGGATGGGGCGAACGGTCGCCATCAGGTTGGTGGGGCTACCGGCCTCGGCGGTCACCGGCTCGACGACCACCGTCGTGGTCTGCCAGTCACCGTAGGAGACGGCGATCTGCTGCGCGGTGGCGGCCGAACCGGCGACCCCGAAGCCGCCGACGAAGTTCGCCGTCACGGAGAAGTTGCCCGGGTCGTCGAAGCGATGGTTCAGCGTGGCCGTGCCGCCGCTGACCTGGACGGGGCTGCCCACGTCGGTACCGTTGATCGCGAACTGGACGGTGCCCTGTGCGTCGGCCGGAGTGACGGTGGCCTGCAGCGGCACCGTCGCGCCTGCCTCGGCCGTGGCCGGGACGGTCACGGTCGTCGCGGTCTGGACCGGGCCGACCTCGACCTCGACCGGAGCCGACTCCGAATCGTGGAACAGACCCGTAGCCGTGTACTTGGCCGAGATGGAGTACGTCCCCATTGCGGTGAAAGTGTGCGCCAGGGTGGCGGTTCCACCGCTCACCGCGACGGGAGCCCCGATCGGATCGGACCCGTCGAAGAACTGCACGGTGCCCGTGGCACCGGCCGGCGAGACCGTGGCCGTCAGATCCGTCGAGCTACCCATGGCCACCGTGCCGACGGGAGCCACGGAAGTGGTGGTCTCCGACTTGTTGTCCAGGACCCGAACCTTGGCACCGGAGGCGTTGGAGCCCTGCTGGCTGCTGAACGTGTAGACGTCGAAGAGGAAGCCGCTGTCGTAGTCACCGGGCGCGAAGTTGTCCGGGATCTTGTAGTTGACGGTGAAAGTCAGCACGGTGCTGCCGATGACCTTGAACCCGTCCGTGCCGAGCACGGGAACGGACGTACAACCGTTCCCGGCGCAGACGGCCTTGACACCGGCTGCGCCCTCGCTCGTCACGGTTCCGTTCGGCGTGGTGTTCCCGTTGAGGAACTGGAATCCGGCGGGCGCGATGTGCCGGATGGAGGTCATGTACCGGCCCAGATTCAGGAAGCCGCCGGCTTTCGAGTTCTCCCAGATGCTCGACCGGTAGGTGACCGTGTCGCCGGGATTGGCGACGTTGCCGGCCACACCGTTGACGCTGACGACCTCGGTCTTCCAACCCAGGTTGTCGGCCGGCTGGTTACCGCTCGACGACGTGGGCGGTGGGCCGGTCGGGCTCGCTGCCGCCGCCGTGCCGCTCATGGTCAAGGTCAGCGCGGCGGCGCTGGCCAAGGCCACGAGCGGGCCGGCCGCTCTACGAAGTTTCGACGAAAACACTGATCCTCCTCGGGTAGGTCCGCCTTTCCCCCGACTCGGCGGTCATGTGTCACTCATCACATGCGGCAGACCATAGCCGTTGCAAGATCGTTGTAGAAGCGTTTTCTGGTCGAACGTCCAGAAAACAATTCGTGCCTCCGCACGTTTCGGACCGAAAAAAGGGCGAAGGCCCCGTCCCACGCGAGGCGATGCGTGGAACGGGGCCTTCGGGCTTCGACGGACGATCGGCGGGGAGCGACGTTGATCCCCGCCGATCGCTCAGCGCTGCGGAGCGCTGGTGGTGCTGATCGGCGTCGGCAGAGCCGTCGATCCTTCGAGGAACTTGTCGACCGCGGCCGCGCAGGAGCGACCCTCGGCGATGGCCCACACGATGAGCGACTGGCCGCGGCCCATGTCGCCCGCGACGAACACGCCGTCGACATTGGTGGCCCACTCCGACGAGCGGGCGACGTTGCCGCGCTCGTTGAGGTCGACACCCAGATCGGTGAGCAGGCCCGGCTTCTCGGGACCGACGAAGCCCATCGCGAGGAACACGATGTCGGCCTCGAGCTCGAAGTCCGAGCCCTCCACCTTCTGGAAGCGGCCGTTCACCATCTCGACCTCGTGCGCCTTGAGCGCGGTCACCTTGCCGTCGCGACCGACGAACTCCTCGGTGTTGACCGAGAACACGCGCTCGCCGCCCTCTTCGTGTGCGGACGACACGCGGTACATCAGCGGGTACGTCGGCCACGGAGTGGAGCCGGCGCGCTCGGCCGGGGGCCGCGGCATGATCTCGAACTGGTGCACGCTCTCGGCGCCCTGACGATGGCTGGTGCCGAGGCAGTCGGCACCGGTGTCGCCGCCGCCGATGATGACGACCTTCTTGCCCTTCGCGGTGATGGTCGGCTCCGCCAGATCGCCCAACTGCACACGGTTCGCGATCGGCAGGAACTCCATCGCCTGATGGATGCCGTCCAGCTCGCGACCGGGGATCGGGAGGTCACGCGCTTCGGTGGCACCGCCGGCGAGGACCACCGCGTCGAACTGCTCACGCAGCTGCTCGGCGGTGATGTCGACACCGACGTTGACACCGGTGCGGAACACCGTGCCCTCGGCCTCCATCTGCGCCAGCCGGCGGTCGATGTGGCGCTTCTCCATCTTGAACTCGGGGATGCCGTAGCGCAGCAGACCGCCGATGCGGTCCTCACGCTCGAACACCGTCACCGAATGCCCGGCCCGCGTGAGCTGCTGCGCCGCAGCCAGACCCGCGGGGCCGGAGCCCACGACAGCAACCTTCTTGCCGGTGATGTGCGACGCGCGCACCGGCTGGACCCAACCCTCGTCGAAGGCGCGGTCGATGATCTCGACCTCGACCTGCTTGATGGTCACCGCGTCCTGGTTGATGCCGAGCACGCACGACGCCTCACACGGCGCCGGGCACAGTCGCCCGGTGAACTCCGGGAAGTTGTTGGTCGCGTGCAGCCGGTCGATTCCCTCGCGCCACCGGTCCTTGTAGACCAGGTCGTTCCACTCGGGAATCAGGTTTCCGAGCGGGCAGCCGTTGTGGCAGAACGGGATACCGCAGTCCATGCACCGGCTGGCCTGGGTCTTGAGGGTGTCCGAGGAGAAGTCCTCGTACACCTCCTTCCAGTCCATCAGGCGCAGCGGCACCGGGCGGCGGATGGGCAGCTCGCGCGACGTGTGCTTCAGGAAGCCGTTCGGATCACCCACGAGCTGCCTCCATGATTGCGTCGTCCACGTTCGTTCCGTTCTTCTTCGCGGTCTCGATAGCGACGAGGACCTTCTTGTAGTCGCGCGGCATGACCTTCGCGAAATGTGCCTTCTGGTGCGACCAGTCGGCGAGGATCCGAGCCGCAACCTCGGATCCGGTCTCGTCGCGGTGGCGCTCGACGGCGCCGTGCAGCCATTCGAGATCCTCGACGCTGAGGTCCTCGAGATCGACCAACTCGGTGTTGAGGTTGGTCCCGAAATCACGATCCGGGTTGAAGATGAACGCCACACCACCGGACATACCGGCGCCGAAGTTGCGGCCGGTCTTTCCGAGGATGACCACCTTGCCACCGGTCATGTACTCGCAGGCATGATCGCCCACACCTTCGACGACAGCGGTGGCGCCGGAGTTGCGGACGGCGAAACGCTCGCCGACGATGCCGCGGACGAGAGCCTCACCCGCAGTGGCACCGAACAGGAGCACGTTGCCGCCGATGATGTTGTCCTCGGGCACGAAGCCCTCGGCCGTCTTCAGCGGCGGGCGGACGACGATGCGTCCACCGGACAGGCCCTTGCCGACGAAGTCGTTGGCGTCACCGTGCAGCCGCAGCGTCATGCCCTTGGGCACGAACGCGCCGAAGCTGTTGCCCGCCGAGCCCGTGAAGGTGATGTCGATCGTGTTGTCCGGCAGTCCTTCCGCGCCGTAAGCCTTCGTCACCTCGTGGCCGAGCATGGTGCCGACCGTGCGGTTGACGTTGGTGATCTCCGACTCGAAGGCGACGGCTTCGCCCTTGTCGAGCGCCGGACGAGCCAGCTGGATCAGCTGCTGGTCGAGCGCCTTCTCCAGGCCGTGTTCCTGTGTGCCCGAGCAGTACAGGTCCTGGTCCGCGAACGCGGACTCGACCCGGTGCAGGATCGGGGACAGGTCCAGCTTGGACGCCTTCCAGTGCTCGAGCGCCGCGGTGGTGTCGAGGACGTCGACCTGGCCGACCGCCTCCTGCAGGGTGCGGAAGCCCAGCTCGGCGAGCAGCTCGCGCACCTCCTCGGCGATGAACATGAAGAAGTTCTCGACGAACTCCGGCTTACCGGCGAAACGCTTGCGCAGCACCGGGTTCTGCGTCGCGACACCCACCGGGCAGGTGTCGAGGTGGCACACGCGCATCATGATGCAGCCCGAGACCACGAGCGGAGCGGTCGCGAAACCGAACTCCTCGCCACCGAGCAGCGTCGCGATCATGACGTCGCGGCCGGTCTTCATCTGACCGTCGACCTGGACCACGATGCGGTCGCGAAGACCGTTGAGCAGCAGCGTCTGCTGGGTCTCGGCGAGGCCGAGCTCCCACGGCGCACCGGCGTGCTTGAGCGACGTCAGCGGCGACGCGCCCGTGCCGCCGTCGTGACCCGAGATGAGCACGACGTCGGCGTGCGCCTTCGAGACACCCGCGGCGACGGTACCGACACCGATCTCCGAGACCAGCTTGACGTGGATCCGCGCCTGCGGATTCGCGTTCTTCAGGTCGTGGATCAGCTGGGCCAGATCCTCGATCGAGTAGATGTCGTGGTGCGGCGGCGGCGAGATGAGGCCCACGCCCGGGGTGGAGCCACGCACCTCGGCGACCCACGGGTACACCTTGTGCGGCGGCAGCTGGCCACCCTCGCCGGGCTTGGCGCCCTGCGCCATCTTGATCTGGATGTCGGTGCAGTTGCTCAGGTAGTGCGACGTGACACCGAAGCGGCCCGACGCGACCTGCTTGATCGCCGACCGGCGCCAGTCACCGTTCTCGTCCGGCGTGAAGCGCGACGGATGCTCGCCGCCCTCACCGGAGTTGGAGCGGCCACCGAGTCGGTTCATCGCGATCGCGAGGGTCTCGTGTGCCTCCGCGGAGATCGAGCCGTAGCTCATCGCGCCGGTGGAGAACCGCTTGACGATCTCGCTGGCGGGCTCCACCTCGTCGATCGAGATCGGCTGACGCAGACCGCTCTTGAACTTGAACAGGCCGCGCAGCGACGCCAGGCGCTCGGACTGGTCGTCGACCAGCTTGGTGTACTCCTTGAAGACCTCGTACTGGCCGGTCTTGGTGGAGTGCTGGAGCTTGAACACCGTGTCCGGGTTGAACAGGTGGTACTCGCCCTCGCGGCGCCACTGGTACTCGCCGCCGACCTCTAGCTCGCGGTGCGCCCGCAGCTCCGGCCGGTCCAGGTACGCATTGGCATGGCGCGCGGCGACATCCGCCGCGATCTCGTCCAGACCGATGCCGTCCAGGTTGGACTGCAGGCCGGTGAAGTACTCGTCGACGAGTTCCTGCGACAGACCGATCACCTGGAACAGCTGCGCACCGGTGTACGACGCGAGCGTCGAGATGCCCATCTTCGACATCACCTTCAGCACGCCCTTGCCGGCGGCCTTGATGTAATTCGTGACGGCATTGTCCAGCGACAGGCCGGCGAGCTGATCCGACTGCAGCAGTTCGTCGATGGTCTCGAACGCCATGTACGGGTTGACGGCCGAGGCGCCGAAGCCGAGCAGCGCCGCCATGTGGTGGACCTCGCGGGCGTCACCGGACTCGACGACGAGACCGACCTTGGTACGGGTCTTCTCGCGCACCAGGTGGTGATGCACCGCGGCGGTGAGCAGCAGCGACGGGATCGGCGCGTACTTCTCGTTGGACTCGCGGTCCGACAGCACGATGATGCGGGCGCCACCGGCGATCGCCTCGGACACCTTGTCGCGCACCGTGTCCAGTGCCTTGCGCAGGCCCTCGCCGCCCTGTGCGACGGGGTAGACACCACGCACGACGACGCTGCGGAAGTGCGGGAACTTCGCGTTGTCGTTGAGGTGGATCAGCTTCGACAGGTCGTCGTTGTGCAGGATCGGCTGCGGCAGCACGATCTGGCGGCACGACGCGGCCGACGGCGTCAGCAGGTCGGCCTCGGGGCCGATGGTGCCGCCCAGGCTCGTGACGATCTCCTCGCGGATGGCGTCGAGCGGCGGGTTGGTGACCTGCGCGAACAGCTGCTGGAAGTAGTCGAACAGCATCCGCGGACGGGCCGACAGCACCGCGATGGGGGTGTCGGTGCCCATCGAGCCCAGCGCCTCGCCGCCGGTGACGGCCATCGGCTTGACGAGGAGGTTGACCTCTTCGTTGGTGAAGCCGAAGATCTGCTGGCGCAGCACGACCCGGTCGTGGGTCATGTACGTGTACTTGCTCTCCGGCAGGTCGTCGATCTGGACGAGGCCCTCGTCGATCCACTGCTGGTACGGGTGCTCCGCGGCGAGCTCCGACTTGATCTCGTCGTCCGAGATGATGCGGCCCTGTGCGGTGTCGACCAGGAACATGCGGCCCGGCTGCATGCGCATGCGGCGCACGATCTTCTCCGGGGCAATGTCGAGGACGCCGACCTCGGACGCCATGACGACCAGGCCGTCGTCGGTGACCCACACGCGCGACGGGCGCAGGCCGTTACGGTCCAGCACGGCGCCGACGACGGTGCCGTCGGTGAAGCACACCGATGCCGGGCCGTCCCACGGCTCCATGAGCGCCGAGTGGTACTCGTAGAACGCCTTGCGTGCCGGGTCCATGCTCTCGTGACGCTCCCAGGCCTCCGGGATCATCATCAGCACGGCGTGCGGCAGGCTGCGCCCGCCGAGGTGCAGCAGCTCGAGCACCTCGTCGAAGCGCGCGGTGTCGGAGGCCCCGGGGGTGCAGATCGGGAAGATCTTCTCGAGCGCGCCGTCGCCGAACACGTCGGACTTGATGAGCGCCTCGCGGGCCCGCATCCAGTTCTCGTTGCCGCTGACGGTGTTGATCTCACCGTTGTGGGCGACGCGGCGGAACGGATGCGCCAGCGGCCACGACGGGAAGGTGTTGGTGGAGAAGCGCGAGTGCACCAGGCCCAGCGCGCTCTCGACACGGTCGTCCTGCAGGTCGAGGTAGAAGCCCTTGAGCTGCGGCGTGGTGAGCATGCCCTTGTAGACGAACGTCTGGCCGGACAGGCTCGGGAAGTACACCGACTCGCGGCCCGGGCCGTCCTCGCCGGCGCCGGATTCGCCGAGCTCGTGCTCGACGCGCTTGCGGATGACGTACGCACGACGCTCGAGGTCCATGTCGGTGACCGAATCGCCGGCCGAACCGATGAACACCTGACGGAACGTCGGCATCGCGGCGCGGGCCAGCGTGCCGAGCGACGAGTCGTCGGTGGGGACCTCGCGCCAGCCGAGAACCGTCAGGCCCTCCTCGGCGACGATCTTCTCGACACCGGCGGCGGCCTCGTCGGCAGCAGCGTCGCCCTGCGGCAGGAACGCGATGCCGGTGGCGTACGCGCCCGCGGCGGGCAGCTCGAAGTCGACGACGGCGCGCAGGAAGCGGTCCGGGACCTGGAGCAGGATGCCCGCGCCGTCACCGGTGTTGGGCTCGGAGCCCGCGGCGCCGCGGTGCTCGAGGTTCACGAGCGCGGTGATCGCCTTCTCGACGATGTCGCGGCTGCGCCGACCGTGCATGTCGACGACGAACGCGACGCCACACGCGTCGTGCTCGTTCGCCGGGTGGTAGAGCCCCTGGGGCCCGGGAAGATGCTTCATACCTACTGCCTTCGTATGCGTAGATGCACCGACGACCAGCAGCGCTGATGGCCATACAACTGCAGAGCATGTACCTGCACGACACTGTGCGGCACCGACCGAGAATGGCTCCTCGTTGAGCCTCGGCACGGGACTGACGTCCGCCCCGGCGACGTTGCTCTGGGGCGTTTCAGACGGTTATGAGTCCACCGTGTTGAGAAAAGGTTAATTCACGCACCCGGGAGAAACGCAAGCAAGGCTCCCCTCTCCACTCCGTGACCTGTGGTTTTTCTCCCCATTGCTGGGGAAATGAAGTGCACATCACAGCCTAGAGCGATTGTTTCGCGCCCGGAGGGCCGACGAGTTGCAGCATCGGCACGATCGTCGGCCGCACCGTCACCGCCGAGTCACGGCTCGATCGCGACCACCGACACCGAGTCGCCGTCGTAGTTCGACACGTACGCCCGGGTGCCGTCCGGGGTGATAGCCACGGCGGACGGACTGTCGCCGACGACGACGTTCCCGACGACGGCGTCGACCGCGGTCCCGAGCACCGACACCGTGTCGCTCGCATAGTTCGTCACGTACGCACGGGTCCCGTCGGGCGAGACCGCGGTGCCGAACGGGCGGTCGCCGACCGGGACGGTGGCGACGACGGCGTTCACCGGCAGCGCCACCACCGACACCGCGTCGCTGTCCCACGCGGTGACGTAGGCCCGGGTGCCGTCCGGCGTGATCGCCACCCCGAACGGCCCGTCGCCGACCGGGACGCTGCCGACGACGGTCGCGGTCGCGACGTCGATCACCGCCACCGCGTTGCTGCCCTGTTCGGCGACGTACACGCGCGTGCCGTCCGGGGTGATCGCGACCTCGGAGGGCAACCGGCCGACGGGAACCGTGGCGGTCACGGCGTCCGTGCGGGTGTCGATCACCGACACCGTGCCGCCGTCGTAGTTCGACACGAAGGCCCGCGCACCGTCGGGAGTCACCGCGACCCCCTCCGGGCCGGCGCCGACCGGGACGGTGGCCACCACGGTTCCGGCGGCGGTGTCGAGCACGGACACCGTGCCGTCGTCGGAATTGGTGACGTAGGCCCGGGAACCGTCGGGGCCGATCGCGACGTCGGTCGGATACCCGCCGACCGGCACCGTCGCGGTGACGGTGCCGGTCGCGGTGTCGACGACGGTGACCGCGGCATCGAAGTAGTCGGTGACGTAGACGCGGGAGCCGTCGGGGGCGACGGCCACCTCGGTAGGTCCGGCACCGACCGGGACGGTCGCGGTCACGTTGTCCGCGTGGACGATCGGCGCGGACAGGACCAGGCCTGCCACGGACACCGCCACCAGCGCCGCGGACCTGGACATCGAAGTCACGCGCTTTCCCTTCTCCAAGAGGGCAAATCGCCGGAGTCGGACAGCGCTCACACACCGTCGACGGCGGCGCATCTTCGTTTCACTTCCATTGGACGCCGCGTCGACGGGCCTGTAAACACCCGGGCGAGCGGCGCACCGGATCGATGCCCGGAAGCGCCGCCGGACGTCGGGTACGGTCCCCACATGGCTGGCAAGGCAGCGATCCTCGGTGGCGGCATCGGTGGGCTGACGGCCGCCAACGTCCTGATCCGCCGCGGATGGGACGTCTCGGTGTTCGAACGCTCCCCCGCACCGCCGACCACGGGGACCGCTCTCGGGATGTGGCCCCAGGCAATCTCCGCGTTGGACGTCGCGGGTGTCGGCCCCCGCGTGCGGGACGTCGGTGCGCGGCAGCAGCGTGCCGCCTTCCTGCGACCGGACGGCTCGGTGATCGGCCGGGTCGACAGCGCCCGCCGCACGGCGTATCTGATCTCCCGTCCGGCGCTGCTGGACATCCTCGTCGACGGTCTTCCGGCCGGCACCGTCCGATTCGGCGAGCCCGCACCCGATCTCGGCACCCTCGCCGACTTCGACGTCGTCGTCGCGGCGGACGGCACCCGCAGTGCCACCCGGGACGTGTTGTTCGGCTCCCGCTACCGCCCCGTCCCCACCGGCCTGACGGCGTGGCGCGGGTGGATTCCCGGCGAGACGGCATCGGTCACCGAGACGTGGGGTCCGGGCGCCCTGTTCGGCATCACCCCGCGGGAGGGCGGCCTGGTGAACTGGTTCGCCGCGGTCCGGTCCCCCGTCGGCGTCTCCGACGGAGTCGACCTGCTGCGCAGCCGTTTCGGCGACTGGCACCAGGACGTCCGGAAGATCCTCGAGCAGATCGACCCGGACACCGTGCTGCACCACGACCTCTACGAGTCGCCGAAACTGCCGTCGTACGTGCACGGGAACGTCGCGCTGATCGGCGACGCCGCGCACTCGATGGCCCCGAACCTGGGCCGGGGTGCATGCGAGGCGATGGTCGACGCCGCGACGCTGGGCCGGCTGCTCACCGAACACGCTGTGCCCGACGCCTTGCGGCGCTACGACCGGGCCCGACGCCGTCCCACCCGCCGGCTGGTGCGGGCGTCGCATGTCGCGGGCCGGATCGCGACCGCGCGGCGGTGGACCGGCATCCGGGACGTCGTCGTGGGACTCGGCTCACGTTTCGCGTGAAACATCGGACCCCGAGCGGATCCGGCTGCAAAAATAGCTACTGGCCGCAGCGAGTAGTCAGCTGCGGCCAGTGCAGGACGAACATTAGCACTTGTTGAACGTTTGTCTCACAGGGATCGAACTTCTTGCCCGAGTGCGAGATCCCGCGATCCCGACTCCACCCGAATGCCCTGGTCAGACCTTCGCGACAGCGGGTGCGCCGGGCTCGACCGACGCCGGCGCGGGCCTTCGACCCGGGATCGCCGCGGCGATGGCGGCGGCGACGAGCGCCACACCGCACCCGATGAGCAGACCGGTACGGAAACCTGCCTCCGTCGGGATCGTGTGCCCACCGCCGATGTCGACGCTCATCTGCGCGAGCACGACACCGACCACGGCGGCCGCGACGGACGTACCCACCGAGCGCATCAGCGTGTTGAAGCTGTTCGCGGAGCCCGTGGCCGACGGCGGCACCGCGCTCATGATCAGTGCGGGCATGGAGCCGTAGGCCAGGCCGACACCGGCGTTCGAGATGCAGACCACGACGAGCAGGCCCCACGTCGAGCCCAGCAGGAGCATCGACGAGCCGTAGCCGAGGGCGATGACCAGCGCACCTAGCACCAGCGTGACCTTCGGGCCGCGCGCCGCCGACAACTTGGCGCCCACGGGCGAGACGGCCATCATCACGAAACCACCGGGCAGCATCCACAGGCCCATGGCGAGCATCGACTGGCCCAGCCCGTAACCGGTGGACTCGGGCAGCTGGAGGAGCTGCGGGATGATCAGCGACTGCGCGTACATCGAGAAGCCGACGACGACGGACGCCGCATTGGTCAACAGCACCTGACGGCCCGCGGCCAGGCGCAGGTTCACGAGCGGGTCCGCGGTGCGCAGCTCCCACCAGCCCCAGGCCAGCAGCACGACCACCGCCACCGCGAACAGCCCCAGGATCTCGGGGCTCCCCCATCCCCAGACGGCGCCCTTCGATACCGCGAGCAGCAGGCTCACGAGCCCGATGCCGAGACCGACCGCGCCGACGAAGTCGAAGCCGCCCGTGGCCATCGCCGGGGTGGCCGGGACCAGGCGCCAGATCAGCACACCGATGAGCACGCTGAGCACCGCGCAGCCCCAGAACAGCACCCGCCAGCTGGTGTTCTGGGTGACGGCCGCGGAGATCGGCAGACCGAGCGCACCGCCGATGCCGAGGGTGGCGCTGATGAGCGCGATCGACGAACCGAGCTTCTGTGGCGGTACCAGTTCACGCAGCGCACTGATACCGAGCGGCACCATGCCCATGCCGAGTCCCTGCAGACCACGACCGATCACCATGGGCGCGAGCGACGTGGCCAGCGCGCAGGTGATCGAGCCGATCACCAGCGGCACCGAGCAGAAGAGCAGCATCCGCCGCTTGCCGAGCAGGTCCCCCAGTCGCCCGGTGACCGGCGTGGCGACCGCACCCACCAACAGCGTGATGGTGACGACCCACGACGCGTTCGACGCCGTGGTGTCGAGGATGCGCGGCAGGTCGCCGATGAGCGGGACCACAAGGGTCTGCATGAGTGCTGCCACGATGCCGGCGACCGCCAGCACTGTGACGATGCCCCCCGAACGGGTGGCGGGCGCGGAGTTGTCCACGCGGGTCTCCCAACTTCTCGATCAATGGATTTCGTTACGCAAAGTAGTTGCAGCATACAACCAAGTTGTATCGTGCAATCAAGTTGCATCGCGCAAAATCCCAGTTCGGAGTGATATGTCCGATTCCGGCGGGCACAATGGGAGGGCATCGCGACACCGATGCGGCTTTGCGAGAGGACCGGTATGGACAAGCCCACGAACCTGATCGATTTCGAGACGATGCTGCTCGGCCGGCACCTCACGCTGCACAATCCGCGCCCCCGCCGCAGCGGCGGCCGACTCGACCGCAGCGCGTACACGCTCCTGAGCCGGATCAGCGTGGAAGGACCGATGTCGATCGGACAGCTCAGCGACGCCCTCGCGCTCGACACCTCCACCCTCCACCGCCAGACCACCGCGATGCTCAACGCCGGGCTCGTCGACCGCATCCCCGACCCCGACGGCGGCATGGCCCGCAAGTTCCGGCTCACCGACGCCGGACGGGAGGAACTCGACGCCGAGCGCACGGCGAACATCTCGGCCCTCGACCGGGTGATGCGCGACTGGTCCGCGGAGGACGTCGCCGCATTCGCCGCCTACCTGCGCCGGTTCAACACCGACATCGAGGAACTCGACGGCCGGGCCTGGCCGCGGCCGTGACCGGGCGGGAACGAAGAAAGCCGCGCAACGCTCTGGTTGCGCAGCCCTTCGCTCGTCGACGTCTACGAGGACAGCTGCCGGGACGGCTCGACCTTCCCGATCTCGCCGGGCTGATCGTCGGCCTGCAGTTCGCCGACCTCGCTCTTGAGGATCCGCAGCGAGCGACCCAGCCCGCGTGCGGCGTCGGGCAACTTCTTGGACCCGAACAGCACCAGCAGCACCACCGCCACGATCGCCCAGTGCCCGGGACTCAGCGCGCCCATCAGGACGGCTCCTCGCCGTCGGGGTAGACCGCGTCCACCTCGACCTCGACCAACCATCCCGCGACCGGCAAGCTGCCGACCTCGAGCGCGAAACGGGTGGGACGCGCGCTGTTCCGCTCGATCGGGGCGGCTGGTGCCGCCGTCCCCATCGGCACCAGTTCGGTATCGCCGGTCTCGAGGTTCGTGTTGGCGAAGAACTGCCGGTAGGCGCGATTCCAGCCCGCGTAGTCGGCTCGATCGGTGCCCGGCGCGTTGTCGAGGAACACGCGCATCGTCACGACGTCCTCGAGCGTGAGTCCCTGTGCCTCCAGGTTCTCCCGGATCTTCTTGAGTACGTTGATGCCCTGCGCCTCGGTGACCGTGACCCCCGCCGGCAGCATCCCACCGCCGAACTGGCTGTCGATGTACGACTCCGGGGTGCCCTCGGGCGCGGCCTTGTTGGACGCCGCCGGCCCCAGACCGCTGGTCTTGTAGACGGCCGCGCCGCCGCCGATCGCGACACCCTGCGCGATCATCGGATTCGCCTGGCCCGCTTCCAGAACCGACTTGGAGACGAACGTCGACTCGGGTGCGGGTTCCGCCTCGGCGGTGTCGGACGAACAACCGGCTGCGGTCAGGATCAAAGCCGAGCCTGCGAGGACCGCGGCGATGGCCTTGCGAGAGACGGAAGTCATGATGGCTCCTTCGTGAATGGTGAACGGGCTCAGGCGGCCTGGGCGACGCGCTGATGGATCTTGGTGATGACGTCACGCGCGGACGTGAAGGCCCCGTGCTGCCACGCGATGGCGTTGGACAGGTGATCGCCCGCGAAGTAGATGCGGTCGACCGGTTCGAGCAGCTTGGTGTACTCGGGGGTCGCGGCGCCGCCGTGCGAATCGCCGGCCCCGGCCCACGACGCCCACGCCGACTCGGAGTACTTGGTGCGCCGCCACGAACCCGAGAACGACGACGAGATGTCGCGGGTGTACTTGTCGCCGTGGATCTCCGAGCCCTCGGCGATCGCCTTCGCGAGCCGCTGCCGGTGCGTGAGCGACTCGAAACCGAGCTGACGCCGACCCGAGCTGTAGTAGGCCACCACCACACCGCGATCGGAGTTGTAGTGGTCGTACGGGAACATGATCTGCGAGATGTCCCGGTCGGTGTTGGATGCACCGCCGTAGATCCGGTCCTCGATCTCCCACCAGCGGCGCGAGTACTCGATGCCGAGCTTGCCGGACGACGACGGCGTCGCGGCCCGCAGTGCGGTGACGACGTCCGCCGGCAGGTTGTTGTCGAGTCGCTCGATCAGGTGCGGCGGGATGGTGCAGATCGCGTACTCGGCGGTGACGGACTCGAGCCGGCCGTTCACCCGGTACTCGACGGTCACCCCGTCGGGCGTGTTCTTCATCGATGTGACCTCGGCGCCGTAGACGAGACTGTCGCCGATCTCCTCCGCGAAGCGGTAGTAGATCCGGTCCATGCCGCCCACCGGGGTGAGCATCGTCATCGCTTGGTCGTACTCGAAGTCGAAGGCGAAGTTGCGGCCGATGCCGCTCTGGATGACGTCGGACATCGGTAGTGCCGGCTTCTGGGTACCGAAGTTCAGGCCCGCCCCCGGCTCGGAGTCGTAGCCGCGGCGCGGCGACCCCAGGTAACGACCGTCGTCGGACAGGTCGCCGAAGCTGCTGAGGAACTCCGACAACGCGTCCTTGTCGTCCTTGGTGAGGACGTCGTCGAGCGCACCCTGGTTCGTCGCCTTCTGCAACAGCTCCGAGACGTAACCGAAGGTGTCGGCCTTCGCGGCGCGGTAAGTGATGGACTGCCCGGCCAGCGGTTTGGTGCCGGTGTAGTTGACCATCGTGTTGGCGTTCTGGTTGCCGAACATCTGTAGTTCGACACCCAGCTCGCGGCAGTAGTCGAGCGTGACGTGCCCCTGCGGGATGCGGGTGGCCCCGAGGTTGAAGAAATGCCCCTCGGAGAACGTGCACTTCTGGGTCTCGCCGTTGAGATCCGTCTCCTCGGTGCCGGCCCGAACCGACCACACCCGACCACCGGGGCGGGTCCGCGCCTCGAGCACCGTCACCTTGTAGCCGGCCTTGCGCATCTCGTAGGCCGCGCACAGACCCGCAGGCCCGCCACCGAGGATCACCACCGAGTGATCGCCGCGCACCGAGCCGACGAAGTCACCGGTCGACAGCGACTGGAAGCGCTTGGGGGCGCCGGCGGTGGCGGGGGCCATGCCGATCGAGGACATCGCCCCGTACGCCAGGCCCGCGCCACCCGTGACGCCGAGGGCCTGCATGAAAGTCCTACGTGTGAATGCCATTTCACGCTCCCAGTTGTCCGCCCGGCGATCCGGGTGATCAGTTCGGAACTCATCCTGGGGACGTCTCGGGTCGCGGAGTTGTCACGGGGGAAACGGTTTCGCGGAGTCGACTGAGAACATGCGTCGCGCCGTTGCGTGGCATTCTCGAGCAGGTGCGATCAGAGGAAGCATGAACGCAATATCGTTGTTACACAGACTGACTAGCGTCACGCGCGTGTCCGCACTCACCGACGCGATAGCGCGCTCGTTCACCACCGGGGAACCGGAGCGTCCCGCCCTGTCGTCGATGCGAGCCCTCGGTCGGCGGCAACTGTCCGGTGTCGAGGTGCTGGCGCAGTCCGTCGCCACCACCGCACCGGCCGTGTCCATGGTGATCCTGCCGCTCACGATGCTCACCCACGACCGCCTCGTGAGCGGCATCGTGACGATCCTGGTCGCGACGATCGCCGTCACCCTCATCGCGTTCTGCGTCTCCCAGTTCACCCGGCGCATGGCGGCGGCCGGCGGTCTGCACAGCTTCGCGTTCCGGGGATCCGGGAGCCGGGCGGCGCTCACCGCCGCCGTCGCGATGCTGGTGAAGTACGTCGGCAGCGCCGTCATGACGCTGTATCACGGCGGTCAGGCGGTGATCGCGCTGTGCGGGCTCGCCGGATTCTCCCCGCCCGCACCACCGGTGTACCTCGCGCTCGCGGTGGGCATCCTGTGTTGCCTCGTGCGCGGTGTGCGGTTCGCGGCGGTGACGATCCTGGCCGTCGAGATGTGCTCGCTCGCCTTCATCGTCGCCCTGATGCTGTTCGGCGACAACGCGTCCGCGCCGGTCCTGGTCCCGCCGGCGTCGGGGCACGGCACGCTGGCGCTCGTCCTCACGGCACTGTTCGCGCTCGCGGGATTCGAGAGCGCCGCCTTCTTCGGACCCGAGGCCCGGCGGCCGCTGGTGACCGTCACCCGAACGGTGTTGCTCACGCCGCTGATCTGCGGATCGCTGTTCCTGTTCGCCGGTTGGGCGGCCTGGACCGGGCGCAGCGACACCCTCGTCGACGCGTACCTGCACGGCACCGCGACCGGGGTCGATCCCGTCATCGTCGTGGCACTGAACGTCGGACTGAGCTGTTCGTGGCTGGCCTCGTCGATGGCGTCGTCGAATGCCGCGTCCCGGCTGGTGTATTCGCTCGGTGTCGAGGGCGCACTCCCCCGCTGGTGCGGACTGGTGCATGCGTCGTTCCGCACCCCGGACGCGGCCCTGGCACTCGTGGTCGGCGTGGTGGTCCTCGGCGCCGGAACGTTCGCGGTGCTCGGCACCGGCGTCGTGTTCGGCGACCTGAGACTGGTCGTGCGCGGCGCCGTGATCGTCGCGTACGTGGTGGTGGCGATCGCGTCGGTGCGCTTCCTCAGCCGCATCGGCGAACAGACTCCCCGCGTGCTCGCCGCGAGCACCCTCGGCAGCGTCGCCGGGACGTCGGTGCTCGGATACCTGGTGTACGTCAACGTGATCGACGCGTCGTACGTCGTGCCCGTCGCGGTGGTCGCCGTGCTGTCGTCCGGACTGGTGTGGCGCTCCTGGCTGCGCGGTCGCCACCCGGACGCGCTGCTGCGCATGGGGGCATTCGACAACGCCGAATCCGCGGACGTCCTGCCCGGGGCGGGCGTGTTCGCCGCCGACGCGTCCGGCCGCACCGTCCTGGTCGGCCGGGACGCTCGCTGATGGCGCCCGCGAGAGACCTCGGCGGCAACGAACCGCGCGCCGTGCAGCGGGCGCTCGCGCTGCTCGAGGCGGCCGCACAACTGGGCTCGGGGGCGTCCGCTAAGGAGATCGCCGCGCTCGCCGGCATCCCGCAGGCGACGGCGTACCGACTGCTGAACCTGCTCGTCGCCGACGGCTATCTCGTCCGTGTCGCCGATCTCTCCGGCTTCACCCTCGGACGCCGCACCCGCGAATTGGCCGGGGCCGCAGACCGACCCGTCGACGTCGGTGCCGTGCTCGAGGAACTGCGCTCGCGGGTCCGCTACGGCGTGTACCTCGCGTCGTACGAGAACGGACGGGTGCGCCTGATCGACCGCGACCCCGACCACGAACTCGCCGGCGAGCGCACACTGGTGACGGCGCCACACGCGTCGGCGATCGGCAAGCTGCTGCTCGCATCGCGTCCCGACCTCGCGGCCGGTCCGCTACGGAAGGTCACCACCCGCACCATCACCGACCACGACGCATTGGAGGTGGAACTGTCGGTGATCCGCCGCGGCGAACCCGCGCGCGAGGTCGACGAGATCCGGGTGGGCCGCTCCGCCGTCGCTGTTCCCGTCCACGACAGCCGGCGCGCCGTCGTCGGCGGCCTCGCCGCGATCGGCCCCACCGGGCGACTGGCCGTCGACGACACCGACCTGGTGAACCTGCTGCGCGAGTATGCCGGACGAGTGGCGCCGGGCGGGGTCCGCACGCCCTCGTGAACCGTCAGACCCCGTCCTGTTCCGCGTCGAACCGGGCGCGAGCATCCTCGATCGCCGCGCGGTTCGTCTCCGCCCAGCCGACGAGGACATCCACCGGATGGCGCAGCGTCTTGCCGAGTGGAGTGATGCGGTATTCCACGGCGACCGGACGGGTGCTCAGCAGTTCGCGCTCGACGATGCCGTTGCGCTCGAGCCGGCGCAGCGTCGCCGTGAGGGATTTCTGCGTCACCGCGGGAATCGCCCGGCGTAGGTGGTTGAAGCGGCTGGGACGCTCGCACAACTGGTCGAGCACCGCCAGCGACCACTTGTCGAGGACCTGATCGAGCAGTTCTCGATGAGCCGGGGTGACGGCGAGTCCTCCGGAAACGGCCGGGTAGGTATCGGTCATGCCACCTAGTTTCGTTGAAGTGCCCTGCGTACACCAAGTATCAATTGGATACCTTCCCCAACCGATCCTGGAGGACATCCACCATGACCGTGCAGTTCCGCAACCCCGACGGCATGACCCGGCCGACCCCCTATCACCACGTCGCGATCGGATCCGGGACCCGCCACGTCCACGTGGCCGGGCAGATCGCGCGCCTCGCCGACGGAACTCCCGTGGCACCGGGCGATCTCACGGGCCAGGTGGCCCAGGCCCTGCGCAACACCGCGGCCGGATTGACCGGCGCCGGTGCAACTTTCGACGACGTCGTGCGGCTCACCTTCTACGTCACGGGCTGGACGCCCGACAAGATCGACGGGTTCATGGCGGGCATCGAGCAGGTCGCGGCCGAGATCGGACTGGCCGTGCCGATGCCCCCGGCATCGCTCATCGGCGTGGAGTACCTGTTCGAGCCGGACGTGCTCGTCGAGGTCGAGGCCACCGCGGTCTGCGACTGACCCCGCTAACGTGGTGCCGATGGAGGAGTTCGTCGGCGCGATCGCCCGCTTACGCTCGGCGGGTTGGTCTTTCGAACCGGGCCCGGGGCACGTGCGGGTTCCTGCGCCGCTGGAGTCCGCCCCGGCCGGCCAGACGGCGTGGGCGTCGTCGTTCTCACGCCTGTCCGGTCCCGACGACACGACCTGGTTCCTCTCCCTCGGCGACTACGCGGAGCCGTCCGACGATGCGTTCGCCTGGAACGAGTTCGAGACCATGAGCCGGGAGGCAGCGTCGGGCCCCGAAGACGAGGCCGCGATCACCGAGTTCTGGAGGCGGCACCGCCCGATCCTGCTCTCGGTCCGCGGCCCGTACTCGTATCTCGCGATCCGCGACGACGGCGTGATCGTGCACGGCGCCGAACCCGAGTTCGAGGACGCCACCGAGGTCGCACCCGATCTCGCGACACTGCTGAGAACCATCGCCGACCCACCCACGCCGGGCATCGGTCTCGTCGAGACGTTGTTGTTCGGCCGAGAGTAGAAGGACCGACTTCTTCGAGAACGACGAAGGCCGCGAGTTTCCACTTCGCGGACCGGGTTCACGACTCAGTCCCGTTCTCGTCTACCGACTGGATCTGCCGAGTGCGCCGGTGACAAGCAGTTGCACCAGACGGTCGGCGTCGTAGGCGGGATCCGCAGCCGCCCCGATGCACAGGTTTCCGATGCCTTTCATCAGGTTGTACGCGCCCACCGTGGGCATGGCGCCGCAGTACTCGAGCGCCGCGTCGAGCAGGGCGGCACACACCGGCACGAGACGGTCGACGAAGTAGGCGTGCAGCGCATCCGATCCGGCGCTGTCGCCCTGCAACGCGCCGGCGAGGCCGTGCTTGGTGACCAGGAACTCCACGAACAGGGCCACCCATTCGCGCAGGGCCGCTTCCGGCGTCGGACTCTCCTCGAGCAGTCTGGGGCCGGCATCCGCGCACGCCTCGACCTGGTGGCGGTACACCGCGACCACGAGTTCGGGGCGAGTCGGGAAGTGTCGGTAGATCGTCCCCATCCCGACACCGGCCCTCGCCGCGATCTCCCGCACCGGCGCGTCGACGCCGGACGTCACGAACACTGCCGCCGCTGCGTCGAGAAGGGCCTGCTCGTTCCGCCGCGCGTCGGCGCGCTTCGTCCGGCGCTCGCTCTCATCGGTCACAGAACACACTCCTCCGCGTCGGAACCAGGTTGCTATCCGGAACACTGCTCCGTATTGTTCGGAACAGTGCTCCGCTTTCCATTATGGCAGGGCACAGCCCCTCGAAAGGACCCCGTCTTGACCTCTTCGGTCCAGTCTTCCGCACTCGCCGCCACCCTCGACGAACTCGTCGGCGTCGGCGCCCCCGTTCTCTCCGTTGCCCCCGTCGAACTGTCCGCCCCGGGCCGCGCACTGCCGCTGGAGGTGCGGGTCTCCGCGCCGACCACCGGCTCCGACCTGCCGGTGGTGCTGTTCTCGCACGGCAACGGGTGGAACCACGATGGCTACGCGCCTCTGGCCGCGTTCTGGGCCTCCCGGGGCGTCGTCGTGATCCAGCCCACCCACCTGGACTCCCGGCGCTACGGGATCGGATTCGACGACCCTCGCTTCCCGAGTATCTGGACTGAACGAATCGCCGACCTCGAACGCATCCTCGACCAACTCGCCGACATCGAGGCCGCCGTCCCCGGTCTGACCGGACGGGTCGACCACACCCGCATCGCCGTCGCCGGTCATTCCTGGGGCGCACAGACCGCGCAGGCACTCCTCGGCGCCCGAATCCTGGACGAGGACGGGCAGGTCGGGGAGGACATGTCCGACAGCCGCGTCTCGGCCGGCATCCTCCTGGCCGCGACCGGCATCGGGGGTGAGGACCTGAATCCGTTCGCGCGGGCCAACTTCCCCTTCATGTACCCGTCGTTCCGTGAGCTCACCACGCCGACACTCGTCGTCGCAGGCGACCACGACCAGTCCCGGATGTCCAGCCGCGGCCCCGACTGGTTCACGGACGCATACAGTTTCAGCCCCGGCGCCACCGACCTGCTCACTCTGCACGACGCCGAGCACGCCCTGGGCGGGATCCCCGGATACGAGGTCGCCGAGACTACCGACGAAAACCCGGAGCGGGTGGCCCTACTGCAGCGGATGAGCACTGCGTACCTTCGCACCGCGCTCGAGCTCGATACCGACGCCTGGGCCGCAGCCCGGGCGGCCTTGGCGAACACAACCAACCCGATCGGTCACGTCGACAGCAAGTAACCCGGACTCACCGGACCCGCTCGCCGCCGGGCTCTTCGGGTGACCCGGCTACTGCCTGCGGGCCGCAGCCATGCCGCTGCATCCGGTGGACAGTCCAACCGAACCCGCCAACGAAAACGAGGTCACGAACTCTTTCGAGTTCGTGACCTCGTTCGTCGCAGTTCGTGGAACTGCTCGTTGTGGGCGAAGGGGGACTTGAACCCCCACGTCCCGAAGGACACTGGCACCTGAAGCCAGCGCGTCTGCCATTCCGCCACTCGCCCGAGCGACGTGGAAAACACTAGCACGCACTTCGCCGAAATCACGATTCGTGCAGGTAGAGGTGCAAAAAACGCATCGCGAAGCGGCTAGCAGGACCCCCGGGACGGGGTGTCCGGATATCATGCAGGGGCAGCGGCCGGGTTGATTGCAGCCGCGACACGCAGACTGACCGCGAACAGACAACAGCAAGGTTCATGCCGTGGGGATCGTTCAACGTTTCGAGCGCAAGCTTCAGGGGGCCGTCGGTGACGCCTTCGCGCGCGTCTTCGGCGGAGGCGTCGTACCTCAGGAAGTGGAAGCGGCGCTGCAGCGCGAGGCCACCGACCGCGTCCAGCAACTGGACGGCGGGCACTACCTCGCTCCCAACAGCTACGTGATCACGATCAACGAGTCCGATCACGCGAAGTTGGCGTCGGATCACGAGCTGACGGTGAAATCTTTCGCGCGACACCTCGAGGGATACATCCGAGAACAGGGCTGGCAGACCTACGGTGACATCGACGTCCGATTCGAGGCGTCACCGACACTGCACACCGGGCAGTTCCGAACCACCGGATCGGTCGATCCGGATGCTCACCGCGGCGACGCCGGCGCATCCGGCCCCGCTCCCCGGGCCCGGCGCGCCCCGACACCCGTTTCACCGACCCCAGGAGCAGGCCCCATGACCCAGAACTCCGGAAACGAGCCCGGCCGCGAGCAGCGCGACGACCGTGGCGCGCGTAACGGCAGCGCCCACCCGGATCAGGCGCAGGGCCCCGCCGACCAGGGTGGATACCAGGATCAGGGCGGCTACCAGGATCAGGGCGGCTACCAGCAGGACTACCCGCAGGGCTACGCCCAGCCGCGCTACGACCAGCAGCAGGCTTACGGCGCGGCGCAGGGCGGCTACCCGCAGGACGCCGGTTACCCCCAGCAGGGTGGTGGTTACCCGCAGCAGGGCGGTTACGACCAGAGTTATCCCCAGCAGGGCGGCTATCAACAGGGGTACGACCAGCAGGGGTACGACCAGCAACAGCCGTACCCGGGCCAGTACCCCGGCTACCAGCAGGGCTACCAGCCGCAGGGCGAGTACCAGCAGGGCTACGACCAGCAGTACGACCAGCAGTACGACCAGCAGCAGGGCTACGCCGACTACGACTATCAGCAGGGCGAGTACCAGCAGGGCGACTACGACCAGGCCGGATACAACCAGGCCTACAGCCAGCCGGGGTACGAGCAGGGTTACGGCCAGGGCTACCAGGCCGGCTACACGCCCGAGGCGGGGCGCACCTTCACCGCGACGCTGCAGCTCGAGGACGGAAGCGGACGCTTCTACCAGCTGCGGGACGGCAACAACATCGTCGGACGCGGCCAGGACGCGCAGTTCCGCCTGCCCGACACCGGTGTCTCGCGTCGGCACTTCGACATCCGCTGGGACGGCCAGGTCGCGATGCTCTCGGACCTGGGCTCCACGAACGGCACCACCGTCAACGGTTCGCCGGTGCAGGACTGGCAGCTCGCGGACGGTGACGTGATTCGCGCCGGGCACTCCGAAATCCTGGTGCGCATCCTCTGACCACGGCAGACGCCGCCCGTCACCCCGCGAAAGCCGCATCCCGGACACGGGGTGCGGCCCAAGATCATGATCACCGCCGCCGGCTTCAACATATGATGCAGCCAGCTGAAAATGCCCCGGTTGCGCATCCGCGCCGCCGTCCCCCCGAAGGAGGTGTCGAGCAGTGCAGGGATTGATACTCCAGCTGACGCGAGCAGGCTTCCTGCTGCTGCTCTGGCTCTTCGTCTGGGCAGTGATCAAGACGCTGCGCAGCGACATCTACGCGGGTGCGGGCGTTGCCCGCCCCGCTCCGCGTTACTCGCGTACGTCGTCGGTTCTGCCGTCGCTCGGACGGACCAAGGTCGCGAAGAACCTCGTCGTGACGCAGGGAGCACTCGCCGGTACCCGCATCACTCTCGGGACACAACCGGTTCTGATCGGGCGGGCCGACGACTCCACGCTGGTGCTGACGGACGACTACGCGTCGACGCGGCACGCCCGGCTGTCTCCGCGCGGCACGGATTGGTACGTCGAGGATCTCGGTTCCACCAACGGCACCTACCTGGACCGGGCGAAGGTGACGACGGCCGTCCGGGTTCCGCTCGGCACGCCGGTGCGCGTCGGCAAGACCGTGATCGAGCTCCGCCCGTGACCCTTGTCCTCCGCTACGCGGCCCGAAGCGACCGCGGTCTCGTCCGCGCGAACAACGAGGATTCCGTGTACGCCGGTGCGCGACTGTTGGCGCTCGCCGACGGCATGGGCGGGCACGCGGCAGGCGAGGTCGCGTCGCAGCTGATGATCGCCGCGCTCGCGCACCTCGACGACGACGAGCCCGGCGGCGATCTGCTCGGCAAGCTCGAGGCCGCGACCCACGAGGGCAATGCCACCATCGCCGACCACGTCGAGGAAGATCCCGAGCTCGAGGGCATGGGCACCACGCTCACCGCGATCCTGTTCGCGGGCAGCAAGCTGGGCCTGGTCCACATCGGCGATTCGCGGGCGTACCTGCTGCGCGACGACCAGCTCACCCAGATCACCCGCGACGACACGTTCGTGCAGTCCCTCGTCGACGAGGGCCGCATCACCGCCGAGCAGGCACACACCCATCCGCAGCGTTCGCTCATCATGCGGGCCCTCACCGGCAACGAGATCGAGCCGACGCTCACGGTGCGCGAGGCCCGCGCCGGGGACCGCTACCTGCTGTGCTCGGACGGCCTGTCCGACGTCGTGAGCGACGAGACCATCGCCAACACGATGCGCGAGGGCACCAATGACGAGTGCGCCGACCGGCTCATCGAACTGGCCCTGCGCAGTGGCGGACCGGACAACGTCACCGTCATCGTCGCCGACGTCATCGACCTCGACTACGGGCAGAGTCACCCGATCGTCGGCGGTGCGGCGTCCGACGAGGAGGAGGACACGCCTCCCCCGAACACGGCGGCCGGGCGGGCCGCGGCGATGCGCCCGCCGCGCGCGGCGCCCAAGCGGGTCGCTCCCACGCCCGAAGCTCTGCCCAAGAAGTCGCACAAGCTGCGCTGGACGCTGATCGGGCTCGGCCTGGTGGTCCTGCTCGTCGCCGGGCTCTTCGTGGGCCGGAACATGATCCGCAACTACTACTACGTCGGGACCTCCGACGACCGCGTCACCGTGCTGCAGGGCATCCCGGGCTCGTTCCTCGGCTACTCGCTGCAGGAGAGCGCACTGATCGGGTGTATCGCCGACGACGGCACCCTGCGGATCGTCGACCCCGGCAGCGCACCGAGCGACTGTCACGTGCTGACGGTCGACGACCTGCGACCGTCCGCGCGCGAGCAGGTGCGGGCGGGTCTGCCGTCGGGCACCAAGGACGACGCGACGGAACAGATGCGACGGCTCGTCGCGAGCGACCTGCTGCCGCTGTGCACGCCCGAGCCGACGCCGACCCCCACGCCGACACCGCTGCCGCCGGCCGAGTCGCCCGCACCCACCACCGAGGCCGCACCGCCGGCTCCCGAGGGGGCCGCGCCGACCACGGCGGCACCCGCGCCGACGCCCGCGCCCGTCGAACAGATCCCCGGGCAGAACTGCAGGACCGGTAGCTGATGTCCACCTCCGATGCACCGTTCCCCAGTCCGCCCGGCGGTTTCGCTCCCCCGCCGACGCAGTCGACGCGGCGGAACACCGAACTGATCTTGATCCTCTGCGCGATCGCCATCACCACGATCTCGCTGGTGCTGGTCGAGGCCAGCCAGGAGCAGACCATCACCTGGGATCTCGCGAAGTACGGGCTCACCTACGCCGCGGTCTTCGTCGTCGCGCACCTCGCGGTGCGCCGGTACGCGCCGTACGCGGATCCGCTGCTGCTGCCGATCGTCGCGCTGCTCAACGGCCTCGGGTTGGTGCTGATCCACCGACTCGACCTGGCCGACGCCGAGAACGCCGTGTACCAAGGGCTGCCGATTCCGTCCCCGGACGCGAACCAGCAGGTGCTGTGGACGGCTCTGGCCGTCGGCGGCTTCGTCGCGGTGCTGATCTTCCTGCGGGACTACCGTCTGCTCGCGCGCTACAGCTACACCGTGGGTCTCGCCGGCCTGGTGCTGTTGGCGATCCCGGCGTTGCTGCCGTCCCGGTTCTCCGAGGTCAACGGCGCCAAGATCTGGATCCGGTTGCCCGGATTCAGCATCCAGCCGGGCGAGTTCGCGAAGATCCTGCTGATCATCTTCTTCGCGGCGGTGCTGGTCGCCAAGCGCGACCTCTTCACCACCGCCGGCCGGCACTTCCTCGGCATGGATCTGCCCCGCGCCCGCGACCTCGGCCCGATCCTCGTGGCATGGATCGTCTCGGTGGGCATCATGGTGTTCGAGAAGGATCTCGGCACATCGCTGCTGGTCTTCGGCACCGTGCTGGTGATGCTCTACATCGCGACCGAACGAGCCGGCTGGCTGCTGATCGGCGGCGCCCTGCTCGTGGTCGGGTTCTTCCTGGCGTACCAGATGTTCGGGCACGTCCGGGTGCGCGTGAACACGTGGCTGGACCCGCTCGGCGACTACCAGAACACCGGCTACCAGATCTCGCAGTCACTGTTCGGCCTGGCCACCGGCGGTATCGCCGGTACCGGACTGGGCAGCGGCCGCCCGTCGCAGGTGCCGTTCGCGAAGACCGACTTCATCGTCGCCGCGATCGGTGAGGAGCTGGGCCTGATCGGGTTGGCCGCGGTGCTCATGCTGTTCCTGATCCTGGTGGTCCGCGGCCTGCGCACCGCGCTCGCGGTGCGCGACAGCTTCGGCAAGCTGTTGGCGGCGGGGCTGTCGTTCACGATCGCGATCCAGGTGTTCGTGGTCGTCGGTGGCGTCACCAAGCTGATCCCGCTGACCGGTCTCACCACGCCGTTCGTGTCGTACGGCGGGTCGTCGCTGCTCGCGAACTACCTGCTGCTGGCGCTGCTGATGAAGATCTCCGACGCCGCCCGCACCCCCGCCGCACCCAAGAAGAAGGGGCCCGCGCCCATCGCGGACGCCCCGACGGAAATGCTGGGTCGCCAATGAACACTCCCCTTCGCCGCGTCGCACTGGCCGTCATGGTGATGGTCGCTGCGCTGCTCGCCAACGCCACCTACGTGCAGGTCATCAAGGCCGACGATCTGCGCGGCGACCCGCGGAACTCGCGGGTGCTGCTCGACGAGTACTCGCGCCAGCGCGGCCAGATCTCGGCCGGTGGGCAGGTGCTCGCGTCGTCGGTCCCGACCGACGACCGCTACAAGTACCTGCGGGTGTACCCGCCGAATCCGGCGGCGCCGTCGAGCCCGTTCGCGAACGCGCCGGTCACCGGCTTCTACTCGATGCAGTACGGCAGCGCCGGCCTCGAGAAGGCCGAGGACCCGGTTCTCAACGGCTCCGACAACCGGTTGTTCAGCAAGCGCTTCTTCGATCTGGTGTCGGGTCGCGATCCACGTGGCGGCAACGTGGTCAGCACGATCGATCCGGTGATGCAGCAGGTCGCGTACGACGAGCTGACCGCGAAGGGCTACACCGGCTCGGTCGTGGCGATCGAACCGAGCACCGGCAACATCCTCGCGATGGCCAGCACGCCCAGCTACGACCCCAACACACTGTCGAGCCACGACGGCGCCGAGACGTCGGCGGCGTGGGACGAACTGAACTCCGACCCGGACAGGCCGATGCTCAACCGCGCGGTGTCCGCGACGTACCCGCCGGGGTCGACGTTCAAGGTCGTCGTCACGGCGGCGGCGCTGGAGAACGGCGCCAACCCGGACGAACAGCTGACCGCGGCCCCGAACATCACGCTGCCCGGCACGTCGACGACGCTCGAGAACTACAACGGCACCACGTGCGGCGGCGGCGCCACGGCATCGCTGCGGGAGGCGTTCGCCCGCTCGTGCAACACCGCGTTCGTCGAGCTGGGCATCAAGACCGGCTCCGACGCGCTGGCCGAGCAGGCCAAGGCCTTCGGTATCGGGCCGGGCACCCCGGGCATCCCGATCCCGGTCGCGGACAGCACGATCGGCTCCATCCCCGACGACGCGGCACTCGGTCAGTCCAGCATCGGCCAGCGCGACGTCGCGCTGACGCCGCTGCAGAACGCGGAGATCGCGGCCACCATCGCGAACGGCGGCATGCGGATGGAGTCGCACCTGGTCTCGCAGCTGCAGGGGCCGGACCTGTCGAACCTGGCGACCACGAGCCCCAAGTCGCTGGGCCGGGCCGTCTCGCCCGAGGTGGCGTCGACGCTGACGCAGCTGATGATCGGCTCGGAGAACAACACCGCCGGTCAGGGCAAGATCCCGGGCGTACAGATCGCGTCCAAGACGGGCACCGCCGAACACGGCAACGACCCGCGCAACACCCCGCCGCACGCCTGGTACATCGGCTTCGCGCCCGCGCAGAATCCGACGGTCGCGATCGCGGTCATCGTGGAGGACGGCGGTGACCGGGCACTCGCCGCAACGGGCGGCTCCGTCGCGGCACCGATCGGACGAGCCGTCATCGCGGCCGGATTGCAGAGGGGTTGAGGCATGTCGTTGACGAACGGGTCGGTGATCGGCGGCCGCTACCGCCTGCAGCGGCTGATCGCGACCGGCGGCATGGGCCAGGTGTGGGAGGCGACCGACAGCCGTCTGGACCGCAAGGTCGCGGTGAAGGTGCTCAAGGCCGAGTTCTCGTCCGATCCCGAGTTCGTCGAGCGGTTCCGGATCGAGGCCCGCACCACCGCGCAACTGAACCATCCGGGCATCGCCGGGGTGTACGACTACGGCGAGACCCGCGACGAGGCCGGCGCCAACCTCGCCTACCTGGTGATGGAGTTGGTGGCCGGGGAGCCGCTCAACGCGGTGCTCGCCCGCGTCGGTCGCCTGTCGATTCCGCATGCGCTGGACATGCTCGAGCAGACCGGACGCGCCCTGCAGGCCGCGCACTCGGCGGGCGTGGTGCACCGCGACGTCAAGCCCGGCAACATCCTCATCACCCCGACGGGGCAGGTGAAGATCACCGACTTCGGTATCGCGAAGGCAGTCGACGCGTCGCCGGTGACCCGGACCGGCATGGTGATGGGCACCGCGCAGTACATCGCCCCGGAGCAGGCCCTGGGCCAGGAGGCGACCGCCGCCAGCGACGTGTACTCGCTCGGCGTCGTCGGCTACGAGGCCCTGTCGGGCCGGCGGCCGTTCGGCGGCGGCGGCACGCTGACGGTGGCGATGAAGCACGTGCAGGAACCGCCCGAGCCGATGCCGGCCGACCTGCCCGCGCCGATCCGCGAACTGATCGACATCACGCTCACCAAGGATCCGGCCGGCCGCTACGCCAACGGCGGCGAGTTCGCGGACGCGGTCGCCGCGGTGCGTGCGGGACATCGACCGCCGCCGCCGGGACGGGTGCCGACCGCGGCGTCGCGGATGGTCCCGCCGGTGGCCGCGCCCGCCGCGACGGCGATGATGTCGACGCAGCAGCAGCGCAGCTTCGACGGCGACAACGGTGGTGACGCTACCGACGACGACGGTCGGGGCGGCGGTTGGAGCAGCGGCCAGAAAGCGGTCGCGTGGGCCGGCGGTGGCCTGCTCGCCCTGGCGGCGATCGTCGCCCTGGGACTGTTGCTGTTCGGCGGCGGATCGGACGGTCCGTCGACGCCGCCCGCGGTGACGACGACGTCCAAGACCCCGGTGACGACCACTCGGACGACTCCGCCGCGGACGACGACCACGACGGTGCCGCCGACGACCACCACCACGACGACGGTGCCGCCGACCACGACGACCACCACGACCGAGCCGCCGACGACCACGACGACCACCCCGCCGCGGACGACGACGACCACGACCACCCCGCCGACCACGACCACAACCACGGCCGAGACCACGACCACCACGGCCACGCAAGGACAGCCATGACGACACCGCGCAATCTCTCCTCCCGGTACGAGCTGGGTGAGATTCTCGGCTTCGGCGGTATGTCCGAGGTGCACCTGGGTCGGGACCTACGGCTGAGCCGCGACGTGGCGATCAAGGTGCTGCGCGCGGATCTGGCCCGCGATCCCACGTTCTATCTGCGGTTCCGCCGGGAGGCGCAGAACGCGGCCGCGCTGAACCATCCGGCGATCGTCGCGGTGTACGACACCGGGGAGGCCGAGACCGACGCCGGCCCGCTGCCGTACATCGTGATGGAGTACGTCGACGGGGACACGCTGCGCGACATCATCCGCACCGAGGGCCCGCTGCAGCCGCGACGGGCCATGGAGGTCATCGCCGACGTCTGCGCGGCGCTGGACTTCAGTCATCGCAACGGCATCGTGCACCGCGACATGAAGCCCGCCAACATCATGATCAACCGCGCGGGTGCGGTGAAGGTGATGGACTTCGGTATCGCGCGGGCGATCTCGGACAGCTCGAGCCCGATGACGCAGACCGCGGCGGTGATCGGCACGGCGCAGTACCTGTCGCCGGAGCAGGCGCGCGGCGAGCAGGTGGATGCCCGCTCGGACGTCTACTCGCTGGGCTGTGTGCTGTACGAGGTGCTCACCGGCGAGCCGCCGTTCAAGGGCGATTCCCCGGTGGCCGTGGCCTACCAGCACGTCCGGGAGGACCCGAAGCAGCCTTCGCAGGTGAATCCGGCGGTGCCGCCGGCGCTGGACTCGGTGATCCTCAAGGCAATGAGCAAGAACCCCGCCAACCGGTACCAGAGCGCCGCCGAGATGCGCAGCGACCTGGTGCGGGTGCTGGGCGGGCAACGTCCGAGTGCGCCGATGGTGATGTCCGACGAGGACCGCACCACGATGTTCGGCCCCGTGGACAGCGGCGCGGGCACCGGTTCGGGGTACCGCCCCGAACCCGCGCGCACGTCGACGGCGACCGCCGCCCCGGTGGCCGTCCCCGCCGCGGCGCCGGCCAAGAAGAGCAACACCGCCCGCAACACGATGCTCTCGGTGGCGGCGTTGGTCGTGGTCGGCATCATCGGCGCATTCATCTGGTCGCTGGTGTCGAACCCGGCGAAGGTAGAGGTGCCGAACGTCGCCGGGCTGACCGCGCAGGCCGCGGAGGCGCAGCTGCGGGGGATGAACCTCGACACGAGCATCCAGACCCGCCCGGACGCGGTGGTCGCGGAGGGCAACGTCATCGCGACCACGCCGTCGGCGGGGTCGTCGGTGAGCGAGAAGAGCACGGTCACCCTGCAGGTGTCGTCGGGCCCGGAGCAGGTGCAGGTGCCGAAGCTGGCGGGGCTCTCGCAGGACGAGGCCGCGCAGGCGCTCAACGCTGTCGGGCTGCGTCTCGCCCCTGAAGTCGATCGGGCCCCGTCGGATCCGGCGCAGCTCGACAAGGTGACCGCGCAGGACCCGTCGTCGGGAGCGAAGATCAACCTGGACTCCACGGTGTCGATCACGCTGGGCTCCGGACCCGAACAGGTGCGGATCCCGAACGTGATCGGGCAGACGATCGACGTCGCGCAGCCCAACATCGAGGGTGTCGGCTTCAAGGTCCAGGTCGCGACCGTCGACTCGAGCAAGCCCGAGGGACAGGTCATCTCGACCTCCCCGTCGGGTGGGTCCACCGCCGCGAAGGGCGACGTCATCACCGTGCAGGTGTCCAACGGCAAGCAGTTCACGATGCCCGACCTCACCGAGATGTCGGTGTCGCAGGCCGTCGAGGCCCTGCGCAAGGCCGGGTGGACCGGATCGTCCAACCAGCTGACGCAGACGCGTCAATCGACGCTCGACGCCAGCCTGGTCGGCAAGATCCTCGGACAGCAGCAGCCCGCGGGCAGCGACGTCGCGAAGAACGCGCCGCTGACGGTGATCGTCGGCGAACTGGGCATCCCGCGCTGATCCGGGTCGCCCGGTCGTCGGGGGTCAGCGCGTGAGCGCGTCTCCCAGCGACCGGGCCACCTCGTCTTCGAGCGTCGCGACGAGCGTCTCGCTCGGCGCCTGACCGCACACGCCGAGCCAGTTCGCGAGCATCCGGTGCCCACCCTGGGTCAGCACCGACTCGGGGTGGAACTGCACGCCGTGGATGGGCAGCTCACGGTGCCGCATCGCCATCACGATGCCGCTGTCGGTGCGGGCCGTCACCTCCAGCTCGTCCGGGATGGTGTCGGCGAGGACGGTCAACGAGTGGTAGCGGGTCGCCGTGAAGGGGTCGGGCAGCCCGGCCAGGACGCCGACGTCGTTGTGGTGGACCAGGCTGGTCTTGCCGTGCAGCAGTTCCGGGGCACGGTCGACGGTGGCGCCGAACGCGGCACCGATCGCCTGATGTCCCAGGCACACCCCCAGCAACGGGGTCTTCGCCTCGGCACACGCGCCGACCAGTGGCATCGTCGCGCCGGCCCGCTGCGGGGTGCCCGGGCCGGGGCTGAGCAGGATGCCGTCGAAATCGGCTGCGGCGGCCGCGATCGCGGCGTCACCGGTCAGTCGCGCATCGTCGTTGCGCCACACTTCGGCGTTCGTCCCGAGCTGGCCCAGGTACTGCACCAGGTTGAACACGAAGCTGTCGTAGTTGTCGACGACCAGAATGCGCATGAGATGAAGGGTAATGCGCAGTACGTTGCGGCTACGCGACCGGTCGCGCGTACTCGGTGTGCAACTGCCCGGTGTAAGCCGGGACGGTGAGGGCGTCGGACTGCTGCTGGGTGTAGCCGAGTCCGTAGCGGACCGCGTACTGCTTGAACATCTTGATGCCGGGTTCGTTCGCGAGAGTGGCCGCGAGCCGCGCCGGGTCACCGATCGCCGTCACCACGTACGGGGGGCTGTAGGTGCGCCCGTGCAGCAGCAGGGTGTTCCCGATGCAGCGCGGCGCCGACGTGTTCACGATGCGCTGGTCCTGCATCGCGACGGCCTCCGCGCCGCCGGCCCACAGCGCATTGAGCACGCTCTGCACGTCCTGCTGGTGGACGACCAGGTCGTCGGGCGAGGCCCCGGCCGGATACTTGCCGTCGGCGTCGCGGGGGGCGTCGGTCAGGGTCACGACCACTCCGCGGCCGCTCAGCTCGGTCAGGCCGGCGGCGTCCGCGAGCGCCCGGCTCTCGGTGAGCACCTCCGCGACCCGGGTGTCGGTGCCGGCGGCCGTCTCCTGCAGTTCCTCGACCTGGGCGGCCAACTCGTCGCGGGTGCGGGCGGCGCGATCCACCTCGGTCTGCGCCTGCCGGACGAGATCGGACAGGCGGGTGGAGTCGGCGGCGCGGATCTCGTTGCCGTGGGACACCTCGCGGGTGGTGGCGATCAGCAGACCCGCGACCAGGCAGACGACGAGCACGGCGATCGACCAGAAGCCGAACGGGGGCCGGGTGCGCTGCGGCTCGTCTCCGACGTCGGACACCCTCGATCATCACTCCTCACCGCGGACAATCGGTCCTGGCCGCGTCGGTTTGAGTTAGCGTGTACTCACAGCAGGTTAGGTGCGAATCTACCCTGGCGGCCCGGACGGATCCGGGCATCGTGCTCGCGTTATCCATTCACACGAAACAAGGACGTCATGCCGAAGTCGAAGGTCCGGAAGAAGACCGATTACACGATCAATCCCGCGAACCGCACCCCTGTGAAGGTGAAGGCCGGTCCGTCGAGCGCGGTTTACGTCTCGGTGATGCTCGGTTTCATGCTCGTCGGACTGGCGTGGCTGATTGTGTACTACTTGGCCGGCGAGAACCTCTCGTGGATGAACGATCTGGGGGCATACAACTTCCTCATCGGCTTCGGATTCATGGTCGTCGGCCTGATCATGACGATGCGGTGGCGGTGACCTGCGCATTCACCGGAAGAGCCGAGTTATCCCCAGCCGCCAATTACACACGTGTCATTCATCCCCAGTGTGGATAACACCTGTGGACAACAGGGGTAGTTGTACACATGCCTGAGGATGAAATCGATCATGGTCCGTCGCTCGAGTGGTCCACACCACTGGGTGCGGTGGTCGCGCTGGCCGCGGGCGGCGTCGTCATGGTCGCCGCCGCGCTCCTGCTCGGACTCGACGCCCCGGGACGCTTCCTCGCCGTCCTGGCCGCGCTCGGAATGTTCGTGCTCGCTTTTCTCGGGGGCCGACAGCGTCCCAAGCTGGCGATCGTCCAGGACGGTCCCGCGCCCGCGCTCGCGGCCACCCGGCTCACCGGGCGACGGGTCTACAGGCGCGACAGCATCGAACGGGTCCGGATCGTCGCGTACCCCCGGCTGGGCCGGCGGGTGCCGATGCTCGAGATCGACGCCGTCGACCCCGACGGCACCGAGCGCCTGCTGATCTTCGGACGCTGGGACCTCGGGGTCGATCCGGTGGTCGTCTTCGACGCACTCGCCGTGCACGGCCTGGTGCCGGCGGAGAACTGACGGGACGCGTCCGGCGTCAGATCGCGGCGACCGCCGCGGCCGTGACGATCAACGTCAGCAGCCCGATTCCACCGAGAGCGACCCAGCCGGCAGTTCCTGCGCTTCGGCGGTCCTTCGCACTCACGGCCGCAGGCGCATACAGCAGTGCGGCGGTCGCGGCAGCTCCGGCGACGAGACCACCCATGTGGCCCCACAGCGAGATGCCGGGGATCGTGATGCTGATGATCACGTTGATCGCGATCACCGCCAGCACCGGCGTCGGACTGCGCTTGAGTCGAAGCAGGATCACAGCCTGCGCTCCGAGCAGGCCGAAGATCGCACCTGAAGCGCCCGCCGTGGGCACGAGCGGGTCGAGCATCAGCACCGAGGCCGATCCGCCGAGCAGTGCGATCACGTACACGGCGAAGTAGCGGGCACGGCCGAGCACCATCTCGGTGTCCCTGCCGATCACGTACAGCGCGAACATATTGACGGCCAGATGCATCAGGCCGATGTGCAGGAACCCGCTGGTCACGATCCGGCTGAACTCACCAGCGGCTACGGCAGGTCCCCACAGGACCCAGTCCAGGAACAGCGGCGAGGCAACATGGTTGTCCATCACGCTGCGGGACTGAACCGCAGTCACCGCGAAGATCGCGACGTTGACCGCAATCAGGACATACGTCAGCAGCGGCGTCGGGAGTTGGGACCGCACCGGGGCGCCGGCGACGGTGCGCGCCTGGGGCGTGTTCCGCTGGTCGGCGGCGATGCAGTCGACGCACTGGTGCCCGACGGACGCGGAGCGCAGGCAGTCGGGGCAGGCCGGGCGGCCGCAGCGGGTGCAGGAGAGGGCAGTGGGGCGATCGGGGTGACGCACGCACCTCGGCTGAGGTGGCGGGGTGCCCTCGCTCGCCGCACCACCCCAGCCGGGGTTCGTCATTCGAGAGTCCTTACGCGATGGTGATGCTGTTGATCACGACGTCGTCGACCGGGCGGTCGGCGCGATCCGTCGCGGTGGTGGCGATGGCGTCGACGACCTTCTTCGACTCCTCGTCGAGCACCTCGCCGAAGATCGTGTGGCGACGGTTCAGATGCGGGGTGGGGCCGACGGTGATGAAGAACTGCGAGCCGTTGGTGCCCGGGCCGGCGTTCGCCATGGCCAGCAGGTAGCCGCGGTCGAACTGCAGCTCGGGGTGGAACTCGTCACCGAACTTGTAGCCCGGGCCGCCGCGACCGGTGCCGGTCGGGTCGCCGCCCTGGATCATGAAGCCGTCGATGACGCGGTGGAAGACCGCGCCGTCGTAGAACGGGCCGGAGGCGCCGCCCTTCGCGTTCTGGGTGGAGTACTCCTTGGAACCGTCCGCCAGGCCGACGAAGTTCTCGACGGTCTTCGGCGCATGGTTACCGAACAGGGCGATCTTGATGTCGCCGCGGTTGGTGTGCAGCGTTGCGGTAGCAGTCTGTGAAGTCACCCCCCTATCGTGCCATTGCGTTCGGGGCGGCGTGTGCACGCTGTGCAAGAGTGGACCCATGACGCGTGCGACCAAGAGTGCTTCCGTCCCGACGTCCGCAGGTGGACGCCGACGTGTGCTGATCGGTGTCGGGGCGGCCGTCACCGCCGTGGGTGCCGCGGTGTTCGCGCTCACCCGCCGTCCGGAGATGCCGCCGGTGGCCCCGAAGCCGCCGTCGCTGTCGGATCCGCGCCCGTAACTCTCACAGCGTCCCGCAGGAGTTCGGCGCGGGCACCCCGGCGAACCGATCCGACACCCAGGTGAGCGATTCCCCGATGCCGAGCGGGTACGGCAGCGCGTGGTTGAGTCCGGTGCCGGGACTGATGGGCGGCACGGTGTTGTCGCTCAACTGCACCACCGCGCCCTTGCCGCACCAGTCCTTCGCGAGCTGACGGACCTGGTCGTACGGAACCGTGTCGTCGTTGACGCTCGCCTGGATCAGCACGGGCGCCGTCGGGGTGCGGTTCCCGATCCGCTGCTCGGCGAACAACTCCGCCGCGATCGGGTACCGGGCGAGCACCGTCGACAACGGCTCCCCGGTCCGTGTGAAGGACTCGCTGCGTTGGAAGCCGTACTGCAGGCGGGTCTCCCCCACGCACTGGTCCTGCACGTCGGCGAGCAACTGCCGACCACGATCGTTCAGCTCGGCGTCGATCATCGGCCGCACCTCGGGATAGCTCTGCGCCATACCGTTGAGGGTGTACCCGACGGCCCCCGACAGCGAGGCTCCGTCGATCCGGTCGAGTGTCGCCGCGAGATCGGCGGGCGGGGCGCCGGCGAAGGCACCGCGCACGTCGAGCTCGGGCGCGTACTCGGGTGCGAGTTCCACCGCCGCCGCGGATGCCCCGCCACCTTGCGAGTAGCCCCAGAACGCGACCGGTCCGTCCGGGATGATCCCGGTGCCGGGCAGGCGTTTCGCGGCGCGGGCGGCGTCGAGCACGGCGTGCGCCGACGCCGCCCGGTTGACGTACGTGTGTGTGCCCGGGGTGCCGAGGCCGTCGAGGTCGGTGAGGACCACCGCGATGCCGCGGGAGAGCAGGGCACCGACGAACACCGCCTCGTAGGAGACGATCACGTCCGACGGCGGCGTGAACTGCAGCACCGTCCCGATCGTGCGAGAGGGTGCACACTTGTCGCCCTGCCCCTGGGTGCCCGCCGCCATACTCACCAGCGGCCGCGGTCCCGGGCCCGTCCACGGCAGGGCCGGATCGAAGAAGACGCCGGTGACCGCGTTCGCCGAATCGTGGGTATCGTTGCTGCGGTACATGATTCGTGTCGCCGCGGCCGGCACGTTGCCCAGCTGCCACACCAACGGCAGCGGCTCCGTCCGGATCAGTTCACCGGCCTGGCCCGGGAGGGCCGGCGGCGGTTGGTAGAACTCCGGATCGGCGGACGCGGCGGGACTCGCGGCCACCACCACACCGATCACTGCCGCCGCTGCGGCACACCACCTTCCGATCACACCGACCTCCCCAGTTCGTGACCCGATCTGCCCGTTACTTCGGCGAGGCGCCCCACAGGACGGTCTCGAGGTTGTACCGCGTCAACCGTTCGACCGACACCCGCGGCAGGGTGTGCGTCGACCACAGGATCTCCCCCAGGCACTGGAACACGAGCCGACTCGAGCCCGGCATGGTGATGCTGCCGTCGCGCACGCCGGCGGCGAACGCGCGGTCCCACACGCGCAGCACCTTCCGGCCGTCGATCTTCAGGAAGTCGTAGTTCTCCTTGCTGGTGAGCATCGCCCACGACTTGAGGATGGTGACCTCGTCGGCGAACCGCTTGCCCGCCGCGCTCCGCATCCGGATCAGCGCGTCCACGGTCTCGAGGGGTGTCCCACCCGCCTCACCGATCGCCTCGTGCGCGTCGCGCATCCGAGCCGAGAAGATCTGCAGGACGGCGACGAGGATGGCCTCGCGGGACTCGAAATGGTGGTAGAGGCTGCCCTGGGTGAGACCGACCGCGTTCGCGATGTCGCGGGTCGTCGTCGCGTCGAAACCCTTCTCCGCGAACACCACCCGCGCAGCGTCGAGGATGCGGTCCTGCCGGTCCGACAGGCTCACCTGGTCGGCGCGATCCCACGACGCGATCACCTTGCGGGCCACCTTCGCGGGTGCCGAGTCGGAGAGATCGCCGTCGGCGGGCTTGCTCGACAGCCCGGCGAACATGAGGTCGACCGTGCAGTTCACCACCTTGCGCGCCGAGAAACCCGTCGGCGCGAGGGTGGCGCTGTGCGTGGTCGCGACACGGAGTACCTCCCGAAGGATGCGCGTGTCCACCTCGGGGCGCAGGAAGCCCGCGTCCTCCGCGGACTTCACCAGTGCCTGCCACTTGCGGTCCGACCACCGTGGTTCGGCCTCCAGCAGCGCCGCCAACTCCGGATCCTGGGTCTCCGGGATACCGAGGCACACCTGCAGCGCACCGGGATGACGGGCCGACGCGTCGGCGACCGCGTTCGCGAACCGGCGGAGAGCCTCGATCGGTGTGTCCGACGGATCCGCCTCCTGCTGGGTCGCCGCCAGGATGTCGTCGCGGAGGTCGGCCACCATCGTCGCCGCGAGCGCTTCCTTCGACTCGAAGTGGTAGTAGAGGCTGCCGGCCAGCATGCCCGTGGCACTTGCGATGTCGCGCATCGAAGTGCCGGTGTACCCCTTGGCCGCGAACAGTTCCGACGCCGCCCCGAGAATCTCCGTGCGTTTACCGGACCTCTCGGCCTGCTTGGTTCTGCCGTCCGAAATTGCTTGTCTACCAGTTCGACTCACTGCCATTCCCCCTGTTCGGAAACCTGTTTCTCGCCGGAACGGCCGGGATTCCGCGCCACGCTCCCGGCTCGATCTCGACGCCCCCGAACGTCCCCGAGATCGACACCAGCGTACGGCGGTTGCAACGGCATCCCTAGCCGAACACCGGCCGCGGCTCGTCGGCATCGGACGGCGAAGTTCCGCCGCGCGACCGTCGCGGTCACCGGTGCAGGCACCGCTGCCCCCGCCCGCACCCGCGGCAGCACTACGACACCGGAGGGCTTCCACAGCGCTCCGCGCATCAGATCGTCGACACCCACGAAGCTATTTCAGCGCCAAACGGACGTTCGTGTAACCGTTTTACTCGGAATGTACCTGCGTGCAATTTGACGGCCACGACCAGCGCGTTCCGGGCAGCTTTCAGAAGCCGTTGAGCATCACCGGTTTCCAACGGGGCCGCTGAATCGACACGCGGCACGTTCACCCTCGCTCTCATCCCGCCGTGAGGTTGCTCGACGCGGTGGCCGCACACGTCGTCGCTCCTCGATACGAGTGCCGGATTCCTTCCGCCCGGCGCCGTCGCTGGGATACCCTCGCGCCTGAAACAGGTTCTACTTTGGAGGAGCAGCATGGCCGCGTCACCCGAGAGCATCCGCAACACCGTCGAGAGCTACATCAAGGCCGTCGCCACCGGTACCGCCGACGACGTCCTCGCCCTGTACGCGGAGGGCGCCACCGTCGAGGATCCCGTGGGCACCCCCGTCCGGACGACGCGCGAGTCGATCCACGAGTTCTACGCGATCATCGAGCCCTTCGATCAGGAGGCCGAGCTGGTGACGCTGCGCATCGCCGCGAACACCGCCGCTTTCCACTTCCGTCTGGTCACCAAGATGGGCGACCAGACCATCGAGATCGCCCCGATCGACATAATGGAGTTCGACGACGACGGCAAGATCCTGAGCATGCGCGCCGTGTGGGGTCAGGAGGACATGATCACCGGCTGAGCCGGCCCCGGAGCGCCCCCTGGGCGTGGCTGCGCGCAGCTTCGCGTCCCGCGCGGGCAATCGCTCGCGCGGGGCGTGGTTTCGCGCGCGGCGTCGTTCCTGCCCCGACACCTACCCACACAAGCAGAAAGACGCCGTCCCGACCGGGATGGCGTCTTTCGAATGTGGAGCCTAGGAGATTCGAACTCCTGACATCTGCCTTGCAAAGGCAGCGCTCTACCAACTGAGCTAAGGCCCCGTTTGCACCGCTTCCGTGACCGGAATCAGTGGTTTGTGACCTCGTGCCAGACATCCGCGCCGCGCCGCTTCTTCAGCAGCTTGGCGAGGCCGAGAGCCACCAGCAATCCGGCTCCTGCGAACAGGACGACCTTCATGTCGGTGACCCTTCGTCGGCACGTGGGAGTGGGCCTAGGAGGACTTGAACCTCCGACCTCTTCGTTATCAGCGAAGCGCTCTAACCGCCTGAGCTATAGGCCCTTGAACCAGGCAGAACAGTACCCCACCGTGGCGCCGTACACCAAAACGGGTCCGGCGGGGCACTGTTTCGCCTGGTCAGTCGGGGTCGGCGAGGGTGACCTGGACGCCGCCGACCAGGTCGGAGCACAGGTTGTAGATGAACGAACCGATCGTCGCGAGCGCTGTGAAGAGCACCACATTCATCACACCGACCAGCGCCGAGTAGCCGAACACCTGCCCGGAGGTCACGAGGCCACCGCCGCTCGAGTCGGTGGTGAACTCGGTGAACGCGTTGTTCAACCGGTCCCACACCCCCATGCCGTCGAGCACGAGGTACAGCAGACCGACCGCCACCATCCACACGAAGAACAGCGCCACCGAGATCACCAGCGACACCTTGAGCGTCGACCACGGGTCGATCCGGCGGAGCTGGACCGTGGCCCGCAGCGGCTCACCGTCCTCCGTCACGGCGGCAGTCAGGGCCGCCTTGCGCGCAGAACCGGACGCGGGCCGCTGCCGCGGGACCGCGGACAGGTCGGGCATGTCCTTGGCCAGATCGGTGCGCGCGATGCTGCGCGTGGGGCCGTCGATGGCCGCGGCCTTGGCCTTGGCGACGTCCCGACGGTCCGCGGCGGGCGGCTTGGGGGCGGCCGTGCCCGTGACCACAGGGCGCGCGGGTCGACCGTCACCCTGCGGCGGTTTGGGGGCCGCCGTGCCCGTGACGACGGGCCGCGCCGGTTGAGCCTTGGCCGGCGGCTTGCCGGGGGCTTCCGGCCGCGCGGATCCGTTGGGACCCTGCGCCGGCGCCTTCTGCTGCTGTCCCCGCTGCCACGGCGGCGTCTGTACCGGCTTGGGATCCGGCTTCGCCCCGTCCGCGCCCCGTTCGGGGGTGGACGCGGCAGCATCCTTCGGCTTCGCACCCGCGGCGGGTTTCGTCCCGGCACCAGGCTGCGGGGCCGGCGAACCCTTGCCGGGCTTACCGGCCGCGGGCGCCTCGGGGGCGCCCTGGCCGTTTCCCTGCGGGCCCGGAGACGACTTCTGCGCCGGTCGCTCGGGCTTCCCCGGCTTCGCGGGCGTCCCCGCCGCCCCCGGCCGCTTGTCGGCGGCCGAGGGCGGCGAAGACTGCTGCTTGCCGTCGCCGGGCTCGTGGGGAGTGCTCAACTAGGACTCCTTCGCTCCATCGGAACCCGCAGCACCTGCAGCGCCCTCCTCGGGTTCGTCCGCGTTGCGTGCGATCGCCAGCAGGGTGTCGCCCTCGCCGAGGTTCATCAACCGCACGCCCTTCGTCTGGCGGCCGGCCTTGCGAACCTGCTTGGCCGCGGTCCGAATGACACCGCCGCCCGACGTGATCGCGTACAGCTCGTCGTCGTCGTCGACGATGACCGCACCGACCAGGGTGCCACGTTTCGGGTCGTACTGGATGGTGAGAACACCCTTTCCACCGCGACCCTGTGCGACGTAGTCCTCGATGGGGGTGCGCTTGGCGTAACCGCCCGACGTCGCCACCAGCAGGTACGTGCCCTCACGAACCACGTTGAGCGACAGCAGTTCGTCGTCCTGGTTGAACCGCATGCCCTGCACGCCGGACGTAGCGCGGCCCATCGGTCGCAACGCCTCGTCGGTCGCGGCGAAGCGGATCGACTGGCCCTTGGCTGAGACGAGCAGCAGGTCGTCGTCCGACGAGCACAGCACGGCGCCCACCAGCTCGTCCTCGTCGCGCAGGTTGATCGCGACGATGCCGCCGCTGCGGTTGGAGTCGAAGTCGGCGAGCCGGGACTTCTTCACCAGGCCGTTGCGGGTGGCCAGCACCAGGTAGGGCGCGTCCTCGTACGACTTGATGTGGATGATGCTCTGGATCTTCTCGTCCGGCTGGAATGCCAGCAGGTTCGCCACGTGCTGACCGCGCGCGGTGCGGTTGGCCTCGGGCAGCTCGTACGCCTTGGCCCGGTACACCCGGCCCTTGGTGGTGAAGAACAGCAGCCAGTCGTGGGTGGAGCAGACGAAGAAGTTCTTGACGATGTCTTCCTGCTTGAGCTCCGCGCCCTTGACGCCCTTGCCGCCGCGCTTCTGCGACCGGTACAGATCGGTCCGGGTCCGCTTGGCGTAGCCGGTCTCGGTGATCGTGACGACCACGTCCTCGCGGGCGATGAGGTCCTCGTCGGTGACGTCGCCGTCGGCGGCGATGATCCGGGTGCGGCGGTCGTCGCCGTACTTCTCGACGATCTCGGACAGCTCGTCCTTGATGATCTGACGCTGCCGCTCGGGCTTCTCGAGGATGTCCTTGAGATCGGCGATCTCGCGCTCGATCTCGGCCAACTCGTCGATGATCTTCTGGCGCTCGAGCGCGGCCAGGCGACGCAGCTGCATCGCGAGGATCGCGTCGGCCTGGATCTCGTCGACGGTGAGCAGGTCCATCAGGCCGGTGCGTGCGACGTCGACGGTCTGCGACGAACGGATGAGCGCGATGACCTCGTCGAGGGCGTCGAGGGCTTTGACCAGGCCGCGCAGGATGTGGGCCCGCTCCTCGGCCTTACGCAGCAGGTACCGGGTGCGCCGGATGATGACCTCGAGCTGATGCGCCACGTAGTAGCGGATCATCTGGTCCAGACGCAGGGTGCGCGGGACGCCGTCGACGATCGACAGCATGTTCGCGCCGAAGCTGGTCTGCAGCTGCGAGTGCTTGTAGAGGTTGTTGAGCACGACCTTCGCGACGGCGTCACGCTTGATGACGACGACGATGCGCATGCCCACGCGGTCGGACGACTGGTCCTCGATCTTGGAGATGCCGGCGATCTTGCCGTCGCGCACCTGCTCGGCGATCGAGGTGATCAGGTTGTCCGGGTTGACCTGGTACGGCAGCTCGGTGATGACGATCTGGGTGGAGCCGCGATCGGACTCCTCGATCTCGACGACACCGCGCATACGGATCGACCCGCGTCCGGTGCGGTAGGCGTCCTGGATGCCCTGGCCGCCGACGATGAGGCCGGAGGTCGGGAAGTCCGGTCCCTTGACCCGTTCCATGACGGCCTCGAGGGTGGCTTCCTCGTCGGCCTCGTGGTTGTCGAGCGCCCAGTAGATGGCCTCGGCGACCTCGCGCAGGTTGTGCGGCGGGATGTTGGTGGCCATACCGACGGCGATGCCGCCGGAACCGTTGACGAGCAGGTTCGGGATCCGGCTCGGCAGGACCGTCGGCTCCTGCGTCTTGCCGTCGTAGTTCGGGACGAAATCGACTGTGTCGTGGTCGATCTCGCGGACCATCTCCATGGCCAGCGGCGTCATCCGGCACTCGGTGTAACGCATCGCGGCCGCGCCGTCGTTGCCGCGGGAACCGAAGTTGCCCTGGCCGTCGACGAGCGGGTAGCGCAGCGACCACGGCTGCGCCATGCGCACGAGGGTGTCGTAGATGGAGCTGTCGCCGTGCGGGTGGTAATTACCCATGGTGTCGGCGACCGGGCGCGCGGACTTCACGTAGCCGCGGTCCGGACGGTAACCGTTGTCGTACATCGCGTACAGCACGCGGCGGTGCACAGGCTTGAGGCCGTCGCGCACGTCGGGCAGCGCGCGGCCCACGATCACGCTCATCGCGTAATCGATGTAGCTGGACTGCATCTCCTGCTGGATATCGACAGGTTCGATCCGGTCGTGCGACGGTTCCTCGGGGGGCAACGTCGTGTCGGTCATGAGCTCACTTTCTGGTGAAAAGTATTAGGCCGCTCCGCGGCCCGTGCGCCTTTTCGGTAGTCCCCACCACCGGAAAGGCGCACAGGCGCCGCAGGTGCCTACACGTCGAGGAAGCGGACGTCCTTGGCGTTGCGGGTGATGAAGCTGCGGCGCGCCTCGACGTCCTCGCCCATGAGCACGCTGAACAGCTCGTCCGCCGCGGCCGCGTCGTCGAGGGTGACCTGACGCAGGACACGCACGCTCGGATCCATGGTGGTCTCCCACAGCTCCTTTGCGTTCATCTCGCCCAGACCCTTGTAACGCTGGATGCCGTCGTCCTTGTTGATCTTCTTGCCCGCGGCCAGGCCGGCCTCGAGCAGACCGTCACGCTCACGGTCGGAGTACGCGAAGTCGGGGGCCGCGCCCTTCTGCCACTTGAGCTTGTAGAGCGGCGGCTGCGCCAGGTACACGTGACCCTGCTCGACGAGCGGACGCATGAACCGGAACAGCAGCGTGAGCAGCAGCGTCGCGATGTGCTGGCCGTCGACGTCGGCGTCGGCCATCAGCACGATCTTGTGGTAGCGCAGCTTGCTGATGTCGAACTCGTCGTGGATGCCGGTGCCGAACGCGGTGATGATCGACTGGACCTCGGCGTTCTTGAGGACGCGGTCGATGCGGGCCTTCTCGACGTTGATGATCTTGCCGCGTAGCGGCAGGATCGCCTGGTACATCGAGTCGCGGCCGGACTTGGCCGAGCCACCTGCGGAGTCGCCCTCCACGATGTAGATCTCGCACTTGCTCGGGTCGTTGGAGCGGCAGTCGGCTAGCTTGCCGGGCAGGCCGCCGATGTCGGTGGCGCTCTTGCGGCGGACCAGTTCGCGGGCCTTGCGGGCCGCGGTGCGGGCCTGCGCCGACGACACCGCCTTGGTGACGATGGTCTTGGCGTCCGCGGGGTTCGCCTCGAACCAGTGCGCGATGTTCTCGTTGCAGGCCTTCTGCACGAACGACTTGACCTCGGTGTTGCCGAGCTTGGTCTTGGTCTGGCCCTCGAACTGCGGCTCGGCGACCTTCACGGAGATGATCGCGGCCAAGCCCTCGCGGATGTCGTCGCCGGTGAGTTCCGGATCCTTGTCCTTGACGAGCTTCTTGTCCTTCGCGTACTTCTTCACCACCGAGGTGAGCGCCGCGCGGAAGCCCTCCTCGTGGGTGCCGCCCTCGTGGGTGTTGATGGTGTTGGCGAAGGTGTGCACAGACTCCGAGTAGCCGGAGTTCCACTGCATCGCGATCTCGAGCTCGTGGCCGGTGCCCTTGGCGGTGAAACCGACGACCGAGTTGTGGATGGCCTGCTTGGTGCGGTTGATGAACCGCACGTAGTCCTCGAGGCCGCCCGGGTAGTGGTAGACGCGGGACTTGACCTTCGGGGCCTTCGGCGCCGCGGCCTCCTCCTCGGTCTCGGTGGCCGTCTTGGGCGCCTCGGCCGTGACGGGGACGACGTCTTCGGTGACCTCGTCCTCGGCGACTCGCTCGTCCGTGAGGGTGATGGTGAGGCCCTTGTTGAGGAACGCCATCTCCTGCAGGCGGCGCGCGACCGTCTCGAAGTTGTAGGTGGTGGTCTCGAAGATCTCCGGATCCGCCCAGAACCGGACGGTGGTGCCGGTCTCGGTCGTGGGCTCGCCCTGCACGAGCGGACCGGGCTTGGCGTGCTCGTAGGTCTGCGACCAGCGGTAACCGTCGACGTTGATGTCGACCTCGACCTTGGTCGACAGCGCGTTGACGACGGAGATGCCGACGCCGTGCAGACCGCCGGACACCGCGTAGGCGTCGGAGTCGAACTTGCCGCCCGCGTGCAGCTGGGTCATGACGACCTCGACGGTGGGGGCGCCCGAGGCGTGCATCGCGACCGGGATGCCACGACCGTCGTCGACGACCTGGATGCCACCGTCCTCGAGCATGGTCACCTCGACCTTGCTCGCGTAGCCGGCCATCGCCTCGTCGACCGAGTTGTCGACGACCTCCCAGATCAGGTGGTGCAGGCCGCGTTCACCGGTGGAACCGATGTACATACCGGGACGCTTGCGGACAGCTTCCAGTCCCTCGAGGACGGTGATGGAGGAAGCGCCGTATGTGTTGCTCTTGTCTGACTTCTGGGCAGCCACGGGTGGGTAGCTCTCCTTCTCCGTACTGTGCCGACACGGCTCTACACAGCGCTTCGAAAGAGGGTGGCCCTGGTTCTGGCAACCACGCACAACGAGGCACCGCGAGCGGTGTGTCGAGATTCGCCGCTAGTTACCCGACCATCTTACGTGTCCGCACCGACATACAAGGCACCTAACACAGCCCTGATTGCCTCACAGACGAATTTTCTCGGCCCCGGAAGGGTGAAACCCTACGCGGAACCGGCCGCCTCACCCTCCGGTGCAGTCCCGGCGCGGAGATCGTCCACGAACGCCGCCGTCAGCCGCGCGACGTCGCGGCCGTGGGAGATCGGTGACCAGTGCCCCGCGGGCAGCTCGCTGCGGCGCAGGTCGGAAACCCACCGTTCGGTGTCCTCGTACCCGACCGGGCGGACCGCGAGATCACGCCGGTTGAGGATCAGCTGGACGGGGACGTCGGTGCGGCGCTCGCGCGGGCTGCGCAGCCGCGGCCGGATGTTGGCCCGGTAGCGCTTGAGGCCGGTGATCATGTCCGCACGCAACGTCGGCGCGGGTTGCACGAGCGCCGGGTCCAGGCGGTCGAAGAACTTCAGGAAGGTCGGCCAGATCCGCCACAGCCCCAGACGGAACGGCAGCGTGCCGACGACGGGGATCTGGAACAGCACCGTGTAGCCCGACGCCACCGCCTGGGCGAGCGGGCCGGCGGGACGTCGCTGCGCGAGCCGGCGCCGCATCCACGCCCCGAGGTGGTCGAGGTTCGGTCCCGAGATCGACGTGTACGACGCGATCCGCTCCCCCGCGCCGGGCTCACACACCGCCTCCCACGTCTCCACCGCGCCCCAGTCGTGCGCGAGCACGTGCACCGGGACGTCGGGGCTGACCGCGTCGATCACCGCGAACAGGTCGCGCGCCAGTTCGGGCAGCGCGTAGGCCGACACCGGGGCCGGGGAGGTGCTGGCGCCCGCCCCGCGGGTGTCGTAGCTGACGATCCGGAACCGGTCCGCCAGGTGCGGGATCACGTGCCGCCACAGGTCGTGGGTGTCGGGCCAGCCGTGCACCAGCACCAGGGTCTCGCCGGCCGGGTTGCCCTGCTCGTACACCGCGAGCCGGACGTCGTCGCGCGCGACGATCCGAGGTTCTGGGTGCGCACTCATGGAAGTTCCTTCCGGTCAACCGTTTTCAGAGATCGAGGATCAGTCGTCCACCGTCGGCCCGGGAGACGCAGATCAGCATGTGGTCCTCCCGTTCCTGGGGTGTGAGCCGGTTCTCGCGGTGGTCCGGTGTGCCGGACAGCACCCGCACCTTGCAGGTACCGCAGAAGCCCTGCCGGCACGAGTACCCGACGCCGGGTTGCCGCTCCCGGATCACCTCGAGCGCGGACTCGTCGGCGGGCACCGAGAGCACCTCGCCCGTGCTCACCAACTGGACCTCGAACGGTGCCCCGCCGAGCACCGGCGGCGGCCCGAACCGCTCGAAGTGCAGTGCGACGGCGTCGGTGTCGGCGAAGCCGGTACGGACGGCGTCGAGCATCGGAGTGGGACCGCAGCAGTACACCGCGCCGCCGGCCGGCGCGCGGCCGAGCAGGTCGGCGGCACCGGGCAGGCCGAACTCGTCGTCGGGCCGGACGAACACCCGTTCGGCTTCCCACGTCGCGATCTCGTCCAGGAACGGCATCGATTCCCGGGATCGTCCGGAATAGACGAAATGCCAATCCATTCCGGCGGCACGGGCCGCGCGCACCATCGCGACGATCGGGGTGATGCCGATGCCGCCGGCGACGAACAGCGCGCTGCCCGCGGGCACGAAGGGGAAACCGTTGCGGGGACCGCGGACGGTGACGGTGGTGCCCGGTGCCAGCCCGTGCATCTCGATCGAGCCACCGCCGCCGTCCGGTATGGAGCGCACTGCGATCCGGTAGTGGCGCCGATCGGCGGGGTCACCGCACAGCGAGTACTGGCGACGGCGCCCGGACGGCAGATGGAAGTCGAGGTGACACCCGGGCTGCCACGCGGGCAGTTCCCCGCCGTCGACCGCGGCGAACGTCAACGCCGCGACGTTCTCGTCCTCCGCGACGATCGTGCGTTCGGTGACGATCAGGGTCATCGCGGTGTCCGGGTTGTGACCGGCGACGACCGGGTCGTAGTCGTACGCCGTGAGCACCCGCAGGTACTTGTCGGCGACGGCCTCGACGATCGTCATCGCGCGATCGGGCCGGTCGCGCCCCTGCAAATCGGCCGGGGGCGCCGGCCGCGTCAGTTCCTCCCGGCGCGTGACCAGGTCGCGGACGCGGGGCAGCCTCACCGGGCCGCCGCCCGGGCCGCGGGCGACGAGGCCAGGTACGCCACCGCCTGCGCCGTCGACCCCTCCTTGCCGGGGTGGTAGTCGCGCCGGAAGTACGTCGACATGCGCTTGCCCAATTCCATTGCAGTGGGCAGGGTTCCGCGTTGGCCGGCGGCACGGAAGTCGGAGTAGCGCGGACGCCGCCGGCTGGGCGCCCAGTTCCGCAGTTCGGGATCGTTGCGCATCAGGAAGCGGGTGCCGCGCACCCACAGCCACACGATCATCGGCGTCACGATCAGCTGGGTGCGGATCCGCCGCGACTCGCGCTTGTCGAAGTACCGCATGACGTCGTACGCGACACTGCGGTGCTCCACCTCCTCGGCGCCGTGCCAGCGCAGCAGGTCCAGCATGGTCGGATGGATGCCGGCGCGGTCGAGGCCGTCGGCGTTGAGGACCCAGTCGCCGAGGAAGGCGGTGATGTGCTCGACGGCGGCGATGATCGCGAGCCGCTCGATCAGGTGATTCTGCGCGCGTCGACCGGAGAGAGGCTTGGGACCCAGCAACTTTCGGAACGCCCAGTGCATCTGGTCGGTGTACGGCGTGGGGTCGAGTCCGTTGGACTTCAAGTGCTCGAGGACGCCGGTGTGGGCGCCCGCGTGCATCGCCTCCTGGCCGATGAACCCGACGACGTCCTCGCGCAGCTTCTCGTCCTCGATCAGCGGCAGCGCCTCCTTGTAGGTGGCGACGAACCACTCCTCCCCGGCGGGCAGCAACAGGTGCAGGACGTTGAGGACGTGCGTGGTGAACGGATCGCCCGGCATCCAGTGCATCGGCAGGTCCGACCAGTCGAATTCGACGTCCCGGGCCTGCAACAGGATGTGATCCGGTTCGATCCCGGTGGGGCGCGCTGTGGAGGTGACCGACATGACTGCTCCAGCTACTCGTGTAGGCCGGACCCGCCTCGAGCCGGCGGCGTCGTGACCCAGTTCACTCGACGAAGTAGCCGTAAATGTAACACCCGGTAATAGGTAAATCCAGGGGTCAGCCGTACGTGTCCCGCGGGCCCCGGCCCGAGATGTGCCGTTCGCCCTTGCGCCAGCTCGGCGCGGTGGGGCCGGTGATGCGCAGCGACTTCACGACGCCGTGCCCCACCGCCGCCGCGATCTTCGCGAGGATCTGCGCCTGCATCATCCGCAGCTGCGTCGCCCACGCGGTGGACTCCGCCGACACGCTGAGCACACCGTCCCGCAGCCCCGTCGGCTCGGCGTGCGACGCGATGTCCGGGCCGACGACATCGGCCCAGCGGCCCAGCACCGTGCCCTCCGACACCTGCGTCGACCAGCCGCGCTGCTTCGACACCGCGCTCACCAGGGCACCGAACGGCTGCGGGTCCCGGTCGTCCGGTCCGGCACCGGACCAGGAACGCCGACGCGACCGCAGCGCGCGGACCCCGCCGCGCGGAGACTTCCGCCCCTGTCCCACCGCCTTGCCGTTCGCCTTCGCCGCCGCGCGGGCCTCCTCGAGCGCCCGCCGGGCGAGGTCGACGCCCTTGAGTTCGGGCTCCGGCTGCGACTCGGACTGTTCGCCGGTCATCGGTCTCCTCCCGTCGTGCTGATCCGGCCGAGAGCGGTGAGCTGCGAGAGCCGCCCCCGCTCGGTGTCGTGCGCCTCGACGCCGAAGCGCGTCGCCGACAGCTCGGCCGGCACGTCCTCGGCGACCGCCGCGGTGATGAGGACCTGTTCGGCCTGGGCCGCCACGCCCGCGAGAGCGGCCCGGCGCTTGCGGTCCAGTTCGGCGAACACGTCGTCGAGCATCAGGACCGGGTCGCTGCCGTCGTCCCGCAGCAGGAAGAACGCCCCCAACCGCATCGACAGCGCAAACGACCACGATTCACCGTGACTGGCAAAGCCTTTCGCGGGCTGATCGCCGAGGATCAGTTCCAGGTCGTCGCGGTGCGGGCCCACCAGGCACACTCCGCGTTCGATCTCGCGCTGCCGCATCTCCGACAGCTCGTTCAGGAAGCTCACTTCCAGCAACTCGACGTCGTCGGGATCGGGTTCCCTTGTCGGGTCGAGCAATTCGGGCGGTAGCGAGGTTCCGAGGCTGCTCTTGTAACGCACCGACGCCGGACGTGACTCCGGCGCCAGCGACCGGTAGGAGGCCACCAGGTGCGGCGCCAGGTCGTGCACCAACCGCAGCCGCGACGCGAGCAGTTGCGCCCCGTGTGCCGCCAGGTGACCGTCCCAGATGTCCAGGGTGGCAAGAGCACTCGCGCCATCCGACGATCGGGCGCCGCGCCGGAGCGCTCCGCCTGCCGTCTTGAGCAGCGCCGAGCGCTGCCGCAGCACCTTGTCGTAGTCGGCTCGGACCCCGGCCATCCGCGGACGCCGTGCGGTGAGCAGTTCGTCGAGGAAGCGCCGCCGGTCTCCGGGGTCCCCCCGCACCAGCGACAGGTCCTCGGGTGCGAACAACACGGTCTGCAGGATCCCGACGATCTCCCGCGGCCGCCGCGCCGGGGACTGGTTGATCCTGGCGCGGTTGGCCCTTCCGTCGTTGATCTCGATGTCGATGCCCAGTTCGCGCCCGTGGTTGGCGATCAGCGCGCCCGCGTAGGCCTGCGGGGCGCCCGCCCGGATCAGCGGCGCATCGCTGGAGACCCGGTGCGACGACAACGTCGACAGATAGCCGAGGGCTTCGAGCAGATTGGTCTTGCCGTGGCCGTTGCGTCCAACGAAGACGGTGCACCCGGGCTCGAGATCGACGGTGACGGCGTCCCACGAGCGGAAGTCGCGGAGGGAGAACTTGCGGACGAACACTAGGTTCCCGACTGTCCGGACGGCGGGACGACGCCGGATTGCCCGGCCGGCCGGACGGCGTGCCCGCCGAACTGGTTGCGCAGTGCCGAAACGGCCTTCATCGCGGGTGAATCGGCCTGACGCGAGGCGAACCGCGCGAACAGGGCAGCGGAGATCACCGGGGCGGGCACCGCGTGGTCCAGTGCTTCCTGCACCGTCCACCGGCCCTCGCCGGAATCCTCGGTGTAACCGGAGATCTCGGCGAATTCCGGATCCTCGGCGAGCGCCTTCGCCAACAGCTCGAGCAGCCACGAGCGCACCACGGTGCCGTGCGTCCACGCCTGCAGGACGCCCTGCACGTCGGTGACGAGGTGCTCGGCCTCGAGCAGTTCGTAGCCCTCGGCGTACGCCTGCATCAGCCCGTATTCGACACCGTTGTGCACCATCTTGGCGTAATGTCCGGCGCCGACCGGTCCGGCGTGCACGAATCCGCCGGCACGCTCGCCCTCGGGACGCAGGGCGTCGAAGATCGGCATCGCCCGCGCGACGTCGGCCTCCGCGCCGCCCACCATCAGTCCGTAACCCTCCGTGAGACCCCAGATGCCTCCGGAGACACCGCAATCGAGGTAGCCGATGCCCCGGCCGCCGAGGAGGTCGGCGTGGCCGCGGTCGTCCGTGTAGCGGGAATTGCCACCGTCGATCACCAGGTCACCGGGCTCGAGCACGGACGCCAGCTCGCTGATCGTGCTGCGGGTGATCTCACCCGCCGGCACCATGACCCACACCACCCGGGGCGCCGTGAGCGCAGTCGCCAGGTTCGCGAGGGAGGGCACGTCGGTGACCTCGGGCCGCGGATCGAAGCCCACCACCTCGTGGCCGCGTTCGCGCAGCCGGGTGCGCATGTTGAAACCCATCTTGCCGAGTCCGACCAGTCCGAGCTGCATCCTGGGATGTCCCTCCGCTAGTTGGTGATTCGAGCTGGGCTCCGTTTCCCGAAGGCGCCGGCCGCGGGCGTGGATCAGCCGGGGAGCCGCACCGGCATCAGCAGGTAGATGTAGTCGCTCTCGGGGGCCGCGAAGGTCCCGGACTCGCCGCGCTCGAGCTCTTCCTCGCCGGCCGGACGCAGCACCGCGGGACGGCTCGGGGTGGTGAAGCCGAAGGTGACGCGCTCGGAGTGCAGCGAGTTGAGACCGTCGATGAGGTAGCCGGGGTTGAACGCGATGACCAGCGGCTCGCCCTGGAAATCGGCCTCGAGCGCCTCCTCGGCCCGACCGGCGTCGTCGCCGCCCGCGGACAGGACCAGACCCTCGCTGTTGAACTCGAGCCGCACCTGGGCACCGCGCTCGGCGACGAGAGCCACACGCTTGATCGCGTCGACCAGCGGGGCGACCGTCACCGTGGCCATCGCGGTGTGCTCGGCCGGCAGCAGCTGACGGAACTTGGGGAACTCGGCGTCGAGCAGGCGGGTGGTGGTGCGACGGCCGTCGGCGACGATGCCGAGCATGCCCTCGGTGCCGACCGACGCACCGGCGCCGAGCGCCAGCTCGACCGGGGACAGGGTGTTGCCGCCGAGGGTCTTCGCGGACTCCGACAGCGTGCGGGCCGGCACCAGCACCGCGGCCGTGACGTCGCCGGCGGTGGGCATCCACTCGAGCTTGCGGACCGCGAGGCGGAATCGGTCGGTGGCCGCGAGGACGACGTCGGTGCCCTCGATCTCGACGCGGATGCCGGTGAGCATCGGCAGGGTGTCGTCCTTGCCGGCAGCGACGGCGACCTGGCTGACGGCCTCGGAGAACAGGTCCACCGGCAGTGAACCGGTCTGCTGCGGCAGCGTCGGCAACTGCGGGTAGTCCTCGACCGGCATCGTGGGCAGGGAGAACTTGGCGCTACCGCAGGCGATGAGCACCCGGGTGCCGTCCACGGTGACGTCGACCGGCTTGTTGGGCAGCGCGCGGGTGATGTCGGCGAGCAGCTTGCCGGACACCAGGACCTGGCCGGTGGTCGTGACCTCCGCGGAGACCCGAACCTGGGCAGAGACCTCGTAGTCGAAGCCGGAGACCGTCAGTCCCTGCTCGTCCGCACCCAGCAGCACACCGCCGAGGACGGGGACGGGCGGCCGGGACGGCAGGCTGCGCGCGACCCAGGCGACGGAGTCGGCGAAGTCCTCCCGAGCAACGCGAAACTTCATACTTCCAAGCTCCATCGCTCGGGTGTTCCTCTCGGTAGGCGCGGACGGTCGGCGGCCGCAGTGCACACGGCTGCGCTAGCAGTCTGACACAGCGGACAGGGGACACCGTAAGCGTTCGGACGCCATGTTGGAAAGCGGACGAACGCGTCTCGAGACACCTCGAGGCGGGGTGTGAACAGGAGGCCTGGGCCGAGATGTTCACAGGTCCTGTTTTAGAAGAACTTCTCTCGAGAAGACTTCAATCACAGTAATAGGCACTGTGGAATCTGTGGATGAACGCTCGAAGCCCCAGGTCCGGCTTCCTCGAGGCGTGGGGACTTCTCGAGGACGTACTCGAGGATGAATCGAGGGACGTTGTGGACACCTCGAGGATGTCCGGAACTGTCCCACGGTTCTCCACAGCGATTACACCTTATACACATACCTATCCACAGGTGTTAATCCTTTGGGTTTCGTGTCTCGAGTCACCCCTGGAAACACGACGTCCGCACGGCGTGAACCGTGCGGACGCGGGGTGTGCGGGGCGACCGGCCGTCAACTCTTGGAGCGCTGCTTGATCCGGGCGGTGAGCTCCTGGACCTGGTCGTACACCTTGCGGCGCTCGGTCATCTCCTTGCGGATCTTCTTGTCCGCGTACATGACCGTGGTGTGGTCGCGGCCGAACGTCTGCCCGATCTTGGGCAGCGACAGGTCCGTCAGCTCGCGGCACAGGTACATCGCGATCTGACGGGCCTGCGCCAGCGGCCGGGCCTTGCCGGGGCCGCACAGGTCGTCGATCGAGGTGTTGAAGTACTCCGCGGTGACGGCCATGATGGTCGCCGCGTTGATCTCGAGCGCTGCCGAATCGGGCATCAGGTCCCGCAGCACCACCTCGGCGAGCTTGAGGTCGAGCGCCTGGCGGTTCAGCGACGCGAACGCCGTCACCCGGATCAGCGCACCCTCAAGTTCGCGGATGTTGCGTTCGATGCGGCTGGCGATCAACTCGAGGACGTCGTGCGGGACGTCCAACCGATCCATCCGCGCCTTCTTCGACAGGATGGCGATCCGCGTCTCCAGTTCGGGCGGCTGGACGTCGGTGATCAGCCCCCACTCGAACCGCGTCCGCAGCCGCTCCTCGAGCGTCGCCAACTGCTTGGGCGGACGGTCCGACGACACCACGATCTGCTTGTTCGCGTTGTGCAGGGTGTTGAAGGTGTGGAAGAACTCTTCCTGGATACCTTCCTTGCCCTCGATGAACTGGATGTCGTCGACCAGCAGGATGTCGGTCTCGCGGTACCGCCGCTTGAAGGCGACCTTGCGGTCGTCACGAAGACTGTTGATGAAGTCGTTCGTGAACTCCTCGGTGGAGACGTACTTCACCCGCAGTCCCGGGAACAGGCGCTGGGCGTAGTGGCCGGCGGCGTGCAGGAGATGTGTCTTGCCGAGGCCGGAGGCACCCCAGATGAACAGCGGGTTGTAGGCGCGGGCAGGGGCCTCCGCGATCGCGACCGCGGCTGCGTGGGCGAACCGGTTGGACGCGCCGATGACGAACGTGTCGAACGTGTACTTCGCGTTCAGGCTGTTGCCGCCGGTCGCGCTCGTCGAGGGACCGGTCGGCGGCTTCGTGAAGTACGACGGCCACGACTCGTGGACGCTCGCGAGCGCCTCCCGATCGTCGTCGACTTCCTCGTGTTCGGCCAGGTCGACGGCCACGGACTCGCTCATCGTGAGGTGCCTGCGGCGTGCGGACGCCCCGTCGGGGTAACTCGAGTCCGCGAAGTCGAGTGCGGCTCCGCGGTCGGTCTCGTCCGCAGGCGCGGCGTCGCCGGAGTCCTCGCCACGATCCTCGGACGGTGCGGCGATCCGAACCCCGAGCCCCTCGACCTTCTGGCCGAGATGACGGTTGAGGGCCCGCAGTATCGGCTCCCGCAGGTCGCGTTCGATCGCTTCCTGAGCGAGAGGCGACGGGACCGACAGCAGCGCGAAGCCCTGCGCATAGGTCAGCGGTCGAACGAGGGCGAGCCAGGCCTTCTGCGCTTTCGTCAGCTTGGGGCTGTCGGATGCGTCGGAGGTCAGTTCGGCGACGACGTCGCGCCAGACATTCGCCAAGGCGTTCGGATCGTCGTTCACTCTGTGTCCTCCCCGTCTGCGGGTCTGCTCGGCAGGTTGCCGTGGTTGTCTGTTGAGCTCCCCCGGGTGAGGCTGAACCCCTGAACTGCTGGGCAACGAATATGCCACCTGATCACTGTTTCCACACAATTATCCACAGATGTGGACAACGCTCGAGTGTGGGCTCGGCGGCTCGGGATGTTCACTCACGCCGAGCCCTCGAGGCTCTCACCAGGTGGAATGGTTTCCGGAGGGGTGACGCGCCTACCTGCGCGGGTCCGGACCCGGGCCGCGGGCGGGGGTGTTAGTTGTCTTACAGTCCTGCTTCTCGAGTGCGGTGCGATCACGCAGCCGGCGCGGTCCACTTCTCGAGACGTGCGCGCAGGTCGACAAGGCCATTCACGGACGGTAACAACCGATAGGTCGGTTCACTGCGATTCGAAAAATTCGGGCGCCCGAATCTCACACCGACCTCCAATCGCGCAAGCCGGCGCCGACCCCGGTTTGACCTCGACTCCGGTGGTCAGTACCCTCGAACAGTCACCCGATGGTGAAGGATGCGCGCTGACCGCAGGTCGGTGCCCCGGATGCCGCGAGTGGCCCCCCGATTTCCAGTGAAATGTTAGACCGACGCCGTCCGGCGTCACCGATCTTCGAGGAGTGTTGACCGTGGCCAAGGGCAAGCGGACGTTCCAGCCGAACAATCGCCGCCGCGCGCGCGTTCACGGCTTCCGTCTTCGTATGCGGACCCGTGCGGGTCGTGCAATCGTTTCGGCGCGTCGCCGTAAGGGCCGCGCCGAGCTCACCGCCTGATTCGATCCTGACGTCAGGAGCTCGGGGTGTTACCTGAGCCGTACCGCCTGCGTCGCCGCGCGGATTTCTCCGCGACGGTGCGAGGCGGACGTCGTATGGGTAGACGGGATCTGGTCGTCCACGCTCGCGAGCGTGGTGCGACCGACACCCTGGTGAGCATCGATGGGCCCCGTTTCGGGCTCGTCGTGAGCAAGGCTGTCGGACCGGCGGTGATTCGTCATCGAGTCGCCCGCCGGTTTCGTCATATCTGCGCCGGCTTGGTCGACACTCTCCCCGTCGACACCGACGTGGTGATTCGCGCGTTGCCGGGATCGGCGACCGCAACTTCCCGGGAACTCGACAAACAGCTGCGATCGGTCCTGCGACGGATGGATCTGCTGGCTGACGAAGGCAAGCCGGCATGAGCAGCGAACACGATGAGGCGCGGACCGAGCCCGGTCCGCGCTCGTCGTCGTTTCTCGGCACTGTGTGGACTACGCTGCGAAGTTTCCCCGCGCGAGTCCTGATCTTCCTCATCGAGCTGTACCGGACGTACGTGTCCCCACTCCGCCTGCCGACCTGTCGGTTCACGCCGACCTGCAGCGAGTACGCGGTCGACGCGATGCGGACCCACGGTGCGATCAAAGGCTCGGCACTGACTGTCGTGCGGCTCGCGAAGTGCGCGCCCTGGCACCCTGGTGGGTGGGATCCCGTCCCGGAACGACGCGGACGGCACCTCCACCATGTGAGCCAGGAATGACGCGTCCCGCTCGCCCGGAACTTGCCCAACTCCACGGCGTGGTGAACGTGGACGAACAGAGGAGTGCTTAGAGTCGTGCTCGACTTCATCTACTATCCGGTGTCTTGGATCCTTTGGGTCTGGCACAAGGTGTTCGGCGCCGTACTCGGCCCGGACAACGGCTTCGCCTGGGCGCTGGCCGTCATGTTCCTCGTCTTCACGCTGCGTGCCATTCTGTACAAGCCGTTCGTGAAGCAGGTGCGCACCACCCGGCAGATGCAGGAGTTGCAGCCGCAGATCAAGGCGCTGCAGAAGAAGTACTCCAAGGACCGCCAGCGCATGGCGCTGGAGATGCAGAAGCTCCAGAAGGAGCACGGCTTCAACCCCGTGATGGGCTGTCTGCCCGTGCTGCTCCAGGCGCCCGTGTTCATCGGCCTGTTCCACGTGCTGCGTTCGTTCAACCGGACCGGCACCGGTATGGGACAGCTGGGCATGACGCCGGAGCAGAACGCCGCCATCGGCAACTACGCGTTCAGCCCGGACGACGTCCAGTCCTTCCTGAGTGCCCGTCTGTTCGGTGCCCCGATCTCGGCTGCGATCACCACCCCGCAGGCACAGCTCGAGGCGTTCGGTCTGTACGGCACGGTCCCGACGGTCCTGAACATCGCGGCCGTGGCGATCCCGCTCATGGTCATCGCGTCCGTCGCGACCCACTTCAACTCGCGTGCCTCGGTCGCCCGCCAGAGCGCGGCCGCCGCCGCCAACCCGCAGTCGGCGATCATGAACAAGCTCGCGCTGTGGGTGTTCCCGCTCGGCGTGCTCGTCGGTGGCCCGTTCCTGATGATCGCGATCCTCCTGTACTGGGTCTCGAACAACATCTGGACGTACGCGCAGCAGCACATCGTCTTCCGCCGCATCGACGCGGAGGAAGCAGCGAAGAAGCAGGCCGTGATCGAGCGTCGGGCCGACAACGCCCCCAAGCCGGGAGCGCGCCCCAAGGTCGACAAGAAGAAGGCGTCCGCGCAGCAGTCCTCCCCCGTCGTAGACGCGGAGTCCGAGGATGCCGGCTCGACGGACGACACGGAGAGCAGTTCGGGCTCGGGCGGAGGTGCGGCCGGTAACCGGCCCAAGCCGAAACCCCGGCCCGCCGCGAACCGTCCCAAGAGCAACAAGCGCAAGCGGCGCTGACCTCGAGAAAGAGATCGACGATGACCAGTGAGCAGGACATTGCCCGGGAGGGTGAGGACAGGGAGAACACGGACGTGGTAGTCGAGACTCCTGATGTGGCCACCGACGGCGAGGACGACCTCATCGAGGAAGGCGAGATCGCCGGTGACTACCTCGAGCAGCTGCTCGACGTGCTCGACTACGACGGCGACATCGACCTGGACGTCGAGGGCGACCGGGCGGTCGTGAGCATCGACGGCGGTGACGATCTGGCCAAGCTCGTCGGCCGCAAGGGCGAGGTTCTCGACGCGTTGCAGGAGCTGACGCGCCTCGCGGTACAGCAGTCCACGGGCGTCCGGAGCCGGCTGATGCTCGACGTCGCCGGCTGGCGTGCCGGTCGTCGTGCGGAGCTCTCCGCTCTGGGCAAGGAGGCCGCCGAGCGCGTGCTGGAGTCGGGTGAGCGTGAGTCGCTGGCGCCGATGACGCCGTTCGAGCGCAAGATCGTCCACGATGCGGTGGCGAAGGTTGCCGGCGTGTCGAGCGAGAGCGAGGGCGCCGAGCCCAACCGCCGCGTCGTCGTTATCAAGGACTGACGTAGCGGGCTCGCCCGAAAATCGTGGAAGGGCCGCGACTCCCCCGGGGAGTCGCGGCCCTTTCTCTTGTTGTGTGGTGGTGGGTTGGGGAGGATGTTTCACGTGGAACTGGTTGATGAGCAGTGGGATGTGGTTGGTGCGGTGGCTCGGGTGTTCGGTGAGCGGGCGCCGTTGGCGGAGGCGTATCACGCGT
>NZ_JARBSW010000001.1:232819-2080085 GCF_037287305.1 Prescottella sp. D32
CGAACGAGTCTGTGGTGGATGTGGGTTCGGGTGCGGGGTTGCCGGGTGTGCCGTTGGCGATTGCGCGTCCGGATGTGCGGGTGACGTTGGTGGAGCCGTTGCTGCGGCGGTCGGTGTACCTACAGGAATTCGTGGACTCGGTGGGGCTGTCGAACGTGACCGTGGTCCGCGGCCGCGCGGAACAGGAAGGTGTCGTCAAGGAGGTCGGCGGTGCGGATGTGGTGACGTCGCGGGCGGTGGCGCCGTTGGAGAAGTTGGCGCGGTGGTCGTTGCCGTTGGTGCGGGTCGGTGGTCGGATGTTGGCGTTGAAGGGTTCGAGTGCGGCGGAGGAGATCGCCCGCGACCGCGCGGCGCTGACCCGACTCGGCGCCGGGAAACTCGAAGTGCTCGAGTGCGGTGGCAATGTGCTGCCGGTGCCGACGATCGTGGTGAGTGCCGAACGCGTTGCGCACCATCGTCATCGCGGCCAGCGCCGCTGAGTCCGCAGCGCCCCGACCCCTCCCCCACCGCCGATTCGGTCGTGACGCGGTCAACCACCCACGAACGGCGCGACGAACACGCACGGCACGGGCCGGGGATGGTCCGGATCCAGTGCGTTGAGCACATGGCCGGCTGTGACGCGGGAGGCCAAGAGCGCGATATGGTCCGAGTAGTCCTGCGAACATCCGTCCTGGACCACGATGTTCGTCGCGTTGGGGCCCTCCACGTAGCCACTGGTGTACGGCCAGATGCCCTCGTCGTAACGGGTCATGATGTTGGTGTAGGTGACTTCCGGCGCGTACAGGCCGCCCTCGTGCAGTTTCGCGATGAACTGCGATGCGGGCAGGAACTGGACACACGCCTGGCAGAACGGCAGCACGCCACGGGCATCGTCGGTGCCGAGCGCGAGGAGCGTTGCGCCGCCGTCGGGCCCGGTGAGGGCACTGCCGTTCCACGCCGGACCGAGCGAGATGTACTTGTCGACCTTGGCTGCGCCACCGAGGTACTTGACGAAGTAGTTGGGCACGACCGATCCCTGTGAGACACCCAGGATGTCCACGCGTTCCGCGCCGGTCGCCGCGAGCACCTCGTCCACGAAGGCGCCGATCTGGGCTGCGCTGTCCTCCGCGCGGAGCATTCCCCCGATTGCGCTGATCGGGTACGGCTGGTCTGCGTAGTTGCCGAAGGTCGGCGCGAAGACGCAGTAGCCCTCGTTGGCGAGCAGCGGTGCAAACGTGGTCCAGTTGTTGAGTCGATTGCCGGCAGTGCCGTGGACGAGCACCACGGGGTTCGGGTGTTCCGCGGTCGGCTTGCACGACCAGTCGTTGGATCCTGCCGCGGATCCGCCGGGGTTGGTGAACTCGTCCTGTACGAAGAGGAAGTAGGGCACCGGGTACGGCTCTCGCGCGCTCGCCGCCGCGGGAGACATCCCGACGGTGACGACGGATGCGACGAGCGTAAGTGCTGCGGCGATCGCCGTCCGCCATCTGCGTGGTTGCTGTGTGACTGTCATGGCGTCTGCCCCCTCGAGTTGCCCGGTTCGAAGGGAACAGTACGGGTCGGGCGGTTTCTGGGAGTTGATTCGGAGAATCCATTCGCCGTAAACCTGAATCATGTTGTGCGACAGGGATAAGTCCGCACGGACGTACCGGGTGGACCGGCAGCGTCGCCTGACTGTCCATGAACCTCCCGGTGTTTCGTCACTGTGACAGCCAAGTGGGGCGTTGAGGCCTGCGCATGTCGCGTCGGCGTGGCGACCGATGCGACGTCCGACGTGTTTCACGTGAATCAACGTGATGATCCTCCCCTCCCCCGTACCGGTCACGACGGTCCCGGATCGAAGGCGTCGGGACGGTGCCGCCCGCGACCCTGGAGGCGAGTAGAGCCAAGTGGTGGGGGCGCCGCGAAGACAGGGCGTGCACGACGATGCCGAGGGGCGTGATGCCGAGGGCCGTCGACACCCGGGGCGTGCAACCCGTCCCTGGTGCACCTTCGTGAGACGCGTCGAGTCGTGCAGGTGGTCCGCCGCCCCCGAGTCTCCCCGTCGTGTTGCTCGGACCGCACCTGTGCCGCGTCGATTCGATCGGCACTCGTGTCGTGTACGAGCATGACGCGGCCGGGTGGTCCTGAGCTGGCGGGCACGACGCGTCGTCGGATCGGGGGCGCCGACTCCATGGACTAGTGCGGCACGCGAGCGTAGTCCGGCGGGGTACGGTTCGCGGACTCTCGCAGTGGCGGCATCCGGACCGCCGGCAAATGAGTCCCACGTGGAGCTGCCGCCGCGGTCCTCCTCCGCTTTCATCTCCGCTCCGGAGGGGTTCTTGTCGCCGGCTCGTCGAAAGTGCGCTTTCCGGCCGACCGAAGCGCGACGACCCGGGCCCGCGCGGGCCGTTTCGGGCGGGCCGCCTTGTTTCACGTGAATCATGTTGTACGGCAAGGAAATAGCGAGATCAAGCAGGTTTGGCCGAGCGCCCGCGTCGTACACCCACCCCGGGGTACCGGGCGATTTCGTCACTGTGACAAACGGTTCCGCATTCCGGTCGGTGTGACCGTCGAAGGGGTCGTGATCGAGCGCCGACAGACGTCCGAGGGGCGTCGAGGGGTGGCCGTTTCACGTGAAACGGTCCCCGTATGGCCGGGTGGTGTTCCACGTGAAACAGCCTGTCGGACACTCCCCCACCGAACCGGGCGACGCGCGCGACGAGCTCGTCCCGCGCGGCAACGCCTGCCCGGGTTTGTTGTGTGGTGGTGGGTTGGGGAGGATGTTTCACGTGGAACTGGTTGATGAGCAGTGGGATGTGGTTGGTGCGGTGGCTCGGGTGTTCGGTGAGCGGGCGCCGTTGGCGGAGGCGTATCACGCGTCGTTGGCGTCGGATGGTGTGGTGCGGGGGTTGATCGGTCCGCGGGAGGTGCCGCGGTTGTGGTCGCGGCATGTGCTCAATTGTGGTGTGTTGGGTGAGTTGGTGGGGGCGAACGAGTCTGTGGTGGATGTGGGTTCGGGTGCGGGGTTGCCGGGTGTGCCGTTGGCGATTGCGCGTCCGGATGTGCGGGTGACGTTGGTGGAGCCGTTGCTGCGGCGGTCGGTGTACCTACAGGAGATCGTCGACGACATCGGACTCGACAACGTGACGGTCGTGCGGGGACGGGCCGAGGAACCCGGTGTCGTCAAGGAGGTCGGCGGCGCGGATGTGGTGACGTCGCGGGCGGTGGCGCCGTTGGAGAAGTTGGCGCGGTGGTCGTTGCCGTTGGTGCGGGTCGGTGGTCGGATGTTGGCGTTGAAGGGTTCGAGTGCAGCGGAGGAGATCTCCCGCGACCGCGCTTCCCTCACGCGACTGGGGGCTGGCAAGCTGGACGTCGTCGAGTGTGGTGTCGAGGCACTGCCGGTGCCGACGATCGTGGTGAGCGCGGAGCGTGTTGCCCAACACGGTCGTCGGCACCGCTGAGTTGCGGGCTTTCGAGGGCTCGAGGGTTGAGAATTACCGCATGAGTGGTCATCAAGTGAAGGAGCAGTAGATGTCGGCTGGATCGGAGTCCGCCGTTTCACGGGAAACAGTTTCACGTGAAACCTCAACGTCGTCCGACGCGCCGAACGGCGGCAGCGGAGACGGTTATGCCCACTCCCCCTATTCCGGGATCTCGCTCGCGGACACGCCGATCGGGGCAGCCGCGCAGCGAGCCAGCCAGGTGCTCCACCCGGGGTCGGTGAGCCTGCCTCGACCACCCGAACGTCGCGTCTTCACTATCGCCAATCAGAAGGGCGGTGTCGGCAAGACGACGTCCACCGTCAATCTCGCGTCCGCGCTGGCGATCCAGGGACTCACCGTCCTCGTCGTCGACCTCGACCCCCAGGGCAACGCGAGTACCGCGCTCGGCGTCCCGCACACGTCGGGGACGCCGTCGAGCTACGAACTGCTCCTCGGTGAGGTGACGGCGAAGGAGGCGATCCAGCAGAGCCCGCACAACGAGCGCCTCTACTGCATCCCCGCGACCATCGACCTGGCCGGCGCCGAGATCGAACTCGTCTCGATGGTGGCGCGCGAGAACCGGCTCAAGAACGCGCTGTCGGAGAAGGCGCTGGCCGACCTCGACTTCGACTTCATCCTCATCGACTGCCCACCGTCCCTCGGACTGCTGACGGTCAACGCGATGGTCGCCGCGAAGGAGGTGCTGATCCCGATCCAGTGCGAGTACTACGCCCTCGAGGGTGTCGGGCAGTTGCTCCGCAACATCGAGCTCGTCCAGGCGCATCTCAACCCCGATCTGCACGTGTCGACCGTCCTGCTGACGATGTACGACGCCCGAACCAAGCTGGCCGACCAGGTTGCCGAGGAGGTGCGCAAGCACTTCGGTGACGTGGTGCTGCGGGCGGTCATCCCGCGCAGCGTCAAGGTCTCGGAGGCCCCCGGCTACGGCATGACAGTCCTCGACTACGACCCCGGATCCCGGGGCGCCATGAGCTACCTCGACGCCGGCCGCGAACTCGCGGCGCGCAGCATGTCCACCAACACTCAGGAGCAGTGAGATGGCGCAGACACGCAAGGGCGGCCTCGGACGCGGGCTGGCCGCACTGATCCCCACCGGGCCCGCGGGCGGCGGGCCGGGCCTCGGGACCGCCGCCGCGGACGTCATCATCGGCACCTCCGCCCCGACCACCGACGCCGCAGCGGTCGAGACCGCAGCAGACCCCGCGGTGGAGACGGAGGCGCCGGCGAAGGCGTCGAAGCCCGCCAAGAAAGCGCCGGCCAAGGCACCCGCGAAGGCGGCGTCGAAGACCGCGGCGAAGGCGGCGTCGTCCGACGACGTGGTGGCCACCGCGCCCACGCCGGCGCCCGCCGTCCGTACCGACGGCGAGCCCCTCTCCCCCACCGGGGCGGTGTACCACGAGATCCCGCCGCTGCAGATCCAGCCCAACCCCAAGCAGCCGCGCAGCGTCTTCGACGAGGAGGCGCTCGGCGAGCTGGTGCACTCGATCCGCGAGTTCGGTCTCATGCAGCCGATCGTGGTGCGCCGGATCGGACCGGAGCAGTACCAGCTCGTCATGGGCGAGCGTCGGTGGCGGGCCAGCCAGCTCGCCGGGCTCGAGACGATCCCCGCGATCGTCCGCGAGACCACCGACGACTCCATGCTTCGTGACGCGCTGCTGGAGAACATCCATCGGGTGCAGCTCAATCCGCTCGAAGAGGCAGCCGCGTACCAGCAACTCCTCGAGGAGTTCGAGGTCACCCACGAGGAGTTGGCGTCCCGGATCGGACGTTCGCGTCCGGTTGTGACCAACATGATCCGACTCCTCAAGTTGCCGATTCCGGTGCAGCGGCGGGTCGCGGCGGGCGTCCTGTCCGCGGGGCACGCACGGGCGCTGCTGTCGCTCGAGGCCGGCGCCGACGCTCAGGAGGTGCTCGCGGCACGCATCGTCGCCGAGGGCATGTCGGTCCGCGCCACCGAGGAAGCGGTCATGCTCGCCAACCGTGAGGGCCCCTCCCCTACCCCGCCGGTGAAGCGCAAGCCGATCCAGATGCCGGGCCTGCAGGATGTCGCCGAGCGGCTGTCGAATTCGTTCGATACCCGCGTCACCGTGAGCCTCGGCAAGCGCAAGGGCAAGATCACCGTGGAGTTCGGTTCGGTGGACGACCTCGAGCGCATCGTGAAGATGATGGAGCAGCAGGCGGGTAGCTGACATCGCCCCGGCGCCCCGGGTAATACGTCACAGTGACATAACCGGTCGTGGTGCCCGGTCGGGAACCGGACACGGCAGTGTCGCGCCCGGGCCGCGGGACGGGCGCGCGGGGCAAGTCCGACTGCCGCGCCGCCGACGGAACTATCCCCTATTCTGGAGGGGATAGTTCCGTCGAGGCGGGTGAACCTCCCCGAGTGGTCTGGAGGCTGGGGGCATGGAGGCTGGCGTACACGGTGTCGACTAGCGTCACGTCTCTCACCCTGGACGGTCTCGACAAACTGTCCTCACATGCCCGGCGATGCGTCTTCTGGGAGACCGATCCCGCCGCGGTCCGCGCGGCGCGCGAGACCGGCAACTTCTACGATCCCGAGTTCGAGAAGGAAGCGTGGCTGTCGATGGTCATGCTCCAGTGGGGATCGTGCGGTCAGGTGGCGATGGTCGACGACAAGCCGGCCGGATGCGCGCTGTACGCGCCGCCGAGCATGGTTCCGCGTGCCGACCTGTTTCCCACCTCCCCCGTCAGCGCCGACGCGGTGCTGCTCACCACGATGCGGCTCGAACCGATCGGCGACGAGCACGGTCTCGGTGCGACGCTGATCCAGGCTGCTGTCGGTGATCTCGTCCGACGCGGTGTCCGGGCGCTCGAGGCGTTCGGTATCCGGGGCGAGGCACCCAGCGACGTCCCGACTGCGACCGCGGCGCTGGACTGCTCCCCGCAGGAATGCATGATCAGCGCCGATTTCCTCGAGGACGTCGGCTTCGAGGTGATCGCGCCCCACCACCGCTTCCCGCGGCTTCGCCTCGAGCTCGATCGCGACCACCTGTGGAAGGCGGACGTCGAGGCGGCCCTGGATCGCCTCCTGGAGGTCGCGGCCCTGTCGATGCTCGACATCGACGAGAAAAGCCCTGTAGCGGTCCGCTAGAGGGCTTTTCGGGCGTCCCGGCAGTCGGGCAGGTCCAGCTGTGGGAGGGTCAGCGCGCCTGCGGTGCGCTCGACAGTTCCTCGGCGAGCAGCTCGGCGAACGTGAACGTGCCCGTCGGGGCGTCGTCCTGTCCCAGTAGGTACAGGCGCTTGACGGCGATCAGGATTGCTTCGGCGATCGTGTCCCGCGACCGCGGATCCGTGAGTACCCGCACGTCGGATTCGTTTGTGAGATAACCGATGTCGACCTGAACGGTGGGCATCTTGGTGAGCCGCAACAGTTCCCAGGTACGGCCGTGAGTCCTGCAGTCCCGCAAAGGAGTTCGGGCCACGATCTCGCGCTGGATGAACCCGGTGAGGATCTGTCCGATCATCGAGGTGGATCCGTGCGAGTTGCCGAAGTGGTAGCTGGCCACGCCGCTCGCGGCGGGGCTGGAGTGGCTGTCGCAGCGCAGCGCGATCATGAGATCGGCGTCGAAGCCGTTGGACGTCTCGGCACGCTCGGCCTCGGACGGATTGGCGTGCTGGGGCCGGGACAGGAACGTCTCCATCCCGGTGGCGGCCATCCGGCCCTCGAGCCGGCTCGCCAGATCCCACAGGATGTCGGCCTCGCTGACCGGGCCGTTCGGGGTCTGCACGACCAGGCCCGTGTCGGCGCCGCCGAGCCCGGGATCGATGACGATCCGCTTGCCGCTCAGCTGCGGGCCGGAGCGGCGGACCAACTCCTCCTCGCTGATCGCGTGCGGGGAACCGCCGGAGACGCGGGTGCCGAGCAGTTCCAGCGACCGCAGCGTCGCGGGACCGCAGATGCCGTCGGCGGCGATGCCGATTTCACGCTGGAACGAACTGAGCGCCTCGTGCGTCTTCGGCCCGAAGTAGCCGTCGACGCGTCCGACGTAGAAGCCGAGGTCCTGCAGGCGCGTCTGCAGCGCGGCGACGTCGTCGCCGTACAGCGGCGCCGACAGTTGGTAGATGAGGGTGCGGGCACCGAGCCGGTACGACGCCTCCTTGAGGGAGCGGTACGTTGCCGGACCCACGATGCCGTCGACGAGCAGCCCACGTTGCTGCTGGAATGCCCGGACCGCGGAATCGAGATGGTGGTCGAACATTGCGTCGGGTGACACCCAGTGCGAGCCGTTGACGGACTCGCGCTGCGTCTCGGCCACCCCGTTGTGGAGGAAGCCCAGGCCGGTCAAAGTACCCCGAATCTCGGCGACGGCGGGGCCGTGATCGCCGTGACGGAGTAGCTGCATGCTCGCGGGCCTTTCGTTGCGCGTACGTTTGTCGATTCTCTCAGACGGCGCTCGGCCCCGGAAATCTGCTCGGGCCACAGTGTGACAAGGCTGTGGTCACACTGTGGCCCGGCAAAGGGTCCAACGGGTCGAACGGGACGCGTCAGAGGACGTCCGCGAGGTCCTTGAGCAGCGCGGCCTTGCCCTTCGCGCCGACGATCGTCTTCACGGGCTTGCCGCCCTGGAACAGGATCATCGTGGGGATGGACATCACCTGGAAGTCGCGGGCCGCGCCCGGATTCTGGTCGATGTCGAGCTTGGCGATCGTGAGCTTGTCGCCATGTTCACCGGCGATCTCCTCCAGGACCGGGGCGACCATCTTGCACGGGCCGCACCAGGTGGCCCAGAAATCGACGAGCACGGGCTTCTCGGCGTCGAGAACCTCCTGCTTGAACGAGTCGTCGTTGATGGTGATGGTGTTCGCCACAGAATCCTCCTGGGATCTGATCCGGGTGGGTTGACGGAAGGGGTCGAGCAGATCAGGCGTCGACGGCGACGGGTTCGCCCGCGGCGGCCAGGGTGTTGTCGGTGATGTCGCCCTGATCGGCCAGCCAGCGCTCGGCGTCGATCGCGGCGGAACAGCCGGTTCCGGCCGCGGTGATGGCCTGACGGTAGGTGTGGTCCACCAGGTCGCCGGCCGCGAAGACACCCGCGGCGGAGGTGGCGGTGGTGGGCGACTGCACCTTCACGTAGCCGGCGTCGTCGACGTCGACCTGGCCCTTGACGAGCTCGCTGCGCGGGTCGTGGCCGATCGCGACGAACATGCCGGTGACGTCGAGCGTGGACTGCTCGCCGGTCACGGTGTCGCGGATGACGAGGCCGGTGACGCTGTTCTCGCCCAGCACCTCGACCGGTTCGGCGTTGGTGACGAAGCGGATCTTCTCGTTCGCCTTGGCGCGCTCGAGCATGATCCGGGACGCGCGGAACTCCTCGCGACGGTGCACGAGGGTGACGCTGCGGGCGAACTTGGTCAGGAACGTGGCCTCCTCCATCGCGGAGTCGCCGCCGCCGACCACGACGATGTCCTGGTCGCGGAAGAAGAAGCCGTCACAGGTGGCGCAGGCACTCACACCGCGACCGAGCAGGCGCTCCTCGCCCGGGATGCCGAGGTAGCGCGCGGCGGCACCCATCGCGAGGATGACGGCGCGTGCGTAGTAGGTCTCGCCGTTCGCGACGACCTTCTTGACCGGCCCGTCCAGCTCGATCTCCTCGACGTCCTCGGTGCGGATGTCCGCGCCGAAACGCTTGGCCTGCTCGCGCATCTCGTCCATCAGATCCGGGCCCATGATGCCCTCCCGGAACCCGGGGAAGTTCTCCACCTCGGTGGTGGTCATCAGCGAGCCACCGAACTGGGTGCCCTCGAAGAGCAGGGGCTCGAGCTCCGCACGGGCGGCGTAGACGCCGGCCGTGTACCCGGCGGGTCCGGAGCCGACGATGATGAGGTCACGGACCGTGGTCGGAGTAGTCATGCGGGCCTTTCCTGTCTGTCCTGCGCTGCGTTCGTGTCGATAGCTCACGCGGACGCGCCCGGGAAGGCGTGGCTCGCGGAGTCGGTCAGGTCAACAACAGATTAGTGGCTGTTGTTCCCTGCGGGGGTGTGCCGCGACGGGACCCCGCTGTCGAACGTTTCACGTGGAACCAGACGTGTGGAGCGCGTCATAGGGCGCGGGTGCGCTCAGTCGGCCCGCCGGGCGAGGTCGGCGACGTACGGCCGGACGAGGTCGGCGGCAGTACGTCGCACCTGTTCGACGTCCTCGCCGCGCTCCACCTGGCGGGTCGCGGCGTGCAGCACCGCGTTGATCAGCTCGGACATGGCCGGGACGTCGGACGCGCCCAGCTCGCGCAGCGCGTCGGACAGCGGGGTGTAGAGGTCGTCGTGCATCGCGCGACTCTTGGCGTTGATCTCGGGTCCGGGCGCCAGCTGCGCGAGCGCGGTCGCGATGGCGTGTTCCCCCTCCGTGACCAGGTCGAGGTTCGCGTCGATGTACGCCAGAACCCGGCGCTCCGGGGCGCCGGCATGGGCCATGGCTGCGGCGACGCGGGCCGACCATCGGGGGAAGGCGTCCTCGATGAGCGCCTCGAGCAGGTGCTGACGGGACTTGAAGTACTGGTACATGCTCGACCGCGCGAGCCCGGCCCGAGCGGCCACCTCACCGAACGACGGGATGTCGGTGGCCCCTTCGGCGAGGACCTCGCGGGCAGCGTCGAGGAGGGCACGTTGCTGGGCGGCTCGATGCTCACCGACGGTGGGTGCATTGATCCGCGGCACGTGCCCTCCTCTCGCTGGGGATCTTCCGGACTATCGCGGTGTGAGCCGCCCGTCCGTCATCTCGACCACGCGGTCGCAATAGTCGAGGACATCGTAGTCATGAGTCACCATGACGGTCCCGACCTTCGATTCCCGGGTCTCGCGCGCCAGCAGCTGCACGATCTCGTGGCTGCGGGCCCGGTCGAGGGCCGCGGTGGGTTCGTCGACGAGCAGCAGCGACGGTGTCGACACCAGCGCGCGAGCGATGCCCACCCGCTGACGCTCGCCGCCGGAGAGCTGATCGGGACGGCGGTCGGCCTTGTGGGCCAGGCCCACCTGCTCGAGCAGCGCGAGCGGGTCGCGGAACTTCCGGCCCTTCGTGTTGCCGAGGTGCGACACCAGGCGCAGCTGGTCGGCGGCGGTGAGCGACGGGATGAGGTTGCCGCTCTGGAAGACGAAGCCGATCTGTTCGAGCCGGAACTTCGCCGCCTCGGACTTCTTCATCGTCAGCAGGTCGTGGCCGCCCACACGGACGGCGCCCGAGTCGGGAGTGGTGAGTGCGCCGGCGACGGCCAGCAGGCTCGACTTGCCGGAGCCCGACGGTCCGACGACGGCCACCATCTCGCCGGGGCGGACGGTCAGGCTCACACCGTCCAGTGCGGTGACGGTCTGCTCACCGTCGCCGAGGGTCAGGTTCGCGTCGACGATCTCCAGCGCGGCAGTGCCGATACGGGTTTCTGCGGACGTGGTCACGGCGGAGTCCTTTCCGGCGCTCATCGCTGGCCTCCCAGCGCGTTCAACGGATTGACCGACGCGATGCGGACGATCGCGATCGCGGCACCGACGAGGCCGAGCACCATCAGCAGGACGGCGGCGACGGCGACTGCGCCGGGCTCGAGCAGGAACGGCACTCCCCCGCCGATCAGCGATCCGAAGCCGTATCCGACGGCGGCACCGACGGCGACGGAGCCGAGCAGCAGGATGAACGCCTGCGCCAGGCCGTCGCGCAGCAGGTAGCCGGTGGAGGCACCCATCGCCCGCATGACGGCGATCTCGTGCTTGCGTTGGATCGTCCAGACGGTGAAGAACGCACCGACGACGAGCGCGGAGATCGCGTACAGGAACACCTTGATCAGGTTGAGGGTCATGGTCTCGGCGCTGTAGCCGGGCGACGACGCGAACGAGTCCTCGAGCGCGACCGTCGAGGTTCCGGCGGCGGCGTCACCGGCGGCGTAGTCGAGCGTCGCACCCGGCTCGGCCTTCAGCGCGACCGCGGTGGATTCCGTCATCGACTGGGCGGGCACGGGCTCGCCGGGGCGCACGCCGGAATGCAGCTGGCGCCACATCTCGATCGGCAGGTACGCGACATCGACGTGGCCGAAAGTCTGCTTGCCCTCGGTGATGCCGACGATCTTCAGCTCGGTGCCGAGGCGATCGATCGTGACGGTGTCGCCGAGCGCGACGCCCTCGTCGAGTGCGCTCTTGCTGACGACGATGCCGTTCGGATCGCCGAGGCCTGTCCCCTGCGCGGCGCTCGGCGCGAGGAAGGAGTCGACCGGGACGCCGAACAGCGCGAGGTCGACGGGGACGTCCTTGTCGTTGTGGGCGTTGACGAGCATGTTGCCGAAGGGCGCGGCCTCTTCGACGCCGGGCTGCTCGCGCCAGGCCTCGACCTGCGTGTCGGTGACGACGCTGCGCGAGAAGGCCGAGTCGGTCTTGGTCCCCTCGTTGAAGGCGAACCCGTCGACGGGTGTGGCCTTCAGGCCGGAAACGCCGTCCTCGACGAGGCCGGAGGACAGGCCGGACAGCAGCACCATCAGCACGGAGATGAGAGCGATGACACCACCCATCAGGCCGAATCTGGAACGCGCGAACCGTAGCTCCCGCAGGGCGAGGAACATTCTCGAACTCCTGGTCGGTGTGGGGTGTTTGTGGGGTGTTGACGACAACCGCCCGCGATGCTCGACGAATCGACATCTTCCCGACGGCCTGTCGGCAAATATACCAACACCGTGTCGGTAACAGTCGTGACGTTCCTCTCGCCGCACCGCGCACACAAGAGGCGGCCGGCCTCGCAAACCGAGAGGATGGCGCAACGGGCTGTCCGTGGCCGACAATTCGAGGCGATGAGTGCACACGTGAACGGCAGTTCCGTCCAGTCCGGACGGCCCCGCGACCCGAGAATCGACGCCGAGGTCCTCGCAGCGACCCGCGACATGCTCGTGGAGGTCGGCTGGGACCAGTTGAGCCTGCGTGCAATCGCGACCCGGGCGGGCGTCAGCCGGGCGGCGCTGTCGCGGCGCTGGCCGTCCAAGGCGCACCTGGTGCTGGACTCCATCCTCGGATCGACCCCCGACCTCGCGCCGTTCGAGGGCACCGACCGCGCCGGCTGGATCGACTGGGTGGTCGCCGGCAGTGCGCAGATCTTCTCGCGCCCCGACGTCCGGGCCGCCGCGCCGGGACTGCTGGCGGCCCTGCGGGATCACGACGACCTCCGAAAAGCGTTGTGGCAGGGGTTCAGTGGACCGGCGGCCGAGCTCTTCGTGGCGCACGCGGGGCCGGGTGAGTCGGAGGAGGAGCGGCGTCGGGATCTGCTCGACGCCCGAGCGGTGCTGGTGATGGCCGCGGGATCGGCCCTGTTCTCGAGCCTGATCGTCGGCGACGATGCCACGCCCGAGCTGCGAGCGCGCATCCTCGAACTGCTCGCGCCGGTCGCGGAGCGACGTCGACCCCAGTCCGAAAGATAGTTCGGCTCAGCCGATTTCGGTGCTGTCGATCAGGTCGGGGTGTGTCGCGTCGCAGCCTGTGCCGACGACCAGCGCGAGGAGGGTGGGCGGGGTGGGCCCCGCGACCAGCAACAGCACGGCGTCGGTGTCCTGGAAGCGCACGGCACGCATACCCAGGACGGGCCGGGTGGCGCCGACACCGACGGCCGACAGGCAGGCCGACCGCACCTCCGGGCGGGCGAGGGCTCCGACTCCGTCGGCGGCAGATTCCGTATCTCCGACCAGTGCGAGGAGCTGCCCGCGATCCAGCTCGCCGCTCAGTTCGACCCGGGCCGGCGCCACGTCGGGCGCAGTAGTGGTGGCCGACGCGACGGCCTCGGGCCCCGTGGAGCCGGAGCGGTCGACACCGGTGAGGGCGAAGACGACCGCCACCGCCGCAGCCATCGACGCGGCCGCGACGCCGAGCCAGGCCATTCTCCGCCGCTTCGCGGTGGCGTCGGCCAGCGGCACGACGTCGGAACGAGGTGCCGAAACATTCAGCCCCAGCGCCGAATTGATGCGCGCCGCGACGTCGTGAGGAATTGGTGTCTCGACGCTGTGATCGCGGCCGACCTCGGCGAGGCGCGCGCTGACCGCGTCGAGCGCGTCGAGCACGGCCACCGCCTCCGGGTCCTGCCGGACGAGCGGCCACAGCTTGTCGCTCACGGCGTCGGGAAGGACACCGGCGTGCAGGTCGGCGAGCAGATCGGTGGAGAACGGGGGGCCGAGAACGGCGTCGTCGTCGTGGAGCGTCATCTCACCTCCTACCCGCAGTTCCCGGGGCACGATTGTGCCTTCAATTTGTTCTGACGCGGGAGAATCAAGATCGGTTCCCTACATCGCGCAAGTATTCCAAATGAGATGCGAGCTTGGTACGGGCGCGTGCACAGCGGCTCTTGACGGTCCCCTCGGGCACGCCGAGCCGCCGGGCGGCCTCGGCCACCGAGTAACCCTCCATGTCGACCGCCACGACGGCCGCCCGCTGGTCCGGGGAGAGCCGCTGCAGGGCCTGGTCGACGAGGATCGACGTCTCGCGTTCGGAGATGCGGTCGCGGTCGTCGCCCGGATCCTCCGCGTCGTCGTTCGACAGCGACACCGTCTGCCGCACCCGGTTGCGCCGGATCCGGTCGAGACACGCGTTCACCACGATCGTGTGCAGCCAGCTGCGCACGGCCGCGTCCTCTCGGAACGAGCCCGCCGTCCGATGCGCCGACAGCAGCGCCTCCTGCAGCGCGTCCGCGGCGTCCTCGGCCGTGTAACTCGTTCTCCTCGCAACGTGCCAGAGATGGTCGTAGTGCCGATTCAGCAACTCCGCGAACGCGTCCCCATCACCCGACGCGTGCGCTGCCAAGAGTTCCGAATCCGACAGACCAGCTTTGGCGACCCCCCTGAAGATTCGCACCGGCGGATGCTAGCTGATCGGTTGCCCGACATGCCGTGCCGGATCGGGTCGGACGGTATGTCAGGACGCCGCGGTGAACGCGACCTCGGCGATGCCGGACTGGTTCTTTCCGCTCGTTGCGCTCAGATCGGTGATCCACACGAGGACGTTCTTGGTGGCCCCCTCCGCGGTGAGTGGGATTTCCGTCACACCGTCCTTCAGGGTGGCGTTCCCGATGACGCGCGTCTGGTCCAGCGACGTGTTCGGGGACGGCGCCGTGCGGATCTCCACCTGGGTGCCCGGCGTGGGCGAGGTGATCTGCATGCTGGTCAGCTTCGCCGCGTCGGGGAGCGTCACCATCAGCCCCACGCCGTTCTTGAGCGCCGGGAACGGCTGGAAGTACGCATCGGTGTTCCACACCGTCGCCGGGTTGCCGTCGATCGCCATACCGGCGTTCGCGGCATTGTCCGGGGTGCCCTGCGGCGAGAACACGGCCGCGTTCACGGGCCGGACCGTCGTGGTCGCGGACGGCGCAGCGGACGGCGACGCCTCCGACGACGGCTCGGGCGCCACGGCGGACGTCGTCAGGCCCAGGTTCTGCTTGTTGAGCGGTTCGTCGGAGTTGCCGCCCGTCAGCAGGCTCACGAGCCACCAGCCGATCAGGGCGAGCACCACCACGGTCAGCACACCGAGGGACACGAGCGCGATGAGTGTGCGGTCCGACTTCTGCTTCTCGGCGGCCGCCGTCTCGGGATCCTCCGGCAGTGCGTGCCCGGTGCTGCCGGGCGCTCGCTGGCCCAGGCGCAGTGCCGGCATCAGGTCGGTCTTCTGGTCGACGACCGTCGCCTGGTCGAGAATGTGCTGCACCGTTCCCGCCGCACGGATTCCGCTGTCGCCGCCCAGCGCGCGGGCCGCCACCGCGGAGATCTCGAACGGCACGTCCGGGCGCACCTCGCGCGGCTCGACCGGACGGCCCGACGCGTCCCGGTCCGCCGGGAGCATCGCGTCGCCGTCGTCGGACCGGTTGCCCGGGCCGTCGAGCGGCCAGCGGTCGGTGATGAGCGCGTACAGCATCGCGCCCAGTCCGCGCACGTCGGAGGCCGGGTCGGCGTCGGAGAGCGTGCCGGGGAACGCGAGCACTGCGTCGCCCGCCGCGCTGATCCGGATGCGGTCGGGGTCGTCGACGGACAGCGCGCTGCCGCCGCGGTGCGCGGCCTCGGCCGCCCCGGCGAGAGCGCGGACGGCGCGGGCGGCGCCGATCGGGGACGGCTGGGTGGACGCCATCTCCTTGAGCGAGCGACCCGGCGTCCACTCGGCGACGACGATGCCGCCCGAGGAACCTCGGACCACGTCGAGCACGCGGGCGAGGCCGGGCGAATTGATCCGTCCCAGGCGCAGCGTGCGCGACAGGATCGCCTGCGGCCCATCGGGGCCGGTAGCGGCCGGACCTTCGGCCTGTTGGTCGGCATCGACGAACGTGAGCGCCACCTCGCGGTCGAGCTTGATGTCGAGGGCCTGCCAGAACTGCAGCCCGCGGGCGCCTCCGTGCGGTGCCAGCAGTCGGTAGCGGCCGCCGGCGACCGAGGCGCCCGGCACCAGTTGGGGTCCGCGTAGCGGGCGGCGGGGCTCGGATACCGCGCCCGTGACGCGCAACGGCGGAAGCTGCGGCGAACCGATCGGGAAGACGCCGGTGTCGACGTTCAGATCCCGGGCGCGGCGACGGCGATCCGACGTCCGGTCGGCGTCCTCCGCCTGCGGGTCCGCATCCGACGCGTCGGAAGACTCTGCCGCCGAGCCGGTTTCGTTCGACGTGGTGGCGTCCGGCTGCTCGTCCGACGAATCCGTCGAAGCGCCATCGGCGTTCACCACCTTGGTGGTGCCGTCCTCGACGTCGGTGGACGTACCGTTGCGCTTGCCGGCACCGTCGTCGTCGCTCACACTCGCTCCTTCAATGAACTCGTCGGGAATGTAATCCGCGCCGACGTATGCCTCGCTGCGTCCAGCGTACGGGAGGCCATCGGGCCTATCGAGTGACCGCGGCAGGTCCCGGACAACCGGAATCAGTTCGGTATCAGCCTCGTACGGCTGCGGTGCCGCGGTGGTGTCCTCGTCCGCTCCGCCGCCGCGGCCGCGCAGCGCCGACACCTTGCGGCCCACCGCGACGGTCACGGCCATCACCTCGGGCACCTTCGCCAGCCACATCAGGACGAACGTGACGACCAGCATGATCGCGCCGGTGATCGCGACGCGGACCATCGCGCCCGGCCCGCCGAACGAGTCGGACAGTTTCTCGAGCCCGAGCAGCTTGTCGGCCGCGAACATCGCGACCGCACCGGCCGCGGACGCGAGCAGCACCAGCCACACCGTCTTGCCGACGTTCGCCATCCTCAGGTCGCCGAGGCTGCGGTGCAGCAGGAAGCCGCCGATGAACGCGCCCGCGATGAACGCGACACCGTTCGCGGCGCCGAGCAGGATCACCACCTGCTGGTTGTCCGCGGCCACCAGCGGCGTCAGCGCCGACAGCGCGATCTTCACACCGGTGATGCCGAGGATGATCCAGGTCGGGGTCCAGGCCTGCTCGCGCGCATAGAAGACGCGGAGGTGGATCAGCACCAGCGAGTACGGGATGAGCGTGAACGCCGACCAGCTGACCGCCTCGCCGAGCCGCTCGGCGTTACCGGCCCCGAAGTTGCCGTAGCCGTACAGCGCGTGGCCCACCTGGGGGCCCGCGAACGTCAGGAACGTGATGACCGGGATGAGCGCGATCATCGTCAGACGGGTGGCCACCGACAGGTCGTCGACGACGGCGGGGGTGTCGTCGGCGGCCGCGTTGCGGCTCAGCCGCGGCATGATCGCGGTGAGCACCGTGACGCCGAGGACGCCGTACGGCAGCTGCAGCAGCAGCCAGGCGTTGTTGTAGATCGCCGGGCCGGCCTCGTCGGCGTGCGCCGAGACACGGGTCGCGAAGACCATGCCCGCCTGACTGATCAGCACGTACAGCACGATCGCGACGGCCATCCCGCCGAACTGCTTGAGGCGGTCGTCGAGACCCCACAGCGGGCGCAGCGAGATGCCGTTGCGCTTGATCGCCGGGATCAGGCTGACCGCCTGCGTCACGACACCCGCGGTGACGCCCAGTCCCAGCAGCAGCAGGTGCGGGTCGCTGATCCGGACCGGGTCGAGCGAGATCTCACCCGGGATCAGCCAGTACGCGGCGAGGATGCCGAGCACCACCAGGTTGTTCAGAACCGGCGCCCACGCACCCGGTTTGAAGTCCTGGCGGGTGTTGAGGATCGCCGTGAGCAGCGCGGACAGGCCGTAGAACAGGATCGCCGGCAGCAACAGGAAACACAGCGCCGTGGTGAGGGCGGTGTTGACCTCGCCGTCGTCCGGCAGGAAGACCTGCGTCGTGAGGATCGGCGCGGCCGCGGTCGCGAACAGGGCGGCCGTCCCCAGCAGGGCCAGGGCGGCCGTGAAGAGTCTTCGGACGAACGCCGCACCCTGGTCGGGGTCCTCACGTTCGGCGCGCACCAGCACCGGCACGACGATCGCGGTGAGCACCGCGCCGAGCACCAGCTCGGAGATCATGTTCGGGATCTGGCTGGCGACCGTGAAGGCACTGGCGACCGCGGGACCGAGCGCGGTCAGCAGCAGCAGCTGCTTGAGGAACCCGGTCATGCGGCTGATCAGGGTCGCGATCGCGATCGATCCCGTGGCCGCCAGCAGGCCCTTCTGCTGCTTCTTCGCCGTCGGCTCGGACGCCTGCTCGGGTGCGTTCTCGACCGCCGGACGCGGCTGGGCCGGCCGGGGGACGGCCTGGGTCGCGGCCGTGCGCGGCGGCATCGGCTGCGGGCGGGGGCCGCCCTGGGGCTGCGGGCGTCGCATGCCCGGCGGCATCGGGCGCGGTCCGCCTGGAGGCATGGGTCGCGGGGCTCCGGGTTGACCAGGTCGCTGCGCTCCGGGGGGCACGGGACGCGGTGCGCCCGGCATCGGGCGCGGCGGCATCCGGCGTGGCGCGCCGGGCGGGACCGGGCCGTTCTGCGGCGGCGGGACCGGGCGTCGGGCGGGCTGCTCAGGGGAACGGCGATCGGGGGCGGGACCGCGGTTCCACGGTTCCGGCCGCGCCGACGACCGAGCGCCCTCGTCGCGAGAGTTCTCGGTCATGGACGTTCATACCCTTCGTCGGCTTTATCGGGCTGGCCACGGAACCGGTGCCAGAGTCGTCGCCCGGCCAGGAACAGCAGAAGTGCACCAGCGCACGCCGTAATTATCGCCAAAGCTTGACCGTACGCATTCGACCGCACCGTGACGGACGTCTGTTCGCCCAGGCTCTGGCCGCTTTCCGTGGCGAGTGAGAAGTCGACCACCATGGTGCGGGAGTCGGCGATCTCGGCGGGAACCTGCAGCGACCGGCTCCCCCGCGGCGGCAACTGCTGCGGCCCGATGTCGGTGATGTGCATCTCGGCGGGGGCGTCGACCCGCAGTTGCACGGTGATAGCGACGGGCAGTTCGTTGCGGGCCACCAGCAGCAGCGGACTCTGCTCCGATGCCAGCGTGTAGACGCCGCCCGGCGCGAGGATCGTCACCGACGCGTACATCCCGTCGATGGTGGTGGCGACCGCGTCGACCCGCTGCTGCGCAACCGTGGCGGTCGCGACGTCGGCACCGTTCTGTTCGCTGCGCCCGGCCAGCGTCATGGCACGCAGCAGGTCCTCGCGCAGCGGGGCGAGGAACCGGGTCGGCGTCAGCGCCGCCTGCGGATCGTCGACGAGGGCGTCCATCAGTTCGTCGATCCGCGGTGCCTGCGCACCCACTCCCTTCTCGACCGACTGGGGTGTCCCGTCGACGATGGCCTGCTCCGGATATGCCAGGGACGAGGGGTCCGGGGACGTCGGCGGCTGCTCGGCGACCCGCGCCAGCGGCTTGGGGGTGGCCAGACCCGAGCGCAGCAACGTCGACGCCGTCGACAGCACGGCGGCGGCCTCGTCGCCGTCCGCCGACCACAGCTGCGGCGGCACGATCAGCATCGGCCGGTCGGGCGGCTGGTTCGCTCGCCGGGCGGATCCCTCGGTGGACCCCGTCGACTGCAGAGCCGTCCACGACATCGCACCCAGCGCGTCCTGCAGGCGGGCGGTGCGCGAATCGCCGTCCACGTTGTAGCGCGCGCGGTCCGGCACGTACGACGGTGTCTGTGGGTCCGCGCCGACCGCCGCGAGGGCCGCGCCGGTGGAGACGTCGAACAGTCCGGCGGTGACGGCGTCCGCTCCCCCGCCGGCCACGACGACCTTGCTGCCCGCCGTGGCCGACGACTCGACGGCGTTGGCGGCCAGCAGCGTCGTCGTCGGTCCGATCCCGTGCAGCAGCTGCGCGGACGCGTCGTCGAGGACGCCGGAGTCGGGCCAGGTGACGTTCCGTAGCGAGGTGACGCCGAGGATCGAGTCGACGATGTCGGCGGGCGCCCGCAGCGCGCTGTCGGTGAGCGAGGTCTCGTCGACGCGGCTCAGCGCCGACAGGTCCACCTGGCCGAACGGCACCGATGTGATGCACATCGTGCGGGCGAGTTCCTTCAGTCGGTCGAGCCACGCGGCGGCGGCGGCCGATCCGGTCCCCTCGCGGGCGGGCCCGTTCGGCACGGCCGGATCGTCGACGACGAGATAGCCCTGCGTCATGTTGCTGACCGTGATCAGCAGATCCGGGTCGACGGCCAGGCACAGGCTGTCGGTGAGGCGGCGGTCCCGGTCGACGTCCGGCCCGGTCGCGTACTCGGCGGCGGCGAGGAGCTGGTCGAGGCGGCCGCCCGAGGACAGGGAGCCGGCGAGCTCGTCGTCGACGAGCCGGACCTTCTCGGTGACCGATCCCGGAACCCCGGCCGCGAGCCTGGGTCGATCTGCGAGCGGCCACAGCATCGTCAGCGCCACGGGAGCGGACGTGTCGGGCGGCACCGGCGCGGTGGGCGAGTTCTCGGTGACCTGGGGTGTGGTCTCCGGGGCGCTACCGGCGGCCCGCGGCAGCCCGAGCACCGGGAGCAGGAAACGGGCGTCGTCGAGTCGGGCCTGGCCGCCGTACTCGGGGGTGCCGTTCACGTTCACCAGGAGCGGGTAGACCCCGGGCTCGGTGACGTCGAGCGACGAGCCGGTGAGCGAGCGCAGCGGCAGGGACAGCACGAACTGCTTGCGCTCACCCTCGGCCAGTTCGGAGGCAACCTGCACGAAGGGGCCCACGACGTCGAACTCGCCCTGATCCATGTCGAGTGAGGTGCGCAGTTCCTCACTCGAATCGACGCGGGGCGCCCGCTGCAACCGCACGCCGACGTCGGTCACCGGGCGGTCGCCGATGTTCGCGACGGTGCCCGTGACGGTGACGACGGGATCGGACGTCGTGGTGACGGTCGACGGGGCGACGTCGTCGATGTGCAGTTCGAGGAACTTGGGCTGGCTGCGTGCCTTCGTGGTCTGCGTGCGGTCCGGGATCGGCGCGGCGTCGGCGCGGGCGGGCGAGCCCGCCGGCAGCGGCTGCGCGGTCGCCACACCGACTGCGGCGGTTCCGGTGACGGCGCCGATCAGTATCAGGACGAGCGCCAGCACCGTGTGGATCGCGGCACCGGGTCGTCTCCGTGCGGGACGCGATGCCAGGGTCATTCGGCGTCGGTCTCCCTCACCGGGGAGGCGCCCATCTCGGCGATGAGCTGGCCGGCGATCTCGGCGAGCTTGCGTTCGTCCGCGTAGGCGAGCCGGGAATCCAGCTCCGACAGCGGCACCCACGCGACCTCGGTGACCTCGATGTCGGCGTCGGACAGCTCACCGCCGAGGGACCGCATCAGATAGTGGTGCACGGTCTTGTGGACCCGCCGGCCCTCGGTGACGAACCAGTAGTCGATGCTGCCGAGGGAGGCGACGACGGAGCCGCGGATGCCGGTCTCCTCGGCGACCTCGCGCATCGCGGTCTGCTCGGCGGTCTCGCCCTGCTCGATGTGCCCCTTGGGCAGCGACCACAGCAGACGCCCGCGCCGGTCGGTGCGGCCGATGAGGGCGGCGCACAGTTTGTCCTCGGGCCCGCCGAGGCCGTCGACGACCAGTCCGCCGGCGGAGGTTTCGCGGACGGTCCGCAGGTGCGGGGTCTTGGATTTGACGGGATCCGCGGTCGTGCCACGACGCCGCGAGGAGCGGCGGTTGCGGTTGGCACGTTCGGCGGCGGACACCTCATCGATCGTAGTTGACCCGGCGCGACCTGCCGGACTCCCACGCCAGAGGCCGGGCCGGACCGCGCGGCGTCCTCGCCGGAGGTGCGTTCGGCGCCCCGGCGACCTCGGTAAGGTTTGCTGACGTGAATGCCCCCACCCCCGATGCCGAGCGGCGTGCCCGACTGCTGAACGGTGCGCATCGAACCCTGAGCAGTCTGTCGGACGTGCTGGACCCGCTCGGTGCGAGGTTCACCGAGGCCGGGCACGAGCTGTACCTGGTGGGTGGCAGTGTGCGCGACGCGGTTCTGGGCCGCCTGGGCACCGACCTCGACTTCACCACCGACGCGCACCCCGAGCAGGTACAGCAGATCCTGCGCGGTTGGGCCGACAACCAGTGGGACACCGGCATCGCGTTCGGCACCATCAGCGCGGCCAAGGGCGCCGACCAGATCGAGATCACGACCTACCGCACCGACACGTACGACGGGGTCACCCGTAACCCGGAGGTGCAGTACGGCACGACGCTCGACGAGGACCTGGTCCGACGCGACTTCACCGTGAACGCGATGGCGGTGCGGGTCGACGGGACCGGCACGTTCGAGTTCGTCGACCCGTTGAACGGTATGGACGCGCTCCTGGCCGGTGTCCTCGACACCCCTGCCGCCCCGGAGATCTCGTTCAACGACGATCCGCTGCGGATGCTGCGGGCGGCCCGCTTCGTCTCGCAGCTCGGCTTCACGCTCGCGCCGCGCGTGCACGAGGCGATCGTCGAGATGTCCGGGCAGATCGAGCGGATCACCGCCGAGCGGGTGCGCACCGAGCTCGACAAGCTGATCCTCGGCGAGTTCCCCATCGACGGTGTGAACGTCATGTGCGAGACGGGGCTCGCGGCCCGGGTGATCCCCGAGATCCCGCAGTTGAAGCTCGAGATCGACGAGCACCACCAGCACAAGGACGTGTACTGGCATTCGCTGACGGTGCTCAAGCAGGCCATCGACCTCGAGGACGGTGACCCGGACCTGGTGCTGCGCTGGGCGGCGTTGCTGCACGACATCGGGAAGCCGGACACCAAGCGCAACGAGCCGGGCGGTGGCGTCAGCTTCCACCACCACGAGGTGGTCGGCGCGAAGATGGTGCGCAAGCGGATGCGGGCGCTCAAGTACTCCAAGCAGATGGTCGACGAGGTGGGCCAGCTGGTGTTCCTGCACCTGCGTTTCCACGGCTACGGCGAGGGCCAGTGGACCGATTCGGCGGTCCGCCGGTACGTCACCGACGCCGGCGACCTGCTTCCCCGCCTGCACAAGCTGGTCCGCGCGGACTGCACCACCCGCAACAAGCGGCGCGCGGCGAAGCTGCAGGCCACGTACGACGACCTGGAGCGACGGATCGCGCGGATCGCCGAGCAGGAGGATCTGGCGCGGGTGCGTCCGGACCTCGACGGCAACGCGATCATGGAGCTGCTCGGCATCCCGGCCGGTCCGCAGGTGGGCAAGGCGTGGAAGTTCCTCAAGGAGCTGCGTCTGGACCGCGGTCCCCTCGAGCGCGACGAGGCCGAGGCCGAACTGCTGAAGTGGTGGGCGGACCAGCCGAAGGGCTGACCGTTCGCATCTGCGGAACGAAATCTTTGAGACCCCCGCAGATGCGGATCTAGACTCCTGTCATGCCTGACATCCGGATACGTGACGCGGCCCAGCTACTCGGTGTCAGCGACGACACCGTCCGACGGTGGATCGACGCGGGAACGATCGCCTCGCACAAGGACGACGCCGGCCGCATGGTCGTCGACGGCCGGCAGCTCGCCGAGTTCGCGAGGGCCAACGCGGCGCCGGCGCCGGAGGATCCGCTCGGTGTGGGCAGTTCGGCGCGGAACCGTTTCACCGGCCTGGTGACCCGGGTAGTGGCCGACGGAGTGATGGCGCAGGTGGAGATGCAGTGCGGGCCGTTCTCCGTGGTCTCGCTGATGAGCGCCGAGTCGGCGACCGAGCTGAAGCTCGAACCCGGCAGCATCGCGGTCGCCGTCGTGAAGGCCACCACGGTGATCGTCGAGACGCCGGCGGTGTCGGCGTGAGGCGCGTGCGGGCGGCCGCGGCGGCCGGAGTGCTGGCGCTGACCGTGCTGCTCACGGGCTGCAGCGGTACCGCCGATTCGGGGACGGAGTCCGATTCCGGTGCCACGATCACGGTGTTCGCCGCGGCGTCGCTGAAGTCGACGTTCACCGAGTTGGGCCGGCTGTTCGAGGCCGAGCACCCGGACACCCGGGTGGTGTTCGACTTCGCGGGCTCGTCGGACCTGTTCACCCGCATCGACCAGGGCGCACCGGCCGACGTGTTCGCGTCCGCGGACACCGCGAACATGACGAAGGCCGTCCGGGCCGGGTTGACCGCGTCGGATCCGGTGAACTTCGCGACCAACACCCTGACGATCGTGGTGCCGCCCGGGAACCCGGGCGGTGTCACGTCGTTCGCCGACCTGGCCCGACCGGGCCTGGACGTCGTGGTGTGCGCGCCGCAGGTGCCGTGCGGCAACGCGACCCAGCGCATCGAGGACCTGACGGGGGTGCGGTTGTCCCCGGTCAGCGAGGAGTCGTCGGTGACCGACGTGCTCGGCAAGGTCGTGACCGGGCAGGCCGACGCCGGACTCGTGTACGTCACCGACGCCGCCGGAGCGGGCGACAAGGTCGAGTCCGTCCCCTTCCCGGAGTCCGCGCGAATCGTGAACACGTATCCGATCGCCGTGCTGCAGAAGTCCGGCGATCCCTACGCTGCAGGTGAGTTCGCGGCCTTCGTGATCGGACCCGACGGTCGGAATGTGCTGTCGGCGGCGGGATTCGGCGCACCGTGACCGTCGCGGCGCGGGTACGGGTCCCGGCCGGGTTGCCGGTATGGATCTACGTGCCCGCGGCCGCCGGCGGCCTGCTGGTGGTGCTGCCGCTCGTCGCGATGCTGGTGGGCGTGGACTGGGCGAACTTCCTGAGTCTGGTCACCTCCGAGTCGTCGGTGGACGCCCTGCTGCTGAGCTTGAAGACGGCGTCGATCAGCACGGTGCTGTGCCTGTTGCTCGGCGTGCCGATGGCGCTGGTGTCGGCACGGTGCGAGTTCCCCGGGTTGGCGGCGCTGCGCGCACTCGTGTTGCTGCCCTTGGTGCTTCCGCCGGTCGTGGGCGGGCTCGCGTTGCTCTACACCTTCGGCAGGCACGGCCTGATCGGGCGGCACCTCGAGGTGGCCGGCATTCAGATCGCGTTCTCGACCACCGCGGTGGTGCTGGCCCAGACGTTCGTGGCGCTGCCGTTCCTGGTGATCAGCCTCGAGGGTGCGCTGCGCACCGCGGGCCGCCGCTACGAGGCCGTCGCCGCCACTCTCGGCGCCCGCCCCACGACGGTGCTGCGCCGCGTCACGATCCCGCTGGTGCTGCCCGGACTGATCTCGGGTGCGGTCCTCTCGTTCGCCCGCGCTCTCGGCGAGTTCGGCGCCACCCTGACATTCGCCGGGAGCCTGCAGGGTGTGACGCGGACGCTGCCGCTGGAGATCTACCTGCAGCGGGAGACCGACCCGGAGGCGGCGGTGGCGCTGTCGCTGGTGCTGGTGGTGGTGGCGGTCGTGATCGTGCTGGGCACGCGGACCCGCCGCATGGTGGGGGCGCTGTGAGCGGCCTGCAGTTGCGGGCCCGGGTGGCGGCTCGCGGCGTGGATGTCGCGCTCGAGGTGGCGCCCGGCGAGGTGGTCGCGCTCCTCGGGCCCAACGGCGCCGGCAAGTCGACACTCCTCGACGTCGCCGCGGGGCTGCTGCGCCCCGATGAGGGCCGCGTCGTGCTCGACGATCGGGTGCTCACCGACCTCTCGAAAGGCGTTGTGGTTCCGTCACATCAGCGCTCCGTCGCGATGCTCGCGCAGGAGGCGCTGCTGTTCCCGCACCTGACCGTGCGCGAGAACGTCGCGTTCGCGCCGCGTAGTGCCGGCGCCGGCCGCCGGGAGGCGTACGCCGTCGCGGACCGGTGGCTCGGCGAGGTGGACGCGACCGAACTCGCCGGCCGGCGGCCCCGGCAACTGTCGGGCGGGCAGGCGCAACGGGTCGCGATCGCGCGGGCGCTCGCGGCCGGACCGCGGTTGCTCCTGCTCGACGAGCCGATGGCGGCTCTCGATGTCGGTGTGGGGCCCGCCGTGCGGGCGCTGCTGCGGCGGGTCCTGCGCACCGGCGACCGCACCGCGATCGTGGTCACCCACGATGTGCTGGACGCTCTTTCGCTCGCCGACCGGGTTGTCGTGCTGGACGCCGGCCGGATCGTCGAGGAGGGGCCGGTGGAGCAGGTCCTGGCCCGCCCGCGCAGCGCGTTCGCGGCCCGGATCGCGGGTATCAACCTGATGGCGGGCAAGGTGCGTGACGGGTTCCTCGACACCGTCGCCGGAGCCGTGTACGGGATCGCGGAGGAAGGCTGCACGGACGGCGAATCCGCGGTCGCGGTGTTCAGCCCCACTGCCGTGGCGGTACACCGCGTACACCCGGAAGGCAGCCCGCGCAACGTCTTCCGGGTGCGAATCGCGGAGATCGAGGGTCTCGGACGGCACGGTCACGCGATCCGGGTCCGCGCCGTCGATCATTCCGACGGCACCGCCGGACCGGTCGCCGACGTCACCGCCGCTGCTGTCGCCCAGCTCGACCTGGCCCCCGGGGACGACGTGTGGTTCGCCGTCAAGGCCACCGAGGTCGCGGTCTACCCGACTTCGGCCCGCATGAGATAGACGTTGTAGCTGTCCCACTCGGACATGGTGAAGTACAGCGCGTCCGGAGTGGACCAGGGATGCATGAAACCCCCGTACAACCCGGGGTACTCGGCGGCGTCCGCGAGCGTGGCACCGTCGGACCAGACGCCCTGGGGACTGGCCGAGCGGCGCAGGACGATCCGGCCGGCCGCCGGATCGAGATAGCTCATGAGCCAGTGCTTCTCGGTGGCGTCGTAGCGCACGGACAACTCGCTCGCCGCACCGGCGACGAGCGGTGTCGCGAGGTGTTCGATCACCGGCACCCAGGACCCGGACACCCAGTACTGGTAGGCGCTCGGGTTGAGCAGCTTGTCGACCGGGACCCGCGCGAGGCCGACGGCGCCCATGCGCCCGTTGGGGGTACCGAACATGTACACGTGGTCGCCCTGCGGGACCATCGCTGTCACCTGGAAGCGTCCGATTCCGAAGATGTTGTCCCACTTGGCATGCTGATCCTCGGTCCAGGTGCGTCCGCCGTCGTCGGAGTAGGCGATGCCACCGTAGTTCGTGTACCACATGCCGGGGACGACGCTCCACCGTCGCACCGACATGTAGGAGAGGTACTGACGGTCGCCGATCGCGAAACCGGACGTCGGGATCGTGGTGGTCTCCCAATTGGGAATGTGTCGGGAGGCGATGATCTCGGCGGCATGACAGCGGCGGTCCTGCACCATCGAGTCGATCGTGAGGCCGTCGGCGAGGTCCGTGTCGGTGCTGTGCCCGAGCACGTTGCTGCGCCAGTCCTGCCCGTTCGCACCCGGCGGGGCCCAGTCGAGCCCGAAGGTGTCGCCGAAGACGACGGAGACCTCGCCGGGACGGCTCTCCCAGGTGATACCGAGGTCGGTGCCGCTCACCTGCCAGCGTTTGTCGGTGCGGTTCTCGGAGCCGGGGCCCGTCACCTGCGAGACCAGTTCGACGTTGCGCACGTGCGGGGCGCCGATCGGTGCGGTGGGCGGTCCGGGCTCGATGGTGCCGACGTCGAGCGGCGGTGCCGGCTGCGGTTCGGGCCCCGGGTCGTCGCCCGGTATCGGGATCGGAATCGTCTCCGGTCTGGGCTGGATCTCGATCCGCGGCAACGAGAACGAACCGGACCCGGAGCCCGATCCGGGTGATGGCCCGGCATCGGGTGGGGGCGTCTGGTCGACGGGATCGGCGAGATCCGGGCACGGATCGGTGCACGGGTCGGCGGGCAGTGGGTCCTGCGGTACCCGCGTCTGATCGGGAACAGGGTCGGGCAGCGGCACCGGGACCAGTCGGGGGTACGGCAGCGGCACGTCGACGAAGGGCGGATCCGTCGGCGCCGGCTGCGGGTCGCGCGCGGACGGGTCGAAGCCCTGCTCGCCGCACGCGTTCGTGAAGGCCGCCGGGCCGGGAGTCTGGGCTGCGGCGGGTGCCGAGGCGAGCGCCAGTCCGGTGGCGGTGGCGGCGAGTAGCGACGTCAGAGTCCGTGGCACGACCATCAGTTCCGTCCGGCAGCGGTGTGCGCCGAACCTAACATCGGCGGGTCCCTCACCCGCGGCGCAACGATGACGACCGTGACGGAACCGTGTCGCGGCGTGGTGCGTCGAACAAGGGTATGGACGGACTCGAGTACTGGTTCGGCACGGGGGACGGGGCGACGACCACATGGACTTCGCCCGCGGATCTGGACATCGATGCGGACGGTGGGCTCGACGCGGTACGCCTCGACTTCGACGGCGACGGTCTCGTCGACGACGCGATGTGGGACAGCGACGGTGACGGCAGTGCCGACCACGCGGTCCTCGACGTCGGCGCTCCCGAGGCCCGCTACTTCGTCGATCCGGCCCGAAACGGGCTGTGGGCACGGCAAATTCCGCAGCCGGAGCCGTCCGGTCCGCCGCAGGGGTGGGGGCGCGTCGACTTCGACGGCGACGGCGAGCGGGACGACGCGAGCGTCGACGCCGACGGTGACGGCACCCCCGACTACGTCCTCGTCGCGACGCGGGATTCGTCCCGGTACGACACATTGTTCGTCGCGGAGGAGGAGCCGGAACGGATGTCGATGCGGCTGAGCGACAGCGACGGAGACGGACGGTTGGACACGGCGCGGCGGGAAGGCATCTAGCCGGTGAGCGGAGTCCGGCGCGAGTTCAGCCCGATACCGAGCAGGCTCAGGGCGTACACGCCACCGGCGGCGAGGACCAGACCGAGGGAACGCCCGTCGGTGGGGACGACGGTGGCGGCTGCGGCGATGGCCAGGCAGAACGCGACGTTGAAGACGGTGTCCTGCAGCGCGAACACCTGGCCGCGGCGGTCGTCGTCGATTTCGATCTGCATCGCGGCGTCGCCGGTGAGCTTGACGGTCTGGCCGGCGAATCCGAGGAGGAAGGCGCCGGCGAGCAGCCACACCTGCGACAGCGTCGCGATCATCGTGACCTGCACGACGAGGGCGAACGCGATCGCGACGGTGACGGTCCGGGGGCGGCCGAGGCGCGGGATCAGCCACGGGGTGACGAGCGCGGCGAACAACAGGCCGGCGGCCGTGGCGGCCACCGCCACACCGAATCCGGCGAGGCCTCCCGGCAGCGCTCCGCCGGCGGCCGGGTCCCGCAGGATCAACACGAACAGCAGGGTATTGACGCCGAAAGCGATGCGGTGCGCCCCGATTCCGAGCATTGCGGTGGTGACGCCGGGAGCCTGCCACACCGCGGTCGCGCCGACGCGCAGGCCCTCGAGGATCGCGAGTGCGGTGCCCCGGGTGTCGGCGACGGTGTCGGTGGGGCCCAGGGCGTGCCGGGCGAATCCGCGGGCTGCGGTCACCGCGATCACCGAGCCCACGGCGCCGACCGCGACGGCGGTTCCGGACCCGACGTCGCCCTCGCCCACCAAGCCGATCACCGCCACCGCGGTGCCCGCGCCCAGCGCCGAGAACACCGAACCGGCCGTCGCGAGCACCGAATTGGTTGGCACCAGCCAGCTCTGACGCACCACGTGCGGCAGTGACGCGGAGATACCGGCGAGGACGAACCGGCTGACGCCGATCGCGGCGAGCGCCAACAGCAGCAGTGGCGTCTCTCCCGCTCCCGCGATCAGGGCCGCCGCGATCACCAGAATGAGAAGGCCGCGCAGGGCATTCGCCCACAGCAGCACGGCACGGCGGTCCCAGCGGTCGAGCAGCGCGCCCGCGAACGGGCCGATCACCGAGTAGGGCAGCAGCAGGACCGCGAAGCCGGCCGCGATCGCGAGCGGTTCGGTCTCCCGTTCCGGGTTGAACAGGATCGCTCCGCCGAGCGCGGCCTGGAACAGCCCGTCCCCGTACTGGCTGGCGAACCGGACGGCGGTGAGCCGGGCCAGGCCGGGTGAGTGGCGCAGAGTCGTGGCGGCGGCCGCCCACGATCCCCGAATCGAACTCCATCTGCGCACACGGTGACCCTATCGGGCGGCTCGTGCGGTCAATTCGTTCCGCCACCACCGCACCGTGGCGGCCGCGGCGTCGCCGAGCGGGGTCGGTGCGAGGCCCAGCAATTGCTCGCTGCGCGTCGAGTCCATCACGAACGGTGACTCGAACTGGTACAGCGTCTCGGCCAGTTCCCGGGTAGGACGATGCGCGACGCCGACGGCCCGCAGCAGCCACCCGGGCAGCGTTCCCACCCGCGGCTCCGGAACCGCGGCCGCGTCCGCGAACGCCGCCACCATCTCGCGTTGCGTGACGGCCGGCGCCGTGGGCGCGTGCAGCACCGAGTTCCACAACTCCCGATCGTGCGCCGCCGCGATCATCGCCGCCGCCAGATCCGGCACGTACGTGAACGAGTGCGGGACGTCCGCGCGGCCCATCACCCGGATGGTCTTCCCGTCGAGCACCGACGGCACCATCCGCTCCCCCGCATGGGCGGTCAGCACGTGCGGACCGAAGAAGTCGGACGCGACGACGCTCACGGTCGGCACGGAATGCGCGGCGCGGGCGGCGAGCAGGCGGGTGCGGACCCCCAGCTTCCCGGTGGTCGCGTCGCGTGGGCCGGCCTCGGTCATGGGCCCGTCCGGGCGGCCGTACGCGTACAGGCTCTCCGGGAACACCACCACGGCGCCGACGCGCTGTGCGGCGTCCATCACCACCTGCTCGGCCGCGGGCAACTCCCGCTCCCACGCGCGGGCGTCGTACGCGGAGCCGTGGATGCAGTGGAAGACGGCGGTGGCGCCGTCGAGCGCCGGGGCGAGCGCGGCGGGATCGGAGACGTCGACGCGGAGCCGCTGGATCCGCGGATGGTCCGGCCCGCTGCCCGAGCGGGTGAGCACGCGGACGTCGTAGCCGGCGTCGGCGAGTTGCTCTGCGACCGTCCAACCGACGGGTCCGGCTCCGGTCACTACCTGCAGATTCGACATGACGTGCTCGCTTTCTCGAGTGAGGTTTGGGAATCGAGAGCACTGCTCTCTATTCTCACCCTGCGCCTCGCCGACCGCGCTGTCAAGAGCAGTGCTCTCTTTTGTTGACAGTGCTCTCGCTATTCCGGCAGGGTGGTGCCATGACCGTCACCCCGCGCGAACGAGCCCGCGAGCAGACGCTCGCCGAGATCACCCGGATCGGCCGCGAGCACCTCGCCACGCACGGCGCGGCGGCGTTGTCGCTGCGGGCCGTCGCTCGAGATCTCGGGGTGGTGTCGTCGGCGGTGTACCGGTACGTCGCCAGCCGCGACGAACTGTTGACCCTGTTGGTGATCGACGCCTACACCGAGCTCGGTGCGGAGGTGGATGCGGCCGTCGGCGCGCTCCCGGTCGACGACCACCGCGGCCGGCTGCACGCGCTCGCTCGCGCGGTCCGCGCCTGGGCCCTGCGTGAGCCGGCGCGGTACGCGCTGCTGTTCGGCAGCCCCGTGCCCGGCTATCACGCCCCCGCGGAGCGCACCACGGGACCGGGCACGCGGGTGATCGTCGCGCTGGTGGGGCTCATCGAGGACGCGCAGCGGGTGGGGGTGCTGACGGTGCCGGACGAGGCGGTCGACCCGGTGCTGTCCGCCGACCTCGACCGGATCCGCGCGGAGATGGGGTTGACGGTGTCCGATGCTCTGCTCGCCCGCGGGGTCCTGGTCTGGGCTGCGCTGTTCGGCGCGGTGAACTTCGAGGTGTTCGGACAGTACGGCGCCGACACGTTCACGGATCCGGCCGCGCTCTTCGAGCATCATCTGGCGGTCCTGGACCAGATCCTCGGGCTGAGTTGAGGTCGGGCGGAGTGGCCGACAACACGTCGACCACATACCCCTAGGGGTATAGAGTCGGGGGTGGAGAGAGGATCCCCCCAGGGGGTCTGGAGAGAGCGGGCCCGATGGCCCTAGGGTCGGACGTCGTGGGCATCTTTCGGAAGTCGTACGGAACGGTCGACGTGCACAGGGCGCAGAGCCTCGTCGAAGAGGGCGCGGTCCTGCTGGACGTGCGATCGCGTCCGGAGTGGGACACCGGCCACGTGCCGGGTGCCACGCACCTGCCGCTGCACGAGGTGGTCGATCACGGCATCGACGTGGTCGCCGGGCGACCCGTCGTCGTGATCTGCCGCTCCGGCGGGCGATCGGCGAACGCGGCACGTCAGTTGTCCCGGCTGGGAGCCGAGACCTACCTGGTGCGCGGCGGGTTCGACGCCTGGCGCCGCGCCGGCCTCGCGATCACCACTCCGGACTGACCGCCACGTCACACGAGGAGTACACGAACATGGCACTGCCGAAGCATTCCGGTTGGACCGTCGAACGCATCGTCCCGCTGCTGGGCGGGTCCGTGGTGGGCACGAGCCTGCTGCTCGGCCGCAAGCACTCACCGAAATGGCGGGGGCTGACTGCCTTCGCGTCCGCGAACCTCGTGCTCTACGGGATCGTCGGCTGGTGCCCGATGAGCCTGCTGCTGCAGAAGCTGGGTGTGCCGCGCGGGGCGACCTGCCCGGTGCCCGCGGCGCGTTCCGACGTCGACGCGGCCTAGCTTCTCTCGCCGTCGCACCTCCCGTCGGCGCGCCGACGGTGAGATGATGGCCCGGTGGCGCACTCGGACGAACCTGAGGACCGCACGGCATCGGCGCAACCGGTGGTGCGGCCGGGCACCCTCCTGCTGTCCTCGACGGAACTCTTCGAGCCCACGTTCCGTCGCACGGTCGTGTACATGCTCGAACACAACGACGCCGGCAGTCTCGGCGTCGTCCTCAACCGGCCGAGCGAGACCTCCGTGCAGGAGGTGCTGCCGCAGTGGGCGTCGCTCGCGGCCAAGCCGCAGGCGCTCTACATCGGCGGCCCGGTCACCCGGGACGCCGCGCTGTGCCTGGCGACCGTCCGCGCCGGCGTCGACGTCAGCGGGGTGCCGGGACTGCGCCGGATCGACGGCCGTGTGGTGATGGTCGACCTCGACGCCGACCCCGAACCGATCGCCGCGGTGATCGACGGGCTGCGCGTCTTCGCCGGCTACGCCGGGTGGACCATCGGCCAGCTCGACGCCGAGATCGACAACGACGACTGGATCGTGCTGTCCGCGTTGGCGTCCGACGTGATCAGCCCGCCGCGTGTGGACGTGTGGGGTCAGGTGCTGCGCCGCCAGCCGATGCCGCTGGCGCTGCTCGCGACGCACCCCATCGACGTCGACCTGAACTGACTGCGCGGCTACTCGACGAGCGCCCGGCGCACGGCGTCGATCGCGAGTGATCGCGCGACGACGGTGGCCCGGCAGTCCCGCAGGCTGTCGAGCATCAGGAAGTCGTGCACCATGCCCTCGACGCGGACGGCGGTGACATCGACGCCCGCGGCCCGCAGCTTCGCGGCGTACGCCTCGCCCTCGTCGCGCAGGACGTCGGCCTCGTCGGTGATCACCAGCGTCGTCGGCAGCGCGGCCAGCCGCTCCTCCGACGCGCGCAGCGGGGATGCGTACACGTCGCCGCGCTGCTCCGGATCCGGAATGTACTGATCCCAGAACCATTTCATGCCGTCGCGGGTGAGGTAGTAGCCGTCGGCGAACTGCAGATACGACGCCGTGTCGAAGTTCGCGTCGGTCACCGGGTACAGCAGCACCTGCGCGCGCAGATCCACGTCGCCGCGTTCGGCGGCCATCAGCGCCAGCACCGTCGCCATGTTCCCGCCCACCGAATCCCCGCACACCGCGAGGCGGGACGTGTCGAGCCCGTACTCGCGGCCCTGTTTCGCGACCCACTGCGCAACCGCGTAGTTCTGCTCGATCTGGACGGGGTACTTCGCCTCGGGTGCCCGGTCGTACACCGGGAAGACGACGGCGACGCCGGCACCGACGGCGAGCTCGCGGACCAGGCGATCGTGGGTGTGCTCGTCACCGAACACCCAACCGGCACCGTGGATGTAGATCAGGACAGGCAGGTCACCGGACCCCTCCACCGGGCGCACGATCCGGGTACGGACCGTGCCGCGTTCGCCGGCGTCGACGTTCACCCACTGTTCCTCGACGAGCGGTTTCGGAACACCCTCCCCGGCCTGCAGATCGGCGAGGATCGCGCGTCCCTGTTCGGGCGGAACCTCGTAGATTCGCGGGTGGGGTGCGGTCGCGTCGGCGAGTTCCTGTGCGGCTGATTCGAGTACGGGATCGGGTGGATCGGGCAGTGCGGACATGGTGGGCTCCTTCGTCCGTCTCTGGGCGGGCCTGTCTCAGTGTGCGAAGTGCTTCGCCTTCGAGTGGATGGCTACCCCGTCCTGGCTCAGGTAGTCGAGGACCGTGCGGATGTCGTCGAACAGCAGACGCGCGAGGTCGGCGCTGAAGCCCTCGCGGACCACGACGCGGAGCACCGCGACGTCGGTGGCGTTCGCGGGCATCGTGTACGCGGGCACCTGCCACCCGCGGGCGCGCAGCTCGTGGGAGATGTCGAAGACGGTGAAGTCCTGTTCGCCGGTGAGTTCGAACGCGAGCACCGGGATGTCCGATCCGTCGCTGATGACACGGAAGTTCCCGTCGTCGCCGAGCTTGCCGCTCAACCACATAGCGGTGCTGCGCAGCGATTTCATGATGTTGTGATAGCCGGATCGGCCCAGGCGCAGGAAGTTGTAGTACTGACCCACGATCTGGTTGCCGGGCCGCGAGAAGTTGAGGGTGAACGTCGGCATGTCGCCGCCGAGGTAGTTCACCCTGAACACGAGTTCCTCCGGCAGATGCTCACTGTCGCGCCAGATCACGAACCCGATACCCGGGTAGGTCAGCCCGAACTTGTGACCGCTCACGTTGATCGACACGACCCGAGGAATCCGGAAGTCCCACTCCAACTCCGGATTCAGGAAGGGTACGACGAATCCGCCGCTGGCCGCGTCGACGTGCAGCGGGACGTCGGCCCCGCCGCCTGCCGCGACGGCGTCGAGGGCCTCCGCGATCTCCTTCACCGGTTCCAGTTCGCCGGTGTAGGTGGTGCCGAAGATCGCGACGACGCCGATGGTGTTCTCGTCCACCGCCTCCGTCACCTGTTCGGGCGTGATCACGTAGCGCCCGGGTTCCATCGGCAGGTACACCGGCTCGACGTCGAAGTAGCGGCAGAACTTCTCCCACACCACCTGGACGTTGCTGCCCATCACGAGTTTCGGCCTGGACGCGTCGAGGCCGGCCTTCTCGCGGGCCTGTCGCCACCGCCACTTCATCGCCAGGCCGCCGAGCATGACGGCCTCGCTGGAGCCGATCGTGGAGACGCCGGTGGCCGACGCGGGATCGTCGTCGACCAGGTCGGGGGCGTTGAAGAGGGCAGCGACCATGTTGACGCAGCGCTGTTCGATCGCCGACGTGGCCGGATACTCGTCCTTGTCGATGAGGTTCTTGTCGAACGTCTCGGCCATGAGGGTGCCCGCCTCGGGGTCCATCCATGTCGTGACGAACGTCGCGAGGTTCAGGCGCGAGCTGCCGTCGAGCATCAGTTCGTCGTGGATGAAGCGGTAGGCCGCGCGCGGGTCCATGTCGTCGTCGGGCAACCGCAGCGCGGGAACCGGATTCGTCGCGATGCGGCCCGTGTAGGCGGGCATGATGACGTCGCGGGACTCGTGGTTGTGATGGTGATGGTGGTGGTTGTTGCTCACGCTCGCCTCCGATGGGACTGCGGCTACCTCGGACACACCTGACCTGTCCCCATTGAACCCCAGGAGCGACGCCGGTGTGGGCGAACGCGAGTGTGGTCAGGCGGTGACCGGGTCCGGGTCGGTCCGCTTCGCGTAGTGCTGGGCCAGTGCCGCGCAGACGATCAGCTGGATCTGGTGGAAGATCATCAACGGCAGCACGATCAGTCCCACGGGCTGCCCGGCGAACAGCACCGACGCCATCGGCAGGCCCGTCGCGAGGCTCTTCTTGGAGCCGCAGAAGATGATGACGATCCGGTCGGGCAGCGAGAACCCGAGCTTTCTGCCGGCAAACGCGGTCGCCCCCAGCACGACCGCGAGGATGCCGCAGCAGACCGCCACCACCGCCGCGACCTCGAGCACCGTCACGGTGCTCCAGATGTGTTCGTTCATCGACTCGCTGAACGCCGAGAACACGACGAGCAGGATCGACCCGCGGTCGACGAGCTTGGTCGGTTCCGCGTACTTCTTCAGCCAGTCGATGACGAGCGGGCGGATGAGCTGGCCGACCATGAACGGCAGCAGCAACTGCAACACGATGTCGAGCACCGACGAGAAGTCGACGGTGGCCTCACCGGTGGTGTTCATCAACAGGATCACCAGCAGCGGCGTGACGAAGACGCCCAGCAGGTTCGAGAACGACGCGCTCACGATCGCGCCCGCGACGTTGCCCCGCGCGATCGATGTGAACGCGATCGACGACTGCACCGTGGACGGCACCAGACACAGGTACAGGATGCCGGTGTACATCTCGTCGGTGATGACCGTCGGCACCAGGATCCGCAGCGCCAAGCCGATGAGCGGGAACAGCACGAACGTCGCGGCGAACACCACCGAGTGCAGGCGCCAGTGCTTGAGTCCCTGCAGCGCCTCGGCGGGCGACAGGCGCGCGCCGTAGAGCAGGAACAGGAAGCCGATCGCGATCTTGGTGGCCCAGTCGAGGACGGTCTGTCCGCCGCCGGATACGGGGAACAGGCTCCCGAGGATCGCCACCGCGACGATGGCGAGAATGAATCCATCGATGTAGAACCTGCTCAGAAACTTCACCGGTCAACGGTATCTTTCCCGAACTTGATCATGAAAGCCGTTCACCCCGTTAACTGCGATCGTATTTCGTGATAAGCAGGACCGATGTTCGATCCGGTGCTCCTCAGGACGTTCCTCGCCGTCGAGCAGGCGGGCGGGTTCACCGCCGCCGCGCGCCAGCTGGGTCTGCGGCAGTCGACGGTGAGCGGGCACATCGCACGGCTCGAGAAGGCCGCGGGACGGCACCTCCTCAGCCGCGACACCCACACCGTGGAGCTCACCGCGGACGGCACGGCGATGGTGGGCTTCGCGCGGTCGATCCTCGACGCACAGGATCGCGCCGCCCGCTACTTCGAGGGCTCGACGCTCACCGGACGGCTGCGGTTCGGGGCGGCCGAGGACCTCGTCGCCAAGGGGCTGCCGCAGATCCTCCGCGATTTCCGGCGCACCCATCCGCTCGTCGACCTGCAGCTCACCGTCGGGCTCAGTCGCGCCGTGCACGCGCAGTTGCGGGCCGGCGACCTGGACCTCGCGTTCGTGATGCGACGGCCCGGCGAGCCGCACGGCGACCTGGTGTGGCGGGACCGGCTGGTGTGGGGTGGCACGGCCGAGGCGGAATGGGACCCGGCGACGCCGGTGCCGCTCGTCGCGTACCCGCCGCCGAGTATCACCCGTGCGTGCGCGCTCGGAGCTCTCGAAGCGGCGCGGTTGCCCAGTCGCATCACGTGCCTGGCGAACAGCCGCGCCGGACTGCGAGCGGCTGTCCTGGCCGGGCTGGGGTTCATCGTGCACGCGCAGTCGCTGTTGCCGACCGAGTTGCGGCCCGTCGGCGAGAGCCTGGGCCTGCCGGACCCGGGCGATGTCGAGTTCGTGTTGCTGAGCCGCGCGAGCACCCCCAGCGAGCCCGAGGTGGCGCTGATGGAGGCGATCCGGGCGTCGGCGCTGTGAGGGCTGTGAGGTACTAGGACCGAGCCAGGCGCCGGTCCGCGAGGGTGTTGAGCGCCCCGGCGATCTCCTCGGCGCGCGGGGTGGTGACGGTGAGCCGGTCCCCGCACGCGAAGGTGATCACGACGGCGGGCCCGGTGCGGGTGACGACGCCGCAGTTGCCGCGCGCCTTCACCTTGATGCCCCAGCCGCCGAAGTCCTGGAACGGGCGGATCTCGTCGACCCGAGCGCCGAGCACCTCGTCGGTGCCGTACTCGATCGCCGTCATACCCAGGTTCCGGACGCGGATGCCGTCGGCGTCGACGACGAGCCGGAACTGCAGCAGGGTGACGGCGAGCAACACCACCGGCAGATACACGCCCAGCGGCCACCATGCGCCCGCGAACCAGCAGACCAGGACCGCGGGCGCGGCGAGGACGAGAGCGGTCGCGGCGAGTCCGCCCGCGGTCATTCCGACCTCGTCGGTGATCGGCAGTTCGACGGCGCCGCGGGGCAGCGCGGCGGCCGGCGCCTCGGTGGCGGGGGTGCGGGTCCGGTAGTCACGCAGAAGCGACGCGCCGATCAGGCCCACGACCGTGCCGGCGACCAGGCCCAGCACGATCAGGCCGGCGGACATCTCGGCGTCGGAGCCGTCGGTGAGATCGAGCTGCCCGAGGATCATCGAGAACTCGGCGGCCACGATTACCCCGACCACCGCCGAGCCGATCAGGAGCATCGTCCGGCGCGTCACCAGGCGTGCCTGCGCCAGCGCGGCAACGGCGCTGCAGCCGCCGCCGACGAGCAGCACGATCGCCGCCATCGACCAGGCACTCGCGGAAGGCGTCATGAACCCGTCGGGCGAGTCACCGGACCAGTGGGTGGCGATCTGCGCGGGCAGACGGGATGCGAGGGCGTACGTCGTGACGACGCCGGCCGCTGCGGCCAGCACCGGAACGACGATTCCGAAGACGGACCCTGCGGGGTCGATGACACGCGGGCCGGGTGTGGGTGTGGTCACACCCGGATTCAACCAGTCAGGCCGGTTCGCACGCGCCCTTGAGGCTGCATGCGCCGCACGAGGTGCCGCAGCCACTGGTCTCGGGCAGCGCCCCGGCGGCCTTGGATCCGAGGGTGCCGCCGGCCGCGATCGTGAACAGGGCCGCGACGAGCGCCACGATCACCGCGACGATCGGGAGCACGCCGTCGAGCAGGACGGCGGCGAGGCCACCGATCACCAGGACACCGGCCGCGGCCAGCATCGTGGGGGCGGCAACCTTGTTGGCCAGCGCAAACGTCTCCTCGTCGCGCAACGATTGGGGGGTGCGGACGCCGAACCATCGGTTACGTTCGAGCCGACCGGTCAGTCCGGCGACTCCGATGGCGCCGAGCGCGAGAGCGGCGATGAACAGCACGACAGCGACGATGACCACGCATCCACGATAGAGCCTGGTGGAGCGGGCCGGGGTTCCTGGGTGTTCCTGGCTGTCCTCGGGGTCCGCCGACGCTTTACCCTGGTTGACGGTATTCCCGTCATCCAAGTAGATAGCGACCACAGTGACCGAGCCAGTTCAGCAAGCCGCATCCCCCGACGACTCGACGCCGCAGCACCGCTACACCGCGGAGCTCGCCGGCCGGATCGAGAAGCGCTGGCAGGACCTGTGGAGCGAGCGCGGGACCTTCGACGCCCCCAACCCGGTGGGGCCGCTGGCGCCGACGGACGGGTCCCCGGTTCCCCCGGACAAGCTGTTCGTGCAGGACATGTTCCCGTACCCGTCGGGTGCGGGTCTGCACGTGGGCCACCCGCTCGGGTACATCGCCACCGACGTCTTCGCGCGGTACCACCGCATGCAGGGGCGCAACGTCCTGCACACCCTCGGTTACGACGCGTTCGGTCTGCCGGCCGAGCAGTACGCGGTGCAGACGGGCACGCATCCGCGCACCACGACCGAGGCGAACATCGCGAACATGCAGCGTCAGTTGCGTCGTCTGGGCCTGGGCCACGACGAGCGCCGCTCGATCGCGACGACGGACGTCGACTTCTACCACTGGACGCAGTGGATCTTCCTGCAGATCTACAACGCCTGGTACGACACCGCGCAGGGCAAGGCCCGGCGCATTTCCGAGCTCGAGGCCGAGTTCGCCTCGGGTGAGCGCACTCTCGAAGACGGCCGCGACTGGTCGTCGCTGGACGCTGTGGAGCGTAGCAAGGTCCTGGACTCGTACCGCCTTGTCTACCATTCGGATTCGATGGTCAACTGGTGCCCCGGACTGGGCACCGTGCTGGCCAACGAGGAGGTCACGGCGGACGGCCGCAGCGAGCGCGGCAACTTCCCGGTGTTCCGGAAGCACCTGCAGCAGTGGATGATGCGCATCACCGCGTACTCCGACCGCCTGGTCGACGACCTCGAGCACCTGGACTGGCCGGAGAAGGTCAAGTCCATGCAGCGCAACTGGATCGGGCGCTCGCACGGTGCCCAGGTGAAGTTCGATTCGAACGGCCACGACATCGAGGTGTTCACCACGCGTCCGGACACGCTGTTCGGTGCCACCTACGTGACGCTGGCCCCCGAGCACGAGTTGGTCGACCAGCTGGTGGCGGCGGAGTGGCCCGAGGGCGTCGATCCCCGGTGGACCGGTGGGGCCGCCACGCCGGCCGAGGCCGTCGCCGCGTACCGCGCGTCGATCGCGGCCAAGACCGACCTCGAGCGCCAGGAGAACAAGGAGAAGACCGGCGTCTTCCTCGGCGTCTACGCCGTGAACCCGGTGAACGGGCACAAGCTGCCGGTGTTCATCGCCGACTACGTGCTCACCGGCTACGGCACCGGCGCGATCATGGCCGTGCCCGGCCACGACCAGCGCGACTGGGAGTTCGCGACCGCCTTCGGTCTCGACATCGTCGAGGTCATCAAGGGCGGTGACCTGTCCGAGGCCGCGTTCACCGGTGACGGACCGTTGGTCAACAGCGACTACCTGGACGGCCTCGACGTGGCCGACGCCAAGAAGGCCGTCATCGCACGGCTCGAGGCCGACGGCGTCGGCACCGGCACCATTCAGTACAAGCTGCGCGACTGGCTGTTCGCGCGCCAGCGCTACTGGGGCGAGCCGTTCCCGATCGTGTACGACGCCGACGGTGTCGCGCACCCGCTGCCGGAATCGGCTCTGCCGGTGGAACTTCCGGAGGTCGAGGACTACGCGCCGGTGTCGTTCGATCCGGACGACGCCAGCTCCGAGCCCTCTCCCCCGCTGGCCAAGGCCACCGACTGGGTGAACGTCGAGCTCGATCTCGGCGACGGCCTCAAGGACTACCGCCGCGACACCAACGTGATGCCGCAGTGGGCGGGCAGCTCGTGGTACCAGCTGCGCTACATCGACCCCACCAACAGCGAGCAGTTCGTCGCGCCCGAGAACGAGGCCTACTGGACCGGTCCGCGCCCGGACATCCACGGTCCGGGCGATCCCGGCGGCGTCGACCTGTACGTCGGCGGCGTCGAGCACGCCGTGCTGCACCTGCTGTACTCGCGGTTCTGGCACAAGGTGCTGTTCGACCTGGGCTACGTCAGCTCCAGCGAGCCGTACCGCCGCCTGTACAACCAGGGCTACATCCAGGCGTACGCGTACACCGACGACCGCGGCGTCTACGTCCCGGCAGCCGAGGTGACCGAGAAGGACGGCAAGTTCTTCTACGAGGGCGCCGAGGTCAAGCGCGAATACGGAAAGATGGGCAAGAGCCTCAAGAATTCCGTTGCGCCCGACCAGATCTGCGACGAGTTCGGTGCCGACACCCTGCGCGTCTACGAGATGGCGATGGGTCCGCTGGACACTTCGCGTCCCTGGGCGACCAAGGACGTCATCGGCGCGCACCGCTTCCTGCAGCGTGCGTGGCGCGTCGTCGTCGACGAGGAGACCGGTGACCTGCGCGTCACCGACGCGGAGCCGTCCGAGGACACGCTGCGTGCCCTCAACAAGACGATCGCCGGCGTCGCCGAGGACTACGCGGCGCTGCGCGACAACACCGCGGTCGCGAAGTTGATCGAGTACACCAACCACCTCACCAAGGAGTACCCGGCCGGTGCGCCGCGGTCCGTGGTGGAGCCGCTGGCGCTGATGCTCGGCCCGATCGCCCCGCACCTCGCGGAGGAGCTGTGGTCGCGCCTGGGTCACACCGAGTCGCTCGCGCACGGCCCGTTCCCCACCGCCGACGAGAAGTGGCTGGTGGAGGACACCGTCGAGTACCCGATCCAGGTCAACGGCAAGGTCCGCAGCCGCATCAACGTCGCCGCCGACGCGGCCCGCGAGGACATCGAGAAGATCGCCCTCGCGGACGAGAAGATCGTTGCGCTGCTGGACGGCAACGATCCCCGCAAGGTGATCGTCGTGCCCGGCAAGATGGTCAATATCGTCCTCTAGGCGCTTCGCACCCGTGCGCCTTTTCGGTAGTTCCAGCTACCAAAAAGGCGCACGGGCGGCGCAGCCGCCTCAGCACTCCGACGGCGCGGGTTCGCCGCGCAGGCGGGCGTCGACCCACTCGAACGCACCCGAGTTGCCGAGCGCTTCCCCCAGGAAGTGCTCGCCGGGTACCTGCCGGTAGACGGCGGCGACACCGTAGCCGCACTGCTCGTCGTACAGGTTGCGGGCGCCCAGGGCGGGGATCCAGAAGTCCTGCCCGCCGTTGTAGATGTACAGCGGGGTGCCGGAGACGAGGTCGGCCATCTTCATCTTGGTGTAGATGTCGTGGGCGACAGGTGAATTCAATGCGTCGACGACGTTCGCGAGTGCCTCGGCGGGGATCCCGAACACGCCCGACGCGCCGAGGTTGAGCATGCACTGATCCTTGATCGACGAGATGCCGATGCGCTGGCCGAGGCCGTTGATCAGCGGCAGGATCTCGAGGTTCTGCCGGGAGATCCCGAACACCGCGGCGAGGAACAGCCCGCTCGCGAGGTTGCCGTTCATGGTGCGTCCGAGCATCTCGAAGTCGGCCGGCACCCCGCCCATCGCGGCGCCGACGATGTCGGGCGCCAGCTCCGGCGCATATGCGTCGAGCAGCTTGGCTGCGCCGTGTGTGGCGATGGCCCCCCCGGAGTAGCCCATCATGGCGATCTTGCTGGTGCCGAACTCGGCGGGAAAGGCGTTCCGCATGCCGCGGATGGTGTCGAGGATCGCGTGTCCGGCGGCGTACGGTTCGCCGTACGCCATCGACGGCCCTTCGTGGTCGGGGATGAGGACGGCGTAACCGCGTTCCTCGGCCTTCGCCGTGACGGGGCGGACCAACTCGACGAAGTTGGTCGACGGGGTGATGCCGTTGGCCATGGTGTGGGACGGTGTGCAGGCCCGTCCGAGGCTGTTGATCGGCACGTTGTTGACCAGGACCGGACGTGGTCCGGGACCGGGCCAGACGCCGGCGGGGATGACGAGCGTCGCGGTCGCAAACGTGGGTGCCCCCGACGCGTCGGTCGTCTTCACCTTGATCTGCTTGACCTCGCGCACCGGCCCGAGCAGCAGATTCTTCGCGACCGGCGTGACGTCGCGGACCTCGACGAGCTCACCGTTCGCCATGCCGGGCAGCCCGGGCGGGAAGTAGTCGAAGAACGCCTCGCCGATCGGCGACGGCAGCGACTCCTGGTGCAGGGTCTCGAGCGGCGGCGGGGCCAGATCGGGTTCCGGCACCACCGAGCCCACCAGCCCGGGGATCCACGATCCGAACGCCGACCGAGCCAACGACGCGGTTCCCCACGAGCCGGTGATCGGGGTGGTGCCGTTGGAGCCGGTACCGTCCGAACCTGTTCCGTCGGTGAGCGATCCGGGCCCGATGAAGCCCTGCCCGGCCGCGCTACCCGTCGATCCCACTCCGCCGATACTGGTGTCCGGAAGGGCGCTCCCGCTCGACTGTGCGGCCGCGACGCCGGAACCTCCCCCGACCACGACACTCACCGCGAGTGCGGTGACCACCATCCGACCCCAGAATCCCCCACGCTGGTTTGGCATGCGCGGGAACCTACCCAAGGCACTTCGTGCCCGTGCGCGTTTTCGGTGGACTCGGCTACCAAAAAGGCGCACGGGTGCCGAAGGCGCCTCAGTAGTAGACGGCGATCGGGCCGTTCGGGCCGGGCATGCACGAGACCGGGGTGTCGAAGACCCGGCCCAGCGTCTCGTCGACCAAAATTTCTGTCGGCGTGCCGAATTCGACCACCTGGCCGTTCTTCATCGCGCAGATCCGGTCTGCGTAGTGCGCGGCGAAGTTGATGTCGTGCAGCACGATCACCACGGTGCGTCCGAGTTCGTCGGCCACCTTCCGCAGGTGCTTCATCATCTGCACCGAGTGCTTCATGTCGAGGTTGTTGAGCGGCTCGTCGAGCAGGATGTAGTCGGTTTCCTGGCACAGCACCATCGCCACGTAGGCGCGCTGACGCTGCCCGCCGGACAGTTGGTCGAGGTACCGGCCCTCGAGTTCGGTGAGGCCGAAGAAGTCGATCGCCCGGGTGACCGCCTCCTCGTCGACGCGGGTGAGCCGGCCCTTGGTGTGCGGGAACCGGCCGAACCCGACGAGTTGGCGCACCGTGAGTCGGGTGACGAAGTGGTTCTCCTGCCGCAGGATCGAGACGATCTTGGCGAGATCCTTCGAGCGCGTGCGCGTCACGTCGTGGCCGCCGATCTCGATGCTGCCCGCGTCCGGACTCAGCAGTCGTCCGATCATCGTGAGCAGTGTCGACTTGCCGGCGCCGTTGGGGCCGACGAGTGCAGTGATGCCGCCCGCCGGGATCCGGAGGTCGATCGGGCCGATCGTCACCGCTCGGCTGTAGTCCTTGCGGATGCCCTTGATCTCGATCACAGTCTGCCCTTCCGCAGGATCACGATGAGGAACGTGGCGCCGCCGACGGCCTCGATGATGATCGACACCGCGCCCTGGGCGTAGAAGATGTTCTTGAGCACGAAGTAGGCGCCGGTGAGGATGACGAAGCCGGTCAGCACCGCGACCGGGAAGATGTAGCGATGGTCGTGGGTGCCCGCGAACTGGTACGCCAGCGTGGCGACCAGGAAGCCGAGGAAGGTCATCGGGCCGATGAGCGCGGTGGACACGGCCATCAGCACGGACACCAGGAACAGCACGATCATGACTTCGCGACGGTGGTCCAGTCCCAGGTTCGTCGTGACGTCCCGGCCCATGGCCACCAGGTTGAGCCGTCGGGCCCGCCACCACAGCGCTCCCGCCGCCGCGAGGCACAGGGGCACAGCCAGCGGCAGGTAGGCCACCTCGGCGTTCGAGATCGAGCCGAACAGTTTGGCGGTGAGGACGTCGAACTCGCTCGGTGTCAGCAGCCGCTGCATGAATGCCGACACCGACCCGAGCCCGCCGCCGAGGATGATGCCGACCAGCAGCATCACCTGCATGTTCCCGTACTTGCCGGACAGCAGCCAGCCGTACAGCAGCATCGCGAAGACCACCATGATCGTCAGCTGCAGCGCGAATTGCGGGACGCCCTGCAGTGCAACCACTCCCGCGGCACCGAGGAAGAACACCGAGGCGGTCTGAACGGCGACGTACAGGGCTTCGAATCCCATGATCGACGGCGTGATGATCCGGTTGTTCGTCGCCGACTGGAACGCGACGGTCGCCATCGCCTGGCAGATCACGACGATCGCGATGACGACCAAGCTGGTCGCCCGCAGTTCGGCGACCCGCCAGAAGCCGGGGCTGCCCACCGGCAACGGGTTGTCCCATGCCAGCACGCCGAACGCGAATGCGACTGCGAGAACGGCGAGCCCGCTCACCACGGCCCAGTAGCGACGACGGTCGCGGACGGTGGCGAAGGCGCCGCTGCCGGCTCGCTCGCGCGTGGCCGGCGTCTCGACGACGGCCGGGGTCGGCTGGATCTCAAGCATGGCGGCGGCTCCGGAGCAGCATGGCGACGAAGACGATCGATCCGACGACACCGAGGATCAGCGACACGGGGACCTCGAACGGCGCGATGATCGTCCGGCCCACCAGGTCGCAGACGGTGACGATCGCGACGCCCAGCAGGCACACCCAGGGCAGGTTGCTGCGGAGATCGTCGCCGCGGATCATCGACACGATGTTCGGCACGATCAGCCCGAGGAAGGGCAGGTTGCCCACCACGACGGTGACGACGCCGGTGGCGATCGCGATCAGGCCCGTACCCAGGAGGATGATGCGGTTGTAGTCGAGGCCGACATTGGTGGCGACGTCCTCGCCGAGCCCCGCGACGGTGAACCGGTCGGCGGCGACGAACACGGCCACCGCGACGATCGCCACGATCCACAGCACCTCGTACTGGCCGCGGATGGCGGAGGTGAAGCTGCCGGCGAACCAGATGCCCATGCTTTGCAGCAGGTCGGTGGCGAGCGCGAGGTAGGTCGTGATGGCGCCGACCACCGCGCCCAGCATGATGCCGACGATCGGCACGATCAGCGACGAGGTCAGCTGGACGCGGCGCAGGAACAGGAAGAAGATCAGGGTGCCGACGAAGGCGGCCACGATGGCGCCGATCATCCGCGGCATCAGCCCGGCGCCCGGTGCCACGATCATCATGATCATCAGGCCGAGCCCCGCCCACTCGGTGGTGCCGGTGGTGGTGGGTTCGACGAACCGGTTCTGCGTCAGCAGCTGCATGACCAGGCCGGACATCGCCATCGCGGCGCCCGCGAGTACCAGCGCGACGGTGCGGGGGATGCGGGTGATGTTGAACATCTCCCAGCCGGCCTCGCCGCCGAAGATGTCGAACACGCCGGTGAACAGCGAGAGCGTCAGCAATACGCCGACGCCGAGGAAGCCGAGCAACAGCTTCCAGTCGAACAGGCGACCCTTGTCGCGGACCGTGACGGTCGGTGCACTCATCGGAGAAACTTCCGTACTGCGAGCAAGTGGCTACCCCGTGGTCCGGCTCCGTGCCGTCGCCACGGGGTAGCCGGGGGCTCAGCTGTTGCTGTTCTTCTCGAGCAGGTCGGCCAGCGCGTCGAAGAACGCGGTGTACGTCTGGATGCTCTCGTTGGTGTAGGTGTCGGCGGGCATGTAGATGACGTTGCCCTTCTTGACCGCCTCCACGTTCTGCAGGGCGGCGGAGCCCTCGATCACCTTGGCGGCCGGCATGTAGCCGTCCTTCTTGGCATCGGTGGTGGCGGCGTCACGATCCATGACGATGATCAGGCCCGGGTTCGACTGTGCGATTGCCTCGACCGAGATGTCGTCGCCCTGGTGGTTGTCGGAACCCTGCGGTACCTCGAGCGCGGGCTCGAAACCGAAGATGTCGAACATCGGGCCGATCGTCCGGCCGGTGTGCGGGGCGACGTAGCCGATCTTGCCGCCGGAGACGATGACGCCCATCACCGTCGTGTCGGCACCGTAGGCGGCCTTCACCCGGGCGATGGATGCATCGAACTCGTCGTTGAGCTGCTGCGCCTCGGCCTGCTTGTCGAAGACCTCGCCGAGGACGGTGGTGCCGCGCTTGAGTTCGGCATCCAGCGGCTGGTCCTTGCGGGGGGTGACGTCGACGATGGCGGCGTTCGGGGCGAGCTTGCGGAAGTCCTCGCGGAACTGCGCGAAGCGGTTGCCGTTGACGATCAGATCCGGATCGGCCGCGACGATCGCCTCGAGGTTCGGTTCGCGGTGGGTGCCGAGGTCGACGATGCTCGAGTCCTGCTTGTACGAGATCGTGTCGGGCATCAGCGCCACGGCACCGGCCTTCAGCGGCACTCCCCACGCGGAGAGGGTCTCGAACGTGGTGTTGTCGGTGGCGACGACCGACGCCGCCGGCACGGTGACCGTCTGCGAACCGAAGTTGTCCTCGACCGTCACGGTGGTGGTCTCGCCGGAGGCGGCCTCGTCGGAGGTCGTGCTCGAGCAGGCGGTGAGGGCGAGGGCTGCCAGTGCGAGGGCAGCCGCGCTGCGGTACAGCCGGGGCGCTTTCATCTACGTGATTCCTTGCTTCGTGCCGATGGGACGTGCCGCCGCGGCGACCCCCTCCCCGCGACAGTGGTGAGCCTAACCTAATGCGCGTAAAAGGGATGATTCGGTCCCCGGGGTGGCGCAGGCCCACGCCGTCGGTGAGGGCACCGGTGTCCGGTGGGCGGGATCGAGCGATGTGGGCAGCGTGTGAGCCGGGTTACGCTCCGCGCGCACGACCCCGAAATCCGTTCCACGAGCAAAGGTTCGCGAGCATGGCATCCGCAGAGGACATCAAGAACACCGTCGCCTCCTACATGAAGGCACTCGAGAGCAAGAGCGCCGACCAGGTCGCGGCCCTGTTCGCGGAGGGTGCCACGGTCGAGGACCCGGTCGGCACCGAGCCCAAGCGGGGCGTCGAGGAGATCCGCGCGTTCTTCAAGGCCATCGAGGCGATGGACCAGACGGCCGAGCTGCTGACCATCCGCGTCGCCGGCAACAGTGCCGCCTTCCACTTCCGCACGGTCTCGAAGGTCGGCGGCCAGACCTACGTCATGGAGCCGATCGACGTCATGACCTTCGACGACGACGCCAAGATCACCAGCACCCGCGCGTACTGGGCGCAGGAGGACATGATCGTCAGCTGACGGCGACATGTCGCGCGGTGGGGTGTGGTCCGAGTCCGGGCCGCACCCCACCGACGTTTTGACCCCCCTGGTTGTCTATACAAGACTGGACGGGCAATGGTGGGCGATGTCAGCGGAGGAATTGTGAACGACGGACCGTACTCGCCCGGCGCCCCGGCGCTCCGCAGTACACGTGACGACCGCGCAACGGTGCGGTGGCGCAACGGTCAGGGCACCACGCAGGTTGTCGCCGAGACCGAGACGTGGCGGGTGAGCATCGCGGACGAGCCGACGGCGTCGACGTTCTCGGTGATCGACGGCTACGACCGACTGTTCATGCCGATCGGTGGGGTGCCCGTCGAGTTGACGGGTGCCGGTGATGCGACCCCTCGCATCGTCGCGCCGCTGGAGACGACGGCCTTTGCCGGCGAGTGGGCCCCGGCGTGCCGGGTGGAGACCCCCACCCGGGCACTCAACGTCATGGTGCGGCGCGGCGCGGCCACCGCGACGATGCGGTTCGGCGAACCGCCCCGGACCGCCGATCCCACCGAGCTGGTGGTCCTCGTGGATCCGGTGACGGAACTGGCGTTGCTGCTGCCGCCCGGGAACGGCGACACCGTCGAGTTCACGAGCCCCTGCGCGATCGTCACGGTCACGGCACTCGCCCGTCCCTGACGGGACGTCCTATCGCGGTACGGGGCGCAGCACGATCTCGGTCGGATGCGCGTCTCGCGGCGTCTCGACGGCATTCCGGACCGCTCGCGCGACCGTCTGCGGGGTGAGGAAGGCATCGGCGTCGTACTCGCCGCCCTCGGACGCGACGATCGCGCGCTGCATGTCGGTGTCGATGCGGCCGGGATGGATCGACGTGACGCGCAACCCCGGCTCCTCGAGCCGCAGCGCATCGGCGAAGGCACGCAGCGCGAATTTGCTTGCGGCATAAGCGCCCCAGCCCGCATTGGCACGTAACCCCGCGCCCGAGTTGATCAGTACCACGTGCCCGTTCGCGGCCCGCAGGGCGGGCAGCAACAGCCGGGTCAGTTCCGCCACCGCGACCACGTTGGCCTCGAAGGTCTTCCGCCACATGTCGACCGACGTCTCCGAGAGCGTCCCCAGTTCGGCGACGCCGGCGTTGTGCACCAGCACCTCGAGCCGGTCGATGTCGGCGACGGCGTCCGCGACGGCCGCGTGGTCGGTGAGGTCGACCGGCCACGGTGCGGCGCCGAGCTCGCCCACGATCTGCTCGAGTGATTCGGCGCTGCGACCACCGAGGATCAGCTGATGGGTGGGTGCGAGTTCGCGGGCGATGGCGGCACCGAGACCGCGGCTGCCGCCGGTGACGAGGGCCGTCGGATGCTGGGAGACCATGCCCCGAGACTAGACCGACGATCACCCGGCCGGGGTCGTGAGTGTCGGCTGTACCGCGCCGTGCGCAGGTAGACCGGGGCCACCCGGCAACGGCGGGCCGGGATTGTCGAAGGGGTTGTCGTTGAACGGGCCGGGGGCACCCGGGCCGTTGCCGTTGGTCGGCAGCGTCGTCTCGTGCTCGGGGATGTAACCGAAGGAATTCGTCTGCTGCAGACCGGTTTCGTCGGTTGTCGACGTCGGTTGCTGCGGGAATCCGTGATTGGCCGTCTGCGACGCGCGGTCGCATCCCGCCAGGCCGAGGCTCGCGACTGCGAGTGCGGCGACGCCGCCGACGGCGATCCGCCGGGGAAGCGGTGAGTGGTTCGGCGGGGTCATGGGTCGCCTCCGCTCAACCGGCCGGGGTGGAGAGGGTCGCGTCTGCGGGCACCGGGACGACGACGGCCGGGTCGATGCGCCCGCCGCCGAGTTCGAACGGGTCGTCCTCGATGCCGCCACCCTCCGGTCCGATGGGATCGGTCTCGAGGGTCGTCTCGTGCTCGGGGATGTAGCCGAAGGAATTGGTCTGCTCGAGACCGCTCGGGTCCTCCGGCGAGTCGGTGCCTTCCTCCTCGGTGGTGAGCGTGGCGGGATTCGACTCGGCCTGGTCGTCGCCTCCGGCGACGGCGGCCCCGAGCAGTCCCGATGCGACGGCCGTGGCGGCCGCTGCCGCGACCATCGCGCCGCGGTGCTCGATCGTCTGTCGATTCATGGCTCTGCCTTTCGTGCAAGTGCTCGGCAGCCCCTTCTCCAGCATGGCACCGGCAGGCGCCGTGTGCAGATGTAGGTTGTGCACAACATTGTTGTGGTCTACATTCATGGTGTGACCGACGACCTCGCACTGGACCGGCAGGTGTGCTTCGCGCTGTACTCGGCGTCGCGCGCCACCACTGCGGCCTATCGGACGCTGCTCGCCGACCTCGGCCTGACCTACCCGCAGTACCTCGTGATGCTGGTGCTCTGGGAGCGGGACGGCCGGGGTGTCCAGGAGATCTGCGATGCTCTCCAGCTCGACACCGGCACACTGTCGCCGCTGCTCAAACGCCTCGAGGCCGGCGGTCTCGTCGACCGGCAGCGGGCCGGTGGCGACGATCGGCGCGTCACCGTCGGGCTCACCCCCGCCGGGGCGGCCCTGCGTGACCGGGCCTCCGACATCCCGGCCCGCCTCGCGCAGGCCACCGGGCTCGATGTACCGGAGCTGGAACGGCTACGCGACGTCCTCATGGCCGTCGGCCGCAATCTCCACCACGCGGATTTCGACACCCCCTCCACCGACAACCGAGAAGAGGCACCGTGAACATCGTCTACACCGCAGAAGCACTGGCCACCGGCGAGGGCCGCAACGGCCGCGCCCGGACGTCCGACGGACGTCTCGATCTCGAGCTCGCCATCCCGACCGAGATGGGTGGCAGCGGCAATGGCACCAATCCCGAACAGCTGTTCGCGGCGGGGTATGCCGCGTGCTTCCACTCCGCCCTCCAGCTGGTCGCGCGGCAGGCCGGCGCCGACGTCACCGATTCCGCCGTGGGCGCGCGGGTCGGTATCGGCCCCAACGGTTCCGGCGGCTTCGGACTGGCCGTGACGCTGGAGGTCTCGCTGCCGCACCTCGAGCGCGGAGAGGCCCTCGCGCTCACCGAGAAGGCGCACGAGGTGTGCCCCTACTCGAACGCCACCCGCGGCAACATCGAGGTCACCCTCACCGTCGCCGACGACGAATAGCCCTGCCGGACGCCGGTCCCGGAGGCACCATGGAGGCATGGCGAATCCGGGGCCGGTCGAGGCATTGCGGGAGGTCGCGTTCTGGCTCGAACGCGACCGGGCCGTCACGTACCGGGTGAAGGCGTACCGGCGGGCCGCGGACGTGGTCGCCGGTCTCACCGACGAGCAACGCCGAGCCCGGGAGCGCTCCGGCGACTGGACGTCGCTGCCCGGCGTGGGCGCGAAGACCGCCGCCGTCGTCGAACAGGCGGTCGCCGGTAAGGTGCCCGACTACCTGCAACAGCTCCGTGACGCCGCCGAGCCCATCGGCTACGGCGGCGACCTGCAGCCCGCGCTGCGCGGCGATCTGCACGTCCACTCGGACTGGTCCGACGGCGGCAGCCCGATCGACGAGATGATGCGCGCCGCGGCGACCCTCGGCCACGAGTACTGCGCGCTCACCGACCACTCGCCGCGGCTGACCATCGCGAACGGCCTGTCCGCGGAGCGGCTGCGCACCCAGCTGACGGCGGTGCGGGAGCTCAATCGGGAACTCGCGCCGTTCCGGATCCTCACCGGCATCGAGGTCGACATCCTCGACGACGGCGCGCTCGACCAGGAGCCGGAGCTGCTCGACGAACTGGACGTCGTGGTCGCGAGCGTCCATTCGCACCTGCGCGCCGACCGGGCGGAGATGACGCGCAGAATGCTGGGCGCGGTACGGAATCCGCGGGTGAACGTGCTCGGGCATTGCACGGGCCGCCTCGTCGAGGGCGCCCGCGGCGGCCGTCCGGAGTCGAAGTTCGACGCTGAGAAGGTCTTCGAGGCGTGTCGCGACCACGACGTCGCGGTGGAGATCAACAGCCGGCCGGAGCGTCGGGACCCGCCGAGCCGGCTGATCGATCTGGCCGTCGACATCGGTTGTCTCTTCGCGATCGACACCGACGCGCACGCGCCCGGGCAGCTGGCGTGGCAGGGGCTCGGCTGTGAGCGCGCGATACGGTGCGGTGTGGAGGCGGCGCGGGTCGTCAACACGTGGCCCGTCGACGAATTGCTCACCTGGACGCGCGCGTTCGCGGGGTGAGTCGCAGAATGGGACGATGATCGACCCGGGATTCACGCCCACCCAGCTCGCGGCGCGAGCTGCCTACCTGCTGCGCGGCAACGACCTCGGGACGATGACCACCGCCGCGCCGCGGCTGTACCCGCACATGTGGAGCTGGGACGCGGCGTTCGTGGCCGTGGGGTTGGCGCCGCTGAGCGTGGAGCGGGCGGTCACCGAACTCGACACGCTGCTGTCGGCGCAGTGGAGCAACGGCATGATCCCGCACATCGTGTTCGCGAACGGGGTCGACGGCTACTTCCCCGGCCCCGCGCGCTGGCAGTGCGGGGAACTGGCCGGACATGCGCCGATCGGTGTCGACACCTCCGGCATCACGCAACCGCCCGTGCACGCGATCGCGGTGCAGCGGATCCTCGACCACGCCCGGCGGCACGGCCGCAGCACCCGGGCGGTCGCCGAGGAGTTCCTGGACCGGCGGTGGCCGGACCTGATGCGTTGGCACCGGTGGCTCGCGCGGGCACGGGACCGCGACGGGAACGGGCGCATCACGCTGTTCCACGGGTGGGAGTCCGGAATGGACAATTCGCCCCGGTGGGATATCCCGTACGGCAACGTGATTCCGGGCCCTGTCCCGGCGTATCGGCGCGAGGACGTCACCGTCGTAACCGATGCCTCGCAGCGCCCGAGCAACGGCGAGTACGACCGCTACCTGTGGCTGCTCGAGGAGATGAAGAGCGTCCGCTACGACGACGAGGCGCTGCCGGAGAAGATGAGCTTCGCGGTCGAGGACGTATTCGTCAGCGCCGTCTTCGCGCTCGCGTGCGACGTGCTGGCCACGATCGGTGAGGAGCATTCGCGACCCAACGCCGATGTCCGCGAACTGCACTCCTGGGCCGACCACTTCCGTAAGGGCGTCGTGGCCACCACCGACGCGCGCTCCGGCGCGGCCCGGGACCTCGACCTGCGCACCGGGCGGTGGATCGCCACCGACACCATCGCGATGTTCGCGCCCCTGTTGTGCGGTGGCCTGGACCGGCACACCGAGCGAGGCCTGCTGCACACCTTCGAGGGTCCGCGTTTCTGCACCCATCCGGATCTGCGGTACGCGGTGCCGCCGTCCACGTCGCCGGTGTCGCGGGACTTCCGGGCGCGCGAGTACTGGCGCGGACCGGTGTGGCCCGTCATGACGTGGCTGTTCTCGTGGGCGTTCGCGCGTCGCGGTTGGGCCGAGCGGTCGCTGATGCTGCGTGCGGAGGGACTGCGGCAGGCCGCCGACGGCAGTTTCGCCGAGTACTACGAGCCGTTCACCGGTGAGCCGCTCGGCAGTATGCAGCAGTCGTGGACCGCGGCCGCGGTGCTGGACTGGCTCGGCTGATGAACCGTGTGGAACGCCGCTGTGAACTGTCTGTGAGATACCGATACCCGGTGCGAAACAGGCGCGCGCGGTGAGGAAGTCGTCTAGTCTCGGGCAATGCCGAGGAACCGTCGTCGCTCCCTGTCGCGTGTCGCAATACTGGCCATGGCCGGGGCGGTGACGCTGACAGCCCCCGCGGTCGCGGTGGCGGCGCCGCAGGGCGTCGACGTCGCATCGTGGCAGCATCCGGGGGGTGCGCCCATCAACTGGGGGGCAGTGCGCGGAGCCGGCTACGAGTTCGGCATGGTCAAGGCCACCGAAGGCCTGTTCTACACCAACCCGTACTTCGCGCAGGACTCGATCGCGATGCGCATCGCCGGAGTGGCGCGCGGCGCGTACCACTATGCGGACCCGTCGGCGTCACCCGAGGCGCAGGCGGCCTTCTTCGCCGCGAACGCGCTGGCGGTCAACCAGATCGGCGGCCTGCCCCCGGTGCTCGACCTCGAGAGCACCGGCGGTCTCGCGGCGCCGCAACTCATCGACTGGACGCGCCGCTACCTCAATTCGGTGCAGGCTCTCACCGGCCGTCAGCCGATCATCTACACGTACCCCAACTTCTGGCGTACCGCGATGGCGAACACCACCGAGTTCTCCAACTACCCACTGTGGATCGCCGACTACAACGGCGGCAACTACCCCGGCCCGCTGCCGGGTGGGTGGAAGAACTGGGCCTTCTGGCAGTACACCGACAGTGGCCGCATCCCGGGGGTGAACGCCGCCATCGACCTCAACGTCTACAGCGGGGCGATGGGCGATCTCAACATGTACGCGCGCAACTTCTTCGGTAGCTGAGTGCGCGCCGGTATGACGAAGCTGAGTGGAAAGACCGCGATCGTGCTGGGCGTGGCGCCCGGCAACGTGGGCCACGCCATCGCCCGTCGGTACGCCGACGACGGTGCCACCGTGCTCGTCGCGGGTCGGCGCCCGGACGCGCTCGCCGAGGTGGCCGACGGGATCGGTGCGCAGTGGCAGCCGTGCGACATCACGTCCGAGGCGGACCTGGATGCGCTCGTCGAGCGCGCGCGGAACCTGTTCGGACACATCGACGTGGGCGTCAACGCCACCGGGTGGGGTCTGCTCGCCCCGTTCGAGGACACCACCCGCGAGGATCTCGAGCGGATGGCGGCGGTCCAGTTCACCGGGCCCTTCCAGTTCTTCCAGCGGTTGGTCGCGAACATGCCGAGCGGCGGCTCGATCATCCAGATCTCGTCGGTCACGGCGTCGATCATGTTCGAGAACCACGCCGCCTACATGGGCACCAAGGCCGGTATCGACCACGTGATCCGGTGCATCGCCAACGAATACGGTGAGCGCGGGATCCGCGCCAACTCGATCGCGCCCGGCGGCGTCGCGGACGCCCCGATGTCGGGCGGTGGACTGAACTACCCACCGATCCGCTCGCTCTACCTGCGCGAGATCCCACTCGGGCGGGTCGGCATCGCCGAGGACGTCGCGAACGTGGCGGCGTGGCTGGCCGGCGACGAATCCGGTTTCGTCACCGGCCAGATGCTGCACGTCAGCGGTGGGCAGACGCTGCGCCGGAACCCGTCGATCGCGGACCTGATCGGAGCGGCCACGCCCGACCAGGCGTAGCTCTCAGCCACCCGGGGTGAGCTGACCGGTCACCCGGTAGAGCCGCCACATCTCGGGCTCGGTGCCGCCGTCGTTGCGCATCTCGAGCACGAGCGCGCCGACGCCACCCGAGCCGGTCTCGAACATCGTCGGGTACCGGCGGTTCACGGCGTCGGCCACGCCGCGCTTGGTGTTCGGGACCGCCAGGATGTACTGGACGCCGTTCCCGGCCGGGTCGTCGAGGATCTCCGCGAAGTCGGTGTCCGACGTGATGACGAACTGCTTGGGGTTCGCCGACGCCGTCACCACCGCAAACCCCTCGACGGTGTCGAGCAGGACGGAGCCCTCCGGCAGGTCGAGGCGGTCGAGGTAGTCGGCGATGCGCCGTTCGGCACCGAATGTGCGCAGGATCGCCAGCTCGGTGGGGTCCTGCCGGCCCGGGACGATCGCGCTCGCGATGGAGTGCTCGAGCGCGGCCAGCCGGGCGTTGCCCATCGCGACGGTCGTCACCGCGGTCGATCCGACGAGCAGGCACACCGCGAACGCGATCAGTGGTGACGGTCCCGGGTAGGCCGGGATCGGACGGGGTTCGGGTGCGAAATGCCCGGGGCGGTGCGAGATCACGGGCGCCCGGCTCGGGGTGAGCAGGACGACGAGCACGAACGCGAACGGGATGATCGTGATGTAGAAGCGCAGGAACGGGAACGTCGAATCCATCAGGTACAGCAGCGACTGCGTGCCGAGGACCGCGCCGAAGATCGTGAACGGGACCAGGATCTCGGCGTCGCGGCGGCGGTAGGCGAGCACGGCCGCGACGATCAGCAGCAGTGGTACCGCCGGCCCCAGCACCGCCATCTCCGTCAGCGAGAACACCGCCCGGTCGACGCCCGTGGTCGTGGCACCGCCGCCGGACTGCTCGAGAATCGCGCTGTTGCCGTACACCGACGAGAACTGTTGGAACGCGGTGCCGGTGATCAGCCAACTCGTGAACGACCACGCGACGAAGGCCGCGATACCGGGTCCGACGACGATCGACACCTCGACCGCGGCCGCCCACCAGCGATCTCCCCGCGCGGACTGCGGGGTGGGGCGATGACGGATCACGGTGACCAGGCCGACGAGGGCGCCGGCGACGATCATCGGGGCGATCGCGTCGTAGCGGGTGAGATAGGCGAGGGCCAGCGCGATGCCCGCCGCGATGAGGTCGTGCACGCCGTCGCTGCGCATCCACCGCATGAGCCGGCGGACGGCCCAGCACACGAAGAACACGAACGGCGCCTCGCTCATGCCGTTGGCCGCGTACATGACGATCATGGGGTTGAGGGCGAACAGCGCGGTGAGCACCACCACCAGAACCGTGGAACAGCCACGGTCACGCGCGATTCCGCGGATCTGGACGACGGCGCCGGCCATGAACGCGGCCGACATCACCGCCGCAGTCAGGTTCCAGCGCAACAACTCCGGCCACCAGTGCCCGAGGAAGCCGAGGGGCAACTGCGCGAACGCGGTCAGTGGTGTGAAGACGAATCCGATCGCCGCGAGGTGCGGGTCCCGGCTCAGGAGCACCCCCGAGACCGCCGCGACGCGGGACAACGAGTCGGTGAAGATGAATCCCACACCGACGTTCATCCACACGCCCACCGCGACGTAGGCGGTGAACAGAATCCCGTACAGCGCCCATGGCTTCCGCCGCTCGCGGACGCGTGGGGTTCCGCGTCCGGCGCCCCCCTGCGCGGGCGCCGGACGCAGGGCCGTCGTCGAGGTCACGACCGGCGCCGGCGCAGCCACACTGTCGCGCCGACCACGATCACGGCGAGGACCGCGGTCCCCGCGACGATCGCGACGATCGCGCCGGTTCCGATACCGGAGTCCTCCTCGGAGTCGGCCTGCGCGGCCACGTCGGTGACCTTGACGCCGATCGCGAACGGTTGCGCGTCACGCGGACCGATCAGGACGTCGCCGGTGAGGCGCGGGAACTGGGACGGATCGGCGTCGAGCCAGCCGAGCAACGCGTCGAGGTCGCCGGGTTCGCCGTTGGACGTCGCCAGCACCACCGTGCGGTTGCCCTGCTCGGTCACCTGCAGCGTGCCGTACGGGGTGGTCCCGGCGACGCCCTGCAGGGCGAGCAGTGCGGGGTCGGCCGACGCGAGCGGCGGCCGCACCGACTGCGGCAGATTGCCGTCGGCGGCGATCAGGATCGCCGGCAGCGTGTCGGTGGCGGCCTCGGTGAGCGGACGCACCCGCGGCTGCAGCGGCAGGTAGCTGCTGTGCTGCATCTGGACCAGGAGTTGGTTGGCCCGGCGCAGGTCGCCGAGGCCGTTGTCGCCGAGGCCGACGTCGACGGTCGGCAGCAGGGTCTGCGGCAGCGACGCGAACCCGCCGGGTAGCGGCGGCGACGCGAGGTGCGACGAGACGGTGCTGCGCGGATCGACCGTGAGCGACGACGCGTCGCTGGTTCCGCACTGGAAGTCCCCGGTGATGTCGAGCGCCACCGTGAGCGTCATGAAGCGGGACAGCAGGTTGTTCGGCACGTCGGCGCGGACGTCGAACCTGCCCGTCGAGTCGAGCGGCGCACTGGCCAGTTGGGTACCACCGAGACTCACGGTGAGGATGCCGCTCCGGGACGGCGGCAGCGGGACGTAGGTACCGAACAGGTGCGCCGACAGGTCGCGGATCGGCCGGCCGAGCTGGGTCTGATTGACCTCGATCGGCACCGCGATGCGGTTGAGGCCGGACGCCGTGAGCGAGCCGATCTTCAGCTGCTCGAGCGTCACCACGTCCTGGGCCACCTCCGGCACCTTCACCTCGGGAGCCGCGATCGCGCGACTGGCGGCCGCGTAGCCGTCGAGATTCGCCACGAACAGGTCCACCTGCGACGAGAGTGCGCTCTCGTTGCCGGTGATGCGCAGTACCGGCGCACCGGCGGGAGTCGGCTCCAGCCCGATTCCGGCGTCGGAGGCGCCACCGACGGCGATCGATCGCTCGAACAGGGCCGGGGCCACCGGCGGCACACCGGCACCGGCGGGCAGCTGGGCCACCTCGACGCGGGTGGGCTGATTGCCGTAGTGGTTGACGACGGCCGTGCTCAACGTCAATGCGGCGTTCTGCTCGGCCGCCGACGACGGGTCCGCGACGTAGATCGTCAGCTTCCGGAGAATCGGCGGCAGGAACTCGGCGGGGGACGCCGGTTGACGCTCGGCGCCGGCGTAGTCCACGGCCGCGTCACGCAGGGTCAGCGGGGCGAACTGGCTGCGGTCGTAGCAGCGGTTGTCGACGGGAATGTAGTGGCTCGTGATCGTGAGGTTCACCGACCGGTCGGTCACGGGCAGGCCGTCGAGCGGTACCGACAGCGGGATGCCGCCCTCGTTCGCGGCCGGGATCTCCACCCGCTGGACCACACGGGCGTCGGACCGGACCTCGAGCCACCCCTGCCGGAAGTCCATTGGGGTCGTGAGGCTTCCGGTGAGCCGGCGGGCCTGCAGCCCGTCCGGCACCGGGAGAGTGACGGTCACGGGCGCGGAGTCCGACACGAACTGCAGGTCGGCGGGGCGTCCCAGCTCGGGGAACGGAACTGACTGTCCGGTAGGGACAGTCGCGTCGCTGGAGTCCTGAGCCGACGCCGTGCCGGCTCCCGGCAGAAGCGCGGCGATCGCGACGAGCGTGCCCGTCACGAGCGTTGCGAGCCTGCGTCGCGGCGCGCGCGAGGGCGCCCCCGTCCTTGCCATGAACTCTCCCCAGATCGTCCTCTACGTGCTGCCGGCATCCGGTCGAGTGGGTCGACGACGGTCGGCTGAACGAAGGAACCCGAATCCGAAACTTCTTGTGCGCAGCCAGGGCCCGTCGGAACGGCCACCACGCTCACCTTCGTCGCGACCATTCAATCACGGGTTTGTACCAAACGCTGGTTCAAAAGTTGAAGTTTCATCGGTGTGATTCGGAGAGGTTGGTCACGGAGCGACACCTGTCACTTCGTGTAACACTCCGATCGCTGCCGTGATGAGTCAAGATGGAAGTGCAAACGGTCCGGTGTAGACCGCGTCGCTCGACGATTGCGAAATAGTCTCGACTGCACATGTGTTCGAGCGAGCGGGGAGGAAAAACCACGATGACGCATGCCACCCCGGGCATCGAAACCTCCCCCGTGGGCGACGGCGAGGAGGCCCAGGCCGCCGCCGCTGCGCCGGCGACCGCGGGCGGGAAGTCCTCGGCACCGGCACCGTTCACCGGCACGTCGATCTTGTTGCGGTGGCTGCTCATCGGTGGTTGCTCGCTCGCCGCGTTCTGGCCCTCGGTGGTCCGGACCGTCGACGACCTTCGTGGCGGCGACTTCCTCGGCTACATCCTGGTGATGCCGTTCCTGGCCGCCGTGGCGGCGATCGGCATCGCCCGACGCCGCGTCGGCGAATTACCCATTCACGACCGGCAGATCGACAGCCTCGTCGGCGGGATGGCCCTGCTGGTCTCCGTTGCGGTCCAGTGGCTGCTGCTACCCCGATACGCCGAGCAGTTCAGCGTCCTGCGCATCGATCTGCTGTCGTGGTTGCTGTTCGTCGTGGGCGCTGCGGTGCTGCTGTTCGGGCTGCGACCGGTAGGCCGGTTCTGGCCCGTGTGGCTGATGCTTCTGCTCATCGCTCCCCTCCCCTACCGGATGGTCGTGGTGATGCTGGGCGGCCAGTCGCAGCACGTGAGCGTCGTCCTGACTGCGTTCGCGGCGGCCGCCACCGGAATCGCTGTGGGCAGGACGCGGCGACGCGGCATCGTGGGCGCCGTCGCCACGATCGCCGTGGGCGTCGCCGTGTTGGCCTTCATCTGGTTCGTCTTCCCCGACGTGCCCCGGCTGGTCGTGCAATTCGTGCCCGCCGGTGTCGCGGCCGTGACGGTCGGAATCGGCATGTACCTGCAGTACGGGTACTACTTCACGGACCGGCGTGCCGCCTATTCCGTGGCGCCGCAGCGCCCCACCGCCGTGCGCACCGGCCTGGTCCGCTCCGGCCTGGTCGTCGTCGCGGTCGCCTTCGTGCTCTCCCTCATCCCGCTGCCCGATCCCCCGGCCACCGTCGTCGCCGACGGTCCGTCGACGCCCGGCACGGGCCTGGTCGTGCCGTCGGGATGGACGCAGGAGGACGTCGAGGATTTCGACTGGGCCAACCGCTTCTTCGGGCGCCGCGCCACGCTCGTGCGGCAGACGATCGTCGCCGACGAGGGGAACCCGGACTGGGATTCGAAGGCACGGCCGCGGCGCGTCGTCATCGACACTCTCGACACGCACCGCCCCGCGACGCTCACCGTGTACCCCACCGACACGCTCTACCGCCTCAGGGACGCCCGCCGCAGCCCCACCGTGCCGGTGGACCTCGGTCACGGCGTGCAGGGCGAGTTCTCGACGATCGTCGACGAGGAGGCGCTGCTCACGTGGAGCCTGCTGTCGTTCACGTGGACGCGAGACGACATCAGCCAGCGGGTCAACCTGGTGACCGTCGACGATCATCGCCCGGACGCGATCTTCCCGCGGCCGACGCCCTCGATGGCGTCCGATGTCACCAACACGTTCAACGTCCTGATCCGCGGCAACGCGGTCACCGTGGACGACAACTCCGAGTACAAGGATCGCGACATGCTCGCCGTCGTCGGAACGCAGCTCGTCGACGCCCAGTGGAAGGCGGACGAGGCATGAGCGCCGACCGTTCGGCCGCCGTCGCCGACGAGTTCAAGGCCGCGGCGTTGAACGACGCCGTCGACGGCCTGCGGGAGCGGCATCCGCTCGCGTCGGCCGCGGTCGCGTTCGTGCCGTGGCAGCGCAACCTGGCGCTCGCGGTGGCGGCGCTGGTCGTGGGCTGCGCGGTGTTCTTCCCGATCGGCACCTTCACGGTGCTGATCGCGGTGTGCACGCTCGCGTACGTCGCCACCATGATCGACCGTCTGATCATCTTCGCCCGCGGGCTCGACCGGGAGGCCATCGTCACTGTCTCCGACGAGGACGCCCGGGCGATTCCGGACGACGAACTGCCCTCCTACACGATCCTCGTGCCCGCGTACGACGAGACCGAGGTGATCTACGACCTCGTCGCGGGCATGACCGCGCTCGAATACCCGCGCGAGAAGTTGCAGGTGCTGCTGCTGCTCGAGGAGGACGACCACGGCACCGTGGAGGCCGCGAAGGACGCGATCTCCGTGCCGGGCGGCGAGATCGTGACGGTGATCCTGGTGCCCGCCGCGCAGCCGCGCACCAAACCCAAGGCGTGCAACTACGGCCTGCATTTCGCGACCGGTGAGATCGTCACCATCTACGACGCCGAGGACAAGCCCGATCCGCTGCAGTTGCGCCGGGTCGTCGCCGCGTTCGCGCGTCAGCCCGACGACGTGGCCTGCGTACAGGCCAAGCTCGCCTACGACAACGGCCGCCAGAACCTGCTCACCGGCTGGTTCACCGCCGAATACGCGGTGTGGTTCAACTTCCTGCTGCCCGGGCTGATGAAGACCAGGTCGCCGATCCCGTTGGGCGGCACGTCCAATCATCTGCAGCGGTGGGTGCTCGACGAGATCGGTGCGTGGGATCCGCACAACGTGACCGAGGACGCCGACCTGGGCGTGCGGATCGCGGCGTCGGGCTACTCGACGGCGGTGTTGGACTCGACGACGATCGAGGAGGCCAACAGCGATCCGATCAACTGGATCCGGCAGCGATCCCGTTGGTACAAGGGGTATCTGCAGTCGTGGCTGGTGCACACCCGCAGGCCGCTCGAGGCGTGGCGTTCACTCGGTGCGCTCAGCTTCATCCGGTTCACCCTGTTGCTGGCCGGGACGCCGATCATCGCGTGCCTCAACCTGGTGTTCTGGTTCATCACGTTCACGTGGCTGCTCGGCCAGCCGCTGATCGTGGCCGACGTGTTCCCGCCGTACATCTACTACGGTGCGCTGGTCTCGCTGGTGTTCGGCAACGCCGCCGCGATCTACATGAACATCGTCGGCTGCCGCGAGACCGGGAACTCGCACCTGCTGCTCGCGTGCGTCACCGTCCCGATCTACTGGCTCATGATGAGCATCGCCGCCGCCAAGGGCTGCTGGCAGCTGCTGCGCAATCCGTCCTACTGGGAGAAGACCTTCCACGGTCTGGGAACACCCTCTCCCCAGTCCCCGGCCGCCCCCCAGTCCCCGGCCGCCCCCCAGTCCCCGGCCGCCCCCTGACCGCGTTTTGCGCACTTGTCGCAGATTTCCGGCGTCCGCCGGCGCGACAAGTGCGCAAAACGCGGGGGTAAGGGATCAGCCGTAGGTGTTGAATCCGGCCATCAACGGGAACAGCGGGTCGTCGTACCCGATGTCCATGGTGCAGTCGTTCGGACGCGGGTCCGGGACGAACGCCCACAGCAGCGCGCCGGCGGTACCGGCCGCGCGCTGACCGGTGATCTTCTGACCGATGCTCGACGCGCGTGCGGACAGCGTCTTGCACGACCCCGCGTTCTCGCCGATCTCTGCCACCAGCAACGGCTTTCCGGCGGCCTCGGCCTGATCGATCCGACGGGCCAGACCGTTCCACTGGTCACCCGGCAGCGGGATGCCGTCGGCGCCGTAGTCGTGGTACTGCACGAAGTCGACGTTGTCGGATTCGGTGACGAACTGGTAGTCGTCGCCGCCGGTACCGCACTGGCCGCCTCCGATCAGGCCCGCGGTGACCAGGTGCTTCGGCGCGATCGTCTTGATCTCGGCGCCCGCCTCCTCCATGAAGTCGCGGAGCACCTGCGCGGCATCGGTGGGGCAGGTGCGCACCCACCAGTCGCAGTTCCCGTTCACGCACTCGCCCGGATCCGGTTCGCCGACCAGCTCCCAAGCCGCTACGGACGGAGAATCCTTCCAGCGGTTCACCGCGGTCTGCACCCAGTCCTCGAAGCTGAGCCGGGTGCCGTTCTCGTCGTCGGTCTTCCAGCCGCCCACGTACCACGAGCGGTCCTTGAACTTCTCGCTCTCGCACGCGCCGTCCTGAGCGGACAACACGGGAATGATCATCTGATCGGTGCGCTCCGCCTCCGCGAACACCGCGTCCATGGCGGTGAAGTCCAGTTCACCGGTGAACTTGTTGATCGCGAGTTCCTGGAAGGCGTTGAATCGCGTGAGCGAATGCGGCGGCAGGGAGTCGAAGTACTCGGGCAGATCGACCATCCCGCCGCAACCACGGTTGATGCCCCAGTTCGTGGACAGCTGGTAGGCGTTGAAGCCTGCCGGCCACCACTTCTCGCCGTCGAGGTACAGGCCGTCCGACGCGGCCTCGACACGCCCCTGCGCCTGGGCTTGCGGGGCCAGGCCCGCGCCGCAACTGGCCATCGTCACCACCGACAGCACCGCTACCAGCAACCATCTCAATCTCGGTGTCGTTTTCAGAACTGCCTCGCTTCGTCAACGCGTGGCCGCGGGATGGATCGATTGCCTCTCCCCGACTCCCCGGCGATCCACGGCGTATGGGACCCATCCGCGCCACACTCTAGAGAACTTCCGACAGAAACGCCTGGAGACGTGGGGTTTCCGGATGGTCGAACATTTGGTCGGGGATCCCGGACTCGACCACGACGCCGCGATCCATGAACAGCACCGTGTCCGACACCGACCGCGCGAAGCCCATCTCGTGGGTCACCACCACCATGGTCATGCCCGTGGCCGCCAGGTCCGCCATGAGCGCCAGCACTCCCTTGACCAGTTCCGGATCGAGCGCCGACGTCGCCTCGTCGAAGAACATCACCTGGGGTTGCATCGCCAACGCCCGGGCGATCGCGACCCGCTGCTGCTGCCCGCCGGACAGGTTGCCCGGACGCGAGTCGGCCTTGTGCGCCAGCCCCACCAACTCCAACTGTTCCACCGCCAGCTGTCGGGCCGCGTCCTTCGACAGCTTCTTCAGTTTGCGCGGGCCGAGCGCGATGTTGTCGGCGACGGTGCGGTGCGGGAACAGGTTGAAATGCTGGAACACCATGCCGATCCGCTGCCGCAGCTGATCCGGGTTGTCCGCGAGCACGGAGCGGCCGTCGAGCAGGATGTCGCCCGCGTCCGGCTCGTGCAGCCGGTTGAGCACGCGCAGCAGCGTCGACTTCCCGGATCCCGACGGCCCGATCACCGTGACGGTCTTGCCGGCGTCGACGTGCAGGTCCACGCCCCGCAGCACCTTGTTGGCCCCGAACGCCAGGTGCAGCCCGGTACCGGTGAGGGAGACGGAATCGTCCACGCGTCAGCCCCTTTCCACGACGATCGCCTGCTCGAGGTCGTCGAGCGTGCCGGAGGTGTCGGCGCGACCGGTGCGCAGCCGACGGTCGATGTAGTTCACCAGGTGGGTGAGCGGAATCGTCAGCGCCAGGTAGAACAGGCCGGCAGCGACGAGCGGCGACAGGTTGCCGGTCTGCGCGTTGAGGTCCCGGCCCACCGCGAACAGTTCCCGCTGCGTCACCAGCAGTCCCAGGAAATAGATCAGCGACGAATCCTTGATGAGCGAGATGAACTGGTTCATCAGCGCCGGCAGCACCCGTCGCACGCCCTGCGGGATCACCACCAGCGCCATCGACCGGCGGTACGAGAAGCCCAGGGCGCGGGCCGCTTCCATCTGCCCCGGCTCCACACTCTGGATGCCGGACCGGAAGATCTCCCCGATGTACGCCGCCGCCAGCAGCGACAGCGCGGCGGCGCCCAGCCAGTACGGGTTGCTGCCGGTGAGGCCCTTCACGACCGGGCCGACGCCCAGACCGACCAACAGGATGATCACCACCGCTGGCAGGCCACGGAAGATGTCCGTGTAGACCCGGGCGGGCCAGCGCAGCCAGCGGGTGCGGGAGATGCCGGCCACCGCCAGCAGCATGCCGATCGCGGTGCCGACGATGCCCGACGACAATGCCAGGATCAGGGTGTTCGGCAGACCGGTGCGCAGCAGATCCGGGAACGCGCGCTTGTACAGCTCCCAGTCGAAGAACGTCTCGCCCAGCTGCTGCAACGTCGACTTGGGTTGCGCGGTGGACGGTTCGGTAGTCGAAGCGTTCTGCGCGGCGATGGCCGCGAAGTCCGGCAGTTGCGGTTCGGGCGCGGCCTTGCTGCCCGGTTTCCAGCCCGCGGGTAGTTCCCGCGGCACCCAGTCCGAGTACAGCCGGGACCACGTGCCGTCGGCGATCACGGCGTCGAGACCCGAGTTGAGGGCGTCGATCAGCGGCTGGCGGTCCTTCGCCACCGCCCAGCCGACGTAGTTGTTGAGGCTGAACGTGTTCTGCACGATCGACGCCGGATCACCCGGCGCGATCGCGCCCTGCGCCTGCTGAGACGGCGCCACCCACGCGTCGATCTGGCCGGTCTTCAGGTTCGCGTACGCGGTGTTGTAGTCCGGGAACTTCACCGGGTCCAGGCCCAGGGTGTTCACGACGTAGTCGTCCTGCACGGTGCCCTGCACGACACCGATGCGCACCGACGACGTCAGGTCCGGGAAACCCTTGATCGCGCTCCCGTTCGGCACCACCAGCGCGAAGTAGCCGAAGTCGTAGCCGTTGGTGAAGCCGACCAGGTCGCGTCGGGCGTCGGTGGTGGTGATCGACGACGAGCCGACGTCGAACCGGTGTCCCGCCACCTGCGCGAGCAGTCCCGCGAAGTCCGTTCCGACGAACTCGACCTGCAGACCCAGCTTCGCCGCCACCGCCCGCAGCAGTTCGTTGTCGAATCCGGTGAAGACGTTCTGCGAGTTGACGCAGATGCTGGGCGGTGCATCGGACAGGGTGCCGACCGTCAGCTTCCCGGGTTCGGCCAGGTTCAGCTTCGACGCGTCGACGTCGGCGAGCGGCAGCGTGTCCGGGGTCGTGTACTTGTCCTCGGCAGAGGTCGCGGCCGCGGAGTCCAGGTTGCCGGGTAGTGCGGTGGCACTCTCGACGCCGGGCGGGGCGCACAGGTCACCCGACGTGGCATCGCCGCCCGACGAGCACGCGGTGAGCGCGAGCAGCAACCCGGCGAGCACCACCGCCACCGCCCGGGCGCGGGAGATGGCGGCGGCGGTCATCGAATTCTCGGTCTACGCGAGGCCGGACAGCTGCGGCGGGGTGTGCTCGTCGCGCCAGGCGACGGCCTCACGGAGGGCGGTGAGGTCGTAGTCCGGTCCGCTCGCGTTCACCGTGAACAGCGTGACGCCGGCGTCGACGTACGCCGCGGCCTTGTCGACCCCGTGCCACCACGTCGACCGTTCGATCTCGTGCGGATCACGCTGTACGTCGCCGCAGTGCTCACCGAGGATCGCCGACTTGCGGACGAATTCGTCCCGATCGCCGAAGCCGTGCCAGATGTCGGCGTACTCGGCCACCAGCCGCAGCGTCTTCTTCTCGCCACTGCCACCGATCATGAGCGGAATGTCCCGGGTCGGTGCCGGATTGAGCTTGCCGAGCCGAGAGGTGATGCGCGGCAAGTACTCCCCCAGCAGCTTGATACGAGAACCCGGAGTGCCGAACTCGTAGCCGTAGGCGTCGTAATCCTTCTCGAACCAGCCGGCGCCGATGCCGAGGATCAGACGTCCGCCGCTGATGTGGTCGACGGTGCGGGCCATGTCGGCCAGCAGGTCCGGATTGCGGTAGCCGGCGCAGCTCACCAGCGCGCCGATCTCGACCCGCTCGGTCTGCTCGGCCCACGCCCCGAGCATGGTCCAGCACTCGAAGTGCGCACCCTCCTGATCGCCGTACAGGGGATAGAAGTGATCCCAGTTGAAGACGACGTCGGCGCAGGCGTCCTCGGCGCGCAATACGGCGTCGCGGATCATGCCGTAATCGGGGGCGTGCTGAGGCTGTAGCTGGATGCCGATACGCACGGGACGGGTCATGGGAACTCCTTCGCGGCGAGACTGCATCTCACGGTAGACCCAGGGTCGTGGCACTGCACGATGTTGGCCGCCGCACGGCCACGAGTGCAGGGGCGATTGTGGTGATGACGCTGATCCGATTCCCGCGTGGTCGGGCCGGAAGCGGCGTCCGGCAACACTTTCCGGCAGAACTTCCGGTCAAAGATCGTGATTCGCGGCGAGCCACTGCTCGACGCCGCGGAATCCGGGGGTGTCGAACGAGATGCCGCGCCTGTCGATTTCGGCGACCGCCACAACCAGCAACGCTTCGAGGCGTTCGATCTCCCTGGACATCTCGACCACCGACTGCAGCAACAAGGTTTCGGGGAGAGCGTTCCCCGCGCCGGTCGGCGGCACGGTGACCGCGACGCCCGCATTGTTCAGTTCCCCCGGTTTCATGACCCGAGCATAGTTCGAACTGATGTTCGAGTCAATCGATCGGGCGCGAGGGTGAATCGTGTGGAGCACACTGGACACATGCGGAACACGCAGCGCCCCAGCCCGCCCACCGGCGTCAAGCGGCGGTTGCTCCGCGCGCCCGTCACGCTGTACCGATGGCACCTCGGCGGCCTGCTCGGGCACCGGTTCCTGCTCCTGGAGCACGTCGGACGCCGCAGCGGCAAGACCCGCCAGGTGGTGCTCGAGGTGGTCGATCACGACGACGCCTCCGACAGTTGGGTCGTCGCGGCGGGCTATGGAACGGCGTCGGACTGGTACCGGAACCTGACCGCGCATCCCTGCGCCCGGGTACGGGGCCGCCGCAGATCCGAGGTGGAGGCCGACTTCCTGGGCACCGAGGAGGGCGGCGACCTCATGGCGTACTACGGCAGCGTGCACCCCAGGATCGGCGTCCGCCTGTGCAAGAGCATGGGCTTCGACGTCGACGGCACCCCGGAGGATTTCCGTGAGGCGGGCCGTCACATCCACTTCGTCAGGTTGCGTCCCGTACGCGCTTGATGGTTCCGGGCACTTCGGACGCCTATGCTGTGGCCCGCACACCCGTGCACCCTGACTCGGATCGTCCGGCACGTTCCTGCCGGTGAAGGGATCGTTCCACCATGGCTTCGGTGACGTTCGACAAGACCACGTGCCTGTTCCCGGGCGCGACGACCCCCGCGGTCGACAAGCTGGACCTGCATATCGAGGACGGCGAGTTCCTCGTGCTCGTCGGCCCGTCGGGCTGCGGCAAATCCACGTCGCTGCGCATGCTCGCGGGCCTCGAGGAGGTGTACGACGGGCGCATCCTCATCGGCGACCGCGACGTCACCGGCCAGGAGCCCAAGGAGCGCGACATCGCGATGGTCTTCCAGAACTACGCGCTGTACCCGCACATGTCGGTGGCGGAGAACATGGGCTTCGCGCTCAAGCTCGCCAAGACGCCCAAGGACGAGATCAAGCGCCGCGTGCAGGAGGCGGCCAAGATGCTCGACCTCGAGCCGTACCTCGATCGCAAGCCCAAGGCATTGTCCGGCGGCCAGCGGCAGCGCGTCGCGATGGGCCGCGCGATCGTCCGCAGCCCGCAGGTGTTCCTCATGGACGAGCCGCTGTCGAACCTCGACGCCAAGCTCCGGGTGCAGACCCGCACCCAGATCGCGCAGCTGCAGCGCCGGCTCGGCACCACCACCGTCTACGTCACGCACGACCAGGTCGAGGCCATGACGATGGGCGACCGGGTCGCGGTCCTCAAGGACGGCGTCCTGCAGCAGTGCGCGCCGCCGCGCGAGCTCTACGCCCGCCCGGTCAACCGGTTCGTCGCCGGGTTCATGGGCTCGCCGTCGATGAACATGCTGACCCTGCCGGTCACCGACGGCGGTATCGCGCTCGGCGACGCGGTGATTCCGGTTTCCCGTGAAACCATCGCCGAGATTCCGGAGGGGCAGGTCGTGCTCGGCATCCGTCCCGAGCATCTCGAACCGGCGCCCGGGGAGCCCGGTATCTCGCTGGACGTCGACGTCGTCGAGGAGCTGGGTTCCGACGCCTACGTGTACGGACGCACCGGTGTCGGTGGCGCCGGCGAGCACCAGCTGGTCGCGCGCACCGACTGGCGCAACCCGCCGCGACGCGGCGAGCGGGTGAACCTGCACGTCGACCCGTCCGAGGTGCATCTGTTCTCGGTGACCGACGGCCGCCGGATCGGGTGAACTCGACCGGTCCAGTCCGGGGGTAATGCCCGAAACCAGCCGTCTTTCATGCCAGAGTAGGCGGCGACATATGCCTCGACACGGGTGTTGCGCACGATCGCGGTGCAGCTGAACGGTGTCGGATACGTCTATCGGAAAGGTGGACCATGCGTTCTTTCAACACGCGCTCGCGGGTTGCTATCGCGGCCTCGGCGGTCGCGATGCTGGCACTCGCCGGCTGCTCGAGCGACGACAGTGGCAGCGCCAGCGCTGGCGACGCCGTCAACCAGAACCTCGACGGCCGCGGTGCGATCTCGTTCGCGATGGGCAAGAACGACACCGACAAGCTGCAGCCGGTGATCGACAAGTGGAACGCGGCTCACCCGGACGAGAAGGTGTCCCTCAAGGAGCTGCCGGGCGAGGCCGACGACCAGCGCAACAAGCTCGAGCAGTCGCTGCAGGCCGGCAACGCCGACTACGACGTCATGGCCCTCGACGTCGTGTGGACCGCGGGCTTCGCCGCGAACGGCTGGCTGCAGCCGCTCGAGGGTGGACTCGCGATCGACACCGCGCCGCTGCTGCCCGCGACCGTCGAGTCCGCGACCTACCGCGGCACGCTGTACGCGGCCCCGCAGAACACCAATGCGCAGCTGCTGTACTACCGCACCGACCTCATGCCGACGGCTCCCGCGGACTGGAAGGCGCTCACCGACAGCTGCCAGATCGCCAAGGACAAGGGCGTTCAGGACTGCATGGTCACCCAGCTCAAGCAGTACGAGGGTCTGACCGCCAACACCACGCAGTTCATCAACTCGTGGGGCGGCTCGGTCGTCGGCGCCGACGGCAGTACCCCCGAGGTCACGTCGCCGGAGGCCAAGGCCGGCATGCAGGCCATGGTCGACGCCTACCAGGCCGGCCAGATCGCCAAGCGTTCGACGGGCTTCACCGAGGAGGAGACCGCGCTCGCCTTCGTCGGTGGCGAGTCGATGTACGCCTACAACTGGCCGTACATGTGGGACAACGCCCAGAAGGACGGCTCGAAGGTGAAGGGCAACGTCGCCGTCGCCCCGATCGTCGGCCCGAACGGCGCCGGCGCATCGACCGTCGGTGGCTACAACAACGGCATCAACGTCTTCTCGAAGAACAAGGCGACCGCGCGTGACTTCATCGCGTTCGTCCAGAACGACGAGAACCAGATGTCGTTCGCGGACGCGGCCTTCCCGCCGGTCCTGAAGTCGGTGTACGACGACGCGGCCCTGCAGGCGAAGTACCCGTACCTGCCGGCGCTGAAGGCTGCTCTCGAGTCGGCGAAGCCGCGCCCGGTCACGCCGTACTACACCGCGATCTCGAAGGCCATCCAGGACAACGCGAGCGCGGCCCTCAACGGCAAGGTGACGGTCGATCAGGCGGCGACCGACATGGCCTCGGCCATCACCAACGCGGCCAAGTAGTCACCGCACACACGAGAGATCAGGTAACGCACGATGGCTGACTCTGCTGAGCTGAGGCGAGCAGACGAGGCCCGCGCCGTGGTCAGGGTCGACGATCCCGACCACGGCGGTCGCGCTTCCGGGCCCGAGCCCGGGACGGCGCGCACGGGTCACGACGACGAACCGCGGGTGGTTGCTGCGCGCAAGAAGCGCGACTTCCGCCCGATCTGGCTGATCGCCCCGACGATGGTGATCCTGGCCGTCGTCATCGTGTATCCGGTGTTGCGCGCCGTCTACCTGTCCTTCCAGGCGAACAAGGGCATCGATCCCGACACCGGCCGCTTCACCGAGGGCGGGTTCGCCGGATTCAAGCACTACCTGCAGTGGCTGGTGCAGGACTGCGGCGGCGGCGCGGGAACGTGTCCGCCCGGCACCCTCGCGCACGACTTCTGGTCCGCTGCGGGTGTCACGATCTTCTTCGCCGTCGTCACGGTCGCGATCGAGGTGCTCCTCGGTCTGTGGATGGCGACGGTGATGGGCAAGACCTTCTGGGGCCGGTCCCTGCTCCGCGCGAGCGTGCTGATCCCGTGGGCGATCCCGACGGCGGTCACCGCGAAGCTGTGGTTCTTCATCTTCGCCGAGAACGGCATCGCCAACAAGATGCTCGGCACCTCGATCGCGTGGACCACCGACCCGTGGGCGTCCCGGTTCGCGGTCATCATCGCGGACGTGTGGAAGACGACGCCGTTCATGGCTCTGCTCATCCTCGCGGGCCTGCAGATGATTCCGCAGGACGTCTACGAGGCGGCCAAGGTCGACGGTGCCAGCGCGTGGCAGCGGTTCACCCGGATCACGTTGCCGCTGGTGAAGCCGGCTCTCATGGTCGCGGTACTTTTCCGCACCCTCGACGTGCTGCGGATGTACGACCTGCCCGCCATCCTGTCCGGCACCTCCGGCGCGACGCCGAACACGACGCTGTCGATCCTGGTGATGGCCGACATCCGGCAGGGCAACTTCCAGAGCGCGTCGGCGTTGTCGACATTGATCTTCCTGCTGATCTTCGCGGTCGCGTTCGTGATGGTGAAGTTCCTCGGCGCCAATGCCGTGCGCACCCAGGACGAGCAGCGGAAGGGAGCTGATCGCTGATGGGCCGCCACCGCAAGCCCGACGAACTCGACGACCCCGCGACGACGCCCACGTCGTCGGTGCCGACGGCGACGGCCGTCGCTCCCCAGCCGGAGCCGGAGGCCGTCCCCAGCCCGCGCCGGCGCACCGACCGCGGCAAGATGGCCCGGACCTATCTGGGTGTCGCGATCATCCTGATCTGGGGTCTGGCGCCGTTCTACTGGATGGTCGTCACCGCGTTCCGGCAGGTCGACCACACCTTCGACACCACGCCGTGGCCCACCTACGTCACGCTCGACAACTTCCGCGCCGCGCTGTCGACCGACAAGGGCAACGACTTCCTCGGTGCGATCGTCAACAGCCTCGTCATCGGTGTCGTCACGACGGCCGTCGGACTGTTGCTCGGCGTGTTCGCGTCGTACGCGCTCGCCCGCATCGAGTTCCGCGGCAAGTACATCGTCACCGGCATCATCCTGGGCGCGTCGATGTTCCCGACGGTCGCGCTCATGACGCCGCTGTTCCAGCTGTTCGGCGACTTCGGCTGGATCGGCCAGTACCAGGCGCTCATCATCCCGAACATCTCGTTCGTGCTGCCGCTGACCATCTACACGCTGACGTCGTTCCTGTCCGATCTGCCGTGGGAACTCGAGGAGGCCGCCCGGATCGACGGCGCCAGCCGGTTCCAGGCCTTCCGCCTGGTGATTCTCCCGCTTGCCGCGCCCGCGCTGTTCACCACCGCGATCCTCGCGTTCATCGCGACGTGGAACGAGTTCATGCTCGCGAGCCTGCTGTCGACGGAGAAGACCGAGCCGGTCACCGTCGCGATCGCCCGGTTCGCCGGCGCCAATTCGTGGGAGCAGCCGTACGCGGCGATCATGGCGGCCGGCACGATCGTCACGATCCCGCTGGTGATCATGGTGCTGCTGTTCCAGCGCCGCATCGTCTCGGGCCTCACCGCGGGCGGCGTGAAGAGCTGACATGCCGTCGGGCAAACCGTCGCGGGGACGCCAGTCGCTGGAGATGCTGATCGGCATTCTCGGGTTCTTCACGTTCATGGCGTTCCTCGCCGCGGTCGTCCCCATCGTCCGCGGTGAGCCGTCGGCGACGGCGTCGCTGATCCTGCTCGGCTGCGTCGCGGCACTCGCCGGCGCGCTCGTCTTCCATCGACGCATCTGACCCCCGCCACCTCCCTCCTCCATCGGTCGCGCCCCTCCGTCCCCGTCCCCTCCCCGCGTTTTGCGCACTTATCGCGCGGAATTCGCTCCGGAACTCGCGACAAGTGCGCAAAACGCGAGGGGCGAGTGGGACGTCGGGTATGCCGGGTCCGTCCTCGCACCTCGACCAATCACATACTCTCGTGACCTCGAGGTGCGACGATCGGAGGACGACCGGATCCGACCCACCCCCGGTGCGAGGGCGCGGCCGGATCGCCGATTTCGGACCGGAAGTAGTGCGCGTGAATTCCACGAGCAACCCGACACCCGAGAAGCCCGAGCGGCGACCAGCGCCGCGATCCCGCCGTCGTACGGTGCTGCGTATCGCCGCCGCCGTCGTGATCGTTCCGTTGATCCTGTTCGGCGTCGCGTACGTGCTGGCGGACGTACCGAGCCCGTCGGAGATGCGTCCGGCGCAGGTGGCGACGATCCTCGCGTCCGACGGCACCAGTGTCGTCGCGAAGGTGGTGCCGCCGGAGGGCAACCGGACGGAGGTGCCGCTCGACGCGGTGCCCGGGTACGTCCGCAACGCTGTCCTCTCGGCGGAGGACCGCAACTTCTACTCCAACCCCGGATACTCGATCTCGGGCTTCCTGCGGGCCGGCCGCGACAACGTCCTGGGCCGGGAGAGCGCGGGCGGCGGGTCGACGATCACGCAGCAGTACGTGAAGAACGCTCTGGTCGGCACGGATCGCAACGTGGTCCGCAAGGCGCGGGAGCTGGTGGTGTCGGCGAAGATGGCCCGGCAGTGGTCCAAGGACGAGATCCTCGGCGCCTACCTCAACACCATCTATTTCGGCCGCAACGCGTACGGCATCGCGCAGGGCTCACGCGCGTTCTTCGACAAGCCGGTCGAGGAGTTGACGCTCGCGGAGGGCGCCGTGCTGGCCTCCGTGATCCAGAGTCCGTCGCTGCTCGACCCGGCGACCGACCCGGACGCGTTGCGTGAGCGCTGGAACTACGTGCTCGACGGCATGGTCGAGATGGGGGTCCTCGCGGCCACCGAACGGGCCGCCACCCAGTTCCCCGAGGTCCTGCCCGTCGCTCCCCCGAACCCCGACGACGTCGCCCCCGGTCCGGAGGGCCTGATCCGGACGCGGGTGGCCGCGGAACTCGAGGCGGCGGGGGTCAGCGAGCAGGATCTGAACACCGGCGGATTGCAGATCACCACGACGATCGACGCGAAGGCCCAGCAGGCGGCCGTCGAGGCCGTCGACCGCACCCTGAGCAAGCAGCCGGACCAGCTGCGGGCGTCGGTGGTGTCGATCGATCCGAGGTCGGGGGCGATCCGCGCCTACTACGGCGGTGCGGACGGCACCGGGTACGACTTCGCGCAGGCGCCGCTGCAGACCGGGTCGTCGTTCAAAGTGTTCGCGGCCATCGCGGCGCTGCAGGACAAGATCCCGCTCAGCGCGCAGTACAGCAGTGCCCCGCTCACGGTCGGCGGCCTCACCGTCGAGAACGTGGAGGGCGAGACGTGCGGAACGTGCAGCCTCGCCGAGGCCCTCAAACGTTCGCTGAACACCAGCTACTACCGGCTGACGCTGTCGATGGAGGACGGCGCGCGGAAGATCGCCGACTCCGCCCACCAGGCGGGCATCCCGAAGCAGATCCCGGGCCTCGAGCACGAGACGCTCACCCAGGCCGGTGGTCCACCCGAGACCGGAATCGTTCTGGGGCAGTATCAGACCCGGCCCATCGACATGGCGTCGGCGTATGCGACGCTCGCGGCGTCGGGCAGGTTCCACGAGCCGTATCTGGTGCAGAAAGTGGTGGACGCGGAGGGACGGGTGCTGCTCGATCGGGAACCGAACGACGGTGAGCAGCGGTTGGATCCGGCGATCGCCGATGCCGTCACGCAGGCGATGGTGCCGATCGCCGGGTACTCGCGTAACCACGGACTGGCCGGTGGACGGGCGTCGGCCGCCAAGACCGGAACCACGCAGTTGGGCGACACCGGCGAGAACAAGGACGCCTGGATGGTCGGTTTCACGCCGTCGCTGTCCACCGCGGTGTGGGTCGGGACCGCCGACGGAAAGGCCATCGAAACCAGTTGGGGCGGCGCGATCTACGGATCCGGGCTGCCGTCGGACATCTGGAAGGAGACGATGGACGGGGCCTTGAACGGCACGTCGAACGAGCAGTTCCAGAACACGCAGCCCGCGCCGCAGTCCGGGGGCCAGCAGAGTCGGGCACCGGCGACAGGGGGATCGACCACCAGCGAGCAGCAGTACTCGGAGTCGGCGCCGACCCGACAGCGTCCGGTGCAGACGCAGCAACAGGAGGCGCCCGCGTGGACGCCTCCCGTGCAGACCTATCCGCAGGCTCCGGTCCAGCAGGCGCCCGCCCCGCAACAGCAGACCGCACCCCAGGAACAGTGGAATGCGCCTGCGCCGCAACAACAGCAGCGGGAGCAGGCTCCCGCCCCCGTACCGCAGGCGCCTGCTCCCGCTCCCCCGGCACCGGCCCCCGCACCGGCGCCGGGGATTCAGATCCTCCCGGGGGTCACCATTCCCCTACCGGGCTGAATTCCACTCGACACGTTGACGATCGGTGATCGTCAGCCGGCGGCGACGAGTTCGTCGCCGTCCGTGGTCCGGCCCGTCATCGAGGCGGGAACCTCGACCTGGGCGATGTTGCGCGGCAGCAGGAAGGCGACCACTGCGCCGACGAGCGCGAAGACCGCGCCGATCCAGAAGGCCACCTGGAATCCGGCGTTGTCGTAGAAGACCGCGCCCTGCAGCGTCGCCTGGATCTCCGGCGGGAACTGGACGATGTGCGAGTTGTTCATCACCGCGAACGCGACCACCGGCAGGATCGCCGGGAACACCGACTGCGAGACACCGACCATCGAGGCGGAGCTGGCCTGCAGCTGCGGCGGCACGGCCTCGATCAGCAGGTTCGGGATCGACGCGTAGCCCATGCCCATGCCGAAACCGAAGATCGCACAGATGATCATGACGATGCCCTTGGCGTCGTGGGTCTGCGCGATCAGGGCGAATGCGACGGCGTTGAGCAGCAGGCCGGTCACCAGCAGGGGCCGCGGACGCATGTTGCGGCCGACCAGGATGCCGACGAGCAGACCACCGAGGACCACGGCGCCGCCGATCGGAACCTGGTACAGCGCGAAGCCCTCCGCGTCGACGCCGAAGCCGTAGCCCAGGCCGAACAGGGCCGGGGTCATGACCATCATCGGCAGCAGGATGGTGAACAGGCCCGACGACCCGTAGACCACGCCGGCGCTGATCGTGGTGAGCAGCACGGGACGCTTGCCGAGTACGTCGAGGTCGATGAGCGGTTCCGCGATCATCTTCGCGGACACCACCCAGCCGATCAGCAGCACGATGCCGCCGATGAGGTATGCGAGAGTGCCGCCGTCGGTCCAGCCCCACGAGGGACCGAAGCTCACCGCGATGAGGATGCCCGCGATGCCGCCGCCGAGCAGGATCGCGCCGACGAGGTCGATCCGCGAGCGCAGGCGCACGTTCGACTCGGGCGTCGTGAGCTGGATCAACCCGCCGAGCACGGCGAGGCAGATGACGAAGAACCAGAAGATGGAACGGAAGCCGTAGCCGTCGAGCAGCCAGCCCGTCAGGAACGGCGCGGCGATCGCGATCAGGCCCATGCCGCTGGTCGCGATGCTGACGGCGAGCGCAACGGTCTTCTTCGGGAAGACGTCCCGGATCAGCGAGTAGCTCAGGAACAGGGTCGGCACCATCAGGCCGGCCAGGCAGCGTCCGGCAATCATCATCGCGTACGACGACGCGATGGCCGACAGGAACGAGCCGACGAGTGAGATACCGACGCAGGCCAGCAGCATCTTGCGCTTGCCGTACATGTCGGCGAGCTTGCCGATCAGCGGTGCCGCCATGGCGCCCACCAGCAGGAATGCGGTGAGCAGCCACGCGCCCTGAGTGGTTTGGTAGTGCATGGAGATGGCGGGCAGGGCCGTCGAGATCATCATGTAGCTGACGGCGAGTAGCTCGAGCAGAAGCACGATCGAGAGCAGTGAGAGGGCGAGCCGAGGGCTCCAGCCTTCCTCGGCGTTCCGACCCGAGGGGTCGGTGGGCGACGGCGCGGGGCCGCCGGTCGGGGTGGTGACCATTTCCGTGGAATCCTTTCAGACACCGATAAGCAACGGGACCAGATGTTTTCGGGTCCTGTGAGATCTCCGGAGATGGCGGGTGCGCAGGTTCCCGCCGTGGCACCTTCGGTCGGCCGACGGCGCTCTCACATCACACTGATCGCAAAAGCGTGACGCCAGTCACATGCCCGTTCAGTGGGACATTTGTGGCCGGAATCGGAGAGTTGCCCTACCCGGCGAATTCGGTTTTCTTGCAGGGCTATTGAGCGCCTGGGTGCCACAAGTGATTCCGTCTGGGCGGTTTGCCGGGATTGTCGAAAGGGTGTGGAACGTCAAACGCTCGACGCCGCAGTCGACGTCGAGCGTTTGATCGGTGACCGGAACGGCTGTCAGGGGCGCAGCCTGCGCACCGCCCACATCGAGGGAATGATCAACAGAAGTGAGAGCCCCAGTGCGAGGGACGCTTCGGTGACCTGGAATCGGCGGAACAGGCTGTCCGGGTGGTAGCGGACCTCGTAATGGTCGAGTCCCTGCGCTCGCTGACAGGCCTCGAACTCGCGGTCCTGTGTGGCGATCATCGTCGCCTCACGCGCCTCGTAGTCGGCCAAGGTCTCGTCCGGACGCTGACTCCACTCGAGGTTCTCGCCGATCTGGTTGCACTTGCGGTAGTCGAACTCGACGCGACGGCCCTGCGCGTCGACGTACCCCTCGCTCAACTGCCAGACCGATCCTTGGTCCGAGGTGTAGGCGACCCGGTACTGCGCATCGAGTGGCCGTGCCTCGACCACGGGGCTCGCGTAGTGCGGTCGCGCGCCGAACTGGAACCCGAGCATGAAGGCCGACACCGCGACGAGGGTCACGACCATCGAACCCAGGGTGTTGCGCAGCAGCAGGGCGGCGAGGCTGCCGAGGACGAGCGCCAGCGCCGTGTAGGTGGCTGCGGTGAGCGCACCCGACTGGAAGAGGGGGAAGGTGAGACTGGAGTGCCCGCTCCAGGTGGCGCGCGACAGGTAGCCGTAGTGCCAGAGGGCATCCGCGGTGCGTGTCCACTCGAGCGCCGCCCCCAGGACGGCCATCGCGATCGAAACCGGAACGAACACGACGAGGAGCCGAGATCCGTACCAACGCGCGCGGCTCACCGACTGGGACAGGCCCAGGACATGGGTTCCGCGTTCGATGTCCCGGGAGAACACCGTGACACCGACGAGGACCCCGAGCGCGACGGGCAGCAGTGCGGCCAGCACTCCGATCGAAACCAGGCTCGCCGCGACCAGCCACTCGAACGTGCTCTCGTCCACGTAGTCGGCCGTCACCGCGGACCGCTGTCCGGTGCGTTGCCGCACGATCGTCCCGCAGATCAGCGCGATCGCTGCCAGCGTCAGGATTCCCCCGACCGCGGCCAGGATCGTCGTCCGGAACTGCCGCCACGTAACCCAGATCATGCTGCCTCTTCGTCGGTCGTGGTCAGGTAGGCCAGGACGATGTCGTCGAGGTTCGGAGGCTCCGTGTGCCAGCCGTCGGAGACGGCGGGGCGCGGGCCTCGAACCAGGTGGGTGCGCTGGTGCGACTCGACGATCGCGCCGGTGCCGACGACGCCGTGCGGGTCACCGGCGCCGCGGAGCAGGTAATGCTCGTCGAGCAGGTCGTCGAGTGCGCCCGACAGGCGGACGCGTCCGGCACCCAGGATGATCAGCCGGTCGGCGATCTCGGCGACCTCGGACAGCACGTGCGACGACAGCACGATCGTGGTCCCCCGTTCGGCGGCGTCCTCCATCAGGGTGCGCACCACGGAGCGCCGCGCGACCGGGTCGAGTTCCGCGAGCGGCTCGTCGAGCAGGAGGACGTCGGGCCGCCGCCCGAGTGCCACCGCGAGGGCGACGCGGGCGCGATGGCCCGGAGACAGCGTCTTCACGCGCGCGGAGAGCGGGATCTGCGCCTCGGCCACCAGTCGCGAGGCGTAGTCACGGTCCCACGTGGTGTTGGTCTTCTCGCCGAACAGCAGTATGTCCGCGACGGAGAATCCTCGATACAGCGGCTTGTGCTGCGCGACGTAGGCGAGTCCGGGGCAGATTCCCCGCCGGTCGGGCCGGCGGCCGAGGACGGTCACCTCACCGGAGTCGGCCTCGAGCAGCCCGACCGCGATCGACATGAGCGTCGACTTGCCGGCGCCGTTGGCCCCGACGAGTGCGGTGATGCTGCCGCGCTCGACCTCGAACGAACAACCGTTCAACGCCTCCGTGCGGCGAAACCGCTTGTGTACGTCACGCATCGTCAGCGCTGCGGTCGTCGCCTCGCTCATCTGTCCACCTCTCCACCGAATTCGTTGTCCAATGCCGCCGCGACGAGCGCCTCGAGATCCGAGCGGTCCAGACCGGCCGCCGCGCCCTGGCGGGCCCAGTCGGCGAGTGCGGACTGCAGGGCGTCCCGCTCGGCCATGCCCGGCTTGGCCAGCGACTGGGTCACGAACGTCCCCAGGCCCGGCCGCGCCTCCACCAGTCCCTCGCTCTCGAGTTCCCGGTAGGCCTTGAGCACGGTGTTCGGGTTGACGGTCACGGCCCCGACCACCTCCTTCGCCGTGGGCAGCTGATCGCCGGTCTTCAGGTCGCCGAGGCGCAAAGCCTGTTTGACCTGCAGGACGAGCTGCACGTACGCGGGGATCCCGGAGCGACGGTTGATGTGGAACTCCACCATCGAATCTCCATTTCACTACAACATTAGTGGAATAGAGGTTGCATGCACGGGCCCACGCTGTCAACCTGTTGGGGGCGTCCGGGGAGGCATCGGGACACTGCGCGGTGGCTGCTGCGTGTCGCAGCAAATGCGGCTCGAAGCCGCTGAGCAGTGCGAAAATTCGTGAGCAGTGCACTGATTGAGACGGAAGTTCGATTGTGAATTCAACCAATACCGGTGGTGCCGGTGGTCGGCATACGGCCGACCCGGCGCCCAAGGCCCGCAGCCGCAAACCGCGTCGGAAGGGCCGCCGGATCGCCCTCTACGTGAGCCTCGTCGTCGTCCTGCTGCTGATCGCCACGCCCCTGGTGGCGTTCGGCGTCGCGTACAAGAACGCCGACGTTCCGCGGCCCAGCGACATGGTCACCAACCAGGTCTCGACGATCCTCGCGTCCGACGGCACCGAAATCGCCCGCGTGGTGCCGCCCGAGGGCAACCGCACCGAGGTCACGATCGACCAGATTCCCGGGCACGTCCGTAACGCGGTGCTGTCGGCCGAGGACCGCGACTTCTACACCAATCCGGGTTTCTCGGTCTCCGGCTTCGCGCGCGCCGCCCGGGACAACGTGCTCGGCCGCGACAGCGCGGGCGGCGGGTCGACCATCACCCAGCAGTACGTCAAGAACACGCTGGTGGGCTCGGAGCGGTCGGTGACCCGCAAGATGAAGGAACTGGTCATCTCTTCGAAGATGGCGCGCGAGTGGTCCAAGGACGAGATCCTGGCCGCCTACCTCAACACCATCTACTTCGGCCGCGGCGCCTACGGCATCTCGGCCGCCGCCACCGCGTACTTCGGCAAGCCGCTGGCCGACATCACGGTCGCGGAAGGGGCCGTGCTCGCGGCGGTGATCCAGAGCCCGTCGAGCCTCGACCCGACGACCGATCCGGAAGCGCTGCAGGCGCGCTGGAACTACGTCCTCGACGGCATGGTGACGATGTCCGCGCTGGCGCCCACCGAACGGCAGTCGATGGTGTTCCCCGACGCGCTGCCCACCGCGCCCAACGCCGACTCCGGTGCCGCGCCCGGACCGGAGGGCCTGATCCGGGCCCAGGTCCTGCGCGAGCTGGCCGAATCCGGGGTGAGCGAACAGGATCTCAACACCGAGGGTCTGCAGATCACGACGACGATCGATCCCACCGCCCAGCAGGCGGCGCTCGAGGCCGTGGCCGACACGTTCGACGGCGAGCCGGAGAACCTGCGTACCGCGGTCGTCTCGATCGACCCGAAGTCCGGCGCGGTCCGCGCGTACTACGGCGGCGACGACGGCAAGGGCTTCGACTTCGCGCAGGCGGGCCTGCAGACCGGATCGTCGTTCAAGGTGTTCGGCCTGGTCGCCGCGCTCCAGCAGGACATTCCGCTGTCCCAGACCTACGACAGCTCCCCGCTGTCGGTCTACGGCGTGACGATCAACAACGTCGAGGGCGAGTCGTGCGGCAAGTGCACCATCGCCGAGGCTCTCAAGCGTTCGCTCAACACCAGCTTCTACCGGTTGACGTTGTCGATGGACGACGGTGCTCAGAAGATCGCCGACGCGGCGCACCAGGCGGGCATCCCGGAAACCGTTCCGGGATGGCAGTACCCCACGCTCACGCAGGAGGGTGGGTCGCCGGAGAACGGAATCGTGCTGGGGCAGTACCTGACCCGGCCGATCGACATGGCCTCGGCCTACGCGACGCTGGCCGCGTCGGGCATGTACCACAAGCCCTACTTCGTGCAGAAGGTCGTGACCGCCGACGGGGTGGTGCTGCTCGACCGGCCCGCGTCCGAGGGCGAGCGCCGGCTGGACGCGGCCGTGGCCGACAACGTTTCGCAGGCGATGCTGCCGATCGCCGCGTACTCGCGCAGTCACGGACTTGCCGGGGGACGGCCGTCGGCGTCGAAGACCGGCACCGCGCAGCTCGGCGACACCGGGAAGAACAAGGACGCGTGGATGGTGGGCTACACGCCGCAACTGTCCACCGCGGTGTGGGTCGGCACCGCCGACGCCCAGGCGATCGAGAACAGCTGGGGTGGCCCTGTGTACGGCTCCGGCCTGCCGTCGGACATCTGGAAGAAGACGATGGACGGCGCACTCGAGGACGCCCCGGTCGAGAAGTTCCCGTGGCCCGCCCCGATCGGTGGTCAGGCCGGTGTCCCGGCCTACACCGGCGTCGGCTCCGGGTCGAGTCCCGCCAGTTCGTCGGCTGCTGCCCCCGCTGCCCCGGCGGCTCCGCCCGCGGCGCCCGCACCACAGTTGCCCCCGCCGCCCGCACCGCGGGTCATCGAGATCCTGCCGGGCGTGAAGATCACTCTGCCCGGATAGCGGGGTGCGGGTCACGTTCGTAGCGAGTATTGCTCCGGCCGGGGTGGGTTCTGGGGGATATTGGATCGCGTGAGCGATCGCGACAGATGCCCGACCCCGGGCCGGAGCCGTCTCCTCGGGGCGCTCGCCTGTGCGGCCGCGGTGACGACGCTCGTGACCGCGGCTCCCTCGGCCGGCGCCTCCGCCCCCGCGGCCTGCGTGCCGTTCGGAACCGCTCAGCTCCCGCCGGGAGCGCCGTCGACGGGCGGACGGGACGGGCTCGGGCTGCTTCCGGAGGCCGTCGGTGTCGCCGCCCCCGCGTCGGTCGAGTTGCGGACGCAGACCACGCAGTTCAACAGGTTCTGGGATTTCGCCCTCGTCGACGGCGCCCTGCTCACCCGGCCGCGGACGGGCGGCGGCGGGAACGTCGAATCGTGGCGATACGCGCCGCTGCCGGACTGCCTTCGAGGGGTCCTCGTGGGGATCTCGGTCGACGACGACGAACTGGTCGCGATCGACGGCGACGGCTGGATGTACACGCTCGACAACGTGTCCCACTCGCCGTTGCTGTGGAACTGGACGTCGGCGTTCGGCGCCCCGCTGTGGGCGGGCACGGGCCAACGCGTCGCCGGTCCCGACCCCGGCAGGTGGGCGCTGAGCGTGTCGTCGCCGTGGGACAACGAGACGTACGTGGACGCAGACGGCCGCATCCATCACGTCGGCCTCGGCAAGATGACGATGGTCCCGTCGCTCACCGGGGACGGCAGTCGCATCACGTACGCGGACCCGTGGCTGCCCAACGACGACAGCTACGAGATCGGCGGACCGCTCGGCGGGCGGTTCCGGTCGGTGGCGCTGTCGTCGGCGGGCTCGACGACGTTCGTGGTCAACGAGTTCGGCGACATGTACACGCGCAATTTCGATTTCGACGCCGCGGGCTCGGATTCGGTGTTCTTCCGCTACAGCTGGGACAGCCAGGACGGCAAGCCGTCGGCGCCGAACCTGTTCGCGGAGTTGCTGAACCGCGACTACGCGGCAATCCGGCTACCCGCACAGGACTGGGTGCACCAACCGAAGATTCCCGGCGAGATCACGTCGGCGATCAGCGTGCACTCGACCGGCGTCGGCCCGGGCGCTCGAGAGTTGCGTGTCGCGGGGCGTAGCGGGGGGACGGCGGGCTTCTGGCACAAGGCCCTGAACGCCGGGTCGTGGGAGTTCACCGCGACCGGCGTCGACCTGCCCGGTACGCCGCTGGAGAACTCGCCGCACGACCGGTCCGCGGAGAGCCTGGCGCCGCCCGCCCCGTGGAACCTGTCGGCATCGCTCCCGGCCCGGGACACGCTCGTCGACGGCGCGTTCCTGCTCGACGTCGGCCTGCCGTACTCGGTGGTCGATCCGCGACTGCTAGACCAGGCCGGACTGCATGCCGGGCCGTCCGGCTACCGGCTGTCCATCGACCACTTCGATCCCGCGGCCACGACACGGAACGCCGTCGTGACCACACCCGACGGCACCGCTGTCCCGGTGCTGCTGCACACTGCCGACGGTCTGCGGTTCGCGCCGCGCGTGGCCGGACTCGACGCGCAGCCCAGGCATCTCGTCGGGGCGATCGAGATCCCGCAGGCGGTGTTCGACGCGCGCGGCGCCGACGCGGCGCTCGACGCGTTCGTCCGGGACTGGATGCGCGGCGAGCGGATCGCGCCGATCACCCTGAGCGCCACCGACACCGATCTGGTGGTGCGCTAGGAGCAGACGTCGGGTCCCGAGGCGGCGTCGGCGGCCACCGGAAGCGCGGCGAGAGCATGCTCGACGACGTCGTCGACGGTGAAGACCGGATCGGTGGTGCGGTCGATCGCGAGGCTCTCGACCATCGACCACCACGCCCGCAGCAGCATTCGGACGGCCGGTGTCGGTTCGGTGCCGGTGGCCGCGAGGGTGCGCTCGACCATGGTGTTCTTCATGTTCTCGCGGATCTCCTGGATCTGCGGGTCGGCGCCGAAGCCGCCGTGGAAGAACGACTGGTAGTTGTCGCCGTGCCGGTCGATGAACGAGACGAAGGCGTGCACGACGGCCCGCAGTTGATCGTCGGTGGGGGCGGCCGCGTCCGGCGCCGCGGCCCGCAGCAGCCTCCGGGCGGCCGCGCCGACGACCGCGACGTAGTAGTCCTGCTTGGTCGGGAAGTACCGGAACAGCAGGCCGCGGGAGATCCCGGCCTTCTCGGCCACCTGGTCGATCGACAGCGCGTGGATGGGGCGGGTGGACAGTTCCTGCAGGCCGATCGCGACGAGTTGCCGCTTACGCTCCTCGGGCGGGAGTCGCCGCCGGGGGGCCGCGGTTTCGATCGACACGAGATGACACCGTCCAGGTTCTTGATTGCGGGGCAAGTCTACGTCTAGGTTAACTGAGCAATGCTCAGTTAGTCGACGTGACGGAGGCAGCATGGATTTCGCCCCGAGCGCGCGGTCGCAGGAGTACCTCGACCGACTGCGTGAGTTCATCGCGACCGAGGTCGCTCCCGTCGAGGCCCGGCTGCGGGCCGCGCGGGTCGAACCGTTCGCGCAGCGGGCCGACGTCTCCGGTGCCGACATGTGGCAGGTGCCCGACGAGTTCCGCGCGTTGCAGGCGAAGGCCAGGGACCAGGGTTTGTGGAATCTCTTCCTGCCCGACGCCGAACTCGGTGCCGGCCTGAGCAACGTCGAATATGCGCCGCTCGCCGAGGAGATGGGCCGCTCCCCCTTCGTGGCCTCGGTGTTCAACTGCGACGCACCGGACACCGGCAACATGGAGGTGCTCTACCACTACGGCAGCGCCGCGCAGAAGGAGCGGTGGCTGAAGCCGCTGCTGGACGGCGAGATTCGCTCGGCGTTCTGTATGACCGAACCCGGGGTCGCGTCGTCCGATGCCACCAACATGGCCGCCACCGCGGTCGTCGAGGGCGACGAGGTGGTGTTGAACGGGCGCAAGTGGTGGAGCACCGGCATCGGCAGCCCGGACTGCAAGATCCTCATCTTCATGGGCCTCACCGACCCGGAAGCACACAAGTACCAACGACATTCGATGGTGCTGGTCCCGATGGACACCCCCGGCGTGAAAGTCGAGCGGATGCTCTCGACGATGGGCTTCTACGACGAGCCCGGTGGGCACGGCGAGGTGTCGTTCACCGACGTGCGGCTTCCACTCGACGCGATCATCGCCGGTCCCGGACGCGGCTTCGAGATCGCACAGGGTCGGCTCGGGCCGGGCCGGGTGCATCACTGCATGCGTCTGGTCGGTCTCGCGGAGGCCGCGCTCGAGCTGGCGATCCGCCGCGGCACCGAGCGCCTCGCGTTCGGTAAGCCGCTGATCAACTTGGGCGGCAACCGCGAACGCGTCGCCGATGCCCGCATTGCCATCAACCAGTTGCGCCTACTCGTGCTGCACACCGCGTGGCTGCTCGACACCCAGGGCATCGCCGGTGCCCGGTCCGCGGTGTCGGAGATCAAGGTCGCCGCGCCCCGCGTCGCGGAGCGGGTGATCGACTTCGCGATCCAGATCCACGGCGGTGGTGGCCTGTCCGACGACTTCCCGCTCGCCGGCGCGTGGACGGCCGCGCGGGCGCTGCGGCTGGCCGACGGCCCCGACGAGGTGCACCAGGGCCTGGTGGCCCGTTTCGAGTTGGGCAAGTACCAGTGACGGCCGGTCCGTCGGAGCTTCCCGACAACGCGCGCGCGGTGCGCGACGAGGACGCGTTCGACGTCGCAGCCGTCGACCGGTGGCTGCGCGACAACGCTTCCGGAAACTTCGAAGGTGTTCCCGAGGTCCGCCAGTTCGCCGGCGGGGCGTCCAACCTGACGTACCTGCTGCGCTACCCGGACCGCGACCTGGTGCTGCGCCGGCCTCCGGCCGGCGCCAAGCCGTCGTCGGGGCACGACATGGCCCGCGAGTTCCGCATCCAGTCGCTGCTCGCGCCGGTGTATCCACACGTACCGGCGATGGTGGGCCTGTGCACCGATCCGGCGGTGCTGGGCAGCGACTTCTACGTGATGGAACGCGTCGACGGCACGATCCTGCGCTCCGCTCCCCCGGACGACCTCGGCCTCACTCCCGAGAACACCCGCGAGCTGTGCCTGCGAGTGGTCGATCTCCTCATCGAGCTGCACGGCGTGGATCCGGCGGCGTCGGGACTCGACGAATTCGGCCGCGGCGCAGGCTACGTCGGACGACAGGTTGCGGGATGGACCAAGCGCTACGCGGCTGCCCGCACCGACAACGTCCCGGACTTCGCGCGGGTGACGGGATGGCTGGCGGACAACCAGCCCGCCGACGTCGCGTCGTCGATGATCCACGGCGACTTCCGGCTCGACAACGTCGTCCTCGGTGACGACCTGCGGCCACGCGCCGTGCTGGACTGGGAACTCGCCACCGTCGGCGACCCGCTCATGGATCTCGGGTCGAGCCTGGCCTACTGGGTGCAGGCCGACGATCACCCGATGATGCTGGCCACCAAGCGTCAGCCGTCGGATCTGCCGGGCATGCTCACTCGCCGCGAGATCGTCGAATACTACGGCGAGCGAACGGGTCTGCCGATAGACAACTGGCGCTTCTACGAGGTGTTCGGACTGTTCCGGCTGGCGGTGATCGCACAACAGATCTACTACCGCTTCCATCACGGGCAGACCACCAACCCGGCGTTCGAGCACTTCTGGATCGCCGTCGGGTACCTCGACACCCGCTGCAACGAACTGATCGACACGGAGGGCAACCAGTGAGCCGCACGCCTCGCAGGAACATTCTCATCACCGGCGCCAGCTCCGGCCTCGGACGCGGCATGGCTCGTGAATTCGCGGCCCGCGGGCGCAATCTCGCGCTCGCAGCCCGGCGCACCGAACGGCTCGAGGAGCTGCGCGGCGAACTGCTCGCGGCGCACCCGCAGATCACGGTCGCGATCAGAAAGCTCGACGTCGACGTCCCCGACGAGGTGTTCGGCGTGTTCCGGGAGTTCGACGAGGAACTCGGCGGCCTGGACCGGGTGATCGTCAACGCCGGCCTCGGCAAGGGACAACCGTTGGGCACCGGCTACTTTCGCGCGAACGTGCAGACGGCACGCACGAACTTCCTCGGTGCACTCGCGCAGAGCGAGGCGGCGCTCGAGTTGTTCCGCCCGCGCAATGCCGGTCACGTGGTACTGATCTCGTCGGTGAGTGCGATGCGCGGCATGCCCCGCAACCTCACCACGTACGCGGCGTCGAAGGCCGGTGTCGCGGCGCTCGGCGAGGGCATGCGCGCGGACCTCGCGAAGACCGGCATCGACGTCAGCACCATCTTCCCCGGCTTCATCCGTTCGGAGATCAACGAGAAGGTGAAGAAGGTGCCGTTCATCGTCGATACCGAGACCGGCTGCCGCGCTCTGGCCGCCGCCATCGAGAAGGAACCACACAAGGCGTACGTCCCGGCGTGGCCGTGGCTTCCGGTGTCGATGGCGATGAAGGTGCTGCCGCTGTCGGTGGTGTCCAAGATGGCGTGAACCGAGGGCGGTCGTCACAGGGTCAGGCGCTCCCCCCGGAACCGCCGTCGCATCCGCCGGTCGTGCGTGACGACGACGACCGTGCCCGCAAACGAGTCGACGGCCTCCTCCAGCTCCTCGACCAGTGCCGGAGACAGGTGATTGGTCGGTTCGTCCAACAGCAGCAGGTCGGCGTCCGAGGTGGCGAGCAGCGCCACCTCGAGACGCCGGCGCTGCCCGAAGGACAGTTCCCCGACTGCACGATGCAGGTCGTCGGGGCGGAACAGGCCGAGCGAGAGCAGGTCGGCGGCAGCGTCCTCCTCGTATCCGGGCCTTCGGGAGGCGTAGGCCTCCAGCAGCGTCGCTCCGGTGGGCCACGGCTGCGGCGTCTGCCGCAGATACCCCACTCGGCCGGCTACCGCCACCGACCCCGTGTCGGGCGTTAGCTCGCCGGCGATCACGTCCAACAGCGTGGTCTTGCCGGCACCGTTCGGGCCGGTTACGAGCAGTCGGCCACCGCGCGGCACCTGCAGTCCCGCGACGGTGAGCCGGCTTCCGACGCGGACGTCGGACAGCAGCAGCGCCGGCGCATCGGAGGGCACCGTCCCGGACACCGCCAGGGACGGGGTGAACCGCAGCGGCTCGGGAGGCGGTGCGACGGCATCGGCCGTCAGCTGTTCGATCCGCTGCTTGGCGTTGCGGATGCGGCCCATCGCGCCGTGGTCGCGGCCGCGGGCCCGGAACGCTCCGTGTCCGAACCCGGCCTTGTCCTGTTTGCGCGGAATGGCCGCCAGCCGCACCGCATTGGCATCGACCAGCCGGGCGTTGCGCGCGAGCTCCGACTTCCAGTCCTCGTACTCCTGCAGTCGTCGCCGACGCTCGGCGGCTTTCGCGGTCAGATACCCGTCGTACCCGTCGCCGTAGCGGTGGACGCCGCGATCGGCGACCTCCACGATCACCGACGTCAGCCCGTCCAGGAAGACCCGATCGTGCGTCACCGCCACGACGGTGCCGCGATGAGTGAGCAGCCGCTGCTCGAGCCAGGCGACGGCGTCGTCGTCGAGATCGTTGGTGGGTTCGTCGAGCAGCAGTAGCTCGGCGTTCGCGGCCAGACCGGTGGCCAACGCGAGCCGGGCCTGTTGCCCACCGGAGAGAGTGCCGAACGGCCGGGCGCGATCGAGATCCGGCAGGCCGAGCGCACGCAGACCGGTGTCGACCCGTTCGTCGACCGTGTACCCGTCCATGCTTTCGAACAGCGCTGTCGCGCATGTGTACTCGAACAGCAACGCGTCGAGTGCGGTGGGCGACGTGCGTGCCAGTTCCCGCTCCAAGCGGCGGATGCGGGCCTCGAGGGCCCGGACATCGCGCAGCACGTGATCGATCGCGTCCTGGACGGTCGCCTCCTCCGGAAGATCCAGGGACTGTGCGGCATACGCGAGGCCGCCTGGAGCGACGACATGCACCTCGCCGTTGTCGGCGGGCGTGTGGCCTACGAGCAGCGCGAGCAGCGTCGACTTGCCGGACCCGTTGTCGCCGACGACGCCGACCCTCGTGCCGGGAGTGATGGCGAGGTCGACCGCGTCGAGGACCACACGGTCGCCGTATCGCTTCGACACGGAACGGAGGGAGAATTGGGAGACGGGCATGAGAGCGCTCCTTGCACCCGGAGGGGATCCGGGGAGATCGGGGAAAGGTGCCCCCGCGCAATCCGGCCCGGCCGAGCCGAACCGGAATTCTGCGCGCTCAGGACCCGCCGCGGAGCGAGCTCGACGCGGCGTCCCGATCTACTGATTCAGAGTGCCCACGAAAGCCACCGTAGCACCGGAGGATTCGCCGGACCACCGATTAGTCCGGAGAATCCCCGTAATACACCTGTGGCGGTGGTCGAAGGAATCGACCACCGCCACAGGAGGTTTACGCGGAGACTCAGGCCTCGATGATGAAGGCCTCGAGCTCGGCACGAGCCTTGTCGTCGGCCATCTGGACCGGCGGGGACTTCATCAGGTACGCCGATGCCGGCAGGATCGGGCCACCGAGGCCGCGGTCCTTGGCGATCTTCGCGGCGCGGATGGCGTCGATGATGATGCCGGCCGAGTTCGGGGAGTCCCACACCTCGAGCTTGTACTCCAGGTTCAGCGGGGCGTCACCGAACGCGCGACCCTCGAGGCGGACGTACGCCCACTTGCGGTCGTCGAGCCACTCGACGTAGTCGGAGGGGCCGATGTGGACGTTGCGGTCGTGGACCTTGCCGGCCAGCGGGCCCTCGAGGTTCGAGGTCACGGCCTGCGTCTTCGAGACCTTCTTCGACTCCAGGCGCTCACGCTCGAGCATGTTCTTGAAGTCCATGTTGCCGCCGACGTTCAGCTGGTACGTGCGGTCCAGCACCACGCCGCGATCCTCGAACAGCTTGGCCATCACGCGGTGGGTGATGGTGGCGCCGACCTGGCTCTTGATGTCGTCGCCGACGATCGGGACACCGGCCGCGCGGAACTTCTCGGCCCACTCCGGATCGGAGGCGATGAAGACGGGCAGCGCGTTGACGAACGCGACGCCGGCGTCGATCGCGCACTGCGCGTAGAACTTGTCGGCCTCCTCGGAGCCCACCGGCAGGTAGGACACCAGGACGTCGACCTGTGCGTCCTTCAGAACCTTCACGACGTCGACCGGCTCGGCGTCGGAGACCTCGATGGTCTGCGCGTAGTACTTGCCGATGCCGTCGAGCGTCGGGCCGCGCTGGACCGGAACGTCCAGCGGCGGGACGTCGGCGATCTTGATGGTGTTGTTCTCGCTGGCGTTGATGGCCTCGGAGAGGTCGAACCCGACCTTCTTGGCGTCGACGTCGAATGCGGCGACGAACTGGACGTCGCGCACGTGGTACTGGCCGAAGGTGACGTGCATCAGACCGGGAACCGTCGAGTTCTCGTCGGCGTCCTTGTAGTACTGCACGCCCTGGACCAGGGACGAGGCACAGTTACCCACGCCCACAATGGCTACACGCACCGCGGTGCTGTTCTCACCCATGGTCGGGTTCTCCTTCTTTCTTCTTGGGTGCTGCTGCTGTTGATGATTGTTCGGCGGCGATCAGCTCGTTGAGCCACCGCACCTCGCGCTCGCTCGATTCGAGACCGAGCTGGTGGAGCTGGCGGGTGTAGCGGTCGAGTGATCCGGTGGCCCGCCCGACGGCGTCGCGGAGGCCTTCTCGACGCTCCTCGACCTGACGTCGCCTGCCTTCCAGGATTCGCATCCGCGCCTCGGCGGGGGTGCGACTGAAGAAGGCGAGGTGAACGCCGAAACCGTCGTCGGTGTAGTTCTGGGGCCCCGTGTCCGCCACCAGCTCGGAGAAACGCTTCCGACCGGCGGGGGTGAGCTCGTACACGCGGCGCGCCCGACGCTTGACGGTGCCGTCCGCGCCTGCGTCCTCCGCGATCAGCCCGTCGGCCTGCATGCGGCGCAGGGTCGGGTAGAGCGAGCCGTAGGAGAAGGCGCGGAATGCACCGAGCAGGCCGGTCAGCCGCTTGCGGAGCTCGTAACCGTGCATGGGTGACTCGAGGAGCAGCCCGAGAATTGCGAGCTCGAGCAAGACCACACCCCCTGAGAGTCCCGAACATAACCGATAGATGCGATTGCCAACTATATCGCACCGATATATACGGACGCACGGTCATCCGAGATTCTCGCCGGACGACCTACCGGTCGGCCCGGTAGACGCTGCGCACTTCACCGTCGAAACCGACCGTCATGAACCCCTGTGCGCCGGTGTTCTCGTCGGTCACATGGACGCTCACGATCGATCCGTCGTCGTCGTCGCGCTGCGCGATCAGATACACCTGGGTCGGATCGCTCACACCCAGCGTGCGGTCGGCGCCGTACAGCAAACCCATGAGCCGGGCGACGTTCGGGCGGAGCTCCGCGAGGTCGACGGGCACACCCGCGGTTCGCCCGGGCGAGCGCCCGTTGTCGGTGAGGTGGCCGTCCTCGTAGCGGTACGACTGCTCGCTGCCGGGGGCCCCGACGACCGCGCGAGAGATCGACGCGTACTCCGGGTAGACGATCAGCCGGTCGACCTCCCCGCTGCCGAGCTGGTGTTCGATGTCGTCGAGCATCCGGCCGAAGCCGGCTGCCGTGGTCAGCTCCACCGACGACGCCCCGGACGACGCCGGAACGACGTCGCGATCCGAGGTGACCGCAACGATGCCGCAGATCACGACGACCGCGGCCGACAGCGCGACTGCCCAGCGTGTGCTCGTCGACATCGATGTCGGCGCGGTGGTGCCGCTCAGGGTCGGCGGTGCCTGCAGGTCGCCGACGAGCCGGTCGAGGTCGTCGAGCGTGCGCGCCGACTGTGCCGCCTCCGTTCGCCTCCGGTGCTCGACGTCGCTCAGTTGGCCGTCGGTGAAGGCGGCGTCGAGTGCCGCCCGCACCGCGGTGCGGTCGACGTCGCGGGCACGAATCCGCGTCGGCGTTCGTCCGGGGAGCCGGTTCGACACGGTCACCGTCCCTCGGCCGGCGAGACGTCCACGACGGTGCCGTCCATCCGTGTGTCGATCATGCCCGTGCGTTCCTCGTGATCCTGGAAGAGGACAGAGACGAGGACGTCGTCGGGCGGATCCGGGCGTACGAAGACGTGTTCCACGTGCGCCGTCGGAAGCCCGACCCGGTCCGCTCCGGAAGCGAGCACCTCGGCGAGACGGTCGACGTCGAGGGTCGCGAGGTCCACGGTGACGGTGCCGAGCTCGCGCCCGTCCGGTCCCCCCGACGTCGAGAAGCCGCCCCGGAAGCTCCAGTCCTGCGCCCGATGCGGCTGGTCCGGAAGCGCCCTGGTGAAGAACGCGTAGGTCGGGTAGAAGATCACATCGTCCACCAGCAGATCGCCGAACTTCTGCTGATACCGAGTCAGGAAGTCACGGATGCCCTCGGCGGATACCGGGTCGTACGCCTCCACCACGATCGGCTCCGGTTCGCCGGCCGGGATAGGCGCCGCTCCGGCCGCAGCCACGGTCTCCGGCGCGGTGTCGCCGCCCCGGTTCGTGTACAGCGCTGTCGCGCCGATCGCCAGGACCGCGACGACGACAGCCGCGACTGCGCGACCCTCGATCGCAGTGCGTGGCGTCGGTGTGGATTCGCGTGCGGCTTCGACGAGGTGGGCAGGGATCTGCAGATCCGCGACGAGAGAGGCGAGTTCCCCGAGCGTCTTCGCCTGCATGGCCTGTGTGGTGCGGTTCTGGTACTCGGTGGGGTCGAGCTGACCCTCGCCGTACCCGGCGTCGAGAAGCGCACAGATCTGCGCACGGTCGATGTCACGTGCGCGCTTTCTGGCGGAGACTCGCTCTGGCACGCGGTGATCATAGGGAACCGGTCGGAATGTCGCGTGTCCGCGTCCACGGGATTCCAGCGGTCTATCGGTCGGCGCCGCGGACGGCGCGGACCTGACCGTCGAAGCCCACCGTCAGGAAGCCGCTCGTACCCTGCTCGTCGTTTCCCAGGTAGATCTCGGCCGTCGGCCCGTGCTCGTCCTGTTCGATCGAGATGTGCGTCGACGTCGGGTCGGCGACGGCGAGCGTGCGATCGGCGCCGTAGAGCAGGCCGATCACGGTGGGTACGTTCGGGCGCAGCGGGGCGAGATCGATCGGTACGCCGTTGCCGCTGCGCGGCGACGGGGAGCCGGCCTCCGTGAAGCGGGCTTCGCCGTCGTCCATCTCGTACTGATAGGAGACCGACATCCCGGGCTTTCCGGGCACGGGACGGTTGAACAGCGCGTACTCGGGATAGATGTCGAGCGCGTCGACCGTGGAGTCGCCGAACTTCCGCTGGATCTCGTCCAGCAGTCGAACGAGCCCGGCGGCGGTGGTCAGCTTCGCGGGGCCGGAGGAGGAGCTCGCCGTGTGATCGGTGCCCGCCGAGTGGCCCCACCGACCGGTCCCGACCACCACGAGCAGCCCGGCCACGACGACGGCCGCCGCGGCGACGACCGCGATCAGGCGCCGGTTCGGCTGCCGCGGCGAATCGGTCGCCGTGCCACGAGGAGCGGTCACGGTCAGCCGCCGGCGCGCGACGGGGCGGAGACGTCGGTGACGACCCCGTCGAACGTCGCGTAGAGGTGTCCGGAGAACAGGCCGGGGTCCTCGACGTAGACCAGGATCTCGGGCTCGTCGGTGATCGGGTTGGGCCTGACGATGATGCTGTCGACCCGGCCGCCCGGCAGTCCCAACGTCGACGGTGCGTCCCGGATCAGGTTCCGGAGCCCTTCGATCCGGAGTCCGGCGAGGTCGACCGACGCGTTGGACGGACGGGAGGACGGCGACCCACTCGGATTGAAACCGCGGTAGTAGTCCCAACGCTGGACGCGATGCGGCTGCTCCGGCAGCATCCGGGTGAAGGTGGCGTAGCGCTGCTTGAGATACAGCTCGTCGACGATCTGGTCGCCGAACTTGATCTGGAACTGTTGGAGGAACTCCTCGATCCCCTCGGCGGTCGTCGTGTCGATCGGCTCGATCACGATCGCGTCGGGCTCGCCCGGAATCGGTGCCGGTGCCGCGGCCGGTCGTTCGGCGGCCACGACCTCGCGGACGGGGTCCGTCTGCGGGCTCGCGTCGTCACCGCGTGTGACGACGGCCACGAGACCGATCACGACGGCCACCGCAACGACGGCCGCGGCGATCACCGGACCCCGGCGCTTGCGGCGGGAACCGGGGGCCTCGCGGACCACCGCCTCGGACAGGTGCGCCGGGATCTGCAGATCGGACACCAGCGCGTCGAGTTCACCCAGAGTCTTCGCCTTCATCGCGGCGGCCGTGCGGGTGTCGTACTCGCTGGTTGTCAGCTGGCCCTCGCTGTATCCGGCGTCGAGCAGTCCACACGTCTGCGCACGATCGATGTCGCGCGCGCGTGTGCGTGCGGAAGCCTGCCCGGACATGGTCATGAGTTTAGGTAACGGCCCGAGGGACGCGGCGACGCCGTCCCGCCCCCGCCGTCCGGCGCGTGTCAAGACCTTGTGTTCGTCCCCACGTGCGGTCACTCCCGCTCCACCCCACCGACGGTGGACGCACGTACTCTGGTCTCCGTGCGGATACAGCGGCAGGTCGTGGATTACGCGCTGCAGCGACGGTCCCTGCTGTCCGAGGTGTACTCGGGGCGGACCGGCGTCAGCGCGGTCTGCGATGCGAGCCCGTACCTGCTGCGTGCGGCCAAGTTCCACGGCCGCCGTAGCGAGGTGATGTGCCCGATCTGTCGTAAAGAAGAGTTGACCCTCGTATCTTGGGTGTTCGGCGACAAGCTGGGTCCGGTGTCGGGGTCGGCACGGACACCCGAGGAACTGGTTCGTCTGGCCGCGACCGAGGAGGAGTTCTCGGTTCACGTCGTCGAGGTGTGCCGCACATGCAGCTGGAACCACCTGGTCCAGTCCTACGTTCTCGGTGCAGTGCCTGCACCGAAACGGCCGCGGAGGTCTTCGTCCCCGCGTCGCCGCACCGCGAGCGAGTAGGGATCCGACAGCTGTGCCCACCGACCGACGCAACCGAGGACTGCCCACAGTCACCCGATTACTGGAGATTCGTACGTGAGTTCCCCCAACAACCCTCAGGGTCGAGCCAACGGACCTAGACGTCCCAACGGCCCGCAGCAGAGTGGACGACCGGCCGGGCAGCAGCCCGGCCGACCTGTGGGTGGCCCCGCGCCGCGCCGCAACCCCGGCCCACCGCCGGGGGGCCGCCCCGCAGCACCGCGGCAGCCGCAGGGCGGACGCCCCCCGCAGGGCGGACGTCCCCCGCAGGGTGGTCCGCGTCCGGCTACGGGCGGCGGCGGTGGCCGCGGTCCCGGTGGGCGTCCGCCGGTCGGTCCGCCGCCGACGGCCCGCAAGTCGGGTGGGGGTTCGGGCGGTCAGCCGCCCAAGGGGCCGAAGAAGACCAAGTCGAGCAAGTGGAAGATCGCACGACGCGTCACCGCCGCGGTGGTGGCCGTCGGGCTGATCGTCCCGATCCTCGGCTTCATGGTCGCGTACATCTTCGCGGACGTCCCACGCCCCGGAGACATGAAGACGAATCAGGTGGCGACCATCCTGGCGTCCGACGGCACCACCGAGATCACGCGCGTCGTGCCGCCGGAGGGTAACCGCACCGAGGTCACGATCGACCAGATCCCGGCCCACGTGCGCAACGCCGTGCTCGCCGCCGAGGACCGTGACTTCTACTCCAACCCGGGCTTCTCGGTCACCGGCTTCGCCCGCGCGGCGCGCGACAACGTGCTCGGCCGCGACAGCGCAGGCGGCGGGTCGACGATCACCCAGCAGTACGTCAAGAACGCGCTCGTGGGTTCGGAGCGGTCGCTCACTCGCAAGATGAAGGAACTGGTCATCTCCTCGAAGATGGCCAAGCAGTGGTCCAAGGACGAGATCCTGGCCGCCTACCTGAACACGATCTACTTCGGTCGTGGCGCGTACGGCATCGCGGCGGCCTCGAAGGCGTACTTCGGCAAGCCGGTCGAGGAACTGACCGTGTCCGAGGGCGCCGTGCTGGCCGCGGTCATCCAGCAGCCGTCGGGGCTCGATCCGGAGTTCAACCCGACCGGCGCGCAGTCGCGCTGGAACTACGTCCTCGACGGCATGGTCGGCAGCGGCACACTCAACTCGGCCGATCGTGCGGCAGCTCAGTTCCCGCAGGTCATTCCGTCCGCCGAGGTCGACAACGGCGGCGGTGCCGGCGGCCCCGAGGGTCTCGTGAAGCAGCAGGTGCTGCAGGAACTCTCGGCGTCGGGGATCAGTGAGCAGGACCTCAACACCGAGGGCCTGCAGATCACCACGACGATCGATCCGAAGGCGCAGCAGGCCGCGATCGACGCCGTCGAGACCTACATGGAGGGCGAGCCCGAGGAGTTGCGCACCGCCGTCGTGTCGGTCGATCCGCGCAGCGGCGCCGTGCGCGCCTACTACGGCGGCCAGGACGGCTCCGGCTACGACTTCGCGCAGGCCGGCCTGCAGACCGGATCGTCGTTCAAGGTGTTCGGTCTCGCGGCCGCACTGGACCAGGGGATTCCGCTGTCGCAGATGTACGACAGCGGCCCGCTCACCGTCAACGGCATCTCGATCGGCAACGTCGAAGGCGAATCCTGCGGCACGTGCACCATCGCCGAGGCGCTCAAGCGGTCCCTCAACACGAGCTTCTACCGACAGATGCTGTCGATGGACAACGGTCCGCAGGCCATCGCCGACATGGCGCACAAGGCCGGCATCCCCGAGGAGATTCCCGGGGTCGGCAAGTCGCTCACCGAGCCCGACGGCAACGGCCCCAACAACGGCATCGTGCTGGGCCAGTACCAGTCGCGGCCGCTCGACATGGCGTCCGCGTACGCGACGCTGGCCGCGTCGGGTGTGTACCACCAGCCGTACTTCGTGCAGAAGGTCGTCACCGCCGACGGCACCGTGCTGCTCGACCGCGGCACGCCGGCCGGTGAGGAGCGCATCGACGACGCCGTCGCCGACAACACCACTGCCGCGATGACCCCGATCGCCGCGTACTCGCGCGGCCACGGCCTGGCGGGTGGACGCCCGTCGGCGTCGAAGACCGGCACCGCGCAGCTCGGTGACACCGGCGCCAACAAGGACGCCTGGATGGTCGGCTACACCCCGTCGCTGTCGACGGCCGTGTGGGTGGGCACCGAGCAGGGTCTGCCGCTGGTGAACAGCTACGGCGGCATGATCTACGGCTCGGGTCTGCCGTCGGACATCTGGAAGGCCACGATGGACGGCGCACTCAAGGGCACGGACGTCGAGAAGTTCCCGACGCCCAAGCCGATCGCCGGTGTCGCGGGTGTGCCCGCGTACTCGGCCCCGGCAGCGCCCAAGACGACGACCCAGGCGCCCCCGAGCACCTCGGAGACCACGACGACGCGGCCGCCGCTCGAGATCACCACGAGCAACGTGGAGATCCTGCCCGGCGTGACGATCCCGATCCCGGGGATCCGACCGGGGCAGACCACGGAACCCACCCCGACGCAGTCCCCCGACGCGTCGTCCGAGGAGCAGGAGCCGCCCGCCGCGGGTGGCAACGCTCCACAGGGACAGCAGCGGCCCGCGCCGCAGCCGGTACCCGCCGGGTAGCGGATTCCCGGTAGCCTCGCGGAGTGGCCGACACTACTGCGGGCAGCACCGAAGACAGGATCGGCGGTGAGTTGGTGTCTCCGGCACCACTCGCCGCCGATCGTCGTTCCGCCGACTGGCGGGACGTCCCCGGCCACACGGATCCGCTGACGTCGAAGCTGGCATCGACCATCGGCGGCCCTGTGGGCCGGCACGCGCTGATCGGCCGGACCCGCTTCTTCACCCCGATGAGGGTGATCCTGCTGCTGGCCGTCGTCTTCCTCGCGCTCGGCTGGTTCACCAAGGCCGGCTGCATCCAGCAGGCCCCGGTGGGCGCGGACGGCGCTCTCGGGCTGGACTGGAGCGGCAACCGCCAGTACGTCGCGATGTGTTACTCCGACACCGTCCCGCTGTACGGTGCCGAGCACCTCGACGAGGGCGCGTTCCCCTACAAGAAGTGGTGGGAGGAACCGAGATCCGACGGCTCGATCCAGCAGCGGTACATGGAGTACCCGGTGCTGTCGGGTCTGTACCAGTACGGCTCGATGGTGGTCGCGAAGGCGTGGGACGCGACGCCATGGTTGCCCGGTGGCCTGCAGGTGGCGATCTACTTCAACGTCGTCGCGTTCGGTCTGGCGATGGCGTGGCTGGTGACGGTGTGGGCGAGCGCGCTGTTGGCCGGCAGGCGGGTGTGGGACGCGGCCCTCGTCGCGTGCTCGCCGCTGGTGATCGTGCACGCGTTCACCAACTTCGACCCGCTCGCGACGGCGTTCGCGATGGGAGGCCTGCTGGCGTGGGCGCGCAAACGACCGGTGCTCGCGGGCATCCTGCTCGGGCTGGGCGGCGCCGCCAAACTGTTCCCGCTGATGCTGCTCGGCCCGCTGCTGGTGTTGTGTCTGCGGTCCGGACGGATGCGCGACTGGACGCGCGCGACGCTCGCGGCGGCCGCCGCGTGGCTGGTGGTGAATCTGCCGATCGCGCTGCTGTTCCCGCGTGGTTGGGCCGAGTTCTTCCGGCTCAACTCCGAACGCGGCGCCGATCCCGACTCGATCTACAACGTCATCGCGTCGTTCACCGGATGGACCGGATTCGACGGACCGCTCGCGCCGGGTGAGTCGCCGTCCGTGCTGAACGTCGTCACGCTGCTGCTGTTCGCCGCGGTGTGTGTCGGCATCGGGTACGTCGCGCTCACCGCGCCGCGTCGTCCGCGCGTGGCGCAACTGTGCTTCCTGCTGGTCGCCGGCTTCCTGCTCACCAACAAGGTGTGGAGTCCGCAGTACTCGTTGTGGCTGGTGCCACTCGCCGTCCTGGCCCTGCCGCACCGTCGGATCCTGTTGGCCTGGATGACGATCGACGCACTCGTGTGGGTGCCGCGAATGATGTACTACCTGGGCGTCTCCAACAAGGGGCTGCCCGAGGAATGGTTCACCGGCGCCGTCGTCGTGCGTGACCTGGCCGTCGTCGCGCTGTGCGTGCTGGTCCTCCGGCAGATCTACCGCCCGGCCGACGACCTCGTGCGGTTCGGATTCATCGACGACCCCGCGGGAGGCGTCCTCGATCAGGCCGAGGACGCACCGCCGAGATGGCTGCCGCCGTGGCTGCGGCCCAAGGTGCCACCGGCTCCGGTCGAGGAACCGGTCCACGCGAGGTAGAGAGTGTCCTTCCGGCCGCTCAGACCCGCAGTCCGGTGAACGGTTCGAACGGAAGATTCCTGACCACGAACCACACCGCGAGGGTCGAACCGACGGCGACGGGAACCCAGCCGGGCCGTCGCGTGCTCTCGCCGCGGCGCCCACGCACCGATCGGAACACCCACACCACGTATGCGACCACGAGCACGACCGCGGCGACGACCCCGACGGCGTTGTACCGCAGCGCGCCCGGAACGTCGAAGTGCAGCAGCGCGTACAGCATTCGAGAGCTGCCGCACAGCGGACAGTCGAGGCCCAGCAGCGCCTGCGTGGGGCAGGTCGGGATGGGTCCACCGGGCACGGTGGGGTTCGCCCGGACGACGAAGCCGCAGACCGCGAACGCGGCGGCGGCCACTGCCGCGGGTGCGGCGAGGCGACGTAGCCCTCGATGCGCAGGCGGGACGGTCACGGGATCCAGTGCATCACAAGGATGCCGGCGGGGCGCGGAGCCGCGGTTCACCGCGAGCGCGCCGTCGTCGCGGTGACCGGACGTTCCCGGACGAGGTCGGCCGATGTCGTGGGCGCCCGGGTCCCGCCCGCGTAGCGGCGCAACGGTACCCGCGTGAACAGCACGAAGAACACCACCAGCAGTGCGGCCTGACTCCACACGCCCAACTCGACGAGGAACCGTGCGACCTCCGCGTCCGAGTTCGTCGCGAGGGCGTCGAACCAGCGGAACACCGCGATTCCGAGCACGGCGTCGGCGACCAGGTACGTGCCGACCAGCGACCAGGGGATCCGGAGCAGCACCAGGAACGGCAGCAGCCACAGCGTGTACTGCGGCGAGTGCACCTTGTGCAGCAGGACGAACGCGCACAGCATCGACGCGCTGACACCGATCCACGGGTAGACGCCCTCGCGTCCGTACCGGCGCCAGCCCAGCCACACCGCGAGCGCGAATCCGGCGACGAGCGCCAACGGGGACAGCGTGCCGACGAGAGCGTGGTACGACGCGCTCCCCCGATCGCCGGCGCCCATCAGCGGACGCAGGCCCCAGTACCAGATGCTGTTGCTGGTGAGGTCGGCCTCGCGCAGTTGCTGGAACGAGAAGGACGCGCGCCAGCCCGTGTAGTCGTGCACCGCGAACGGCAGGTTGATCGCCGCCACCGTCGCCGCCGCGGCGCCGACCACGGCGGCGGCGCCGCGGACGTCGAGGTCGGCGCGCGCCCGGTTCCGGGTGAGGACGTACATCGCGAGGGGCAGCACGAACAGGCCCGGATAGAGCTTGAGGCAGAACCCCACGCCCAACAGCACCGCCGCGAGCACCCCGCGGGTGCGCACCGACCACCGGCCCGTCGCCATCACCGCGATCGCTGCGACCGACGTCGCGACCACGGGCAGTTCCCAGTTGTGGAATCCGTACAGCAACAGCGGCGGGGTGGCCGCCCACAGCAGCGCGGTGCGTCCGGTGAGCCGGCCGAGCATCCACGCCGTCGCCAGCCCGAAGGGCGCCAGCAGCAGCGCCGAGTGCTGGAAGAACTCGGCATCGGTGTGCGCGCCGATCGCCCCGAGCCACATCAGCAACCCGGTGAGCACCGGATATTCGACGGTGCCGCCGGTGAGCAGGCCGTCGGGCGTGATGCCGCCGGTGTAGGGGAACAGGTGCTGGTCGATGCCGCGTCCGAGCCACAGGAGTTGGACGTCGGAGTAGCAGACGTCGGAGTCCTTGATCCGATCGAAGATCAGACTGCGACCGTCGGCGCCGAACGGTGGACCGATGCAGCGAGCCTTGTCCAGGTAACCGAGCAACAGGGTGAGCACGCATGCGGTGAGAACGGTGACCGTCGTCCCTCCGGCCCGGAGGTGCCCCGTCGCCCGCATGGATCCAGCGTAGGGCGATCCCGCGGTCCCGTGGGACCGGCGAGCCCCGGCCGGATCCGACTGCGAGGTCAATTTCGCAGGTCAAAGGGCACTCGTGTACCCTGCAAAGGTTGCTGACGCAACGACCCTCCTGCCACGGACAGTCCGTGGCCGTTTCACAGTCCATAGGAGGTGATGAGGTCTTATGCGTCATTACGAATTGATGGTCATCCTCGACCCCAGCCTGGACGAGCGCACTGTCGCCCCGTCGCTGGATACGTTCCTGAATGTCGTCCGCAAGGACGGCGGCAATGTCGACAAGGTCGATGTCTGGGGCAAGCGTCGTCTCGCGTTCGAGATCGCGAAGAACGCCGAAGGCATCTACGCGGTCGTCGACATCACCGCCGAGCCGGCCACCGTCAAGGAGCTCGACCGTCAGCTGGGTCTGAACGAGTCGGTGCTTCGTACGAAGGTCCTGCGCCACGGCAAGTGATTCCCGTCTGATCCGGGGACGGGCGCTGGTCGTCAGTATCAGCACCTAGGCTCTGGACCAACAGGAACTCCACAAACAGCAGGAGGAACCACATGGCAGGCGACACCGTAATCACCGTCATCGGAAACCTGACGGCTGATCCCGAGCTTCGTTTCACCCCGGCGGGTGCCGCGGTCGCGAACTTCACCGTTGCGTCCACGCCCCGCACCTTCGATCGTCAGACGAACGAGTGGAAGGACGGCGAAGCGCTGTTCTTGCGCTGCAACATCTGGCGTGAGGCTGCGGAGAACGTTGCGGAGAGCTTGACCCGTGGCTCGCGAGTGATCGTGAGCGGACGGCTCAAGCAGCGGTCGTACGAGACCCGTGAGGGCGAGAAGCGCACTGTCGTGGAGCTCGAGGTCGACGAGATCGGCCCGTCGCTCCGTTACGCCACTGCCAAGGTCAACAAGGCCAACCGCGGAGGCGGTGGCGGTGGTGGCTTCGGTGGTTCTTCCGGCGGATCCGGCGGCGGACGTCCGGCGTCCAACTACAACAGCAGTCCCGGCGGAGAAGATCCGTGGGGCAGCGCGCCGCAGGCGGGCTCCTTCGGGGGCTCCCGCGGCGGGGACGACGAACCGCCGTTCTGATCCGTACCCGATCGGAACATCCAGAAAACGGAGATAGACATGCCGAAGCCGCCGCTGCGCGACAAGGTTATGAAGAAGAAGGTCTGCACGTTCTGCAAGGAAAAGAACACGCAGATCGATTACAAGGACACGGCACTGCTGCGTAAGTACGTCAGCGACCGCGGCAAGATCCGCGCCCGCCGCGTCACCGGCAACTGCGTCCAGCACCAGCGGGACATCGCGGTTGCCGTGAAGAACTCGCGTGAGGTTGCCCTGCTGCCTTACGTCTCGACGGCTCGCTGAGGAAAGGGAGGGACGACATGAAGCTGATTCTCACCGCTGACGTGGAAAACCTCGGTGCGCCCGGCGACACCGTTGAGGTCAAGGACGGCTACGGCCGTAACTACCTGCTCCCCCGCGGCCTGGCCATCGTCGCCACCCGTGGCGCCGAGAAGCAGGTCGAGGGCATCCGTCGTGCGCAGGAAGCGCGCGCGGTCCGTGGCCTCGACCACGCCAAGGAGCTCAAGGCTGCCATCGAGGGTCTCGAGGGTGTGTCGCTGTCGGTGAAGACCGCCGGTGACTCGGGCAAGCTGTTCGGTTCCGTCACCGCGGCCGACGTTGCAGGCGCCATCAAGGCTGCCGGCGGCCCGGTCGTCGACAAGCGCAGCCTGGAGCTGCCGAAGGCCCACATCAAGGCCACCGGCAAGCACCAGATCGTGGTCAACCTGCACCCCGAGGTTGCTGCCAAGTTCCACCTGAACGTCGTCGCCGCCTAGTCGACACGTTCGGTCGAAGGGCCCCGCGGACTCCTGGTCCGCGGGGCCCTTCGCGTTGTTGGGGACGGCTTGTGGATAGATTCGCCACCCGGTGCCATTTCTATGACCTGAGTCATACTCTCGTTGGACGTTTGTTTACCCAACACGCCCGGCTTGTCAACTTGGCCGACACGCCGAGAGAACTTCAATCCACAGGGTTGTGAAATCGAAAAGTGCCATCTACCTGCGAATTGTTGAGTGTGATGTTCATCGATCCACAGGTTGTCCCCAGTTTTCCCCAGCCGGTTAACACTCGAGGGTTCCGCGTCCCCAATTCATCCACAACTGTGTACACAGGCCGGTTTGATGTGGGCTCCTCGAGACCCCTAACGTCGCTGCGAGCATGTCTCTCGAGGCGCCCGCGGGGCGGCCGGGATTTGTCGGGGGACGCGAGTACAAAGAGAGTGCAGGACGCCGCCCGGACCTCGGTTCGGTAGGCGTCGCGGGCTCGTTGCGGGGAAGGACGGTCGCGTTGGCGGTTGTAGATGATCGAGGCCACTCCGAGTACCCGGGACCCCCGGAGGAGCCCAGCGAGGAGTTCGGCCGGCAACCTCCGCACGACATGGTCGCCGAGCAGTCGGTGCTCGGCGGCATGCTGCTGAGCAAGGACGCGATCGCCGACGTCCTCGAGGTGCTGCGCCCGGGCGACTTCTACCGGCCCGCACACCAATCCGTCTACGACGCGATCCTCGACCTCTACAGCCGAGGCGAGCCCGCCGACCCGGTGACGGTCTCTGCGGAACTGGATCGTCGCGGCGAACTGCGCCGCATCGGCGGCGCCCCCTACCTCGTGACCCTCACCCAGACCGTCCCCACCGCCGCGAACGCCGCGTACTACGCCGAGATCGTCGCGGAGAAGTCCATCCTGCGTCGCCTCGTCGACGCCGGCACCCGCATCGTGCAGTACGGCTACGCGGGCTCCGACGGCCAGGACGTCGCCGAGGTGGTCGACCGTGCGCAGGCCGAGATCTTCGAGGTCACCGAGCGGCGCACCACCGAGGACTTCATGCCGCTCGAGGAGCTGCTGCAGCCCACGATGGACGAGATCGACTCCATCGCCAGCCGCGGCGGCATCTCCCTCGGCGTGCCCACCGGGTTCAGCGAACTCGACGAGATCACCAACGGTCTTCATGCAGGTCAGATGATTATCGTGGCGGCTCGTCCGGGCGTCGGCAAGAGCACTATCGGCATGGATTTCATGCGGTCGTGCTCGATCAAGCACGGCATGGCGAGCGTCATCTTCTCGCTGGAAATGAGCAAGACCGAGATCGTGATGCGTCTGCTGTCGGCGGAGGCGAAGATCAAGCTCTCGGACATGCGTTCGGGCAAGATGACCGACGACGACTGGACGCGCCTGGCGCGGCGGATGAGTGAGATCAGCGAGGCCCCGCTGTTCATCGACGACTCCCCCAACCTGACGATGATGGAGATCCGCGCGAAGGCCCGCCGGCTCAAGCAGAAGCACAACATCCGGCTGATCGTGATCGACTACCTGCAGCTGATGTCGTCCGGCAAGAAGGTCGAGTCCCGTCAGCAGGAAGTCTCGGAGTTCTCGCGAAGCCTCAAGCTGCTCGCGAAGGAACTCGAGGTTCCGGTGATCGCGATCTGTCAGCTCAACCGTGGTCCCGAGCAGCGCACGGACAAGCGCCCCCAGGTTTCCGACCTCCGCGAGTCCGGCTCGCTCGAGCAGGACGCCGACATGGTGATGCTGCTGCACCGCCCCGACGCCTTCGAGCGGGACGATCCGCGCGGTGGTGAGGCCGACATCATCCTCGGCAAGCACCGTGGCGGTCCGACGGCCACCATCACCGTCGCGCACCAGCTGCACTACTCGCGGTTCGTGGACATGGCGCGGGGGTAGTTGCTGCCGCCGCACGCGAGCTGCCCGCCGGAACGCCGCGGGAGGCCCGCCGTAGGCCCGCGCGGTGAGAGGCTGGGGTCATGACCGTGGTTTCCGGGGACTTCGAGCTGACGATCGAGGAGCTGCGATGTGTCGCGCGGTACGTGGTGGAAAGCGCTGAGGAAGTCCTGCCGGTGTTCGAGGCCGTGAGTCCCGACGATCCGCGGCCCCGTGCAGCCGTCGATGCGGCGTGGGAGTTCGTCAACGGCGCGAGGAGGACCAATTTGCAGCGCCGGACGTCGCTGGACGCACACCGGGCGGCGAAGGAGGCGCCCACTGAGGCGGCCCGTCTGGCCGCTCGCGCTGCCGGCGATGCGGCGTCCGCCGCTTACTTCCACCCGATCGCGAAGTCTCACCAGGTCGGTCACATCCTGCGCGCCGCTGCAAGTGCGGCGCGCATCGGTGAGTTGAACGCCGGCGACGATGCCGACGTGGGGAACGAGCTGATCGAGCGGGCGCGGCAGCGCGCCACACTCACGTTGACCGACGTGCTCGGCCGGTATCCCGCCGCGCAACCGGGGAAGGGCCGCGTTGCGGAGCTGATGTGTGCCCTCGACACCGCTCTCCGCGCGACGAGCCGGTAGGGCCGGGACGCCGGGATTTCGACCCGATGACGCGGCCGCAGGCGCCACGCCGCCCCCCTTCGCCGGCCCGGGAAAACCCGTCCGGGACTCGTCCGGAGCCGGTGGCTTGGCAAGCTGATCCGGGGCGGCCTGACAGCTCCGGGAGACGCTGCATGTGTGGTGCCGGTAGGCCCGCCGAGACGCTTCAATATGCTGGGTGCGCACACGCCGTTCTCCGCCATACCGGCATATGACGTGCGTCTCATCCAGCCCGGCGTCCCACCGAGCACGCCAATGAGCCAGAAAGACAGAGGAACGCAGTGAGCACAGCGGAACTGACGCAGTGGAACTCCGAGGAAGCCCTCGCCGAAGCGATGATCCCGATCATCGGCGGTCTGCACCGTAAGCACTCGGTGACCATTCTGCTGCACAGTCGTTCGTTGGTGAACAAGTCGGTCATCAAGATCCTGAGGACCCACCGCTTCGCCCGACAGATTCGTGGCGACGAGCTCTCGGTCGAGGAGACCTTCCCCTTCCTGGAGGCGCTGACCGACCTCGATCTGCGGCCGTCGAAGATCGACCTCGGTCTGCTGGTGACCGCGTACCACGCGCACGGCGCCGGTGTGCCGATCCCCGAGTTCGTCGCGGAGAGCCTCGCCGACCTGGTCGGTGGCGCACAGACGAGCCCCGCGCGGCCGCAGGACGTCGTCCTCTACGGCTTCGGCCGTATCGGCCGTCTCGTGGCGCGTCTGCTCATCGAGAAGGCCGGTTCGGGCAACGGCCTGAACCTGCGTGCCGTGGTCGTCCGGAAGGGTGGCGAGGACGATCTGGTCAAGCGTGCGTCGCTGCTGCGTCGTGACTCCGTCCACGGTCAGTTCAACGGCACGATCAAGGTCGACGAGGCGAACAACGCCCTCATCGCCAACGGCAACGTCATCAAGTTCATCTACAGCAACGATCCGACGACGGTCGACTACACCGAGTACGGCATCGACAACGCGATCCTGATCGACAACACGGGCATCTGGCGTGACCGCGACGGGCTGTCGAAGCACCTGCGCCCCGGTGTGGCGAAGGTGGTGTTGACCGCGCCCGGCAAGGGCGACGTCCCCAACATCGTGCACGGCGTCAATCACCGCGACATCGATCCGGACGAGCGCATCGTGTCGTGCGCGTCCTGCACCACGAACGCGATCGTCCCGCCGCTGAAGACCATGGACGACGAGTTCGGCGTCCTGCGTGGCCACGTCGAGACCGTGCACTCGTTCACCAACGACCAGAACCTGCTGGACAACTTCCACAAGGCCGACCGTCGTGGTCGGTCCGCGCCGTTCAACCTCGTCCTCACCGAGACGGGTGCGGCCTCCGCGATCGCGAAGGCGCTCCCGGATCTGAAGGCCAAGATCACCGGCAACTCGATCCGCGTGCCCACGCCGGACGTGTCGGTCGCGATCCTCAACCTTCAGCTCGGCCGCGAGGCCACCAAAGACGAAGTGCTCGAGCACCTTCGTCAGGAGTCGCTGACGGGTGTGCTGAGCCGCAACCTCGACTACACCGCGGCAACCGACGCCGTGTCGAGTGACTTCATCGGCTCGCGGGCGGCATGCATCATCGATGCGAACGCCGCGATCGTCGAAGGCGACACCGCGATCCTGTACGTCTGGTACGACAACGAGTTCGGCTACTCGTGCCAGGTGGTGCGCACCGTGCAGTACCTGTCGGGCGTGGAGTACCCCATCTACCCGACCGTCGACGCGGCCGTTGCCGCCGAAGTGGTCGCCTAGCGTCTCGGGTCCGCGTCACGACCCACCGGATCGCAGCTTCGTCCGGACGGGATGCGGGTGATCATTCGCCGTGTTCACTCGCATCCCGGCCGGCCACGGGCCCGGCGGACCCCGCGCGGTCAGGGCACGTCGGATCGAAGCCCCGTCCAGCTCCTGTCGACGTAGAAGCCTCGGCGGTCTGCGCTGTCGAGCGAGTTCACCGTGGGCGTCGGGTCTGCGTGCCATAGTGAGCGGATGCGGTCGACCTGCTCGCTCTACATCGATGCCGGGTACCTGCTCGCCTCGGCGGCGACCCGGGTCACCGGCACCTCGCTCCGCGGTGGGATCCACGTCGACTACGCCAAGCTCGTCAGTTCACTCGTGGACGCGGCGCAGGCCCGGTCGGGACTTCCGGTTCTGCGCGTGCACTGGTACGACTCGGCTCGCAACGGTGTTCCGGATCCGCAGCAGGAGCGCATCGGCGAGCTCTCCAAGGTCAAGCTCCGGCTGGGCCGGTTCGGGGTCAACGGCGAGCAGAAGGGTGTCGACCTGCGGATTGGCCTCGATCTCGTGGCCCACGCGCGCAACGGTGCCTCCGACGTGTTCTTCCTCGTGTCGGGTGACGACGATCTGACAGAGGCAGTGGACGAGGCGCAGGTCCACGGAGTCCAGGTGGTGGTGTTCGCCGTGCCGTCCGCCGAGGGCAAGCCGCACGGCGTGAGCCGGCACCTGGTGCGGGCGGCGGACGAACTCGACATCATCGAGGGCGCCGCGGTCGACGACGCCGTCCTCAAGGTCGATCGACAACCGGTTCCCGAGCCCGTTGCGCCGGAGACGGTGTCGGCGACACCCGCGACGGTGGCGGCGGCGCGGCCGACCCGCACCCCGCTCGATCTCGCGTCCCTCCCGCACAGCCCGGCACCGGCGCGGCCGACCAGCGTGCTCGCCTACAGCGTCTCCACCGGGTCTCAGGCGCAGGCACTGCCGGGATACGGCCACACCGAGAACCCCGAGCACGACCGGTTGATCGACGAGGTCGTGATGCGAGTCATCGCCTCGTTCCAGGAGAGTGCCACTGCTGCAGACCAGTTGGAGCTCCTGCGGGCGAAACCGTCGATCCCCCACGACATCGACCGAGCTCTTCTGCTCGACGCCTGCGACGTGATGCAGAAGTACGACCTGGACGAGGGAATCCGATACCGCTTGCGAGCGCGCTTCTGGGAGAGGTACGACGAGTCCTGAACCGCGGTGGCTCTACTCCCGGTTCAGCGTCGCCTCCTCGAGATCGAGTTCGCGCAACACCTGGCGCAGCACGTCGTCGTCGATGCGGCCGGTGTCGCGTTCGGCGATGAAGACGCCGCGCTCGGTCTCGAGCATCTGCAGACGTAGTGCGCGGAAGGCGGCGGACGGACTCTCGCCCAGCTCCGCATCGCTGCGGCCCAGTCGTTCCCATGCCGCGTTGGCGCGGTGTTCGCTCCACGCCCGCAGAATCTCCGCCGCGCGCTGCCGGACGGCGGCCGGGTCACCGTCGGTGTCGGCGACCAGTTGGTCGAGCACCTCCGTCGCGGCCCGCGCCGCCTTGTCCTGTGCGGCGGCGAGGGTGACTGCGTCCCTGCGGCGTTCCTCGGAATTGTCGACTCCGAGGCGAGTGATGAGCCACGGCAGGGTCAGCCCGTGCAGCAGCAGGGTGCCGACCACGACGACGAACGTGATGAACAGGATCATGTCGCGTCCGGGGAAGGGGGCGCCCGAGTTGACCGTGAGCGGAATAGCGAAGGCCGCGGCCAGCGAGACCACGCCGCGCATCCCGGACCATGCGAGTACGAACACCGCTCGCAGGCTCGGCGCAGGCTCCCGCTCGCGGATGCGCGCGGACATCATGCGGGGCAGGTAAGCCGCGGGATACACCCACACCACCCGCACCAGAATCACGGTGGCGAGTACGGCCGCGGACGCGCCCACCACCTCGATCGCACTGCGATCGTGCAGTGCCCGTACGACGCCCGGCAGCTGCAATCCGATCAGGAGAAACACGAACGACTCGAGGACGACGTCGACGGCCTTCCACACCGCGGTGTCCTGTAGGCGGGTCGCGTAGCCGGCACTGGTCGACCGCTGGCCGAGATACAGCCCGGCGACGACGACGGCGATCACCCCGGAGCTGTGGACCTCCTCGGCGGTCAGGTAGGCCACGAACGGGACGATCAGGCCGATCCCGCTCTCCATCACCGGATCCGAGAGCCGAGACCGGATCGCGGCGACGACCACTCCCACCGCGAAGCCGATCAGGGTTCCGCCGATGGCGGCGCCGAGGAACGTGCGGACTCCTTCCAGGAGTGTCACTCCGGTGCCGATCGCCGCGGCGAGCGCGACCCGGTACGCGGTGAGCGCGGTCGCGTCGTTGAGCAGGCTCTCCCCGCCGAGCAGCGTCATGATTCGCCGGGGCAGGCCGAGTCGGCGTCCGATCGCACTGGCGGACACGGCATCCGGTGGGGCCACCACCGCCCCGAGCACCAACGCGGCGGCGAGCGGGAACTGGGGAATGACGAGGTAGGCGACGAGCCCGACGACAGCCGTGGTGGCCAGCGGCAACCCGATGGCGAGCAGCGCGATGGGACGCGCATTGCGGCGCATCGCCGGCGACGAGCTGTCTAGGGCAGCGGAGTAGAGCAGGGGCGGCAGCACCGCGTACAACACGAGATCGGGATCGAGTGCGGTGTCGGGCAACCCCGGGATCTGTGATCCGGCCAGGCCGACCAGGACCAGCAGCAGCGGCGCCGACCAGTTCAACCGGCGCGCGACGGCGGCGGTGAGCAGCGCCACCACCGCGACGGCGAGCAGGGCCACGTTCACGGCGGTTCTCCGTCCGACGTTTCCGGTGTGGATATCGCTCCTTGAAGCATGCAGGATGGGAGGTGATGAAGAGAGCACTCCGACGTGCGGCGGACGCCATCAGGGCCGGATCCTCGGATCCGGCCACCGGCACGTCGTGCGTGGAGCTTGCGGAGGCCACCGGCGCGGACCCCGCGGCGAGGACGCCCGGTCGCTGCGAGGAGTGTGCGGCGCTCGGCGAACAGAACTGGGCGCACCTGCGGATGTGTCTCACCTGTGGGCACGTCGGATGCTGCGATTCGAGCCCGCATCGGCACGCGACCGCGCATTTCGCGCAGACGGGACACCCGGTCATGCGTTCCCACGAACCGGGTGAGACGTGGCGGTGGTGCTACCGGCACGCGGAGATGGGCTGATCGTCTCCGACTCTTCCGTGGCGTCCGCGAGCGTGGTGTTCTAAATAGGTCACTGCCCCGGTCTCGGGGACCGGGGCGGATCACTCGACTGTCGAGGAATACGCCATGACGACGATCCATCTGCACGAGAAGACGACCGCGACACCGGAGGAGTTCCTGGCCGGTCTGACCGATTTCGGGCCCGGTCGCGGGGAACTGTTCGGCAACAGCACCGACGGGTATCTGAAGGTGCACAGCGAGGGCCCGCACGACGCGGACGTCACGGAGGGCTGAGTCACGCCACCGGCGCCCCGTCGGCGGCGTCGGGCACATCGGCTCGTCTCGGCAACAGAAGTGGCGTCGCGAGAAGCAGGACGCCGGACGCGGTGATCGCCGCGAGCGGACTGGTCAGCGTGGCCAGGACGCCCCAGGCCGCGACGAGGGCGGCCTGGGCGAGCCTGCTGCTGACGCTCCACGCGGTGAGGACCCGCGCGGTGTGATCGGCGGGGGTGCGGCGCAGGCGTTCGGTCGCGTTGACGGGGTTGAAGACGCCCATGCAGACGATCAACAGGCTCTCGACGACGATCACCGTGAGCAGGCCGGTGACGCCCGGTCGGACGAGCGCGAGGCCCAGTGGAAAAACGGAGCGCAACCAGCCGGAGACGGTCATCACCCGGTGCCGCCCGTAGCGGGCGACGAGACGCGCGGAGAGGCGGGCGCCGACGAGACCGCCGAGCGCCGGGACGCCGAAAAGGAGTCCGTATTGCCAAGCCGGGAAACGATATTCGTCGAGCAGGAGAACCGTCAGGACGGGAACCGCGGCCATGATCAGACTACCGACCGTGACCGAGTTGAGGAACAGGCAGCGCAGGACACGGTCGTGGAGGATGAATCGCCACCCGGCCAGCAGGTCGCCGGCACGCATCACCGCGATCGGATCGAGGGGCAGCGCGACGTCGTCCCCACGGATGCGGCGGATTCCGAGCGCGGACAGCAGAAAGCTGAGGGCGTCGACGGCGACGGTGACGACGGGTCCGAGCAACCCCACCAGCGCCCCGCCGAGCGGTGGCCCCATCGCGGTCGCCATCCAACTCGTCCCCTCGAACCTGGCGTTCGCGACGAGCAGATGCTCGCCGCGGACGAGGTGTTTCAGGTAGGCCCCGGAGGCGGCGGTGAAGACGATGCCGGCTGTACCCGACGCGACCGAGACGATCAGCAGTTGTCCGTAGGTCAGCACACCCAGGGCGTACGCGAGGGGCACGCTCGCCGTCGCGAGGAACCGGGTCAGATCCGCCGCGACCATCACCGGCCGCTTGGCGCAGCGCTCGACCCACGGTGCCAGCGGGACCGCGGCGAGCGCGGCGACGGTGAGTCCGGCGGCTTCGAGCAGCGAGACGGCGAAAGCCGTGGAGTGCAGCACCTGCACCGCGATGAGGGGAAAGGCCCCGAACGCGATCCAGGTGCCGTAGGTGCTGACCGCGTAGGCCGACCACAGCCGGCCGAGGTTGCGTCGCGACGACCCGTCCATGCGCCTCCTCTCCGACAACCGATCCGCGGGTCTCGAATGAGAACAGCTGCGTCCGTGCCGGATCAAACAACGCGGGAAGCGGTGCGCCACAACGTTCGGTTGTGCGGGCATAGGCTCGGAAGATGGACACCGAGGGCTTGCGTTCGTTCGTCCGGGCCGCCGAGCTCGGGCAACTACGGCATGCGGCGGACGAACTGGGGGTGACTCAGCAGGCCGTCTCGAAGCGGATCGCGGCTCTCGAGCGCGAGCTGGGCGTGCGACTGTTCACCCGCACGCCTCGGGGCGTCCAGCTGACGCTCGACGGCCAGGCGTTCCTGCCTCACGCGCGGGGCATCGTCGCGGGCGTCGACCGGGCAGTCGCCGCGGTGAGGCCCGGGTCGCGGGCGCTGCGCATCGACGTCCTCGGGCTGAGGTCCGCGCAGGCCGTTGTCCTGCACGAGTATTGGCGGATGCACCCCGACGTCGAGCTCGACGTGGTGACCCTCAAGGTCGACGACCCGCGGGTGGCGGTGGCCGCCGTCGAAGCGGGTGAGATCGACGCTTCCTTCCGCTCGGTCACCGATCCGGCGATGTTGCCACGCGACGTGCGGATGATCCCCGCGTTCGACTCGCCGCTCGAGCTTCTCGTCGGGCCACGGCACCCACTGGCCTCCGCACGGACGCTGACGCCGCCGCAACTGCGTCGGCATCGGATCTGGGTGCCGGGAATGGTGCCCGGCAGCGAATGGTCGGAGTTCTACGATCAACTCGCCACCGCGTTCGACCTCCGCATCGACGCCGCCGGTCCGAACTTCGGCAACGAGGTTCTCCTCGACACGCTCGCCGACTCCGCCGACGTTGCCACCCTGATCGCCGCGCGCGATCGGTATCTCTGGCCGGTGCACTACGATCTGCGGCGAATTCCGATCGTGAATCCAACTCTCGCATACCCGATCTCGCTCCTCATGCGGGCTACCGGCGCCCACCCGGCGCTAAGCGGGATCGTCGACCACCTGAGCGCTCTGACGCCCCTCGCCGTGGGCGCCTGGCGACCGTCCTGGGCGCCGGCTCCCCGCGGAGTGGACGGCACGGTCGCCGACCGGAGTCCTACCGACCGGCCACCGAGATCCGTCGGTACCCCGTGACCTACTTCGGTTCCCGTCGGCGCACCATCTCGTCGATCCAGACCGGCGCGAAGGGCGAGGTGCAGTTCGGCGGCGTCGGATAGTCCTTCAGGACTTCGAGTCTCTCGCCGATGTCGATCGCCCGCGCCCGGAGTTCGCGGTGGTGGATGCCGATGGTGGCCAGGCACTCGTTCATCGCCCACTGCAGGCGCTCGGGGGCGTCCTTCATTCGGGTCTCGATGGTGTCGAGTAGCCCGGAAAGATCGAGCCCCTCAGGCGATTTCGCGACACGATCGCTGGTGAGCGTCCATCCGGCGGCGGCGACGGCGGGGTCGGGATCGGCGAGCCACGCGGTCCGCAGTTCTTCGACATGCGCGTTCTTCTTCACGACGTTGCTCACGAGCCATCCGTGCACCTTGGGGACCCGCGCATCGCGGAGCATGGCATCCAGTTCCGCTGCGCTGTAGGCCTTGGGGCGGCTGATCAGGATCGCGACGAGCCGGGCCGCGGTGTCGCCGGTCCCCCACAGCTGCCCCGCGAGGGCGTGCTGCGTCTTCAGGCGCTTGGCCACCGCCCGCAGCGCGGTGAGGTTGACGCCGTGATCGTCCCCGTGCCGTTCGTTGACCGCACGGATCTTCGGATCCTCGAGGGCTGCCAGCTCGGCCAGTATGTCGTCGACCGTCGTCTCCGGTGTCGTCGTCACAACCGCCTCCTTCCCCTCGATCCAGCGTACGGGCCGCATGTGGCGTTTGCGGCGATTGCCCGGGCGATGGACGCGGCACTCGATACGGTGGACACGACTCGGCCGACAGGGAGGACCGACCTTGACCAGGCGCATACTGCACGTCGTCAGCAACGTCGCGCACTACGACGATCCCTCCGAGCCGACCGGCTTGTGGCTGTCGGAGTTGACCCACGCCTGGGAGGTATTCGAGAAGCGCGGGTTCGAGCAGCGCATCGTCAGCCCCAAGGGTGGGCGTTCGCCGCTCGAGCCACGCTCGCTCAAATGGCCGAACATCGATGCGACGGCGAAGGCGTGGCTGGCCGACGAGGCCCGCATGGCGTTGCTGGCGGACACGGCGCGACCGGACGAGATCGACACCGCGGACTTCGACGCGATCTATCTCACCGGCGGACACGCCGTCATGTGGGATTTCCCGGACAGTCTGGGCCTGCAGCGCCTCACCTGCGACATCTGGGAACACGGCGGGGTCGTGTCCTCCGTCTGCCACGGCTACTGCGGCCTGCTGAACGCGAAGCTGTCCGACGGCACGCTGCTCGTCGCGGGACGCCGGCTCACCGGCTTCTCGTGGCGGGAGGAGGTGCTGGCCAGGGTGTCGAGGAAGGTGCCGTACAACGCGGAGGAGGAGATGAAGCAGCGCGGTGCGCTCTACGAGCGGGGCACGCTGCCCTTCACCTCCAAGGTCGTCGTCGACGGACGTCTGGTGACCGGTCAGAATCCGCAGTCGGCCGCGGCCACGGCCGAACAGGTCGCCGCGCTGCTCTGACGTCACGTAACCGACGCCACGAAACCGACGCCGCGACGCGGAGAGCGATGCCGAGAGCCCGGACTACCGGCCCCCGAAAAATAATTCTCGGCACCTGTCGATCCGCCGTCTTCCCGTTCGACGTCCTGGATGAGAGGGTCGATTCGCGACCCCGGACGAAGGAGCGGACACATGAAGTACATGCTGATCATGCGCGTCACCGACGAGGCGATCGAGGCGTCGAAGGACATCCCGTTCGAGCAGATCATCGAGGACATGGGCAAGTACAACGAGGCGATGATGAAGGCCGGTGTGCTGCTCGCCGGCGAGGGTCTCTCCGACGCGCAGGAAGGCTTCGTCGTCGACTTCACAAGCGAGACCCCGCTGGTGACCGACGGCCCTTACGGTGAGACGAAGGAACTGTTCAACGGCTTCTGGATCCTCGAGGTCGCGTCCAAGGAGGAGGCCGCCGAGTGGGCCAAGCGCGCTCCGCTCGGACCCGGAACCAAGCTCGAGGTGCGCCGGGTGACCGGCCCCGAGGACTTCCCTCAGGACAACGAGTGGATCGAGAAGGAAGAGGGCTGGCGCGAGGAACTCGAGAACCGCAAGGCCTGACCGTATGCCCGACATCCCGACCGAGCGTCGCGCGGAACCACCGGAGTCTGCGGAGTCTGCGCGACGCTCCGTCGCGGCGGTGTGGCGGATCGAGTCCGCCCGCATCGTTGCGACACTCACCCGCATGGTCGGTGACTTCGGCCGCGCCGAGGATCTCGCGCAGGACGCACTGGCCGACGCGCTCGCACAGTGGCCACAGACGGGTGTCCCCGCCAACCCCGGCGCGTGGCTGACGGCCGTCGCGAAGCGCCGCGCGATCGACGGCTGGCGCCGGCAGGAACGGTATGACGAGCGTCTCGCCGCGATCGCCCACGACCTCGGGACGGAGGAGGATCCCTCGTCGGACGAGTTGCCGTGGGACCCCGACCGGATCGACGACGACGTCCTGCGGTTGGTGTTCGTCTCGTGCCATCCGGTGCTGTCCCGCGAGGCCCGGGTTGCATTGACGCTCAAGGTGGTCGGCGGCCTGTCGAGCGAGGAGATCGCCCGCGCCTTCCTGGTGCCGACGTCGACGGTGCAGCAGCGGATCGTGCGGGCCAAGAAGACCCTGGCCGCCGCGAAGGTGCCGTTCGCGGTGCCCGAGCGCACCGAGTTCGCGGAGCGGCTGGGAACGGTGCTCGGGGTGCTGTATCTCGTGTTCAACGAGGGGCATTCGGCGAGCGCCGGCGACGACTGGATGCGCCCGGAGCTGAGCCGGGAGGCGCTGCGGCTCGGCCGGGTGCTCGTCGAGCTCGTGCCGCGCGAACCCGAGCCGCACGCGCTGGTTGCGCTGATGGAACTGACGGCGGCCCGGTTCCCGGCCCGGCTCGACGCGAACGGTGACCCGGTGCTGCTCGCCGACCAGGACCGACGACGCTGGGACCGGGGCGCGATCACGCGTGGCCGGGCCGCCCTCGCCCGCTCCGACGAGCTGGGACGCGGCCGCGGTGCCTACGCGCTGCAGGCGGCGATCGCGGAATGCCATGCGGTTGCACCGTCCGTGGACGACACCGACTGGGAGCGGATCGTGCTGCTGTACGAGGCACTGGGGAGGCTCGCGCCCTCCCCCGTCGTCGACCTCAACCGGGCTGCCGCGGTGGCGATGGCGTCCGGGCCCGGTGCGGCGCTCGAGATCGTCGACGGTCTCGTCGCGGACGGGCGGCTCGCCGGATACCGGTTCCTGTGCGCGACCCGCGCGGAACTCCTCGTTCGCCTCGGCCGGAACCGGGAGGCGCGCGCGGAGTTCGAGGCGGCGGCCGAACTGACAGCCAACGTCCGGGAACGGAAGAGGCTCGAGGACAGGGCGTCCGAATTGCCGAGCGCGTGACGATGCCGGGAGTGTGCACGGCCGTGATGTAACGCGTCCGGTCGACCGCCCGACTTCCTCCATGACGTGACGCGCGGACCGGGGGGCTGTCCACGTGTCTTCCGTGAGTCGGGTTTGGGGAGTGGACATGGCTATTCACGGCTTTCTCGAGCGGCATCGCGGCGCGACGCGGGTGCTCACCCCGATCGCACTGGGGGTGGCGTTGCTGGTGGTTCTGACGTGGGCGTTGTGGTCCGCCCCGCCGCGCACCATGGACACCGCGCTGACGGCGTCGACCACCGATTGCCACGACATGGTGACCTTGTCGATCGCGGGACGCGGTGACACGCCTCGCTCCGGCACCACGAAGATGCTCGTCGACGCGAACGGCCGGGAGTTGCCGGCGGCCTCGGCGGACGACTACGTCAGTGACTGGATCGACCAGGCGTCCAATGCGCCGCTGAAGGCGGTCGCGCCGGGCTCGTACGCCGCGATGTACATCGCCTACCCGGCGGACATGGCCAGCTACGAGAACGCCGTGACCACCGGTGTCGCGAACACCGAATCGGTGATCAAGGCGATTCGGGCGTCCTGCCCGGACACCAAGTTCGCGATCGTCGGCTACAGCGAGGGCGCCGACGTGGCCCGCCGCGTCGCGATGAACGTCGGCCACCAGGACGCGAACGCCGAAGGTGGTTACGGCATCGTCGATCCGGCGAACGTGGTCGGGGTCGTCATCCTCGCCGATGCCGGTCGCGCGGAGGGGCAGGGCCCGTTCCCCGGTGCGAAGAACCCGTTCACCAATCCGGACGGCTTCGACGTGAAGTACCAGAACGGCAGGAACCCGGTCCCCGGTCAGGGTGTGACACCGGATACCGGGGGCTCCGATTTCGGTGCACTGGCCGGACGCATCGCGTCGTTCTGCTCGGACGGTGACCTCACCTGTGCAGCGCCGCAGAACATCTCGTTGTTGCAGCTGGTGGTGAACGTGGGCCGACAGTTGAACATCGACGCACTCGAGCGGGAACAGTTGACGCCGGCCACCGGCATCGACGTCGCAACGGTCCTTTCCCGGATCGCGCTCGACGCCTTCGCGCACATCCAGGCGCAGCCGGACTGGATGCAGAACGACGAGACGTTCCTGGACGTATTGCTCACGGTGTCGAATCCGTCGTACACCCGGCCCACCGCGCCGCCGATCACGACGACGAAGCAGTCGGAGACCGGTACCGACAACGCAACCACGGATTCGGACATCTCGACTCCCGTTTCGGGAGAGACGGATTCGATCCAGGTCGAGAAGATGTCCCCGCTGGCGTACCTGCCGCAGAAGCTGTTCAAGGAGATCGTCGGTCTGATCGTGACGAACCAGAACACGATCCCGGTGATCATGAGCGATCCGTACCAGCTGACGTTGGGTCCGGATGTCGGGCACCACTTCGACTACTGGCGCGACGCCGACCAGGCGAACGGTAAGCCGCTCACCTCGGCGGACTACGCGGCTGCGTGGCTGACCCACCTCGCGAAGCAGGCTCAGAACGGACAGCAGGTTAATGCGGCGGCCAAACCCAGTGCGGCGGAACTGGCTGCGGCACTGGACGAGGTCACGTCCTCCGCGGCCCCGTCCTCCACAGCACCGTCCCCCGGGACCCCGTCCTCCACGCAGTCGAGCGCTTCGGTCGGACAGCCGCCGGCGGCCACCGCAGTCGCCTCGCCCACCCCGCAGGCTCCCGCGCCCGCTACGACGCCGGAGGTTGTGGTGCCCGAGACCACGACAGCTGCGACGGAAGGGGTTTCGCCCCCGGCGGATGCGTCCACGCCGGCCCCGCAGACCACCACCGTGGCCCCGACGACGACGTCCAGCGCAGCCCCCACACCGAGCGGCTAGCTGTCGCGGGTTCGCGCGGCAGGCCCCGATCGTTCATTCGTGAACGGTCGGGGCCTCCGTCACGGTGACCAGGCCGCCGTGCGTGGACTCGTCGAATGCCATGAGCGCCACCGACAGGTGCAGGGGCTTCCATGCGCCGTCGAGTCCGCGGCACCGGATCACGCCCTCGACCTTCCGGTGCGCGAGATCCTTCGCCATCGCCCTGGCGAGAGGGAGATCGTCCGGGTGGATTGCCGGCTTCGGTTCGCCGACAGCGTTGCCCCAGGCGATCCCGGGCATCGGCTGGTTGCGCCACTTGATCAGGGTGAGGCGTTTCAGGTCGACGTATGCGTGGTAGTGGCCGGGGGCGAGCACCGCGTCGAGGACTCGGTGCTCGAGGATGACCGGCGGAGGTGCCGACGAAACGTGTTCGGCGGGACCGATGTCGTGGGTGACGCCGCGCAGGATGACCACGCGGGGAGCGTCCGGTTCCGGTCGTTCGTCGAGCATTCGGCACGAGAAGTGTGCGGCGCGTTCGACGCCGTCGTCGCGCCGCACCTTCCATACCGCCTGGTGTTCGGTGCCGGGCTCGGACTGCACTATCTTCGCGAGTGCCTGACCCTCGTCGTGGTTGGTGACCAACCTGTTGAACGCGCCCGACAGTGCCGCCTCGGATCTGCGGTCCTCGGGTGCCACCCCGTACAGATCGAACAGGTCCTCACTACCGCTCGCGGTTCCTGCCGTCAGGTTGAAGTGCCACGCGCCGACGGGATCCCGCCTCGGAAGTTCGTCCGAGACGCCACCGCGCCACAGGTGAATGCCGTGCAGGCGTCCCTCCGAGTTGAGCAGTGGCACGGCCACGATCCGGTGGTCGCCGTCGTCGGTGGTCCGGTCGATCGGTCGATCGTGCGGATCGGCCATGACCTCCAGCACCGTGGAACGGATGTCGTCGAGGGACCGGTTCCTCTGTGCGCGGCGAGTTTTGAAGTGACGATCGAGAGCGACGAACGGTTTGGGGGTCGACCCGAGACCGATCAGTGCAGGCTCTGCACCGCCGAAGGTGTCGATCAGCAACCACTCCGGTGTCATGCGTACTTTCATCCCCCCAGTTGTGATGATGTGAACCCGCTCCGGGAGGAGCGGCACGCGAGACCTGCCTACCGTGAGGCCAGGCGCTTGGCCGCGGGCAGCAGCCATTGGTAGCCGGGCCCGAGGATCCGGGTGACGACGTCCACCACGCGGGCGTCGGGACCGACGAGCACGCGTGGGCGTCCGCGTTCGACACCCCGCAGGATCGTCCGAGCAGCATCGGCAGGGTCTGTGCGGGCGATCCGCTGTTCGAACGACGCCACGACGTCGGCGTGGTCGACGCCCGCTGCAATGCGCGCCGTGCGTGCGATGGGAGTCCGCACCCCGCCCGGGTAAACGCAGGTGACCTTGACACGATGACCGGCGCTCTCCATTTCCTGCCGGAGCGATTCGGTGAAGCCGCGCACCGCGAACTTCGCGGCGTTGTATGCGGAATAGCCGGGGGCGGCCATCAGCCCGAAGGCCGACGACAGGTTGACGACGTGGCCGCGTTCGGACTTCAGGATGTGCGGAAGGAACTCCTTGGTGCCGTTGACGACACCCCAGAAGTCGACGTTCACGACATGTTCGAGGTCCGCATAGTCGGCGTCGACTACGTTGCCGCTGAAGAGGACCCCGGCGTTGTTCACGATGACGTCGACCCCGCCGAACCGTCCGACGGTGTCGGTGGCGAATGCCGCTACCGCTGTTCGGTCGATGACGTCGAGTGCTGTGGTCGCGACGTCGGCGCCGATTCGGCGGCAGGTCTCGGCCGTGACGTCGAGTGCGGCGGAGTCGATGTCGGCGAGTGCCAGAGATGCCCCCGACTGCGCCAAGCGCAAAGCCAGTTCGCGGCCGATCCCTGAACCCGCACCGGTCACCGCGACGACGCGACGATCGAAATACCCCACTGAATTCCCCTGTCCCCGACATCTTCGTGCTCTGGTTGATTACCAGACAGCCGTCATGCCCGCATCCCGGGCGAATGTCGGGAAGGAGACGACCGCCGGACGGGCGATCCGCGTCGGGGTGTCGGATCGCACGCCCGGCGGCCGAACGGCTCGAGTGCTTGCGTGAAGCCACACGAGCCGAGTCGGTTCGGCGTTCTGTTCGATTCGCGTGACGAAGATGCAGAACGCCGAGAGGGTGACATGCCGGTGCACGATGCGCTACAGGCAGACCCGACGTGGACAAGGCTGCAGGAGACCCCGTATGGAGTGCGCTGTTGGCACTGTAGGCGAGCGTCCGATGATGTGGCAACAACGGCGGCGTGTCGGCGGTTTTCGGGGATCGGGTGGTGACGCCGAACGCGTTCTGCGTCACCACCCGACCACGGCCCGCCAGGTCGGGGGTCCGGGAGGCCGTGGGCCGTCCGACGAATCGGCCGGCACTTCTGAACGCTAGTGGGGCCTCGTCCGGGGCTGTAGGGGGATTTGCCCCGTGGTGGCGGGTGGCCGCGCCGTGGGGGTCCCCGGCGGCGTCAGCTGTTGGGGGCGGCGTCGGATTCGGGGGCGAGGGTGAAGTAGTTCTCCTCTTCCTGGACGAAGTGCAACCGCAGCAGCGCGTGCAGTCCGTACAGGCACGCCAGTAGGTCGTCGACCTGGTCCGGGGTGATGCCGCCGGCCCCGTCGGCGCGAGTGAGGTGGGTGCGCAACCGACGGGCGAGGCGGTCGATCTCGGCGTGCATGCGGCTCATCGTCGCCGTCGCCTCCGCGTTGCCGAGGGGCGTGGCGAGCGCCGGATACAGCTCGCGGTCCTCAGCCTCCTCGTGGGGCAGGAGGGTGTCGAACAGGAAGGCGTCGACGCGGCGAAGCGCGGCGTGGGCGGCCTCGAGATCACCGGTTGCGAGCAGGTCGGCGGTGTCGCGCAGGATGGTGAGCTGGTCGCGGAGCTCGTCGTGCTCGGCGGAGAACCGATGCAGCATCGCCTCTGTGTCCTCGGGCAGCGGAACCTCCTCGGCCCGATCGCCGCCCAGCGCGCGCAGCGCGTTGAGGATCACCGCCACGTCGATGCCTTCCTGGAGCAGCGCACCGACCGCGGGTGGTAACAGGCCGAAGGCGGCGAAGCCCATGGCCACCAAGGACAATCCCATGCCGACGGCCGCGCTCTGCACCGCGATCCGCCGGGAGCGTCGCGCGATCGCCATGGCGTCCGCGAGGTGGTCGAGACGGTCCGTGGTGAGCACGACGTCCGCCGCCTCGGAGGTCGCCGTCGACCCGCGGGCGCCCATTGCCACGCCGACGGTCGCGGCCGCCAGGGCGGGTGCGTCGTTGACCCCGTCGCCGACCATGACGGTGACCGCTCGCTCCCGTTCCGCCCGCACCCCCGCCACCTTGTCGGCGGGGCTCTGTTCGGCGCGGACCGCGTCGAGGCCGAGGACCGCCCCGATCTCCTCCGCCGGTTCGCGGCGGTCCCCGGTGAGCATGACCAACCGGTTCAGGCCGGCGGCGCGGAGGCGCCGGAGGGTGCGGGAGGCGTCGCGGCGCACCGGGTCGATCAGCAGGATCGCGCCGGTCAGCCGGTCGTCGACGGTGACCCAGGCGACTGCCGCCCCGTCGAGGACGGCCCGTCCGTGCGCCGACCGGGCCCAGCCCGGAGCATCGTCCGGCAGGTTCAGGGTGCCGACGCTGACGCGATGTCCGTCGACGGTGGCGGTCACTCCGGTACCGGCCTCCTCGTCCACGTCGGTCGGCAGGGACAGGTCCAGGCCCCGCACCTTCGCCTCCTGCACGATGGCCTCGGCGAGCACGTGCGGTGACAGCTGATCGGCCGACGCGGCCAGGCGCAGCACCTCGGAGGCGTCACCGCCGGGCGCGGTGAGCACATCGGTCCCGGTGGGTCGGCCGGTGGTGAGCGTGCCGGTCTTGTCCATCACCAATGTGGTTGCATGCCCCAGATTCTCGAGCGCCCCGCCGTTACGGACCACGACGCCGCGGCGCGAGGCGCGGGACAGACCCGACACGATCGCGACGGGCGCGGCCAGCAGCAGTGGGCAGGGTGTGGCGACGACGAGAACGGCGACGGCGCGGGTCGCCGAGCCGCTGAGTAGCCAGGCGGCACCTGCCACGGCCAGCGCTACGGGTAGGAACCAGCCGGCGATGCGGTCCGCGACCCGGACGACGGGAGCGCTCTCGGCGGCGGCATCCTGGGCCAGGCGCACGATTCCGGCGTACGTACTCAGGTCCGCGGTGGTGCGCGCCTGCATCTCGAAAGCGCCACCGGCGTCGACCGTTCCGCTGCGAATCGCCTCGCCGCGTCGGCGCTGCACGGCGAGCGGTTCGCCGGTGAGTACGGACTCGTCGAGAACCGCCACCTCCGAGGTGACCCAGCCGTCGACGGGCACCACCTCGCCGGGACCGACGACGAGGGCGTCGCCGGCAACGACGGCTTCGAGCGGGACGGTCTCGACGGTGTCGCCGACCCGGCGTCGCGCGGTCCGTGGCGCATGGTCGAGCAGCGAGCGCAGGTCCTTGGTGGCGCGTCGTTCCGCGGCCGCGTCGAGGGCCTGGCCGGTCGCCAGCATCACGCCGATCAGTGCGCCCGCCAGATACTCCCCCACGAGAAGCGTGCCGACGAGCGAGAGCACGGCGATGAGATCGACGCCGACACGGCGGTGACGAAGGGCGTCGACCACCCACCACGTGGCGGGCACGATCGCGACGACGGTCCCGGCGATCCAGCACGCATCCGAGACGTCGCGCGCCCCCGCGAGCCAGGCGATGCCACCGGCCAGGAGGGCCGTGAGCGTGACTGCCAGTAGGGCGGGTTCCCGCAGGCGACGCAACAGTGCACGCCGCCTGGATCGTGCATCGGACGCGGCATCCACCATGACGCTCCCAGGCTCTCGCGATGTCACCTCGACGGTACCGCGGCTGCATGCGTTGCCGGAGCAGACCGGTCAGTCGGGGCTGACGAGGTCGCCGTCCGGTTCCGTCGGTCTCCGCTGGGCCGCGGCGAAGGTCAGGGTGCCGTCGTCGACCGGGGTGTCGCGCAGGACCGCGACGTCCTTGTAGTAGTCCATCTGCAGGTTCCAGGGGTCCTTCGTGCCGGCCTGCGGCCACAGGTCCAGGGAGCGTTGGACGTAGCCGGCAGCGAAGTCGAGCAGGGGGCGGGTGTCCATGCCCTCCTCGCGGTTCTCCGCGACGGCGACATCGGCGCCGCGCCGATCCATCTCGGTGAGCACTCGGCACAGGAACTCGGCCACCAGATCGACCTTCAGCGTCCACGGGGCATTCGTGTAGCCGACGGCGAACGAGAAGTTCGGGATGTCGGAGAGCATCGTGCCCTTGAAGGCCAGCCGCTCGGTGATGTCGACGGGTTCGCCGTCCAGTCGCAGTTCCACACCGCCGAGCGCCAGCAGGTCGAGTCCCGTCGCGGTGACCACGATGTCGGCGTCGAGGTGCCTTCCGGACTCGAGCGCGATACCGGTCTCGGTGAAGGTCTCGATCCGGTCGGTGACGACCGACGCCTTGCCCTTGCGGATCGTCGCGAACAGATCGCCGCCCGGTACGACGCACAGCCGCTGATCCCACGGGTCGTAGCGAGGATTGAAATGGGTGTCGACATCGAAACCCGACGGAAGCAGGCGCTTGTTGAGCCACCGGATGACGGCCCGGGCCTGCCGCGGAAACCGTTGACAGAGCTTGTAGATCCAGACGTTCTGGGCGATGTTCTTCTTCCGGGTGAGCCGATAGCCGCGCTCATCGCCCAGCACGCGTCGGAACACACTCGACAGGGCGTCTTCGGCCGGCAACGGAATGATGTACGAGGGCGATCGCTGGAGCATCGTGACATGACCCGTGGCGTCCGCCATCGCCGGGATGAGCGTGACGGCGGTGGCCCCGGAGCCGATCACGACGACCTGCTTGCCGACGTAGTCCAGATCCTCGGGCCAGTGCTGCGGATGCACGAGTTGCCCGGCGAAGCGCTCGACGCCCGGCAACTGCGGGGTGTACCCCCGGTCGTAGTTGTAATAGCCGCTGGCGCAGAACAACCAGTTCGTCGTGAACGTCGCGGTCTCGTCGGTGTCACCGATCTGTGCGACCACGGTCCAGCGGGCATCGGATAGTGACCAGTCGGCACGGATCACCCTGTGGTGGTAGTGGATGTGCCGATCGAGGTCGTACTCACGGGCGGTCTCACGGATGTAGCCGAGGATGTCGGCGGCGGGTGCGAGCGCCTTGCGGCCCTTCCACGGCTTGAAGTCGTACCCGTAGGTCTGGACGTCCGAGTCGGAGCGAATGCCGGGGTAGCGGAACAGATCCCAGGTTCCGCCGGAAGCCGCGCGCGATTCCAGGATGGCGAGGGTCCGCTCGGGGTGCTCGCGACGCAGGCGGGCGGCGACGCCGATGCCGGACAGTCCGGCACCCACGACGAGGACGTCGACGTGCCGGGCAGTTCTCGCGTCGGTCTCGCTCATCGGGTCCTCCGGGTCGGCGTACGGTTGAACGGCGTCTGTACTGCACGTTAGCCCGATTCCGTAGGGTGGTGTGCGCAACGCGGCAACGGCTGCGTGGACGCCGTCCCGGACGCCGAGGGGCGCCGGGCGCGACCGAGTCGAGGAGGTACTTGTGCCCGAGACACCCGACATCGATCCGAGCGTGCCGCCGAGCGGCGCCGGATGCACCGAGTGCGACGCCACCGGCGGATGGTGGTTCCATCTGCGTCGGTGTGCCGCGTGCGGCCACGTCGGTTGCTGTGACTCCTCCCCGGCGCAGCACGCGAGCGCGCACGCGAAGGAGACCGGGCATCCGATCATCCGCAGCTACGAGCCGGGCGAGGCCTGGTTCTGGGACTACCGGACGCAGGGCCTCGCGGACGGTCCGGAACTGGCTCCCCCGCAGCATCATCCGCTGGATCAGACGGTGCCCGGACCCGCCGGTCGGGTGCCGGACGACTGGGCGGACCGGCTGCACTGACGGGACACCGATACGGTCGAGGAATGATCGAGGTTCCCGAGGCGCTCGTCGCTGCACAGCACAGGTACGGCGGTGCGTCCGGCCGGGCGTTCGTCGCCGCCCTCCCCCGGATCGCCGACGAGATGCTCGAGCGCTGGAACCTCCGCCCCGTCGGCCCTGCGATGCACGGCATGGCGGCGTTCGTGCTGCCGGTGACGGACGGTGACGAGCGGGCCGCCGTCCTGAAACTCCAGGCTGTCGACGAGGAAACCGTCGGCGAGTCGGTCGCGTTGCGGATTTGGGACGGCGACGGCGCAGTCCGGCTGCTGGCGCACGACACCGACACCGGCGCGATGCTGCTCGAACGCCTCGACATCTCCCGGCACCTGTCGAGCGTCGCGGACACCCGCGCGGCGGTGAAGATCATCGCCGGACTCCTCGCGCGCCTCACCGCGCACACGGCACCGGACGGGTTGCGCCGGCTCGGCGACGTGGCATCCGCGATGTCGGCGCAGACGGCTTCGGCTGTCCGTCTGCTCGATGACCGAGGCGAACGGGATCTGCTGTTGGACTGCGCTGCGGCTGTGCGTGAGGTGATGGACGAGCCCGGAAACCAGCTGTTGCACTGGGATCTCCACTACGACAACGTCCTCGGCTCCGCGCGCGAGCCGTGGCTCGCAATCGATCCGAAGCCACTCGCCGGTGACCCTGGATTCGAGCTGTTGCCCGCCCTGACCGATCGGTTCGACGACGTGGACATCCGCTGGCGGTTCGACCTCATGACCGAGGCGCTGAGCCTGGATCGGGATCGTGCGCGAGCCTGGACGCTCGGGCGCATCCTCCAGAACGCTCTGTGGGACATCGAGGACGGCGAGCGGCGCCTGTCGCGGGACCAGGTCTCGATCGCACGCGTTCTGCTGCCCTGAATTACCATCCCCGCATGATGAGACGAATTGTGGGGATTGCCGCGTCGGTGGGAATCCTGGTGGGCCTGGGTAGCCAGGCTCCCGCAGCGGCGCAGCCGGAGCCGGTGGACGACCTGACGGCTGTCCGGACGGCGTTCGGCGCGGGACTGCCGGTCGGCGCGCTCACCCCGCAGTCGGTGCTGGAGACGCTGGGGCGGGTCGCCGCCGGCGTTCCGCGTGCCTCCTACTTCCCCCGTTCGGTGCAGCTGGCCGAGGGCGTGGTCCAGCCGTTCCTGTACGACACGTCGGCGTCCGACTGCCTGCTGCCCAACGCTCTCGGCGACGACTCGATCGGTGTCGCGCAGGCCATCGCCGGGCCGGCCGTCGACACGAGCCTGCCGACGCCGGTCATTCCGCCCGGGACGGTCAACGTGTTGTTCTCCGGGCTGGGTACGTCGACGTCCTCGCCGTTCCGCGGCGACCCGATGACGGTGTCGTGGTTGAACCTGAACACGATGCGTTCGGGAACGGCACCGCTGTTCCAGGAGCGCCCCGCGGACGGTCCCCGCACACTGTCGAACACGGTCGAAACCGGAGGGGGCACAGTCGTTTTCCTGGTCTCGGGCAGCATGATCGACAACACCAGCCGGGATCTGCCGGCGTGCGACTTCGCTCCGGTCGTGGGGGTCGTGCAGGCCTGATGCCGTCGAGCCGCCCGCCGTCCGCTCGACGGCGGGCCGGCCCGGCCACATACTGAGGGTCCAGCCGAGGGTGTCGAATCCGGGAGGTGAGCGGGCCATGGCCGTGTACCGACAGAGGCTCGGCGACGTCGCTTACGAGTTCCACGGCCTGGTGGACCTGCTCGCCAAGGCGACTCCCCGCCGCTCGGGCGACGAACTCGCCGGGTGCGCAGCGCATTCGGACGCCGAACGAGCAGCCGCCCAGTGGGCTCTCGCCGAGGTGCCGCTACGCACGTTCCTCACCGAGTCGGTGGTGCCGTACGAGAGCGACGAGGTGACCCGGCTGATCCTCGACACCCACGACGTCGCCGCGTTCGCGCCGATCGCCCACCTCACCGTCGGCGGACTCCGCGATCACCTGCTCGCGGTCGCGGCACGCCCCGACTCGGCCGACGTCCTGGCGGCCCTCGCGCCCGGGCTTACACCGGAGACCGTCGCGGCGGTCAGCAAGATCATGCGGAACCAGGACCTCGTCGCGGTGTCCCGGGCGGCGACCGTGACCAGCGCGTTCCGGACCACCATCGGGCTGCCCGGGCGGTTGGCCACCCGGCTGCAGCCGAACCATCCCCTCGACGATCCACGCGGTGTCGCCGCGGCGATCCTCGACGGATTGCTACTGGGGTGCGGCGACGCCGTCGTCGGGATCAACCCGGCGAGCGATTCACCGCACGCCGTCTCCGATCTGCTGCACCTGCTCGACGACATCCGTGAGCGGTTCGAGATCCCCACCCAGTCGTGCGTGCTCACCCATGTCACGACGACGATCGACCTCATCGAGCGCGGCGCACCCGTCGATCTCGTGTTCCAGTCCGTAGCGGGGACCGAGGGCGCCAACCGCGCTTTCGGGGTGGATCTGACGCTGCTCCGGGAGGGCAACGAAGCCGGTCGGTCGTCGGGCCGCGGCACGGTCGGCGACAACGTCATGTATCTCGAGACCGGCCAGGGGTCGGCGTTGTCGTCGGGAACTCACCTGGGCACCGGCGGCCGTCCGGTGGACCAGCAGACGCTCGAGGCCCGCGCGTACGCGGTGGCGCGGGACCTGCGGCCGTTGCTGGTGAACACCGTGGTCGGTTTCATCGGTCCCGAATACCTCTACGACGGAAAGCAAATCGTGCGGGCGGGGCTCGAGGATCAGTTCTGCGGAAAGCTCCTCGGGCTGCCGATGGGGGTGGACGTCTGCTACACCAACCACGCCGAGGCAGACCAGGACGACATGGACACCCTGCTGACGCTGCTCGCGGTCGCCGGCACGGCGTTCGTCATCACGGTGCCGGGTGCCGACGACGTCATGCTGGGCTATCAGTCGCTGTCGTTCCACGACGCGCTGTACGTCCGGGAGGTCGCCCGGCTGCGTCCCGCGCCCGAGTTCGAGGCGTGGTTGCGCAAACTCGGGATGGCCGACGACACCGGGCGGATTCTTCCCGTCGACGTCGCGGCGTCGCCGTTGCGCGCCCTCGGCGGCGCCGCATGATCGATCCCTGGGACGACATCCGGCGGCACACTCGGGCTCGGATCGGTCTGGGCCGCAGCGGGAACGGAGTGCCGACCCGCCGTCACCTCCAGTTCGTCGCCGCCCACGCGGAGGCGCGGGACGCGGTGCACACGGCGCTCGACGTCGAGACGCTGGCGGAACGGATCCGCGATGTAGGCATCGGGGCCCCGCTGATCGTGCGGAGTGCGGCGGCCGACCGGGCCACATATCTGCGCCGACCCGATCTCGGCCGCATCCCGGAATCGGGAACGAAGTTGCCGCCCAATGCCTCCGACATCGGAATCGCACTGTGTGACGGGCTGTCCGCGACGGCGCTCGCGGCACACGGCCCCGGTCTGACGGCCGCGATCGTCCAAGCACTGCCGCGGCTGACGTTCGCTCCCCCGGTGATCGCCACACAGGCCCGGGTGGCGTTGGGGGACCACATCGGTGCACAACTCGGTGTCACGACGATGCTCGTGCTGATCGGGGAACGTCCAGGGCTGTCGGTCGCCGACAGCGTCGGCATCTATCTGACGCACCACCCGCGGCCGGGCCGCACCGACGCTCAACGCAACTGCGTCTCCAACGTCCATCCGCCGGACGGAATGACGTACGACCACGCGGCGCGGGTCGTCGCGGTACTCGTCGAGGGGGCGCGGCGTATGGGGGCTTCCGGCGTTGCACTCAAGGACTTGTCGCGCGATCCTGGCCTGACGGACACGGAACGGCCCGCGCTGTGAGAGCGCGGGCCGTTCCGAAGCGCAGTGACGTCAGCTGCTGAGCTTGGCGATCAGGTCGGCACGCTGACGCGCACCGAGACCCGAAACGCGGCGCGTCTCGGCGATGCCGACGGACTCGGCGATGTCGCGAGCCTTGATCTTGCCGACCTTCGGCAGGGATTCGAGCAGGTACAGCACCTTCGTCTTACCAACCAACTCGTCGGTGTCTGCCTTGTCGAGAACCTCCACCAGCGTCAGCTTGCCCGACTTGAGGCCTTCCCTCAGTTCGGAACGAGCCTTGCGCGACGCGGCGGCCTTCTCGAGGGCGGCGGCGCGCTGCTCGGGGGTCAACGTGGGCAATGCCATGATGTGCCTCTCTCTCGCGGTACCCGGAATGGACCTCAGGCTAGAACGCAATTGGGTTCCGCGCGCGCCAAGTTGGTCCCGCGTGTCGAGAAACTGGGGGTGTTCGTCTCATTTGCCCGTCCATTCGGGCTTCCGTTTCGCGAGGAATGCACTCATGCCCTCCTGTGCGTCGCACGTGACGGCGTTGTCGGCCATCGTCCGGGACATGAGTTCGTACGCCTCGTGCTGGGGCAGATCGATCTGGCGGTAGAACGCCTGCTTGCCGATCGCCAACGTGAGGGGGCTGGACTGGGCGATGCGGACGGCCAACTCATCTGTACGAACGTCCAGTTGCTCCGGCGCCACAACGATATTGACCAAACCCCAGTCTGCCGCTGTCGCGGCGTCGACCGTCTCGCCGGTGAGCAGCATCTGCATTGCCCGCTTGCGCCCCACTGCGCGGCTGAGCGCGACCATGGGCGTCGAACAGAACAGTCCGATCCGCACGCCCGGTGTCCCGAACACCGCGGTCGACGACGCCACGACGAGATCGCACGACGCGGCAAGCTGGCAGCCGGCGGCGATCGCCGGACCCTGGACTGCGGCGATCACCGGTTGCGGGATCGACTGGACGGTATCCATCATCTCCGTGCAGACCTCGAAGATCTCCCGCTCCTCCTCGAGCGTTCGTCCGATCATCTCGGACAGATCGTGGCCGGCGGAGAACACGGGACCGGCCGCCGACAGCACCACGACACGGACGGCCTCGTCATTGCCGAAGCCCTGCAGCGCGGCGGTGACCGCACGCATCATGCTGGTGGACAGCGGGTTCCGCTGGCCCGGCCGGTCGAGGTACAGACGCGCGACGCCCGTCCGGCCGTCGAAGCTCGTCCTGATCGGATCATCCATGCCGCACCTCTTCCCGCGAGTACTCGCAGCCCGATGCTACGACGTCGCGATTCCCCCTGCAGGCCCTGTTCGTGCCGGATGGCCGGACACACCCCGGGTCGTTCCCGCGGCTGGCAGGATCGAGGGCGTGAGTATCGCGAATCTGACCCGCTCCGAGACCGCCGCGCGCTCGGCGGCCGTGACAGTCCGTGCCTATCGGGTGGAGTTGGACGTGTCGGACGCCCCCGACGAGACCGAGGCGGGCTTCCTGACCACGACCACGGTGGAGTTCGACGCCACCACCCCGGAGACGTGGCTGGACTTCCTCGGGCTCGAAGTGCGTTCGGTGATCGTCAACGGCCAGTTCATCGACGTCGAGTACGACGGCGCCCGCATCCCGCTGCACGGCCTGCGCCGCTCCAACACGGTGGTGGTGAGTGCAGTGGGCTGTTACAGCCGTTCCGGTGAAGGGCTGCACCGCTTCCGGGATCCGGTCGACGGAGCGACGTATCTGTACACACAGTACGAGCCGTCCGACGCGCGACGGGTGTTCGCGTGCTTCGAGCAACCGGACATGAAGGCGCCCTTCACGTTCGCGGTCATCGCACCGTCCGGCTGGGAGGTGGCGTCCAATCGTCCCGCCGCCATGGTGGAGGACGACGGCGATCGTCAGTCGGTGGAGTTCTCCCCCACTCTGCCCATCTCGACGTACATCACCGCGATCGTCGCCGGTCCCTACCATCGCGTCGAATCGCAATGGCGGCGAGGTGATCTCGACGTCCCGCTCGGGCTCCTGTGTCGCGCGTCGCTCGCCCGCTACCTGGATGCCGACACGATCTTCGAGGTGACCCGCCAGGGTCTCGACTTCTTCGCCGAGAACTTCGACTATCCGTACCCGTGGGGCAAGTACGACCAGGTGTTCGTCCCCGAGTACAACCTCGGTGCGATGGAGAACCCGGGTTGCGTCACGTTCACCGAGGCGTACGTGTTCCGGGGCGCCGCCACCGCAGCGCAGTACGAGGGTCGCGCCAACACGATCCTGCACGAGATGGCGCACATGTGGTTCGGCGACCTCGTGACGATGGTGTGGTGGGACGACCTCTGGCTCAAGGAGTCCTTCGCCGACTACATGGGTGCGCTCGCGAGCGCGGAGGCCACCGAGTGGACGGACGCGTGGGTCGCGTTCGCGAACCGGCGCAAGGCGTGGGCGTACTCGCAGGACCAGTTGCCCACGACGCACCCGATCGTCGCCGACATCGTCGACCTCGAGGCCGCGAAGCTGAACTTCGACGGCATCACGTACGCGAAGGGTGCCAGCGTTCTCAAGCAACTGGTGGCGTACGTCGGCCGGGATGCATTCTTCGAAGGAGCGCGCCGCTACTTCCGCAAGCACGAGTTCGGCAACACCACCCTCGCGGACCTGCTGTCGGAGTTGTCGGAGGCGTCCGGTCGCGACCTCGCCGCATGGGCGCAGGCATGGCTCCGGACAACCGGGGTCTCCACGTTGATCCTCGAGCGTGGCGTCGACGGCTGCGAGATCGTGCAGACCGATCCTCGGCCGCACCGGATCGCCGTGGGTACCTACGACTTCGACGACTCGGGAAACCTCGTCCGACGCGATCGCGTGGAGCTGGACCTCGAGAACGAACGCACACCCGTCGAGTTGCCGGATGCACCCCTGCGCCTGCTCAACGACGGCGACCTCACGTACGCGAAGGTCCGGCTCGACGCCGATTCCCTCGCTACCGTCGAGCGTTCGCTGGACCGTGTCGTCGACCCGCTGACCCGGGGGCTGATCTGGTCGGCGCTGTGGAATGCCACCCGTGACGGCGAGCTCGCGCCCGAGCGCTATCTTGCGATGGCGCAGGCCTTCGCGCCGTCCGAGAGCAACACGGCGCTCACGGCAGCGGTCCTCGCGAATGCCGGGTACGCCGTCGGGCACTATCTTCCGGACCCGACGCGCGACGAGTGGCGCGGCCGTTGGCTCGAATCGTGCTGGGGGGCGCTGTGGGATGCGCAGCCCGGTTCCGGCGCACAGTTGGCATGGGCACGGGCGGTGGCGGGGGCGGCCGTCGTCGACGATCGCTTCGCGGTGCAGATCCGTGCCGTGCTCGACGGCTCCGCGCCGGCGCCCGACGGGCTGCCGCTCGATCCGGACCTGCGCTGGGCGTTGTGGACCGCGCTGGCCGCCACGGGGCATGCCGACGCGGCGGATCTCGACGCCGAACTCGGCCGCGACGACACCGCGTCCGGACGCACTGCGCACCTGCGAGCGCTCACGGCACGCCCGCTCGCGGAGGTCAAGGACGAGGCCTGGCGGGCGGCGCTGGAGGATCCGGGGCTCAGTAACGACCAACTCGATGCCGTCATCGGCGGCTTCCGGGCCGGCGATCGCCGCGATCTGATCGGCTCGTACGACGACGGCTATTTCGCGGCGCTCCGCGACGTGTGGGCGACGCGGAGCATCGAGATCGCGCGTCGCATCGTGCTGGGTCTGTTCCCGTCGTCGGAGTCGCTCGATCCGGTGGATGCCTGGCTGACGGCGAATACCGACGCTCCGGGAGCGCTCCGCCGCCTGGTTGTCGAACAGCGCGATCACCTGGCCCGCGATCTGCGGGTGCGGGGGCTCGGTGTTAACGACGTGTGACGTCGTTTTTACGCGCGGGTGCCCGAGCGTTTCCATTCTGTAATGGATTGCGATTCAAGGCTTTCACCGCTTGGAATCCGTTGTCGCCGTCCGCTACACATGCAGTGGCGCCGAGAACGGCGACTGAGACGAAGCACCAGCTTCACGGGAACAAAGGGGAAGACAATGGGTTCTGAGGAGTTCGCTACGGCTCTGGGTTCGGTCGACTTCGATCAGGTTGTCGCAGGTGCGGAAGCGGTGGGGGCTTTCGCCGGTCTGATCGCAGCCCTCGGGGCGTTCGCCGCGCTGCTCGTCTAGTGAGTGTGGCCGGGAGCCGGCCGACTCGTGTAGGGCCCGAAGCCGCTCGTCGGCTTCGGGCCCTACACGTATTCGACCTCAGGTACGTTCGACCAGTCTCTCGTATCGCTGCCGCGCCGCTTGGGTGCTGCCGAGTCCCAACCCGAATGCGATTTCTCGCCAAGTCATTCCGCGCTGGCGAGCGATGCCGAGGAACAGCGCCTCGAGCTGGTCCATCTCCGCGCGAGCCTTGGGGAACAGTCCGAGGGCCGCGGTGATGTCGGCGTCGTCGACATCCGGTTCGCCGGGCTCGGGGGTGTGAACGCCGCCCGCCAGCGCGGCCACGACCCGGATGGCACCCAGGGGTTCCAGGATTTCGGGGTGTGACTGACGCGCCCGCTGTTCGGGCGTGGCGCCGTGGCGTTCGATGATCCGGAACAGGGCCGCGTACTCGCGGTGGGCACGCTCGCGGCTGGGGTTGGGTGGAGTGAAATCCTCGGAGGTCATGCTTCGAGGGTCCATTGAAGAATCCCTGTTGTCAACGAAATATTGACAACAAGATGTTCACACCATTTCGGCGCGACGTGTAATCGCGACGTGTAATGCAGACCGCCCCTGTGCGATGAAACCGGCATGAAATTAACAAAAGGGACGGTCGGCTCTGTTGTGGCCGGTACGGCGCTCTCGGCACTCGTTCTCGGCGTGCCGACGGCCGCGGCCGACGTCGTTCGGGTGGATGCCCATCCCGGACTCAGCTACACGTGGACCCCGGAGCGTGGCTTCGAGGAGAAGTTCGGAACCAACTGCATCTATGCGGTGACCGCGGCAACGACGTGGCAGAACCCCGTCTCGTTCTTCGACTTCCAGAAGGCCACGATCCTGCCGAGCCCGCTGGCGCCCGTTCTGAACGGCACGGCCACAGTCGGGTGGATTCCGCGCACCCCCGGTGACCATCGGATCGTGGCGTACCACACGTCGGCGGGCGGTCCCGACGTGACAGTTCCGGTGGGAACGGGAATCCCATTGGGTCCGGCCTGTTTCGTGCTTCCATGAGTCCGGTGGCACTCGTCAACCTGCCTGCCTTCCCGGCTTCGGGTCGTGCCCGGCGCGCATGCTCGCGACGGCGTTGACGGCGAGCAGGACGAGGAACGCGGTGACCGGTGCGGTCCACGATCCGGTGGCGTCGTGCAGGATCGACGCCAGGATCGGTCCGGTCGCCGCGATCAGGTAACCGCCCGTCTGCGCCACCGTCGACAGCGCGGCCACGTGGTCCGGGGTACGCCCGCGTCGGGCGTACAGCACTCCGGCAACGGCTTGACCCGCGCCGAGCCCGATACCGAGGATCAACGCCCATACGACCGGCACGGAGTCGGGCGCTATAAGCAATCCGGCGAAGCCCGCGGCGCACACCGCGACGATCGCCAGGATGTGAGGTCGCTGGTCCGCGCTCGCGGCCGCGAGGATCGGTGCCACCAGTCCTCCCCCGGCGACGCCGACGATGAACAGCGCCTGCATGTTTCCGGCGCTGCCGTCGGCCAGCCCGGCGGCGACCAGGATGGAGGGCAGCCAGGCGAGCGTCGCGTAGAAGAGCAGCGTCTGGATGCCGAAGAAGATCGTCGAACTCCATGCGGTCCACGTGCGCAGCACTTTCGGCCGGCCGTGGGCCGTCGCCCCCGCGTGGGTGCCGGGCCGACTCGCATGCCGCAGTTGCGGGACGGTTCCGACGAGCGCCAGGAGCGCGGGAATCACCGCGAGTCCGATTGCCGGCGGCCATGATTCGCCCGACGCGCGCCACACGGGAATCATCAGCGCCGCGATCACGGCGGAGCCGGCGCCCATCGACATGGCGTAGACACCCATCATCACGCCGGTCCGTTCGGGCGCGAACCGCTTGCGTACGAACACTGGCACGAGCACGTTCACCACCGCGGTCGCGAGGCTCACGATCACGGTGCCGGCGATCAGCCCGGGCATACCCGCCATCCGGACCAAGGCTCCCACGAGGAGCACGGCGCCGGCGGCGAACAGGGCGCGCTCCTCGCCGAGGCGTCGGCGAGCGACGACGGCGAGCGGCGCGAACAGTCCCATCACCAACGGGGGGATCAGCCCGAGCAGTGTGACGGTGGCGGCGTCGAACCCGGCAACTGGGGCCAGTGGGCCGATCTGACCGAAAGCGACGCGGGTGTTCGCGCTGATCAGGACGAAACCGGCGACCAGCAGCATCATCGAGGCGCCGACGCCTGCGCGGGAGGTCGCGGCCGGTGCGGCACCGGACTGCAGAGACTGCACTGAGCGTTCCTTTCCGAGGAGTAGGCTCACAGCGTCCACACTCAAGTGGGCTTGAGCGCAAGTCGGAGGTGTCGCATGCCCGACGACCTCTTCTCGATCACCGACGTCGCGCACGCCTTCGGACTGTCCGTGCCGGCGCTGCGGTACTACGAGGAGCGCGGTCTCATCGAGGCGTCGGAGCGTCGCGGGCGCGTCCGCTACTACACCCGCGACGATCTCGGCCGGCTCGCCTACATCCAGTTGTGGCACGAGGACGGGATGCTCTCGCTCGCCGATACCCAAGCGATCGTCGACTCGGACACGGTGGCGGACCGCAGCAGGTTGATCGAGGACCAGGCCGCCCGGATGCGTGAGCGCATCAGTCATCTGTCCCGGGCGGTCGCGGTGCTCGAACACATGCTCGGCTGCCGCACCGACCGGGCGCGCGACTGCCCGACCACCGGCGGGTACATCCGGGCCCGGGTCGACGCGGCCCTGTCCGGTGAGGACTTCGCGGACGACTTCCTGCCCAAGGCTTCCGAACCGTGAGCACCTCGCTCGTGAACCCCGGCCTCGCGCTGTTCGTCCTGTGCGCGGTCATGGTGGGTCTGGCCGCCGTCGTGTATCGCTTCGCCGGGCTCGGCAACCCGCTGACCGCGCCGTGGGCCGCGGTGCGCGGTGCGCTGCAACTGGCCGCGGTGTCGCTGATCCTGGCGGCGGCGCTCGCGCACCTGTGGTCGTCGTTGCTGGTGCTCGCGGTGATGTTCGTGGCGGCGGCGTTCACCGCGGCGCGGCGCTCGCGGGCGGGCCGGTCGGCGGTGTGGCTGGCGTCGGCGTTGGCCGTCGGCGTCGGGCTGGTGGTTCCTCTCATGCTGGTCAGTGGTGTGGTGCCGCTCGAGGGGGTGGCACTGGTGCCGATCGGCGGCATCGTCCTGGGTAACGCGATGACCGCGACGGCACTTGCCGCCAAACGCGGCCTCGACGCGATCGAGCAACGCTGGGGAGAGGTGGAAGCCGCACTCAGCCTGGGGTTGAGCACGCGGGACGCCCGGATGGAGGTGGTCGGGTCGGCCGCCGCGGACGCTCTGCTGCCGGGCCTCGACCAGACCAGGACCGTGGGCCTGGTGACGCTGCCCGGAGCGTTCGTCGGCGTGCTGCTCGCGACCGGATCCGCCGTGCAGGCCGGTGCCGTGCAGATCCTCGTCCTCGTCGGTCTTCTGCTCGCACAGACGTGCGCGGTCGCCACCACGATCGAGTTGGTGGCGCGCGGCGCCGTCCACCGGCCGCGGACCTCTGGTCTCCACCACCCCTGAGTCCCCCTCTCCCCCGCGTTTCGCGCACTTGTCGCGCATTCCGGGGCGTTTTCCCCGCGCTAAGTGCGCGAAACGCGAAGGGGGCGGGAAGGGGAACAGTCGATGAATGCTCGGTACGTTTCACGATTCTTGTTGAACGTGCGTCCGAATTGCGTTGTGATCCGGGGGTGTTCGAGAACAACGACATCGCTGGGGTGACTCGCCGCGGGGTGCTGCGCGGCTCGATGGTGCTCGCAGGGGCCGGAATCGCCGCCGCGGCAGCGGGACGGGCGTCGGCGGCCACACCGGCACCGGGTTTCGTCCACGGGGTGGCATCCGGTGACCCGCTCCCCGACCGCGTGATCATCTGGACGCGCTTCACCCCGACGGCCGACGCGCTACCGGGATCCGCTGCCGGGCCCGCCGTCCCGGTCACCTGGCAGGTCGCGACCGACGCGGGATTCGCGACGCTCGTTCGCAGCGGCACGGTCACCGCCGGTCCGGAGACGGACCACACGGTGAAGGTCGACGTCACCGGGTTGCGCCCCGGCACCGGATACTTCTACCGGTTCACCGGACTCGGCATCGTCTCCCCCGTCGGACGCACCCGCACGGCGCCGGCCGCGGACGCCGACATCGCCCGCCTGCGTTTCGGCGTCGTGTCGTGCTCCAACTGGGAGGCAGGGTACTTCGCGTCGTACCGGCACCTCGCCGAACGGGACGACCTCGATGCGATTCTCCACCTCGGCGACTACATCTACGAGTACGGTCGCGGCGAGTACGGGGCTCGCGGCGGTTCGGTGCGCCTGCACGACCCGGCCCACGAGATCGTCTCGCTCGCCGACTACCGAATCCGGCACGCGCAGTACAAGACCGACCCCGATCTCCTGGCGTTGCACGCGAAGCTGCCGTTCATCGCGACGTGGGACGACCACGAATCGGCAGACAACTCGTACGACGGCGGCGCCGAGAACCACGATCCGGCCACCGAGGGGGACTGGGGTGCGCGCAAGGCCGCGTCGACCCGGGCCTACTTCGAGTGGATGCCGGTGCGGGTCCACGGGACCGGGTCCGACGCCGCACTGTACCGGCGCTTCCGGTTCGGCACGTTGGCGGAACTGTCGATGCTCGACCTGCGCACCTATCGTGACGAACCGGCATCCGCCGGCGCCGGATGGCGCAAGGTCGACTCCCCCGACCGGACGATTACCGGTCGCGCGCAGATGGATTGGCTGACGAGCGGCGTCGTGACCGCGTCGACCCGGTGGAAGATCGTGGGCAACCCGGTGATGATCACACCGTGCGTCTTTCCGCCCCTGGATAATCGGACGATGGGTGCGATCACGCAGATGACCGGCGTGCCCGACGCCGGTATCCCCTACAACACCGACCAGTGGGACGGCTACACCGCCGACCGTCGACGCCTGTTCGACGCCATCACCGCGAACGGGGTGCGCAACACGGTGTTCCTCACCGGGGATATCCACACGTCGTGGGCGTGCGACCTACCGGTGGACGCCGCGAACTACCCGGCTGCGGGCACGGTCGGCACCGAGTTCGTCGTGCCGTCGGTGACGTCGCCGAACATCGACGACATGTTGAAGGTGCCGCCTCGCACCGCGACCGTGGCCGCGGAGGAGGCGTTCAAGGCGTTCAACCGTCACGTCCGGTACGTCGAACTGGATTCGCACGGTTACGGTGTGTTCGAAGTGAACGAAGCTGCGGCGCAGATGGACTGGTTCTACGTATCCGACCCCACCGATCCGCGCGGGATCGTCCGGCACGCGATGAGCTACCGCGTCGCCGACGGCACGCAGCAGGCGCATCCCGTCGCAGGACCGCTCGCGCCCTGACCCGTCAACCGTCGACCGGGAGCCCGAACTGCCGAGCTCGCCGCAGCACGGCCTTGGCTGCGGCCAGCCGGGGCACGTCCGCGCCGGAAGCGACGTGTTCGCCGTGCGCGCCCAGGCGGTCGATCGTCGCTGCCGCGGAATCGATCTCGGCGAGAGTGGGGGAGAGTGCATCGTTGATGAATGCGGCATCGGCCGGCCGCACGGCGAGTCTTCCCGTCATCCCCAGTTCGGCTGCACCGCGGGTGTCGAGCGCCACCGCCTCCTCCCGTGCGCTGGGACCGTCGATCGGCCCGGGCAGCCCGGCGGCGCGGCTTGCCACCACCAGTCGGGACCGCGCGTACGTCAACGCGGCAGAGGTGTTCGCCACGCCGGTGTCGTGTCGGAAGTCGCCGACACCGAAGGCCAGGCGGACCGCAGGTTCGGCGGCGGCGATCTCGACCGCGCGGGTGAGTGCGAGCGCGGACTCGATCATCGGCACGATCGGGAGCCCGGGCAGTTCGCGTGCCGTCGTGCGTACGTCCTCGGCGGATTCGGCCTTCGCGAGCACCACACCGAGTACCCCGGGAGTGCCCCGCACCACCTCGACGTCGAGAGCGTGCTGGCCGGATTTCACGTCGCCGATGCGGACCCAGGACGGGTTGTCGGACAGCCACTCACGTACCAGCTGTCGCGCGAAGCTCTTGCGAGCGAACGGCACTCCGTCCTCGAGGTCGACGACGAGACAGTCCGCTCCGGCGCGGGCGGCGGCGGACAGCGCGTCCTCGCCCACCGCTGCCGCCAGGAGCCAGGATCGTGCCGCGGCAGTGCGGGTCTCGGGGTTCTCCGCGGCCAGGGTCACAGCGCGACGTACTTCGTCTCGAGGTACTCCTCGATGCCCTCGGTGCCGCCCTCGCGGCCGAAACCCGAGTGCTTGACGCCACCGAACGGGGCGGACGCGTCCGACAGGATGCCCCGGTTGACGGCGACCATGCCGGTGTCGAGAGCGGCCGCGACCCGCATCGCCCGATCCATGTCGCGGGTGTAGAAGTAGGAGGCCAGACCGTACTCGGTGTCGTTCGCGGCCGCGATGCCCTCCTCTTCGGTGTCGAATCCGGAGACGGTCGCGACGGGCCCGAAGATCTCTTCGCGCAGCACTCTCGCGTCCGCGGGGATGCGGTCGAGCAGTGTCGGTGCGTAGAAGAATCCCGGACCCTCCGGGGCGAACCCGCCGGTGCGGACACGGGCACCGCGAGCGACGGCGTCGGCCACGAGGTCGGACACGACGTCGCGTTGGTCCGCGTTGACGAGCGGCCCGACGTCGGTGCTCGGATCGATGCCCGGGCCCGTACGCAGCGCGGAGATCCGTGCGCTCAGCTTCTCGGTGAACTCCTCGATGACCGCGTGCGCGACGTGGAACCGGTTGGCGGCCGTGCAGGCCTGCCCGCCGTTACGCATCTTCGCGGCCATGGCACCGTCCACCGCGGCATCGACGTCGGCGTCCTCGAACACCACGAACGGTGCGTTGCCACCGAGTTCCATCGAGGTCCGGAGGAGCTGGTCGGCGGCGTTGCGCACCAACAGCTTTCCGACCGGCGTCGAGCCCGTGAAGGTCACCTTCCGCAGGCGGGGATCCTGCATGAGTGGCCCGGACAGTGCCGACGCGTTCGACGTCGGCAGGATCGACAGCACGCCGTCGGGCAGCCCGGCCTCGGCGAACACCTCACCGAGCAGCAGCATCGTCAGGGGTGTCTCCTCGGCCGGCTTGACGATGATCGTGCATCCCGCCGCGACAGCCGGCGCGATCTTGCGGGTTCCCATGGCCAGCGGGAAGTTCCACGGGGTGATCGCCAGTACCGGGCCCACCGGGACCTTGGTGACCAGGATCCGTCCGTTGCCGCCCGGTGCGGCGCCGAACCGTCCGCCGACGCGGACGGCCTCCTCCGCGAACCATCGCAGATACTCGGCTCCGTAGGCGACCTCGCTGCGCGCCTCACCGATGGCCTTGCCCATCTCGAGTGTCATGACGGTCGCGAAGTCCTCGCTGCGCCTGCGCACCGACTCGAAGGCGGCGCGCAGGATCTCACCGCGCTCTCGCGGCGCGGTGGCCGCCCACTGGGCCTGGGTTCTCGACGCGAGATCGAGGGCGCGGCGGCCGTCGTCCGGGCTCGCGTCGGCGACGTGGGTGAGGACGCTGCCGGTCGCAGGGTCGTGCACCGGGAAGGTGGCGCCGGTGGACGCGGGGGTCTGCCGGCCGCCCACCCACAGGTCGGTGGGCACGGAGTCGACGATGCTGTCGGGGGTGGTGAGGATCGTCATCGAGTCATCTTTCGAGAGTTCGCCTGCGGAGATACGGGTTCTCAGTCCACGGCCGCGGCAGGGCGGACGCGGGCCGGAGCAACGGACGCGGTCTCCTCGAGCGGGCGTCCGGCGGTCTCCGGAGCCCACGCGTAGCAGGCGGCGAATCCGGCCAGCGTGATGAGCGCGCCGAAGCCCATGGTGGTGCCGATACCGAAGTTGTCGATGCTGATGGGCAGCAGGTAGGTGCCGGTCGCGGCGCCGATCCGGCTGATACCCACGGACACACCCACGGCGGTGGCGCGAATCTCGGTGGGGAACAGCTCGTTCGGGTAGATCCACTCGAGGATGCTGGGGCCGCCGGACGCGAAGGCATACGCGCAGAAGGCCACGACCACCAGCCACACGGGTGCGTCCGGGACGAGCCACAGGAAGATCAGCGGGAACGCCATGACCGCGAACGGGATGATCGACATCTTGCGGCGGCCGATCGTCTCGACCCAGCGCAATGCCGGGATGGAACCGATCGCGAACAGCAGGATGATGACGGTCTCGACGATCAAACCGGCCGAGCCGTCGCTCGACACCGCGAAGCCCGCCAGGATGACCGGGAGGAAGGTCAGCATCGCGTACTGCGGCGTGATCTGTGCGAAGTACAGGGCACCGCACATGAGGGTGCGCTTGAGATAGCCCCCGCGCACGATCGCCTTGAACGACTGAAGCATCGTCATCCCGGAGTCGGCAGGTGCTTCGTCGGTGAGGTCGAGCTTCTTGCCGTAGACGTCGAGGATCACCTGCTCGGCCTCGGCGACGCGACCCTTGCCGAGGAGCCACCGGGGCGACTCCGGGATGCCGCGGCGGGCGAGCACGACGACGACGCCCAGGATCGCGGACGTCGCCAGCATCCAGCGCCAGTGATCGTGACCGCCACTGACGCCGACGAACACCGCGCCGACGATGTAGGCGAAGCCGGCGCCGAGCGACCACGACAGACCGGTCACGCCGATCATGAAGCCCCGCTTCTTCGTCGGGGTGAATTCGGTGAGCAGCGACGTCGCGATGGGATAGTCCGCACCGATCGCGAGTCCGATCACGAACCGGAGCACGATCAGTTGCCACGCCTCCTGGACGAACGCGCTGAGGGCGCAACCGATCACCAGGACCGTGAGGTCGAGGGCGTACATCTTCTCGCGGCCGATGCGGTCGGTGAGTGCGCCGAAGAGCGTCGCGCCGAAGAAGATGCCGATCAACGACGCGGCACCGATGAGTCCGACCTCGGCACTCGACGGCATCAGGTCGGCCTTGATGCCGACGAGCGCCACGCCGATGATGCTGAGCACGAACCCGTCCAGGAACGGGCCGCCGCAGCAGGCGATCAACAACTTTCGGTGGAAGCGCGACGTCGGCGCCTCGTCCATGACGTCAAAAGATTTCATCGTGAGTGTCCTCGAAGTGTCGCAGCCGCGGCCAGGAGATGGACCGGAGCGGAACTGATTGCTCGAAACACTAGGAGAACCCTCGGCCGGTGTGAACTGTACGACAGGACGTAACTCGTGGGTGATTCTATCCAGCAGTACAACCCCCTGGACTCGAAGACAGCGTGCTGGGGCCTGATTCGAGCCTTGTTGCTCGTGGTGCGAAATACCGCCGGACCGGGTGTACGCGAGTACGAGTGCGGGGGTCAATTGCAGACTTCGGTACGAGTGATCGTGGTGGGTCGGTGTGGAACAGTCGAGGCGCCAGATCGAAGCATCAGCACGTTCCAGAGAGGTCTCCCATGTCGACCGCGATCGAGTTTCCGACGTTGTTCAGCCCCCTCCGACTCGGTGGGACGACGCTGAAGAACCGGATCTTCTCGTCGGGTCACGACACCGTCATGGTGCACGACGGCGAGGTCACCGACCAGCTCGTCGCATACCACCGCGCGCGGGCGGAGGGCGGCGCCGGAATGATCATCATGCAGGTCGCCGGCATTCACGAGACCGCGCGCTACACCTCGCACGTCCTGATGATCACCGACGACAGCTGCATTCCCGGCTACCGGAGAGTGGCCGAGGCAGTGCACGAGCACGACTGCAAATTGATCTCGCAGATTTTCCATCCGGGACGCGAAATCATGGAATCCGGCGACGGTGCGCTACCCGTCGCGCTCGCACCTTCCGCGGTGCCGAACGAGCGCTTCCACGTCATGCCGCAGGCCGTTGGCATCGAACTTCTGCAGGAGATCATCGCCGGCTACGCCGAGGGCGCGGTACGGCTGCAGACCGCGGGCCTCGACGGTGTGGAGATCGTCGCGAGTCACGGCTACCTCCCCGCGCAGTTCCTCAATCCGAATCTCAATGTGCGCGAGGACCGCTACGGCGGGAGCCTCGAGAATCGGATGCGCATGCTGCGCGAGACGGCCCGGGCCGTGCGCCAGGCAGTCGGACCCGACTTCGTGGTGGGCGTACGCCTTTCGGCCGACGAGAACACCTACGACGCCACCGGTGAGAGCGACACCATCGCGCTGTGCAAGGCGCTCGACGCGGACGGCTACGTCGACTACCTGAACGTCACCGAGGGCACGTCCGCGAGCACGGGCGGGTCCACGCACATCGTGCCGCCCATGCACTACGAGGCGATGTACACCGCACCGTCCGCCGCGAAGATCAAAAAGCAGGTGTCGGTGCCGGTTCTGGTCGCCGGACGCATCAACCAGCCGCACGAGGCGGAGATCGTGCTGGCGTCCGGACAGGCCGACGCCTGCGCGATGACGCGTGCGCTCATCTGTGATCCCGAGATGCCGGACAAGGCGCAGTCGCAACGTACCGAGGAGATCCGGGCGTGTATCGCGTGCAACCAGGCATGCATCGGCCACTTCCACATGGGGTACCCGATCTCGTGCATCCAGCGTCCCGAGACGGGCCGTGAAATTCAGTTCGGCCGTACTGTTCCCGCTGCCGCGGCGAAGAGCGTGATGGTCGTGGGCGGCGGGCCGGCGGGCATGAAAGCGGCCGTGATTGCCGCGCAGCGTGGGCACCACGTCACGATCTACGAGGCGGCCGGCCGCGTCGGCGGTCAGGTGTTGTTGGCCGAGAGGTTGCCGCACCGAGCGGAGTTCGGCGGCGCGGTCACGAACCTGCAGTCGGAGATCGAACGCTACGGGGTGGAGGTGCACACCCGAGTGCAGGTCGACGCCGCGCTGGTCCGCGAGGTGAACCCGGATGTCGTGATCGTCGCTACGGGCGCCACCCCGTACCGTCCGCCACTCGAGCTCGACGACGCCCTGCCGGTGTTCGAGTCATGGGACGTCATCAAATCGAACGCCGCCGAGCTTCCGAAGGGACGAATCGTGGTGGCCGACTGGCGCTGCGACTGGATCGGTCTGGGGGTCGCGGAGATGATCGCCCGCAGCGGAGGCCGCAAGGTGACGCTCGCCGTGGACGGCTACGCACCCGGCGAAACCATCCAGCAGTACACCCGCAACGCCATGCTGGCTGCGGTGTACGAGGCGGGCGTGGAGATCGTCACCAACGCGCGACTCTACGGCGCCGACGACGACACCGTATACCTCCAGAACACCCTCACTTCGCAGCCCGTGATCGCGGAAGACGTTGCAGCGCTGGTGCTGTGCCTCGGCCACAAGCAGGAGGACGGGCTGTTTCACGAGCTGACAGCGCAGTTGAGTGGAACCGGGACCGAGGTGTACGCGATCGGAGACTGCCAGGCGCCGCGCACCGTCGAGGAGGCGACTCTCGAAGGGTTGCGGGTCGCCAGCAGAATCTGATGCTCGAGCCCACCGTCTCATGCGGCGTGTGGTCCCGCCCGGTTGTGGGCAGGGACGGGCTTCCTGTAGGGGTCGACGGTGCTCGGTGGGGTGAACCACGGCTTTCTGTCCGGGCCTATGCGGACTTCCCAGTGGGAATGATGCAGTAGCTGGTGGTGGAAGCGGCAGAGCATCACGAGATTGTCGAGGTCGGTGGGTCCGCCGTCGGCCCAGTGTGTGATGTGGTGGCCTTCGCAGTGTGCGGGTGGTGCGCCGCAGCCGGGGAAGGCGCAGCCGTGGTCGCGGGCGATCAACGCCCGACGCTGTTTCTTCGACACGGTCCTACTGGTGCGCCCCAGATTCAAGGGGACGCCGTCGTCCATGACGATCGGGGTGAGGTGGCAGTCGCACGCGAGCCTGCGTGCGGTCGCGATCGACAGCGGCCCCGTGTGGGGCAGGCGTGCGATGTCCTTGTCGCCGAACAGGTCCGACCCGTCATCGGTGGACGTCCACTCGTGAGCCGACTCGCTGCGGGCGAGATCGGCGGCGTTCACGTGTAGTGACAGGTGGGGCCGCTCCCCGCCCTCGATCGGGGCGTCGCCGGAGTCGAGGTAGCGGCGCAGGATTTCAGCGAAAGCATCGGCTCGTTGCCGTGTCGGGGTGCGTTTCTCGGCGGGGTCGTCGATCGGATTCCTGGGTTTGGTCAGCGCGGACAGTGCCGTGAGGAGCATTTCACCGGTGACGGCGTCGAGGTCACCTTTGACCGCGACGCGGCCGTTCAGGGTTTTCGAGGCGTGGAATTCGTTGCGCTCGGTGTCTTCGCTGGGCGGGAGTTCGTCGGATTCGAAGATCCGCTCGAGCCGGGAGATGCAGGTGCGGACGGTCGTGGTGGTCGCGGCCGGACGGAAAGCGGCGTCCAGCAACACTTTCCGGCACGAATCCAACGCTTCGTTCGGCATTCCGTGCGGCGGGGTTTCGCAGAACTTCCCGATCAGGGCGGCATGCTCGGCGGAAATCTCGCCGGCGTTGAAGCCGTCGGCGATCTCGGGCTGCCGGGCGAGCATCCGGCCCAATGCGAGTATGCGTGCCGCGGCCGGCACTTCCAACAGCGAGTTCGCGGCCAGCCACTGCTTGACGCTGCGAAATCCGAGGGTGTCGAACGAGACCGCGCGCGCATCGACTTCGGCGGCCATCGCTACCTGCAACCCTTGGAGCCGTTCGATCTCACGGCAAACGTCGGCCATGCCCTGCACAAGGGCCGCTTCGGCGAGCGATCCCACGTCGCCAGGCCGCAGCGAAGCGACTGCGATGCCCGAATTGTTGAGTCCCCCCGGATTCATGACACGAGCCTAGTTCGAACTTACGTTCGAGTCAATGGATGCTGAGGCCGGTCGGGAGCGGCTGCGAGTAAGGCAGTTACCGCCAGTTCGTGGACCCGGGAGCAGCACTGTGCCCCGGACAAGTTCGTCCGGGGCACAGAGATGGAGCCGTAGCGATTACGCCGGAGTCGGTACCTCGCCGCCGGAACCGCTGACCTGGAAACCGGAAGAGCCGGCCGAGAATCCCAGGTTCAGGATCAAGGTGAAAAAGTCGCCCACGCTGGAGAACATTTGGAACTCCTTCTCTGTCGGTCGAACAGAAACGGTTGGTACGTGATGAACGTTATCAACCGATTGTGAGGTCTGCATGGCAGCAGTTTCCGGGCGCCGAAAGGCCGTCCCCGACGCCCCTCGCGCCGCGGGTGTTCCGGTCCGCCGCTAGTTTTTCGGCGACGTACGTAGAGTGCGCGACGGGGGAGTGGGTTCCGCGGAGGGGGCGTATGAGAATGATGAGGCTGATCGGTGTGCTCGGGACGCTGGCGCTGGCGACCGGCTGTGGTGCCGACCGAGCGACGCTCCCGTCGAACCCCTCTTTCGTCTCCACGCCGGCCGACCGAACCGGACGAATCGACGTCGGATCCGTCGCCCCGCCGCGGTCCACGCTCGAACTCGTTCCGGACGGCGGTGTCCTCTCGACGATCGGTCCTGCCTCTACTGCGTCGGTGAGAGATGTACGAATCGAATCTGATGTGGAGGCGGGTGCGGATCGAGTTGTGTACTCCTTCACCGGGTCCGGAGTGCCGTTCTGGAAGGTCGGCTACGTTGCCGAGGCTGTGCCGCACCGTGGTGGTTCGCCGCTGACGATTCCTGGGCGATCGCTGGTGCAGGTGGACATGATGGACACCGCGCCACCGGCCCGTCATCTCTCTGCCGCTGCAGCACCACTGGCGGGTCCGGAAGGTTCCCGCGTGGCCCAGCTCTACTTGCTCCCCGACATTCGGGAGACCGGGGGAATCACTCAGTCCTTCATCGGTTTCCGGGACGATCCAGCGCTGTTCGATGTGACCGTGCTCGACGCCCCGCCGCGGTTGGTCATCGAGTTCCGCTAGCCCGACTATTGGTTCCCGCCGCGACTGATCCGCAGTGCGATGAGCGCCATCCAGAAGGTCGAGATGTCGGCGGAGCTCTTGGTGCTGCGGCCGGTGATCGTTTCGATTCGCTTGAGCCGGTAGGCGAGTGTCTGCCGATGGATCATCAGTTTCTCGGCGGTGGCCGTCCAGCTTCGGTCGAGGGTCAGGAAGGTGTCCAGGGTTTCGACCAGCTGGGACTGGTTGGCGCTGTCGTGGTCCATCAGATCGCCCAGGACGGCACGCGCGGCGAAGGTCGCCTCGCTGAGGGTGCGGGGAAGGAACAGTGGTGACGCCGTGGAGTATTCGGCGACGGCACTGCCGTCGGCGCGTGCGGCCTGCAACGCCCAGCGGGCCTGTCGGACGCTGTCCGGGAGGCGCTGAATCGTGGAGGTGGGGGCCGAGACACCGAGATGCGGGATTCGGCCGGACAGTAGGTCCAGCGCGCCGCTCATATCGTCGGCCGTGGTCATGAGGTAGCCCTCCTCTCCCACGATGCATGTCAGATTCGGCAAGGCGCCGTCTCCCAAATAGATTCGCGCCGCGCGCAGATGCGGTGAATCGAACGCGATCACAACCCACTCGCGGTCGGCGAGGCCGCTCTGTTCGAGCCGGGGTTGCGCGGCGTCGGAGCCGAGCGAGCCGTCGACGATCTGCTCGAACAGCAGTGCGCCGGATGCGTCCTCGCGTTCGCGGTCGCGGGTCGCGCGTTCGACCTCGATTCCGATGAGGCTCTGGGCGTGCAGCAGGCCGAACGCGTCCATGTCGATATCGGACGGACCGTCCACGACGAGCATGCACTTGCGGTGGGTCGAGAGCGCGAAGGCCGTCGCGACCAGTTCGTCGCCTACCGTCACGGCCTGGCGAGCGGGCAGCCGGTCGAGCTTGCCGCCGACCCGTTGGCGGAGCGCTCGGACGGTCTCGGCGGGCATGCGTCCCCGGCGGCCGAGAACTTCGGTGCCGAATTCGACGTCGACGACGTGGAGGGGGTGCCCCAGTTCCGTGGACAGCCGGTCCAGCAGCGAAGAGTCAGCGAGCGTGGCGGACCTCGCCACCTCGTACAGCCGACTCAGCCGCGCGATACGGCTGATCTGTTCGCTCTGGGTGGCGACGCCGACCGTCCGCCCGATGGCCGAGAACGGCGTGGAATGCGAGACGCTCAGGATCGGCAGGTCCAGCGCGTTCGCCTCGTCGAGCATCCCGTCCGTCAGCGGTGGGGCTTTCAAGTCGTCGCCGATCGCCATGCCGGCGATGCCCGCTGTGTGGAGCCGGCGGATCATCTCGATCTGGAGTGCTTCGTCGGAGGGAATGCACATGCCGGTGGTCATCAGGAGTTCGTCGGTGGCCACCCAGTTCCACGGGTCGTCGAGCTCGCAGGAATGCGCCCACACGACCGGTCGGTCCAGGCCGCCCGATCCGGCGATCGTCCGACAACCCAACTGGCGCATGGCGACGAGGTCGCCCACGGTCAACTCGGACATTGTGTTTCCTGCCGACGTTCGGGAATGAGGACTGCACTATACGAGGGTATGTCGATTGCGGGGAAGTCCGTACGACAGTACGTCGCTGTTGCAGATCGGTGTGTGACAGCCTCGACGAAGGTAGCGCCTCGCCCCTTTCCCTTGCGGTAGTGGCGATTTCGTCCACAGATCAGGTCGCTGCCGGGTATCGAGAGGAGAGTCGGATGTCGCAGGAAACCAAGGTGATCGAGGTCCGGGAGGCGCCGTTCACGTGGGCGAAGACCGCGGAGTACAGCCAGGTCGTCAGGGTCGGCGACTTCGTCTACACGGCGGGCATCGGTGGCTTCGTTGATGCCGGCAGCCTGGTGGCAGGCGGTTTCGTCGAGCAGGCCCGGCAGACGTTCCGGAACATCGAACTCGCCCTGCGTTCGCACGGGGTGGGTCTCGAGTCGATCGTGAAGATGTCGGTTCACGTCCCGAACATCGAAGACTACGACCTGTTCAAGCAGGTGCGTCCCGAGTTTCTGCAGGCTCCGTGGCCCGCTTCCATCGCCATCTCCTCGGGATTGCTCGTCGAGGGGATGCTCATCGAAATGGACGCCGTCGCGGTAGTCGACGGCAAGCGCGTCTTCGTCGGCTGACGTCCCGAACGCTGAGCCCATCGGTGAGGCCGCCCGATCACCGTCTCGCTTGCGGCTACATTCGAGGGCATGAGCGCACAGCCGGTCGCCCGTCGTCGACGCCTCGCCATGTGGATCGCATCCGTGGCCGCGGTGCTGGTGTTGGTGGCGGGCGCCGTGCTGTGGTGGGCGCCGCCGCGTTACCTGCCGTGGGACACGGCGTCGTTTCCCGACGTCGACACGTCCGCGCTGACGCCCACCCAGGCGAAGGTCGTCGGTCTTCTGGAGAACGAGCACCGCGAGCAGCGGCCCGGCACGTTCTACTCGGAGGGCGTCAAGGAGCCGTGGTGCGCCAACTTCGTCAGCTGGGTGATGCGCGAGGCCGGCGAACCGTTCTCGAACCCCAACTCGGGGTCGTGGCGCATTCCCGGTGTGTATACGTTGCAGGAGTACTACGAATCCCAGGGGCGCTTCGAGCCGATCGGTAACGGCTACCGTCCCAAGACCGGGGATACGGTGCTGTACGACAACGAGTTCCGCATCGGTCAGCACACCAACTTCGTGGTCGCGGTGGACGGCGACACCGCGACCACGGTCGGCGGCAACGAACTCGGCAAGATCCGGGTGCACGATCTCGACTGGCTGTCGGACGGCGCCGTCGTCGGGTTCGGCCGGCTCGATTCCTGACGGCTCACCGGGATCGGAGCGACGGCGCAAGCTGTCAGAACGCCCATCGCAGCGCCGCGGCGATCTCCTCGTCGCTCGCGTCCGCGAATCGCGCGGTCTCTGCACGGCGGACGTCGACGATGGTCGCGGACAGCTCGGTCCCGAACGCCTCGGTGAGCATCGTGTCCGCCTCGAAGGCGTCGGTGGCCGCGGCGAGAGAACTCGGCAGGCGGTCGATTCCGCGACGGCTGCGTTCCTCGTCGGTGAGCGAAGCCGGGTCGACGTCCACCAGGTCGGGCAGGGCGACGCCCTCGCGGATTCCGGCCATCCCGGCGAACAGCAGACCGGCCATGCACAGGTACGGGTTCGCGGACAGATCCAGCACCTTCACCTCGAGATTCGAGGCACGGTCCTCCTCGCCGCCGCTGCCGGTGACCAATCGCAGTGCGGCCTCGCGGTTCTCGTGGCCACACGCCCGGAACGGTGCAGCCCACTGCCCGGGCACCAGGCGAAGGTAGCTCGCCGCCGACGGCGCCCCCACCGCGAGCAGACCGGGTAGGTGTTCGAGGATGCCGGCGGCGAAGGCCTCGGCCGTCGCGGTCAGCCCGCACGGGCCGTCGCCGCCGCTGTGCAGATTTCGTCGGTCCCACCACAGCGACAGATGCACGTGTCCGCCGTTGCCGACCCCGCCGGCAACCACTTTGGGGGAGAACGACACCCGCATTGCGTGCCGGACCGTCACCGCTCGGATCGTCTCGCGCACCAGCACCGACGTGTCGGCCGCAGCGAGTGGGTCCTCCGCGGCCACCGACAACTCGAACTGCCCTGACGCGTATTCCGGATGGATCTGCTCCACCCGCACACCCTGCTTCCGCAGTGCGCTCGCCAGGTCGGTCAGGTAGTCGGACTTCTCGACCAGCCGCGTGAATCCGTACGCGGGCCCCCGGGTGGCGGGGGTGAAGCCGTCGGCGTCCGCCGCGACGATCCACTCGATCTCGAACGCCGCCTTCGCGGTCAGACCCTCGTCGTCGAGTTGTGCGACGGCCCGACGCAGCACTCCGCGGGCATCCTGCGGGTGAACCTCGCCGTCCTGCGTGTACCGGTCGACGGGCGCCCACGCCCACCCGGGTAGCGCGGCGAGAATCGTCACCCGGTCGAGGTCCGGCATCAACCGCAGGTCGCCGACCGGCCCGCCCGCGCAGCGGCCCGTGACGATCGTGTCGTCCGGGGCGAACGCGTCGAAGACCGGGGAGGCGCCCACGCCCCACGCGGCGGCCCGCTCCATACGGTCGATCGGGACGGCCTTGGTGCGCACCACGCCGCTGTTGTCGACCCACGGCAACGCGACGAGCACCACCCCGGCGTGGGCGAGTTCGCCGGTGAGCCGCGCCGCGGCGAGGGCCCGACGCTCGCGTTCGAGCCGATCCATCGCAACTCCCTCGCAGCGGGGCCGGTCGGCGGCAGAATGGCAGCGTGACGTTCTCACCGGACGATACGCCCCCGGCCCCCGACGGTGACTCGTTTGCGGAGATGGTCGACGCCCTCCCGCTCGTCGATCATCACTGCCACGGCGTGCTGCGTCGCCCCCTCGACCGGGCCGGGTTCGAGTCGTTCCTCACCGAGGCGGCGGCACCCGGACGGTGGCACGGGAGCTTGTTCGATACGCAGGCTGGCACCGCGGTCCGCAGTCTGTGCGCGCCGGTGCTGGACCTCGACAGGCACGCCGGATCCGACGAGTACCTCGACCGGCGGACCGAACTCGGCGTCGACGAGGTGACCCGACGGCTGCTCGACGCGGCCGGGATCTCCGAGTTCCTCGTCGACACAGGGTTTCTCCCGGACCAGCTGACGGCGCCGGACGAGCTGGCAGATTTCACCGGCGGTGTCGCGCACGAGGTGGTCCGCCTCGAGTCGGTGGCCGAGGACGTCATCGCCGGGCACAACGCCGACGCGTTCGCGCCGACGTGTCGAGCGCGGTTGGCCGACGCGTCCCGCACCGCCGTCGCGTTCAAAACCGTTGCGGCCTATCGGGTGGGCCTGGATCTGGCGGCGGATCGCCCGTCCGACGCCGCGGTCTTCACGGCCGCTGCGCGCTGGGCGGCGGACGTCGCCGCGGGGCGCCCGGTTCGGCTGCACGACGAAACCCTCGTCCGGTTCCTGTTCTGGACCGCCGTCGATCTGGGTCTGCCGATCCAGTTCCACGTCGGTTACGGCGACGCCGACACAGATCTGCACCGCGCGGACCCGCTGCTGCTGATGCCGCTGCTGCGGGCTACTGCGGGCCGGGACGTGCCGATCATGTTGCTGCACAACTACCCCTTCCACCGCAACGCGGGCTATCTCGCGCAGGTGTTCGACCACGTCTTCGTCGACGTCGGGCTCGCCGTGCAGAACGTCGGTGGTGGCGGCGCGGCCCGCATCCTCGCCGAACTGCTCGAGCTCGCTCCGTTCGGGTCGGTGCTCTTCTCCACGGACGGGTGTGGGCTGCCCGAGCTGTTCCACGTGGCCGCGGTGCGGTTCCGTCGCGCACTCGCAGCGGTGCTCGACGCCGAAGTGGCCCGGCGGGACTGGTCGCGTGCGGATGCCCGGCGCGTCGCACGGATGATCGCCGCTGACAACGCGCGCCGCGCCTACCGGCTCGGATCCAACACCCCACCGACCGATTAGTCCGAAACGCCAGGAACCGAGGGGCTGTGATCCGGGTCTCTCGCATGGCATAGTTTCGGCCCACACCAACACGCCACACGGCGTGCATCGAGCGAGGAGCCGTCAATGCTGAGTACGATGAATGATTTACCTCTTTCCATCGCGCAGCTTTTGCGGCACGGAAGCACCGTCCACGCGGACGCCGAGGTGGTGACCTGGACCGAGGCCGGCGCGCGGCGTCGGACGTACGCGGAGGTCGGGCGGCGCTGTGCACAGCTGGCGCACGCCCTCCGTGGCCTCGGCGTCGACGGTGACGACCGGGTCGCGACGTTCATGTGGAACAACGCCGAGCACCTCGAGGCCTACCTCGCGGTGCCGTCGATGGGGGCGGTGCTCCACACGCTCAACATCCGACTGTTCCCGGAGCAGTTGGTCCACGTGGCGAACCACGCCGAGGACCGCGTGATCATCGTCGACGCCACGCTCGTCCCGTTGCTCGCGCCCCAGTTGCCGCAGCTCAAGACCGTCGAGCACGTGATCGTGACGGGAGAGTCGACGGCCGGGTTGGAGGCGCCGGAGGGCGTCCAGGTGCACACCTACGAGGACCTGATCGCCGGCGAGTCGACCGAGTACGACTGGCCCGAGCTCGACGAACGATCTGCAGCGGCAATGTGTTACACCTCGGGGACCACCGGTGACCCGAAGGGTGTCGTGTACTCGCACCGCTCGATCTACCTGCATTCGATGCAGGTCTGCATGAGTGACGGGCCGAACCTGGCGCAGGGCGACCGCGCGCTCGCGGTGGTGCCGCAGTTCCACGCGATGTCGTGGGGGCTGCCCTACGCGGCGTTCATGATCGGCGCGTCGTTGATCATGCCGGACCGGTTCCTGCAGCCCGGCCCGCTCGCGGAGCTCATCGCGGCGGAGCGGCCGACGTTCGCGGCCGCGGTGCCGACGATCTGGCAGGGCCTGCACCTGCACCTCGAACACCATCCGCAGGACATCTCGTCGATGCGTGAGGTGCTCATCGGCGGGGCCGCGGTGCCGCCGTCGCTGATGCACGCGTTCGAGAACGACCACCAGGTGTCGGTGCTGCACGCGTGGGGCATGACCGAGACGTCGCCGGTCGGTTCGGTCGCGCGTCCGCCCGCCGAGGCCACGGGGGAGGAGCGATGGAAGTACCGCTACACGCAGGGCCGGTTCCCGGCATCCGTGGAGGCCCGCCTGATCGACTACGACGGCAACCGGGTTCCGCACGACGGCACCAGCATCGGTGAACTCGAGGTCCGCGGGCCGTGGATCACCGCGTCGTACTACGGCGTCGAGGCGCCGGACAAGTTCCGGGACGGCTGGCTGCGCACCGGTGACGTCGGCTCGATCACGCCCGACGGGTACCTGACGCTGTCGGACCGGACGAAGGACATCATCAAGTCCGGTGGGGAGTGGATCTCCTCGGTCGACCTCGAGAACGCGGTGATGGGGCACCCGGCCGTGGCCGAGGCCGCGGTGATCGGCATCCCCGACGAGAAGTGGGACGAGCGTCCGCTGGTGGCGGTGGTGCTGCGTGAGGGCAGCGACACCACACTCGATCAACTGCGAGACTTCCTGGCGGACAAGGTCGCCAAGTGGCAGCTCCCGGAGAACTGGGCGGTGATCCAGGAGGTTCCCAAGACCAGCGTCGGCAAGTTCGACAAGAAGCGCCTACGCGCCGATTTCCACGACGGAAGCCTCGACATCACCCGGTTGTGAGCCGCCGGGCCTGCCACGCTGGTTCGGGCGCGTGGCAGGCCCCGGGAGGCTCACGCCCGTTCGAGGTCGGTGTCGTTCGCGGGCTCGGCGGTCCCGGACCACTTCGGGGCGGGCGGCGCCCACGTCGTCATCGCGGTCCGAACGTCGTCGAGGTCGGTGGCGACGAGCAGCGCCTCCCGCTGGTACGCGGCCACGAACCCGGCGTCGACGAGGTGGTCGAGGAGCGCGACGAGGGGCTGCCAGAAACCGTCCGCGTCGAACAGGAACACCGGCTTGTCGTGCAGCCCGAGCTGCTGCCAGGTCCAGATCTCGAAAAACTCGTCGAGCGTTCCGGCGCCACCGGGCAGCACCACGAAGGCATCTGCGAGCTCGGCCATCCGCTGCTTGCGGACGTGCATCGATTCGACGACCTCGAGGGTCGACAGGCCCGGATGTGCGATCTCCTTGTCTGCGAGATGCCGGGGAATCACCCCCACGGTCTCGCCGCCGCCTGCGACCACCGCGTCGGCCACGGCGCCCATGAGTCCGACGCGGCCGCCGCCGTACACCAGGCCGATTCCGGCCGCGGCCAGGTCGCGGCCGAACTGCGTCGCCGTCTGCAGATGGGTGGGATCGTGCCCGGTGGCCGACCCCATGAAGACGGTGATCCTCATTCCACTCCTTAATGCAACGCAACGTTGCGTTGCATCCTATCGCGTGGCAGCATGCGCGCATGCCGGTTCCCAGTGCCGAGCCGCGTCGCGGCGGCCCACGCAAGCGTGACCTCGTGCTTCGGACGGTCGTCGACGAGCTGGCCGTGACGCCGTACGCGCAGCTGACCGTCGAGCGCATCGCCGAGGCGAGCGGTGTGCACAAGACCACGCTGTACCGCTGGTGGTCGGGCAAGCCGGAACTCGTCGCCGACGCACTCGCGACACTGATGGACACCGGGCCGGTTCCTGACACCGGCAGTACGCGGGACGACCTCGTGCAGTGGCTGACCGGGACCGTGCGCAACTACGCGGGCTCACCCCTCGGCGTCGCGATGCCCGCCCTCATCAGTGACCTGGCCCGGACGCCCGAGGGGCTCGCCGCCTTCCGGGGCGCATTCCTTGCCGAGCGCCGCACCAATTGCGTGGAGGTCATCGACCGGGGGGTGGCGCGGGGAGATCTGCCGGCCGATCTCGACGTCGACCTGTTCATGGACACACTCGCGGGCGCCGTCTTCTACCGTCAGGTGGTCAGCGGTGGCCTGGTCGACGCCGACCTCGCCGAGCGCGTGGTCGACCTGCTCCTACCGTCGGCGAGTGGCGCCCGCGAGTAGCGCAGACGTCATGAGAACGGCTGCAGCGCAGATGAATGCCGCCCGGAACCCGTCGCCGAGCATCGGTGCCACGACGAGCGGTCCGAGGATCTGGCCGAGGCCGTAGATCGCGGTCAGCGCGGCCGCGGCTCGGGGGATGCCCAGTCCCAGAGCCGAATCCATGGCCAACAACGTGATTCCCATGAATGTTCCGCCGAACAGGACGGCGGCCACCACGGCGGCTATCGGTCCGTCGACCAGTGCGGGCAGCAGCGCCGACACCGACTGCAGCAGGAGTGCCACGGCCAGCAGGGATTCGGCCGACCAGCGGCGGAGGGCTTTCGCCCACAGCAGCGGTGACGGCACGGCGGCGAGCCCGACCACCACCCACGCGGCGGGGCCGGTCCACGCTTCGCCGCCCGCCGATACCGCCGCGACGAGGAAGGTGCCGAGGATGATGTAGCCCAGTCCCTCCAGGAAGTACGACGCGCCGAGTGTCCACCACCGTGCGGACGGCGCCGTGCGGGGCGGAGGTCTGCCGTGGGTCGGGGCCCGCGGCGGGGACCCCGGGGGCAGGCTCCACGCGATCGCGGCATACCCGACCGTGGACGCCGCGGCGACGACCCACAGCGCAGTCCACGACAGCATCGGCCCGAGCACGGCGACGAGCGCCCCGGAGGTCGCGATGCCGATCCCGACGCCGGTGAAGGTGATCCCGGCCGAGGGGTGTCCCACCACGGCCGTGGCGCAGTAGACGAAGATCGCGGCGCTGGCCACGCCCGCGACCACGCGCGCGGCCAGCCACACGCGTACGTCCGTCCCGACGGTCATCGCGAGTTCGCTCGCGACGAGGGCGAGGATCGAGGCGCGGAAGACGGGCACCGAGCGCGTGCCGGCCGGGAACACCGCGAGGGCGATCGCACCCAGGAAGTAGCCGAGGTAGTTGGCGGTCGCGACCAGTGCCGTGTCCGAATGCGAGACCCCGGTCTGCTCCTGCATCAGCGGCAGCAGCGGGGTGTACACGAACCTGCCGACCCCCATGGCGGCGGCGAGTCCGGCCGCCGCGCGCACCACCGTCAGGCGTGTGCGGCGGGCCGGGACCTCCAGGTCGGTTCCTGCCGGCGCGCTCACGTCGTCCCCCTTCGTCGCCTCGACGTTATGCGGGAGGACGGCCGGACGGAAATGCCGCCTCGTTTGGATCTATGCTCAGCAGTTATGAATGTCGAGTTGCGGCATCTGAGGGCGCTGGTCGCGGTGATCGACGCCGGGACCTTCACCGGCGCTGCCGAGCGACTGAGCATCACCCAACCCGCGCTGACCCGGACGATCCAGCAGCTCGAGGCGACGCTGGGCACCCGGCTGCTGGAGCGGACGTCCCGCTCGATGGAGCCCACCGACGACGGGCGAGCCTTCGCGGAGCGGGTGCGGCACGTGCTCGGCGACCTGGATGCTGCCGTCGCATCGGTGCAGGCCAACCGGACGGTGCGGCTGGGGTTCAGCTGGCTGCTGCCCGATCCGTGGGCGCACGACACGATCGCCGCGTGCGAACAGCGCTCGGGTGCGCGCGTGCTGCTACAACGGTGCGACGACCCGGTGACGGCACTGCGGGACGGTGTCGTGGACGCCGCGGTGATGCGCGGTGAGGTTTCCGGCGCAGCCCTCGCCGTGCATCACCTGTTCTCGGAGCCCCGGGTCGCCGCGGTCAGTGCCCGCTCACCCCTCGCGGAGCGGGACACCGTGACGTGGGAGGAGCTGGGGACGCATCCGCTGGTGGTCAACACCCTGACCGGGACGACCCGCGCCGAATCGTGGGCCGCGCCAGACCCGAACCGGGAGATCGTGACCTGCACCAACTTCGACGAGTGGCTGGAGCTGGTCGCGGCCGACCGCGGTGTCGGGGCGGTGCCGGTGGCGGCGCGCCGCCGCGTCCACCACCACAACGTCCGCTTCGTCGATATCGAGGGGGCCGCGCCGACCGCGGTGAGCCTCGTTTACATCGCGAGTCGCGTGACTCCGCTGATGCGGGTGCTGCGGGACTGCGCGCTGACCGAGGCCCGCCGCCTCCGGCGCTGAGACCGTCTACGACGCGCTGCCGAACCCGAACGGCGACGGTGTCACGTCGAACTGGACTGTGGTGGTTGCCGTTTCGCCCGACGGCGGCGCGAAGGTGGCAACTGCCGTGTAGCGGCCCGCCTCGTGGACTCGAACGACCTGGGTGGCGCCGCCCAAGGTCAGCGGAACGGTGAAGCTGGTCGTGTCGCCGTCGGGTTCCGTGAGGGCGAGGGTGACTGGGGTGGTGGCGTCGGCGCCCGACGGGGCGGGGCCGACGACCACCGCCAGGGTCGTGATCGTGCTGCTGAAAACGGTGCCGATCGGAGGAACGACGGTCACGGTGTACGTCGTGGCAGCGGAAGCGTTGGGCGCGAATGCCAGGCAGGCGGCACCAGCGAACGCGGCGAGGGTGGCGGAACTGCGCGGGAGGCTCATGCGAATCCCTTCGTGTCGACAGCGATGAACATGCGACCCCGCCACGCTAGCTGCCCGGACCGGCAACGCATTTCACCCGCACAGGGTGAAATCCGAACTCAGAAACCCCAACCGAGCACCGCGGGCCGCTCCGCCCGGAACGCCAGATCGAACTGCGTCAGTTCGCGGTCCGACATCGCCCGCACGCGCCCGGCTGCCGCGAAGGGGCGGGCGTGGTGGCCACCGAGATACAGGCTGCCCAGGACCTCGAGATCGAGCGAGATCGTGGGTGACGCATCGGTACGTCGGCACTGCGCGTGCCCGTCCCGCACCGTCAACGCGTACGTTCCGCCAGCATCCAGATACGGGTCGCGGACCTCGATGACGGTGTCGAGATCGAGGGCGTACGTGCGTGCCTCCAGTGCGGCCGGCACGTCCATGATGCGCAGCCACAGGTCGTCGACGACGCGGGTGGTGCGCACCAGCCGAGGGTCGGTGAGCATGTGCCGGAGCGAATCGTCGGGGTGCGTGCTCGCCTCGACACGGACCATCAGGTCCAGCCCGCACAGGGCTCGCCACAGCGCGGCGTGGGCGTCGTCGGTCACCGCGATCAACTCCTCGACGACAGCGGTGCGGGCGTCGCCGTCGCCGCGGCGTCGGAACATCGCATACCCGTCGGGGTGCAGCAGGAAGAAGAGCCCGGTACCGCCGCCGCGGCCCGACTCCGGATCGGTGAACGTGAACTCCCAGTGCGGTTCCGGTCGTGCCTGTGCGCCGGGTGTGATGCGGCGCCAGCGGTCGTAGATTTCCGGCAGGTGGCGCGCGGCGGTGGTCGCGTCAACCACCTGGACGCCACCCGGGTCGGGCGCGTCGTCACGGAACCGGGCGAATCGGCGATCGAGTGTCACGTCGGAGACGACGGTGGCGGGGCCGTACCCGAACCGGCCGTAGATGCCGCCCTCGCTCGCGGTCAGGGCGGACAGCGGCACGCCGGTGGCCGCGATCTCCCGATGCAGGTGGGTGAACATTGCACGGAGGACGCCGCGCCGCCGATGTGTCGGCGCCACCGACACCCAGGAGACGCCACGGGTGGCCGCCCGGTGCCCGCCGGGGACCGTGAGCTCGAGCGGCAGGTGGAGCGCGACTCCGACCGGGTTGCCGTCGTCGGTCGCCACGACGATGTCGTCGATCCGGTTCAGCGCTCTGCCGAGGGTCCGGTCCGGCTCCGCCGGGTGATAGCCGAACCCGACGGCGTCGAGCAGTTCGATCGCCGGCCAGTCACTCTCGGTGGCGGCGCGGACCTGGATACCTTCTGCAGACGTCATGATTGCCGATGTTGGCAGGAATCCGTCGCGACCGCCCGTGATTTTTCGGCCGGCAGCGATGCGACGGCGACGCTCAGCGCTTCTTGCCGAACCGCAGCTTCCACGGCACCAGCGCCGACTCGAGCTGGACGCCGAGGCTCATCTTCGACACACCCTCGATCCGCTCCTCGAACCGGATCGGGACCTCGGCGATCCGCATGCCGCGGCTGGTGGTCCGGTAGTTCATCTCCACCTGGAACGAGTAGCCGTTGCTGTGGATCGACGCCACGTCGATCGCCTCGAGGGTGCGCGCATCCCACGCCTTGAAGCCCGCGGTCGCGTCCTTCACACCGAGTCGCAGGATCGCGTTGACGTAGAAGTTCGCCCAGGCCGACAGCGCCTTGCGGTGCCACGGCCAGTCGCTCGCGACGGCGCCGCCCGGCACGTACCGGGAGCCGAGGACCACCGCCGCGTCCGTCGTGGTGAGGGTGCGGATCATCGTCGGGATCACCTCGGCCGGGTGCGACAGGTCCGCGTCCATCTGGACGACGATGTCGGCGCCCTCGGCGAGCGCGCGGGTCATGCCGGCCACGTACGCCCGACCCAGCCCGTCCTTCTCGGTGCGGTGGAGCACCCCGATGGGGAGGGGAGACTCGAGCGCCAGCTTCTCCGCGACGTCGCCCGTGCCGTCGGGTGAGTTGTCGTCGACGACGAGCAGGTGCAGGTTCGGTACCTCCAGCGCCGCCAGCAGCTCGACGAGCTTGGGAAGATTGTCGCGTTCGTTGTACGTAGGTACAACGACGGTCGTCTTGGGCGAGCTGCTGTCCATGGGACCTTCCTGATCACGCTCTGTCGTCTAGGCCAAAGGCGAGTGTGGTCATGAATGGAGTCGATAGCAACTCACCTGGAGTTTTACTGCACTCAGGACGCCGGTTCCGTGATATTCACCATCCACGAAACCCCGAAACGATCGGTGCAGGCACCGAAGGTGTCACCCCACATCTGCTTCTCGAGGGGCACGTCGACGGTTCCGGACCCGGACAGCGCGGTCCAGTAGCCGCGTAGTTCGTCGGCGTCGTCGCCGCTCAGACTCACCGCCATGTCGGTGCCGTGCGTCCGCTCCATGCCGGGCGGGGTGTCCGCGCCCATGATCGTGAAGCCGCTGCCGGTCTCGAGCGTGGCGTGCATGATCTGGTCCTCGGGAGCGGGTGCCCCGAACTCGCCGAAGGTGCTCATGTTCAGGGTGCCGCCGAAGACGTCCCGGTAGAACTCCATCGCGTCGCGCGCGGTGCCGGGAAAGCTGATGTACGGATTGAGACGAGATGCCACGGGATGCTCCTGGGGGGCGTCGGTACGTACTCGTTGTCGCAGCACCGACGCTACCGCCCATGGCCGGTGCTGCGGATAGGTTCGGTCGGTGAAGATCATCGACCGGAGCGGACCGGCCTTCGCCGCCTTCGTCGGCGCGTTCGTAGCGGGGTTCGCGATCCTCGCGTCGGAACCGAACGACACGATTGCGCTCGAGGGGGATAGCGGCATCTGGCTCCACACGACGCTGTAGTGGGCCGCCACCGCCGCGGCTGTCACCGCGGTACTGGTGTACGTGGCGCTGCGGGCGCCGACCCGGTGCCCGTTGCGGTTGCAGTTGCTGTCGGGCTCGCCGCGCCGGCGCTCAGCGGTCCGTAGCTGAACTGGATCGGAGCCCGGCCGGTCCCGATCGGGGGCAGGACCGGCCGGGCGCCGAGGTATCGGTGGGGCTCAGGCCCACATCTTGGTCGCCGACTCGAAGTTCCCTCCGGGAGAAGGGATCAGTTCGCGACGTCGGCCATGCCGGTGAAGCCGTACCGGTCGCAGGGGCCGATGACCGCGACCTCGAAGAGGCCGGAGCCGACCACGCTCTCGCCGTCCTCGACGAGGGTGAACCGCGCGAGATTGTCGACGGGGCAGAACATCTTCTTCCACGCCTCGATGTCGGCGACCTTCTCGCGGACACCCTGCACGACCAGTTCGCCCTGCCACATGCCGTGCCGCCAGTCCTGCTCGAGGCCGTACCCGGTGCCGACGCCGAGGTAGTGAGGCAGAACGGGTTCGCAAGCGACGGTGAGGATCCGGTCGGGTTTGCCGTATCCCTCGGGACGGTGGAACGTCAGCGTCCCCGTCGCGACCTCGCGCCCGCCGGGGACGAACGTCAGGTCGTGTTCGGGTCGGCCGAGCCACTCGGGCTCGCGGGACCGGTCGGTCCACACCCGCGTCGCGTCCTGCACTATCCGGCGGCCCTGCCGGTCTTCCTGCATGATCGCGACGATCGAGAACTCGTCGAACTGCATGATCGCGTAGATCCAGAAGAAGTTCTGCTCGCCCGCGATCGCCGGATCGGCGCGCCGTCCGGGCGGTTCGGCCTCGCCGACCGGGCGTACGCCCCACGACCGGTCGCGGTTTCCGCGCCACGTGTCGGGGGTCACGGGGTGGGTCTCGCCGTCCACGGTGAGGGTGCCGCTCCAACGTCCGGTCTGCACGAAGCGTTGCGTATCGAACGTGACGCGCTCGAGCTGCCGGTGGAAGTGCCTGGCCTCCAACGCTGCCGGCACATCCGACTCGAATACGAGATCGAACGACAGGTCGGGCGCCTCGGGAGTGGGCTCGAGGACCACGCGCAGGCGGTGCAGGCCCTCGAGCACCTCGATCCGCAGCGGCCCCACCGAGACGTCCATGCGATCCGAGCCGAGCGCCTTGGACGCGCGGGCCACGATGTGGTCGTTGCCCCGACGGAGCACCGCGAAGCCGTCCGTCACACCGAGATTGGGGTACTGGCCGAGGCCGATGATGAGGAACAGTGGTTCCCCGTCGTAGTCGAGCCCCGGGTGGCAGTTGAAGTAGTAGCGGTCGTAGAAGTTGCGGTCGGACGTGCCGACGTGACGGATCGGTTCGGCGACCTGGTGGACCGGGTAGTCGTCCATCGGTGAGAGCATCACGCCACTCCTTCGCTGTCGATGCGGGGCCAGTAGACGCCGTCGAGCATCTCCTCGAGCGTCTTGCGGTGCAGGATCATGTCGTCCGGGTCTGCGGGCGCGTCGGCCTGGCCGAACGCGACAGCGCGGCTCTGCACGCGGAACATGATGATCGCGTGCCGCAGCGCGGCGTACAGCGTGTAGAACTCGAGGTCGCGGGCCTCGTGCCCGGTGAGGTCGCGGTAGGTGGCCGCGACGTCGTCGCGGCGCAGGAAGTCGGGCAGTCCGGGCAGGCCGGCCATCGTGGCCAGGTCCTCGAAGAACCTGTGGATGAAGATCATCCACGCCAGGTCCATCTCGCGCGGCCCGAGCGTCGCCATCTCCCAGTCGAGCACCGCGACCGGCTCGAAGTCGCGGTAGATGATGTTCCCGATCCGCGAATCGCCCCAGCACAGCACGGCCGGTCCGGTGACGGTGGGCCAGTGCGCGTCCAGCCAGTCGAGGCCACGCTCGATCAGCGGTGAGCGCGGCCCCGTCTCGGTGGCCCACTCGTAGTAGCGGCGCTGGCCGTCGACGTGCGCGCGGAGCGCGGAGTCCGCCGTGACGGCGTCGACACCCGCTGCGGGCGCCAGGCTCGGAAACAGCTGTGCGGGTGTCGGTATCGCGTGCAGCTCGGCGAGGACGCGCACCGATGCGTCCTGGAGGCGCCGACGGTCTTGGGGAGAACCGGCGAACAACCACGAGTCGCCGAAGTTGTACGGCATCACGTCCGGCGGAACCTCGCCGTCGAGGCGTTCCATCACGAAGAACTCGCCGCCGAGTGCGTCCGGCGACGTCTCGGACCAGTAGACTCGCGGCACCGGGACCGGGGAGTGCGCCCCGACCGCCTTGATCACCTCGAACTGCTGGTCCAGGTCGTACGACGGGAAGATCGGCACCCCTGAGGGGGCGGGCGCGATGCGGGCCACGAGGTGGTGGTGACGGCGTTCGCCCTCCTCGTTCCACAGTGCGTCGAACAGAATGGTCTCGTTCGACATGCCGTTCGCGGCCGGTACCTGGACGTCGGTGACCTCGGGTTCCGCATCGGCCGGCAGCTTGGTCCGGAGCCAGCCCTGGAGTCGCGAGCCCAACTCGGCCGGATCCGTGCGGGATTCGCCGGGTCTGGCGATCTCCGAGTAGTCGCGATCGTCGGTCGTGTACTCGAAACTCATGGCGACCCTTCGTCTGGTCGGGAGGCGTTCGGGCGCCTCGCAGGCAGGGGAGAGCGGGGTGCTGCGGTGGAGCGGTCCAGCGGCAGTTCGATCGGCGGCCCCGGTGGTGTCGACGGGACGCGGAAAGCTCTAGTCGATACATTGCGTATCGACTACGACGTGACACAATGTAACGGCCATCACACTTCGACGCAAGGGGTTCCATTCGATGTCCAGGCAGCGGCAAGCGCAGCACAGGCTTGGGCCGCAACGGAACCCCGCGATCGACGAGGCCGTCCTGCAGGCGACGCGCGATCTTCTGGTCGAGAACGGCTATGCCGGAACATCGATCGATGCCATCGCCACGAGGGCCGGGGTCGGCCGCCCGGCGATCTATCGGCGCTGGCCGTCGAAGGCACACATCGTGCACGACGCCGTGTATCCGGTGATGGAGTCGGAGAACGTGTCCGACCTGGAGATCGCCGAGGAGCTCGGGCGGCTCACGTACGGTGCCGTGGCGTTGTTCGGCGGTCCGGCGGCGCGGGAGGCCGTGCCGGGGCTGATGAATGAGGGGCGCAGCGATCCCGAACTGCGCAAGGCACTGATCACCGACCAGCTCGAGGTGATCCGCGAGGAGCTCGGTAATCGCATGCGGGAAGCGATGGCCGCCGGGGAGCTGCGAGAGGGCGTCGATCCGGACGTCCTGCTCGACGTCATCGCCGGCACGGCGATCTTCGCGCAGTCGGTACGCGACGTCGAGGACCAGCAGCGGCTCGCCTCGTCGCTCGTCGACATCCTGCTCAACGGGGTGCTGCCGCGGTGAGTGGCCGGCTCAGCCGGCGAGATCGTCCGGGCCGACGGCGTCGGCGCGCCACTCGGCCGTACTGAGCGGCGCGTCGAACCGCAGCCGGCGCCAGGCTGCCCAGGCGCCGGCCGCGATCGCGAGAACGAGGACGAGGCGGCGAGTGGAGTTCATGCCGCCATTGTGCCCGCTACGCGCGGTCCCACTCCACGAGTAGCGAATTGGGCCCACGCAGTGCAACGCCGACCTGGCTGGTGACCCGAGCCTGCTCCGCGGCGCCGTCCTGCAGTCGCAGACCGGGGAGTCGGGTGAGCAGGATCGTCAGCGCGGTGTTCAGTTCGGCCAGTGCGAGCCAGCTACCGGCGCAGCTGTGTGGGCCCTGCCCGAACGCGAGCATCGAGGTGGCGCGGCGGGTGATGTCGAAGCGGTGCGGATCCTCGTGGACGGCCGGGTCGCGCAGCGCGGCGTTGATCGAGAAGATCATCGGTGTGAGCGGCGGGATGTCGATGCCGTTCCATGTGGTGGCCTCCGGGCAGGCGCGGGGGAGCAACCCCACCGGCGGTTCCCAACGCAGGCCCTCCCAGATCGCCCACTGCGTGTGCTCGGCCGGATCCGAGCGCAGCAGGTCCATCTGGTCGGGATGGGTGAGCAACGCGGACAGCGTGTTTCCGAGAGCGAGCATGGTGGTGTCGGCGCCCGCGGGGAACAGCAGGCGCAGGAACGCGAGGATCTGCTCGTCGTCGAGCGTCTCGCCCTCCGCGGACTCGGTGACGAGCATCGAGATCAGGTCGTCGCCGGGGTTGCGCCGTCGTTCGGCGAGGATCGGCATCACGTGGTCGGTGAACTCCTCCGACGCGCGCATCGCGGCCGGGGGATCCATCGGGAAGTAGAACAGGTCGTGCGCCCAGCGGTGCACGGTGGCCTCGTCCTCCACCGGCAGACCGAGCAATCGGCTGATGACGAGCACCGGGTACCGCGTGGTGAACTCGGCCACCAGATCGGCGGTGCCCCGATCGGCGAAGCGATCGATCAGTTCGTGCGCGAGCGGTTCGAGAATCGGCTCGATGTACTCGCTGATCCGGCTGCGCCGGAAGGGCGGGGACACGATGGCGCGGTTCACTCGATGCTCCCGACCGGCCATGCACTGCAACGTCTTTCCCAGTACCGGCCCGGTGGTCATCGGGTAGATGGCCGACGCTGGAAAGGTGTCCTCGTCCTTGAAGGCCGCGGACACCAGATCGTGGGTGAGGAGCAGGACGGCCTTGACGCCGGCGAAGGGCACTACGGCGTAGGGCTTCTCGCTGCGTAGCCGCTCGAGGACGGCATGGATCTCGGGGGAGTCCTCGAAGGCGAAGTCGACCCCCTCGATGTCGACGGTGTCGAGCGTTGACGGAGCGGTCATCGGCGGGATCCTCCCGAGAAGATGCGAGACGAATATTCGTGTCGCACTGGACGAATATCGGTTACTGTGGCGAGGGTAGGAGGAAACATGGACCGTGACAAGGGTGCAACCGCATCGCCGCCCACCGATCGGGTGGTGGCGGTGATCGAACTGCTGGCCGGTCGGGACGAGGCGTGCACCATCGCCGAGGTGGCCGACGCGCTCGGATTGAGTCGTTCGACGGTGGGTGCGGTGCTGGGCTCGCTGGACGCCCACGGGTGGGTCCGCCGCGACGCCGACCTCCGGTACCGCCTGGGGGCGCGCCTCGCAAGCATCGGTGAGGCTGCGCGTTCGGCGGCGGGCGTGCCGCCCGGACTGGACGCGGCGCTCGCCAAGTTGTCCGCGCAGGTGGACTGCGGCGCGGCACTCGGCGTGGTCACCGCCACGGAGATGACGTTCCTTGCGGTCGACGCGGGCCGGGGGCGGCTGCCCGCGGGGATCACCGTGGGCACCGGGTTGCCGCTGCGGGCGCCCGCGGGCGCGGCTGTCATCGCGTTCGCCGACCAGGCCCGTCGGCGCGCCTGGCTCGACACCCTGCCCCCGGAGCTGCGCGCGGAGACCGCCGAGGCGCTCGAGCTGATCCGGACCACCGGAGTCGGGATGTGGGGGATCGGTGCCGCCGACCCCGGCATGCTGGACGTGCTGGCGGAGGTCGTGGAGCACCTCGGTGACGACCCCACGCGCAACGCGTTGCGCGGCCGGGTGCTGGACCTGCTCGGCGGGATCAGCGGGAGACCCTACGGCGCAGACGATCTCGCGAGCGAGCGGGCGCTGCCCGTGAGTTACCTGGTGGCGCCGGTCTTCGACGCGGACGGCCGCGCGGCGTGGGAGTTGCAGATCGGTCCTCTCCGCTCCGCCGTCGGTCGCGACGAGCGGGCGCACTACATCGAAAGCCTCACCCGAACCGCTCGGGATCTGGATACGAGAACTGGAGTGAATGCATGAGTGCTGCCGAAGATCTGGTCACCGAGTTCTGTGCGCTCTGGGCCGATCCCGACCCGGCGGTGATAGCCGGCTACTTCACCGAAGATGCCATTTACCACAACATTCCGATGGATCCGGTGAAGGGTCGCGCCGCGATTCAGGAGTTCCTCGAGGGCTTCCTGGCGATGTTCGAGGGGATCGACTTCCAGATCCACAAGCAGGTCGAGTCGGGCGGCATCGTGATGAACGAACGCACGGACGTGCTCCGGGGCCTCGGCAAGGCGACGCCGCTACCGGTGATGGGCGTGTTCGAGGTGGTCGACGGGAAGATCGCGGCGTGGCGGGACTACTTCGACATGTCGGCGATCACGGCCGCTTTCGGCGGCTGATTCCGGCGCGGACGCGCGAAACTACACAACCGGTGCGCGGAAAGAAAGCCCTTACGCAATAGTTGGACGTCCTATAACCTGCGTCACATGAGTGAGGATCCGCGCACCGACACCGTCGACGGAGTGCTCCGTCGGTCCGCCGCGAGACGGCCCGAACACACTGCTCTGACCTTCGACGACCGCAGCTGGACGTATCGCGAACTGGACGACGCCGTCACCCGCGCCGCCGGGCGCCTGCTCGCGCTCGGACTGGCCCCCGGCGACCGCGTGGCCGGGTACGGCGTCAACTCCGACGCCTACGTCATCGGGTTCCTGGCTTGCTCCCGCGCCGGCCTGGTCCACGTGCCGGTGAACTACGCCCTCACCGGCGACGAATTGCGCTACCTGCTGGCGCAATCGGGGTCCCGCGCCGTACTGGTCGACCCGGCGCTCCGGTCGAGCCTCGAATCCGTCCGCGCCGATCTCGGTGTCGAGCACGTGGTCACGCTTCGGGGCGAGGGCGACTCGCTGCTCGAGTGGACCCGGGACGGCGACGTCCCGCAGGTGCCGGCCCGGGTGTCCGGCGGCGACCTGGCGCAGCTGCTCTACACCTCCGGCACGACATCGAAGCCCAAGGGCGCCATGATGACCCACGGCGCACTGGTGCACGAGTACGTGTCGTCGGTGATCGCCCTCGGGCTGAACGCCGACGACAACCCCCTGATCTGTATGCCGCTCTACCACTCCGCGGGCATGCACGTGTTCATGCTGCCGTACCTGTCGGTGGGGGCGACCGTGCACCTGATGCAGACGCCGGACATCCCCGAGATCCTGCGCCGCATCGAGGCCGATCGGATCGGCTCGCTGTTCCTCGCGCCGACCGTGTGGGTACCGCTCGCGGCGCACCCGGACCTCGAGCGGCGTGATCTCTCGTCGCTGCGGAAGGCGCAGTACGGCGCGTCGATCATGCCGGTGACGGTCCTGAACCGGCTCCGGGAGCGGTACCCGGACCTCGGCTTCTACAACTGCTTCGGGCAGTCCGAGATCGGGCCGCTCGCAACGGTGCTCGGCCCCGATGAGCACGAAGCGCGGCCGTCGTCGTGCGGTCGTGCGGTCTACTTCGTCGAGACTCGGGTGGTGGACGCGAACGGAGACGACGTCCCCGACGGCGAGCCGGGTGAGATTCTCTATCGCTCTCCGCAACTGTGCCAAGGGTATTGGGACAATCCGGAGGCCACGGCCGAGGCGTTCCGGGACGGCTGGTTCCATTCCGGCGACCTGGTGACCCGAGACGCCCAGGGATACATCACCGTGGTCGACCGGATCAAGGACGTGATCAACACCGGTGGCATCCTGGTGGCCTCCCGCGAGGTGGAGGACGCCCTCTACACGCACCCCGGCGTGGCCGAGGTCGCGGTGATCGGTGTGCCCGACGAGAAGTGGATCGAGGCCGTGACAGCCGTCGTCGTGCTGCGCGACGACGCCGACCCGGACGTGGTCACGGCGCAGGTGCTCGTGGACCACGTCCGAGATCGCATCGCACCGTTCAAGGTGCCCAAGCGAATTCGCTTCGTCTCGACGTTGCCTCGCAACCAGAGCGGCAAGTTGCTCAAGCGTGAGCTGCGTGCCGAGCTCGACCCGGTGTGACCCGGCGCCAGGTCACCAGTTGACGGCGACTCCGCTGTCGTGCAACCAGATCAGCGGATCGACCTGGTAGCCGGCCGGATTCCACACCTCGAGGTGCAGGTGCGGGCCGGTCGACTGGCCTCGGTTGCCCACCGTGGCGATCAGCTCACCGGCGAGAACGGGCTGCCCGACGTTCACGACGAACGTGTCGACGTGGCCGTAGACGGTGATGGTGCCGTCGGTGTGCTGGACCCGCACCCACAGTCCGAACCCGGATGCCGGACCGGCGTCGATGACGACACCGTCGGCTGCCGACAGGATCGGCGTGCCGAGGTTGGCGCCGATGTCGATGCCGTTGTGGTGGGTTCCCCAGCGTGGTCCGTAACTCGACGTCAGGAAGCCCGCGACCGGCTGGACGAAGGCGGGACGCGGCGGGGGGACCACGGGAGCCGGCATCGGTGCCGGAGCGGCCTCGGGTGCCGGCAGCGGCTCGGGCGCGGGGACGGGCTCGGGGGCCGGTAGCGGCTCGGGCATCGGAGCCGGAATCGGCACGGACTGCGGTTCCGGGGCGGGGGCGGGGGCCTGGAGCTTGGGTGCGGGCTTCCACGAGGCGGCGGTGGTGGGCGTCCACTGACCCGGTCCGGCGTGCACGGCGTCCACGAGCGACGGGATGTCGACGCCGGGGAGGAACTGGCCGGCGGGCAGTTGAAGCTGGACCCCGGCGACGTCGGGCCGGTGCAGGGGCGCGGCGGACGCGGTGGCGGCGCCGATCTGCACACTGCCTGCGAGCAGGGCGCCCGTCGTGACGGCGACGGCGGTGGCCTTCGCGGCGCGGCTGCGGAGGGCGGCGGGGGAAGTCGGGGCTACGACGTTGTGTGTGCTGTGGTTATCGGCCACAGGGAGTACCTCATTTGTGGTCTCTGGTCGGTCCCGATGGACGGCAACCTCGGATCTTTCGTCACGGAAAAGTAACAAAGAGGTATCGACTCGTCCACCGTGATGCTGTCGTTACCTTGATGGGATAAGAACCAACCGGTTCCGAGGGAAGTTGCAGGTCAGGCCGCTCGACGGCCTTCGGCGGGCCTTGGAGGCAACTCCGTGGGCCATCGAACGGACCATCGAGTACGAACGCTCGGAGGGCCGTATGCCGAGGTCGGACGGTCAACGGGCAGTCCGTGCATCTGAATTACGTCACTGTGACTACAGGCTCCGCTCAGTGGCCGGAAGCGTCCGGCGATATCGCGATCGACCGATACCGCTCACGGGCGGTCCGCACGGTCGCTTTGTGTCAGCGATCTCAGCGATACGCCGCCATGGGACCCCGAAAGTAGGCTCCGACGCCACGGCCCGGGCGCTTCTGCGGTGGCACTTGCGCGCGAGCGTGAAACTCTGTGGCAGACCTACCATTGGCCTCGGCCCGGACCCTGTACGGCGGGAGAGGTCATGTCAGGACCCGAAGCGCGGCGGTGTGTGGTCGTGATGGGTGTCTCGGGGGTGGGTAAGACTGCGGTCGCACGCCGTCTCGCGGAGCGACTGGACCTGCCGTGGATCGACGCCGACGACCTGCACCCGGTGAGGAACGTCGCCAAGATGGCTCGTGGCACGCCGCTCGACGACGCCGACAGGCAACCGTGGCTGGAGGCGGTCGGCGCATGGTTGCGCGAGCGTTGCAGCGCGGGCCCGGGAGGTGTGGTCGCGTGTTCGGCCCTCGCACGCAGCCACCGCGACGTGCTGCGCCGCAGCGTGATCGGTGTGGTCTTCGTGCATCTGACGGCCGAGCCGGCGGTGATCGCGCACCGTATCGCCCACCGCACCGGGCACTTCATGCCGGCGTCTTTGCTGGCGTCCCAGTTGGCGGCGCTCGAACCGCTCGGTCCCGGTGAAGTCGGTGCTTCCGTCGATGCCGGGCTGGACCTCGACGAGGTCGTCGCCGCGGCAGTGGAGGTCGTGCAGCGGGCGGCTAGCCCTTGAGCTTCTTCATCGTCAGGTGCGACTCGATCTTCGAGATCGCGGGCTGCTCCATCAGCTTGGTTCGCAGGAATACCTCGAACGCGTTGAGGTCGGCGACGGCGACGCGGATGAAGTAGTCGGGGAGCCCGATCATGCGGCGGAACTCCACGACCTCGTCGAACGCGCCCACCTGGGACTCGAACGCCTCGACGGTCTTGCGGTCCTGCGAAACGATCTCGGCGTTGACGATCACCTCGCAGCCGCGTCCGACGGCGTCCGGGTCGACCACCGCCTGATAGCCGACGATGACGCCGTCGGCCTCGAGCCGCCGGACCCGGCGCAGGCACGGCGACGGCGTGAGGCCGACCCGCTCAGCTAGTTCGGCGTTCGTCAGGCGTCCGTTCGAGCGCAACTCGCGCAATATTGCGCGATCCAGATCATCCACAGCAGAATATTGCGCCGACGGATCCCCAGAGGCAATATCTCGCAATCAACTGCTTCGTCGAGGGCACTATTATTGCCCTGTGACCAGCGCGTTTACCGATCAGGGCCCAGGCGTCTCGTCCGGCGACTCGCGCCGGTCGGACCTGCGGGCAGCCGCCCGTGACACCGTGTCCGTGGGGTTCGGGCTGTTCCCCCTCGGTCTGGCGTTCGGCCTGCTCCTGGTGCAGTCGGGCTTCCACTGGTGGTGGGCGCCGATCTTCTCGTTGACCATCTATGCGGGTTCGCTCGAGTTCCTCGCGATCGGTCTCGTGCTCGCCGTGACACCGCTCGCGTCGATCGCGATGACGACGCTGCTCGTCAACTTCAGGCACGTCTTCTATGCGTTGTCCTTTCCCCTGCACCGCGTGCGGGGAAAGGCGGCGCGCCTGTACAGCATGTACGCGCTGACCGACGAGGCGTACGCCGTGGCCGCGACCAAGGATCCCCGCTCGTTGAGCAGCCGCCGGGTGATCCTCATCCAGGTGTTCTGTCAGCTCTACTGGGTGCTGGGCGGCGTGGCCGGCGCCCTCGTCGGCAGTGCCCTGCCGATGCAGCTCGACGGCCTGGACTTTGCGCTCACCGCGCTGTTCGTGGTGCTGGCGGTGGACGCGTTCCGGGCCCGCCGGGACGTGCCGGCCCCCGTCCTGGCGCTGCTCAGCGCACTCGTCGCGCTCGTCGTCGCGCGCGACCAGATGCTCGTGGTCGCGATGAGCCTGTTCGTCGTCGCGCTGCTCGCCCGGTTCCTGTGGCAGCGCCGCCGGGGGGCCGTCGATGCCTGACGTCTCCTACCTGCTCGCCGCCCTGGCCGTGATCATGGGCGTGACGTTCTTGTTGCGCGCGGTGCCGTTCGCGGTGATCGCCCCGCTGCGCTCGTCCGCGCTCGTCCACTATCTCGGCGCGCACATGCCGGTGGGCATCATGCTGATCCTCGCGATCTACACGCTTCGGGGCGTGTCCTTCGCGCCCGCGTCGCTCGTGCCGGCTGCGGCGGCGCTGGCGGTGACGATCGCTCTGCACCTGTGGCGATCGCACGCGTTGCTCAGCATCGTCGGCGGCACCGCGACTTACATGGTTCTTGCGAACTGGGTGTTCGGTTGAGCTGGTGAACGCTGTTCGTCGCGGCATTCTGCACGCTCGTCGCACGAAATGGCCGGATCGGCGACCCTCGACACGCGACCAGGGGCCGAAACCGCATGTCAGGAGCATTTCGGGAGTTCGTGGCCGGCATTTCACCGGCGTGTCGAGAGTTAGCCTTGTCACTGTGACGTCGCATGTGGATGAATCCGGATCGCAGCCGACCCCGGCCCTGGGCTCGACGCGAATCCGCAGCTCGGTGTTCCGGAACAAGGTGACTTCGGCCGCGCAGGCCGTCGAGTTCATCCACCCGCACGACACCGTCGCGATCAGTGGTTTCGCGAGCGCCGGCACGCCGAAGGCGATCATCCCGGCCCTGGCCGACCGCATCCACGCCGTCCGGGGCGCCGGATCGAACTTCACCATCAACCTCCTGACGGGGGCATCGGTGTCCGCGGGCACCGAACGTCTCCTCGCCGAGGTCGACGGGATCTCGTTGCGCATGCCGTACCAGTCCGAGCCCACCGCGCGCCGCAGCATCAACACGGGGCGGATGGACTACGTCGACATCCACCTGTCGCACGTCGCGCAGCAGGTGTGGGAGGGCTACTACGGCAATGTTGACGTGGCCGTCGTCGAGGTCGCCGGTGTCACCGAGAACGGTGAGCTGATCCCGTCCGCGTCGATCGGCAACAACAAGACGTGGCTCGACGTCGCCGACAAGGTCATCCTCGAGGTCAACTCGTGGGTCCCGGAGGCGATGTCCGGCATCCACGACGTCTACTACGGCACCGCACTGCCCCCGTACCGCAAGCCGATCCAGATCACTGCGGTCGAGGACCGCATCGGTCAGCCCACGCTGAGGGTGGATCCGAACAAGGTCGTCGCGGTCGTCGAGACCGACGCGCGCGACAGCGCCAGCCCGCTCACCCCGCCCGACGAGATCAGCCAGGCCATCGCCGCGCACGTGCTCGACTTCTTCGAGTACGAGGTGTCGAAGGGGCGCCTGCCCGCAGACGGTCTCCTGCCGCTGCAGTCGGGCATCGGCAACGTCGCGAACGCGGTGCTGCAAGGCCTCGACGCCGGTCCGCACAAGGGTCTCACCTGCTTCTCCGAGGTGATCCAGGACGGCATGCTGCACCTCATCAAGCACGGCACGGTGCGGTACGCGTCGGCCACGTCGCTGGCGCTGTCGGAGGCCGGCATCGACGAACTGGTCTCGAACATCGACTTCTACCGCAAGCACATCGTGTTGCGCCCCCAGGAGATCAGCAACCATCCCGAGATCGTCCGGCGCCTCGGGATCATCGCGATGAACGGCATGCTCGAGGCCGACATCTACGGCAACGTGAACTCGACGCACGTGATGGGCACCCGGATCATGAACGGGATCGGCGGCTCCGGCGACTTCGCCCGCAACGGCTACCTGTCGATGTTCCTGAGTCCGTCGACGGCCAAGGGCGGCGCGATCTCGTCGATCGTGCCGATGGTCCCGCACGTCGATCACACCGAGCACGACGTCCAGGTGCTCGTCACCGAGCAGGGGCTGGCGGATCTGCGGGGGCTCTCGCCCCGCAAGCGCTCCCGCGTGGTGATCGACAAGTGTGCCCACCCGGACTTCCGGGGGATGCTGCTGGATTACGTCGATCGCGCCGAGCACTCCCCGTCGTCCGGCCACACCCCGCACCTGCTCGGTGAGGCACTCTCGTTCCACCAGCGCTTCGAGGAGACCGGGACGATGCGTCGGAACTGACTGCGCTGCAGATGGTTCCGCGCGGCTACGACGGGAGCAGCCCGGCCACGAATGCGTCGACGATCTCGTCGGTGGAGGTGTCGGGCGCGAGCGGTGTCGTCAACCGGTCGAGGAGGAGTCCGTCGACGGCGTAGTGGAACAGCGCGACCTCGTGGGCGCCGCCGGGTAGCCCCGCAGCGGTGTTGAAGGCCACGTCCGCCTCGAAAGCCGTTCGGCTCCAGTCGGACATCATCGCGGCCACGTCGGGGTTGCGGGCGCTCTCGAGCCGGAGCTCGAACAGGGCGAGCGTCACCTCGCGATTCTCGGTGAGACGCCGGACGATGTCGCGCACGTAGTCGGCGAACAGTTCGCGACTCGGTTCCCGCGAGGACAGCGCGGCCAGCACCGTCTCGTCCGGCGTCAGTCGTTCGCCGATCCTCTCCACCAGGCCCGCGACCAGTGCGTCCCGGCTGCGGAAGTAGTTCGACGTCGTGCCCAGCGGGACTTCGGCTGCACGGTCGACTGCCCGGTGGGTGAGCCCCCGGGCGCCCTGGCCGGCCAGCACTGCCAGTCCTGCGTCGGCGAGGACCTGCCGCCGCTCATCGTTGCGAACCATACCGAGATGCTAGCCGAACCACTACATGTGTTGTACATTTCCATTCACAACAGATGTAGTGATTGGAGTGGGAATGCGTGAACTCGTGTACTACGTCGCCGTCAGTCTCGACGGCTACATCGCCGGCCCCGACGGGCAGTTCGATGCGTTCGACCTCGAGGGCGACCACATGGCCGACCTGACGCGCTTCGCCGACGCGCTGCCCACCGACGGCGCCGCCCACCTCGGCATCGAGCAACCACGCACCGGGTTCGACACCGTTCTGATGGGGTGGAACACCTACGCGGTGGGCCTGCCGGCGATGGTGAGCCCGTACCGGCATCTGCGCCAGATCGTGTTCTCGCGCAACAACTCTGCCGAGGCCGAGAGTCTCGTCGTGACGGACGCCGACCCGGTCGAACTCGTGCGGGAGCTCAAGGGGCAGCCCGGCGCCGACATCTGGCTGTGCGGCGGCGGCGTACTCGCCTCCCTGCTCGTGGACGAGATCGACCGTTTGGTCGTCAAGCGTCATCCGGTGCTGTTCGGCAACGGCATCCCGATGTTCGCGCCCGGAACGTACCGCCCCGGCCGGTTCGACGCGGTCGACACCCGCTCGTTCGAATCCGGGGTGGCGGTCACGGAGTACGCGCGGCGGCGGTGACGGGCAGCTCGACGACATCGTCGGCCCACGCGCCCAACAGTTCGTGGTCGTGGCTGACGGCGAGGACGCCCAGACCGGCGCGCGTCTCCTCCCGCAGCACGGCGACGACGGCCGCGGTGGTCGCCGGATCGAGCATCGCGGTCATCTCGTCGCAGATCAGGTAACGCGGACGCTGCACCAGAGCCCTTGCAAGGCAAGCGCGTTGCAGTTGACCGTCGCTCACCTGATGCGGACGGCGGGTCAGCAGGTCGGCCGTGAGCCCCACCCGTGCGGCCGCGGCGTGCACGACGTCCGAGCGTTCGCGCCGCGGCACCCGGGCGATCAGTAGCGGTTCGGTGACGATCCGTTCGAGCGTCAACCGCGGCGACGTCGACTGGCGCGGCGACTGGAACAGCATCGCGATCGCCCGCCGCGTGTCCGGCGGAGCCGCGGCGCCGCCGGACACGACGACGCCGTCCACGCTCACCCGGCCCGACCAGGGCCGATGCAGCAGTGCGCACACCCGGGCCAGAGTCGTCTTCCCTGCGCCCGAAGGCCCGGTGAGCCCGATGGTGCGGCCGCGCGGAATCTCGATCCCGACGTCGTCGAGGACGGGGATGTCCGGTCGGTGCCCGGCCCGCAGATGCTCGGCGATGAGGCTCACGATCCACCTCCGACGCGGGTGCGGACCACGCGTGCGCCGCTCCGGACGAGCTGGGTCCGGCCGCCCGAGAAGGCGGTGCCCGGGCGACGCAGATGGTAGACGCAGTCGTCGGGCAGGTCGGTCAGTTCGGGCGGCGTGCCCGGCATGGGGCGCAACCCGTTGCCGGGGAGGGCGGCCATCAGGTCCTTGGTGTAGTCGTGCCAGGGATCGTCGAGAACGTCGGCGGCTGGACCGGATTCGAGTATCCGTCCGGCATACATCACCGACACGGCGTCGGCGTGGCGCCGGGCGGCCGCGATGTCGTGCGTGATCAGCAGAACGGAGGCTCCGGCGTCGGCGCACCCGTCGAGCAGTGTGAGAATCCGCTCGGTGAGGTCGGGATCGAGGCTCGACGTCGGCTCGTCCGCGACGATCACCGCCGGCTCGCCGGCGAGTGCGAACGCGATCGCGGCCCGCTGGGCCATTCCGCCGGACAACTCGTGCGGGTACAGCGTTCGGCACTCGGGATCGAGCCCGGACCGGGCGAGGAGTTCGTCCACACCGTAACGACTTCCGAGATGGCGTAGCGTTTCGTCGAGCTGCGCTCCGACGGTGCGGACGGGCGTCAGGTACGCGGCCGCGGACTGCGGGACGAGGGCGATCCGGCGCCCACGCACGCTCTGCAGGAGCCGTTCCGGGGCACCCACGATCTCGATGTCGTCGCTTGCGGAGGCCAGCCGGACGGAACCGGACACACGGGCGTTCGACGGCAGTAGTCCGCACGCCGCGGACGCGACGATCGACTTGCCGCAACCGGATTCGCCGACGAGGGCGTGCACGCGCCCGGCCTCGAGTGTCAGGTCGACGTCGGTGGCGGCGTGCACCACACCCGATCCGACCGGGATCCGGACGGTGAGCGCGTCGATGGTGAGGGCGGCGGTCATCGGGGGGTCCTCTCCAGGGTCGGTGGGTTGATCCGGTCGCGCAGCGCGGCTCCGATGCCGGCGACGGCCAGGGTCGCGGCGACCAACAGCAGCGACGGGAACAGCAGGGTCCACCACCCGCCGAGCAGGAGCGTCGAACGTGCCTCCTGCAGCAGTGTTCCCAGCGAAGGCTGGTGTGGCGGCAGGCCGAGCCCGAGGAACGACAGCGTGGTCTCGTGCCAGATGGCATGGGGGAGGAGCAGCACGACGGCGATGAGGGCCTGGCCGGCGGCGGCCGGGGCGAGGTGGTGCCGCATCACGTGCCACCGTCCGGCGCCGGCGAGGTGTGCGGCGTCGATGTACTCGCGGCCGCGGACTCCGAGGACTTCGGAGCGGGCGATGCGGGCCACCTGCGTCCAGTGCGTCAGCGCGATGGACGCGATGATCGCCGGAAGGCTGCCCCGGAACAGCGCCACGATGACGATCCCCAGCAACAGGTGTGGGAGCGCGTTGACGCCGTCGACCGCCCGCATCACGATCCGATCGGTCCAGCCGCCGAAAGCTGCGGCAGCCACACCGATCCCGACGCCCAGTACGGTGGAGGCGGCCGCGCACACCGCGGCGATGAACAGTGACACCCGCAGGCCGGCCGCCACCCGGACGAACAGGTCGCGACCCGCGTTGTCGGTGCCGAACCAGTGGTCGGTAGTGGGCGCCAGTCGGGCATCGGCGAAGTTCGTGAGCCGGTCGTCCACACCTGCGAGCCACGGCACCAGCAGCGCGTACGCGACGATCGCGGCCAGCACGACGGCGGACACCAGCAGTCGGCGATCCGGGCGGGCCCTACCCATCGGCGGTCACCCGCGGATCGAGCAGTGCCAGCGTGACGTCGGCGAGCAGCGACCCGATCAGCACGATGAGCGTCGTGCCGACGGTGAGCGCCGCGAGAAGCGGGAAGTCGAGTTCACGCGCGGAGGTGACGACGGCGCCGGCGATCCCGGGCCACGAGAACACCTCCTCGACGATCGCGGCGCCGACGATGATCTCCGGCAGCCGCAGACCGATCACCGACACGAACGGGCCCAGCGACACCGGGACGACGTGCCGCAGCAGGATCGTCCGTTCGGGGATGCCGCGGGCCCGGGCGCCGCGGACGGCGTCCGACCCGATGGCGTCGCGCACCGACTGCCGCACCGACATCGCCAGCCACGGCACCTGCGAGACCGCCAGCACGGTCACCGGCAGCACGAGGTGCTCGGACACCTGGCCGAACGTCGGGTCCGTTCCGGCGTCGGTGAGACCGGCGACGGGCAGCCATCCCAGCGAGAGCGCGAACACCGCGACCGCGCCGAGGGAGAGCACGAACGGCGGGGTGGCCTGCACGACCGGGGCGAGCGGCGTCACCAGCCGGTCCACCGGGCCGCCCGGGCGCGCGCCGGACCACACGCCGAGCACGAACGACGCCACGATCGCCAGGCCGAGCCCGAGGCAGGTGAGCAGCAGGGTCCACGGCAGCCGCTCGCCGATCACCGTCGCAACCGGCTGCCCGAAGCTGCGGGAGACTCCGAGGTCGCCGGACAGCAGCCCGCGCACCCAGTGCCCGTACGTAGCCCACCACGGATCGTGCAGGCCGAGTTCGTCGGCGAGGCGGGCGCGGTCGGCGTCGCTGGTGGTCGTGTAGCGGTCGCCGAGATAGCCGGCCAGAGGGTCGAACGGCGAGCGGGACGCCAGCGCGAACAGCGCCGCCGACACCACGACGAGCAGTGGCACCGCGAAGGCGGCCCGGCGCAATGCCATCCGGGCGGGTGTCGGGGTCACGGGCGGGTCCACTCCCGCAGGTTCCACCACGGTCCCCAGCCGACGCCGTGGCTGTGCGGCTCGAGGATCGGCGCCGATCCGGTCCAGTCGCTGTCGCGCACCACGTAGGTGTGATCGAGGAACACCAGCATCACGTAACCGGGATCGGCGACGTACGCGGTCTGCACCGCGCGGTAGTCGACGGCGCGCGCGGCCGCGTCGACGCTGCGGCGGGCGTCGTCGAGGGCACGGTCGATCCGCGAATTCACGTAGTTCGAGGCGTTGTCGTAGCCGCTGCCGACACCGGGCCGCGCGTACGACGAGTGCAGCGTCGAGTACAGCTGGGTGTCCGGGTCGTACGGAAGGTCGCCCCCGCCGAGCAGCCCGGCCTTGGCGGTGAGCTGGTCGGGGAAGACGCTGCGGTCCACGGCCTCGACGTTCACCCGCACCCCGATCTTCGATGCGTCGGAGGCGAACGCCTGCGACAGGTCCCGGCGCAGCGTGTCCTGCGGGAAGTACATGACGGTGAACTCGGCGCGGGCCCCGTCCCTGACGCGCACCCCGTCGGGGCCCGGCACCCAGCCTGCGTCGGACAGGATCTGCTCCGCCCGGACGCGGTCGAACGGGAATACGGCACTCGGCTCGTAGGCGTCGCCGTACACCTCCGGCACCGGGGTGGACGCGGCCCGTCCGTGCCCGGCGAGGATGCTCTCGACCATCGCCTCCCGGTCCACCGCGAGGTTGAGTGCCGTGCGCATCGCCGGATCGGCGGTGACCGGGTTGTCGGCGGGCAGCGTCACGCCGCGCCAGTCCGCGGACGTGTTGGCGACCACCTCGTACCCGTCGCGGTCGGCGAACGTGTTCGCCAGGAGCGGCGGAAGGTTGGCGCCGTCGAGTTCGCCGGACGCCATCCGCTGGGCACGGGCATTGTCGTCCGGCACGTACACCACGGTGAGCCTCTTCACCTGCGGGGCACCGTCCCAGTAGTCCTCGTTGGCCGCGTACACGGCCTGGTCGGCCCGCAACGACACCAGTTGGTAGGGGCCCGTGCCCACCGGTGCGCTGTTGAGCGGCGACTGCTCGGCCAGGCCGCCGGTCAGCCGTTCGGACGGTGCGATCCCGAGCAGCAGCTTGGTGGGCCACGGCGAGTACGGATAGGCGAGCCGGAACTCCACGGTGTCGGGGCCGGTGGCCTGCACCGACTCGAGCATGTCGTACGACGTGGCCAGCGGCGACGCCGACGCGGGATCGAGAATCGCGCGGTAGGTGGCGACGACATCCTCGGGTCCGAACGTCGTGCCGTCCGTGAATCGGACGCCGTCGCGGATCCGGACGGTCCACACCTTCGCGTCGGCGTCGGGAACCGGCATCTCGGCTGCGAGCGCGGGCTCGAGCGCCGGGATACCGGAGTCCCGGCCCCCGGAAAGCCGGACCAAGCCGTCGTACACCTTGGCCTCGCCCGCCTCGCCGAAGCCGGCGACGGGGTTGTAGTTGCCCAGCTCGTAGCCGTCGGCGAGGACGAGTGCGGTGCCGCCGTCGGCCCGAGGCGAGGCCGGCGCGGTGCATCCGATTAGGGCAATCGGTACGAGTGAGAAAAGAGAAAGAGCTGGAACGAGTTTCATGATCCTCCCGAGGGTGGACGTGGAGAAGGGGGAACGAGACCGACATATGTGCGGCTGTTCAGATGAGAAGGTAGCAGTGCCGCGCAAGTCGGATCGTCGAATTCGACTCGGTACGGCCACATTCCGAACGCAGGGTGGTGACGGGTACCCCTCTCGGCAGGCTCTTCCCTCGGAACGGGCCGAGCTTGATAGCTCGGCGCGAGTCTGTAAGATGTTGGGCACCGCCAGATTCCAGGAATGAAGCTGCTGCACGCGCTCGCGACGGATCGTTCCGCTCGCTCCCCCTGGTTCGCGGCACCCACCAACGAGACATCCCTCGGGATGAGAACGGACAGTGCTCGCCATGAACCTCAGTCCGCGCGAAATGGACAAGCTGTACATCCACGTCGTTGCCGATCTCGCGCGTCGTCGTCGTGACCGGGGGCTGCAACTCAATCACGGCGAGGCTGTCGCGCTCATCAGCGAGGCGGTCGTGGAGGGTGCTCGTGACGGCAGGACCGTCGCGGAGTGCATGCAGCTGGGTCGACAGGTGCTGACCAGCAGCGATGTCATGCCCGGCGTGCGTGAGATGACCCAGCTCGTGCAGGTGGAGGCCACCTTCGTCGACGGCACCAAGTTGGTGTCGTGTCACGACCCGATCGGTGGATGAGCACGTGGCCGCCGTGAACGTGATCCTCGTGTGCGGACACGAGTGTCCCGACCCCGCCTACCTGCAAACCGTCTCGCCCGACTGGACTGTCGTCGCAGGTGGCCGCGCCCTCACCGCCGCGATCGACACCGCGCGGGCGGCGTCCACCGACCCGGTATGTGTCGTGCCGATGACCCTGGGACGGGACTCCGGTCTGGTGGCCGACGCAGCCCGAGCCTCGAGTTGGGCACGCAGGGAATCGAATTCGCCTCCCCTCGTGCTGTCGTCCCCGCTGGGGACGGCAGACCACCTGGTCGGCTGGTTGCGCGGCCGGGCCGCGGCCGCGTCGTCGGACGCGCTGTTGGTCGTCGCACCGACCGGCTCCCCGTTCGAGGACGCCGAGCTGTTCCGAATCGCCCGGCTGGTGCGGCAATTCGGTCCCTCGGCGCTGGTGGAGGTGGCTCTGTCGGGCGGGGACCCCGACCTCGACGACGGTATCGACCGATGTCGTCGACTGGGTGCCCGGCAGATCGCCGTCCTGCCGGCGTGGCTCGGCTCGGGGCCGGCGCTTCCGTCCGGGGTCGCCGACGGCGGCCCACTACTGACCGGCGCGGCGTTGCGCGAGCTTGTCGAGGCCCGGGTGGCCGATGCCCTGCATGATCTGGCGCACGGGCACGACGGAATCGCAGACGGACTGAGCGCAGAGCACGGGCACGGCTTCGCCCACAGCCACGGTCCCGGCGGAAGCCACGGCCACGGTCACGGCCACTAGACAGACAGACAGATACCACCGAACACCTCTGACCGACTCCCGGGTATCCGGGAGTCGGCTTCTTCGTTCGTTTTTCGCAGCGGCGGGTAGAACCCGCAGGAAAGGACACGACACCACATGACGGAGGGAGCGAAGTACCTGTACGCCGACGAACCGGTGCCCCTCAATGTCGGGCGCCGGCGAGTTGTGGTCACCGTGTCGAACATCGGCGACCGCGCGGTGCAGGTGGGCTCGCACTACCACTTCTTCGAGGTCAACCGCGCACTTCGGTTCGACCGGGCGGCGGCGTACGGGATGCACCTGGACATCGCGTCGGGTACGGCGGTCCGGTTCGAACCGGGAGACACCCGCACCGTCACGCTGTGCGAGTTCGGCGGCACCCGTGAGCTCGCTGGGTTCGCCGGGCTGGTCCACGACGGTGGTGACCACGTAGCGCCGCTCGACGACCCGGACATCCGTTCCGGAGCGTTCCGGCGTGCGGTCGAGCGTGGATTCCTCTCCGCCGCCGACGATTCGGACGGCGACTGCGCGGCGGACCGCCGCGAGCCCGAGCCGGCCGTTCTGCCGCGACGCACGTATGTCGACCTGTTCGGCCCGTCCGTCGGCGACCGGTTCACGCTCGCAGACACGAACCTCGTGGTCGAGGTCGAACGCGACTGCAACGCCGGTGCCTTCGGTGACGAGGCCGTGTACGGCGGTGGTAAAGCCGTCCGCGACGGCATGGCGCAGGACCCCGCCGCGACCGCCGCGTCCGGGGCTCTCGACCTGGTGATCACCAACGTGGTGGTGCTCGACGGGGTGCTCGGGGTCGTCAAGGGCGACCTCGGTGTGCGCGCCGGGCGCATCGTCGGTATCGGCAAGGCAGGCAACCCGCGTACGCAGGACGGGGTGAGCCCGGGACTGGTGATCGGTCCCGGCACCGAGGTGATCTCGGGCGAGCACCTGGTGGCGACCGCCGGCGCCGTCGACACCCACGTCCACTTCCTGGCGCCACAGCAGGTGGAGGAGGCGCTCACCAACGGCGTCACCACGATGATCGGCGGTGGCACCGGTCCTGCCGACGGCAGCAAGGGCACCACCTGCACACCGGGCCCGTGGCACATCGGCCGGATGTTGCAGGCCGTCGAGGAGCTGCCGGTGAACGTCGGATTGCTGGGGAAGGCGACGTCGTTGCCGGAGGCGATGGCCGAGCAGGTCGCAGCAGGACTGTGCGGGATCAAGATCCACGAGGACTGGGGCGCCACGCCCGCGACGATCGATGCCGCGCTGCGGATCGCCGACGACATGGACGTGCAGGTGGCGATCCACGCCGACACCCTCAACGAGTCGGGATTCTACGAGGACACGCTCGCTGCGATCGACGGCCGGACCATCCACACCTTCCACACCGAGGGCGCGGGCGGCGGCCACGCCCCGGACATCCTGCGCATCGCCGGTGAGCCGAACGTGCTTCCGGCGTCGACCAATCCGACACTGCCGTACACCGTGAACTCGGTCGACGAACTGTTGGACATGGTGATGGTGTGCCACCACCTGCGGCACGACATCCCCGAGGACGTCTCGTTCGCGGATTCGCGGGTGCGGGCGGAGACGATCGCAGCGGAGACGGTGCTCCACGACGACGGCGTCATCTCGATCTTCTCGTCCGATTCGCAGGCGATGGGCCGGGTGGGCGAGACGTGGACGCGCGCGATCCAGACCGCCCATCACTGCAAGGATCAGCGGGGTTCGCTGCCCGAGGACACCGCGCCGGACGGTTCGTCGCGCAACGACAACAACCGGATCCTGCGGTACGTCGCGAAGACCACGATCAATCCGGCGCTCGCGGCGGGTGTGGCCGACCACGTGGGTTCCCTCGAGCCCGGCAAGCTGGCCGACATCGTGCTGTGGCCGGTCCATTCGTTCGGCGCCAAGCCGAGTCTCGTGCTCAAGGGCGGCCTGATCTGCTGGTCGGTCATGGGCGACCCCAACGGCTCGATCTCGACGCCGCAGCCGGTGCGGTACCGCCCGATGTACGGTGCGCTGGGTGCGGCGATGCGCGCGACCCGGCTGACGTTCGTATCGCAGGCGGCGCTCGACGCCGGTGTGCCCGAGAGGTTGGGTCTGCAGAGCCCGGTGGTCGCGGTGCGCGGCTGCCGTTCGGTCGGCAAGAAGGACATGGTGCGCAACACGGGGACGCCGCACATCACCGTCGATCCGGACACCTACCACGTCCGCGCAGACGGTGAGACTGTCACGATCGCTCCGGCGCAACGCCTTCCGCTCACCCAACTGTTCTACATCGTGTGAGGCCGGCATGACCGACGTGGCGGCTCTGCTCGTGACACTGCAACTCACCGATTCGGCGTTCCCCGCCGGGTTCTACACGCTCTCGCACGGCCTCGAGGGCTACGCGCAGACGGGGTCGGTGACGCCGGCGACGCTTCCGGACCTGCTGGCGGATCTGTTGCGGCATTCGGTCGGTCCCGCCGACGCGACGGCACTGGCGCTCGCGCACAACGCTGTTCGGGACGGGGATCGTGAGGCGCTGCACCGAGTGGACCGACGCCTGCACGCCACCAAGCTCAACCGCGAGTTGCGGCGCGCCTGTACCCGGACCGGCCACCAGATGCTCGCGGTCGCGCGCGAGACGTTCGGCCGTCCCGAGATCGAGCGGTTCGGCGAGGACGTCGCCGCGAAGCGTTCCCCCGGCACACAGCCGGTGGTCACCGGGGTGGTCGCGGCGGCGTGCGGGGTGGATGTCGCGCAGGCGGTGGCCGGTGATCTGTTCGCGTTCTCCGCCAGCCTGGTGGGTGCCGCGCTGCGGCTGCGGCTAACCGATCACATTCGAGCGCAACGAATCCTCGCCGACGCCGCCCCGGTGATCGGGGAGGTCACCGCGGCCGCGCTGCGCCGCGACCTGAACGACCTCGGCGGGTGCACTCCCGTCGCCGACGTGATGTCGGCGGGACACGAGCGGGCCGACGCCCGCCTGTTCGTCAGCTGACACCAGAGGAAGGAGAAGACATGACCGACGTTCTGCGGGTCGGGATCGGTGGCCCGGTGGGCTCGGGCAAGACCGCACTGATCGAGGCGCTCGTCCCGGTGCTGACTGCACGGGGGCGCCGTCCGGCAGTGATCACCAACGACATCTACACACAGGAGGACGCCGAGCACGTCCGACGCACGCTCGACGGGATCCTCGATCCGGCACGCGTCGTGGGCGTGGAGACGGGAGCGTGTCCGCACACCGCCGTGCGGGACGACCCGACGATGAACCTCGCCGCGGGCGCCGAACTGCTGGAACAGTTTCCGGACGTCGACACACTCCTCTACGAGTCCGGCGGCGACAATCTGACACTGACGTTCAGTCCGGTGCTGGTCGATCTGTTCCTGTTCGTGCTCGACACCGCCGAGGGGGAGAAGATGCCACGCAAGCGGGGGCCGGGCATCACCGAGTCGGATCTGTTGGTGATCAACAAGATCGACATCGCGCAGTACGTCCGCACCGACGTGGACGTCATGGAGTCCGACGCGTACCGGGTCCGCGACGGTCGTCCGGTGCAGTTGACGAACTGCCTGACCGGACAGGGGCTCGATGCCATCGCGGACTTCCTCGACACGTTCAGGAAGCAACCGTGACCGGGGACGGGAACGGCGACGTCCCGGAGATCGTGGCCGGTTACGCGGGAACCCCCGAGACGCTGCCTGCCGGCAGCCCCGGCAAGGACGGCGTCCTCGAGCTCGGATTCGTCCGAATCGGTGGCCGGACCGAGCTGTCGCAGCACCGGCAGCAGCCGCCACTGCAGATCATGCGGCCCTTGTACGTCGACCCGAAACGTCCCGACCTGCCGGTGGTGTATTTGATGTCGACCGGCGGCGGGCTGGTCCAGGGCGATCGTATGAGGCTCGACATCGACTGCGGCCCGGACACGTCCGTGCATCTGACGACGCAGGCCTCGACGAAGGTGCAGCGGATGGACACCGACTACGCGACGCAGACGGTGACGTTGCGGGCGGGTGCCGGCGCCTTCGTCGAGTATCTTCCCGAACCGCTGATCCCGTTCGGTGGGGCGCGCCTGCACCAGCGCACCACGGTGACCGTCGATCCGTCCGCCACCGTGATCCTCGGGGAGACGGTGCTCGCCGGACGCCTGGCCCGGGACGAGAAGCACGAGTACGACGTGTTCGCGTCGGATCTCGAGGTCGTCCGACCCGACGGCGTGCTACTGGCGGTCGACACGATCCGGCTGCAGCCGTCGGACGGCGGCGTCACCGGGCCTGCGGTGTTCGGCGACCACGACGTGATGGGCACGCTGTACGTGGTCACTCCGCTCGCGCACGCCCGTGCCCTCGCCGACGTGTTGCACGATGCGATCGAGGGCCCGACGGACGGCATCGAGGCGGGCGTGAGCATCCTCCCGGAGGACTGCGGGGTGTGGCTCCGGGTGCTCGGCACCGAGACCGAGGCCGTGGCCGCAGTGGTCCGCCAGGCCTGGGACGCGGCCCGGCGCCTGCTGATCGGGGTTCCGGCGCCGCACATTCGCCGAACCTGACGGGCAGGACGGGCGACGGGACGGGACACGAGGGTTCAGGGCTGACCGCCGTCGTCGCCGACCGACGTCCGGGGGATGCGTCCGCTGGCGAAGAGCGCCGCTACCGTCAGCAGCGCCGCGACCCAGAGTGCGGCCTGCAATGCCTGCAGGCGGGCGTCGGTGTTGGCCGACACCACCGCGTCCGCGACCGTCCGATCCACTCCGGCGGCATCGAGAGCCCCGGACAGTTGGGTGTCGCTGAGGAACGGGACGCCGCTGGCGAGTTCCGTGGTGGCCTGTTCCTGGACGGTGTCGGGTACGCGGGGGTCGTCCTGGATTCCGGCGACGATCGAGGCGCTCAATGTCGCGATCAGCACGGAACCGATGAGCGCGGTGCCGAGCGAAGCGCCGAGGTTGGTCGCGGTGTTCTGCAGGCCGCCCACCTCGGCGCTGCGCGCGTCGGGCACCGCGGAGACGGTGACCGCGCCGAGTTGGGACGCGAGCGCGCCGAGCCCGAGACCCATCAGCAGCATCGGGACCGCGACGATCCCGGCGTTGGCGCCGGGGTCCATGCCCGCGGCCAGGATCCCGATGCCGACGGTCATCGACGCGAGCCCCGCCCGCACGACGCGGCGCGGATTCGCGCGCGGCCACACCCGCGGTATCCCGACCGCGGTCAGGAGCAGCGCGACCGACAGCGGGAGCAGGCGCACGCCCGTCTGTAGCGCGGTCAGTTCGAGGACGACCGACAGGAACAGTGGGACGGTGAAGAACACGCCGGCCTGAATCATGAACTGTGCGAAGAACATCGTCAGTCCGCCGGACAGTTGCCGGTTGGCGAGCAGCCGGGTGTCGAGCAACGGTTCGCCACCGCGGTGCGTCAGGCGCGCCTCCCAGCGGGTGAAGGCGTAGATCACCAGCAGGCCCGCCAGCACGAGCCAGCCGACCGGGGACAGGCCCAGCAGTTCGGGACCGCCGGGTCGGCTGCGCAGCCATCCCCATTCGCCGGCCCGCAGCACGCCGTACACGACCAGGCCCAGGCCCGCGACGGACAGCAGCGAGCCGACCAGGTCGAGCCGGGCTCGCGCCGGCGGGGCGTCCTCGATCCGGCGCAGCACCGGCAGGATCAGGATCACGAGGACGACTTCACCGGCGAACACGTACCGCCACGACGCGAACGTGGTGACCGCGCCGCCTATCAGCGGACCGGCGGCCACCGCGACGGCGCCCGAGGCGGCGATCAGTCCGTAGGCGCTCGAACGCTTCTCGGGCGGGAAGTTGGCCGCGACGAGGGCGACGATCGCGGGCATGATGAGGGCGGCACCGAGACCCTCGAGCACCGACCACCCCAGCAGGAGCACGCCCAGGTTCGGGGCCAGGGCGGTGGTCAGCGAGCCCGCACCGTAGACGACGAGACCGATGCCGAACGCCCGCCGACGACCGATGATGCTGCCGATCTTCCCGCCGGTGATCATCAGTGTCGCCATCACGAGCGTGTACAGCGTGATCGCCGTCTGGATCCCGGTGATCGTGGTGCCGAGGTCCGACGCGACCATCGCCATCGACACGTTCATCACCGAACTGTCGAGTGTCATCAGGAACTGTCCTGCCGACAGTGTCGCCAGGATCAGCGTCGCCCGGGATCCGGTCGGACGCCCGATGGTGTCAGGCATACCCGATTGAATCAGGGCCGGGGCACGCCGCGCGGCGGATCGGCCTCAGTCGATCAGGCCGGTCCGATACGCGATCTCGAGGGCCTCGTCGCGCGAGTGCGCGTCGATCTTCCGGTACAGCGTCCGCAACTGGCTCTTGACCGTGTTGGTCGACACGAAGAGCGTGCGGGCGATCTCGAGTGTCGACAGGCCGCGCGCGAGTTCGGCGAGGACCGCACGCTCACGTTCGGTGAGTTCCACGTGGTGGACGGCCGCGGGGTACACCTCGCGGGCGTCGGTCGCGAGCAGCGCGGCCACGGCCTTCGACGGGGTCCGTGCCGCCGCATCCAGGTCGGCGAGCAGCGCCCGGGGGACCGTCGCGAGCATTCCGAGCAGTCCGGTCCGGTCCGCGATCGCCGTCGCTTGCGCCCACGACCGGGCGGCCGCGGCGTGCTCGCCCAGCGCGTGGTGGGCAGCGGTCTCGATCAGCAGGGCGTCGAGCTGGCTGCGGGTGAACGGATAGCTGAACCAGTCGCATTTGCGGCACAGTGCGAGCGCGGTCGCCGGCTTGCCGGTGAGCAGGTGAGCGCGCGCGGCGGGGATCAGCAGGATCGGCTCGGTGAGTTCGCGTTCGGCGAGCATAGACAGGGCGCGGTTGCCCTCGCCGAGGGCCAGGCGGAGTTCGATCTCGAGCGCCGACGTCAGCGACGCGACCTTCGATCCCGGGCGGAGCCTCGCGGCGTGGGACGCGATCGCGCGCTGCAGGACGGCCATACCGGCGTACGCCTGTCCGGTCGCGAGGGCGTGCCGGCAGTGGGCCAAAGTGACGAAAGGCCACAGCTCCTCGCGTTCGGACGCCTCGCCCAGTTCGTCGAGCCAGTGATCGGCGGCCGCGATGTCGAGGCGGTCGAGTGCCACCAGGGTGCGGGCCACGAGTCCGCCCACCTTGACCATCGGCTCGAGCCAGCCGTCGGGATCGGGATGTGCGTTCTCGAGCTCGATCCATTCCTCGGCGCGCCGCGGTTCGCCGGTCACGGCCCAGTTCATCGCGGAGTTGCCCGCCGCGTTGCGGGCCACGAAGTCGACTCCCTGCGCCAACGCGCCACGGTGTGCGAGCCGCAGCTCCACCGCCGATTCCGCGAATGCCCCGGCGAGTTCGTACGTGATTCCCCACTGGAGGCGCATCACCGGCAACTGGTCGGCGATGTCGTCCGGGCGGGTGTCGAGCGCGCCGCGGACCAGATGGGTGAGCCGGCGGGTCATTTCCGCGGCGCGTTCGTGCTCACCGCCGAGGCGGAGCATCAGGGTCTGGACGCAGCCCACGCTGAGGGCGTCGCGCGCCTTCTCGGTGGTGCCGAGTTGCTCGAGCGCTGCGGGCCGGCTGGGCAGCGCGTCGGCGGGGATGGTCGGCTGGGCGCCCAGGAGGATGAACAGGTCGCGTCCGGCCTTGATGGCGGGGTGGGCGTCGAGGTGTTCTTCCGGCAGGCCGCTCAGCGTCGACCGCAGTAGTCCGAAGTGGCTGTCGATCAGTCTCACCCAGTGATCGGAGATCAGATCGAGCACGAAGTCCCAGTCCTTCGCCTCGACCGCGTACCCGAGTCCCGACGCGATGTTCCCGCGCTGCACCTCGTGGCGCGCCAGGACCGTGAGTCTCTCGTCGCGGTCGATGCCCACCTGCGCCTGTGCCGCGAGCAGGCAGTCGCGGACGGCCGGCGCGAACTCCCAGGCGTCCTCGACCGTTGTCTCGCAATGGTTGACGATTCCGGCGGATTCGAGAATCTCGAGCCGTCGCACGGTGTCGTCGGCGCCGGTCAGCAGCCGAGCGATCTCCTCCGTGATGACGCGCGCGGTGGCGACGGTGATGACGAAGTCGCGGCTTTCGTCAATCGAAGGATGTTCGAGCACAGTCGATTGCACGTATCGGGCGATCGTGCTGTCGAGGCGGTGCGCGAGGAGTTCCCGGCGTTCCGGGGAGTCGGGGAGATTCTTCGTGACGACGACCGCGATGCGCATCAGGGCCGGCAGTCCTCCGGTCCGAGTGCGGATGTAGTCCAGTTCGCCCGGCTCGAGCGATATTTCGGCGTGAGCGAACAGCTCCTCCGCGTCCTCGCGGGTGTAGAGCAGGTCGCGCGCCAGGATCAGCTCGTGCGTGGGCTCCATGACGACGGGGTCCCCGAACAGCGATCTGTCGCACGCGGTGGCGACGATGTTGACGTTGTGGCACCGGTCGAGAAGATGCAGGATCTCGTCCTCGATACGGACGTCGTGCACCAGATCGATACGAACGAGTACGAGCAGTACCGGCGCTCCGCAGTGGGCGAGATACTCCCGGACCTGCTCTGCTGCCGACGTGTTGTCCGGCGACGGATCGGTCTCTCCCGCAATGATGCCCGCCGCACGGATTCGCTCGATCGCGGACCGCCAGAACTCCTCCGACGTGGTGGTCTCCGCAGGGGCGGAAATCCACAGCACTGCACGATATTCCGATCTGGCGGACTCGAGCCACGACACGAGGAGGTTGATCTTGCCGAAGCCCCGCGGCGCGCGGATCACCGTGATCGGCGAGTTCCGGTCCAGGCGCGCGAGAAGTCGCTTCCGGGCCGGAGCCCATGCCGAACTGCGGCTCGGCATCGGACCTGTAATGCCGTTCTGCCGGCGCTCTCTCATTGGAAACCACCCCCCGGCTCCGGTTCGCACGATTCCCGCGACGCGGCGGGCTTCGAGACTTCTCTCCACAAACCTCTTCCGCACGATCATTGCAAATTGCGCCACACCGGACATTGGCTACCCTCTACTTCCACCCGATGAGACCTGCACTTGATCGCCGCGTACGTCATGGGGCACGGTCGATCCCATGACCGAGACCGCTCCGGATCCCGCACTGCACGGTGCCGTGCGGGCGCCCCGTGCCGATGTGCCGGTCGCTCGATCGAATTCGGTAAGGCTGGTCACTCGTCTCGACCTGTCGCGGCCGGACGGTGCCGGAGGCATGCTCCGATTGAGCGGGCGGGCGTGGGAGTTCGAGATCGACGCGCGCGCCGTGGAGTCGGTGCGGGACGCGGCCGACCTCGAGGCAGTCGTGGACTATCACGACGGTCGCACCCTCACCCGCATCCGCACGTCGCCCGCTGTGCCGGAACTCGCAACTCTCGTCGGGGCGTCGGCGATCGCAGGGTTCCGGGGGCGGGTCGACGCCGCGGTCGCGGATGGTGCCGCCGACGTGCGTGCACCGCTGGCCCAGTTGCTCGACGACGTGCCACTGGGCACGTTGATCTCGGGTCACGCCGTGTCGGCCGAACGCGCGCTGGATCCACACGCTGCCGTGGGTGGCACCGGCTACGTTCCGGTGGGCGACCAGTGCGCGGGCTACGTCGACGGCGGCGCGCTCATCACCACGATCGCCGTGCGCGGGCACAGTCCGGTCGCGGACGGACCCGTCGCACCGCCCCTCGACGACGCCTTCGGGCGCACACCGCCCGCCCTGGGGATCCACGCGATGCGACGTCGTCGCAGGATCGACCGGTGGACCGAGAACGGCGAGCTGCGTTTCGACGCGATGTTCCGAGACACCTACGTCCGCGCCGACGGGGTCGAGACGGTGATCCACGAGTACGAACTCACGGCGGCCGTCGACGCCGCGACGGGCGTCGTCCGGGAGGCGACGGCGACGCCTCGGGTGTTGCCGTGGCTCGATTGTCCGGGCGCCGTGGCCAGCGCCGGACGACTGGTCGGGACCGCGATCACGGACGTCGAGGCGGACGTGCGCCGCGGCTTCCGTGGACCGCACACGTGCACGCACCTCAACGACCTGCTGCGCAGCATCACGCGCTGATCCGGGGAATTCGCCCGATATCCGACATCGGCGCGGCGGACACGGGATGATGCCGGTGCCGGCGGGCGTGCGGCGGCGCAGTGCCCGCCGCGTCCCGCCGCATCACATCCGACCGTTGGACGAGGAGTGCCCGTGGGGATCGGTAGACGAGCTTCGGTCGTGGGACGGTTCGCGGCGCCTGCGTGCGCCCTCGCGGCGATGGCGGCCCTCGCGGCACCGGCATGGGGCGCGCCCGCCGACACACCGGCGACGCCACCGACGGATGTGTCGACGTCCGAGCCGCAGGACTGCACCGCGACCGGATCGGCGTCGTCGGCGTCGCTGGACACCGGACTCGGTTCGGAGTGGTCGGCGCCCGTCTCCTCCGCGACGTTCGGGCTGTCCTGCAGCGGATCGGCCGTGCTGCTCGACCTCGGGTCGCTCGCGGCGTTCGTGGGCAGCTGACGCCGCCAGGTCTGTCGAGACCGCACGCGCGGGCCCGAGTCACGTCCAGCGGTGGGTCAGGACGTGGTCGCACGCAGGTTTCGGCGCAGGATCTTGCCGGAGGCCGACTTCGGGACGATCTCGATGAACTCCACCTGCCGCACCTTCTTGTGCGGCGAGACACGTCGAGCGACGAAGTCGATCACCGCCTCCTCGGTGAGCGCGGCACCCGGCTGGCGAACGACGAACGCCTTGGGCACCTCCTCGCCGTCGGCGTCGAGGACCCCGACGACGGCCGCGTCGGCGATCTGCGGGTGGGTCAGCAGGAGTGCCTCGAGTTCGGCGGGTGGCACCTGGTAGCCCTTGTACTTGATCAGTTCCTTCAAGCGGTCGACGATCGTGACGTTGCCGGCTGCGTCGACGGTCGCGATGTCTCCGGTGTGCAGGTAGCCGTCCGCGTCGAGCGCGTCGGCGGTGGCCTGCGGGTTGCCGAGGTAGCCGAGCATGACGTTGGGTCCCTTGCACCACAGTTCGCCGGGTTCGGAGTTGCCCTCTCCGATGGGGTAGTCGACTTCCTCCCCGGTGTTCGGGTCGACGAGCTTGCACTCCATGCCGGCGAGTGTCGGTCCCACCGAGTCGAGCGGAACGTCGTCCCCGTCGAACGGGATCACGTGGCTGACCGGGCTCATCTCGGACATGCCGTAACCCTGGCGGACCTTGCAGTGGAGCCGGGCGCTCACCGCCTCGCCGAGCGCCCGGTCCAGCGGCGCCGCGCCGGAGAACACGGTGTGCACGCTGGAGAGGTCGAACTCTTCCACGAGCGGATGTTTCGCCAGTGCCACGGCGACCGGCGGGGCGACGAACACGTAGGTGCAGCGCTGCTCCGCGACGATTCGCAAGAACTCCGGTAGCTCGAACTTGGGCATCGTCACCAGTGACGCCCGGTTGTACAGGGCGGCGTTGAGCAGCACGGTCATTCCGTAGATGTGGAAGAACGGCAGAACCGCGAGAATCCGGTCGTTCGGGGTGATCTCGATCGGCGCCTCGATCTGGAGCACGTTGGCCACGAGGTTGCGGTGGGTGAGCATTACGCCCTTGGGTCGGCCGGTGGTCCCCGAGGAATACGGCAACACCGCCAGATGCGTGGCGGGGTCGAACGACACGTCGGGAGCGGGCACGTCCTCGGCGAGCAGGTCGCTCAGGGATGGGTGTCCCGGCGCACCGTCGATCACGACCAGACGATCGGCGGGAAGGCCGACGGCGGCGGCTGCCTCCGTTGCCTGAGGAAGCAGCGCCGAGACCGTGAACAGCCACTGCGCCTTCGAGTCCGCGAGCTGTCCGCGGATGTCCGCCGCGGTGTAGAGCGCGTTGACAGTCGTGGCGGTGGCACCGGCCCGGAGGATGCCGTGGAACACGGCCGCGAAGTCGGGCGAGTTCGGTGAGAGGAGGGCGACGACGTCACCGACCCCCACGCCACGGGCCGCGAGGGCGCCGGCCACGGCGTCGATCCGCCCGATCAAGGTCCGGTAGTCGGTGACGGTCCCGGACGCGCCGTCGATCAGAGCCGGACGATCGAGGTCGGTATCCGCGATGGAACCGAACAGGACGTCGTGGACGCTCCGGTTCGGGATCGGGACTGCGGGATAGGGGCTGCGAAAGCTCATGATGCTCCTGTCGATTCGTTGTCCGGTGAGTTCGAACGCATGCCGTGCCCATCCCATCGAGCCAGTGCCACATCCAGATCCTCGGTGCGCGGCGGCGGCGCCGCACCGCGCGTCGAGCCCAGCCGTGGGGCAGGCGCCGGCATCATGAAGCCGGCGGTGTCGGTGAATGCCGCGCGGTGGGTTGCGTGGCTGTGAAGGGTGGCCTCCTGCAGTGAAAGTACCGGTGTGACACAGGCGTTCGCTCCTTCGAAGGCCGCCGTCCAGTCGCTGCGCGCCCGAGAGGCGAAGATCCCGTCGAACCGTTCCGCCAGCTCGTTCCAGTTCGAGCGGTCCCACCGGTCGGGTAGTGCGGCCGGGTCGAGTCCGAGGCCGCGCACGAATCGGTCGTAGTACACATCCTCGAGGGCGCCCACGGCCATGAACCCGTGGTCGGCGCACTCGTAGGCGCGGTAGAAGGGCGCCGATCCGTCGAGGAGATTGGTGCCTCGGTCGGGCGACCAACGGCCGGCATGCTGCCACGATCGGACGAGCGCGGTCACCGAGCTGGCGCCGTCGATCATGGCCGCATCCACCACCTGGCCCCGGCCGGTCCGGGTTCTCTCCCACAGAGCGGCGAGGATGCCGACGAGCAGGAACATCGATCCCCCACCGAAGTTCGCGACGTAGTTCAGTGGCGGCGACGGTGGCCCGGTCGCGGGGCCGAGCGGTTCGAGCGCGCCCGACAGCGCAAGATAATTCACGTCGTGGCCGGCCTCCCGGGCCAGCGGGCCCTCCTGCCCCCAGCCCGTCATCCGGCCGTAGACCAGTCCCGGATTGTCCTGCAGGCAGACGTCCGGGCCGAGGCCCAGCTTCTCCATCGTGCCGGGCCGGGAACCCTCCATCAGGACGTCGGCGCTGCCGATCAGGCTGCGCACTCGGCGCCGGCCGCGGTCGCTGGTGAGGTCCGCGGTGACCACGGTCCGTCCCCGGAGCATCCCCGCATCGGCGTCGTCGATCCCGTCGTCGGAGGCTTTCGACGACGGCCGGACGACGCGCACGATGTCGGCGCCCAGGTCCGCCAACATCAGCCCCGCGTGCAGTAGCGGACCGATGGCCTCCATCTCGACCACCCGGACCCCCGCCAGCGGCCCGTCGTGGCCGTGCGCGGCCGTCCTCTGCGGCATCGTCATCCCTGCCCGGCCGGGGCCGGAACCGCTGCGGCACGGGCGGGTTCGGTTCGGAAGTCCGCAGGGTCGACCTTGTTGGTCATTGCCCAGTAGTCGTTGATACGCCAGGGCAGTACCGATACGACGCGGCCGTCCGGATTGCGGTACCAGTTCTCCATCGCGGGGTGTGTCCACACCATGCGTGCGTGCCGACGATCGACTGCCTCGTTGTAGCGATCGTTCACCTCGGTCCGGCACTCGAGTGCACCGAGCCCCTCCGACCGCATCAGCGCGAGAGCGTCCATGATGTAACGGATCTGGCATTCCAGGATCGTGATGAAGCTCCCTCCGTGGCCGAGGCCGGTGTTCGGCCCGGTCATGATGAAGAAGTTGGGGAAGTCCGGGACGGTGATGCCGAGATAGGCGCGGGCGTCGTGCTCACCCCAGATCTCCTTGGTGGACCGACCCGAGCGACCGACGATCTCCATCGGGTGGAGAACACGCACGCTGTGGAAGCCCGTCGCCATCACGATGACGTCCAGCTCGTGCTCGACGCCGTTCGAATCGATCAGGCCGGAGGGGGTCACGGCGTCGACACCGAACGGAACGAGGGTGACGTCGGGTTTGCGCAGCATCGCGAACCAGCCGTTGTCCAGCAGCATCCGCTTGCCGAAGGGGGGATAGTCCGGCAGGGAGGCCGCGATCAGATCGGTGCGGTCACCCAGCTGATCGCGTAGGTAGCGCTCGTAGAACTTGCGATGACCGTGGTTGGTCGCGTTGATCGAGGCGTTCGGCTCGGGCCAGTCCGGATCCACCTGGAGGGACGGGTACACCTTGTCGTTGAAGATCCACGACAGACGTGCCCGATACCACTCGCGATAGCCGGGCACGTGGTCCATGAGCCAGTGCACGTCCTCGGGGATGGTCGCGAAGTAGTCGTCGTTCGGCGCGATCCACTGCGGCGAACGCTGGAAGATCGTCAGCGATCCGACACGGTCCGCAATGGCCGGCCCGATCTGCATGGCACTGGCGCCCGACCCGACGATGCCCACCTTCTTACCCAGCAGCGCCTCCGGATCGTCGAGCTCGCTGGGCCACTCCGCGGAGTGGAAGAGACGCCCACCGAAACTCTCCATCCCCGGCAGGTTGGGGACCTTCGGACGGTTGAGCAGGCCGACAGCGCTGATCAGGATCGGCGCCTCCCAGAGCTCCGAGCTCTCGTCGGGCCGGCGCACCGTGACGCGCCAGCACTGTCGCGACTCGTCGAACTCGGCACGCGTCACCTCGTGCCGGAAACGGACATGCCGCCGGATGTCGTGCGCCGCGGCGAAGTCCTCGAGATAGTTCTGCACCTCGTCACGCTTGCCGAAGTGGGTCGACCAGTTGTGCGGGAACGACGAGATCGAGTAGAGGTGGCTCGGTGTGTCGACCCCGGCACCCGGGTAGCGGTTCTCCCACCACGAACCGCCCACCTCGTCGTTCTTCTCCACGATCACGTGGGGGATTCCGGCGCGGGTCAGCTCGACCGAGGCGAGCATCCCCGCGATGCCCGCTCCGATCACGATCGCGTGCAGGCGGTCGTCCGGCGTGCTCGTAACGGGTTCCGGCCGTGGACCGTTGACAATCTCCGCCATCATGGGCGCGAAATCCGACGGCACCGTCTCACCGCAGGTGAGGTCGAGAATCCGTTCGACCTCCGCGTCGTCCAACCGTCGCCGCGGGGGCCGGCCCAGCGCCCACCAATGTTCGACGGCGTCCACCAGTGCACTCCGGATCTCGGACTGGACGTCGTCGGGAAGCCCTCCCGTCGCGTTGTCGTCCATGCCTCGGCTGCGGGTGGGTCGGTAACGGGGGCCCGTCCAGCGCTCGTCGGCGGTCAACTCCAGCAACACCGCGAGCATGGTCGGAACGTTTCCCTGTCGCACCGCCGAACGGAGGCGGTCGGGGTCAGTGAAGTTAGCCATGCGACGGAGGCTAACACGAGTTAGTTTGTTCGCAAACCTTGAAGGTCGAACCGTTCACTACCTCCGCAATCAAGGCTTGACCACGGGCGACGCCGATGCGAGTATGAGCCACATCATACTAACGATGGTAAGTCTTGGAAGTGAGGAACCATGGACCTGTCGGTACGTGTCGAAGCGTGGGCGACCGATCTGCGGCGGTGGCCGAGACTGTGCCGTGAGGCCGGCGCGGGGCGGCCCCGGACTGTCCCTGCTGCTGCCGGTGTCGACGTCTGCGAGGCAGCATGAACACCGTGAGCGCAATGGCCGAAGGTCGAACCCTCACGCAGATCCAGGCATCACCTCTGGGTCGGGCGACCCTGGGCGACCAGCTCCGCCGCCACGCGCAGAGCCGGCCGTCCAAGACTGCGATCGTGTCGTACCGTTCCGACGGTCGACGCACGGTGACCACCTACGCGGCGCTCGACAGGGGGGCCAACCGAGCCGCCCACATGTTCCTCGGGCTGGGGGTCTCCCGCGGTGACCGCGTTGCGGTGATGGCCCGCAACCGGGTGGAGTCGGTGATCGCCTACTACGGTGCCCTCAAGATCGGGGCGGCGTACTCCGGGATCAATGTCCTCTTCGGGCCCGGCGAAGTGTCCCAGCAGCTCGCGCATCTCGAGCCCGCGGCCGTCGTCGTGGCCGCCGAGTTCCTGCCGGTCGTCGAAGAGGCGCTGGCGGGCCTGACGACTCGTCCCGAAGTCGTGGTCCTCGACGGCGGACGCGACACCGGTGGCCACCGTTTCGAGCACCTCCTCGAGTCCTCGCCGGCCACCGAGCCGGATTGCGACGTGGACGAGCACGACCTCGCCATGATCGTGTACACCAGCGGCACCGAGGCGGCGCCGAAGGGCGTCATGCTGCCCCACCGCAATTACCTGGTCTCGACTGCGCCCGCCTACACATGGGGGCTCAGGTGCCTGGACGACGACGTCTGGCTGTACGTTATGCCGTTCCACACGATCGCCGGGATCGGTTCCCTGACATCGCTTCTGCTCCTCGGTGCGACCCTGGTGCTTCCGGCGAGCCTCGCGCCGGCCGACGCGTTGCAGATGATCGAGACGGAGCAGATCACGGTGCTGGCACAGACGCCGACGTTCTTCATCTCGCTCGCGGAACACCCACGGTTCGGTCCCGAAACCGTGGGCACCATCCAACGCTGCCTGACCTACGGAGGCCAGGTGTCACCGCGGACGGTGGATGCCTGGCACGACGCGGCACCCGCGTCGGTGTGGGGCACCTACTGGGGTCAGTCCGAGCTGACGCAGCTGGGTTCCGTCGGCTGGTTCAAGCGGCTCGAGGACATTCCCGATCAGGATCCGACCTGGATCGGCAAGCCGGTCGGACACCTCGAGGTCAAGGTGGTCGATGCCGACGGGAACGAGGCCGAGAGCGGCGAACTACTCTGCCGCACACCGTCGGTGATGCTGGGCTACTACAAGGATCCCGAGAAGACGGCCGCGGTGCTCGACGGCGGGTGGGTCCGCACGGGCGACATCGTGCGCCGCGACGCCGACGGCAACATGTTCTTCCTCGATCGCAGCAAGGATATGATCAAGACGGGCGGCTACAACGTATCCTCCCAGGAGGTCGAGCGCGTACTGCAGACGCATCCCGGGGTGGCGCGGGCCGCCGTCGTGGGACTTCCGGATCCCTACTGGTCCGAGGCGGTCACGGGCTTCGTCGTCGCAGTCGACGGCAGCGACCTCTCCGTCCAGGAGCTCCGAGATCACTGCAAGACCGAGCTCGCCGGTTATAAGGTCCCCAAGGCGATCATGATCGTGGACGAGCTGCCCACGGACGCCCAAGGCAAGCTGCTCAAGAGAGAACTGCGCCGGATGTATGCAAAGGAATGAAACGCTGAACACCGAACCCGACGGCAGTGCGACGCCCGCATCCGGTCGATCCGGACTCGTGGGTCTTCCCAGTCGACGCGACGCCATCCTGGCCGCCGCGGCCGAGTACTTCGCCGAGCAGGGGTATCACTCCGCCGGGATGCGGGGCATCGCCGATTCGGTGGGGATCAAGGGTGCGAGCCTGTACAACCACTTCACCTCGAAAGAGGAGATCCTCTATGCGATCGCGCTCAAGATGACCCAGGTCCCTGTCGAGGAACATCTCCTGGTCCTCGAAGAGTCCGGAACGCCGGCCGAGCGGCTCACGGCGCTGATCGATGTCCATCTGCGGCACCTGGCGGTCAACCGGGTCGAGCACCTGGTGAGCCTGCGAGAGCTGTCTGCGCTCACCGAGGAGCACCGCGAACGGGTGCTCGAGTACCGCAAGTACTACCAGCGACGTGTGCGTGACGTGATCGCCGCCGGGGTTCGCGCCGGGGAGTTCGACAACGACGACCCGGCCCGCGCGGCCGTTGCCGTGCTGGACCTCATGAACGGGGTGAGCTGGTGGCTCCGGGACGATCACGACATCGACGCGCTGGTGACCACCTACGTGGATTACATCGTCGGCGGAATCCTGCGCCACCGCCCCGGACAGTAGAGAGGTCGGGCCGGTCGGCGGCCCCGGTCCATGTCCTCCGAAGCAGTCGGTCTCCCTTCGCATCGCGCGGAGGGAGACCGACTGCATTCACGTCTCGGATCAGAGTGCTCGCCGTAGAAGGGGGACCAGGGCGTCCGGATCCGCGATGGGGTTCGGGTTGGTCCCGCACCAGATGTCCTTGAACGTGTACGTCGCCAGACTGTGGAGATCGTTCTCGGTCAACCCCACCTCACCCAACGACCGCGGCATGCCGAGTTGCCGGATGAGCGTGTCCGCCAACTCGTGTGCGGGCGTCTGCGGCGCGCCCAGCGAGGCGCTGATCAGCGCTTGGCGATGCTCGTTGACCTCACGGTTGTACTCGAGCGCGAAAGGCGCCATGACGCACGAGGTGTAGCCGTGGGGCACGTCGAACGAACCACCGAGGGCGTGCCCGACGGCATGGCTCACACCCATGTCCAGTCCCGCGACGATCGCGACCATCGACGACCACGCACCGACCTGGCACATCTGGCGGGCCTCCACGTCGTCGGCGTCCTCCTTCACTCGGACGAGTCCTTCGGAGAGCAGCCGGATGGCATTCATCGCCATTCCGTCGTAGTACCCGTTCGACTCGAGGGAGCCGAGCGTCTCGAAGGCGTGATCGAGCGCGCGCACCCCGGTCGAGAGCCACAGCCATTCCGGCGTGTGCCGTGCGAGCGCCGGATCGAGGATCACGGCCTTCGGGGTCATCGCCGGATGCAGATACCCCTCCTTGACATTGCTCTTCTCGTCCGTCGACCCGGCCAGTGCGTTGAACTCGCCACCGGCGAGGGTCGTGGGTGCCACCACCACCGGAATCCTCGGCGCCGTGAAGCTGGGAGCCGTCACCGAGGTGTCCGGATTGACCTGCAGGTGATAGGCGTCCATCTGGGAGACCTCGCGAACGCCGTGTTCCAGAGTCACGGCCAGGATCTTCGCCAGGTCCGTCGCCGACCCGCCGCCCACGCACAACAGCATGTCGGGGTCGACCTCGGAGGCGGCCAGGGTCGCGGCGATGACGTCCTCGCGTGGCACGTGGGGCCGAACCGCGTCGAACAGTCCCACGAACCGAGCGCCCAGTGCCTCTCTCACGCGGGCGATCTCGTCGGTCTGCGAGTTGAGTGTGCCGCTGCACACGACGAACACACGCTTCGCGCCCAGCAGATCCGCTTCCTGGGCGGCGGCCTCGGCCACCGGGGTCCCGATGCGGACTCTCTCCATGGGCGTCAGGGAGACGAGCGATGACTGCACGGCAATACCATCCTTCTTCTTTTCGACCCGCCGACGACGCAGGCTAACGGCCGTTACCCTAACCCACATTTGTGGCGTGCACCACACCCTGTTTCTCCAACCGGGTGGAGAGCTGCGAGCGGTCCGGGATGCGGGTCTCCCCGTATCGAGTCTTCCTGCAGATTTACCCGGAATCGAGACCGGTGGGACGGTCCGACGACGAGTGGTTGGCCAAGCGGGACGCCTACGGCGAGGCGGCGGTGCGAACGTTTGCGGCGAGAAAACTAACCACGGTGTGTCTGCCTATTCGGTGTCCGTGCGCTCCCCGACCCGGCACGCAGGTCGTTCCAGCGCCTGCCGCCCGTTCCCCCGGGGCAGCCGCACCGTGAACGTGTTTCCCGTGGAACCCGATGTCACGGAGATGGTTCCGCCGTGCAGCGTCACGTTCTCCTCGGCGAGGGCGAGGCCGATCCCGCTGCCGTCGGTGCGGCCGCGGGATTCGTCGGCCTTGTAGAAGCGTTCGAACAGGTGCGCCCGAACCTCCGCGGGGATCGGAGCGCCGTGGTCGGTCACGGTGATCACCGCGTCGTCGCCGTCGGTGCGCACCGCCACCGTCACCGGCGGCCGACCGTGCGCGAAGGCGTTCGCCACGAGGTTCCCGACGACGATGTCGATGCGGCGCCGGTCCACTCGGCACGGGACGGCTCCGTCCGCCCCGAGCCGGGCGCGCGATCCGAAACCACGGGTGGCCAACGACTCCCGCACGACCTCGACGAGGTCGTGCGGTTCGAGGACGAGATCGGCCCGTCCGTTGTCGAACCGGGAGATCTCGATGACGTCCTCGGTGAGGCGGGACAGCCGCTCGGTGCCCCGACTGACGATGCGGGCCGCACGCGCGGTGTCCGGCGCCATCGAGTCGGCGTCCTCTTCGAGGACCTCGGCGACCGCGACCAGCGCAGCGAGCGGCGTGCGGAGCTCGTGGAAGACGTCGGCGACGAAACGTCGCGCGTCGGCCTCCTTCGCAGCGAGATCGGCAACGGTGCGGTCGAGTTCGGCCGCGGACCGGTTGAAAGTCGCGACCAGCTCGGACAGTTCGTGGCTGGCGCCGGCGGTGAGTTCCTGGCGGGGACGTCCCGGGACGAGCGCCGCAGCGGCGGCGTTGAGTCGACGCAGCGGCAGCACGAGTCGGCGCGCGGTCCACAGCCCGGTCAACGCGGCGAGCGCCGAGACGACGATCGCGACCGCCGCCGCACGGCGTTCGAGTGAATCGATCTGCGCCTGGGCCTCGCCCAGGCCGAACACGGCGGCGACGAACGTCGGCCGGCCCAGGGGCAACTCGGGATCCCCGACGCGGCCACCGACGTAGAACAGTGGTGCGCCGTCGTTGTCGACGCGCTGGAACACCGGTAGCTCCGACTGCTCGAGGCGGGCCAGTAGTTCCGCTGGTGGGGAAGGGACGCCGAGGGGCCACGTGTCGGTGCGGACGGTGCCGGACCAGGCCACGCTCCCGTCCCCGAGGCCGCTGAACTCGGACAGCTCTCGTCGGGTCGGACGCTCTCCGATCCAGGGCACCGCGGAGTCGAGGGTGTCGGCGAAGCTGTTCAGGATCTGGTCCTGCGCGGTCGAGAAGATGTTGGCACGCGCCTGCAGGTACACCGCGGCGGAGGTCGCTACCGCCGCGACCAGCGCGATCACCGCGACGAGCGCCGTGAGCCGGGCCTGAAGCCCTGGGCGCCGAATCCTCATGCGACGGGACCGAACCGGTAGCCGAATCCGCGCACCGTCTGCACGTAGCGGGGATTCGACGGTTCCTTCTCGATCTTCGCGCGCAGTCGCTGCACACAGGCGTCGACCAGACGCGAGCCGCCGAGGTGGTCGAAGCCCCACACCTTCTCGAGCAGTTGCTCGCGGGAGAGCACCTGGCCGGGGCGCTCCGACAGCGCCAGCAGCAGTTGCCATTCGGTGCGGGTGAGTTCGGGCCGCCGAGCGCCCTCGGTGAGGGTCAGGGCGTCGCGATCGATCACGAGGTCGTCGTGCACCTCGCGGCCGTCCACGGTGGGCGCGGTCGGGGTTCGGCGCAGCACCGCCTTGATACGAGCGTCGAGGATCCGCGGTTGCACCGGCTTGACGACGTAGTCGTCGGCGCCGGTCTCGAGTCCCGAGACGACGTCGACGTCCTCACCGCGTGCGGTGAGCATGATGACGGGGACACCGCTGCGGGCCCGGATCCGCCGGCACACCTCGAACCCGTCGACGCCCGGCAGCATCACGTCCAGCACGACGATGTCGGGCGCGCCGTCGGCGAGCGCCGCCAGTCCGGCCTCCCCGCTGGCCGCCACCGTCACCACGTGTCCGTAGCGGTGCAGCGCGAGGCTCAGCGCGTCGCGCAGGTTGTCGTCGTCCTCGATCAGCAACACCGCAGTCATGACGCCCATCCTCCCGACCCCGGGCCCCGGGACAATCGTCGCCACACCTTGTAGCAGAACGGTGACGAAACACCCGCAGGATCCGGAAACTCGGCGGCGACGGTGGACGCCATGCACATCCTTCGTAGAGGTATCGCCCTCCCGATCGCGGTCGTGATCCTGCTGGTGGGCGCCGCGCTGTGGTTCGTCGACGTGATGTCGCGACCGGGATCCGGCGGGCCTGTCGGCCTGGCGCGGCCCGGCGCCGCGACCGCGTACACCTTCGTGGACGACGCGGTCGCGGAGATGCGTGTCGGAGGGGCGCGGCAATCGCGGCCGCGGCCCACCGCGAGCACCGCGAAGGTCATCACGGCGCTGGCCGTGCTGGAGAGGAAGCCGCTCGCGCCGGGCGAGGACGGGCCGACGCTGACCATGACCGAGGCCGACGCCGATCTCTACCGCGACTACGCCGACCGGGGCGGCTCGGCGGTCGCGGTGGGAGCCGGACAGCAGTTGTCGGAGTACGAGATGCTCGTCGGCATGCTGTTGCCGTCGGCGAACAACCTGGCCGACACCCTCGCGGTGTGGGCATTCGGATCGCTCGCCGAATACCGGACGGCGGCAACGCAGCTGGTCCGTTCGCTCGGCATGACGTCGACGACGGTGGGTACCGACGCGAGCGGCTTCTCCTCGTCGACGACCAGCACCGTGCAGGACCTGACCCTGCTCGCGGCGGCGGCCGTGCGAAATCCGGTGATCGCCGAGATCGTCGCGCGCGACCACGCGACGCTGTCGGGGGTGGGGGTGGTCTTCAACACCAACTCGCTGCTCGGCCGTCCGGGAGTGGTGGGCCTCAAGACCGGTACGACCGACGAGGCGGGCGGGGTGTTCCTGTTCGCCGCGCGGGTCGGCGCCGCCGGCCGTCTCGTGGTGGGGGCGGTGCAGGGCGAGGGCCGGTCGGCCCACGACGCCGTCACCCGGGCGTCCCGCCTGCTCGACGAGATCGAGGAGGACACCGCCACCGAGGGCTGACCGGACCCTCAGTGGCTGACGGGTGCGCCGAATCCTCTCTGTGCGAGCCAGTCCAGGACGGTGTCGGCGACGTCCGGCCAACCGTGGTCGACGGTGAGGGAGTGACCGCGGTCCGCCAGCACGATGTAGTCGTTGTCGGTGGGGGCCTTGCGGTAGCGGTGGTGGGCGGACCGGCTGACCGATTCCGGGACGGCGTGGTCCTGACCACCACCGAGGATGAGCAGCGGTCCACGCCGTGCGGTCGTGTCGACGTGTGCGGGAGAACCGGGTAGCAGGTTCGCGAACGCCGCCTGGAACAGCGGCCGGCCGGGGGACGGGATGGTCCAGTGGTCGTAGATTTCGTCGGATTCGCTGCGGTCGATGGCATTTCCGAAGCTGTACGCGAAGGCGTCGGGCGTCAGTGTCACGGTGCGTTTGGCGTTCGCCGGGTTGCCCAGTACGGAGAACGTCGACCGTAGTTGCGCGAGCGGCAGTACCTTCACGCCCTGGATCTGGGCGGGGTCGATCGCCACGGCGGCCGCGGCGACGTCGGCGGCCAGCAGTTTCTGCGCGACGAGGCCGCCGAACGAGTGGCCGACGACGATGGGTTTGCGGCCCAACGGTGCGATGGCCTCGGCGAAATGTGCGGTGACCTCGTCGATCCCGTAGCCGGCCTGGTCGTCGGCGTGTTCGCGGGTGTCGGTGATGCTCGGCGCCTCCCCGGGCCACGTGGGTGCCAGGGTGCTGAATCCGGCGGCGCCGAATCTCGTTCGCCACGGGTCCCACGAGGAGGCGGCGAGCCAGAGTCCGTGGATGAACATGACCGGCGGGGCGTCGACGGCGAGGTGCGGTGTGTCCGGCGTGTCGGGCATGGTCTCGGGTCCTTCCAGATCGTGGAATGTGTCCCCAGTGCTGGCTATCACGATGCTCGGCCGCACCACTCGCGGAAGTCGTTATCGCCGTTTCGGTATGGACTTTGGTCACCAATCGAGGACAAACAGTTCGATTCGGTCCCGTTCAGTGAGATTCGTGCGACTCTCGACTGACACGTGTTTCAGTGTGAAGCAGGACACATCATCAAACAGATGATTGATACCGGTAGTCGAGCGTTTTTCACTGAAAGGGACTTGGGGAGCGGTCATGACGACGATGGATACGGAGAACGAAGAAGTCCGGATGATCGATGCCGGCGAGGCCCCGGAGCGTTTCGCGCGCGGGTGGCACTGCGTCGGTCTGACGCGCGACCTGCGTGACGGCAAGCCGCATCCGATCCACGCCTTCGGCACCAAGCTGGTGGTGTTCGCGGACAGCGAGGGCGATCTGAAGGTTCTCGACGCGTACTGCCGGCACATGGGTGGCGACCTGAGTCAGGGCGAGATCAAGGGCGACTCGGTGGCGTGTCCGTTCCACGACTGGCGCTGGAACGGCAAGGGCCGCTGCACCGACATCCCCTACGCCCGCCGCGTGCCGCCGCTCGCCAAGACCCGCGCGTGGACCACGATGGAGAAGGACGGACTGCTGTTCGTCTGGCACGACCCCGAGGGCAACCAGCCGCCGGCCGAGGTCACCATCCCGGAGATGACCGCCCCCGGTGAGGAGTGGACCGACTGGGTGTGGAAGCAGATCACCATCGACACCAACTGCCGCGAGATCATCGACAACGTCGTCGACATGGCGCACTTCTTCTACGTGCACTACGGCTTCCCGATCAAGTTCAAGAACATCTTCGAGGGCCACATCGCCACCCAGTACTACGAGGGCGTCGGACGCGAGGACATGGCCCGGCCCACCAAGGACGGACAGGCGGCCTCCACGGGCAACAGCTCGGTCGCGGCGTACTACGGCCCGTCCTTCATGATCGACGAGTTGACCTACCACTACCCGGATTTCGACATCGACTCGATCCTGATCAACTGCCACTACCCGATCTCGCCGAACAAGTTCGTCCTCATGTACGGCATCAAGGTCAAGCAGACCGACGACATCCGCGGGGAGAAGGCACAGGAGCTGGCGACGGCGATGGCGTCGTACATCACGATCGGGTTCGAGCAGGACGTCGCGATCTGGAAGAACAAGACCCGCATCGAGAACCCGCTGCTGTGCGAGGAAGACGGCCCCGTCTACCAGCTCCGCCGCTGGTACGAGCAGTTCTACGTCGACGTCGCCGACATCAGCCCGGACATGACCAACCGTTTCGAGTTCGAGATGGACACCACCAAGCCCGTCGCGGCGTGGCGGCGCGAGGTCGCCGAGAACATGGAGCGCCGGGCGGCCGAGCTCGCTGCTTCGAACTGACGCCGACGGACGACCCGCGGGGTTCGCCGGAATAAGCCGACGCGCCTCGCGGTTGCCCGGTCATGGCCAGAACGGTGGTCGCAACCGCGTACGGGGGCCCCGAGGTCCTCGAGGTGATCGACGCGGACATCCCGCCCCCGGGGCAGGGCCAGGTCGTCGTCGCGATGCGGGCTGTCGGGGTCAATCCGCTGGACTACAAGCTCTACAGCGGTGCCTTCGGTACCGATCCCGCCCGCTTGCCGATCCGCCCGGGCATGGAGGGGGCCGGCATCGTCGAACAGACCGGTGCCGGCGCCGACACCGTCCGGGTGGGCGACGAGGTGATCGTGCGCACCGATGAGGGCGCCTACGCCGATCGGGTACTGCTTCCGGTGGACGACGTCCTGCCGAAACCCGAATCGCTGACATGGGAGGGCGCAGCCTGCCTGCTGTCGTCGGGCGCGACGGCGTACGAGGCCCTCGCGGTCGCAGACGTGGGCGAGGGGGACACCGTCGTCATCCACGGCGCGGCCGGCGGTGTCGGTGAACTGGCCGTCCAACTGGCCGTGATGCGAGGCGCCGTGGCGATAGGCGTCGCCTGGCCCGTTCATCACGATTTCCTGCGCACTCTCGGCGCCGTCCCGGTCTCGCCGGGGCCCGGCCTGGTCGCGCGGATCCACGAGGTCGCACCGGACGGGGTCGACGCGGTCGTGGACACCGTCGGTACCGACGAGGTGGTCGACGATTCGCTTGCGCTGGGCGTGGAGAGGGATCGGTTCGTCAGTCTCGTCGCGTTCGGCCGGGCGGTCCGCGACGGCTTCCGCACGGTCGACGGGATCAGTGAGGAGAGTGCGCGGATCCGCCGCGAGGCGCGTCCGCTGCTCGTGGACATGGCCGGGCACGGCGGGCTGGACGTGGTCGTCGGCACCCGGTTCCCGTTGGCCGAGGCCGCGGCGGCGCACCGAGCGCTGCAGGAACCGCACGCCCGGGGCAAGTTCGTGCTGCTGCCGTAGCGGGGACGGCAGCAGATCAGTCGACGCACGGGATACCTCTGCTGTCGTCCGCCGCCACGGGCTCTTCAGGTGGTGGAGCTTCGAGCGGAGTGCTGGTGTCCTCGGTGGTCGTCGTGGTGCTGTGCGACCCGGACCGGGTGGTCCGGGAAGACGTGGGCGACGGACCGGTCGTGGTCGTGGGCGTGGTCGTGGTGGGGCTCTCGCCCGCGAACAAGCCGGCCACCTCGGAGCGCAGGCGGTTGGGGTCCACGATGTTCACGGCCTGACCGTCGACGGTCCGGTACCCCTCGATCGGCAGGGTGTGGAAGTCGAGTTCGCCCCGGGTGAGGTTGCGCGCACGCAGGGCGAACGACACCGGATCGAGGTCGTCGTCGACCACGACGTCGCTCTTGACCGTGTCGAACAGCCCGCGCATCTTGGGGACACTGCCGAACATGCCACCGACGTCGAGGTTGCGGAGGACGGCGGTGAGGAACGCCTGCTGCCGGCGGGTGCGGTCGAGGTCGCCGTTGGCGAGCCCGTGTCGTTGCCGCACGAACGACAGCGCCTGCGACGGATCGAGCATCTGCCTGCCGGCGGGGAAGTTCGCGCCCGAGTACGGGTCGTCGACCGGTGCGTTGAGGCACACCTCGAGCGGGCCGAGCGCCTCGGCGATGTCGTAGAAGCCCACGAGGTTGACCTCGGCGAAGTGGTCGATGGGGACGCGCAGCAACTTCTGCACGGTCTCGATCGTGGACCGTCGCCCGGCGTCGCGGGATCGCTGTTCGCGTTCGGCGGGGTCGGTCACGCCCTGCTCCTCAAGGTCGGCGTCGGCGTCCGCCTTCGCCATCCCGTACGCCTCCTTGATCTTGTGCTTGCCGTACCCGGGGACGTCCACGTAGTCGTCGCGAGGGATCGCGGCCGCGGTGGCTCGGCTGCCGTCTCCCGGGACATGCAGCAGGATGAGCGTGTTGGTGTTGTAGCCACCTGCGTCGCTGTCCCCGGCATGCAGTTCGTCGGTGACGAACTCGGCCGGTAGATCGTTGCCGTGCATGTCCTTTCGGCTGTCGAGGCCGATGAGCAGAATGTTCGAGTCGCCATGTCGGGAATTGCGGTCGCCGCCGGTCAGGACGTCGAGGGCGCCCGACCGGAGGATTCCGCTCGTCAACTCGTGGTGCGCCGCCCATCCGAGTCCGGTCACCACCAGGACGGCGGTCGCCGCGGTGGCCGCCGCGATGCGCAGGGCGGTGACCGTCCTGCGTCGGCGGCGTGGACCCGCGGCGTCGATCGTGTCGTCCTGATCGGAGCGCACTGCCCCAACATAGCCGGGCCCAGCGCACCGACACCCGGCGAATCGGGTCACATGTGGGTGACGCTCAGCCGAGTTGCTTCACAACCGCTTCGGCCACGGGCCGTGCGCTCGCCGGATTCTGCCCCGTCACCAGGCGCCCGTCCTCCACGACGTGCGGCGCGAAGGGCTCGGCCGCGAAGGAGTACACCGCGCCCCGCTCCTCCAACCTCGCCTGGAGACTGAACGGCACCGCATCGGCACGGTGCGCGAATTCTTCCTCCGGCCAAGAGAATCCGGTGACATTGCGGCCGGCGATCAGGTAGTCGCCGTTCGAGAGGGTCGCACCGAGGAGGCCGGCCGGGCCGTGGCACACGGCCGAGACGACCTTGCCCGTCTCGTGGAATTCCCGCAGCAGTCGCGAGAGGTGCGGGTCGTCCGGGAAGTCGAACATCACGCCGTGCCCGCCCGTGAGGTAGATGGCGTCGTAGTCGTCGGCGGCCACGTCTGCGATGGAGACGGTGGTGTCCAGTAGGTCCATGAATGCCCGGTCTGCATAACGTTTTCCGGTTCCCAGCTCCTCCAGGACCTCCTGGGTGAGGCTCTCCGGATCGAGTGGGACCGGGCCGCCGGCGATGCTCGCGATGGTCGCGGTGCCACCCGCTTCGTGCAGGTAGTCCCAGAAATGCGTCAACTCTCCCAACCACAGTCCGGTGCGGTAGCCGACGCTCTCGTACTCGCCGACGCTCGTGACGACGATCAGTACCCGCTTGCCGCTCATGTGAACTCCTCGGGTGTTCGGCGGTTTCGCTCCGCTCCCACGTTACGAGGCGACGGTGTTCCTCACCATCTCCCGCTCGTCACGGTCCGATGATGTCGTGATCGCGAGTGCCATCACGGCCGCGACCGCGCACAGGCCGCCCGCGACGAAGAACGCCGCGTCGTAGCCGCCGAGCCGGTCCCGGACGACGCCGGCCAGGAACGCGACGAGCCCGGCGCCGATCTGGTGCGACGCGAGCACCCACCCGAAGACGATGGGGCCGTCGGCGCCGAAGTGCTTGCGGCACAGTGCGACGGTCGGCGGCACGGTCGCCACCCAATCGAGCCCGTAGAAGATGATGAACGCGATCATCGGCGGGTGCACCGTCTCCGCGAAGAGGATGGGCAGCACCATGAGCGACAGGCCGCGCAGCAGGTAGTAGATCCCGAGGAGCTTGCGGGAGTCGAACCGATCGGTGAACCAGCCCGACGCGATGGTGCCCACCAGGTCGAAGATGCCGATCACGGCAAGCAGGCCGGCGGCTGCCGTGACGGGCATGCCGTGATCGTGGGCGGCGGGGACGAAGTGCGTGCCGACCAGTCCGTTGGTGCTGGCACCGCAGATGGCGAAGGTTCCCGCCAGGAGCCAGAACACCCGGGTCCGTGCCGCCGAGCGCAGGACGCCGAGCGCGCGCCCGACCGCACCTCCGGACGCCGACGGCGGCTGTGGCCGGACGTAGTCGGCCGGCGCTCCCAGCGGCGGCACACCGACCTCCTCCGGACGGTCCCGGAGGAACACCAGTACCAACGGCACCACCGCGAGTGCGGCGACGGCGACGGTGAGCGAGACCGTCCGCCAGTCGTAGCGTTCGGACAGGGCCGCCAGCGCCGGCAGGAACACGAGCTGGCCGGCGGCACCGCCCGCGGTGAGAATGCCGGTGACCAGGCCGCGGCGGGCGACGAACCAACGGTCGACCACCGTCGCGACGAAGGCGAGCGCCATCGACCCGGTCCCCAGACCCACCAGGACTCCCCACAGCAGGATCAACTGCCACGTCGTGGTCATGAAGACCGTCAGGCCGCTGCCCAGCGCGACCAGCGTCAGCGCTGCCGCCACGACTCGCCGCATGCCGAAGCGTTCCATCAGCGCTGCGGCGAACGGTGCGGTCAGTCCGTACAGCACGAGGTTCACCGAGACCGCCGCGGAGATGCTCGCGCGGGACCAGCCGAAGTCGTCGTGCAGCGGGTCGATCAGGATCGACGGCGCCGCCCGGAAGCTGGCGGCTCCGACGAGGGCGAGGAAGGCCACGACCGCGACGAACCAGGCCGGGTGGATGCGAGGTACACGCCCGCCGGGGATGGAAATCGTGGTGGAGCGGGGCGGGGCGATCTCGGAACTCACGGCGTACATTGTGGCCGCCGCGGCCCGGACCGCCCCGCTCGCCCCGGAGTGCTCAGTTCGGCATGAGCGCCGGCGGCGTACCCGGCAGGCCCGGGTAGTACGTGCCGGCCGACCAACCGCCGTCCACCGCGAGTTCGGCGCCCGAGATGTACGACGCCTCGTCGCTCGCGACGAAGAGGGTGGCCCGCGCGATGTCCTCGGACTCGCCGATTCGTTGCAGCGGCACACCCACGTACTTGCTCTGCAGATCGTCGCCGACCAGACCGCCCGGATTGCCGAGCGTGGTGTCCACGCCGCCGGGGTGCACCGAGCACACGCGGATGCCCGCCGGACCCAACTCGTAGGCCAGCGCCTTGGTGAGTCCGCGCACGGCCCACTTGCTCGCGGTGTACGCGGCCAGGCCGTTGACGCCGCGCAGCCCGTCCACCGAGGAGATGTTGACGATGACGCCGCGGCCCGCCTTCTTCATGGTCGGCACGACAGCCTTGGCGCCCAGCAGGTTTCCGAGGACGTTGATGTCGAGCAGGCGTTCGGTCCGCGCGACGTCGAGGTCCTCGATCGGCGCCCAGTGCATTACTCCGGCATTGTTCACCAGGATGTCGAGGCCGCCGAAACGGTCGACGGCCACTGCGACGGCCGACTCCCACGAGGATTCGTCGCTCACGTCCAGCGGCGTGAAGATCGCTGCGTCGCCGAGTTCGGCGGCGAGTGCACGCCCCTTCTCCTCGAGCACGTCACCGAGCACCACGCGCGCGCCCTCGTGGACGAACAAGCGCGCGGTGGCGGCGCCCATGCCCTGCGCCGCGCCGGTGACGATCGCGACCTTGCCTTCGAGCCGTGCCATGTGTCCTCCGAAATCCGTTGCGCGCCGGTCGGTCCGGCCTGCCACGGACCATGGCGTGATCGCCCGGTGAAGAAAAGGGTGTTTCTCACTCAGTGGTACGGGTCACATTCGAATGCTCGGGTGGGACAATGCTCGGGTGGGACTCAGTGCACGACGGATCCGCCGTCGGCGATGATCACCTGACCGCGGATGTAGCGATGGGTTCTTTCCCGTCGACATTTGGTCGGCTGACGACGTGCCTCATGACTGCTCCACGAAGCGTGCCCCAGGATCGCGCCAGCGTTCTTCGAGTGGATTTGCTTCGAAACGAACACGAGTCGCAAGAGTTTCCCTGCCTGACATGCAGCAGTGCTGGGTCCTGTGGCGCTCGTCTTTGGCTGGGGTCCTTTCGCCATCACCAAGCTTTTGATGGACGATGCTCGGCTCCCGCGAGATCACCAAAAGCCCATCAACTCTGCCTCACGGTCTGCCGAATGTTTGCTCGAACTGCGTCCTGGTGGGCGTGGCCCTGGACCTGCTCGCGGCAATCGAACGCCTTGATCCGCAGCCCTTGGCTGAGGCTCCGATCGAGTGCCTACCGGGATTAGATCCAGCGAATGATCGCGAGGGCAGAGGCAAGACGCCGGGGTCGGTTCTGGGCTCGGACGCACGGCGCTAAGCTCTCATTTCGGTTATGCAGAGGGGACTGGCCTCTGGCCGGTGCGAGGGGAGGGGTATCTGATGGCGTACAACCCGATGCCGATCAAGGAAGTCAAGGTAGCTGATCTGGTCCTCGACGTGGACAACTACCGATTCCCGATCAAACAACTCAGCGAGAGCGCGGCGATGAACTACTTGTTCGCTGAGCACGACGTACCGAAGGTCGCGAGCCTGATTCTGCGCGATGGGTACGTCGACAACGAGATCCCAATGGTTACGCCAGATAGTGAGCGTTACGTCATTCTTGAGGGCAACCGGCGTCTTTCGGCTCTACGAGCCCTGCTCGATCCGAGCCTCGTTCCCGCTCATCAGGCCGAAATTGAACGCCTGCTCAAGCGATTCTCCATCGAAGCTGCGGACCTTCCCGAAGTAATTCGAGTGATGGTCTTCCCTGACAGGGACTCTGCCGCACCCGTCCTCGCTCGACTGCACACTGGTGACGCAAAGAAGGGCTGGAGCCTCGATGAGCAGGCCAAGTTTGTCTTCGCGCAGCTAACCGACGGCATGACTGTCGGCGACCTGAAGAACCAGCTGCCTGGAATTAAAGAGCCAGTCCGGCTGATCCGGATGGGGCGGATGCGCGAACTGCTCATGACGACCAAGTTCGCTGAGCAAGCGATCGGCGAATACGCGAGCAGCCCCCGACTGAAGATGTCCTCATTCGAATACGCATACCGCAACTCCGACATCCAGTCGGCGATCGGGATTGCCTTCGATGATCAGGGTAACCTCGTGTCCCGGCCATCGACCCCATCTCACCTCGTCGCTCTTGAGCGCCTGCTGCAGGGCTTCAAAGCTGGCAAGTTGAATACTCGTCGCGGGCTCAAACCTGAGACCGAAGAATTTGAGAGTCTGTTGGCTGAACTACGCGCACCACTCGCGTCTGTGGTGTCAGGCGACCAGGACGACGCGTTCGTGGTCCCTGAAGGTCGTTCGGGGCGGAGTGAGGCTGAGGTCCCTGAAGGTCGTTCGGGGCGGAGTGAGGCTGAGGTCCCTGAAGGTCGTTCGGGGCGGAGTGAGGCTGAGGTCCCTGAAGGTCGTTCGGGGCGGAGTGAGGCTGAGGCAGCGAAGCAGCAGCCTGATCGTGATAATCGGCAGGAGACTGCGGATACCGAACAGCCAATAGTCGATCCTCGACACATCGATAGTGAATCGCGCAATCAACTTCCGGCGTTCCCCAGTCGCGGCCCGAATAACCCTGAAACTAAAGCTACCTTGGACTTCTCTGGCTTCGACGAAGAAAGCCTGCCTGTTCCGCTCAAGCATCGAGTACGAGAGTTGAGAAGGATCAGGGTCTACGACTTCCCCGCTGCGGCCGCGATGCTAATGCGGTCGGTGTTGGAGGCCGCGATCAAGGAGCATTATGGCATCAAATACGGGCCGGAGGTATCTGGCACATTGGGCAAGGTAATGGAGAAGGTCACCTCTGATTACGCGTCCAACGGCACTCTCTCACACGCCATTTCAACCATCAACCATACGAAGAAGGGTGCCAGCACGAAGCCTGGGACCGGTGAATGGTTCAATCTTGTCGCGCACAGCGTGAACATAGACGCGGATGGTACCCAGGTCCATCAGGCATGGCGCGTGGTCCTCCCTTTGGTCAGGTTCCTGCTGCAGCCGTCTGCGAAGGGCCCAACTTTGTAAGAGCATCGGCGACATGCCTTGATGCGATCATCAGCTCGGCTGCCCTACCGGGGTGCCGGGCCGAATAGTTGAGCTCATAGCGACACCGAAATTTTGTCGCATAGAGCCGCTCGATCAGCGGCGACGTGTCATACGTCATCAGCCAGTGCGCGCGCTTGACACCGTTGACGATCTTGGCGAGTGCCGTGTGATCGCGGTGGTCAAATGCGTTGAGGTACAGCTGTGAACCAGCTTGAACATACGGCGGATCGATGTACATGAATGCGTGGGGGTCATTTGCATGTCTGACGATCACCTCACGCCCGTCCAAATCGCTGACCGTGATTCTGTCGGCCAACTCGCCTATGGCGCGGAGGCGCAGAGCGAGCGTCTCGCGATTGAATCTTGCATCAATCTTGTAGTTCCCCCTCTGCGCGAGGCCACCAATGACGCCACCCCTGAGTACCCCCGATCGATTCGTGCGGTTGAGGTAGAAGAAGGCGAATCCGAGCGTGAGTGGATCAGATTCGTCCGCGGCGCGGTAGATATCGCGCTGTCGGAGCCACTCAGGGATCGACAGCGGGATAGATTCCACGAGGTCCACGAACGCGTCGTTATCGTTCACAACGCTGCTCCAGAAGGCGTGCACGGCAGCGTCGAAGTCATTAATAACGAGGCGGTCAATGATTCCTTGACGTAACAGTGCAATGCCGGCTCCAGCTCCACCAGCGTACGGTTCTACATACTTGGCGCCCTGTATACCCAGCTCCGCAATGACGTCCGCGAACAACCCAGCTAGCGCCGCTTTGCCACCTGGGTAACGGAGGGGAGAAAGGGTACCGTACCGCCGAGAAGCTACGATGTTTATCCCGTCCGTCAACTCGGGCACCCCCTGCTCCCAAGCGTTTTCGCTGCAACTCGGCGTCTGGATTTGGACACGTTCCGGATCCTACAGCCATGCCGGTCCGCGACGACTTGGGCACGCAGCTGTGATGATCACATAGCGTATCCCGACCTCGAACGCGCGGCGAAGGGTGGGTTGCTGCCATTTGCAATTTCGACCGGTGATGCTTCAGCCCTATCCGCACCTCCTTCGCGCGTGGTTGCGCAAGGTCCAGCACCGCAGAGAGGCTAGCTAGCGCGCCGTTTGAAGTCTCTAAATCATGAATGTCTCTTCAGGAGGACCCGAACCCACTTTTCGTCGCGAAACCCGGGGGCGCGTAGTCTCTCGGCGACTCATGTAGTCGGTCAGTGCACGACGGACCCGCCGTCGGCGATGATCACCTGGCCGGTGATGTAGCTGCCGGCGTCGGACGTCAGCAGTAGTGCGGGACCGACCATCTCGTCAGGTTCGGCGATGCGCTTCTGCAGGGACATCTCCCGCATCGCCTCGATCGCCTCGGGCGGGTTGTTGCGGACCATGTCGGTGTCGACCGAGCCCGGTGCGAGCGCGTTGACGCGGATGCCGCGCGGCGCGAATTCGGCGGCCATCGAGCGGGTGAACGACAGCAGTGCGCTCTTGCCCGCCGCGTACATCGCGACTCGGGGAGAGAACATGAATGCGCCGACGGAGACGACATTGAGCACGGCAGCGTGCGCGCTGGCCTCGAGATGCGGCAGGGCGGCCTGGGTGAGGAAGACCGGTCCGCGCAGGTTCACGTCGTACGACTTGGACCACGCGTCCGCGGTGAATCGGCCCAGCGGCTGTGTCAAGGGATTCGCGGCGGCGTTCACGAGGATGTCGATGCCGCCGAACTCTCCAACGGCCCGGTCGACGAGTGTCGTCAGATCGTCGAGCTCACCGAGATGGGTCGGCACACCGATCGCGTTGCCACCCAGATTTCGCAGGTGCTGCTCGATCTTGGCGCACGCCTCGGGTTTGCGGCTGGCCACGACGACGTTCGCGCCCGCGGACACGTACGCCTCTGCGAGTGCGAGGCCGATGCCGCGGGTGCCGCCGGTGACGACCGCGGTGCGGCCGGTGAGATCGAACAGGGTGCCGAGCTTCTCACGGTTCACGATCGAGGGTTCCTTTCCGAGGGACATGCGGGTCAGTGGACCCAGGACGGTGCCCGGCGCTCCGCGAACGCCGTGACGGCCTCGGCGAACTCGCCGCCGGTGCCGGCCAGGATCTGGGTGCGGTTCTCGAGCGCGATGGCCGCGTCCACGCTGGCGGCGGATGCGTTGGCGACGAGAACCTGCTTCGTCATCGCCAATGCGAACGGGCTGTGGGTGCACAGGGTGGCCGCGAGTTCGGTTGCGGTGTCCAGTAGTTCGCCGTCTCCGGCCACGCGGGTGACGAAGCCGATCCGCTCCGCCTCGGTGGCATCGAACTCGCGACCGGTGGTGATCAGTTCGGCGGCGCGGCCGCCGCCGACGATCCGGGGAAGTGTGTAGCTGATCCCGATGTCGCAGCCCGAGATCCCGATCTTGACGAACTGCACGCCGAATCGGGCCGATGTGGACGCGATCCGTATGTCGCACGCCGCCGCCAGCGCGAGTCCGCCACCGAACGCGGGTCCGTTTATCGCGGCGATCACGGTCTGCGGGAGTCGTTGGATCCGCGGGACCAGCGAGGCGATGTACTCCTGTGTGCGCATTCCGGCCGCCGGTCCGGTGAGGCCGGCGGCGGTCGGTGCCGTGCGGACCGGATCCTTGAGGTCGAGACCGGCACAGAAGCCGCGGCCGGCGCCGGTGAGGACCACGACGCGGCACGAGTTGTCTCGCTCGAACGCGGCCAGGGCGTCGTGGAGTTCCTCGACCAGGGCGAAGCTCAGCGCGTTGAGACGCTCCGGCCGGTCGAGCGTGAGGATCGCGACGTCCGGTGCGGGCCGTGCGATGTCGATCAAAGTCATTCGGGCTCCGCTTCGTTCGAATCGTCCGGCTATCAGGCTTACACCATGTAAGGTAAATACGCAGCACTTTCACGAGGAAGGGTGCGAAGTGACTCAGGACGGTCCCGGCAGGGGGCGGCGGCGCGACCCCGTGCGGCATCGCGCGGTGCTCGACGCCGCGGCGCAGGTGCTGGTCGAGGACGGCTACGAGGCGCTCACCCTTGCTGCGGTGGCGCGGCGGGCGGGTGTCGGACGTCCACTGCTCTACCAATGGTGGGGAACGAAGGGCGCGCTGGTGCAGGAGGTGCTGTTCCGGCGCGAACCGGTGTCGGCGCGGGCCGTCACTCCCGGCGCGTCCTTCGAGGAGACCTTCACGGCGATGGTTCACGACATGGTGTCGCTGCAACTGCTGCCCGAGTACCGGCGAGGGATGCCGGGACTGATCGCAGACATGGTGGCAGACCCCGCCCTCCAGGATCAGGCCGAACGCCGGTTCATCGGGCCCGTGCGGGCGCGCTACGTCGAGGTCTTCGACCGAGCGGCCCGATCCGGCGAGATCGGACCGAACGTGGACGGCGCCCTCGTGCTGGACACGCTGCGCGGTGCGCTCACCACGCTGACCTCGGCCCGGCCGGACTGGGAAGCGGACGATTTCGTCGACTATCTCGTGCGACTGGTGCTGGACGGGATCCGCACCGGCTGACGGCTTCACGAGGAGACCTTCGCGGTATCGCGCCCGGCGTGCCGAAGTGTCCTACGGTGGACCGGAGGCCGACAGCGAGCGGAGGTCGACATGCGCAGGCGCGACAAGGAAGAACGCCCGGACTACGACGAATCCCACCTGAGGGTCGGGAAGCCGAAGACGAAGGCCGCCGGTGTTCCCGCCGTTGCGGTCTCCATGAAGCGGTCGCTGGAGAACATGGGCATCGTCCGCACCGGTGAGACGCTGCTCGAGTTGAACAAGGTCGGCGGCTACGACTGCATGAGCTGCGCGTGGCCCGACCCCGAACCCGGACACCGGCACCCGGCGGAGTTCTGCGAGAACGGCGCCAAGGCCGTCGCGAACGAGGCGACCCTGCGCAGGGTGACGCCCGAGTTCTTCGCGCGTCACTCGATCGCCGAACTCGCCTCGCGCAGTGAGTACTGGCTCAACGAGCAGGGGCGGATCACGCACCCGATGATCAAGCGGCCAGGGGCGACGCACTACGAACCGATCGACTGGTCCGACGCGTATGCGCTGATCGGACGCGAGCTGCAGTCCCTCGACCCCGACGAGGCGATCTTCTACACATCCGGCCGTGCCTCGAACGAGGCTGCCTTCGCCTATCAACTGTTCGTCCGGGCGTACGGCACCAACAACCTGCCGGACTGCTCGAACATGTGCCACGAGTCGACGTCGATCGCGCTCGCCGAATCGATCGGAATAGGCAAGGCCAGCGTGGTCTTCGAGGACATCCACGAGGCCGATCTGATCGTGCTGCAGGGGCACAATCCCGGAACCAACCACCCGCGGATGCTCACGCACCTCGAGGAGGCGAAGAAGCGCGGCGCGAAGATCCTGTCGATCAACCCGCTCAAGGAGGCGGGCCTGCTGCACTTCCAGAACCCACAGACCCCGAGTGGGGTGATCGGCCGGGGGACGGATCTCTCCGACTACCACCTGCAGATCAAGCTCGGTGGCGATCTCGCCCTGATGCAGGCGATCGGTTCGCTACTCGTCGAGTGGGACGCGCTCGACCACGAGTTCATCGAGGCGTACACGCACGGCTTCGAGGCGTGGCGCGATCATGTCAGGGCGGTGGACTGGGACGCGGTCACGGCGTCCACCGGGCTGTCCCGGGCGGAGATCACGGGGGCGGCGCAGATGCTGCGCGAGTCGAAGGCCACGGTCTTCTGCTGGGCGATGGGGCTGACCCAGCACCGCAACGCGGTCGCGATCATCAAGGAGGTCTGCAACGTCGCGTTCGCGCAGGGCAACATCGGCAGGCCCGGAGCGGGGCTGCTGCCACTGCGCGGCCATTCCAACGTTCAGGGCGACCGGACCATGGGGATCTGGGAACGCCCGCCGCAGAGCTTCCTCGATGCGCTCCAGCTGGAGTTCGGTTTCGATCCGCCCCGCGAGTACGGCTACGACACCGTCGATTCGATCCGCGCGATGCGGGACGGCAAGGCCAAGTTCTTCATGGGGCTCGGTGGCAACTTCGTCGAAGCGGCCCCGGACACCCGCGTCACCGCGGGCGCGATGCGCAACACCCGGATGTCGGTGCAGATCTCGACCAAGCTCAACCGGTCACACCTCGTCACCGGCGAGACCGCACTCATACTCCCGACGCTGGGGCGCACCGAGAAGGACGTCCAGGCGAGCGGGGAACAGTTCATCTCGGTCGAGGACTCGGTGTGCGCCGTGCACGCGTCGCGTGGCCCGCTCGATCCGGCGAGTCCGCACCTGCAGTCGGAGACGGCCATCGTCACGCAGATCGCGCACGCGACTCTCGGTGACCGTTACGGCCTCGATTGGCTGGGCATGCGGGACGACTACGCGAAGATCCGGCTCCACATCTCGAAGGTGGTTCCGGGGTGCGAGGGCTACGAGGTGAACGTGCGTCGTCCGGGCGGATTCATCCTCCCGCATCCGCCGCGTGACTCGAGGACGTTCGAAACCCCTTCGGGGAAGGCCGAGTTCGACGTCGCTCCGATCGAGGTGATGCAGGTGCCGCCGCGGCACCTGATCCTGCAGACGCTGCGCAGCCACGACCAGTTCAACACCACCATCTACGGCCTGAGCGATCGCTATCGGGGTATCGAGGGCGGGCGCCGCGTGATCTTCATGCACCGCGACGACATCGCCGCTCTCGGCTACGACGACGGCGATCGGGTGGACCTGCTGACGGAATGGAAAGGCGACGACTGTGCTCGGTACGCGCCGAGTTTCCGGATCGTCGAGTACGACATTCCGCGAGGCACGGCGGCGGCCTACTATCCCGAGACCAATCCGCTCGTCCCGCTGGATTCGACTGCGCTGAAGAGTAATTGCCCCACGTCCAAATCGATCATCGTGCGACTGGAGCGGGCGGGCACCGTGCGGGAGGCGCACCTCGACGCGCGTACGCAACACGACATCGGCTGGGACTGGTCGCACAAGAGCGAGCCGCAGCCGCGTTACCTCTCCTGAGTGTGCGCGGGCGGTAGTCCGGCGGCGACCGCCACGGTGTCGAGTACCCACGCCTCGTATCGCTCCGGCGTCCAACCGCTCTCGCGCACGAGGTGCGTATAGGTCTCGGGACTCAGCAGCGCCAGTGCGACGTCCGTGGCGGCGTGGGGGTCCACGCCAGGCGACTTCGCGGCGAGGGCGTCCATCAGGTACCGCTGAACGGTGCGACGCTGCTCGAGATTCGTCTGCCACAACTCCGCGACCTCGGAGTCGGCCGACGCTCCGGCCCGCACCGCGAGCAGCACGTCGGCGGCGCGTTCCAGGATCAGGCGGGCGTGGTGGATCTGGATCCGCAGCTGATCGCGCGGATCAGGGGCCGCGACGGCGTCGGCGACCCAGCCCCGGTCGAGAGTCGCGACCGGCGCGTCGTCGCCGGCGATGGTGACGTCGAGCAGGGACGACAGCACGCTGCGCTTGTTGCCGAACACGAAGTACACGCTCTGCGACGACACGCATGCGCGGGCGGCGATCTGCTTGATCGTGGTGGCCGCGTACCCGGTGGTCGTGAACAGGGCGCACGCCGCGTCGAGGATCTTCGCGCGTGCCGGTCGCTGTCCGTTGGAGGTTGCCACGCCCAAACCCTAGCTCTAGAGTTGTGCTCTAGAGCAGAACTCTAGTGGTGGAGGTGGCGGGATGAGGGCACTGGTCCTGGGCGGTTACGGTGCGGTCGGCGCGCCGCTCGTACGGCACCTGCGGGCGGCGGGTATCGAGCCTTCGGTGGCCGGACGCGACGCGGCCCGCGCCGATGTCCTGCTGGACCTCGCCGACACCGGTGCGCTCGAGGCGGCGGCGCGAGCGGTGGACGTGGTGGTGAACGCATCCGGGCGCGAGAACGCCGACGTCGCGCGGGCCGCGGTGCGGGCGGGCGCGGTGTTCGTCGACATCACTGCCACCACGTCGTACTCGCGGGAACTGGAGCGGATCGAAGGTCCGGTCCTGCTCGGTGTCGGTCTGGCGCCGGGGCTCACCGGGTTGCTCGCCTCCGAGGTCGCCGCCACGGGAGCCGGTCCGGTCGAGATCCTCGTCGGGATCGGGGCGGGCGAGCGCCACGGCGCGGCGGCGGCTGAGTGGACGTACCGCCTGCTGGGGGAGCGGTTCGACGACCCGGACGGCTCACCGGTCCGCAACTTCACACGTCCGCAGTCGATTTCGTTGCCGCCCGCAGTCTCCTCGGAGTACCGCGCCTTCCCTGCCGTCCGCGCGGACTTCGCGGATCAGCACGTGCTCACCGCCGGTCTCGGGGTCCCGGTCCGTACCTATCTGCGGATGGACTCGCGGATCGCGACCCTGGGGCTGGCGACGCTGACGTGGGTTCCGGCACTACGGTCCTTGGCACCGACCCGGATGTGGGGTTCCGACCGGTGGATCGCCCTGGCGCGGAACGCGGACGGTGCTTCGCGGTGGGCGACCGGGCGCGGCCAGTCGGAGGGGACCGCCGCGATCACGGCGTGGGCGGTCGCGCGGCTGGCGGAGCGTCCGATCGCCCGGCCGACGTGGTTGCACGACAATGCGACCCTCGCCGAGCTCCGGTCGTCGTCCGCGGCGGATGCGATCGAGTTCGGTGCGGTCGACGGCGCCACTCGGTAATTCGATTGCGCGGTGCGTGCGCCCGTCCTAGGGTTTCGCGAATCCGGCACGTCGGCCGGTCCCTACCCGTATGGAAGTGGTGAATTATGCCCCGGACAGCCGCCGAGCTCCTTCGCGATCCCGCGAACCGCTCCGGCCGGTGATCCGAACCAGACATCGGATCCCCTGTCCGGTGTGATCCTTCCGCGGGGTCGACGACGCTCGGCAACCTTTGCCGCCCAGTCGATCTCACAGAGGAGTTTCCCGTGTCCCACAGCGGCACGCCGATTTCACGCCTGTCCACCTTCACGTGTGTCCGTTGCGGGCTCACCGTGTGCGTCACCACGCCGGACGCCGTCCCGCGTACGCACTGCCCGAACTGCCTCGCCGGCAGGCACGGAGGGTGCGACGCACGAACCCATCCGATCGCGGTCGCCGTGCAACGCGACGGCGACTGGATGCTGATCCATCGATGCACCGGTTGCGATCGTCTCGAGGCCGGTCCGGTGGCCTCGGACGACAACCAGCTGCTGTTGATCCGCATCTCGGTGAAACCGTTGGCGCAACCACCGTTTCCGCTCGAACACCTCGCGCACCTCTGACGCGGCGTGAGGTGATTCGCGTGTCACGCAGGAACGGCAGAACCGAACGTCCGCAGCGCGCCAAACCCGTCCACCGGGACGGCCCGGCACGCCGCGGGACATCCTTCCGCTGCCTGGGCTGCGGATTGGACGTCCCGATGTGGGCGCCCGGCACGGCGCACCGCAACCACTGTCCGACGTGTTTGTGCAGTAGGCACGTCGACCGCACCGTCCCCGGCGACCGTGCGTCGTCGTGTGGCGGCCGGATGGACCCGATCTCCATCTCGGTGCGCGGCGGCGGTGAATGGCTCATCGTCCACCGATGCGGTGCGTGCGGTGCGATGGGTGTGAACCGCACGGCCGGTGACGACAACCCGCTCGCCCTCGTGCGGATCGCGGTGCGTCCGCTCTCGCATCTCGATCGCGTCCGGTAGCCGGTTCTCGGCTCGGAACCGAAGGGTCGGCCCGGACCCGCTCGGGCGATTGCCGTGCGGAAACCGCAATTCCGGGGCAGGGTTGACAGCAAGCGCAGTGCCGCGCGGCCCGAGGAAGGCCCGTCTGCAGTGAGTGGACGGGCCTTTTTCGGGCTTTGTCGCGGCTGAAGGGAGGTTCTGGAGTGGATTTCCAGACCCTGTGGGATTTCGTGTCCGAGCGGCGTCAACAGCTGCTCACGGACTCGTATCTCCATGTCAGCGCGGTCGTCCAGTCGGTGGTGATCGCGGGTGTGATCGCCGTCCTCGTCGGGATCGCCGTCTACCGCAGTCCGATCGGGTCGGCGGTCGCGACGGGTCTGGCCAGCACCGTGCTGACCTTGCCGTCGTTCGCCCTGTTGGGCCTGCTCATCCCCATCCTGGGCCTGGGCGTAGCGCCGACCGTGACCGCCCTGGTCCTGTACGGCCTGCTGCCGATCATCCGGAACACGATCATCGGTCTGGCCTCGGTGGATCCGGCGATCACGGACGCGGCCCGCGGCGTAGGCATGAACCGGCTCCGGGTGCTCACCCGCATCGAGATGCCGTTGGCGTGGCCGTCGATCCTCGCCGGGATCCGGGTCAGTACGCAGATGCTCATGGGCATCCTCGCGATCGCGGCCTACGCGAAAGGCCCGGGCCTGGGCAATCTCATCTTCTCGGGCCTGTCCCGCGTCGGCAGTCCCACCGCCGTACCGCAGGCGCTCACCGGCACCGTTCTCATCGTCATCCTGGCGCTCGTCCTCGATGGACTGCTCGTCCTGCTCGGGCGCCTCACCACCTCGAGGGGGCTTCGTGACTGACCTTCTACCCGCCGAAGAACGAACCGGCAGTGGCGTCGAAATCGTGCTCGACGACGTCGTCAAGCAGTACGCGGGCCAGGACGACCCGGCCGTCGATCATGTGTCGATGACCATTCCCGCCGGTGAGACGGTCGTGTTCGTCGGACCGTCCGGATGCGGCAAGACCACCACCATGCGGATGATCAACCGGCTCATCGAGCCGACGTCGGGCACGATCACCATCGCCGGCCGCGACACCCACTCGATCGACCCCGACCGGCTGCGCCGGGGCATCGGCTACTCGATCCAACAGGCCGGTCTGTTCCCGCACCTCACGGTCGCGAAGAACGTCGCCACGGTGCCCGGGCTGGTCGGGTGGGACAAGAAGCGCACCGCCGAGCGTGTCGACGAGATGCTCGATCTGGTGGGACTGGACCCGGACACGTACCGCGAGCGCTACCCGCGGCAGTTGTCGGGCGGGCAGCAGCAGCGCGTCGGCGTGGCCCGCGCACTCGCCGCGGATCCGCCGGTGCTGCTGATGGACGAGCCGTTCGGTGCGGTCGACCCCATCACGCGCGGACTGCTGCAGGACGAGTTGATGCGACTGCAGTCCGATCTGGGCAAGACCATCGTCTTCGTCACCCACGACTTCAACGAGGCCGTCAAACTCGGCGACCGGATCGCCGTGCTGGGCAGCCAGTCGCACGTGATGCAGTACGACACCCCGGAGGCGATCCTCGCCAACCCGGCCAACGACATGGTCGCCGGGTTCATCGGCGCCGACGCGTCGCTCAAGCAGCTGACGCTCGCCCGGGTTCGCGACATCGAACTGAGCCAGTGCCCCACCGCGTACCGGAACGGATCGGTGGCCGAACTGCGCCGGGAGCTGGCCGAGCAGGACGCGCCGTGGGGCCTGATCCTCGACCCGCGCGATCGCCCGCTGCGGTGGGTCTCGCCCGAGCAACTCGCGACGGCGGGTTCGCTCGAGGACGTCGGCAACCCGGTGGGCGAGAACGTGTCGCTCACCTCCACGTTGCAGGACGCCCTGGAAGCACTGCTGGTGCAGGCGAGCGCGTCGGCCGCCGTCACCGGCCGGCGGGGCGAGTACGCGGGCATCGTGACGATCGACACGCTCGTCCACGCACTGCAGGAGGTACGCGAGGAACACGCCGACGACCACGTCACCGGGGAACTGTCCGAATGACCACCGCCACCGAACAGCAGGCGACCGCGCGCGCCGAACGCATGCGGCTGCTGGTGCAGCCGGTGCTGGTGCTGATCCTGGTAGGCGGCGTGCTGGGCTGGGCGTTCAGCCGGGACCTCAATGCCACGCAGAAGGCGAGCATCAACGTCGCCAACATCGCGACGCTCACGTGGCAGCACGTACTGATCACCGTGGTGGTGGTACTCATCGTGCTGGCGCTCGCGGTGCCGCTGGGTACGTTGCTCACCCGGCCGGGCTTCACGCGGCTGGCGCCGATCTTCGTGGGCATCGCGAACATCGGTGCGGCCGCGCCGGCGATCGGCCTGCTGGTGTTGTTCTACCTCGCGACCCGGACCACGGGATTCTGGATCGGGGTGCTGCCGATCGCGTTCTACTCGCTGCTCCCGGTGCTGCGGAACACGATCCTCGGCTACCAGTCGGTCGATCCGACGCTCGTCGACGCCGGACGAGGACAGGGCATGTCGGCGCTGACGGTGCTGCGCCGCGTCGAGTTTCCGCTCGCGGTGCCGTACATCCTGGCGGGCCTGCGCACGTCGCTCGTCCTCGCGGTCGGCACCGCGACGCTGTGCTTCCTGGTGAGCGCGGGCGGTCTCGGCATCCTCATCGACACCGGATACAAGTTGCGCGACAACGTGACCCTCGTGGTGGGCGCGGTGTTGGCGGTGGCGCTCGCGTTGCTGGTCGACTGGCTGGGCGCGCTCGCCGAGACGTACCTCGGCCCGAAGGGACTGCGCTGACATGAAGGTGATGCGACGAGTCCTGGTCGGCACCGCGGTGGTGCTGGCGACCACGCTGCTGGCGTCGTGCGGCCTCGAATCGGGTGGTGCCCTCCCACTGAAGGTCGGTCCCGGCAGCATCGCGCCCGTCCCCGAGCTCGACGGTGCGCGGATCACGGTCGGCTCCAAGGACTTCACCGAGCAGGTGATCCTCGGCTACATCATCGAGTTCGCACTGTCCGCGGCCGGTGCCGACGTCCGCGACCTGACGAACATCCAGGGCTCCAACAGCACTCGCGACGCGCAATTGGCGGGACAGATCGATGTCAGCTACGAGTACACCGGCACGGGCTGGATCAACTACCTCGGGCACGAAGAGCCGATTCCCGACTCACGAGCACAGTTCGAAGCCGTCCGGGACGAGGATCTCGAGCGCAACGGGATGGTGTGGACGGATCCGGCGCCGATGAACAACACGTACGCGCTCGCCACCAGTCGGGCCACCGCGGAGCGCACCGGGGTGCGGACGTTGTCCGACTACGCAGCCCTGGTGGAGCGGGATCCGGCCGCGGCGACGACGTGCGTCGAGACCGAGTTCAACGTCCGCCAGGACGGCTTTCCCGGCATGGCGGCCGCGTACGGATTCGACCCGGCGCGAGCCGATCGGCGGATCCTGCAGACCGGCATCATCTACCAGGCGACCGCGGACGGCAGCCAGTGCAAGTTCGGCGAGGTGTTCACCACCGACGGCCGGATCGCGGCCCTCGATCTCGTGGTGCTCGAGGACGACCGTCAGTTCTTCCCGAAGTACAACCCGGCGTTGACGATGCGCGAGGACTTCGCCGAGCGGTACCCGGAGGTCGCGGAGGTGATGGCACCCATCTCGGCGGTGCTCACGGACGACGTGATCAGCGAACTCAACAAGCAGGTGGACGTCGAAGGCGAGGACCCCGCGACGGTGGCCAGGCAGTGGCTCGTCGACCAGGGTTTCGTGACAGCGGAGGGCTGAATCACACCATCCCGGTGAGTCCTTCGGCGCCGTCGGCGAGGAACCGGATCAGCTCTCGGTCGGGCTGGACGCGTCCGTCGGCGCCGTGCAGATACAGCCCGCCGACGACGTGATCCGCCCGATCGCGCAGCGGAACCGCGAGTGCGGCCCGGCCGATCCGGGACTCCTGGCACTCGTGAGCGAACCCGTCCAGCACCACCGCCCGCAGGTGCCGGGTCAGCTCGTCGAGGTCGCAGATCGTGAATTCCGTCAGCCGGCGCAGGTCCGGCTCGGGGTGCACGTCCGGGAGATACGCGAGCATCAGCTTGCCGAGGGCGTTGGCGTGCAGGTGCCTCGACAGCATGCCGACGGCCGCGATCTCGTGGTCGGGGTCGCGGTCGACGATGCGCAGCCGGCCGCCCGCGAACGACGCGACGTGGATCGCGAACCGCGTGCGCGACCGTAGTTCCTCCACGGCCTCGTGCAGTGACGGCAGTGTGCCGGTGTCGGCGGCGGCCCGCGCGAGCTCCGCGGTGCGGCGTCCCAGCGCGAAGCCGGACAGGTCCGGCACCCGCACGAGGAAGCCCTCGGCGACGAGCAGATTCAGCATCCGGTAGGCGGTGGCCGGAGGTACACCCGCGAAGCGCGCGATCTCCTTGGCCGTCGTCCCCGGGCCCAGATGCGCCACCGCCTCGAGCATCCCGAGTGCCCGCTGCACGGCCTGCGGTTGTTGCCCGCTGAAGTGCGTGCCCTCGGTGCGGACCTGGGTGCGTGACGGCATCACCGTTCGCCGTCCCGGGCCTGTCGCACGCCGTGTCCGGCGGTCGCGACGATGCGCCGTCGGCCGTCCTCGTCCACGACGAGAACCCCTGCGCCCGGCAGGATGTCGGCTGTCTCGACCGAGTCGAACGCGCCCACCGTGGCGAGACTGTCGGGCCGGGACCGGCGCAACAACTCGTGCCACAACACCCCGGACGACCCGACCAGCGTGAGCGTTGCGGGCACCATCCACGCGTCGTGCACGGTGCCGTCGACGGCGAGGCACGCGAGCAGGCCGGCGCCGAGTACCGTGACGAACACGGCGGCCGCACGGGTCGTTGCGGTGTGCTCGCCGATGCGGCGCAGGAAGCGCAGCGACGCGAAGGCGACGAGCGTGTACGCCGTCACCAGGCCGACCTCGACGACGCCGTCGAACACCGCCGAATCGGCCCGCGCCCACAGCGCGTAGACCGCCGCGCCGGTCAGACTTGCGGAGGAGAAGAGCGCGACCGCGACGTGCGGCGTGCGGAACCGCCGATGTACGCGCGAGAGTGCCGGCGGGAGTACGCGTTCGACGCCCATCGAGTACAGCAGCCGCGATCCGGCCTGCGCGCAGCCGAGGGTGGACGCGAACCACGAGCACGTCATGCCCGCCTTCACCGCGAGCACGACCCCCCACGAGGCACCGGATGCGGTGCCGTCGAAGTAGGCGCCGACGATCACCGAGCCGTGCCCGAGGAGCGACGCGGTGGCGGCGAACACGAAGAGGATCCCGACGAGGACGGGGGAGACGAGGACGGTGCGGGTGACGGTGACGAGGGGGCGTTTGGCTTCCGGGCCGAAGAACGCGGCGCTCTCGAAGCCGGCCATGGACAGCACGGTGAGCATCGCGAGGAAGGGGAGCAGGCTCACGGGCGTCGGCGGCAGATGAGCGCCGGCCGGGGCCGTGCCGGTGGGCGTGCCGATCATGATCGCCACGATCAGGACCAGTGAGAGGCTCTCGACCACCAGGATCGCCCGGGTCGCGAACCGCACACCCCGCACCGCGATCGCGCCGACCACCGCCGCCAACACGGCGATGGTGAGCACCCACGGTGCGGGCCCGTCCAGCCGCAGCCCGAGCAGATCCGCGATGTCGAGCAGACTCCCGGCGGCCTGCGACATGACGGAGATCGAGATGCCGAGGTAGCCGACGACCAGAGCGGTGCCGGTAGCGAGCGCCGCCCGCGCGCCGAGGCCCTGGAACACGAAGCTGTACAGCGATCCGGCGGCCGCGAGGCGGCGGGTGAACTGGGTGATGCACACGGCGACCAGCGCGACCGCCGCCGTCGTCGCGCCGATCACGAGCACGCCCCCGACGCCGGGCCGGTACGCGGTGATCCACAACGCGATGAACACCATCCCGGTGGCGGGCGCGATGGTCGACAACGACTGGCCGATCAGGTCGACCAACGTGAGCCGTCGCCGGCCGAGGGCACGCAACGGTGAATACACCTGCTCCGGTGGGCTTTCCGCCTCCTGTGCACGGGCAATCGCTGCCCGGAGTGCAGCTGTCACGACTCTCGTCCCGTCTGTACGCCCGGTGGTACAGACGCAAGCTAACCCCGGTGTGTTTCGGCCCGGTTACCTTTGCGAACAATGTGCGATTCGCAAGTGGGAATCGCCTTCTCGCCGGCCCCACTCGTGATGCGACGGAACGTTTCGTCACCGTCGCAACGGCGACTTCCGGGACGGCAACGATGGGTCCACACCGTTGGAGAAGGAGGTGGATCCACGCATGCTGTGGACGATGATCGCGGCAGCCGTCGGGGGTGTGCTGCTGCTCGCCGGAGTGCCGAAGGTGCGAGATCGGGAGGGCCTGCTGCGGGTGGTCCGCGGCTACCGGATCCTGCCGGCGTCACTGGAGCGACTGGTCGCGGCGACGCTGCCGTCGGTGGAGATCGCGCTCGGCGTGGCCCTGATCGCGGGCTTCGCCCCGCGGATCGCGGCGGCGGTCGCTACGGTGCTGTTCACCGGCTTCTGTGTCGGGCTCACCGTCAACCTGCTGCGAGGACGCCGCGAACTCGATTGCGGCTGTTTCGCGTTCGGGAACGAGGGCGAGGCGCCGCGGATCGGCTGGTTCCACGCGGTGCGGGCGGCCACGCTGGCCGTCGTCGCCGGGGCGCTCGCGGCCACGACGTCGACGGCCCCGACACCGGCCGAGCACGTGCTGGCGGTCGCCGGCGTGCTCGTGGTGCTGGCCGCAATCGTCGCGGCCGTGCAACTGCGCTCGGTGGTCCACCTCGGACGCCGGCCCGTCGACGCGCACCTGAGCAAGGCATCCATCGAATTGCGTGTCGCATCGGCGATCTCGCGCTACTGACCGACGTTCCCTCACGACAAGGATCGACAATGAACACTTTCCTCCTCATCGCCGTCGTGGTCCTGGCGGTCGCCGTCGCGGTGCTGTTCCTCATGGTGCTGGCGCTCGCCCGCGAGATCGGCCGTGTGCAGGTCCGGCTCGGCCCACTGGGCGCCCGGATGATGGACACCGGCCCCAAGGTGGAACAGGTCGCGCCGTCGTTCCGCGGCCTCACCGACCACCTGGGACGCACCGTCGGCGTCGGCGGGCACCGGGACAAGCCGCAGCTGCTGCTGTTCACCGCGCCCACCTGTTCCACGTGCAAGAGCCTGCTGCCCGGGCTGCGGGCGATGGCGAAGGCCGAGAGGGACCTGGAGATCGTCATCGTCTCCGACGGGACCCCGGAGGAGCACGCGCAGTTCCTGGCCGGCTCTGGGATCGGCAGCGAACTCAGCTACGTCGACGGCCGTGACGTCGGTATCGCCTACCAGGTCGGGACCACGCCGTACGGCGTCATCCTCGACGAGCACGGCAAGATCCGGTCGAAGGGACTGTGCAACCACATGGCGCAGGTCGAAAGTCTGCTCAACGCACTCGAATCCGGTACCCCGTCACTCCAGCACCTGCACGAGCAGGCGAAGACCAACCTCGCCGCGCACGTCTGAAACCCCCATCGAGAACGGAGAGAACACATGTCCGACAAACCGATACACGACGGTCCGGAGATGTACGAGAACCGGTATCCCGTCGACGAGGACACCGTGAGGGAGCAGGCCGCGTGGATGGCCGGATCCGGCGGAACCCTCGCCAGCCGTGCCGGGCGCCGGATGTCCGAGCGTGTGTCGCGCCGGTCGATGATCAGCCGGATCGGCAAATGGACGATGGGCGTTTCCGGTGTGGCGCTGATCAGTTCGCTGCCGGTTACCAGGAGCGCGTTCGCGCAGGAGGCCGCACCGCCGCCCGCGCCGACGCCCGACAAGGACCCACTCGTACCGGTGTACGACGGCAAGGACCCTGCCGAGTGCGAGTACTGGCGCTGGTGCAACATGGACGGCACGTCGTGTGCCGCGTGCAACGGCGGCGGCGTCACGACGTGTGCGCCGGGCAGCAAGCCGGGCGCCGAGTTCTGGGTGGGGTGCTGCACCAACCCCGACACCGGCAAGACGTACCTCATCGCGTACTACGACTGCTGCGGTGCGCCTTCGTGTTCCAATGCCTTCTGCGGCGAGCCGGACATGCAGGCGATCATGTACAACCCGGTCTCCGGCAGCTACGACCAGGAGATCATCTGGTGCGTGTCGGACGAATCCCAATCGTACACGTGCACGATGGCGCCGATCATCGGCGAGGACTGCCAGACCCGTCCCGCCGCCCGTCCCAAGGTCGGAGCCGGCTCATGACCGATGCCTCACGCCGCCTCGTCCGTGGTGCCGCGGCTGCCGTCCCCGTCGCGCTCGTCCTCTCGCTCGCCGCGTGCTCGTCCGACGCGGCCGGTAACGAGTCGGAGTCCTCGCAGGCCACAGCAGGCGAGGTCACCTACCCGAGTGTCCCGTTCACCGCGCCCGGCGCGGGCATCTCGTTGGGACACGACGACCAGGCGATCGGTTCCACCATCCCCGAACCGCTGCACGTCGGCGAGGTCCAGCCGGCCAAGGCGAACGAACTCCTCGCCGTAGCCGGGGGATTCGGCAAACTCGAGCTGGGTGTCAACGTGATCGATCCCGCGACGGGCGTCGCCGCGAGCCGCATCGTGGTGGGTCCCGGAATCTGGGACCCGGTGATCCACGGCTTCGTCGGCGAGAAGACGAGCGACCCGGCAGTGCTCGCCGCCGAGGTGTGGCGTCCGCGGGGGTCCCGCGGGGCGGCCGACTTCACCGTGAGCACCTATTCCGGCAACCTGCTCGAGCCGTCGGAGGCGATGCTGCCCGACTACGCCCGCGTCCACTCGCGGCCCGGTTCGAGTGCGGTGACGTCGGACGGCAAGTACTTCGTCACGTGGGACGACGGGCTCTACGGTGTCCGCGTCGTCGACCTCGCCGCGAAGAAGGAGAGCGGCGCGTTGCAGATCATCGGGTGCGGGCCGTTCACGTGGCTCGACGGACACGAGCTCTACAGCGTGTGCGAGGAGAGCCGCGAGCTGATCCGGATCTCCATCGACGACGCGGGCGTCCCCACCGAGACCGCGCGCACCAAGGTGTTGCCCGACGACTTCGTCAGCGCCCGCGAGGTCACGTGGGCGGCGGACGCGAAGAAGGCGCTGCTCGTCGGCGGCAACGGTGACGTGTACGTGTTCGATTTCGCGAACGGTCTGCCGTCGTCGACGGTGGCTCCGATCGGCAATGCCGGTCAAGAGGGCGGCCGCTTCGCGGGGAACGCGATCGACAACACCGGCAGTCGCATCGCGATCGAGTACACCGACACCGAGATCCATCCGCACTCGGCGCGCGGCGGCGACGTCGTGAAGATCGAACTGCACGACGCCACCACGTTCGCGCCGGTCAAGACACTCGACCTGCCTGCGCTTGGGCTGACCGGGATCGACAGCATGGCGTACGTGGTGGACGGCCGCACGCTCTACGTGCTCGGGGACGGTCCCGAGGTGGACGGTGAGACCGAGAAGACGATCGTCGGCATCGAGTCCGCCACCGGCAACAAGGTCAGCACCGCGAAGGTGACCGGAACCGTCGAGGACATCGGTACGCTCCTCACTCCCCAGGTGCTCCGATGATTCGGCCCGACCGCGGCCCGGTGCTCGACCGCCGCCGATTCTTGCGGCTGAGTTCGCTCGGCGTCGGCGCGGTCGGGCTCGCGGCACTCGGATCGGCCACCGCGGGTTGTAGTTCCGGAACGTCGGATGCGCAGGCGTCGTCGGGCAACCTCGACTACATCCTGCCCACCGATCCGGAAGTCGCACAGGCCGAAGCGGCCCGCGCGGCGAGCGGGGCGACGGCGTCGTTCGCGCTCGCGGCCGCGGTCGGCGCGGTCGATCTCGGTGGCCGCGTGGTGGACACGTGGACGTACGGCGGCAACGCGGTGGCCCCCGAACTGCGGCTCGGCAAGGGCGACCGGGTTCGGGTGTCGGTCGCCAACGGCCTACCCGCGGATACCACGCTGCACTGGCACGGCATACGGATCCGCAACGACATGGACGGTGCGGCACCGGTGACCCAGCCGGCGATCGGAGCGAACGGAGGCACGTTCGAGTACGACTTCGTCGCGCCCGATCCCGGCACCTACTGGTACCACTCGCACAGCGGCCTGCAGGCCGACCGGGGCCTCTTCGGCGCGATGATCGTCGAGGATCCGGACGACAGTACCGGCGCCGATGCGGACGCCGTTCTGGTGCTGGACGACTGGATCGACGGCCTGGGAACCACGCCGGACGCGGTGCTGATGGCACTCAACCCGGCGATCGCCGGCGGGCACGCGGGGCACGGTGGCGGTGCGTCCGCGCCGACGGCTCACTCCGAGGGCGAGATGGGAGTGGCGCAGCAGTTGGTGGCGCAGGGCCACGGCGATTCGACGGCACTGGGCGGTATGACCCAGCACATCGCCTACCCGATGCACCTGATCAACGGGCGCCCGCCGAACGATCCGGCGGCGATCGAGGCGCCGGTGGGGCAGCGGCTGAGAATGCGCATCATCAACGCCGCGGCAGAGACTCCGTACCGATTCGCGGTGGCGGGTCACGAACTGACCGTCGTGGCCGTCGACGGCTTCGACGTCCGGCCGGCCGTCGCGGACACCGTGATCGTCGGCATGGCGCAGCGCATCGACGTGCTGGTCACCGTCCGGTCCGGGGTGTGGCCGGTGGTGGCGAAGGTCGAGGGGCGCGACGGCTACGCATCGACGGTGCTGCGCACACCCGACGCTGTTCCGCTGTCGAATCCCGATGTGGGCGGCGTGGTCCCGGAACTCTCGGGTCGGCTGGTGCTCGAGAGCGAGCTGCGTCCCGTCGACGCGGCGCGTCTGGAGGACCGCACCCCGGACCGGGACTACCGCGTCGAACTCATCCAGGCCGGCGACCGCTACGTGTGGGGCATGGCGGGCGCCGACGCGGGCAAGCTCGTCATGAAACAGGGTGAGCGGGTGCGCATCACGATGACGAACTCGTCGTCGATGTGGCATCCGATGCACACGCACGGGCACACCTTCGCCGTCCCCGCCTACGGGGGGCTGCGCCGGGACACCGTCAACGTGCTGCCCGGCACGGAGCTGGCGATCGAGTTCGACGCCGACAATCCGGGCGAGTGGATGTTCCACTGCCACAACGCCTACCACTTCGAGGCCGGAATGACCGCGAACCTGCGGTACATCCGGTGAGAGGACCGATCATGAAGAGAATCGTCGCACTCGCCGCGGGCCTGATCACGACGGCTGCGCTGGTCACCGGTTGCAGCACTGGGGAGGCCGACGCGGGCGGCAGTGCACCCGCCGCGGTGATCGAGGTGAAGAACATGGCCTACACACCGGCCCAGGTCACCATCGAGAAGGGACAGACCGTGCAGTGGAAGTTCGACGACGCGGGCCTGCCGCACGACGTCGCGGGTGAGGGGGCGCTGCAGGACAAGTTGAAGAGCGAACTGATGACCACCGGCACGTACGAGTACACCTTCGACGACGCGGGCACCTTCGACTATCACTGCACGCCGCACCCGATGATGGTCGGCACCGTCGTCGTGACGGAATGAACCGGCGGTGGTTCGCCGCGCCCGCCGTGCTGCTCTCGCTGGCCGCGGGATGCGCGGACGCGTCGGCCGCCGACCCGGACGCCGTCGTGGTGGTGCGCAATGTCCACTTCGGGCCGATGGACGTCACCGTGCCGGTCGGGGGCACGGTGCAGTGGCGGTTCGAGGACGGCGGCCTGCTCCACCACGTCGGCTCCGACGGAGTGTTCGACAGCGGCATCACGAGCGAAGGGAGCTACGAACACACCTTCGACGCCCCGGGCGTCTACGAGTACCACTGCTCGGTCCATCGCTACATGACCGGCACCGTCACCGTGACCGGCTGACGGACACAGCAATTCGTTCACATGGAAGAGGGATTTCGATGACGGAAACACTCACGCGCGAGTCGCTCGCGCACGCCCCCATCGCGACCGACGTCCCGGAGATCCGGCCCACGCTGCAGAAGGCGGTGTCGATGCCGGCCCGTGCCGCGCTCGTCGCCGGTGCCGCGGTGCTCGGCGCCGGTGTCGGTGCACTCGTCGCCCCGGCGGCGGGCTCGGCCCTGATCGCGTCGGTGGTGGGGGCGGGTGCGCTCACCGCGCTCGCCGCCAACTGGTCGACGTGCGGCATGTCGGTCGCGGGCGTCGTCGCGGCGCCGAAGCAGCCGGGACGCGAGGGCTCGTCGACGCCCGTGCGCCGGCTCGGCTGGCACGCGCTGGGCTCGATCGCCACGGGTGCACCCACCGGCGCCCTGCTCGGTGCGTTGGGCGCCGTCGTGGCGGGCGCGGTCCCGATCGCGTGGGCCGTAGGGGTCTGGGCGGTGCTGGCATTGGCGTACGGCCTGCACGAGATGGGCCTGGTGACACTGCCCGCGCCGATGCGGCGGCGACAGCTGCCCCGGCACCTGCGTCGGTCGATGGCGCCGTGGAAGGTTTCGCTGCTGTTCGGCGCGATGATCGGTCCCGGCTTCGTGATCTTCATCCGGTCCAGCGCCTACTACCTGCTGGCGCTCGGCGTGATCGCGGCCGGATCGCCGGCCCTGGGTGCCGCGCTGTTCACGCTCGTCAGTCTCGGGCGTTGCATGCCGAGCCTGCTCGCGATCGTGCACACCCGCCGCGGGGGATCCATGCCCGGATTCCTCTCCGCGATGTGTGTGGTCGACCGCCGGGTCCAGGTGGTCACGGGCGCGGCCCTCGTAGCGCTCGCGGCCTTCGCCGGGGTGGCGCTCATCTGACGCCTCGGCGCCTCGGGGCGCGGGTCCGGATCCGGGGCCCGCGTCCTCAGCGCCGGGCCGCGACGTCGTCGCGTACCCGCGGGAACACGTCCTGCGCGAGGTAGGTCAGCTGTTCTTCGCTCGCGGCGCCGCCGAGAACGAACGTGTCGATGCCGTGGTCGAGAGCGAGGGCCGTCAACCGCCGTGGCAGTTCGTCGCGGGGAATCTCCTCGCCGACGTTGAGAATCCGCCGGATCTGCGCGGGATCGCGGCCGGCGGCGGTGGCCGCAGCGTCGATCGCCGCACTGGCCGAGGCTATTCCGTCGTCGTCGATGTAACCGAGCGAAGGCAGCCAGCCGTCGCCGATCTCACCGATCAGACGCAGCATCCGCGGCTTGTAGCCGCCGATCCAGATCCCGATGGGGTGCAGGGGCACGGGCCCGGGATGGACTCCGTCCACGGAGTAGAAGTCGCCGTCGAAGCGGATCGCCCGCTCTCCGCTCCACATGAGCCGGATGATCGACACCGCTTCCTCCAGAGCGCGCACCGACTCGCCGGGCGTCCGCCGAGGCCCGCCCATCGCGGCGATCGCATCCCAGAACGCCCCGGCACCCAGGCCCAGTTCGACGCGGCCACCGGTGAGGAGGTCGAGGCTGGCGGCCGCCTGCGCCAGCACGGCGGGTGGGCGCAGCGGCAGACTCGCGACGTCCGGGAACACTGCGAGGTTCTCGGTGCGGGCCGCGATGACGGACAACAGCGTCCAGGCGTCGAGGAAGCGGCGCTGGTACGGGTGATCCTGGATGCCGACGAGATCGAATCCGGCTCGGTCGAGAACTACCGCAGTGTCGAGAAGGCCCTGCGCGGCATCCGCGTCGGGCACGAGGAAGTAACCGAATCGGATGTCGTTGCCGTAGTCGGGCATTGCGGGCTCCTTCGTCGACGACGATCGGTCTTCTCACGATAGGTGCCGGGCGGCGTCTCGGGTACCGAACTGATCGACAACCCAGGGTTGACGACATGGGTTCGTCAACCTACGGTTGTCGTATGACAGATCCCACGCGTATGTCGAATCCCGTGCGCCTCGACGACCTCATCGAGGCGATCAAGAAGGTGCACTCCGACGCCCTCGAACAGTTGACGGACGCGGTCCTCGCCGCGGAACACCTCGACGAAGTGGCCGATCACCTCATCGGCCACTTCGTGGACCAGGCCCGGCGCTCCGGCGCCTCCTGGACCGACATCGGTCGCAGCATGGGCGTCACCAAGCAGGCAGCCCAGAAACGTTTCGTGCCAAAAGGTCCCGAGGAGCCGTCCGATCTCGATGCGAGCCAGGGCTTCAGTCGATTCACCCCGCGCGCCCGCAACGTCGTGATGGCGGCACAGAACGAGGCGCGGGCGGCGGGCAACGACCAGATCACCCCCGAGCACGTGGTGCTCGGGCTCCTCTCGGAACCCGAATCGCTTGCGGTGAAGGCGCTCGCCGCGCAGGACATCGACGCGGAGGCGGTTCGCGCGGCCGCCACGGCGGTGCTGCCCGCACGCGCCGACGAGGTGCCCGACCTGATTCCCTTCGACGCCGGAGCACGCAAGGCGCTCGAGCTCACGTTCCGGGAGGCGCTCCGGCTGGGGCACAACTACATCGGCACCGAACACATCCTGCTCGCGCTGCTCGAGCTCGAGGACCGGGCGGGCGTGCTCGCGGAGCTGGGCGTCGAGAAGGCGGCCGTCGACAGCTACGTCGAGGCGGTGCTGGCCACGATCCTCGAGTCTCGACAGCAGGAGACGTAGTTCGCGCGGGGGTTATTCGGCGAACCGCAGGATCGCCGCGGCCGGAACCTCGTCGGGCACGTCGCCGGACCGCACCGCGAGCACCTTCGCGCCGGTGAGCAGGGCCCGGCGGGCGATCTCGTCGACCACGCCGTACTCGTGGTTGCCGTTGAGCTCGGCGAGGTCGACGGTGCCGGTGTCCGGATCCACCGTGCCGGGCACGACGCCCTCGATGTCGACGAACAGTGTCTCGACCCGCCCGAACGTCGCCGACCGCGCGACGTCGGAGATCTCCACCTGTGCCCGGCCCTTGGACCGCAGGTCGTCGAACTGCTTGCGGATGGTCGCCAGTTGCTGGGCGTAGTAGCCGTCGAGGACTGCCCGGGTGGCCTGCGATATCTGCTCGTCGCTCATTTCCTCCGGATTGCCGTGGATGCCGTCGTCGAGCAGCTTGTGATAGTTGTTCACGGACCGGTAGATCGACGCGGTCGGTTCGGCGGCGGCGAGCACCAGCGGGATGTCCCGCCCGGTCAGCACGCTGCGCAGTTCGTGATCGATGGCGCGGGCATACTCCCGAACCCGGAGTTTGCGGCCTTCGTCGCCCTGCACCCGGCCGTTCACCCGTCCCGGCGGGGTCCGTCCGAGTGACCGTACGCCCGCGTAGCTCGCAGCGTCCTTGGGGAGCCCGGGGACGTCGACCGTCGTCGGCGGCTGATCGGCCGTGACCTCGATCAACCGGACCGACCCCTCGGCGAGGGCCAGCACGTAGGCGGTCTGAGGGAACGTCACCGTCCGCAGCAGCGGCTTGATGTAGAAGCGGTCGCTGACGATGCAGCACGCACCGAGTCGGTTCGGCAACCGGTAGCGGCGGAGTCGGTCCGCCGTCGCGAGAACGACGAGCGTGCGCGCCTGGTAGCGCCAGAACGCCTCGTCCTCGATCAGGTCGTCGAACGCTTGCTCGAATGCCAGTCGCTCCTTGTGATCCTCGATCTGTTCGAGCGCGGACTTGACCTGATTGGTGAATTCGAGCCGGCTCTTGCCCGGATCGTGGATGTCGTCCTCGGTGGGCGTGTAGATCGAGATGCAGGTGCGACCCTCCACCTCGGCGAGCCGGCGAACCTCGGCGTGACTCGGAATATCGCTGTAGAGCATTCCTCGACCTCCCGATAGTTGGTCGCCTTCAGCGTACCCAGGACCGCGACGTCCCGGCAGGGGTTTGGCTCCGGTCTCGGCGCCGAGGGCCGGCGGCCGCGTTTTGCCCGTTGTGTGGAAGAAGGTCTGGACCGCACCGGCATCGGCCCGGTAATGATTTGGGGCAGTTGATGCTTGGAGGAGATATGGGACAGCTCGAAGGTCGGGTCGCGTTCGTCACCGGTGCCGCCCGCGGGCAGGGACGCGCACATGCCCTCGCGCTCGCCGACGAGGGCGCGGACGTGTTCGGCATCGACATCTGCGCCGATGTCACGACCGTGCCGTACCCGCTGGCGACGGTCGACGAACTCGACGAGACCCGTCGCCTGGTCGAGACCCACGGCGTCCGGTGTCGCACCGCCGTCGTGGACGTGCGCGACGGGGCGGCGGTGGATGCCGCGGTCGCGGCCGCCGCAGCCGAATTCGGCAGGATCGACATCTGCGTCGCGAACGCCGGGGTGTGCGCGTTCGCGAAGACGTGGGACCTCACCGACGAGATGTGGGACGCGGTGGTGGACACCAACCTGTCCGGGGTGTTCAAGACGCTGCGGGCCGTGACGCCGCACATGATCGAACAGGGGTACGGACGTATCGTCGCGACGTCGTCGATGGGCGGACACACCGGCATCCCGAACCTGTCGCACTACGTCGCGGCGAAGTGGGGTGTGATCGGCCTGGTGAAGACGTTGGCGCTCGAGCTCGCCCGCCACGGCATCACGGTCAACGCGGTGTGCCCGGGATCGGTGGACACCCCGATGGTGCACAACGAGGCGTTCTACGGGCTGTTCGCTCCGGACGTCGAGCACCCCACCCGGGAGACCGTGGAGTCGCGCTATGCCTCGATCACGCCGATGCGGGTGCCGTGGGTGGCACCGGAGGACATCGCGCACGCGGTGCTGTACCTGGTCTCGGAGCAGGCGCGGTACGTCACCGGGACCTCGCTCGACGTCAGCGCCGGCAGTTCGGCACTGATGCCCTGACGGCTTCCCCGACCCGGGCGGTCAGCCGATGTCGAACAGGTCCACGGCAGCGGCGACCGTCCGCGCGACGACGTCCGCGCGCTCGGGGTCGAGCCCGTGCCGCCCGCCCTCGACGAGCAGCAGGAGATGCGGGGCAGGAATGAGTTCGAGCGCCGCCTGCATCTCGTCGGGGGTGCCGAACGGGTCCCGGTCGCCGTGTACGAACAGCGACGGATTACGCAGATCCGGTAGGTGTTCGGTGCGCTGCTTCTCCGGTTTACCGGGCGAGTGCAGCGGATACGACAGCAGCACAAGCCCGTCCGCGACGTCGGGGCGCTCGGCGGCGAGCATCGTCGACTGGCGTCCGCCGTACGAGTGCCCGGACAGGATCAATGGACCGTCGGCGAGGTCGCGGATCGCGTCGGCCGCGGCGACGATGCCCTCGCGGTCCTCTCCGGCCCGGGACTGGTTCGGCGGGCCCGACGCCCGACGCCGGCGGAACGGCAGGTTGTAGCGCAGTACCAGGAAGCCCCGTTCGGCGAAGCCGATGGCCATGGCCTGCAAGAGTTTTGCGTCGAGGTCGCCGCCCGCGCCGTGCGCGAGGACGAGTTTGCCGACCGCGTCGCCGGCCGGACGGTGCAGGTATCCGTACACGTCGTCGGTGTCGAGGAGGACCGTTTCGTCGAGCGCACTCATGACTGTCGAGGCTACCGTGGAGTGATGTCGCGACTGCGCGTGCTCGTCACCGGGGCCACCGGCTACATCGGTGGGCGCCTGGCTCCCCGTCTGCTCGCCGCCGGACACGATGTTCGGGTGCTGGCGCGTTCTCCCGAGAAGTTGCGGGACATCCCGTGGGCGAAACAGGTGGAGATCGTGCGCGGCGATCTCGCGGACCCCGAGTCGCTGGCCGCCGCGACCGCCGACATGGACGTCGTGTACTTCCTGGTGCACGCCATGGGCGGCTCCGAGGAGTTCGTGGAAGCGGAGCGGCGCGGCGCGTCCAACATGGCGGCGGCCGCGAAGGCGAGCGGCGTCGGACGCATCGTCTACCTGGGTGGATTGCACCCGGAGGACACCGACCTCTCGCCGCACATGCGCTCCCGCGCGCAGGTGGGCCGGATACTCATGGAGTCGGGGGTTCCGACGATGGTGCTGCAGGCCGGCGTCGTCATCGGTTCCGGGTCGGCCTCGTTCGAGATGATCCGGCACCTGACGAACCGGCTACCGGTGATGACGACCCCGAAGTGGGTGAACAACCGGATCCAGCCGATCGCGGTGCGCGACGTCCTGTACTACCTGGTTGCTGCGGCCACGGCACCGCTGCCGCGCAGCCGGACGTTCGACATCGGTGGCCCCGACGTCCTCACGTACGGCGACATGATGAAGGTGTATGCGGAGGAGGCGGGTCTGCGGCGGCGTCGGGTGCTGGTGCTGCCGGTACTGACACCGCGCCTGGCGGGTCTGTGGATCGGACTGGTGACACCCATCCCCAGCTCGCTGGGCCGCGCGCTCATCGAATCGCTGCACAACGACGCCGTCGTCACCGACCGCGACATCGACGACGTCATCCCACCGCCCGAGGAGGGGCTGACGCCGTACCGCCGAGCGGTGCAACTGGCGCTGCGCCGTATCAAGAACGGCGAGGTGGAGACCAATTGGGCCAACGCGTCGCCGGTGGGGGCGCCGTCGGATCCGTTGCCGTCCGATCCCGACTGGGCGGGAGAGGTGGTCTTCACCGATGTCCGCAGCGCCGAGTGCGACGCGGATGCCGACACGTTGTGGCGGGTGCTCGAGAGCATCGGCGGTGAGAACGGTTGGTACTCCTTCCCTCTCGCGTGGGTGATCCGAGGTTGGCTCGACCGGCTGGTGGGCGGCGTCGGACTCACCCGTGGGCGGCGCGACGCGCGACATCTCAACACCGGTGACCCGCTGGACTTCTGGCGGGTGGAGGAGATCGACCGCGGCCACCTGCTGCGGCTGCGGGCCGAAATGCGTACCCCGGGTGGCGCTTGGCTCGAATGGCGGGTGGAGCCGGAGGGGCCGCACCGGTCCCGGCTCGAGCAGCGGGCGATCTTCTTTCCGAAAGGCATTGCGGGCAGGGCCTACTGGTACTCGATCCTGCCGTTCCACGGAATCATCTTCAAGGGCATGCTCGCGAACATCACCGGCGCCGCGGTACGTGAGGCCGCGGCGACCGAATAGGGACTGAGCCACTAAGCCGGAGCGCCCACTCTCAGCCCCGATCCGCGGAATCCCGCATGTAAGAGAAGAGAGTGGGCACTCAGGCCGATGGCGCGAGCCGGGCGAACTGTCAAACCGTGCAGAGCGGGGCGATGTCGGACCGCCCGCCCGTGGTGGGCGAGGTGAGCACCAGGCACGAGTTGTAGCCGCGCGACTCGACGACGCTGCGGATCTGCTGCCAGCCCTCGGCGCTCACCGCGGGCGTGCGCGAGAGCACGAAACCGGAGACGCGCAACGGGTCGCCGACGAATGCCCACGAGTAGTCGTCGGCCAGGTACGTGACGACGTAGTTGGTGGGTCCGTCGGGGGAGTTCTGGAACGGTACCGACGGGAAGCTCACGTGCAGTTGGGCATTGGTGACCGGGTCGTTGACGCGGGCGTTGCCGACGATGCCGTTGGTCCCGCCGTTCCACGTGGTGCACGTGTTGTTCACGCTGACGTTCGACGCGTCGAGCACGCCGTAGGTGGCGCGGGTGTCACGGGCGCAATCCAGGTTGAACGGCTGCGGGACAGCCGCCAGCTGGTACCACGTGCCGGCGTAGCGGGCGACGTCCAGCGACGGGATCGGGGCGAGCGGCTGCCACAGATCGGCGGAACCGGTGGGCTGGGCCGCGGCGGGCGCGGCGGTGGCGACTGCCGCGGCGGCGACAGCGAACAGTCCGGCGGTGAGCTTCCTGGTGGCAGACATGGTGGTCCTTCCGGTTGTGACAGGAGCGGTCACTCGGTATTCGGTGCCGCCCCTGTCGATGGATGGGTCCGGAAGATCAATTTTCTCAGCGATGCAGCAGATTGGCGGCCGCGATGATCGCCTCCCGCGCCGAGGCGTTGCAGTCCTCGGCGATGGCCATCGCCCAGCGGCGCTCGCCGTCGTGCTCGGCGAGGATGAACGTCGCCGTGCCCTCCGACGTGCGCTGCTGGTGGAACGACAGGATCTCGAGCTGGAAACCGGCGTCGAACAGCATCGACGTCAGTGCCGCGATGGGTCCGGTGGCGGTCGCCGAGGCGGACGAGATGCGGTCGCCCAGCCCGAGGGTGGCGGTGAACGTGTGCCGACCGGCGCCGAGGTGCTCCGACGTCCAGCTGCCCAGGCGGACCGGGCCGCCGGTGGGGCTGAAGCGCTGGGCGAACTCGGTCCAGCTCAGACCCTGGGCCTGGGCGCGCAGGTCACGCGGCAGGTGGGTGCCGAAACGCTGGAAGAACGGATCGTTCGAGAACGTGGTGGTGGCGAAAGCCTGTGAGGTGCGCATTTTCGGGGGTCTTCCTGAAGTGAAGGAAGGACCGACAGGTGGATAGCTCAACGACCCGCAGCGAGGGGTCGGTCCGAATCAGACCCCGCTACGGCGGTGAACTACTACCTGGATGCGCTGCATGACCGAGGAGTCTAAGCGCGACTCCCGGGAACACGCAACCCTCCGGGTGAACCTCAGCCGCGCACACCGGTGATCTCGTCGGGGGTGTGCGGAAGCTCGGCAGTAGTGGTGACCTGGCCCTTCTCGTAGTCGACAGCGAGGATCCGGTTGGTGGCCGGATCGGTCACGTACGCGGTGAAACCCTGCACGAACAGCGCAGGCCGGGCCGTCTGCCACTCCGTCGGCTCGGTCCACGGGTCGAGTACCGGGATCGTGCGGATCGTGGCACCGGAGTTCGGGTCCAGTACGTGCAGCGCGCCGTCGGTGCCCAGGACCAGGGCCTCACCGAACGCGCCGCGTCCGAGAGACCGGAACGTGTAGCTGGTGCCGAGGTCCACCAGGCGCAGCTCGCCGGTGACGGTGTTCGTCAGCGACACCCGTGTCGGACGCTCCGGGTCGGCGTCCGGGTCGGATTTGTAGTCGCCGAGCACCACGGCGGACTCCTCCGAGCCGGCCTGGTTGCCGATCCGCCCGTACGGGTCGGGACTGGTGACCTTGGTGATCGCGCCGTCACGGTAGATCAGCAGACCGTCCTGGCAGCCGAACACCACGGTCTCGTCGGCGGCGACGGCCTCGCCGTGCACGCCCGGGCACTCCTCGCTGCGGGCGATCTCGGTGCGGGCGGCGTCGTAGACGACGATGCCGGTGCGGGTCTTCGCGTCGCCGAGCGTGGTGACGAGTCCACCGTCGGCCAGTTCCACGGCGACGCCGTGGTGCGCGACCGGGGTGGTGAACGTCGTGGTCTGTGGCTTGCCGTCGGCGAGGGTGCTCGGGTCGAACGAGTCGACGCGTCCGGTGCCGTCGTCGAACAGGACGGTGCGGCCCGCGTGCCGCACGACGTGGCCGGGCTTGTCCGCGTCGAACGTGACGGCGGTGAGGGCGGGCGCGGCGGTGTAGTGGTGCGCGTGGTCGCCGTGCGCCTCCGACCAAGCTCCGGTGTCGAGCACACGGAAGCCGTCCTCGGTGGAGACGATCACGTGCCGCTCGTCGCCGGCCGGGTTGAGCCGGTTGAACCCCGCCAGCTCGGTTTCGCCCACCAGCGCGAGCGATTCGGCATCGAGTACGAGGATGCCGCCGTCGTAGGTGACGGCCAGTCGAGGTGTCGCGGAGCGAGCCTGCGCGGGTTTGGCGGTGGTGGACTCGGGGCCCACGGCCGCTGCGGCGGTCGCGGTGGTGGTGCCGTCGTCGGTCGCGGTGGTGGTGCCGTCGTCGGTACCCGAGCAGCCCGCCAGCAGGGCCGCGCACGTCGCGACGGACGCGGCGAGGGTGAGGCGTCGGGAGGTGGGGTCGGTGCGAATCATGCCGCAAGGTCTATCGCGTAATGAAAATCATTGTCAAAGGAGAAGATGTGCATTCGTGCATGCAACGGCGTGTGCGGTGGCGGTATCGGCGCCCGGTGGATGGACGCCGATACCGCCTCGGTCAGTCCGGAACCTCGCCGGTGGTTCGGCCGAGGTGGCGGCCGAAGAAGCGGGCCGAACTGTCGCGCTCGTGCTCGGGCACCTGGAAGTACCGGCCGGGGTGGGCGTGCAGGGTCTTCTCGGTGGAGGCGAACGCGTCGAACAGTGCGAGCCCGGACGCGCGGTCGATCTCGTCGTCGTCCCACGGAATCCGGTACTCGACCGGCGCGGTGATCCGTCGGGCCACCTCGACCAGGGCATCGTTCACGAACACCGCACCAATGCTGAGTGCGGCGATCCGGCGGTCGGCTGCCGCGAGCAACAGTCCTGTCGTGACGCCCAACGTCATTCCGCCGTAGCCGATCTGCGCGTCGGCACCGATCTCGGGCAGCGCCTGCAGCGCGTCCAACGTCGCCTGCCATTCGGGTACCGCGCGCTCCGCCACCGACATGTTGTGCTCGACGACGATCGGGGCGAGGGGTTCGCCCGCCGCCCGGGCCCGATGGATCGCGTCCACCCGCCGTTGATCCTCGGCGCTTCGCGGGCGGTCGCCGTGCCCGGGTGCGTCGATGGCGGCGACGGTGAACCCGTGGGCGGCGACGCTGTGCAGTGCGCCGGCCACCAGTCCCGGCGCCCGCTTGTGCATGCCGCCGGAATGACCCGACAGCAGCAGTGGCCCGCCGCCGGCCCCGGATCGGGGCGACCAGAGCACGCCGGTGATCTCGTCCAGTGTGAAAGTGCGTTCGACGACACCGTTCGACGATGTCTCGGAAGTGAAGTGCATGGTGTGGCCTTTCGGGAGTGCCTTGAATTTCGGCGCTCCCGGCGACACCTACGTCAATCGCCCGACCGTGCACACTAGTGGGAGCACCCACATGTTCGTTGCGTACATGGGTCTCACCTCCTGGTGTGAAGTCACGGTCGCGCACACGCTAGCAACGGGCGTCGGAGCGCGTCCAACCGTTTTTCGGCGTCGTCAGGCCGCGAGGCGATTCGGCACGGAGCAGCTGGTAGTCGGCGGGATCGACGACGCGGGTGCGCCGCCGGTAGTCCCAGGACGTCCCCGGCCACAGCGCGTGATTGGACCCGCGGGCGTCGAGGTACCAGCTGGCGCAGCCACCGGTGCTCCACACGCCGCGCGAGAGCCGTTCCCGCAGAGACGAATCGAACGCGTCCTGGGCGGCGGCGCGGACCTCGACGGTGCCCGCGCCACTCTCCTCGGCCAGGCGCATCGCGTCGAGTGCGTGCGCGATCTGCGCCTCGATCATCACGATCACCGAGTTGTGGCCCAGGCCGGTGTTGGGCCCGGACAGGAAGAACGCGTTGGGCATCCCGGACATCGTGACGCCCAGGTGGGTGCGGACGCCGTCCTGCTGCCAGCGTTCGAGCAGGCTGACGCCGCCGCGGCCGACCAGGTTCATGCGGTTCAGCGCGCCGGCGACGCGGAACCCGGTGGCGTACACGATGACGTCGACGTCGTGGCGGGTGCCGTCGGCGGTCTCGATGCCGCTCGGGTGGATCGCGGTGATCGGGTCGGTGACGAGGGTGGTGTTCGGGCGGGCCAGCGTGGGATAGAAGTCGTTGGAGCGCAGTATCCGCTTGCAGCCGATGCGGTAGTCGGGGGTGAGGGCGTCGCGCAGCACCGCGTTGTGCACCTGCTTGCGCAGGTGTGCGAGGGCGCGGTTCTGGGTGCGCTCGAGTAGTCGGGGACGGCCGAGGCCGACACCGAGCGCCTCGCCGCCCCAGTAGGTGGCCGCGCGAAACAGATTGCGCGCCAGCGTGCTCCGTCGGCTCGCCGCGACCGCCGTACGGAACCTCCGGCGCGGCAGGATCCAGGCCGGGGTGCGTTGGAAGACGGTGAGTTCGGCCGCCCGTTCGGCGAGGTGCGGCGCCAGCTGGATCCCGCTGGCGCCGGTGCCGATCAGCGCCACCCGCTTGCCGGTGAGGTCGACGTCGTCGCGCCACGCCGCCGAGTGCATGCTCGCGCCCGCGAACGTCTCGGCGCCGGGAATGCGTGGGATGCGCGGCACGTTGAGAGCGCCCGACGCGACCACCAGGTACTGTGCCACGAACTCACGTCCGCTCTTGTCGAAAACATGCCAGCGGCAGTCGGTCTCGTCCCACTGCGCCCCGGCGACCTCGGTACCGAACTGCAGACGGTCGCGCAGTCCGTGGCGCTCGGTCAGCTCAATGAGGTAGTCCAGGATCTCCGGTTGCCCGGCGTGCGACGACGTCCAATCCGTCTTGGGGGCAAACGAATACGAGTACAGCACCGACGGGATGTCGCACTCGCAGCCCGGGTAGGTGTTCTGCCGCCACGTGCCGCCCACGGCGTCGGCCTGCTCCAGGATCAGGAAGTCGCGTCGGCCGCGGCGCGTGAGTTGCAGGGCCATGCCGAGTCCGGCGAATCCCGCGCCCACGATCAGCACCCGGGTGTGACGAACCGACTCCGACACGCTGCTTCCCATCCGTGAGGTCTCCGCGCAGCGCCTCCCTCACCGCCTGACGTCAGCAGTGTGCAACTTGAACAGTGTTCAAGACAAATCGGTCGAGCGGGTCAGGCCACCTCGTCCTCGCCGCCCGGCTGGACTTTCCGCAGGCCACGGTAGGCGTCCTCGGGGGTCTTGCGTCCGGCGACGACGGCCTCCACCTCGGCGGCGATCGGCATCTCGACGTGGTAGTCGCGGGCCAGTTCCATCACCGTCGGCGCGGTCTTGACGCCCTCCGCCACCTGCCCCAGCTTCTCCACGGCCTCGTCGACGGTGAGCCCGCGGGCGATGGCTTCGCCGACACGCCGGTTGCGCGACGCCGGGCTCATGCACGTGGCGATGAGATCGCCGACGCCGGTGAGTCCGGCGAAGGTGCGCGGGTTGGCGCCCATCGCCTCCCCGAGTCGGGTCATCTCGGCGAGCCCGCGGGCCAGAACCATCGCGCGGGTGTTGTCGCCGACGCCCAGACCGTCGGCCATGCCCGACGCGATCGCCACGATGTTCTTCAGGACGCCGCCCAGCTCGCAGCCGAGGACGTCGGTGTTGCGGTAGACGCGAAACACCTTGGAGGCGAACAACGGTTGCAGCGCCGTGGCGACGTCCTCGTCCTGTGTGGCGACCACCGACGCGGCGGCCAGCCCGTCGGCGATCTCGCGGGCGATGTTGGGGCCGGCGAGGAGCCCGACGGGGTGACCGGGCAGGCACTCGGAGATCACCTCGGTGGGCCGCTGCCGGGTACCCGGTTCGAGGCCTTTCGCGAGCGAGAGCACCGGCACCCACGCGCGCACCTCGTTGGAGATCAGGTTCAGCGTGCTGCGGATCGCGTGCGACGGCACCCCCACCACCAGCACGTCGGCCTCGTTCGCGGCCTCGAGAATGTCGGACGTCGCCCGCAGGCTCTCCGGCAGCTCGTGCTCGCCGAGGTAACGCGAATTGCGGTGTTCGGTGTTGATCTCGTCGGCCGTCTCGGGGTTACGCGACCACAGCAACGTGGGCGTGTTGTGGGCCGCGAGTTTGGCGACCGTGGTGCCCCAGGATCCGGAGCCGAGAACGACGACGCGGACGGGTCGGGCCATCAGTGATCACCTCGTACTGGGACGTTCCGGGGACTCATGGCTTCAGGTTGGCACTGCGGGTGGTGTCGCGTGGGCGAATCGGCAACTCCGAGGTGGCCCGAAGGGTGGGTCGCTCGCAACGCCGCCGCAGTTTCGTCCCGTCGATCGTGTGGTCGCGCCCGACGAGGTCGACGTGCCGATCGGTGAGGCCTGCCGCACCGGCGCCGGCGAGCGCCGCCGGGAACGAACAATTGGTGGTGGGTAGGCCGTCGGTGGCCGTGCGAGTCGCAATGTCGAACACCGACATCGGTTCCGGTGACGCGGCATGGAACAGTGCGCCCCGGTCGGCGTCCGAACTGGTGAGAGCGAGACGGGCGATCAGTTCGCCGAGTTCGTCGACGGAGATGACCGAGAGGAGTGCGGCGCCGTCGTCGATCCAGGCCCCCATGCGGGCGAGAATGTGTCGAAGCCCCGGAAGGAACCAGCGATCACCCTCGCCGTGGACGAATCCGGGTCGGACGACGATGCCGCCCTGGGCGCGGACCATCCGGTCGGCTGCCGCTCGGGTGGCACTGAGCACGGTGACCGGATTCGGCTCGCGGGTGTCCTCGACGACGTCCCGAAACGGACCCGCTCCGTAGACGCCGATGGTGCTGAGGGTGACGACGACATCGATCGACCGGGCCTCGGCTGCCGCGAGCAGATTCCGGGTGCCCTCGTAGTTGATTCGCCGGCACAGGGTCTCGTCCGGACCGGTGTAGCTCGCGGCGTGGACGATGGCGTCGACACCGTCGAGCGCCGAGTGCAAAGTGGACGGAACGCCTATGTCGGACAGGACATATCGGACACCTGGGATCGGTGACTCCGGCATTCGCCGCACTGCTGCGGTGACTTCGCCGTCAGACGCGGCAAGTGCCCGTAGAGTGGCACCGCCGATGAAACCGGACGCACCGACCAGGGCGATGTGGGGACGGTGTCCGCCCGTTTCGTCGCGTGGCATCACCGGGCGGCGCCGGAGGGAGCGGCGAGCGCAGCAGTGGTGCGTCCGATGGGGAGGCGAAGCGAGAGGGGATCGGCACAGTGCTCAAGCAGGAGAGGGCTTTCGAGACGAGGAACGAGATCATCTGGGCCGCAGCCACTCGGTTCGACGAGACCGGTTACGAACGAGCCAGCCTCACCGAGATCGTCGAACTGACGGGCTTCACCAAGGGCGCGTTGTACTTCCACTTCAAATCGAAGGACGATCTGGCCGTCGCGATCATCGAGGAACAGCATGCGATCTCGATGAACGCGGTGGCCGCGATCCGCGCGACCGAGGCTCCGGCGCTCGAGCAGTTGGTGATGCTCGCGTACGAGATGGGGCGGCAGATCGTCGAGGACCCCGTGGTGCGGGCCGGTATCCGCCTGACGTTGGAGATGAGTGCGGCGGCCGGACCGACGGCGCCGTACCTGGACTGGATCGACGGTCTCCGTGAGGTGTTCCAGGCCGCGATCGAAGAGGGCGACATCGCCGACACCGTCGATTCCGCGGAGCTCGCGCGGTACTTCGTCTCGGCTTTCACCGGCGTCCAGATGGTGTCGAACGTGCTCACGGGCCGCGCGGATCTCGATGCGCGACTCGATCAGATGGTGTCGTTCGTGCTGGCCTCGGTGGTCGCACCCCGCCGGCGTCACAAGATCGACCGGTACGTTCATACCCGGTGGAGCCCGACGAACGCGTGAGCCGGTTCGACGGTCGGCAGAGGCACCGCCAGGCGGATGGTGCCCGACGCCTTGATCTCGCCCCACTGCGAGAACTCGACGTCGACACAGCCGTCCTCTCCGGGCCGGAGTTCGGTGGTCACCGTTGTCGGTTCGTCCAACTCCAGGAACCGACGGAACCGCAGTTCGAGCGATTCCACATCGGCGCACGACCATCCGAGCCGTAGGCGCGCGCTCTGGCGGGCCGCCTCCAGCACCACGACGCCCGGAACGTGGTCGGAGGGATGGTCGAACAGCACCGGATGCGTCGGATCCACCCGCAGCAGCCAGCGACCGATGTCGCCCGACGGATGGACACCGAGCACGACCGCGCGGTCGTCGGGAACACATACGGCGGACTGCAGCACCGGAAGCGGCTGCGGGATGCGCCCCACCGTCGGGGCCCGGTCACTGCTCCACCGGATGCGGGCGTAGTCGTCCGGGGTGAGGACACCGGCAACGGCCATGCCGTGTCCCGCCGGCGTGTCGTCGACGAGGAAGTCCACGTCGACACTGAACGCCGACAGGCGGCTGCCCCGCCGCGCGTGCTCGGTGACCTGGGCGTTCATGACGACCTCCGCCGCCGACGACCCGATGGTCAACCGGTCGAGGTGTGCCTCGATGCGCATCGTCTGCATCGTGAAGAGGTGCCCCAGGGGTACGGCGTAGTGCATGTGTCCGAGATAGATGGCGCACTGGCGAACGGTCTCGCCGAGCAGCATCGTGTCGTAGCGGTCGGTGCACGTTCGGTAGAAGGCGTGTTGTCGCGGCCATTGGGCGCCCAGCCGAAACCGGCCGGCCTCCCCGACGGGGATACCGTCCGTCAGGTAGACCTCGGACACGGATTGACGATGTACGAACCGTCGCGGCACCGTCGATTCAAAGCTCAACGCCTGCACCATCTCACGGACAGTAGCGGGGGAAATCGCCTGGCATGAGCGATTTGGGCCGAAATTTTCGTACCTCGATCCACGGATGATCCGCCTAGAGTCGGAGGGGTACGAAGCGAACCCGATCTTCGAGACGATAGCGAGTGCCGGTGGCGAACGACCTACCTCTGCGCGACGTGTACGCCGAGCCCACACTCGCCGACGTCCTACCGTCGGTGCTGTCCTCGCTGGGCGCGCCCGGCGAGGCGAACCAGCTGGACATACCCGAGTCCGATCGGACCGTGGTTCTGCTGATCGACGGTCTCGGCTGGAATCTACTGCGCCGCAACCTCGATGCCGCTCCGTTCCTCAACGGCATCGAGGGGCGACCGATCCGGGCCGGATTCCCCACCACCACCGCGACGAGCCTGGCGTCGTTCGGCACCGGACTGCCGTCGGGCCGGCACGGCATCACCGGTTACGTCTCGGACGTCGCGGAGGCGGGTGGACCGTTCAACTGGCTGCGCTGGCAGCGGGTCGGCGACCACCGCGACCTGCTCGCGCAGGTGATGCCGGAGCGGATCCAGCCGTCCCCCACAGTTTTCGAGCGCGCCACGGCAGCCGACGTGATCGCGACGACAGTTCTGCCCCGCGAGTTCGCCGGCAGCGGACTCACCCGTGCCGCCCTGCGCGGCGGCCGCTTCGTCGGCACCGTCGCGTACGGCGACCTGTTGCACTCGACGGTGCACGCCGCGACGGCGGGAGAGCGGACCCTGGTCTACTGCTACCTGAGTCAGATCGACACCCTCGGCCACGTGTACGGACCCGGCAGCGACCCGTGGGTGGCGCAGCTGACGATCGTCGACCGGTTCGTCGAGGACCTCGTCGCGCACCTGGGTCCCGACGTCAACCTGCTGGTGACCGCCGACCACGGCATGGTGTCGGTCGACCCGCCGCACCGCGTCGACTTCGACAAGGAACCCGCGCTGTCGAGCGGGGTGGTCGCCCTCACCGGCGAAGCCCGCTGCCGGTACGTGCACACCGAACCCGGGCGTGCCGCGGGCGTCCTGAGCCGGTGGCGGGAGCTGCTCGGCTCGCGGGCCTGGGTGGGTACCCGCGACGACGTCGCCGCCGCCGGGCTGCTGGGGCCGAACCCGACCCCGGCCGCGCTGCGCCGGGTGGGTGACGTCGTGATGATCGCCCACGGCGCCACTGCCGTGGTCCGCAGCGAGGCCGAGCCGCGGATGTCGATGCTGGCGGGCCAGCACGGTGCACTCACCGACGACGAACTCCTGATCCCGCTGCTGCAGGTCTGATGTCCGTGCGGGTTCCGGCGCCGGACTCTAGGGTGGCGGGCGGGGTGGACCTGACCACCCGCGGGGACGACGACTGGGGGCACGATGCGTACGCGCGAGACGACGATCATCCGGCACTGGAAGGTGAGCTGGCGGGCGTGGCTGGTGTTCTGGATCGCGCGCATCTTCGTCAAACCGCTCTTCGCGGCGTGGCCCACCACCGACCGGGGCATCGCGGCTCTCGGGCACCTGGAGAAGGTCGTCGACCGGTTACCCAAGCCCAAGGGCGTCACGATCGAGCCGATGACGCTCCGCGGGGTGCCGAGTGAACTGATCAGCCATCACCGGAAGGCTGCCGACTCGCTCGCGGGTGCGACCGTCCTGTACTTCCACGGCGGCGGATTCGTCTTCTGCGGCTTGGCAACTCATCGCAGCCTGTGTGCGGTACTCGCGGCCCGAGCAGGCGTCCCGGTGATCTCCGTCGAGTATCGGCAGTTGCCGTACGGCGGGATCGGCACGTCCATCCACGACGCGATGGCCGCGTACACCGATCTGCTCGGCAGAGCCGAGGATCCCACGAAGATCATCCTCGCGGGCGACTCGGCGGGTGGCTACCTGGCGATGAAGGTGGCCGAACTGGCCGCGACCCGCGGCATGGTGACCCCCGCCGCCGTGATCGGGTACTCGCCGCTGCTCAACCTGGCGCTCGAGAAGCACGACCCCGACTACATGCGCCGCGACGCCTACCTGCCGATGAGCCAGGTCGAGGCGCTCAAGGACCGGTGGGCCGGCGGTCCGGAACCGATCGCCGGGGCCGATTCGCCCATCGAGGCCGATCCGCGGGTGTACCCGCCGGTGTTCTTCAGCGTCGCCCAGTACGAGCTGATGCGCCCCGACGTGGAGGCGATGACGGGGATGCTCGAGGACGTCGGACAGGCCGTCGAGACGCACGTGTGGAGTGGCCAGATCCACGCCTACCCGGTGATGGGCACAGTGCTGAAGGAGGCCACCATGACGATCGCGTTCAGCCTCGACTTCGCCCGCCGCGCACTGGGTTACCGCGGCCGGCACTCCGCCTGATCTACAGGCCCAGCGACTCGATCTGCTTGCGCAGGTTCGTCTCGGTCTGCTTGATCGCGGTGGTGACGAACGGCTCGACCAGCCTGCCCAGGGCCTTGCCGGCCAGCCCGCCCGGCAGTTCGTAGCCGAAGTCGACGGACAACTCGGTGCGGTCGTCGCCGACCGGGGTGAACATCCAACTGGACCGGTTGCCGAATCCGGAGACCGAGGACAACGTGATGAGCCGATCCCGCTCCCACTCGGTGACCTCGACCGTCGACTTCAGCGCCTTGGGGCCGAGCTGCATCGTCGCGTCGTACGTGGCGCCCAGACCTTGGTCGAGGTCGCCGATCGGGACGAATCGGCTGATGCCGAACATCCAGTCGGGCACGTTCCGATAGTCGTCGATGTGCGCGAACGCCAGATCGACGGGAACGACGGCAACGGCCTTGTGTCGAACGTGGATCATGTGTTTCCTCCCCTGAATTCCCCGGAGGTCGGACGCTAGTGCATCCGACGGCCCACTCCGGTCACCGCCGCCCCGAGAGTCGGAACTCGGCGATCTCGCGGGCGTTGTCGATCGCGTCCGTCAGCGCCCGGTGCCGGTCGTCGGCGGTCTGGGCGGACAGCACCGCGTACTTGTCCGCTGCCCCCATCGGTACCCAGGAGGCGAGCGCGTACAGGTGGTCGCCGGGCCGCTCGAGCACGTCGAACAGGCGCGGAGGGGCTGGCGGCGGATCGTCGCGCAGCTCCCGGATCCGGGTCAGCAGGATGTACAGCTCGGTGATCTTGTCGGTGAGGTGCTGGAGCTGGTCGTCCGACACGCGACTCGACGCCTCCACCGGCCATGGCTCGATCTCGGCGCGCGGATACGGGTCGTCGCCGAGCCATCGCACGATCCGGATGCGCTCCTCGCCGACGCAGTCCAACGCGTACCTGCCGTCGCCGATGCCGACGTGGGAGACGATCCGCACCGCGGTGCCGACGTCGTTGCGGACGTCACCACCGCCCACCTCGTGGCCACGCGCGATGAGCACAGTGCCGAAGACGGGACCCTCGGTGGCAGTGAGACAGTCGCGGACGAGCGCCTGGAACCGGGGCTCGAACACGTGCAGCGGGAGCCGTTCCCCGGGCAGCAGTGCGGCGCCGAGGGGGAACATCGGCAGAACGGTCATTTGACCAGGATGAGTCATCAGGGCATCCGGAGTCGGGGAACCGGGATCGTGTCGGGTTGCGTGTCTCGATCGAGTTCGACGATGAGGTGATCGGCCCACGTGACCAGGCCGGTGATGTCGAGCGCGTGCGGCGGGTCGTCCTCGAACGGGACGATGCGGTGTCGGCCCTGCCTGAGCAGGGAGACGGCGCCGGCCGGGTTGCCGCGCATCTGATGGGTTACCGCCACCGCGAGCTGGGCCAGGCCCTGCCATAGTCCGCGCTCCTCGTGCGGCGCCTTCTTCCAGGCGGACTCGAGCACCTCGTGCGCATGGAACGGCAGGTCGTGATCGAGCAGGCGCTGCGCCTCGGTGATCGCCTCGCCGGGATCGAGGTCCAGGTCGTCGGGCATCGTCGGAAACCCTTCCTCGCCCCACTCGAGCGGGCGCCCCAGACGATCCCGGGGCCGGGCGTTGCGCGGCTTACCGAGGGTGTCCCGATCGCGGTCGGCCATAGAAGCAATCTAGCCGCCGACAGGGGTACCGGGGGAGGGGCAGCTTCGGGTTGCCCGGAATCGTCTCGGGTCGGGCGGTGGAGTGCCGGCGCGCCGAGGCCGCGGCGCCACACCCTTTCTGTCGGCAACACACACCGATTCGGCGTGCATTTCGTGTGTGTTGTTCCGAAAACCGGTGTGACGCCAGCGGCGGCGTCGTGGACAAAAGAAAAGACCCGGTATCGCTGGTGCGATACCGGGTCTTTCATTGGTAGCGGGGACAGGATTTGAACCTGCGACCTCTGGGTTATGAGCCCAGCGAGCTACCGAGCTGCTCCACCCCGCGTCGGTATGTTCAGCCTACACGACGTTTCGGGGTGCCTCGACCACCCGGCGGCTCGGGGGCCGAGTCGGCTGTGGTCCCGGTCACCGGAAAGCGCCCCGAACGGGGCTCAATCACTGCCTTAATCTGCGGAGATACTGCACGACGAGGGATCCGGAGGGATTCGCATGGCACTGCTCGAGAACAAGGTTGCCTTCATCACAGGCGCGGCACGCGGACAGGGGCGCAACCACGCGGTGCGCTTCGCGCGCGAAGGCGCGGACATCATCGCGCTCGACATCTGCGCGTCCGTGTCCGACGACGTCGGCTACCCGGCGGCCACGCCCGAGGATCTCGAGGAGACCGCCCGCCTGGTGCGCGCCGAGGGCCGCGAGATCGTCACCGCGATCGGCGACGTCCGCGACCAGTCCGACCTGCAGGCCGCCGTCGACGCCGGTGTGGAGCGATTCGGCCGTCTCGACATCGTGGTCGCGAACGCCGGCATCTCGACGTGGAACCGCTTCTGGGAGATGCCCGAGGAGCAGTGGACCACGATGATCGACATCAACCTCAACGGCGTGTGGCGCACCCTGAAGGCTGCGGTTCCCGCGATGATCGACGGCGGTCGCGGCGGCTCGATCATCGTCGTCAGCTCGGCGGCCGGCATCAAGGCCAGCCCCGGGACGTCGAACTACACGTCCGCCAAGCACGGCCTGGTGGGTCTGACGAAGACTGCGGCGATCGAGTTGGGCGAGTTCGGTATTCGCGTCAACTCCATCCACCCGGGAGCGGTGGACACCCCGATGGGCCAGGACGCCAACGTCGGCAAGATCCTGGCGCAGTACCCGCGCTACATCGACAACTACAAGTGGCCGCTCGCCGGGCTCAGCAAGTGCAGCGTCGACGACGTCTCCGAGGTCGTGCTGTACCTGGCCAGCGACCGCTCGCGCACCGTCACGGGTTCGCAGATGTCGCTGGACCTGGGCATTACGTCGATCTAGGCGGCTGCGCCACCCGTGCGCCTTTCTGGTGGGCCCAGCTACCAAAAAGGCGCACGGGCGCGAAGCGCCTACAGGTTGCCGCGCCGCTCCTGCTCACGTTCGATCGCGAGGAACAGGGCCTGGAAATTGCCCTTGCCGAACCCGAGCGAGCCGTGCCGCTCTATGAGTTCGAAGAACACCGTCGGACGGTCGCCGATGGGTTTGGTGAAGATCTGCAGCAGATACCCGTCCTCGTCGCGGTCGACGAGGATCCCGCGGCGCTGGAGTTCCCCGATCGGGACACGTACCTCGCCGATCCGTGCCCGCAGCGCCGGATCCTCGTAGTACGACGCCGGTGTCGGCAGGAACTCGACGCCCGCCGCCGACAGCCGGTCCACGGCGCCCAGGATGTCCGACGTCGCGAGCGCCAGGTGCTGCGATCCGGGGCCGCGATAGAACTCGAGGAACTCGTCGATCTGCGACCGCTTGCGTCCCACCGCGGGCTCGTTGAGCGGAATCTTGATGCGGTGGTTGCCGTTCGCGACGACCTTGCTCATCAGCGCCGAGTACTCGGTGGCGATGTCGTCGCCCACGAATTCGGCCAGATCGGTGAACCCCATGACGCGGTGGTAAAAGTCCACCCACTCGTTCATCCTGCCCAGTTCGACGTTGCCGACCACGTGGTCGAGCGCCTGGATCACCTGCGGCGCATCGCTCGGCGTGCCGGTGCGCGCGACGTATCCGGGCAGGTACGGGCCGGTGTAGCGGGAGCGGTCGACGAGCGTGTGCTGGGTCTCGCCGTATGCCGCGATGCTCGCGGTGCGGACGGTGCCGTGCTCGTCGGAGATGTCGTGCGGTTCGACGAGGATCCGCGCGCCCTGGCTGCGGGCGTGCGCGATGCAGCGGTCGACGTCGGTGACCTCGAGCGAGACGTCGTAGACGCCGTCGCCGTGCCGGAAGTGGTGGTCGTGCAGGGGGCTGGACGGGTCGACGCCGCCGGTGAGCACGAATCTGACTCCGCCGCTGCGTAATACGAAGGCGCGGTGATCGCGGTTGCCGCTCTCGGGACCCGAGTACGCCTCGAGCTCCATCCCGAACACCGCTCGGTAGTAGGCGGCAGCCTGCGTCGCGTTGCCCACCACCCACACGATGGCGTCCCAGCCGACCACGGGGAACGGATCGGCGGACGGGTCGTGTTCGACGAGTCCGAGCAGTTGGCGCAGAGCGGCGTCGTCGAGGTGGGCCAGTGACTGGTCGACGGTCATGAGCGGACCTCCCGTGGACGGGTACAGGTCGATCACACCGCGCCCACCCACGGGAGGCAACATCGACCGGTTCCGTTGGTCAGGGTGGACAATCTGTACCGGTCGAAGGCTGATCGGGTGTGCAGATTGCGCAGCGCCGTGCGCACCGGTCCGGGCGCAGGTGCGACCCGACACACGAGACGTCGACACGTATCGAAGGTGCCAAGGCCCATCCGTGCGACTGCCAGATATTCGCGAAAAGTCCCCCACCGAGGATATGTGCAAGTTAGCTTCCTTTGATACGGCCACGAAGGGGTGTTTATGGGGTTCGCCGACTGGCTCACGGCGGGGACGCGACGGATTTCGAGCAAGGATGCCGAATTCATCTACGGTGAGAACGACGGCCACCTCGGGCATTTCGTCGTCGTTTACGTCTTCGACACGACGCAGCATCCGGATGCCGAATTCACCCAGGAACGCGCGATCGAATGGGTCCGAGCACGACTGGGTCACCACCACATGTTCACGCACCACATCCGGCGGACGCCGCTGGGCCTGGATCATCCGAACTGGATTCCGGACCCCGACATCGACCTGAGTGCCCACGTGCATGTCACCGCGATCGACGAACCCGGCTGGGCGCCCCTCGAAGCGCACTTCTCCGAGTTATTGTGCACACGTATGGATCTCAGCCGTCCGCCGTGGGAACTGCACTTCTTCACCGGTGTCAGCGACATCGTCGACCAGCCCGGCCGGCTCGCGGCAGTGGCACTCAAGGCGCACCACAGCGTCGGCGACGGGTTGGGGGTACTGCAGACGGTGGAGAAGGTGTTCTCGAACGCGACGGCTCCGTCGATCGCCGTCCGCCCGGGGCGCTCCCTCCGGGCGCGACTGGTTGCCCGATCGGTGTCGGAATTCCCCGGTCAGGTGATCCGGTTCGCCAAGAGCATCCCCGGTAACCGTGCCGCCGATCGCGCCCTGAAGGAAGCAGAGGCGTCCGGTGCCTGGTCGGTGCAATCCGAGCAGCCGGGCATTCGCTTCAACGGCAAGGTGAGCGGATCGGGCGCCATGGTGCCCATCACGCTGTCCACGGAATCGCTTCGGCGGATCCGGGGAGCCGTCCCGGGTGCAACCGTGAACGATGCGCTGCTCGCCGTCGTCGGTAATGCTCTCGCGGGCTATCTCGCGGAGAAGGGGGAACCGCACCGGGGTTCGATCGTAGCGATGGTCCCGCGCTCGATGCGCAAACTGGAGGAGTGGGAGTCGGGGAACCAGCTGGCGATCATGAACGTCGACACTCATACCGACACGACAGATCTGCTCGAGCGGGTGGCGCGCGTCGCGGAGTCGTCGAAGTCCGAGAAGACCCGCACCTCCCACGTTGCCGTTCGTCGGTCGGCGGCGGTGATCGATTCCCTGCCCCCGCTCATGATGCGGATGTTCATGTACGTGCGCAGGAATGCCACGAACTTCGACCCCCAGCGCCCCCGCCACCGGCACACCATGATCAGCAACGTGGCCTTCGGCGTGGCGAGCCTGACGCTCGAGGGCGCGCCGTCCGTGGCGGTGTTCGGTGGACAGCCCCCAGTGGACGGGGACGGTCTGCGTCACTTCCTCGCCGCCGCTGCCGGTGGCGACGTGACGCTGACCGTGATGGCGGATCGGGCGATGATGCCCGACACGGACCGATACATCGAGCTGATCCGCGCGAGTCTTGCCGAGTTCGAGGAGGCGGCCGCAGCCCGGACGAATCAGGATCCCTCGGACGAAATGGCGTCCTGAACGTATCCACGATCACCGTTCCAAGCTCACGCCACCGGCCGGGTTTCGCCGTTAGTCTGATACCGAACGTGCACACCACACGAGCCGATCGGAGTGGACGATGTCACCAGCGAACGAGACCAGGCCGGTGATCGTGGGCGTCGACGGATCCGACGCCGCGATCCACGCCGTCCGGTGGGCGGCCGTCGAGGCCCACGCCCGCAAGGTGCCGCTGAAACTGGTGCACGTCATCGACACCGAGAACGACTTCCCGTTCGTCGCCGACGACCTCGAGGAAGAAGAGGCGGCCGGTCGGGAGGCTCTCAAGGCTGCGCGGGAGGCTGCCACGATCGAGGACTACACCATCGACATCGAGGTGGAACTGCTTCGCGGCCGGGTCAATCGGGCATTCGTCGACCTGTCGGAGAAGGCGAGCTTGCTGGTGGTCGGGTCGGTGGGCGCCGGTTTCTTCGAACGCATGGTCCTGGGGTCGACCGCCCTCTCGCTCGCACATCACGCCAAGTGCACGGTTGCGGTGGTGCGCGGCGCCGACGGCAGCCCCGTCCCGCCCACGTCCGGTCCCGTCGTCGCGGGCGTCGACCATTCCGACAGCGCCGACATCGTCGTCGGTACCGCGATGCAGGAGGCGTCGATCCGGCATGCCGAGATGACGGCCGTGCACGCGCGTCGTCGGCGCGGCACGCAGGAGGCCGACGAGGAGGCCCGCGGCCGCATCGATCGGCTGATCGCGACCCTGGGCGCCAAGTTCCCGTCGGTGCAGGTCGAAACCGTGATCGCGGAGGCGGGCCCCACCAAGCACCTGGTCGCCCTCAGTGCCACCGCCCGCTCGATCGTCGTCGGTAGCCGCGGCCGCGGCGGCTTCGAGAGCGCACTCCTGGGCTCCACGTGCCAGTCGCTGCTGTACCACGCGCAATGCCCGGTGATCGTCGCCCGCTCCCGCGTCACACCGTGACATCGCCATGGACCGGGGCGGGCATCGACTGGACGCGCTCGACGTCGACCTGATCGCCCGCCTGCGCGACGAGCCGCGGATCGGGATCCTGGAACTGTCCCGGCGGGCCGGGGTGGCCCGCGCCACCGTGCAGGCGCGGTTGCGTCGGCTCGAGGAGGCCGGGATCGTCACCGGCTACGGGCCCGAGATCGATTTGCACACAGCCGGTTACCCGGTGCAGGCGTTCGTGACCCTGGAGATCGCGCAGGGCTCGCTCGGACAGTTGACGAAGGAACTCGAGGAGTTTCCCGAGGTGGTCCAGGCGTGGGCCACCACGGGCGTCGGCGACGTCCTGTGCCGGGTTGCGACCGCGTCGCACGACGACCTGCAGACCCTGCTGATCGCACTGCACCACTCGTCGACCGTTGCGCGGTCGATGTCGGTGGTGGTGCTGTCGGAGATCGTGCCGTTCCGGACGCTGCCGTTGCTCGCGAAGTCGGTCGAGCGCTAACCGAGATTCGCGGCCAGGTCCCGGTAGTAGCCGGACTGGGAGGGGAAGTAGTTCGCGAAGTCCGGCAGGGGCGTCCTGTTACGCGCCGCGACGAGCATGTCCAGGTAGTACTCCCAGCCGGGCCCGATCTCGCTGACGGCCTCGTCGGGGACGCCGACGTGGGTGAGCGTCAACTCGGTGGTGCCGTCGGCCTCACGCAGGTCGACGGCCAGTCGCCACGCCCCGGCGTCGTCGCTGGTGGACAGCGCCAGGTGTCGCGGCGGCTCGCACGCGTCGATACGCATCTCGCTGGGCGGACCCTCCTCCTCGAACGCCATCTGCACGCGGATCGTGTTGCCGGCTCCGGGTTCTCCCTCCCACGGGCCGAACCATGCTGCGGTGCGGTCGGATTCGGTGATGCTCGCCCAGACGTCGGCGATCGGGGCGTCGAACGTGCGGGTGAGACGCAGGTCGACGCCGCCGGGCGTGCGGACGAGCGCGCCGTGCGGTTGCGGTTCCATCGGCTCTGCCTTTCGTTGTGGGGCAGGGTTCGGCCTACTCGCCTTCGCCCAGCTTGTCCTCCCCGCGACGGCGGAAGAAGCCGAACCCGGGAACCCCGATGATCGCCTGCCGCACGTCCTTGACCACCTCGAGCAGCTCGTGGATCTCCGGGGACACGGTGTCGAGCGTCGCGAGGATCGGCATGAGCGCCGCCATCCGGTCGGTCAGCTCGGGAAGCTGGTCGAGCAGCCGGACCGCGGCGTGCACCTCGTCCTCGCTGATCTCGTCGACGAACTGCGTCGCCAGCGGCGCGGCCGTCAGCGCCAGCGGTCGGTAGATCTCGAGTAGTTGGTCGGCGACGGCTGCGGACCGCGAGGCCGACGCCACCACCACTTCCGTCTCGCCCGCGACCACCGCAGTGCGATCGACCAGCGCGGCGCACGCGGCGATCACCGTGTCGGCCGCGGCGACCGCGCGGGCCGCGCCGTCGACCACGCCGGACACCTGCCGCACCAGGCCCTCGGCCTCGTCGAGCAGCGCCGACACCCGGGTGGGCAGGCCGGCGACGAAGACGGCCGTGTCCACGGACCATTGCAGGGACGACTGCGCCGCCTTCTGGACCGTCGAGACGAGTTGGAGCGGGTTGGGGAGAAGCGGCATTCTGCAATCCTGCCCGAACTTCCCGGACTGTCGGTGGTTGCTGGGAGGATCGGAGCTGTGGATGCCGAACACACCGTCGTCGATTCGCCCGTCGGGCCGCTGACGCTGGTCCGCAATCCCGAGGGTCTGTGCGGGCTGTACATGCACCTTCAGCGGCACTTGCCGGACGGTGCGCGGTTCGGTCCGCGCACCGACACCGGCTTCGACGACGTCACCTCGCAGCTCACCGAGTACTTCGCCGGGGAGCGCACCGAGTTCACGGTGCCGCTCGCACCGCGCGGTACCGAGTTCCAGCAGCGGGTGTGGGCCGCGCTGCGAACCATCCCGTACGGCGAGACCTGGTCGTATCTGCAGCTCGCGGAGCATCTGGGCAACGTCGCCGCGATCCGCGCCGTCGCCGCCGCCAACGGCCGGAACCCGATCGGCATCATCGTCCCGTGTCACCGCGTGGTCGGCAGCAACGGCGCGCTCACCGGCTACGCCGGCGGGCTGGGACGCAAGCAGTTCCTGCTGGATCTGGAGAGCCCGGCCGCCGTGGGAATCCAGGATGGACTGTTCTGACGCGGATCGAACCTCACGTTCCGGCGCACCGGAGCGTCTACCCGGTGTGGGACTTAAACCGTTCGAGAACATCGTCACCGAGCACGGGCCGGTGGTACTGCGGGTGTGCCGGGCACTGCTCGGGCCCGTCGACTCCGACGACGCGTGGTCCGAGACGTTCCTGGCGGCGCTGCGGGCGTACCCCGACCTGCCGCCCGGCGCGAACGTCGAGGCGTGGCTGGTGACCATCGCGCACCGCAAGGCCGTCGACGTGTACCGCGTCCGACAACGCACGCCGGTCCCCACCGACGACCTGCCCGACCGGGCGTCGGCGCGGGATCTGCCCGGCGCGTGGAACCACGAACTGTGGGACGCCCTGGCCGATCTGCCGTTCACGCAGCGCGCCGCCGTCGTCTACCACCACCTGGCCGGACTTCCGTATGCGGAGGTCGCGGCGATCCTCGGCAACAGCACCGATGCGGCCCGCCGCGCCGCCGCCGACGGCATCGCCCGGCTTCGCCGCACCTACCCGGCCGCCACCGAACCACTCGCTCAGGAAGGAGCCGTCCGATGAGCGTCATCCCCACCCCGAGCGTGGACCCCTCGGATCTGAGCCGCCTGCACGCCCGACTCGTTACCGCCGCGGACCGCGACGGGTTGCTCGACCTCGCCTACCGGTCCGTCGACACCCCCGTCGGACGGCTGCTGCTCGTCGCCACCGACGTCGGGCTGGTCCGGGTGGCCTACCCACGGGAGGACCACGACGTAGTGCTCGCGATGCTGGCTCGGCAGGTGAGCCCGCGCATCCTGGAGGCTCCGGGACGGCTCGACGCCGCGGCCCGGCAACTCGACGAGTACTTCGCGCACCGGCGCACCCGCTTCGACGTCCCGCTGGATCTGCGCCTGTCGAGCGGTTTCCGGCGCACCGTCCTCACCCGCCTGCCCGACATCGCGTACGGCCGCACCGCCAGCTACGCGCAGGTGGCCGAGGCCGCCGGCAGCCCGCGCGCGGTCCGGGCGGTCGGATCGGCCTGCGCCACCAACCCGCTGCCGCTGTTCGTGCCGTGCCACCGGGTGGTGCGCAGCGATGGCAGCATGGGCCAGTACGCGGGTGGCGTCGACACGAAGCGTGCGCTGCTGACGTTGGAGGCGGCGTGAGCGCGCTCGCGGACCGCGTCGACGCCCTCGACTGGACGCCGCTGCTCGACGAGCTCGACCGGTTCGGCGGCGCCCAGAGCGCCCGTCCGCTCCTCGATCCCGGCGAATGCCGGGAGTTGGCGGAGCTTTTCGACGACGACGCGCTGTTCCGGTCGACGGTCGACATGGCGCGGCACCGCTACGGCGCCGGCCGGTACCGGTACTTCGACTACCCGTTGCCGCCGACGATCGCCGAGATGCGGGCCCGGTTCTACGTGAAACTTCTGCCGGTCGCGCGGGAGTGGGCATGGCGGCTGGGCCGGCGGGCGCCGTGGCCCGACACCCTCGACGAGTGGCTCACCATGTGTCACGCGGCGGGGCAGCGCCGGCCCACCCCGCTGATCCTGCGCTACGGTCCGGACGACTGGAACGCGCTGCATCGGGACCTCTACGGCGAGCTGGTGTTTCCGCTGCAGGTGGTGATCGGACTCGACGCGCCCGGCGTGGACCACGAGGGCGGCGAGTTCCTGCTGGTCGAGCAGCGCGCCCGCGCCCAGTCCCGCGGCACCGCCACCGTGCTGCGGCAGGGGCACGCGTTCGTCTTCACCACCAACGACCGCCCGGTGCAGTCGGTGCGCGGCTGGTCCGCGGCCCCGATGCGGCACGGGGTCAGCACCGTCCGCGGCGGCGTCCGGCGCACGCTCGGACTGGTACTGCATGATGCGGAGTGAATCGGGCATGTACACGTTGATCGATCGGGACGGGAAGCCCTACGAGAGCGCCACTCCCGGCACTCTCGGCGGTCACCGCAAGGACCGCATCTACGGCACGCTCGACTGTCCGGGCGCGGCCCGCGCCATCGCCCGCGGCGGCTACGTGACACAGCGCGTGTTCTTTGCCGACGAGGACACCGCCGTCGCCGCCGGTTACCGGCCGTGCGCGGTGTGCCTACGAGACGAGTACGACGAATGGAAGAGATCGCACGGGAAGGGGGACCGGTAGATGTCGGCCCTGCTGCCTCGGCCCCGCCGCACCGTCGCGGACGGTGCGGTGCTGGTCCCCGACTGGCTCGACCTGGGCGAGCAACGCCGACTCGTGGAGGCGTGCCGCGACTGGGCGCGCGGGCCGGTGCCGATGCGGGCCGCGCGCCTGCCCACCGGGCACGCGATGTCGGTGCAGACCGTGTGCCTGGGCTGGCACTGGCAGCCGTACCGCTACAGCCGGATCGCCGGCGACGCGGGTGGCGGGCGGGTGCTGCCGGTGCCGGAGTGGCTGGTGCAGTTGGGGAGACGTGCCGTCACCGACGCCTACGACGATCCGGCTGCGGGTGCCGCCTACGAGCCGGACGCCGCGCTGATCAACTTCTACGACGACGCCGCCCGCATGGGCATGCACCGCGACCAGGAGGAGCGGGCGGACGCCCCGGTGGTGTCGCTGAGCATCGGCGACACCTGCACCTTCCGTTTCGGCAACCCCGATACCCGCACCAAGCCGTACACCGACGTCGAACTGCAGTCGGGTGACCTGTTCGTGTTCGGCGGCCCGTCACGGTTCGCGTACCACGGTGTACCCAAAGTATTTCCGGGCACTGCCGACCCCGACTGCGGCCTCACTGCCGGTCGGCTCAACATCACGCTGCGGGTCACCGGGCTGGAGGACGAACGTTGACCGCCACGAACTTGCCGTTCCGCCCACCCTTCACCACGGCGCCCATGCTCGGCGCCTTGGCGGCGCACGCGGTGGACGGCCTCGAACGCCACGACGTCGAGAGCGGGACGCACACCCGGGTGGTGCCCGCGCCGCACGGGCCCGCGGTGGTGAGCGTCCGCTTCGCCGGGACCGACCACGTCGAGGCGGACATCCGGGCGGCACACTCCGCCGATGTCTCGCATGTCGCAGCACTGGTTCGCCGCTGGCTCGACCTCGACTCCGACCCGGACGTCGTCGACGCCGCACTCGCGCGGCACACCCTGCTCGCGCCGCACGTCGCGGCGCGGCCCGGCCTGCGGGTACTCGGCTCCGTCGACGGCTTCGAGACGGCGGTGCTGACGGTTCTCGGTCAGCAGGTGTCGCTCTCGGCGGCAAGGACATTCGGATCCCGGTTCGTGGCGGCGTTCGGCATCCCGACCGCATTCGACGGGTTCGTCAGCTTCCCTGAACCCGAGTCCTTGGCCGCACTCGATCCGGCGATCATCCGGAAGGCCGTCGGACTCACCGGTGCCCGCGCCCGCACCGTGCAGGCGCTCGCCGCGGCGGCGTCGGACGGGCTGCACCTGGGGCCCGGCGCCGATCCGGTCGAGTTCCGGACCCGGCTGCTCGCGCTGCCCGGCATCGGACCGTGGACCGTGGACTACCTGTCGGTGCGGGTGCTCGGTGACCGTGACGCCTACCCGTCAGGGGATCTGGTGCTGCGCCGGGCATTGGGTGTGAAGACGCCGCGTGAGGCTGCTGCGGCGTCGGAGCCGTGGCGGCCGTGGCGGGCCTACGCGCTGTTCCACCTGTGGACGAGCCAGGCCTTCCTGTGACGCCGCCCAGGCGGCTACCGCGGCAGCGGGCGTAACCCGATCATCGTCCGGGACGAGGCGTACACGTAGTGGCCGGGATGCGGGGCGGCGAGCATTCCGTCCGAGGCGAGCGCGTCGGGGTCGTCGTCGATCTTGCGGAACGGGGTGTCCCAGAGCGATTCCCCGGTCCCGGTGTCGACGGCGCGGATCCCGTCACCGTCGATCGTCAACAGCGACGGCCCGTCGAGTGCCGCAACGGTTCCGAACCGTTTGTCGTCATGGGTCCACAACCGTTCACCGGTACGCAGGTCGAGTCCCGACATCGTCTGCGCCCCAGGGCGCAGGATCGCGACGTCCCCCGCCACAGCGACAGCCGTACCGCGGACGGTGTCGGAGTTGTACTCGTCGGGTTCGCGCGCGGCGACGAGATCAGGACTGGTCCAGACCCGCTCGCCGGTCCGGCGGTCGTACGCGCCGTCGCCGACCAGCAGTGGAAGGCTCTCGTCGGCGGGGTGATCGAACGAGAGGTTCTGGGCCCCCGCGCCTTCGGTCGACACGATGGTGCGTCCGTCACTGCCGATGGCATCGGACCCGGTGATCCGGTAGCCGTCGCACTCGGTGCGGAACCGGACCACGACACCACCGTCGCCGGGGACGGCCCGCGAACAGCCCTCGAGTCGCGTGGTCCACGTCGGCCGGCCACTGTCGAGATCGAAGCCGGCGACATCCGCACCGAGGGTGAGCAGGCCCTGACCATGCGCGACGTCCAGGGCCTGGGGCAGGTCGTCCTCCCAGATCGAGCCCATCGCGAACGGCTGCGACCACTGCGCGTCCGGGTCGGCGAGGGTGCCGGCGTGCAGGCGGACGTCGTCGTCCTCGATGTTGCCCTCCGCGACATACAAGCGGTCGTCGTGGGCGGCGATAGCGAAAACCATCCAGTCCGTGGGTGTTCGGGTGATCTCGCCGGTGCGCAGATCGAATCCGACGAGGGCCGGGTCCTCCGCAAGCGGCGCCGTGAAACACACGAGGCGGCCGTCTACGGGAGCCTCCGCGCAGCCCCCGAGGTCGTCGGCCGCGCTCTGCCAGCGCACCGCACCGTTGCCGGCGTCGATCCCGAACATCTGGGGATCGGTCAGGGTCATGCCGCCGTGCGAGACGCCCACGATACTGACGACGACGTCATCAGCGGCAATGAAACCGGTATTTCCCCAGTCGAATTCGCTGCCGGTGCGGGGATCGCGGAACTCCGCGAACGCCTGTCCGTGCATCGCAGCGGCGTCCACCGACCAGCCCAGCCCCGGTGCGGCATCGTTGGTTCCGGTGATCTTGCGGGTGCCGTCGTCTCCTGCCTGCGCGACGGTGACGACGGCGCCGGTCACGGTCACGACGGCCACCGCCGCGGCCGCGAGCAGGTTACGGATCTCGCGCTTCACCTGGGCACCTCGATCCCGGGTACGAGCGCGATCGCGTCGAGCTGCTCGAACGACACCGGCACGGACGGTGAGTCCGCCTCGGACGACGCTCGGACGAGGGTCCCGGACGGGCGGGTGACGGTCACGACCCGCTGCGTCGTCGCTCTCGTCTCGGAACCGGGGTGCAGACCCATCGATGTGTAGTCGTGCTCGCTCTGTTCGACGACAGACCCGTCGGGGAGTTGTCGCACCGTGGTGCGACTGCGCTCACTCGAGGCCTCGGGTGGGGCGTCGGTCGACGGCAGTTCCTGCCCGCCGGCGATCGCGACGTCGAGCGTCGACTCCCGACCCGGTGTGGTCACCCGCACCGATTGGCACACGGCGTCGCCGCCCAGACGGGCTGGTTGCAGCGCGCCGAGCGGACGATCGAGTGTCAGGCCGTCGAGGGGCACCGCCGCCAGCATCGTGCCGAACCGTTCGGCGGTGGCGCGGTCGATGTCCGGACCCGACCGCTGCTCGACCGGGGAAGAACACGAGGCGGGCGGGGTGGCGCTGCCGGGCGGGACCGGGGCCGTCACGCGCAGGCCGGGCGCGGTGACGAGCACGACGAGTTCGTCGACGGTGAGCGGTACGGTCCCGCTGTTCGCCTGCCCGGAGTCCGCGACCGCGGCATCGGTGGCATAGGCCGAGACGCGGGTCCCGTCCGGCGCGTACGCACTGGCACTGCGCGACAGGGTGCGCACCCCGTTGGTCTCCGACCACGTGTCCAGGACGTCGACGACGGTGCCGTCGGCGAGCGTCCGGCGCGCGTCGAGGTATCCGGCTACGCATGCCGGGATGGCGTCGGTGCTGAGCCGAACCGCGACGGACAGGGAGCCGTTCTTCCCATCCCGCGACAGTGTCGCGTCGGCATTGGTGTTGCCGTCGTAATCCGGAGCGCCGTCCTCCGGCGCGTCCTCGCTCATGATCGGTTGGAAGATCAGCGACCGTTCGGGCGAAGCGAACTCCACCTCCACGCCGCCGGGCAGCGCGTCCCGTAGCGCCCGCGACATGGCACCGGCCTTGGGTCCGGAGAACCACGGGTAGTCGGGGTTGTCGTAACCCGAGTCGCGGTCGACCACGAACGCAGTCCACTCGCTCTCGCCCGGCCGTTCGACGACATCGCATCCGGGGATCTGCGTCGGATACGTCACCGACGGCGTGATGTACGAGTACTCGGGCCGCTCGGGTTCGGTGGTCGGTGGCGTGGTGGTCGGCAGTGCGGTCGTCAGTTCGGGCTCGGGGCTGTGCAGAAACCCCGCGACGACGACGCCGACGGCCACGACGGACACCAGTGACAGCCCGAACGTCCACGCCGCGACCGCGCGGGACGTCCCCGCCTCGTTGTCGTCGCCCAATGTCCCTCCCCGTAACAGACAGCTCCCCTGGGAAGCTGTCTATCACGGATTCGGGATCAATCAGACATTCACGCCTTCGCCTGAGCCGAGGACCGCGCCGGATTGGACTGGCCCGCGGCTTTGGGATCCTTCTCCCCCTGCTTCGCGCGGACGCCGTCCTCGACCCGATCGCCGAGGGTCTTGTCGACGTTGCGCCAATAGTCGAAGGCGCGCACGAGAACCGGCTCGGTGACTCCGTTGAGCAGGTGCCCCACGATGTTCGACACCAGCCGTTCGCGGGCCGCGTCGTCGAGGACGTCGCGCACCATCGTGCCGGCCTGACCCCAGTCGTCGTCGTCCTTGCGGAGCGTGTACGCCTGGTGGACCATCTCGCCGTCGGTGTACCAGCCGGGGGACTCGCCGGACACCGAGATGTCGGCGTGCGGGCCGCCCTTCGAGTTCGGTACGTACACCGGATCGCCCGGATTGTGGTGCCGAAGTTGCCCGTCCTTGGTGTACGAGTTCCGCGGCCCGGCATGCGGCGAATTGACCGGCAACTCCTTGTAATTGGATCCGATCCGGTAGCGGTGCGCGTCCGGGTAGGAGAACCACCGACCGAGCAGCATCTTGTCGGGGCTCGGCCCGGTGCCCGGCACCGAACTGCTCGGCTCGAAGGCGGCCTGCTCGATCTCGCAGTGGTAGTCGGCCGGGTTGCGGTCCAGCTTCATGGTGCCGACGTCGATGAGCGGGTAGTCGGCGTGCGGCCACACCTTGGTGAGATCGAACGGATTGAACCGGTAGGTCTTGGCCTCCTCGTACGGCATGATCTGCATCTTCAGCGTCCAGGTGGGGTAGTCGCCGCCGTCGATGTGCTCCCACAGGTCCCGCTGGTGGTAGTCGGTGTCCATGGCGGCCATCTGGTCGCCCTCGTCCTGCGTGAAGAACTCGATGCCCTGGTCGGTCTTGAAGTGGTATTTCACCCAGAACCGCTCGCCCTGCGCGTTCACCCATATGTACGTGTGGCTCGAATACCCGTTCATGTGTCGCCACGTGCGGGGGATACCGCGGTCACCCATCAGCCATGTCACCTGGTGTGCCGACTCGGGAGACAGCGTCCAGAAGTCCCACTGCATGTCGTGATCGCGCAGATTGTTGTCGGCCCGCCGCTTCTGGGACCGGATGAAGTCCTGGAACTTCATGGGATCGCGGACGAAGAACACGGGGGTGTTGTTGCCCACCATGTCGAAATTGCCCTGCTCGGTGTAGAACTTCAGGGCGAAGCCGCGAGGGTCGCGCCACGTGTCCGGGCTGCCCCGCTCACCGGCGACGGTGGAGAATCTCGCGAGCATCTCCGTCTTCTTGCCGGGCTGGAACAGGTCCGCCTTGGTGTAGGCACTCACGTCGTTGGTGACCTCGAAAGTGCCGAACGCACCGGCGCCCTTGGCATGTGGCTGGCGTTCCGGCACGCGCTCACGGTTGAACTGGGCCATCTTCTCGATCAGGTAGTAGTCCTGGAGGAGGATCGGCCCGTCGGGTCCGACGGTCAGTGAGTGTTCGTCGCTGGGTACCGGGATACCGGAGTCGTCGGTGGTGTAGTTCGACATCTCATTCCTTCCCTACGGATCACGTTTCCGTGCGGTAGAGACGACACCCCGAAAGTATTTGGGCTGCAGGGCATCATCGGTGGAGAGCGCGTACCTGGCCGCGGCGCGGGCGAGGCGCGCCATCCATCACCTACCAGCCGACCACTTCCGGACCGATCCGTCAACCGATGCGCCGTCCCGCCGACCGTCGACGGCTCAGTTCTTCGCCTGCGCCAACTTCGACGGCCACCAGATCTTCCGGCCGATGTCGTGCGAGAGTGCCGGCACCAGCACGCTGCGTACGACGATCGTGTCGAGCAGGACGCCGAACGCGACCGCGAAGCCCACCTCGGCGAGGAACACCAGCGGCAGCACCCCGAGGACCGCGAACGTGCCCGCCAGCACGATGCCCGCCGACGTGATGACGCCGCCGGTCACGGCGAGGCCGCGCAGCACGCCCGACCGGGTGCCGTGCGTGAGCGTCTCCTCCCGGACACGAGTCATGAGGAAGATGTTGTAGTCGATGCCGAGCGCGACCAGGAACACGAACGCGAACAGCGGGAACGACTGGTCTGCACCCGCGAAATGGAACACGTGCGTGAAGAAGAATCCGCACACGCCCAGGGTCGCGGCGAAGCTCAGCACGACTGTCGCGATCAGGATCAGCGGCGTCAGCAGCGCCCGCAGCAGCACCGCGAGCACGATGAAGATCACGACGAGTACGATCGGGATGATCAGGTTCCGGTCGTGCACCGACGCGGTCTGTACGTCGAGCGTCGCGGCCGAGCTACCGCCGACGAGTGCATCCGCGCCCGGCACCGCGTGCAGGGTGTCGCGCAGGCGCTCCACGGTCTCGAGGGCTTCCGGCGAATCGTACGAATCGGCCAGTGCCACATTGACGATGGTCCGACCGTCGATCGGCGCGACGTTCAGCAGCGACGGCGGGCAGCCGGGCGGGAGCTGCTGCGCATTGCCACCGGAGTTCTGCAGCAGCGCCTTGACCTTCTCGATGTCGACCTGCACGCACACCGAGCCGGGGCCCTGCCGCACACCCTCGACTCCACTCGCGGCAGCGATGACGGCGTCGACGGTGGACGCGTTCGTGGCGACGACGGCGGGCGCCCCGGCACCCTGGTCGAAGTTCGCGTCGTAGAGTGCCTGCCCGCGGACGGCGTCGGGCTCGTTGGTGAAGTTCTCGGTGGCGGTGAGGCCGGAGGTCTGCAGGCTGCCGATGCCGACCGCGAACAGCACCGCCAGCAGGACGGTGGCGCCGATCCACGCGGGCCGGTCCCGGCGCCCCACCACGTCCGCGATCCGCCCCCACAGCCCGTGTGTCGCAAGGTCTGTCGCACCGTCGGTCCGGGGCTTGCGCGGCCAGAACACCCACCGGCCGACTGCGGACAACACCACGGGCAGGAAGGTCATCATCACCACGTACGTGCACGCGATGCCGATCGCGGCGACCGGGCCGAGGCTCTTGTTCGAGTTCAGTTGCGAGAAGCCCAGGCACAGCAGGCCGAGGATCACGGTCACCGCGGAGGCGGTGATCGCCGGCGCGGACTCCCGCCATGCCTTGATCATCGCGTCGAAGCGATTGTCGTGAAAGTGCAGTTCCTCCCGATATCGCGCTATCAGCAGCAGCGCGTAGTCGGTGCCGGCACCGATCACCAGCACGAACAGGATGCCCTGGCTCTGTCCGGTGAGGGTGAGAATCTCGTGGTCGGCGAGGACGTAGATCACCATCGACGACAACCCCAGCGCGAGCAGGGCCGAGAACAGCGGGAAGAACCACAGGATCGGCGACCGGTACACCACCAAGAGGATCAGGATCACCACCAGCAGCGCGACACCGAGCAGCGTGCTGTCGAGGCCTTCGAACGCGTCGATGAACGCCACCAGCAGGCCGCCGGGGCCCGCGGGCAACACCTCGAGATCCGACGGCACCGCGTTCTGCGCCGCGTCGATGACGTCCTGTTCCGCGGCCGCGAGGTCGTTGCCCTGGACGGTCGCTCCGTCCTGCTTCGCGATCAACGGCACGAACACCGACGCGGTGGTGCCGTCCGTCGAGATCTGCGTGGGCGTCACGCCGTCGGCGTCCACGCCCTCCACCGACGCCATCGAGATCCGCGCCTGGTCGATCGCGGCCTTGTCGGCGTCCGTCAACCCGCTGTCGCGGTGGAACACCACGGCACCCGGAATGGTCTCCACCTTCAGGAATTTCGCGCTCTCGTTCGCGACGATCGTCGACTCCGCCGATCCGGGTAGATAGGACGCGTTGTCGTTCTTCTGCACCTCGGCGAGCTTGCCCTGGAACGAACCGCCCAGTCCGCCCAGGAAGAAGGCGACGATCGCGATCGCGACGACCGTGAACACCGGCCAACCGCGGCGCACGCGCGTCACCGTGCCGGGCGGCGTGTCACCGGAGGACTCCACTCGTGTCATCGGTGCTCCTCGTGCGAGATCGCGGCCGGACAACCAATGCAGACCAGTACAACACGCCATCTCGCCGGCGGTGGCCGATCACCACATCGAAGGCGGGACGCGTGTGCGGATGCCGGACACTCAGCGCAGTTTGATGCTGCCGCCGTCGACCATGAGTGTCTGTCCGGTGATGTACGACGCGTCGGCGCTGGCGAGGAACACCGCGACCCGTCCGATGTCGGATTCGGGATCACCGAAGCGGTGCAGCGGGGTTCGGGACAGCAGCGCTTCCTCGATGCCGGGATTGGCCGCGATGTAGGCCTCGACGCCCTCGGTGAGAGCCAACGGCGAAATCAGGTTGACGTTGATGTTGTCGGCCGCCCACTCGTTGGCCGCGACGCGGGAGATGGCGCGGATGGCTTCCTTGGCCGCCGCGTACGACGCCTGGTTCACCTGGCCGTCGATTCCGGCGCCCGACGCGAAGTTGATCACCGAGCCCTCGTGGGCCTTCAACTGCTCGTAGCACGCCTTCATCAGCCAGAAGGTGGGATAGAAGCCGGTGCCGAAGGACAGGTCCATCATCTCCTGGGTGGTCTGCAGCAGGGGTGCCTGCCGGGACGCGTGGGCGTTGTTGACGAGCACGTCCACCGAGCCGAACGCGTCCACGGCGGCCGCGCAGATCTGGGCGGCACTCGCCTCCTTCGAGATGTCGGCGGCGAGATAGCGGACCGAATCGCCGAGTTCCGACGCGAGCGCGTTGCCCGCCTCGTCGTTGATGTCGACGACCAGAACCTTGGCGCCTTCCTTCGTGAACGCCCGCGTGATCCCTCGTCCGATACCCCCGGCGCCTCCGGTGACGATCGCGACCTTTCCGTCAAGTCTCATGATTTACTCCGATGCGATTGTGATCGTTGAAGTTTCGTCGTACCGACCTGCGGCCTCGACGATACGGATGTGCGTCCTCTCGAGGTAGCCGGGTGGAGGTGGAGGACGGCAGCGCGCCGCGGCGCTAGTCTCGGGGTGTGAACGGCGGCACGATCCTGAACTTTGTTCTGGTGGTTGTGTTCATCCTGATCGGCGGCGTGTTCGCGGCCACCGAGATCGCACTCGTGTCGCTGCGGGAAGGGCAGCTCCGCGCGCTGGAACAGCACGGGCGGCGGGGTGAGCGTGCGGCCGCGCTCGCGCGGAATCCGAACCGCTTCCTGTCGTCCGTGCAGATCGGAGTCACCGTCGCCGGGTTCTTCTCGGCCGCCTACGGGGCTTCCACACTCGCCCCGAACTTCTCGCCGACGCTGCGGCACTGGGGTCTGTCGGCTGGGACGGCGGACGTGGTGGCGCTCGTCGCGACCACCCTGGTGATCTCGTACCTGTCGCTGGTGCTGGGTGAGCTCGTCCCCAAACGTATTGCGCTGCAGAGCGCAACCGGTGTCGCGCTGGTGACCGCGCCGCCGCTCGACCGGTTCGCCCGACTCGTCCGACCCGTCATCTGGCTGCTCTCGCTGTCCACGAACGCTCTGGTGCGGATCCTCGGCGGCGATCCCGGACGTAAGGGGGAGGAGATCACCCACGAGGAACTGCGCGAGCTGGTGACCGGGCACAGCGCGGTCGCCGAGGAGGAGCGCCGGGTGCTCACGGAGGTGTTCGACGCGGCCCGGCGATCGCTCGTCGAGGTGATGCGCCCGCGCACCGACGTGGACTTCCTCGGCGCAGACACCCCGGTGCGGCGGGCTCGCGGCGACGCGTTGGCACTCGGCCACAGCCGCTACCCGGTGTGCGCGGAGACCCTCGACGACGTCGCCGGTTTCGTGCACCTACGGGACCTGTTGCTCGCGCGCGGCGGCGAGGCGCAGACTGTGGGCGACCTGGCCCGGCCGCTGCTGCGTCTGCCCGGGTCGAAACCGGCGCTCGCCGCCCTCGCCGTGATGCGCCAGGACAATTCGCAGATAGCGCTCGTCGTCGACGAGTACGGCGGCACCGCCGGCATCGTGACGGTCGAGGACATCGTCGAAGAGGTCGTCGGAGAGATCGGTGACGAGTTCGACCCCGAGCCGCGAGTCGCCGACACCGAGCGGTCCCGGGTCGACGGCCGGTTGCTCGTCGACGACTTCGAGCGGGACACGGGTACGGCGCTTCCCCAGGGTCCGTACGAGACGATCGCGGGCTTCGTGCAGCATCGACTGCAACGACTGCCCCGACTCGGCGACCGCGTCGACGTCGACGGGTTCCACCTCACCGTCGAGGCGCTCGACGGCCGCCGGATATCCACCGTGACGGTGACGCCGATCAGGTGACGGGCGCGCCCAACCCGTGGGAGAGGTGGCGTTCGTGATCGCCGCGTGGCTGTTCCTGCTCCCGAAGAAGCGACTCGTCCCGGTACAGCACGACACCATCCGGGGCGGTGCGGCGGAGCCGCGTCAGTCCTCCGGCTCGGCGTAACACTCTCGCACCTCGACCTCCATCGGGAACCGAACTGCTGTGTCGCCGAACAGCAGTCGCGTCGCCGACGCCGCCGAAGCGAGAACGTGCGCGGCCGCCGCGTCGGGACGGCGGGTGTGCACCATCACCTCGTCGTGCTGGAAGAACACCAACTCGCCGTCACCCGGAGCGGCGGACAGGCGCCGGCGCAGATCTGCCAGCAGACACAGCGCCCACTCGGCGGCGGTGGCCTGCACGACGAAGTTGCGGGTGAACCGGCCACGCGCGTGGGTGTCGCCGTTGGACCACCACGAGTCCGACGGCGGCGGGCAGGCGCGGCCGAGCCACGAGTGCACCACCTCGCCGCGCTCACCTGCCCGGGCCGCGTCCTCGACGAGTTGCACCGCGACGGGAAAGCGCTTGCGCAGCAGTGTCAGGAGCGCGCGGGCCTCGCCGGCCGTGGCGCCGTAGAGGACACCGAGGATCGCGATCTTGGCCTTGGCGCGGTCTCCGGCGAAGACCTCGGCCGCGACGAGGGCGTACAGGTCGTCGGTGCCGGCCGCCGCGGTCATCCGCGGGTCGCCGGACATCGCCGCGAGGATGCGCGGCTCGAGCTGGCCGGCGTCGGCGATCACGAAGGTGTGTCCGGGATCGGCGATGACGCTCGTGCGCAACGCCTTCGGGATCTGCAGCGCGCCGCCGCCGCGGCTGGCCCAGCGGCCGGACACCACCCCGCCCGGCACGTACACGGGCCGGAACCTGTTGCCGCGCACCCACGCATCCAGCCACGTCCAGCCGTTGGCGGCGTGCAGCTTCGCCAGGTCGCGATAGCGCAGCAGCGGTTCGACGGCCGGGTGGTCGATCTCCCGCAGCAGATACTTGCGCGTGGACGCCAGTTCGATGCCCTCGCGTGCGAACGCCGCGACCACCTCGGGTTGCGACGCCGGGTTGACCTGACGCCCGAACGCCGCCGACACCTCGTCGGTCACCTGGTGCAGGCGGACGGGCAGCATGTCGTCCCGAGTGCGCGGGCCGAGCGCGTCGGCGAGCAGCGCCAGATGGGCGTCGGTGGAGAACGGCAGCCCGTCGTGGCTCATCTCGGCGGCCGCGAGCCCACCGGCCGACTCCGCGGCCACCAGCAGGCGCAAGCGTGGATCGTCCGCGATGGCCGCGAGCTGGCGGCGGTGCCGCTCGATCACCACGTCGGGCGCGGTGGACGCGACCGCGTCGAACAGTCCGGGACGGTCGTCGACGGGCATCTCGGGTGCGGGTGCGAGCCGCCCGGCGCGCATGTCGAGCAGCGCGCCGGTCAGCCGCAGGTCGTGGCTGCGCTGTACGCGCACACCCTCCGCGAGCAGCGGCGGGCACGCACGTGCGGAGTCCTCGAACACCCAGCGCGGATGCTCGGCCGCCTCGATCTCCCGGACCGTCGCCGCGACGTCTGCCGTGCGGCGCGGCGCCTCCACCGGAGCGCCGGACTCGTCGGTCCGGACCAGCGTGGCACCGTCGCTGTCGGATACCAGCACCGTTCTCACGGCGTCCAGTGTGCGCGACGGCACCGACACGAGCGTGTCGGGCCGGCGGGCGGCGGTGGAGCGGATCCCGGCCGAGCCGGTGTGGCTGCCGCTCCCCGCGCGGCGATAGGCTGACTAGCCCCGAGCACGTGTCGCTCGACCGGCTCAGCGCATCCGGCTGGACACATTCGAAAGTGGGAGGTTCCCGTGGCTGGTGGTCTCGTCGCCCTGCTGGACGACGTCGCAGCGATCGCGAAAGCGGCCGCGGCATCCATCGACGACGTCGGCGCCGCGGCCGGCAAGGCGAGCATCAAGGCGGCCGGGGTGGTCGTGGACGACACCGCTGTCACGCCCCGCTACGTCCACGGCTTCTCGCCGAAGCGGGAACTGCCGATCATCCGGAAGATCGCGATCGGATCGATCCGGAACAAGCTTCTGATCATCCTCCCGGTGGCGATGATTCTCAGCCAGTTCCTGCCGGCGGCGCTGCCCTATCTGTTGATCGCCGGTGGTCTCTTCCTCTGCTACGAGGGCGCCGAGAAGGTCTACGAGGCACTCACCGGCGGCCACCACGAGGACGAGGACGCGCCGGCGCTGCAGGACGGGCCCGAACGTGAGAAGGCGATGGTCAGCAGTGCCATCCGCACCGACCTGATCCTGTCCGCCGAGATCATGGTGATCTCCCTGTCGTCGGTAGAGGACGAACCGTTCCTCACCCGGCTGATGGTTCTGATCGTCGTCGCGATCCTGATCACCATCCTCGTGTACGGCGTCGTCGCCGTCATCGTGAAGATGGACGACGTGGGTCTCGCGCTCGCCCAGCGCAAGTCGACGCTCAGTCAGCGGATCGGCCGCGGCCTCGTCGCCGCGATGCCGAAGGTGATGGCGGTGCTCACCGTGGTCGGCATCGCGGCGATGCTGTGGGTGGGCGGCCACATCCTGCTGGTCAACGTCGGCGAGGCCGGATTCCACTGGCCGGCCGACCGTCTGCACGACCTCGAGCACTGGTTCGGCGAACTCGTGCACGGCGGCTTCGGCGGCGTCCTGTCGTGGACCGCGGGAACGGTGGCGTCCGCCGTCGTCGGACTGATCCTGGGCGCGATCGTCGTGCTGATCGCGCACCTGCTTCCGAAGCGGAAGAAGGACACGACGGCGCACTGAGGCGGTATCACCGCCCCAGGGAGAGCATCGCGGCCGCCACCCCGTCGGCGGCCGTACCGGGGATCGCGGTCGCCGCATCTTCCATCACGAGTAGCCGCGCGCCGGGGATCTCTCGTGCGCACGCCTCACCGTTGCCGAGGGGAAAGAACGGGTCGTGCCTGCCGTGCACCACGAGTGTCGGGATCGTGAGTTCGGGCAGGCGTTCGCGCCAGCGCGGCTTGCAGTCGAGCTCGGAGAACACCATTCCCAGCTGGTTGGCCATCTGGATCGCCGGTTCGGTGCTCTGCGTGCGGTCCCAGATGCGTTCGGCGCTCACGCGAGCGGCGGCGGGGTCGTCGCCGAGGATCTCGGCGCCGGCGGCGGCGAATTCCGCCACGGCGGCGCGGTCGGACCAGTCCGGCATCGGATGTGAGAACAGCCGGCCCATGGTTGCGTCGTCATGGTCGGGCAGATCGTCGTCGACCGGCCCCGGAGCGACAGGCCGCGTTCCGACGAGCGTGAGTGCGCCGAAAGCGTCCGCATGATCGAGCGCGGCTACCTGGGCCACCATTCCGCCGACACCGATGCCCGCCAGATGCGCCGGCCTCGAGTCGAGTTCGTGGGCGAGCGCCGCGGCGTCCGCGGCCAGGTCGCGCAGGGTGTAGGCCGGCTTCTCGGGATCGACGGTGGTCGACGCACCGGAATCGCGCAGGTCGTACCGCACGACGTGGTGCCCGCCGCGAGCGAGTGCGGTGCACAGCGCGTCGGGCCACGAGAACATGGTGGTTCCGCCCGTGAGCAGAATCAGCGGTGCTGTCGGATCCCCGAAGTGCTCCACCCCGAGTGAGACGCCGTTGGCGCCGATCGCTTCCCATCCCTTTGCCACAGGGATTCTCCCCTCGTCAGATACTGCGCTTGCACAGATAGACCCGACTCGGAGGGGAAAACCATCGGGCTCCACAGGGAATTGGAGCCAGTTGAACGCAGGCTATGTGGTGGCCCCCTCGACTGTGGTGGTCGAGAATCTGCGCGCGACGTTCTCCTCCGTCGACGGTCCGGGCGCCCAGGACGCGATCCACGGCCCGGTGCCCTCCGACTGGTCGAGGACTCCGGCCTCGAGCCACGTGTACTCGCCGCCGAGCACGCCGCGCGAGATCCGATGGTCGGTGTCGTCGGTGTTCTCCCACAGCGCCGCGAAAAGACCATCGATCCGCAGCCGCGCCTGCCGGCAGAACGCGTCGGCGAGGTCGATGGCGGCTGTGCCGCGCTCCGGGTCATCGGCGCGCTCCATGTCCGCGCGCACACAGGCCGCAGACATCGCGAACAGCTCGGCACCGATATCGACGACGCGCCCGAGGAACGACTGGTGCTTCTCCATGCCGGCCTGCCAGCGCGCCATGCCGTAGAACGTGGAGCGGGCGAGCTTGCGCGCGTTCCTTTCCACGAAGCGTAGATGCGTTGCCAGCGAACCGAACTCGCTGTACGACGTGGGCAGCTGGCCCTTGCCGGACACCAGGTGCGGCAGCCACCGCGCGTAGAAGCCGCTCGCCCCGAGCGCTGCCTTCGCCTTGTGCTGCAGGTTCGCCTTCGGATCGGCCAGATCGCCCGCGGCGGCGAGGTGCGCATCGACGGCTTCGCGAGCTATGAGCAGGCGCATGATCTCGCTCGAGCCCTCGAAGATGCGATTGATCCGCAGATCGCGCAGCAACTGCTCCACCGGCACTGCTCGTTCGCCGCGGGCCGCCAGTGACGCCGCGGTCTCGTAGCCGCGTCCGCCGCGGATCTGGACCAGGTCGTCGGCGATCCGGCAGGCCATCTCGCTGGACCACAGTTTGGCCAGTGCGGCCTCGATGCGGATGTCGTTGCGCCCCTCGTCGGACATCCTGCCGGCCAGATCGAGGACGGCCTCGAGCGCGTACGCGGTGGCCGCGATGAACGAGATCTTGGCCGCCACCGCACCGTGCTCGCCGACCGGCCGGCCCCACTGCACCCGTTCGGCGGACCATTCGCGCGCGATCTTGAGCGACCACTTGGCGGCCCCCGCGCACATCGCAGGAATCGCCAACCTGCCCGCGTTGAGAGTGGTCAACGCGATCTTGAGTCCGTCCCCCTCGCGACCGACGAGGTTCTCGGCCGGGACCCGTACCTGATTCAGCCGGGTCACGCCGTTCTCGATCCCGCGCAGGCCCATGAACGCATTGCGGTGTTCGACGGTGATGCCGGGGGAGTCCGCCTCCACCACGAACGCGCTGATCCCGCCGCGATGTCCACTGCCCGGCTCGCCGGGGCGCCCCTCGCTGCGCGGCACCCGCGCCATCACCACCAGCAGCTCGGCCACCACACCGTTGGTGGTCCACAGCTTGACGCCGTCGAGTAGATACGCGGAACCGTCATCGGTCGGGGTCGCCGTCGACGCCATCCGCGCAGGGTCGGAGCCGACGTCGGGCTCGGTGAGGAGGAACGCCGAGATCGCGCCCTTCGCGCAGCGCGGCAGGAACTTCTTCTTCTGCTCTTCGGTGCCGGCCAGCTTCAGCGGTTCCGGCACACCGATCGACTGGTGCGCCGACAGCAACGCGCCGAGGCTCCCGTGTACCGACGACACCACCATCAGCGCGCGGTTGTAGGCGACCTGGGACAGTCCGAGCCCGCCGTACTCGACCGGCACCTTGAGCCCGAAGCAACCGAGTTCGGCCAACCCGGCGACGTACTCGTCGGGGATGCGGGCGTCCCGCTCGATCACCGACCCGTCGATCCCCCGGCAGTACCGCTCGAGGTCGGCGAGGAAGACGTCGGTTCGTGCGGCCTCGTCGGGGGCGGGCCGGGGGAAGGGATGGACGAGGTCGAGCGGGAATCGCCCGAGGAACAGTTCCTTGGCGAAGGACGGTTTCTCCCAGCCGCTCTCGCGGGCCTCCTCGGCGACCGCGCGGGCCTGTTCCTCCGTCACCTGGGTCGGTGTCACCGTGATCCGCCTCCTCGAAGAGAGCGATCGAAGAACCTAGCGAACAAGCTACTGGCGAGTATTCCCCTCGATCGTGGTTTGCGGAACCCGTGCGAGAATCGATGCCCGGAGGTAACCATGGTCAGCTCGGCAAGGCCGCCGGCGTACACGATGCGTCAGCTGTTCGTGTTCGTCGCCGTCGCCGAGACCGGCACCATCCGGGCCGCCGCGGATCGGCTGCACGTCTCGCAGTCCGCGGTCTCGCTCGCGATCACCGAACTCGAGCGCGGACTCAAGTCGCAGCTGTGCGTGCGCCGGCGGGCGCACGGCGTCCAACTCACCCCGACGGGCGAACGGGTGCTGATCCGCGCGAAGGCGCTGCTCGAGCAGGCGGGCGACCTCGCCGCCGAGGCGTCCGGGGCGGAGGGCGTGCTCACCGGTCCGCTCGCGATCGGTTGCTACTCGTCGCTCGGCCCGACACTGCTGCCGCGGCTGCTGTACGAGTTCAACCAGCTGCACCCTCAGGTCACCGTCGACTTCGTCGAGGACACCCAGGACCGCCTCGAAGGGCGGCTGATGTCGGGCGAGCTGGACCTCGCGATCGTCTACGACCTCGACCTGTCGCCGGAACTGCGGCGGGCCCGGATGGACACCCGGCAGCCCGCGATCCTGCTGCCCGCCGACCATCGTCTGGCCGACGCGCCGGTCGTCGAGCTCGCCGAGCTCGCCGACGAGCCGATGGTGCTGCTCGACGCCCCACCGAGTTCGTTCCATGCGCTGCAGATGTGCAGCCGCGCCGGCTTCACTCCGCAGGTGCGGTTTCGTCCCAAGAACTTCGAGACAGCCCGCGCGCTCGTCGGCCGCGGCTTCGGCTGGACGCTGCTGATCCAGCGGCCGCAGCTCGACGTCACGTACGAGGGGCTCGGCGTCGTCGTCCGCCCGGAGGTGGAGCCTCCGGTACCGGAGGTCGACATCCTCCTGGCGTGGTCGCAGGACGCGCTGCTGAGCCGAACCGCGCGCGCCTTCGTCGACTTCGCGGTGGACGGCGATGTCGCAGGAGATGTCGCAGCCCACTGAGACGGCGTCGGTGTAGGCACTCTCACACGGGACAATCGGTCCGGAACAAGGCAGGATCCGAAGCGGCGAGTCCGCTACCCGGGCGTGCGCCGCACCTGAGTGACAAACCTCAGGATTTCTGCGCATTCACCCCGCTTTCTTGCGCTTTTCACGCGATGTGATCCAGGTCAAGATGTCCTGCAGGCCGCTTAGTCGGCATGTGTGCAGGTGGGTTTCGTCCCTGCATGCCTCCAGAGTTGAAAGGCACCCGAACCATGACGGCAACCATGGCTGCGGCTCCGCCGCAGGAGTTGCACCGCAAGGCCCGCAAGGCCGCGCTCGGCAGCTTCGTCGGCACCGCGATCGAGTGGTACGACTTCTTCATCTACGGCACGGCCGCGGCGCTGGTACTCGGGCACCAGTTCTTCCCGAACTCCTCGGACCTCGCGGGCACGTTGGCGTCGTTCGCGACGCTCGCCGTCGGCTTCATCGCGCGTCCCATCGGTGGCGTCGTCATGGGCCACTTCGGCGACCGCGTCGGCCGGAAGTCGATGCTCGTCATCTCGCTGCTGCTCATGGGCTTCGCGACCGTCGGCATCGGTGTGCTCCCCAACTACGACGCGATCGGCGTGTTCGCCCCGATCCTGCTCGTGACGCTGCGCTTCGTCCAGGGCCTCGGCGTCGGCGGCGAATGGGGCGGCGCGGTGCTCGTCGCCACCGAGAACGCCCCCGAGGGGCGCAAGGGCCTCTACGGTGCGGCCCCGCAGATCGGCGTCCCGGCGGGTGTCCTCGTCGCGAACCTCGTCTACCTGCCGCTGACCGCCTTCATGAGCGACGAGACCTTCAAGGCGTGGGGCTGGCGAATCCCGTTCCTGCTCAGCGCCGTCCTCGTGCTGGTCGCGATGTGGATCCGGCTCGGCCTCGAGGAGAGCAACGAGTTCAAGGAGACCAAGGATCAGGAGCAGCCGAACAAGCTGCCGATCATGGAGGTCCTCACCAAGCACTGGAAGACGGTGCTGCTGGCCGGGGGCACGTTCATCGCCACCAACGGCATCGCGTACGCGTACATGGTCTACGTCCTCAAGTACGGGGAGACCGAACTCGGCTTCAGCAAGACCACGATGCTGTTCCTGCTGATCGGCTCGTGCCCGTTCTGGATGGCCGGTATGGCATTCAGCGCGTGGAAGTCCGACACCATGGGACGTCGTCCCGTCTACGTGCGCAGCTCGATCGCGCTCGTGATCGCCGCCGCCGTGTTCTTCCCCCTCATGGACACCGCGGTCCTGCCCGTCATGATCGTCGCGATGATCGGCCTCGGCTTCACCCTCGGCTGCTGCGCCGGACCCCAGTCCGCGCTGTTCGCGGAGCTGTTCCCGCCGGCGATCCGCTACTCGGGTGCCTCCCTCGGCTACCAGATCGGCGCCATCCTCGGCGGCGGTCTCGCCCCGATCATCGCCACCGCGCTGTACGCGAGCTTCGACACGTCGCTCGCGATCACCGGGTACTTCGTGCTGATCGCCCTGATCAGCCTCGCCAGCATCCTCGTGCTGAAAGTTCCCGGTACCACGTCCTCCCGTCCGATCGAGCAGGAAGCGGTCTAGCTCCATGTCGACCTACTACCAGCCCAAGAAGTACCCGGCCTCGGACTTCGCGTCGATGACGCCCGCCGACGAGACCCTGCCCGTCGTCATCGTCGGCGCCGGCCCCGTCGGCATGGCCGTCGCGCTCGGCCTCGCACAGCGCGGCATCCCCGTCACGATCCTCGAGGCCGCCGACCAGGTGTCCTTCGGCAGCCGCGCGATCTGCATCTCCCGCCACAGCCTCGAGGCCGCCGCGCGCCTCGGCTTCGGCGCCGAGCTGGAGAAGATCGTGCTCCCGTGGGTCGGTGGCCGCAGCTTCTACCGCGACCAGCAGGTGCTGCACTTCCAGATGCGCAACGCCGACCACGACGTGCGCCCGCCCATGATCAACGTCTCCCAGTCGGAGTTCGAGCAGATCATGGTCGACACGATCGAGGCGAACCCCCTCATCACGCTGCACTGGTCGGCGAGCATCGCCGGCGTGCTGCGCGCCGACGACGAGGTCACTCTCGAGGTCGACTGTGCCGGTGGCAAGCGCCACCTGCGCGCCCGCTGGGTCGTGGCCGCCGACGGTGGCCGCAGCCGCATGCGCGAACTGGCCGGACTCCGGCTGCAGGGCAACAACTACGACGGCCGCTACGTCATCGCCGACATCCACTGGGAGTCGGAACTGCCGGCCGAGCGCATGGTCTGGTTCGATCCGCCGAGCAACCCCGGCTCGACGATCATCATGCACAAGCAGCCCAAGAACATCTGGCGCATCGACTACCAGCTCGACCCGTCCGAGGACGCCGAGATCGAGACGCAGGAGGACCGCATCCGGGACCGCATCACGCGGCACCTGGAGTGGCTGCAGAACGATCTGCCGTGGACCCTCGAATGGCACGGCTTCTACAGCGCTCGCGCGCTGGCGCTCGAGGACTTCACGCACGGTCGCCTGCTGTTCGCCGGCGACGCCGCCCATCTGGTGCCGATCTTCGGTGTCCGCGGGTTGAACTCGGGCATGGAGGACGCCGAGACCCTCGCCTGGCAGCTCGCCGCGGTGATCCACGGCAATGCTGACGAGAAGATGCTGCAGGCGTACTCGGTGGAGCGCCACGACGCGTGGCGGCAGAACGTCGCCAACGCTGGTAAGAGCACGCTCATCATGTCGCCCGGGAGCCACGGCTACCTGACCACGCGTGACGCGATCCTCGCGCTGGCCGTCAACCGCCCCGAGTTCAGCCACCTCATCAACCCGCGGCAGTCCAGCGCCACCAACGCCAGGATCTCGCCGCTCACGTGGCCCACCCCGGCCGATGTCGCGGGCGTCGCCGCCGGCGACCCGGTCGACGATCGTCGCGTCGTGACCGCCGACGGCACCGAGACGTCGCTCAACAAGCTGCGCGGCACCGGTTTCGCGGTGCTCGGTGTGCAGGTCGATGCCGCGGCGCTGGCCGCCGCGACCGCAACTCTCGCCGCGGCGTTGGCTCCGGAGTCGGTGCGCGCCATCCTGATCGGTAGCGACACGTCCGACGCGTCGGTCTCCGTCGTGCCCGACGCCGACGGCGGGATCGTCGCCGCGCTCGGTGCCCGCGACGGCGAGGTCTTCGTGATCCGCCCCGACGGTCTGCTGCTGTGCCGCATCGACGGTGTCGGACGCATCGAGGACGTCGCCCGCCACCTTTCGCTGGGGGATGCCCCGACCGGTGCCAGCGCCACCGTCGACAGCGGACCCGCCATCGACCCGGCGGAGCTGCGCCGCGAGAACGTGTGGATGGGTCTGTCCGACGCGCTCGACCAGGTCGGCGAGACAGACCGCGAGGGCTTCCTCGCGCGCCTCGCCCTGGTCCTCGGCTCACAGGTGGGGCAGCGTGAGTTCGAGGAGGCCATCGCGGCCGCCGCCGATCCGTCGCTCACCGTTCCTGCCGACCGGAACGCGGACGCCACCATCGGTGGCTGAGCAGGTCTCCGAGTCCAGCGCCGCCCGGCAGCAGCCGGCGGCGCTGGAGTCGTCTTCGTGGCCGGTGGTGGTCGTCGCATTGCTTGCCGGGGTCCTGGCCGCCAGTCAGGTCGGCAAGGTCATCGTCGCACTGCCGACGGTGCGCGACGATCTCGGAATGAGCCTGACCGCGGCAGGGTTCCTGCTGTCGTCGTACACGTTCGTGGGCGCTCTGCTGGGCAGTGCGGCAGGCGGATTCGTCGACAGACTCGGCCGACGCCGAATGCTGGCGTTCGCTCTGCTCGCCCTCGCGGCCGGCGCCGGGCTCGGTGCGATCGGTCCCGGGACACCGGCGTTGCTGTTCTCCCGGGTCCTCGAGGGGCTCGGCTTCATGGGCGTCGCGGTGTCCGCTCCCGCCACCATCACGGCGGCGTCGGGGGACCGGCATCGCCGCTTCGCGCTCGGGCTGTGGGGCATCTACATGCCGCTCGGACAGTTCGTCGCGATCCTGCTGGGCCCGTCGATCATCGACGCGGTCGGCTGGCGGGGGCTGTGGGCCGTCAACGCCGGACTGCTGCTCGGGTGCGCGGGCCTGGTGGTCGCGGTGGTGCCTCGCGTGGCCGGGGTTCCGGCTGCGTCGGCCGGGGCGAAACGAGCTCCCGTGTGGCGCAACCCGGCTGCAGTACTGATCGCTGTCGCCTTCGGTACCTACTCGCTGCAGTACCTCGCGGTCATCGGGTTCCTGCCCACCGTGTACGCATCGGGCGGGTGGGCCGACACCTCTGCGGCGATCCTCACCGCGCTCGTCGTCCTCGGCAACATCGTCGGCAACGTCGTTTCCGGAGTGTTGCTGCACCGGGGCGTACGCCCCGGCACGCTGATCGCGGTGGCCGCGACGTCGATGGGACTGGCTGCCGTCCTCGTCTACGCCGGGTGGTCGCCGTTCGGCCTGTCCTACGGTGCTGCAATCGCTTTCGCCCTTCTCGGTGGGCTGCTGCCGGCCGCCGTGTTCGCAGCCGTGCCCAGCGCCGCCCGCGGACCGCGCGAGATCGGCCCCGTCAACGGACTGGTGGTGCAGATGTCGAACGTCGGGTCGATCGTGGGACCGCCGGCCGTCGCGTTCGTCGCCACCCACGTCGGGGGCTGGTCCATGAGCCCCCTGGTGCTCGCGACCGCAGCCGTGGCTTGCCTCGTGGCCGGACTCGCCCTGCGGGTCAGGGATTCTCGCTGACCTGACCCGCCTTGCGGCGGTCAGCGGAGCAGTAGCGCCCCCAGTCGCCGGGCCGCGGCCATGACCGCCTCGCCCAGCTTCTGCTCCTCCGACGAATCGAACACCGAGACACCGATGCTCACCAGGTCAGCCGGCCGGCGGTTCGGCAGCGTGGCGGAGATGCCCGTGACCGAATGAGTGACCTCCCCCGAGGTCACCGCGAATCCGCGCTCGCGGGCGCGCGTGACCTCGGGGCGTTCGCCCTCCTGCGGCGGCAGCGCCGCGAGCATCGCCAATCCCGCCGACCCGCGGTTGATCGGGTCGATCTGGCCGGCATTGAAGCCGACGTGCGCCCGGGAGTTGCGCGGCTCGATCACCATGAGCGCGCGGACCGAGTCCTCGCCCTCCCGGACCGCGAGGTGCGCGGTCGCCTCCACGGAATCCGCGAGCTCCTCGAGGATAGGGCGGGCGAGTTCGCGCAGGTCCTGCTCCACCGAGCCCGCGAGCGTCACCAGTCCCGACCCCAGCAGGATGCGTTTGCTCTCGGTCCGTCGGCACAGTCGGTGCGCCTCGAGGGTGCGCACCAGCCGATCCGCGACGGTGCGATGCACGCGGATTCCCTCGCCGATCTCGGTGATCGTCAGCCCGTACTTGTGTTGCGTCAGCAACTCGAGGATCTCGAGCCCGTTGTGCAGCGTCTTCGACATCCGTGAATCGAGCTGGACCGCGCCCGTTCTCCCAGCACTTTCGTTCATCCGTTCATCGGAACCGACCGACGCCATGGATCCCTCCCTTGACTCGTGTGAGGCGAGACACCTACGCTTCTTCTTAATCGCACTATGCGTTCGATTATCGCACATCGAGTGTGACGGCGCAATCCCGTTCGGGAAGCGCCGTCGAGGGTCGAGGAGTTCGTGATGACAGGGATCGAGGCACGCGCCGACATCGGCGCCGTGGCGATCGTGGAGATCCACCAGCTGTACGGGCGGCAGAGCCACCTCATCGACGAGGGGCACGCGTCCGAGTGGGCGGCCACCTTCACGGCAGACGGTGAATTCCACTCACCCAGCTACCCGGCCCCGGTCGTGGGAGTCGAGGCGCTCACCCAGTTCGCCGACGCGTTCTTCACGAACGCGTCCGTGGCGGGGGAGGCGCATCGGCACGTGCTCACCAACATCGCCGTCGATCGTGTCGGTGACGACGAGCTCGAGGTCCACGCCTACCTGCAGATCGTCGCGACCCGGATAGGCGGGGATTCCCGCCTCGTGCGGTTCACCACCGTCACCGACCGGGTGGTGCGAGAGGGCGGGCAGTGGCGCATTGCGCGCCGCGTCGTCCGCCGGGACGATCAGGCCCCTCAGTCCTGACATCTCGGGGCTCGACAGACGTGCATCCCGAATCTTTTGCAGAACATTGTTTTTGGAGGAACACCCGATCATGACCGAAACCGCTGACACCCAGAACCCCGGCCGCACCGACGCGTCCCTGATGACTGCGCTGTACCCGGAGATGGCCGGCAAGGTCGCCGTCGTCACCGGCGCTGCCCGGGGTATGGGCGCGGCCTTCGCGGCCGGTCTCGCCACCCGCGGCGTCAACGTCGTCGGCGCCGACATCAACGAGGAGCAGATGGCGGCCACCGCCGACGAGATCAACGCCGCGCTCGCCGCGAACTCGCTGGCCGAGACGCCCGGACGCGTCGTCGGCACCCGCATCGACGTCACCAAGGCGGACGAGCACGAGGCGCTCGCGCAGGTCGCGCTGAAGGAGTTCGGCCACATCGACTTCTGGATCAACAACGCGGGCATCTTCCCGTTCGCGCTGGTCGACGAGATCTCCCCCGAACAGATCGCCGCGGTGCTCGACGTCAACGTCGAGGGTGTGCTGTTCGGCGCGCAGGCCGCGTCCCGCCACATGGCGCCGGGCGGCGCGATCGTGAACATGTCGTCGGTGTCGGCGCTGCGCATCCGCCGTGGACGCGGCGCATACTGCACCTCGAAGGCGGCCGTCGCGCACCTCACCGAGTCGCTCGCTGTCGAACTGGGCGACAAGGGTATTCGCGTCAACGCCATCGCCCCCGGCTACATCGACACCGAGATGACCCGGTGGGTCCGCGAGGATCCCGCCGCCCTCGAGCACGCGCTGAGCGTGGTGCCGCTGCACCGCCTCGGCTCGCCCGAGGAGGTCTTCGGGCCGCTGCTGTTCCTGCTCTCGGACAGCGCCCGCTACGTCACCGGCCATTCCATCGCCGTCGACGGTGGTTCGCGCCATGTCTGAGTCGACGGGTCGTTCTGCAGGCTCCACTTCCGAGACTTTCCCGAACGTCGTCCTCGTCACCGGCGCCGCCGGCGGCATGGGCGCGGGCCATGCGAAGGCATTGGCCGCACGGGGCGTGCACGTCTGCGTCGCCGACGTCGCGGACAGCTCCGCGGTCATGGCCGAGATCGAGGCTGCCGGTGGCAGCGCGTCGGCGCACGAACTCGACGTCGCGGACTCCGCGGCCTGGACCCGGGTGATCGACGAGATCCGCTCCACCAAGGGCGAACTCGGTGGTCTGGTCAACAACGCCGGCATCAGTCGGCGACGCGAGTTCATGGACACCCCGGACGACATCTGGGAACTGACCATGCGGATCAACCTGTTCGGTCCGTTCTACGGGATGAAGGCCGCCGCACCGCTGATGCGGGAGAGCGGCGGCGGATCGATCGTGAACATCTCGTCGATCTCCGGCCAGGTCGGCTACTTCTCGCCGGCGTACGCGTCGAGCAAGTGGGGACTGACCGGGCTGTCGAAGTCGGCGGCCGGACAGTTCGCGCAGTGGGGCATCCGGGTGAACTCCGTGCATCCCGGGCTGGTGGGCACCGCTCTCGTCGGGGGAGCGGACGCCTTCGTCAAGGCCTCGCTGCAGAGCATCCCGGCCGGACGCATGGGCACCGTCGACGAGATCACGGATGCGGTGCTGTTTTTGCTGTCCGACCGGTCCACGTACATGAACGGCAGTGAGGTGACGGTCGACGGCGGCCTGGTGTCCAACGGGCTGTACCACCGCATTCTCGCCGAGACGGGAGGAGCCCTCTCTTGAGTGAAGACAACTGGGACGTCGTCGTGATCGGCGGCGGCGGAGCGGGACTCGCGGCCGCGGTCTCGGCGGCCGAGCAGGGTGCATCGGTGCTGCTGTTCGAGTCGCAGACCGAACTGGGCGGCTCGACGCAGCTGTCGGCGGGATTGTTCACCGCCGCCGGCACGAGCGTCCAGCGGGGCCTCGGGATCGAGGACACCGCCGAGAAGTTCTTCCAGCACTACATGGACCTCAACCACTGGATGCTCAAGCCGGGTCTGGTCCGCGCCTTCTGTGAGAACGCCGGCCCCACACTGGAGTGGCTGATCGGCCTGGGCGTGGAGATTCCGGCCCGCGAATCCGCCAACGCCCACATGCCGGGTCTCGCGCAGGCCGGCGTCGAGGACGTCTGGCGCGGGCACGTGCCCAAGGATCAGGGTTACGGGCTGGTCCAGGTGCTCGACAAGGCGCGCCGCGACCAGGGCGTCGAGGTGGTTCTGAACACCCGCGTGCAATCGCTGCTTGTCGAGGACGGCCGGGTGGCCGGTGTGGTCGCCGACGACATCGAGGTCCGCGCGTCGTCAGTGGTGATCGCCAGCGGCGGATTCGCGCAGAACAAGGATCTGGTCGACCGCCTCTACCCGTTCGCGAACCGGGGCGGGGACTCCCTCTTCGTCGTGGCCGCCGAGGGCAGCCAGGGCGACCACCTGGCGTTCGGTGAGCAGGTCGACGCGGCCGTCACCGGCGAGGGCTGGGGTCTGATGCTGCCCACCGTCTACTTCCAGCGGTTCCACCACTGGCAGTCGGGCTTCCCGCCCAAGTCGCGGATCTACGTCAACGGCGACGGCCGTCGGTTCATGGACGAGGACGCGTCGTACGCGGTCTCGACCGGGATCATCGACGCACAGCAGGGCGGGGCCTGGGTCGTCTTCGACGAAAGGGCTAGACTGAATCTTCCTGCGGGCTATACTGATTGGGCTCCCGAGCGGATTCTCGACGAGGCCGAGGCCGGGCGCACCCTCCGAGCGGACACGCTCACCGAACTCGCCGCCGCGATGGGCGTGCCCGCCGATGCTCTCGAGGCGGCCGTCGCGCGGTGGAACGACCAACTCCCGAACGGTGTCGACGACGACTTCCTGCGTCATCGCACCCTCGCGAACAAGGGATCGACCGCCGACCCCGACCCGATCGACCAGGGGCCGTTCTACGCGGCCCGACTTCTGCCCGCCGAACTCGTCTGCACACACGCGGGCGTCGAGATCGACGGCAACGCATCGGTACTGGACCGGACCGGACGCCCGGTCCAGGGACTCTTCGCGGCCGGTGAGGCCGGAGCCGGCATCCTCGGCCTCCGGTACGTGGGCGGCGGCAACGCCGTGGCGAACGCCCTCACGATGGGCCGGATCGCCGGAATGAACGCCGCGCGCACCGCCCGCGGCGAGTCGACGACGTCGACGGCACTGACAACTGCAGGAATCTGACACCGAGCGTGTTGCGCACCAGACACTTACAAAGGACCATCCATGCCAACGAACGATATTGTGGAGCCCGCGGTTCGTAACCCCGAGCCCGCCCGAGGACCGGATCCCGTGCAGACAGAGACCCAGCCGAAGCAGTCCACCGTCAAGGTGGTGCGTGCGGCCATCGTCGGCACCGTCGTCGAGTACTACGACTTCGGTATCTACGGCTACATGGCGACCATCATCGCGTCGCTGTTCTTCGTCTCGGAGAACGACACCGCCGCACTGCTCGGCACGTTCGCGACGTTCGCGGTCGCGTTCTTCCTGCGTGTGCCCGGTGGCATCTTCTTCGGCCACATCGGCGACAAGTACGGCCGCAAGAACGCCCTGTCCTGGACGATTCTGCTGATGGTCGTCGCGACGGCGGCGATGGGAATGATGCCCACCTACGTCACGCTCGGTGTGTGGGCGACGGCGATCCTGGTGCTGGCCCGTTGCCTGCAGGGCTTCGCTGCCGGTGGCGAGCTGGGTGGCGCCAACGCCTTCGTGTCGGAGTCCGCTCCGGCCAGGTGGCGCGCGTTCCAGACCTCGATGGTCAACTCCGGCACCTACATCGGTTCGCTGGTGGCATCGCTGACCGCGCTGGCGCTCACCTCCGTGTTCACGCACGACCAGATCATGTCGTGGGCGTGGCGTATCCCGTTCCTGCTGTCGGTCGTCATCGGCGTCGTCGGTATCTGGATCCGGAACCACATGGAGGACACCCCGCAGTTCAAGGAGCTCGAGGACAAGGGCGAGACCGCGAAGGTGCCGGTCAAGGAACTGCTCAGCAGCTCCGGTCCGGCGCTGGTGAAGATCATCTTCCTGGGTGCGCTCATCACCGGCGGCTACTACATCGCCTCGGTGTACGCGGCGACGTACCTGCAGAAGGCCGGCGGCCAGTCGTCGACCGTCGCCTTCCTGTCCACGTCGCTCGCGCTGGTTCTCGGTGTCATCACGCTGCCGATCGCCGGCTACCTGGCGGACAAGTACGGCCGCAAACCCGTCCTGTTCACCGGCACGGTTGCCGCCGTGGTCCTGGGCGTCCCGATGTTCATGCTCATGGCGGGTGGCAGCATCTGGCAGGCGATCGTCGGCCAGTCCGTCCTGTTCATCGCGGTGTCGGTGGTCAACGGTGCGTCCTACGTGACGTACGTCGAGATGCTCAAGGCGTCGGTCCGCTACAGCGGCCTGGCCCTGGGTAACAACATCACCAACATGGCTCTCGGTGGCACGGCCCCGTTCATCGCGACGTGGTTGATCGACATCACCGGGAACAACCTCGCGCCGGCGTTCTACTTCGTGTTCTGTGCGCTGCTCACGCTCGGCGCGATCTTCTTCGTCAAGGAGACCAAGGGCATCGAGCTCCGCGTCGACTAGTTCGTCCCCGTCGGGCCCTGCCGGTGGCGACACCGGCAGGGCCCGTTCGTCACGAGAGGAGAGCGCGTGTCGCTCATCGACAAGCAGGAGATCACCGAGGTCCTCTACCGCTACGCGCGGGCGGTGGACCGCAAGGACTTCGATCGCGTCGCCGACTGCTACTTCCCCGACGCGATCGACAACCACGGCGGCTACATCGGCACCGTGGCGGGGCTCATCGAGGACATGAAGAGCCGGCACGCCACCATCGACTCGTCGCTGCACTACGTCACCAACGTGCTCATCGATCTCGACGGCGACACGGCGGACGTCGAGTCGTACTGCCTGTGCTACCTGCGGCAGGCGCCCGCCGTCGCGGGTGGCCCGCAGTCCCGGGCCACCGTCAAGTGCCGCTACGTCGACCGGTTCGAGCGGCGCGACGGGCAGTGGCGCATCGCGGACCGCATCGTCGTGTTCGACGAGTCCGTGACCGACGAGATCGTCGACGCCCTGTCCCCCTCCTGGGTTCGATCCCGTCGTTCCTTCGAGGACCCGGTCTTCACCGGGAAGCCCTGACCGGCAACACGTCCGGATCCACGAAGACGGCAGCGCCGGTACCCCATCCGCGGGGTACCGGCGCTGCCGTGGTGTCAGCTCGGATCAGCTCACTTCAGCTCGGAGAGCACGGCCTCCATGCTGGTGATCAGTGCGACCGGAGCCTCGAACATCGCGTAGTGGCCGGCGTTCGCGAGAACGTCGAGTTCGCACTGCGGCAGCTGCGCCATCCACGTCGCCTTCATCGTCTCGGCGCCCAACGCGGGATCGTGCTCGCCGACGATCGCCTTGACCGGGATCGACGTCTGCGGCAGCGCATCGACGAAATCGGCCCCGCCCCACGCGCGCAGGTACGCACCGAACGCCGGGCGCGTCGTGTGCTCGACGGAGAACTCGGTCATCTGGTTCAGCCACGTGGCCGACTGCCGGTTACCGGTCGTGAAGTCGAGGATCGCGTAGCGGTTGCCGTCCTCGTTCTCGGCACCCGTGAACAACGCCTCGCTGTCGGCGTCGAACGGGACGCCCGACGCGGGCACCGGACTGATGCCGACGACCGCGGTGACACGCTCCGGGGCGTCCGCCAGCACGCGCAGCGCCGCGGCGCCACCCATCGAATGTCCGACCAGGGCGAAGCGGTCCCAGTCCAGCTCGTCGGCGAGGGCGAGGGTGTCCGCCGAGATCTCCTCGAGCGTGTACTCGCCGGCCTCGTCCTTGCGGGCGCCGTAGCCGCGGTAGTCGATGAGCGCGTACGTGTAGGTGTCGGCGTCGACGAGCTCGGGGAGCATGCCCCAGCCCTCGGACGTGCCGAACCAGCCGTGCAGCGCGATCACCTTTACCGGGCCGTGCCCGACGAGCTTGTGAGCGATGGTCATTCGAAGTCTCCTGTCTGTAACTGCCGCCGTCGAGTATGCCGAACGATATGGGCCCCGGCCCGATCCCACGCGGGGAATCGGACCGGGGCCCATATCGTCAGGCCGGATCAGCCGACCCGGCGGTCCCGATCACGCGACCTCGTCGAGGTCCACGCCCTTGGTCTCCCGGCTCAGCAACAGCGCCACCACGGTGATCGCCATCGTCACCACCAGGTATCCGATGACGGTGCCGACACCGAAGTTCTCGATCAGCCACACCGCGATGAACGGCGCCGGGGCACCCGCGATGATCGACGAGCCCTGGAACACCAGCGACGAACCGGCGTACCGGTAGCGGGTCGGGAACAGCTCGGTGATCCATGCCGCCTCCGGACCGGCCAGCATGCCGTGGAAGAACGCGCCCACGCACACGCCGAGCCACAGCATCGGCAGGCTCTCGAGCTGGACCAGCCAGAAGAACACCGGCGCCCACACCACGAGGATGATCGCGGGCACCAGCATCGCCTTCTTGCGGCCGATGCGGTCCGACCAAGCGCCGCCGCCGATCATGCCGACGAACTGGAACAGCGACGCGAACGTCACAGCCAGGATGATGTCACCGCGGTGGAAGTCGAAGTACGTCGTGGCGTACGCGATGACGAAGACCGTGTACACGTAGAACGCGATGTTCTCGCCGAGGCGCATGCCCAGGCCGATCAGAACGGCGCGAGGGCGGCTCAGTGCCTCGAGAATCGACGAACGTTCCTGCGTCGCAGGCGCCTTCGCGGCCTGCTCCTGTGCGGCCTTGAAGACCGGGGACTCCTCGACGCCGCGGCGCACCCAGAAGCCGACGATCAGCAGCGGGATCGCGAACAGGAAGGCCACACGCCAGCCCCACTGGTCGAACGCGTCGTCGGTGAGGAAGAAGCCGAGGACCGAGACGATGACGGTCGCCAGCACCGTGCCCATCGGGGCGCCGGCCTGCGGCCACGACGCCCAGAAGCCACGCTTCTTCGGCTCGCCGTACTCGCTGACCAGCAGCACCGCGGCACCGAACTCGCCGCCGAGCGCGAAGCCCTGGATCATGCGCAGCACCACCAGCGCGACCGTCGCCCAGATGCCGATCTGGTCGTACGTCGGCAGCAGGCCGATCGCGGCCGTCGCGGTACCCAGCAGGATGAAGGTGGTGACCAGCATCGGCTTTCGGCCGAACTTGTCGCCGAGATGGCCGAACACGATGCCGCCCAGCGGGCGGGCGATGAAGCCGAGGCCCTGGGTGGCGAGCGCCAGCAGCAACTTCGCGACGCCGTCGTCACCGGGAAAGAACAGCGGGCCGAGGACGGTCGCGGCGAGGATGCCGTAGATCGCGAAGTCGTACCACTCGAGCACGGCACCGGCCATACTGCCGGTCAGGACGCGCTTGAAGCTGGACTTCGGGGGCTGATCGGTGGTGGCCGAACCCGGCGGCACGGCGGCCCCGGTGACGGACGGAGATCCCATGACGGATCCTTTCGGGTGCTGGAGAGATTCTGGGGAGGGGATCAGAGGGCGAGACTGATCTTCTTGCCGCACGCGCGCGAGCAGCACGTCATCATCGACTTGTTCTGTGCCCGTTCGGTCTTGGTGAGCACCATGTCGCGGTGGTCCACCTCACCGTCGAGGACCGGGGCTTCGCACGATCCGCACAGCCCCTCCTCGCAGTCGCTCTGGATGTCGATGTTCGACGCGCGCAGGGCGTCGAGCACCGTCTGATCGGCAGCGACCTGGATGGTCAGGCCGGAGTCGCGCAACTCCACCTCGAACGCGTGCTCGTTGGCCGGGTCGAGCGTGGCCAGGTTCGACGTGAAGTGCTCGACGTGCAGTGAGTCCTCGGGCCAGTGCGCGGTGGCCTCCTCGAGGGCGGTGAGCAAGCGTTCCGGTCCGCACGAGTAGATCTGGGTGCCGTCGACGGGGGTTGCGAGGAGGGCCGGGATGTCGAGGCGGTTGCCGGCGGCGCTCGAGTGGATCTCGACCTTGTCGCCGTGATCGGCCGTCAGCCGGTCGAGCAACGCCATGGTCGCGACGTCACGCCCGCAGTAGTGGATCTCGTAGTCCTTGCCGGTGGCCTTGGCGTGGTCGGCCATCGCGATCACCGGAGTGATGCCGATGCCCCCGGCCACGAAGACGTAGCGCTGCGCGTCGGGGTCGAGCTTGAAGTGGTTGCGAGGGCCGCGCATCTTCAGTGTGTGCCCGGCCTGCAGGGTGCGGTGCACGTAGCGCGATCCGCCGCGGCTCTCGGGCTCCTCGAGCACCGCGATCTCGTAGTGCGACAGATCGTTCGGGTCGCTGCACAGCGAGTACTGCCGGGACAGGTCACCCAGTTCGACGTCGATGTGCGAGCCCGGCGTCCACTTGGGCAGCGGCTTGCCCGACGGATCGGACAGTGTCACGCGCACGACGCCGTCGGCGACCGGGGTGACGGCGTCGACCGTGACGGTCCGCGAGATGTTGGTCTTCGACGGCTCACCGATCTTCACGGGCTGCCGCGCGTCGAGGATCGACGGGTCGGCGCGCTCCGGATTCTTTGCCGGGTCCCACTGCACCAGAACGTGATCCGGTCCGCGGAACGACGTGTTCGGCAGGTAGGTGAACTCCTGGTCGGGGACCAGCTCCATGTGCGGGATGCGCTTGGTGAACTCCTCGAGGAAGATCTGCATCTCCATGCGGGCGAGGTTCTTGCCCATGCACTGGTGGCTGCCGTAACCGAACGTCAGATGGTCGCTGGAGTTCTCGCGGCGGATGTCGAAATCGTCGGCATTGTCGAAGTGTCGCTCGTCGTGGTTGGCCGACGAGGTGACGATCAGCAGCTTCGATCCCTTCGGGATGTCGATGCCGCCGATGGTGGTGTCGTCGGTGACCAGTCGGCGCCACGCGGCCACCGAACCGGAATGGCGCAGGCACTCCTCGACCGCGTTCGGGATCAGGCTCGGGTCGGCGCAGATCTCCTCCCACACGCTGCGGTTCTCGAGCAGTAGACGGAAGGCGTTGGCCGAGGCGTTGGCCGTGGTCTCGTGCGCCGCAACGATTCCCGCCATCATCATCGAGTGCAGGTACGAGTCGGTGACGACGTCCGGCTGCTCCTGCTGGACGCGGATGCCGAACGGCATCCAGCCGTGGCCGGACGGATCCTTGCGCATCTTCTCGAGCACCGTGCCGGCGTACTGCCAGAACTTGCCCACGGCCTCGGCGACCGCGACCTGCTCCTCGACCGCGGGGCGGCCCCACGTGTTGACGGTGTGCGCAATCGAGTAGCTGCGCAGCTCGTCCATGTCCTCCTCCGGCACGCCGAGGAAGTGCAGGGCGACGGTGAGCGGTACCTCCCACAGCATCTCGTCGACCAGGTCGGCGCGGCCGGTGTCGATGAACCGGTCCACGTACTCACGGGTGAGGCGGCGGACCATCGGCTCGTGGTGGACCAGTTCCTTGGGTGTGAACGGGTCCATCAGCGCTCGGCGGCGCGGCATGTGCGCGGGCTCGTCCTCGTTCACCATGGTGCGCGCCATTGCGTAGTCGTACTTGGCGAGCGTCGCCGTCGCCTCTTCCGAGACCGGGGTGATCTTCTCGAGTGCGATCGACGGCGAGAACAGGATGTTGTCGCGGAAGACGGATTTGACGTCCTCGTACCGGGTGACCACCCAGTAGCCGAGCTCGGGGCTGTAGAAGACCGGCTCCTCGTCGCGCGACCAGCGCAGCGAGGCCGCGGGATCCACCTGGTACGGACCGGTGAAGGGATCGAAGGCAGCGGCATTCGCGGAAACCGGGCATCCCATGTTCTGGAGGGCCTTGTGATCGATCGGGCACGCGCTCATGACTTGAATCTCCGTTGCTCTGAAACTCGCTCGAACTGCGAAGTTACTAATAACGCACAACCTGTAGCGGTGAGCGAACTTCGCACAGAGTAAGTGCGGTCACATTCGAGGTCAAGTGCGGCTTCAGTAACGACGTAAGTGGTCTGTTACTTCGGGTCGATGCTCCCCGGAATCCGCCCCCCGCCACAGGGTTTCGTCCCCCCTCGCGTTTTGCGCACTTATCGCTAGTCGCGGCCCCGTCTCCCTCGCGTTTTGCGCACTTGTTGCGGGGTGAGGGGCCGGTTTCGGCGCGCTAAGTGCGCAAAACGCGAGAGGCGGCACTCGCGAGGTGCGGGTGCTGCCGGGTGTGGAGGTGGGTGGGGCGTCGTCGGACGCGTCGCGTCAGACGGTGATGAGCCGCTCGATCTGGCGGGCGGTGCGCTGGACCGCGCCGGCGGCCCGCTCGGTGTCGAGGCCGTCGATCGCCACGACGCCGACACTGCGCTCGAGTCCGGTGGTGGCGCCGACGCCGTCCGGCAGGCGGATCCCCGTCGCGATGCCGACCGCGCCGTGCTCGAGCTGTCCGCGAGTGAGGCTGAAGCCGTCGGCCCGCGCTTGGCAGACCTCGTCGGAGTCGGTCGGCTTCTCCGGGCGCATCGCCAGGATCGCGATCCCGGCGGCGCCGCGGTCGAGTGGATGACTGCTGCCGACTCGGTACGCGACGCGCAGGAGCGTCCCCTCCGGTTCGGCGACCAGGATGACGACGCAGTTCTCGCCCTGGGCTGCGGAGACGAAGGCCGTCGCGCGGGTCTCGTTGGCGAGCAGATGCAGGATCGGCTGGACGTCACCGGCGAACTGCGGTTCGAACCGGGACGCGAGGACGGCGGCACTCACGCCCAGCCGGATTCGGCCGTCGGCGGTGCGTGCGACCAGTCCGTGCGCCTCGAGCGTGGCGACGATCCGGTAACAGATGGCGCGGTGCACATCGAGTTCGCGAGCGAGGTCGGCGACCGAGATGCCGGCGGCGGACTGTGCGACGACGTCGAGTGCACGCAGCCCGCGATCGAGGGTCTGCAGTGTGCTCATGTTCATCCTGTTCGGGGGGTCGTCGCGCCCCGGTCGTGGGCGCCGCTTTCGCTGGTCTCGGTCCTTTGTACAGACTTTAAGCCGCGTATGGGTAACCCATTGGCGCACAGGGCCGAACGTAGGGTCGAAGGTCCCTTGCGCCGTCAGCTCAGCGGCAAACCGCAGCTCCCGAAATGGTTAACAGATATACTATTTAGGTGGATGCTGTACGACTTTTCGTCCTTCGCGGGGCGCTGGGCTGCCGCGATAGGGTGGCCGGATGAACGGCGACGAGGGGCGCAGCGCGCAGGCGGCGGAAGGTTCGGCGACGCCGGCCCCCGGGTCGCTCGACTTCTGGTCCTTCATCGACCTTGCCAATACGCGTCTGAGCACGGAGTTCGGGTCCACCCATCAACTGGCCACGCAGGTTTTACTGACCCTCAACCGAGCGGCGAACGTCGTCACGTACGACCTGGAATCGTCGGTACATCGCCCGCGCGGGCTGTCGTGGTCGGCGTTCCGGTTGCTGTTCGTCACGTGGCTGGCCGGGCCCATCGAACCCAAGAGCGCCGCCAAGCTCACCGGCATGAGCCGTGCCGCGGTGTCGAATCTGGCGAAGACGCTGGTCGCGAGCGGTCTGATCGAGCGATCGCCGGACGCGCGCGACGGCCGGTCGGTGCAGCTGTCGCTCACCGAGCAGGGGCGCACCGAGATGGCGGCGACCTACCGCGAACACAACGAGCGCGAGTACGCCTGGGTGAGCGTGCTCACCGAGGCTGAGCAGCACATTCTCGTCATGCTGCTCGACAAGCTGATCACCAACCGCAGCCAGTTCGACGTCCGCGGCCGCAACTGACGCGTCCCCCAACCCCCTTCTTGCTCCCGCGTTTTGCGCACTTGATGCTGTCCGGGCGCGTCCCCGCGCGGCGCTAAGTGCGCAAAACGCGGGGTGGGAGGGCGCGAGGGCGCGCTAAGTGCGCAAAACGCGAGGGGCGGGGCGGCGGGATAGCGGGGTGCCGGCGGAGGGGGAGGTGGGCGTCGGGGGACGAGACCGCTCGTGTGGTTGCGCTCACGCCCGGAAACTAGTTAATCTGTTTACTAACCTCGGACGGGGACCGGCGGCCGTGTTCATCGCAGCCGCGCTGCTGTCCCGCCGACGGTGACGACCACAGCCCGAGATCGGGCGCGAGTACCTCAGGAGGCCGGTCATGGCGTTCTACCGACAGCTCGGCAACATTCCGCCGAAGCGTCACACCCAGCACCGGGACGAGGAAGGCCGGCTCTACTTCGAGGAGCTGATGGGCGAGGAGGGCTTCTCCTCCGACTCGTCGCTGCTCTACCACCGCCACATCCCGTCGGCCATCGTCGACGCGACCGTGTGGGAGCTGCGCGACCAGACCACCACCCCCAATCACCCGCTCAAGCCGCGGCACCTGAAGCTGCACGACCTCTTCCCCGAGGAGATCTGGGCGGAGACGGATGTCGTGACCGGCCGCCGGCTGATCCTGGGCAACGCCGACGTGCGCCTGTCGTACGTGGTGTCCGCCAAGGAGTCGCCGCTGTACCGCAACTCGCTCGGCGACGAGATGGTGTACGTCGAGTCCGGCGAGGCGATCGTCGAGACCGTGTTCGGCGCCCTGCACGCCCGCCCGGGCGACTACGTCCTGATCCCGATGTCGACCACCCACCGCTGGGTGCCCCAGGGATCGGAACCGCTGCGCGCGTACGCAATCGAGGCGAACAGTCACATCGTTCCGCCCAAGCGCTACCTGTCGAAGTTCGGCCAGTTCCTCGAGCACGCGCCGTTCTGCGAGCGCGACCTGCACGGCCCCACCGAGCCGTTGATCGCCGAGGGCACGGACGTCGAGGTCCTCGTCAAGCATCGTGCCGGGGGAGCGATCGTCGGCACCCGCATGGTGTACCCCAACCACCCGTTCGACGTCGTCGGCTGGGACGGTTGCCTGTACCCGTACACCTTCAACATCTCCGACTACGAGCCCATCACCGGACGCGTGCACCAGCCGCCGCCGGCGCACCAGGCGTTCGAGGGCAACAACTTCGTCATCTGCAACTTCGTGCCCCGCAAGGTCGACTACCACCCGCTGTCGATCCCGGTGCCGTACTACCACTCGAACGTGGACTCCGACGAGATCATGTTCTACTGCGGAGGCGACTACGAGGCCCGCAAGGGTTCGGGCATCGGCCAGGGTTCGATCTCGATCCATCCCGGCGGCCACGCCCACGGCCCGCAGCCCGGCGCGTACGAGCGCAGCATCGGCGTCGAGTTCTTCGACGAGCTGGCGGTCATGGTCGACACCTTCCGCCCGCTCGAACTCGGTGAAGGTGCGCTGGCGTGCGAGGACCAGGCCTACGCGTGGTCCTGGTCCGGACGGGGGCCGAACAAGTGACTATTTCTCCTTTGCTGGCCGGGCTGTGCGACGACGCCGCGCTGTTCCCCCCGGGGAACGCGCCGATGGACGCCGCAGTGCCCGCGCACCTCGCGCACGAGCGCAGTGACCACGCTGCGCTGGTGGGGCCGTTCGTGTTCCCGGCGCCCCGTCTGGGTGAGCTGCCCGCCATCGTCGCGCAGCAGGACGGCGAGCTCGAGCTGAGCCTGACCGTGCCCGCCGGCACCGACGCCGTTCCGGCGGCGCTCGAGCAGTTGCGGTCGATGGACGGCGTGAAGCTGGTCGCGATGGAGATCGGCGTCCCCGACGGGCAGGCGCCGGACGCGCTCCTCACCGCTCTCGGTGAGATCGCCGCGGCCGCGCCGGGTGTGGAGATCTTCGTCGAGGTTCCGCGTGACGACCGTCGCCCCGCGATCCTGGCCGGACTGGTCGGCACGCCGTACTCCGCGAAGTTCCGCACCGGCGGCGTCGTCGCGACGGCGTACCCCGACGAGGCCGAACTGGCCGCCGCGATCCACACCGTCGCGACGTCGGGTGTGCGGTTCAAGGCGACCGCAGGCCTGCACCACGCTGTCCGGAACACGGACCCGGACACGGGCTTCGAGCAGCACGGCTTTCTCAACCTCATGCTCGCCACGCATCGGGCAACCGATGGCGCGACTGTCGAGGAGATCGCCGCGACGCTCGCCGACCGTGACGGAACTGCTCTCGCCGGCGCGCTGGCGGGACTGTCGGCCGAGGCCGTGGACGCGCTGCGCGCGAACTTCCGGTCCTTCGGCACCTGCAGCATCAGCGATCCGCTGACCGAACTGGTCGGCCTCGGACTGGTGCCCCGATCATCCACCGAGCCCTCCGCGCCTACGGGCTCGGTGGATTCCACCTCGACCGAGGAAGGACCCCTCGCATGACCGTCATCTCGATCCCCGCCGACTCCCTGTTCGGCGTCGACAACCTGCCCTACGGCGTGTTCTCGACCGCCGACGCGGGCCCGCGGGTGGGTGTGCGTGTCGGCGACAGCGTCGTCGACCTCGCAAAGGCGCTGGGCGACGACACGTTCGCCCAGTCGACGCTCAACGCATTCATGGCCCAGGGCCGTGCGCGTTGGGTCGAGGTCCGTACGCAGATCACCGAACTGGTGACCGGTGAGATCGCCGACGACGCGGTGTTCTCGGTCGACGACGTCACCATGCACCTGCCGATCGCGGTCGCGGACTACGTCGACTTCTACGCCTCGGAGAACCACGCGACCAACCTGGGCCGCCTGTTCCGCCCGGATTCGGCTGCGCTGATGCCGAACTGGAAGCACCTGCCGGTCGGCTACCACGGCCGGTCGAGCACCGTCGTCGTGTCGGGCACCGACATCGTGCGCCCGTGTGGTCAGCGCAAGGCGCCGGCCGACGCGGTCCCGTCGTTCGGCCCGTCGATTCGTCTCGACATCGAGGCCGAGATGGGCTTCATCGTCGGTGTCGGTTCGCCGATGGGTTCCTCGATCACTCCGGACGAGTTCGCCGAGCACTGCTTCGGTGCCGTGATCCTCAACGACTGGTCGGCCCGCGACATCCAGGCGTGGGAGTACGTCCCGCTGGGCCCGAACCTGGGCAAGAGCTTCGCGACGTCCATCTCCCCGTGGGTCGTCCCGCTGCTGGCGCTCGAGGCTGCCCGCATCGACACCCCCGTGCAGGACCCGACTCCGCTGCCGTACCTGCAGGGCGACGAGAAGTGGGGCCTGGACATCGATCTCGCGGTGGAGTGGAACGGCGACGTCGTCTCCCGCCCGCCCTACGCACAGATGTACTGGTCGCCTGCACAGATGCTGGCGCACACCACCGTCAACGGCGCGGCGGCGAGCACCGGTGATCTGTTCGGATCCGGCACCATCTCGGGCCCGGACAAGGATCAACGAGGCGCCTTCATCGAACTGACTTGGGGTGGAGCCGAACCCGTCGAGGTCGCCGGTGAGCAGCGCACGTTCATCCAGGACGGCGACGAGATCGCGATCTCGGCAACCGCCCCGGGAGCGAACGGTGGCCGCATCGGCTTCGGCGAGGTCCGCGCCCGCATCCTGCCCGCGACCGGTGATGTGCGATGAGCAAGGTTTACGCGACCGCGGCCGAGGCCGTCGCGGACATCGCCGACGGGTCCTCGCTCGCGGTCGGTGGATTCGGGCTGTGCGGCATCCCGAGCGCCCTGATCGGCGGGCTCGCCGAGCGCGGCGTGACCGGACTCGAGGTGTTCTCCAACAACTGCGGTGTCGACGACTGGGGTCTGGGAATCCTGCTGTCGGCCGGTCAGATTCGGCGTGTCACGGCGTCGTACGTGGGTGAGAACAAGGAGTTCGCGCGGCAGTACCTCTCGGGGGAGCTCGAGGTGGAACTGACCCCGCAGGGCACTCTCGCCGAGCGGATGCGTGCCGGTGGCGCCGGGATCCCCGCGTTCTACACGCCGGCCGGCGTCGGCACCCCGGTGTCCGAGGGCGGTCTGCCGTGGCGTTACGCCGCCGACGGCTCGGTCGCGGTCGCGTCGCCTGCCAAGGAGACCCGTGAGTTCGGCGGGAAGACGTACGTGCTCGAGGAGTCGATCGTCGCGGACTTCGCACTCGTCCATGCCGAGATCGGTGACACCGAGGGCAATCTCGTGTTCAACAAGACCGCGATGAACTTCAACCCGCTGGCCGCGATGGCCGGCCGGGTCACCATCGCTCAGGTCGAGAAGCTGGTCGAGCCGGGCGAACTCGACCCCGCGCAGATCCACCTTCCGGGCGTGTTCGTCCAGCGTGTGGTGCATGCGGGTCAGCAGGACAAGCGAATCGAGAAGCGGACGGTGTCGGCATGAGCTGGTCACGTGAGCAGATGGCCGCGCGCGCCGCGGCCGAGATGATCGACGGTGAGTACGTCAATCTGGGGATCGGGCTGCCGACCCTGATCCCGAACTACCTGCCCGAGGGTGTCAAGGTGGTTCTGCACTCCGAGAACGGCATCCTGGGCACCGGCCCCTACCCGAAGGACGATGCGGTCGATCCCGACCTCATCAACGCGGGCAAGGAGACAGTAACCGTGAACCCGGGTGCGGCGTTCTTCGATTCGGCATTGTCGTTCGGCATGATTCGCGGTGGACACATCGACACCGCGGTCCTCGGTGGCATGCAGGTCTCCCGGAACGGGGATCTCGCCAACTGGATGGTGCCGGGCAAGATGGTCAAGGGTATGGGCGGCGCCATGGATCTGGTGCACGGTGCCCGGCGCGTCATCGTGGTCATGGAACACACCGACCGCGATGGCGGCGCCAAGATCGTCGAGCAGTGCTCGCTCCCGCTCACCGGCCGGGCCGTGGTGCAGCGCATCATCACGAACCTCGCCGTGATCGACGTTCGGGACGGCGAATTGGTGCTGCGTGAACTCGCGCCCGACGTCACCGTCGAAGAGGTGCAGGAGAAGACCGGCGCCGCGCTGGTCGTGGACCTGGCGCAGGACGCCGTCTAGCACCCCCGATCGCCCGTCCGGTCCGGACCTCCCCCCCTACGGATCGGACGGGCTTCCCACTCGACGGGGCGCGATCGCCTCGGCGATGAACCCGGCCGCGCGGCCGAAGTCCCGTTCCATCTCGACGATGGTGTTCTCGCGCCAGAGCCGGATCGTGGTGATGTAGACCGCGGTGAGCATCTGCGACAGGAAGTCGAGCGGGTAGTCCCGGCGCACTTCACCGCAGCCGACGCCGGCCTCGAGAATCCGCCCGAACGCGACGAGGAAACGGTGGGTGCGGGCGGCGCTCTTCTCGGGCGTCGCGAGATCGCGATCCAACTCGCGGGTGGTGGCCCGGAAGTAGTTCTCGAGCGTGACGGCGGCCTCGACGACGTCGTTGAACAGCGAGCCGATCCGCTCGGCCGTCGTGAGGTCGCGCGCTAGCAGGTCGTCGACGATCCCGGGCAGCTTGTCCATGTGGACCTGATGCAGTGCGGCGAGGACCGCGTCCTTGTTGTCGAAGTAGTTGAAGAAGGTTCCCCGGGAGACGCGGGCCGTCGACGCGATGTCGTCGATCGTCGTGCGGTCGAATCCGTTCGCGCTGAACTGTTCCCGCGCGGCTTGCAGAAGCCGCTCGAACGTCTGCTGCCGCCGCTGTTCCCGCCGCGTCACGATTTCCCGGCTTTCCCCCATCTCGCCGCCTCCGTGTCCCTAGCTCGAAGCCTGGATACCTTCCGGTCAGTCGGAATCTACCTGCCGGACGACCATCTCGGACAAACTTCGCCAATTCGGTCAAATCAGGCGCGCGTGGCCAGGGACTCCGCCACGTAGGATCCCGCCATGCGGAAGCCTTCGGCGAGGTCGTACGCCGGATCCTGGCGCCAGTAGCGGATGGTCGACACGTAGACGGCTGCGACCATCCGGGCGAGGAACTGCGGTGGATAGTCCGTGCGCACCTCGCCGGACTCGATTCCGGGCGTGAGTAGCCGCAGGATCTCCTGGTCGAATCGGTCCGTACGCTCCGCGCTGATCTGGGGCGATGCGAGATCGCGCTCCAGTTCGCCGGTCACCGCCTGCAGGTATCCGGGCACGTTCCCGGTCGCCTGCACGAAGTCGTCGAACAGGCCGACGATCCTGTCCCCGGTCGTCAGGTTCTGCTCGAGGAGGCGGTCGACCACTCGTGCGAGCGAGTCCATGTGGGTGGTGTGCAGGGCTGCGAGCAGGCCGTCCTTGCTGGGGAAGTAGTTGAAGAAGGTGGCCCGGGAGACGTCCGCCAGGTCGGCGATGTCCTCCACGGTCGTACCGGCGACCCCGCGTGCGGCGAACAGTGTGCGCGCGGCGGTCAGCAGTGCGTCCCGCGTCCGGCGCTTGTTGCGCTCGCGCCGACCGAGTGCGCTCGAATCGGTCATTCGATACAACCTCCTCCGGGGCGGATCCCCAAATCTCCTGCCGAAACTTAGACTAGCGTCTATCTTTGGCCTCCAAGTCCAGTTTCAGTGAGCAATCGGAGGCGGTTCCATGACGGTGCGGTACGAGCGGGACGGTCGAGTTCTCGTGATCCGGATCGAGCGGGAGGAGCGGCGCAACGCGATCGACCGGGCGACCGCGGAGGGGCTCGAGGAGGCGTTCGACCTGCTGGACGACGACGACGCCCTGTGGGTCGGCGTCGTGACCGGTACGGAGCGAATCTTCTCCGCAGGCACGGACATTCGGGAACGTGCCGATCTTCGGATGCCACGTGGCGGCGAGTACGGGATCATCCGCCGCAAGCGGGTCAAACCGTTGATCGCCGCGGTGGAGGGCTACGCGCTCGGCGGGGGGTTCGAGATCGCGCTCGCGTGCGACCTCATCGTGGCCTCCCGCTCCGCCGAGTTCGGTCTGCCCGAGGCGCGACGCGGCCTCGTCGCGGCGTCGGGGGCGCTGTTCCGCGCGCCCCGGGCGCTGCCGGTCAACGTCGCGCGGGAACTGCTCGTCACTGGCCGGACGCTTTCGGCCGAGCGGGCATTCGCCCTCGGGGTGGTCAACGAGGTGGCCGAACCGGGGCAGGCGCTCGCCGGCGCGCTCGGGATGGCCGGCGAGATCTGCGAAGCGTCTCCCGTCGCGGTGCGAGAAACCCTGCGGGCGCTCGACGCGCAGGTTTCGGACGCCGACGTGCGTGGCTGGGAGGTCACCGCGGACGCGCTGGGCACGGTCCTGGCATCGGAGGACTTCCGGGCGGGCATCGAGGCGTTCGCCCAGCGGCGCACGCCGCAGTGGCAGGGCCGCTAGTTCCCGAACGTCCGCAACGGCGCCGGTGGGCAGCCGATCTCGCACTATTGACGCGTGTCAATTTTGCTCCTACGGTGTGAGGCACCTCACGCATCCGCCCGGTGGGTGGCCCCCGAGTGGGCCCCCGCCCCGCGGCTTCCCACGAACGGAGCACGATGGCGAAACCCACCACCTGCATCATCGGAGCCGGGATCAGCGGTCTCACGGCCGGCAAGATGCTCACCGACTACGACATTCCCTACGAGTGCTTCGAGAGTTCCGATCGGATCGGCGGGAACTGGGCGTTCGGCAACCCGAACGGGCACTCGAGCGCCTACCGGTCGCTGCACATCGACACGTCCAAGACGCGACTGTCCTTCAAGGACTTCCCGATTCCCCAGGAACTCCCGGACTTCCCCCACCACACCGACATCAAGCGATACCTCGACGACTACGCCGAGGCTTTCGGGTTGCTCGACCGGATCAGTTTCTGCAACGGTGTCGACCACGCGGAACACCTGCCCGGCGGCGGGTGGGAGATCCACACCCAGGACGGCGAGACCCGTCGCTTCGACTTCCTGGTGGTCGGGAACGGGCATCACTGGGATCCCCGCCTGCCCGACTTCCCCGGCGAGTTCACGGGCGAGTCGATCCATTCCCATGCCTACATCGATCCCGAGACGCCGCTGAACTTGCGGGACAAGCGAATTCTCATCGTCGGCCTGGGTAACAGTGCGGCCGACATCGCGGTGGAGCTGTCGCATCGAACGCTGACGAACAAGGTCACTCTCTCGACGCGGTCGGGCGCGTGGGTGGTGCCCAAGTACGCGTTCGGCGTCCCTGCGGACACGCTGATCCAGACCATCCCGCAGATCCCGCTGTCGTGGCAGCGCCGGATGGGGCGGCGCGGGCCGATCTTCCTGTCGGGTCGTCCCGAGAGCTTCGGCCTGCCCAAGCCGGATCATCATTTCGGGGAGGCGCACCCCACGCAGTCCCAGGAGTTGTACATCCGCCTCGGCTCGGGAGACCTCACCGCGAAGCCGAACATCGACCGACTAGACGGCGAGACCGTGCATTTCGTCGACGGCACCAGTCAGGACTTCGACGTCGTCATCTACGCGACGGGCTACAACATCACGTTCCCCTTCTTCGACGAGGACTTCCTGAGCGCGCCCGGCAACCACTTCCCGCTCTACAAGCGCATGTTCAAGCCGGGGATGGACGATCTCGCCTTCATCGGCTTCGCGCAGGCGGCCCCGACGCTCTTCCCGTTCGTCGAATGCCAGGCGCGCACTCTCGCCGCGTATCTCGCCGGCACCTACCGGCCGCCGACGGAAGCGGAGATGCACCGCGTGATCAAGGCCGACGAGGAACGCTTCGTGGGGCACTTCAACAATCGGCCCCGACACACCCAGCAGGTCGACTACTACATCTACGAACACGAGATGCGGACCAAGGAACTCCCGGCCGGCCTGGAGCGGGTGCGCCGAGACGGCGCGGTCCGGTTCGCGGGTGTCCCGGCATGATGGGGACTTCAACGCCGTAGCCGACCGGAAGGCCGACACCATGAGCAGTCACCCTGCCTCCAGCGAGGAGACCCGCACGCGGAGGGCGAACAAGGGTGAGGAGCGCCGGGCGGCGATCCTCGACGCCGTCGAACGCCTGCTCGAGGATCGCACCCTCGACGAGATCAACATCAGCGACATCTCGCGTGCCGCGGGGGTCACCCGGTCGGGCTTCTACTTCTACTTCGACAACAAGGCGAAGGCCGTCGCCGCACTGTCTCGCACGGTGTACGGCGAGATGCAGGAGGGAGCACGCGGCTACCTCGCCCGCGAGGGCAGTCCGCGGGAGATGATCGACGGCCTGATCACCGAGGTGATCGGAACCTGGGAACGTCACCCGAATCTGTATCGCGCCCTGCGGGATGCGCGCGACTCGGATCCCACGGTGCGCGAGATGTGGGATCACGACCGCTTCAGCTTCGTCGACCCGGTGGCGTCGGTGATCGACGCCGAACGGACGTCGGGGCGCGCGGCGGACGGTCCGGACAGCCGGGCCCTCGCCGTGGTTCTTCTCGACATGAACGACCGCGCCGTCGAGAGCCTGTCGCGCGGCGGACCGGAGGCATTGACCCCCGAGACCGCTCGCGAGGCACTCGTCGCGGTGTGGCTCAACTCGATCTATGGGAGCAAATTGTGAATCGGACCGATGTGGAATTCTCGGTGCGGGGGACCACCTGCGCCGCCTGGCACTACCGAGGCGAGGGTGACGCGTTCCTGACCGCGGCGGGCCGACCGTGCGTGGTGATGGCGCACGGCTTCGGCGGAACGGTGGACTCCGGTCTCGAGGGCTTCGCGGAAGGGCTCGCCGCGGCGGGCTTGGACGTCCTGGCCTTCGACTACCGTGGCTTCGGACGCAGCGGTGGCGATGTGCGCCAGACGATCTCGATCCAGGGCCAGCTCGACGACTACGCCGCCGCCGTCGCGGCCGCGCGCCGCACGGACGGCGTCGACCCCGACCGCATCGTCGCGTGGGGCGTCTCCCTGTCCGGCGGCCACGTCCTGCGTCTCGGCGCGAGCGATCCCCGGCTGGCGGCGCTGGTCGCGCTCACCCCGGCCACGGACGCCCGAGCCGCGTCGGCGGCCTCGATGAAGCAGTACAGTCCCGCGCACCTGGCGAAGAGTTCGTGGGCGGCGGTGCGCGACCGGGTGGCGTCGGCGCGCGGCGGTGCGGGGGTCGCGATTCCACTCGCCGGCCGTCCCGGCGAGGTGGCCGCGCTCGCACTGCCCGGCATCTACGAGGACTACCGCTCCATCGCCGGACCCAGCTGGCGCAACGAGGTCAGCGCGCGGTCCTTCCTGGAGATCGGCTCCTACCGGCCCGTGACCGTCGCCGACAAGGTGACCGCCCCGTTGCTGGTGCAGATCGGTGATCTCGATCGCAGCGCGCCGCCGCATGCCGCGGCGAAGGCTGCCGAGAGGGCCCGGGCCGAGGTGCGGCACTACCCTTGCGACCACTTCGACGTCTACCCCGGTAAGCGGTGGTTCGACCGGGTGCTCGAACACCAGATCGTGTTCCTGCGCAGGCATCTCGGTAACCCCGGCACCGTCGTGGACGTCATTGCAGGGGAGGTGCGTGATGAGAGCGTTGCAGCTGGTTGAGCACGGACGGATCGCCGTCGTCGACACCGACGTTCCTGAGATCGGCCCCGGTGAGGTCCTGATCGAGGTTGCCGGTGCGGGCTTGTGCCACTCCGACATCCACGTCCGGCACTCCCCGGCATCCATGATGCCGCCGCCGATGACGCTGGGACACGAGACCGCCGGACGCGTTGCCGCACTGGGTGACGGGGTCGACGCATTCGCGGTAGGCGACGCGGTCCTGGTGTTCCTGGTGTGGAGTTGCGGCACGTGCCGCGCATGCGTGCAGGGACGCGAGAACTCCTGCGAGCGCGGGACCGGACGCCAGGGGCTGCCGCTCTGCCCGGGCCTGGCCGCGCACGGCGGCATGGCCGAGTACATGAAGGTCGACGCCCGCTTCCTCGAACCACTCGGGGACCTCGACCCCGTCACGGCAGGGCCGTTGGCCGACGCCGGCCTGACCACCTACCACGCCATCGACGGCGCCCGGGACCGACTGGGGCCCGGTACGACGGCCGTGGTGCTCGGCATCGGCGGGCTCGGCCACACCGCGGTGCAGATCCTCGCGGCCACCACCGCCACCCGGATCATCGCGGTGGACTCGGCGGAGGAGAAGCTGGAACTGGCAACCGCATTGGGCGCCGATCACGTGTTCGCCAGCGATGCGTCGTGCGTCGGAAGGATTCTCGAACTGACCGACGGCATCGGCGTCGACGCGGTCTTCGACTGTGTCGGTGTGCAGGCCACGGTCGACATCGCCACGCAGATCATCGGACGCGACGGGGCCCTGAGAGTGCTGGGCCTGGGCGGCGGAACCTTCGCCTGGACCGGCTTCGCGCTGCCGTGGGGCGCCGACGTGCGCACGAGCTACGCCGGCACCCGTGCGGACCAGCGCGCGGTGATCGACCTGGCGCGTCGCGGGCTCGTGACGATCGAGTCCGAGACGATTCCGCTCGAGGACGCCGTCGCCGCCTTCGACGCGCTCGAGGCCGGAAAGATCAAGGGCCGCGCGATCCTGGTGCCCGATCACTCCTGAAACGGCGAACGGGAGTTCACCGCACGCACCCCACAGGAAAGCGTGCCGTGAACTCCCGTTCGTGATCGAACCGTCAGTACAGCCGGCCCGCGTGGAGCTTCTGGTCGAATTCCGGCATCGGGTCGCCGTCCCGCAGGCGCTGCGCGATCGCGGGGTCCGCCAGGTGCAGGCGCCCGATCGCGACGAGGTCGAACTCGCCCTCGTTCACGCGGCGCATCAGATCCGACAGCGTGTCCGTCATGTGCGGCAGGCCGACGATGACCTGCTCGTTGAGCGCGCTGTCGAGGCCGACGCTGCCGACAGCCATCACGGTGGCGCCGGTCAGCTTCTTCGCCCACCCGGCCAGCGAGAGGTCGCTGCCCTCGAACGCGGGCGCGTAGAACCGGCGGATGCTGGCATCCAGGATGTCGACACCGGCGTCGACGAGCGCGTTCAGCACCACACCGAGTTCCTCGGGGGTCTCGGCGATCCTCGACACGAAGTCCTGCTGCTTGTGCTGCGAGAACCGGAAGATGATCGGGTAGTCCTCGCCGATCTCCTTCCGGATCGCCTTCACGACCTCGACCGGGAAACGGGTGCGGCGCTGCAGGTCCCCGCCCCACTCGTCGTCGCGCTGGTTGGTGGGCTCCCACAGGAAGGCGTCCAGAAGGTACCCGTGACCGCCGTGCAGGGCGATGCCGTCGAACCCGACGTCGATCGCGTTGCGGGCCGCCGCGGCGTAGGCCGCGATCACGTCGGCGATGTCCTGCTCGGACATCGCCGCGGTGACCGGACGCATCTGCTCGACGTAGTCGTCGGAGTACATCGTGTTGCCCACGGTGCCCCAGTGTCCGGACGGGCGCATCGGGGTGACGTCACCGACCGGGCCCATCGCGCCGAACAGCGGCCCGACGTGCCACAACTGCGGGACGATCTTCCCGCCCGCGGCGTGGACCGCGTCGACAACCTTGCGCCAACCCGCCAGCGCCGCTTCGCCGTACATCACCGGAACGGTGTCGGCGTCGACGGCCGAGGGATGCTCGATCGCGACCCCCTCGGTGACGATGAGTCCGGTCCCACCCTCCGCGCGGCGACGGTAGTACGCGACGACCTCGTCGGTGGGCACGCCACCAGGAGACCCGTGACGGGTCATGGGCGACATCGCGATCCGGTTCCGCAGTTCGAGGGACCGGACGGTGAGCGGCGTGAAGAGGGCGGACGTGTCCAGTGCTGTGGTGGTCACAGTGCTCCCATGTAGTCGAAGAAGTTGGGCGTGTGGGTTTCGCGGAGGCGGGTGAGCTTGCGGTAGCTGATCAGCCACTTGCCCTCCACCTTGCGGTACTCCTCGTGGTAGTGGCCGTAACCGTGGAGGTGTTCCTCGACATCGCCGTTGGTCCACCACAGTTCGTCCTCCATGGCCCAGATGCCGGTGGCGGTGGTGTCCGAGGTGAGGACGATCTCGGGCGTGTGGCCGTGGTGCGCCGTGGTCACGTGCGTCGAGGATCCGAGCATGCCCCGGATCGAGTTGGTCAGGTGCTCGCGTCCGGATGCCCGGTTGGCCTGGCCGTCGGACTTGGGCTGCTTGTCTCCGGGCAACCCGGCCCACGTCTCGGTGACGACATCCTCGGTGTGCAGGGGCCCGTAGAGGTCCCACTGCTTGGTGTCCATGACGCGCAGACGCATCGCGAACACGCGCTTGATCTCCTCGATGGCGAGCACCTGCTCGGCCGCGGTCATCGTCAGTTCAGTGGTGGGCGCACCCATGCCTCAACCTCTTTCCTCGGGTCTCATTCTATCAACCAAGCAATTGTTTGGTGACCTGGAACACAGCATAGCTAGCGTCGAGGCGTATCGGCTCCGCGGTAGTCGTAGAAGTTCGGGGTCGCGGTTTCGCGCAGTCGGGTGAGGGTGCGGTAGCTGATCAGCCACTTGCCCTCCACCTTGCGGTATTCCTCGTGGTAGTGGCCGTAGCCGTGGAGGTGTTCCTCGACATCGCCGTTGGTCCACCACAGTTCGTCCTCCATGGCCCAGATGCCGGTGGCGGTGGTGTCCGAGGTGAGGACGATCTCGGGGGTGTGTCCGTGATGCACACTCGTCACGAACACCTTGCCGTCCAGGGTGTTTCGAATCGTGTCGGCGAGGGTCTCGCGCCCGGTGACTCTGCTGCCGGCACCCCAGGACTCGCTGACGATGTCCTCCGTGTGCACCGACCCGTAGAGGTCCCACTGCTTGGTGTCCATGATCCGCAGGCGCCGGGCGAAGACCCGCTCGATCTCCTCGACGGCGAGCGCCTGCTCGGCCGGGGTGAGTGTCAGCGACGGTGACTGGTTGTCCGTGGCGGGCGTGCCCATGATTCGACCTCCGTGTTCGGGGTGTGGAAGAGCGAGCTTTCGATCGGCCCGGAGCCTAACCGCGGTTGCGGCCCCGGGGCCCGGACTTCCCGCCCAGCGGTTGCGCGGGCGTCGGAGACTTCACGCCGCCGCCGGAGCGGGAGTGTGGTGCACCGAATCGTGATGGGAGCAGCCGGCATCGACGGCGAATCCGTCGAGGAAGATCGACACGCAGTCCGCGGCGAGACGATCGGTGGAGTAGGCGTCGTCGGCGCTGTGCCACCGCGTGGACAGCCACACGCAGTCGCGGATGAAGCGATGGAACACTCCTGCCGGCAGATCGTTTCGGAAGGTGCCGCGCCGCTTGCCGTCCTCGATCGTGTCGAGCCACACCTGCTGGATCTCGTCCGCGAGGTCGCTCGCGCGGGTCCGCTGCGAGCGGTTGTGTAGGTGGGGGAGTTCGTCCTGGTACACGGCGGTTGCGTGTGGACGCTCGTGCGCCAGTTCCAACGACGTGTCGACGACGGCCTGCAGCCGTGCGCGCGGGTCCAGTGTCAGTGCGTCGAGTGCCCGGTACCGCCGTTGCAGTTCTTCGAGATAGCCCACCACGAGCTCGTCCACGATGGCGAGCTTGGACGGAAAGTGGTGGTACAGCGCCCCCGACACGACGCCCACGCGGTCGGCGATCTCCCGAATGGTCGTCGCGGCCACGCCTTTGCGGGCGAACAGGTCGGCCGCCGCGTCGAGGATCTCGCGGCGTCGCGCCGAGCACTCCGTCATGGTCCAGCCCCTCCCTCGAGCTCCCAAGCAATCGCTTGACTGAACTATAGGATCGGACGGCCCGTCGGGGAAGGCCTGTTCCGCTCAGCCAAATATCTCCTGAACTGCTTCGATCGACGATTGCGTGGGACGGCGGGCGCTCTCACTTCAGGAGCTCGACCTCGACGTCGTAGGTGAAGTCGACCGAGAGTTCCCGCCGGGAGATACGCCACGCGCCGTCCGCGCGGCGGTACTCGTCCTGGTAGCGCATCGCCACGACGTAGTCGCGATGGCCACCCTCGGTGGCGTACACGTGGTGGGCCTCGCCGTAGACCTGGCCGCGGGCAGTGTCGCCCGAGAGGTCGACGATCTGCTGGCTGACGACGTGCCGGGTGGAATGGAGATGCGCGACGGCCTCGAGGACCCCCGCGGCGATGCCCATGTTGCCGGTCAGCGTGGCGTTGCGGCCGCGCCGGACCAGGCCGGCCGGCTGGACCAGTTCCGCGTCGTCGGCGAAGAGCACGGTCAGCGCCGGCTCGTCGCGGTGGTCGACGGCGATCGCGTACTGCGCGACGAGGTCGGTGAGGGCCAGGCGGTCTACGAGTTCACTGCTCATGAAACACATTCTCCCCGCCGCCCGAGAAGGCGGCGGGGAGACATCTCACTGATCGGCAATGTCGCCGCTACGGGGTGACCTGCGCCTCCATCGCGGCGAGGAAGCCCTCACCGTACGGTGGCAGCGTGCCCCATTCGGCTCGCGGGTCGTGTTCGGGCGCCTCGAAAACCGTACGGGCATGGCTGAATTCGAGAAACCCCTCCCGCCCGTGGTAGTGGCCCATTCCGGACGCGCCGACACCGCCGAACGGGGCGTCGCGCATGCCGGGATGCATCATGATGTCGTTGACCGTCACCCCGCCCGAGAACGTGCGAGTGAGAACTGCCTCCTGCTCGGCGGCGTCGGTGCCGAAGTAGTACAGCGCCAGCGGCTTCGGCCTGCTGTTGATGTCCGCGATGACATCTTCGGTCTGGTCGTACGGAAGCAGGATGATCGCGGGGCCGAAGATCTCTTCCTGCATGATCTTCGACTCGGCCGGCGGCGAGACCACCAATCGCAGCGGACGCTTGCGGTCGCCGTCGACGGGCGAGCTCTCGTCCACCGGGGTGGCGACGATCAGTGCTCCGCGGTCGCGGGCGTCGGCGACCAGCGCCTCCACCCGGGCCAGGTGACGATCGCTCACCACAGCGACGACGTCCGGGTTGTCGGTGATGGACGGCAGGAGCGAGGCGTACGACTTCTCGAGCGCGCCGACGAACGTGTCGAGTTCCTCGCGGGGGACGTACACCACGTCGGGGGAGACGCAGATCTGGCCGGAGTTGGTGGCCTTCGCGATTGCGATCTTGTTGGCTGCGTCGTCGAGGTCGGCGCTGCGCCCGACGATCGTCGGCGACTTGCCACCCAGTTCCAGGGTGACCGGTACGAGGTTCTTGGCGGCGTTGGCCATGACGAGCTTGCCGACCTCGGTGCTGCCGGTGAAGACGAGGTGGTCGAACGGCAGCGACGTGAACGCGTCGGCGACTTCGGGCCCGCCGGTCACGACCGCCACCTCGGTGGGATCGAACATCTCTGCCACGGCGTCGGCGAGCACCTGCGCAGTCTGCGGCACGATCTCGGACGGCTTGAGGATCGCGCGATTGCCGGCACCGAGCGCGCACGCCAGCGGGCTGAGTAGTGTGAACAGCGGCGCGTTCCACGTGCCGATGATGCCGACCGAGCCCTTGGGCTGGTACTGGATGTACGCCTTCGCGCCCAGTTGGTCGTACGGCGGGTACGGTGGCCGCTCCTCGTCTTCCATCCACGACTCGAGGGAGTCTCGGGTGTGCTTGAGCGACGTGATGGCTCCGAGGATGTCGTTCATGATCGAGAACGCGACGAGGCGCCCACCGAAGTCCGCGTCGATCGCCTCGGTGAGCGGCTTGTGGTAGCGGACCAGCAGGTCGATCATCTTCTGCAGGCGGGCGCGGCGCTCGTCGGCCGACGGCGTTCCCTGTTCGGACGCAGCACGTTTCTGAGCCTCGAGGATCTGAGGGAGGCGCGTGATGGCGGCGGTGTCCGTACTCATGGGTAACTCCTGTCGTTGCCGATGTCACGAAGCTAAACGACCTGTGGCGGCGGTAACAGCACGGCGTCTCGCCCACCGGGAGTGTTCGTCGGCGTCCGGCCGGGAAGGGGCCGACCGGGCCGGTCCGTCCCGGTGGCAGGTACCCCGTGCGGGGGAGTCGGGAGTCCTCGCTAGTCGGGACTTCGGTCCCCGGAGCGGGATTCGTCGGCGGATTCGGATTGGGATTCGGAGGGGTCGTCGGGCCCCTCGATCGTGGCCCCACTGCGGGTGACCACGAGCCCGGTGCCGACGAGACCGATCAGCACCACGCCGAGTGCGACGCTCGGCCAGCCCTCGGTCTGCCAGTACACGTCCCGCAGAGTGATGAGCAGTGCGGCCTCGTCGACGATGAGTGCGAGCGCGATGCCCAGTGCCAGACCCATCCACGTGCGTGCGCGCGGACTGCGGTCGACCATGCCGAAGATCGCGACGCCGGCCAGCAGCAGGATGCCCCACAGGTAGTGGTGCAGGTGCGTGCCGCCGGCGGAGACGTCGCCGAAGTCCCGGGAGTCGACCTGGATCAGCCACGTCACCAGGCGGGCGCCGCCGAAGGTGACCGTGAACGCGAGCCAGGCCAGCACGATGCCGCGGCGGGTCTCGTCGATCTGACTCCAGCGGCGCGGGAAACGCACGCGCCGTGGCTCGGATGGCTTCCGGTCGTCGTCGGAGATGGATCGTCCCATGATTTCTTGTCTACCCCCGATGACGCGACATCGCCGGGCACGCGCGTTTTCCGCCCGTACTGCAACGTGTTCTAGCTACGATGCGGCATGCGTATCGCCAAGACGTCGACCCTGTCCCTGCTCGCCGCGGCCACCATGGCCGTGGTGGCACCCACCGCTGCCTCGGCCGCGCCGAACCCGGCCGACTCCCCGAACCAGGCGATGGCCCGCGCCTACATCGACGCGCTCGTCAGTCACGACGCGAGTGCCGTCGTGTTCACCCCCGACGCCACCCGTGTCGAGGCCGGACTGCAGACCGGCTTCAACGGCCCGCAGCTCACGAACGACCTGAACCACGGCGTCCAGTACCGCGTCATCCAGGGCGTCCGGGACCTCGTGATGAGCGAGGCCGGCGACACCGTCCACACCCGCTACCTGCTCGACGCCGGCTTCGGCCCGCAGCGACTGATGACCGTCGAGATCGTCGAGACCTTCGCCTTCGAGAACGGAGCGATCGACCAGATCGTCGCCACCATCTCCCCGGTCTCGCTGTCCTGACGCCGTCGCCCGCGTAGCCTCACCGACGGACGACACCGGGCAGTGGGAGGGAACGACACATGACGGACGGCAACCAGCGGGTGGCAGTGGTCTCGGGTGCGGCACGCGGAATCGGCGCCGCGATCGCGAAGCGCCTCGCGTCGGACGGCCTCGCCGTCGCGGTCCTCGACCTCGACGAATCCTCCTGTGCCGAGACGGTCTCCGCCATCGAGAGTGCCGGCGGGCGCGCACTCGCGGTGGGCGCCGACGTCTCGGACGAGGCGTCGGTCGCCGCCGCCGTCGACAGGATCGCGAACGAACTGGGTGCCCCCACCGTCGTCGTGAACAACGCCGGCATCACCCGGGACAACCTGCTGTTCAAGATGAGCGTGGACGACTGGGACGCCGTGATGAACGTGCACCTGCGCGGGGCCTTCCTACTCACTCGCGCCGCGCAGAAGTACATGGTCGAGCAGAAGTGGGGCCGCATCGTCAACCTGTCGAGCATCTCGGCGCTCGGCAATCGCGGCCAGGTGAACTACTCGGCCGCGAAGGCTGGCATGCAGGGGCTGACGAAGACCCTCGCGCTCGAGCTGGGTCCGTTCGGCGTCACCGCCAACGCCATCGCCCCCGGTTTCATCGCGACCGAGATGACGGCCGCGACGGCGGAGCGCCTCGGCGTGCCGTTCGACGACTTCATGGCCGCTGCCGCCGCCGAGACGCCGGTGCGCCGCGTCGGTGTGCCCGACGACATCGCACACACCGCGTCGTTCCTGATCGGCGAGGGGGCGGGGTTCGTGTCGGGGCAGGTGATCTACGTGGCGGGCGGCCCGAAGGACTGAACCTCGAGGGCCAACTGGGTGCGGGACGCGCATCCGGTGGCCGCGAGGATCCGGCTGACGTACTTCTTCACGGTGTCCTCGGCAAGCATGAGTCGCCGCGCGATGGCCGCGTTGCTCATACCGTCCGCAACCAGTCTCGCGACGTCACGCTGACGTTCGGTGAGTGCGGCGTACGGGTCGCGTCGCGGTGCCGTCTCGAGATTGCGGGTCAGAGCGGACAGGTGACGGGCCAACAGGCGCAGCGTTGCGAGGTCGCGGGTGCCGAGCGCACTGTCGTCGCCGTCGAAGAGACCCACGAGAGCGCGCGCCCGACCGGGCAGATCCAGGTGCATCGCGCTGACCGAGCGCAGACCCCAGGCGCCCAGATAGTCCCGCACGTAGGCGGCCGCACCGGCGGGCAGGTCCTGTAGATCGCCGAGTGACGCGACGCGGTTGTGTTCGAGCCGGCGACGGGCCTCGGGGGTCGCGAAGATGTCGTGCCGGGCCCACTTCTCCTGGTAGACCGGACGATTGCACTCCCACCCGTGTCCGCCGACGAGTGCGGCGTCGGGATCGGTGAACTGACTGTCGTAGCTGTCGCCGACGAAGCACGTCGCGACCCGCACCGGGAAGACGTCGGTCATCGCCGCCGCGATCCGGGTGCGGAACTCCGGCACCGTCCGCACGTCCACGCAACGATCGAGCACCGCGAAGACGCGCTCGTAATCGGTTGCTCGCAAGGAGACCTCGGTCAAACAGTTCACCACCCATCCGAGTACCCGGCCTGGCCGAGGCGCTGTGTGCGGAACTGTCCACCAAAGTGCACTGTCGCCCGGGCGGAACGAATTCTAGCGTCGGGGACGACTGTGTTTCAGCGATTTCCCGAGGAGTACACGCATGGGCAGGCTTCGTTTCGGCGCTTTCATCGCGCCGCACCACGCCATCGGCCAGAACCCCACCGTCGCCCTGCAGCGCGACCTCGAGTTCGTCGAGCACCTGGACCGGCTCGACTTCGACGAGGTGTGGATCGGCGAACACCACTCGGCGGGCAGCGAGATCATCGGCAGCCCCGAGATCTTCATCGCCGCCGCCGCGGAGCGGACCAAGCGCATCAAGCTCGGCACCGGTGTGACGTCGCTGAGCTACCACAACCCGCTGTGGGTCGCGGACCGCATGGTGCTGCTCGACCACCTCACCCGTGGCCGGGTGATGCTCGGCGTCGGTCCCGGCTCGCTGCCGACCGATTCGGCGATGATCGGACTGAATCCCACCGAGTGCCGCGAACTGCTCGAAGAGAACCTCGACATCGTCGTGCGACTGCTCCACGGCGAGTCGGTCACCGCGACCACGCGGACCCACACCCTGATCGACGCCCAACTGCAGCTGCGTCCGTACTCGCACCCGTGTTTCGAGGTCGTCGTCGCCGGGGTGGCGTCGCCCACCGGACCGCGCCTGGCCGGCAAGCACGGCCTCGGCCTGCTGTCGATCGGCGCGACGCTGACCCCCGAGGGCTACGACGCGCTCGGCCACCATTTCGGAATCATGGAGGAACGCGCCGCCGAGTACGGCACCGCCGTCGACCGGGACCAGTGGCGTCTCGTCTGCCCGATGCACATCGCGGAGACGGAGGAGCAGGCGCAGCAGGACGTGCGATTCGGGTTGGGCGAGTGGATCGACTACTTCGGAAAGGTCGCAGCCTTCCCGCATTTCGGCTCCGGTGGTGCCGCAATGGACGACATGATCAAGTACATGAACCACTCCGGCATGGGGATCATCGGCACCCCGGCACAGGCCCGCGAGCTGATCGACAAGCTCGTGACGCAGTCCGGCGGATTCGGTTCGATGCTGATCATGAACGCCGACTGGGCCGCCCCGGCCGCGACGAAGCGCTCGTTCGAGTTGATCGCCCAGCAGGTGGCCCCGCACTTCCAAGGACAGTCGCAACCTCTGTTCGACGCCGCTGCCCGCGCCGGCCAGAAGCGAGACGGGTACAACGAGGCGCAGCACGCCGCGATCGCGCACATGACCAAGAAGTACGAGGACGAACTGGCGGCCAAGGCGTGAGGGCCGCTGTCCTGCACGGCATCGACGACCTGCGGGTCGAGGACGTGCCGGAACCGGAGCTGCCGGACGGGTACGTCCTCGTCGACGTGGCGTTCAACGGCATCTGCGGATCCGATCTCGGCATGATCCACTCGTTCGGGATCTCCGAGCATCCGCATCCGCTCACCGGTGCGTGCGGCCCACAGATCCTCGGCCACGAGTTCTCCGGCGTCGTTTGCGCGGTGGGCGCCGGTGTCGTCGACGTCGCCGTCGGCGACCGGGTCGCGGTGCAGCCCAACTATCACTGCGGCACGTGTGCCCGGTGCCGGGACGGGCACGAGCACCTGTGCACGTCGGCGGCCTTCCACGGGATAAACGCTCCGGGAGGCGGGTTGGCCGAGCGCACCGCCGTGCCCGCGGAGAACGTGCACGTGCTGCCCGACGGTGTCTCGCTCGAACAGGCCGCGGTGGTGGAACCGCTGGCCGTCGCGTTGCACGCCGTCGAACTGTCCGGCGTCGGGCACACCGACTTCGCCCTGATCCTCGGGGCCGGGCCCATCGGCATCGCGACCGCACTCAACCTGTGTGCGGACGGTGTGGACCGGATCCTGCTCAGTGAGCCGTCCGAGACGAGGCGTGCGGTCGCGACCGCGCTGGGCCTCGACGTGATCGATCCGACGGCGACCGATCTCGTTGCGGCGGTGCAGGAACGCACCGACGGAGCGGGCGCGGACGTCGTGTTCGAGTGCGCCGGAGTCGGTGCCGCGTTGCAGACGGCGCTCGCTGCCGTTCGGCCCCGGGGCGCGGTGGTGCTGCTCGCGACCTACAAGGAGCAGGTGCCTCTGAACACGTATGCGCTGATGTTCGGCGAGATGCGGCTGATGTCGTCCCTCGCATACTCGCGCAAGGAATTCACTTCCGTCATCGACCGTATGGCGGCGGGCGCCTATCCGCTCGACGGGTGGGTGGAGCGTATCCCGCTCGCGGACGTGCTCGACGGTGTCCAGGCGGCGTCCGACGGGCGTCGCATGAAGGTTCTCGTGGAGGTAGCTCATGTCTGACAACACGTTCGACGGCGAACGTTTCGCCGGCCGCGTCGCGGTGGTGACCGGTGCGGCATCGGGAATCGGTGCGGCCGTGGCGAAGCGGCTGATCGGCGAGGGTGCATCCGTCGTCGGGATCGACATCGCCACCGACGCGCTCACGGTCCTGGAGAAGGAACTCGGCGAGAAGTTCGTCGGCGCGACCGCCGACGTCACCGCCGAGGACCAGGTGGCGGCAGCAGTCGCCGTCGCGGTGGAGCGCTTCGGTGCGCTGGATCTGGCGTTCAACGTCGCCGGTGCCGCACGCGGCGGCATGATCCTCGATCTCGAGGAGTCCGACTGGGACTTCACCGTCGACCTCGTGCAGAAGGGCGTGTTCCTGTCCACGAAACACGAGGCCCGGCACATGGTGGCGAACGAGCGGGGCGGCGCGATCGTGAACATCGCGTCATTCAACGCCCGCATGCCGATGATGGGCGGAAGCCCGTACGTGACGGGCAAGGCCGGGGTCGAGATGTTCAGCAAGAACGCCGCCCTCGAACTGTCGCAGCACGGGATCCGCGTCAACGCGGTGCTACCGGGACTCGTCGACACCCCACTCGTCGCGGGCGTCACCGGCTGGGAGCCGCTGCTGAACGGGTTCGTCGAGCGGATCCCGATGGGCCGCCCCGCGACTCCCGAGGAGATCGCAGCGCCGTGCCTGTACCTGGCGAGCGACGACGCCACCTACATCACCGGCGCCAGCCTCATGGTCGACGGCGGCTGGCAGGTCTCCAACTACCCGGACGTGATGAAACTGGTCACCGGCCGCTGAGTGGCGTCGGGGCGCCGCGGCGGCGGAACGCGCCCAGGTTCAGTGCCAGGTGTGGTCGACGATCGGTGTCCGCGGCCCGAACTTGGGTTTGCGGGTCTGGCCACTGATCTCGAGCAGGCGGATCGCGCGGTAGCGGTGGGGGCGGAGGTCGGCGAGGTACTCGACCATGCCCGCGTCGTCGAGGGGCCGGCCCAGCAGGGTCCAGCCGACGACCGACGCGAGGTGGAAGTCGCCGACGGAGAGTGCGTCGGCGTCGCCGAGGGCGCGCTGGGAGACTTCCGCCGCGGTCCACAGCCCGACGCCGGGGACGGCGCGCAGGCGTCGGTACGCGTCCGCGCGGTCCATGCCGACGACCTCCTCGAGACGGTCGGCGACGCGGGCGCACGCGACGATCGTCTTCGCGCGCTGCGGGTCGACGTTGGCGTGGTGGAACTCCCACGACGGAACCCGCCGCCACACCTCGGCACCGGGCGGCACCCGCATGCCGTCGGGAGCGGGTCCCGGTGCCGGCGCTCCGAACTTCGTCACGAGTCGCCGCCACGACGCCTGCGCAGCGACGCCGTGTACTCGCTGCTCGAGGATCGCCGGCACCAGTGCCTCCATCACCCTGCCGGTGCGTACGATCCGCAGGTTCGGAAAGCGGCGGTGCGCCTCGGCCAGCTTCGGGTGGGCGGGCGCGAAGTCGTCGGACCGGCCGGCGTCGTCCTCCCCGACGAGACCCGGCAGGTACGTCTCCAACTCCTCCGCACCAGGTCCCCACGCGCGGGCCTCCACCACACTCGGCCCCTGCTGCCGCAGCCGGTAGGTGACCGCGCCCGACGGCAGTAGCGACGTGCGCCACACACTGCCGTCCGGCTCGCGCCGATGGCACGGGTCGAAGCGTCCGCGCCGCAGCGGCGACAGCGTCGGCGCAAGGTCCACGGGACGTCGCGTCGACAGCTCGAACCGCACTTCGGAGGCCGTATCGGTCATCACCGGCAGCCTATCGTCGCCCGGCCGGGACCTGTCCGGCGGCCGTCGGGGCGGCAACGTATTGTCCGAAGCCATGATCATCGTGAGTACCGACGGTTCGTGTCTGAAGAATCCCGGTGGCGCCATCGGGTGGGCGTGGGTCGATCACGAGGGTCCGAGCCGGTCGGGCGGAGCGGTGTCCGGCACCAACCAGATCGCCGAACTGTGGGCGCTGGTGGAGGCGATCGTCGCGCACCCCGGCCCCGAGCCGCTGCTCATCGAATCCGACTCGCAGTACGCCATCAAGTGCGCGTCCGAGTGGCTCCCCGGATGGAAGCGCAAGGGGTGGAAGACCGCGTCGGGCGGACCGGTCAAGAACCTCGAACTGGTGCAGGACATCGACCGCGCGATCACCGAACGATCCGGACCGGTCCGCTTCCGCTGGGTGCGCGGACACGTCGGCAACCACTTCAACGAGATCGCGGACAAACTGGCGGGTGAGGCTGCGCGTGCCGTCGCGTCGACGCCGGAGAAGGCTCGCCCGTGGGCCGGGCTCGGTCCGCGGGAGGTACCTCCACGTCCCGTGGCCGCGGTTACCCCGGCAGCCGCGCCGGTGAGGGCGCCGGAGCCGGAACTCACGCTGTTCTGAAGGCATCCGCTCGGGCGGGCGGGCGTGATCCGAGTGTCTTGCGTCGAGAAGCTGTCATGTTGTCGCGGACGATCGGGGTTGCACCGAGGGCAACCCCGATAGGTGCGTCGAGCACCGACCTACTGCAGGCGCGCAAGGTACGAATCGAACAGAACAGCCACTTGGTCGAAGCTGAACGTGCGTGGTCGAAGTACCGCGTTCATCGTCAGCCCATCTGTGAAGGCGCGTATCTCCGCACCGGTCACGGCTGGCGCCGAAGCAGGGGCGAGGACGGTAGCGGTCCACTCGCACAGGTGATCGAGTTCAGCGTCGATCGAGTCCAGGACCTCAGCAACCCGCGTAGTCTTGATCGCGACCTGCACTGCCAGCCAAACCTGGGCCTCGAGGCGTGATTCCTCGGTGAGCGGTAACGCCTCCCTCCATAGCTGCTTCACATGCTGTTGGGGCGTCGCGCTGACCACCATCGAATCGATTCGGCGCCGTTGCTGTGCCCTGGCGAGTGACAGCGCGTCGGCGAGCATGTCCTCGGAGTTGGCGAAGTAGTGGCGCAACGCAGACGGTGAGCAATTGGCTTCGGCAGCAACCGATCTGACGGCGACCGCTGTGGGTGGCCATCACGTCGAGCGCAATCGAAGAGATCATCTTCCGCAGAATGGTGATGGATGCACTCGCCGATAACGGGATCGGAGCGGTCGGCCAGATCGGCGCATCTGCACTGGCATTCGGCGTTGCCCACGGCGCTTGGGTTCTTCTCGGTCGAGAATGGGCCATAGCGATCCCGGTCGTTGTCTCGACAACATGCCTGGGGGCAGGATTGGCGGCCGTATATCTGCTATCGGATCGCGCACTCCTACCTGCCGTCATCGCGCATATCGCGATCAATCTGGTGATCGAGCCATGGTTGATCTTGTCCGCAGTCACCCGCGACTGGAATCCTCAACAGGCGAAGCGATTCCCGCCGCCGCAAGCTACTTCCGGATGCTCTCCGGAAAGTCTGACGAACGGGACAGGCCTTGACTCGAACACTAGTTCGAACTAAGCTCGTGTCATGAATCCGGGGGGGCTCAATACGCTGGTCACGGTCGCCGCGCCGCGACCAGAAGACGTGCACACGCTGCCAGAAATCCTACTGGTGCAGACCGGCCTCGACATCTGCCGAGCGATCGAACAACTCGAAGCACTACGCGCAGCCACCGTCGCCGAGATCGACGAGCGCGCAGTCTCGTTCGACACTCTCGGCTTTCGTAGCGTCAAGCAGTGGTTGGCCGCGAACACGTTGCTGGAAGTGCCGGCCGCCGCACGGATTCTCGCGTTGGGCCGGATGCTGAGCCGGCAGCCCGAGATCGCCGACGCCTTCAACTCCGGCGATATTTCCGCCGAGCACGCGGCGTTGATCGGAAAGTTCTGCGAGACCCCGCCGCGCGGCATGCCCGTGGAAGCGTTGGATGCGTGCCGGAAGGTGTTGCTGGATGCCGCGTCCGGTGTCGCCGCGACCACCACGACCGTCCGCATGTGCATCTCGCGGTTGGAGCGGATCTTCGAATCCGACGAACTCCCGCCCAGCGAAGACACCGAACGCAACGAATTCCACGCCTCGAAAACCCTGAACGGACGCGTCGCGGTCAAGGGTGACCTCGACGCCGTCACGGGTGAAATGCTCCTGACCGCACTGTCCGCGTTGACCAAGCCGAGGAATCCGGTCGACGACCCGGCCGAGAAACGCACTCCGGCACGGCAGCGAGCCGATGCCTTCGCCGAGATTCTGCGCCGCTACCTCGACTCCGGCGACGCCCCGATCGAGGGCGGGGAGCGGCCCCACCTGTCGCTGCACGTGAACGCCAGCGATCTCGCCCGCAGCGAGTCGGCTCACGAGTGGGTGAATCCAGACGGCGATTCGGACCTGTTCGGCGACAAGGACATCGCACGCATGCCCCACATGGGACCGCTCTCCATTGCCACCGCCCGGCGACTGGCCTGCGACTGTCACCTCACCCCCATCGTCATGGACGATGGCGTGCCCCTGAACTTGGGCCGCACGAGCAGAACCGTGTCGAAAAAGCAGCGTCGAGCGTTGATCGCCCGCGATCACGGCTGTGCTTTCCCCGGCTGCGGCGCACCACCCGCCCACTGCGAAGGCCATCACGTAAAGCATTGGGCAGACGGTGGACCCACCGACCTCGACAACCTCGTCCTACTCTGCCGCTACCACCACCAGCTACTGCATCACAGCCACTGGGGCGTGAGAATCGGCGCTGACCGGCACCCGTGGTTCACCCCACCGAGCACCGTCGACCCGTTCAAGAAACCCGTCCCCGCCCACAACCGCGCCGGACCACACGCCGCGTGACGCTGCAGCCGACACCTGGTAGGGGTGCCGGCCACAGCGGGGTGCGGGTCACGCCAGGGTCGGAGTTCACGCCGCTCCGAGTGGCCGAGCGGCGTGCCCGTCAGTCAATTCGCGTGGCCCAACTCGGTGTCCAAAGTCGTCCCGGTGGGATGACTCGAGAGGTACCTAGGTAGCGACGCAGCGCGGCCAAGGCCGGATGTGGGTTTCCGTTCCGATGGACGAGTGAATGCGGGTAGACGGGGGTCGGATCCGTGATGGGAATGCGCCGCAGGCCGTGTGTGGCGGGCCAGACGTATCGGTCACCGGCTCCCACGAGCGTTGCCAAGGTGGGGGAGCCAGCGAGCGAATCCATCAGCGCCTCAGCTCCGAAGTCGGGCCCGACGGCATCGATGGACAGACCGGACGACTCCCCGAGCTCGTCGTAGAAGGAGCCCCACTCGGTGCCCGGTTTGATCCCCGGGATCCAGATGCGATGCCCGGTCAGGTCCTGCGGGCGGAGACCCGGTGCGCCGGCGAGTGCGTGGTCCGGTCCCACGAGCAGTTGGAGCGGATCGTCGAGTACCCGTTCCACGGCCACAGAACCGGGCAGTTTTCGTGGAGGCACCGGCACGGAGCGGAACGTCGCATCGATCGATCCGGCGAGGACAGCATCGATCGCCGCGGTCACGTCGGTGTCCGGTAACGCCACCACGTCGAGGTCCATGTCCGGGTGAACTCGGTGGAAGTTGCGCAAGGCGAGGGCCGGGGCGATCCGTCGGTTCAGGACATCCACGCGCAACGTACGTCCACCCGGACGAACGGACGCCGTCGCACGGTCGATCACCCGCAGGACTTCGCGGCCGTGCGGAAGGAAGGCTCGACCATCCGGCGAGAGCGCCGCGCCCCGTGCTGTCCGCACGAACAGCGTCACTCCGAGGGCGCGTTCCAGATTGGCGATCCGTTTGGACACGGCCTGCTGGGTGATGCGCAGATCCACAGCGGCCTCCTGGAACTGTCCGGTCTCGGCGACGGCGACGAACGTTCGCACGGCTTCGATGTCCACCCGTCAGACCCTACGGATACAACGCGCGGTTGTGGCTCGCGGCGCCGGTGGTTGTTTGCGCCTGATCGACGAGGTTGGTCGAATTCTCGCTGTCGATGTTCCGTTGCGGGGGAGGGATTTTCACATGGGACGACCGGATCTTGGACGTCCGTTCGGATGGTTGTGGGCGGCGTTCGCGGCGTCCACTGCGGGGACCTGGTTGGGTTTCGGCGCGTTCCCTCTGATCGCCATCCTGGTCCTCGACGTGGGCGCTCTCGGGGTGTCCGTCCTGGCGGCGGTGGGGCTACTGGTGGGGGCCGTACTGGCTGTGCCGCTCGGGCCGTGGGTCGAGGCCCATCGGAAGAAGCCCGTGATGATCGCTGCCGACATCGCCCGGTGCGCGGCATTGCTCACCGTCCCGCTGGCCTATGCGCTGAGCTTGTTGACCTACGCGCAGCTACTCGCAGTGTCGATCGTCAGTACTGCTTCGAATATCGCTTTCACCGCCGCGAGTGGTGCCTACCTGAAGCAGATCGTGCGCCCGGACCATCTCCTGACGGCCAATGGCAGGTTCGAGTCGACCACGTGGACAGCCACCGCGGTCGGACCCACGCTGGGTGGCGGCGCCATCAGTGCTCTCGGCCCCGTCGTCACGGTGATCGGCAACGCCACGGGATTCCTCCTCTCGGCGTTGAGCATCGGGATGATTCGCGACCCGGAACGCGTCGGGTCCACGGCGAAAGCGGCGAAGTTTCGGGTTTCGGACGTGACCGAGGGATGGAAGTTCATCAGCGCCGACCGACAGTTGCTTCGGCTGTTCTGGAACACGGTGGCTGTCAACGCGCTCATCATGGCCACAGAACCGCTGATCGCTGTTCTCCTGCTCGGTGACATGGGCTGGGCGGCATGGCAGTACGGGATCGCCTTCGGATTGCCGTGTATCGGTGGCTTCGTCGGCGCCCGGCTCGCTACCGGTCTGGCCGCCAGGTACGGGCGGGGCCGCGTCCTCGTCGTCTCCGGGGCGCTGCGCGCGGTGTGGCCGGTGTGGCTGGTCCTGGTGATGCCGGGAGCTGCTGGTGTCGTGCTCGTCATCGTCGTCGAACTGGCCCTCATCACCTGTATGGGGGTGTTCAATCCGCTGTTCGCAACCGCGAGACTGCAGCGGGTTCCGGTGGACCGCGTCGGGCGGGTGATGGTGGCCTGGAACGTCACCGGTACCGGATCCATCGCTGTACTGACCGGCCTGTGGGGGCTGTGCGCCGCGATCACGGACGCCCGCATCGCCATCGGAATCGCGGGCGCCCTGCTCCTGGTGACTCCGTTCCTGCTTCCCGGGAAGCGGCATCTCGACAACGAGGTCGCCGCTCCCGGACATCAGGTGCCCGTGGCGTCGCACTGAGGACGTCGCACCGAGGACTCGGCGCGCCGACCGTTGCGGGTCGGAGCCCTACGCGACGAACTGCGGCCGCCCGCTGTCCAGCCATGCGTGGAAGCGGTCGCCGATCCGGTCCGCGATCCGGTCGTAGGTCTCCCAGGTGTCTTCCACCCGGTAGATCTCTTCCGCGGTGGTGTCGAACTCGTCGCAGTAGTCGTCGAGGTAGCGGGAGTCGTCGCCGCGGCCCGCGTAGTACGCGACGGCGAACGCGTTGCCGTCGGCGGTGAGGTCGTCGCTGGCGAACCGCTCGTCGAGCACCTTCATGAGGAAGGCGCCGGGGGTCGTCTCCCGCGTCTCGAGCGGTTCGAGTCGGTCCTCGACCCCTTCGCTCGCGAAGCCGGTGAGCAGGCACCACGCCACGAACATGCCGATGTGGGTGCCGGCCGCAGCCTGGGGGAGGTCGTCGGGGAAGTCGCCGCCGTAGTGCCAGTCGGCGTCGTCGTACTGCGTCAAGGATCGGTTCCTTCGATTCCGGGCTGCGTGGCTGTTGCCGCACAGACGAACCGGTCGCCGCAACGCCTCGCGGAGGTATTGCGGCGACCGGGTGGATCATGTCGAGCTGGAGGTTACGTCAGCGAGCCCTCGTGGACGTCACGGACGAACTCGGGCAGCGGCTCGCCGGCGCGCAGGCGCGAGGCCAGCGCCGGGTCGGCCAGGTGCAGGCGGCCGATCGCGATCAGGTCGAACTCGCCGCCACCGATGCGCTTCTCGAGTTCGGGGATGTTGTCGACGACCGGCGCCGAACCGTCGATGCGGCTGTCGCGCAGCGACTTCCCGATGCCGACGCTGCCGACGGCCATCGTGATCGCGCCGGTGACCTTCTTGGCCCAGCCGGCCAAGGACACGTCGCTACCCTCGAACGCGGGGATGTCGAAGCGGCGGATGCTGGCGTCGAAGACGTCGACCCCGGCGTCGGCGAGCGCACCGAGGATCACCTTCAGTTCGTCGGGAGTCTCGGCGATGCGCGCGGTGTAGTTCTGCTGCTTGTGCTGCGAGAAGCGGTAGAAGATCGGGTAGTCCTCGCCGATCTCGGCGCGAATCGCCTTCACCACGGCGACGGGGAAGCGGGTACGGCGCTCGAGGTCGCCGCCCCACTCGTCGTCACGCTTGTTGGTGCCTTCCCACAGGAACGAGTCGAGCAGGTAGCCGTGGCCGCCGTGCAGGGCGATGCCGTCGAAGCCGACGTCGATCGCGTTGCGGGCCGCACGGGCGAACGCCGCGATGACGTCCTGGATGTCCTGCTCGGTCATTGCCTCGGTGGGCTCCTGGACCCACGAGGTGTACGACTCCGGGTACGACGTCGTGCCGAGCGGACCCCACTCGCCGGACGGGCGCATCGGCTTGACCGCCGGGTCGACCTTGCTCATCGCGCCCCACAGCGGGCCGACGTGCCACAGCTGCGGAATGATCTTGCCGCCAGCTTCGTGCACGCCGTCGACGACCTTGCGCCAGCCTGCGAGCGACTCCTCGCCGAACAGGCGCGGCACGCGCGGGTTGTCGACCGCGGTCTCGTGGTCGATCGCGACACCCTCGGTGACGATCAGCCCGGTCCCGCCCTCGGCGCGGCGGCGGTAGTAGCCGGCGACGTCGTCACCGGGGACGCCGTCGATCGAGTAGGAGCGCGTCATCGGCGACATGACGATGCGATTCGCGAGTTCGAGCGAACGCACCTTCAGCGGCTGGAACAGGGGAGATGAAGAGGTCATGTCGTCTGCGCCTTTTCGGGATCGTCGTAAACCAAGCAAGTGCTAGGTAGCGTTTCAGGCGGTTTCCGGACCCGTCAAACCGGGGTCTCACTCAGCGCAAACGTCCCGAGACTAGGGTCGGCAGGTGTGCTCGGGGCCACTCGAGTCACCGAACCGAGAGGGGCATGACCGTGTGTGAATCAGCGGTGGGGACGGAACTCGACCGGGAGTCCGAGGCGGCCGGGGTGATCGCCTTCCGTGAGGCGCTGGGCCTGTCCGCGCTGATCGACGTGCACACCCACTTCATGCCCAAGAACGTCATGGACAAGGTGTGGGCCTACTTCGACTCGGCGGGACCGCTCACCGGTAGGGAGTGGCCGATCCGGTACCGGTCGGAGGAGGAGACGCGCGTCGCGCACCTGCGGGAGTTCGGCATCGCCAGGTTCACCTCGATGCTCTATCCGCACAAGCCCGAGATGGCGGCGTGGCTCAACCAGTGGGCGGCCGATTTCGCGGCCCGCACCCCCGACTGCCTGCACACCGCCACCTTCTATCCGGAGGAGTCCGCTGCCGGGTACGTCGCGTCGGCGCTCGACGCGGGTGCGCGAGTGTTCAAGTCGCACATCCAGGTGGGCGACTACGACCCGAACGATCCGCTGCTCGACCCGGTGTGGGGACTGCTCGAGGATGCCGGCACTCCGATCGTGATCCACTGCGGTTCCGGACCGGCGCCCGGCCGCTACACCGGCCCCGACCGGATCGCCACGCTGCTCGCGCGGCACCCCCGCCTGGTGCTGATCGTCGCGCACATGGGAATGCCCGAGTACACCGAATTCCTCGACCTCGCCGACCGCTACCCGCTGGTGCAGCTGGACACCACGATGGCGTTCACCGACTTCACCGAGGCACAGATCCCGTTCCCGCGCATCGAGGTTCCGCGTCTGCGTGACCTGGGAGATCGGATCCTGTTCGGCAGCGACTTCCCCAACATCCCGTACTCGTACCTCGACGCGCTCGAGGCCCTCACCCGCTTCGACCTGGGGGACGACTGGCTGCGTGCCGTGGTGCACGACAACGCGGTGCGCCTGTTCGGGATCGACTGATCGCGCAGCTCAGGGTGATTCGGGCTGCATGACGCTGAATACCGCGTCCTGCGGGTCGGCGAGTACCGCCATCCGGCCCACCGTTGCCACCTCGAACGGGTCGGCCATCAGCGCGCCGCCTTCCCTCGCGGCGGTTGCGACGATCGCGTCGACGTCGTCCGTGCAGAAGTAGACGTGCCAGTGGTTGGGGACATCGGGGCGCGGTGGCGTGACGCACCCGCCCACGCCGTCCTCGTGGACCTGCAGGACGGTGTACTCGCCGTCCGGCATCGGCATCGGCATCACCGCGGCACCCAGGCCCACGACGGCGGCGTAGAACGCCAGCGCCGACGACGGGTCGTCGGTGATCAGCTCGTTCCAGATCAGCGTGCCGGCCTCGTTCACCAGGGTGGCGCCGATGTGCGCGCGGGCCTGCCACAGCCCCACCTGTGCGCCCGTTGGGTCCGCGACGAACGCCATCCTCCCGGCATCCCCGACGTCGAACGCCGGGAGGATCAGCTGCCCGCCCGCCGGTTCGACCTTCGCGGCCGACGCGTCGGCGTCGTCCACCGCCAGGAAGGTGTTCCACGTCGACGGAGTATCCGCCGGCGGGGCGCCCGCGGGAAGCGGAGCTATCGCCGCGATCTGCTCGTTCCGCAGCGTGGCGATCGCGTAGACCGTGTCCTCGAGCATCGGCCGATCGTCGTACGACCAACCGAACAGTGCGGTGTAGAACTCCTTGGCTCCGGCCTGGTCCGACGTCTGCAGATCGACCCAGCTGGGTGTGCCCTCGGAATAGTTCGAACGGGTAGACATCGCGATGTCCTCTCATCCGCTTCGACGCGTGAAGAAAACGTGGTCGAGTGGGATCGTTCGTGGAAAGGCTATCGCAGAGCGGGGCCTGCCCGCGTCCCCCGGAGCGCAGGCGGGGACGCGGGCAGGCGGGTCGTCACTGGATGTCGGACGAGATGATCTTGTCCATGTTGCGCTCGGCGAGCGCGGTGATCGTGACGAACGGGTTGACGCCGACATTGCCGGGGACGAGCGAGCCGTCCACGACGTACAGGCCGGGGTACTCGGGCAGGCGGCCGAAGTTGTCGGTCGCCTTGTTCAGCAGCACGCCGCCCAGCGGGTGGTATGTGAAGTCGTCGCCCCACGTCTTGTACACGCCGAACAGATCGGTCCGGTAGATCGTGCCTTCCTTCTGGTTGATCTTGTCGAACACCTTCTTGGCCATGTCGATGCCCTTCTGGTTCTGCGACTGAGCCCAGGTGAGATCGACCTTGCCGGTGCCCGAATTGAACTGGAAGCGAGCACGTTCGGGGTTCTTCGTGATGGCCAGGTACAGGCTGACGTAGGTCTCGAGCCCGGCCGGCAGCGGGGCGATCTCCGCGAAGATCGGTGCCGTCGGGTCGGCCCAGTTGTCGATTCCCATCGTCGGGATGGTGGCCTGCTTGGATCCGGTGGCGTCCCACATGTGGTTCGCGCGGCCCACCATGATGTTGCCGTTGTTGCCCCAGCCCTCGCCGACCTGCGACGACAGGTTCGGCAGGTGGCCCTGCGCCTTCATCGAGACCAGGAGCTTGCTGGTGCCGACGCTGCCGGCCGCGAAGAACACCCGATCGGCGGTGACGACCTTGGTGGCGACGACGTTGCCCTGCTCGTCGATCTGTTCCATCGTCACGCTGTAGCCGCTGCCGGTGGCCGGCGCGACCTTGGTGACGCGGTGCAGAGTCGTGATCGTCAGCTTCCCGGTGGCCGCGGCCTGCGCGAGGTAGGTCTTGTCGAGCGACTTCTTGCCGGCGTTGTTGCCGTAGATGACCTCACCGCCGAGGCCCGACTTGGTGACCTGGCCGGCAGCCTCCTTCTTCATGTACTCGAAGTCGTACACGTTGGGCACGAAAGCGGTTGTGAAACCCGAACGTTGGGCGGTCTTGCGGCCGGTGCGGGCGAACTTGTACCACTCGGTCGACTCGAACCACGCCTGGTCGATGTTGTTGACACCCAGACCGGTGTTGGCGCGCGGGAAGTACTTGTTGTACATCTCGTTCGAGTCGACCGACGGCAGGATCTCCTCGAAGTAGTTGCGCTTCGGGGTGACTGCCATACCGCCGTTGACGAGCGAGCCGCCGCCGACGCCGCGGCCCTGGTAGACCTTGATGCCGGAGAACCGCTCGGAGTCGAGGACGCCGACGTACCGGTCGATGCTCTTGTTGATGCCGAAGCCCATGAAGTTGCTGACCGGCTGATCGGTCTTGTCGGCCAACCACATCGAGCGCTTGTCGGGGTTGAGCATCCCGCAGAAGATCTTGCCGTCGGAGCCGGGGGTGTCCCAGCTGCGGCCCATCTCGACGATCTGCGTGGGGATTCCGGCCTGCGTCAGCCGCAGCGCGGCGACGGCACCGCCGTATCCACTGCCGATGACGAGGGCAGGGACGCGGTCGCCGTCGGCGAGGGTGCGGCTGGGGGCTGCGGAGGCGGAGGTCGACATCGACGAGAGCGCGATGGCTCCCGCGGTCAGACCTGCGCCCGCAAGGAATCGACGGCGTGAGACGGATGCAACCCCCCGAGTCGCATCGGCTCTGTTCGCCCGGCTATCGGTCATGGAACTCCTCTGTCGGCGGTTTGGTAGGTGGTCCACTTCACAGCGGACTGCCAGGCTTTATACCGCCGACAGAGGAGGTTACGAGGCAGTACCGGAAAATTGGCACACCTCGGACATGGAGTTGTCGGAGCGCGATCAGCGCAGCTTGAGGCTGCCGCCGTCCGCCATGACGGTCTGACCCGTCATGTACTTCGAGTCGTCGCTCGCCAGGAACAGTGCGATCGGGGCGATGTCGGTCTCCGGATCGCCGATGCGCTGCAGCGGAACCTTGGCGATGGTCGCGGCGGCCCGCTCGGGGAACGCCTCCTGCCACGCCACGACTCCCTCGGTGGCCGCGAACGGGCACAGCACGTTGACCCGGATCTGGTCCGCGGCCCACTCGTTGGCGGCGACCCGGCTGACGCCCCGGATGGCCTCCTTGGCCGCCGCGTACGACGTCTGCGTGGGCATGCCCTCGAGCCCGGAGCTGGAGCCGAAGTTGATGATCGACCCCTTCGACTCCTTGAGCTGCGGGTAGCAGGCCTGCATGAGGTGCACCGTCGGGTAGAAGCCGGTGCCGAAGGAGAGGTCGAACATCTCCTGCGTCTGCTCGAGCAGCGGAGCCTGACGGGACGCGTGCGCGTTGTTGACGAGGATGTCGATACGGCCGAACGCCGCGACCGCGGCGTCGCGGATCGCCTCGGCCGAATCCTTCTGCGAGATGTCGACGTTGAGGAACTTGCCCTCACCGCCGGCCTCCGCGATCTCCTTCTCGAGTGCGAAGCCGTTCTCGTCGCTGATGTCGACGAACAGCACCTTCGCACCCTCGCGCGAGAACACCCGGGTGATCGCGCGCCCGATGCCACCGGCACCGCCGGTGACGATGGCAACCTTGCCCTGAAGCCTCATGAAGAGTCCGCCGTCCGGATCAGACGCCGGCGGGCGCGTCGGTGGCGAGGGCGATCTTCTCGAGGCCCGCGACGCTGTACGCGGCGTAGGTCTCGTACGGGCCGCGGCCCGAGAAGTACGGCGTCATCTGGCCGGCCAGCTCCTCGACGGAGAACTCGGAACCGGCTGCATCGAAACGGTTCTCGACCTGCGGCGCGGCCATGAGGGCGACCATCTTGCCGTAGACCACGAACACCTGGCCGTTGATCTCGTCCGACGCGGGCGACGCGAGGTAGCGGACCAGCGTGCCGACGCGCTCCGGAGCCAGCGGGTCGAGACCCTGCGTGCCGGTGTTGTTCTCGGTGCCGAACGCCTCCGCGGTCATCGCGGTCCGGGCGCGGGGGCAGATCGCGTTGGCGCGCACGCCGTAGCGGGACAGGCCGGCGGCGGTGGAGAGGGTCAGCGCGGTGATACCGGCCTTGGCGGCCGAGTAGTTGGGCTGGCCGGCGGAGCCGAACAGGAACGCCTCGGACGAGGTGTTGATGACGCGACCGTAGATCGGGCCGCCGGCGTCCTTGCTCGCCTGACGCCAGTGCACGGCCGCGGCGTGCGACGTCGCAGCGTGGCCCTTGAGGTGCACGCGGATGACGTCGTCCCAGTCCGACTCGGACAGGTTGAAGATCATCTTGTCGCGCAGGATGCCCGCGTTGTTGACCAGGATGTCCATCGAGCCGAAGTTGGACACGGCCTCCTGGATCATGCGCCCGCCGAGCGACCAGTCGGAGACGTCGCCGGTGACGGCGAGGGCCTGCCCACCGGCCGCCTTGATCTCGTCGACGACGTCGTGGGCGGCGGAGCCCATGTCGTTCACGACGACGGCGGCACCGGCGTCGGCGAGGGCGAGCGCCTCGGCGCGGCCGAGACCGGCCCCGGCGCCGGTGACGATGGCCGTCTTACCGGCCAAGCTCAGAGAATCCACCATGTCAGGCTCCTTCAGGTTCCGTGCGATGCAATCAAACTAGTATTCATTCTAGTTTTGGCACAAGGGTCTTGGTCCATCCCGTTCCTCCGTCGCCTCGGGATGCTCCCGCAGATGATGCGGCATCGCCTCCGCCTGTGCTGGCGGAACCCCAGTTCTCCCCGTCGGGCTATTGATCAACCAATAGGAATATGTTCTACTCGGCAGGTTGTGATCTCAGGCACACGAGGGCGGGGTTTGTGGTAGAACGCACTGTTGCTCGATGTGCGATTCACCGAAGGGCCGGATATGACTCTCAATCTCGCTGATCTGACCGAAGCCGTCATCGACGCCGTACCGGACAAGGTCGCGCTCGTGTGCGGATCCGAATCGCGGACGTTCGCCGAGTTCGACGCCGCTGCGAACCGGATCGCGCACCACCTCGCGGAGCAGGGTGTCGGCCCCGGGGATCACGTCGGCCTGCACGCGCGCAACAGTCTCGAGTTCGTCGAATCGCTGCTCGGCTGCCTCAAGATCCGCGCCGTCCCGGTCAACGTCAACTTCCGCTACGTCGACGCGGAACTCACCTACCTCTACAACGACGCGAAGCTGGCCACCGTCATCGCCGACGGCGAGTTCAGCGACGTCATCGCCGATGTCCTGCCCAAGTGTCCCGAGCTGCGGCACATCGTGCTCATCGGCGAGCCGGCCGGACCGGCACTGGCGGACGCCGCTGCCGCCGCCGACGTCTCGGTCGTCGACTATCACAAGGCTTCCGCCGCGCAGTCCGCAGACCGCGACTTCCCGGAGCGCAGCGCCGACGATCTCTACGTCATCTACACGGGCGGCACCACCGGCATGCCCAAGGGTGTGATGTGGCGGCACGAGGACTTCTACCACGCAGCACTCGCGGGCGGCGCGATCATGGGCGGCGACCCGATCCTCTCGCCCGCCGAGCTCGGCGCCGCCGCGGCGGCGAACCAGTTCGCGATGACGTACCTGGTGACTGCGCCGCTGATGCACGGTGCGGCGTCCTACTCGCTCTTCACCTGCATGTTCATGGGCTCCAAGCAGGTCCTCATGTCCAAGTACGACCCGGTCGAGGCGCTCGAGCTGGTCGATCGACACAAGATCAACACCGTCATGGTCGTCGGCGATGCGATCGCCCGTCCGCTCGCCGACGCGATCGAGCAGCACGGCGACCGATTCGATCTGAGCTCGCTGTGGATCATCGGTTCGGGTGGCGCGCTGTGGTCGGCGAGTGTCCGCGGGAAGCTCAACGAGCTGCTCCCCAACGTCTACCTCCGGGACGCGTTCGGCTCGTCGGAGTCCGGCAACGACGGCGAGCTGAAGAAGGACGAGGACGGCCTGCTGCGCATGCCGCCGTCGCCGAAGGCTCGCGTCGTCGACACCGACTTCTCGACGATCGAGCCCGGTTCCGACAACGTCGGCTACCTCGCCCGCGCCGGACACGTGCCGCTCGGTTACTTCGGTGACCCGGAGAAGACCGCGGCGACGTTCCCCGTCGTCGACGGCGTGCGGCTCTCGGTCCTCGGTGACCTGGCTCGCGTCGAGGCGGACGGCACCATCGTCGTGCTCGGCCGCGGATCGTCGTGCATCAACACCGGCGGCGAGAAGGTCTACGCCGAGGAGGTCGAGGAGGCACTCAAGAGTCATCCCGGTGTGCTCGACGCACTCGTCGCCGGCATCCCCGATCCCATGTACGGGCAGCGCGTGTCGGCCGTCATCTCCACCCGCGAGGGCGTCGACGATCTCGACGAGGACGACGTGATCGCCCACTGCCGGACCAAGATCGCCGGTTACAAGGTGCCGCGCACACTCGTCGTGGTCCCGGAGGTCGTCCGCTCGCCTGCGGGTAAGGCCGATTACCGTTGGGCGAAGGCAACTCTCGAATCCGCCTCCCAGTAGAGTCCTACCGCTCGACGACACGGCCCGCCTCGCGATCAGCGAGGCGGGCCGTGTCGGTACGGGAGGTCAGCTGCCGGCGCGGCCGAGCAGCTCGGGGGCCTCGGGGCGGCCGTCGAGCACGCGCGAGGTGCGGCGCTGGATCTGCCACGTGCCGTCGATCTTCTTCAGGTCGAAGCGGTTCGCGGTCACGCGCCACACGCGGAACGAATCCTCGTCCTGGTTGCGCAGCAGCAGCTGCGAGTGGCACGTGGCGACGGCCGTGTCGCCGTCGACCACGATGTTGACCGGGTCGAGCAGGTGGCCGCAGCCGTTCTTGATGTAGTCCTGGTGGGGGCTGGTGCGGACCATCTCCATGATCTCCGCGCGCCCGTTCATGTTGCGGATGTCCACGTCGTACACGGCGTCCTCGGCCCACAGTGCGCCGACCTTGTCGGCGTTGCCGGCGTCGACGGCCGGGCCGTACGCGGTGATGAGCTCCTGGATCGCGAGCTTGTCCTCGAGCAGCTCGACCCGCTCGATCAGTGACTGGACGAGCGCAGCGGTATCGGTCATCGGATCTCCTTCGGTGTATGTCCGGCTATCGGGTGAAACGTGAAACCTGTTGCGTGCGAGCCCCGATCGGTGTCCGATCCGGGCTCGGTGGTGCAGCGGCGTCCCGCGGTCAGCGGGGTGCGGGATCGAACTCGATGCCCAGTTCGGCACCGAGTTCGCGCAGGGATTCGAGCTGATCGCAGTAGTGCGCGCAGTCGGTCGCGGAGATCGACGCGCTGGCGATCGTGGCGCCGGCGTCGCGGCGGCGTTCGAGCGCCCGGAGGGTGCGGTCGCGTGCGCCCAGCGGGTCCAGAGGCGCCCCCGCGCTCAGTACGACGTCGAAGTGCGCTGGGACGTCTACCTTTTCGAGCATGCCACGAAGTTCGTCGACGCTCAGGCCGAACGGCGCCCAGCCGTCTCCGTGTGTCGTGGCGCGGCGCAGCGAACGCATCGTGCGACCACCGATCCACAGGGGCACCCGGTCCTGCACGGCGTGCGGTTCGACGAGCAGTCCGTCGTAGTCGTAGTAGGTCCCGTGGTACTCGGGCAGGCTGCGCGAGAGCGATGCGCGGAGCGCGGCGAGGGCGTCGTCGGCGCGAGCCCCGCGGTCCTCGAAAGGCGCGCCCAGAAGATCGAACTCCTCGCGCAGCGTGCCGACGCCGAGGCCGAGGATCAGCCGTCCTCCGCTCACGACGTCGAGAGTGCCGTAGCGCTTGGCGATCTCGAGTGGATGGTGGTAGCCGAGCACGAGAACCTGGGTGGCGAGCCGGATCCGGGTGGTCCGGGCGGCGAGGAATCCCAGCGTCGCGAGCGGATCCCAGTACGTGCCCCCCCGTGCGGCGGCGACCTCCACCGGGACCGCGACGTGTTCGCTGCAGGTCAGGTGGTCGTAGCCGAGACGGTCCGCGGTCTCCGCGATGCGGGCGAGGTCGGCGATACCGGCGTCGCGCTCCCACGGGGAGTGGGCGTCGGGGTGCAGGACCACGACTGGGGAGACGATTCCGATGTGCATCCCTACAGCTCCGTTGCTGGATCGGCCGGTGTTGCTTCGTTCTACCGGACGGCGGAGGGGCCTTGGGCCCGTTTTTCCGGTGACCGGGAGTCTGATCGACTCGGACGGCGGACGACGGTGCGAGCGGGCATGATCGGGTGTCCGATTCGGACAAACAATCGACCGGAAAAAAGTCCCGCCTAGCGGGACTTTCCTGCTAGCCTGTCAGAATTGATTTCAGTTTTGCGTCGGATTGCCCCTCTGATCAGGGGCTCAGATGTTGCTTGGAGGTGTCGATGACAGTCGTCGATTCCGGTGAGTCGGTCACCACGCCGGCCCCGCGCCGTGAACTGCCGCCTTCGATGGTGGAGCGGATGACCCTGATTCTCGACGCGTTCGACGGTCGCGCATCGCGGCTCACGCTCGAAGAAGTGGCGTGCCGTACGCAGTTGCCGCGCTCGACCGTGCACCGGATTCTCGATCAGTTGGTGCGGCTGAACTGGGTGGAACACGCCTCGTTCGGCTACTGCCTCGGCCGGCGTGCGCTCGGCCTCGGTGGCGGCGACGGCGGGCACAGTGAGATCCGCGCTGCCGCCGCGCCCCTGCTGCACGAGCTGCACATGCAGACCGGCATGGTCGTCCATCTCGCCGTGCTCGACGGCAGCGAGAGCGTCTACCTCGACAAGGTCGGCGGGCGTTTCGCGTCGACGCTGCCCTCGCGAGTGGGCGGCCGCGGACCGGCCTACTCCACGGCCGGCGGGAAGTCCATGCTGGCGTGGCTCGACCCGGAGCGGGTCGACAGCCTGTACGAGGCGCGGCTGAGTCGCTGCACCGACCGGACCATCACCGACATCGCGACCCTGCACCAGGAACTCAACCGGATCCGGCAGCGTCGGGGCCTGGCTTTCGAGCGCGGCGAGTCCGTGCGCGGCGTGGCCTGTGTCGGTGTCGCCGTGCGCGGCTACGAGGGTCCGGTCGCCGGAATCTCGCTGTGTGGCGACGCGCGAACCGCCCAGCTCGAGCGCGTCGCGCCGCTCGTGGTCGACGCGGCCCGCGAGGTGTCGCGCACGCTCTACCCCGACATGGGTGCTCCCCGGCGCGTGCGCCGGGCGCCCGAGCCGCCCGTCAACACCTGGTCCGCGGACGCGATGGATCGACTGCTGTCGATCCAGAGCGGGCAGTGGATCTGACGGGTACCTCCCGACCGCACCAACGGGAACTGGCGGCACACTTCCACTTCGGAAGGGTGCCGCCAGTTCCCGTTCGAGCGGTGTGGCCGGTGGCCGTCAGACCAGTTCGGGAGCTCCGATGCCGAACTTGCCGCGGAAGAACACCATCGGGCGTTCCTCGCACACCGTGTCCAGCTCGAGCACCCGGCCGATGATGATGTCGTGGTCACCGGCGACGTGGACCTCGTGCACCTCGGCGTGCACCCGCATCAGCACGTCCGGCAGCGACGGGGTGCCCCAACGGGAGACCTCCCAGTCGAGGTCCTCGTACTTGCGGCCCTTGCTCGACCCGAAACGGGAGCACAGGTCCGACTGGTCCTCGTGCAGGACGTTGACGCAGAAGCGGCCGGTCTCGCGGATGCGGGGCCAGGCCCGGCCGCGGTGATCGGCGCAGATGAGGATGAGCGGAGGCTCCAGCGAGACGGAGGCGAACGACTGGCATGCGAAGCCCACCGGGCCCTCGTCGTCGAGACCGGTCACCACGGTGACACCCGTCGCGAACTGGCCCATCACCCGTCGCATGTCCGCCGGAGTCGGCTCTGCTCCCAGCGTGATCTCCTGTGCAATCGCCTCTGTGGACATGGGGCCACCTCCGATTCGATGAAACTGCTCGGCGTCCGCTACGCCGAAGTCGATGTTTGCGAGCGTATGGCCGCAGGTCCGCAGCCCTGAATTGCTGTCTCGATCAGCGGAACCGCCCTCGGCGGGGGTGACCTCGACCAGAGGTGGTCTCGCTGATCGGGATGCGATATGGCCCACTTCGACGCGGACTGGCACCCTTCCGCCGGATGGGCTGTGACCCGGATGACATTTTTTGCAACGGACATGAGGCTGACGATGGCTATTGAGATCAGTTACGAGGATTCCAAGCGGGAACTGCACACCGATCAGGGTGTGCTTCGGTACCACCAGGCCGGCGACGGTCCGCCGCTGCTGCTGCTGCACGGTTCAGGTCCGGGTGTCACCGGTTGGCGCAACTACCGCGGCGTCATCGGCGACTTCGCGGAGCACTTCACCTGCTATGTCCTCGAGTTCCCCGGCTTCGGCGTGTCCGACCCGTGCGACGGCCACCCGATGGTCGAGGCAGTCGGCGCCGTACCGGCCTTCCTCGAGGGCCTCGGTCTGGGTCCGGTCGACATCATCGGCAACTCGATGGGCGGTGTCGTCGGCGCCCGTATCGCGATCGCGCGTCCCGAGCTCGTCAACAAGTTCGTCTCGATCGGCGGCATGGGCAAGAACGTGCTCTCGTCCAGCCCGGGCGAGGGCATCAAGCTGCTCATGGAGTTCACCGACAACCCGACCCGCGAGGGCCTCATCCGCTGGCTGCAGTCGATGGTCTACAACCCTGCCGTGGTGACCGAGCAGCTCATCGAGGAGCGCTGGGAGCTCGCGACCGAGCCCAAGACCCTCGAGATCGCCCGCCGCATGTACAGCAGCAAGGCCTTCGCCGCGATGGCCGCGGCCAACGCGCAGGCCGACGGCACCCCGTACTGGGCGCAGTTCGGCAAGATCAAGGCGCCCACGCTGCTCACGTGGGGACGCGACGACCGCGTCAGCCCCGTCGACCTCGGCCTGCTGCCGATGCGCGACATCCCCAACGCCGAGTTCCACGTGTTCCCGAACTGCGGGCACTGGACGATGATCGAGGCCCGCGACGCCTGGGTTGCGTCGGTGCTCTCCTTCCTCCTGCGCGACCGTAAGTGAGCTGACGAATCACCATGGCTGAGAACAACAACTTCGACACCGTCGTCGACTTCCTCGTCGTCGGCAGTGGCGGCGGCGGCATGGTCGCCGGCATCACGGCCGCCAACCGCGGCATGTCGTCCCTGATCATCGACAAGGGCAAGACCTACGGCGGGTCGACGGCGATCTCCGGCGGTGGCATCTGGATCCCCAACGCGCCCGTCCTCGTCCGCAAGGGCGCCGGCGACTCGCGGGAATCGGTGCGCCGCTACCTCGACATCGTCACCGAGGGCAAGGTGTCCGACGAGCGTCTCGACGCGTACATCGACAACGGCCCGCCGATGATGGAGCTGCTCGAGCGCAGCCCCCACATCGAGTTCTACTGGGTCAAGGGCTACGCCGACTACCACCCCGAGTACGACGGGGGACGCCCGCTCGGCCGTACCGTCGAGTGCACTCCGTTCGACACCCGCAAGCTCGGTGAGGACGAGAAGTACCAGCGCCCCAACAGCATGAAGGGCCCGTTGGGCCTGTGGGTGACGAGCAAGGACTACCACGACCTCGCAATGGTCAAGCGCACCTGGGCCGGTCGCCGGGCGTCGCTCGTCGCGGCGTGGCGGGTGTCGTCCAACGTGATCCGTCGCCGCCACATGTCCACCGGTGGCCGCGCGCTCGTCGCACGGATGCGCATGGCGCTCAAGGATGCCGGCGTTCCGCTGTGGCTCCGGACGTCGATGAAGGACCTGATCGTCGACGACAAGGGCGCCGTCATCGGTATCACCGCGGAGCGCGAGGGCAAGCTCGTGCGTATCGGTGCCCGCAAGGGTGTCCTGCTGGCCACCGGCGGTTTCGAGCACAACAACGCGATGCGCGCGGAGCACCTGCCCGAGCGTGGCGTGGAGAACATCAGCATGGGCGCCCGGGAGAACGTCGGCGACGGCATCGTCGCCGGCCAGAAGCTGGGTGCTGCAGTCGATCTCATGGACGATGCGTGGTGGATGCCGTCGGTCATGCACCCGATGGGTGCGGTCATCCCGCTGGTGTCGGAGCGCTCGATCCCGCCCTCGGTGATCGTGAACAAGGACGGCAAGCGGTTCACCAACGAGTCGGCGCCGTACGTCAACTTCGTGCACGACCAGCTCGAGGGCGGCCACGTGCCGGCCTACTTCATCATGGACAGCAAGGCCCGGTCGCGGTACCCGTTCGCGCAGGTTCTGCCGGGGGCCCCGTTCCCGCAGGGCTTCTACGACAAGGGCATCGTCCACAAGGCGAATTCGCTCAGCGAGCTGGCCGAGCAGATCGGTGTACCGACGCAGAACCTGCTCGAGACCGTCGACCGGTTCAACGGCTACGCCCGCACCGGCAAGGACGAGGAATTCGGCCGCGGCGACAGCGCGTACGACCGGTACTACGGTGACCCGACGATGAAGAACCCGGCCATGGACGAGATCGTCAAGGGCCCGTTCTACGCGATCCGCATCGAGGCCGGCGACCTGGGCACCAAGGGTGGCCTCGTCACCGACGCCGACGCGCGCGTACTGCGTGAGGACGGCTCGGTCATCGACGGTCTGTACGCCACGGGCAACACGTCCGCATCGGTCATGGCGAACGAGTACGCCGGCGCCGGCGCCACCATCGGCCCCTCGATGGTGTTCGGGTACGTGGCCGCGAACCGCGTCGCCGACAGCGACGTCGAGCGCGTCGTCGGATCCGGCGAGAAGTAGTCCGGAAGTCTCTCGAAATGCTCACTCAGTGGGACTGGGAAACCGGCTCTGACGTGGCCGAATTCCAGTCCCGCTGAGCGGGAGATGTTTTGTTCTCCCGGGCCGATTCCTGGGACCGTTCGATACACACGATCAGCGCAAGCGGTTGCGTTGATCCCCGATCCGCACCAGGAGGGCGCATGCTCGCGAGCACTGCTTTCCGTCCGAATGCGGGTACCCGGGGCGCCGCGGCCGATATTCTCGTCGTCGGTGTCCTTCCCAGCTTCCTCGAGCATGCCGCGCGCATGCCAAGCCTCACGGCGCACCCGAACCGAGATTCTCGGCTAGGCCGGTCGCCCGAGCTTGCCGGAGGACAGGAAAGACCAATTGCTCTAGAACGCAACCGGTCTGGCCGTTAAGAATTGATCCGCGTCGTGGGATCGCAGAGAGAGAGCTGATAGCTATGGGTCAGGTTTTGGACAACATCATGCAGTTCGCGGACGAGATCCGCGAGGGTGGCATCGAGGGCGAGAAGCTGATGCGCCTCTCGGACGGCAACGCGAAGCGCGTGCGCGACGCCGGCGTCATCCGGATGCTGCAGCCGAAGGAGTTCGGCGGCCTCGAGGCCCACCCGCGCGAGTTCGCGGAGACGGCCATGAAGCTGGGCTCGGTCGACGGCTCCACCGGCTGGGTGTCGGGCATCGTCGGTGTCCACCCGTGGGAGATGGCCTTCTTCGACCCCAAGGCGCAGCAGGAGGTCTGGGGCGAGGACGTCGACACCTGGATCGCGTCGCCGTACGCCCCGATGGGTGTCGCAGTGCCGGTCGACGGCGGCTACATCCTCAACGGCCGCTGGTCGTTCTCCACCGGCAACGACCACTGCGAGTGGGTCATGATCGGCGCTCTCGTCGGCGACCAGAAGGGCGTGCCGACCGGCAAGATCCTGCACGTGCTGGTCCCCAAGGCCGACTACACCGTCGACCACGAGAGCTGGAACGTCGTCGGCCTGCGCGGCACCGGCTCGAAGGACTTCACCGTCAAGGACGCCTTCATCCCCGAGTACCGCACGATCGACGCCGAGATCGTCCTCAGCGGCAACGGCGCCAAGCACGCCGGCCGCGACGAGACGCTGTACAAGTTCCCGTTCTCCTGCATCTTCCCGCTCGGCATCTCCTCGTCGCTGATCGGCATGTGCGAGGGCGGTCTCGCCCTCTACATCGCCGCGCAGAAGGAGCGCGTCGCGGTCACCGGTGTCCCGATCAAGGAGGACCCCTACGTCCTGTACGCCATCGGTCAGGCCGCCGACGAGATCAACGCCTCGCGCGTCGCGATCCTCGAGACCGTCGACCGCTTCTGGGACAAGACCGAGAAGGGTGAGGTCGTCACCTTCGAGGAGCGCGCCATCGGTCGCCGCACCCAGACCAACGCCGCATGGCGTGCCGTGAGCGCCCTGGACGAGATCTTCGCTCGCGCCGGCGGCGGTGCCATGAAGGTCACGCTGCCGCTGCAGCGCTTCTGGCGTGACGCGCACGTCGGCCTCACGCACGCCATCCACGTGCCGGGCTCGATCAACCACGCGTCGGCGCTGACGCAGCTCGGTGGCGAGCCGCAGGGCGTCCACCGTTCGATGATCTAGTTCGAACCCAGCTGAATTCCTCACTCAGGGACGGATTGATATGACGGACATTCGGGGTCTCGGTTACCTCAGAATTCAGACCCAGGACATCGCCCGCTGGCGTGAGCTCGTCGTCGACGGCCTCGGCATGGCGACCGGCTCGGGCCCCGACCCGGACGGCCTGTACCTGCGTCTCGACGAGCGGCGTGCGCGCCTGATCGTCCTGCCGGGCGACACCGACAAGGCTCAGGCCGTCGGCTGGGAGGTGCGCGACCACTTCGCGCTGCAGCGCGTCCGTGAGGCCGTGGAGAAGGCCGGCATCGCCGTCGAGGAGCTCTCCCTCGAAGAGGCCGACTACCGGGACGCCGAGAAGGTCATCGCGTTCGACGACCCGGCCGGCACGCGTGTCGAGGTGTTCTTCGGCCCCGTGCTCGACCACAGCCCGGTCGTGACGCCGCACGGTGGCCGCTGGGTCACCGGCGAGCAGGGCCTCGGCCACGTCGTGCTGCCGACGGCCAAGTTCGCGGAGTCCTACGCCTTCTACACCGAGGTGCTCGGCTTCCTCCCGCGTGGCGCCATCCGGCTGCAGGACGGCGTCTCGCGCGTCCGCTTCCTCGGCGTCAACCAGCGTCACCACAGCCTGGCGCTGTGCCCGGCGCCGCCGACGGAGGAGCCCGGCCTGGTGCACCTGATGACGGAGGTCGACACCCTCGACGCCGTCGGTCAGGCGCTGGACCGTGTCGCCAAGCTCGGCTTCACGATCTCCTCGACCCTGGGTCGCCACACGAACGACAAGATGATCTCGTTCTACGTGCGAGCTCCCGGAGGCTGGGACCTCGAGTTCGGCACCGAGGGCATGCTGGTCGACGAGACCTTCTACACCGCCGAGGAGATCACGGCGGACAGCTACTGGGGTCACGACTGGTCGGCCTCGGAGCCGCTGAAGGCGTTCATCCCGAAGGCCTGATCACCCGGTAGGTGGTGCTCGACGCGACAGGGCCCCGCACGGATTCGTCCGTGCGGGGCCCTTCGTCGTGCGGGGACCTCTGTCGTGCGGAGGGTCAGACCGGAAGGTCGAGGGAGCGCGCCAGCGTCGGCCATGCCTGCGGCAGCCGGTCGCGCCAGTACGCCCAGCCGTGGATGCCGATCGCCTCGTACTCGAACGTCGCCGGGATGTTCAATTCGTCGAGGCGGGCGTCGAGGAGACGGGTGCAGCCGTTCGCCAGCACCTCCATCGGCCCGCCGATGAACACCCGGTCGAACCAGTCGGACGCCGCGGGATCCTCGTACTTGCCGGGCACACCCGACGCCACCGACACGTAGATGTCCATGCCACGCAGGGCCTCGGCGTTCCGGACGCTGTCGTGGGCGACCCACCCCGGGCCACCGACCTCGCCCCACACGTTGGCGATGTCGCCGCCGCGCGACGACACCGTCGACTGGACGCTGAGCCGGCCCAGGTCGTCGACCGTCGAGTAGCAGCCGCTGAAGACCGCGATGCCGCGGTACATTCCGGGATTGCGGTGGGCGAGCATCATCGCACCCTGTGAACCCATCGAGATGCCGAGCAGCGACTTGACTCCGTTGGTGTTCAGCCGGGCGTCGAGCAGCGTGGGCAGCTCCTGGGTGATGAAGGTTTCCCACTTGTGCAGTCCGACGCCCGGATCGATCCGGTCCCAGTCGGTGTACATGCCGGAGACTCCGCCGTTGATCATCACGACGTTGACGTTCTTGTCCGCGAGGAAGTCCGGCGCGCCGCCGATCGTGACCCACCCGCTGGTGTCCTCACGCGCGTCGACGCCCTCGAGCGCGTAGATCGACGGGCGCGGCACCGAATTGTCCTTCGGAAGGAGCACTTCCACGCCGACCTCGCGGCGCAGCGCCGGCGACGCGACGGTGAAGCGCACGAGCCGATCGGTCTTCTGCTCCTCGCCGGTGATGGCCGCGGCGGCGATGTCGTCCCGCAGCGGTGGCAGCGGCGGGTGCTCGTTCTGGAGCGGGCCCGGAATCACCGACCCGGCGGTGACGCTGCCGTTGTCGGAACTGGCGGCAGCGCTGCCGCTCGACCCTGCCGCGGCGCTGCCGAGGCTCCCGGTGCTTCCGGTGCTTCCGGTGCTTCCGGGCGCGGCCGCCGCTTCGCCGGCCAGCGGCAAGGCCACCAGTGCCGCGAGCGATGCGCCCACCACGCCCCGGCGCAGTCGACGTCTCGCCGCGCGTCTCGGATCTGAACCCCACATGGAAGAAAATCCCCCTACATCTCGAATCTGGCGATCAGTAAGGTACCCCGACCTCGGGACAGGAGTTACCGAGTCCGAGGAATCGTCGATCGGACGGACTACACTGCGGCCGCATGGTGGACGTCCGTGTCGGCATCTCCGGGTGGGTGTACCCGGGATGGCGCGGTGGCTTCTATCCGAAGGGCCTCGTGCACCGGGACGAACTGCGGTACGCCGCAGAGCACCTGACGTCGATCGAGATCAACGGGTCGTTCTACGCGCTGCAGAAGCCGTCGAGCTTCGCGAAATGGCGTGACGAGACACCTGACGGCTTCGTGTTCGCCGTCAAGGGTGGCCGCTACGTCACGCACATCCGGCGGCTCCGGGACGTGGAGGTGCCGCTCGCGAACTTCTTCGCCGCGGGCGTCCTCGCGCTGCGCGACAAGCTGGGGCCGATCCTGTGGCAGTTGCCACCGAACATGCAGTTCGACCCCCGGCTGCTGGAGGAGTTCCTGACGCTACTGCCGCGCACCACCTCTGCGGCGTGCACGCTCGCGGCCCGTCGCGACGACAAACTCTCCGACGACCGCGTCCTCGACACCACCGACGCCGAACGCCCCATCCGGCACGCGCTCGAGGTGCGGCACCCGAGTTTCGCTGTTCCGGACATGGTCTCGATCGCCCGCGACCACGGTGTGGCGCTGGTGCTGGCCGACACCGCCGGTCGCTATCCCCGGATCGACGAGGACACCGCGGACTTCGCGTACGCCCGGCTGCACGGCGACGCCGAACTGTACGCCAGCGGCTACACCGACGACGCGCTCGACCGCTGGGCCGAGAAGGTGCGCCGGTGGACGGCGTCCGGGCGGGACGCCTTCGTGTACTTCGACAACGACATGAAGGGCTACGCCCCGTTCGACGCGATGGGGTTGCTGCGCAGACTGGGTTGATGCGGACTGCGGAAAGGCCCGTCGTTCCGGGCGTCTCCCGATCTCCGCTCGCCTCCGCGGCGCCACGGGTCGGTCCGCTCACGCGTGACTGCGCACCTTCTCGACGGTCCGGGTGAACACGTCGTCGAACTCGGTGCGAAACTCCTTGCCGTGGTAGGCCAGCACCAGCACGGTGTAGTCGCCGACTGCGGCGTATCCCAGTAGCACCTCGTCGTCAGCCCAGTTCGGATTGTCGGAGTGCGTGACCTCGGAGACGATCACAGCGTCCTCAGACGCGAGCTCGGGCGGTAGATCGAGTCGTTCGGTGCGGACCGTGCGGCCGAAGGAAGCCGGGTCGTCGTAGGCGACGGTGTACGTTGCGCACGATCCGGTGTGGGCATCGGCTATTCGCTGCACGTCCAGGTCGGCCTCGCTGACCAGCATGATGTACGCGCGGTCGTCTCCGAGAAGTGCGCCGGCGGCGGAACCGTTGTCGACCAACCCGATCCGAGCCCCGTCCGAGTAGGCGTTCTCGGCCTCGCACGCGGGTGGATCGAACGTCGTCGTCGCCTCCGATCCGTCGCCGGTGCTGGGTGCGTCGAGTTTGAGGCTGAGGACCATCTGGTCCTCGCGGGGGAGTCGCTCGACCACGGCGCCGGGCGGAAGGTCCGCGGCGCCGGGCAGCAGGCTCACGCGGAATTCCTCCTCGCTCACGGGCGGCGCCGCGTCCGTGGCCCCGCAGCCCACGACGCCGAACAGTCCGGCGATCCCCAGCACCGCAACTCGATACCTCGACATGTTTCCTCCCCGTCGGGTGCCGCAGTCGAGACACCTGTGCAGACGGTATCGGGCAAAACGGTCGATCGTTACGTTGATCCTGAAGGATTTCCGTCGCTCAGCGAGAGAAATCAGAAATCCTTCAGGATCGGACCCGACTGCGGTTACGCGGTGTCGGTGCGTAGTCGGGTCAGACGCATCGATGCGATCCGCCAGTCGTCGCCGGCCTTCCGGTACTCCTCGACGTAGTGCCCGTAGCCGTGCAGGCTGCGCACCGGTGCGCCGTCCGGCCACCACAGCTTGTCTTCCATCGCCCACACCCCGGTCGCGGTGGTGGGGGAGGTCAGGGTGATCTCGGGCATGTGGCCGTGATGGACGGTGGCCACGTTCTCGATGTTCGCCCGCAGGAACGGCATGTACTCGTCCATCGAATGCGTCACGCCGCCACCGGTCTCCGTCATGTCGATCGTGACGTCGTCGGTGAACACGGCCGCCAGACCGTCCCAGTCCTTGGTGTCCATGAGCCGGAAGTAGCGGGCCTTGAGAGCCCGGATCGCCTCGATGTCCGCCGCGGTGGTGCGCGGGTTCACCGGGGACGTCCCGCCGTTCCAGTGGCCGGGACCGGCCCCGAGTACCTCGATCTCCCCCTGGGTGCCGTGCATGTGCTTGGTGCGGTGGCTCATTCGCCATGCTCCGTCGGTGAGCTGCCACTGGTCGTGGTAGTCACCGAGCGTCGAGAAGCTCAGGCCGCGAAGGTCTCCGACGCCGAGATGCAGGTCGGACACGTAGGTGCGGCTGGTCGCGGTGCCGGCCGCCAGGTCGACGTCGATCAGCATGTTGCCCAGCAGGTGCTGGGTGGGCCCGCAGTCGTCGAGGAACGAGCGGATCGCGGCTTCCACCTCGCCCGGCCCGTGCAGTGTTCCGGTCCCGAGATCGGCGGTGGCGTCGGGCAGCATGATGTCGTGCAGCACCGGCCAGTCGCGGTCGTCCATCGCGCGCGCGAACCGTACGACGCCGCGGGCGATCTCGCGTTCGGCCAACAGGATCTCGAGAGTCATCGGTGTTCCCTTCGGTGGCTGGGGGGCGAATACGACTGTGGCTGCGACCTTTCGGTCGCAGCCACAGCTTGTCGATCTGAAATTCTACGAGCGGTTCAGCAGCTTGCGCATCGCCTCGGCCGCACCCTTGACCATCTTGTCGCGGGGGAAGCCACTGCGCTTCTCGGCGGCGGCGTAGTTGCCACCGGCCACCCATACCGGACCGTCGGTGAGGTGCTCGAGCCCCTCGCGGGCCGCGTCCTCCGGCTCCTGGACGATCATGCCCGGGATGTCGAAGTTGAGTCCGGCGCGGATCATCGCGGGCGTGCGGGTGACACCCAGGATCAGCTCCACCACGTGGACGTTGTACGGCGCGAGCTCGAGCCACAGGCTCTCCGCGAACACCCGGCTGAACGCCTTGGCGGACGCGTAGATGCTCTGGTGCTCGGAGCCCATGTAGCCGGCCAGCGAGCCGAGCAGCATGATGCCGCCGCGGCCGCGGTCCTTCATCTTCGCGCCGAAGTGGTGCGACAGCTCGAGCTGCTTGGTGATGTTGAGGTTGATGACGCCGTTGAACCCGTCGAGGTCACCGGTGACGAACTCGTGGCCGTAGCTGTTGGCGCCGGCGTTGAAGATGAGCAGGCCCACCTCGAGGTCGTCGGTCACCTTGCGGATCTGGTCCATCGCGTCGTCGGCCAGGAGATCGAGCGACAGCGTGCGGACCTCGACGCCGTTGGCGCGCACCTTGTCCGCGGTCTCCTCGAGCGGGCCCGGCTTGCGGGCGATGAGCACGAGGTTGAGGCCGGCGCGACTGAGCTCGTCGGCGAAAGCCGCGCCGACGCCCTCGGAGCCACCCGCGATGACGACCCACGGGCCGTACTGGTTCTTGTCGATCATGAAAGGTCTCTCTCGTCTGCAGTCCGACCTAGTGGTCGACGACCTGCGGGGTGGGGACGGGCTCCTCGTTGGTGATGGCGAGGCGGCCGTCGAGCGCGGCGACCTGGATCGTCGCGCTCAACGCCTCGCACCGCATCACCGGTGCGCCGGGGCGGCCTTCGCGGCCCACCCACTCGTGGATCTCGACGCACTTCTCCTGTGCCGTCTCGTTCCACTGCACGGCGGTGTGTTCCCAGCTGTGCTTCTGGACCTGCACGCAGGCCCCACAGCGATCACACTCCAGCGGCTGCATTCTCACGCGCCTTCTTCTCGAGGTTGTCCTCGACCACTCGACGCCACGAAGCGACGGCCTTGGTGGTGTCCATCTCGTGCTCGAACCGGTCGGTCATGTCCGAGGTGACGTCCGCGCGGTCCACGTAGAACTGCTCGTACCAGCGGCGCAGCTGGTAGACCGGACCGTCCTCCTCGCACAGCAGCGGGTTCTCGATGCGGGTCTTGTTCTTCCAGATCGCGATGTCCTGCTCGAAGCCCTTGGCGATGAACTCGCCGAACTTCTGTGCGGTCTCGAGCGCCTTGTCCCCGAGGACCGGCGACTTCTTGACGATCATGCCGTACATGAGCACGAACTTGTCGGGGCTGACCGGGTAGTGGCAGTTGATGAGGATCGACTCGACGTCGTAGCCCTCGTACTCGTACGCCAGGTCGTCGATCATGAAAGAGGGACCGAAGTACGAGGCGTCGGAGCGGCTGCCGAGCATCTTCGGAACGCCGGTCGCGTGCGGGCGCATGTCGGTACGGGCCTCGCCGCGCATGAACTGGCTGGCGACCGGGCCCTCGAAGACGTTCTTGAAGAACGTCGGGAACGAGTAGTGCACGTAGAAGAAGTGCGCCATGTCGACGATGTTGTCGACGATCTCGCGGCAGTTGGTGTCGACCTCGGTGGTGTACCAGACCCACTCGGTCCACTCGTCGCTCAGCGCACCCTCGATGTGCGGGATGTACATGTCCTCTTCGGTCGGCGCCTTGCCCTCGGGGTCGTGCCAGATGAAGAGCATGCCGTCCTGGTCCAGGGTCGGCCAGGCGCGGGTCTTGGCGACCGGGGGAACGCGGCGGGCGTAGGGGATGTCGGTGCAGCGGCCCTTGCCGTTCCAGCGCCAGTCGTGGAACGGACACGCGACCGAGTCGCCCTTGATCTCGCCCTGGCTCAGGTCGCCGCCCATGTGCCGGCAGTAGGCGTCGAGGACCTGGACGTCGCCCTTGCTGTCGGCGAACACGACCAGCTTGGTGCCGAAGGCGTGGACCGAGTGCGGCTTTCCGTCCTTGAAGGACTCCGAGAGGCCGAGGCAGTGCCAACCACGGGCGAAACGGGTGGGGGCGACACCGGCGACGATCTCGCGGACTTCGGTTTCATCGGACTGATTGAGCGTCACTTCGTCCGTCCTTTCAGGGAAAGCAGTTTTCGAGTTCGGACGCGCTTCGAATGTCGAGCGCTGGCCGCGGATGCGGGCCCTCCACGGTGGAGGATGCACCTGTGGCATTGACGGCCACGCTAGGTGACACCTATCACCCGGTTTTCGACAGTCCCACTGGCCGGGACCGCCCCACGGACCGCCCGGCGGACGGTCCGCGGCCGTCCCGCCCTACCATGCGGGTACCCCCCTGTCCCTACATGTGATCCCGGTCGGGGTCGTGGAGGAGCACCCACATGCCCAACGAGGTCCTGCAGTCGGTCCGCGAACTGTTACCCGCTATCGCCGAGCGCGCCCAGACCGTCGACGAGTCGCGGCGCGTCTCCGACCAGACGATCCGGGACCTGACGGCGGCCGGCGTCTTCCGGATGCTGCAGCCCGCGCGCTACGGAGGTCTCGAGACCAGCCCGGTCGACTTCTACGAGGTGGTCCGCGCGATCTCCGGTGTGTGCGGATCCACGGGATGGGTCACGTCGGTGCTGGGGGTGCACCCGTGGCATCTCGCGCTGTTCGACGTCAAGGTGCAGGACGAGGTGTGGGGGCAGGACACCTCGACGCTCGTGTCGTCGGCGTATGCGCCGGTGGGGGAGCTCGTTCCGGTGGAGGGCGGCTACGAACTGTCGGGCAGCTGGCGGTTCTCGTCGGGCTGTGACCATGCGTCGTGGGCGTTGCTCGGCGGGCTCGTGGTCGGTGCCGAGGGGCGACCCGTGGACTTCATGACCGTGCTGGTGCCGCGCACCGACTACCGGATCAAGGACGTGTGGGACGTCGTCGGACTGCGCGGAACCGCGAGCAACGAGATCACCGTGGAGCGGGCGTTCGTCCCCGAGTATCGGACGATCCGCAACTACGAGGCGGCACAACTGCGCGGGCCCGGACACAAGGTGAACCCCGCGCCGCTGTTCAAGCTCCCGTTCGCGGCGATCTTCACCAGCACCGTCGCGGCGCCGGTCATCGGGACGGTCGCGGGGTGCTACGAGACCTATCTGTCGGCCATGCGGGACCGGGTCCGGCTCAGTCTCGGCGGCGGCCGGTTCGCGGAGGACCAGTCGGCGCAGATCGCGGTGGCGCGGGCGTCGTCGGAGATCGACGCGGCGATCCTGCAGATGGACCGCAACATCCGGGAGCTGCTGGAGCTGGCCGAGGCCGGCCAGCCGCTGCCGATGAGCATGCGGCTGCGCGTCCGACGGGATCAGGTGCGTGGCACGGAGCGGGCCCTCGAGGCGATCGACGTGCTCTTCAAGACCGCGGGCGGCAACTCGCTCACCCGCGGCAACCCGATCGAACGGGCGTGGCGCGACGCGCACGCCGGCAGCGTCCACGTCGCCAACGACGCCGCGCGGGCCCTCGCCATGTACGGCCGTGGAGCCTTCGGTCTCCCGGTGGAGGACAACCTGGTCTGACGCCGTCGGCGGCCCGTCGTCCCACGTGCCGGGTCTGCGTGGTTGTGTCCGCCCCCGTTTTCGGGTTCGATGTGAACTCGATCGGCGGCGCCCACACGGGCTCCGCGATTCCCACTGACCGGAAGCGCTGCGAGCGGACGACGTCAGCTGGGAGCATTCGAAGTGTGCTGCGCGCCCCGCGGCACGCGGTTCGAGGACGAGGACGAGGTAGGGGGTCGACGGTGCCGAGAGTGGCCGAGGCACGGGACGCGGCCGAGCCGAGTTCGGCGGAGCAGCGCGCGCGGTTCGCCCGCATGCTCGACGCCGCCGCCCAGTTGGGCGCCGAGAAGGATCTCGAGCGCGTGCAGATGCACGAGGTCGCCAAGCTCGCGGGCGTCGCGATCGGAACCCTCTACCGCTACTTCCCGTCGAAGACGCATCTGTTCGTCGCGGTGATGGTCGACCAGATCGACCAGATGAGCGAGGGCTTCGCGCGTCGCGCGCAACCGGCGCCGACCCCGCAGGACGAGATCTTCGAGACCCTGTTGCGGGCCACGCGGGCGTTGCTGCGCCGGCCACTGCTGGCGAACGCGATGATCCAGTCGACCAGTACGGCCAAGGTCACCACGATCCCCGACGTGGCGCGCGTGGACCGGCAGTTCCGGGACGTGCTGTTCGAGGCTGCGGGGCTCGAACAGGTGACGGAGAACGATTCGGTGCTCGTTCGTTTACTGGTATCGGCGTGGTTCGGCATCATCCAGTCCTGCCTCAACGGCCGGATCTCGGTCCCCGATGCCGAGGAGGATCTCCGCACGGCGTGCCGGCTGCTGCTGGCCGACCTGTCGAACGCTCAACTGCCGCCGATCCAGGCATAACTGAAATCAATTCTAATTCCGGCCCCGTGGAGTTGCTCGCGGGGCCGGAGTCGTCGTCGGCCGGCCCTGGGGCCGGTCCCGGCGGTGGCCCAGCGCGCCAGTGCGTAAACGGCTTACTGATTGAGCTGAATGCACGGCTGGCGCAGTGTTCGCCGAGCGTGCGGTCCAGTTCCCGCGCAGCCATTGCCCTGACCGCGAAAGTAGAATACATTCCAAAAATGAACGAGTTGCAGTCCCGAACGGGGCCGACTCGCAGTTTTCGCACGTATTCGCAGTACTCATGAGGAGCGCTCCATGACCAATGTCGTCATCGTCGAGGCCGCCCGCACCCCGATCGGCCGCCGCCGCGGCGCGCTCGCGGGGCTGCATCCGGCCACCCTGCTCGGATTCGCGCAGCGCGCGGTGCTCGAGCGCGCGGGTGTCGCTCCCGAGGAGATCGGTCAGATCGTCGGCGGTGTCGTCACCCAGGCCGGCGAGCAGTCCAACAACGTCGCACGCAACGCGTGGCTGCACGCGGGGTTGCCGTACACCACGGCCGCCACGACCATCGACTGCGCGTGCGGTTCGTCGCAGCAGGCCGTGCACATGGTGGCGGGCCTGATCGCGTCCGGCCAGATCGACGCCGGCATCGGCTGCGGTGTCGAGTCGATGTCGCGCGTGTTCCTCGGCCAGGCGCTCGCTCCCGGCACCGGTATCCCGTTCCCGGAGGACTGGACCGTCGACATGGGCGACCAGTTCACCTCCGCCGAGCGGATCGCCGCCAACCGCGGGATCAAGCGCGGCGACACCGACGCGTTCGGTCTCGAGTCGCAGCGTCGCGCGGCACAGGCGTGGGCCGAGGGCCGCTTCGACCGCGAGATCGTGCCCGTCGAGGCTCCGGTCGTGACGAAGGAAGGCGAACTCACCGGAGAGGTCGCCACCGTGACCCGTGACGGCGGCCTGCGCGAGACCACCGCCGAGGGCCTGGCCGCGCTCAAGCCGGTCATGGACGGTGGCATCCACACCGCCGGGTCGTCCTCGCAGATCAGTGACGGTGCCGCCGCGGTGCTCCTGATGAGCGAGGACAAGGCGAAGGCGCTGGGCCTGCGTCCGCGTGCCCGCATCGTGTCGTCCGGCATGGTCGGCGCCGACCCGTACTACCACCTCGACGGCCCCATCGACTCCACCCGCCACGTGCTGGCCAAGGCCGGAATGTCGCTCGGCGACATCGACATCGTCGAGATCAACGAGGCTTTCGCGGCCGTCGCGCTGTCGTGGGCGCAGGTGCTCGACGCGGACCTGAGCAAGGTCAACGTCAACGGCGGCGCGATCGCGCTCGGCCACCCGGTCGGCTCCACCGGCTCGCGTCTGATCACCACCGCGCTGCACGAGCTCGAGCGTTCGGACCGTTCCACCGCGCTGATCACCATGTGCGCCGGCGGTGCGCTGTCGACCGCCACCATCATCGAGCGCATCTAGGCGGCTCCGCCACCCGTGCGCCTTTTCGGTAGTCCCCACTACCGAAAAGGCGCACGGGCGCGAAGCGCCCGTCGTACTTCATCTACTTCCGAGGACTTTTCGATGACCATTGGTTTGAGTGACGAAGACCGCGAACTCCGCGATTCCGTGCGTGGTTGGGCCGCGCGCCACGCGACCCCGACCGTGATCCGGGAGGCGGTCGAGGCGAAGACCGAAACCCGCCCCGGCTACTGGGGTTCGCTCGCCGAACTCGGCATGCTGGGCCTGCACCTGCCGGAGGAGTTCGGCGGCGCCGGCTACGGGCTCGTCGAACTCGCCATCGTCACCGAGGAACTCGGCCGTGCGATGGTTCCCGGACCGTTCCTGCCGACCGCGGTCGTGTCCACGGTCCTGAACGAGGCCGGCCGCACCGCCGAGCTCGAGGGTCTGGCCGACGGTGCGCTGTTCGGCGCCGTCGCGCTGCAGCCGGGCGGGCTGAAGCTGGTCCGCGACGGCGGCAAGACCACGCTGTCCGGCACGTCGAGCCATATCCTCGGCGGTCAGGTGGGCGACGTGTTCCTGCTGGCCGCCTCCGATGACGACACCGACGCGGCCGAGGGTGGCCTGTCGTTCGTCGTGGTGGCGCGCGATCGCCTCGACGTCACCGAGCTGCCGAGCCACGACGTGGTCCGCCGCAACGCGGAGGTGAGGGCCGACGGTCTCGAGCTGTCCGACGGCGATGTGCTGGAACTCGATTCGCAGCGCATTCTCGACATCGCCGCGACGCTGTTCGCGGCGGAGGCGTCGGGCCTGGCGGACTGGGCGACCACCACGGCCGCGGACTACGCGCGGGTGCGTCAGCAGTTCGGCCGGGTCATCGGACAGTTCCAGGGCGTCAAGCACAAGGCCGCCCGCATGTTCAGCCTCACCGAGCAGGCCCGCGTCACCGCGTGGGACGCGGCCCGCGCGCTGGGTGAGGACGTCGACGGCACCGAGGCATCGCTCGCGGCGGCGGTGGCCGGTGCGGTGGCGCTCGAATCCGCGTTCCAGGTCACCAAGGACTGCATCCAGGTCCTCGGCGGCATCGGCTTCACGTGGGAGCACGACGCCCACCTGTACCTGCGCCGCGCGCAGTCGCTGCGAATCCTGCTGGGCTCCACGGCCTCCTGGAAGCGTCGCGTCGCGAACCTGACGATCGACGGCGCCCGCCGCGTCCTCAGCATCGACCTGCCGCCGGAGGCGGAGCAGATCCGCGCCGACGTCCGCGCCGAGCTCGAGCCCGCGACGGCGCTCGAGGGTGCCGAGCAGAAGGCGTACCTGGCCGAGAAGGGCTACACCTCACCGCATCTGCCCGCCCCGTGGGGCAAGGGCGCCGACGCGGTCACCCAGCTCGTCATCGCCGAGGAACTGCGCGCCGCCGCGCTAGTTCCGCACGACATGATCATCGGCAACTGGGTGATCCCCACGCTGATCGCGCACGGTAACGCCGAGCAGATCGAGCGATTCGTCCCGCAGTCGCTGCGTGGCGACATCGTGTGGTGCCAGCTGTTCTCCGAGCCCGGCGCGGGCTCCGACCTGGCCGGCCTGTCCACCAAGGCCACCAAGGTCGACGGCGGCTGGAAGCTCAACGGGCAGAAGGTGTGGACGTCCATGGCCCGCGAGGCGGACTGGGGTATCTGCCTGGCCCGCACCGACGCGGACGCTCCCAAGCACAAGGGCCTGTCGTACTTCCTGATCGACATCAAGAACAGCGGACTCGACATCCGCCCGCTGCGTGAGATCACGGGCGAGGCGCTGTTCAACGAGGTGTTCCTCGACGACGTGTTCGTCCCCGACGATTGCCTGGTCGCCGAGCCCGGTGACGGCTGGAAGCTGGCGCGCACCACCCTCGCGAACGAGCGGGTCTCGCTGTCGCACGACTCGTCGCTCGGTTCGGGTGGTGAGGCGCTGCTCGACCTGGCCGTCTCGATCCCCGGTGGCCTCGACGACGAACAAATGACCGTTCTGGGCAAGGTGCTGTGCGACGCGCAGTCCGGCGGTCTGATGGGCCTGCGCACTACGCTGCGGTCGCTCACCGGCGCGCAGCCCGGCGCGGAGTCGTCGATCGCGAAACTGCTGGGCGTCGAACACATCCAGCAGGTGTGGGAGGTCGCGATGGAATGGGCGGGTCCGTCGTCCCTGCTCGGTGAGCAGCATCGCCGCTCTGCCACCCAAATGTTCCTGAACTCGCAGTGCATGTCGATTGCAGGTGGTACCACCAATGTGCAGCTCAACATCATCGGCGAGCGGATCCTGGGTCTGCCGCGCGATCCCGATCCCGGAAAGTGAGTTCCACACGCATGAGTAATCGCACGTTCGTCGTCGGCGTGGGTATGACCAAGTTCGAGAAGATCGAGTCTCGTGACTGGGAGTACCCGGACATGGTGTCCGAGGCCGTGGGCACCGCCCTGGCCGATGCCGGGATCTCGTACGACCAGGTGCAGCGCGCCGCCGTCGGGTACGTCTTCCAGCCGTCGGCCGCCGGTCAGCGTGCGCTGTACGAGACGGGTCTGACCGGTATCCCGATCGTCAACGTCAACAACAACTGCGCCACCGGCTCGTCGGCGCTCATGATGGCCCGCGAGTGGGTGCAGGGCGGCATCGTCGACGTCGCCCTGGCGGTCGGGTTCGAGAAGATGACCAAGACGGCGCTCTCCGGTACCGGCGAGATGCCCAAGGTCTCCACTCTCGACGATCACCTGAAGGTGATGACCGCCAAGCACGAGTGGGGCCGCGGTCCCATGACGGCGCAGCTGTTCGGCAACGCGGCACTCGAGCATATGGAGCGCTACGGCACCACCGCCGAGCAGATCGCGTCGGTGGCGGTCAAGAACCACAAGCACTCGGTGAACAACCCCTACGCGCAGTTCCGCGACGAGTACACGCTGGCGCAGGTGTTGGAAGACAAGATGATCCACGCGCCGCTCACCCGGTCGCAGTGTTCGCCCACCTCCGACGGCGCGGGTGCCGCGGTGGTCGTCAGCGAGCGGTTCGTGCGTGAGCACGGGCTCGAGGACCAGGCCGTGGAGATCGTCGCGCAGGCGCTCACCACCGACACCGCCGAGGCGTTCGCGGACAAGTCGATGATCGACGTCGTGGGCGCCCCCATGACGAAGGCCGCTGCCGCACAGGTGTTCGCCGAGTCGGGACTGACGGTCGACGACGTCGACGTGATCGAGTTGCACGACTGCTTCGCGATCAACGAGATCATCACGTACGAGGGCCTCGGCCTGTGCGAACCGGGCGAGGGTGGCAAGCTCGTCGAGTCCGGTGGCACCACGTACGGTGGCAAGTGGGTCGTCAACCCGTCCGGCGGCCTCATCTCGAAGGGGCACCCGCTGGGCGCCACCGGCCTGGCGCAGTGCGCCGAGCTCACGTGGCAGCTGCGCGGTCAGGCCGACGCCCGCCAGGTCGACGGTGCCCGCGTCGGTCTGCAGCACAACCTCGGCCTCGGTGGTGCGTGCGTCGTCACGCTGTACCGGGCCGGGACCATCTCCAAGGAGTCGTAACACCATGCCCATCGACGTGAAGGCCGCGCTGTCGGCCGAACCGACTGTCCGCGAGGCCAACTGGACCGAGCGCGACGTCCTGCTGTACCACCTGGGTCTCGGCGCGGGAGTGAACGCGCTCGATCCCGCGGAACTCGGCTGGGTGTACGAGAAGGGTCTGCGGGTCCTGCCGACGTTCGCGATGGTCGCGGGTCAGGGCATCTCGGCCGGCACACTGAGGCCGGCCGGAATGAACATGCCCGGCATCGACATCGACCTGCGCAAGATCCTGCACGGCGGCCAGTCGCTGACGTTGCACGCACCGATCCCGACCACCGGTTCCGCGCGGATCTCCTCGCGGGTCGCCGACGTGTGGGACAAGGGCAAGGCCGCGGTCATCGTGCTCGAGCAGTCCGCGACGGACCAGGACGGAAACCCGTTGTGGACCACCGCCATGCAGATCTGGGCCCGCGGTGAGGGCGGCTTCGGCGGCGACGCCGGCCCGGAGGTCGCCAACGCGGTGCCCGAGCGGGACGCCGACAAGGTCCTGGTCTCGCCGACCAGCACCCAGCAGGCGCTCGTCTACCGGCTCAGCGCCGACATGAACCCGCTGCACGCCGACCCGGAGTTCGCGAAGATGGCCGGTTTCGACCGTCCGATCCTGCATGGGCTCGCGTCGTACGGTGTCGTCTGCAAGGCCGTCGTCGATGGCTTGCTCGGGGGCGATCCCGCTCGCGTGCAGAGCTACTCGGTGCGCTTCGCGGGCTCGATCTACCCCGGCGAGACCATCGAGACGTCGGTGTGGCAGGACGGGAACACGCTCACGCTGCTCGCGACCTGCCCCGAGCGCGACGGCCAGCCGGTGCTGACCCACGCCACCATGGAGGTTCGCTCGTGAAGGTCGGTGACCACCCGACAGCACAGACCCATCCGCACGGCACCGTCCTGACGTCGGCGCCGCAGGATGCGCCGGTCGACCGCGCCACCGCGGCCGCCCGGCGGGTGATCGACGCGATGCTGCGCACCGATCGCGGCAACGCGAATCTGGATCGGGTCTCGGAGGAGTTGAACAGTATCGCCGACCATCTCGAGGAGCACGCTCCCGAGGTGGCCGAGCGGATGATCGACATGTGGAGCGGTGAGGGTGTCACCCGCCACGACCCGATCACCGGTCCGGAGAATGCGATCGCGCCGCCGCTGGTCCTGAAGGGACTCGACGACGGCTCCGTGCAGGGCGTCGTGACGCTGACCCTGCCGTACCAGGGTCCGCCCGGGTGCGTGCACGGCGGCGTGTCGTCGCTGATCCTCGACCACGTACTCGGCGTCGCGAACGCGTGGGGCGGCAAGGCCGGTATGACCGCGCAGCTCAACGTGCGGTACCACAAGCCGACTCCGCTGTTCGAGGAGTTGACCGTCACCGGGAAGCAGATCTCGGTGGACGGCCGCAAGATTCACACCGTCGGCGACATCAAGAACGCCGCCGGTGAGGTGTGCGTGTCGGTGGAGGGACTGTTCATCGACGCTTCGGTGCCGCGCCCGCGGTAACCGTCTGGCCTCGAGCTGAAGGGTCCCTTCGTGCGCTGTCCGCGTGTGAAGGGACCCTTCAGCTCTTCCAACGGAAGAGGGGATCGACTGTGGGGAAGCTCGACGAGAGGGTCGCGATCGTCACCGGTGCCGGCATGGGCATCGGCCGAGGGATCGCGGGAGCGTTCGCGCGTGAGGGTGCGAGCGTGCTGGTGGCCGAGATCGACGAGGCCGCCGGTGAATCGACCGCGCAGTGGCTGCGCGACGAGTGGGGCGTCGAGGCGAAGTTCCTGCGGACCGACATCACCGACAAGGACCAGGTCCACGCGATGGTCGACGGTGCGGTCGCGCAGTTCGGCCGCCTCGACATCCTCGTCAACAACGCGTGGCGCAGCAGCGGCTACGCGCGGCTCGAGAACATCACCGACGAGCAGCTGCGCGGCGGTTTCGACATGGCGGTGATGGCCGCGTTCTGGGCGATGCAGCGAGCACTGCCCGAACTGGAGAAGCGCGGCACCGGCCGGGTGATCAACCTGTGCTCGCTCAACGGTGTGAACGCGCACATGTACTCGGTGCACTACAACGCCGCGAAGGAGGCACTGCGCACGCTCACCCGCACCGCCGCCCGCGAGTGGGCGCCGAAGCAGGTGTGTTGCAACGTGATCTGCCCGGGAGCGCAGAGCGCTGCATACCAGCGGACCGTCGAGGCCAACCCGCAGATGGCGGCGACGATGGCGTCGGCCAACCCGATGGGTCGCATCGGCGACCCGCTCGACGACATCGGCCCCGTCGCAACGTTCCTGGCGAGCGACGATTCCCGCTACGTCACCGGCAACACGCTGTTCGTCGACGGCGGCGGGCACATCAACGGCGTGCAGTGGGCGCCGCAGGTGGACTGACGACCGGTCAGGCGCTGGGGGAGTCGACGACGCTGCCGTAGGAACTGCCGAAGCTGCCGGTGTTCGAGCTGCCCAGGCTGCCGTTGGTCGAGCTGCCCACGCTGCCCGTGTCGAGGCTGCCGGACCCGAGCTGACCGAGCAGCGGCGTCAGGAGCGAGGGAAGGCTGAAGGTGATGCTGCCGGCCGAGCTGCTCGGCTCGGGTGGCTCGGGCAGCGCGGCGGCGGTGCCCGGCGCGAACGCCATCACCGCTGCTGTCCCGGCCGCCACCAGCACGGCCCCGAGCGCTGCCCGCACCCGACGACCCGTCGTATCAGTCACCATGTTGGGTTCCCTTTCGTCAGTTCGGGACGAATGAAACACGACGAAGGCCCCGGTCGGGGCCGGATCGGACGGATTCACCCCGGGCTTCACGTCGGCACCGGACGGCGCTCGGCGAGCCGACGGTGCCCAGCCGAGGGCGCCGATCTTCCGTAGGGTCGGCACCGATGACGTACGAATTGACTGCAATCGAACTGACCGACAGTGCGCGAACGTGGTTGATCGAGCGGCCCATCGAGATCGCGGTCTACATCGTGATCGCGCTCGTCCTGCGCTTCGTGCTGCACCGGGTCGTCGACCGCGCGACCCGGGAGAGACCTGGTGGGGAGCCGGGCCTGCTGCGTCCGCTGCGGGAACGCCTGCCTGCGGGGACGCGGGACTCGGTGGCCGCGCAGCGTCGAGCGCAGCGCGCCCGCACCATCGGGTCGGTGCTCAAGTCCGGGGTGTCGATCGTGACGCTCACGTGGTGCGTGCTGCAGATCCTGACGGTGTTCAGTGTCAACGTCGCGCCCCTGGTCGCCTCCGCCGGCGTGGTCGGCGTCGCGCTGGGCTTCGGTGCGCAGAACCTGGTGCGGGACTTCCTGACCGGCATGTTCATGCTGCTCGAGGACCAGTACGGGGTGGGCGACATCATCGACGTCGGTGAGGCGTCCGGGACCGTCGAGACGGTGGGCCTGCGCGTCACCACGATCCGGGACCTGAACGGCACGCTGTGGTACTGCCGCAACGGTGAGATCGCGCGTGTCGGCAACATGAGCCAGGGTCACGCGGTGGCAGTGATCGATCTGCCCATCGCCCCGGGGGCGGCGGTCCCGCGGGCGACCGAAGTGGCGCTCACCGCGGCCATCGAAGCCTCCGAGGACGAAGCGATCGCCGACGCGGTGCTGGAACGGCCGCAGATGCTCGGGGTCAACGGCGTCACCGCGGAGTCGGTGATGCTGCGGTTGACCGCTCGTGTCAAGCCCGGACAGCAGTGGGCGGTGCAGCGGTACATCACTCAGGCCGTGCTCGCCGCATTCGACGAGCACGACATCGCGGCGCCACTCGCGGCGCTGGCGGCGATGCGCGGGCCAGCCCAGGGCTGACGGCTGTCCGAAAGATCCAATCGCGGGAAACCTGCGGACGGCTAGCGTGGCCACATGACTCCTCAGCTGAACGCCATCGGCCTCGTGACGACGGATCTCGCGGCATCCCTGCGCTTCTACCGACTGCTCGGCCTCGACATCCCCGCCGATATCGAGTCCCATCCCCACGTCGAGGTGGTTGCCGGCGGGGTGCGGTTGATGTGGGACACCGTCGAGGTCGTGGAGTCCTTCGGCGGCCCGTACACCCCGCCCACCGGCGACGCGCGGGTCTCGCTCGCGTTCGAGTGCGACGGACCGGCGGACGTCGACGCGGTGTGGGCGCGGCTCGCCGAAGCGGGGCACGGCGAGGTGGAACCGTTCGACGCCCCGTGGGGGCAGCGCTACGCGACGGTCACGGATCCCGACGGCAACGGCGTCGACCTGTTCGCGGCGTTGCCGTCTTGACGCAGTTCGCCGAACGGGCGGCCCGTGATGCGGCGCGATTCGCGGATGAGATGGCCCTGGTCGACGTAGCCGCACTCGGCCGCCACGGCGGCGGACGGCAGGCCTTGCCCCGCCAGCTCGCGGGCGCGGGCGAGGCGCAGGATGCCGGCCAGGGTCTTCGGTCCGTAGCCGAAGCTGCGGTTGCCGAGGCGGTGCAGCGCGCGGGCCGACAGTCCGGTGGCCTCGGCGACCCCGGCCACCGGCATCCCCGTCCCGAGGAGACGGGCCGCGACGGTCACCGCGTGGTCCGGTAGGCCGACATCGGCCAGGCACCTCACCGCGAACGTCTCGAACGCGTCGGAGGCGCCGGTGGGATCCAGTGCGCTCAGGGCCGCCGCAGGCCGCCGGCCGACGACGTCGTCGAGCGGCACCCGCCGGTCACGCAGGTGTGCGGCCGGGACGCCGAGCAGGTGCGGGAGCAGACCGGGTGGAAACCGCACACCCACACCGGGCTGCGGGGACGCGGTGACGACGAACGGCCCGGTGTCGGGACCCGCGACCAGGACCGCGCCGTCCCGCCACACGAGATCCATGCAGCCGTCCGGCAGCACCGTGCCGTCCGACGAACGGACCGTGTGCCAGACGGTGGCACCGGGAACCGCGTGTGACGGACGCTCGCTGTACACGGCCCCAGTACAACACGCGGGGACGACAGGGTCAGCCCACCCGCGTGCGCCCGACCGCCTTCAGTCCCACGGCCCAGTCGATCAGCTCCGGAACCTCTTCTCCCGTCGCGCAGAAGGTGGCCGGTCGGAAGACCACGACCGTCGCGCCGGCGGCATGCCAGGCCAGGGCCTTCTCGGCGGTCGCGTCGAGGTCGACGGTGCCGTCGTCGCGGCGCTCCGGCCCCACCGACACCTGGACGATCGCGGTGCGGGGATCGCGACCGTGCGCCTCGAAGGTGTCGCGCAACAGCGTGACGCTGTCCGCGAAGGTCTGCATGTCGGCGGGGTTGACGGTCCAGCCGTCGGCGACCCGGGCGATGCGGTCGAAGTTGCGCCGACTCGGGCCGAATCCGAAGATCACCGGCACCCGCTCCTGCACCGGCAGGGGGCGGGCGTGGAAGTCCTCGAAGGAGAACTCGCGGCCCTGGAAGTCGGTCGGCGCGTCGGTCCACAGTTCGCGGCACGCGCGGACGGTGTCCTCCAGGCGGCCGAAGCGGGCGTCGAAGGGCATGTTGGTGGCCGTGTACTCGGCTTCCTGCCAGCCGACGCCCATCCCGATCGCCGCCCGCCCGTCGGAGAGCCGGTCGAGGGTGGCGATCTGCTTGGCCAGCAGCACCGGCGGGCGGATCGTCGCGATCAGCACCGACACGTTGAGCAACGCCCGTTCCGTGACGGCCGCGACCGACGCCAGCAGTGACATCGGCTCGTACCAGTCGTGTTCGATCGGGAACGGGAAGCCGTGGGTACGAACGCGTTCCGCATGCGCGGCCGCGTTGAAGCCGAGGTGGTCTCCGGTGGAGATCATGTCGACTCCCGCGCGGTCCGCGGCAGCGGCCACATCGAGCACCGGGCGGATCCGTCCGGCGTAGAGGTTCTCGGCTCCGAGGATGTTCAGACCGACCTGCATGGTGCTCCTGTTCCGCGGCTACGCGTTCGGCGCCGCCTTCGTCACGGACTTTGCCTCATCGAGAGTCGCAGCGCAGCACCGATTCTCACAGAGTGCGCTGCGCGTGCTCACTGAGGTTGCCGACCAGGTCGATGCAGGTGAGCCGCTGGGTGAACATCCACTCGCCGTCGCGGACCGCGAACGCATCGAAGTAGCGGCCGGTCAGGATCGGCTGCAGGGGAAGCGCGTCCGTTGCCTGCAGCACCGTGAAGTACGACAGGGACGTCGCGGTCCTGCAGTCGTCGGCGACGTCGACCCGCAGGTTGGTGACCACGTGCTTGGTGCGCGGCCGCGGCGGTGTGCCGTGCATCCGGATGAAGCTGCGGCACGCCTCCAGCACGCCGGCGGGGTCGCAGTCGCGCACCGCCCCCACCGGCGTCCCGGTACCGTCGCACTGCCCGTACACCGCGTGCGCGAAGAGGTCGGCTACCTCCTCGAGCCGCGCCTCGTCGACGAGGTGCGTGTAGCGGTGGGCGAGGTCGCGGATGGACTCGACCGCGCCGAGTCGTTCGACGGTCCAGGCGGACATCAGACGTGGATCTCGCGTCGGTTCATCTTGCCGGTCGCGTTGCGCGGCAACAGGTCCGTGGTGATGCGCCACTTCGTCGGCACCTTGAAGTAGGACAGGCGTTCGGAGGCGAACTCCCGCAGTTCCTCCTCGGTGACCGTCGCGCCCGGCGTCACCACGACGACCGCCGATACTTCCTGACCCAGATCCGGGTGCGGGGAGCCGACGACCGCGCACTCCTGCACTGCCGGGTGCTCGTCGAGGATCTGCTCGATCTCGGTGGGGTAGACGTTCTCGCCGCCGCGCAGGATCAGGTCCGAGCGCCGACCGGTGAGCCGCAGGCGGCCGTCCTCGACGACGCCGTAGTCGCCGGTGCGCAGCCAGCGGTCGGGGGTGATCGAGTTCTCCGTCGCGACAGGGTCGTTCCAGTAGCCGAGCATGACGAACGGGCTGCGCACGCACACCTCGCCCTCCATACCGTCCGGCAGCCACTCGCCGAACGGATCCCGGATCTCCATGCTGACCGTGATGATCGGCCGCCCCAGCGTGCCCGGGTACTCCTCGAGTTCGGCAGAGGTGGCCACCGCGATGGCGGTGCTGCACTCGGTGAGCCCGTAGCTGTCGACGAGGGCGTTGCGGGCGAACGGAACCTGTTCGCGCAGGCGGTCCTTGAACGCGATCGACGACGGCGCCGACGCGAGCGAGAACGACGTCAGCGACGAGAGGTCGTACTTGTCGAGGTTGCCGTGCTCGAGCAGACGCGAGGCCATCGTGGGGACCGCGCCCCAGTTGGTGACACGTTCGCGCTCGACGAGGCGGAGGATCCGGTCGACGTCGAAGGAGCCCTGGTTGATGACCAGCGCGCCGCCCATCGCGAGGCGGGGGACCGCCAGGTTGTGCAGGCTCGCGATGTGGAAGAGCGGGGAGGTGAGCAGGTCGCGCATGTGGGTCGGCACGTCCGGATCGAACTGCTGTCCCGTGAACGACGCCATGATCGCGCCGTTGTAGCGGTGGTAGTCGACGACCGCGAGCAGGTTGCGGTGCGAGTGCAGCGCGCCCTTGGGGCGGCCGCTGGTGCCGGACGTATACAGGATCACCGACGGATCGTCCTCGTCGACCGCGACGACGGGACGCTGCGCGCCGGCGAACTCGGCGAAGAGGTTGGGAAGGTCCTCTTCCATGGTCAGGATCGTGATCCCGGACGTGTCCACCCCGGCGAGCGCGGCGCCGCGCTTGGCGTCGACGACCAGGACCTTGGGGGCGCTGTGCTGCAGGCCGTACTCGATCTCGCGCGGCACCCACCAGCCGTTGAGGCCGACGGTGATCGCACCGAGCGCCTGCGTCGCCCAGAACGAGGTGACCCATTCCGGCGTGTTGGCGCCCAGGATCGCGACCCGGTCGCCCTTCTCCACGCCGTACCGGTCCCGCAGCGCCGCGGCGAGCGCGTAGGCGTCGGCGGCGTGCTGTGCGTAGGAGACGCGACGGTCCTCGGTGACCAGGTAGTCCCGGTCGCCCCACTTCACGGACTGCGCCAGCAGATCGCCGACGGCCCGATCCCTGTTCTTCATGACCGGCATGCGGGTGCCGAGGACCTCTTCCTCGACGATCTCGAACGGTCCGCCGAAGCCGGTGAGACGAGAGATGACCTGATCCAGGTGCAGTTGTGGATCGGCGGGGGCTGTCATGGGTGACCTTTCTTCGATGTCACAGTGTCGCTCCTGTCACCATTGACCAGCGAACACCCAGGTAGATGCCGTGAGGTGTGTCATGTGACGGGTTTCTCACGGCAATTTCTCACGTCCGGAACCCGCGATGGGGGGAGTTACCACTGAGCGAGACTGACGGTGATCTGCGCGACAGCCCGCGGATACTTTTCGCGCATAGGACATGGCTGCCCCGCCGACACCGCCGACGGCCATCAGTACCGCGCCCACCGGCGCCGTGACAGGAGAGAATGAGTTGGAACGCACCACGATTGCCGAGATGCTGCTCGATCGCGTCGGCGACGAGCATCTCGGTCTCCGCACCCGCGAGCAGGACTGGACGTGGGACGAGGTCGTCCGCGAGAGCGCCGCGTGCGGTGATCTCGCCCGATCGCTGCGGACCGACGGGCCGTTCCATATCGGCGTGCTGCTCGAGAACGTGCCGGAGTTCCTGTTCTGGCTCGGTGGCGCGGCGCTGACCGGCGCGACGATCGTCGGGATCAACCCGACGCGTGGCGCGGCGGAACTCGAGGCCGAGATCAAGTACGTCGACTGCCAGCTGATCGTCACCGACGCCGCGGGCATGGAGAAGCTGAAGGGCCTGGATCTGGGGCTGTCCGAGGACCGGTTCGTCCTCGTCGACGCACCGGACTACCGGGAGCGGATCGATGCCCACCGGGTGGAGCCGGCCATGGCCGACGGCATCGACGAGTTCAGCCTGTTCCTGCTGCTGTTCACGTCGGGCACCACCGGGATGTCCAAGGGCGTCAAGTGCAGCCAGGGCCGCCTGTCGCGCCTGGCGTACGCGAACACCGCGAAGTACGGGCACAAGCGCGACGACGTCGATTACTGCCCGATGCCACTGTTCCACGGCAACGCGCTGATGGCGTTGTGGGCGCCGGCGCTCGCGAACGGTGCCACGGTGTGTCTGCCGGAGGCGAGGAAGTTCTCCGCCTCGGGTTTCCTCCCGGACGTGAAGTTCTTCGGCGCGACGTTCTTCACCTACGTCGGCAAGGCCCTGTCGTACTTGATGGCGACCCCGGAGCTGACCGGCGACATCGACAACAAGCTCGAGCGCGGGTTCGGCACCGAGGCCTCTCCGGAGGACAAGGCCGAGTTCGTCCGCCGCTTCGGCGCCGAACTGTTCGAGGGCTACGGCTCGTCGGAGGGTGCCGGCTCGGTCAAGCTCGACCCGGAGGCGCCCTCCGGCGCGCTCGGTCGCCCCGCGCACGACGGCATCCTGGTGGTGAACCCGGAGACGCGTGAGGAGTGCGCCCGCGCGATCCTCGACGAGCACGGCCGGGTGCTCAATCCGGACGAGGCCATCGGCGAGATGATCAACACCGAGGGCGCGCGTGCCTTCGAGGGCTACTACAAGAACGACGCCGCCGACGCCGACCGCATCAAGCACGGCTGGTACTGGACCGGCGATCTCGGCTACATCGACGAGGCCGGGTTCATCTACTTCGCCGGACGCAAGGGCGACTGGATCCGCGTGGACGGCGAGAACACGTCGGCGTTGATGATCGAGCGGGTGCTGCGCCGCCACCCGGAGGTCATCGCGACGGGCGTGTACGCGATCCCGGATCCGAAGTCGGGTGACCAGGTGATGGCCGCGATCGAGGTCGAATCGCTCGAAGGCTTCGACCCGGTCAAGTTCGCCGAATACCTCTCCGGGCAGGCCGATCTCGGCAGCAAGGCGACGCCGCGGTTCCTGCGGGTCTCGACCAACCTGCCGATCACCGGGTCCAACAAGGTCCTCAAGCGCGAACTGCAGGCCGAGTTGTGGCGCACCGATGAGCCGGTCTACCGCTGGGTGGGCCGCGGCGAGCCCGTCTACGAGGCGATGACCGCAGAGGACAAGGCCGCGCTCGAGGCGGAGTTCGTCGCCTCCGGTCGCCAGCGTTTCCTGGGCGTCTGACGTGACCCGCAAGGTTGCGCTGGTCACGGGCGCGAGCCGCGGTATCGGCCGGGAGATCGCGCTCGCGTTCGCGCGTGAAGGTTTCGACGTGGCCATCACCGCCCGCACGGTGCGGGAGGGTGACGGCGCAGTGACGCCTCGCACCCGCGCGGAGGGCGAGACGCTGATCGCGGTGCCCGGCAGCCTCGAGACGACCGCCGCCGAGATCGAGGCGTGCGGCGTCCGCGCGTTGCCGATCCGGATGGATCTGCTCGATCTGGAATCGGTGCTGGCCGCCGCGGACGAGGTACTGCGGGTCCTGGGCCGGGTCGACGTCCTGGTCAACAACGCCTACGCGCAGACGGCCGGCCACATGGAACGGATCCTGGACCTGCAGCTCGGCGACGCCGAGGTCATGGTCCGCGGCAACTACCTGCATCAGCTGGCGCTGATCCAGCGGGTGCTGCCGTCGATGGTCGAGAACGGGGACGGGGTGATCGTCGACCTGGTGTCGGGATCGGCGACGACGGACCCGCCGGCCGCGCCCGGCGAGGGCGGCTGGGGCGTCGCGTACGCGGCATCGAAGGCGGCGTTCGGGCGACTGGCCGGTGCCGTCAACGCGGAATACCGCGGGCGCGGTATCCGCGCGTTCAATCTGAGCCCCGGATTCGTGGTCACCGAGTCCGGTAAGGCGCGCGGCGGCACCGAGAAGATCGAGGACGCCGGATTCGACTCGGTGCCCGCGACGGTGCCGGCCGCCGCCGCGGTCTGGCTGGCCACCGCACCCGACGCCGAGCGTTTTCTCGGAAAGGTGGTCTGGGCGCCCAAGCTGGTGAATGATTTCACTGATTCCGCCACGTCCTGACGGGCGTCTCGGAGTCGACCGAGTGCAGGTGGGGTCGCGGTTCCCGCTGTGCGAGACGTGTGACCCGGGGATCCGACTCGGTCGCTAGCGTCCGGGACAACGCAGGCAGACAGTCGCCGGAACCCGGCGGCTGTCTGCCTTTGGTAAACGACGTCGTTTGGTATTAGAGGAGTAACGATGGATTTGAGGGAATCCCCCGAACAGCTCGCGCTCCGCAAGGAGCTGCGTGCGTACTTCGCGGCGCTGCTGCCGGAGGAGAAGCGACGCAAGGCCGGCGAGGAGGGCGTGGGCGGCCAGTACTTCCGCGAGGTCGTCAAGCTGCTCGGCCAGGACGGCTGGCTGGGTATCGGCTGGCCCAAGGAGTACGGCGGACAGGGCCGCTCCATCGAGGAGCAGTTCGTGTTCTTCGACGAGGTCCAGCGCGCCGGCCTGCCGTTCCCGTTCGTCACCGTCAACACCGTCGGCCCGACGCTGATGAAGTACGGCACCGAGGAGCAGAAGGAGCGCTTCCTGCCGGGCATCCTCGCGGGTGACATCGTCTTCGCGATCGGCTACACCGAGCCCGAGGCCGGCACCGACCTCGCGTCGCTCAAGACGCGCGCGGTCGCCGACGGCGAGGACTTCGTGGTCGACGGCGCCAAGATCTTCACGTCGGGCGCGAACACCGCCGACTACGTGTGGCTCGCGGCCCGCACCGATCCGGAGGCCCCCAAGCACAAGGGCATCTCGATCCTCGTGGTGCCCACCGATGACCCCGGCTTCTCGTGGTCGCCGATCAACACCGTCGGCGGTCTCATGGTCACCGCCACGTACTACAGCGGTATCCGGGTGCCGCAGAAGGACGTCATCGGTGACGTCAACGGTGGCTGGCAGCTGATCGCCGCGCAGCTCAACCACGAGCGCATCGGTCTGGCCGCGATCGGTGGCCGCACCTACGGTCTGTGGCACCAGGTCCTGGACTGGGCCAAGGAGAACGGCGCGATCGAGATTCCGTGGGTGCAGCAGGAGTTCGCGCGCACGCACGCCAAGCTCGAGGCCATGCGCCTGCTGAACTGGAAGATGACCGCGGCCGTTGCCGCCGACACGCTGTCCGGCGCCGACGCCGGCGCCACCAAGGCGTACGGCACCGAGACCCACATCGACGTGTACCGCACGCTGCTGGGCATCCTCGGCGCCGCGGGTCGCATCCGCCCCGAGTCGCCGGGCGCGCTGCTGGCCGGTCAGATCGAGCAGATCTCCCGCCAGGGCATGGTCAACACGTTCGGTGGCGGCGTCAACGAGGTCCTGCGCGACATGGTCGGCACGATGGGCCTCGGTCTGGCACGTGAGAAGAGGGTCAAGTGAGCGAATTCCTCACCAAGCTCAAGGCATTCGAGGGTCAGATCCTGACTCCCACGGTGTGGGGTCCGGACGAGGTCAACACCCCGATGATCCGGCACTGGGTCGAGACGATGGGCGACACCAGCCCGATCTACCTCGACGACGACGCGGCCCGGGCGACCGGCCGTGACGGCGCTGTCGCACCGGCGCTGATGGCGCAGGTGTGGACCATGCGCACCTTCAACGACAAGATGGCGAACAACGATCCGTCGCAGGTGTGGACCGATCTGATCGCCACGCTCGACGACGAGGGCTTCACGTCCGTCGTCGCGACCGACTCGGACTTCGAGTTCTTCACGGAACTGCGTCCCGGCGACCGTGTTTCGCTCACCGAGGTGATCGAGTCGATCTCCGAGGAGAAGAAGACCGGCCTCGGCGTCGGACACTTCGTCACGACGCTCAAGACGTACCGCCGCGGCGGCGCCGCGAACGGACACAGTGGGGACGACGAGGTCGTCGCGACGCAGCGTTGGCGGACGTTGCGCTTCAAGCCGAAGGGCAGCGAGAAGGCGGCCGAGAAGCCGGCGGAGAAGTCGGGCGGCCCCATCCCGGGCCTGCGCCCCCGACCGGCTCTCAACGCCGACAACGCTTTCTGGTTCGAGGCCGCCAAGGAGCACCGCCTGGTGATCCAGCGGTGCACCAACTGCGGCGTGCTGCGCCACCCCACGGGTCCGATGTGTGGCGCGTGCCAGTCGCTGAACTGGGACACCGTCGACGCCTCGGGCCGGGGCATCGTCTACAGCTTCGTCGTCAACCACCACCCGCAGATCCCCGGATTCGAGTACCCGCTCATCGTGGCGACCATCGAACTCGAAGAGGGCACGCGCCTGATCGCGAACATGACCGGCATCGCGCCGGACGATGTCGAGATCGGCATGCCGGTGGAACTGGACTGGATCGACGCCGACCCGGATCTGACGCTGCCCGCGTTCCGTCCGGCCGCACGGGAGGACTCCTGATGGACTTCAACTTCAGCGAAGAGCAAGAGGCAATTCGTAACCTCGCCGACGAGGTCTTCACCAGCAAGGCCGACATCGACCGCGTCAAGCAGGTCGAGTTGAGCGACGAGCGCCTGGACCGCGACCTGTGGCGCGAACTCGCCAACACGGGCCTGCTGGGTATCGCGCTGCCCGAGGATCTCGGCGGCGGCGGCATGGGCCTGTCCGAGCTGTACGTCCTGCTCGAGCAGCAGGGCCGCCACGTCGCGCCCGTGCCGATCTGGCAGTCGGCTCTCGCGGCCCTCGCGGTCGCCGAGTTCGGAACCGATGCGCAGCGCACCGCGCTGGTGCCGGGAGTGGCGGAGGGCAGCAGCTTCCTCACGATCGGTCTCGAGGAGTTCGGCCCCTACGTCGAGGGGAACCCGCAGACCACTGCCGCCGAGGCGAACGGCCAGTGGACCCTCACGGGCGCCAAGGCCGTCGTCCCGATCACGCACGTCGCGGATCGCGCGATCGTCTCGGCCACCACGCCGACCGGTGCCGCGCTGTTCGTCGTCGACCTCGCGGGCGAGGGTGTCTCGGTGGAGCAGACACAGTCCACCACCTGGGAGATCTGCGGCAACGTCACGCTCGAGTCCGCCCCGGCGGAGCTGCTCGGCCCCGCCGACGGCACCACCGCGCAGTGGTTGCTCGACCGCGTCGAGCTCGCGCTCGCCGCGATCCAGCTCGGCGTCGGTTCCGGCGCCGTCCAGCAGGCCGTCACGTACCTCAACGGCCGCTACCAGTTCGGCCGTCCGCTGGCGACCTTCCAGGCCGTCAACCACCAGCTGGCCGACTGCTACATCGACCTCGAGGCCATGCGCGTGACGCTGTGGCAGGCCGCGTGGCTGCTCGCCGAGGGGCAGGAGCTGGGCACGTCGGTGCTCGTCGCCAAGTGGTGGGCCACCGACGGCGGCCAGCGCGTGGTGCACCGCACCACGCACGTGCACGGCGGCATGGGTGTCGACACCGACTACCCCGTGCACCGGCACCTGCTGTGGGGCAAGCAGATCGGCGCCACCCTGGGCGGTTCGGCGTCGGATCTCGCCCGTCTCGGCGCGCAGCTCGCCGCGGGTGTCGAGGTGGTCGCATGACCGCCACCGTCACCGTCACGGGCCGCAGCTACGACGACATCGCCGTCGGCGAGGTGCTGCCGGAGCTGGCGATCCCGCTGACCCGCACGCTGATCGTCGCGACGGCGATCGCGACCCGCGACTTCCAGGACGTGCACCACGATCCGGAGCTGGCGCAGCAGCGAGGCAGCAAGGACGTGTTCATGAACATCCTCACCAGCAACGGGCTGGCCGGGCGGTTCGTGACGGACTGGGCGGGGCCGTTCGCGACCGTGCGCCGGGTCAAGATCCGGCTCGGTGCCCCCAACTACCCGGGCGACACGATGACCATGAGCGGTGAGGTCGTCTCGAAGGAGAACGGTCTCGTCGAGGTGAAGGTCGTCGGCGCGAACAGCCTCGGCAACCACCTCGCGGGCTCCGTCACCGTCGCGTACCCCGCCGCCAGCGAAGGGAAGGACGCCTGATGGCTGTCAGCCCGCTCTCGGGTGCCGCCGCGATCGTCGGTATCGGTGCCACCGAGTTCTCGAAGAAGTCCGGCCGTTCGGAGCTGCAGCTCGCGTGCGAGGCGGTCACCGCGGCCCTCGCCGACGCCGGCATCGACCCCTCCGAGGTCGACGGTCTGACCACGTTCACGATGGAGACCAACGGCGAGATCCTCGTCGCCCGCAACTGCGGGCTCGGGGAGCTCAAGTTCTTCTCCCGGATCGGCTACGGCGGCGGCGCGGCGTGCGCGTCGGTGCAGCAGGCCGCGATGGCCGTCGCAACCGGCATCGCCGACGTCGTGGTGGTCTACCGCGCGTTCAACGAGCGCTCCGGAATGCGCTTCGGTGCGGGCCAGCACGACCGCCCGATGGACTCCACCGCCGACCGCGCAGCGTACGCATGGTTGACCCCGCAGGGACTGGCGACTCCCGCCCAGTGGGTCGCGATGTTCGCCCGGCGGTACATGTACCAGTACGGTGCCACGAGTGAGGATTTCGGCCGGGTTGCTGTCGTGGACCGCAAGCATGCCGCGAACAACCCGAAGGCGTGGTTCTACGGCAAGCCCATCACGCTCGAGGACCACCAGAACTCCCGGTGGATCGCCGAGCCGCTGCACCTGCTCGACTGCTGCCAGGAGACCGACGGCGGTCAGGCCCTCGTCATCGTCTCGGCCGAGCGCGCCAAGGACCTGCGTCAGAAGCCCGCGATCATCAAGGGCGCTGCGCAGGGCTCCGGCAAGGACCAGCACATGATGGCGAGCTACTACCGGCCCGACATCACCGGGATCCCGGAGATGGGTCTGGTCGGCCGTCAGCTCTACGCCCAGGCCGGGCTGACGCCGGACGACATCGACGCCGCGGTCCTCTACGACCACTTCACTCCTCTGGTGCTCCCGCAGCTCGAGGAACTCGGTTTCTGCCGTCCCGGCGAGGCCAAGGACTTCATCCGCGAGGGCAATCTGGAGATCGGTGGACGGCTGCCGAGCAACACGCACGGCGGCCAGCTCGGTGAGGCGTACCTCCACGGCGTCAACGGCATCGCGGAGGCGGTCCGGGTGCTGCGGGGCACGTCCACCAACCAGCCCGAGAAGGTCGAGAACATGATCGTCACGGCGGGAACTGCGGTCCCCACGTCCGGTCTGATTCTCGGCGTCGCCTGACCGAATTACCTGGAAGGACCGAAGAATGACGGCAGTGGAGCAGAAGCCGGCCGGCGCGTGGCGTGGGGTCGACCTCGGCACCCGCACGGTGAGCTACGACGAGCGCGACGCGATCCTGTACGCGCTCGCCGTCGGCGCCAAGGCCACCGACCTGGACCTCGTGATGGAGGACCGGCTGCGGGTGCTGCCGACGTTCGCGCTGACCCTGGCCCAGTGGGCCCCCGACGAGCTGGGGCAGCGCGGTGCCTTCGACACGAAGACCGCGCTGCACGGTTCGCAGGAGCTGAAGGTGCTCGCACCGCTCCCGCGCAGCGGTGAGCTGTCGCTGAAGGCCACGGTCGGCGAGGTCTGGGACAAGGGCGCAGCGGCGGTGTTCGAGGTACGCGTCGAGTGCGAGTACTTCGTGGCCACCTGGTCGCTGTTCGCCCCGGGCGCAGGCGGATTCGGTGGCGAGCGCGGCCCGTCCAAGCCGCCGGCGCCGGAGGGCGAGCCGAACCTGACCACCGAGCTGGTCACCGCCGCGAACCAGACGGCGCTGTACCGGCTGCTCGGCGACATGCACCACATCCACATCGATCCGGAAGCGGCCGCGCACATCGGTCAGCCGCGACCGATCATGCACGGACTGTGCACACTCGCCGCGTCGACGCTGCCGCTCGCCCGGGAGCTCGGCGTGCACCCGGCGGACCTGAAGGAGCTGCAGGGCCGCTTCGCTGCCCCGATGTTCCCCGGTGACACCGCGGAGCTGAAGGCGTGGGGTGACGCCTCGGGTCTGTCGTTCGAGCTGGTCCGCGAGGGCAAGGCGGCGATCTCCGGCGGTTACGCGGTCTTCGCCGAGTAGCCCCGTCAGGACTTCAGCTGCGGGAGCGTTCGACTTCGGTCACGCTCCCGCAGCTGTTTTCACGTCCGGGCTCAGTTGCCCTGCGTCGCCATGTAGCGGGCCGGGTACTCGCCGCCACCGTGGACCGCGAGGTCGGCACCGTTGACGTACGACGACAGGTCGCTGCCCAGGAACAGGCAGGCCTTCGCGATGTCCGACGGCACGGCCATGCGCTCCATCGGCAGGGTGCGGGTGACCGCTGCGCCGCCGTCCTCGCCGTACACCGACGCCGCCGCCTCGGTGCGGATCAGGCCCGTGGTGATGTGGTTGACGCGCACCTTCGGGGCCCACTCGAGTGCGAGGGCCTTCGTCAGGCCGAGAAGGCCGGCCTTCGCGGCGGTGTAGGCGGCGGTGCCGGGCTGCGGCTGGTGCGCGGAGACGCTGCCGATGTTCACGATCGCACCGCCGGTCTCCTGTTCGCGCATCACCAGATTCGCGGCCTGCGCCATGTAGGCCGGTGCCAGCAGGTTCAGGGCGACGATCTTCTCGACGAAGCGCGGCGAGACGGTGGCGGCGTCGGCGTCGGGGGAGCCACCCGCGTTGTTGACCAGCACGTCGAGGCGGCCGAAGCGGTCGACGGCGTCCCGCACGAGGGCGGTCGCGTCGTCGGGGTCGCGGACGTCCACGGCGCGGAACGCGGCGCTGCGCCCGTCCACGGTGGGCAGGTTCTCGGGCTCGTTGCGAGCGCACACGAGAACGTCGGCGCCGGCCTGCAGGAAGTGCTCGGCGATGACGAAGCCGATGCCCTTGGTGCCGCCGGTGACGATCACTGCGCGGCCGGTGAAGTCGACCGGGTTGGGGTAGTTCATCCGAACTGCCTTTCTGTCGTATCGCAGCGCCGTACGCCACGAGGCTCATTGGTGCTCAGAAGTTTTCGTCGCCGATTTCGCGAAAACGCTGCGCGCAAGCAAATGCTTGGTTGAGAATAGTCGACTGGAGGTCTGTCACACCAGATCTTCCCAGTTCACGAGACTTCGAGAGCGAGTACACATGGGCAACCTCGACGGCAAGATCGCACTCATCACGGGCGCCGGTCAGGGCATCGGTCAGGGCATCGCGCACGCGCTGGCCAAGGAGGGCGCGTCGATCGTCGTCTCCGGCCGGACCGAGTCGAAGCTGATCAAGACGGTCGAGCAGATCGAGGCGTACGGCGGCAAGGCGTTACCGGTTCCGTGTGATGTCAGCAGCGGTGACGACATCGACGCGCTCGTGGCGCGCACGATCGAGAACTTCGGCGGGGTCGACATCCTGGTGAACAACGCCAACGACTGCAAGCCCGGCCCGCTGCTGTCGGTCACCGACGAGGACTTCGAGCGCTCGTTCGCGACGGGCCCGCTCGCGACGCTGCGCCTGATGCGCGCGTGCTACCCGTCGATGAAGGAGCGCGGCGGCGGATCGATCATCAACCTCGTCACGTCGGCGGCGGTCCGCTGGGATGCGAGCAACTACGGCGCGTACGCGGCCACCAAGGAAGGCATGCGCTCGCTCACCCGCGCCGCGGCCTGCGAGTGGGGCATCGACGGTATTCGTGTCAACGCGATTGCACCGCACGCGCTGTCGCCGGCACTCGAATGGTGGATCAACGAGTACCCCGAGGAGGCCGAGGAGTTCAAGGCCGGCATTCCGCTGCGCCGCATCGGCGACCCCGAGAGCGACATCGGACGCGCGGTCGTCTTCCTGGTGAGCAACGACGCCGGTTACCTCAGCGGTGCCACCATCCCGCTCGACGGCGGTCAGTCCCGCTGGGGCTGACGGACGTGGACGCACGGCCCGACCCCGCCCGGATCCTGGTCCTCACCACCGATCCGGCGATCGAGCGCGCCGTCGGCGAGGCCGTCGGCGGCTCGGGAACGCTCGTCCGGCCGATGTCCCGCACCGCGTCCGCGGTGCGGGACCTGCTGCCGGGTGTCGACGTGGTCGTGGCGGACTGGAGCGGACAGCTGCCGCTCGGCGCCGCCGAGGCCGCACTCGGCCGGCACCTGCGGCTGATCCAGCAGCCGGGCGTCGGCATCGCCTACATCGACGTCGACGCCTGGACCGAAGCCGGTGTACGGGTCGCGAACACCCCCGGAGGAAATGCGGCGTCGGTGGCCGAGTGGGCGGTCGCCGCCGCCGCGAACCTGTGTCGGTCGATCGCCTGGGCGGACGCCGAGATGCGCCGCGGGCGGTGGCCGCAGACGTCGGTCCGACAGCGGGACTGCCGGGATCTCGGCGATCGTCGGATCGGTCTGGTCGGGTTCGGTGACATCAATCGCCGCTGTGCTGAGCTGTTCACGGCGTTCGGATGCGAGGTCGCCTACCACTCGCGCCGGCCGCACCCGGGCGCGCCGGTGCCACACCTGCCGCTCGACGACCTTCTGGCGGTGTCGGATGTCGTGGTGGTCGCGGTCCCGCTGACCGCGGACACCCGGGGGTTGATCTCGGCACGCGAGCTCGAACTGCTGCCCCGCGAGGCGCTCGTGGTGAACGTGGCCCGCGGGCCGGTCGTGGACGAGACGGCGCTCGCCGACGCGATCCGGTCCGGCACGGTGGCCGGTGCGGCCCTCGACGTCTTCGCGCGGGAGCCCGTCGAGACCGACAGCCCGCTGTTCGACCTCGACAACGTGCTGCTCAGCCCGCACATCGCGGGAGGCAGTTCGACAGCGCTGGCCCGGATGTACGCGATGACGGCGGAGAACGTCGCGCGGGTGTGCCGCGGGGACGATCCGCTGTGGACGATCGGCTGAGAATCCCGTCGGCCTTCCGGCGCCACCGGCATCGAAACAAGCGTTCGACGGATTCTCGGTAGGCTCTGCGCACCGGTCCCGCTGGGTGGGACGGCGATCGTAGGAGGCGCCGGATGATGACATCGCTGCTGGGCAAGGTGCGCCTACTTCTCGAGTCCTTCGACGCCGAGTCGGGTTCGTTGTCCCTCACCGAACTGTCGCGGCGCAGTGGCGTCGCGAAGGCGACCGTGCACCGACTCGCGGCCGAGATGGTCGAACTGGGACTGCTCGAGCGCATCGGAACCGACTACCGGCTGGGCCTGCGGCTGTTCGAACTGGGACAGCTCGTCCCGACGCAGCGCATCCTGCGCGAGGCCGCGCTGCCGTTCCTGCAGGAATTGCACGCGATCACCCGCGAGACCGTGCACCTGGCGATCCGTGACGGCCTCGACGTGCTGTACATCGACAAGATCTCCGGCCACGGTTCGGTGGAGCTGCCGTCCCGCGTCGCCGGCCGGCTGCCGGTCGAGGTCACCGCCACCGGCAAGGTCATGCTCGCCTTCTCGTCGCCGGCGGTGTTCGAGCAGGTCGTCGCCCGCGGACTCGCGAAGTTCACGCATCGCTCGGTGGCGTCGGCGGCGATGCTGCGGCGCCAGCTCGAACGTGCCCGCAGCGAGGCGATGATGGTCGAGGCGGAGGAAGTCCGCCTCGGGACGGCCAGTGCGGCGGTCCCGATATTCTCGGGTGGTTCGACCGTCGTCGGCGCCGTCAGTGTCTCCACCAGCACGGCCCGGATGAACCTCGCCCGGATCTCGGGCCCGCTGCAGACCGCGGGACAGGGCGTCAGTCGAGCGCTGCACGAGATCGCGCGGACGGCCTGACGACCGTCCCCAGCGCGAGCAGCGCCAGGACCGCGGATCCGGTCATGGCGACGGCGATCGCCAGCGACGTGTTGCCGAGCAGTCCGACGATCGGGGCGATGACCGCCGCCGCCCCGAACTGTGCGAACCCCACCATCGCCGCCGCGGTCCCGGCGGCCTCGCCGTGCCGGGACAGCGCGAGCGCCGGCGCGTTCGGCATCACGAATCCGGTGGCGCACAGCAGTGCCAGGACCGGGAGTGCGAACCCGAGGAAGCCCCCGGTGGTGGTCGCCGCCAACCCGATCGCGACGCCGCCGAGCACGGTGCTCGCCGCGAGCGATGTCACGCAGATGCCCAGCGGCGTCCAGCGTCCCAGCAACACGACGTTGAGCTGGGAGGCGCCGATCAGCACGACGGCCCCGGCCGCGAACGCGATGCCGTAGACGCCGGGCGCCAGCTCGAACTGGTCCTGCATCACGAACGACGACCCGGCGATGTACGCCCACAGCACCGCCCGGCCCAGCCCGCACACCAGAACGAGCACCATGAAGTGTCCGTCGCGGGCCAACGTCGCGTACGTGCGCAGCACCGGCCCGAGGCCGCGCCCGACGCGCGCGGACGGTGGCAGCGTCTCGGGCATCGCGACCCCGCCGAGGACGATCATCACCAGCCCGAGGCCGGCGAGCACGAGGAACACTCCGTGCCACGAGACCGCCGTCAGCAACACACCCCCGATCGAGGGAGCCAGGATCGGGGCGACACCCATCACGAGCATCAGTCGCGACATAACGACGGCAGCGTCCCTGCCCTCGAACAGGTCCCGGACGACGGCCATCGCGATCACCCCGGTCGCGGCCGCGCCGAGCCCCTGCAGTGCGCGCAGCGCGCCGAGGACCGCGATCGACGGCGCGAACCAGCAGGCCACCGACGCCGCGACGTGCAGCGACGTGCCGAGGACGAGCGGTCGTCGACGTCCGAAGACGTCGGAGAGCGGCCCGATCACCAACTGCCCCAGGGCCAGGCCGAGCAGTGTCCCGGTGAGTGTCAGCTGCACGGCGGCGTCCGACGTCAGGAAGTCCTCGGTGATCGCGGGCAGCGCCGGCAGGTACATGTCCACCGTGAACGGCCCGAGGGCGGTGAGCAGGCCGAGGATCACGACCAGCCGGATCCGGCCCCAGCCCTCGGGCGCAGCGACGCGGGCACCTTCCCGGACCGCGTCGGTCGTCGCGTCGGCTGTCACGGATGCTGCTGGTTCAGGAACCCGGTCACCACGGTGTAGTAGTCGTGCGGCCGCTCCTCCTGGAGGTGATGCGACGCCTTGTCCATCACGTAGAGGTGGCCGTGATCGATCATCCGGGCGAGCATCAGCGGGTAGTCGGGGGTGAGGAAGGCGTCGTGCATTCCCCACGCGAAAAGTACCGGCGCCTTGATCATTCCGAGCTCCGCGGTGAGATCCTGCCAATCTCCGCGCGGGTTGTCCGATGCCGCCGCGAGGGCCATCTCGTCGGGGTCGAGGCTCTGCTCGTAGCGCATGTCGAGGGTCTCCTCGGGCAGGCGTTCGCCGTCGAACCATTCGAGCTTGGTGATGAGCTGACGCATCTTCTCCCGCGTGGGGCCCTCGCCCCCGTAGTACACGTCGCGGGCGTTGCGGCCGCGACGGCCGTCCTCGGGCAGCGGGGCGAGCGGGCCGTAGAACACCGGCATGCTGCCGGTGATCACCAACGAGCGCACCCGGTCGGGGTACTTCGCTGCCAGATTCAGCGCGATGGTGCCGCCCCACGAGTTGCACACGAAGTCGGCGCGGTCGATGCCGAGCTCGTCGAGCAGTGCCACCACCTTCGCGGCGTGGAAGTCCCACATCGGCCCGGTGATCGTGCACTTGTCCGACAGGCCGTACTGCAGGATGTCGACGAGAATCGCCCGACGATCCTGCGCGAAGAGCGGCGCGACCGGACCGAAATCGGACCATGCGGTGCAGCCCGGCCCGCCGCCGTGCAGGAAGATCGTGGGGGCGCCCTCCCCGAGGTCGTGGTAATGGAACTTCACGCCGGCTGCGGTGGCGTACAAGCTGTTCGGTCGATTCGTCATGCGCATACCTGACCCGATCTCCGTGCACGGGCAAAGGATCGCGGTCCGTCAGGCGGTCCCGGTCTGTGGCAGTGCAGGTGGTGCCGCCCCTAGCGTCGCCGCATGAGAACTCCACTGGACATCGTCCACGAGCGGGTGTCGGCGGCGATCGGCACGCGCGAGCATCGCGACCTCGGATCGGTCCGCCCCGACGAGGCGGTCGCGTTCGCGCGCGCATGCGCGGAGGACGACCCCCGCTATCTGGAACCGGACCGTCCGGACTTCGCTGTGCACCCCATGTGCGTGCCCAGCCTGCTCCGCGGGCCGAGCGGCGCGCGGGACGAAGACTATCGGGCCGACGGGATGTTCGCGGACGAGGTGCCCGGGACGTCGGGCCTGGACGTCCGACTCATGGCCGGCGGGCAGGACGTCGACTTCCACCGGCCGACGCCGCTGGGCGAGCAGATCGGCGCCGACCGGGTCGTCGACCGGATCGAGTGGAAGGGGCGCGGCGACGCCCGGTTCCTGTTGATCACCGTCGTCAAGACCTACCGCGCCGCCGCGATCGGGGTGCTGGCGACCGTCACGGAGAGGTTCATCGTCCGATGATCGGCAATATCGAACCCGCCGCCGGAGCGGAAATCGAACCTGTTGTGCTGCAAACTGATCCGACCCGCGTGCAACGCTTCGGCGCGGCCACGCACAACGCCCACCGGATCCACTACGACACCGCGTACGCGCGAGCAGACGGGCTGGCCGACCGGGTCGTGATGGCGCAGCTGCACGGCACTCTGTTCTTCCGGGCCGCCACCCGATACGTCGGTGATCCCGATGCGGTGCTGTCCGTCGGGTGGCGAAACCGTGCGCCCGCGTACGTCGGGACGACGCTCACGGTCACGGGAACCGTGCGCGAGGTCCACGACGACCGGATCGTTCTGGGTCTCGAGGAGCGCGACTCCGACGGGACGCTGTGCGCTGCCGGTGAGGCCGTCGTGGCCCGGCGGTGAACCGGGTCTGCTGAGTGAACCGGATCCGTTGGAAGGACGGACCTTTAGTCGGAAGATCTGCGTACCAAAAGATCTCGTGTCGAGAGGACTTCACATGACTGGTGTCGAGGCGCCGGACGCCGCACAGGCGCTCCCGGAGAGGCCGCGTGCGGCCGGTCGGCAGGACTGGACGGCGTGGCCCCGATACAACGAGGCCGGCAGCGGCTACCGGGGCTACTGGTACCCGGTGACGTGGTCCAGCCACATCACCAAGGACCCCAAGAGCTACACGATCTGCGGCGAGAAGCTCGCGATCATCCGTGACAGCGGCAAAGTGTATGCGCTGCACGATCGTTGTCCGCATCGCGGGGTTCCGCTGTCGGAGGGTGATCAGCAGTTCCCGGGCACCGTCAGCTGCCCTTACCACGGCTGGACGTTCCGGCTGAACGACGGCAAGCTCGCCGCGGTCATCACCGACGGACCCGACTCGAAGATCTGCGGCAAGCTTTCCGTCCGGACGTACTCCGTCGAGGAGCGGCTCGGTCTGGTGTGGGTCTACATTCCGATCGCGGAGGAGCCCGCGCCGCCGATCGACGAGCAGCTGCCCCGCGAACTCGTCGAGAACGAGGGCATCGTCGGTGGCCGCATCCAACCGCGCGGCGGCAACTGGCGATTCGCGTGCGAGAACGGCTTCGACGAGGGCCACGCCAAGTACCTGCACCGCACCGCGCTGTGGCGGCTGTTCAAGCCGATGCCCACGTGGAACATCACGAGCATCGTGCCCGAGGGGCGGTGGCTCTTCCGGGTACAGGACGAGGTGTACTGGGAGGCGGACTTCCCCGGCGTCGGCAAATGGACGAACAAGCGCTGGTGGAAGAAGAAGCCCGACGAGAGCCAGATCTCGCAGATCGGCAACGTCGGCGCCGGTCTGAAGGTGAATCCGGTGATCGAGGCCCAGAAGTTCCCGGGCTTCGCCTCGCTGTCCATGCCCGGGGTGCTGCGCATCGCCTACCCCAACTTCATCCACTACGAGTTCTACGTCCCCGTCGACGAGGACAACCACCAGTACGTGGGTCTCATGGTCAACTTCGTCACCGGGGCGGCGAAGCTCGGCTTCTACGCCAAGTACCTGGGCGCGATCCGCTGGCTGTTCCACGGTCAGTTCTCCGGCCAGGACGAGTGGATGGTCCGCGTCACGGACGCGCCGCCGGAGAAGCTCTACCGCCCCGACATCTCGCTCACCGCGTGGCGCAACCTCGCCGAGGAGGAGTACGCCGAGAAGATCGCCGCCGCGGTGGCACACACCCCGCAGCCCCCGGCTCGCCCGGTACGGGAGCGACGCCGTGCCACCCCTGCCACCCCAGCCGCCGAGTCGAACGGCGCCGAATCGGCGTCGCGGACCCCGGCCGCTTCGGACTAGAGGAGAAGACGATGTTCAAGACTCTCGTGAGCGTGACGGTCGGAGTCCTGCTCGCCGTCGGTGCGCGGCCGGCTTGGCGCTTCGTCGCGGCCCGCAGCAATACCCAGGTACACCAGGTCAACTCGTGACCCCCGGGACCGCCGACCCTCTCGCCGGTCTCGACGAACAGCGCCGCCGCTGGGTCGAGAAGGCCTGGGGCGAGGTGGATCGGGAGCGGCTGCGCGAGCTGACGGTCGGGCTGGTGGACATCGCGAGCCCGACCGGCGACGAGGCACCGCTCGCCCGACACATCACGGACACGTTGGCGGCCGGTGGGGTCGAGGCGCACACCATGTACCTCGACGACCGTCAGGCGAACTCGTGGGCCCGGGTGCGCGGCAACGGCACCGGACCGGACCTGATGTTGTACGCGCCGATCGACACCGTCACGAGCGGCGACGCCGCCGAGGACGTGCCGTGGGCCGCGGAGACGCTGCGACCGGATCTGCGCGCCGAGGCCGTCGTCGACGGCGACTACGTCATCGGTCTGGGGGCGTCGAATCCCAAGGGGCACGCGGCCTGCGTCATGGCCGCTGTGGAGGCGGTCCGGGCCGCGGAGATCCCACTGACCGGTGACCTCCTCGCCGGCTTCGGCGCCGGCGGCATGCCGACCAACGCCCGCCCGGGCGTGGGGAATCCGCGAGCGAACACCGGCCAGGGAGTCGGCTGCTCGTACCTGCTCGAGCAGGGCGTGTGGTCGGATTTCGCGCTCATCGCGAAGCCGGGCTGGACGGTGTCGTGGGAGGAGGTGGGGCTCGCGTGGTTCGAGATCACCGTGCACGGCACCCACACCTACGTCGGTTCGCGGCACCGGTTGCCCTACCGGAACCCGGTCGCGCTGGCCGGTGCGGTGGCGTTGCGGCTCGAGGAGTGGTTTCCGCAGTACTCGCACCGGCACGGGGACGGGCTGGTGTCGCCGCAGGGGATGGTTGCGAACATCCGTGGTGGCTGGGAGCGCACCGCGTCCTTCACCCCGGGGCAGGTGCGGATGACGGTGGATCTGCGGCTGAGCCCGCGGACCACACCGTCGGCGGCCGGCCGCGAACTGACGGAAGCGGTACGGGCCATCGCCGCCGATCTGGACGCGCGGATCGATGTCGAACGAATCCTGGCGATCCCGGGAGAGTCGTCCGACGAGCAGATGTGGCTGTGTCGCAGCGCGATCGGTGCATGGGAGGCGTTCGAGGGCGGCCCGCACGACGGGGTGCACGACGCCAGTGGCGCGACCGACGCGAACATCCTGCGCGGCCGCGGCATTCCGACCGTGCGGGTCGGGATGCCGAAGGTGGTCGACGCCCCGTTCGAGGTCGACTTCGCGATGGGCATGAACACCGTGGACCTGCGCGAGGCGGAACGCCTCACGCGCTACCTGATCCGGGTTGCCGTCGACACCGTGACCCGGTCTCTCGAGGAAGTGGGGATCGACTGATGGCGAAACTGGTGCTGGGGGTAGGTGCATCGCACAGCACTCTCATGAACACGCACTGGGAGGAGACGACCCACAAGGCGGAGGCCGAGCGGTTCCGCGCCGCACTGGGGGCGGCGCGCGACCGCATCGCCGCCGCGCGACCCGACGTCGTCGTCCTGCTGGGATCCAATCACTTCCGCGGCTTCTGGCTCGACCTGATCCCACCGTTCACGCTCGGGGTCGGCGAGTGCATCGCGAGCGGGGAGTCGGGCACGCCGAAAGGCCCGCAGAACGTCGACGTCGACCTCGCGCGCCACGTCGCCGACGAGGTGGTGGAGGGCGGAGAATTCGATCTGGCGTTCTCGGCGCGTCTGCAGATCGATCACGGACAGTCGCACGCGATCCAGTACCTGCTCGCCGGGCTCGACGTCCCGATCGTCCCGCTCGTGGTCAACGTGTTCGCGCCTCCTCTGCCTACGTTCGGGCGGTGCGAAGGCCTCGCCCTGGCACTGCGCGACGCGATCGCGTCGTACCCCGGCGATACGCGGGTGGCCGTCATCGCTTCGGGCGGGCTGTCGCACCGGCTGCCGTGGCCGGACTGGCGGGACCCGCACGGCGAGGACGAGGACTTCATGGTCCAGGCCTGGCTCGACGGTCGCGAGAACTGGTCGGACTACGACGTCCGCCGGCGCCAGATCATCCGGGCCGCCGAGGCCGCGATCTCACCCGAGTTCGACGACCGCATCCTCGACCTGTTCGCCGTCGGCAAGGCCGGTGAACTCGCGGGCTACACGAGCGCGGCCATCGAAGCCGAGGCGGGCAACGGCGCCCAGGAACTGCGCACCTGGCTGATGATGGCCGCGATGATGGACTACATCCCCGCCGAACGGCTTGCCTACGAGTCGATTCCGGAATGGCTGACCGGTATGGGCGTCGTCGTCCTGGATCCCGCGGCGGCACCGGCGGCGCACTGACTTCACCTCCCCTCTCTTCTGCAAAGGACACACTCATGACAATCTGGAACGAACTGGCCGGCATCGACTTCGCGGTCAAGACCGTCGACGCCGCGGGCATCCCCACCCGATCGCTGCAGGCCGGCTCCGGTGACGAGGCCGTGGTGTTCCTGCACGGCACCAGCGGCCATCTCGAGGCGTTCGCGCGGAACATCGCGGTGCACGCCGCGCACTACGAGTGCCACGCCATCGACATGCTCGGCCACGGATACACCGGAAAGCCGGACTACGCGTACGAGATTCCCCGATACGTCGAGCATCTCGTGAACTACCTCGACGCCGTCGGACTCGACAAGGTTCATCTGGTGGGCGAGTCCCTCGGCGGATGGGTCGCCGCGCACCTCGCCAGCGAACAGCCGGAGAGGGTGCTGTCGCTGCAGTTGCTCGCGGCGGGCGGGACCGTCGCCAACCCGGAGATCATGGAGCGCATCCGCACGTCGACGACCAAGGCGGTGCAGAGCGACGACGTCGAGTTGACCCGGGCACGCCTGCGGCTGCTCATGCACGATCCCGTCGATGCCACCGAGGAACTCGTCGAGGCGCGGCACCGGATCTACCACCAGCCGGACTTCGTCGCGAACATCCACAACCTGCTGTCTCTGCAGGACATGGAGACTCGTCAGCGAAACCTGCTGCGTCCCGATCGTCTCGCCCGTATCCAGGCGCCCACCCTGGTGGTGTGGGGGCACGAGAATCCGTTCGGTGACGTGCCGGAGGCGAAGAAGATGGCGGAGGACATCCCCGGTGCGCAGTTGCAGCTCTACCCCGAGTGCGGCCACTGGCCGCAGCACGAGCAGGCGGCACTGTACAACCCGCTGAGCCTCGAGTTCCTGGCGAAGGCGTCCGCGCACGCACGCAGCGTCGCCTGAGTCGACTTCCCGCAACACAGTTCGTGGAGCCGGCCGCGCATCGCGCGGCCGGCTCCACGCATCGAGAGGACGGTGTGCGATGCGGATACTGCTGTTGGCGCCGGACGAGCGGGACCTCCTCGGGGGTCTGCTGCGCGGTGCCGCTCCCGGTGTCGAGGTGGTCCGACCGGTTACCCGATCCCGGGACGAGCTGCGTGCCCTGCTGCCCGACGTCGACATCGTGGTCGGGGATTGGAGCGGTCGACTGCCCTTGGGCGCAGCGGAAGCCGAGATCGGAGGGCATCTGCGGCTGCTTCAGCAACCGGGCGTCGGTGTGAACTGGATCGACGTGGAAGCGTGGCGGCGGGCGGGGGTGCCGGTCGCCAACACCCCCGGCGCCAACGCGGCCTCGGTGGCGGAGTGGGCCGTCGTCGCGACCGCGAGCCTGAGCCGGTCGATGGGTTGGGCGCACGACCGGCTCCGCGCCGGGGAGTGGCCGCAGGAGCAGATCCTGGACCACGGCTGTCGCGACCTCGGTGAGCGCCGGGTGGGGATCGTCGGGTTCGGGGACATCGGCCGTCGGTGCGCAGGTCTGTTCGCGGCGTTCGGCTGCGAGGTTGCGTACACCGCACGCCGCCCGAGGTCCGACGCGCCGGCGCGGTATCTCCCGTTCGACGACCTGCTCGCGGTGTCGGACGTCCTCGTGCTCGCGGTGCCGTTGATGCCGTCGACCCGCGGAATGATCGGTGCGTCCGAGCTGGCCCGGCTGCCGGAGGAGGCGATCGTCGTGAACGTCGCCCGCGGTCCGGTCGTCCGCACGGATGCGTTGGTGGCCGGGCTGCGATCCGGACGTCTGGGCGGTGCGGCGCTGGACGTCTTCGATCACGAACCGCCGGCAGCGGACAGCGAGCTGCGGCGGCTCGACCGGGTCCTGCTCAGTCCGCACGTGGCCGGCGGCAGCGCCACCGCGCGGCGGCGGATCTACGAGATGACGGCCGCCAACGTCGCGCGCGTGTGTCACGGAGCCGCGCCGCGGTGGACGCTGTGACCACGTCCAATTTGTTTCCTTCGTATTTCGAACAATCCTCTCGGAACAGGTGCGATGTTGCGCGCCGGTAAGTTATCCGGCCCGGTCCGCACGGTGGACCGCGTTGGTTTTCGCCGCTGCTCCCCGCCGTTAGGTTTCTTCACCACGACCCCGCAAATGCGGCGCAGATCACAGAACGAAGGTGTGCACACATGGCCTGGCGATCGACATTCGGCAAGGTGACCCTTGCATCAGCAGCACTTGTTCTCACGGTTGCCGCGGGGGCGTGCAGCCGGCCCGCCACGCAGAGCACGGCCGACAGCGGCGGTGGCCCGCTCCGGATCGCGGTGGGCATCGATGCGTCCTACGCGCCGTTCTTCGTGGCCGACCAGGAGGGGATGTTCGCGGACGAGGGGCTCGACGTCCAGCTGGTCCAGTTCGGCCGTGGCGGTGAGGCCGTCGATGCACTGGCCACCGGCCAGGTCCAGGTGGCTGGTAGCTCCGACACCACGACTATCGCCCAGCTGCGACAGAATCCGTCGCTGCGGGCCATGTACTCGTACGAGGTGTCCGGCGACTACATCAAGGTCGTCCTGCGCAACGGAGTCGACACTGCGGCCGGTATCGAGAAGATGGGTATCGTTCCCGGACTGAGTCAGATCTCGACGGACAAGTACCTCGAGGCGAACGGAATCGCCCCGGGCGCAGTCGAGATGGTCTCGGCCACACCGACGGACATGCCCGCGCTCCTCAGTCGTGGCGACATCGACGGCTACGTGCTGTGGGAGCCGTGGCCGGCCACCGCGCTGTCGCAGGGCAGCGGGCACGTCGTTGCCGTCACCGGTGACTACGACTGGTTCTACCACCACTGGGCCATCGCGACGGCCCCGTGGCTGGAGCAGAACGAGGACACCGCCCGCAAGATCGCCAAGGTGCTCGCCCAGGCGAGCGAACGGGTCGAGTCCGACCCGCAGACGGCGGCGGCGGCGACCAGGAAGGCCGTCAACGTGGCCGAGGACCAGACCGTCACGGCAGTGAGCGAAATCGATTTCGGTGTCGAGAATCTCACCGACAAGGACGTGGAGTCCGCACAGTCGATCGTCGACTTCTACAAGAAGATCGGCGTTCTCTCCGAGCAGCCCGACCTCACCTCGGCGATGCTGCTCGACTGGTACCAGGAGGACAAGCAGTGACAGCGACAACCACCACCAAGGGCGTCCCGATCGACGTCCGCGATCTCGGCATCAGTTTCGGTGCCGCCGAGATCGTCTCGGGCATCGGCCTCGACGTTCGACCGGGCGAGTTCGTGTGCCTGCTCGGTCCGAGCGGATGCGGCAAGTCGACCTTGCTCTCGGCGATGGCGGGATTCGTGAAGCCGTCCGCCGGCGAGATCGTGTGCGACGGTGACGAGGTCTACGGGAGCAACCCGCACGCGGGCATGGTCTTCCAGAGCTCGGAGGCCCTCTTCGAGTGGATGACCGTGAGCCAGAACGTGGCGTACGGACCGCGTATGCACGGCGCGGACAAGGCGGCCCAGGCGCGGATCGCCGCCGAGTACCTCGCGATGGTCGGCCTGCCGCACGCCGGTGACAAGTTCCCGGCCCAGCTTTCGGGCGGTATGCGTCAGCGCGTGCAGATCGCGCGCGTCCTCGCGAACCAGCCGTCGCTCGTCCTGATGGACGAGCCGTTCGGTGCGCTCGACGCCCAGACCCGTCAGGTCCTGCAGACCGAACTCGACAAGATCTGGCGGCACACCGGCTGCACCGTCGTCTTCGTCACGCACGACATCGACGAGGCGCTCACCCTGGCGGACCGCGTGGTCGTCATGTCCGCCGGACCGAAAGCGCGCATCAAGAGCATCTACGAGGTGGATGCGCCGCGACCGCGCGATCGTGCCCACCCCGAGGTGATCGATCTGTACGAGCAACTGCGGGACGACATCCGCGCCGAGGTCGTGGCGTCGCTGCGCAACCAGGGCATCGAGGAGGACCAGCTGTGACCGCCGTGGCCGACACCCCCACCACCGTGCGCGCTGCGCGCACATCCCGCACCCGCCGTCGTGGTGCCGGCGCATCCACCGCCGCCGCCCGCACCGCACTCCTGTGGATCGCGTCCGCCGCGATCGGTCTGGCGGTGTGGTCGTTCCTGGCCTGGTGGTACGGGCCCACCACCATCGCCTCTCCGGCCGAGGTATGGACGGCGGCAAAGGAATTGGCGGAGAGCGGCGTACTGTGGACGTCGATCTGGGCGTCCGCGCAGCGCATCCTCATCGGCTGGAGCCTCGGTGTCGTGATCGGTGCGCCGATCGGCATCCTGATGGGCCGCGTGAACATCGTGCGACAGCTGCTCGACCCGTACATCGAATTCTTCCGCTTCATCCCGCCGATCGCGTTCGTGACGCTGGCGGTGGTGTGGTTCGGCATCGGTGAGACGTCCAAGGTCGTCCTGATCTTCTACACCTCGGTCTTCATCGTCACGGTCAGCACGATCGCAGCCACGGTCTCGATCAGCGACAACAAGCTGCAGGCGGCAGCGAACCTGGGGGCGGGCAAGCTGCAGCTCATGAAGACGGTGGTGCTGCCGTCGTCGGTGCCCGGCATCATCACCGGCGCCCGCCTCGCGATGGGCAACAGCTTCCTGACGATCGTCTCCGCCGAGATCGTCGCCGCCGACCACGGCATCGGATCGATGATCTGGCAGGCGCGCAACTACGGCCGCATCGACTGGACCTTCGTCGGCATCATCGTGCTGGGCATCATGGGCTTCGTGTTCGACCGGATCCTGCGCCTGCTCTCGACACGGTACCTCGCTCGCTACGGCGTCAAGTAGACCCCCGACACCCGTCGAACCTGAAGGGACGCAATGACTCACGCACCCACCATCGCAGAGTTGGCCGGGATCCCCGGACGACCCGAGTCGGACGACGTCGAGAGCGAACGGCGGCGCCGCAAGATCGCGGTGATCGGCGGCTACCGGATCCTCTCGCGCTTCGGTCTGGACGAGGGGATCTCGGGGCACATCACGGCCCGCGACCCGGAGCGTCCCGACACGTTCTGGACGGCGCCGTTCGGCCGGCACTTCTCCCAGGTCCGGCCGGACGAGCTGCTGCACGTCGATTCCGAGGGCACCATCCTGTCCGGCGACGGGCCGCTCAACCGGGCCGCGTTCGTCATCCATTCCAAGGTGCACGAGGCGCGACCCGACGTCGTCGGCGCCGTGCACGCGCACGGGCTCCAGGGCAAGGCGTTCTCGTCGCTGCACCGTCTGCTGAGCCCGATCACGCAGGACGCGTGCGCTTTCTACGAGGACCACTCGATCTACGACGAGTACCACGGTGTCGCGCTCGACGAGGAGGAAGGACTGCGCATCGCGGCCGCGCTGGGGCCCCGCAAGGCGGTCGTGCTGAGCAATCACGGGCACCTCACGGTCGGCACGTCGGTCGAGAGTGCCGTGTGGTGGTACGTCTCGATGGAGCGATCCATGCAGGCCGAGCTCGCGGCTCGTGCCGCGGGGGATCCTGTTGCGCTGCACCACGACGTCGCCCTCCAGACGTACGAGGCCGTCGGCACCGAGAAGGTGGGCTGGTTCGCGTACTCGACCATCATCCAGAAGATCGCCGCCGAGGAACCCCACATCTTCGGCTGACCTCGCGGCGCCCCGTGACGGCGGGCTCACCGGCAGACCTCCCCTTCGCCGGTGGGCCCGCCTTTCGGCGTGTGTGCGCACCGGTGGCGCGGACCGAACACAGTCTGCTGACCGGACCGGTTTCATATGTCAAGGGCACCAACGTCATTAGCGTTGCCGACATGAACGCTTCGTCCAACGTCCCGACCGAACTCGAGGTCGACATCCTGATCATCGGCGCCGGCCCGGCGGGTCTCTACGGCGCGTACTACGCCGGTTTCCGTGGCCTGCGGGTGGCCGTGCTGGACGCGCTGTCCGAGCCCGGCGGTCAGGTGAGTGCGATGTACCCGGAGAAGGCCATCCTCGACATCGCCGGATTCCCGTCCGTGAAGGGGCGCGATCTCATCGACGGACTGCTCGAGCAGGCCGCACCGTACGATCCGCTGTACCTGCTCGGGGAGCAGGCGCAGACCCTGGCGCACCTCGCGGACGGTCGCGCCGTCGTCGGAACGAGCACGGGCCGCGAGGTCACTGCGGGAGCCGTGATCGTCACCGGCGGCATCGGCACCTTCACGCCTCGCCCGCTCGCCGAGGGGCTCGACTTCCTCGATCGCGGGCTCAGCTACTTCGTCCCGGACCTGTCGGCCCACGCCGGCAAGGACGTCGTGATCGTCGGGGGCGGGGACAGTGCCTTCGACTGGGCGGTTCACCTCGAGCCCATCGCGTCGTCGGTGACGCTCGTGCACCGCCGCGACAAGTTCCGTGCTCACGCGGCGACGGTCACGAAGGTGCGGCAGAGCAGTGTGCGGATGATCGTCAACGCCGACGTGTCCGCAGTCCGCGGCAACGGCTGGATCTCCGAGGTCGACGTCGCACACAAGCTCGAGAAGAGCACCAGCACCTTGCCCGCGCAGTCCGTCATCGCCGCGCTCGGCTTCACCGCGGACCTGGGACCACTCACCGAGTGGGGACTCGAGATCGACTCGCGGCACATCGTCGTGAACACCCGCATGGAGACCGCGGTGCCGCGCGTGTACGCCGCCGGCGACATCACCGACTACCCCGGCAAGGTCCGGCTCATCGCGGTCGGTTTCGGAGAGGCCGCGACCGCGGTCAACAACGCGGCCGCGGTGATCGATCCCGACGCGGAGATCTTCCCCGGACATTCCACCGAACAGGAAGGCTGAACAATGGCATTCGTCATCGGCGAGGCATGCATCGACTACATGGACCGGTCCTGCATGGAGGAGTGCCCGGTCGACTGCATCTACGAGGGGGAGCGCAAGCTCTACATCAATCCGAACGAGTGCATCGACTGCGGTGCATGCGAACTCGCGTGCCCGGTCGAGGCGATCACCGTGGACCGCAAGGCCGATCCCGAGTTCAAGGAGGACGCCAAGCGGTTCTTCCTGGAAATCCTGCCGACCCGGGCCGAGCCCGTCGGCAACCCGGGTGGCGCCGCCAAGATCGATGTGATCGGCGTCGACACCCCGATGGTGGCGGCGTACTGATGGGCGTGCGGTTCGGGTACGCGGACACCTCGTTCGGCCAGCTGCACTACGCCGAGCAGGGGCGGGGACCGGTGATACTGCTGCTACACCAGACCCCGCGCTCGTGGGACGAGTTCCGAGAGCTGATTCCGTTGTTGGCGAGCAACTTCCGAGTGATCGCGATGGACATGGTGGGCTTCGGTGCGAGTGCGTCGCTGCCCGCCCCGCAGACCATCGAGGACTTCGCACAGGGGGCGTGGGAGCTGCTCGACGCCCTGGGCGTCGACCGGGCCACCGTGCTGGGGCACCACACCGGTGCGGCCGTGGCGCTCGAGATGGCGGCGGCGGACGGCGGACGACTCGACGCGGTCGTGCTGTCGTCGTGTCCGTGGGCGGACGCCGAGTACCGCGCCGGTCACACGGGCGCGGGCGGGGTGGACTGCGCCGAGCGTGTCCCGGACGGCGACCACCTGCGGGTGCTGTGGGACCTGCGTCGTCCGTACTATCCGGACCCCGTCACGGGTCTGCTGGACCGGTTCGTCCACGACGCCCTCTCGTTCGGGGTGGATCCGGCCGAGGGACACCGTGCGTGCGGTCGGTACCGGATGGAGGAACGGATCGGCTCCGTCACGGTTCCGGTCCTGCTGATCGGTGCGGGTGCCGATCCGTTCTCGATGCCGGCCCTTCCGAAGCTGCGTGAGCACCTCATCGGGGCACCGTCGGTGGCGGAGGTCGTGATCGAGGACGGCACCGTGGCCCTCGTCGAACGGCACGCGGACCGGGTCGCGACAGCGGTGTGCGAGTTCCTGGCGAATGTGAACACCACCGCCTCGCCGGTGACGGCGGACACCCTGGTCGCGCGGCATATGTAAACCCTGTGAAACCGGTCCGCTGGACGGAACGTGTGACGTGCGTCTCGGGACTTTGGTCCCTAGCGTCACTGGCACCGACAGGGCTACACCGCTCGGACCTCCGAGTCGGGGAGAGCCCCAGAGTGTCAGGAGGCCGCAGTGACGACAGCGATGCAGCGATCGGTCGATCTCGGTTCGGTGGTGCCGATCCAGGCGGCGCGAGGACAGGGCGGTGAGATGTCGTCGGTGCTGGGAAAGGCCCGCTCGATCCTCGACGCCTTCGACAGCGACCACAGCGATCTCTCGCTCACCGAGTTGACGCGCCGCAGTCGGGTCGCGAAGGCCACGGTGCACCGTCTCGCGGGGGAACTGGTCGAGTGGGGTCTGCTCGAGCGGGCCGGCACGAAGTACCGCCTGGGGTTGCGTCTGTTCGAGCTGGGGCAGCTGGTGCCCCGGCAGCGGATCCTCCGTGACGCGGCGCTCCCCTACATGGAGGACCTGCTGCTCGCGACGCAGGAAACCGTGCACTTCGCGGTGCGCGACGGCATCGACGTCCTCTACATCGAGAAGATCATCGGCCACCGCGGGCTCAACCAGCAATCCCGCGTCGCGGGCCGGCTCCCGTTGTACTGCACGGCCACCGGGAAGATGATCCTGGCGTTCTCACCGCAGTCGGTGTTCGACGAGGTGGTCGAGCAGGGCTTCACCGCGCTCACCGCGCGGACGACGATGTCGGTGTCGGTCCTGCGTCAGCAGCTCGAGCGGATGCGCAAGGAACAGTTGGCGGTCGAGGTCGAGGAGACACGCCTCGGCTACATGAGTGTCGCGGTTCCGGTCTTCAGTGGTCCCACCACGATTGCCGGGGCACTGTCGGTGACCGGCCCGACGGTCCGGCTCAACGTCAGCCGGGTGACCGGTGCGCTGCGTACCGCGGGAATGGGTATCAGCCGCGCGCTGCACGCGATGAAGTGCACGCACGCCCCCGCCGACCTCGCGCGGGGAATGGCCTGCAGCCCCACGATGTGTTCGTTCAACGGTTGCGGCAAGTAGGTGGTGCGGTCAGCGGCCGCTAGCGATCCCGGCCCCTTCCGCGTCCCACGTGTGCGGCCCGATGCCGCGTTCCCGCAACGCCGCCTTGCGCACCTTGCCCGTCTCCGTGAGCGGTAGCGCGTCCACGACGTCGATGTACCGGGGCAGGGCGAAGTAGGCGAGACGGGGCTCGGCGAACCGGCACAGCTCGGCGGGTTCGACGCGGTGCCCGGGCCGCACGACGACCGCCGCCATCACCTCGTCCTCGGCCAACTGCGACGGGACCGGGAACACCGCCGCCTGCGCGACCGCGGGATGCTGCGCGAGCACGTCCTCGACCTCGGTCGACGAGATGTTCTCCCCGCGCCGGCGGATCACGTCCTTGATCCGGTCGACGAATCGGAACCAGCCGTCGGCGTCCCGCACCACGCGGTCGCCCGTGGCCAGCCATGCTCCGGGCGCGGCGGGCGGGTCACCGAGGTAGCCGAGCGCGAAGGCGCCGTCGAGTTCGGTGCGCACCAGCAGTTCGCCGGGGGTGCCGTCCGGGACGGGGCCCCCGGCCGGGTCGACGACGAGCGCGTCGTATCCCGGCATGACCGTGCCGAGGTAGCCCGCGCGCCGGTCACCGGGAACGGTCCCGAGCACCAGATTCGTCTCGGTGGTTCCGAATCCGTCGATCAGCTCGACACCGAACCGTTCCCGGAACGGCCGCCACAGCCGCTCGGGTGTCGCGGGAGAGAGCGCCCGGGTCGCCCGATGCGCGCGATCGTGCGGGGACGGCGAACGACCGGCCAGCATGGCGACCATCGCGCCGAGCAGATACACGACGGTCGCGTCGGCGTCGGCGACGCGGCGCCAGTACTCGCGCACCGAGAAGTGCCGGCCGAGAACGAAGGTGCCGCCCGTCACCACGGCCTGGAAGAACGCGTTGATGGCGTTGGTGTGGAACAGCGGCAGGCCGTTGTAGAGCACGTCGTCCGGACCGAGGCCGAGTGAAGCGCCCACACCCTGCCCCCACCACAGGAATTGTGCGTGCGGACACTCCACGCCTTTCGGCATCCCCGTGGTGCCGGAGGTGAACAGCACTGCCGCGGGGGAGAGGGCCGACAGCCCTTCGACCGGCGGCAACGGCCGCGAATTCGGTTGCGGCGTCCGTTCGGTGCCGACGATCCACAGCTCGCCCCGGAAACCGGCTCCCGCGACGCGGGAGACGTACTCGGGTTCGACCAGTACGTGCCGGGCACCCGACACCGCGAGGACATGACGCAGCGCGTCACCGCGGAAGGCGGTGTTCAGCGGCACCGCGACGGCACCGAGCCAGGCGCACCCGAGGATCAGATCGATCGCCTCGACGCGGTTCGTGGTCATCGCGGCGACGGGGTCACCACGCCGGATCCCGCGACGTGCGAGCGACCCGGCCATGGCGCCCGCGCGGTCCACCAGTTCGCGGTAGGTCACTCGCACGTCGTCCACCCGCAGCGCGGTGTGGTTACCGCGTCGGGCGGCACGGTCGAGGAGCAGTGCCGGGATCGTCATCGGGTCCGGCAGCGGCAGTGCCCCGGTCACATCGTCACGGAACGACGACGGCACGGCCGGCGACCTTGCCCTCGCGCATCAGCTGCAACGCGTCGGCGATGTCGTCGAGCGGGAACTGCTGGACCGCGAGGCGGATGTCGCCGGCCACGAGGCGGGCGATCATGTCGGGGGCGAGCTCGGCTTGGCGGGCGGTCTTGCGAATCATGTTGACGGGCAGAATCGCAACGTCACTGAGCAGCCAGTTCGGCAGGTCGATCGTGAGCTGCGTGCCGAGGGTGTAGCCGATCAGTGCGGCTCGCCCGCCCGGCACGACACGGGCGAGCAGGTGCGGCAGCGCGTCCCCGCCGAGGGTGTCGATCAGGACGTCCGCGACCGGATCGGGCCCGAGGGCCTCGGCCACCTCCGCGCCGCGCCCGACGATCGGCCGAACCCCCTCCGGCAGCAGCGCGACCTGATCCTCGCGGGGCACCACCCCGATCACTTCGGACGCCCCCGCCAGCTGTGCGAACTGGGCGGCCATCGCCCCCACCGCGCCGGAGGCTCCCGCGACGATCACGCGTTCGCCCACTCGGACGTCGGCAACATCGTGAACGGCGACGTAGCCGGTGGTGCTCGGCAGCAGGAAGGTTGCCGCGACCGCGGGGTCGAGTCCCGAATCGAACGGGGTGAATGCCTTGTCCGAGGCCACCACGAACTCGGCCCAGCAGCCGTTCTTGAACAAGCCGACGCCGCCGCCGCGCACCAGGACCGGGGTCCCGGGCTCGAAGGTGTCGGACTCGACGACGGTGCCGGCACCGTCCGTGCCGCCGATGTGCGGCAGTCGAGGGCGGACGTCGAAGTTGCCGCTCGCGACCGTCATGTCGAGGTGACCGAGTGCGGCCGCATCGATCCGGACGAGGGTCTGGCCGGGTTCGCGGGCGGGCACGTCGACGTCGTCGACCACGGGGGCCTGTCCGAAACTGTGGAGCCGGGCGGCGCGCATGTGTTCTCCTTCTGGATCTTTCGAAAACCAAGTCGGCCCGTGGGCCGTGGAATGAGGGTCAGGTCAGCACGCCGTCGGCACGCAGCCGGGCGATGGTCGCGGGCGGATACCCGGCGACGTCGCGGAGCACGTCATCGGTGTCCGCGCCGAGCAGGGGCGCCGCTCGGCGGACGGTCACCGCGGCGCCCACCCGCACCGGTGCGCCCTCGTGCAGGAAGCGACCGACCTTGGGATGGTCGCCGGGAACGTAGTACCCGCGTGCCCGCAGGTGTGGGTCGCTCTCGACCAGGTCGCGGCCGTTCTGGACGACCCCGGCGGGAACTCCGGCGGACTGGAGGCGGTCGGCGACCGTCTCGGCGGGCAGGGGCGCCGTCCACGTCGCGATCGCGTCGGCGATCTCGGTTCCGTGTTCGCGCCGTCCCGCCGCGGTGCGGAACCTGTCGTCGTCCGCCCAGTCCGGACGTCCGAGCACGTCGCAGAGGTGTCGCCAGTCGGCGTCGTCGCGGACGGCGATCGCGCACCAGCGGTCCGGGCCGAGACACCGGAAGACCCCGTGCGGCGACATCGTGGGGTGCGCGTTGCCGATCGGGACCGGGAACCGTCCGGTGCCGGTCGCCTGCACGACGCTGGTGCCCATATGCGAGGCCATCGCCTCCAACTGCGACAGGTCGACGTGCTGGCCGCGACCCGTGCGGTCCCGGTGCTCGAGTGCGGCGAGGACGGCGGTCGCGGCCTGCAGTCCCGCCACGATGTCGCCGTGCCCGTAGATCACGCCCACCACCTGGTCGCTGCTCCAGCCGGTGAGGGCCGTCAAGCCCGTTGCGGCGGAGACGATGTCGGCGTACGACACCCAACCGCTGCGCGGTCCGGTGTGGCCCATGCCGGACATCGAGACGTACACGATGTCGGGGCGCAGTTCGCGCAGCCGCTCGTACCCGAAGCCCATCTTCTCCATGACGGTGGAACTGAAGTTCTCCACGACGACGTCGCTCTGCGCGATCAGGTCGGCCAGGACCTCGAGGCCGGCGGGGGAGCGGGTGTCGAGGGTGATGCTGCGCTTGTTGCGGTTGACGTCGTTGAAGTACCCGCTCGTGTCCGGGTCGTCGTGCGGTCCACGGGACAGGTGCATGAACGGCGCGAACCGCGTCGGATCCGGCCGGCCGAGCGACTCGACCTTGACGACGTCGGCTCCGTGATCGGCGAGGATGCGGGTGCAGTACGGTCCGGCGAGCACCCAGGTCAGGTCGAGCACTCTGATGCCGTCGAGCGGAAGGGTGCTCGAATTCAACTCGGGCGACCGGATTTCCGGGTCCCGGCAGTCGTCCAGCAGGGCCTGGTGCTCACCCGGCTCCGCCACCACGAGATCCCGGGCGCGCGCCCCCTCGGGGAACGCGAAACCGAAGCCGAGATCGCGGGTCACGCCGTCGGACGAGACTACGTCGACGAAGAAGTCGCGGTCGTTCAGCTGCGGGTTGACGAGCAACTCGTCCGGCCGATCGACGGCCGACCACGGTAGCTTGCGAGACTGTGCCACGACCGCGAACTCTTCCTTCGTCCACTTGTCGAGGAAGCGCTGCACCACCTCGAAGACGTGTTCCTGGTGATGCTTTCGCTCCACCGGATCGCCCCAGCGGGGGTCGGTGAGGTCGTCGGCCGCGCCTTCCTCGACGAGCCAGGCCAGCAGCGCGTCCCACATGCGGGGACTGCCGCCCAGCCCGCCGCCCAGGAAGCCGTCGGCGGCACGGAACAACCCGTGCGGCACCAGCGGGTGCACCCGTCCGGGCCGCGGCGGTACCCGGTCCTCGTGCAGATACGCGAGCGTCCCCGCCTCGAGGCTCGCGGCGACGCACTCCTGCGCGGAGACGTCGATCGCCGGTACCGGGCCGAGCCGACGTGCGCGCAGACCGAGGAGTGCGCCGATCGCGGCGTTCACGCCCGCCAGCTGCTCGGCCTGCCCCTGGGGAAGCAGCAGAGGAGGGCCGTCCGGGTCACCCACCTGGGCCAGCATGCCACCGAGGGCGGCGACGGTGAGATCCGTTGCCGCCCAATCCCTGCGCGGTCCGTCGACGCCGAACGGGGTCACCCGCACATGAACGGTCGAATCGGCGGGCACCGATACCGGTTCGGCACCGGGGGCGCTGCCGTCGAGGAAGACGTCCGATGCGGCGACCAACCGGGCGAGGTCACCGCGTCCGGTGTCCGATCCGAGATCGATTACGACGGACTTCTTTCCGGCGTGCCAGTGGCCGTACGCGTGCCCGCCGAACTCGTGCCGGCTGGGATCGCCGTCGGCCGGTTCGACGAGCACGACGTCGTAGCCGAGGCCGACGAGGATCCGTCCGGCGAAGCGGGTGAAGGGGCTCGAGAGTTCGACCACCCGGATTGCGGATTCGACCACGGCTGCTCCGATCGGTGACGCGGGTTCTTCGGTGAGTGCGCCGACACTATGGCGATGCCGGGCCCCGGGAAACGATTCCGTTCTGCTGACCGAACCGGGCGCGATCCGGCCGGCAGAACGGATCGATCATTCGGTGTCGGTGTGCTCGGACACCCAGCCGTGCAGCATCACCGTGTCGGTGTCGACGGAACCGGTGATCTTGCCCTGGTCGCGGAAGAAGGTGACCAGGTCGTCGGCGCGGGCCGTGTCGTCGGGGGTGAAGTCGCGTCCGACGAAGTCGATCTGGGTCACCGTGCGCTTCGCCTCCGCGGGATCCATCTGGATCGCCGACGAGATCGCCGCGGCCGCGCGGTCGGGATCCGAGTTCACGATCGCTGCCGCGTCGGCGACCACCGCGAAGACCCGGGCCGCCAGTTCCTCGTTCGCGGCCAGCCACGACTCCGAGGTGAGCAGCCACTGCGAGTACCGGGCGCCGAAGTCGCCGCTGGTGCCGACGACGCGGCCCCCGGTGGCGACGGCCTGCGCCACCCACGGATCGAACGAGATGAAGCCGTCGATGTCGCCGCGGGCGAGCAGCGCCGGCTGTTCCGGCGGGCTGGTGCTCACCAGTTTCACGGCCGCCGGGTCGAGGCCGACACTGCGCAGGTAGGCGTCCGTGAAGTACAGGCCGATACCGGGGAACACGCCCATGGTCTTGATCGACTGCGGCGTGACGCCGGGGCGGAGCACCACCTGGAAGTAGCGGTCGGATTCCTCGTAGACACCGAGTGCGCGCAGGGTCGGGTTGGCGGCCATCACCGTCAACGCGGTCGAGTCGGCGTTGCCGGACATCTCGGAGGTGCCGGCCACGACATTCTGGGCGCTCGCGGCGCCGCCCTCGGTCTGGATGATCTGCACGTTCAGGCCGGCGGCCTCGAACAGGCCTTCCTTCTCGGCGACGAAGAACGGTGCGTACGACGGATCGACGCCGACCGAGATGCGGACGAGCCCGTCGGGGGCGGACGCCGCCGACTCGGACGCCGGCCGGGAACATGCGGTGGCGACGACGGTCACTGCGGCGAGTGCCGCGACGGCGGCGAGTGCGCGGCGCCGGAATCTGGATGTCATGGGTTTCCTTCGTGGTGGGGGGATCGGTGCGCGCTCAGCGGCCCGTGAACGACGGTGCCCGCTTGTCGAGGAAGGCCTGCAGTCCTTCGGCGGTGTCGCGGGTACGGATCAGTTCGAGAACGGCGGCGAATTCGACATCGAGCGCTTCGTCGAGCGCAAGCGTGCGGCCTGCTTCCACGATGTGCTTGAGCATCCCGATCGCGCGCGTCGGTTTCGCGGCCAACTCGGTTGCGAGTTCGTCTATGCGGGAATCGAATCGGTCGTCGGGGACGACCTCGTCGACCAGGCCGATGTCCAGGGCCTCGGTGGCGGAGAGCCGTGCCCCCTGGATCATGAGGAGCTTCGCGCGATGCGCTCCGAGGAGCCGGGGCAGTCGCTGGCTGCCACCGGCGCCGGGGAAGAGCCCGAGCCCCATCTCCGGGAAGCCGATGGTCGCCGACTGCGTCATCACCCGGACGTCGCACGCGAGGGAGAGTTCCGCACCGCCGCCGAGCGCATGTCCGTTCAGCGCTGCGACAACGGGTTTCGGTGCGGACTCGAGGAGCTTCTGCACATCGGTCCACGGCCGCATCGCACGCTGCGTCTCCTCGGTGAGCTCACGCATGACGCGGATGTCGGCACCGGCGACGAAGAATCGACCCGTCCCGCGCACGACGATGCAGCGGACGTCGGGATCGGCGGCGAGCGGAGGAAGGACGGAGAGCAGTTCGGCGATCAACGCGGGATCGAACGCATTGGCGGGAGGCCGATCGATCGTGACGGTGGCGACGCCGCTCGCGCAGGTCACGGCGAGACACTCGGGGGTGGGTGGGCTTTCGGTCGTCATGGCGGCTCCAGGTCTCGGTGAGTCGGGTCCGGTGAACCCGTTGAGAGGAGCCGAGTATCGACGGGAGGTGGCGTGGTGGGCACGACCGTCGGTCCGGTGGGCGAACCGGAAACGTCACCGTAACGAGCGGCGGCGCGTCTCGGTCGCGTCAGGCGGTATCGGGTGAATGCAGTCGGCCCGCCGCACGACGGTAATCGACCCGGAAGACGCGAAATGCGCGGTGCGCGGGACCTCCCCCTGCTCGCACACCGCGCACTCGCGCCGTGACCCTGCCCGTCAGAGCAGGTGGACCTTCTTGTACAGCACCTTGGACGGCCCGCCGACCAGGCCGACGCTGTCGAGGAAGCTCATGAGCTTCGAACCCGACGTGCGGATCTTGTCGTGGTGGTGCTTGTTGGTGCGCGCGACCTCGAGTGCGCGCTCCTTGTCGAGACCGGCGTTCACGTACACGTCGGGGTGAATCATGCTCTTCATGACGAAGTAGACGGTTGCGGCGGTGCTGACGCGCTCGAAGGCGCGGCGGGCACGGGAAGCGCCCTGCAGGCGGCGTGTGACCTCTTCACGGGCGAAGCGGATGTGCCGCGCCTCCTCGAGAACGTGAATCTTGCTGACGGTGCGCGTGATCGGCTGGACGCGTTCGTCCTTCATGAAGTCGCGCTGCATCATGTCGAGGATCTCCTCGGCCGCCATGACGCTCGCGTACGCGTTGGCGCCGCGGAACAGCCCGCCCCACAGTCGGCCGGCCCGGTGGATGAACGTGATCGGGCCGTAGTCGGGCATCCCGAACTTCTCGCCGGCGCGCGCGAACATCACGGAGTGGCGGCACTCGTCCGCGACCTCGGTGAGCGCGAACTGCACGTGGCGCGAATGCTTGTCGCGGCCGTAGACGTCGCGCAGGAGCATCTGCATGAGCAGGATCTCGAACCACAGACCGACACTCGAGACGCTCGCGGCCTCGTGCTTGGTGAGCTCGATCTTCTGCTCGTCGGTCATCTCGTCCCACAGTGCGGTGCCGTACAGCGTGCTCCACTCCGGGGTGAGCCCGAACTTGTCGGTGGGCAGCGGCGCGTTCCAGTCCACTTCGACCATGGGGTCGTACGACTTGCGGGCGGACGAGGCGAGCAGGCGCCGCGCGGTCTCCTCGCGATCGGACACCGGTGGTGCCGTGCGGGTCGACGGAATCGCAGTGGTCATGACGCCCCCTCTTCCTGTCATCGCCGCGGTCGCGGCGAGCCATCTGTGTGTGACGGTCGGTTACTGTTAGCCGAACCATACAATGGCGATTGTCACGATGGCAATGGGTGGCACGCGGATCGCGGGCTGATCAGCGCTGGCGGGCCCCCTTCAGTTCGGCGGCCACGTCGCGCACGAGTGCGCCGATCTCGGCGTAACGGTCCGGTGTGAGCCGGGTTTCCGGCCCGCTCACGATCACCGCGCCGACCGGGAGTCCCGTCGAGTCGGTGACCGCGGCGGCGATGCTCGTCGAACCGGGTTGCACGGCGCCCTCGCACAGCGACCAGCCGCGGGCGCGGATTTCGGCGTAGTCGTCGTCGGTGAGGAGCGTCGCCGGGTCGGGCGTGACGTCGGCGCGGGCGTCCGGGTCGAGCAGGGCGCAGATGGCGCGGCCGGCGGCGCTCGTTCCGGCCGGATGGATCTGTCCCACCTGCAGTGTCGTTCGGACGATCTGCTTGCCCTCGGCGACGTCGACGACGGCGATCGTGGAGTTGTCGAGGACCGCCAGGTGGGCCGTCTCGCCCGTCGCGTCGCGCAGCGAGCCCAGCAGTGCGCGGGCGCGCACCGGCAGCGGGGACGACGTGAGCGCGCGGCCCGCGACGATCAACGGTTTGGTCGACACCTCCCAGCGGGGAGGTGAATCGGGAAGCGGGCGAATCCATCCCGCGTCGTGCAGGGTCGCCAGCGTGCGCTGAAGTGCGCTCTTGTCCTCGTCGAGGACGCGGGAGAGTTCGGTCAATCCGATCGGCTGGTGTTCGGCGACGGCCTCGACGACGCGGAGTCCGCGCGCGAGGGTGCCCAGTGTCTTGACTGAGATGTGGATCACCCCTACTGTGTGTCTGCAAGTGATACTCACTATCGCATAGTGATACTTACGTCGGCAAGGTGCCCCATCGAAGCCTCGTCGACGCGATCTCGCGAAGGAGCGTGCCGTGACGGCTGTCAACCAGGAACTCGATCCCGAACTCTTCAACCCCGAGCCGGAACCGGCCGAGGTCAAGTTCACGGTCATCTCCGTCGACGACCATGTGGTGGAGCCGGCGCACCTGTTCGAGACGTGGATGCCCGCGTCGCTCAAGGACCGCGGCCCGAAAATCCTCGAGGGCGAGGACGGCTCGCAGGTCTGGGAGTTCGACGGCAACATCTACTCGCAGGTGGGCATGAATGCCGTCGCCGGCCGCCGCAAGGAATCGGTGAAGTACGAGCCCTTCCGCTTCGACCAGATGCGTCCGGGGTGCTACGACATCCATGCCCGCGTCAAGGACATGGACAAGGGCGGCATCTGGGCGATGCTCAACTTCCCGTCGCAGATCACCGGGTTCTGTGGCCGGGTCTTCGCGCACGCGTCCGACAAGGAGGTCGGCATCGCGGCAGTGCGCGCGTGGAACGACTGGATCTACAACGAGTGGCACCTCGAGTACCCGACCCGCGTGATCCCCGGTGGCATCACCTACCTCACCGATCCGGTCGAGGCGGTCAAGGAGATCGAGCGCAACGCGGCGCGTGGCTTCACGTCGGTCACCTTCCCGGAGCGTCCCCACGCGATCGGTCTGCCGTCCCTGTGGGATCGCGATCACTGGGATCCGATCATCCAGGCCTGCGTCGACACCGACACCGTGATTTCGCTGCACGTCGGCAGCTCGGGCATGTACCAGTACCCGCAGGGCGCGCCGGGACTGCAGTTGGGCGCCACCATGTTCGGGCAGCTCTCGCTCGGTGCATGCAGCGAGTGGCTGTGGTCGGGCTACCCCAAGGATCACCCGACGCTGAAGATCGCGATGAGCGAGGGCGGCATCGGCTGGGTGCCGATGCTGATCGACCGGCTGGACAACATCATCGACCGGTCCGGCTACGGCCTCGGCTGGGACGAGCGTCCGGCGGACATCCTGCGTCGCAACTTCTGGTTCTGCACGCTCGACGACCCGTCCACCATCGCGCTGCGCCACGTGATCGGGGTCGAGAACATCATGCTCGAGACGGACTACCCGCACGGTGACGGCACGTGGCCGCACACGCAGAGCGTTCTCGAGAACTACTGGGGCGACATCCCGGCGAACGAGATGCGAATGATGTGCAGCGAGAACGCCGCCAAGCTGTACCGGCACCCGTTGCCCGAGATCGTTCTCCCCCGGGACTGAGGGGTAGCGGCTTGCTCGTCGACGTGGGCGAAGTGCAGATCGCCACGCGGGTGGTCGGTTCGGGCCCTCCGCTGCTTCTGCTGCACGGCTACCCGCAGACCCGCCGCGTCTGGCGGCGGGTCGCGGACGCTCTGGCCGACCGCTTCACGGTCGTGACGACGGACCTGCGGGGCTACGGCGACAGCAGCAAGCCGGCAGGCGACGACGCCCACACGACGTACTCCAAGCGGGCCATGGCCGTCGATCAGGTGGAGGTCATGCGCAGCCTGGGGTTCGAGCGCTTCGCGGTCGCCGGCCACGACCGGGGTGCGCGCGTGGTGCACCGCATGTGCCTCGATCACCCCGATCGGGTGGTCCAGGCCGCCCTGCTCGACATCCTGCCGACCTCGGAGGTCTACGCCACCACCGACCGGCAGTTGGCGACCATGTACTTCCACTGGTTCTTCCTGATCCGGCCACACGCGCTGGCCGAACAGCTCATCGACGCGAACCCGGACGCGTGGATGGACAACGTGCTCGGCCTGGCGGGCGGGGCCGGCACCTCGATGTCCGCGGACGACATCGAGCACTACAAGTCCCACTTCCGGGATCCGGCGGTGGTGCACGCGACGTGCGAGGACTACCGCGCCGGCGCGTCCGTCGACCTCGAGCACGACGCACTCGACGCCGGTCGCCGGATCCCGTGCCCGGTGCTCGTCCTGTGGGGTGACCGGGGACCGCTCACCCGGCGCGAGCATCCGCTGAACGTCTGGCGGCGATTCGCCCGCGACGTCACCGGCCGTGCCCTCCCGGGCGGGCACTTCTTCATCGACGACTCTCCCGACGACGTCGGGCGTGCGATCGCAGAGTTCCTCGAACCGTGGCGGTGCGGCGAACTCGACTGAGCGTCAACCGAGGCCGTCGCGCCTCGTATCACGAGAGGAGATACTTCGTTGGAATTCACACCCACCGCAGACCGTCTGATCCCGGAACTCGATGCCCGGGAAGAGATGGTCATGCTCGGCCGCACCCTCTGGAACGAGGGGTACCGCGACCACCTGGCCGGCCACATCACCTACAACCTCGGTGACGGCACCCTGCTGTGCAACCCGTGGCTACTGACGTGGGAAGAGGTCTGTCCGGACGATCTGCTGCGGATCGATCTGCAGGGCAACCTGATCGAGGGCGACTGGCCGGTACCGCTCGGGATCCCGCTGCACCTCGCGCTGCACAACGCCCGTCCCGAAGTGGTGTGGGCGCTGCACAACCACTCCGAGTACGGCACGGTGTGGGGCGACATCAAGGAGGTGCCGCCCGCGTACGACCAGAGTTCGAGCCTGGGCGGCGGCGAGGTGGTTCTCGTCGACGAGTACGACGGCGCCGTCAACAGCATGGAGGCAGCCGAGAAGGCGGTCCGCGCGATCGGTGACGCCGACCGGGCGTTGCTCGGCGGGCACGGCGTCTTCGTCATCGCCGACACGGCCAAGGCGGTCTTCCTCCGCGCGGTGGCGCTCGAACAGCGCTGCAAGAACGCGTGGATGGTCCGTGTCGCCGGCGGACCGGACAAGACGTCGCTGCCGGACTGGTGGCTCGACCGGCAGCTGAAGAACGACGGCAACGGCTTCCACGGCTTCTGGGAGGCCGCGGTGCGCAAGGAGATGCGGGCCGATCCCGTCCTCGCGCAGAAGATCCTGTCGCGGCCGCGATGACCGAGACGTTCACGACGGACGTGGCGGAGGGGTCGGGCGCGGAGCCCGAGCCCGGCGCCGCGGCCCGTCCTGCCGACATCTTCACCTGCCGCGAGGTCATCCGGATCATCTCCGGTGTCGAGCGACGGCCGCCGGGAGAGCGGCTCGACGAGTACTACTGGGCCGAACTGCTCGCCGGATGTACCGAATCCGAAGTGCTCGAGGCCACGTGGGAGCACTACCGGCGGCAGTCACGGCCCATCTGGCCCGCCGACATCCTCGGCTGGGTGGCAGCCCGCCGCGCGGACAGCGACGCCGACCGATGACGCGCACGGTGGTACTCGTCCCCGACGCGCGCGGCGTGGCCGCTCTCGCAGGCATCCCGCACGTGAGCGCGGTGGTGTACGACCCGAAGTGCCCACAGGTCCCGGACGGCGCGGCCGATGCCGAGATACTCGTCGCGAACGGACTCGATCCGGCCGGGGCGGGTTCCCTCTTCGCCCGGTTGCCGCGCCTGCGGATGGTGCAGCTGTTCAGTTCGGGAGTCGAACGTTGGACCGGGGTCGTGCCCGAGGGCGTGACGGTCTCGAACGCGGACCGGGCCCACGGCGGCGCGGTCGCGGAGTGGGTCGTCGCGCAGTTGCTCGCCCACGTCCGGGATCTCGCGGGCTACCGGGCCAAGCAGCGGGACCGGCAGTGGGAGGCGCACCGCACGGGGACACTGTCGGGTCGGAGCGTCCTGGTGTTCGGGGCGGGCGACATCGGTGAGAACCTTCGACGACGGCTCGAACCGTTCGGCTGCACGGTCACCCTCGTCGGCCGGACGGCGCGTGCGGGTGTCGTGGACTTCACGCAGGGCCGGGCGGTGCTCGGCGACCGGGACGTCGTGATCCTGGCTCTGCCGCTTGATGATTCGACGGTGCACCTCGTGGATGCGGGGTTCCTCGGCGCGATGAAGGACGATGCGGTGCTGATCAACGCCGGACGCGGTGAACTCGTGGACACAGAAGCCCTTCTCGGGGAGTGTGGGCGGGTGCATGCGATCCTCGACGTCACCGATCCCGAGCCGCTCCCCGTCGAGCATCCGCTGTGGACCGCACCCGGCGTGGTGGTGACGCCGCATGCCGCGGGCATCACCGACGACGTGCTCGACCGGTGCTGGGCCGCGGCCGCACGCAAGATCGCCGCGTACGTCGCTCCGTCCCGGGCGGTGGTGTCGGGATGAGGGCCTTCGGATTCGACTGGCAGTGGCGCGCATCCGGAGAACCGCTCAGCGTCGAGGACTACCGTCGCGCCGCGGGCCGCAAGCTCCCGCGCATGGTGTGGTCGTACATCGAGGGCGGTGCCGACGACCTGCGCACCGTGGCCGGCAACCGGTCGGCGTTCGACGACTGGTGGCTGGTGCCGAGCGTCCTGGCCGGGCACGACACTCACGACCTGTCCACTCGGGTTGCGGGACTGCCGGTCTCGATGCCGGTACTGACGGCGCCGACGGGATTCAACGGACTCACCCGGTGGAGCGGCGACCTCGACGCGATCCGGGCCGCCGAGCGCGTCGGCACCCGGTGCGTCGTCAGCACGGCGTCGACGTGGTCGGTCGAGGAGATCGCGGACGCCGCCGGCGAGAAGCACGCCTTCCAGCTGTACCCCGGTTCGGGCGGCGTCGCCGCGGCTCTCATGCGCCGCGCGTGGGTGGCCGGATTCCGGTCCCTGTTCGTGACGGTCGACGTCCCGGCTGTCGGGAACCGCGAGGGCGAGAGGCGGGAGGGGATGGGCGTCCCGCCCGTCCTCACCCCGCGTCGGCTGCTCGACGTCTCGCGTCATCCGCGGTGGGCCTACGACGTCGTGAAGCATCGGCGGATCGGCGGGCGCAACCTCGCGTCCGGAGATGGTGTGACCGCGGCACTCGCGTCGATCGAGATCCAGGAGCGCCAGCTCGTCCAGTCGCGGCTGAACTGGGACGACGTGGCTTGGATGCGGGACAACTGGCACGGCACCGTGCACCTCAAGGGGGTGTTGCGGCCCGAGGACGCGGCACGCGCGGTGGACCTCGGACTGGACGGCGTCGTCGTGTCGAATCACGGGGGCCGCCAACTGGACGGCTGCGTGCCGTCGGTCGCGGCGCTGCCCGCGGTGGCCGACGCCGTCGCCGGACGCGCCGAGGTGCTGCTCGACGGCGGCATCCGCCGCGGCACGGACGTGCTCAAGGCGCTCGCCCTCGGGGCCGACGCGGTGCTCGTCGGCCGCCCGTGCCTGTACGGCATGGCGGTCGCCGGGGAGCGCGGCGTCGAACACGTGCTCACGATCCTGCGCGAGGAGATCGCGCGCGGACTGACCCTCCTCGGGGTGCGCGACGTCCAGGACCTCGACCGGTCCCACGTGCGCCCGGCGACATCCGATGATCAGAACACGGTTTCGATCGAGGCGATTACCACCCAGTGAGACTCCCGCCACAACGAAATCGAATTCATCGGTATCAAGAATCGCGTTCCACACTGATGCCTGCTCGAGGAGGACTGCAATGGGTAACCCGGTGATCGTGGATGTGGCGAGGTCTCCGATCGGTCGACGTGGTGGCTGGCTGTCGGGACTGCACGCCGCGGAGTTGCTGGGTGCGGTGCAGTCCGGAATCCTCGAACGCCTGGACCTCGATCCGGCCCTGATCGAGCAGGTGATCGGCGGCTGCGTCACGCAGGCCGGAGAGCAGGCGTCGAACGTCAGCCGCAATGCGTGGTTGCATGCGGGCCTGCCGGAGCGGACCGGCGTGACGACCATCGACGCCCAGTGTGGTTCGGGTCAGCAGTCGGTGCAGTTGATCGCGGCACAGATCGCGGCCGGTGTCATCGACGCCGGTCTGGCGTGCGGCGTCGAGGCGATGTCCCGGGTTCCGCTGCTGTCGAACATCAAGGGCGATGTCGGCAGCCCCAAGCCGCCGGGCTGGGCCGTGGACATTCCGGCACAGTTCGAGGGTGCCGACCGAATCGCCCGTCGGCGTGGATTCGCGCGTGAGGATCTCGACGCGTTCGGTCTGCGCTCGCAGCAGCGCGCAGCGCAGGCGTGGGCGGAAGGCCGCTTCGACCGGGCGATCATCCCGGTGAAGGCGCCCGGCACCGACGGCGGTGCTCCCGCCGAGGTGTCGCGCGATCAGGGGCTGAGGGAGACCTCGCTCGAGGCGCTCGCGAAGCTGAAGCCGGTTCTCGACGGTGGTCTGCACACCGCAGGTACGTCGTCGCAGATCTCGGACGGCGCCGCCGCGGCGGTGCTGATGGACGAGACCCGGGCCCGGGAGCTCGGTCTGCGCCCGCGCGCCCGGATCGTCGCGCAGTGCCTGATCGGTGCTGAGACGCACTTCCTGCTCGACGGTCCGGTGCAGGCCACCGAGTACCTGCTGGGCCGGACCGGCCTGTCGGTCAAGGACATCGACCTGTTCGAGGTCAACGAGGCGTTCGCCGCGGTCCCGATGTCGATGGCCCGCGTGCACGGTGTCGACGAGGACCGGCTCAACGTGAACGGCGGTGCGATCGCCCTGGGTCACCCGGTCGGTTCGTCGGGCGTCCGGCTGATCGGCGCGGTGATCGACGAACTCGAGCGCCGCGACGGCGAACGCGCACTGGTCGCGGTGTGCGCCGGCGGTGCGATGGCAACCGGAGCGATCGTCGAGCGCATCTGATGCCCGCCCAGCTCACGGGTTTCGACGGGAAGGTCGCGGTCGTCACCGGCGCCGGGCGGATGCGCTCGATCGGCCGGGAGATCGCCGTCGAACTCGCCCGTGCCGGTTGCGATGTCGTCGTCACCGGCACGGGACGCACGCCGGACCGCTTCACCGACGAGGAGAAGGCCGCGGGCTGGCGCGACATCGAATCCGTCGCCGACGAGATCCGGGCGCTGGGACGCCGGGCGACCGCGGTCGTCGCGGACGTCGCCGACGAGGATTCGGTGAACTCCCTGCTCGCGCAGGTCCAGGCGGAGTTCGGGGGCGTGGACGTCCTCGTCAACAACGCCGCCGCTTCCCGCGGCGGCGACCGAGTCCCGGTGACCGAGCTGGACGTCGATGTCTGGGACCGCGTGCTCCGGGTCAACCTGCGGGGCACGTTCCTCATGAGCCGGGCCTTCGCGCGGGCGATGGTCGAGCGGGGCGCCGGCGGCTGCATCGTCAACATCTCGTCGATCGGCGGAAAGACCGGCGGCGCAGACACCGCCGCCTACGCCGCGTCCAAGGCGGGGGTCCAGTCGCTGACGTCGTCGATGGCCAAGGAGCTCGGTCGCTCCGGGATCCGGGTGAACGCGCTGTGTCCGGGCGTCACCTCCACCAGCCGTCTCGACGACTGGCCCGCAGACGTCTGGCAGCGGTACGTCGAAGCCAACATTCCGTTGCAGCGCGCGGGCCACCCTCGCGAAGTAGCCTGGGCCGCAGTCTTCCTGGCCAGTGATCAGGCGGCGTGGGTCAGTGGCCAGTCCTGGAACGTCGACGGCGGCCAGCTCACGATCCGCTGACCCACGCCGGCCGGCCCCGAACGATCCTTCCCCGGAAAGGTGCAGTGATGTCCGAGATTCGTCCAGTACCCGATGCGCGTGCGGCGGCCGTCGCGCGGCTGACGGCGCCGGGTGCGGCCTTCGAGATCGCCCCGGAGCCGGTGCGCGGCGCGGCGATGCCGGTCTTCCGCAACCGGCACCGATCGCTGCATCAGCTGCTCATCGAGTCGGCTCGCTACGGCGATGCCGAGTATCTGGTGTGCGACGACCTGCGCCTCACCTTCGCCGAGCATCTGGCTCGGGTGGCCTCGCTCGCCCAGGAGTTCCGGACGCGGTACGGGATAGGCGAGGGCGATCGGGTTGCCATCCTCTCGGCGAACAACGCCGAGTGGATCATGACGTTCTGGGCGGCCACGGCGCTCGGCGCGATCACGGTCGGCATGAATTCGTTGTGGTCGGCGCGGGAGATCGTCTACGGTGTCGAACTTTCCGAACCGAAGCTGATCGTGGCCGACGGGCCGCGGCGGGAGCTGCTGGGTGCGGTGGACGTCCCCGCGCTCTCGACCGAGGTCGACATCCCCGCGCTGTCGACCGCGCAGCCGGGCGCGGAACTTCCGGTGCCGGACGTAGGCGAGGACGATCCCGCGGTGATCCTGTTCACCAGCGGGACGACGGGTCGGCCGAAGGGTGCGACGCATTCGCAGCGGAACATGGTGGCCGCGGTCGACTTCCACCGGTTCAACGACGCCTTGGCGGCGGAGTTGGGGCGGCCGCCCGGCGCGCGCAGGTTCCTGCTGGCGACGCCGCTGTTCCATATCGCGGCGCTGCACAACCTGGCGGTTCCGCGGCTGGCGTTCGGAGACACCGCGGTGATCACCACGGGCCGGTTCGACATCGATCGGGTGCTGCGGTTGATCGAACGTGAGCGCTTGACGAACTGGGGTGCCGTCCCGACGATGGTGAGCCGCCTGGTCGAACACGACCTGTCGGCATACGATCTGTCGTCACTGCAGACGATTTCGGTGAGCTCGGCGCCGTCGTCCGCGGCGCTCAAGGAGCGACTGCGGCAGGTGTTGCCGGCCGCGGGGCGGTCGCTGGGTACCACGTACGGGTTGACGGAGTCGTCGTCGGCGGCCACGTTGGCGACGGCCGCGGACCTGGCGGAACGGCCGGACACCGTGGGTACGGCCGTGCCGACGATGCGGGTCGAGGTGCGGGACGAGGTCGGCCGGCCGGTGCCGGACGGCGTGGAGGGCGAGATCTACCTGCGGGGTCCGCTGGTGATGCTCGGCTACTGGAACAACCCGGAGGCGACCGCGGCGACCATCGACGAGACCGGCTGGATGGCTACCGGTGATCTGGGGACGATGGAGGACGGGTATCTCCGGATCAGCAGCCGCCGTTCGGATCTGATTCTCCGCGGCGGTGAGAACGTGTATCCCGCCGAGGTCGAGGACGTGCTCGTGGAGCATCCCTCGGTGCGCGAGTGCATCGTTGTCGGGACCGAGCACGCCGACTACGGCGAGGAGGTCTGTGCGGTCGTCGTCGTCGACTCCGATGCGCCGGTGACGGAAGAGGAGTTGGCCGGGTACATGACCGAGCGGATCGCTCGGTACAAGGTTCCGAGTCGGTGGATCCTCCGGGGCGAGGAACTGCCGCGCAACGCGACCGGCAAGGTCAAGCGGGTGGAGGTTCTGGCTACTCTGTAGTAGCTGTCTTCTCGAAAAGTGCTGTGACCAACAGAAACTGGCCGGTACACACCGTGTGGGTGCGTACCGGCTCAGCGCTGTCCGGGCCGGGATCTCGGGCGCGGGACGCTGGTTGCGCGGATGAGTGTCCATATTGCGGTTTCCGCTTGCACAACGAGCGTTGCGTGCTGTTATTGTCATCACAGCAGCGTGAGATCGGAAACACACGATGCTGCTTGGTTTTCGAGAGCGTCGAGACGACGCCTCGACTCGGCGCGGACCGTCCGAACTGCACGACAGTCGGGTAGGTGGATCGCCTGCTGCAACTCGATACGGCACATGCGCGTCAACGTGATCGGTGATCCGGTCGCGGATCTTCGAGAGGACACACAATGAGGGACAACTGGATTCGTGGGTCGCGGAACCTGGCGGCGGTAGCCGTTGCCGCGGTGGCCTTGGCCGGCTGTGGTGGCGGGGCGTCGTCCTCGCCGACATCGTCGGGTAACTCCGGCGAACTCGACACGTCCGCGACCCTGCGGGTCGCGACGGCTGCACCGTCCCGAAATCTCGACCCGTACCTGCAGACCAGCGTCGGTGGCTACGGCTACCTCTCACCCATCTTCGACCGGCTGACCGTGGTCGACGCCGACGGCAATCTCGAACCCGGGCTTGCGGAGTCGTGGGAGTTCGCCCCCGACGGCTCGTACCTGGAACTGAAGCTGCGCAAGGGTGTGACGTTCCACGACGGTGCCCCGTTCGATGCAGCCGCGGTGGTCGCCAACATCGAGCGCGGCCAGACGATGGAAGGCAGCACGGTGGTGGCTGCGCTGAAGAGCATCACGGGCACCGACATCGTCGACGAGCACACGGTACGGCTGCGGCTGGCGCCGGGCGCGGGTGTCGAGCTGCCGGGCGTCTTCAGTAACAACGCGGGAATGATGATCAGCCCGAAATTCATCGAGGCCGGCACGGACATCCGCAACGATCCCGGGAAGAGCGGATCGGGAGCGTACGAGGTCGCTTCCTATGTGCCTGAGGAGTCGCTCACGCTCGTACGCGCCGAGGGCACCAACTGGGATCCGGACGCCGGCAAGGTGGCCAAGATCGAGATCAAGGCGATGCCCGATGCCAGCACCCGGTTGAACGGCCTCAAGACCGGCGCCGTCGACATCAGCTGGGTCAGCTCCGCCAACGAGGTCGTCGAGGCACAGTCGCTCGCGAAGAGCGGCACCCTCGCGGTCGACGAGGTCTCGTTCCGCAACGTCCTCGGTGTGTACATGCGGGCGCAGGGTGATCTGGCCAAGCCGGAAGTGCGTCAGGCCGTGGCCTACTCGATCGATCCGGCCGCCGTCAGCGCCCTGTTCTCCGACACGTGCACGCCTCGGCAGCAGTTGTTCCCGGCCGGCAGCTGGGCGGCGGACGACTCCTACCAGTACCCGTACGCCTTCGATTTGGACAAGGCCAAGAGCCTCGTCCAGGGCGTCGGTGGAGCCCCGAAGATCACGCTGACCTTCGGCGCGGGCACGAATACGGAGAAGCCCGCCAACGTCATCCAGTCCATGCTCGCGGCGGCGGGGTTGGATGCCGAACTCAACCCGGTGCCCAACAGCCAGAACGAACCGCGATACGTGGCCGGTGACTTCCAGTCCATGGTCGCCAACAGCTTCACGCCGCGCGTCGATCCGGCCGAGACCGTCAGCACGTACATCACGGGACCCTACGATCTGTCGAACGGCAACCCGCAGATCAAGGAACTCGCCACGAAGGCCGCGAACCCGACTCTGTCGCAGGACGAGCGCGCACCCATGTACCAGGACATCGCGGAGCAGACCCTCGAGGAGGCGATGTTCGTACCGATCTGCAACCTCACCAATGCGACCGTCGCAACCGACAAGGTCACGGACATCGACGGAATCGCCTGGGTGAACAACGGGCTGTTCGACATTCGCCACGTGGGGATCGCGAAGTAGCCGTCACCTTCGGTCATCGACACCTGTTGAGGGGCAGCCATGTTGCGTTATGCCGGTAGGCGTTTGTTGGCGGCGATTCCGCTGCTGTTGGTCGTGCCGTTCCTGATCTTCGTGCTGATCGATCTGGCGCCGGGTGATCCGGCGGTCATCCTCGCGGGTGAGGATGCGACGCCGGAACGGTTGGCGGAGTTGCGGACGACGCTGAATCTGGACCAGAACGTGTTCGTGCGGTATCTGGACTGGGTGGGGTCGGTGCTGCGGGGCGATCTCGGGGTGTCGCTGCTGTCGAACCAGTCGGTGGCGGACCTGTTGCTCCGGCGGATGGCGACGACGCTGTCGCTGGTCGGGTTCGCGATGGTGCTGGCCGTGGTGATCGGCCTGGTGTTGGGCGTACTCGGGTCGCTGCGCCCGGGTGGCGTCGTGGACCGCGCGATCAACGTGATCGCGTCGATCGCGATCGCCATCCCGGCGTTCTGGTTCGGTCTGGTGCTGGTGTCGTTGTTCGCGGTGTCGAACCAGATCTTCCCGGCGTTCGGGTACGTGCCGCTCTCGGACGGTGTGGTGCCTTGGTTCCAGCACCTGGTGCTGCCCGGTGTGGCGTTGGCGTTGCTGCCGGCGGCGGAGGTGACGTTGCAGTTGCGATCGGCCCTGGGACAGGTGATGGGCAGCGACTACATCCTCAACGCGAAGGCCCGGGGACTGGGCACCGCGAGTGTCGTCCTCAAGCACGGACTGAAGAACGCGTGCATCCCGGTGGTGACGGTCCTCGGTTTCCGTGTGGCGGAGGTGCTCGGCGGTGCGGTGACGATCGAGATCATCTACAGCATGCCGGGGATGGGTTCGCTGGCGGTCAACAGTGTGCAGAACCATGACGTTCCGGTGCTGCTCGGGTTCGTGTTGTTCACCACGTGCGTGGTGGTGCTGGTGAACCTGTTGGTGGACATCTCGTACGGCTACTTCAACCCGAAGGTGCGCGCATGACGACGACGACTGCTTCCTCGATGTCGGGTGATGTCGAGTCCCGCAACGGTTTCGGTTCCCGCTTCCTGGGGTTCGTACGGCGTCGGCCGGTGACCGCGATCGCCGGTGCGTTCGTGCTGCTGTTGGTGCTGATGGCCGTCTTCGCGCCGCTGATCGCGCCGTACGACCCGTACGCGCAGGACGTGGTGAACCGGCTGCAGCCTCCCTCGTCGGCGCACTGGCTGGGGACCGACGACTACGGCCGGGACGTGCTCAGCCGGTTGATCTACGGTGCCCGGATCTCGTTGCAGGCGTCCCTGCAGGCGGTGGCGCTGGCGTTGGTACTCGGGCTGCCGTTGGGCGTGATCGCCGGGTACCGCGGTGGCTGGGTGGACACGGTGCTGACCCGGATCATGGACGCGTTGATGAGCGCCCCTTCGCTGGTGCTCGCGATCACGATCGTCGCGGTGCTGGGGTCGGGTATCACCAACGCGATGCTCGCCGTCGGTCTGGTGATGGCGCCGCGGTTCTACCGGGTGGCGCGGGCCTCGACGATGGACGTCCGCGGGGACACCTATATCGAGGCGTCGGTGGCGTTGGGGTGTAAGACGTCCCGGACGATCGTGCGGCACATCCTGCCCAACGTGATGCCGCCGATCGTTCTGGTCATCTCGGTCTCGCTCGGCACCGCGGTGGCGGCGGAGGCGAGTCTGAGCTTCCTCGGGCTCGGCGCCAAGGCGCCGGCGGCCAGTTGGGGCTCGATGCTGTCCACGGCGGCGTCGAACATGCAGTTGGCCCCCTATCTGGTATGGCCGCCCGGCGTGATGATCTTCCTGACGGTGCTGGCGTTCACGTATCTCGGCGACGGTGTGCGCCGGGCGTTGACGAGGAGTCGCAATGGCAACAACTGACACGCTGGTGCGCCCGGACCGGGCCCCGGTCGACCCTGCCACGCCGCTGTTGCGGGTGCGGGATCTGACGGTCCAGTTCCCGGCCGGCCGCAAGCAGTGGGTGACCGCGGTCGACGGGGTCTCGTTCGACGTCGCCGCCGGTGAGTCGGTGGCACTGGTCGGGGAATCCGGTTCCGGCAAGACCGTCTCGTCACTCGCGGTGATGGGGTTGACCGGCGATACCGGGGGTCGGATCGCCCGCGGCAGTGTCGAATTCGACGGCCTCGATCTGACGAAGCGGCCGCACAAACAGTGGCAGGGGCTGCGCGGCACGGGAATGGGCATGATCTTCCAGCAGCCCATCCGCTCGCTGAATCCTGCCTACACCGTCGGCGATCAGATCGCCGAGTCGGTGCGCAAGCACCTCGGCCTGGACCGCAAGGCGGCGATGGCGCGTGCGGTCGAGATGCTCGAGCTGGTGCAGATCCCGCGGGCGGCGGACCGGGTGCGCGAGTACCCGCACGCCTTCTCGGGCGGCATGTGCCAGCGGGTGATGATCGCGATGGTCATGGCCTGCAACCCGCGTCTGCTGATCGCCGACGAGCCCACCACCGCGCTGGATGTGACGGTGCAGGAGACGATCCTGGATCTTTTGCGGGACCTGCAGGAGCAGACCGGTATCTCGCTGCTGTTCGTCACGCACGACCTCGGCGTCGTCGCGGAACTGTGCGAACGCGTCGTGGTGATGTACGCGGGGGAGGTGATCGAGGACGGCCGCGCCGACGAGGTGTTCTTCACGCCCCAGCACCCGTACACCTCCGGGCTGCTGGCATCGATCCCACGTCCCGGCATCAGTAACGATCGGCGGTTGACGGCGATCCCGGGCCGGATCCCGGCGGCGGGGGAGTGGCCGGCGGGCTGTCACTTCCACGACCGTTGCACCCACGCCCGGTCGGGCCTTTGTGACACAACGCATCCCACGCTGGCCGAGACAGCCCCCGGACGGGCGGCGCGCTGCCTGCGCGTGGCGGATCTGCAGTTGGAAGGAGTGAGCGCGTCATGAGTCTGCTCGAGGTTGCGAACCTGACCAAGTCGTTCTCCACCCGCCGTGACTTCCTGGGCCGCCGGACCGGATGGACGCACGCGGTCAAGGACGTCTCGTTCACCCTCGACGCCGGGGAATGCCTGGCCGTGGTCGGTGAGTCCGGGGCTGGGAAGTCGACGGTCGGACGGATGGTGTTACGGCTCATCGAAGCCGATTCGGGCAGCGTCGTGTTCGACGGTGAGGACGTTCGCGCCGCCAAGCCCGCCCGACTCCGCCAGATGCGGCGCGGCATGCAGATGATCTTCCAGGATCCGCACTCCTCGCTCGATCCGCGGATGACGGTCGCGGACGCGGTGATCGAACCGCTGATCGTGCACACCGATCTCGACCGGGCCGCTCGTGCGCAGCGGGCCCGGGAGTTGCTCGACAAGGTCGGCATCGGGTCCCGTTACCTCGGCCGGTACCCGGCCGAACTCTCCGGCGGCCAACTCCAGCGCGTCGCGATCGCCCGGGCGCTTACCCTCGAGCCCGAGATGATCGTGTGCGACGAACCTGTTGCCGCACTGGATGTCTCGGTGCGGGCGCAGGTGCTGAACCTGCTCCGGGACCTACAGGAGGAGCTCGGGCTGGCGTACCTGTTCGTCTGTCACGACCTCGCGCTGATCGAGGTCATCGCGGACCGGGTCATGGTCATGAAGTCCGGTGAGGTCGTCGAGACCGGCACCGTCGAGCAGATCTACGCCTCACCGGCGCAGGACTACACCCGGAAACTCCTGGACGCCATCCCCGTGCCGGTCCCCCGCGCGGCCCGCCAGGCCTGACCTGGTCAGTCGACGTCGGCCAGAGCCTCGTGCGCGGGTGCCTCGTCGATCGATGCGATGCCGCGTCCGCCCGGGGCCCACAACCCGAGAGCGACGGCGCTGACGAACATGACGCCGGCCAGCGCCAGGGAGGCTTCCTGCATGCCGTGGAGGAACGACTCCTTCGCGAAATCGGCAAGCTGCTCTCCCTGGGGGCCGGCCAGTTTCGACACCTCGAGGGCGGCGGCGAGGGAGTCGCCGACCGGCTGCTTGGCCTGCTCGGGTACCGCATCGACGGCGGGCGCGATGTTGCGTCCGTACCCGGCTGCGAGCACGCTGCCGGCGAGGGCCACGCCGATCGCGGCACCGATCTCTCGGGTGGCGTCGTTCACGGCGGACGCCACACCCTGCTTGGCCACCGGCGTGTTCTGCACGATCGCGGTGGTCGCCGGGGCGGTGCACAGGCCCAGGCCGACAGCGGCGATCAGCAACGGCACGGCGACCTCGCGGTACGTGCTGCCGGCGTCGAGCTGACCGATCAGTGCGAGCGCCACGCCGAGTACGGCGAGCCCGAGGAACGTGAGGATCCGCAGGCCGATGCGCGGGATCAGCCACGGCGCCGCCACCGACAGCCCGATGACGACCACCGCGATCGGTGCGAGCGCGAGCGCCGACTGCAGCGGCGAGTAGCCGAGCACGAGCTGCAGGTGCTGGACGATGAGGAAGAACAGACCGAAGGTCGCAAGGAACTGCATCAGGAGCGACACCGCGCCGACGCCGAACGTGCGGTTGCCGAACAGGCGCACGTCGAGCAGGGGGTGTTCGGTGCGGGCCTCGAGGACTGCGAAGAGCGCTCCGGCGGCCAGGCCGCCGGCGATCGCGGCGAGCACCCAGGGGTCGAGCCAGCCCCGCCCCGGCGCCTCGATGATGCCGAGCACGAAGAGCCCGATCGCCCCGGCGCTCAGCACCGCGCCGCGGATGTCGAACGTCGACGGGTGCTCGTCCCGCGAGGACGGGATGGTGAACGCGAGAGCGAACAGCACGGCGGACACCCCCGCGAGTCCGATGAAGATCGCGTGCCAGGACCACTTCTCGAGCAGCAGGCCCGATCCGATGAGTCCGGCGATGCCCCCCGATCCTGCGACGCCCGACCAGATGCCGACGGCCTTGGATCGTTGCGCCGCAGGGAAACTGGCGGTGAGAATCGACAGCGTCGCCGGCATGACGAACGCTGCGCCGAGGCCCGCGACCGCGCGGGCGCCGATGATCTGGGTGGGGCTGTCCAGCAGGATCGGCGACGCCGACGCCAGCCCGAACAGCAGCAGTCCGATCACGAGCAGGCCGCGGCGGCCGTAGCGGTCACCGAGCGCGCCCGACGGCAGCAGCAGGCACGCGAGCGCGAGTGTGTAGCCGTCGACGATCCAGGTGAGTTGCGCCTGGGTGGCCCCGGTGTCCCGGGCGAGGTCGGCGAGTGCGGTGTTGAGTGCCGCCATCGCGGCCACGACGAGGGCGACCGCCGCACACGACACGGTGAGAGTCCAGATCTGTCCCCAGGTCATCCGGTCGTTCGTTCCCGTGTACTTTCCAGCCATGCGGGCCTCCCCTAGGAAACAAGACTGTCAGTATCGTAGGTGAACTGGTGGTTCCACAAAAGGTGGTGACGGATGGGTACGGACGACAGCGACGGGTCGGCGAGCGAACAGGACCCCAGGAAGGCGCGCTCGCGGGCGCGGTTGCTCGACGCGGCTACGACACTGCTCGTCAAGGGCGGCACCGAGGCGGTGACGATCGACGCGGTCACCAAACTCGCGAAGGTGGCGCGCGCGACGCTGTACCGGCATTTCGACAGTGGCACCGAACTGGTGGCCGCGGCGTTCGGGAAGCTCGTGGCGCCGGCCCCGGAGACCGCTGTCTCCGGTGGCCTGCGTGAACAACTCGTCGAACTGCTCACGGCGCAGGCACGGATGATCGAGGACGCTCCCATGCACATCACCGCGCTGTGCTGGCTCGGGATGGGCCCCGCGCTCGACGACTATTCGAGTGCGTCGGACCTCGAGGCGGGCGACCGGCCGGGGAAGAGCCGGCCCGAGCTCCGGTCGCTGCGCGAACACGTCGTCGTGCAGTATCGGGCGGCGTTCGACCGCGTGCTCGGCACCGACGAGGCCAGGGCTGCGCTGGGTGACTTCGACTACGACCTCGCCCTCGCACAGTTGGTCGGGCCGCTCGTCTTCACCCGGTTGGCGACGTTGGCGCCGCTCGGCCCCGATGCGTGCGTGCGGATCGTCGACGATTTCCTCGCGGCGCGGCAGGCCGGCCGGGCCCGAGACTCAGCGCTGGTCGCGGACGGGCCGCAGGGCGAAGGCGCGCAGCCGGGAGTAGCCGCGGACGCGGAGGGGACGTAGCGAGCGCAACTGGACCCCGTCGTCGTCCACCAGTGCCGCCGACAGTTCGGCGTCGACCAACACCGTTCCGGGACGGGCGGCGCTGGTCAGCCGCGCGGCGATGTTCACGGCCTCGCCGAACAGATCGCCGAAGCGGACGAGGACCGGACCGAGCGCCAGACCCACCCGCAGATCCGGCTGCTCCGGGTGCGTGCGCGCCGCTTCCTGGAGGCCGAGCGCGATCCGGGCCGCGTCGGACGCGTGTTCCGCCGCGAACATCACTTCGTCACCGACGTTCTTGATCACCCAACCGCCGCCCTGCGTGATGACCGACGTGGTCTGCGACTCGAAGTCCTCGAGCAGCGCACCGAGCTCGTCGACCCGGATCCTGCGCGTCAGGCTGGTGTAGCCGACCATGTCAGCGAACCCGACGACGAGGGTGCGGTGCGTGGTGTCCTCGCCGACGCTGCCCGCCCTGCGCGCTGTCGCGGCCGCGAGGTGCCGGCGCCATACGTACGACTGCAGTGCCTCGACCGTGGGCAGCAACCCCGAGGTGAGCGCTCCGACGGCGTCGCGCAGGGCACGCTCGCCGAGTGTGCCGGCATCGAGGTGGGTGGCGGCGAGCTCCTCGGCCAGATGCGAGTTGAGTACGGCGACCTGCCACTCCGCCAGTCGCGACATCGACTGACCGAGCGCCCGGGTGGCGGCGACTGCGGCGTCCTGGGCCAGGGCGCCGCTGTCGACGAAACCGACCAGACCCCGTAGTGCTGCAGCGTCGGCATCGGTGAACATCGCCGCGTCGGGGTCGGCATCGATGGCGAAACCCATCGACACCCAGAGGCGTTGCGCGCGTTCGAGGGGCACCCCGGCGATTTCGGCGACCTGTTCGCGGGTGTACCGGCGGGGGCCGCCCAGGAGGGTCTGCTCCACTTCCGACTGGATGAGGCCGAGCACAGTGGGATCGAGGTGCTCGGAGAGTTCCAACGCACGCCCCTTTCGTGATGGTCGCCCAAGAATGAACCACGACAGAGCGGGCCGCAACGACTGTCGGGTGCCTGTGGGAAGGTAGCGGTGCAAGCAGTCGTTCGGTACCAGGAGGACCCCATCATGCCGCCCCGCAGTCGTTCCGGAGCAGGCTCGGCAACGCCGGAACATCTCACCGCGGAGAACCTCGAGACGCTGGCAGCAGCCGTCGCCGAGGGCAAGCGCGCCACCGTGTACCTGCGCGAGGCCACCCCGAGCCTCGGTATCGAGGCCGGATGTTCGGCGAAAGTCGTTTCCGTGGAAGGGAACACGGTCGTCATCAGCCCCAAGGGGGTCAACGACGAGCTTCCGTTCGAAGCGGAGGAACTGCGCATGACCCGCAAGGCTCCGGAGCCGGTCAAGCCGACCCGGCCAGCGAAGGCCGCGGCTCCCGCGCCGAAGCCCGCGGCGGCCCCCACGCCCAAGCCGGCAGCGGCCCCCGCGCCCAAGCCCGCGGCCGCTCCCGCGCCGAAGCCCGCGTCGGCGCCCAAGCCTGCCCCCACACCTGCCGCGGTCACCGGCACGGCACCCCAGGCGCCACCGGCACCCGCGCCGCGTCGCGCGAAGAAGGCGCCGGCGGGTGTGAGTGTGACGATCCATGCCGGCGCCGAGAACGACTGGACGGTGACCGTGACGCACGGCGCGAAGCGCCCGGGGAAGGCCACGCCGGTCAGTCCCGACGCGGTCGATCGGGCGATGCGTGAACTCGGTGACGACGTTGCTCTCGAGGCGGTCCAATCGGTCATTTCCGCAGCACGAGAGGCTGCAGAGCAGCGAATTGCCGCATTGTCGAAGGAACTCGAGGACGCGCGCCGTGCGCTCGAAGCGCTGGGGTCGACCTCCTAGTCGGCGATTGGGTGACGATCGGATCAAGGCTGCCCGAGCACTGACGCTCGGGTGGGAAAGTTGCCGGTGAGTGTCCCGCCGACTCGAGCGTGGAAGCGTCCGGGGCGTGCAAGCAAGGGCTGACAGCAGGCATGTGGCGGTGATCGACCGATGGCACATTCGTAGCGCCAAGCGGGAGGGCAACATGCTCAAGCGACTTTCCTTGATCTTCGCAGCGTTGGCGGTGATCGCCGGCATGCTCGGCGTCGGCACCGCGACCGCGGCGCCACCCAGAGCGGTTCTGGGCGGCGGGTCCGGAATCGTGATCGACGAGATGTATCAGTGCACGCTCACGACGATCGGACACGACAACGCCGGCCGCCTGGTCGGCATCACGGCGGGCCACTGCGGCGAGGCGGGTTGGCCGGTGGTACCCGAGTCCGATCCGGACGCGGGTGTGGTGGGCAGGTTCGTCGTGTCGAACTCCGATTACGACTACGCGGTGATCGAGTTCGATCCCGCGAAGGTGACTCCGGTGAACACTATCGGTCAGGTCACGATCACCGATATCGGCAAGCCGGCGCAGTTCCCGGCCGTCGCATGCAAACAGGGCCGTACCACCGGGCACACGTGCGGAGTCGTCTACGGCGACGTGCTGCAGTCGCAGGAGACGTGGACCCAGTTGTGTGTCATCGAGGGTGATTCGGGATCCCCGGTCGTCGTCGGGACCACTCTGGTGGCGATGGTGAACGCGTATCTCGGGGTGGCGTGCCTCGGCCCGGAACTCGGCACCAACATGACCGCGATCATCGACAACATCAACGCGACAGGTGGCGTCGGGGCGGGATTCAGACCCATCTGACGCACCGCTGTCGCCTGCTTCACCGCCACGTGCCGGACCCGCGATCGGGTCCGGCACGTGGCATTTCGACGGGTATCCGGCGGTCCGGCGACGCTCTCCTCCCGGCTCCCACTTGACAGCAGATGTGTGACCCGTAACACTCGCTAACCATCGCCGACCGATCGATCGGTCGGTCGTTTGTCGGAAGAGTTCGGCCGGGCGAAGCCGTGGAACGTGCTGGCTCGGGTTCGCTGCTGGAAGGGAGCTGGTCTCATGCCCCACCCGTGGGTTGGTCTCTATCCGGAAGGCGTGGATCCGCAACCGCAACTTCGGTCGGAATCACTCGTCGACGCGTGGACGGCGCGCGTTGCCGCCGATCCGGACGGCGTCGCAGTGCGGTACTTCGACGGAACGCTCACTGCGCGGGAAATGGACGAGGAGTCGGACGCCCTCGCGGTGGGACTGCGGGACAGGGGGGTGCGTCGGGGTGACCGGGTCGGGATCTATCTCCAGAACATCCCGCAGTACGCGATCTCCATGCTGGCGCTGTGGAAGGTGGGGGCCGCGGCGCTGCTGCTCAACCCGATGTATCGGGGGCGGGAGCTGCGGCACCTCGTGGCCGACGCCGGAGCCGTGGGTGTCATCTGCGCCGACACCGTCGCGGCCGAGACGGCGGAGGCGTTGCAGGGCACGTCGGTCGACTGGTTCGTCACGACCTGCGACCTCGACTACCAGACCCGCAACGACCCGCGCGTGTTCGACGAGGCGGATCGGAGGCCGGGTGCGGTAGGCGAGGCCATGTCCGACGTGGTGGCGCGCCACCGCGGCGAGCGGCCGCCACGGCTCGAACTCGGCGGCGACGATCTCGCGATCGTCGCCTACACCTCGGGCACGACGGGTGCCCCGAAGGGCAGTCGCAACACGCACGCCAATGTCCTCGCGGTGGCGCGCACCTACGGCGATTTCGTCGGGCTCGCCGACGGCGACGTCGTGTTCGCAGTGGCGCCGCTCTTCCACATCACCGGCGCCGTGATCAACGCGGTGGTGGCGCTCGTACGCGAGTGTGCGCTCGTGTTCGCCAACCGGTTCCACCCCGAGGTCACCCTCGACGCCTTCGTCGAACACGGAGTGACGTTCACGATCGGCTCGATCACCGTCTTCAACGCCCTGTACCGGGCGCCCGGCGCGTCGGCCGAGCACTTCGCCTCGATCAAGACGTTGTATTCGGGCGGGGCGCCCATCCCGCCGGCCACGGTCCGCAAGTTCGAGGACCGATTCGGTCACTACATCCACAACGCGTTCGGGATGACGGAGACGTCGTCGGGGGTCGTCGCCGTTCCCCCGGGGGTCCGCGCCCCGGTGGACGCCGAGAGCGGATCGCTCGCGATCGGCATCCCGCTGCCCCTCGTCGAGGCGCGCATCGTGGACGAACGTGGCGACCAGGTGCCGACCGGGACGCCGGGGGAGTTGGAACTGGCAGGGCCGCAGATCATCTCGGGGTACCTCGGTCGGCCCGAAGACACGGCGAAGACCTTCCCGGGCGGCCGGCTCCGTACCGGTGACGTCGCGATCATGGACGCCGCCGGCTGGATCCATCTCGTGGACCGACTCAAGGACCAGATCAACGTCTCCGGTTACAAGGTGTGGCCGCGCGAGGTGGAGAGCGCGCTGCACGAGCACCCCGGCGTCTACGAGGCGGGCGTGACCGGCGAGCCCGACGACTACCAGGGTGAACGCGTGGTCGCCTTCGTCGCGCTCAATCCCGGTGTCGAGGTGGACGAAGCGGAACTCGTCGCCTTCGTCGGGGAGCGCCTGGCGGCCTACAAGAGGCCGCGGCGCGTCCACATCGTCGACGCCATCCCCAAGACCCTCACGGGAAAGATCCGGCGCACCGAACTGCGGACGCAGTCGGCGTCCTGAAACCCGTTATCCGACAATCGTGTCCATCGAAAAGGCTGGAGATATCCGTGGCATCTGAGGTCATCGAGAGGGATCGACTCCGGTCGACGTCCGGATCGGACATCCGGTCCAAGAAGAAGTCGCTCCTCGCGAGTGCGGTCGGCAACGTGCTGGAGTGGTACGAGTGGAGCGCCTACGCGGTTTTCGCCCCGTTCATCGCCGCGGTGGTGTTCGACAGCTCCAATCCGGTCTCCGCGCTGTTGTCGACGCTCGCGGTCTTCGCGGTCGGGTTCCTGATGCGGCCGCTCGGCGGCATCGTGTTCGGGCGGATCGCGGACCGCCGAGGACGCAAGTTCGTGCTCGTCACCACGATGCTGATGATGGCCGGCGGCAGCCTCGTCATCGGCATCATGCCGACCTACGACTCCGTCGGTATCTGGGCGTCCGTGATCCTGTTGGCCGCACGCATCACGCAGGGTTTCGCGCACGGCGGCGAGTCTGCGACGGCCTATTCGTACGTGAGCGAGATCGCGCCGCCGCATCGCCGTGGCATGTGGGGAAGCGTCGCCTTCATCGCCATCTTCGGTGGTTCCGCGCTCGCGTACTCGGTCGGCGGCGGGGTGACGTCGGTGCTGTCGAACGATGCGGTGGCCGAATGGGGTTGGCGGATCCCGTTCCTGATCGGTGCGCTGCTCGCGCTCGTCGCGCTGTACCTGCGCCGCAGCATGGAGGAGAGCGAGGTCTTCGACGCCCAGGCCGCCGACGAGGGACCGAGGATTCCTCGTGCCACGGTCGTGCGGGCGGTGCTGCTGATGATCGGTATGACGTCGGGAATCACTGCAGCGCACTACACCTGGACGTCGTACATCTCGACCTACGCGATCACGCAGAAGGACATGAACCCGGACACGGCGTACTGGATGCTCGTCGTCGCCCAGTTGATCGCGCTCGTCTCGCTGCCGTTCTGGGGGCTGCTCTCGGACCGGATCGGCCGGCGACCGATGCTCTTCGCGTTCGCCGGACTGATGTTCGTCCTGCAGTTTCCGCTCACGGCGATGATCACCTCCTCGGGTTGGACGCTGCTCGTCGCGACAACCACGGCGCTGCTCGTGGTGTCGATCCCGGCGTCGGTCCTCTCGGCGACCCTGTCCGAGAGCTTCCCCACGAAGCTGCGGACCCAGGCCATCGGCTTCGCGTACTCCATCTCGGTCGCGGTGTTCGGCGGATCCTCGCCCTACCTCAACCAGCTCCTGGTGGGGCAGGGCATCGGATGGGCGTTCAGCATCTACATCATGGTGCTGTGCGCCTTCACCGGAATCGCCTGCATGTTCATGCGGGAGACCAAGGGAATCCGTCTCGAGGACGCCTGATCCGTCGTCACCGGGGCAGCTATCCGCACACCGCGCCGCCGGAAGCGGATCCGACGAGCTTGGTGTACTTCGCCAGGACGCCGCGCGTGTAGCGCGGAGGCAGGGGCTCCCACCCGCTTCGGCGGGTGGCGAGCTCCTTCTCGTCCACCAGGAGATCGAGAACACCGTTCGCGACGTCGAGCCGGATCTTGTCGCCGTTCCGCACGAACGCGATGGGTCCGGCATCGACGGCTTCGGGGGCGACGTGGCCGACGCACAGTCCGGTGGTGCCGCCGGAGAAGCGGCCGTCGGTCAGCAGCAGCACATCCTTGCCCAGGCCGGCGCCCTTGATCGCGGCCGTGATGGCCAGCATCTCCCGCATTCCGGGTCCGCCCTTGGGGCCTTCGTAACGGATCACCACGACATCGCCCGCGGTGATGGTGCCGTCCTCGAGCGCGTCCATCGCGGCCCGCTCGCGGTCGAAAACCCTTGCCGTGCCTTCGAAGACGGACGAGTCGAATCCGGCGGACTTCACCACGGCCCCGCCCGGCGCGAGCGAGCCCTTCAGGATCGTGATGCCGCCGGTGGGATGGATCGGCGACGACAGCGCCCGCAGCACCTTGCCGTCCGGGTCGGGCGGTGCGATGTCCGCGAGGTTCTCGGCGAGGGTACGCCCGGTGACGGTGAGGCAGTCGCCGTGCAGCAGTCCGGCGTCGAGCAGGGATTTCATGATCACCGGGACGCCGCCGATGCGGTCGACGTCGATCATGACGTGCCGCCCGAACGGCTTGACGTCCGCGAGATGCGGGACACGCGCGCCGACGCGGGCGAAGTCGTCGAGCGTGAGCGACACTTCCGCCTCGTGCGCGATCGCGAGCAGGTGCAGCACCGCGTTGGTGGACCCGCCGAACGCCATGACGACGGCGATCGCGTTCTCGAACGCCTCCTTGGTGAGGATGTCCGACGTGGTGATGCCGCGGCGCAGCATCTCGACCACGGCCTGCCCGCTGCGCCGGGCATAGCCGTCGCGCCGCCGGTCGGTGGCCGGGGGAGCGGCGCTGCCGGGCAGCGACATTCCCAGGGCCTCCGCGGCGCACGCCATCGTGTTGGCGGTGTACATGCCGCCGCACGCCCCCTCGCCGGGGCAGATCGCGCGCTCGATCGCGTCGACGTCCTCGCGGCTCATCAGCCCGCGTGAGCACGCGCCGACCGCCTCGAAGGCATCGATGATCGTGACTTCCTTCTCGGTGCCGTCGGACAGTTTCGCGATGCCGGGCAGGATCGACCCGGCATACAGGAAGACGTTCGCGAGATTCAGACGCGCGGCCGCCATGAGCATCCCGGGCAGCGACTTGTCGCATCCGGCGAGCAGGACCGATCCGTCGAGGCGTTCGGCCTGCATCACGGTTTCGACGCTGTCCGCGATCACCTCGCGGGAGACGAGCGAGAAGTGCATGCCCTCGTGCCCCATCGAGATGCCGTCCGAGACGGAGATGGTGCCGAACTCGAGCGGGTAGCCGCCGGCCGCGAAGACGCCGTCCTTGCACGCCTCGGCGAGGCGGTCGAGCGACAGGTTGCACGGGGTGATCTCGTTCCACGACGACCCGATCCCGATCTGCGGCTTCTCCCAGTCGTCGTCGCCCATGCCGACCGCGCGGAGCATGCCGCGCGCGGCGGTCTTCTCGAGTCCGTCGGTGACGTCGCGGCTACGCGGCTTGATGTCCGGGCTGCCCTGTCCCGGGGTGTTCGACGAGGTGGTCACGGCGCTGCTCCCAACGATCGATCGTCACGGACGGCGTGCTTCGACGTCCATGTAACCACGGGCCGCGGGCGCTGGGGTGTAGCCGCGGACGCGGACGATGTCGTGGGTGAGCCGGGTGAACGCCCGGGCCGCGGCGCTGCGATAGGCCCCTCGTCGATCCAGGAGCGTGACCGTGCGGGCGGGCAGCGGAGGGTCGAGCGGAACGGGGACGAGGTGCGGGTGGTCGTGCGTGATCGCGTCCGGTAGGACGGTGGCCACCGATGTGCGTTGCACGATCTCGGTGAGCGCCTGGATGGTGTTGGCTTCGACTGTGATTCGAGGCTCGATCCGGTGTTCGGCGAAGTAGGCGTCGATGTGGCCACGGGTGGCGAAGTCGCCGCTGAGGAGCGCGAGTTGCTGTTCCTGGAGAGCCTGCACGGCTAGGGCTTTCGGCGGCTCCGGCGTTCGTGATCCGCCGACCACCAGGCTGAGGGTTTCCGTGAAGAGCGGTGTGGCGGTGATACCGGCCGGGTGTGCGCCCGCGAAGGCGACGCCGAGGTCGAGGTCGTCGGCGAGCAGTGCTGCCTCGATGCGGTCCTGAGTCGTCTCGGTGAGGGTCAGGCCGATGCCCGGGAAACGCGTGTGGAGTTCGGCGACGAGCGGGCCGATCAGGTAGGCGGTGAAGGTGGGGGTGACGCCCAGACGTAGGTGGCCGCGGGAAAGATCCTGGACGTCGTGAACCGCACGTTCGGCGGCGTCGAGGTCGCGTAGCGCGCGTCTGGCGTGCTCGGTGTAGACGGCGCCGGCGTCGGTGAGTTGCACGGTGCGGCCGGTGCGGTCGAGCAGTTGCACGCCGACTGCCCGCTCGAGTTGCCGGATCTGTTGGGAGAGCGTGGGCTGGGAGATGTGCAGGTCCTCGGCCGCGCGGGTGAAGTTGCCGCGTTCGGCGACGGCGATCAGGTAGCGCAGGCGGCGCAGTTCCAGGGCGGCCATGACCTTCACTATAGATGTGAGCAATCGATCTGATGGACAGCAAGTCTTGGACTCTATAGGTGCAGTTCGTGCACGGTGGATTACGTAACCCACCCACGAAGGACGTGACCCATGCAGGACCTCATCGAAGGAGTCGCTCATTTCCGGAAGGACGTCTTCCCGGCAAAGGCGGAACTCTTCGCTCATCTGGCCACCCACCACACGCCGCACACGCTGTTCATCGGCTGCTCCGACGCCCGCGTCGTTCCCGAACTGATCACCGGTACCGATCCGGGCGACCTGTTCGTCATCCGCACCGCCGGCAACCTGGTGCCCGCCTACACGCCCGAAGCCGACGGCGTGGCAGCGAGCATCGAGTACGCCGTCGCCGTACTGGGTGTGCGGGACATCGTCGTCTGCGGCCACTCGGCGTGCGGTGCCATGACCGCCATCGCTCGGAGCCACGACCTCAGCGCCGCGCCGGCCGTCGCCGCGTGGCTGCGGTACGCGGACGCCTCCCGGGCCCGCACCACCACCGCCGGTGACGTCGGAGCCCTCGTCCGCCAGAACGTCCGCGCACAACTCGCCAACTTGGCCACCCACCCGTCCGTGGCTCGCGCGCTGGAGGAGAAGAAAGTCGCCCTCCACGGGTGGGTTTTCGACATCGCGGCCGGCGAGGTCGCGGATGTGTCCGCCTGAAACCGTCCACCCCGAGAAGTAAGGAAATCCGATCATGATCCAGTCCCAGTTCGACCCCGCCGCCCGCCAGGCCGTCGCCGTCGCCGCTGTCGATGCCAAGACCCGCAAGGATCTGTCCTGGCAGCAGATCGCCGACGCCTCCGGCCTGTCCGTGGCCTTCACCACCGCGGCGGTGCTCGGCCAGCACGCGCTGCCGGAGAAGTCTGCCGTGGCCGTCGCCGAGTTGCTCGGCCTCGACGAGGACGCGGCAATGCTGCTGCAGTGTGTCCCGACCCGCGGTTCGATTCCCGGCGGTATCCCGACCGACCCCACCATCTACCGCTTCTACGAGATGCTCCAGGTGTACGGCACCACTCTCAAGGCTCTGGTCCACGAGCAGTTCGGCGACGGCATCATCTCCGCGATCAACTTCACCCTCGACGTGCAGAAGGTCGCGGACCCCGAGGGCGGCGAGCGCGCCGTCATCACCCTGAACGGTAAGTACCTGCCGACCAAGCCGTTCTGATTCCACAGCACCCCGATCCACCCCCGGAGGACATTCATGGACTTCGTCCAGCGCACCATCGACCTCGCCCGCCAGAACGTCACCGAGGGCGGCCGCCCGTTCGCGGCCGTCATCGTCAAGGACGGCGAGGTGCTCGCCGAGAGTCCCAACAGGGTCGCCCAGACCGGCGACCCCACCGCTCACGCCGAGATCCTCGCCATCCGCCAGGCCTGCACCGAACTGGGCACCGAGCACCTCACCGGCACCACCATCTACGTTCTCGCGCATCCGTGCCCGATGTGCCTGGGCTCGCTCTACTACTGCTCGCCCGACGAGGTCGTCTTCCTCACCACCCGCGACTCGTACGAGCCCTACTACGTCGACGACCGCAAGTACTTCGAACTCGCCACTTTCTACGACGAGTTCGCCAAGCCCTGGCAGGATCGTCGGCTGCCCATGCGCTACGAGGAGCGTGCCGACGCCGTCGACGTGTATCGCTCGTGGCAGGCCCGCAACGCCGGCTGACCCGGGCCGCCTCTCGGACTACGTCGTCGTGAACCCGCGGTAGCCGTCCGCCGCGATCTGGGTGCACAGGATCCGGTAGTTGCCGACACCGCCGAGGTACGGCATGAAGACGCGCGGCTTGCCGGGCACGTTGGCGCCCAGGTACCACGAGTCGGCCTGCTGGTAGATGCTGCCGGCGGCGATCGTCGTCAGGTGTTCGCCCCACTCGTCCTGTGCCTGCGTGGTCGCCTCGGCGAGCCGGGCGCCGCGTTCGCGCATGTGGTCGAGGTAGCCGACCACCCACTCGACGTGCTGCTCGATCGACACGACGACGTTCGACAGCACCGAGGGACTGCCGGGTCCGGTGATGACGAACAGGTTGGGGAACCCGGCCACCGCGACGCCGAGGTAGGTTCGCGGACCGTCCTGCCAGGTCTCGCGCAGGCCGGCGCCCTCCCGGCCGCGGATGTCGATCTCACCCAGGGCGCCGGTCAGGGCATCGAATCCGGTCGCGAAGACCAGCGCGTCGAGTTCGTGGATGCCGGTCTCGGTGCGGATGCCCTCCGGAACGATCTCCACGATCGGGTCGGACCGCAGGTCGACGAGTGCGACGTTGTCGCGGTTGTAGGTCTCGTAGTAATCGGTGCCGATGCAGACGCGCTTGGCACCCAGCGGATACCCCTTGGGGCACAGTGCTTCTGCCGTGTCCGGATCGGTGACGGTCTGGCGAATCTTGGACCGTACGAACTCCGCGGACGTCTCGTTCGCTGCGAGGTCGGTCATGACGTCGTCGAACGTGGTCTGGTAGGCGAGTCCGCCCACAGCCCACCGTGCCTCGTACTCCTTGATCCGGACCTCGGGGGCGGTCTGGAGTGCCGATCCCACGGGTGGCGGCAGGATCCAGCCGCCGTGCGACTCGCGCTGCAACTGACGCCGGGCCGGGTAGTCGGCCTTGATCGCGGCGAGTTCACCGGCGTCCAGCGGGCGGTTCCGGGCCGGGATCACGAATCCTGGTGTCCGTTGGAACACCGTCAGCCGGTCCGCCTGCTGCGCGATCAGCGGGATCGCCTGCACTCCGGACGACCCGGTTCCGATCACGCCGACCCGCCTGCCGGTGAAATCGACTCCCTCCGTGGGCCATTGCGCGGTGTGCAGGATCTCGCCCGCGAACGTGTCGAGGCCGTCGATCGCGGGCAGTCGGGCCGTCGACAACGCGCCGGTCGCCATGATCACCCAGCGCGCGGTGACGCTGCCGGCGTCCGAGTCGGTGCCGATCGCCCAGAGTTCCCCGTCCTCGTCGAAGTGCGCCGACGTGACGCGGGTGCCCAGCGTGATGTCCTCGCGTAGTCCGAAACGGTCGGCCACGTGTTCGAGGTAGCGCAGGATCTCGGGCTGCGTCGGATAGCGCTCGGTCCACTCCCATTCCTGCTGCAGTGCCTCGTCGAACGAGTAGGAGTAGTCGGCGCTGTCGACGTCGCACCGCGCGCCCGGGTAGCGGTTCCAGAACCAGGTGCCGCCCACGCCGTCGCCGGCCTCGAACAGTCGCACCGACATGCCGCGTCGGCGCAGGCTGTGCAGTGCGTACAGGCCGGCGAATCCGGCGCCCACGACGACGACGTCGTAGGTCGGTTCGGTGGAATCGTTGTTCGGCATGGGGGTGGACCTCGTTTCGTGGTGGGGTGAGCAGGGGTCAGTAGCATCGGTGCAGCAGTTGTCCCGCCGGCGCGGCGGGCGCGATGGGAGGCGTACGAGCGTGGGTGCAGGCGAGCAGGACCGGCCGGACAGGCCGACGTTGCCCGACCCCGCGGCATTGCCGAGGGGGCAGCGGGAGCGGCGTCAGCGCATCATCGATGCTGCCGGCGAACTGCTGGTCGCCGACGATTTCGAGCGAATCCAGATCCGCGACGTCGCAGAACGGTCGGGTGTCGCGCTGGGGACCGTCTACCGCTACTTCGCCTCCAAGGAGCAGTTGTACGCGGCCGTGCTGCTCGACTGGTCCGCCGCCGACCCGATCAAACACGGCGGTGCGCCGGATCCGGGGCTGCCGCCGGCCGAACGTATCCGGATTCGGCTGCACCACTCGGTCGACCGCTTCGAGGAGTTCCCCACGTACCTGCGCCTGCAGAACGTGCTGCGGCACTCGACCGATCCGGTCGTGTGCGCGCTGTTCGCGGAGTTCTCCGCGCAGGCTCTCGCGTCCTACAGAGAGCATCTGTTCGACCTGCCGGACGGCGACGCGGCGGACCTCGTCGCGATCGTGACCGCGGTGCTCACCCACGAAGTGATGCTCTTCGGCATGGGACGGCAGGACATAGGCGAGGTGCACCGCCTGCTCGACCGTACGGTCGACCTCGTCTTCGCGGCCGATACCGGGGCCTGATCCTTCCTGTCGTCCGCGGCCGTCCCGGCCCCGACCACTGCGAGAAATCAAGCCGTGCAGCAGCGTTGAGGGAGCCGCCCCCGCGGGTGTGACCGTTGTCATACCGTCAGACTAGAGTTAGATTCTAATTCATGACAAGTGGCATGCAGGGCACTCGAACAGAATTGGACCCGGTACTGCAGGCAGTGGCTGCCGCGGTGTCGGGGTCGGGCCTCCCGCCGATGGTGGAACTGGGCCCGGAAGGTGCGCGGGAACGGATCCGCGCCGCGCTGCAGTCGTGCGCACCGGGTCCCGAGGTCGCCGCGGTCACGGCGCACCGGGTGGGTGAACACGTCGGCGTACGTCTGTACCGTCCGGTGGCGCGCAGGTCTGTGGGGACGATCGTTCACTTCCACGGCGGAGGTTGGGTGACCGGCGACCTCGACTACGCGGACGCGACGTGCCGCATGCTCGCGGACGAGGCCGGCGCGGACGTCGTGAGTGTGGACTATCGACTTGCTCCGGAGGATCCGTTCCCCGCGGCGACCGAGGACGCGATGGCGGTGTTGCATTGGGTGGCAGCAGGATCGGAGGGTCTCGCCGGACCCGTCGTGGTCACCGGGGACAGCGCCGGCGGCAACCTGGCCGCGGTGTGCGCCCTCCTCTCCCGCGACGAGGACGGTATCGACCTCGCAGGGCAGGTGCTGATCTACCCGGTAGTCGACGCCGATCTCGGACGCGACTCGTACGTCCAGAATTCCGGGGTCTTCCTCGGCTCCCGCGAGATGCAGTGGTTCCTCGACCACTACTGTCCCGACCTGGCAACCCGAACGAGTTCACTGGTGTCGCCGCTGCGCGCCGCCGATCTGTCCGGGCTGCCGCGCACCGTGGTGGTCGTCGGCGGCCACGATCCGCTGCTCGACGAGGGCGTCGAGTACGCCGAGCGGTTGAGGGCGTCCGGAGTGCCGGTCGAACTGCTGCAGTTCCCGTCACTGGCTCACGGTTTCCTGCAGTTCACGGGGGTCTCTCCGGCCGCGGCGGAGGCGGCGCAGACGATCGTCCGCGCTGCCGCCGTACTCCTCGAAAACGAAGACGCGAAGAAGAATTCGACCACAGGAGGCGTTCGTGCATGATCTGGTGATCCGCGGCGGGTTCGTCGTGGACGGAACCGGTGAACCGCCCCGTGCCGCCGACGTCGCCGTCGACGACGGGCGCATCTCGATCGTCGGCGACGTGCCTGACGCCGGGCGGCGGGAGATCGACGCGGCCGGCAAGCTCGTCACCCCGGGATTCGTCGACATCCACACGCACTACGACGGACAGGTCACCTGGGACCCGCTGCTGACCCCGTCGTCGTTGCACGGCGTGACCACAGTCGTCATGGGCAACTGTGGTGTGGGTTTCGCCCCCGTCAAGCCGGAACAGCGCGACTGGCTCATCGGACTCATGGAAGGTGTCGAGGACATCCCCGGAAGCGTTCTGGCGGAGGGGATGACGTGGAACTGGGAGTCGTTCCCCGATTATCTCGACGCGATCGACACCCCGCACGCGATCGACTTCGCCGCACAGCTGCCGCACGGCGCGTTGCGCACCTACGTGATGGGCCGGCGCGGCGGTGACCATCTCGCGCGGCCGACCGCGGACGAGATGGACCGGATGCGCGACCTTGTCGCCGAGGCGGTCGAGTCGGGTGCACTCGGCTGGTCCACCTCCCGATCCGCGGTCCACAAGACGTCCGCGGGCGAACCCACACCGAGCCTGACCGCCTCGCGGGAAGAACTCACCGGCATGGCGGCAGGGCTCGCGAAGGCGGGCGCCGGCGTCATCGACTTCATCTCCGACTTCATGGACCAGCCCGAGGAGATGGAGTTCGTCAGCGCGATCGTCGAGGCCGCGCAGAGGCCGATGTCCGTGTCGGTCGTACAAAGTGACCGGGCGCCTGACAAGTGGCGGGACCTACTCGACGGTCTTGCGGAAATATCGGCAGCACAGGGTATTCCGATCACCGGTCAGGTGGCGCCGCGTGCCGTGGGAGTGATGCTCGGGTGGGAGCTCAGTTGGCACCCGTTCATGGCCTACCCGAGCTACCGGGCACTCGAGGATCTGCCGCGGGAAGAGCGCGTGGAGCAACTGCGTCGGCCGGAGGTCAGGGACGCGATCCTGGCCGAGAAGCCGGACACCGACAGTGAATTCGTCGAGCGCCTGTCGACCCGGTTCGACCAGGTTTACCTGCTCGGTGACCCGCCGAACTACGAGCCCGGGCCGGACGACTCGGTCGCCGCGCTCGCCGACCGATCCGAGGTACCGGCCGCCGAGGTCGCCTACGACGCGATGATGGCGCAGGACGGGCGCGGACTGCTCTACTTCCCGATGCTCAACTACTCGGCCGGAAACCTCGAGGCGGTCCGGGAGATGCTCGTGCGCCCCGACACGGTGCCTGCTCTCGGAGACGGCGGCGCGCACTGCGGCGCGATCTGCGACGCGAGCTTCCCCACGACGCTGCTCACGCACTGGGGCCGGGATCGCAAGGTCGGCGAGCTCCTACCCGTGGAGTGGCTGATCAAGCGGCACACAGCCGACACCGCGGCCGTGGTCGGGCTGCTCGACCGTGGACAGGTCCGTCCCGGCTATCGGGCCGACCTCAACGTCATCGACTTCGACAGGCTCCAGGCCGATCATCCCGAGGTGACGTACGACCTGCCGACCGGCGGGCGGCGGCTGATGCAGACCGCGACGGGGTACGTCGCGACCGTCGTGGCCGGCGAGGTGGTGGTGGAGGACGGCCGGCACACCGGTGCGTTGCCGGGTCGACTCGTGCGCGGTGCGCAGCCGGCGCCGAGCGCTTCCTGATCGACCGCGGAACGGGGATGCCCCCGCCACTCGTGGGAGTGGCGGGGGCATCCCCGTTCCGTCGCGGGCTGTGCCGCGATCAGCTCTTCTTGAATGCCTTGTCGAACAGAATGATTCCGTCGACGGTCGGGTTGGCGCGGTACACGTCGGGTGACCAGGCGACGTAGTTGACGCCGGCGCCCCACGAGAGGAACGGCTGATCGGTGTTCACCAGGTTCTGGATGTCGACGATCGCCTCCCGCTTGGCGGTCTCGTCCGGAGCCGAAAGGACCTTGCCGAGCAGGGCGTCCATCTCCGGGCTCTTGTAGCCGAGGATGTTGTTGGTCGAGGTGCTCGACAGCGAGCTGAAGAGCCGGATCTCGGGAGCGACGTCCGCAATGCTGTACGCGCCGAAGCTCATGTCGTAGTTGCGATCGATGTACAGGCGCTTGACCATGTCGGTGATGCTGCTGGTGTACTCGAGCGCGACATCGAAGCCGATCGAGTTCATCTGTGCCTGCACCGCGAGTGCGAGCTGCTGTGCGTCGGGATCGTTGACGCCGACGTAGGTGATCTTGCCGTTGAAGCCGTCGGCCTTCGCCTGGTCGAGGAGTTCCTTGGCCTTGGCGGCGTCGGGGGTGATGCCGTTGACGTTGCCGTACCACTCGGACCACGGCTGGAACATGTCGGTGCCGGGCATGCCCTCGCCGGCGCGCACGCGCTGGTTGAGGACCTCGGGATCGATCGAGTACGCGATCGCCTGGCGGACGCGGGGATCGGCGGCGGGGCGGCCGGGAGCGTTGTTGAGCTGTCCCACCATCGACATGCTCGTGGTGTCGACGTAGCCCGGGAACTCGGCCTTCGCCGCGTTCACGGTCTGTGCGTTGCGCAGGTAGGCCGCGTCGATGCCGCCGGACTTCAGCGCGTCCACCTTGGGCTGCTCACCTGCGATCCCCACGAACTTCAGGCCGTCGAGGTTCGGCGCGCCACCCCAGTAGTCGGGGTTCGCCTTCAGCTGCAACTCCTGCTGCGGCTGGAGACTGACGAGCGTGAACGGACCCGCACCGATCGGGGTGAACTTGTCGCCCTGCTGTGCGGTGGGCGAGACGATCATGCCGTGACCATAGGCGAGCATCGCGGGGAAGGTGCGCCACGGCTGCTTCAGGGTGAAGACCACAGTGGACGGATCCTGCGCGACATTGCTCGCGACCATCTGAGTGTAGACCTGTGAGTTGGCGCCACGTCGCTGGTTGTAGCGGTCGATGCTCGCGACGACGGCCGCGGCGTCCATCGGGGTGCCGTCGCTGAACTTGACGTTGTCGCGGAGCTTCAGCGTCCACGTCAGGAAGTCGGGGCTCTCCTCGAACGACTTCGCCAGCTGCGGCTCGAAGCTCCGGGACTGCGAGTCGTATCGCATCAGAACGTCGTAGACGGCAGCCATCTCGGTGCCACCGGTGGCACCGGCAGGCTGAGTCGCTGCCGGATCGAGGTTCGTGACGGGCGCGTAGGACGCGAAGCTCAGCGTTCCGCCCGACACGGGTGTGCCGCCGTCGCCCTGGTCGCCCAGGATGCCGTACGCCGTCGTCGTTGCGCCGGATCCGCTGCTGGAGTCGGAGCTCTCCGACGACGCGCAGCCGGCAAGCGCGACCGCGCCGACGACCGTGACGGCCATCGTTCGGGCGAGCCTTCTCGAATACTTCTTCATGTACCAACCTCCACGGTCGGGGTCGACGCCTGCCAGTCGGTACGAGCCGGATGGCCCGCCCGGATGATCGATGGGATCTCTGAGTCGACGGGGCTGGTTGCCCGGTCGAAGAGGACGATCGCACCGGAATTCGGTGCAGTCGGGGTCGTTGCAGAAACGGACTCTAGCCGCCCTGCGGTGCGTCCACAAGGAATCGGGCGAACTGGTGATTCCGCAGCGTTGCACCGGTATTCGTTAGCAGAGGGGAGCGATTCGGGCGGGGCTCCGCGGGTGGCTCCGCAGACCCGCGGACCCGACCGAAATGAATTTCACCGAAACTCTTGTGGAACCAAGATAGGTGTCCTAGATTGTCCGGAACACAGCTTTGTATAGACAAAGTTCTCGCCCCGGTCGCGGATGCCTTCCGCTGCCCGTGGTGAGGACTTCGGCGACCGACAACGGCCGGCGTGATACGGGAGGGACCTCTCGATGTACCTTGTGGTTCGCGCGTTATCCGTGTCGTGGGACGGGCGGAGAGCCTCTGTTCCGTGACCGACCCGCAGCACGTGCTGCTCGCGCAGGATCTGATCTCTCGGATCCAGTCGGGAGAGTTCGCGGTGGGGGACAAGCTTCCCACCGAACTCGAACTGTGTCAGACCCGATCCCTCGCCCGGGGCACGGTGCGGCAGGCGCTCAAGCATCTGGAAGATGCGGGAATGATCAGCCGGCGCCGTGGCGCCGGGACCACGGTCGAGTCGCCGGAACCGGTCGTGGGGCACCAGGCCTTCGTGACGAGCAGTCTCGGCATGCTCGCGTTCGTGGAGCGCACGCGGATTACCGACCCGTCGTCGGAAATCATTGTCGCGGAAAGCAACTTGGCGAAACGTGTCGGTGTTCCGGTCGGTTCCGAGTGGTATCGGGTGTCAGGGCCACGCGTGGTTCGGGGGTCGGTGATGCCGCCGTTCTGCTGGAGTGAGGTGTACCTGAGATCGGATCTGCCGCATCGCCGAATGGTGCTGACGGGAAGGTTCGGCATCGCAAATCTGGTGCGTCAGCGCATCGAGCAGGTCGTCACCGGCACGCTTCTCGCATCCGATCTGGCGGACGCGCTGGATGCGGAGAAGGGAAGTGCCGCACTGGTCGTCACGCATCGGCACGTCGATGCGAACGGTGCACTCGAGGCTGTCGGCATTCACACGCACCCGGCGGAGCGGTACCGCATCGTGACGTCGGTGGGTGCGCACCTGTCGACCGACTGACGCCGTCGGATGCCGCTCCGTCCGGGTGGCGGGGAGCCTCGGAAAGCTACTGGAGAGTAGCCCCGACCCGGATAATGACATGAATTCTATTGTGCGCTAGCCTCTTCAAAACACTATGTGATCCACATCTCACGAGGGAGTCGAACGTTGGACCGGAGTGCGACGACCAGGGATGTCGAGGTCATCGACCGCATCCACGTGAGGGGCGTCGTAGTGCCGGCTCCGGGCGCACCGGCTGCCACCGCTTTCGCGGTGTCGGGCGGGAAGTTCGTGGCCGTCGGGTCGGACGAGGACATCCGCGCGCTGGCCGGACCGACCACCGAGGTGATCGACCTGGGCGGCCGCACCGTCGTGCCCGGCTTCATCGAAACCCATGTGCACCCGCACATGTCGGGGATGAACAGTGTGAACGTCGATGCCGGATCGGACGCGTGCCCCGACATCGGGTCGCTGATCGACGCACTGGCGGCGCGCGCGGCCGAGACTCCCGCAGGGCAGCCCGTCTCCGCGTCGGGGTTCGACGACAGCCTGGTCGCCGAGGACCGTGGACTCACCGCGGCCGACCTCGACCGTGCCAGCGTCGACCATCCCATCGTGGTGCGGCACCTGTCCGGTCACGGGCTGTACGTGAACTCCTTCGTGCTGCGGAGCAAGGGAATCGACCGGGACACGGCAGAACCGGAGGGCGGCGTCGTCGTCCGGAATCCTGCCGGCGAGCCGACCGGCGAGTTCCGGGAGATTCCCGCGATGCGCCTGGTCGTGAGTCCGGAGGACTCGATGCCCACGGGTGAGGAACTGGACGAGGGACTGCGCCGAGCGCTGGCCCGGATGGCCTCGGTCGGCGTCACGACTTTCCACGACATGTTCGTCACCCCCGTGGTGATCGACTCCTACCGGCGGCTGCTCGACCGGGGGGAGTTGCCGCTACGGGCCCGGTTGTACGCGGGGTTCGGAACACTGGAGGGCTTCACGGTCGGCGACGACTCCGACGCCGATGCCCACGACCATCTCGAGATCGGTGGCGTGAAGCTGATCTCGGACGGGTCGATCCAGTTGCACACAGGGGCACTCACCGAGCCCTACCGCGATCTCGGCGGTTGCCACTGCGGTGAAATGGCGATCCCGCCCACAGATCTGGACGAGATGGTGCGCCGCTGCCACGAGGCAGGACGACAGGTCGCCATCCACACCAACGGCGACCGTGCCATCGACCTCGCGCTCGACGCGATCGAGAAGGCACTCGCCGCCGCGGGCGGAACTCCGCTACCGGGCGGACTGCAGCATCGGCTCGAGCACGTGCAGGCTCTTCGTGACGACCAGATCCGACGGATGCGCGATCTCGGTGTGTCGGCGTCGGTGTTCGTCAATCACGTCTACTACTGGGGAGATCGGCACCGCGATCGGTTCCTCGGGCCGGAGCGGGGGAGCCGGATCAGCCCCCTCGCGTCGATCAGTTCGGCACAGGTTCCGTTCGCGCTGCACTGCGACAGCCCGGTCACCCCGGTGAATCCGCTGTTCACCATGCACACCGCGGTCAACCGCGTCACGCGAGGCGGCGAGGTCCTCGGTCCCGAGGAACGCATCGACGCCGCGACTGCGCTGGCCGGCTACACGACATCCGCGGCCTGCCTCGGCGGTGAGTCCGAGGTCAAGGGAGCAATCGCCCCCGGGCTGTTCGCCGATTTCGTCGTGCTGGACGGCGATCCGACCGGGGTCGAACCGTCGGCGATCAAGGACATCACGGTCCTCGCGACCGTGGTCGCGGGTCGTGTCGTGTACACCACCGATCCCGCATTTTCCTAGTGACGTTTCGAGTTCGACGGAAGTAGGTACGAATGACGCGATCCTCGTTGGCTCGGGCCGGGACTCTCCTGACCGCGCTCACTGCCACTGCAGTTCTGCTGGCCGGTTGCGCCGGTGGTGGGTCGGGTGCGGCGACCGACGCCTCCGACGTGACGACCGGTCTCGTGGGCGAGCAGTCCGACGGCGGTGACCCGGTTTCGGGCGGCACGCTGTCGTACGCGACGTACAACGGTGTGAGCAGTCTCGATCCGGCCGATCGGCAGGACGGCGGCGCCACCGGCGGCAGCGAGATGGCGGCGATCTACGACCTGCTGATGCGCTACGACCCCGAGACCAAGGAGTATCAGCCGCAACTGGCGCAGTCGCTGACGCCGAACGGGGACAACACCGTCTGGACCCTCGCGCTGCGTCCCGGTGTGACGTTCAGCGACGGGACTCCGGTGGATGCGGCGGCGGTGCGATGGAGCATCGGCCACTACCTCGACAAGAAGGCGACGCACTCGCAGGTGTGGAAGGCGACGGTCGCGGACATCCAGTCCCCGGACCCGTCGACCGTCGTCTTCACGCTGAAGCAGCCGTGGAACGAGTTCCCGATCATGTTCACGACCGGGCCGGGCATGATCGTGGCCCCGTCCTCGATGGCCACGGGCACGTTCACCCCGATCGGCGCCGGTCCCTTCACGGTCGAGAAGTTCGCGTCGCAGGACGAGTTGGTTCTCGCTGCCCGGCCGGACTACTGGGACGGTGAGCCGCACCTGGCGAAGCTCCGGTTCCCCGCGATCGTCAGCGAGCAGGGCAAGCTCGACGCCCTGCACACCGGCGGCGTCCAGGCGGCCTACCTCCGTGGCGCGGAGGTCGTTCACAACGCCCTCGAGGCAGGCGACGTGGGTTACGTCTACACCGTCAACATGGGCGGTGTCGGAAACATCAATCAGCGTGAGGGGCGGGCCGCGTCGGACGAACGGGTCCGGAAGGCCATCGTCGCCGGCTTCGACCCGGAAACGTTCAACCAGCGTGTCGAGGGCGGCCACGGCATGCCGGGCAGTGACATGTTCCAGGACTGGTCGCGGTGGCACGGCAGCGTTGCCGGTAGTGGCTACGACCCGGAGGCCGCGAAGAAGTATCTCGCCGAGGCGAAGGCCGACGGGTACGACGGCAAGCTCACCTACGTCGGGCTGAACGATCCCGCCACCCAGAGCAGCGCGCTCGCTTTCCAATCGATGCTCCAGGCCGTCGGTTTCACCGTCGACATCGTCTACACGACGAGCATCAACGATCTGGTGAAGCGCATGTATGCGCAACACGACTACGACATCGGCTACGCCGGATTCAACATCCTGGACGAGTCGCCTTTCGTTCGCCTGTACGGCAATCTCTACAGTGAATCGTCGTCGAACGTCCTGGGCTACGCGAACCCGACCATGGACGATCTGCTCGGCAAACTGCAGACGGCTCCTACGGACGAGGATCGCCTCGCGGTGGTCGAGGACATCCAGACGGTCGTCAACGAGACGAACCCGATGCTCGTGGTCAACAGTGGCAAGTACTTCATCCCGTGGAGTAAGAACTCGCACGGCATCACACCCAGCGCCGATGGCATCATGCTGTTCGGAAACGCCTGGCTCTCTTCCGAATCCGCATCATAGTGCCGGATCGGCGATCACAATCGGATTGGTATGCCCATGAACACAGGAAGGAGGCGATGAGCCGATGACGAGAACCGTGATCGACAAGGTGATCGAGCTTATCGTCGTGCTCTTCGTCGTCAGTCTCGGCACGTTCGCACTCGTTTCGCTCATTCCGGGTGATCCGTCCGTCGCGATGCTCGGTGAGGGACGTTCGCCGGAGGAGTACGCACAGGCTCGTGCGGACATGGGGCTGAACGACCCCTTCTTCACGCGGTACTGGGATTGGTTGTCGGGTGCGCTGCAGGGCGATCTCGGTAATTCGATGGTGCCGCCCCAGGGCCCGGTGACCGACAGCATCAGTGCCGCACTGCCGGTGAGTATCCAGTTGGCGGTGATGGGTCTGTTCATCGCGATCGTGGTGGCGGTGCCGCTGGCGATGTACTCGGCGCGTCATCAGGGTGGGTGGATCGATCGCGCTATCAGCGCCTGCACGTTCGGTGTGCTGTCGATCCCGTCCTTCCTGTCGGGTCTGCTGCTGATCATGGTGATGGTCAACTATCTGGGATGGTTCCCACGGTCGCAGTGGGTTCGGGTCTCGGAAGGACTGGGGCAGAACCTCTATCACGCGATCCTGCCGGCGATCACGATCAGCCTGCTCGAGATGGCGATGTTCATCCGCATTCTGCGCAGCGACCTGGTGATGACGCTCAAGGAGAACTTCATCCTGGTCGCCAAGGCGAAGGGTATGTCCAACGCGCGGTTGCTGTTCAGCGACGCGCTGCGGCCGTCGTCGTTCTCGCTCATCACGATGCTGGGCATCGTGCTCGGCTCGATGATCGGTAGCACCGTCATCGTCGAGACGCTGTTCTCCCTTCCGGGTATGGGCTCACTGATCGTGCGTGCGGCGCAGCAGGGCGACATGCCGATGGTGCAGGGAGCGGTCCTGGTGATCGCCGTCATCTACGTGGTCGCCAACGGTGTCATCGACATCTCCTACGGATACCTCGACCCAAGGAGCCGACGAGCCCATGTCTGAGACCAAGATGGACGATATCGACATGCCGGCGTTCACCGGCCGGGTGCTCGACGACGCGGGCGCCGAGGAGTTGGCGAACGCGAAGGATCTGGCGGAGCGCCGAAATCTGTATCGGATCGGCACGATCCTGACCGTCGTGGGCGTCGTCTGCGCGGCGCTGGGTGTGCTGCCGGTACTGGTGATGGGCGCGCGGGTGGCGATCTTCGTGGTCGGCCTGATCGCCCTGTACATGGGTGTACGTCGACTGGGTCTGGCCCGCTTCGGTTCCGACTTCGACCTGACGTTCATCCTGTCGTGTGCGTGGCTGACGGTGCTGATCGTCGCTGCGATCGCGGCCCCGTTGCTGCCGCTCGCCGAGCACGAGGACACCACCAAGACGCTCAGCGCGAAGAGTTACGCGTCGCCGAGCCTGTTCTCGTCGCATCCGCTGGGCACCAACAACTTCGGGCTGGACATGCTGGCGCGCTCGATCTACGGCGCCCGGTCGTCGCTCATCGTGGCGGTCGCCGCGGTCGCGATCGGCATCCTGGTGGGTGGCGCGATCGGCATCCTCGCAGGCTACTTCGGCGGATGGGTCGACCGGGTCGTGGGCATCCTCACCAACTCGCTGCTCGCCGTACCGGCACTGATCCTGCTGATCGCGCTCGCGTCCGTCCTGCAGCCGAACCTGCGGAACGTCTCGTTCGCGCTCGCGGTGCTGGCCATACCATCCATGGTGCGTATCGCCAGAGCGAACACATTGGTGTTCTCCCAACGCGAATTCGTCCTGGCGGCACGAGCGATGGGCGCCACACGATGGCGGGTGATGCTGCGGGAGATCGCGCCGAACGTGGCGCTGCCGCTGCTGTCGCTCGGCATGGTGATGATCTCGGTCATGATCGTCGCCGAGGCGTCGCTGAGCTTCCTCGGCCTCGGCATCCAGCCGCCGTCGCCCACGTGGGGAAACATGATCTCCGAGGGCCAGGGCAACGTCTTCGAGCAGCACCCGTACATCGTCCTGGTGCCCGGCGTGTTCCTGTTCCTGACGGTGTTCTCGTTCAACATGGTCGGTGAGAAGGCCCAGAAGAAGACCGGTGGCACCCGGGAGGTGAAACTGTGAGTAGCAACGAACCCATCCTGACGGTGGACGGCGTGTCCACCAGGTTCCGCACCAAGCGTGGACAGTTGCGTGCGGTCGAGCAGGTGTCCCTCGAACTCGACGCCGGCGAGACCCTCGGCCTCGTCGGTGAGTCCGGTTCCGGCAAATCCGTTCTGGGGCAGACCATCATGGGTCTGGTCTCGAACGGCGGCAACACCGCCGTCACCGGCACCGTGAACTTCATGGGCCGCGACATGCAGGGACTGACCCGCAAGGAACAGCAGCAGATGTGGGGCAACGACATCGCGATGGTCTTCCAGGACCCGATGTCGGCGCTCAATCCGTTCAAGCGGATCGGTACCCACCTCACCGAGTCGTTGCGCGCCCACCTCGGCCTGGACAAGGCCGCGGCGCGGGAGCGGGCGATCGAACTGCTGCGCAAGGTGCGTATTCCCGAGCCGACGCGGCGGATCGACCAGTACCCGCACGAGCTGTCCGGCGGTATGCGTCAGCGTGTGGTGATCGCGATGGCGCTCGCGTGCGATCCCAAGCTCACCATCGCGGACGAGCCGACCACGGCGCTCGACGTCACCGTGCAGAAGCAGATCCTCGAGCTTCTCGACTCGCTGCGCACCGAGATGGGCATGGCCGGCATCCTCGTCAGTCACGACCTCGGCGTCGTTGCCGGGCAGACGGATCGGGTCGCGGTCATGTACGCGGGACGGATCGTCGAGACGGCGCCGACCCGGCAGTTGTTCGCCAGCCCCCGGCACCCGTACACCGAGGCGCTGCTCGCCGCGGTTCCCCGCCTCGAGCAGGAACCGCACACCCGGCTCGAGTCGATCGACGGTGGACTGCCGGACATGACGAAGCCGCCCACGGGCTGTTCGTTCGCGTCCCGGTGCAAGTACGCCCAGGCCAAGTGCCGGGAGGTCGTGCCGACGCTGACGGCATCCGCGGACACCGCCGGTGCTCGCCACCCGCACGAGGTGGCGTGCCATTTCCCGCTGGACGGTGTGGCCGACCTCGGGATGCCCGCCGCCGCGGGCACAGAAGTTCGCGAGCTGGAAGTGGAGACCATCTGATGGCCGGAAGTGGAGTTGCGCACCTGCGCAGGGACGAGGGGCCCGTGCTCGCGGTCGAGAACCTCGTCGTGGAGTTCCCGGCGGGCCGCGGCCAGACGGTGCACGCCGTGTCCGATATCAGTTTCGATCTGCTGCCCGGTGAAACCCTCGGCATCGTCGGCGAATCCGGTTGCGGCAAGTCCACTGCCGGACGCGCCGTGCTGCAGCTGCCGGCACCGAAGTCGGGCAGCGTGGAGATCGACGGAATCGAGCTGACCACGCTCAGTCCGTCTGCGCTGCGCAAGATCCGGGCGCAGATGCAGATGATCATGCAGGACCCGATCTCGTCGCTCAATCCGCGCCGCAAGGTCAAGCACCTGGTGACCGAGGGCCCGCGCATGTGGGGACAGCGGAACAAGGAACGCCTCGACCAGCTGGGCCGGGAACTGCTCCAGGCGGTCGGCCTCGACCCGGACATGGTGTGGGACCGGCTCCCGGGGGAGCTGTCCGGCGGTCAGTGCCAGCGCGTGTGCATCGCCCGCGCCATGATGCTCAAGCCGAAGGTGCTCATCTGCGACGAGCCGGTGTCGAGTCTGGACGTGTCGGTCCAGGCGCAGATCCTCAACCTGCTCGAACAGACGAAGACCGAGTTCGAGCTCACGATGATCTTCATCGCGCACAACATGGCGGTGGTCAAGAACATCAGCGACCGGGTGATGGTCATGTACCTGGGCAAGGTGTGCGAGATCGCGCCGAGCCACGACATGGAGAAGCGGGCTCAGCACCCGTACTCGCAGTTACTGCTCGCGTCGATTCCCGACCCGGACGTGCTCCGCGGCGAAGCCGACGCCACACCGCAGATCGAGGGCGACCTGCCCTCGCCGCTCAATCCGCCGTCGGGCTGCCGGTTCCGTACCCGCTGCCCGTTGGCCACCGATCGGTGCGCGGCCGAGGAGCCCCAGCTCCGGGAAGTCGCTCCCGACCACTTCGTGGCCTGCCACAACGTCTGACACACATATCTCCCGCGTTTTGCGCACTTATCGCGCTCCGGGCACCGGAATTTCAGCGATAAGTGCGCAAAACGCGGGGAGCGGGAGGGACAGGTATGTCGATCGAGAGTTTGTTCGACGGTCAGGACATGACCGGGCTGGCCGCTTCGATCCGAGACGGTGACGTGTCGGCTCGCGAGGTGGTCGAGTTCGCGCTGCACCGGATCGCGGAGCGCAACCCCGCCGTCAACGCGGTGGTTGCCGAGCGGGCCGAGGAAGCACTCGCCGAGGTGGACGCCGGGCTTCCGGACGGACCGCTGCGGGGAATCCCCTTTCTGATCAAGGATCTTCACGCCGACGTCGCGGGGCTTCCGACGTCCAACGGCTCCCGGCTGTTCGCGGATCGGGTCGCGAACGCGGACACCGAACTGGTGTCGCGCTACCGGCGGGCCGGGCTCGTGGTCATCGGCAAGACGAATACCCCGGAGTTCGGCCAGAACGCGAGCACCGAGCCCGTGCTGTTCGGTCCGACGCGCAACCCGCGCCGGCTCACCCACAGCGTCGGCGGCTCGTCCGGTGGCGCGGGCGCGGCCGTCGCGGTCGGTATCGCCCCGGCCGCGCACGCCAGCGACGGCGGTGGTTCGATCCGGATTCCGGCGTCCGCCAACGGCCTGGTGGGACTCAAGCCGTCCCGCGGCCGGATGCCGTCCGGTGCTCCGCTGTCCGGTCCGTTGTCGGTGGAACACGCTGTCACCAAGAGTGTTCGGGACACCGCGCTGCTGCTCGATCTCACGTCGGGCCCGGCAGTGGGCGCACCGTTCGGGATCGCGCCGCCCGTTCGCCCGTACGTCGACGAGGTGGGTGCCGATCCGGGCAAGCTTCGCATCGGCATCACCACGACGATGCCGGGCGGGGATCCGGTCCACCCGGATTGCGCGGCGGTCGCATCCGACGTCGGAGTGATGCTCGAGAAGCTGGGACATCACGTCGAGACGGCCGCGCCGACGTTCCATCCCGAGGCGCTCGGGGCCGCGATGCAGTACCTGATGTCGGCGCCGATGGCCGTCGAGATCGACCAGCGGCTCGCCGAACTGGGCCGGGAACTGCGCGACGACGACCTCGAGACGATGGCGCGCGTCCAGTACGACCGGTGCAAGTCGCAATCCGTCACCGATCTGGCCGCCGCCTATGCGGCACTCGAGCTCACCGGGCGGGAGATCGGGCGGTACTTCACCGAGTACGACCTGCTGCTGAGCCCGACGCTGTGCCGGCCGACGCCGGAACTGGGCGTGCTCGACGCAATGGATCTCGAGGCCATGTGGCAGCACGCCGGTGCCTACGGCGCGCTGACGTCACCGTTCAACAGTGGTGGACAGCCGGCGATTTCGCTTCCGCTGGGCAAGGATTCGACGGGTCTGCCGCTCGGTGCCCAGCTGGTGGCCGCGCACGGGCGCGAGGACCTGCTGATCCGCGTCGCGGCGCAGCTCGAGGCCGCGCACCCGTGGAGCACGGCTCCGGTGTGGCCCGCGGTGGCGGGCTGACCGCGAGTCAGTTCGTAGGAGGTTGGACGGCGGGCGCGGTGACGTCGCAGTGCGGTTGGCACGCGACGGACTCGCCCGCCGTTTCCTCTGCCGCGGCCTTGCGGGGGATCATCACCGCGGAGAGCACCGCGCCGATCAGGAGTAACCCGGCACAGATGAGCATCGCCACGCGGAAGCCCGACGCGAATGCCGCAGGGTCCGCGAGGGCGTCCGCGCCGATTCCGGCGAGCGCGGGAAGCGCAGCCACCGCGAGCAGTTGGCTGGTGCGAGCGACGGCGTTGTTGACGCCCGACGCGATCCCGGCCTGATCCGACGACACCGAACCGAGCACGGCCGCGGTGAGGGGTGCGACGAGCGCCGACAATCCCAGTCCGAACACCAGCACCGCGGGCAGCACCTGGGTCGGGTACGACGCGCCGGGCCCGATACGGAGCATCAACAGCAGGCCGCCGGCGCCGAGCAGCGGTCCGACGGTCATCGGGATGCGGGGGCCGTGGATCTGCGCCCAGCGCCCGGCCCGCGACGACAGCAGCAGCATCAGGATCGTGATCGGCAGCGACGCGACGCCGGCGGCCAGCGGCGAGTAGCCGGACACGATCTGCAACTGCAGGAGCAGCAGGAAGAAGACACCGCCGAGCGCCGCGTACACGGCGAGGGTCACCAGGTTGGCGGCGACGAACACGCGGGACGCGAACAACGATCCCGGCACCAGCGCGTACCGGGAGCGCCTCTCGACCACGACGAACGCGGCCATGAGGACGAGCCCGGCGATCACCGCCCACACGGCCCTCTCGATCAGCCCGTACGTGAGGGCGCCCAACGCGAGCGCGGCGAGTGCAGAACCGAGAACGTCCAGGCGTGCGGGCGGGTGCGGGTCCCGGGTCTCGGGCACGTGCCGCGCCGAGACCCACACGACGGCCACGGCGAGCGGCAGGTTGATCAGGAACACCGAGCGCCAGCCCGCGACCTCCACGAGCCAGCCGCCGAGCAGGGGGCCGACGGCTGCGGCCACCCCACCCAGCCCGGACCACAACCCGATCGCGGCACCCTGGTCCTCCTCGTCGAACGACGCCGAGATGATCGCGAGACTCCCCGGGGTGAGCAGTGCGGCGCCGACACCCTGCAGCAGACGTGCCGCCACGAGGATCGTGACATTCGGCGCAAGCGCGCACAGAGCGGACGCGCCCGCGAACCAGACTGTGCCCCAGACGAATACTCGTCGCCGTCCCACCCGATCGCCGAGGGCCCCACCGAACAGGATCAGGGACGCCAGCGTCAGCGTGTAACCGCTGAGGACCCACTGCAGGCCGGCGACCTCCGCGCCGAGATCCTCACCTATCCGGGGCAGCGCGACGTTCACGACGGTGCCGTCGAGCATTGCCAGAGACGAGCCGAGAACGGTGGCCGCCACGACCCACCGTCCCCGCGGCGATTTCAATTGGAGCGCCGGAGCGGTCATCTCTTCGATGGTAAGGGCGCTGCGCGCCCGTGCGCCTTTCCGGTGGTGCCCGCTACCAAAAAGGCGCACAGGTGCGGAGCGCCTGGTTCGTGAGGAGACACTAAGAGTTCGGCGCCGCGCCGCCCGATCGGTCCCGGCGGTGCCGACGCGCCCCTACCGTTGCGCACTCGAGGGAAACCGGGCGAATGGAGCGAGATGATGTCGATGCGTGGTGGGGCGAAGCGGAGTCCGAAGGTGCTTGCGGCGGCGATCCTGTGCGGTGCGGCACTCGCGACGGCAGCGTGCTCCGAGCCGGCGGAGCCTGGGGACCCTGCACCGTCGCCTCCGCCGACGACCACGACGGCGTCACCGCAGTTGATCGCCGCGCCGACACCCGCCGAACTGAACGCGAACCTGGCGCGCGCCTTCGACGAGACGGTCCCCGCGGCGGAGAAGATCACGCTGGTCCAGGGCACGCAGGCCGATCCGCAGCTGATCGACCGCGTGGTCGAGGCGGCGAAGGTCAACAAGGCGTCTGCGCAGGTCACCGGCGTCACCGACCTCGGTGACGGCACGGTCGCGGCGACCGTCGTCATGGCACTCGACGGTCAGCCCGCACCCGAGAGCGTCATGACCTTCGTCGCCGAGGACGGTGTGTGGAAGCTGTCGAAGGACAACGCGTGCGGCATCGTCAGCCTCGCTGGACTGTCGTCTCCGGCGTGTGCGTGAGCGGGGGATCGGCCAGCAGTTCCCGCGCGGCGGCGGCGATCGCGTCGGTCTCGGCCTGCCGGATTCCGGGGCGCCCCGCGATGTGTCCGAGTTCGGAGTCGATGGGACGCAACTCGGCGCCGGGTACCAGCGCGGCCTCGCGGGCGGCGTCGGCGAGAGTGAAGTAGGCGTCGGTGGTACCGGGCATGACGATGGTTCGTGCGCCGATCGATCCGAGTGCGGCGTCGAAGCCGCCCGCGTGCCCTCGGCCGACGTCTGCGGTGCGCCACGTGTCGAGCATCGCCGTCAGGTCGTCGGCATCCATCGCAGCGTGGTCGTTCGCCCACCCGTCGAGCAGGTCGTCGATCGAGTCGTAGCCGACGTCCCGGTAGGAACCGCGGTCGAAGAAGTCCCGCGAGTACGCCCAGCCGGCGTACACCCGCCCGAACGCGCGCAGCCCGTCCACCGGAGGCCCCGTTCCCGACCGGTAGGCGGGATCGGCCGTGAGCGTCGAGGCGATGCCGTCGAGGAAGACTCGGTTGAAGTCCGAGCATCGCGCGGCGCCGCAGATCGGCAGGAGGCTGCGGACCATGGACGGATACCGTACGGCCCACTCGTAGCACTGCAGCGCGCCCATCGACCATCCCGCAGCGAGTGCGATGCCCCGCACTCCCAGCGAATCCAGCAGGGCGCGCTGTGCACGCACGTTGTCGGCGATTGTGAGCAGTGGAAAAGTGCGGGGGAGAGGATGATTCGAAGGCGACGACGACAGTCCGTTGCCGAACATGTCGACCGCGACCACGAACCAGTCCCGAGGATCGAACATGCGGCCCGGTCCGATCCACGGTTCGTAACTGCGGTGCGTGCCGGTGTAGTAGCTGGGCAACAGGACACAGTTGGTGCCGTCCCGGTCGAGTGTCCCGTGGGTGCGGTAGGAGAGGTGCGCGCCGGGGAGGTCCACGCCGAGTTCGGTCGTGAACCTCCCCAGCGAGAAGCTTCGTGCCACCGACATGTCAGAAGAACTTGAGGTAGCGGTCGGTCTCCCACGACGAGATGTGCGACTGGTACGACTCCCATTCCTCGGTTTTGTAGTCGATGAAGGCCTGGTACAGCGCGTCACCGAACACTTCCCTGGACAGACTGTCGGCCCGGAACTCGTCGATCGCCTCGCCGAGCGAGCGGGGGAGCAGGGACACGCCCATCTCGGCGATCTCGGTGTCGTTGTAGCGGTACATGTTCTCGGTGCGGGGGGCGCCCGGGTCGAGACCCTCGCGAACGCCTTCGAGACCGGCGGCCAACACCATTGCCGCGCCCAGGTACGGGTTGCAGCTGATGTCGGCGGCGCGGCATTCGACGCGGCCGCCGGCGAGCGGCACGCGCAGCGAGTTGGTCCGATTGTTGTTGCCGTAGCTGACGAAGACCGGCGCCCACGTGGAGCCCGACATGCTGCCCTTGCGGACCAGGCGCTTGTAGCTGTTGACGGTGGGCGCGATGACGGCGGTGATCGCCGGCAGGTGTCGGAGGACTCCCGCGATGAACTGGTAGCCGAGCGGTGAGATGCCCACGCCGCGGGGGTCGTCGTCGGTCCGGAACAGATTCTCGCGGGTCTCGAGGTCGGCGAGCGACATGTTGAAGTGGGCACCCGAGCCGGTGCGGTCCGCGAAGGGCTTGGGCATGAACGACGCGAAATGCCCGTGCTTGCGTGCGATTTCGTTGGCCATGACGCGGAAGAAGACGAAGCGGTCGGCCATGGTGAGTGCGTCGCTGTACGCGAAGTCGACCTCGAACTGTCCTCGTGCATCCTCGTGGTCGAACGAGTAGACGTCCCAACCGAGTTCGTTCATGGCCTGGACGAGTTCGCCCAGCCAGCCCATGTTGTCGAGGGTGGTCGCCACGTTGTAGCAGGGCTTGCTGAGGTTGTCGCGGTCGCTGACCTCGGTGGTTCCGTCGGGAAAGTCCTTCAGGACGAAGAACTCGGTCTCGATGCCCAGGTTGAATCCGTATCCGAGGTCGGCGGCCGCGGCGAGCTGCCGCTGGAGGATGTCGCGGGACGAGGCCTCGAACGGCTGTCCGGCCGTGTGCAGGCTGCTCGGGAAGTAGGCGTACTCGCGGTTCCACGGCAGCTGGAACCACCGGGTGAGGTCGGGGCGGGCGGACAGCTCCTCGTCACTGATGTCCTGTGGCAGTCCGTCCAGCGCGGCGCCGGTGAACAGTTCCGATCCGCCCATCATGTTGTCGAGGTGGTCGATCGGAACGAACTTGCCCTTCGAATTGCCGTGCATGTCGACGAAACTGGCGATCGCGTACCGGACTCCGGCCGCCCGCAGCTGCTGCTTCACCGCTTCGACGTCGAGCTTGGGTTCGGTGGTGGTCATGGGTCCTCCTCGGGGCGTCCACTGATTTCGATGGCCTATCGAAACTGTGCGGGGACGTCGTGTCGTAGGGGTGTCCCCACTGTTGCCGCTTGGTAAATCGTGGATCCGTGTCGGACGATCTCCCCATGGGTAATGACGGGGTGGGGCAACGAGTCGGGCGCCCTCGGCGCAGCGGGGTGCAGGGCGAGTCGCCGCGTGAGGAGATCGTGGGCGCCGCCGCGCGACTGTTCGCCGCGGCCGGGTACGCGCAGACCTCGGTCAGTGCGATCGCGCGGGAAGCCGGACTGGGGCAGTCCTCCCTGTACTACTGGTTCGCGAACAAGGAAGCGATCCTGCAGGCGCTGATCGACAAGAATCGCGAATCCCTCGAGACCGCCCGCGAACTCGTGGATGCCACGGATTCGCCGGCGCATCGTCTCTACCGGATCGTGTACGTCGACGTCGTCCAGATGTGCTCGGCCCCATTGGACTTCTACGAGCTCGAGCGCGTGGCGCGCGCGCAACCGGAGGCGTTCGACGAGTTCTTTTCCGATTACCGCGAGCTCGAACGGCTGATCGCGCGGGTGATCCGGCAGGGGGTCGCTGCGGGGGAGTTCCGTGACGTCGACGCGACGGCGACGACGACGGCGGCTCTCGCGCTCAGCGAGGGGCTCCAGTACCGGTTCCGGCAGGGCGAGCAGGACGTTCGGCGGATGCGCGAGTTGGCGCACCTGTCCGCGTCGACGACCGTCGCCGCCCTGGTGCGGGACCGGCGGCGCGTCCGAAGTGCCCGCGCGGCGGCGGAAGAGTCGGATTAACCGAATCGACACATTTTCAATACAGCATCGAAAAGTTGCCGTTCGAAGGTTTCGATGACACATCGAAAACCTGCCGCCGGCGCACGTCGCCCGGGCGGCCCTCACCCGAGTGGGAGTACCGCATGGACAGCGGCAATACTGCGTGGCTTCTGACGGCCGTACTGGCCGTCGCCCTGATGCTTCCCGGTCTCGTTCTCTTCTACGGCGGCATGGTCAGCCGAAGAACGACGATGAACATGATGCTGATGGTCTTCGTCTCCTTCTGCCTGACCGCATTCCTGTGGGTGGCCTTCGGGTATTCGATGGTCTTCGGTGACTCGGTGGGTGGCGCCGGACTCGTCGGCGATCCGTTGGAGTTCGCGGGCCTGGGCCAACTGCTCGAAGCGCCCGAAGACGGCGCCCTGCCGCCGCTCGGGTTGGCTGCGATCCACCTGTGCTTCGCGGGACTGACGATCGGAATCGTCGCCGGCGCGGTGGCCGACCGCATGAAGTTCGGTGCATGGATGATCTTCTCGGCGTTGTGGGTCACTCTCGTGTACTTCCCGGTCGCGCACTGGGTGTTCGCGTTCGACTCTGCCGACGGTGGCGTGCGGGGAGGGTGGATCGCCAACGCCCTCGAGGCCGTCGACTACGCGGGATCCACGGCCATCCACGTCAACTCGGGTGTCGCCGCCCTCGCGATGGCGATCGTCCTGGGCCGCCGCCGGACGTGGCCGGTGCAGCCGAAGGCGCACAACCTGCCGTTCGTGCTCCTCGGTGTGGGCCTGTTGCTCACCGGATGGCTCGGGTTCGACGGCAGTGCACTCGGCGCGGCCGACAACGACGCGGCGGTGGCCGTGTTCAACACGCTCGTCGCCGCCTGCGCGGGAGCCTGCGCGTGGCTCGTCGTCGAACGCCTCCGGGACGGCGCACCGACGACACTCGGCGCCTCCTCGGGCGCCATCGCTGCGCTGGTCGCCATCACGCCGTCCTGCGGTGCGGTTTCGCCTCTCGGCGCCCTCGCTGTCGGCGTCCTCGCCGGAATCGCTTGTTACTTCGCGGTTCTGCTGAAGTACCGGCTGCGTTTCGACGACGCCCTCGACGTGACCGCTCTCCATTTCGTCGGCGGTGTGGTCGGCGGTCTGCTGATCGGTTTCCTCGCCACGCCGACAGCCCCCAGCGGTGCCACCGGCCTGCTGTACGGCGGCAGCATCGAGTTGCTCGGGCGCCAGGTCCTCGCGATCGCCGCGGTGTTCGCGTACACCTTCACCGTGACCTGGATCCTCGCGAAGGTGCTCGATCGCACGGTGGGGATCCGCGTCGACGACGAGACCGAGCGACGTGGCCTCGACATCGTCGTGCACGCCGAGAACGCGTACGAGGACACTCCCGAGCCGGCGCAGTCGCCGCGCGGTCATGCCGAACCCGCGTACACCCTGCAGACCGACGAGGGCGAGTCGGTAGCGGCACCCCGGATGCCGTGACGCCGAGCCTCTCGGCCGGGCCGGGTCGGCGCAGTCCTGCCGCCCCGGCCCGCGAGGAGCACAATGAGGCGAATGACGACTTCTCGCCTGCCTCGAACGATCGGGTTCGCTTTCGCCACGGCGATACTGACGACCGCCACTGCGTGTTCGACCGCGACGGACGGAAGCGCGCGAACGGACGCGGCACCGCAGCCGACGGCGTCGGCGGTCGCGCCTGCCTCGACGGCGACGTCGCCCCCGCCGGCGGAAAACGCCTACACCGCAACCACAGTGCATGTCACCGGCGACACCGGACGGGTCCGGTACGACGTCGTGGTCCCGCAGATCGAAGGCGGCGACCCCGCCGTGGCGGCAGAGTTCGACGAGTCGATGCGGGCGGCACTGCAGGACCAGATCGACGGGTGGCCGGGAGACCGGTTCACGCTCGAATCCACGGACCGTTCGTCGGTGGTGCACATCGGATCCCGGGTCGTCAGCGGGCTTCTGGTGACGTCGTGGAACGCCGACCCGCCCGGGGCCCATCCGACCCCGCTCGTCGCGACGGTGGTGATCGCCGACGATGCGCAGCCCGTCACGCTCGACCGGCTGTTCCCGGACCTCCGAGCCGGCCTGGACCGGCTGTCCGAGGAGTCTGCGGAGCTACTTCCCGCGACGGCTGCCGGACCCGACTTCCTGCGCGAAGGGATCGAGCCGAAGCGGGAGAACTTCGCGAACTGGGTGGCCACGCCGGCCGGGATGGAAATCCACTTCACGGACTACCAGGTCGGTCCGCACGCGATCGGGCTGATCGTGGTGACGGTGCCGTGGGACCGGCTGTCCGACGTCGTGGCACCGGACCTCGTCGGCGTGGTGTCGAGCTGAGGGCGTCACCGAACGAATGACCAGTCAACGGGAGGGCCTCTGGAACCGGGGCTGCGGCGTCGGGAGATTGGAGGTTCGAACGGAGCACCGGCACAGCCCGCCTGCGTGCACCGTGGGACGAAAGGACTGACCATGACCTCCGCGCATGCCGACGACGTCGACACCGACGAGATCCGCATCATCGACCAGGGCACGCCGCCGGCGCGCTTCGCTCGCGGCTGGCACTGCCTGGGGCTCGTCGACGGCTTCCGCGACGGCAAGCCGCACTCGGTGGAGGCGTTCGGCACCAAGCTGGTGGTGTTCGCCGACAGCAAGGGCGACGTCCAGGTCCTCGACGCCTACTGCCGGCACATGGGCGGCGACCTGAGCCAGGGCGAGATCAAGGGCGACTCGGTCGCGTGTCCGTTCCACGACTGGCGCTGGAACGGCAAGGGCCGGTGCACCGACATTCCCTACGCCCGGCGCGTTCCCCCGGTCGCGAAGACGCGTGCATGGCTGACGATGGAGCAGGACGAGCTGCTGTTCGTGTGGAACGACCCGGAGGGCAACCCGCCGCCGCCGGAGGTGACGATTCCCGCCATGCGCTCGACCGACGCCGAATGGACGGACTGGCAGTGGAAGTCGCTCGTCATCGACACCAACTGCCGTGAGATCGTCGACAACGTCGTGGACATGGCGCACTTCTTCTACGTGCACTACTCGTTCCCCACGTACTTCAAGAACGTCTTCGAGGGCCACGTCGCGATCCAGGAGCAGAAGGGCGTCGGCCGCGACGACGTCACCGAGTGGACCGATCCGGACGTGCCGCGCCTGGTCGGCAACACGTCCGTCGCCGCGTACCACGGCCCGTCGTTCATGATCGACGACCTGATCTACCACTACGACAAGTACGACGTCGAGTCCGTGCTCATCAACTGCCACTACCCGATCGCGCCGGACAAGTTCGTGCTGATGTACGGCATCTCGGTGAAGAAGACGGAGCAGGTTCCAGCCGAGATCGCGGATCAGTTGGTGGACGCGATGATCGGCTACATCGGGGTCGGCTTCGAGCAGGACATCGAGATCTGGAAGAACAAGACGCGCATCGAGAACCCGCTGCTCACCAACGAGGACGGACCGGTCTACCAGCTGCGTCGCTGGTACGAGCAGTTCTACGTGGACGTCGCGGACGTCACCGCGGACATGGTGGACCGCTTCGAGTTCGAACTCGACACCACCAGGCCCGTCGAGGCGTGGAAGCGGGAAGTGGCCGACAATCTCGCCCGCCGCGCGGCCGCGGAACAGGTGTAGCGGTGGAACCGGTCGAGTGCGACCGCTGCGGCTGTCGGGTGATGGTGGTCAAGAACAGCTGGCAGCACACGTCCGTGCAGTGGACGGCCGAGGCGCGGTCCACGTGCCAGGTGTTGGACGACGCCGCCGACCCGGTGTCGCGCGCCCGTAGTTGCCCGGCGATGCAGGAATCGATCGCACGGGCGGCCGTCGAGGGACGGATCGGCGTACTCGACGACTGAGCTCGCCGGCGCCGGTGGACGAGGTCCCCCGCACGTGCGGGGGACCTCGATTACCATCGGGGCTCGGGATTCGCGCAGGAGGTTTCCGTGATCAAGGTGAACCAGGTGACCTCGCGTCTCGAGGCGGGCAAACTGCGCGGCGTCGACCTCGTCGGGATCTGCCTGGGCGATCCTGCGGAGACGGACAGGCGGGTGGTCGACGCGGGCACCTTCACCATGCTGCAAGACGTCGTCGGGCCGCGCACCTCGCTGTACGTCGACGCGTCGGCGGCGCACTCACCGCAGGACGTCGTCGATGCCGTCGAAGCGCTCCGGCCCACCTATTTCGAGTTCACGGCGGTCGATGCGGCCAAGGAGTCGGCGGCGGCCGAACAGTTGGACTTCCTGGAACGTCTGCCGGTTCCGAAGATCGCGAACGGCTTCTTCGTCCTGAAGGACGATGTTGGCCTGCTCGACAGCCGACGGCATCTGGACCGCCTCGTGGCCGCCGGTGTCGAGTACTTCCAGGTCGAGACCGACTCGCTGCTCGATCCGCGGTTCCGGATCTCCGCGCCCCATCGTGAGCGTCTCGCGGCTCTGTTCGCCGACTACCCGTGCCTCGTCGCGGACGTGTGCACGACGCCGCCGGTGCTCCCGGAGTTCGGTCAGGTGGGGACCTATTTCAACCTGGGAAACGGGCGTGTCCGTAACTACGACTACTCGGACCGGCAGACACCCCTCTCCGGAATTGTCCGGATCCTCCGTTCTCTGCCGGTCGGCTGACCCGATTCGACCGCTGCTGTTCGCCTGTTCGACACCCGACTGTTCCGGGATCGTTGCCGGGTCACATGAATATTGCTCACGGAGATTCGAGCAGGCCGGAGCGAAATCGACTGTCTCGCAGAATCTCTGTCCGGAACTCGCGGCTATCGTCGTGAGCACCGTGCAGCATCCCGGGACGCGCTACGAAGCGCGGACACACCATTCACACTGAGGAGTTTCGAAATGGGTTCTTCCGACGCAGATCTCGCGCTGATCAAGCAGATTCAGCCCGTCGTCAGCGGCATCGGCACCGTCGTCGGTGGCATCGGTGCGATCCTGGGCCTGATCGGCGCGCTGAACGCTCTGTTCCCCGCCTGATACGTCGCCTGACCGCGTTCGGCCCGCACCCCCGCCCGGGGTGCGGGCCGAACGTCGTCCATGCCCGGGTCCCCGCCCGGACCCGGGCATGGACGACGGTGCCCCACCGCCTCGGGAGGCGATGGGGCACCGAGAGATCCGTTGCGTTACTTGTAGCTGTAGAAGCCCTGGCCGGTCTTGCGACCCAGGTGTCCGGCGTCGACCTTGCGGCGGAGCAGGGCCGGGGGCGCGTAGTTCGGCTGCGCGAACTCGGCGTACAGCGACTCCGCTGCCGCGAGTGCGACGTCCAGGCCGACGGTGTCGAGCAGCGTCAGCGGGCCCATCGGGTAACCGCAGCCGCCCTTCATGGCCTCGTCGATGTCCTCGGCGGACGCGTAGCCCGACTCGAGCATGCGAACCGCGTCGCACAGGTACGGGATCAGCAGCGCGTTGACGATGAATCCGGCGCGGTCACCCGCACGAACGGCCTTCTTGCCCAGGGTGTCACGAGCGAACTCCGTCACGGCCGCGACGGTCTCCTCCGACGTGACGAGGCTGACGACGATCTCCACCAGCGGCATGACCGGCACCGGGTTGAAGAAGTGGACGCCGACGACCTGCGACGGGCGCTGCGTCGCGTTGGCGATCTTGATGACCGGGATCGACGACGTGTTGGTCGCGAGGATGCCGGACGGCTTGACGATCTTGTCGAGCTTGCCGAAGATCTCGAACTTGAGCGCCTCGATCTCCGGCGCGGCCTCGATCACCAGGTCGCGGTCGGCGAACTCCTCGATGTCGAGCGTCACGCGGACCCGGGAGATGGCGGCGTCCGCCTCCTCCTGGGAGATCTTGCCGCGGGCCACGCCCTTGCCGATCGAGTTCGCGATGCGGGCCTGAGCGGCGTCGGCGAACTCCTGCTTGGTCTCCAGGACCAGGACGTTGCTTCCGGCCTTGGCACACACCTCGGCGATGCCGGCACCCATAGTGCCGCCACCGATCACACCAACTAGCTCCACAGTCGAATCTCCACAGTCGTCTCGTGACCTCGCCGACGGGCGAGGCGCTGTCAGGGTCATTCTGCTATCCGGGTCATTCTGCTATCCGGCGCCGGACGTCCGTCACCCCGGCGCCGAAAGCTCGACGCCGGGGTGACGGAGATCGCGGATGCCGCCGAGCGGTCAGCTGCCGAGGCTGCCTGCGCCCAGGCCGCCACCGCCACCGCCACCGATGCCGCCTGGTCCCTGGCCACCCATGATGGCCATCAATTCGCCCAGGACGTCCACCAGTTCACCGAGAATGCTGATCGATCCCATGTCCACTCAACTCCCTGCGTCGGTCACGGTGCCGGCCCCCGAACGGCCTGCTTTCGAGCAGCTCCCGGTTCGAACCGTGCTGTCACCTACCGCGGCACCCGTGGGTGCCGTCCCCCCATTGAACGCCGGAGCGTTCCAGCGGGGAACCGTCGCAGCAGAACTGTGCGTCACTTGAGCAGTGCGCGTGACATGACCAGTCGCTGAATCTGGTTGGTGCCCTCGTAGATCTGGGTGATCTTCGCATCTCGCATCATTCGCTCCACCGGGAAGTCGGTGGTGTAGCCGGCGCCACCGAACAGCTGGACCGCGTTGGTGGTGACCTCCATCGCGACGTCCGACGCCAGGCACTTCGCAGCGGCGGAGATGAAACCGAGGTTCTTCTCGCCACGCTCGGCGCGAGCGGCCGCGGTGTACACCATCAGGCGGGCCGACTCGATCTTCATCGCCATGTCGGCGAGCATGAACTGGGTGTTCTGGAAGTCCGCGATGGACTTGCCGAACTGCTTGCGGTCCTTGGTGTATGCGACGGCGGCATCGAACGCGCCCTGCGCGAGACCGAGCGCCTGAGCACCGATCGTCGGACGGGTGTGGTCGAGCGTCTCGAGGGCCGTCTTGAAGCCGGTGCCGGGCTCACCGATGATGCGGTCGCCCGGAATGCGGCAGTTCTCGAAGTACAACTCGGCGGTGGGGGAGCCCTTGATGCCGAGCTTGTGCTCGAGCGGTCCCACGACGAAGCCCTCGTCGTCCTTGTGCACCATGAACGCGGAGATGCCGTTGGCACCCTTGTCGGGGTCGGTCACGGCCATCACCGTGTACCACGTGGACTGACCGCCGTTGGTGATCCAGCACTTGGAACCGTTGAGGATCCACTCGTCGCCGTCCGCCTTCGCGCGGGTGCGCATGCTGGCCGCGTCGGATCCGGCCTCGCGCTCGGACAGGGCATACGACGCCATCGCACCCGCCGCGATCTCGGGCAGCACCTGCTTCTTGAGCTCCTCCGAGCCCTTGAGGATCAGACCCATCGTGCCCAGCTTGTTGACGGCCGGGATCAGCGAGGACGAACCACAGACGCGGGCGACCTCTTCGATCACGATGCACGCGGCTACCGAGTCGGCGCCCTGGCCGTCGTAGGCCTCGGGGACGTGGACGGCGTTGAATCCCGAGTTGACGAGCGCGTCCAGCGCCTCCTTCGGGAAGCGGGACTTCTCGTCCACCTCCTTCGCGTACGGCGCGATCTCCTTCTCGGACAGCGCGCGGATCGCGGCACGCAGTTCCTCGTGCTCCTCGTTCAGCTGGAAGAGGGGGAAATCGGGATTGCCGGACATAGGGACGCTCCTCGTCGTGCGTGCGGCCGCGGCGCCGAGTGTTCGGGCACTCAGTGTCAGGCCTGGTTGGGCTGGCTGTCCGTACCCCTCGGCATGTTCATACCGATCGCGTACGTACGTCCACGAATACCCTCAGTCAAGCATGGCACTTAGTGCCAGTCAAGGATGCTGCGCCTCGAGTTGCCGGCGTACCTGCCGGGCCACCTCGTCGGCGGGCGTACCGGGTGGGTACGTCACCACCGTCACCGTCTCGCCGAGAGCGGAGGTGGCCGGGGCGCGCCTCGCGGCGGCCCCGGGCGCGAACTTGTCCCGGACCTCGGCGAGGGCGGCGCGCAGCGCCTCGGGCGTGGCGTGCTCGTCACCGCGGATCATGGCTCTGAGCAGGTAGTTGTGGCACGCAGTGACACTGGCCGTGAAGCCGATGACGGCGAGGGGCGGGGCGGAGGGTACGGCGGCCCGCAGGTAGTCGCTGAACACCCGCTCGTAGCGATAACCGGTGACCAATTCGCGGTCGCGCAGTGCGGGCACCCGCTGGACCACCTGATAGCGGCGCACCGAGAGCTCCCGGTTCTCGCGATACCGGTCGAAGACCAGGCGCGCGGCGTCGCAGACCGCCTCCCACGGATCCGCCGTGGTGGCGGACAGGAACGCGGACGCCTGCGCGATCAGGGATTCGTGATCGGCGAAGATCACGTCCTCCTTCGACCGGAACTGCCGGAAGAACGTGCGCCGCGAGATGCCCGCCGCCGCGGCGATCTGCTCGACCGTGGTCGCCTCGTACCCGTGCTCGGCGAACAGGCGAATGGCCTGGGTCGCGACATGCACCCGGAAGTCCGCGGGGTCACCGGCTGTGTCGGGTCCCGTGCCCTCGACGCGCTCACTCATGAATGTCAGTATCCACACCACCCCTGACCAGCCGATCTGGACCGCACTGCGAGGCGGGCGGATACTGCACATAAGGCGCTGCTCGTCGTAGGACGGCTTCCGCCCGAGGGAGTTCTCGTCAGACGACGGTGGCGCGAGCCACCGTGGCGAAGCGAACCTCCTTGGGGGCGATACGTGGATTCACCCGAACCTCCCGATCCTCACATGACCGGCGTCGAGGCGTACCCGCGCCGGTTCCCACTGTCGGAGGCGCAGCGCGCGCTGTGGTTCGCGCAGCAACTCGCGCCCGACGTCCCCTTGTTCATCGCGCAGTACGTCGACATCCACGGCCCCCTCGACATCGACCGGCTACGGGCGGCGAACGTGCGTGCGGCCCACGAGTTCGAATCCCCGTTCCTGCGGGTCGTGACCGTCGACGGTGATCCGATGCAGTACGTCGACCCCGCCCGGGACACGTCGATCGAGCTGGTGGACCTCCGGGCCCACATCGACCCCGTGGCAGCGGCGCACGTGTGGATGCAGCGCGAGATCGCCACTCCGGTCGACCTGTCGGTGGACCGTCTCGTCCAGACCGTCATCCTCGAGGTGGGCGATCGACATTTCTTGTGGTACAGCAGAAGTCACCACATCGCACTCGACGGCTACGGCGCGGCGACCATGCTCTACCGCATCGCCCACCTGTACACCGCCGCGGTGGAGGGACGCGAACCGGATCCGTCGGCCGCGACCGATCTGAGATCCCTCCACGACATCGACGAGCGTTATCGGGCGTCGGATAGACACGATACGGACCGGGCGTACTGGGCGCACCGACTGGACGGCGTCCGCGGCGTGACGCTCGTGGGTGCCGGTGCGCCCGCGGTGGCCGAAAGTCGGCTCGTGACATCGCCGTTGTCGAACCGGGCGATGCGTAGGCTCGAACGGTCCGAGGACGGACAGGGGCCGGACGCCTCGGCCGCGGCGCGCATCATCGCCGCGTTCGCCTGTTTCCTGAGTCGCACGACGGGAAGCCGCGACGTGGTCGTGGACATCCCCGTCTCGGCGCGCACCACGGCCGTACTGCGGCGGTCGGGCGGGATGACCGTCAACCTGGTGCCTATCCGGGTCGAGATGCGCGACGACGACACCGTCGGCGCCCTCGTCGGCCGGGCGCAGGTCGAACTGGTTGCAGCGCTGCGACATCAACGGTGCAGTCGCGCCGACATCCAGCGCGATCTCGGAACGGATCTCACGGCGCCGATCGTCAACGTGATGTTCTTCCATCCCGAGATCGTGATGGATTCGCTGGAGACGGAGTTCCACATCATCACCTCCGGTCCGGTGGACGATCTGCTGGTCAACGTCTACCAATCCGGCACGCCGGTAAGAACGTTCGTCGACTTCCGGGCCAACCCGAATCGGTACACGGCAGAGATCGAGGCCTCCCACCACCGGCGCTTCCTGGACTTCCTGGAACGATTCGTCGCCGCGGATCCGCAGCGGTCGCTCGCGGAGGTGCACCTGGGCGCCGCCCCGGCCCCCACATCGGCCTCCCCGACGCCACTCTCCGTCCGGTCGGAGCAACCCGCGCCGTCCGAGCAGCGTGAACCGGACGTGGAGGACGCCACCGAACAGGTGATCGTGGACGTCTTCACCGAGGTTCTGCACGCGAACCGCCCAGTTCGGCCGGAAGACAGCTTCTTCGATCTCGGCGGCGACTCGCTGGTGGCCACCAAGGTCGTGGCCCGGTTGAACGCGGCCCTCGGGGTGACGCTGACGGTGCGCGATCTGTTCGAGGCACCCACCGCGCACCGCCTCGCGGGGCACGTCGGCGCGTCGAGGGAGACGGACGGAGCGACGGACGCGCCGGTGCCGATCCTGCCACTCGCGCGCCCGGATCGACCGGCGCGACTGCCGCTCTCACCGGCGCAGCAGCGGATGTGGTTCGTCAACCAGCTCGACACGGGTTCGCCGGTGTACAACATCGCGTTCGCGGTGACCTTGACCGGACAGCTCGATGTCGCGGCACTGCGCGCTGCGATCGGTGACGTCGTCGAGCGTCACGAGGCGCTGCGCACGGTGTTCCCGGTGGATGCCGAAGGCCCCCACCAGGTGATCGTTCCCGCCGAGTCGGCCGTGCCGGACGTGACACCGGCGGCCGCGGAACGGCACGAGGCATGGGGGCAGATTCGCCGAGTGTCGGTGGCGGGATTCGATGTTCGGGAAGAACCTCCACTGCGCGTGCAGCTGTTCCGGCTCGGGCCGGAGGAACACGTACTGGCGGTGGTCGTGCACCACATCGCGGCGGACGGGCAGTCCGTGTCGCCGCTGGCGCGCGACGTCATGGTCGCGTACGCCGCGCGGCGGGCGGGCGGTCCACCCCGTTGGACCCCGCTGCCGGTTCAGTACGCCGATTACGCGCTGTGGCAACGCGACATGCTCGGCGACGAGCGCGCCGGCCGGTCGGTCGCCGCCCGCCAGCTGCAGTACTGGACGGCCCGGTTGGCGGACCTTCCGCCTGCCATCGCGCTGCCGCACGATCGCCCACGCTCCGCGACGATGACGACCCGCGGGGCAACGGTCACGCTCGACGTCGGCGCGGACACGCACCGGCGACTGCTCGACCTGGGGCGCGAGTGCGACTGCACGCTGTTCATGGTGCTCCATGCCGCGTTCGCGGCGCTGCTGGCGCGCCTCGGAGCGGGGCGGGACGTCGCGATCGGCACCCCGGTGGCGGGACGGACGGTCCCGGAACTCGACGAGTCGGTGGGCATGTTCGTCAATACTCTGGTGCTGCGCACCGACGTCGACCCGGCGTCCACGTTCGTCGAACTGCTGGCGGGTGTCCGCGACATCGACCTGGCGGCCCTCGCCAACGCGGACTTGCCGTTCGAGCGCCTCGTCGAGGAACTGGCGACCGACCGCTCACCGGCGCACGCCCCGCTCGTCCAGGTGCTGTTGGAACTGCAGACGGCCGTGACCACCACGGTGGAGTTGCCGGGCGTGGTCGCCGACGTGCGCGAGATCGACACCGGCGTCGCGAAGTTCGAACTGCAGTTGAGTGTGCGGGAACAGGTCGACCGGGACGGGCATCCACAGGGTCTTTCGCTGGCACTGCATTTCGCACGTGATCTGTTCGAGCACGCGACCATCACGGGCGCCGGCCGGCGTCTGCACCGCATTCTCGACGCGATCGCCGCGGACGGCGACGTCGTGGTCGGAGATCTCGAGATCACCGACGCGCCCGAACGTGCACTGTCGAGGCTGGCGCCGGACACACTCGGCGCACCGGCGACTCTCCCCGACCTGCTGGCCCGGGCGGTTGCGGCGCACCCGGAGGCGGTCGCCGTCGTCGCGGGCGCGTCCCGGCTGACGTATCGGGAGCTGGCCGACCGAACGAACCGTCTGTCCCGCTGGCTGATCGAGCGCGGAATCGGGCCGGAGTCGCGGGTGGCCGTGGCGATGACGAGGTCGGTGGACCTGCCGGTCGCCCTCGCCGCGGTCGTCGGCGCGGGGGCCGCCTACGTACCCGTCGACATCGAGTACCCGGACGAGCGCGTCGCCTTCCTGCTCTCCGATGCCCGACCGGCGTGCGTCCTCGTCGATGCCGCCGGTGCGCACCGGTTGTCGTCGGTCCCCACCGCCGTCCCGCTCGTCGATCTCGGCGCCGACGCTGTCGGAGCCGCGATCGCCGAGATGCCCTCGAACCCGGTCACCGACGACGACCGGACGGTGCGGTTGCGACCGGACGCAGCCGCGTACGTCATCTACACGTCCGGCTCCACGGGACGACCCAAGGGGGTCGCGGTGGCGCACCGCAGCGTGGTCACCTTGTTCGAGCGCACGCGGCCGCTCTTCCGGTTCGACGCATCGGACGTGTGGACGATGTTCCATTCGTACGCATTCGATTTCGCGGTGTGGGAAATGTGGGGCGCGCTGCTGCACGGCGCGACCGTCGTGGTGGTCGATCGCGACACGGCCCGATCGCCGCGCGACTTCCTCGCCCTGTTGCGCGACGAGGGCGTGACCGTCCTGAGTCAGACCCCGGGCGCGTTCGGGCAACTGGTCGAAGCGGTGACGAGGGGAGACGCCGGCGAACCCGCACTGCGGCTGCGGCACGTGATATTCGGTGGTGAGGTGCTGGATCCCGGGCAACTGTCGGGGTGGTTCGAGCGTCGGGGTGACACCCACCCGCTGCTGACGAACATGTACGGGATCACCGAGACGTGTGTGCACGTCACCCACTGCCCGGTGAGCGCGGCGTCCGCGTCGCACGCGATCGCGGGCGCGATCGGGAACCCGCTGCCGGGCATGGCGGTCCGCGTACTCGACGAGCGGCTGCATCCCGCGCCGCCCGGCGTGGTGGGTGAACTGTACGTCGCCGGTGCCCAGCTGGCACGCGGCTACCTGGACCGGCCCGGGCTTACCGCGGGCCGGTTCGTGGCGGATCCCTTCGGCGCCGGCACCCGGATGTACCGGACGGGGGACCTGGGCGCGTGGAGGGCCGACGGGACGCTGCGGTTCGCGGGGCGCGCCGACGCGCAGGTCCAGGTCCGTGGCTACCGTGTGGAACTCGGAGAGGTGGAGTCGGTCCTCGCCGCGGTGCCCGGGGTGGGCTCGGCCGTCGCGGTCGCCTCCGACGCGGCATCCGGCAGCGTCCGGATCCTCGGCTACGTGGTGGCGTCCGACGGGGTGCGGGTGGATCCGGGCGCGGTGCGCGAGGCCGCGGCGCGCACGCTGCCGGGCTACATGGTGCCGTCGGTGGTCACGGTCCTCGAACATCTGCCGATCACGGCGCACGGCAAACTCGACCGCACGGCGCTGCCCGCTCCCGAGGACACCGATCGTGTGCTTGTGGCGCCCCGTGACCCCGTCGAGGAATCCGTGGCGGCGGCGGTCCGCGGTCTGCTCGGGCTCGAACAGGTCGGTGTCGACGACGATTTCTTCGTGCTCGGCGGGAACTCCTTGGTGGCAGCACAATTGGCGTCCCGCGTCGGTGACGCGACAGGTGTCGACGTCGGGATCCGGGACGTGTTCGACGCACCCACCGTCGCGGGGCTGGCACGCCGGGTCTCGGGGACGGACGCGGGCCCACGAGCTCGTCCGCCCCTCGTCGCGCGACCCCGCCCCCCACGGATTCCGCTCTCGCCCGCGCAGCAACGGATCTGGTTCGTCAACCAGTTCGACACGGACTCGGCGGCGTACAACATCTCACTTTCCCTGAAACTGTCGGGACCGCTCGATCGGGACGCGCTCGACGAGGCGATCGGTGACGTGGTGGCGCGGCACGAGTCGCTGCGCACGGTCTACCCGCTCGACGACGCCGGTCCCCGGCAGGAGGTGCTGCCCCCCGATCGGACCGGCCTCGGAATCGATCGCGCGGACGTCGACGACGAGGCCGACCTGCAGCAGCGGATGCGGGCCCTGATGTCGCGGGGCTTCGACGTCTCGGCGCAGGTGCCGCTACGCGCCGGTCTCTTCCGACTCGGCGACACCGAGCACGTGCTGACCGTGGTCCTGCATCACATCCTGGCCGACGGCTTCTCGCTGGGCGTGCTGGCACGCGACCTCGTGACGGCTTATGCGACGCGGACCGCTTCGGGCGTACCGTCGCGGACCCCGCGCCCCGTGCAGTACGCGGATTACGCACTGTGGCAGTCGGAGTGGCTGGGGGACGCCGACGACCCGGCCTCGCTGCTCGCCCGCCAGCTGGACTATTGGACGACGACCCTGGCGGATCTTCCCGCGGTGCTGGACCTGCCGTGCGATCGCGCCCGTCCCGACGTGCGCTCACAGCAGGGCGGCCGCGTCGAGTTCGAACTCCCCGCGCAGCTGCACGCACGCATCGTCGAACTCGCGCGCGCACACGACGCGAGCGTATTCATGGTGATGCACGCCGCGCTCGCCGTCCTGCTGGCCCGTCTCGGCGGCACCGAGGACGTCACCGTCGGCACCCCGATCGCGGGCCGGGGCGCGGCCGCGCTCGACGACATGGTGGGGATGTTCGTCAACACGCTCGTCCTGCGGTGCGCCGTCGGCGGCAGCTGTTCGTTCGCGGAGCTCCTACATCGGGTCCGGGAGGCCGACCTGGGTGCGTTCATGCACGCCGACGCGCCGTTCGAGCGGGTGGTCGACGCGGTGGATCCGCCCCGGTCCACCACGCATTCACCGCTGTTCCAGGTGCTGCTCGAGTTCCGCACGATCGCGCGCCCGGACGTGCAACTTCCCGGTGTTCGGGTGCGCACCGTCGAATCCGACTACGACATCGCCAATTTCGACCTCCAGGTGAGCGTGGCGGAGGAGTTCGACACCGACGGCGCCGCCGCGGGCATGACGGCCGGAATCGTGTTCGCGACCGACATCTTCGACGCCCGGACGGTGCGCGGGTTCGCCGACCGGCTGCTGCGGATACTGCAGGCGGTGACGGCGTCCGCCGATACCGCCGTCGGGGACATCGAACTGCTCGAACCCGCCGAACATGCCGTGCTGGCACCGGTCCGGGGCCTGCCGGCGATCGAGCCGCGTACCCTGCCGAACCTGCTGTCGGCCGCGGCCGACAGGGATCCGAGGCGGCCCGCGCTCCGGTTCGAGGGCGCCGACGTCACCTACGGCGAGCTCGACCGGATATCCGACGAACTGGCCCGCACACTGATCGACGAGGGGATCGGTCCCGGCGCCGTGGTGGCGCTGGGCATGCCGCGGTCCCTCGACTACCTCGTCGGCGTATGGGCGGTCGCGAAGTCCGGCGCAGCCTTCCTGCCGGTCGACCCGGCGCATCCCCCGGACCGCATCGAGCTGATGCTGCGCGACTCGGGTGCGGTGCTCGGACTCACCACGGCGGAGCTGCGGGACTCGTTCGTCGACATCGTCCCGTGGCGAGCGGTCGACGAGAACGTCTCCGCGGCAATAGATCCGACCGGGCCGATAAGCGACGACGAGCGTACGGCACCGCTGCGGGTCGACGACGTCGCCTACCTGATCTACACCTCGGGGTCCACCGGCGTCCCCAAGGGCGTCGCCGTCACGCACCGGGGACTGGCGAACTTCGCTGCCGACCTCCACGAGCGGTGTGGGACCGCACCCGACTCGCGGATCCTGCAGCTCACCTCACCCAGTTTCGACGTGTCGGTCCTCGAACTGCTGCTCGCGGTCGGCGTCGGAGCCACGCTGGTGATCGCCCCGCCCACCGTCTACGGCGGTGAGGAGCTGCGTCGGCTGCTGGCGTCCGAGCAGGTGACGCACTGCATCATGACACCGACCGCGCTGGCGATGACACCGACGGGCGCCGATTCCGACGGTGCGGCCGAGCTCGACCGCCTGACGTGTGTGCTCGCGGCCGGTGAAGCGCTGCCGCCCGACGTCGTCGCCCGCTGGGCGCGCGGCCGCACGATGATCGACGCCTACGGCCCCACCGAGACCACCGTGATCGGGACGGCGAGCGCGGGGCTGGAACCGGGCGATGCCGTGACGATCGGCGGACCCATCCGAGGCTTCCACGCCCTCGTCCTCGACGATCGGCTCAGGCCCGTCCCGGTCGGCACACCCGGCGAGCTGTACCTGGCCGGGCCCGGGCTGGCCCGTGGCTACCATCGTCGGCCCGCGCTGACGTCGGCCCGCTTCGTGGCCGACCCGAGCGGAGAACCCGGCGAGCGCATGTACCGCACCGGGGACCGGGTGCGGTGGACCGACGTCGGCACACTGGAGTACTTCGGCCGCGGCGATCGACAGATCAAGCTGCACGGTCACCGGATCGAACTCGGCGAGATCGAGGCGGTGCTGACGCAGCATCCGGCCGTGGCACACGTGGTCGCCGACGTCCGTGGCGTGGGTCGTCTCGGTGACCGGTTGGTGGCGTACGTGGTCCCGGCGGCGGGCGCCGACGTCGACACCGCACGGTTGCACGACATCGTTGCCGCCCGATTGCCGTCGTACATGGTGCCGCGCCACATCACGGTGCTGGCACGGATCCCGATGACCGTGCACGGCAAGCTCGACCGCGCGGCGTTGCCGGAGCCGGCGGTCGGCGCCGAGGTGTCGGCGACCCGTCCGCCCGCGACCCCCGCCGAGACGGCCCTCGTGCGTGTCTTCGCGGATGTGCTGGGCTTGGAGACGGTCGGGGTCGAGGACTCCTTCTTCGATCTCGGTGGCGACAGCATCATGTCGATCCAGCTCGTGGCACGGGCGAAGGCGGCCGGGCTGTCCGTGACACCGCGGGACGTGTTCGATCGCCGAACCGTCGCGGCCCTCGCGGCGGTCGCGATGTCCGACGGCGCAGCGGGCGAGTCCCTTGCCGAGCTCGACGGGGGCGGCGTCGGCGATGTACCGCTCACTCCGATCCTGGCGTGGCTGGTGCGGCGCACCGGTCGCAGGATCGGCCGCTTCGCGCAATCGGTGCTGCTGAACCTCCCGGACGGGGTGCGGGAGTCGGACCTGCTCGCGGCCGCGCAGGCGGTCCTGGACCGCCACGACATGCTTCGTGCCCGCCTCGACCACGACGAGTCCGGTTGGCGGACCGAGGTTCTCCCGATCGGGGCCGTCGATGCCCGGGACGTCGTCTCCCGATACCCGGTACGGGACTTCGAGGACGGGTTCGCACGTCTCGCGGAGGCGGAACTGCAGGCGTCCGCCGATCGACTGGATCCCGCGGCGGGCAGCATGATCCGGCTCGTCTGGTTCGACGGACCGGACGGAAGCGGTCGCCTGCTCGTCGTCGTTCACCACACCGTGGTCGACGGGGTGTCGTGGCGGGTGATCGTGCCCGATCTCGCCGCGGCGTGGGCCCAGTCGGTCGACGGGCGCCGACCCGAACTGGACCCGGTCGGCACGTCGATGCGCAGGTGGGCGTACGCCCTTCGCGACACCGTCTCCGACCGGATGAACGAACTGTCCCTGTGGGAGGACGTCGTCGGCGGTGCCGATCCACCGATCGGCCGGCGCCACCCGGACCCGGATCGGGACGTACACGCGACGACGGACACGGTGCTCGTCGACGCCCCGGTCTCCGACACCGCGCTACTGCTGACGAGTCTGCCCACCGCGATTCACGGCTCCGCCCAGGACGTGCTGCTCGCCGCAATCGCATTGGCCGTCGCACGGTGGACGACGCTGCGCGGTCCGGGCGACGACGCCGTGCTGCTCGGCGTCGAGGGGCACGGTCGCGAGGAGGACGCGGTACCCGGCGCCGACCTGAGCCGGACGGTGGGCTGGTTCACCACCATTCGCCCGGTGCGGCCGGATCTTTCGGGGATCGACCTCGACGACGCGTGGGCCGGTGGGCCTGCCGCGGGGGCGGCCGTCAAACTCGTCAAGGAACACCTACGGTCCGCTCCCCACCACGGCATCGGTTACGGGATGCTCACCGAACTCGACGGCGACGCGGGTCGTCGCCTGCGGTCGTCGCCGCAGATCATGCTGAACTATCTGGGCCGGCTCACCGTCGCGGACGGCCCCGCCTCCGGACCGGGTCCGTGGATGCCGGTGCAGGCCGGGGGTCTCGGCCTCACCCAGGACCCCGACATGCCGGTGTCCGCGGCCCTCGACATCTCCGCCGGGGTGCGCGCACGACCCGACGGCGGCGCGCTGCAGGCGTCGTGGACGTATCCGACGGGAGTGCTCGACCGGGCAGACGTCCAGCAGCTCGCCGAGCTGTGGCTGGAGGCGTTGCACGCGCTCGCCGGGTACGCCCGCACCCCCGGCGCCGGGGGACTGACGCCGTCGGATCTGGATCTCGTCGAGCTCGATCAGAGTGGGATCGACGCGTTGGAGGCGACACGGCCCCGGCTGGCCGACGTGTGGCCGGTGACGCCGCTGCAGGCGGGGCTGTTGTTCCACGCACACCTGGCGGAGGACGCGCCCGACACGGACGCGTACCTGATCCAACTGGTGATCGAGCTGCGGGGCGAGCCGGCGCGTGAGCGACTCCGGGATGCGGCGCGCAGCCTGCTCGACCGCTACCCCAACCTGCGCGCCGGTTTCGTCGAAGACGTCGGCGGCGAGACGATCCAGGTGATCGAATCCGACGTCACGGTGCCGTGGCGCGAAGTCGACCTGTCGGGTGAGACGCCCGCGGACGTCGAGTCTCGTTGGCAGGCGCTGGCGGCCGAGGACCGCGCCACACCGTTCGCGATGGACCGTCCGCCGCTGCTGCGTTTCACACTGGTGCGCGTCGGGCACGGGTCGTACCGGTTGCTGCTGACGCATCACCACATCCTCCTCGACGGTTGGTCGACACCGCTTCTGCTGCAACGGTTGCTGATGCAGTACGCGGCGGAACCCGACGTGACCGCGCCGTTCCCGGCCGGCGATTACCGCGACTATCTCGCGTGGCTCGCGATACGTGACCGCGATGCGTCGGTCGCGGCCTGGTGCCGAGCGCTCGACGGCGTCGCGGACCCGACGCTGCTCGTCGCGCCGGACGCGCCGGAGACCGCCGGTGCGTCAGACGATCTCGACCTGGTTCTGAGCGACTCCGACACGGCCGCTCTGACGCGTGTCGCCCGTGATCACGGCGTCACCCCCAACACCGTCGTCCAGGTCGCGTGGGCGCTCGTGCTCGGAGTCCTCACCGGGCGAACGGACGTGGTCTTCGGGGCGACGGTGTCCGGTAGGCATGCGGACGTTCCCGGGATCGAGTCGATGATCGGTCTGCTCGTCAACACGGTTCCGGTTCGGGTGCGCACGGATTCACGTGAAACCGTGGGGGAGTTGCTTCGTCGTGTGCAACGCGAGCAGGCGGCGCTGATGGAACACCACGATGTCGCACTCGCGGACGTGCAGCAGGCGGCAGGACCGGGCGCAGTCTTCGACACCCTCACGGTGTTCGAGTCGTATCCGATCGACCGCTCCGGCCTCGAGCGCGGCGCCGACATCGCCGGCCTGAGCGTCACCGCGGTGCGCGGGATCGACGCCACCCACTACCCCGTGACGTTGCGAGCCGCGCTCACCGACCGGTTGCACCTGACGGTGAAGTACCGGTCCGGCGTGGTCGACCGGGCGGACGCCGAACTGCTGCGCGCTCGCGTGCAGGCGGCGCTCGATGTGGTGACCCACCACCACGACCGGACGATCGCCCGTGTCGATCTGTCGACACCGGCCGAGCGGAAGGAATGGCTGCCGAGCGGCGGCCCGGCGGCGGCGCCCGCGCTGCTCCCGCAGCTCCTCGCATCCGGGGCCGTCGCGAACCCGGACGGGCTCGCGGTCACCGCCGCCGACGGATCCCTCACGTACCGGGAGCTCGACGAGCGCTCGAACCGTCTCGCGCGGTCACTGGTCCGCGCGGGTGCGGGTCCCGGCGCGGTCGTGGCGTGCGCCCTGCCGCGCTCGGCCGTGTCGGTGCAGGCGATGTGGGCGGTCGCGAAGTCGGGAGCCGCCTTCCTCCCGGTCGACCCCGCGTATCCGCGCGAACGTATCGAGAACATGCTCGCGGATGCCGACGTGGGCGTCGGAGTGACGTCGGCGGCGGATCGGCGCCACCTCCCGGACACCGTGCGCTGGATACTGCTCGACGACCCGGCGACCGTCGGGGGAGGCGAGTCGACGGACGCCGTCACCGACCGGGACCGGACCGCTCCGATCCACGTCGACGACGTCGCCTACCTGATCTACACGTCCGGATCGACCGGACGTCCCAAGGGGGTTGCGGTCACTCACCGCGGCCTGACGAGTCTGGTCGACGAGATGCACTCGCGCTACCCGATCTCGCAGGACGCGCGGTGCCTGCACGTCTGTTCACCGAGCTTCGACTTCGCGGTGCTGGAGCTGCTGCAGGCGGGTGCGGTGGGCGCCGCACTCGTGGTCGCGCCGCCCGACGTGTACGGCGGAGCCGCGCTCGCCGACCTCCTCGTCGCGCAGCAGATCACCCACATGTGCATCACGCCGGCGGCGCTCGCGACGGTCGAACCCGGCCGATTCGACGATCTGGCCGTCCTCGTGGTCGGCGGCGACGCCGTCGGAACGGAACTCGTCGCCGGCTGGGCCACGGGGCGCACGATGATCGACGGCTACGGACCGGCGGAGTCGACCATCGTCACGACGTTCAGCGCACCGCTGGTTCCCGGCGCCGACGTCCCGATCGGGACGCCCGTCCGCGGGACCGGCGTGCTGGTGCTCGACGAGTACCTGCGTCCCGTCCCGCCCGGGGTGCCCGGCGAACTGTACGTCGTCGGTGCCGGTCTCGCCCGCGGCTATCACAGGCGGCCGGGATTGACCGCCGCCCGATTCGTGGCCTGCCCCCGCGGGGCGGCCGGGGCACGCATGTACCGCACGGGTGACATCGTGCGTCGCCGCCCCGACGGCGCCCTCGACTATCTGGGGCGCAGCGACTTCCAGGTGAAGGTGCGCGGACTCAGGATCGAACTCGGCGAGATCGAGGCGGTGCTGGTGGCCCACCCGGCGGTGGCCCACTCGGTGACGGTGGCGCGCCGCCGCGGCGCCGGCGATTCGCTTCTCGCGTCGTACGTCGTGCCGGCGACCGACGACGGAATCGACGTGACGGAACTGACGGAGTTCGCGGCGCGCCGACTGCCGCGGCACATGCTGCCGAACGCGATCGTGGTCCTCGGCGAGCTGCCCGTCACCCCGGTCGGCAAGCTCGACCGCGACGCGCTTCCCGAACCCGACTTCGGCCGCCCGACCGCGCCCTACCGGGCGCCGCGCACTCCCGCGGAGAAGCAGGTGGTGGGGGTCTTCGCCGAAATCACCGGTGCCGCTCGGGTGGGCCTGGACGACAACTTCTTCGGGCTCGGTGGCAACTCGCTCGGCGCGACGCGCGTGGTCGCCCGGATCAACCGGGCACTCGGCTCCGGGCTCGACGTACGCGACCTCTTCGAGTGCGGCACCGCGGGACGGCTCGCGGAGCGCGCGGCGCAGCGCACGCGTGCCGAGTCGCCCGCCGGACTGCGCGGCGGGGTACGCCCGGAGCGTCCGCCGCTGTCGTGGGCGCAGGAGCGGATGTGGTTCGTCGATCAGTTCGATCCCACGTCGGCCGCCTACAACGTGCCGATGGTGTTGCGGCTCACGGGCACGCTCGACACCCGGGCCCTGCGCGCCGCACTGACCGATGTCGTGGAACGACAGGAGTCGTTGCGCACGGTCTTCCCGTCGGGCCCGTCGGGGCCTTCGCAGGTGACCGTCGCGGCCACGGACGTCGTCGGAGATCTCGAAGCCGAGCCGGTGCGGCACCAGGATCTCGACGCCCGCATCGGGGACCTGCTGCGGGCGGGATTCGATGTGGCGAACGAGGTTCCGGTCCGGGCCCGCATTCTCCGCCTCGACCCGGAGGTGCACGTTCTGGTCCTCGTGCTGCACCACATCGTCGCGGACGGCTTCTCGATCGCGCCTCTGGCCCGAGATGTCGCGGTGGCCTATGCGGCGCGGGTCGCCGGCCGACCACCCGGCTGGGAGCCGTTGACCGTGCAGTACGCGGACTTCGCGCTGTGGCAGCGCCGCGTCCTGGGCGATCCCGACGACCCGTCGTCGATGCTCGCCCGCGAGGAGGCGTACTGGCTCGACCGGCTCGCGGGCGCACCGCCGGTGACGACGCTGCCGTTGGATCGCCCGCGGGGCGCCCGCCGATCGACGCGCGGCGGACGTGTCGAGCTCTCGGTGGGCCCGGACGTGCACCGCGCGCTGTCCGACATTGCGGAACAACACGATTCGACGACGTTCATGGTGGTGCACACCGCGTTGGCGGTGCTGCTCGCGCGGATCGGCCAGGACCGCGACGTGGTGATCGGCACGCCCGTGGCCGGACGTGGCGAGGCCGAACTGGACGACGTCGTCGGCATGTTCGTCAACACGCTGGCGTTGCGCACCGAGATCGACCCGGCGGCGGCCTTCGGGGCCGTCCTCACCCGGGTGCGCGACGTCGACGTCGAGGCCTTCGCCCATGCGGACCTGCCGTTCGAGCGGCTCGTCGTGCGGTCCGGTGCGGAACGGACCACGTCGTACGCGCCGCTGTTCCAGGTGCTGCTCGAGTTCCGGAACGTCGAGGCGCCCCGCCTCGAGTTGCCGGGGCTGACGGTGGAGGCCGTCGGCATCGAGGCGCGGGAAGCGAAGTTCGACCTGCAGTTCGGGATCGGCGAGCAACACGACGAGCGTGGCGCGCCGGCCGGCCTGCGCGGCGAGATCGTCTACGCGACCGACATTTTCGACGAGTCCACGGCGGCCGGCCTGGCCGGCATGCTGTCCCGGTTGTTCACGGCGGTCGCGGGGGACCCGGGCATCGCGGTCGGTGACATAGGACTGATCGACGCACCCGCACCGGTCGCCGTGCCCGTGACGGCGGAGGGCACTCTGGCGGATCTGTTCGGCGCGGCCGCCGCCGCGGACCCGGACGCCGTGGCCGTCGTGTGCGGGGACGAGCGGATCACCTATCGCGACCTCGATGCGCATTCGAACCGGTTCGCCCGCTGGCTGATCGAACGGGGCATCGGGCCCGAGTCGGTGGTAGCGGTGGCGATGGAACGGACGGTGGACCTCGTCGCAGCACTCGCGGGCATCGTCCGGGCGGGGGCGGCGTATCTTCCGGTGGACCCGGGCTACCCGCCCGAGCGCATCGGATTCGTGATCCGGGACGCGGGAGCGCGGACGCTGCTCACCGACGCCGGATCGGCGGCCGGGCTCTCGGACGTCCCGCTTCCCGAGCACACCGAGATCGTCGGTCTGGATGCCGAGGACGTCCGGCAGCGGATCGACGGCCGACCGTCGGGGCCCGTCGCCGACCACGAGCGTGTTCGCCGGCTGCACCCGGACTCACCCGCCTACGTCATCTACACGTCCGGCTCGACCGGACGCCCCAAAGGCGTCGTCGTCACCCATCGAAACGTCGTGACGCTGCTGTCCGGGGCGCGCGACGTCATCGGTTTCGACGCGTCCGACGTGTGGACGCTGTTCCATTCCTATGCCTTCGACTTCGCGGTGTGGGAACTGTGGGGTGCCCTCGGATTCGGTGGCCGGGTCGTCGTCGTGGACGGGCACACCGCGCGAGCACCCGACGACTTCCTCGCGTTGCTGGCGGCGGAATCGGTGACACTGCTCAGCCAGACGCCCTCGGCCTTCGGTCAACTCGCGCGCGCAGAAGCCGATTCGGATCGTCCCCTCGCCCTCCGCCGGGTGGTGTTCGGTGGCGAGGCACTCGACGCCACACGACTCGCGGACTGGGTGGCGCGCCGCGGTGCCGACCGCCCCGCGCTGATCAACATGTACGGGATCACCGAGACGTGCGTGCACGTCACGTGGCACCCTGTCGATGCCGCCGAGGTCGATTCCTCCCGGACCGTCGGATCGGTGATCGGCGTCGGACTACCGGGAATCGGCGTGCGTGTCCTCGACGACCGGCTGCACCCGGTACCGGTCGGTGTGGTGGGCGAGCTGTACGTGGCGGGCCCTCAGGTGGCGCGGGGCTACCTGCACCGCCCGGACCTCACGGCCTCGCGGTTCGTCCCGGATCCGTGCGCGCCGTCGCGGCGGATGTACCGCTCGGGTGACCGGGTGCGGTGGACCCGGTCGGGCGATCTCGAGTACATAGGGCGCGCGGACTTCCAGGTGCAGGTGCGGGGGTTCCGGGTGGAGCCGGGCGAGGTGGAGGCCGCACTGACCGCGGTGCCCGGTGTCGCGGCGGCGGTGGTCCTGGCCCGCGCCGAGTCCGCGGGCGCCGATCGTCTGCTCGGGTACGTCGTCCCGGAACCGGGGCAGACCGTGACTGCCGAGACGGTGACCGACGCAGTGGCGCAGCGGTTGCCGTCGTACATGGTGCCGTCCACGGTGACGGTGCTCGGCGAGTTCCCGCTCACCTCGAACGGCAAGATCGACCGCGCGGCGCTTCCGGACCCGCGGCCGGTGGGCGGCGAGGGCCGCCCGCCCGCCACCGATGTCGAGCGGATCCTGACCGATCTGTTCGCGGATGTCCTGGGCGCCGAGTCGGTGGGTGTCGACGACTCCTTCTTCGGGCTCGGCGGCGACTCGATCATGTCCATCCAGTTGGTGTCTCGCGCCAAGGCCGCCGGCGTGACGATCACCCCGCGCGACGTGTTCGAGTGCCGCACCGTCGCCCGTCTCGCGGACGTCGCCGCGCAGCTCGACCGGCCCCGCGTCGAACTACTACCCGAATTACCCGGCGGCGGTGTCGGCGACGTCGCCACCACACCCGTCGTGCACTGGCTGGCAGAGCGCTCCGGTGACTTCCACCGGTACGCACAGTCATTGGTGCTCGACGTGCCGGTCGACCTCGATCCGGACGCGCTGGCCACCGCCGTGGACGCGGTGCTCGACCGGCACGACATGTTGCGTGCGCAGTTGCGGCACGACGACCGCTCGCGCACGGGTAGGCGCCTGACGGTGCGTCCTCCGGGAGCGGTCGACGGACGCTCGGTGATGCGCACGGTGGCCGTCCCGACGGTGCAGGGCTCCGCGTTCACCGAGGCGGCGCGGGTGGCGCTGGAGGAGGCTGCCGATCGGCTGGACCCGTTCTCCGGGAGCATCATCCAGATCGTGCGCCTCACCGCGCCCGACGGCGCTCGGCTCCTCGTCGTCGTGCATCATCTCGCGGTCGACGGAGTGTCGTGGCGGATTCTGATCCCGGATCTGGTGGCCGCGTACACCGGGGCTGTCGCGGGCCGGGACCCTGACCTCGCGCCGGTCGGCACGTCGATGCGGACGTGGGCGGACGGGCTCGTGACGGCCGCGCAGGACCGCGTCGACGAGCTCGAGCTGTGGCGGTCGATGACCGAACCGGTGGGGCCGAGTCTCGCGGCCCGGCAACTGGATCCGAACGTCGACGTCGGTGCCACCACCGATCGGGTCGAGATCGCACTGTCGGCCGAGGTCACCCGCGCACTCACGACAACCGTGCCGCGCGTGTTCCACGGCTCCGTCGACGACGGCCTGGTCAGCGCGTTGGCGCTCGCGGTGGCGCAGTGGCGGCGGGAACGTGGCGTCGACGTCGATGCCGTGGCCGTCACCCTCGAGGGACACGGCCGCGAGGATCACGTGGTACCCGGCGCCGACCTCTCCCGCACGGTCGGCTGGTTCACCACGCTCCATCCCGTGCGATTCGACCTGTCGGACACCGACCTCGATGCGGCGACGACGGGCGGCCCGGCGTCCGACACCGTCGTCAAGGCCGTGAAGGAAACGATGCGCTCGATTCCCGACCACGGCATCGGTTTCGGGCTGCTCCGGTACCTGAACGACGAGACCCGGCCGGTGTTGTCCGCCCGCCCGGTACCGGAGATCAGCTTCAACTACCTCGGCAGATTCGACACCGGTGCGGGCGGTGCGTGGCTACCGGTCGAGGACGCCGAGCTGCGGGGAGTGGCCACACCCGAGCTGTCGGCGCCCGCGGTGGTCGACGTCAACGCTGCCGCGGTGTCGGGACCGGACGGCCCCCGGATCACCGCGACGTGGGACTTTCCGCGCGGGCTCCTCAACCGCGGTGAGGTGGAGCGGCTGGCGCAGTGGTGGGAACGCGCGGCCGAGGCGATCGCGGGGCGCGCGGGCACACCGGGCGCCGGTGGATTCACCCCCACCGACCTGGACCTGGTCGCGTTGGATCAGGGGGCGATCGAGGTCCTCGAGGACCGCTACCCGGAACTGTCCGATGTGTGGCCGCTGTCCCCGATGCAGCGCGGCATGATGTTCCACTCGGAACTCTCGGCCGACGCCGCCGACGCCTACCTGGTGCAGTTGGTCCTCGAACTCGACGGCGCCGTGGAGGTTCCGCGGCTGCAGCGTGCCGCGCACGCGCTGCTCGGGCGGCACGCGAACCTGCGGACGGCCTTCGTCCGCACGCCGGGTGGCGACGCCGTACAGGTGGTGCAGGGTGCGGTGGACGTGCCGTGGAGCGAGATCGACCTCCGCGAACACAGCGAGCCGGAGGCCGCCGCGCGAATGCGTGAGCTGCTCGGCGCGGACCGCGCGACGGCATTCGACCTCTCGCACGCACCGTTGCTGCGAATCACGCTGGTGCACATGCCCGGCGGTGCCGAACGCCTGGTCGTCACCAACCACCACATCCTGTTCGACGGTTGGTCGACGCCGCTGCTGCTCGAGGACCTGTTCGCGCTCTACGCGGCGGACGGCGACCCGTCGGGGCTCTCCACACCGACCTCGTACCGCCGCTACCTGCACTGGCTCACCACCCGTGACGATTCGGCGACGTTGCGGGCGTGGACCGACGCGATCGCCGGCGCCGCCGAACCGACGCTGCTTGCCGACCGATCGGCGGCCACCGACCGGTACGTCGAGTCCCGCGATCTACCCTTCCGGCTCGATGCCGACCTGACCGCTCGGCTGCGCGTTCGCGCCCAGGACCGGGGGATCACCCTCAGCACCGTCGTGCAGACCGCGTGGGGAATCGTGCTCGGCCTCCTGACCGGTCGCGACGACGTCGTCTTCGGCGCGACCGTCTCCGGCCGGCCGCCGGACCTCGCGGGCGTCGAGACGGCCGTCGGCCTGTTCATCAACACCGTCCCGGTCCGGATCCGGCTGGATCCGTACGAGAGTCTCGGTGATCTCCTCGCGCGGATCCAGACCGAGCAGACGGCGATGCTCGATCACCACCACGCCGGACTCGAAGCCGTGCAGCGGGCTGCCGGTCCCGGCGCGGTCTTCGACACGCTGACGGTCTTCGAGTCGTATCCCCTGCGTGACGCCGACGGTTCGGGCACGGAGATCGCCGGTCTACGGGTCGTCGGTATCGACGCACGCGACTCGGCGCACTATCCGCTGAGCGTGGTCGCGGCAGTGCGCGACGGACTCAACGTGACCATGAAGTTCCGACCCGACGTGCTCCCGGAGTCGGAGGTCGCTGCCATTGCCCAGCGCCTACTGCGGGTGCTGCGTTTCCTCGCCGACGAGCCGGACCGCCGCGTCGCCGCGCTCGACTTCCTCTCGGAGGCCGAGCATCGTGCTCTCGTTCCGATGTGTACGGGACCCGGCGCCGCGCCGCGCACGCTCGCCGCGATATTCGACGCCGCCGCAGCCCGCGACGGCGAGGCGCTCGCGCTCGTCGGCGACGGCCGGGAGGTGACGTACGGGGACCTCGACCGGCGCTCCAACCGGCTGGCCCGCCACCTGTCCCATCTCGGGATCGGCCCGGAATCGATGGTTGTGCTGGGGATTGCACGATCGTTCGAGTCGGTACTCGCGGTGTGGGCGGTGGCGCGGTCGGGGGCCGCCTTCGTGCCTATCGACCCCGACTATCCGCCGGAGCGGGTGGCGACCATGCTTGCCGATTCCGGCGCGACGGTCGGTGTCACGACCCGGGAACACCGGTCCCGGTTGCCGGACACGTTGCAGTGGCTGGTGCTCGACGATCCGGGTTTCGAGCGCGCGTACGAGACGTGGCCGGCCGACGCCGTCAGCGACGCCGATCGCACCGCACCCCTGCTACTCGACAACGTCGCCTACCTGATCTACACGTCCGGCTCGACGGGACGACCGAAAGCCGTCTCGGTCACGCACCGGGGTCTCGGCAACTACGCCGACGTGCAACGTGATCGCTGCGGGCTGTCCCCGGACGCGCGGACCCTGCACTTCTCGTCACCGAGTTTCGATGTGTCGGTGGTCGAGTACCTGCTGTGCTTCGCGGTGGGCGCGACGATGGTGATCGTCCCCCGAACCGTGTACGGGGGAAGCGAACTGACGGCGGTTCTGCGCAAACGGCGTGTCACGCACGCGTTCATCACCCCGGCGGCGCTCGCGTCGGTGGATCCCTCCGGCCTCGACGACCTCGAGTGCGTCCTGGTCGGCGGCGAGTCCTGGTCGCCGGAACTGGTGGAGGACTGGCTGCCGCAGTGCCGGATCCTGAATGCGTACGGCCCCACCGAGACCACCATGGTCGTCAACCTCGAGGAGTCCGCCGCGGATCGGCCGGCCGAGCATTCCCTCGGCCCGCCCATCCCCGGAGTCACCGAGACCGTGCTCGACTCCTGCCTGCGTCCGGTGCCTGCGGGGATCGCCGGCGACGTCTACATCGCGGGGCCCGGACTGGCCCGTGGCTACCACCGACGGCCCGGACTGACCGCGGCCCGGTTCGTCGCCGACCCGTACGGCGCTCCGGGCGACCGCATGTACCGGACCGGAGATGTCGGAGCGTGGCGGCCCGACGGAAAGCTGGAGTATCGCGGGCGCAGCGACTTCCAGGTGAAGGTCCGTGGCTTCCGGATCGAACTGGGGGAGATCGACGCCGTCCTCACCGGGCATCCCGATGTGCGGTTCGCCGCCACCCTCGGGCGCCGCGGGCCGGCGGGCGACACCATGCTGGTGAGCTACGTCGTCGCGCGCGACGGCCATCACGTACACGTCGACGAGCTGAGGCGACACCTCGCCGAGCGGGTGCCGGAGTACATGGTCCCGACCGCGACAGTCGTGCTCGACGACATCCCCCTCACCCCGGTCGGCAAGCTCGATCGGCGGGCGCTGCCCGAACCGGAGTTCGGTCTCGCCGCAACGACCTTCCAGGCCCCGACCGACCCCGTGGAGGAAGCGATCACGGGGGCCTTCGCGGAGGTTCTCGGACTGGGTCGCGTGGGAACCGGCGACAACTTCTTCGACCTCGGCGGCAACTCGCTGTCCGCGACCCGCGCGGTGGCACGACTCGACGCGTCACTGGGCGTCGACCTCGGCGTGCGGGCGCTGTTCGAGGCCCCCACCGCGGCCGCGCTTGCCGAGCGGATCGAGCACGCCGACACCGGGCCGTCGGGCCGTCCCGTGCTCGAGGTGATGCCGCGCCCCGCGGAGATCCCGTTGTCGGCGGCGCAGCAGCGGATGTGGTTCATCAACCAGTTCGACCCGTCCTCTCCCGCGTACAACGTGCCGATGGCGGTGCGCCTGACCGGGGCTCTCGACTCGTCGGCGTTGCGTGCGGCCGTCGGCGACGTCCTCACCCGGCACGAGGCGTTGCGCACGCGCTTTCCGGTCGGCGCCGCCGGCCCGATCCAGGACGTCCGCCCGGCCGCCGAGGTCACGATCGACCTCGAGCCGGTGGCGGTCTCGGGCGACGACGAGCTGACGGTCCGCACGCGCGCGATCATCGCGACGGGATTCGACGTGACGGAGCGAGTTCCGGTCGACGGCGGACTGTTCGAGTTGGCTCCGGACCTGCATGTCCTGGTCCTCGTTGCGCACCACATCGTGATCGACGGGCTGTCGCTGGGGCCGCTGTCGCGCGATCTGATGCAGGCGTACGTCGCACGGACCGCCGGTCGGCCTCCGGACTGGGATCCGCTGCCCGTCCAGTACGCCGACTACACACTGTGGCAGCGGGCGCTCCTGGGCGACGAGAACGATCCGGGCTCCCTCCGGTCCCGCCAGCTCGCCTACTGGACCGAGACGCTGTCGGGCGCGCCGGACCTGTTGGGGTTGCCGAGCGATCGTCCTCGGCCGATCCAGCAGTCCTTCCGCGGCGACCGGGTCGAGTTCGCGCTCGATCCCGGGTTGCACCGCCGGCTCCTGACGTTCGCACGCGATCACGGCTCGAGCCTGTTCATGACGATTCACGCGGCCCTGGCGGTGCTGCTCGCCCGGTTGGGGGACACCGATGACATCGTGGTCGGCACCCCCGTCGCGGGCCGTGGAGAGCGGGACCTCGACGATCTCGTCGGAATGTTCGTCGGGACCCTCGCACTCCGCACGAGAGTCGATGCGCGGCGATCGTTCTCGGAGCTTCTCGAGTCGGTGCGCAACGTCGATCTCGGTGCCTTCGCGCACGCCGACGTGCCGTTCGAGCGTGTCGTGGAGGAACTCGACCCCGCCCGTTCGACTGCGTATTCGCCGCTGTTCCAGGTCGCCCTGGAGTTCCAGAACGACGAGAGCGCTGGCGTCGAGCTGTCCGGGTTGCGGCTCGAGGGCGTGTCGATCGGCGCCGGAATGGTCAAGGAGGACCTCGAGTTCGTGCTCGGTGAGCGGTTCGACGGTGTCGGAGAGCCCGCAGGGATCTCCGGTGTCGTGGCGTTCGCGACCGACCTGTTCGATCGGGAGACCGTGCAGGGCTTCGCCGATCGTTTCGTGCGAATCGTCGAGGCCGCCTCGTCCGATCCGGAACGGCCCGTCGGTGATATCGGGATCCTGCACCCGTACGAACTGGCCGGGTTGGCGCCCGCGCGCGGCGCCCCGGACGCGCCGCCCCTGCTCCTGCCCGATCTGCTCGCCTCGGCCGCGCGCAATCCCGATGCCCTCGCAGTGGTGTGCGACGGCCGCGAGCTGACGTACCGGCAGCTCGACGAGGGGGCGAATCGGTTGGCTCGCCACCTGATCGCGATGGGAGCCGGGCCGGAAGGGTACGTCGCGCTGGGCCTGTCTCGATCGGTGCCGTCGGTGCTCGCGGTGTGGGCGGTGGCCAGGACGGGCGCGGCCTTCGTGCCGGTGGACCCGAACTATCCCGCGGAGCGCATAGCGCGGATGCTCGCCGACTGCGGTGCCACAGTGGGTGTCACGGTGCGATCGTGCCGGGAGCGAGTCCCCGGCTCGTTCGACTGGGTGGTGCTGGACGACCCGGACGTCGCGGAGGCCGTCGCGGCCGAGCCGGCCACCCCGATCTCGGACGCCGACCGGAGGCGTCCCCTGCGTGCCGACCACCCCGCCTACCTGATCTACACGTCCGGTTCGACCGGTACGCCGAAGGGTGTCGTGCTGACCCATCGGGGTCTGGCCGACCTGGCTGCCGAGGAGCGGGATCGGCTCCTGGTGACGCCGACGGCGCGGACACTGCACTTCGCTTCGCCGAGTTTCGACGCGTCGGTGTTCGAGACGGTGATGGCACTCAGTGCGGGAGCGACGATGGTCGTCGTGCCCCCGGACATCTACGGCGGCACCGAGTTCGCCGAGATCCTCGCCACCGGCGGGGTGACGCACGGGTTCGTCACGCCGACCACGTTGGCCTCACTGGATCCGATGGGCCTCGAGAGCCTGCGGACGCTCGTGGTGGCGGGGGAGCCGTGTCCGCCGGAGTTGGTGCGGCGCTGGGCGCCGGGGCGCACCATGCTCAACGCGTACGGCCCGACGGAGACGACGATCATGGCGAACATCAGCGCGCCGATGAGCCCGCACCGGCCGGTGACGCTGGGCGGCCCGATCCGGGGTGTCCGCGAGGTCGTGCTCGACTCCCGCCTGCACCCGGTGCCCCGCGGGGTGGTCGGGGAACTCTACGTCGCCGGATCGGCGCTCGCGCGCGGCTACCATCGCCGTCCGGGAACCACGGCCGCCCGCTTCGTCGCGGACCCGTTCGGCGCTGCCGGAGACCGGCTCTACCGGACCGGTGACCTGGTGCGCTGGCGGACCGACGACACACTCGAGTACGTGGGCCGCAGCGACTTCCAGGTGAAAGTGCGCGGCTTCCGGATCGAGCCGGGGGAGATCGACACCGTTCTGGCGGCGCAGCCGGGCGTGGGATTCGCGGTCACGCTTGCCCGGCGGGGGCCGGCCGGCAACATGCTGCTGTGCTCGTACGTGTGTCCCACCGTCGACGCGCACGTGGACCCGGACGAGATGCGCCGCGCCGTCGCCCGTCACCTGCCGGCGCACATGGTGCCGTCGGCCGTCACGGTTCTCGATCGCGTTCCGCTCACGCCGACCGGCAAACTCGATCGCGATGCCCTGCCGCCCCCGGCCTTCCTGGCGGCGCCCGCGGTGTACCGGGAGCCGCAGGGCCCGGTCGAGACGGCTGTGGTCGACGCGTTCGCAGACGTCCTCGGAGTCGAGCGAATCGGCATGGACGACAGCTTCTTCGACCTCGGCGGAACCTCGTTGCTCGCGACCGGACTCGTCGCGGATCTGAGTGCGCGGATGGGCACGCGAGTGTCGCTGCAGGCGCTGTTCCTGAATCCGACGCCCGCGGGTCTGGCGCGCCGCCTCGAGACCTCGGCGCCGGACGACGTCGGAGCCGCCCTCGCACCGGTGATCACACTCCGGGCGGAGGGGGACGGCCGGCCGCTGTTCTGCGTGCACCCGGGAATCGGATTGTCCTGGGGCTATGCGGGTCTCGTGAGATTCCTGCCGCCGGAACGGCCCGTGTTCGGTCTGCAGCTCCCGGGCATCTCCGGGGGACCGCAGTACGCGTCCGTGGAGGCACTCGCCGCGAGCTACGTCGACGAGATCGAGGCCATCGCGCCGGACGCCGCGTGCGATCTGCTCGGCTGGTCGTTGGGCGGTGTGCTGGCGCACGCGATGGCCGTCGAGCTGCAGCGGCGCGGGCGGCCCGTCGGTGCTCTGGCCGTGATGGACAGCTACCCCGACGACGGAACCGCTCCGCTGCTCGGGCGTCTCGACCTCGCCGACCTGCTGCGCGGATTGGGACTCGAAGTCACCGCGTCGGATCTCACCTACGACGACGCCGCGCGAATGATCGACGCGCACTTCGGAACCGCCGGCGGCATCACCGGGGCGCACCTCGAGCGGATCGACGACGGCTATGCGAACTCGCGACTGCTGGTGCACCGCTACGTGCCGCAGGTGTACGACGGCGATCTGCTGGTGTTCCCGGCCCTCGGCGACGGTGACGGGGACCGGCGATCTGCGCAGGAATGGCGCCCGCTGGTCACCGGCGACATCGACGAGCACCCCGTCGACTGCGGGCACAACGACATGGTCGAGGGCGAGTCGCTCGCGGTGATCGGGCCGGCGCTGGCCGCATACCTGGATCGGCGGGACTGAGCCTCCGCCCGTAGCGATCTAGAGTTCGGCGATCGTCGTCGACGGCTCGAGCTCGACACCCAGCGCGCGGAGATTGGCGTCGAGCACGCTCCAGATGGACGTCTCGAGGAAGCGCGCGAGGTCTGCGCTCGGCACGGGATTCTCCGGCTGGCTCAGCCACCGGTTGACCGTGGCGTCCACCAGCCCGACGAGGGCGAACGCCATCGGTTCCGCGAGCGTCGACGTGACCCCACGGCGGTCGAGGATGCCGGCGAGGAGTGCGCCCAACTGCACGCCGATCGCCGTCTTGGTTCCGGTGACGGCCCGTGAGCCCACGGTCTTGCGGCTCGGCGCGCCCTTGCCGAGAAAGGCGTGCAGGCGCGGGTGCGCGATGATCCACCGCAGGTACGTCTCGACCGCGAGTTCGATCGCTTCCCGCACTGTTCCGTGTGGCGTCAGCACCGGCCCCAGCTCGGTCATCATCACCTCGATGATCCGCAGACGGATCTGTTCGTCGAGGTCACCGCGGTCCGCGAAGATCCGGTACACGACCGACCGCGGAACCTGCGCGCGTTCGGCGATCTGCTGGACACCGATGTCCGTACCGCCGCCCTCGACGGCCTCGAGCGCGGCCTCGAGGATTCGTTCGCGCCGCTGCATCTTGTGGTCGTCCCACCTCGTCGCGCGCCCGTCCGTCATTCGGCGAACAGTACTCGGCAGGGCATTGACTGGACAGGGTGTCTCACTTACTTTGGTCGGACAGCGTGTCACACACAACTTGATCCGGATCGGGAGTCGGCATGAGCAAGAGGGTGTTCGTCGTCGGGGTGGGGATGACGAAGTTCGAGAAGCCGGGGGCGCGCGAGTGGGACTACCCCGACATGGCCCGGGAGGCCGGGACGAAGGCGCTCGAGGACGCCGGTATCGACTACCGCGAGGTACAGCACGCGTACGTCGGATACGTGTACGGCGAGTCGACGTCCGGGCAGCGTGCGGTCTACGAGCTGGGACTGACCGGGATCCCGATCGTCAACGTCAACAACAACTGCTCCACCGGATCCACCGCGCTCTACCTCGCGACCCAGGCGGTCCGCAGCGGTCAGGTCGACTGCGCACTCGCGCTCGGCTTCGAGAAGATGCAGACGGGTTCGCTCGGCACGACGTACGACGACCGGGAACAGCCGATGATGCGGCACCTCCTCGCGCTCGCCGAACTGCAGGAGTTCGCGATGCCGCCCGCGCCGTACATGTTCGGTGCCGCCGGCAAGGAGCACATGGAGCGCTACGGCACCACCGCGGAGCAGTTCGCGAGGATCGGCGTCAAGAACCACCGGCACTCGACGAACAATCCGTACGCGCAGTTCCAGGACGAGTACACGCTCGAGGACGTGCTGGCCTCCAAGCCGATCTACGGTCCGCTCACCAAGCTCCAGTGCTCGCCGACGTCGGACGGGTCCGGGGCCGTGATCGTGGCGAGTGAGGACTTCGTCGACCGTCACGGGCTGGCCGAGCAGGCCGTCGAGATCGTGGGTCAGGCGATGGTGACCGACCTGCCCAGCACGTTCGAGGACCGCAGCGCGATCAGCCTGGTCGGTGCCGACATGACGCGCACGGCGGCCCGATTCGTCTACGAACAGGCCGGCATCGGCCCCGCCGACATCGACGTCATCGAACTCCACGACTGCTTCTCGACCAACGAGCTGCTCACGTACGAGGCGCTCGGACTGTGCGCCGAGGGTGAGGGCGGCAAGCTCGTCGACGCCGACGACACCACGTACGGCGGTCGCTGGGTGGTCAACCCGTCCGGCGGCCTCATCTCGAAAGGGCACCCGCTGGGCGCCACCGGGCTCGCGCAGTGCAGCGAGCTCACGTGGCAGCTGCGTGGCACCGCCGACCGGCGTCAGGTCGACGGCGCCGAAGTGGCGCTGCAGCACAACATCGGGCTCGGCGGGGCGGTCGTCGTCACCGCCTACCGCCCGGCCGAACGCTGAAACCTTCCGTCCCGCAATCATTCCAGGAGTACTCATGGCTTCCGTTTCCGTCTCCGCAGCTCTGCCCGCCGCCCCAGACAAGGCGTGGGACGCCCTGTCGGACCTGTCCCGTTGGGAGGAGTGGCTCACCATCCATCAGGGCTGGAAGAGTGAACTGCCCACCGAGGTCCGCCTCGGCGCCACCTTCACCGAGGTCGTCTCGGTGATGGGCATGGCCAACAAGATCGAGTGGACGGTCACCGAGGTCGAGGTGCCGAAACTCGTGAAGATCGCCGGCACCGGCATGGCCGGCGTCACCGTCGAGTTCACGCTGCAGGTGCAACCCGACGAGGCCGGCAGCAAGGCTGTCATCGACGCCAGCTTCAAGGGCACCATGATCGTCGGCCCGATCGGCAAGGCCGTCGCCAAGAACGCCGCCGCCGACCTCGAGACGTCTCTCGCCAAGTTCGCCGAGCTGGTGGGATAGCGGGATGACCACGCCCACAGTCGAGTTCGACACCTCCGGAATCGGGGTGTGGACCGATCCCGAACGATTCGAGGTGACCGCCGAGCGTATCGCCGAGTATGCGGCCGCCACCAACGATCCGATCGAGCGGCACCTGCGCGGCGAGATCGCCCCGCCGGTGTTCGCCGTCGTGCCGGCGTTCACGTCGATGGCTCCGGCGGCGCTGTCAGTGGCCCCGGTCGAGCTGCTCATGAAACTGGTGCACGGTGAGCAGGATTTCCACTTCCACCGCCCCATCCGTCCGGGTGACACTCTGGTCGTCCGCGCCAAGCCGGTCGGCTTCGCCGGTAAGGAGAACGGATCGACCGTCGTCGTCTACGTCGAGACCCGCACGGACGGAGGCGAACTGGTCAACGAACAGTGGATGACGGCGTTCTTTCGCAAGGTCGACGCGGGGCCGGGGACCGGTGCGTCCGCGCCGACACACCGGTTCGACGAGGCGTTGCGGGCGACGGACCCGGCCGCTGTCGTCACCGCGCACATCGACGAGGACCAGACGTTCCGGTACTCACCGGCCTCCGGTGACCCCATGCCGATCCATCTCGACGACGAGATCGCCCGCATGTCCGGCCTGCCCGGCATCATCAATCACGGGCTGTGCACGATGGCGTTCACGTCGTGGGCCGCGCTCACCGAGTTCGCCGACGGCGACGTGGAGCGACTGAAGCGCCTCGCCGTGCGCTTCGCGAAACCTGTTCTGCCCGGGCAGGACATCGAGACCCGGTTCCGGAGATCGGGATCGGAATCCGGCACCACCACCTACGCCTACGAGACCGGGGTCGGCGACGAACTGGTGATCAAGGACGGCCTCGCCGTCATCGCCGACTGACCTGCCGACCGGTCCACCGACAGATTTCGCTGCGAGAGGGATAACACCATGGGAACACTGGACGGACGTGTCGCGATCATCACCGGCGCGGGGCGGGGTATCGGGCGCGAACACGCCCTGCTGTTCGCGCGCGAGGGTGCCGCGGTGGTCGTCAACGATCTCGGCGGTGCCAACGACGGCACCGGGTCCGACGCGGGCCCGGCGCAGCAAGTGGTCGACGAGATCGTCGCCGCGGGCGGCAGAGCCGTCGCGAACACCGACAACGTGGCCGACTGGGCGGGCGCCGAGGCGCTCGTCGCCCAGGCGGTGCGGGAGTTCGGGCGCCTCGACATCCTCGTGAACAACGCGGGCATCCTTCGCGACAGCTTCATCGCGGGCATGGAGGAGAGCCAGTGGGACGCCGTCATCGCGGTGCACCTCAAGGGGCACGCCGCGACTTTGCACCACGCCGCCGCGTACTGGAAGGCGCAGGCCAAGGCCGGGGAGCCGGTGCAGGCCGCGGTGATCAACACCGCGTCGGCGTCGGGCACGTTCATGCCCAACGCGGGGCAGGGGAACTACGGCGCCGCGAAGGCCGGCATCGCGGCCCTGACCCTGGTGGCGGCCGACGAACTCGAGCGCTACGGGGTCCGCGTCAACGCCATCGCGCCGATCGCGCGCACCCGACTCACACTCGCGACACCGGGGATGGGTGCGCTGTTCGCCGCCGAGGTGCCGGAGGGCGAGTTCGACGCGTTCGCGCCGTCGAACATCTCGCCCCTCGTCGCACGCCTGGCCGCGGCCGACTGCAAACTCACCGGAAAGGTGTACGCCGTCCAGGGGGGCGCCATCTCGGAGCTGATCAACTGGCACGGCGGTGACACCATCGAGAGCGACGGGCCGTGGACGGTCGACGACCTCGCCGAGCGGTTGGGCTGAGCGCATGGCACGCAACGGATACGAGCTCGGGATCGGGCTGAGGGACGAGCATGTGGCGCTGGCCGATTCGGTCCGGGCCTTCGCGGAGCGCACGATCACCGCGGAGCACGTGCGGGCAGCGGTGGAGGCACGGACTGAGGACCGGTTCCCGCCGTTCTGGTCGGCGCTCGCCGGTCAGGACCTGCTGGGTCTCGCGGTGCCCGAGGACCGCGGCGGCCACGGGGCGGGGCTGCTCACGCTCGCGGTGGCGCTCGAAGCACTGGGGCGGACCGTGGCCCCGGGGCCGTTCGTGCCCACCGCCGCCGCTGCCGCGGTACTGGGGGCGGCCGATTCCAAGATCGGGATAGAGGTGCTTCCGGGCTTGATCGACGGAACCCGCACCGCGACGGTCGCTCTCGGTGGTCCGCTCACCGCCGAACCGGACGGCGATGCCTACGTGCTGTCGGGAGTCCTCGATGCGGTCGTCGCTGCCGAACACGCCGACGTGCTGCTGGTGCCGGCCGTCGTCGGCGACGCGGTGCGCTGGATCGTCGTCGACGGCGGCGATCTCACGACCACACCGCAGGACGGTATCGACGTGCTCCGCGGGTCGGCGCGGGTCGAGGCCGACAGGGTGACCGTCGGCTCCGACAGAGTTCTCGACGGTGTGGATGCCCGCCGGGTGCAGTCCATCGTGTCGGTGGTGTTCGGCGCCGAAGCCGTCGGCGTGCTGTCGTGGTGCGTGTCGACGGCGGCGGAGTACGCGAAGACCCGGGTGCAGTTCGGACGCCCGATCGGGCAGTTCCAGGCCGTCAAGCACAAGTGCGCGCACATGGGGATCGCGTTGGAGAAGGCGCGGGCCGCGATCTGGGACGCGGCCTCCGCGCTCGACGTCGACGATGCGACAGCCGATTTCGCCGCCGAGGTGGCCGCGCTGATCGTGCCCGACGCGGCCGTGCAGGTGGCGCAGGACTGCATCCAGGTGCACGGCGGCATCGGATTCACATGGGAGCACGACGCGCACCTGTACTACCGCCGCGCCCTCGCGATCCGCGGCCTGCTCGGCACGCGTGAGGAACGGGCGGAGCGCGTCGCGCAGCAGTCCCTGACCGGTGTCGTCCGGCATTCGGAGCTGGAGCTGCCGCCCGAGGCCGCGGACCTGCGGGTGGCCGTACGGGCGGAACTCGAGCCGATCGCCGCGCTCGACGACGAGGACGAACAACTGGTCGTGCTCGGAGACGGCGGCTGGGTGCAACCCCACCTGCCGAAGCCCTACGGACGCGGTGCCGGTCCGCTCGAACAGATCGTGATCGCGCAGGAGCTGAAGGCTGCGGGAATCCCGTTGCCGCAGTTGCTGATGGGCGGCTGGGCCGTGCAGGCCGTGGTGGCGCACGGGTCCGAGCAGCAGAAGCAGGATCTGGCGGTACCCACCCTGCGCGGCGACGTGGTGTGGTGTCAGCTGTTCTCCGAACCCGGTGCCGGATCGGACCTCGCGTCGCTGACCACGCGGGCGGAGAAGGTCGACGGCGGCTGGAAGATCACCGGCCAGAAGATCTGGACCACCGTCGCGCAGTTCGCGGACTGGGCGATGCTCATCGCCCGCACCGACCCGTCGCGGCCCAAGCACGAGGGCATCACGTACTTCGTGCTCGACATGTCCACCCCCGGAATCACGGTGCGGCCCCTGCGGGAGATGACGGGCTCGGCGCTCTTCAACGAGGTGTTTCTCGACGAGGTGTTCGTACCGGACGAGAACGTGGTCGGGGCTGTGAACGACGGCTGGCACGTCGCCCGCACCACGCTGGCGGGTGAACGAGTGGCCCTGAGCCAGAAGATGGAGGCTTACGCGAGCGACAAGGATCTGCTGGAATTCGCGCGCGGTCGGGGCCTCGGTCCCGTCGGTCGGTACCGGTTCGGCGAGTTGGTCGCGGAGAGCCAAGCGATAGACCTGATCGGCGCGCGGCTGGTGCTCCAGCAGCTTTCCGGTGCGGACGTGAGTACGACGTCGTCGGTCGGCAAACTCCTGGGTATGGGCCTGGGGCAGGCGATCTCGGAATTCGTGGTGGCCGAGTTGGGGCCGGCGGGTGTGGTGGCGGTGCCCGGTGAGCCCAGCGACAAGGCGATGGAACAACTCGTCGCCGGGCGTGCCACGACGATCTACGGCGGCACCACCGAGGTCCAGCTAAACGTGATCGGCGAACGGATGCTCGGTTTGCCCCGGGACTGAGCGGTCCACTCACGGGCGGAGCAGTACCTTGACCGCGCGCCGCTCGTCCATCCGGCGGTAGCCCTCGGCGGCGTCCTCGAGAGGGAGTTCGAGGTCGAACACCCTGCCCGGGTCGATTTTTCGGTTCCAGATGAGATCGACCAGTTCGGGGAGGAAGCGCCGGACAGGCGCCGGCCCGCCGAACAGGTGCACCTCGGCAAAGAACAGTTCCTCGCCCGGCAGTGCGACGCCGTGCGAGACGCCGACGTACCCGACGTGGCCGCCGGGGCGGGTGGACCGCACGGCTTGCATCATCGACTCCTGGGTGCCGACGGCCTCGACGACCGAGTGTGCGCCCAGACCGTCGGTGAGTTCCTTGATGCGGGCCACCCCGTCGTCCCCGCGTTCGGCGACGATGTCGGTGGCGCCGAACTCGTGGGCGAGGGCCTGCCGGTCGGCGTGGCGGCTCATCGCGACGATCCGCTCCGCACCGAGTTGCCGGGCGGCGAGCACCGCGAGGAGGCCGACGGCGCCGTCGCCGACGACCGCGACGGTCTTACCGGGGCCGGCCTCGGCGGCAACCGCGCCGAACCAGCCGGTGCCGAGGACGTCGGACGCGGTGAGCAGCCCGGGGATCAGGTCGGCATCGGGCATCCCGGGTGTCGCGACGAGGGTGCCGTCGGCCAGGGGGATACGCGCGAGTTGTGCCTGGGTGCCGATCGCGCCCATCGGCTCGGCGTTCACGCAGCGGGACTGGTAGCCGGCCCGGCAGATCTCGCACGTGTTGTCCGACGCGAAGAACGAGCCGACCACGAAGTCACCGGGGGCGACGTTGCGAACCTCGCTCCCGACCTCCTCGACCACGCCGACGTACTCGTGTCCCATCGGGGCCGGTCCCCGAACGTTCTCGATCCCGCGATAGGGCCACAGGTCCGATCCGCACACACACGTCGCGGTGGTCCGGATGATCGCGTCGGTGGGAGCGAGGATGGTGGGATCGGGCCGGTCCTCGACCCGGATGTCGCCGGGGGCGTATATGACGGCTCCACGCATGAGCGGATCCTTTCGAGCGAGGGTCGCTTGCCTGCGGTCTGCTCGTGGTCGACTCTATCGGTGCGGGGACGCGTACGGAACCGTCACCGGTTCGGCTGGGACGAACAGACATTCGCGTCGTCCCGGCCGAACCGGGCAGGATTCACCCCAGTGCACGCAGCTCGAACTTGAGCACCTTGCCGGTCGGGGTGCGCGGCAGATCGAGCGGGAACACGATCTCCTCGGGCACCTTGAAACGCGCGATCCTGCTCCGGGTGTGCTCGATGATTTCCTCGGCGGTCGCGGCGGCACCCTTCTTCAGGATGACGTACGCCTTGGGGCGTTCGCCCCATTTCTCGTGCGGCACACCGACGACCGCGACGTCCAGTACCGCCGGATGCGCCATGATCGCCTGCTCCACCTCGACGGTCGAGATGTTCTCGCCGCCCGAGATGACGATGTCCTTGGCGCGGTCCTTGAGCTGGATGTAACCGTCGGGGTGCATGACGCCCAGGTCGCCGGTGTGGAACCAGCCGCCCGCGAAAGCCTCTGCAGTGGCGTCGGGATCGCGGTAGTAGCCGAGCATCACGTTGTTGCCACGCAGGACGATCTCACCCATCGTCTCGCCGTCGGCCGGCACGTCGGCCATGTTCTCGTCGACCACACGTGCGTTCTCGGCCTGGACCATGCCTACCCCCTGGCGGGAGATCAGCGCGGCACGTTCCTCTGGCGAGCAGTCGTCCCAGGCCTGCTGGTATTCACAGATGGTGTACGGCCCGTACACCTCGGTGAGCCCGTACACGTGCACGACGGTGATGCCGAGCGCCTCGAGCTGGCCGATGACGGTGGGAGACGGCGGTGCACCCGCCGTCGTGATGCGCAGCGCGTCGACGCGGTGGGCTCGCTCGGCACCGGCGATGGTGGTGCACACCGCCGGTGCGCCACACAGATTCGTGATGCCGAGGTCGTCGATCGCGTCCCAGACCGCGTCGGCGCGCACCGCCCGCAGGCACACGTGCGTGCCCGCGGCCGCTGTGACCGCCCACGGCGTGCACCAGCCGTTGCAGTGGAACATCGGCAGCGTCCACAGGTATTTGGTGCTGCCGTCGAACCCGTTGTGGAACGTCTCGCCCAGCGAGTTGAGATACGCGCCGCGATGGGAGTACATGACGCCCTTGGGCTTGCCCGTGGTGCCGGAGGTGTAGTTGATCGCGATCACCTGCTGCTCGTCGTCGACGCCCCAGTGCAGCGGCGCGTCGGCCGCGCCGTCGCGGTTGGTCAGGAACTCGTCGTACCGCGCCGTCGCCACCCCGGCGGGGACGTCGGGGTACGGGACCGTCGAGTCCGGTATCTCGACGATCTCCACGACGCTGCCGACGTTCTCCCGCACGGTGCGCACCGAGCCCACCAGCTCGGAGTCGACGAACAAGATCTTCACGCCCGCGTGGTCGAGAATGTACTCGAGCTCCGGACCGGCCAGGCGTGAGTTGAGCGCCACCAGCACGCCGCCGGCCAGTGGCACCGCGAAATGCGCCATCAGCATCTCGGGGGTGTTGGGGCAGAGGTACGCGATCCGGTCCCCGGGCTCGATGCGCGAGCGCAGCACCCGCGCGAGCCGCGCCACCTCGTCGGCGAACTCGCGGTAGGTGTAGCGGCGGTCCCCGTGGACGATCGCGGTCTTGTCGGGGAAGACCGTGGCCGAGCGGTCCAGGAAGCGCAGCGGACTGAGCGGGGTGTGGTTCGCCGAGGCGGACAGTGGGGACACGAGTACCTCCGTGGTGAGTGCACGTGACGGGCGTTACATCCGGTCGGCGCCGACGCTATGGGCCACGACCCGGCTCCCGCTACCCTCTGAAGTGGGTATCCCGAAGCGGGCGCCCGAGCCCGTGAGTCCCACGATCCACCGAACGAACAGATGACCGACACCCTGAGACCCAGCGACGAGGACGCGATCCGCGCCGAACTGCGAAATCTGCGTACCAGCACCTCGCTGCCGGTCCTGTTCGGCGGAATGGCCGACGGACCCAGCATGCGGTTGTCCGGCTTCGTCGGGACGCGTGGCACGCTGCTGCGCGACCTCGTCATCGACTCGGCCTGCGGGCTGGGCGGCCGGGTCATGGCCGAACAGCGACCCGGCGCGGTCCAGGACTACGCGCACTCGCGGCACATCACGCACGACTACGACCACGAGGTGGCGAGCGAGGGCATCGAATCGCTGCTCGCCGCGCCTGTCGTGGTACGTGGGAAGACCCGTGCCGCGGTGTACGGGGGACTACGCGCGAACCTCCCGATCGGGGACGTCGTCGCCGAGACGGTGATGCGATCCGCGCGCAAGCTCGCGCACGAGATCGAGGTCCGGGACGAGGTCGACCGCCGGATACTGATGATCGAGAACTCGCGGACCGCGCCCGTGGGCCACCGGGACCCGAGGGTGTCGGAGGGGATCACCGAGAGCTACCTCGCGCTGCGCTCGATCGCGGACCGGCTCGACGACGCCGCCCTGACCGCCGAGGTCGAGGCCGTCGAGCAGAAGCTGCGCGGGCTGACCACGGGGCCGTCGGCTCCGGCCGAGGTCGCCCTGTCCCGGCGGGAGTTCGAGGTGCTCGCGCACGTCGCGCTCGGCTGCCGCAACGCGGAGATCGCCGAGCGGCTGGGGCTGCGCCTCGACACGATCAAGAGCTACATGCGCAACGTCATGACCAAACTCGAGGTCCACAGTCGGCACGAGGCGGTCGTCGAGGCGCGTCGGCAGGGACTCATTCCCTAGCCGCTCCGGCCGACTCGGATCGGCGGATCATGTTCAGCACCAGAGCGATCAGGCACAGAACCGCCGCGGCCACCGAGAACTCCGCGACCGCCGTCGAGGTTCCCTGATACGTCACGAGGAGACCGGCGACGATCGCCGGCACCCCCAGCCCGATGTACGTGACGGTGAAGAAGGCGGCCAGTACGGCTCCGCTCGTCTCCGGTGCCCGCGCGGCGACGGCTGCGCCCACCCGCTGCATGCCGCCCGCGAAGGCCCAGCCGTGTCCGAGGCCCACCGCCACCGTCACGGCGAAGAGCAGCGGCAGGCTCGGAAAGCGGTCGACGACGAACAGTCCCACCGTCCCGCCGAACATCACCCCGAGCCCGACGCGTTGCGCGACGAGGGGGTCGATGCCGCGCATGCCCAGTTGCGAGAGCACCGAACACCCCATCACGAGCGCGGCGGCGGCGGCGCCCACCAGGAGGTTGGACATGCCGAGCAGTTCCGCGATCCACGACGGCACCACCGACTGGAACAGTCCCACCGTGGCCCAGGCGATCGCGGCCGGCAGCGTCGCCAGGACGAACACCGATCGGATGTCACGCGGAAGGCGCGGCACCTCGACGAGGCGACGCCGTGCGCCGGGCGCCGCGCCGCGGTGCGACGGCTCCGTGGTTTTCGGGAGGGCGGCGAGTGCGACGGCACCCGGCACCAGGGCCGCGGCGAAGAGGACGTACGGCAACACGGTGGAGTGGGGGAGGTACTCGGCGACCGCCCCGGCGAGCAGTGGGCCGAGCGCCGCACCGGCCGCGGTGCTCGCGCTCGCCGCGCGGGCGGCGCGGACCGTGTCGCGTCCGGGTACATGATCGAGCAGCGCCGCGGCTCCGGCGGCCGAGCAGGCGCCCACCGACACGCCCTGGAGGATGCGTCCGACCACGAGCCAGGCGGTCGCGTCGGCCGCCGCGAGCACGACGGCCCCCACGAGTCCGGCGCCGAGGGCGGTCACCAGAACCGGGCGTCGTCCCACCCGGTCCGACAGCGGGCCGAAGAGGAAGAGGGCCGGCACGAGGGCGGCCGCGTACACCGCGAAGATCAGCGTCTGGGTGACGGGGCTGAACCCGAAGTCCGCGCGGTAGACGCCGTAGAGCGCGGTGGGCATGTTGGCGCCTACCAGCAGGATCGCCAGGACGTACCCGATTCCGTGGAAGTGGCGTGCCGCCCAGCGGCGCGTGCGAGGCGGGGCGTCCTGCAAAGCGGTTCCGGAGCGGAGGGAGGTCGTCGACACGAATACATCCTACGTAGGACGTCCCATGTATTCTCGGTGAGGGCGGGTGGCGACTCGTGTGAGGATGAATCGGTGACGGTTGTGCAGAGGGAATCGGCTTACCAGCAGGCGCTGGACTGGATGCGCGCCCGGATCGCGTCGGGCGACTGGCCGATCGGCGCCCGGATCCCCACCGAGCCCGAGCTGACCGAACTCCTCGGCGTCGGGCGCAACACGCTCCGTGAGGCGATCAAGTGCCTCACCTCGACCGGAATTCTGGAGATCCGGCGGGGGGACGGGACATACGTGTGCGCTCGCACCGACATCGGCGGGCTCCTCACCCGTCAGGTCGCGGTCTCGGAGATGCTCCACGTCTACGAGGTTCGTCGCGCGCTCGAACTCGAGGCAGTCCGGCTCGCATGCGTCCGCCGCACCGACGACGACGTCCGGCGTCTGCGTGAGGCCCTCGACCTGCGGAACGAGACCGGTCGCACCGGGGACGGCGGCGCATTCGCCGACGCCGACCTCGCCTTCCACGTCGCGGTCGTCGCCGCAGCCCACAATCCGGTCCTCGACGAACTGTTCGCCGGCATCTCGGAGCCACTGCGCGCCACGTACGACTTCACCGAAGGCGTCCACGAGCCCGAACTCGGGGCGGGACATCACCGGAACGTCGTGGACGGGATCGAGCAGGGCGACGAGTCGCTCGCGACGCGCGGCACATGCGGTCATCTCGACCTGTTCGTCGCCGGGGTGCACGAACGCCGGGCCGATGCCGAGCGTTCGGCGCGCTCGGGGTAGAAATCTCGCGAAGTGCATTTCGTTCTCGAAAGGTGTTCTCCGCGTGGCAATCTATCGTCTCGGTGACCTGGTTCCCGACATTCACCCGACCGCCTTCGTGCACCCCGACGCGGTCGTCGTCGGTGCGGTGACCATCGGTGCCGACGCCTCGATCTGGCCGTCGGCGGTTCTGCGGGCCGACTACGGGGCGATCAGTGTGGGTGCGCGTACGTCCGTCCAGGACGGCACCGTGCTGCACACGTCGGCGCAGTGGCCGACCGTGATCGGGGCCGGGTGCGTCGTCGGACACAACGCGCATCTCGAGGGCGCGGTCGTGGAGGACGGCTGCCTGATCGGATCGATGTCGACGTGCCTGCAGCGAGTGGTGGTGGGCACAGGCAGCCTCGTCGGTGCTGCCGCCCTGCTCACCGAGGGGACCGTCGTCCCGCCCCGCTCGCGGGTGTTGGGTGCGCCGGCAACCGTTGCGCCGCATCCGGATCCGGACGGATTCGCGAAGGGTATCGAGCGGGGTGTGGCGACGTACGTCGCGAACGCGGCGCGCTATCTGTCGGAGATGGAGCGCATCGGCTGACCGGTGCGGTTGTCGCCGTCGTCGGCGGCGGAGTAGGGTGTCGTCGTTCGTGCCGAACCCTGCCCGCGTGCGGTCGCGGGATTTCGAGGAAAGAGGAGGTGGGGCTAGCGATGAGTAGCCAACCTCCGAGTACCAGCTGAAATTCAGACAATCCACGCCATCCGATCGGGTGGCGTTCGACTGGTGTCCGCTGCTGCCGTGACCGACGGTGCCGCCGCGGACCTTCCCGAAAGCCGTGTTCGCATGCGTGAAAAGCGTCCGATCCGTTCCATCCTTCCTCGTCGTGCCGCGGGCACCGCCGACGACGTGGTCTCGCCGGAGCACTCGATGGCGCCCCGTCATCCCGGGCAGTCCGTGCCCACCCCGCCGCAGGCCGGTCTGGTCGAGTCCAGCGTCGTCAACAGTGCGGTGTACCGCGACGGTCGACGCATCGCGTCGCCGGCGACTCTGGCCGAGGCGCTCGCGAGCCTCCCCGATGCGTCGTCGATGGCCTGGATCGGGCTCTACCGCCCGTCCGAGACTCAACTGCACGCTGCGGCAAAGCAATTCGATCTGCACGAGCTCGCGGTCGAGGATGCGATCGTCGCGCACCAGCGTCCGAAGCTCGAGCGCTACGGCGAGACGCTGTTCGTGGTGCTCCGCGCTGCCCGCTACCTCGACGAGTCGGAGACGGTCGACTTCGGTGAACTGCACATCTTCTGCGGTCCCACCTTCGTGCTCACGGTCCGGCACAGCGAATCGCCGGACCTGTCGAATGTTCGGGACCGCATGGAGAGCGACCCCGAACTGCTCAAGCTGGGCCCGGAGGCCGTGCTCTACGCGATCCTCGACGCCGTGGTCGACGGCTACGCTCCCGTCGTCGCCGGACTGCAGAACGACATCGACGAGATCGAGACCGAGGTGTTCAGCGGCGACCCGATGGTGTCGCGTCGCATCTACGAACTCTCGCGCGAGGTGGTCGAGTTCCAGCGCGCCACGAAGCCGCTGCTGGGCATGCTGCGGGCGCTGTCCGCCGGTTTCGACAAGTACCAGACCGACGAGGAACTGCAGAAGTATCTGCGCGACGTCACCGATCACGCGACCATGGTCGTCGAACGGGTGGACGGCTTCCGGGAACTGCTCGGCAGCATCCTCACGCTCAACGCGACGCTGGTCTCGCAGGCGCAGAACGAGGAGATGCGCAACCTCACGCAGGCCAGCTACGCGCAGAACGAGGAGATCAAGAAGGTCTCGTCCTGGGCGGCGATCCTGTTCGCGCCCACGCTCATCGGAACCGTCTACGGCATGAACTTCGAGAACATGCCCGAGTTGAACTGGGCGGGCGGCTACCCGTTCGCCCTGATGCTCATGTTCCTGACCTGCGCCAGCCTGTACACCATTTTCAAGCGGCGCGGCTGGCTGTAGCGCGTTCGGCGCGTTACAGTTTCGGCTGTGACCGGAACACGCGCGCTCGACCTGGGGATGCTGCTGACGCGGCGCCGTCATGTCGATTTCGCGCTCGTGTGCACGTGCGGTTGTCGTCGATTCCGATAGACCCCGACGACCAGTTCGCCGGGCGGCCGAGGCTGCCCGGATCCGCACTCCCACGACAGGTTCCCCCATGACCACAGCTTCCGTATCGCATCTGTCGGCCATCGTCTCCGCGACCGCCGACGCGGTCGCGGACGACGCCGCCAAGGCACACGTCGTGTTCCGGGCGAAGGCCCAGGCGCACGACGCCGTCGCCAGCACCGTCGCACTGGGCAAGTACACGGTCGAGGTCGACGAGCCGCCGGCCCTCGGCGGCGACAACGCCGCACCCAACCCGGTCGAGTACTACCTGGCCTCGCTGCTGTCCTGCCACGTCGTCACCTACCGCTTCTGGGCCGAGCGCCTCGGGATCCGGGTCGACGACATCAAGGCCCGTGCCGAGGGCGACCTCGACGTCCGCGGCTTCTTCGGGTTCGACGACGACGTCCGCCCCGGATTCGGTGAGGTGCGCGTCGTCGTGACGGTCACCGGGCCGGAAACCCGCGAGCGCTACCTGGAACTGCACGCGGCGGCCGAGGCGCACTGCCCGGTGCTGGATCTGACGCGCAACCCGACGCCCGTCGTCTCGGTGCTCGAAACTCCCGAGACGAACTGATCGGCGACACCGACGGCGAAGCGCAGCGCGAAGACGCCGATCGGGTGCCACTATGGACCCGTGGATCTTCCGATCGCGCCACCCCTGCAGCCGATGTTGGCCAAGGCCGCATCCGGAGTGCCGGAACAGCCGGCCGACGAGCCCGTGTGGTCGTACGAGCCGAAGTGGGACGGATTCCGTGCCATCGTCTTCCGCGACGGCGCCGACGTCGTGCTGGGCTCCCGTGGCGGCAAGGACCTGGCGCGCTACTTCCCGGAGATGGTCGACGCGGTGCGCGCGGAGTTGCCGGAGCGGTGCGTCGTCGACGGTGAACTGGTGGTGCCCCGCGAGATCGGCGGACGCACGCGGCTGGACTGGGGTTCGCTGTCCGAGCGCATCCATCCCGCCGACAGCCGCGTGCGGCTGCTCGCCGCCGAGACCCCGGCCCAGTTCATCGGGTTCGATCTGCTGGCGCTCGGCGACGACGACTTCACGAAACGTGCCTTCGCGGAGCGGCGGGCGGCCCTGCTCGGGGCGATCGGCGGCGGGCCGAGCTGTCACGTCACCGCCGCGACGCGCGACGCCGCCACCGCCGAGCGCTGGTTCGAGACGTTCGAGGGCGCCGGACTGGACGGCGTCGTCGCCAAACGCCTCGACGGCCACTACCTGCCGAACAAGCGGGAGATGGTGAAGGTCAAGCACTCCCGAACAGCAGATGTCGTGGCGATCGGCTACCGGCCGCACAAGAGTCAGCCGGGCATCGGGTCGATCCTGCTGGGCCTCTACGACGGCGGCGAGCTGCACATGGTCGGCGGGGCGTCGGCGTTCACCGCGAAGCGGCGCGTCGAGCTGCTGGCCGAACTCGAACCGTTGCGGGTGGGCGACGACGTCGTCGCAGAGGGCGAGGCGACGCGGTGGCGGTCGAGTGCCGACCGCAGTTGGGTGCCGCTGCGCCCCGAGCTGGTCCTCGAGGTCGCGTACGACCAGATGGAAGGCGGTCTGGGGGAGCGCGGCAGCCAGGCCGGGGTCCGCTTCCGGCACGCCGCCCGGTTCCTCCGTTGGCGTCCGGACCGCGACCCGCAGTCGTGCACGTTCGAGCAACTCGAGGTCCCGCTGCGCTACGACCTCGCCGACGTCCTCACAGGAGAGAGCTGAACCATGGCGGCTACCAAGCGTTCTCCGGCGGAGGAGCTCGACGTCGACGGCGTGGCCGTCCGGCTGTCGAACCCCGACAAGATCTACTACCCGCGGCTGGGCCCCGAGGGCGGCACCAAACGCCACCTCGTCGAGTACTACCTGAAGGTCGCGACCGGCGGCGAGCTGCTGCGGGCGCTGCACGACCGGCCCACCCACCTGCAGCGATACCCGGACGGGGTCGAGGGCGAGGAGATCTACCAGAAGCGGGTGCCGGCCAAGCGGCCCGAACACGTCGCGTCGTGCGAGGTGACGTTCCCGTCCAAACGCACCGCGGACGTGCTGCGCGTACGCGGTGCCGCCGACATCGTGTGGGCCGCGAACCTCGGCACCGTCACCTTCCACCCGTGGGCGGTGCGCTGCCCCGACGTCGAGCATCCGGACGAGTTGCGGATCGACTTCGATCCGCAGCCCGGCACCGACTTCGACGACGCCCGTCGTGTCGCGCTGGACGTCATGCAACCGCTGCTCGACGAACTCGGCCTGATCGGGTTCCCGAAGACGTCGGGCGGGCGCGGCCTGCACGTCTACATCCGGATCGAGCCGCGTTGGGACTTCGTCGAGGTCCGCCGCGCCGGGATCGCGCTGTGCCGGGAGATCGAGCGGCGCAGCGGCGACCGGGCGACCACCAACTGGTGGAAGGAGGAGCGCGGCAAGCGCATCTTCCTCGACTTCAATCAGAACGCCCGCGACAAGACGATCGCGTCGGCGTACTCCGCGCGCAACACCCCGATCGCGACGGTCTCGACCCCGGTGACGTGGGAAGAGCTCGCCTCCGTCGAGCCAGACGACTTCACCATCGCGACCGTTCCCGCGCTGCTCGCCGGTCGCGGCGACCCGATGGCGACGCTCGACGACGTCGCGCACTCGCTCGACGTCCTGCTCGAGATGGCCGAGCGGGACGCGGCGGCCGGCCTGGGCGATCTGCCGTACCCGCCGAACCATCCGAAGATGCCCGGCGAACCCAAACGGGTGCAGCCGAGTCGCGACCGGGACCGCAAGGAGGACTGAGTCGGTCGCTTGACCAGGTGGTTCTCCGTCCCGCTCTTCGCGTATGTCTGTTTCGCTCCGCCGGAAACCCTTCCACGCTTAGGCTGCGCCAATCACAATGGTGTGAGGAGCGGATCGGAGGTCGCGATGGCGATCCATGTGGAGCACGGCAACGCGCCGCGGACTGCGGCACCTGCCCCCGTTCGAGCCCCGCTCGGGGTGCCGGCCGCCGCCCAGGCGCGCACCGAGATGCTGGTGCACCCGCAATTCCTGCCGTTGGCCGACCGGTTCTTCTCGATGTACCGCCATCCGCACAACGGCGGCGGCGCGCTGGTCGCGTACGTCCACGGCGAGAAGGTGCTCGACGTCTGGGCCGGCTACGCCGATCGTGACCGCCGGTGGGACAGCGACACCGTGTCGCTGTCGTTCTCCACGGGCAAGGGCGTCGCGAGCACCGTCACGCACCGTCTGGCCGAGCGCGGCATCGTCGACTACGACACCCCCGTCGCCGCCTACTGGCCCGAATTCGGGGCCGCCGGCAAGGGCGAGATCACGATCCGGGACGTCCTGACCCATCGCGCGGGCCTGCACAAGGTCCGCGGACTGGTGCCCGGACGGACCGGGCTGCTCGACTACGAGACCGTCGTCGAGGCCCTCGCCGCCGCGGCGCCCGATCCGCGGCGGCGCCGCGGGCCCGGGTACCACGCGGTCACCTACGGCTGGCTGGTGGCCGAGACGCTGGCGCGGGCCACCGGCAGGCCGTTCACCGAACTGGTTCGCGAGGAGATCGCCGAACCGCTCGGGATGCCCGAGTTCTGGTACCAGGTGCCGCAGGCGCAGCGGGGACGTATCGCCAAGCTGTTTCCGCACATCAATCCCGGCGGCCTGGACTGGCGCATGACGTCGGCGGTCCTGTCGTTCGCGGGTCCGCTCCGTGGACTCGCGGAGGCGGCGATGCCCGACGGTTTCGACGAACTGGTCCGCAACCCCGCGGTGCACGACGCAGTGATGCCCGGATGGAACGGTGTGTTCAGCGCCCGCTCACTGGGCCGTATGTATGCCGCCATCGCGAACGGCGGCGTCCTCGACGGTGCCCGGTTCCTGCAGCCGGAGACTCTCGAGCAGATGGGCACCGTGCAGACCCGCGACCGCGACTACGTACTCGGCGTCAAGCTCGGTTGGCGACTCGGCTACCACCCGCCGCTGCTGGCCAGCCGGGTCCAGCCCACCCGCGGGCTGGGGCACTACGGGGTGGGCGGTTCGGGCGCCTACGCCGATCCGGAGACGGGTCTGGCGCTGGCGTTCGTCACCAACCGGCTGGGGAACGCGGTCACCGCGCTCGGTGACCTGCGGTTGGCCCGGCTCGGCGCCGAAGCGCAGTCGATCGTGCGTTCGTGAGGGAGGTTCTCGGATGAGTGATCATGTCTATCGGGTGATCGAGATCGTCGGCTCGTCGAGCAAGGGTGTCGACGACGCGATCGCCAACGCCGTCGGCCGGGCGAATGCGACCATGCGGAACCTGGAGTGGTTCGAGGTGGTCGAGACGCGCGGCCACATCGAGGACGGGGCCGTCGCCCACACCCAGGTGACACTCAAGGTCGGATTCCGGCTGGAATGATGGCGGGGCCGACCCGGAATGATGGCGGGGCCGGCCGATCACGTTCCGACGCAACGGAACCTCGACCGAAACTGAAACACGTTATAGTCTGAACGAGAATGTCGGTCTCGGTGGGTACGCACAGGTAGGGAAGAACTGTGGCTTATGTGATTACGCAGGCATGCTGCAACGATGCATCATGCGTGGACGTCTGTCCCGTCAACTGTATTCATCCGACGCCGGACGAGCCCGAGTTCGCCACGACCGAGATGCTCTACATCGACCCGCAGACGTGCATCGACTGCGGCGCGTGCGTCGACGAGTGCCCCGTCGACGCCATCTTCGGGGAGAACGAGCTCAGCGAGGCGCACTCGATGTACCCGGAGATCAACGCGGCGTACTTCGAGAAGCATCCGATCGGTCCGGACTGGCCGGAGCTGGCGTCGCCGCGGAAGCTCAGCGCCGAACTGGGGACGTTGCGCGTCGCGATCGTCGGGTCCGGCCCGTCGGCCTGCTACGCCGCCATCGAACTCACCTCGCGCCCGCGGGTCGAGGTCGACATGTTCGACCGCCTGCCCACGCCGTACGGACTCGTGCGGGCCGGCGTCGCCCCCGACCATCCGGGTACCAAGGGTGTCTCCGACGTGTTCCGGTCGGCCCTCGGCAAGCGTTCGGTGCAGTGCCACTTCAACGTCGAGGTGGGCCGGCACGTGAGCCACGAGGAGCTCCTCGAGCATCACCACGCCGTCATCTACGCGGTGGGGGCGGCGAGCGACCGTCGACTCGGGGTCCCCGGCGAGGACCTGCCCGGATCGCACGCGGCGACCGAGTTCGTCGCCTGGTACAACGGCCACCCCGACTACGCGGACCACGAGTTCGACCTCTCGGGTGAACGCGCCGTCATCGTCGGCAACGGCAACGTCGCGTTGGACGTCGCCCGCGTGCTCGTCACCGACCCCGACGAGCTCGCCAAGACCGACATGGCCGAGCATGCCGTAGAGGCGCTGCGCCACAGCAACATCCGCGAGGTCGTCATCGTCGGCCGTCGTGGACCCGCGCAGGCCGCGTACACCAATCCGGAACTGATCGCCCTCGGGCAGATGGCGGATGTCGACATCGTCGTCGATCCCGACGAGGTGATCCTGGACGCGGCCAGCCGCGCCTGGGTCGACGGGCCCGACTCCGAACCGTCCGAGAAGCTCAAGGTGCGTCAGGTCGAGGAGTTCGCCAAGCGGACCGCCACCGACGGGCGCAAGCGCATCGTGCTGTGCTTCCTCGCCTCGCCCGCGGAGCTGATCGGCGACGATCGCGTCGAGAGCATCCGCCTGGTGCGCAACGAGCTGGTCGCCGACGACGCGGGCAAGCTCACAGCCCGCGCGACCGACCGCACCGAGACGCTCGAGACCGGTCTGGTGCTGCGGTCGATCGGCTACAAGGGTCTGCCGATTCAGGACCTGCCGTTCGACGAGCGTCGCGGCGTGGTCCCCAACGAGAACGGTCGCGTCATCGATCCGGAGACCGGCAAGCCCGTCCCCGGCGTCTACGTCGCCGGCTGGATCAAGCGCGGCCCCACCGGTGTCATCGGCACCAACAAGCACTGCTCGGCGGCCACCGTCGACCTGCTGCTGTCCGATTTCTCCGACGGACTGCTGCCCCAGCCGGGTAGCGAGCGTGAGCACCTCGGCCGGCTCGTCGGCGAGCGTCAGCCGGAGGTCGTCGATTTCCAGGGCTGGCAGCGCATCGACAAGCAGGAACGCGCACTCGGCGCCGAGAGCGGCCGTTCCCGCACCAAGATCGTCGACATCGCCGCGATGCTCGAGATCGCGCGCGGCGAAGCCGGCTGAGGGCGGTCGCGGTTCGCGGCGGGTCGGTTGTGGGACGCGCGTCCGGTATGGCTGAATAAGACCTACCGGACGCCCGTCGTGGCGGCGCGACCGTGGCACGGTGTCGTCGAGCGAGGGGTGCGCACATGACCGGGCAGATCGCAGGACGCGGCGCGAGGCGTCGGAAGTGGTTCGCCCGTGCGGCGGCCGTGCTCGTCGGCGCCACCGCAGCGGGCGGCGCCCTCGTCGCCCCCGCGCAGGCGGCGCCGCTGTTCCCCGGTAGCGCGGAGATCCCGGGCGTCCAACTTCCTGCCTTCGAGTTGCCGCAGATCCCCACCCCGCCGCTGGTGCTTCCGCCGGGGTTCGAACTGCCCCGCGAGGTCCAGACGTTGCTGCCGGCCGGGCTGGTCGTCACGGCCCCGCCGCCGCTCGGGCCCGCGAACTTCTCGGCTCCGTCGCTGAACCCGGCGCCCGGCGAGGTGGTGGGCATCGCCCAGCCGGTCATCATTCGCTTCAACGAGGCGATCGCCGACCGCGCCGTCGCCGAGCGGGCGATCCGCGTGACCACGAACCCGCCCGTCGAGGGGCACTTCTACTGGGTAGGCGACAAGCAGGTCCGGTGGAAGCCGAATCAGTTCTGGCCCGCCAACATCCAGGTCACCGTCCAGGCCGGCGATTCGCATTCCACCTTCTCGATCGGCGACGCCCTCGTGACCGTCGCCGACGACAACACCAAGCAGATCACCGTCACCCGCAACGGCGAGGTCGTCAAGACGATGCCGACGTCGCTCGGCAAACCCGGCTACGAGACCCCGAACGGCACCTACATCGTCGGCGAGAAGTTCCGCGACATGTACATGGACTCGTCCACGTACGGCGTGCCGATCGACGCCCCCGAGGGCTACCGCACGTACGTCGAATACGCGACGCGAATCTCATACAGCGGCATCTTCGTCCACGCCGCGCCGTGGTCCGTGCAGCAGCAGGGCCACAGCAACGTCAGTCACGGCTGCCTCAACGTCAGCACCGAGGACGGCCGGTGGTTCTTCGAGAACGCCAAGAAGGGCGACCCGGTGATCGTGCAGAACACCGCCGGCGGAATCCTCAGCGGCGCCGACGGGCTGGGTGACTGGAACCGATAGGCGCTTCGCACCTGTGCGCCTTTTTGGTAGCTGGCGCTACCGGAAAGGCGCACGGCTGAGATATTGATGCCATGACGGTGACGCGCTCGATCCTGCTTTTCGTCCTGGCTGCGCTGTTCGAGATCGGTGGGGCCTGGCTGGTGTGGCAGGGCGTGCGTGAGCAGCGGGGCTGGCTGTGGGTCGGCGCCGGAATGATCGCCCTCGGCATCTACGGTCTGGTTGCGACCCTTCAACCCGACGCCAACTTCGGGCGCATTCTGGCTGCGTACGGCGGTGTGTTCGTGGCGGGTTCACTGCTGTGGGCCGTGATGATGGACGGCTTCCGCCCGGACCGCTACGACATCATCGGCGCACTCATCTGCCTGTGCGGCGTCGGCGTGATCATGTATGCGCGATAGGCGGCTGCGCCGCCCGTGCGCCCTTTTGGTAGCCGGGACTACCAAAAAGGCGCACAGGGGCTGTGGATAACTGCCCGGGCTCCACCGGAACTTGTCATGGCCGGAACGAACGATCGCGGCATGACCGAAATCGAGTCTCCCGACCTTCGACGACTTGTGGACGACCAGTGGGGAATGGTCACCCAGGGCCAGATCGCGCTGCTCGGCTATGGCCGCGGACGTGTCAGACACCTCCTCGACACCGGGCGGTGGCGTCGCGTCCTGCACGGCGTCTACGCCGTGACGAACGGCCCGCTGACTCGCGAGATGACGCTGGCGGCGGCGTTGCTGTACGGCGGCGACCACGCGATGCTCAGCCCTCGGACGGCTGCCGAGGAATGGGGAATGTTCCGGGTCGACGACGGCGCGCCGGTGCATGTGACGGTGCCGTACGGAAAGTCCTCGAGGCCGCAGACGGCAACCGCGATGCTGCCGGCACGGGCGTCCGGGCACCCCGTCATTCGGCCCGGGTCGCTCCTGCATCCGGGTGTCGTGGTGCACCGCTCTCGCGCGCACCGGCACATCGGAGTGGACACGGCGAATCCGCGGACGTCGAAGGCCGACACTGCTCTCGACGTCGCGGTGGCGGAGCCGTCCGCCCGCTTGGCCTACGTCTCACTCGTCACGACGGTCACCAACGCGCGAATACGACTGAACGACGTCCGGCAGCGCATGGTCGAGCGGCGACCGCGTCGATACCGACGCGCGCTCGAGGACGCGGTCGGACTCCTTGCGAACGGCGTGCAGTCGGTACTCGAGTATCACTATGCGGTGGACGTCGAACAGGCGCATGGCCTTCCGACGGCGCACCGTCAGGGTCCGGTGATCGTGGACGGGCGCACGCTCTTCGAAGACGTCGACTACTCCGAGCACGGCGTCCCTCTGATCGTGCGGCTCGACGGCCGGTGGGCTCATTCGATGCGTGAGGTCCAGTTTCGCGATCGTAGGCGCGACAACGCCGCCGAACTCGCCGACCGGCCGCGGCTGGTGTACGGGATGGACGAGGTCGGCGGCATGCCGTGTGTCGTGGCCCGGGAGGTCGAGGCCGTCCTCACCCGGGAGGGTTGGAGGCGTGCCGGCGCTTCGCGGTGTCGCGCCTGTGCGCCTTTTCGGTAGGAGTCGCTACCGAAAAGGCGCACGGGTGCGGAGCGCCTACCAGATCTTGACCCGCTTCTCGGGCTCCAGATACAGGGCGTCCCCCGGCTGGACGTCGAACGCGTCGTGGAAGCTGTCGAGATTGCGGATGACGCCGTTGCAGCGGAACTCCGGCGGCGAGTGCGGGTCGACTGCCAGTCGCCGCAGTGCCTCTTCCTTGCGCGCCTTCGTACGCCACACCTGCGCCCAGCCGAAGAACACGCGCTGCAGGCCGTCCAACTCGTCGAGGACCGGAGCCTCGGTGCCCTCGGTGGCGATCCGGTACGCCTCGAGCGCGATCGACAGGCCGCCCAGGTCGCCGATGTTCTCGCCGATCGTGAACTCGCCGTTGACGTGGTGGCCCGGCAGGTCCTTGGGCTCGAAGTCGTTGTACTGCTCGATGAGCGCCTTGGTCCGCTTACCGAACTCGGTGCGGTCGTCGTCGGTCCACCAGTCGACCATGTTGCCGTCGCCGTCGTACTTGGCGCCCTGGTCGTCGAAGCCGTGGCCGATCTCGTGGCCGATCACCGCGCCGATACCCCCGTAGTTGGCGGCGTCGTCGGCCTCCGGATCGAAGAACGGAGGCTGCAGAATAGCTGCGGGGAAGACGATCTCGTTCATGCCCGGGTTGTAGTAGGCGTTGACGGTCTGCGGGGTCATGAACCACTCGTCGCGGTCCACCGGACCGCCGAGCTTGGCGATGTCGCGGTCGTGTTCGGCAGCGAAGCCGCTGCGGTAGTTGCCCACCAGATCGGCGGGGTCGATCTCGACGGCCGAGTAGTCCCGCCACTTGTCCGGATAGCCGATCTTCGGGGTGAACTTCTCGAGCTTCGCGAGCGCGGCCTGCCGGGTAGCCGGGGACATCCACTCGAGGTCGGAGATGTTGCGGCGGTACGCTTCCTGCAGATTCGCGACGAGTTCCTGCATGCGCGCCTTGGATTCCGGCGGGAAGTGCCGCTCGACGTACAGCTTGCCCACGGCCTCCCCGAGCAGGTCCTGCACCAGCGAGACGCCACGCTTCCAGCGTTCGCGATTCTCCTGGGTGCCACTGAGAGTCGTGCCGAAGAACGCGAAGTCCTCCGCGACGATCGCCTCCGTGAGGAACGCGGCACGCGAGTGCAGGACGCGCCACGTGGCCCACGCCTTCCAGTCCTCGAGTGGGCGCGAGGTCCACAGTTCGGTGAACGACTCGACGAACCCGGGCTGGCGTACCACGATCTCGGCGAGCTGCTCCGGCGTCGCCTGCAGACCGGAAATCCAGGCATCCCAGTCGAACCCGCCGTACTGCGAGTGCAGGTCGTCGAGTGTCACCAGGTTGTAGCCGAGTTCCGCGTCACGACGCTTGACGACGTCCCAGTGACCGCCCGCGATCGCCGTCTCGAGGTCGAACACGCGCTGAGCGTCGTACTCGATTCCGGCCAGTTCGAACATCTTCCGGATGTGCTCGACGTACGCGTCGCGGATCGCGGCGTAGTTGTCCTCGCGGTAGTACGACTCGTCGGGCAATCCGATACCGGACTGCGTGAAGTGCACCAGGTAGCGGGACGAATCCTTGGCGTCGGTGTCGACGTACTGCCCGATGCCGCCGCCGACGCCGGTGCGCTGCAGGCGTCCCACGATGCCGGCGAGTTCGCTCAGGTCCGCGGCGTCCGCGACGGCCGCGAGTTCCTCGGCGATCGGAGACAGTCCGGCGGCCTCGACGGCGTCGGCGTCCATGAAGCTCGAGTACAGGTCGCCGATCTTCTGGGCGTCGGTACCGTGCGCCGCGCCGGACTCGGACGCCTCCTGGATGAGCGTCTTCACGTCCTCCTCGGCCTTGTCGTACAGGGTGCGGAACGCGCCGTCCACCGCACGGTCGGCCGGGATCTCGTACTCGTCCAGCCATTTGCCGTTGACGTGCACGAACAGGTCGTCCTGCGGGCGCGTGCCCGCGTCGATGTGGGTCAGGTCGATGCCGGAACGAGTCATGCACTCCATCTTTACACCGCGCCGCCGGTGTCGGCCGATCCTGAAAGGAATCCTCTCGCCGGGCGATGGAAATCCTTCGGGATCGATGGTGTCAAACGTCGATGCCGAGGTTGATGGCGGCGAGCATGCGGTCCGGTTGCCGGGACGTCGCCATGAGCCCGGCCGCGTCGTAGATGCCGTCGGTGTCGTTGCGGGTGTCGCGGCCGGTGTGGTCGGTGTACGGCGGGACGGTGGAGAACACGTCGTCGTTCAGCGCGTCGTCGAAGTACAGCTGCGTGGTGAGCACGGTCTTCTTGTCGATGTGCACCTTGAGGTGGATGTGTACGGTGCGGCCGGTGTACCAGCCGGGGAAGATCGTCGTGAACCGCGCGATGCCGTTCGCGTCGGTGGTCTGCGCGCCCCGCAGGTAGGTGCCGTCGTCGGTGGTCGTGGCCTCCTGGTCGCCGACGCTGTACGAGCCGTCCGACGTCTCGCCCGAGCCGCCCATGCCGCCGGGGCCACCGGGTCCGCCCATACCGCCCTGGGGCGGCTGGCCACCCGGCCCCCCGGGGCCGCCTTCGGGCATTCCTTCCGGCGGCGTACCACCGGGCGGCGGCCCGCCCATACCCCCGCCCATGCCCCCGCCCTGGTTCGCGGCGACGGAACCGGATTCGAAGCCGGAGTACACCCCGCCCGCGTCGCAGTGCCAGATTTCGACGACGGCGTTGGCGACCGCGCCCGCACTGCCGTCTGCGCTGCAGTTGGTCAGATCCTGGACACGCATCGCGAGGTTCAGCTCGAGCCCGGGACGGTCCTCGCGGATGTCGCTGCGGATCGAGTCGACGTCGAACCAGTACGGGCCCTGCGTCTCCTCGACGGCCATGACGCACCGCGGCGCCTGGTCGAGGAGTTCGAGAAGTTGCTCGTCGACGGTGCCGGTGGCGAGCGAACCGGAAGCCCCCGAAACCCCGGAAGCCCCCGAAGACCCGGACACGCTCGACGCCGTAGCGGCGGTCGTGGGGCTACCGCCGCCGCTGCACGCCGCGAGCAGCCCGGTCAGGCTGACGGTTCCGCCCAGCGCGAGCGCCCGGCGCCGGCTGATCCGCAGCCGGCTCAGTTCCACGTCCTTGTTCATTCGACATCCTTCCTCGCAACGAATGAGTCGAGAACCATCGTCGGCGGGCGGTCTGGCGTGAGGCTGGACGTCGGCTGTGAGCTTGCTGGGAACCGGAAGGTCAGATGTCGATGCCCAGATTGATCGCCGCCAGGATCCGGTCGGGTTCACGGGCGGTGTTCATCAGCCCGGTGGCGTGGAAGATGACGTCCGTGTAGTTGCGGGTGTCGCGTCCGGGGTGAGCGGTGTACGGCGCGACGCCGGCGAAGATGTCGTCGGTCAGCGCGTCGTCGAGGTACAGCTGCGTGGTCAGGACCGTTCTGCGGTCGATGTGCACCTTGAGGTGGATGTGCACGGTGCGGCCGGTGTACCAGCCGGGGAAGATCGTCGTGAACTGCGCGATGCCGTTGCCGTCGGTGACCTGCGCGCCCCGGAGGTACGTGCCGTCGTCGGTGGTGGGGATCTGGCCGTCGTCGAGGCTGTACGACCCGTCGGACATCGTGACGATCGACGACGCGTCACCGGCAGTCGGCGTGCCGCCGTTCGCCGCGACGGACGCGGCCTCGTAGCCCGAGTAGACGCCGCCCGCGTCGCAGTGCCAGATCTCGACGACGGCGTTCGCGACTGAGGGTGCGCCGCCGTCGGGGCCGCAGTTGCGCACGTCCTGCACGCGCAGTGCGAGGTTCAGCTCGAGTCCGGGACGGTCCTCGCGGATGTCGCGGCGGATCGAGTCGACGTCGAACCAGTACGGGCCCTGCGTCTCCTCGACCGCCATGACGCAGCGCGGGGCGTCGTCGAGCAGCGCGAGCAGCCGCGGTTCGATGTCGCTGGGGACCGCGGTGGTGGGGACGGCCGGGGCGGGATCGGTGCCCGGGCCGCCGCACGCCGCCAGGACGCCGCTGAGGGTCAGGGCGCCGCCCAGGGTCAGCGCGCGGCGCCGGCTGATCCGTAGCCGGCTCAGCTCCACGTCCCGGTGCATGCGGGTGTCCGTCAGAGCAGTTGCGCGCTCGCCGCGGCCCGGATCAGGACCTGCCCGGAGCTGTCGAGCAGACGCGACTCGATGAGCGCGAGGCGGCGTCCGGCGCGGACGACCTCGGCCTCCGCGCGGATCGCGGGGCCGTCGGTGGCGGGGGAACGGACGAAGTCGATCCGCAGATCAAGGATCCGGTACCGCTGATCGGCGGCGGTGAGCGTCTGCGCGACAAGGCCGTTCACGAGGTCGGCCGCGGTGATCAGGATGCCGCCCTGAATCGAGCCCAGGTAGTTGCTCATCCAGTCCTGCGGCGCGAACGTCGCTGTCAGCGAACCGCGTTCGACGTCGGTCAGGCGCAGGTCGAGCAGCCCGGCCAGCGGGCCGCGCGCGATCCGCTCCGACGCGATGCCGTCGACGACGTCGAGTCCGGCGCGGCCGGCCAGCTCGTCGGGGGCCGCGCACGGTTCGGCGGCGGGCACGGGGAGTCGCTGCCCGCTGAGCACCGCCGCGGCGTTCGCGCGGGGCCGCGTGACGAACACACCACGCGACTGCACGACCGCGACCGTGGTGCCGTCGCCGTCGTGCATCGCGCCGGCCGCGAGTCCGATGCCGCTCTCGAGGTCGAGGTCGACGACGTCGCCGGTCGCGACGACGGTGCCGTGCGTCGGCATCGGTGCGGCGAGCGTCGCGGAGATCTGCGACAGCACCATGCCCGCGTCCGCGGGGACCGAGTTGCCGAGCGAGCCGCCCGGGCACGCGTCGGCGAGCACGCCGACCGAGCCGAGGATCGTCTGTCCGCGGTGGTCGTGGAAACGGGCCCCGACCGGCTGCGCGAGCACGAGGTGTCCGGGCCGGACCTCCCGCGCCTCCACACCCATGAACAGGTTGAGGCGGTCGACCCGTTCGGGTGCGGTGCTCGGATCGGCGGCAGTCTGGGTCATTGCACTTGTGTACCACCCGCGCCGCGGGCGCCGAACCGCCGTCCCGGTTGCGCGCGCGTCCGAGCGGACGTGAGCAGCGTGCCGTCCGCCCCGATCGGCCGTGGACGGATCGGTGCGAGTCGGCGCCCGACCCGGCAACCGGCGATGCTCACCCGCCGAGACGTGCGTGCATCTCCCAGACGAGGATCTCGGCCCCGGTCTCGCTCGTGACCTGCTGCCCGCCGGACGCACTGAGCCGGACGGCGTCGCCCTCGTACAGCGTTCCGACGCCCTCCATCTCCGCGGTGCCCTGCGCGACGAACACGTGCACGAACGGCGCTTCGGGGATGCGGACCGCCTTACCCGGCTGCAGCCGGGCCGCGTGCAGCGACGCGTACTTGTTCTTGATCCGGATGGCCGCGTTGTCGCGGTGCTGCGGCATGCCCGACGCGACCGGCACCAGTCCACCGGCGAGGAGTTCGGCGTCGATCTCGAGCTGTTCGTAGCCTGGCGTGATGCCCGGCTCGTCGGGCACGACCCACATCTGGACGAAGTGGACGGGCTCCTCGTGCTCGTCGCCCTTCAGCCGCCACGAGTCGTTCTTCTCGGAGTGCAGGATGCCGGTGCCCGCGCTCATCCGCTGCGCGAGACCCGGATAGATGACACCCGAGTGGCCGATCGAGTCCTGATGCACCAGCGACCCCCGCAGCACCCAGGTGACGATCTCCATGTCCTTGTGAGGGTGGGTGTCGAAGCCCTGGCCCGGCTGGACGATGTCGTCGTTGTTCACGAGCAGCAGTCCGTGATGGGTGTTGTCGGGGTCGTAGTGCTGCCCGAACGAGAAGGAGTGCTTGGAGTCCAGCCACGGGATCCGGGTCTTGAGACGGTCGCCCGAACGGTGGACGTCGACGTGGGGGGTGGTGAGAGCTGGCATGCGGTCCTCCTCGCTGACAGACGCGGTCAGAGTTGCTCCACGGCGTTCGCGCTGTCGAGTCACCAGGGTACGAAGTGGGACCCGTCGGCGCCGAATCAGTGGTGTCGGTTCGGTCTCGGACTGTTCACGGACGAGTGTCGGGCCGGGAGTCGACCACAATCGGTCGGTCGTTCGACCGATGTGATCGACTGTCCGGCAAAGACATTCAGTTGAGGGTTTCGTGCGCTGCCGGGACGGACCCGAGTCGGCCGGCCTGGTAGTCCTCGAACGCCTGGATGACCTCGGCCTTGGTGTTCATGACGAACGGCCCTGCCATCGCGACGGGCTCGCGGATCGGCCGGCCACCGAGGACGAACACCTCGAGCGACTCGGTGCGCGAGTCCTGGACGTCGGCGGCCGCGATCGTGACGGTGTCACCGCGACCCAGCACGGCGGTCTGGCCCGACGAGATCGGTCGCTTCTCGGCGCCGACGAAGCCGTCCCCGGCCAGCACGTAGACCAGCGCGTTGAAGTCGGGGTTCCACGGCAGCGTCACGCTGGCTCCCGGTGCGACGGTCGTGTGCGACAGCGCGATGGGGGTGTACGTGGATCCGGGACCCTGGTGTCCCGCGATCTCACCGGCGATGACGCGGACCAGGGCCCCGCCGTCGGCGCTCGAGGCGAGGGCGACCTTGCTGCCGGTGATGTCCTGGTAGCGGGGCGCCGCCATCTTGTTGCTCTTGGGCAGGTTGACCCACAGCTGGACGCCGTGGAACAGGCCGCCGCTCATCACGAGGTGCTCGGGCGGAGCCTCGATGTGGAGGATGCCGCCACCGGCCGTCATCCACTGGGTGTCGCCGCCGCCGATGATGCCGCCGCCGCCGTTGGAGTCCTGGTGCTCCATGATCCCGTCGATCATGTAGGTGACGGTCTCGAAGCCGCGGTGCGGATGCCACGGGGTGCCCTTCGGTTCGCCGGGGGCGTAGTTCACCTCACCCATCTGATCCATGTGGATGAACGGGTCGAGCTGTGCGAGGTCGATGCCGGCGAAGGCGCGGCGGACGGGGAAACCCTCGCCCTCGTAGCCGACGGGCGCGGTGACGATGCCCCGGACGGGGCGGTCCACGGCGGTCGGATCCACGGCTTCGATGCGCGGCAGCGCGAGGATGTTGTCGACGGTCACGGCGGGCATGGGGTTCTCCTCCGGGCGGTTAGTTGAGGATTCAACTAGTTCACCGTAGCTCAACAACCTCGAACCCGATCTATTCCCGCCCTCTCCGGGCGCGTCAGCAGTCGGTGTCGTGCCGGCTCGCGAGCAGGCCCAACCGCGTCGCCGTGGTCAGGGCGTCGGCCCGGGAATGGACGCCCAGCTTGCGGTACAGGCTGCGAAGCTGCGTCTTGACGGTGTTCTGGGAGACGTACAACTGTGCGGCGATCTCCGCGACCGACGGCGTCGACGCCAGTGCCTCGAGGACCGCGGACTCGCGATCGCTGATGCCGACCATGCGGATCCGCTCGGGAAAGACCTCCCGGCCGGCCGGGGGTGCCGCCGCCGACCACGCCTCGGGCAACGGCACACCCAGGCCGGCGAGACGTTCGACGGCGTTCTCGGACAGCGACGCGAACGGCCGGACCATCCCGGTCTGCTCGAACAGGGAGACCGCGCGCTGCAGCAGCGTCACCGCCGGTTCCGTGTTCCCCATGTCGAGGTGCGCGACGGACTGCAGAAGCGCGGACTCCATCCGGATGCGGGGCTGCGGACAGCCCGCGACGACCGGCCGGGCGCAACCGGCGAGCGTGGACGCGGGGTAGCCGCTCGACAGGTCCATCCGGGCCCGGGAGACAGCCGTCCACGGGCCGCGACCGCGGGCCTGTTCGAGCGCGGTCCACATGTCGTTGCCACGGCCGAGCGCGGAGAACAGGTCCGCCTCGGTCGAGGCCAGAAGCGGCGCCGCGACCGATCCCGACGTGAACCATCTGTCGTAGATCGCGGTCGCGCGGTGCAAGCGATCGAGCCCCTGTTCCGCGTTGCCGGTCACGAGGGCCAGCTGGCAGTGCGCGTACAGCGCGAACGCCCACAGTTCCTCGTCGTCGGGCAGGTCGCCGAGCTCGGCGAGGGCCTTCGCGGTGAGCGTGACATCCATCCGATCCAGCGCGACCAGCGCCGACGCGACCAGGCCGCTCACGCGGACCACCGCCGACATCCCCGACCCGGTGTCGTCGTAGCGCCGTTCACGCTCGAGCCACGTGTCGGCGTACGTCAGTTCCCCGGTCAGGGCGTAGCCGAGAGCGAGATTGCCCGCCGCGTTCCGGGCGATGAAGTCGGTCCCGTCGGGGCGGTTGCCGTGGTGCGCGCGACGCAACTCGCTCGACGCCCGTGTCAGATCGCCCCGCAGTTGGTGCGTGATGCCCCACTGCAGGCGCAGCAGCGGCAGGAACTCGGTGACCTCGCCGTGCTGGACCTCGATCGCCCGGTCCGCCAGCGCGGACAGTTGCGCCGTCATCTCGGCGGCGCGTTCGAAATCACCCGCCACGCGCAGGATGAGCGACTGCACGGTTCCCACGGCGAGCGTCTCGGTGACGACGGACGTATCGGCCTCCGCGACGTCGATGTCGTACGACGGGACCATCGGCGCCGCGAACCCCGCCGAATCGGCGCCGAATCGTAGGAAGAGCTCCCGCCCGGCCTTGATCGTGAGGTCGTCGGCGGCCACCTCGGCGGGAAGGGCCAGCAGCGACTCGCGGACCAGCCGGAAGTGGCGCGAGACGAGTTCGACCCAGTTGGACTTGAGGATCGACACCGTCAGTTCCCAGTCGTGGCCCTCGACGGCGTGCGCCAGCGCGGGGTCGAGTTCGCCGCGCCCCAGGAACCAGCGGGCCAGGTCGCCCGACGCGCGCAGCGGCCCCTGCGGCGCCTCCAATCGCAGATCGCGCATGAGGGATTCGCGGATCGGCTGCGGGAAACGCCACTCGTCGTCGCGCGGCCACGTCGACCGAACCAGTAGGCCGGCGGCCTCGAGGGCGCGTACCCGCTGCGGCGCGTCGCCGTCGGCGGCGAGGACGGCGGCCACTTCGTCGGTGACGATCCGCGCCGCGGAGATCGTGAGCATGAACTGACGCAGGTCGGCCAGATCGGGGTCGCCGAGGATCGTGCGCTCGACGTACCGGTCGATGGAGCGCTCGAGTGCGCGGCGGGCGAGTGCTCGGCTCTCCTCGTAGTCGGTCCCGAACGGACGGGCCACCGAGACGGCGGCCTGGACGAGGGGCGGAAAGCCGCCTGTCACGGTCTGCACGGTTTCCAGAAGGTGTGGCGCGAGGTCGATTCCGCGGGCCTGCAGGACGGCCTGCGATTCGGCGGGAGTGAACAGCAGATCCGTGGGGGAGATCGTGAGCCCGTCCACGTCGAGCATCGTGGCATCGTCGAAGATGGCCGTGGACCGGGTGGTGACGACGAGGTGCAGGCGCTCGTCGCTCTCGAGGAGCGTGAGGGCGCGGGCCTGAGCGTCCGGGTCGCCGAGTCGGTCGAGATCGTCGAGCACGACGACGATCGGAGAATCGTCCGGGCTCTGTGCTGCCGCCCCGATTTCGCGGGACACCCTGTCCCAGTAACCATTCGGCGTGATGTCGGCTGGGGGCGTGTCCTGCTCGATCACCGTTTCGCCGAAGTCGGACCGGCTGCGCGCCCACGTTCGCAGGAGTGCTGTCTTCCCCGCTGCACGCGGGCCGCGGACGACGGTCAACGCCGTCGGTTTCGACAGCAGCTCGAACAGGCGTGGACGGTTCAGCAGGAAGCGCTCTGCCCGCGGTGATCTCCCACCGGTCTCGATCGCCGATCGGTCAGCTGCCACAGCAACACACTCCCCATGTCCACCGACCCCCGTCGGTGCGATTGGTTCGCCCCCGCTGCGAAACCTTGCTCGTGCACCCGGTCACGAATCGTGACCAGGTGCACGGACAGCACATATTGTCACAGCAGCGCGGTGCGCGGAGGGGAATGCGCACCGGGGTCAGGCGACCGTCGACTCCGCCGTCGCGGGGTTCGGAACGTGGGTGGAGGTGAGCGCCGTCCCCTTGGTCTCCCGGGTGAAGTAGGCGGCGACCGCCACGCACAGGGCCAGCGCCACGACGTACCACGTGAAGAGGTCCGCCGAATCCCGCGAGGTCAGCCACGTGTTCAGGTAGGGCGCGGTGCCGCCGAACACCGCTGCCGCGAGCGAGACCGCGATGCCGGTGCCCGTGGCGCGCGACTTGGTGGCGAACAGTTCGGCGAACCACGCGACCTGCGTGCTCGCCGCGAACGACTGCAGGACCAGTGCCAGCGACATCGCCGTCACGAGGCTGATCGCGGAGTCGTCGAGCAGCCCGGAGAGTGGGAAGGCCAGCAGCGCGACGCCGATACCCCACACCATGTTGTTGACCCGACGTCCGACCCGGTCCGCGAGCATCGCTGCCAGTGGCAGCGCGGCGATGAACACGAGGTTCGCCACCACACCGGACCACATCGCGAGGCGGTCGTCGACGCCGTGGAAGCTGATCGCGTACGCCGGCGCGTTCACCGACCAGGTGTACGAGAACACCGAGGTGCCGCCGACGAGGATGACGACCCGCAGGATCGATCCGCGCTGCGCCCACACGTCGCGCAGCGCCGTCTTGACCGGGGACTCGGGCACGGGGGCGGCTTCGGCCGCGTCCTCGAACGTCTCGGACTCGGCGAGGCCGCGGCGCAGGTAGAGCGCGAAGAACCCGAGGAGCCCGCCGATCAGGAACGGGATGCGCCAGCCCCAGTCGGACATGGTGGACGCGTCGACGCCGGTGCGCATGACGGCACCGAGGAGGGTGGCGAGCACGGTGCCGCCCACCGTCGACATGATGACGGTGCTACCCCACAGGGCGCGGTTGTCCGGGCGGGCCACCTCGGCGATGTAGGTGTAGGAACCGCCCTGTTCGCCGCCGTGTGCGAGGCCCTGGATGCAGCGCACCACCAGTAGCCACAGCGACGCGAAGGCGCCGACCTGGCCGTACGTGGGGGCGACGGCGATGAGGACGCTGGACGCTGCGACGAGCGACATCGTCAGCACCATGACGAACTTGCGGCCGCGGCGGTCGGCGACGAGTCCGAAGAACAGACCGCCCAGCGGTCGCATCACGAAGCCGACGGCGAAGACGGCCATCGTGGACAGGAGGTTCGACACCTCGTTGTCGGAGTGGAAGAACTGGTTCGAGAAGTAGACCGCGAAGATCGCGAAGACGGTCCAGTCGAACCATTCGAGCGCGTTGCCCATGTTGACCGCGAGGATCATCCGGGCTCTGCCTCGAACGGTGGTACCCGTACGCGGTGTCGAGGTGGAAGAGGTCATGACGTTCTCCTTCGGAGACTGCCCGTGAGGGTGGGGAGCTTGGTCTCGAAACGGTGGAGATGGCGGGCACTGTTCGGCCACAGCGGATTCCGTTCGAAGCGATCCGGAATTGCGAAGTCATGTTGAGGCAGGACGCGCCGATTGTCAATCATCCGATTGGGACCCCATCAACTGATTGATCGGGTAATGTTCCGCTGCGTAGTGTTACCCAGGCCACATGGCGTCAGGACGGGAGACGAGACGTGCACCAGCCGCGAACTGTCGGATTCACCAGGATGGACGACGCCACCGTCGCCGAGATGGAGCTGATCCGGGACGAGGCCGCCGTGCATCGACGCGATCACTGGCTCGGAACCGTTGTGCGGCTGTTGGAGTCGATGAAGGGCTATACGTTCGGCTATCGCGTCGACCGATACGAGCACTCCCTGCAGTCGGCGACGCGGGCCCATCGGGAGGGCGCGCGGGTGGACCTGGTCGTCGCGGCACTGCTCCACGACATCGGCGACGACCTGTGCCCGGACAACCACAGCGAGGTCGCCGCGGCCATCCTGCGCCCGGTCCTCGACGACGAGGCGGTGTGGGTCGTCCGGCACCACGGGGTGTTCCAGACCTATCACTACGGCGAGAAGCTGGGCGTACCCGCGAACAGCCGCGACCGGTACCGGGATTCGCCGTACTTCGACACCTGCGCCCACTTCTGCGCCGCGTGGGACCAGGAGTCCTTCGATCCCGAATACGATTCGGAGCCGCTCGAATTCTTCATGCCGATGCTCGAGGAGGTCTTCTCCCGGCCGCCCAAGGTGTGGGGCGACCAGGACCTGGCCGGGCAGGCGCGATGAGCCGCCCGCGCGCGACCCCCAGTAGGCGCCCGGAGATCGTGGCGTGTGCTGCCCGGATGTTCTCGTCGCGCGGTGTCGCCGCGACCACGGTGCGCGACATCGCCGACGAGGTGGGGCTGCACTCGGGCAGTCTGTACCACTACTTCGGGTCCAAGGACGAGTTGGTCTCGGAGATCCTGATCGCCTTCCTCGACGACTTGACCTGCAGTTATGCGAGCGAGATCCGTTGGTCGGTGGCCGCCCCCGAACAGCTGCGCGATCTGATCCACGTCTCGCTGCGGGTTGCTGTGCGCCATCCGCATGCGTCGGAGATCTACGACAAGGAATTCGGCGTTCTGCCGACGCTGCCGGGCTATCGGCACATCGATGCACGCGTGCTCGAGGCTCAGGAAGTGTGGTCGCGGATCCTCGCGAACGGGATCGCCGAGAACAGCTTTCGGCGGGATTTCGAGTCGGCGCAGCTGCAGCGCCTGCTCCGGGAGATCGTGTGGACCGCGACGCGATGGCACCGGGACTCGCTCGACGCCGACCACGTCATGCTGTCGACGACCCTGGTGGACCTGTTCGTGGACGGCATCACGGCCCGGGCGCCCGGGGCGCCGGCTCCGGCAGCGGCGGCGGTGCGCGCCGATCCGTTCCGGGAGCGCGGGGCGGGTGACGAAATCGGGCAGCTGCGGCGTGAAGTGCAGGCCCTGCGCGGTGTGGTCGAGGAACTGCGCCTGTCATCGGCCTGAACGGTGGAACTGGATGTAGGCCGACGGCGAGAGATTTCGTCCAGTGGGAATCTCGTACGCGTACTCGCCCTTTCTATGTAAAGATACGAGAATCAGCGGTCGATGACCGCGACGAGCGGAAGGAAGTCACGTCATGGCGATCGACGCGTCGGGTGGCCGGCAGGTGAGCTTCACGCGGATGGACGAATCGACACCGGAGGACATCGCTCTCATCGTCGCCGAGTCGAAGGTCTTCCTGAATGATCGCTTGCCGGACACGATGATCGAGATGCTCGAGGCGTTGCGTGGTCCCACGCTCGGCTATCAGGTGGATCGCTACGAGCATTCGTTGCAGACCGCGACCCGTGCGCTACGAGAGGGTGCGCGAACGGATCTCGTGGTCGCGGCCCTGATGCACGACATCGGCGACGCCATCGCGCCGGCGAATCACTCCGAGCTCGCCGCCGCCATCGTGGCGCCCTACCTCGATGCGGAGGCTACCTGGGTCGTCAAGCACCACGGCGTGTTCCAGGGCTATCACTACTGGGATCGGCTGGGGCTGGACCCGAACACGCGTGAACGCTACCGGGACAGCCCGTACTTCGACACGTGCGCGCACTTCTGTGCCGAATGGGATCAGGTGTCGTTCGACCCCGACTACGACACGCTGCCGATCGACACCTTCGTCCCCCTGCTACGCGAGGTGTTCACCCGACCCGCCTCAGGCTTCGGCTCCGACTAGGAGGTCGAATTTCCGCGAAACATTCTGGGCTGCAAGCGCTCACCCTCACCGAGGGTGGGCGCTTCGTCGTCTCCGGGGGATGGAGTTCTGTTCTCGAACCGGAATGAGATGGGGCTTACATTGCTAACTTTTGTAAGTTAGAGTCTCGGTAGTTCCCGAAGCGACTTACTCTCGATGCAAGGAGGTGCCGTGACCGCACTCGGCGAGTCGACGAATTCTGCAGGGCAGGAGAAGAACTCGATGGACGGCTGGCAGCCGAGCGCCACGCCGCCGATCGGGGTGGAACTCACGGACGAACAGAAGCTCGCATGCGCCTTCCGCATCCTGGCGCACGACGGCTTCAGCGAGAACATGGCCGGCCACATCACGTGGGCGGACCGCGACGACGACAGCCTCCTCATCAACCCGTGGGGACTGTGGTGGGAGGAGGTCTCCGCCTCGGACGTCTGCCGTGTCGATGCGAACGGTGCTGTGGTCGAAGGGAAGTGGGACGTCACGCCCGCGTACCACATCCACACCGAGCTGCACCGTCGCCGGCCGGATGCCCGCGTAGTCATCCACAACCATCCGTACTACGTGACGCTGCTGGCCGCCGTCGGCGTGCTGCCGATGATCGCGCACCAGACGGGCAGTCTGTACGACGACGACCTGTCGCTGGTCAGCGAGTACACCGGCGAGGTCGACGACGCGGCGCTGGGCCGCGACCTCGCCGACAAGATCGGCGACCGCAACAATGTGATCCTCGCCAGCCACGGCATCATCACGACCGCGGACACGATCGAGCTCGCGGTGTACCGCGCGGCGTCGATCGACCGCTTCTGCCGTCTCGCCTACGACATCCTGCTGCTCGGCAAGGATCCGCTGCCGATCGAGAAGCGCATCCGTGTCGCGATGCAGAAGGCGCTCGTCGAGCGCGCGGCGGGCGTCTACTGGGCCGGTGCGGTCCGCAAGCTGATCCGCACCCACCCCGACGTTCTCGACTGACGGACCCAAGATCCCGACTCATCAGCGGTTGCGTATGTAGCGCAGCCGAATTCATCGACCCCCAAGCATTCGAGGAGTGTGCACGATGGCCAGTCTCGACGACCTGATGCAGAACACCGATTTCACCACCAACGTCAAGGGCAAGGTCACGTTCCTGCCCGAGCCCGACAAGGCGCATCGACCCTTCCCGTTCATCTCGGTCGACGACCACATCGTCGAACCGAAGGACACCTTCGAGGGTCGCCTGCCGGCCAAGTTCGCCGACCGGGCACCCAAGGTCATCCACCGCGACGGTGCAGACATCTGGGTGTACGACGGCAAGGAGATCCCGAACGTCGGCTTCAACGCCGTCGTCGGACGTCCGGTCGACGAGTGGGGATTCGACCCGCAGCGGTTCGAGGACATGCGCCGCGGATCGTGGGACATCCATCACCGCGTCAAGGACATGAACCTCTCGGGGGTGTATGCGTCCCTGAACTTTCCGTCGTTCCTTCCGGGTTTCGCCGGCCAGCGCCTGCAGTTGAGCACGGGTGATCGGGAACTCGCGCTCGCGGCCACCCGGGCCTACAACGACTGGCACCTCGAGGAGTGGGCGGGGCCGTACCCGGACCGCATCATCCCGTGCCAGATCCCGTACTTCCTCGACCCGGAGATCGGCGCGCAGGAGATCTACCGCAACGCCGAACGCGGTTTCAAGGCCGTCACGTTCTCCGAGGGCCCGCACGCGCTGGGCCTGCCGTCGGTGCACTCGGGCCACTGGGATCCGATCATGCGGGCGTGTGAGGAGACCGAGACCGTCATCAACCTGCACATCGGCTCGTCGAGCACGTCACCGAGCACGTCCGAGGACGCGCCGCCGGACGTCGCCGGCACGTTGTTCTTCGGCTATGCGATGTTCGCGACCGTCGACTGGCTGTTCTCGAAGATCCCGGTCCGCTTCCCGAACATCAAGATCGTGATGTCCGAGGGCGGGATCGGCTGGGTTCCGGCGCTTCTCGACCGACTCGACCACATGACGACATACTCGTCGATGTACGGCACGTGGGACGGCATCGACATCTCGCCCGCCGACGTACTCAAGCGGAACTTCTGGTTCTGCGCCGTCGAGGATCCGTCGACGATGGTGCTGCGCGACCGCATCGGCGTCGACCACATCCTCCTCGAGGAGGACTACCCGCACAGTGACAGCCTGTGGCCGCGCACGATGGACGTCGTCAACGAGTCCATGAAAGGTCTCTCCGCCGACGAGCTGCGCAAGGTGACCTGGGAGAACGCCTCCAAGCTGTACCGACATCCGGTGCCGCAGAGCGTGATCGACGATCCGAACAGCTTCTGACCGGATCCCGTCAGCCGAAGAAGAGGCGGTCGCGGGCCACGGCCGGATCGAGCGGTACCAGCGGGCGGTCCGGGTCGTGCGGGTAGGACCCGACGTCGCGCAGGTGGCGGGCGGCGATCACCCGCGCCGACGCGGCGTCGCCGTCCTCGATGCACTGCAGGATCTGGCCGTGGACGGCGAGTGCCTGTGCTCGCTCGGTCCGGGGAATGGTCTCGGGATCGGCCCGCAGGTTGGCCCAGTCGGTGACGTGGCTCGACCACAGCGACTCGAGGGCGCCGGCGAGCACGATCAGCGACCGATTGCCGCAGAGCTGTACGACGGCCTCGTGGAACCGTCGAGACAGCGTCGTGGCGGCGACGAGATCGTCGACGTTGGCGAGCGACTCCTCGTGCAGGGTGCGCAGGATCGGCACCACCTCGGTGGCGCGGTCCTCGCGTTCGGCGCACAGCGCGGCGCACATGGGTTCGATCTCGTGCAGGGCGCGGCCGACGTCGTCGATATCGGTGCCGGACATCGCGAGGACCATCGAGAGGCTGTAGGCGACGTTGCCGGGGGTGGGGCGGTGGACCACGGCCCCGCCCCGGTTGCCACGGCGGACCCTCACCAGCCCCTCCGCCTCGAGGATCCGCAGCGCCTCACGCAGCGATTGGACGTTGACCGGGTACTGCTCGCGCAGCTCGGCCTCCTTGGGCAGGACGTCGCCCTCGGCGAGATCGCCGCGCAGGATGCGCTCGCGGATCTGGTCGGCGACCATCTCGGCCAGCCTGCGCCAGCGGAGGTTGCTCGGATCGACTGCGCGGGGCTTGCTGTCCGGTCCCTGCTGGGGCACCGCGTCACTTCCTTCCGGTTGCCGACGGTTCCTCCCCGGAACCGTCGCCTGAGTTCTGAATGTTAGCGAAGTCAGCACCCGCAGGGACGTCGTCGTCCCCGGACAAGGAGATCGAGATGAGCCTCATCGACCCCGAGACGGTCGGCCGGTACGTGGAGTCCGGATGGTGGGGGACCGACCCGCTGCACAAGTTGGTGCGCGAACAGGCGGCGCGGACGCCGGACGCGGATGCCTACATCACGCCTTCTGCCCGGACCAGCTGGGCGACTTACGATTCCGTCGCCGACGACCTCGCGGCCACACTCGTGGCATTGGGCATCCCGGTCGGGGATCGGGTCGCGGTGCAGTTGCCGGACACGTTTCTCGTGCACGCGGCATTGGTCGCGACGGCACGCGCCGGCGTGGTGGCGGTCGGGATCGGCGCCCGCGCCGGCGACCGCGAGATCGCGCATCTCGTCCGCAAGACCGGTGCCCGGGCGCTCGTCACCCTCGACGCCCTCGCGGGCCGCTCGTCGTCGGTACTGGTGCGTGAGCTGCGCGACCTCGGGCTGCCACTGGCCTTCCACGTCGTGCTGTCGGACCGGGGTGTGCACGACGTCTTCGACGTCTCCGGTCCCACCGCGGTGCCGATCGTGCCGGGCCGGGCCGCACCGGCCGACGTGGACGGCCGCAGCTTCGGTCCCGACGACCTGAACCTGCTCAACTCCACATCGGGGACCACGGGTCTGCCGAAGTGTGTGACGCAGTTCGACAATCGGTGGATGGCGTTCAGCCGTCTGGCGATCGAGGCCGGACACCTGGACGGCGACGACGTGTTCTTCGGTGCGGTCCCGGCCCCGTTCGGGTTCGGGCTGTGGACGTCGCACTACGCGCCGGCGATGTCGGGCGTCCCCACGGTGGTACTGCCGAAGTTCGACGTGGAGACCATGATCCGGATGATCGAGCGGGAGCGGGTGACCGTACTGTGCTGCGTCAGCACCCAGTTCCGGATGCTGTTGAACTCGCCGCTCGCCGCGCAGGCGGACCTGTCGTCGCTGCGGGTGATGTTCACCGGCGGCGAGGCGGTGCCGGCGGATCGGGCTGCCGAGTTCGAGGACCGGACCGGGGCGTCCGTGCTGCAGTTCTTCGGGTCGAACGAGAGCGGGGCGTTCAGCGTCACCCGCGTCGAGGATTCCTTCGAACGCCGCATCGGTACCGCCGGACGGCTGATCCCGGAGATGCAGGTGCGCCTGTTCGACGAGGACGGCCGCGATGTGACCGCCACCGGCGGTCCCGGCCGACCCGCCGGTCGCGGACCGTTGACGTGCGCGGGCTACTACGACGACGCCGACGCCAACGCCGAGCTGTTCACGAAGGATGGCTGGATGTTGATGGGCGACCTGGTGACCGTCGACGCCGACGACTACCTCACGCCCGTGGGGCGGACGTCCGACATCATCATCCGCGGCGGCAAGAACATCTCGGCGCCGCAGGTGGAACAGGAGGTCGAGACCCATCCCGCGGTCGACCTGGCCGGTGTCGTCGCCGTCCCCGATCCGGTGTTCGGAGAGCGGGTGTGCGCGGTCGTGAGCCTGCGACCCGGCCGGGCACTGACCCTTGCCGACCTCGTCGAGCACCTGAGCGCCCGGGGAGTGTCGAAGGAGCTGTTCCCCGAGCACCTCGTCGTCGCCGACGCGTTGCCGCGCTCGTCCGGCGGCAAGCTCGCCAAGGGGGAGATCCGGGCGCTGGCACTCGAGTCGGTCGTCGAGGCCACCGTCCGTGCGAGTGCGCAGTGAATCCGGTCAAGACCGTCGACGTGTTCACGTGCCGCGAAGTGCTCCGGATCCGCGCGGGCGTCGAGCAGGCACCGGTCCCGGACGAACGGGCCGAGTACTACTGGTCCGAGTTGCTTAGGGACTGTTCCGAATTCGACGTTCTCGAGGCCACGTGGGCGCACTACCGGACCACGTCGAGGACGTTGTTGCCGGGAGACATCCTCGAGCGGGTCGGTGCCGTCGCCAGGAACCGGATCCGATCGTCCCGCCGGGTGTGTGAACGCCTGCTCCTGGACCGGGCGCTGCTCGGCTGGGACCCCGACCGGCTCGTCCGGTGGCACACGACGTTCACCGGCGAGATCGGTCGCGGCGCCGAGGCGGAGGCCGCGCGTGCGGTCGCCGACGCGTCGGTGTCCGATCATGCCGCACTGGACGCCGACGCGAGCGCGTACGCCGCGGGCTGACGGGCCGCGTGGTGCGCCGCCGCGCGGTCGACGAGCCGCACCAGCGCGTGCGCGACCTCGCACGCCTGGTCGAGGATCACCGAGTGTCCCGCGCCGCCGAGCCGAACCAGTTCGGCGGACGGGAGATTCGCGGCGATCGCGACGGAGTGCTCGAACGGCGTGACCATGTCGGAGGACCCGCCGAGGACCAGTGACGGAATCGCGGCCAGCCCCGCCAGGGATCGAGACTCGTCGAATCCGACGAGCGACCGCAGGAAGCCGTACATCGTCACCACCGACGTGGGGTTGTCGAGGACGAGACTGAGCAGGCGCTGACTCAGTCGCGGCAGGCGCTCGACCCCGAACTGGAACGCGGAGACGAGCGGGTGCCGCAGGAACCGGCCCAGGCCCGAGCGGGTGATGTCACCGGCTGCGGTCGACAGCAGACCCACCCCGGCGACCCGGGTACCCACGGCCTCCGGGTTCTGGCGCGCGTAGGCGAGGGCCGTCATCCCACCCATCGAATGACCGATCAGGACGATGGGGCCCGTCGGGACGACTTCCCGGATCACCGCGTCGAGGTCGCGTCCGAGTTGGTCGATCGTGTACGTGTGTGCGGGGGCGCTGCCCGATTCGCCGTGACCGCGATGGTCGTAGAAGACCATCCGGACCGCCGCACCCCACTCCCGCGTCAGGTGCGAGCGCAGTCGGGCCCACGAGTGGGTGTGCAGGCAGTGGCCGTGCACGAACACCGCGGTGACCGGGGCATCCACGGGCCCGTACTCGCGCACGGCGAGCGATACGCCGTCCTCGGACTGCACGACGTGACGACGGCTGCGGTCGTGAGTAGCGGACTTCATGGCGTCCTCCCGGTGTGGTGCCTTCCTGCTCCTTCCAATCTCGTCGTCCGGGGGTGCCGTCGACAGGCTCTCCGAGGTGGTCGTCGGGCCACCGAGGGGTGGTGTTCCCACCCCCTGGGGTCGGGCTCGGGTCGTGCTCGCGCGGAACATCGCCGGGTCGGGCGGCTCGACACGGCGGGTGGGGCCTTCCCGTACGGGATCGGGCCCCGCGGATCAGGCCGACTGTTGCTCGGCCCAGTCCTTCGCGATCTCGGGATACCCGGCCGCGATCTCGTCCACGCGTGCGGGCGTCGCGGATTCCAACTCGGCCCGATGCCGCTGTGCCTCGGCGAGAGATCCCGTGAAGCCGTTGGCCGTGGGTACCGGTGACGGCTCCTCCTCGGTGGGCGCCTGCAGTTCCAGCGCGTGGATGAGTCCGTCGAGTCGACTCGCCACGAAGTGTCGCTTGTCCTCACTCATGAATCCATGACACCACCGCGCCGCGCGCGTGCCTAGCCCCTCCGCGATCTCGATGACGGACGGCCGCGATGAGTTTTCGGTGCGGCGGTGGTCTGTCATCTGTGCGGGCCCCGAACGGGCCCGGCCTCGACCCCCACTGCGAACAGACCAACCGCGAACAAAGGAGAGCCCCATGTCCCGTCTGATCTTCGTCAACCTGCCGGTCGAGGACGTCGCCGCGAGCCGGTCCTTCTTCGGTGGCCTCGGCTTCGAGTTCAACGAGCAGTTCTGCGACGGAAGCACCGCCTGCATGGCGATCAACGACTCGGCGTGGATCATGATGCTGCAGAAGGACCGCTTCCGCGACTTCATCGCCGACGACATCTGCGACACGTCGAAGAGCCGCGAGGTGCTCACCTGTATCTCCGCGGACAGCCGCGACGGCGTGGACGCGCTCGTGGATGCCGCCATCGCGGCCGGTGGCAGCAAGTGGATGGACCCGCAGGATCACGGCTTCATGTACGGCCGGTCGTTCCGCGATCTCGACAACCACGTGTGGGAGGTCATGTGGATGGATCCGGCAGCCGCCGGTCAGTGATGCCGACGACCGCGGGGGTCGTCAGAGTTGCGGTGGCAGCCCGAACCTCTCGAACAGGTCGACGTCGAAGAAACACGTGACGTGGGCGACCCCGCGCTCGGTGATGTCGAGGACGTGCAGTTGGAACGGGCGGTGCACGCCGTCCGGTTCCCGCATGTACAGGCCGAGCGCGGGCTGGCCGTTGCCCGACGCCGGCAGCAGTCGCATGTCGCCCGGGCCCTCCGACGGGCACTTCTCCTTGATGAGCCGGGCGATGTCGGCGCCGCCGACGTACCAGCCGACGAACGGGGGCATCTCCCACACCGCGTCCTGCGTGAACAGGTCCACCAGGCCGTCGATGTCGTAGCGTTCGAACCCGTCGACGTACCGGCGCAGCAACTCGCGGGCGTCGTCGGACTCCGGTTCCACCAGTGCGTCCGGGTTGGGTGTGGCCTCGGAGAGCTGTGCCCGTGCGCGCTGCAGCAGGCTGTTGACCGCTGCGGTGGACGTGCCCAGCGCCTCGGCCACCTCGGCGGCCTTCCACTGCAGAACGTCGCGCAGGACCAGTACCGCTCGCTGCCGGGCCGACAGGTGCTGCAGGGCGGCGACGAACGCCAACCGCACCGACTCGCGGGCGGCCACCACCGTCGCGGGATCGTCCGCACCCCACCCGGAATCGCCCCACACCATCGAATCCGGGATCGGCTCCAGCCACGGCACTTCGCGGCGCTCGATCAGTTCGTCCGAGGGGTCCGAACTGGGTGCCCCCAGGCCGGTGGGCAGGGGCCGGCGCTCGCGGCCCTCGAGGGCCGTCAGGCACGTGTTGGTGGCGATCCGGTGCAGCCACGTTCGCACGGACGAGCGGCCGTCGAACTTGCCGTAGCCGCGCCACGCACGCACCATCGTCTCCTGCAGCAGGTCCTCCGCGTCGTGGATCGAGCCCATCATGCGGTAGCAGTGCGCAAGTAGTTCGCGCCGGTAAGGATCAGCGGCAGTGAGGAACTGGTCGTCGAGACTCTGCTCTACGGTCATGTCCGGAACCCTAGTTGCGGAGTCCGACAAGCGGAACAGGGTGCGCGACCGCCACCCGAGGGTGCCTGTCGGGGGCAGCGCTCCCCGCAGAGGATCGAAGACGTGGGACGGCCGACCGCGCCGTCCGCGTTGGGAGATTCGAGATGCGTGCACACGCTCCGACCGCGACGTCGACGAACGAGATGACCGCCGAACGTGCCCGCGAGGTACTGCAGGAGTGGGTACCGGACGCCGTGGCCGGCGACCCCCGGGCGCGCGAGCGAGTGCTCGCGATCGTCTACCCACTGGTGCGCCGGTACTGTTTCGCCCGGCTCGGCCGCGGGGCCCTGCAGTCCGTCGCCGAGGACGTCTCCCACGAGGCGTGCGTCGCCCTGATGACCGCCCTGCCTCGCTACTGCGACCGCGGAGCGTCGTTCCTGACGTACGTCTACGCGATCGCGGGTCACAAGGTGATCGACGCCCGACGCGCCGCCGGAAGGGCATGCGCGCCCATCGAGGACGCGGGCGAGGTGGTGTGCCCCGAGGCCGGGCCGGAGGAACGTGCGATCGCCGGTGAGCGGGGGACGTGGGCACGCAGCCTCGTCGAGACCCTGCCGCCGCGGCACCGGGACATCCTCGTCATGCGCCTGGTGCGCGGTATGTCGGCCACCGAGACCGCCGCCGCCCTCGGCACCACCCCCGGGGCGGTGCGCATCGCACAGCATCGTGCGCTCACCCGGTTGCGCGCGCAGGTGCGGCCGGACGTGCGGGCCGCGGCCTGACCGGTCACAGATCGTGTTCGGTGATGACCCCGCTGTGCAGCGCCTTCTCGACCAGGCGCAACCGCTTCTGGTTCTGCGGCAGGTTCTCGACACCGAACTTCGCGAACAGCGCACGCAGGTGCGTCTTGACGGCGTCGACGCTGAGGAACACCTCGTCGGCGACCTGCTGATTGGACGCGGGATTCGCGAACGCCGCGTTGTGCTTGTACGGACGGCACAGCGCGATCAGGATCTCCCGCTGCGTCCTGGTGAGCGACCGTACCGTCGGGATGCCCGCGGCCACCCGGGTGGGCTCGCCGCCCTGACGCGCGAGGTCGCGGAACACGAACGCCGAGTTGCCGATCCGGATGCTGTCGCCGTTCCGTAGGCGCCGGCGTCCCGAGATGCGCTCACCGTTGACGAACGTGCCGTTGCGGGACAGGCCGTCGTCGACGATGGTCCAGTCCGTGCCGATCCACTCGAGTGTCGCGTGCAGGCGCGACACCTCGGGGTCGTCGGCCAGCGAGACGTCGGCGTCCGACGATCGGCCCACCGTCACGCGCGGGCTGTCGACGGACAGTGTCACCTCCCGGGCGTGCCCGGTCTCGTCGGTGTACCTCAGGAACGGGGCATCGGTGGTACTCATCGCGACTCCTGTCGGCCACCTTCATCGTCCCGCCGCGCGATCGGGCTGACAAGCGCCCGGCGACAAGCGCCCCACGACGCCGTCCGCCCACCTAAACTCGCTTTCGTGCAGCACACAGAGTCGGAATTCGCCGGGGTGCACGGCACCCGCATCGTGTACGACGTCTGGCGTCCGGACGGTCCGCCGTCGGGCATACTCCTGCTCGCGCACGGTCTGGGCGAACACGCGCGTCGCTACGACCATGTCGTCGAACGCTTGGTGGGGCTCGGTCTCGTCGTCTACGCGCCGGACCACCGCGGGCACGGCCGCTCCGGTGGCAAGCGGATCGAGTTGCACGACTGGTCGGAGTTCCTCGACGACCTGCACCGGTTGTCGGCCGTCGCGATCGCCGAGAATCCGGGCCTGCAACGATTCCTGCTGGGACACAGCATGGGCGGCGCGATCGCGCTGTCGTACGCGCTCGACCACCAGGACGAATTGTCGGGTCTGATCCTGTCGGCGCCGGCCGTGGACGTCGTGGGCGGCAAGCCGCGGGTGGTGATCGAGATCGGCAAGATCCTCGGTCGGTTCGCACCCGGAATACCCGTCGAGACCCTCGACGCGAAGTCGGTCTCCCGCGATCCCGCGGTGGTCGCGGCGTACGAGTCCGACCCTCTCGTCCATCACGGAAAGGTCAAGGCGGGCATCGCGCGGGGGATGATTCTGGCCGCCGAGAGCTTCCCGGCTCGGTTGCCGTCGCTGACCATTCCGGTCCTGCTGCTCCACGGCACCGAGGATCGCCTGGCCGACGTCTCCGGTAGCCGGATGATCGCGGCCCACGCCGGATCGAAAGATCTGACGTTGAAGACGTACGACGGCCTGTTCCACGAGGTTTTCAACGAACCCGAGCAGGAGAAGGTGCTCGACGATCTCGTCGATTGGCTCCGCCCGCGCCTGGAGTGACTTAATATTCCGGAATGACCGATCCTGCAACGACACTCACGCACCGGACGGTACGCGTCGGGGACCTCGACATGCACATCGCCGAGCAGGGCGAGGGCGACCCGATCGTGCTGTGTCACGGCTTCCCGGGACTCTGGTACAGCTGGCGGCACCAACTGTCGGCGCTGTCCGCGGCCGGCTACCGGGTGATCGCCCCCGACATGCGCGGTTACGGACGCACCGACGTGCCCTCCGATCCTCGCGAGTACGACCGCCGGCACACCGTCGACGACATGGTCGGCCTGCTCGACGCGCTCGGCATCGAGCAGGCGGTGTTCTCGGGCCACGACTTCGGCGCGCAACTGGTGTGGGACCTGCCGAACTGGGCGCCGGGACGCGTCCGCGCCCTGATGCAGTTGAGCGTGCCGCGAATGCCACGGTCGCCGGTCCGGCCCACCGACGGCTTCCGGTACATGTCGTCGCAGCACTTCGTGCACCTGCACTACTTCCAGGAGTACGGCCCGGCCGACCGCGAACTCGGCGACCACCCGCGCGAGTTCTTGTCCAAGATCTTCCACGCGCTCAGCGGAGCGAACCGTTACCTCGACTGCTGGGACTTCCCGTCCGAGGGCAACGGCTACCTCGACGTGCTGCCCGAACCTCCGGCGTTGCCGTGGCCGTGGCTCAGCGAGGACGAATTCGGCTACTACGTGGACGAGTTCACGCGCACCGGCTTCACGGGCGGCCTCAACTGGTACCGGGCCGACGACTACGTGTGGGAGCAGAACGAGGAACTGCACGGCCGTCCCGTCACCGTCCCGACCACGTTCATCGCCGGCGCGAAGGATCCGGTGCTCGAGATGATGGGGGAGAATCCGTTCGAGACGATGGCCGCGATGGTGCCCGGCCTGCGCTCGACCCACGTGATCCCCGACGTCGGGCATTTCGTGCAGATGGAGGCAGCCGACCAGGTCAACACCGCGATGCTCGAGTTCCTCCGCGGGCTCGACTGACGGCGCGAAAGAAAGTTCACCCGCGCTGTCCTTTCGGGGCCACCTCGTTCGTCGTCATGGTGTACCGCAACAATGAGCACCTCTCGAGGAGGAACCGATCATGAAGTACCTGCTGCTGATCAACGCCGAGTCCGCCGACGCCACGAGCGACTGCACGCCCGAGGACTGGATGGTCTACGACAAGGAGGTCAAGGACGCCGGGATCTTCGTCTCGGGTGAGTCGCTGGCCGACCTCGTCACCGCCACCAGCATCCAGGTGGGGGACGACGGCACCCGCACCGTCACCACCGACGGGCCGTTCGCCGAGGCCCGTGAGGTGCTGGGCGGCTTCTACGTGATCGACGTGCCGGACCTCGATGTCGCGCTCGACTGGGCGGCCCGCTGTCCCGGCTCGCGCGGCGGCGGCCGGATCGTGGTGCGCCCCATCGCCGGCTTCGGCAACTGACGTCCGATGGTCAGCGGGAGCGGTGGCCGCGCGACCGACGCGGAGACGTCCGTCGAGGCGGTCTTCCGGGAGGAGCGCGGCCGCCTGCTCGCCGCTCTGGTGAGCAGGTTCGGCGACCTCGATCTGGCGGAGGAAGCCACGTCGGAGGCGATCGAGGCCGCGCTGCGGCGCTGGCCGGTGGACGGCGTGCCGTCCAAGCCGGGGGCCTGGCTGCTGACCACGGCGCGGCGCCGGGCCGTGGACCGTCTGCGGCGTGATCAGGTGCTCGCGGCGCGGATCGCGGTGCTGCAGGTGGAGGCGGATCGCGCCGATCCCGCCCCTGCTGCGGACGTGGGCGGCGAGTTGCCCGACGAGCGGCTCCAGTTGTTCTTCACGTGCGCGCACCCCGCGCTGCCGGCCGAGGACCGCACGGCGCTGACCCTGCGCTGTCTGGCAGGGCTCACGACGTCCGAGGTGGCCCGGGCCTTCCTCGTCCCGACCGCGACGATGGCGAAGCGGATCACGCGGGCCAAGAAACGGATCCACGATCTGCGGATCCCGTTCCGGGTGCCGGACGCCGACGAGCTGCCGCAGCGGCTACCCGGTGTCCTGCAGGTGCTGTACGCGATCTTCACCGAGGGCTACGCCGCCAGTACCGGACCACGGTTGCAGCGACTCGACGTCGCCGAGGAGGCAATCCGGTTGACCCGTGTTCTGCACCGCCTGCTGCCCGGCGAACGCGAGATCGCCGGGCTCCTCGCACTGATGCTGCTGGTGCACGCCCGCCGCGGCGCCCGCACCGGTCCGGGCGGCGAAATGGTGCTCTTGGAGGATCAGGACCGCGCGGTGTGGGACCGGCCGCTGATCGAGGAAGGTAGTGCGCTGGTGCTGGTGTCGCTCACGGGCGGCCCACCCGGCGCATACGGGGTGCAGGCCGCCATTGCGGCATTGCACGACGAGGCACCCGACGTCGCGAGCACCGACTGGCCGCAGATCGTCGCCCTGTACGACGTGCTGCTCCGGTTGGTGCCGTCGCCGGTGGTGGCGATGAGTCGTGCAGTTGCGGTCGCGATGCGGGACGGTCCGGCGGCGGGGCTCGCCCTGCTGGACGAACTCTCCGAGGAACCGCAATTGCGGGCGCACCATCCGTATGTCGCAGCGCGGGCCGAGTTGCTGGCGCGCCTCGGAAGGCGGGAGGAGGCGGCCGCGGAGTACCGGCGCGCACTGGACCTGGTCGGGACCGACCCGGAGCGCGATCACCTGCGAAACAGGCTGCAGGCGACGACGGATCGGGCCTAGCGCGGCCCGTGGGTGCTCGGTGGGGTGAACCGCGGGTGGCGGCCGGCGCCGATCTCCACAATCCCAGTGCGGCGACGCGAGATATGTTCGGTTTCGGCGATTTTCGGTGGGGACGGCCCCTCCGGATGCGCTACTCGCCGGCGGTCGGCGGCGTATGGTTCGGGCATGCCGTCGGATGACGAGCTCAGGCGCGGCGCACCGAGCGCCGCGGTGCTCGCGATCCTGGACCGGCTCGACGTCCGGTTCGACGCACTGGAGCGTAGGCGGTGCTCGGCGGACCCGGGATACTCGTTCCATCCGGAGTTGTTGCAACGCAGCACCCTTCGGTTCTTCCGAATTGCCTCGCGGGCGATCCGGGAGAACCGGACGTTCACCGCCGACGAACTGCTACCGGTCCGTGAGGGTGCCGTTCAGGCAGCGGTGGACGGGGCGTCCTTGTCGGCTGTGCTGCACAGTTGGTACCGGTTCGGCCGAATCCTCCTGGACGAGTGTCGTGCCGCGGCCGCGGGTGAGCGCGCCGCGGCGTTGGTCGACATCGCGGACGGCGTCCTGCGGCTGCAGGAGGTGGTCACGCGCACGGTCGTGGATTCGTACGAGTGCGAGCGGGTGGCGCTCGAGGGCGACGAGCAGCCGTCGCGCGAGTTGCTGGCCAGACTGCTGCTGGCGGGCCAGGACGCGGACCCTACGGCGCGCTGGTGCGGCATCGAACTGGCCGACGAGTACTCGGTACTAGCTCTGTCCGGCGGCGACGTGGAGACGGACGCGAAGGCGTGGCGGACCAGGGAGGCGCGCACGGTCCGGGTGCTCGATGCGGTCGGCACACCGCCGACGCTTGCCATCGTGGAACCCGATTCGGCCACGGTGCTCGTCCCGAGACGTCCCGGCGCGGAAACCGACTGGTTCCGGCTGGCGGTAGATCTGACCTCGGCGGTGGGTGAGGTGGTCGGATCCGCCGTGACCGGGGCGGTGTCCGGTCCGGTCAAACGCCGCGAACTCGCGGGGGCGGGGGCGCTGGCACGCGAACTCGTCGAACTGGCGCGCCGGATGGGCCGGGAGCCGGCGGTGTATCAGCTGAAGGACCTTGCGTTGCCGTTCCAGCTGTCGCGGACCACCGCCGGACACCACTACCTGGGAGACTGTCTACTGCCGTTGGATCCTTTCCCCGAACTGATGGAGACGCTCGATGTCTATCTCCATCACGACCTCGACCGTGGGCGGACGGCGCGCGCTCTCGGCATCCACCCGAACACGGTCAACAACCGGCTGGGTCGGATCCGCGATCTCGTCGGTCTCGACCCCAACTGTTATGAGGGAATCATGACGCTGGGATCTGCGCTCGAGGCGCGTCGTGCGGGCGGCGGGACGTCCGCGTACTGAACCCGTCTCCGGGCCGTCTCGCTCAGCGGTTCGGGCGGATCGAGACGGATCCGCCCGTGGCATGTTCGAGACGTGGATTTGCGTAGTAGTGCTCCGACGGCAGCCGGGCCGGACTCGGTGCCGCACTGGACGGCTCCTGGTTCGTACGAGATCTCGCCCGGCGTGTTCCGCATCCCGTTGCCTCTACCGGAGGGGCCGCCGGCGATCAACGTGTATGCGGTCGCCGACGGCGACGACGTCGTTCTGATCGACTCGGGATGGGCCACCGAGGACGGGGAGCGTCACCTGGTGCAGGGGCTCGAACGCATCGGGTTCGAGCCGAGCGGGATCAGCCGGTTCCTCATCACGCACTGGCACACCGACCACTACTCGCAGGCGCTCGAGGTTCGCCGACGGCACGGCACGCCCATCAGTCTCGGCGTCGGCGAGCGGGCGACGGTCGAGTGGCACGCGGCCGGCGCAGAGGCGGCGCGAGTGTCGTCCGGCACGGCCGCCACCCTGGCGCGGGCGGGCGCACACGACATGATCGCGATGATGCACGGTGTCCCCGACGTGGGGGTGGAGTTGCCGGACCACTGGCTCGAGGGCAACCCGCGGATCGTGCTGCGGAACCGAACTCTCGTTGCGATCCCCACCCCGGGGCACACGAACGGGCACTACTCGTTCTGGGATCCGGGGGCCCGGTTGTTCTTCACCGGCGACCACGTCCTTCCCCGAATCACGCCGTGGATCGGGCTCGAGACCGCGGCGGGCCGATTGCCGCTGGGCGACTATCTCGCCTCGCTGCTACTGGTCCAGACGATGCCCGACGCTCAGTTGCTGCCCGCACACGGTCCGACGCTGCCGAGCGCGGCCACACGTGCTCGGCAGCTCATCGATCACCATCACGGCCGTCTGGACCGCACCCTCGACGCCGTGTCGTCGCACGGGGTCACGGCGATCGACGTGGCGCACCGGTTGCGCTGGACGCGACGTGACCAGAGGTTGGGTGACCTTCCCGCACCGCTGCGGCCGTATGCGGTCATCGAAACCGTTGCGCACCTGGACGTTCTGGTCGACCGTGGTGCGGTGCAGGTGGTCGAATCCGACGGCGTCGCGCTGTACAGCAGATGAGGACGCCTCAGAACGCGTGGGGGTGCGCCTTCTCGTACGCGGCCTTCTCGGCGTTGTGGCGCGCGACCTTCTTGGGGTTCTCCAGGTCGGGGTTCAAGCCGTGCTTCTCGAGCCGGCGACGACGGTTCTGCTCCATGTAGGCCGCGGAGAAGAACAACGCCAGGAAGACGCCGAGGAGCACCATCGATCCCCGCAGCCACACCGGGCCGGGGAACAGGAAGAACGCCGCGAAGATCGGCAGGAATGGCACCATGCTGCGAATCATGTGCCGCGGCACTGCCCAATCGCCGATGAGGTCGTTGCGGACCCAATCCTGCATCGAGTCGGGAAGCTTGCGGCCGCACGCGTATGCGATCCACTGGAACGGGTTGGGGCGCTTGGCTTTCGAACGTGGTGACATGTCCTGAATACCTGTACCTGTCTGGAGGGGGCGGTTCACTCGTGCAGGGCGCCGGCGCGCAGGGCCGCCGCATTGACTCGAGTGAGGACGGAGTGGAGTTCTTCGAGTTCGGCGAGGCTCACACCGAGTCGCTGCACGACGGCGCCGGGGATGCGTTCGGCCTGGGTGCGCAGGGCCTTCCCGGCTTCGGTGAGTTCGACGACCAGTTGGCGCTCGTCGGCGGCGCTGCGGGTGCGCGTGATGAGGCCGCCGGACTCGAGTCGCTTGAGCAACGGGGAAAGCGTGGGCGAATCGAGTTGCAGCGCCTGCCCGATCTCCTTCACCGACATGGGTGCGCGGCCCCACAGTGCGAGCATCACGAGGTACTGCGGGTGCGTCAGGCCCATCGGCTCGAGAAGGGGGCGGTAGACCGACAGCACTGCGCGGTTGGCAACCGCGAGGGCGAAGCACACCTGGCGATCGAGAGCCAGGGGATCGACGTCGCCCCAGTCGACATCCTGCTCGGGGAGGGTCGTGGTCATGGAATGAAGCATACACGATTAAGTCGTGCACTAACTAAATGGCCGCGGGGTGGACAAAAGAGAACGCGTTCTATATGTGTGGATGTGGCGGCCGCCACGGGGTGGCCCGGTCTGTCATGCAGGCCACACCGAGAGCGCACCGACTGGAGTTCCCACATGTACGAGTGGTCAGACACCGACCTGATGTTCCGCGACGCACTGCGTGGCTTCATCGACAAGGAGATCAAGCCGCACGTCGACAAGCTCGAGACCGGTGAGCTGCCTCCGTACGACATCATCCGCAAGATGTACGCCACCTTCGGCATGGACGAGATGGCCAGCGAGGCGCTCGAGAAGTCGTTCGCGAAGGAGGAGGCGAAGGAGCGCGGCGAAGCGCCCGCCGACTCCGACGAGAAGTCCGGCGGATTCAGCGGCGCGGGCAGCATGGGCGTCATCCTCAACAGCGAGATCGCGGGCGTGAGCCTCGGTCTGGTGGCGTCGATGGGTGTCAGCATCGGCCTCACCGCCGGCACGCTCCGCAGCCGCGGCACGCTGGCCCAGAAGAAGCGCTGGCTGCCGGGCCTGGTCACGATGGAGAAGGTGGGCGCGTGGGCCATCACCGAGCCCGACTCCGGTTCCGACGCGTTCGGCGGCATGAAGTCCTACGTCCGCCGCGACGGTGACGACTACATCCTCAACGGGCAGAAGACGTTCATCACCAACGGCCCGTACGCCGACGTCACCATCGTGTACGCCAAGCTCGACGAGGGCGACGCCTCCGTCGACCGCCGCGACCGCAAGGTTCTCGGCTTCGTGCTCGAGAAGGGCATGGAGGGTTTCACGCAGAGCCCGCCGTTCAAGAAGATGGGCATGAACTCCTCGCCCACCGGCGAACTGTTCTTCGACAACGTCCGGATCTCCAAGGATCGACTCCTCGGCGAGACCGAGAACCCGGCCAAGGGTGACGGCAAGGAGAGCGCGAAGGAGTCGTTCGCGGCCGAGCGCATCGGTATCGCCTCGCTCGCGCTGGGCATCATCAACGAGTGCCAGCGGCTGTCCATCGACTACGCCAAGAACCGCAAGCTCTGGGGCAAGGAGATCGCCCAGTTCCAGCTCATCCAGCTCAAGCTGGCCGAGATGGAAGTCGCGCGCCTGAACGTACAGAACATGCTGTTCAATGCCATCGAGCGCAGCAACTCCGGCTCTCCGCTCAGCCTCGCCGAGGCGTCGGCGATGAAGCTGTACTCGTCGCGGGCCGCCACCGAGGTCGCGATGGAGGCCGTCCAGCTCTTCGGCGGCAACGGCTACATGGCCGAGTACAAGGTGGAGCAGCTCGCGCGCGACGCCAAGTCGCTCATGATCTACGCCGGTTCCAACGAGATCCAGGTGACCCACATCGCGAAGGGCCTGCTGGGCAAGTGATCTCGGCCTCGGTCCGCACGAGGGGAACGTGCGGACCGAGGGCCGTTCACGCTGCGCTGTCGACCGCGGCGAGCCGCCGGAGCGCGAGTTCGCTGTAGAGCGCGGCGCCGTCGCCCAGGACGGCGTCGTCGAATTCCGCGAGCGGCGAGTGGTTGAACGCGGCCGCCCTCGGATCCCGATCCGCGGGGCAGGCGCCGAGGAACACGAACGCTCCCGGAATCTCGTTCAGAACGCGCGAGAAGTCCTCGGACGCGGCCGCCGGCTGCGGCTGCCAGGCGAAGCGCTCGGGGCCGTGGACCTCGGCGACGACGTCGGCGACGAACTGCGTCTCGGTGTCGTCGTTGACGGTCACCGGGTACTGCTCGTCGTAGTCGACGTCCACCTCGAGCCCGTGCGCGGCGGCGATTCCCCGGCACACCCGGGTGATGCCGTCCCGGACCTTCGCCTGGTTCTCGGGGGAGAAGGTGCGCACGGTGATGTCGAATCGGGCGTCGTCGGGGATGACGTTGGCCGCGGTGCCGGAGTGGAACGAGCCGACCGTGAGCACGACCGGGTCGAACGGGGGGAATGTGCGGGTCGCGAAGGTCTGCAGCGCGGTCACCATCTCGCACGCCGCGGGAATCGGGTCGAGGGCCGCGTGAGGTGACGACCCGTGGCCACCGCGGCCCAGGACGCGCACGGTCGCAACGTCACTCGCGGCCATCAACGGGCCCTTGCGCGTGACGAACACGCCGCCTGGGGCTCCCGACGCGCTGACGTGCAGGCCGTACGCGGCCACCGGGCGCGACCCCGACGCCTCGAGCACACCCTCGGCCAGCATGTGCCCGGCGCCGTCGTAGCCCTCCTCGCCGGGCTGGAACATGAACACGACGTCGCCCGCGAGGTGCTCGCGCCGCGCCGACAGCAGGTGGGCGGCGCCGACGAGCATCGAGGTGTGCAGGTCGTGCCCGCACGCGTGCATGTGGCCGGGAACCGTCGAGGCGTAGTCGACGTCGGCACGTTCGCCCACCGGCAACGCGTCCATGTCGCCGCGCAGCAGGACCGTCGGTCCGGGTCGGCCGCCGCGCAGTACCGCGGTGACCGACGTCAGTGCGGTGCCGGTGCCGACCTCGAGCGGCAGACCGTCCAGTGCGGCGAGCACGCGCTCCTGTGTGCGCGGCAGGTGCAGACCGACCTCCGGTGCAGCGTGCAGCTCGCGGCGCAGCCGGACCAGATCCCCGTGCAACTGCTTGGCGTCCTCGGTCAACGACACTGGCGTCTCCTCTCCTCGCGGTGTGCCGCGTCGGCGCGGCTGAGGCATGATGCCCATGACGTGCGTCACAATCATCGAAACTGCAGGATTTTGTCGTGAGGAACGAATCGGTTCAGGAATCTGATGTTCTGGACGAGCTGGACCTGAGCCTGATCAACACCCTTCAACTCGGGCCGCGAGCGCCGTGGGCGCAGATCGGTGCCGCGCTGGGAGTCGACCCGGTGACCGCCGCCCGCCGCTGGTCCCGCCTGGTGGAGAGCGGGTCGGCGTGGGTCACCGCCCACCCGGCGGGTCCGCAGACGGCGGCGCTGATCGAGATCGAGTGCGTGGCCGGTCAGGTGCTGCAGACCGCGGAGATCCTGGTGCGGTGGCCCCACGTCCTCACCGTCGAGCACACCAGCGGCGCCCGCGACCTGCTCCTCACGGTGAGCGTCGAAAGCCTAGCGGCACTGTCGGATCTATTGCTGCGCGCAATCGAGAAGCTGCCCGGAATCCGTTCCACCCGAACGCACCTCGTGATCCGCCCGTACGCGATGGGTGGGGACTGGCAGCTGCGGGCGCTCGACTCCGACCAGCGGGCACACCTCGACGGCCGCGGCCCACGCACGACGGGCACACTGCGTCCACTGGACGACGCGGACCGGGCGCTCATCGCGTGCCTGTCCCGGGACGGCCGGGCGTCGCTCACCGCTCTGGCCGCGGAACTCGGCTGCAGCGTCAGCACCGCGCGCCGCCGGGTGCGTGTCCTGCTCGAGCGGCACTCGCTGCTGCTGCGGTGCGACGTGGCACAGCCGCTGTCGGGTTGGCCGGTGTCGGTGTGGATGTGGGCGCACGTGCCGGTGGACGAGTGCGACGCCGTCGCGCAGCGCCTGATCGAACTGCCGGAGACCCGCGCGTGCCTCGTCCTGACGGGGGCGCCGGCCAACTTCTTCTACTCGGTGTGGGTGCGGTCGCTCGAAGACGTCCACCGACTCGAACAGCTCCTGCGGCGGACGGTGCCGTCGCTCGAGATTCTCGACCGCACCGTCACGCTGCGCTTCTTCAAACGGATGGGACGCGTCCTCGACGAGTCCGGACGCAGCGTCGAGGCCGTCCCGATGGATATCTGGTCGGATCCGGTCGCGAACGCCGAAGGCGTGTGATCAGCGCAGGCGCGCTCGACGCGACATCGTGCTGCGCAGCCCCTCGGCGGCGGCCCGGACTGCGGCGACCTGGCTTTCGGGCCGGTACCGGTTGGTGGGTCCGGTGACGCTGATGGCCGCGACGATGTGGTCGTCGGCCCCGAACACCGGCGCGGCCACGCACGCGATTCCCAGCGCCGACTCCTCGCGTTCGAACGCGACACCGGTCTCGACCACCTTGTCGAGCTGGGTCTGCAGGATGCCGGGCGCGACGATCGTGTGCGGCGTCCGCCGGACCAGCGGCGCCGACAGCACCTCGCGGCGCAGGTCCGGTTCGCAGTGGGCGAGCAGTGCCTTACCGATCGCGGAACAGTGCAGCGGGATGCGGCCGCCCGTCCGGGACGGGGAGATCGCCTGGCGGTGACCGCCGATCTTCGCGACGTAGACGACGTCGTGTCCGTCGCGGACTCCGAGGTGCACGGTCTCGTGGCTACGCTCGTAGAGGTCCTGCAGGAACGGCATCGCCATCTCGAGCAGACTGCGTTCGAGCGATGCGAGCATCCCGAGTTCGAACAGCCCACCGCTGAGCCGATAACCGCCGTCGACACGGTCGAGGAGCCGGTTCGCCACGAGCTCGCCGGCGAGCCGGTGCACCGTCGCTTTGTGCAGGCCGGTGCGCCGCACCAGCTCGGCGAGGGACACGACATTGTCCTCGGGGCGGTAACTGCGCAGGATCGCGACGGCCTTGCCGAGGACCGTGTCGAGGTTCGCCGCACCGGTCACCCGACAAGCGTATCGCTGAGCGAGACGGAAGGTTGGCCTCGGGCGGTTCCGCCCAGCACAGTTAGCGTCATGACCCAGTCCACGAACTCCACCGCGGTGAGCGAGTCCGCTATCGCCGCTGCCGCGGAGCGCCTCGCGTCGGCCGCCGCGGCCGGTGTGCCCTGCGCGCCGATCCGTGACCTGATCGGCGCCGACGACCTCGTTGCCGCGTACCAGGTGCAGGAACGCGTCAACGACCTCCGGATGAAGGCGGGCGCCGTCGTCGTCGGCCGCAAGATCGGTCTGACGTCGGTCGCCGTCCAGCAGCAGCTCGGCGTGAACCAGCCCGACCTCGGCGTCCTCTTCGACGACATGCAGTACGCCGACGGCGACGACGTCCCGATGAGCGTGCTGATCCAGCCGAAGATCGAGGGCGAGGTCGGCTTCGTACTCGGCGCCGACCTGGTCGACGGCCCGCTCGATGCCGCGCAGGTGCGCGACGCGATCGAGTACGCGGTCGCCGCGCTCGAGATCTGCGACAGCCGAATCGAGAACTGGGACATCCGCTTCGGCGACACCGTCGCCGACAACGCGTCGTCCGGCGTCTACGTCCTCGGCACGCAGCGCCGCACGCTCGACGAGTTCGAGCCCAAGGACGTCGTCATGTCGATGGCCGTCGACGGCCGGGAAGTCTCCTCCGGCAACGGCGAGGCCTGCCTGGGCGACCCGATCGAGGCCGTCGTGTGGCTCGCCCGCACGGCCCGTGAGCTGGGACAGCCGCTGCGCGCCGGTCAGGTCATCCTGTCCGGTGCCCTCGGCCCCATGGCGCCGGTCCAGGCCGGCAACGTCGTCACCGTCTCCGTGTCCGGACTCGGTGTCGTGACCACACGTTTCAAGGAAGGAACCGAGGCATGAGCAAGGTCAAGGTCGCGATCATCGGATCCGGCAACATCGGCACCGATCTGATGATCAAGGTGCTCAACCACTCCGATCACCTCGAGATGGGCGCGATGGTCGGTATCGACCCGGCGTCGGACGGTCTCGCGCGCGCCGCGTCCATGGGCGTGCCGATCACCGCAGAGGGTGTCGAGGGCCTCGTCGGCCTCCCCAACTTCGACGAGATCGACATCGTCTTCGACGCGACGTCGGCCAAGGCCCACGTCGTGAACGACGCGCGTCTGCGTCCGCTCGGCAAGCGCATGATCGACCTCACCCCCGCCGCGATCGGCCCCTTCGTGGTGCCGGCCGTCAACGGCGACGAGCACATCGACGCTCCGAACGTGAACATGGTGACCTGCGGTGGCCAGGCCACGATCCCGATGGTCGCGGCCGTCTCCCGGGTCGTCCCGGTCGCCTACGCCGAGATCGTCGCTTCGATCGCGTCGAAGTCCGCCGGCCCCGGCACCCGCGCCAACATCGACGAGTTCACCGAGACCACGTCGAGCGCGATCGTGTCCGTCGGTGGCGCCAAGCGCGGCAAGGCGATCATCATCCTGAACCCGGCCGAGCCGCCGCTGATCATGCGCGACACGGTCTTCTGCCTGGTCGACGCTGCGGACCCGGCCACCCATGACCAGATCCGCGAGTCGGTCGCGAAGATGGTCGGCGACGTCGCCGCCTACGTTCCGGGCTACCGCCTCAAGCAGCAGGTCCAGATCGCCGAGATCCCCGCGGACCAGCCGGTCGAGACCCTCATCGACGGCGGCAACCGCCCGACCCACCAGGTGTCGATTTTCCTCGAGGTCGAGGGCGCAGGACACTACCTGCCCGCCTACGCAGGCAACCTCGACATCATGACCTCTGCCGGCCTGCAGATCGCTGAGCGCATCGCCCAGAAGAAGGAAGCCACCCGATGAGCACCAACCCCACCATCTTCGTCCAGGACGTCACGCTGCGCGACGGCATGCACGCAGTGCGCCACCGCATCTCGCCGGAGGACGTCAAGCGGATCGTCAAGGCTCTCGACGAGGCCGGCGTCGACGCGATCGAGGTCGCGCACGGTGACGGTCTGGCTGGCGGCTCCGTCAACTACGGTCCGGGCTCCAACACCGACTGGGAGTGGATCGAGGCTGCGGCGGAGGTGCTCGAGCACGCCCGCCTGACCACCCTGCTGCTGCCGGGTGTCGGCACCATCGAGGAGCTCAAGCACGCCTACAAGCTGGGTGTGCGCTCGGTCCGCATCGCGACGCACTGCACCGAGGCCGACGTCTCCGCGCAGCACATCGAAACGGCCCGCGAGATCGGCATGGACGTCTCCGGCTTCCTGATGATGAGCCACATGGCTCCCGCCGAGGAGCTGGCCAAGCAGGCCAAGCTGATGGAGTCCTACGGCGCACACTGCGTGTACGTCACCGACTCGGGCGGACGCCTGACGATGAACGGCGTCCGGGACCGCGTCCGCGCGTACAAGGACGTGCTGAACGAGGGCACCGAGATCGGCATCCACGCCCACGAGAACCTCTCGCTGTCGGTGGCGAACAGCGTCGTCGCCGTCGAGGAAGGCGTCTACCGCGTCGACGCATCGCTCGCCGGTCACGGTGCCGGTGCCGGCAACTGCCCCATCGAGCCCTTCATCGCCGTCGCCGACCTGCACGAGTGGAAGCACGGCTGCGACGTCTTCAAGCTGCAGGACGCGGCCGACGACATCGTCCGCCCGCTGCAGGACCGCCCGGTCCGCGTCGACCGCGAGACCCTCACCCTCGGCTACGCGGGTGTGTACTCGAGCTTCCTGCGCCACGCGGAGGCCGCGTCGGCTCGCTACGGCATCGACGTTCGCACCCTGCTGCTCGAGGCCGGCAAGCGCAAGCTGGTCGGTGGCCAGGAGGACATGATCGTCGACATCGCGCTGAACCTCGTCGCCGAGCGCGAGGGCCAGAGCGCCTGATCCGACGGCAGATCCCACTCGGGCGCCGTGACCGAATCGGTCACGGCGCCCGAGTTGTCTCTCGGGTGGGGCTACGGTCGAGGGAGCAGGACCCCCGTCGAGTAGGAGCGTTCGTGACCTTCAACGATCTGGATCTGGCCGAGCGCCTGGATATCGCGCGAGACGGCACCGCGTACTTCGCACAGAAGCTGGCGGAGCTGTCGGACGAGGAGATGTCCGGTCCGAGCCTGCTCGACGGGTGGACGCGTAAGCACCTTGTCGGGCACGTCGGCTACAACGCCGCCGCGTTGTGCCGGCTCCTCGACTGGGCGGCCACCGGGGTGGAGACACCGATGTACGAGTCGGTGGAGCAGCGGGGACGCGAGATCGACGAGGGCGCAACGCTCAGCGCCGGGTCGTTGCGAAACCTGTTCGTCGAGAGGGCAGCTCAACTCGACGAGAAGTGGCGCGCGCTCCCGGACGCCGCCTGGGACGCCGAGGTGCGGACGGCGCAGGGGCGGACGGTGCCGGCGTCGGAGACGGCGTGGATGCGCAACCGCGAGGTGTGGATCCACGCGGTCGACCTCGGCAACGGTGGACGGTTCGAGGACTTCCCGGACGTGGTGCTCGGCTCGCTTCTCTACGACATCGTCGGCATGTGGCGACGCAAGGGCGAGGGTTCGGGGCTGGTGCTCGAGGTGGACGATCGGCGGTTCGTCGTGGTCGAGGACGGTCCGCCGGTCACCGACATGGTCGCGGGACCGCTTGCCGCCGTGGTGCGCTGGGCGTCGGGCCGCGGCGCGAGCGGCCTCACCGCCGGCAGCGAACTGCAGCCGCCGCGCTGGCTCTGAGGCGCCCGAGCCTGCAGGCTGTCCAGGACTTCGATCGACACTTCCGGGCGGGCCTTGACTCGAACATGAGTTCGAACTAGGGTCGTGTCATGAATCCGGGGGGACTCAACAATTCGGGCATCGCGGCCACCGCGCTGCAGCCTGCCGAGGTGCGTCGACTCGTCGAACCCGACCTCGTGCGGTCGGTGATCGAGATGTCTCGCGAGATCGAACGGCTGGAGGCCCTCAGGGCCGTCGCGGTCGCCGAAATCGATGAGCGTGCAGTCTCGTTCGACACCCTCGGCTTCCGAAGTGTCAAGCAGTGGCTGGCTGCGAACACGTTGCTGGAAGTGCCGGCCGCGGCACGGATCCTCGCGTTGGGCCGGATGCTGGCCAGGCAGCCCGAGATCGCCGACGCGTTCAATGCCGGAGATATTTCGGCCGAGCATGCGGCGTTGATCGGGAAGTTCTGCGAGACCCCGCCGCGCGGCATGCCGAACGAAGCGCTTGGTTCGTGCCGGAAGGTGTTGCTGGACGCCGCGTCCGGTCCCGCCGCGACCACTACGACCGTCCGCACCTGCATCTCGCGGTTGGAGCGGATCTTCGAATCCGACGAACTCCCGCCCAGCGAAGACACCGAACGTAACGAGTTCCACGCCTCGAAAACCCTGAACGGACGCGTCGCGGTCAAGGGTGATCTCGATGCGGTGACCGGCGAGATGCTGCTGACCGCGCTGTCGGCGTTGACGAAGCCGCGCAACCCGATGGACGACCCGGCCGGTGCCCGTACGCCGGCACGGCAGCGCGCGGACGCGTTCGCCGAAATCCTGCGCCGCTACCTCGACTCCGGCGACGCCCCCACCGAGGGTGGCGAGCGGCCCCACCTGTCACTCCATGTGAACGCCGCCGACCTTGCCCGCAGCGAGTCGGCTCACGAGTGGACGCACACCGGTGAAGGGTCGGACCTGTTCGGCGACAAAGACATCGCACGCCTACCCCACACCGGGCCACTGTCCATCGCCACTGCCCGCCGGATCGCGTGCGACTGCCACCTCACCCCCATCGTCATGGACGACGGCGTCCCCTTGAATCTGGGCCGCAGCAGTAGGACGGTGTCGAAGAAGCAACGGCGGGCACTCATCGCCCGTGACCACGGCTGTGCCTTCCCCGGCTGCGGCACAGCACCCGCACACTGCGAAGGCCACCACGTAAAGCATTGGGCAGACGGTGGACCCACCGACCTCGACAACCTCGTCCTACTCTGCCGCTACCACCACACCTTGCTGCACCACAGTCACTGGGACGTGAAAATCGGCGCCGACCGGCACCCGTGGTTCACCCCACCGAGCACCGTCGACCCCTACAAGAAACCCATCCCCGCCCACAACCGCGCGGGACCACACGCGGCCTGACCGCGACAACGGCACGAACTGCCGCCCGAAACCACTGAAGCCGGCACCCTGCAAGAGGGTGCCGGCTACAGGGGAGGGGGAAGAGCGGCTGAGCGGCGACAGGCCCGTTTCAGGCTGTCGGCGGAACGTGCCCGGTGACGATGCGGTGGATCAGCCGCGCCGCAGTCCGGGCGGTGCGGTTGTCGACGTCCAGGCACGGGTTGAGTTCGGCGACATCGACGACAGCGAGCTTGCCGCTCGCGCTCACCCGATCACACACGTGCTGGATGATCTCGAGCGGAACGCCGTAAGCGGCGGGCGCGCTGACACCCGGTGCGACACCGGCGGGCAGGACATCGAGATCGATCGTCAGGTAGACGATGTCGACGTCGCCCAAGAAGTCGGTGAGGAACTCGTCGACCCGGGCGCGATCGGCGACACCGCAGTGATCGTCCAGGAGGTACCGGACCCCAAGGCGGTGCGCAGTGTCGAACAGCACGTTGGTGTTGCTGGGCTGGCTGATGCCGATGACGTCGTACCGGTGGCTGGTACCCGCAGCCTCCTCGGCCTCGGCGATCTGGCGGAACGGCGTCCCGGAACTCGGGATCGGGTCACTGCGCAGATCGAAGTGGGCGTCGAGGTTGAGGATGCCCAGACGCGGATGCTGCTGCCGCAGCGCCGATCCGGCGACACCCAGGTAGGTGCCGTACGCGACCTCGTGGCCGCCGCCGAGGACCACCGCGAGCCGTCCGGAGTCGAGTGCCGTCGTCACGGCGCGGCCCAGCGCGTCCTGGCCTTCTTCGAGCCGGTCGCCCGTCACGGCGACGGTGCCCGCATCGGACAGCGCCGTCTCCTTCTCCAGGGCCATCGAGGACAGCGCCTTGCGGAGCGCATCGGGTCCGGCAGCGGCGCCCTGGCGTCCCTTGTTGCGGCGCACGCCCTCGTCGCTGGCGAATCCGATGAGGACCGTGCCGGGGCCCGCGCCGGGACGGTAGGGGGTGACGGCCTGATGCCAGCGAAGATGCTCGGGCCCGAGACCGTCGGTGCGTCCCGACCACGGCCGGGGAGCGATGTCGACGTCGATGTTGTTCGTCATGTCAGCTACCTGCTCCCTCGATCAGTTCGTGGTCGTCGCGAGGACGCCGTCCTTGAACACTTCACGAACCAGCGGCACACCGGGACGGTAGGCGAGATGCAGGTACGACGGGGCATCGAGCGCGATGGCGTCGGCGCGGGCGCCGATCCGCAGGCTGCCGACGTCGTCGCGGCGCAGCGCCTTCGCGCCGCCCGCGGTGGCCGCCCACACGGCCTCGGCCGGGGTCATGTGCATGTCCCGGACAGCGATGGCAATGCAGAACGGCAGGCTGGTGGTGTAGCAGGTACCGGGATTGCAGTCCGCACCCAGCGCGACGGTGACGCCCGCGTCGATCAGCGCGCGGGCCCCGGGGTACTGGTTGCGGGTGGAGAAGTCGGCCCCCGGCAGCAGGGTCGCCACCGTCGAGCTGCCGGCGAGGGAGTCGATGTCGGCGTCGGTCACGTAGGTGACGTGGTCCACCGAGGCCGCCCCCATCTCGACGGCCAGTTGCACGCCGGGGCCCTCACCCAGCTGGTTGCCGTGCACGCGGGGGATCAGACCGTGCGCGACACCGGCGGCGAGGACCGCGCGGGACTGCTCGACAGTGAACGCGCCGCGCTCACAGAACACGTCGATCCACTTCGCGTACGGGGCGCATGCCGGAATCATCTCGTCGACGGCCATGGTGACGTACTCGTCGCCGCGGCCCGCGTACTCGGGCGGCGGGACGTGCGCGGCCAGCAGCGTGACCTCGTCGGTGAACCGGCCCGCGACCTGCACGCTGCGCAGCTCGTCCCGGGTGCTCTGGCCGTAGCCGCTCTTGATCTCGACGGTCGTGCTGCCCGAGCGCAGCGACTCGTCGAGCAGGCGTCGCACGTTCGCGGCGAGTTGGTCGTCGCTCGCGGCCCGCGTCGCCTCGATCGTGGTGCGGATGCCGCCGGCCGCGTACTTCTCGCCCGACATGCGCGCCGCGAACTCCTCGGCCCGCTCCCCGGCGAACACCAGGTGCGAGTGGCTCTCGACGAAGCCGGGCAGCACGGCCCGGCCACCGAGATCGAAACCGGTGTCGGCGGCCGGGGCGTCCGCGGAGTCACCGACCCACGCGACCACGCCGTCCTCGAACACCACCGCTGCGTTCTCTCGGACACCCAGCGGCCCGTCGCCCAGCGAGGGGTCGTTGGTGACGAGGGTGCCGATGTTCGTCAGTGCGGTGGTCCGGGGACCGGTCGTGGTCACGTGAGGCTCCTAGGTGACTTTTCTTCGAGGGGTGGATCGTTGATCGGGTGGCCGGGGTCAGACCCGGCTGTCGACCATCGAGGTGTGGGCGGGGTAGATCATCTCGGCCGGCGGGTTGTTGGTCCGCTTGGCGACCGGGTAGTAGATCGCACCGGTGAGCACGATGCCGACGATCCACGAGATGTCCGCGCCGCCGAGCATGTCGGTGATCGGGCCCGTGTACATCTTCTGCGCGAGGAACGGGATCTGGGCGAGCACGCCGATCGCGTAGACGATCAGGGCCGGGACGTTCCAGGCTCCGTAGCGGCCCTTGGGGTCGTACAGCGCCGGGATGTCGATGCGTTCCTTCGAGATCAGGTAGTAGTCGATCAGGTTGATCGCACTCCACGGGGTGAACACCATCAGCAGCACCAGGACGAAGTTCTTGAAGTTGTCCAGGAAGTCGGCGCTCGCGGCGATCGCGATGAACATCGAGATGACGGTGAAGCCGAGAATGTAGAACGAGCGGGCCTTGGTCGAGATCTGTGAACGGCCGTCGAACGCGGTGACGGTGGTGAGGATCGACATGAAGCCGCCGTACGCGTTGAGGACGTTGACCGTCAGCTTGCCGGTCACGATCACCAGGTAGATCAGGAACGCGATGATCGCGGGCCCGGCGAGGTCGCCCATGAAGCCGACCTGGTTGCCGAGGAAGGCGTCGCCGGCGACGGCCGCGACGAGGGCGCCGAAGGTCATCGACCACTGCGATCCGATGACGCTGCCGAGGAAGGTCGACCAGAACGTGGTGCGCTCGCTGGTCTCGCGGGGCAGGTAGCGGGAGTAGTCGGCGACGTACGGGCCGAAGGTCAGCTGCCAGCCGGCGCCGAGCGAGATCGCGAGCAGGAACGTCACGAAGTCGAAGTCGACGATGCCGACGTAGTCGAGCACGTCGTACTCGAGGAACAGGCGGATCGCCAGGTACGTGAAGCCGACGATGCCGACGACGGTCGCGATCTTGCCGACGATGTGGATCAGCTTGTAGCCGGTGACGGCGACGAACGCGGTGAGCAATCCGAAGATCACGATGCCGATCCAGGCGCTGTCGAGGCCGAGGACCTTGTTCACGGCCTGGCCCGCCAGGACCGTGCCGGTGGCGGCGAAGCCGAGGTACATCAGGATCACGAGCACGAGCGGGATGACCGCGCCCTTGACGCCGAACTGGGCGCGGCTCGAGATCATCTGCGGCAGGCCCATGCGGGGGCCCTGCGCCGAGTGGAGGGCCATCACGGCGCCGCCGAAGACGTTGCCGATCAGCAGGCCGATGATGGCCCACAGGGCGTCGGCGCCGAAGACGACCGCGAGGGCGCCGTCCACGATCGCGGTGATCTGCATGTTCGCGCCGAACCACAGCGTGAACTGGCTACGGGGCGTGCCGTGGCGCTCGTCGTCGGGAACGACGTCGATGGTGCGCCGCTCCGGGGTGAGGAGCACCTCGGAAGTGCTGCCGTCGTCGTGTGTCATTGGGTCTGCTCTTTCTGCGGTGACCGCACCCTGCGGCGGGGTCGACTTCCGGGGGTGATGCCCACCTTCTTCGATGCTTGTGCGCTGGATCACGCCATGCCGATGGGAAATGTATAGGCCTGTATATACAGGCCTGTCAACATCCAAGTTTGTATCCGGATTGTTTGTCCTGGTAACCGGTCAGAAGCCCTTCCCGGGATTCATCAGACCGAGCGGATCGAACGCGGCCTTCACCGCGCGATGGATGTCCAAACCTGTCTCTCCCACTTCGAGCGCCATCCAGCGTCGTTTCAACACCCCGACGCCGTGCTCACCTGTAAGGGTGCCACCCAGTTCGAGCGCGCGCCGGAACACCTCGTCGGCGGCGGTCCAGACGGCGTCCGGGACCGACCCGTCGGCGCGGCGGTCGAACACGAACGTGGGGTGCACGTTGCCGTCGCCCGCGTGCGCGACCGTCATCACCGTGACGTCGTGCCGGCGCGAGATCTCCTCGATCGACTCGACCATCTCCGGCAGCCGGGACCGTGGCACCCCCACGTCCTCGACCAGGCACTGTCCGAGGCGTTCGGCCGCCGGGTAGGCGAGCCGACGGATCTCGAGCAACTGGGCCGACTCGGCGGGGTCCTGGGAGAGCGCGACGAAGTCGGCACCCGCCTCGGAGAACAACCGTTCGATCGCGGCGGCGGCCTCGTCGGCATCGGGGCCGTCGGCCTGTGCGATGAGCATCGCCTCGGTGCCGGCCTCGAGACCGATGCGCTTCCACTCGTCGATCGCGACGAGTGTCGCCCGGTCGATCAGTTCGAGCAGGCTCGGTCCGATCCCCGCGCGCACCACCGCGGCGACTGCGTCCGCGGCGGACCGCAGCGACGGGAAGCTGCCGACGATCGTCGCGGGTTCCCGGGACGGCCGCGGCCGCAGGCGCACGGTCGCGCCGGTGACGATGCCGAGCGTTCCCTCGGAGCCGACGAGGAGCCCGGTGAGGTCGTAGCCCGCGACGCCTTTGACGGTGCGGTGACCGGTGTGGAGGATGCGGCCGTCGGCCAGCACCACCTCGAGGCCCAGGACGGAGTCCCGCGTGACGCCGTACTTGACGCAGCGCAGCCCGCCCGCGTTGGTGGCGATGTTGCCGCCGATCGTGGAGATCTGGAAGCTGCTCGGATCTGGCGCGTACATCAGGCCGTGCTCGGCGGCCGCCCGGTCGAGATCGGCGTTGACGACACCGGCCTGCACCACCGCCAGTTGATCCGCGGGATTCAGCTCGACGATGTCGCGCATGGCCGCGGTGGACACCACCAGGCAGCCGTCGATCGCGGTGGCGCCGCCGGCCAGTCCGCTGCCTGCGCCGCGCGGCACCACCGGAACCTTGTGCGCCGTGGCCCATTTCAGGGCCGCCGCAACGTCCTCGGTGGAGTCCGCGACGAGCACGGCCAGGGGCAGGCCGGGAACGGCCAGGTGCGCCTCGTCCCGGGTGTAGGCATCCATGACGTCGGGGTCGGTGACGAGCCGGCTCGAGCCGAGCGCGTCGGCGAGGGCGTTGAGAGACATCGGGTTTCCTCGTATCGGTCGGATCGTGGTGTTCAGCCGGCCGGCTGAGCGGTGAAGTGGTCGACTGCGGCGAGCACCGCGTCCTCGGCGTCCCGGTCTCCGACGGTCACGCGCACGCCCTCGCCCGCGAAGGCGCGCACGGACACCCCGTGCGCGACGCAGGCCGCTTCGAGTTCCGCTGCGCGGTCTCCGATCGGGATCCACACGAAGTTGCCTCCGCTGGTGGGGGTTCGGATGCCCCTGTCGGCCAGCCCGGAGCGCAGGTGCCGGCGACCGTCCCGCACCGACTCGACGATCCGGTCGGTGTGCCCGGCGTCGGTGAGCGCGGCGCACGCCGCGGCCTCGGCGACCGAACTGAGGCCGAACGGCGGGGCGGCGGCGTGCAGGGGAGCGGCGACGGCGGAGTCGGCGATCGCGTAGCCCACGCGTAGGCCCGCCAGGCCGTACGCCTTCGAGAACGTCCGCAGCACCACGACGTTCGGGTACTCGCGCAGCAGTTCCACGCCGTCGACCTGTTCCTCGGCGAATTCGCGGTACGCCTCGTCGAGGATCACCAGGACGTGCGACGGCACGCCGTCCAACAGTCGACGCACCTCGGCCCCGGTGAGTTCGGTGCCCGTCGGATTGTTCGGGTTGCACACCAGTACCGCGCGGGTTCGGGGCGTCACCGCGGCGATCATGGCGTCGACGTCGTGCCGGTGCTGCGCGTCCAGTGGTACCGGAAGGGCTGTGGCACCGGCGATCCCGATGAGAATCGGATACGCCTCGTAGCTGCGCCACGCGTGCACCACCTCGGTGCCCGGACCCGTGTACGCCGTGAGGACCTGTTGCAGCAGTGCCAGGGAACCGGCACCGGTGAGCACCGCGTCGGCCGGAACGGACAACCGCTCGGCGAGTGCCGCGACGAGGTCGTCCGCGAACAGCGTCGGATACAGGTGCCCGTGCTCGCCCGCGCGGGCGATCGCCTCGACGACGGCGGGGGAGGGGGCGATCGTGGATTCGTTGCTCGACGCCCGCCAGCGGACCGTCGCGGCGCCGGACGCCTTCGAATAGGCGGGCAGCGCATCGATCTCGGGCCGGGCCCGGGGCAGCGCGATCGTCCGGGTCACTGCAGGGCACCGATCTCGTGCTCGGCGGCGGCGACCAGCGCGCCGGAGGCGGCCAACGTCACCACCTGCTCGATCTCCGGTGCGAGGAACCGATCGGTGCCCGGCCCGGCCACCTGCTCACGCACGGCGCGGACCACCGCACCCGTCCCCGGCGCGGGCTGCAGCGGGGCACGCAGATCGATTCCTCGTGCGGCGGTGAGAATCTCGATCGCGAGGACGCGGGTGAGTCCGTCCACGGCGCGGCGGAGCTTGCGGGCGCCCGACCAGCCCATCGACACATGATCCTCCTGCATCGCCGACGACGGAATGGAGTCGACGCTCGCCGGCGCCGCCAGCCGCTTGAGTTCGGAGACGATCGCGGCCTGCGTGTACTGCGCGATCATCAGGCCGCTGTCCACACCCGGGTCGTCGGCGAGGAAGGGCGGCAGTCCGTGGTTGCGGGCGACGTCGAGGAACCGGTCCGTCCGGCGCTCGCTGACGCTCGCGACGTCGGCCGCGACGATCGCGAGGAAATCGAGGACGTACGCCACCGGCGCGCCGTGGAAGTTGCCGTTGGATTCCACTCGGCCGTCGAGCGTGACGACGGGATTGTCGACGGCGGAAGCGAGTTCACGGTTGGCGACCGTACGGGCGTGCTCGACGGTGTCGCGGGCACCACCGGCCACCTGCGGCGCGCAGCGCAGCGAGTAGGCGTCCTGCACGCGGGTGTCCTCGGGGCCGGCGTGGCTCGCCACGATCGGCGAATCGGCCAGCAGCCGCGCCATGTTGGCCGCCGCGGTGGCCTGGCCCGGGTGCGGGCGCAGCGCCTGCAGATCCGCGGCGAACACCCGATCGGTGCCCAGCAGGCCCTCGACGCTCATCGCGGCCGCGATGTCGGCGAGCTTGAGCAGGTGGTCGAGGTCGGTGACGGCGAGCGCGAGCTGGCCGAGCATGCCGTCGGTGCCGTTGATGAGGGCCAGGCCCTCCTTCTCGGCGAGGACGACCGGGGTGAGGCCGTGTTCCGCGAGGGCGTCGGCGGCACCCGACAGCCGTCCGTCGGCGGTACGGACAGTGCCCTCACCGGTCACCGCGAGCGCGACGTGTGCGAGCGGCGCCAGATCACCCGAGCAACCGAGGCTGCCGAACTCGTGGACCACCGGGGTGATCCCCGCCGTCAGCAGGTCGGCGTACGCCTGCGCCACCTCGGGCCGCACACCCGTGCGTCCCGTGGCGAGCGTGGACAGGCGCAACAGCATCAGCGCACGGACGACCTCGCGCTCCACCTCGGGACCGGATCCCGCCGCGTGCGAGCGGACCAGGCTGCGCTGCAACTGGGTTCGCATCTCCTGCGGGATGTGCCGGGTGGCGAGCGCGCCGAAGCCGGTCGACACGCCGTACACCGGGCGGGGGTCGGCGGCGAGGTCCTCGATGCGCGCCCGCGAGCGCGCGATCTCGGCGAGGGCGTCGTCGGTGAGGCGGACCCCGTGGCCGCGGCGTGCGACGTCGACGACGTCCTGGATCGTGACGGGTCCGAGGCCGACCTCGACGAGATCGGTGGATTGGGTGGTGAGCGTCATGGGGGACTCCGAAGGAAAGGTACGGCCCGGCGAACGCGGCGGCCGTGAAGATTGTGTCTCGTATACGAGACCATAGTCTCGTATGTAAGACAAGAGGAAGGCGGGTGTCGGTCGAATCGGCGGGTTCGGTCAGGCTCGGGAGGCTCGGAGCGCTCAGGCCTCCAGGGACTCCTCGATCATGCGGTCGCTCAGGCTGTCCGAGAAGTGCGCGGCCGCGTCCGTGACGAGCCGGGCCAGCTCGGTGGTCTCGGCATCGCTGCGCGCGCCCGTCAGGTATGCGACACCGAGCGCGGCGACAGGACGTCCGTCCCGGGTGACGACCGGGCTCGCGATGCACGTGACGCCGTTGGTGGTCGAGTCGTGCTCCACCGAGTACCCCAGTTCCCGATCGGCCTTCGACAGGGCGCGCAGGTCGTCGAGGGACGTCGGCCCCTCGCCGGTGCGGGTGGGCCAGGTGTATCCGGCGTACAGGGCGCTGAGCTGCTCGGGGTCGAGGCGTGCGAGGATCGCGCGTCCGACCGCCGTCAGATGAGCGGGCAGCCGGGTACCGACCTCGGTCACCAGACGCACGCCGGGCTTGAGCGGCTCGCGCTTGTCCAGGTAGATCACGTCGGTGCCCTGCAGGACCGCGAGGTGCGAGGTCTCGTCCGCGGCCTTCGTGAGCGCGACCATGTGGCGCTGCCCCTCGCGGTGCAGCGGCCCGGACCGCATGTACGACGCGCCCACCTCGAATGCGGACACTCCGAGCGTCCAGGCCCGCTGATCGGGCCAGTAGGAGACGAACCGCCGGTCTCGCATCACGTTGAGCAGGTGGTGCGTCGTGCTCTTGGGCAGGTCGAGAGCACTCGCGATCTCGGTCGCGGCCATCGGCACTCCTCGCCGGGCGAGCAGGTCGAGCACGTCGAGTACCCGCTCCGCGGACTTGACCCGGCTCGTCGACATCGAACGTCCCCTTCCGATCCCGGCCCGAACGGCCGGCGTGCCGCGCCATTGTCCTGGCCGGCGTGCCGCGTCATTGTCTCGGATACGAGACTGCGGTGCCAAACTTCTACGACGAGACCGTGAGTTCTACGACGAGACCGTGCGCCCCAGTTCGGCCGACAGTCGCGCGCAGCGCTCGACGAGGACCTGCCCGTGCCGGGCGCAGACGTCGTCGTCGAGCCGGAACGTCGGCCCGACGACGCTCAGTGCCCCCACGATCCGGCCGATCGCGTCGTAGATCGGAGCGGCGACGCCGGTGGAGTGGTCCTCGATGGTGTCGTGGGCGATGGCGTAGCCGTCGGAGCCCACCTCGCCGAGCAGGGCCGCGCCCACCGCGGTTCCGACGAGGGGGACGGTCTGGCCGACCCACCCCATGTGCCGGATCGCGTGGGTGCCCTCGATCTGCCCCATGTACAGCGCCGTGCCGCGGGGCCCGGGAGCCGACAGGTACGTCGACTCCCGGGTGATCTCGGCGATCTCGGCCATGGCGGGCTGCGCCCGCAGGAGCAACTGGTTGTCGGCGATCGCTTTCGCACCGATCTGCAGCAGCCGTGGGCCCACCCGGTAGACGTTGTCCTCGCCGCGGAGCACGAACTCGGTCTGCTCGAGGCTGCGGATGAGCCGCAGCGCCGTGCTGGTCGCGAGGTCGGTGGTCTTCGCGGCGTCGGCGAGGGTCAGTCCGCCGTGCTCGATGATCGCGCCGAGCAGTTCGAAGGTGCGACTGACACTGCGCGTCACGTCACCGGGGGCCATGCGTGTCTCCCATGCCGAGGGTGTCGACCGATCGGCCGACGCCCGAGAATCTATCGCGAGCGGGCCTCGCCGAGAATCTCGTCGTGGTGCTCGTCGAGGAGCGGGCTGCGTCGCACCGCCGGGCGTGCACTGTCGCCGAAGACGACGGGCTGCCGGACGTACGACACCGGGCCGGCCTTGGGATGCTCGAACGTCTCTACGACGCCGCGGTATCCGGCCTGGTCCGAGCCGAGTGCCTGCTGGACGTTCCACACCTCGGAGCCGGCCAGTCCGGCTGCGTCGAGCAGATCGAGGACCTCGGTGACCGTGCGGCCGGCCGCCCACGACTCGATCTCCTTGCGGAGCGCGGGTTCGTTCTCGGTGCGCAGCGCGTCCTCGGTGAACCGGGGATCGGTGATCAGTTCCTCGCGACCCATCGTGCGGGCCAGCGTCTGGAAGCCCTTCTCGCTGGCGATCGCGAGCACGAACAGGCCGTCGTCGGCGCGGTAGGTGTCGAACGGGGTCGAGACGGGGTGCCGGTTGCCGACCCGCTTGGGGGTCTCGCCGGACGCCTGCAGTTGGCTGTGGGCAGTGGGCAGCATCGCGAGCATGCTGTCGAACATCGCGACGTCGAGGTGCTGGCCCTCGCCGGTGGTGCGGGCCGCCAGCAGCGCGGTGCTGATGCCCCACGCGGCGAAGACGCCGGTGATGGTGTCGCCGAACGACTCGCCCAGTCGGGTGGGACCGGATTCCTCGGTGCCGGTGATGCTCATGACGCCGGAGAGCGCCTGGACCACCAGGTCGTAGGCCGCGGCGCCCGCCATCGGGCCCTGCTGGCCGAAGCCGGAGATCGACGCGTAGACGATCTTCGGGTTGCGTGCCTTGGCTGCCTCGTAGTCGATCCCGAGCCGGGTGGTGACGCCGGGACGGAAGTTCTCGACGACGACGTCGGCGCCCTCGATCAACTGCAGCAACGCTTCTCGGTCCTCGGGGTCCTTGAGGTCGAGCGCGATCGAGCGCTTGCCACGGTTGAGGACGTTGAAGTAGATGCTCTCGCCGTCGCGGAACGGCCCGAGGTGGCGCGAGTCCTCGCCGGCCTTCGACTCGATCTTCACGACGTCGGCGCCGGCATCGGCGAGCAGTGCGGTGCAGAACGGGCCCGCCAGCACGCGGGACAGGTCGACGACGCGGACGCCGTCGAGTGGGGGAAGCGCGGTCATGATGTTGTCTCCCAGTCGTTCTCAGTACTCGGTGGACCGGATCGACGGGGCGTTGCCCGCGATGGTCAGCAGCTGGATCTGCGAGGTGCCCTCGAAGATGCGCAGGATCCGGCAGTCGCGGTAGAGACGCTCGATCTCGGACTCGCGCATGAACCCGGCGCCGCCGTGGATCTGGACGACCTGGTCGACGATCGAGAAGCAGGCCTCGGTGGCCACGTACTTCGAGATCGAGGCGGCGCGGCGCAGGTCCTGGCCCGCGTCCTTGACGTCGGACGCCCAGTCGGCCGTGACGCGCGAGGCGACGAGCTTGGCGTCGCACTCGCCCAGCAGCAGCTGGATGGCCTGGAACTCGAAGATGGGGTGCCCGAACTGCTTGCGCTCGGAAGCGTATTCACGACCGAGTTCCCAAGCGCGCAGCGCGATTCCGTTGGCCATCGCGGCGACGTCGATGCGGGCGCGGTTGAGGGCGGTGAGCGCGATGTTGCCGCCGCGGCCCTCGGTGCCGATCACGGCGTCGTGCGGCAGGACCACGTCGTCGAGGTAGACGGTGTAGGTGGGTGCCGAGCGGATGCCCATCTTGTCCTGCGGCTCGGAGTAGCTGATGCCGGGCGTGCCCTTGGGCACCGCGAACGCGGTGATGCCACGGAAGCCGGCGGAAGGGTCGGTCTTGGCGAACAGCACGACGAGGTCGGCCTCGCGGGCGTTGGAGATGAAGGTCTTGGAGCCGGACAGGTGCCAGCCGTCGTCCTCGCGGCGTGCCACGGTACGCATCGATGCGATGTCCGAGCCGGCGTCGGGCTCGGTGAGCGCGAAGCCTGCGAGGACCTCGCCGGAGGCCAGTCCGGGCAGCCAGCGCTTCTTCTGCTCCTCGGTGCCGCCCACGAGGATCGGCTCGAGGCCCAGGTAGTGGGCGGTGTAGATGGACGCGAGTGCGGCGTCGGCGCGCGCGACCTCCTCGACGGCAACCAGCTGGGCGCGGGTCGACAGGCCGAGGCCGCCGAACTCCTCCGGGACGGAGATGCCCATGAGGTCCTGCTCGGCCAGTCGGCGCATCAGGCGCGCGGGGAATTCCTTGGACTCGTCGCGCTCGGCGGCGCCGGGCAGGATCTCCGCGTTCGCGAAAGCGCGCACGGTGCTGCGGAATTCGGTCAGGTCGAGGGTGTCGTCGAGCGGCTGAGCGGTCACGGGTAACTCCTGGAGGAACGAGAGGGGGAATCGCTAGATTTCATCTAGTGGAAGTCAATTGCCATCTAGTGGCATGCGATGACTATCGCATCCCGCCGCTGCGTTTGTCCAGAGGCAGTAGGTCCCGTCCCTCCGACCCCGGAAACGACGACGAGCGGCAACGCGCAGGGGGGATCGTCCTGCGCGTTGCCGCTCGTCGGGGGTCGACGTCGTTCGCTCGTCACCGAGCCGACGTCAGCGCCACCGGTACGGGCTCACGCTGGTCGTCGTGAGTCCGTACCGGTGGGTGGATCAGTGGGTCGAGATCACTCGTTCCCGGTCAGTTGTTCTCGCTCATCGGGATACGCACGCCACGCTCGCGCGCGGTGTCGATCGCGTGCTCGTAGCCCGCGTCCACGTGCCGGATGACGCCCATGCCCGGGTCGTTGGTGAGCACGGCCTCGATCTTCTTCGCGGCCAGCTCGGAGCCGTCGGCGATGCACACCTGGCCGGCGTGGATCGAGCGGCCCATGCCGACGCCGCCGCCGTGGTGGATCGACACCCAGGAGGCGCCCGACGCGGTGTTGACGAGGGCGTTGAGCAGCGGCCAGTCGGCGATCGCGTCCGAGCCGTCCTTCATGGCCTCGGTCTCGCGGTACGGCGAGGCGACGGAGCCGGAGTCGAGGTGGTCACGGCCGATGGCGATCGGCGCGGACAGCTCGCCGCTGGCGACCATCTCGTTGAACTTCAGGCCGGCCTTGTGGCGCTCGCCGTAGCCGAGCCAGCAGATGCGGGCGGGCAGGCCCTCGAAGGCAACCTTCTCGCCGGCCATCTCGATCCACCGCTTGAGGTGCTCGTTCTCGGGGAAGAGCTCGAGGATCGCCTTGTCGGTCGCGGCGATGTCCTTGGGGTCGCCGGACAGCGCGGCCCAGCGGAACGGGCCGAGGCCCTCCTCGAAGAGCGGGCGGATGTACGCCGGGACGAAGCCGGGGAACTCGAAGGCGCGGTCGTAGCCGGCCTTGCGGGCCTCGTCGCGGATGGAGTTGCCGTAGTCGAAGACCTCGGCGCCCTTGTCCATGAAGCCGACCATCGCCTCGACGTGCGCGGCCATCGACTTGCGGGACTCCTCGGTGAAGTGCTCCGGGTCCTTGGCGGCGAGCGCCTTCATGTCGGCGAAGTCGACGCCGAGCGGCAGGTACGACAGCGGGTCGTGTGCCGACGTCTGGTCGGTGACGATGTCGATGGGGGCGTCCATGGCCAGCAGTGCCGGGAAGATCTCCGCGGCGTTGCCGACGAGGCCGATCGACAGCGGCTTGCGGGCGTCACGGGCCTCGGTGGCCAGCTGCAGCGCGTGCTCGATGCTGTCGGCCTTGGTGTCGAGGTACTTGTGCGCGATGCGGCGGTCGATGCGGGTGACGTCGCAGTCGACGCAGATCGCGACACCGTCGTTCATGGTGACGGCCAGCGGCTGCGCACCGCCCATGCCGCCCATGCCGGCGGTGAGGGTGATGGTGCCGGCCAGGGTGCCGTCGAAGCGCTTGCGGGCGATCGCGCCGAAGGTCTCGTACGTGCCCTGCAGGATGCCCTGGGTGCCGATGTAGATCCAGGAACCGGCCGTCATCTGGCCGTACATCATCAGGCCCTCGGCCTCGAGCTTGCGGAACTGCTCCCAGTTGGCCCAGTCGCCGACCAGGTTGGAGTTGGCGAGCAGCACGCGCGGCGCCCACTCGTTGGTGCGGAAGACGCCGACCGGCTTGCCGGACTGCACCAGCATGGTCTCGTCGTTCTTCAGGGTCTTCAGGGTGGCGACCATCGCGTCGAACGCGGCCCAGCTGCGGGCGGCGCGGCCGGTGCCGCCGTAGACGACCAGGTTGTCGGGGTGCTCGGCAACCTCGGGATCGAGGTTGTTCATGAGCATGCGCAGTGCGCCCTCCTGCTGCCACCCGAGGGTGTTCAGCTCGGAGCCGCGGGGGGCGCTGACCGGGCGGGCCTCGTGGCCGGGTGAGGTGATGTCCATCGGGTAACTCCTAGCTAATCGGGCGGTGAGGGCGCGGGGGTGTCGAGTGGTTCCGGTGCGACGCCGTTGTCGCCCGAATCCGGGTGGGTCTAGCTGTTGTGCGCTGGCTCACGTTCTGCAACTATGACTTGTATATTCCTGTCTATACAAGCTGATGTCAAGGGGCACCCGGAAGTCCCGCCCCTGATGTCGCGAGATGTACGACCCCGATGAACGGACACGACGACCAGCCGGGTGCAGCGTGGCACCCGGCGGAAGGTTCCCAGATGAACAGCGTCTCCACCCACCCCGATCCGACCCCGAACCCCAGCGAGATCGACGATGCTCTCGCCCGAATCTTCCGCAGCTGGGACGAGCGCCTGCTCGCCGGCGCCGACCCTGCCGCGCGCGAGCGCCTCGCCGCGTTCGTCGCGGACCTGCCCGCCGGTTACAAGCAGGACATCCGTCCCGACCGCGCGCGCGTCGACCTCGCCATCCTCGGTCAACTGTCCGACGGTGCGGTCGACGTTCGGATCGTTCCCGACGCGACCGCGCGCGGTACCCACCGCCTGTCGCTGTACGTCGGCGGGCGTCCCGCGTCGCTCGGGGATCTCATGCCGCTGCTGCAGAGCCTGGGCGTCGAGGTGCTCGACGAGCGACCCTACGCGCTCGCCTCTCCTGACGGAATGCCGTGCTGGATCTACGAATTCACCGTTCGGTACACGATCGCGCCGGAAGACGGGTTCGACGAGTTCGCCGAGCGCTTCGGGGGCGCCGTCCAGGCGTTGTGGCAGGGCGTGGCCGAGGCGGACCGCCTGAACGAACTGGTGGCGCGCGCGGGTCTGCACTGGCGGGAGGTCACCGTGCTGCGCGCGTACGCGGAGTTCCTGCGGCAGGCCGGATTCCCCTACAGCAGTGCCTATGTGGCCGACGCGCTGTGCCGGCATCCGGAGATCGCGGCCGCACTGGTCGAGTGCTTCTCCGCGCGGTTCGATCCCCGCTCCGATCCGTCTGCATCCTCCGACGGCCGCGGCGCGGAATCCGTCGCCGCAGCGTCGACGCTGATCGAGGCGGTGCTGGGACTCGACGAGGACCGGATCTTCCGGGCGCTGCTGGGCGTGGTCCGCAACACCGTGCGCACCAACCACTTCGCCGCCCCGGCGCGGGAAACGCTGGCGCTGAAGCTCGATTCACGGAACATCGGGGAGCTGCCCGAGCCCCGGCCCCGGCACGAGATCTTCGTCTACTCTCCGGTCGTGGCAGGCGTGCACATGCGTTTCGGGTCGGTGGCACGCGGCGGTCTGCGCTGGTCGGATCGGCGTGAGGACTTCCGCACCGAGGTGCTCGGCCTGGTCAAGGCGCAGGCGGTCAAGAACGCCGTGATCGTGCCGGTCGGCGCCAAGGGCGGCTTCGTGCTGCGCCGGCCCCCGGTGCCCACCGGCGACGCCGACGCCGACCGCGCGGCCCTCCGCGAAGCGGGAATCGCCGGATACCGCATGTTCATTCGCAGTCTGCTGGACCTGACGGACAACATCGATCGCAGGACCGGAGCCGTGGTGCCGGCGTCGGGAGTCGTCCGCCACGACGGGGACGACACGTACCTGGTGGTGGCGGCGGACAAGGGCACCGCGTCGTTCTCCGACATCGCCAACGAGGTCGCCGCCGAGTACGACTTCTGGCTCGGTGACGCCTTCGCGTCCGGTGGATCGGTCGGCTACGACCACAAGGCGATGGGCATCACCGCTCGTGGTGCGTGGGAGAGCGTCAAGCGCCGGTTCCGCGAACTGGGTGTCGACTGCCAGAACGAGGACGTCACGGTCGCCGGCATCGGGGACATGAGCGGTGACGTGTTCGGCAACGGGATGTTGTGCAGTAAGCACATTCGCCTCGTCGCGGCGTTCGACCACCGGCACGTCTTCCTGGACCCGGATCCGGACCCCGCGACGTCGTACGCGGAGCGGGAGCGACTGTTCGCACTGCCGCGCTCGTCGTGGGCCGACTACGACCGGTCCCTCGTCAGCACGGGCGGCGGCGTGTGGGACCGGACGACGAAGTCCGTCCCGATCAGTGAGCAGGCGCGGCGCGTGCTCGGACTCGCCGACGACGTCACGGAGCTGACGCCACCCGAGCTGATCCGCGCGATCCTGCGCGCCCCGGTGGACCTGCTGTGGAACGGTGGCATCGGCACCTACGTCAAGGCGTCGACCGAATCGCATGCCGACGCCGGCGACAAGGCGAACGATGCTGTGCGCGTGGACGGGTGCGACGTGCGGGCCCGCGTGATCGGTGAGGGCGGCAACCTCGGTCTGACGCAGGCCGCGCGGATCGAGTTCGCCCGCACGGGCGGACGCGTGGGCACCGACGCACTCGACAACTCGGCCGGGGTGGACTGCTCCGATCACGAGGTGAACATCAAGATCCTGCTCGACGACCTCGTGGGTGCGGGCGGTCTGACGCCGGAGGCGCGGCCGCGGCTGCTGGCCGAGATGACCGACGAGGTGGCCGCGCTGGTGTTGGCGGACAACGTCTCCCAGAACGAGCTGATGGGCACCGCGCTCGCCGATGCGTCCGAGATGATCGGGGTGCACGGCCGGCTGATCTCGGCGCTGGAGGCGGCGGGCGCCGTCGACCGTGCCCTCGACGTGCTGCCCGACGCCAAGGCGATCGGCACGCTGCGGGCGGTCGGCGCGGGCCTGTCGGCGCCCGAACTGGCGACGCTGATGGCGCACGTCAAGCTCGATCTGAAAGGCGCGCTGCTGGCCGGTGACCTGGTCGACCACGACGTGTTCCTGCCGGTCCTGCGCGGGTACTTCCCGACGCCGCTGCGCCGGGACCACGAGGCGGCCGTCGACCGGCACCCGCTGCGGCGCGAGATCGTCGCGACGGCACTGACCAACGACGTCGTCGATCGCGGCGGCATCTCCTACGTGTTCCGGCTCGCCGAGGAGGTGGGCGCCACCGCGGACGACGCGGTCCGGGCGTTCAGCGTGGTCAGCGACGTGTTCGGGCTCCCCGCGCTGTGGTCGCGGATCGCGGCTGCCGACGTGCCGAGCGAGGTCGCCGACGAGCTGGTCCTCGTCACCCGGCGGCTGCTCGACCGGGCGTCGCGCTGGATGCTGCACCGGCGGCCGCAGCCCCTCGCGGTGGGAGCGGAGGTCGCACGGTTCCGCGGGCCGATCGAGGACGCGTCGGCGCATCTCGAGGAGTGGCTGGTGGGTGCCGACCGCACCAACCTCCGGGACCGCACGCGCGCGATCGCGGAGCGGGGCGCGCCCGAGGACCTGGTTCGGGAGGTGGAGCTGGCCCTCGACCGGTTCGGACTGCTCGACGTCGTCGAGATCGCGGACCTCGCGGAATGCGACCTGACCGTGGCCGGGGAGCTGTACTTCCGGTTGTGTGAACGCGTCGGCCTGGTTCCCCTGCTCAACGGGGTCTCGGCGCTCGGCAAGACGAGCCGCTGGGATGCCCTCGCCCGGCTGGCGTTGCGCGACGAGCTGTACGACAGCGCGCGGGCACTGACGCTGGACGTCCTCGCGCACGCGACTCCCGGCGACGACACCGACCGGATGATCGCGGACTGGGAGGAGCGCAACGCGTCCCGCCTGCGCCGGGCCCGAAATTCGCTCGCCGAGATCTCCGCGTCCGGTCAGCGGGACCTGGCGGCACTGTCCGTCGCGTCCCGGCAGTTGCGCCGCATGGTCGGCTGATCCCCGCAACTCCGGGCCGTTCCTACCTTCCACGAGAGGAAAAGTCATCACTATCGTCAACTCCCGCAACACCGGTGAGCCTGCCGTGGCGGTCGCGCCGCGTGACGCCCGTTCGTGGCTGTTGGTGCCCGGCACCCGCACGCACGACCTCGACGACACGATCCGTCGGTGCGGCCCCGACGCCGTCGTCCTCGATCTCGAGGACGGGGTCGCGCCCGAGGACCGGGCGCGTGCCCGCGACGAGGTCCACGCGTGGGCGAGCCGGGGCGGGCGGGCGTGGATCCGGGTGAACGCGGCCACCACCGCGGACTGGAGCGTCGACCTCGAGTTCGCGGCTCGGTGCCCGGGGATCCTCGGGGTCGTGCTCGCCAAGGCGGAGTCGGCCGCCCAGGTCGACGCGACCGCGGCTGCGCTGGGGGACTTCGGCGGCGGTCTGATCGCCCTGATCGAGTCGGCGACCGGAGTTCTCGAGGCGGTGTCGATCGCGCGGTCGAACTCGTTGACGCGCTTGGCGTTCGGTAGCGGCGACTTTCGACACGACACCGCGGCCACCGACGATTCGGCGACGGTGATGGGGGCTCGGGCGCACCTCGTGCTGGCCAGTCGATCCGCCGGGCTCCCCGCGCCGATCGACGGTCCCTCCCTCGCCCCCGACGTGAGCGGGCTGCGCGACTACTGCCGCCGCTCCCTCACGACCGGGTTGGGCGGCATGCTGTGTGTGAAGCCGGACCACGTGCGCACGATCAACACCGAGTTCGCGCCGAGCCCGGCGCAGGTGCGCGGCGCCAGGGAACTTCTCGAGCACCGCAGCGGAAGCATCGACGGCAGTTACCTTCCGCGTCTGCGGGCGGCCGAGGCGGTGCTCGAGCGGGCCAGGACGTACCGGATCGACCCGGCCGACGAGGCGCCCGTGTCGATGAGCCGATGACCAGGCATGCCGTTTCGGCAGCGCACCGGTCGGTAGACTTCGTGGGCCGAGTCGAGGGCCGAATCGGTGGGACTTCACTAGATGCAGGGGCAGCGGATGGCAGTGGTTGACGTCGACGCGGAACTGGCCGCGCTCTTCGGCGAGGCCGGTGGCGAGTCCGTGCCTGCCTACGAGCGGGTCAAGAAGCTGGTCGCGGAGCAGATCCGTTCGGGCCGTTGGGCGGAAGGCGATCAGCTGCCGTCCGAGAACCAGTTCGTGGCCGCACTCGGCCTGTCCCGTATGACGATCAACCGGGCACTGCGGGAGCTGACGGGCGAAGGCCTGATCATTCGGATGATGGGGATCGGCACCTTCGTCGCCAGCACCAAGACTCCGTCGCCGCTGTTCGAGGTGAAGAACATCGCGGACGAGATCCAGGAGCGGGGCCATCGGCACCGTACCGAGGTGATCTTCGTCCGCGAGGAGGAGACCGACCACTCGCAGGCGTTCCTCCGGGATGCCGTCGGGGCCAGAGTCTTCCACTCCGTTCTCGTGCACTACGAGGACGACAAGCCGATCCAGGTGGAGGATCGCCTGGTGAACCCGGCCGAGGCGCCCGACTACCTCGACCAGGACTTCACCACGATCACGCCCAACGACTACCTCAGCCGCGTGGCACCGCTCGTGCGCGGCGAGCACGTCGTCGAAGCCGTCCTCGCCAGCCCTGAGGAGTGCCGCCTGCTGCAGATCGACCGCGGCGAGCCGTGCCTGCTCATCCGTCGCCGGACCTGGTCCGAACACGGACTGGTGAGTGCCGCCAGGTTGATCCACCCGGGTTCGCGTAACCGGCTCGAGGGTGCGTTCAGCCGCTGAGGTCACGAAGGCCGAGGGGCCCTACCGGATCGGGAAGGGCCCCTCAGTCGTTCTCGGACAGGAACGGTCTCACCACCGCCAGCACCTCGGGTGAGGCCGCGACGGTGGTGGCGTGGTCGAAACCGGGGATCACGGCGAGCCGGGACCCGGGGATCAACTCCGCGAGCCGCTTGGTATCCGACAGCCGGGGGCGGTCCTCGGACCCGACGAACAGCAGCGTCGGAACGTCCAGCGCCTGCAACGACGTGTCGGGTACGCCCGGTTCCTCCTCCGAGCGGCGCAGGTACGCGACGAGGGCGCGGGTGTCATTGGCGTCGAACGCCGCCCGCGTCGCCGGATCCAGCGGCCACGGACGGTGCGCATTCCACTTGTCGAGGAACGCCGTCATGCCCTCGTGATCGAGCACGTCGATACATCCGGGGAAGAAGAGCTTGTCGAACGAGCCGGCCTGGGGCCGGCTGCTGCCGCCGCCCACGGTGAGCGTGCGCAGCCGCCCGGGTGCGGCGGTCGCGAGCGAGAGCCCCACGCGACCGCCGAACGAGTAGCCCAGGTAGTGCGCCCGATCGTGCCCGAGGTCGTCGAGCACCGCGAGGATGTCGCCGACGACGAGGTCCATCGCGTACGACGACGCCTCGTGTGGTTTGTCGCTGCGGCCGTGTCCGCGCATGTCGGGCAGGATCAGCTGGAATTCGTCGCGGAGCGACCCGACATACCCGAACGCCCGCCAGATCGCGCTCGACAGCGCCGTGCCGTGCGCGAGGACCAGGGGTGGGCCGTCGCCGATCACCCGATACGCGATGCCGACGCCGTCGACCGGATTGACTGCCTGTTGCATGACCACATCTCTACGTTAGGTCCCGTGTCGGGCACGCCGACCTACACTGAGGCCGTGCCCGACACATCCGCCATCGATCCGGACCACGTCCGCCGCGCCGCGCAGGCGCTCGTGACGCCGGACATCGCCGGGTGGACGGGGCGCTTCGAGTTGCTGTCCGACCCGAACCGGTTGCGGTTGCTGCTGTGTCTGCACCACGCGCCGGGGATCTGCGTCACCGATCTCGCGGCCGCGCTCGGCATGACCGGCACCGCGGTCTCGCACGCGTTGCGCCTGCTGCGCCAGCAGGGCTGGGTGGAAGCGCAGCGGTCGGGCCGCACGGTCCGCTATCGCCTGGTCGACGACACCGTGCACGAACTGCTCCACACGATCGGGGCGACACACTTCCACGAGCACGACGCCGGCTGATCACGTTCGACCGGCGCCGTGCTCCGGCCTTCACGGGGCGATCCACACCTTGTCGAGCAGCATGATGCTGTCGAGGCTCGGTTTCACTCCGAAGACATTGTCCTGCCAGGGGACGAAATTGGCGCCGGCGCCCCACACCAGGATCGGGACCTCGTCGTTGAAGACCTGCTGAACGTTCGCGAGCGCTGCACGCTTGGCGTCGTCCGAATCCGCGGCCATGACAGCATCCAGCGACGCGTCGACGGCAGGGCTTCGGACGCCTGCCGAATTGTTGGTCGAGGTGCTGTACAGCGTCGAGTACAGACGCAGGAAGGGCGCGGCGTCGAGCAATCCGGTCCCGCCGAGCGCGACGTCGTAGTCATGGTCCACGTACAGTCGCTTCACCATGTCCGTAGGGCTGTGCACGAAGTTCAGTTGCACGTCGAAGCCGACGGCTTGCAGCATGGATTGCACCGCGAGACCCGTGGCTTCGCCGTTCGGGTCCTGGACACCCACATAGCGGACGACGCCGTCGTACCCGTCGGCCTTGGCGGCTTCCAGAAGTTCCCGGGCCTTGGCCTGATCCGGCGGAAGCGGCGCCACGTCGTTGTGCCACCTCGACCAGGATTGGAAGAGTTCGGCGCCCGGCATGCCCTGTCCGCCGCGGGCTCGTTGGTCGATCGTCGCGGGATCGATCGCGTAGGCCATCGCCTGGCGGACTCGAACGTCGGCGCCCGGATGCCCTGGCCGGTGGTTGATCTGCCCGATCATCGCCATGCTGATGAAGTCGGCATACCCGGGAAACCGGTCCTTGGCGGCGAGTACCGTCTCGGCGTTGCGCAGGTAGGCCATCTGGATTCCGCCGGATGCCAGGGTGTCGAGCTTCGGCTGCTCGCCCTGGACGCTGACGAATTTCAGTTTGCTCAGGTGCGGAGCTCCACCCCAGTAGTCGGAGCGAGGCGTGAGCACGAGTTCGTCCTGTGCCGCAAACTTCTCCACCTCGAACGGGCCGGCTCCGATCGGAACGAACTGATCACCGCGGTCGGCGGTCGGCGCCACGATCATGCCGTGTCCGAATGCCAGGAGCGCCGGGAACTCCGACCAGGCCTGGGCGAGTGTGAAGACCACGGTCGACGGGTTCGGCGACTCCACCGCCGCCACGTTTCGGGACCAGATCTCGTTGTTGGCGCCGCGTTTCGCGTTGTAGCGGTCGATGCTGGCGATGACGGCGGCAGCATTCACGGGGGTGCCGTCGCTGAAGGTGAGACCGTCCCGCAGTGTCAGGGTCCAGCTCGTGCCGTCGGCGTTCGGTTCGAGTGATCGGGCCAGTTGCGGTTCGTAGCGTCCGGTAGCCGCGTCGTAGCGGACGAGAAGGTCGTAGATCGCCGCCATCTCGGTGCCACCCGTCGCGCCGGAGGGCTGGGTGCGGACCGGGTCGAGACTCGACACGGGCGCGTAACTCGCGAACGACAGGGTTCCGCCGGCGACAGGCGCGCCGCCGTCGCCCTGGTCGCCGCGAAGTCCAGGCTCGAACGTGTCCGCCGCGGTCGTCGACCCTCCGCCCGCGCCCGCATCGGGGGCGCAGCCGGCCAGCAGTGTTGCACTGAGGACCAGCGCGAGCACGGCCCACGGCCGCTTGGATCGAATCGTCATTCTTCTCCCCATCGGTCAGGACGCTTTCGAACTTGCCCGGTCGGACCGGTTCGAGTGATCGAAGTAGGGCCGGTCGCCGTCGATCTCGATCCTTCGGACCGTGCGGTACCTGGGGAAGTGATCGGCGGCGGCCCGGTGCATGGTCGAGCGTTCGTCCCAGATCGCCAGATCGCCTGGACTCCAACGCCATCGGCACTGGAAACGCTCGTCGGTCACGTAGTTCCGCAGGAAGCCGAGGAGGGCGTCGCTCTCGTCGCGTCGCATGCCCTTGATGCGGTTCATCGACGGACCGCCGATGAACAGAATCCGTCGGCCGTTCTCGGGATGGGTACGTATCAGTGGATGCACCACGGTCCGCGGGTACGTCGCCCGGAGGCGATCGGCGAGGGCCTGCGCCTGTGGGCTGTCGTGGCCGCGCTCGAGGATCGACTCGACGAAACTGTCGGTGGTGTGCTCCACCTCGAGACCCGCGAGCATGTTCTGCATCGTCGGGGAGAGGGCGTCGTGAGCGGCGGTCATCGAGGCCCACAATGTATCGCCGCCGGCGTCGGGAATCACCTCGCCGCACAGGAGCGCGTATCGCGGTGGCGTCGAGATCCAGGTGACATCCGTGTGCCACATCTCGGCGGTCGGCGGACTGTCCGGTCCATCCGAGATCACCTGCAGGCTCGGTTCCGTGGCGCCCTGCAACCTGGCGATCGGGAAGATGCTCGGCACGCCGAAACGTCTGGCCACCGCGAGATGATCGTCGGCGTCCAGATGGGCGCCGCGCACGAAGACCACCTGGTACTCGTGCAGTGCGTCCCGAACGTCCGCGAAGGTCGCTTCGTGACACGTCCGCAGGTCCACCCCTCGGATTTCCGCACCTATCGCAGTTGTCAGCGCCGATATCTCGATTGCCATCCAACCCTCCTCGCTCGTCTCAACTAATCCGATGGGATTAATTTGCGGGGAGGGGCGTGGATTGTCAACCCCTGGAACCGGAGACGCCGTTCCGGCCCGTGGCGAGCCGAACATAGGATGCGCTCATGGGACGCGACGGCAGTGCAACTCGGGAACGGCTGGTGGATGCTGCTGAGCACGTGTTCGCTTCTCTCGGTATCGAGGACGCGAATCTTCGCGAGATCAATCGTGCAGCAGGGCAATCGAACAATTCGGCACTGCATTATCACTTCGGCTCTCGTGAGGCCCTGCTGCAGGCCGTCGTGCGTCGGCATCGCGACGCAATCGACTCGCGACGCCGAGTGCTGGTCGAGGAACTCGGTGGGAAGGAGCCTTCGATCGAGGAGCTCCTCGTCGTCGCGGTGTGGCCGCTCGGGTTCCAGTTGGACACCGAAAGTGGGCGCAACTATCTGCGAATCCTGGTGCACATGCGGCGCCGCAGCGAGATGCGCACGCATCATTCGCTCAACCCGGACAGCACCGACGATCTTCAGTGGGCTTACTCGCAGCTTCAGGCGCGCCTGGTCCACCTCCCCGATGCGCTACGCGCCGAGCGCCTCGGAGTCTGGATCGACATGGCCGTGGGGGCGATGGCAAGCCGGGCCGAGGACATCCAGGACGGGGTCGACCACTCGCTGGACAACAACGAGTTCATGAACAATCTGATCGACATGGGCGTCGCGGCGCTGACCGCACCCAGCCGGCTGACCACAGCACGTCCGGCGGGCAGCGGAGGCTGACTCCGCCGCCCAGGCTCCGTGGGCGGATGCCTTCCCGAATCTGCTGACGTCGGCGCGCGGGCGTCCTATCGTGAATTCGCACAGCCTCCACTCGGACGGACTCTGCAATGCACGAGATGGCGATCACCCAGAGCGTCGTCGACGCGGTGTGCGAGCGCGCCGACGGCCGAACCGTGCACAGCATCCGGCTGCAGGTGGGCCGGCTGTGCGCGGTGGTGCCGGATGCGATGCAGTTCTGCTTCGAACTGGTCACCGAGGGTACGGTCGCGCAGGGCGCTCGGCTCGACATCGAGGAGCCGCCCGGTCTGGCGCACTGCCGGAGCTGCGACACCGATTTCCCCCTGCAGGACTTGATCTTGTTGTGTCCGTGCGGGAGTGCCGACGTCGAGGTCCTCTCGGGTCGTGAACTGCGGATCATGTCGATGGAAGTGAGTTGAACATGTGTGCGACGTGCGGATGCGGCAAACTCGACGAACCGGCAGGTACGCGGATCAGCGCACCGGCGGGCACCGTGCTCCACGAACACGAACACGAGCACGGCCACGGCCACGGTCATGAGCACGGTCACGGTCATGAGCACGTGCACGCGCATCCCGACGATCACGGGCACGCACCGACCGAGACCCTGACGCTGGAACAGAAGATCCTCGCCAAGAACGACCGCCTCGCGGAGGACAACCGGGCCTGGCTGACGGACCGGCGGATCGCGGCGATCAACATCATGAGTTCGCCGGGATCGGGCAAGACGACGTTGCTCGAGCGTACGGTTCGCGAGCTCCGGCCTTCCGTACCGGTCTCGGTGATCGAGGGCGACCAGGAGACCCTGCTCGACGCCGATCGGATCCAGTCGACGGGATGTCCAGTGGTACAGGTCAATACGGGTTCGGGGTGTCATCTCGACTCCGAGATGGTGCGGGACGCTCTCGGCGCGCTCGGCCCCGCGGAAGATTCGCTCGTTTTCGTGGAGAACGTCGGAAACCTCGTGTGCCCCGCGCTGTTCGACCTCGGTGAGCAAGGCAAGGTTGTCCTCATATCCGTCACGGAGGGCGACGACAAGCCGCTGAAGTACCCGCACATCTTCGCAGTGGCCGATCTCGTGATCGTCAACAAGATCGACCTGCTCCCTTATGTCGATTTCGATCCAGACGCCTGCGAGAAGAATGCGCGCTCGGTGAATCCCGATGTGCGCGTGATCAATCTGTCCGCGACCAGCGGTGAGGGGCTGGAGCGGTGGTACGCGTGGCTTTCGGATAGGCGGAAGGAATGATCATCCGGCGTTGACAGACCGACCGCTGTCGCGCCTTAATTGTGGTGGGCGTCACGCAAGTGGGCCGAGGGTCGACTCCGGTGACGCAGGGGCGGTGCGCCCCGGGGAGTGGCCGTTATGTCGACACCCACGAGAGCAGTCGAGAAGTCCGGCACATCGCCGGACGCCGAAACCGACGAGGGCGTCATCCACGTCCTGTGGATCAATGCGGGACTCAGCTGCGACGGAGATTCGGTGGCACTCACTGCCGCCAGCCAGCCCAGCGTGGAGGAGATCGTCTTCGGGGCGCTGCCAGGACTGCCGAAGATCGCGGTGCACTGGCCGCTGATCGACTTCGAGTGCGGGCCGCAGGGCGGCGCCGACGACTTCATCGAGTGGTTCTGGAAGGCCGACCGGGGAGAACTCGAACCGTTCGTTCTGGTTGTGGAGGGCTCGATTCCGAACGAGCAACTGCACGACGAGGGCTACTGGTGCGGGTTCGGCAACAACCCGGAGACGGGTCAGCCGGTCACGACGAGTGAGTGGCTCGACCGACTGGCTCCGAAGGCCACGGCGATCGTCACGGCCGGCACCTGCTCGTCCTACGGCGGCATCCACGCGATGGCAGGCAATCCGACCGGCGCGATGGGTGTGCCCGACTATCTGGGTTGGGACTGGAAGTCCAAGGCCGGGCTGCCGATCGTGTGTGTTCCGGGCTGTCCGATCCAGCCGGACAACCTGTCGGAGACCCTCACCTACCTGCTGTATCAGGTGACGAATCAGGCGCCGATGATTCCGCTCGACGACATGCTGCGGCCGCAGTGGTTGTTCGGTCAGACCGTGCACCAGGGGTGCGACCGGGCCGGCTACTACGAACAGGGCGACTTCGCGACCGAGTACGGCTCCCCGAAATGCATCGTGAAACTCGGTTGCTGGGGCCCGGTCGTCAAATGCAATGTGCCCAAGCGGGGTTGGATGAACGGTATCGGAGGCTGCCCCAATGTCGGCGGCATCTGCATCGGTTGCACCATGCCCGGCTTCCCCGACAAGTTCATGCCGTTCATGGACGAACCGCCGGGCGGCATCCTGTCGAGCTCGGTGTCCGAGGTGTACGGGTCGGTCATTCGGACGTTGCGCAGCGTCACCGGACGCACGCTCGACAAGGAACCCCACTGGCGCACACCAGGGCGCCTGTTGAGGACGGGGGCCGTGCGTACCTGGTAGTGCGGACTCGCGTGATCGCCGAGGGAAAGAAGGCTTCTCGATGACTTCCACAGTGCCCGAGCCGAAACGGGGGGCAACCGACGACAAGGGGCTCGTCGAGATGGCCTGGGATCCGATCACCCGGATCGTCGGCAGCCTCGGGATCTACACGAAGGTCGACTTCAAGAACAAGACCGTGGCCGAGTGTCACAGCACGTCGTCGATCTTCCGGGGCTACTCGCTGTTCATGAAGGGCAAGGATCCGCGCGACGCGCACTTCATCACCAGCCGGATCTGCGGCATCTGCGGCGACAACCACGCGACCTGCTCGTGCTACGCGCAGAACATGGCGTACGGCGTACAGCCGCCACACCTCGGTGAGTGGATCGCGAACCTCGGCGAGGCCGCCGAGTACATGTTCGACCACAACATCTTCCAGGAGAACCTGGTCGCCGTCGACTACTGCGAGAAGATGGTCTCCGAGACCAATCCCGGCGTGCTGGCGATGGCCGAGAAGACCGCGGCACCGCATTCGGACGCACACGGGTACCGGACGGTCGCCGACATCATGCGCGCACTCAACCCGTTCACGGGCGAGTTCTACCGCGAGGCGTTGCTCATCAGTCGGCTCACCCGAGAGATGTTCTGTCTCATGGAGGGTCGGCACGTCCACCCGTCGACGCTGTATCCGGGTGGTGTCGGCACCGTCGCGACCGTGCAGTTGATCACCGACTACACGACGCGCCTGATGCGCTACATCGAGTTCATGAAGAAGGTCGTGCCGATGCACGACGACCTGTTCGACTTCTTCTACGAGGCGCTGCCGGGATACGAGCACGTGGGGGAGCGGCGGACGCTGCTCGGCTGCTGGGGTGCCTTCCAGGATCCCGAGGTGTGCAACTTCGCGTACAAGGACATGACCGACTGGGGCCGGAAGATGTTCGTGACCCCGGGCGTGGTGGTGGACGGGAAGCTGGTGACCACCGACCTGGTCGACATCAACCTGGGCATCCGGATCATGCTCGGTTCGTCGTACTACGACGATTGGTCCGACCAGGAGATGTTCGTGACCACCGATCCGTTGGGCAACCCGGTGGACCGGCGGCACCCGTGGAACCAGCACACCAACCCCAAGCCCCAGAAGCGCGATCTCGAGGACAAGTACAGCTGGGTGATGTCGCCGCGCTGGTTCGACGGCAAGGACAACCTCGCGCTCGACACCGGTGGCGGTGCGCTGGCCCGGATGTGGTCGACCGCGCTCGCCGGACTGGTCGAGACCGACGAGGTGAAGGCGACCGGGCACAGCGTCGAGATCGACTTCCCCAAGACGGCGCTGAAGGGACCGGCGCGGTTCGAGTGGAAGATCCCGCAGTGGAGCAACACCCTCGAACGCAATCGTGCACGCACCTACTTCCAGGCGTACGCGGCGGCGATGGCGCTGCACTTCGCCCGCAAGGCGCTGGTCGAGATCAACGCCGGGCGGACCAAGACGTGGGAGACGTTCGAGGTGCCCGACGAGGGCATCGGCTGCGGGTTCACCGAGGCCGTCCGCGGGGTGCTGTCGCACCACATGGTGATCCGGGACGGCAAGATCGCGAACTATCACCCGTATCCACCGACGCCGTGGAACGCCAGCCCCCGCGATGCCGAGGGTGTTCCCGGTCCGTACGAGGACGCCGTCACCAACCTGAACATCTACGAGGAGAACGACCGCGACCACTTCAAGGGCATCGACATCATGCGCACCGTGCGCAGCTTCGACCCGTGCCTGCCCTGCGGTGTCCACATGTACCTCGGCGACGGCAAGACCCTCGAAAAACTGCACTCGCCGACACAGTCGATGACCGGGGAGTAGGTGACGAATGGCGTCGGTACACGACGAAACCCGATACGAGACGCCCGAATCCGATCGTTGGCGACAGGCCGGCGATCGGATCGAGGCATTGCTGGATGCCACGTCGGCGGGCGGTCCGGTGGCTCGCGAGCGTGCCGAGCAACTCGTCCGCGAGGTGGTGGACCTCTACGGTGAGGCGCTCGGGCGGGTGCTGACGATAGCAGCGCGGGCCCCGGGGCTGGTGGACGAACTCGCGCGGGACGAACTGGTGTCGAGCGTGCTGCTGGTCGGCGGACTGCATCCGCACGACGTCGAGACCCGCGTCCGGACGGCGCTCGACAGCGTCCGCCCGTATCTCGGATCCCACGGCGGGGACGTCGAACTGGTGGATGTGACCGACGACGGCGTGGTGCGGCTGCGGCTGCTGGGCAGCTGCCACGGGTGCCCGTCGTCGGCGGTGACACTGCAGCTGGCAGTCGAAGGCGCCGTGCAGGCCGCGGCTCCCGAGACGACGGCGATCGAGGTGGAGACCGAAGACCGGGAGACCGCCCCCACAGCCGGTGTGTTCACGGTGGATTCCCTGATGTCGCACGTACGCGAGGAACCGACACGAAGCGGCACCTGGTTGGCGGCCGAGGAGTTCGCCGAACTCGCGCCGGGAGAGGTGGGAGGGTTCACGGTCGGCGGCCTGTCGATGTTGGTGTGCCGGATCGGCGACGAGTTGTTCGCGTACCGGGACCGGTGTCCCGCGTGCGGGAACTCGATGGCCGGCACGTCGCTGCACCGCCGGGCAGGCGGACACGTGAACGACGCGGTGCTCCGGTGCCCCACGTGCCGTACCCACTACGACGTCCGCCGCGCCGGGACAGGCGTGGAGGATCCGGGCGGTCACCTCGACCCGCTTCCCGTGCTCACCCGCGACGGCGTCCTGTCGGTGGCGGTGCCCGCGGCGGTGACGGGATGAGCGGGCCGTTGGAGCGCCGCACCCCCAGCGGATCGGCGTTGGGGGTGCTTCGTCGGATCGCCGCCGAACGGCCGGCCCCGGTGACGTCGGAGCGGTGCGAGATGTGCGCGGTGCCCGTCGCCGACGAACACCCACACGTGGTCAACACGGTCAGTCGGCAGCTGCTGTGCGTGTGCCGGCCCTGCTACCTGCTGTTCGCCGAACCGGGCGCGGACCTGAAATACCGGGCCGTGCCCGAGCGGTACCTGTCGTTCCCGGACTTTTCGTTGGGGCCGGGACGCTGGGACGGGCTCGAGATTCCGGTGGGACTGGCGTTCTTCTTCCGCAACTCCGATCAGGGCCGCACCGTCGCCTTCTATCCGGGACCGGCCGGCGCCACCGAGTCCGAACTCGCGATCGAGGCGTGGACCGCGGTCCTCGACGACAACCCGGTGCTCGCCACGGCGGTCCCCGACGTGGAGGCGCTGCTGATCCGGATCCCGAAGAGCGGTCCGGCGGGGGCCGAGTGCCATCTGCTGCCGATCGACGCGTGCTACGAGCTGGTGGGCCGGTTGCGGCGGTGCTGGCGTGGCTTCGACGGGGGCCAGGACGCGCGCGCCGAACTGGACGACTTCTTCGCGCGGATCCAGCGGCGCAGCACCCCGATGCGCGCGGGAGGTGCGGCGTGACCGCCCTGGACTTCTCGGTGCTGGCGATCGGCGCGGAACCGTTCGCGGTGTCCCCCAATCTGCTCGCGCGGCTACGGATCGCCGAAACCACCGGCACCGCCGTCCATGCGCTGGCGCTCCGATGTCAGATCCGGATCGAACCGCGACGGCGCCGGTACAGCGATCGGGAGGAGTCCGGACTGCTCGACCTGTTCGGTCCGCGGGAACGCTGGTCGTCGACGCTGTCGACGTTCCCGTGGCTGCACACGACCGCCGTGGTGCCCGGCTTCACCGGTGAGTGCGTCACCGAACTGGTGATGCCCTGCACGTACGACTTCGAGGTCGCGGCGTCGAAGTACCTGCATGCGCTCGACGACGGCAGCGTCCCACTCGGATTTCTGTTCAGCGGGACGATCTTCACCAAGGGCACCAACGGTTTCGGCGTCGAACAGATTCCGTGGGACCGGGAGGCGCAGTTCGACATGCCCGTCGAGGTGTGGCGGGACGTCGTGCGGCAGAACTTCCCGTCCAGCGGCTGGGTGCGCCTCGACCACGACACCATCGCGGCGCTGGCCCGGTTCAAATCGGCCCGGGGACTGCTCGGTCTCGACGAGGCCGTTACCGAACTGCTCGACAGCGCGGGAGAGGTGGCGACGTGACCGGGATCGACGACCTGACGCGGGTACGGACCGTCGCGGACGCGGTGCTGTACGAGGGCTACCTGCTGTACCCGTACCGGTCCACGTCGGGAAAGAACCAGTCACGCTGGCAGTTCGGTGTGCTCGGTCCGGTCGGTGCCGCGGACCGCGGTGCGGGTGAGGACGCGGCGATGCGCGTCGAGTGCGTGCTCGACCGCGGCGTGGACGACGCCGTGGTCGAACCGGTGCTGCGCTTCCTGCAGTTGCAGGTACGCACCGCCGAATCGCTCGGGCCGGCCGGCTACGAATCCGTCCCCGAACTCACCCTCGACGGCCGCACCTGGGTGAGCTGGGACGAGGCGGTCGAGGTCGAGATCCCTCTCGGCGCCGTCACCGTCGCGGAACTGTTGTCGGGCACCACCGTCGACGTCGCCGTGCCGGGCGGTGTGGACGTCGAACAGTTGGGGCCGACGGCACGGCTGGTGCGGCAGCGCTTCCCGGTGCGGGCCGTGGCGGACCTCCGGGCGACGGCCGACCGCGGCGGACTCCGGGTGGGTATCGAGGTGCGTAACACCGCGACGCTGGCCGACCTGGACCGGCCGGACGTCGCGGTGAAGGACACCGCGATCCGGCACTCGCTCATCGGAGCGCACCTGATCGTGTCGGTCTCCGGTGCAAGTTTCGTCTCCCTCGTCGACCCGCCCGCGGAGTTCGCGGCCGCGGTCGACGGGTGCCGGCAGTACCGGTGCCATCCGGTGCTCGCGGGCGAAGCGGACCCGTCCCGGCCCGGTACGTGCGACGTGATCCTCGCGTCCCCGATCATCCTGTACGACCACCCCGAGGTGGCGGAGGAGAGCGGCGGAGATCTGTTCGACGCCACCGAGATCGACGAGATCCTCACGCTGCGGATCATGACGCTCACCGACGACGAGAAGGCGCAGGCGCGCGCCACCGATCCGCGGGCCGCCGAGATCATCGACCGCTGCGACAACATGTCGCCCGACGAGATGCAGCGGCTGCACGGGGCGCTGCGCGATCCGCGGGCGTTCGAGCCCCCGACCTTCGTCACCCCCGGCGGGCTCGTCCCCGAGGTGCCCGACGACGTCCCGTGGTGGGATCCGGCCGCCGACACCAGTGTCCGCCCCGCGACCGACGGGGTGCTGGTCGGCGGGGTGCGGGTCGCGAAGGGCAGCCTGGTCCGCCTGAAGCCGTCGCGGCGGGCGGACGCGCAGGACCTGTTCTTCGCCGGGCAGGTCGCGCGCGTCGCCACCGTGCACGCCGACGTGGACGGCGGCACGCACGTCGGCGTCGTGCTGGTCGACGACCCGGCGGCCGAGCTGCACGAGTGGTACGGCCGCTACCTGTACTTCGCCCCCGACGAGGTGGAACCACTCGACGCCGTCGCCGGCGGGGCGGACGACCGAGAGGAGAGTCAGTCATGAGGGCAGTGGGAATGGTCTCGACCGTGCTGTTCGCCGCGGTGGCCGCGGCCGGCGCGTGGATCGCGATCCGTTCGATCCCGGACATGCAGCGGTACCTGCGGATGCGAAGGATGTGACCGCGTGACGGCCGGGCCACTGCCCCGCGTACTGGTCGCGGGCATCGGCAACATCTTCCTCGGCGACGACGGCTTCGGGCCGGAGACGCTGCGGGCGGTGACGGCCGGCCCGCTGCCGGACGGGGTACGCGCGGTCGACTACGGCATTCGCGGCATGCACCTCGCGTACGACCTGCTGGACGGCTGGGACGGACTGGTGCTGGTCGACGCGGTTCCCGATCGGGGCGCCCCCGGCGCGGTGCGGGCCTTCGAGGTGGACCGCGAGAATCCGGACACGACGCCGCGACTCGACGCCCACGCGATGGATCCGGCGTCGGTGTTCGCGAGCCTCGCGGCCCTGGGTGGCACGCTGCCGCGCACCGTCGTGGTCGGCTGCCAGGTATGCGACGTCGACGAGCGGATCGGGTTGTCGGAGCCGGTGTCTCGTGCCGTGCCCGAGGCGGCGGCCGCGGTGCGGGCAGCGCTGGCCGAGTTCGGTGCCGGCGTTTGTGCGGAGGGCTGAGCGATGTGTCTGGGAATTCCGGGACGGGTGGTTCGGATGCTCGACGGCTACGGCGGTCAGCTGGCGCTGGTCGACGTCGAGGGCCGCGAACGCAAGGTGAACGTCGGCATGCTCGAGGACACCGTGCTCGAGTCCGGCGACTGGGTGGTGATCCACATGGGTTTCGCGGTGGAACGGGTCGACGCGGACGGGGCGGCGCGGGCGATGGCGGGCCTGGAGATGATGGGCCGCCCCCGTGAACCCCGGATCGACGGGGGCGCGTCGCCGTGACGGCCGTGTCGGACACGCGGGTCGGCCGGGTCGCGGTGGAGCGGCACCGGCTGACCGTGCGTGGGGTGGTGCAGGGCGTGGGCTTCCGGCCGTTCGTGGCGCGCCTGGCCGGTGAACTCGGTCTCGCCGGTCACTGCGGCAACGACGAGGTGAGCTTCTTCGTGGAGGTGCAGGGCCCGCCGCGGGTGCTCACGGAGTTCGCGGAGCGGGTGCGACGCGACGCGCCTCCGCTGGCGGTGGTGCTCGACGTGACGGTCGAGCACGTGTCCGAACCGGTCGTGGGTGCGTCCGGCTTCCGGATCGTGCCGAGCGTGCGCACCCCGGGCGCCCGCACCCTGGTGCCGCCCGACGTCGGGATCTGCGCGGATTGCGCCCGGGAGATGGCCGACCCCACGGACCGCCGCTACCGGCATCCGTTCGTCAACTGCACCAACTGCGGGCCCCGCTACACGGTGATCACCGATCTGCCGTACGACCGGCCGTACACCACGATGGGGTCGTTTCCGATGTGCGCGCGATGTGCGCGCGAGTACGAGGATCCCGCGGACCGCCGCTACCACGCACAGCCGATCTGCTGCCCGGACTGCGGTCCCCGCATCTTCGCCGAGCAGGGGGGCGCCCGGATCGACGGCGACGACGACGTCCTCGGGATCGCCCAACAGGCGATCGCGGAGGGCGGCATCGTCGCGGTCAAGGGCATCGGGGGCTTCCACCTGGTGTGCGATGCCACGAATCCCGCTGCCGTACAGTTGCTGCGCGAGCGGAAGGCGCGCCCGGCGAAGCCCTTCGCCGTCATGGCGGCGGACATCCGGGCTGCGCGCGAGGTCTGCTCGATCGACGACGTCGAGGCGGCCGCGCTGTCCGGCCCCGCCCGGCCGATCGTGTTGCTACGCAGAAGGACCACGGACGTCGTCGCGGCCGCGGTGGCCCCGAGTCTCGACGACGTCGGCATCCTGCTGCCGTACGCGCCGCTGCACCATCTGCTGTTCGCGCCGACGCCCGGGAGCCGAGTGCCGCCGCCGCGACTGCTGGTGATGACATCGGGAAATCGGGGCGGCGAACCGCTGGCGTTCACCAACGACGATGCGCGGCAGCGCCTGTCGGGCATCGCCGACGTGTTCTTGATGCACGACCGGGACATCGCGGTGCCGTGCGAGGATTCGGTGCTCACCGTCGCGGCCGGCGCGGTCCAGCCGATCCGGCGCTCCCGCGGCTACGCGCCGCTGCCGGTTCTGCTGGGCGGGCCGAGCCCGTCGGTGCTCGCGGTGGGGGCCGAGGTGAAGAACACCTTCTGCCTCACCCGGCAGGAGTTCGCCTTCTGCTCCGGGCATCTCGGAGACATGGGAACCCTCGAGAGTCGCCGCGCGTTCGAGACCGCGGTGGCGCAGACGTCGGCGCTGCACGATGTGCGCCCCGAACTGGTGGTGGCGGACGAGCATCCCGGGTACTCGACCCGGAACTGGGCGGAGGACTACAGCGCCCGCACCGGAGTCCCGCTCGCGACCGTGCAACACCACCACGCGCACGTCGCGGCCCTCGCCGCGGAGCATCGGCTGATCGGCACGCCGATGCTGGGAATCGCGTTCGACGGCACCGGCTACGGGTGCGATCGCACCGTCTGGGGTGGCGAGATGCTGCTCGTGGGCGCAGACGTGCACGACGCCACCCGGGCCGGTCACCTGCAAGCATTCTCGCTGCCGGGCGGCGATGCCGCGGTGCGCAATCCGGCCAGGGTCGCGCTGGCGCTGCTGCGCGAGGTGGGCCTGCTCGACGAGGCCGACGATCTGCCGTGCGTCCGCGCCCTCGCGCCGGACGAACGCGCCCTGGTGACAGCGCAATTGGATTCCGGGCTGGGATGTGCCCGCAGCACCAGTGTCGGGCGCCTGTTCGACGGCGCAGCGTCGATCCTCGGGGTGCGGCACCGCGTCAGCTACGAGGCACAGGCCGCCGTGGAACTGGAGGCGCTCGCGCGCACGGCGGGACACCCCGCCTCGATCGAGATGCGAGTCGCGGACGGTCAGTTGCGGTTGGCCGAACTGCTCGCCGGTCTGGTCTCGGGGGTGCGGGCGGGCATCGCGCCGTCGGCGTTGGCGCTCGGCTTCCATCGGGCACTGGCCTCCGCGACGGTGAGGCTCGCGCTCGACGTCACGGCGGCGTCCGGGGTGGAGACGGTGGGACTGACCGGCGGAGTGTTCCAGAACCGGCTGCTGACCGCGCTCGTCCGGGCCGGCCTGCAGGCCGAGGGGCGGCGAGTACTCACCCACCACGTGGTGCCGCCCAACGACGGTGGACTCTCGCTGGGACAGGCCGCGCTCGGTGCGGTGCTGCTCGGTTCCCGGCGCCGAACGGAAGCGATCGACGAGGTGCAGACATGACGACGAGCGATACCACCGTGGAACTGATCGACCGGGCGCTGTCCGCCGACCTCTCCTCCGCGGCCCTGGGCCTGGCGCGGCGCTTCCAGCACGGTGCGACCCTCTGGGTGGTCTCGCCGCAGTGGGAACCACACGCGCACCACGTCGCGGTCGAGTTCGTGCACCCGGTGATCATGGGCAAACGGGCGCTGCCGTCGGTCTCGCTCGTCGAACCCGATCCGGTCGCCCAGTGCCGCGTGGCGGCGCGGCCCGGCGACGTGATCCTGGCGGTGGCGTCCGCGGATCAGCCGCAGGTCCGGGACATCGTGCGGCGTGCACCGGCATGGGGCGTCGACACGGTCTGGATCGGCTCGGGACCGCGGCCGGAGGCGGGCGCCGCGACCCATATCCTCTGGGTCGACTCCGACGATCCGATGATCCCGGCGACCGGCCGGTTCGTACTGATGTACCACCTGCTGTGGGAACTCACCCACGTCTGTTTCGAACACCCGGGCCTGCTCGACGCGCCGGCGGAGGAGTGCACCGACGACGTGTGCGTCACATGCAGCGACGAGGGGCGTCTCGCGGAAGTGGTTCTCGTGCCGGGCGACTCGATCGACGGGGTGCTGGTGCGCACGGCAGCGGGAGAGGAACGTGTCGACACCACACTGATCGCCGATGTCACGGCGGGCGACCTGTTGCTGATCCACGGCGGGGCCGCCATCACCCGCATCGATCCGAACGAGGAGGGACGGCCGTGACCACACCCGGACCACGCTCGGAGGAGACGGACTTCCTGTACCCCTTCATCGACGCCCACGAGGAGGGCGCCGAGGCGCTGCTGGACGACCTGGCGTCGTCGGCGCGCTCGAAGGCAACGGAAAGTGCGAGGCTGCAGCACGACTCGATCGCCGAGTGGGGCGGCGAGATCCGCGAGGCCGGTGCCCGGATGGCGGAGCGATTCGCCCAGGGCGGTCGCCTCTACACCTTCGGCAATGGCGGCAGTTCCACCGATGCCGCCACCCTCGCGTCGCTGTTCAGTCGGCCGGCGTGCGGTAGGCCCGTCGCGGCCTGGTCCCTCGCTGCGGACCAGGCGGTGGTGACCGCACTCGGCAACGACGTCGGATTCGACCTCATCTTCTCCCGGCAGATCATCGCCCACGCTCACGACCGCGACATGGCGATCGCGCTGTCGACGTCGGGCAACTCCGACGACCTCATGATCGCGCTGGCCGAGGCGCGACGGCGTGGACTGCTCACAATCGGGTTCGCCGGGCACGACGGCGGCCGGATGGCGGTGAGCGAGGACCTGGACTACTGCTTCACCATCCGCTCCCAGAGCATCCACCGCATCCAGGAGAGCCACGCACTGGTCGGATACCGGCTGTGGGAGGCCGCCCAGGACCACCTGTCGCGGGGAGCCGCGGCGCCCGAAGCGACCACCGGACAGGAGGGCTAGGCCCATGACGACGGATCCGACCACGGCCGCCGACCGCGAGGACCGAGTCCTCGAACGCATCGCATCGTTCCGCAAGCGCCGCCCACGTCTGCTCGAGGACGTGGTCACGCTCGCGCACGGTGCGGGCGGAAAGTCCTCCGCGGCGCTGGTGGACGCAGTGTTCGTGGAGGCGCTGCGCAACCCGCAGCTCGAACAACTCGGTGATGCCGCGGCGTTGAGCCTGCCGTCGGGAGAGCGGATCGCGTTCTCCACCGACTCGTTCGTGGTGCAGCCGTTGCAGTTCCCGGGCGGGTCGATCGGGAACCTCGCGGTGCACGGCACCGTCAACGACCTGTCGGTGGCCGGGGCGCGGCCTTTGTGGCTGTCGGCGGCGTTCGTCATCGAAGAGGGCTTCGAGATCGCGCTGCTGCGCGAGATCGTCGCCGACATAGCCGATTCGGCCGCCCAGGCCGGTGTCCACGTGGTGACCGGTGACACCAAGGTGGTCGGCAAGGGCGCCGCGGACGGCGTCTACATCTGCACCGCCGGGGTGGGGGCGTTGCCGGTGACGACGCGGCTGGGACCCGAATACGTGCAGGCGGGGGACCGGGTCCTGTTGTCCGGCACCATGGGTGAGCACGGGATGGCGGTGATGCTCGCCCGGGGCGAACTCGCGATCGAGGCCGACATCCGATCGGACACGGCACCGATCAACGGTCTGGTGCACGCGCTGCTCGACGCGGCACCGTCGACACGGTGGATGCGCGACGCCACCCGCGGCGGCGTCGGGACGGTGTGCAACGAGCTGGCACAGTCCACCGGTCTCGCGGTGATCCTCGACGAGACGTCGCTCCCCGTGTTGCCGCAGGTGGCGGGGGCGTGCGATCTGCTCGGTATCGATCCGCTGTACGTCGCGAACGAGGGCAAGTTCGTCGCGATCGTGCCCGAGCGCGAGGCCGAGGCAGGGCTGGCGGCGCTCCGCGGATGCCCGGGCGGCCAGGACGCCGCAATCGTCGGCGAGGTGCTCGCCGAACCCGAGGGCATCGTGGCCCTGCGAACCGCGTTCGGCGGCAGCCGGATCGTCGACATGCTCGTCGGCGACCCGCTGCCGCGGATCTGTTGAGCGAGGAAGGAGCCGGCCATGTGTCTGGGCATTCCGGGCCAGGTGGTGCAGATGGTGGACACCGAGCAGAGCCTGGCGAAGGTGGACGTGAACGGGGTCCAACGCACCATCAGCGTGCGTCTGCTCGCCGACGAGGGTCTGGTCGTCGGCGATTGGGTTCTCGTCCACGTGGGCTTCGCGATGGCGAAGATCGACGAGGCCGAGGCCGCGCTGACACTGGACCAGGTGCAGAAGATGGGCGCCGACTACGTCAATGAGATCGACGCGTTCAACTCGTCGAGCATCAACTGACCGAGCGGGTCACCGAGGAGGTTGCACCATGAAGTTCGTGGACGAATTTCGGGATCCGGCGGCGGCACGGGCGCTGGTCCGGTCCATCACCGAACTCGCCGGCGACGACGAGTTCAAGTTCATGGAGGTGTGCGGCGGGCACACCCACACCATCTACCGGCACGGGATCGAACACCTGCTGCCCCGGTCGGTGGAACTGGTGCACGGACCGGGGTGCCCCGTGTGTGTCATCCCGATGGGGCGCGTGGACGACGCGATGTACCTCGCCGAACAGCCGAACGTCATCTTCACGACGTTCGGCGACATGATGCGCGTGCCCGGTTCCCGAGGAAACCTCATCGAGGCGAAGGCCCGCGGCGCGGACGTGCGGTTCGTCTACTCGCCGCTGGACGCGCTCAAGATCGCCGTCGACAACCCCGACAAGCAGGTCGTGTTCTTCGCCGTCGGGTTCGAGACGACGGCCCCGTCGACGGCGGTGACGCTGGTGCGGGCGCGGCAGACAGGGGTGACCAACTTCAGCATCTTCTGCAACCACGTGACGATCGTCCCGCCCATCAAGGCGATCCTCGAGTCGCCGGATCTGCGGCTGTCGGGCTTCCTCGGCCCGGGCCACGTCTCGACCGTCGTGGGGCTGCGGCCCTACCGCTTCGTCCCGGAGGTGTACGGAAAGCCGATGGTGGTGGCCGGTTTCGAACCACTCGACATCCTCGCGTCCGTGCACATGCTGCTGCAGCAGATCAGGGACGGCCGCTGCGAGGTGGAGAACCAGTACATCCGCGTGGTCCGGCCGGAGGGCAACACGCAGGCCCTGAAGCTGATGAGTGAGACCTTCGCGTTGCGACCGCATTTCGAATGGCGCGGACTGGGCTTCATCTCGCAGAGCGCGCTCAAGATCCATCCCGACTACGCCGAGTTCGACGCCGAGGAGCGTTTCTCGATGCCGGGCGTGCGGGTCGCGGACCCCAAGGCGTGCCAGTGCGGCGAGGTCCTCAAGGGCGTCATCAAGCCGTGGGAGTGCAAGGTGTTCGGCACCGCTTGCACCCCGGAGACCCCGATCGGCACGTGCATGGTGTCGCCGGAGGGGGCGTGCGCGGCGTACTACAACTTCGGGCGCCTGCACCGGGAGACGGCGCTGCTGGTGGGTCGGAGACCCGAGTGACCACCGGGGTCGATGCCGGCCGCGTACTGTTCGCGCGGTACGCGTACGCGCCCAACGCTCTCGGCTACTGCGGACCCGCCGGTGCGGCGACTCTCGAGACGGTGGCGTGCGGGGGAGTCGGCGCGGGGTCGGCAGCGGTGGACGCCGTCGCGCGACAGTTCAGTGGCGCGTGGCCGTACCAGGAGCTGCTGGCCGAACTCGCGGGCATCGATGATCCGCTCGACGGGCGCGTGGTCCGCGGCTATTGGACCGGCAACGAGGTGACGGCGGCCGTCGACCGGGCGCGGTTCGGCCGGGAATTACTGGCCCGCTTGGGGGCTCGGGCCGGTCACTACTGGAAGTACCTCACCGACGATCTCCTGCCCGAGGCCGCACCGACGCATGCGTTCCACGTGTTCGGGGTCTACCCGTGGACGCGCCTGCTCGATACGGGCATGCCGCAGCCGATGCACGTGCTGGATTCGTGTCGCATCCGCAACGGCGTCGTGGTCGCCCTGACCTCGCAGACGGCGACCGTCCGCTCGCGCGGACTGCAGTTCGACGGCCGTCGACTCGCCCTCGGACCGCTCGAGGACCGGCCGGCCCGGCGCAACGTGGGCTCCGGATCCTTCGTCCCGGACCTGCGGATCGGGGACCGGGTGGCGGTGCACTGGGACCTGATCTGCGACCGCCTCGACGCCGACGAGGCGGGAAGTCTCGAGCATTGGACCGATTGGCAACTGCAGCAGACCAATCCCCGCCTGGGGCGCTTCTCGGAGAGGCCCGCCGCCGGTAGGGGGTCTGCGGTCGGGGGCGTCGGCCGCGCGTTCGGGGCGTGACGACCATCACGTGAATTTCTACAGCGGCCGCTGTAGACAATTGACGGTGTCCGTTGTACTGTTTCTCTCGTCGATACAGAAGGATCCAAGAAGGCAGGTAAGAGGACGAAGACCTGCGTGAAGGAAAGAACTGGTGAGTAGGGCGGGACGCGTCGAGAAGGTGTGTTGATGTGTTTCGGAAGTACTCGACGCGTCCCGCCATCTACCGGGCAGCACGATCGCCTCGGTAGTGCAGGGAACAGGTAGTTGCAGGACCTGCGGCGCCGGTGAGTTGGGCGCCGCACCCGGGGCGGTAGCGAGATCACTGCCCCGGAACATCGAAGGAAGATCCCCAAACCGGGAGGTGGTGCACGGTCAGCTGTTACAAGATCGCGTCCCGTCCGCCGAGGCGGGGAACAGGTAAGTAAATCCCCTCGGGCCCCGGCGCCGCACAGGCGCCGGGGCCCCCGTCCGTGCACACGAAAGGCGACACGCACATTCCGCCGAAGTCAGACAGCAACAGCCCCGACGCCGCCGGCCCGGGAGACAAGTTCGACGACGAGGACTTCCCTGCGTACAGCATGGGCCGTGCCGCCGAAATCCTCGGTGTCACGCAGGCGTTTCTCCGCAGCCTCGACACCGCGAAGCTGATCACCCCGTTGCGATCCGGGGGCGGTCACCGCCGCTATTCCCGCTACCAACTCCGCATCGCCGCACGCGCGCGTGAACTGATCGATCAGGGCACCCCTATCGAGGCCGCCTGCCGCATCATCGTTCTCGAGGACCAGCTCAGCGAAGCCCAGCGGATCAACACCGAACTCCGCCGCGCGCAACAGCACCCGAGTGAGGCGGCCGAGCGCGACAGCACCACCGACTGAACGGCCTGCTGCGTCGCTTCGGTCACCCCTCGGGGGCCGAAGCGGGAACCGAGAAGCCCCACGGCAGTTCCAGGCGGTGCGCCGCCAGCAGTTCGGTGTCCCCGAGAATGCGCTCGATCCGGTCGTCCGCGACAACCCGACCCTCGTCGAGAACCACCGCACGCCGGCACAGTTGGGCGGCGTACGGCAGGTCGTGGGTGACCAGCAACAGCGTCGTGTCGAGCCCTGTGAGCACGTCGGCGAGTTCGCGACGCGCCACCGGGTCGAGATTGCTCGACGGCTCGTCGAGCACCAGTACGTCGGGCCGGCACGCGAGAACCGTTGCGAGCGCGACTCGTCGACGCTGACCGCCGGAGAGATGACCGGCGCTCCGCTGCGCGTGCTCGGCCATGTCGACCTGCGCGAGCGCCTCGGCGACCCGGCGCTCCAGTTCGCCGCCGCGGACCCCGAAGTTGGCGGGGCCGAACGCGACGTCCTCGGCGACCGTCGGCATGAACAGCTGGTCGTCCGGGTCCTGGAACACCACCCCGACCCGGCGCCGGATCTCCCGCAGGTTCTCGCGGGCCACGGCGAGGTCACCGATCTGCACGGTGCCCGACGTCGCCGTCAGCACGGCGTTGAGCTGCAGGATCAGTGTGGTCTTGCCGGCGCCGTTCGGTCCCAGGATCGCCACGCGTTCGCCCGCCGCGACCTCGAAGTCGACGCCGTCGAGCGCTCGGCGACCATCCGGATACTCGAAGACGAGACTGTCGGTTCGGATTGCGGGAACCGACATCTCACACCGTCCAGGCCATGACGGCGACTGCGACGGCGCACACGGCCGGCGCAAGCGCGAGGCACCAGTCGCGACCCCGGGCCGGCGGCGCGTACAGCGGGACGGTGCCGGTGAACCCGCGGGACAGCATCGCGAGGTGAACGCGCTCGCCCCGCTCGTACGAGCGGAGGAACACCCCGCCGACGCCGCGCGCGGTGGCCCCTACCTGGTGCAGGGTCCGGGGGTCGTCACCTCGGGAGATGCGTGCGATGCGCATCCGTTCGATCTCGCCGGCAAGCAGATTCACGTACCGGAGCATCAGCGTCGCGACGGTGACGACGATGCCCGGCAGACGCAGCCGCGACAGCCCGGCCGGCAGCGATCGCACCGGCGTGGTCGCCGCGAGCGTGAGCGAGACCAGCACGCCCAGGGTGCCCTTTGCGAGGATGTTCCACGCCGCCAGCAGGCCGGGCCCGGACAGCGACAGGCCGAGGACGGCCACGCGATCGCCTTCCTCCGCGAACGGCAGCAGCACCGCGAGGACGACGAACGGGAGTTCGACGAGCATGCGGGGCGCCAACCAGCGCAGCGTGATCCCCGCGATCTGCCACACCGGCACCAGGATCGCCGGGTACAGGGCGAACGCCCAGAACGCGTCGCGAGGGGTGGCCACCACGGCGAACACGCCGACGAGGGCGGCGAGGATCTTCACCTCGGGAGGCAATCGGTGGACCGGCGACGACCCTTCGAGGTACATCGGATGGGCGTGGGAACCCGACACGTCAGGGTTCCCGGCGGCGGTGCGCGAGAGTTCGGAACAACAGGCCGGCTACCACGAACACCGCGACGACCCCCAGTACCCCGGCGACCCCGGTCAGCGCGGAGTCACCTCGGACCGAATAGTCGGCCAGCGGCGACGACGACAGATGATGATCGGTCGCGCCCTGAGCGATGCAGTCGCCCACCAACTGCTCGCCGCCGTCGACCTGCACCACGTCGCAGCCACGCTGGGTGGTCGAGTCCAGACCGTCCGGGCTGGAACTGGCGAGATACGACAGGACTCCGGCGATCAACAGCGCGGCGATCGCGAAGCCGACCAGGAAGCGGGACCGGGTGCGGATGGAGGTCGTCATGTCGACATCGCTCCCTTCGCGTGCGCGACGCCGGGTCGGGCTCGCAACAGGTACACCAGGTCGGGACGCGCCCGCGCGACCGCGACCACCGTGAATGCGGTGATGATGCCCTCGCCGATCCCGATCAGCGCGTGGGTACCGAACATGTACGCGGCGACGGCGTGCAGCGAAGTCACCGCGTCGCCGCCGACCGCGTACTCCACCACGAACATCGACGCCGCGAGAACCGTTGCACACCAAGCGGAGACGAACGCCAGAATGCCGATTCCGGCATCGCCGTGTCGCGCGAGCAGCGGGCGCAACGCGACGGCCACCGCGTATCCGACGGCGGTGCCGACCAGTGCCATGTTGGTGATGTTGGCACCGAGGGCGGTGAGTCCACCGTCGGCGAACAGCAGGGCCTGCACGGTGAGGACGATCGCGATGCACAGAGCGCCGGTGTACGGACCGACCAGGATCGCGGCGAGCCCGCCGCCGAGCAGATGACCGCTCACACCGGGCAGGATCGGGAAGTTGATCATCTGGACGGCAAAGATGAAGGCCGCGACCAGTCCGGCCATCGGCGCGGTGCGTTCGGTGAGTTCGGTGCGCGCCCGCCAGATCGCGACGCCGACACCGACGATCGCGACGGCCCAGAACAGCGCCGACGTCGGGGCGTCGATGATGCCGTCGCTCATGTGCATCGCGACGATCTGACTCTGCCCATCGGCGTATTCGACAGCCACACTGCCCTCCTGAGGGCGAGGGGATCGGTGGTAGCGAGTTTATCGAGTCATGTGAACACCTGAACAGGCTTTCCGGAATAGTCCGGTTCGCTGTCAGCGCGGCCGCAACAGCAAGAACGCGAGAGTGATCGGCACGACGGTCAGGAGCAGGATGCGGAAGGCCTCACCCGCTCGCACGCCGATGGCCGCGGCGAGAATCGACGGGCCGACCACGGCCAGCACGGAGCCGAGCACCAGCAGGATCCGCCGGACGCGTATCCGCTTCGCACGCGTTTCCGTGGTGACGGAACGAGCCTCCCACTGCGCGCGGATGTGATCCGTCGTGTCGATCCTCGCGCGGTCGGGCGGGGTCGTTTCGATGGCGTTCACGGCATCTACCTCTCAGCTCGTCTACCCCAGGCTACGGCGATTTCCGGCGCGCTCGAGCGAGGCCGTTCGAGAGTCGGAAACCGAAGCAGCGCAAGCGGTTCGTTTGATGCCCCTGTGGCGGGTGTGGTGACGATCCGGGACGTTCGTCGCTAGTGCCGTCGATGCCTGCCGTGCTAGCCGCCGGGACGGACCGCCTCATTTGTGGCGGATGTCATACCGGCGGCGTCAGGCGTCGACGAACCCGTCCTCGGTCAGTTCCAGGCACCGCGTGATGCCGATGTCGGCCAGGAACTGCCGGTCGTGGCTGACGACGATCAGTGCGCCGCGGTATTCGTTCAACGCCTGCGCGAGGTGGGTCAGCGAGGGTAGGTCGAGGTTGTTGGTCGGCTCGTCGAGCAGCAGCAGGCGCGGCGGTGGCTCCGCAGTCAGCAGTAGTGCGAGCGCGGCGCGCAGTCGCTCGCCGCCGGACAGCGTCGAGACGGGCGCGTCGGCCTCGGACCCGCGGAACAGGAACCGGGCCAGGCTGCCCCGGATCCGTTCGGGGGTCGCGTGCGGCGCCGCGGCCGCGACGTTCGCCGCAACCGACATCTGCTCGTCGAAGATGTCCAGGCGCTGGGGCAGGAATCCGAACGGCACCTTCGCGCCGGCCCGCACGATCTCCTGCAACGCTGTCGTCTTGCCGATGCCGTTGCGGCCGGTGAGCGCTATCCGCTCGGGCCCGGTCACCGTCAGGTCGAGACTCTGCCCGCTGCGCAGGCGGACGCCTTCGAGCTCGATCACCTGCTGTCCCGGGTGTACCGCGGTGTCCGGGAGGTCGATACGGATCTCCCTGTCGTCGCGCACCCGGTCCTGCGCCTCGGTGAGCGCCTTCTTCGCGTCGTCGACCTTCTCGATGTGGTTGCCGCGCAGCTTGCCCGCCGATTCCTGGGCGGCCCGCTTGCGCATGCCCATGATGATCTTGGGCTCGCGCTTGTTCTCGAACATCTTCTTGCCGTAGCGCGCGCGACGATCCAGCTTGATCTGCGCCTCGATCAGTTCGCGGCCCTGCTTGCGGACATCGCTGCGCGCGTCGCGCACGGCGGCGAGCGCGGCCTGCTGCTCCGCCTCGATCGCCTGTTGGTAGTCGCCGAAGTTGCCGCCGAACAGCCGGATTCGCCCGTCGCGGAGTTCGGCGATCGTGTCGACCGAAGCGAGCAGATCGCGGTCGTGGCTCACGAGCAGGACGGTGCCGGGGAACTGTCGGACCGCGGCGTCGAGCAGGCTGCGGCTGGCGCCGTCGAGGTTGTTGGTCGGTTCGTCGAGCAGCAGGACGTCCGGCTCACCCAGCAGTTGTGCGGTGAGCCCGAGCAGTGTGGTCTCGCCACCGGACAATTCGCCGACCGTCCGATCCAGATCGGCGACGTCGGCGACGATGCGTCGTAGGCCCAGCCGGTGCAGGATCGACACCGCGCGCTCCTCGATGTCCCACGCCGCACCGACGGTGTCGAAGTCGTCGTCGGTGCCGGCCCCGGACTCGATGCGCGCCAGCGCACGTCGGATGTCGGAGATGCCGAGGATCGCGTCGACCCGTACGCCCGGATCGAGCGTCAGGTCCTGTGGAAGGTAGCCGACGGTGCCGTGGGCGGTGACCGAGCCTCGCGCCGGCTGCAGGCGGCCCGCGATCAGCTTCAGCAGGGTGGACTTGCCGCAGCCGTTGAGCCCGACGAGCCCGGTGCGTCCCGACCCGAAGACGGCGTCGAGGCCGTCGAGGACGGGGGAACCGTCGGGCCAGGCGAAAGTGAGATCGGACAGGGTGACGGACGCGGACGGATGTGCCATGAGAACTCCGAGAGGTGTGCGGACGAGGCGCAGACGGATGCCTCGGCACACGTCGCGCAGGGCGCGGGATCACCTCTACAGGAGCAAGGGCCTGTCCTATCGATCGGAGACACGAACGTCGACCACGGTATGACCGGTTCAACCGGCATGCAACCGGTTTATTCCGCTCGGGAAGAGTCGAACGCTTCCGCCCGCCCGCGCCCGCGACGATCATGGAAGGTGTGCGTGGGTGTTCCACCCCCGCCCCACCTCAGGAAACCGGGAGACGCCGATGACGGTCACCGACGATTACCTCGAGAACAACAAGCGCTACGCCGAGTCGTTCACCGGCCCGCTGCCGCTGCCCCCGAGCAAGCACGTCGCGGTGCTCGCGTGCATGGATGCGCGACTGGACGTGTACCGGATCCTCGGACTCGGCGCCGGCGAGGCGCACGTGATCCGCAACGCGGGCGGCGTCGTGACGGACGACGAGATCCGTTCGCTCGCCATCAGCCAGCGTCTGCTCGGTACCCGGGAGATCATCCTCATCCACCACACCGACTGCGGCATGCTCACTTTCACCGACGACGCCTTCAAGCGGGACATCCAGGACGAGACCGGCATCAAGCCGAACTGGTCCGCCGAGGCGTTCCCCGACATCGACGAGGACGTCCGCCAGTCGCTGCGCCGCATCCAGGCCAGCCCGTTCGTGACTCTCACGGAGTCGTTGCGCGGCTTCGTGTTCGACGTCGCCACGGGTCGTCTGAACGAGGTCGTGCTCTGACGGAGTGTCAGATCTGCGGGCCGGTCGATCTGAGGTCGTCGACCTTGCGCATCGCCTCCCGTAGTTCCGCGAGCCACTCCTCGGCGTGCTGTCCGGCGAGCTTGACCGTCCACGCCAGGGCATCGGCCCGGGACCGGGCGACGCCGGCGTCCACGAGCGTGTCCAGCACCTTGCGTTCGGGCTGACGCAGGCGCGTCATCACCGGAACGGCCAAATGCGTGAACAGGATTCGTCGATCGCCGATCGTCACACCCCACGCAACCTTGCGTCCGTACCGGGCCTGAGCCTCGTCCGCGATCTGCATCCGCGCGGGGCGGGTCGATTCCCGGAAGCGGGCGACCCGGCCCTCCTCCGCGGCCGCGGAGTTCTCGGTGTCCTCGCCGGGAAGTTCGCCGAACACGACGATCTCCTCACGGTCGACCTCCACGGTCGCGGGACCGGTGAACCAGTCGTCGGGCAGGCGTCCCGCGAACCACTCCGAGGCGTCCGAGGCGTCCGGCGCGTCGGCCTGTTGCCAGCCGCCGGGTCTTCCGAACCTGTGGCCACCGGTTCCGAACCCGCCGTGGCCGTGTGTGCTTCCCATGATCGTCCTCCTCGGGTCGATCGGGTAATACCTAATGCACTGATTACATGATTACTCCGATGCTCCGGCGACGCCACCGTCCGCGGAGTCTGTTTCTCGGGCATCATCGGGTCCATGTCTGTCTCGCGTCCCGGCCCCCGCACCACCGCGACCGTCCTGGCCGTGGCTTCCGCACTCGTCCTGTCCGGCTGCGGGGGCGGCGACCCCTCACCCGAACAGCGGTTCGCCGACGCGCTCTCGAGCGGCGACGTTCAGGCGGCTGCAGATCTGACGAGCGACCCGGCGGCGGCGTCGACGGCCATCACCGCGATGCTCGACGGTCTGAACGCGCAGGGGCGGTCGTTCACCGTGTCCGAGAACGGTGACGCGTTCACCCTGGCCGCGGACTGGAGTTTCGGCGACGGCAAGCAGTGGCAGTACTCCACCGAGGGCCGCGTGGACGGCGACGTGATCGCGTGGGATCCCGCGGTGCTCGCGCCCGGACTCGCCGCCGGCTCCACGGTCCGGTTCACCCCCACGTCGGGGACGCCCGCCGAGGTGCGCGCGAGTGACGGGCAGCCGATCATGACGCAGCAGGTGGTGACACTCGTCGACGTGCAAGCGCCCGCGGACACCGCCGCCCTGGCCCGACTGCTGAATCCGATCGTCCCCACCATCACCGCCGAGTCGCTCGGCGCGGACCTGGGAAAGTCCGACGGCAAGCCGATCACCGCGGTCGCGCTGCGTGAACAGGACGTCGAGCCCGTTCGGGACCAGCTCGCAGCCGTTCCCGGGGTGGAGCTCGTGCAGCAGACCCGGCTGCTCACGGTGGACCGGGCGTTGTCGTCGCCGGTACTCGCCGACCTGACCACCGTGTGGCAGGAGCAGCAGGACGAGTCCGCCGGGTGGGCCGTGCAGCTGGTGAACGCGGACGGGACGGCGCGTCGTCTGGCCGGGCAGGACGCGGCCCCGGTCCCGGACATCGACACCACACTGGACCTGCGTTTGCAGACCAGGGCGGAGGATGCGCTCGCGAGTGTTCCGCAGCCGGCCGCGATCGTCGCACTGCGGCCGTCCACGGGTGCGGTGCTGGCCGTCGCACAGAACGCGCCCGCCGACGCCCAGGGCGCGATCGCGCTGACGGGCCTCTACCCGCCGGGGTCGACGTTCAAGACCGTCACGACGTCGGCGGCACTGCAGGCAGGGAAGGTCACCCCGGACACCGTGCTGCCGTGCCCCGGCACCGAGAACATCGAGGGCCGGCAGATCCCGAACGACGACAATTTCGATCTCGGGTCGGTGCCGCTGCACTCGGCGTTCGCGCACTCGTGCAACACCACGATGGGGCGCCTGGCGGTGTCGTTGCCGCCGGATGCGCTGCAACAGGCCGCGTTGCAGTTCGGTCTCGGCGTCGACTACGTGACCCCGGGGCTGACGACGGTCACCGGGACGGTGCCGACCGCGCAGACGCCCGCCGAAAGGGTCGAGTCCGCGATCGGGCAGGGCGCGGTGACGGCATCACCGTTCGGGATGGCGCTGGTCGCGGCGTCCATCGCGAACGGGACGACGCCGGCCCCGACGATGATCGTCGGGAAGCCGGGCGTCGCCGACCGCAGCGTCACCCCGACGCCCGCGGACGTCGACGCGGCTCTGCGGTCGATGATGCGCGAGACGGTAACGGACGGGACCGCCAGGACGCTCGCCGATCTGCCGAACCTCGAGGGCAAGACCGGCACTGCGGAGTACGGTGAGGGCACACGCCCACATGGTTGGTTCGTGGGCATGGATGGAGACCTCGCTTTCGCGGTTTTCGTTGCGGGAGCGGATAGTTCGGGTCCCGCGCTGGAAGCTGCCGGGCGGTTCCTCCGGTAGTCCCGCGGCGCACCCGGACACGGTGCGGTGGTAACGGGAGGGTATCGGCCGAGCGCCACAGTGGCGCAATCGTGACCCCTTCGTGCGCGATCCGTGCTTGTTACTGATGTGACAATCGGGAGGATTGTGACCATGGGTTTCCGAGCCTCGCCCCGCGTCCGGCGTAGCTGTGCGATTGCCGTGCCGCTCGGCCTCGTGGCCGTCCTGGCCGTCACGCTCGTGTCCTGCGTGGGAGACAAGTCCGACGCGAGCGCGCAGTCGGTCGTCACCGGGTTCGTCGACGCCCTCAACGACCGTGACGCCGAGGCTGCCGCCGAGCTGACGTCGTACCCGAACGCTGCCGAGGAATCGATCCAGCAGATGTTCGACGGTCTCGACGCCAAGGAATCCACGTGGACCCTGGCCCAGTTCATGGAACTCAACGGCGATTCCGGTTTCTTCACCGTGGACGCGGCGTGGAACTTCGGCGAGGGCAAGGACTGGAGCTACTTCGTCGACGGAGGCGTCAAGAAGCTGGCCGTGGGGTGGCGCATCTCGTGGGATCCCACGCTGCTCGCGCCGGCCCTCGGCCACGGCCGAACCGTGCGCTACGACCGGACCGACGCCGCGCCGCCGAAGGTGCTCGACGGCGCCGGTAACCCCCTGATGGCGGAACAGACGATCAACGCGGTCACGTTGGATCCGGCGTCGATATCCGACCCGGTGGCCACGACCGATCGGCTCGCGAAGGCTCTCGAGCCCGTTGCCCCACTCGTTACCGGCGAGTCGATGCGACAGGATCTCGCCGCCAAGCCCGGGCAGCGAGTCGTTGCAGTGTTGTTGCGTGACCAGGACTTCCAGTACCTGGAAACGGACCTCACCGGGATCCCCGGGGTGATCGTCGACAAGCAGCCCAAGCTGATCACGACGGACCGGCGCATCGTGACGCCGCTGCTCGACCCGCTGCGCAAGGTGTGGCAGGCGAACCGGGACGCCACGGCCGGGTGGGCCGTCAACGTCGTCGATCCCGACGGCACCGTGCAGCAGCAGGTGGGCTACCAGGGCCCGCCCGGCCCCGACATCAAGGCCACCCTCGACTCGCAGCTGCAGCTGGCCGCCGAGAACGCGGTGGTGAGCGTCGGCACCCCCTCGGTGATCGTCGCGATCCGGCCGTCCACCGGTGCCGTTGTCGCTGCAGCACAGAACAATCAAGCGATCGAGCAGGGGCCCATCGCGTTCACCGGCCTCTATCCTGCGGGCAACTCTCTGGACCTCGTCCGCACCGCGGCCGCCGCCCAGGCCGGCGTCGCACCTGAGGATGTGAGCGACGACGACCTCGAGAAGGCGGGCCGGCAACTCGGCGTCGGCCTCGACTACGAGATGCCCGGTCTCGATCCCGAGACCGCCGTCCTGACCGCGTCGCAGTCCAATGTCGACCAGGTGATGAAGTCGAAGAACGGATCCGAGCAGAAGGTGAGCCCGTTCGGCCTCGCGATGATGGCCGCGTCGGTCGCGCGCGGCAGCGCCCCGCTGCCGATGATCGTCGAAGGGCAACAGGCCGCCGCGAAGAACACCGAGAACGCGCTGCCGGCAGCCGTCACCGACCAGTTGCGTAACACGATGCGCGACAACGTCCAGCAGGGATCCGCCTCCTTCCTGAAGGGGCATCCCGACCTGATGGGTGTCGCGTCCGGGAACGACACCGACCGCTGGTTCTTCGGATCGCGTGGTGACCTCGCCTTCGCGGTGTTCGTCGCCGACGCCGACGGCGGCGACCGCGCCGTCAAGATGACCGATCTGCTGATGCGGGAAATGGCCAAGCCGCCGGCGCAGTGACGCTGCGGCAGGGGAGCAGAACTGTCTGGCTTACGGTGGGGGAATGACAACCGACCAGATACCCGGCTCGTGGCGGCACTACGACGACGCCGCGTTGCCGGGGCCGCTCGCGGCGGCCCTCGACCTGTTCGCGGAGCGGGGCTACGAAGGTACATCGATCCGCGAGATCGCCTCGCGTGCAGGACTGTCGGTGCCCGGTCTCTACCACCACTATCCGTCGAAGCATGCGCTGCTGGTGGCGCTGACGCAGGGGAGCATGGTCGATCTGCTCGGCCGCAGCCGGCAGGCGCTCGCGGAAGCGGGGTCGTCGCCGCGTGAGCAGTTCGACGCCGTCGTCGAATCGCTGCTGCGGTTCCACATGTTCCGGCGCGAGCAGGCGTTCGTCGCGTCCACCGAGATGCGCAGCATGGAGCCGGGGGCTCGGGACGCCTTCGTCGGCATGCGCGACGAGCAGCAGCGGATGCTCGACGAGATCGTGCGGGACGGCGTGCGGTCGGGTGACTTCTCCACGCCCTACCCGGAGGACGCCAGCCGGGCGGTGACCACGATGTGCGTCGCCGTCGCGAGTTGGTACCGGCCCGACGGCCCGCTCACCCCCGAGGTGCTGGTGGATCGGTACCTGGTGATCGCTCGGGGCGCCGCCGGCGCGGTGTGACGCACGCCGGCGGTCGCGCCCGCGTCAGTCGCCCGAGTGCCTGCGCCAGTGGGAGAAGCGCTCCTTGATGTCCGCGGCGACCTCGCCGACACCGTGGCCTACCGCGCCGACGGCATCGCCCAAGCCGCTGCCGACGTCACGCAGCACCCGGATCAGCGGATCGTCCGACTGGTCGAAGTTCTGCTTGTAAGTCCGGGCGGCATTGCGGAACTCGTCGCCGATCCGTGCGTCGTCGTCGGCCGACCGGTGCGGATACTCGCCCCGGAGGATCTGCGCGTACTCGCCGTCGTCCACCCATCGCTTCAACTCGGCTGCGCGGAGCACCGAGAACGGGTGGGAGAGCAGCTCGATATTGAGGAGTTTGAGAACACCGTCGCGCAGATCGCCGCTCGCGTCGTACTCCGCGGCCTGCGCCAGGAACGCGTCCGGGTCGATCTCGCTGACCCGCGATCCGCCGGCCAGTTTCATCTGGACCCGCAGCGCGGTATGGACGTCCTGGCTGCACAGCAGGCCCGCTCGATCCCCCGAGAGCTCCGATTTGCGTTGCCACTCCATCAGTCCCGCGATGATCGCGCGCAGGGCCCAGCCGCCGATGGGCACCCAGCCGATGGTTCCGGCGAGGCGCATGAGGTGCAACAGGATGGTGCGGTACACCGCGTGTCCCGACAGCGCGTGGCCCAGTTCGTGGCCGATGACGAAGCGCTGCTCCTCGTAGTTCATCACATCGAGCAGGCCGGTGGTGACCACGATGAACGGCTTGTCCATGCCGATCGTGAACGAGTTCACGGCGGGGGACTGGAAGACGAAGAGCTCCGGTGTCTCGTCGGCGCCCAGGATCTCGACGCAGTCCCGCCGCAGGTCGTCGAGGTCGGGGAACTGACGTTCGTCGACACGGATGGACGTGGCGAGGTACATGAGGCGGTGCTGACGTTCGCGCAGCAGACCCGACAGGGTCCGCAGGATCGTGTCGAAGCCTTTCAGGGTGCGCAGTGTGACGAGCGCTGCCCGGTCTGCCGGGTGTTCCCAGGCCCGCGAGCTGATGCCGGGAAACTCGATTCTCGTGCGATCCGGACTTGTGGTCATCGTCCCTCCCTAGTCGATGGCTCCGACCAGGGTAGCGATCGGTTGGTTTGTCCGCTTCCGTTGCGCGGGGATTGACCCCGTGGGCACCGTCGTGCCACTGTGGCCCTACCGAGCGATCGATCGGTCGGTGCGAGCTGAGGAGGTCTCTACATGGCTGTCGACCTGTCCTATCCATCCGAGGTGCTGAGCCTCGTCGAACGGACGCGGGAATTCGTGCGGGACGTGGTGTTGCCGATCGAGGACGCGCACGGTGGTGACATCGCCGCGGCCGGCGGCGACACGATCCGGGTCGAGATGCAGGCGGAGGCGAAGGGGCGGGGTCTGCTGGCGCCGCACGCGCCCGTCGAGTTCGGTGGTCTCGGTCTGAACATGAGCGATCGATCCCCGGTGTTCGAGGCGGCCGGGTACTCGCTGTTCGGGCCGACGGCGCTGAACATCGCAGCCCCGGACGAGGGCAATGTGCATCTGCTCGCGCACGTCGCGAGCCCCGCGCAGAAGGAGGAGTTCCTCGGCCCGCTCGCGCGTGGTGAGGTGCGGTCGGCGTTCGCGATGACCGAGCCGGCGCCGGGCGCGGGATCCGACCCTTCGGCGTTGACGACGCGCGCGGAGAAGGCGCCCGGCGGGTGGAAGATCAACGGCCACAAGTGGTTCATCACCGGTGCCGACGGCGCAGGATTCTTCATCGTGATGGCCCGCACGTCCGGTGCTCCGGGGGACCGGGGCGGTGCGACGATGTTCCTCGCTCCGGCGTCGGCACCCGGGATTCGGGTGGGCCGGCACATCGACACGTTGGACCGGGCGATGATCGGTGGGCACTGCGAGGTGTTCTTCGAGGATCTGTTCGTGCCGGACGACGCGGTGCTGGGTGCGGTGGACGAGGGTTTTGCGTACGCACAGGTGCGGCTCGGTCCGGCCCGGATGACGCACGTGATGCGGTGGCTCGGCGCCGCCCGCCGCGGGCACGACGTCGCGGTCGACTACGTCGCCCGGCGCGAGGGATTCGGTTCCCGGCTCGGCGACCTCGGGATGGTGCAGCAGATGGTCGCGGACAACGAGATCGACATCGCCGCCACACATGCGCTGCTCACCCGTGCGTGCTGGGAACTCGACCAGGGTGGGACCGCGTCGGATTCGACGTCGATCGCGAAGACTTTCGGGGCGGAGGCGATCTTCCGGATCGTGGACCGGTCGATCCAGATGTGCGGTGGCATGGGCGTCTCGGGTGACCTGCCGCTGGCCCGGCTGTCGCGGGAGGTGCGTCCGTTCCGGGTGTACGACGGCCCGTCCGAGGTGCATCGCTGGGCGCTCGCGAAACGAGTCGTCGGCCAGGCGAAGCGGGCCGCACGCGAGGAGGGCCGGTCGTGACGGCCACGGGCCTCGACGGCCTCGACCTGGTTGCGCTGCGACGCTTCTTCGGCGAGCAGGGTGTGGCGACGGCGGGTGAGCTGCGGGCGCGGCTGATCTCGGGCGGCAAGTCCAACCTCACGTTCGAGGTGTCCGACGGCGTCTCCCGCTGGGTGCTGCGGCGGCCACCGACCGCGGGGCTGACGCCGTCGGCGCACGACGTCGCCCGCGAGTACCGGGTGTGCGCGGCGCTGCAGGGGGCGGCGGTGCCGGTCGCGCCCACGGTGGTGTTGTGCGAGGACGACTCGGTGCTGGGTGCGCCGTTCGCGGTCACCGGGTTCGTCGACGGCCGCGTGATCCGCACCGTCGACGAGCTCGGCGCACTCACCGACTCCGAGATCGACTCGTGCGTGCGGGAATTGGTGCGGGTGCTCGCCGCGCTGCACGCCGTCGATCACCGCGCGGTGGGACTCGAATCCTTCGGACGGCCGGAGGGATACCTGTCGCGGCAGGTGGCGCTGTGGGCGCGGCAGTGGGAGCGGGTCAAGACCCGAGAACTCCCGGACCTCGAGCGACTGCACGCGTTGCTGCAGGACGCGGTGCCTGCCACGTCGCGGACGGCGATCGTGCATGGCGACTACCGGATCGACAACACCCTCGTCGCCGCCGACGATCCCGGTCGGGTGGTGGCGGTGGTGGATTGGGAGTTGTCGACGCTCGGGGATCCACTCGCCGACCTCGCGCAGATGTGCGTTTATCGGCATCCTGCGTTGGACGTGATCCTGGGTGAACCGGCGGCGTGGACGAGTCCGCGGTTGCCGTCGGCGGACGCGATTGCACAGATGTACTCGGAGGCGACCGGAACACCCCTCGACCACTGGGGTTTCTACCTGGGCCTGGCGAATTTCAAGCTCGCCGTGATCGCCGAGGGCATCACCCACCGGCATCTGGCGGGGGCCACCACGGGCGAGGGATTCGCGCACGCCTGCGAAGCGGTGCCCCCACTCGTCGCCGCCGGACTCGCCGCGATGGAGGGACAGCGGTGACGGCCAGCGCACTGATCACCGGCGCGTCGCGCGGCATCGGACTCGGCATCGCGGAGCGGCTTGCGGCGCAGGGCTACGGGCTCACCGTCACCGCGCGGGACGCGTCCCGGCTCGACGCCGTCGCCGAGAAACTGCGGGCAGCCGGCGCGCCCGACGTCGTCGCGATCGCCGCCGACATGGCCGATCCCGACGCAGCGCAGGTGCTCACCGGTGCACACCAGGAGCGGTTCGGGTCGATGCGCGCGCTCGTCCTCAATGCCGGGGTCGGCACCGCCGGACCGATCGGCGAGTACCCGATGAAGCGATTCGAGAAGACCGTCGCCGTGAACCTCACGGCGCCGTTCACGCTCCTGCAACGCGCACTCCCGCTGCTACGAGAAGGCGCCGCGGAGAACCCGCAGAACGGTGCGAAAGTGGTTGCCGTGTCGTCGATCACCGGCGTGTACGCGGAGGCGAACCTCGCGGTGTACGGGGCGACGAAAGCAGCGCTGCTCTCCCTCGTCGAAACGCTCAACGCCGAGGAGTCCGGCAACGGTGTCGCCGGCACCGCGATCGCGCCGGCCTACGTCGACACCGACATGTCCGAGTGGACCAAGGACACCATTCCGGCCGACACGATGCTGACCGTCGGCGACGTCGTCGAACTCGTCGACGCGGTGCTGCGGCTGTCGAACCGGGCGGTGGTGTCGAAGATGGTGCTCACCCGGGCCGGTGCGTCGGGCTACGGGGCCTGACCGTGCAGGTGATCCTGGTCCGGCACGCGCTGCCCGAGCACGTAGCCGTCGCCGAGGGGCGCGCCGACCCGGGCCTGACCGAACTGGGACGTCGGCAGGCCCGGCGGTTGGCGTCCGCGTTGACCGACGTCGCGGTCGCGCGGGTGGTGACCAGCTCGCAGCTCCGGGCGATCGAGACCGCGGGCCCGCTCGTCGAATCGCTGGGTGTGAGCCCGGTGATCGACGAGCGGCTCGCGGAGTACGACGCCGATCAGCGGTACTACATCCCGATCCACGAGGCGCGCGAGCGGATGCCGGAGGCGTTCGAACGGATCCGGGCCGGGCTGCTGCCCGACTTCGTCGACGAGGACGCGTTCCGCCGCCGGGTCCGGGAGGCTGTGGACGCAATTGTCGCGCAGTCGAACCATGCGGACACCGTCGTGGTCGTCGCGCACGGCGGGGTGATCAATGTCGTGCTGCAGGACATGCTGGAACTGCCGCGTCCGCTGACCTTCCCGATCGACTACGTGTCGCTCAGCCGCGTGCTCATCTCGCGCAACGGTGCCCGGCGGGTGGCGTCGGTGAACGAGACCGCCCACGTCCGAGACCTTCTCGTCCGCTGACCCACCCCTGTTCCACCCGCGCCCACCCCCCCTGTTCCACCCCCGCGTTTTGCGCACTTATCGCGGTTTCGGGGCGCGATCCGGCGCGATAAGTGCGCAAAACGCGAGGGGGAGGGGGAGGGAGTGGAGGGCCGGGGGAGGGGGAGGGCAGGGCAGTGGGGGGCTCAGGGACTCACTGGACGCCGCGCATGAGGCGGCGGATCCACGGCGTCAGCACGGCGAGAAGTACACCGATGCCGAGCGATGCGAAGCCGACGGTCGCAAAGTACGACACCTCGTGGGACTCGTCGTAGAACTGCGACAGCGTGCCGGCCAGGCTCGAACCGAGCGCCACCGACAGGAAGAACAGCGCCACCATCTGGGTGTGGAACGCGGCCGGGGCGAGCTTGGTGGACAGCGACAGCCCGACGGGCGAGAGCAGCAGCTCGGCGAAGGTGAACAGCAGCAGGATCCCGGCGAGCCCGAGCAGCGGGGCACTGTTGGGGCCGCCGCCGGACATCGGGATGAAGCACAGGAACGCAATGCCCATGATGCCGGTGCCGAGCGCGAACTTGATCGGCGAGGACGGCTGGCGCGAGCCGAGTTTGGTCCACAGCGCCGCGAACGCACCGGCGAAGACGATGATGAACACCGGATTGATCGACTGCACCCAGGTGGGTGGGAACTCCCAGCCGAAGAGATTGCGGTCCAGGCGGGCGTCGGCGTAGATGGCGACGGTGGTGAACTGCTGCTGGAACAGCGACCAGAAGGCGGCACTCGCGATGAACATCGGGATGAACGCCACCACGCGACTGCGCTCGACGGGGGTGATCCGCCGGCTCGTGAGGATCACCGCGAAGTACGCCACCGCGGCGACGATGGTCAGCGCCACCACGATCTCGGAGAGGTTGGCGGCAGTGATCACCCCGGCGAACGAGAACGCGAACGCGATGGCGATCGCCACGATCGCGATCACCGCGACCCGAGGACGCGCGGCCGCCGGCAGCGGGTTGGGGGCCGCCGATCCGACCCCGTGCAGGTGCTTGCGCCCCAGCGTGTACTGGACGAGGCCGAGCGCCATTCCGACTGCGGCAAGCGCGAACCCGACGTGGAAGCCCCAGTTCTTCTGCGCCCATCCGGTGATCAGCGGACCGATCAGGCCACCGAGGTTGATGCCCATGTAGAAGATCGAGAAACCCGCATCCCGGCGTTCGTCGTCGGGTGTGTACAGATCGCCGACGAGGGATGTCGCGTTGGCCTTGAGCCCGCCGCTGCCGAACGCGATCAGCACCAGTCCGACGCCCACGCCCGCCAGACCCGGGATGATCGCCAGGCTGATGTGCCCCAGCATGATCAGGCACGCGCTGTAGAAGAGGGTGCGCTCCGAGCCGAGAAGCCGATCGGCGACCCACGCCCCCACGATCGTCGACAGGTACACCGTGCCGCCGTACGCGCCGACGATGCTGGTGGCCGCGGCCTTGTCGAGCCCCAGTCCGCCGTCGGACACCGAGTAGTACAGGTAGTACAGCAGGATGCCCTGCATGCCGTAGAACGAGAAGCGCTCCCACATCTCGACGCCGAACAGGTTCGCGAGTGCGAACGGTTGTCCGAAGAATCCCCTGTCGGACTCGGTTCCCTGGGATTCGACCTTCGACGTCATCGGCCCCTCCGCGTGTCTCTTCCGTGCCGGTTGTTCATGCGACGGGATCACGCGAGAGTACGACGCTTACGGACCGCTTGGTACAGAGCACGCCAGCCGATGAGGAACAGCCCGAGGAACGACGCGGCGACGACGATGAACGAGAACGCGGTGCCCTGATCGCTGACCACCCGCAGCAGCATGCCGACCACCAGAGTCGACAGCCAGACGATCACGCCGGTCGGTACCGCCAGCCGCGAATCGAACTTGTCCCGGTACAGGCCGAGCGTGACGATCCAGCCCGCCGCGAGACCGGTCAGGAACGGCCATGCCGTGGTGAGCAGGCCGCCGATCGTCGAGGCCTCCTCATGGCTCCTCCGGCCGAGCGCGGCGAAGATCAGAACGAGCAGGACGTCGACGACGGCGGCGGGCAGGTATTTCTTCACGCCGACCAGCGTAGGCCGACCCGACAAGTGGCCGTCCTCACCGTCGTCGGCTGCGCGGTACCGCCCTCGGCACCCAGCCCTTCGAACCGCGCCGGTCCTCGTCGACTATCAGGTGTTCACGCCCGCACCAGCGGCATGATCGCCCGGACGCGGGCGTCGCGCAGGTACAGCCCGCCCCACACGAAGATGCCGACGTACACCGGCGAGAGGATCGTCGACAGCAGCGGCTGCTCGGTGAGGATGTTGCAGGCCACCGCGCCACCGAGGTACCCGGTGAGCAGCACGGCACCGAGGATCGCCGTGACCGGCGTCAGGTACAGCGCCAGGCACACCAGCATCACCACACCCATGACGTAGGGCGCGTACTCCGGGAAGCCGTACTCGGCCATCGAGTCCTTCACCGGCTGGATGTTCGCGAGGTGGATGACGGCGTCGAACAGCAGGAAAGCCACCACCAGCGCGGTGACGACGAGGCCGGCGATGCGGGCCCGAGGCGAAACGGTGGCCGACCCGGGCGCGGTGCGGGTACGGGGGAATGCGGCGGTCATGGCGAGCTCCCGTTCTGTGGCTGCTCCCCGCCGGTTGCGCGGAGCCTCAGCCATACAGACCGCACCGGCTCGGGAAACTCATCGCGGGCCGGCGTCCCGAATCGGCCTCCTCGGGTCCGCCCCACCTCGATCACACAGTTCCTGGAGAAGCGGTTCGGGAAGCCCGCACCTCCCGAGCAGCAGCGGATGCCGCTGCAGGACAGTGGAACCCGACCTGGCCCGCCACTACCACGTGCTCGGCGATCGTGCCGACGACGTCGCCGTGACATCGCCGTTCCGGCGTCGGTGGATGCGCACGGGGGGCTCACGGGACCGGAGCACGGGATCGGAAACGGATCCCTTCCACTTTCAACATATAGCGCAGTGGGGGCCTTGCGGCAAGGCCCCGGTTGTGCCGCAGAATCGTCCGCCGGAACGAAAACGGCGGAGGGAAAACATGTTCGACGTGACCATTGTCGGGGCAGGGCCGACCGGTCTGATGCTCGCCGCGGAGTTGCGACTGCACGGTGTGCGCACACTGGTGGTGGAGAAGCAGGAAGAACCACCCGCGTTCGTCCGTGCACTCGGTCTGCATGTGCGCAGCATCGAGATCATGGATCAGCGTGGGTTGCTCGACCGGTTCCTGGAGCAGGGAAAGCAGTTCACGGTAGGTGGCTTCTTCGCGGGCCTGAGCAGCAAGTGGCCCGATGACCTGGACACCGCCCACTCCTACGTCCTCGGGATTCCGCAACCCGTCACCGACCGCATCCTGGCCGAGCGGGCACTCGAACTCGGGACCGAGATCCGGCGCGGCAGCGAAATGATCGAGATCGAGCAGGACGACGACGGGGTGACCGCCGTGCTGGCCGACGGCACGCGTCTGCGCTCGCGCTACCTGGTCGGGTGCGACGGCGGCCGCAGCACGGTGCGCGGGCTGCTCGGTGTGGGCTTCCCCGGAGAGCCCAGCAGGGTCGAGACCCTACTGGGCGAGATGGCGGTGTCCGCGTCGCCGGAGACCCTGGCCGCTGTCACGGCCGAGGTTCGCCGGACCCACAAGCGATTCGGCTTCATGCCGCTGGGGGAGGGGATGTACCGCGTCATCGTTCCCGCGGCCGGTGTGGCGGAGGACCGGGATGCGCCGCCGACTCTCGCGGACTTCGAAACACGACTGCGTGCCGTCGCCGGCGGCGACTTCGGAGTGCACTCACCGCGCTGGTTGTCGCGCTTCGGCGACGCGACGAGGCTGGCCGAGCGCTACCGGGCCGGCCGGGTACTGCTCGCGGGCGACGCAGCCCACATTCATCCGCCGACCGGCGGGCAGGGCCTGAACCTCGGTATCCAGGATGCGTTCAACCTGGGATGGAAGCTGGCGGCGACGGTGGCCGGCTGGGCGCCGGACGGGCTCCTGGACAGCTACCACGACGAGCGGCATCCGGTGGCTGCCGCGGTGCTCGAGAACACCCGCGCGCAGATGGAACTGATGTCCGTCGAGCCCGGGGCCCAGGCGGTTCGGCGGTTGGTCGAGGAACTGATCGAGTTCGACGACGTCAACCGGTACCTGATCGAGAAGATCACCGCGATCGGCGTCCGCTACGACTTCGGTGACGACCACGATCTGGTGGGCCGCAGAATGCGGGACGTGCCGTGGGGGCGGGGCCGTCTCTACCGGCTGATGCACGCCGGCCGCGGCCTGTTGCTCGACCGCACGGGTCGACTCTCGGTGGCGGACTGGGCCGATCGCGTCGATCACGTCGTCGACTCGGAGGCGGAACTGGGCGCACCGGCGGTGCTGTTGCGTCCGGACGGGCACGTGGCGTGGGTCGGCGACGATCAGCGAGACCTCGCCGACCAGGTGTCGCGGTGGTTCGGGGAGGCGGCGGGCTGACAGTCGGTCCACATGGAAAACGCACCCGCTGCGATCGGGGGAGGGGGCCGCAGCGGGTGCGTCGTCTATGGGGGTGGATCAGGCCTGGAGGCCGGCCTCGATCTCGAGGTTGATCGCGATCTTGTCGCCGACGACGGCGCCGCCACCCTCGAGCGGCATCTCGATGCTGATGCCGAAGTCCTTGCGATTGATGGTGGTCGAGGCCTCGAAGCCGGCAACCGGGCCGTTGCCCATGCCCGGGTTGACGCCGAGGAACTCGAGTGCCAGCTCGACGGGCTTGGTGACGCCGTGGAGCGTGAACTCGCCCTCGACGACGAAGTTCGAGCCGGCCGGGCGCACGCCGGTGGAGACGAAGGTGGCGGTCGGGAACTGCTCGACGTCGAAGAAGTCGGCCGACTTGATGTGGCCGTCACGCTGCTCGTTGTTGGTGTCGATGGACGCGACCTGGATCTCGGCCTGCACGGACGGGGTGCCGTCCTCGGCGATCGTGATCGAGCCGCTGAAGTCGTTGAACGTGCCGCGGACCTTGCTCACCACGAGGTGCCGGACCATGAATCCGACGGTCGAGTGCGTGGGGTCGATGGCCCAGGTGCCGGCGGAAAGGTTGGGCAGGGCGGTGGCGGTGGTCATGTGAACTCCCAGAGGAAAGTAGTTGAAACTTCAAAGACTGTGGTTACAACGGTGGCACCGCCGCCGTGATTCCGCAACCGGTAGTGACGTCCGCCACTCCGCATGGGGGCGCTCGGGCCGGTCTCGATGACCGGAATTCTTACTACCGTTCAGTAAGTTTCCGTGCTACGTTCGCCCTGCTTGTCTGCTTTGCCCCCTCCGGTGACGGCGGGGTGTTTCGAATCCGGTTCTGCCAACCGTGATCTCGGGTCCGGCAGGACTGTCGTGAACAGTGCGCCACCTCATGAAGCAAGGAGAAGCCGTTGTCCAAGAAGTCGACCATCGCCCGCTGTGCGGGTACCGCCGCCGCCGTCGCCGGAACTATCGCCCTGGTTGCGCCGGGCATCGCCTCCGCCGAACCCACCGCCGCCGTCCCCGCCCCCAAGGTGTCGGCCGGTGTGGACGGCGACGTCATCGACATGACCGTCACTCAGACGAGCACGGGCCAGAATGCGTTCTGTCTGCCGATCGTCCTGAACGCCACCGACGCGCTGCCCCTCGCGGCGCTGCCGACCGATCAGTGGCCCGGGTTCGGCGAACTCGTGAGCAAGGTCTACTACATCGGCAACCCGACGTCGGACGCGGCGCCGGTGGCCGACAGCAGCACCGCGCTCGACGAGAACGACTTCAACCCCGGACTGCTCAAGCCCATCACCCCGGGCGCCTACGCCGTCGTCGGAGCGTGCTTCGACAAGGATGCCCAGGATGCTGTTCTGTCTTACAGCTACCAGGTCGTCTTCTCCCCGGGCGGCTTCGGAAGCCTGGGCCAGGCGCTGGATCTCGGCAGCGCCACCATCAACATGGACGGCGGCAGCGCCGTCATCGCCGATCTGCTGAAGAGCGGCGCCGGCAGCAGCATGCTGTTCGCCAACCTGAGCTGACGCGGAGGCCGGCCGGAACACACTCGGGTGGGGGGTGTTCCGGCCGGCACCCGGCCGGTCACTCGGTGGCGGACACCCTGGCTGCTGCGGCCAGGACGGCGTGCAGCGCCGACGCCGTCACCGACTGATCGAATCCGACGCCCCAGGGCTGGATGCCGCCGCTGCGGCACAGCGCGAACGTCACGGCCCTTCCGGCGCTGCCCGTGCCGACGGCCTGCTGCACGAACGAGAGCACCTCGACCGGGCGGCCGTGGTCGGCCAGGATCTTGGTGAGCGCCTCGACGGGTCCACCGGCGAACGCCTCGCCGTCGATCACCACGTCGTCGAACTCCGCCCGCACCCGCAGGTGCTCGCCGCCCTCGCGGTGCTCGACCGACCACGGACCCAGTTTGTCGTCGAACCCGTACTCGTCGAACAGCAACTGCCACAACTGCTCCGCGGTGATCTCGGCGCCACTGTCGTCGGTGGCGCGCTGCACGCGGCCGGCGAAGTCGATCTGCAGCGGCCGCGGCAGATCGATGCCGTACCCGGTCTGCAACAGGTACGCGATTCCGCCCTTGCCGGACTGGCTGTTCACCCGAATCACCGCCTCGTAGTCACGACCCACGTCGCGCGGATCGATCGGCAGGTACGGCACGTCCCACGGCGCCTGCGCCGGATCGAGTCCGGCGGCGTCGGCCTGCGCGTGGTGGTGCGCGAATCCCTTCTTGATCGCATCCTGGTGGGTGCCGGAGAACGCCGTGTACACCAGGTCGCCGCCGTACGGATGGCGGGCATGCACATCGATCCTGTTGCAGTGCTCCACCGTTCGGCGAACGTCGTCGATGTCGGAGAAGTCGATCATCGGATCGACGCCCTGCGCATGCAGGTTCAGCGCGAGCGTCACCAGGTCGACGTTGCCGGTCCGCTCGCCGTTGCCGAACAGGCAGCCCTCGACGCGCTGGGCGCCGGCCAGCACCGCCAGTTCGGCGCACGCGACACCGGTGCCCCGGTCGTTGTGCGGATGCACCGACAGGATCACCGATTCGCGGCGGGTCAGGTTGCGGTGCATGTACTCGATCTGGTCCGCATACACATTGGGCGTCGAGATCTCCACGGTCGCAGGCAGGTTGTGGATCACCGGACGGTCCGGGGACGCGTCCCACAGCTCGGTGAGGCTGTCGCACACCTGCAGCACGTAGTCGGGTTCGGTCAGGTTGAACACCTCGGGGGAGAACTCGAAGCGCACGCCAGGCTGCCGGTCGCCGCCGCGCGCGACGTCCGTGGCGGCGTCGAAGATCAAGCGGTGCAGCGCCTCCCGATCGTGTCCCAGTACGACGTCGCGCCACGTCGGTGCGGTCGCGGTGTACATGTGCACCACGACGTTCGGCAGTCCGCGCACCGACTCGAAGGTGCGCGCGATCAGATCGGTACGGGCAGCGGTGAACACGACGATCGTGACGTCGTCGGGCACCAGATCCTGTTCCGCCAGGTCGCGGACGAAGTCGAAGTCGGTCCGGCTGGCGGACGGGTAGCCGACCTCGATCTCCTTGTAGCCCATACGGACCATCAGCTCGAAGAACGTGCGCTTGCGGACGGGGTCCATGGGTTCGGCGAGGGCCTGGTTGCCGTCGCGCAGATCGACCGGCACCCACAGCGGTGCCACGGTGGTGTGGGCGGTGGGCCACGAGCGTTCGACGAGCGGCACCGGGACCCGCTCGAAGTGCGGGCGGTAGCGGTGGCTGGGCATGGACGACGGGCGTTGACGATTCCAGTGCATGACGTGCGGACTCCTGTGCGGATCGAAACGGTCGACCGGCACAGCGGAACCCCGCGGCGGGGTGCCGGTCCGGTCAGATCCCGCCGCGGCGACCGAGAAGCAGTCCGCGGAACGTCATGCCGGTTAAGCTAGAGGAAAATAACTTGTCTGACAACCTGAGGAGATCGATTGACCACCGCGCTCAGCCGGAACCTGCTCGCCGATCAGGCGGCTGACCAGCTACGACGTCGTCTACAGGCGGGGGAGTGGGAGGTCGGAACGAAGTTGCCGGGCGAGACGACGCTGGCCGCGGAACTCGGGGTGGGACGGTCGACGATTCGTGAGGCGTTGCGGATGCTCGCCGGTCAGGGTCTGCTGCGGCCACGGCAGGGTGCCGGGGTGTTCGTCGAGCGTGTGGAGCCGGAAACCGACGGCTGGGAGGCCGTGCTGCAGCGCGAGGCCGTCGTGGCCGTCGTCGAGGCCCGCGCCGCGATCGAGATCGAGGCGGCCCGGCTGGCCGCCGTGCGCGCCACCGCCGACGACGTCGCGGCGATGCGCCGTGCCCTGGAAATGCGCGCGGCCGCGGCCGGCGCGGCGGACCGTGAATTCGTCGACGCCGACACCGCGGTGCACCGTGCGATCGTGGCCGGCGCGCACAACCCGGTCCTGTCCGAACTGTTCGAGACGTTCGTGCCCCGCGTCGCCACCGCGATGGTCGACATGATCGGTCTGCTCGGGTTGCGGGACCGGGACGGGGAACCGAACGCCGACGAACACGGCGCGCTCGTGGACGCGATCGCGGATGGGAACGTCGACGACGCCGCCCGAATCGCGCGGGCACATCTCGAAGCGATGGCGGCCGACCTCGGCAGGTGACCCGGCCGCTCAGTCGCTGCGCGGAATCCGGTCCTCTACGTCGGATCGCACCGTCGTCGGGTCGGGCACCGCACGGCGCTGCTCCAACTCCGGGACGTCGGTGGCCTCCAATTCGACGTCGGACGCCCGCCCGTGCCCGCGGAACAGGAAGCCGAAGACGATCCAGCCGACGATCGCGACCAGGATGAAGCTGACCCCGCGGTAGACGAACGCCGCCGCCACCGCCTGCGACGCACTGATGCTCGCCGCGGTCGTCAGTGCCGCGATGAGTGTCGCGTCCACGTACACCAGGCCGCCCGGCGCGCCCGGGATCGTCGCGACGGCCTTGCCTGCCGCGAAGGCGATCAGCAGACCTGCCGGCACCGGTTCGGCGCCGATCGCGAAACACGCCGCGGCCAGGCACACGATGTCGGCGAGCCGATGCACCGCAGACCAGCCCAGCGTCAGGGCGGCGTCCCCCTTGCCGAGCTGCACCGAATCGAGTTGGGAGATCGTGGTCCGGACCGCGTCCATGCCGGTGTCCGCCGGCTTGCCCAGCACCCCGTTCACCCGCGCCAGCACCCATCCGGCTGCTTTCTCGATGGACTCCGGATGCGACGAGACGTACCGCCCCGCGTACAGCAGCGCGACCAGGCCCGCCACCGAGAAGAGCAACGTGAACGGGCTCACCGAGCCGCCGACCAGCAACGCGCCCGTCACTCCGACCAGCGCCAGGCCGGCGGCGGCGATCACGCCGGAGATCGCCAGCTGCCACGACGCGACGACCGGGCTCGCGCCCCAGCGCCGGGTCTCCTTGTACGTGAATGCCGTGGAGAACACCTGGCCCGCGGGAAGCGTCAACGCCATCGCCGTCGACCCGTAGATCACCGCGACCGACTTGCGCTGGCTCACCGAGACGCCACCGGCGTGCAGCAATTGCTTCTGCACCCGCCCGTAGCCGCTCAGCGAGACGGCCTGCGCCACCACGCACACCGCGACCCAGCCCCAGTGGATTTCCGCCAGCGCCTGCCACGACTCGTGCAGCCGCGGCCACAGATAGATGCCCTCGCCGACGAGCAACGCCACGAGGAGAGCGCCGGCGACCCACTTGAGCCACCAGAATCGACCACGGGGCCGATCTGTGTGACCGCCTCGAGGGGCGGGCTCCGGCTGTGCCACGAGCTCAGGGTAACGAAGATTCCTCACGTCACTCCGGATACAACACCGGCCATGCCAGGTGGGTGTTGCGCCGACGACCCCGCAGCTGCACCTGATCGCCCAGTTCCCAGTGCGCCTGCTCCTCGTCGTCCGCGAAGTACAGTGCGCTGGTCGACGCGAGAACACGGCTGGGCCGCAGCTTCGCGAGCTCGGTCAGACGCGACGCCTCGTTCACCGGATCACCGATCACGGTGTACTCGAAACGCTCGGCCGCACCGATGTTGCCCGCGACCGCCAGTCCCGCGGACACGCCGATACCGATGTCGAGGCCGGTGATCTCGTTGAGCGCGAACCGCAGCTCGCGGGCCGCGGCGAGCGCCGCGGTGGGGGCGTCGGGCCGGTCGAGCGGGGCGCCGAAGATCGCGAGCGCCGCATCGCCCATGAACTTGTTGACGAAGCCGTGGTGCCGGTCGACGACGTCGACGACGACGCGGAAGAACTCGTTGAGCAATTCGACGACCTCGCTGGGCGGGCGCTCCGCGGCCGCGCCCGTCGAGCCGACCATGTCGACGAACAGCACCGCAACGAAGCGGGTCTCGCCGCCCAGTTCGGTGCCGAACTGCAGCGCACGCCGGGCGACGTCCTCGCCGACGTGCTGACCGAACAACTCGCGCAGTAGGCGTCGCTCGTCGGCCTCGCGCATCATCCGGTTGAAGCCCACCTGCAGGCGCCCGATCTCGGAGCCGTCGAACACCTCGACGCGGACGTCCGTCTCGCCCCGCTGCGCCCGTTCGATCGCGCGCCGCAGCTGCCGGATCGGATCCGAGATCTGGCTCGCCGTCAGCATCGACAACGCGAAGGCCTGCCCGATCGCCATGATCGACAGCAGCAGGATCGCCCACGCGAGCGCGCTCGGCGCGAACTCCAGGTCGGTCGTCAGCTGCGTGACGCACAGCAGGATGATGCCGATCACCGGCATCAGCGTGCCCAGGCCCCACGTCATCGCCATGCGGGTGCCCACACCGGGAGCCATCGTCCGGTCGAACTGGCCTTCGCTGAGGGCCTGCGCGGCGACCGGACGCAGGATCCGCTCGCCGAGCATGTACGTGAAGCCGAACGTGGTGGTGGCGGCCATCCCGACCGTGACGATGACGGCGATCGCCAGCTCCGGCATCTCCTCGACCGTGAGGAACACGAAGATCACGCCGCCGAGGAACCACAGCACCAGATGCACGATGGCCTGGCGCAGCGGTGCGTGCAGCGCCGCCATCTGTTCGGCCCGCGTCGGCGGGCCGCCGCGCAGCTGCCACCGGATCACCGATCGCAGCATCATCGCCGCCGCGGTGAGGCTGACCAGTCCGGCGAACACGAGATAGACACTGAAGACCGCGAAGTTGCGGACATGGTCGTTGATGATGTCCGCCGACTCCGGGATCGGAATGCCGTAGCGGACGAAGGCGAACACCAGCACGGCGCCGATCAGGTTCGCCCCGGCCATCGAGAGCATGTAGAGAGGCCAACGACTACGAATCGTCAGCGTCACTGCTCGGTACGAGGCCCACACGATCTCATAATTTAGCGGGACATAGTTCGCGACTCGGCAGCGCACACGGTTGCCGCGGTCGGCGGTCGTTTCTCCGCCGTCGGCGGCGCAGGTCCGGATAGGCTCGCGCGGTGAGCGACAGCCGGCCGGGGGAGGCCACAGCGCAGCAGGGCTCGGCGGAGTCCGTGCACCCACTCGTCCGCGTCGGCGCCGCCTGGACGTGGCGCCTGCTCGTCCTGTTCGCCGGGCTGCTCGCGCTGGGATACGTCGTCTCCAAGCTCGAGTCCGTCGTCATCCCGGTCGCGCTCGCGCTCCTGTTCGCGGCGTTCCTCATGCCCGCCGTCGACAACCTGCACCGGCGCGGGGTCCCGCGATCCGCCGCGGTGCTGGTCGCCGTCGTCGGCACGATCGGCATCGTCGGCGCGATCCTGTCCTTCGTCGTGCAGCAGTTCGTCGAGGGTCTGCCCGACCTCAGCGACCAGTTCACGACGAGCGTCACCAAGGCGCAGGAGTGGCTGACCCAAGGCCCACTGCACTTCAGCGAGGACCAGATCCGGCACGCGGGCGACAACGTCGTCAAGGCCATCCAGTCCAACCAGGAAGCCCTCACCAGCGGTGCGCTCACCACCGCGACCGTGATCGGCGAGATCTTCGCGGGCGCCTTCCTCACGCTGTTCACCCTCGTGTTCTTCCTCTACGGCGGCAATCAGGTGTGGGAGTTCGTCACCCGGATCATCCCGAAGAACACCCGCGGCCGAGTTCGGCTGGCCGGGCGCCAGGGCTTCAATTCGCTGGTCCACTACACCCGCGCGACCGTCGCGGTCGCCGCAGTGGACGCGATCGGCATCGGTGCCGGACTCGCGATTCTCGGCGTCCCACTCGCGCTACCGCTCGCGTCGCTCGTCTTCGTCGGCGCGTTCATCCCCATCGTCGGTGCCTTCGTGACCGGATTCCTCGCGGTACTCGTCGCGCTCGTCACGAAGGGACTGCTCACCGCGCTGATCGTGCTGGGCATCATCGTCGGCATCATGCAGCTGGAGGGGCACGTCCTGCAGCCGCTGCTCCTCGGCCGTGCCGTTCGTCTGCATCCGCTCGCCGTGGTGCTGGCCATCACCACGGGCATCGTGCTCGCCGGAATCGTCGGCGGTCTGCTCGCCGTGCCGATCGTGGCCTTCCTCAACACTGCGATCCGGTCGCTGTGCGCCGGCGACACGGACGAGGCCGAGGAGGTCTACGAATCCCTCACCGGCGCCGACCCGTCGATCCCGATGTTCCCCGCCACGCCCGACGAGGAGGACGGTCCGCCGAGCGCCGGAGATGCGCGCCCGCCCGACTGATTTATCGTGGTGCGCATGGAGGCGAGAGATCTTCGAGTGTCCGATGCCGAGCGTGAACACGTCGGTGCCCTGCTCCAGCGCGCGGTGGGGCAGGGAATGCTCTCCCTCGGAGAGTTCACCGAGCGCATGGACACGGCCCTCGCCGCGAAGACACGCGGGGAACTCAACGCCGTCCTCGTGGATCTTCCGGGCATGCAGATCGATCCGGGCTACGTGGCCGGCGGCTATCCGGTGCCCGGGCAGATTCCCCCGGCCCCTCCGGCGCCCGCACCGTCACCGGAAGTGGCTCCGCCGCCCGGGATCGGCGGCTACCCGGCGGCGCAGCCGCTGGTGATCCGAGGTCGCATGTCGACCGTGACCCGCAAGGGACGCTGGCAGGTCCCGCCCGCGTTGGTCCTCGACTCGCGGATGGGCAGCACGACCCTCGACTTCACCGAGGCCGTCATGCAGACCCAGGTGGTCCACCTCACCGTCGACGACTTCTGCGGATCGGTCACACTCGTCCTGCCGGACCAGGCGACGGCCGATCTCAACGCCATCGACACCGTCGGCGGTTCGGTGTCGAACAAGGTCCGCACCGGCCCCCCGTACGGCCCGCTGCACCTCGTCGTGCGCGGACGGGTGCGTTTCGGCTCGATCACCGCGCGCTACCCGTTCGGCACCACGCTGCGCAGGATGTTGGGCTGATCAGTCGTCGTCGCGGTGGCGGGCCAGGAGCTCGCTGACGCTGACGGCCTTGTCGCCGCTGCGATGCCGACCGGGGTTCTCCGGATCGGCCTCGTCGGGGCCGGACTCCGCCGGTGTCTCGGACCGTGGCGCTGCCGAGTTCTCGGTCGGTGTCTTCTCCGGCTGCGGCGGCACCTGCACTGCCGGCATCGCCGCCGTGTTCGGGGCCCGGAGCGCCGCGAGCCACGCGACTTCTTCGCCGTCGGCGCGGGAGACGGGCGCCTCGGCCCGCGGCCGCACATCGGGCTTCGGGCGCACGTCGGGCTTCGGGCGCACGTCGGGCTTCGAACGCACGTCGGGCTTGGGTGCCGGTTCCGGGCGGTCGGGGGCAGGCCGCTGGGACACCGAACGGGCACGCGGAGCGGCGGTGACGCGGGGGAGCGGCATCGTAAGCGGTTCCGGCTCCGGAACCCGATCGGCGACGGCGGTGGCCGCGCCGCGCGGCGCGATCGCCGGAGCGCCCGCCGCCTCCGTGGGCGCCGGGACCGGCGCGTCGGTGGCCGTCAGATCGGGAACGTCGTCTCCGGACAGTTCACTGTCGAGGATCGGCTCGCCGAGTCCGATCTTCTGCTGTATGCGCTTCATCCAGACGGGTGCCCACCAACAGTCGTCGCCGAGCAGTTTCATGACGGCCGGCACCAGGAACATCCGGATCAGCGTCGCGTCGATGATCAGCGCGGCGATCATGCCGTACGCGATGTACTTCATCATCACCAGCTCGGAGAAGCCGAACGCGCCGGTGACGACGATGAGGATCAACGCGGCCGCGGTGATGATGCGTCCGGTGTGCGCGGTGCCGATCCGGATGGCCTCGGTGGTGGAGGCTCCCTGCGATCTGGCCTCGACCATGCGGGAGAGCAGGAACACCTCGTAGTCGATCGACAAGCCGTAGATGATCGCCACGATCAGCACCAACACCGGTGAGGTGATCGGTCCGGGCGTGAAGCCCAGCGCGTCGGCGCCGTGGCCGTCGATGAAGATCCACGTCAGGATGCCGAGTGTCGAGCCCAGGCCGAGCGCGCTCATCAACACGGCCTTGATGGGCAGCACGATCGAACCGAACGCCAGGAACATCAGCAGCGTGGTGACGATCAGGACGGAGGCGACCATCAGGGGCAGATTGTCGAGCAGAGCGCTGATGCTGTCCTGCTCGATCGCGGGCGTGCCGCCGACCAGGACCTGGACGCCGTCGGGAACGGGCATCGAGCGCAGGTAGTCGATGGTTTCCGCGGAGTTGTTGCGATCGACCAGCCCGGCCTTGAGGACCTGGACGCCGTCCTTCGCGGGACCCGTGATCGTGAACTTCTCGACCAGGCCGGGGGCCTCGCTCGCGGTCTTGAGGATCTGGCCGACCTGCGTGCCCTGGGCGCCGTCGATGACGAGTTTCACGGGTTCGGTGCGGTTGCCGGGGAACAGTTCGTCGAACTGCTCCTGCGCCACGCGCGTCGTGTTGTCCGGCGGCAGATAGTCCTCGTTGATGCCACCGAACTTGATGCCCGTCATCGGGATGATGAGCAACAACAGTCCGACGACGATCGGGATCGTCACCTTCAGCGGGTTGCGCATCACCCAGCGGGTGAGTCGACCCCAGATGCTGTTCTCGATCTCCTCGGTCGACTTGATCTGCCCGAACCGTTTGAGGCCGAATTTGTCGATGCGTCTGCCGAGGATGCTCAGGATCGCGGGCAGCACGGTCACCGATGTGAACGCCGCCAACAGGACGGTGGCGATCGCGCCGTAGGCGACGGACTTGAGGAAGCCCTGCGGGAAGAGGATCAGTCCGCCGAGGCTCACCGCGATCATCGTCGCGGAGAACAGGACCGTTCGACCCGCGGTCATCACACTGCGGCGCACCGCGGTCCGCGTGTCGTAACCGTCGCCGAGTTCCTCACGGAACCGGCTGACGATGAACAGCCCGTAGTCGATCGCCAGACCCAGACCGATCAACGACACCACCGACGCGACGAACGCGTTGACGTCGGTGAAGTGGGTGATCACCCGGACGATGCCGTTGGCACCGAGGATGGTCAGGCCGCCGACGACCAGCGGTAGCGCGGCGGCGATGACACCGCCGAACACGAAGAACAACAGCACCGCGACCGCGGGGATCGCGATGATCTCCATGCGGTGCAGGTCGTTGGCCATCGTGTCGTTGATGGCGGAGGCGACCGGCTGCATGCCGGCGAGCTGCACCTCGACGCCGTCGATCGCGAAGGCGTCCTTGATCTCCCGGAAGTTGTTGGTGATCGCGGTGTCGTCGTCGCCCTTCAGCGCGATACTCGCGATCGCGTGCGTCCGGTCCGCCGTGGCCATCGCCGGCAGGCGCGGGGTGTTCGGCAGCTGGAAAAAGCTGCCGTTGACCTTCGCGACCTGATCCGGATGCTCCTGCAACAGTCGCTGCAAGCTGTCGGAGACCTGAGCCGCGAACGCCGGGTCGTCGACCGTCTTGCCCTCGGGTGCCGTGTACATCGCCACGACGTCGCCGTTGGTGTCGCGGCCGAACGTGCCGTCCGCGAGCTTCGCGGCGGCCACCGATTCGGAGCCGGGATCGTCCCAGCCGCTCTGACTGAGGTGGGAACCGACACCCGAGCCGTAGGCGCCCAGCGCCAACAGCCCGGCCACCATCACCGCGATGACGGTGAAGCGGGCTCGGTAGACCAGATCTCCCCAGCGAGCGAACACGTATGGACTCCTCAGCGCCCGACGAGCAGGGCAGACAGTGGACGGAACGGCTGCAGCCAGGCGCCCTCGTCGGGAAGGGACTCGAGGCTCACCCGTGGGAGCGGCTCACGGAAGACGCCGGGGATGTCCTCGAGATCGACGAAGTCCAGGATGTCGGACGAGACCGCCCAGCTGGCGTGCTCGCGGAACCCGAGAACCTGCACCGGCACGCCGGCTGCTGCGATGTCCTCCAACGGCTCACGGAACGCCTGACCGTCGGCGGAGGCGACCATGACACCGGCCAGACCCTCACCACGGCGGAGCTCGATGTGGTGGAGCATGTCGGCATCGACGTCGCTGTCCTCCTCCACCTTCGGCTTGGCGAACACCGCGAAACCCACATTACGCAAGGCCTCGACCCAGGGGCGGACGACATCCGCGCTACCTGGGGCGATGTTGGTGAAGACGGTGGCTTCGGGCTCGAGGGTGGCGGTCTCGGTGGCCGAGAGCTCGGCCGTCCGCGAGAGCAGCCACCGGCCCAGGGCGTCGAACCGGGGGCGGTAGGCGGCCGTGGGACGTCCGCCCAGGATCGCGCCCAGGCCCATGTCGAGGTTCGGGGCGTCCCAGACGAGGAGCACGCGCTTGTGCTCCTGGACGTCACGCCCTCCGCCGTCGGCGGAGCCGCGTGCCAGATCGGTACCGGATGTGCCTTCGCTGAGACTCATGGCTTGATCTTCCCCCAGATGAGTTCGTTGATCGTGCTTCCGACCCTGTGCGCCTTGTCCTCGAACTTCGTCACCGGACGCTCGTGGGTCATCGGCGACTCCCAGTCGAGCTCGGTGAGCAGCGGCTCGGCGTCGCCGGCTTCCCGGATCGCCTCGGCGTACTCGGCGTGATCGGTGGCCACGTGCAGCACTCCGCCCGGCTTCAACCGGCTCGCGATCAGCGCGAACGTCGGGCCCTGCAGCAGCCGTCGCTTGTGGTGGCGGGCCTTGGGCCACGGATCCGGGAAGAACACGCGCACACCCGTGAGCGACTCGGGCGCAACCATGTGCTCGAGCACCTCGACGGCGTCGCCGCGCAGCACCCGCACGTTCGTGAGTTCGTTCCGCTCGACGAGCTGCAACAGCTGCGCCAGACCGGGGCGGTAGACCTCGACCGCGATCAGGTTCACGTGCGGCTCGGCCTTGGCCATCGCGGCGGTCGCGGTGCCGGTGCCGGAACCGATCTCGACGATCAACGGCGCGTCGCGCTCGAACCACGCGGTGGTGTCGATCAGATCGTCGCCGACGTCGCGGCCGATCTTCGGCCACATGCGGTCCCAGGCGTCCTGCTGCGGGGTGGTGAGCGAGCCGCGGCGGGAGCGGAAACTCGTCACCCGCGGGTACAGACGCGAGCCCTTCGATGCGCCGGCAGAGTCGTCGGAGTCGACTGCGTCGTCCGCGGCGGAGATGTCGAGGGTCTCGAGGTCGTCGTTCGAGGTGTCGGGAGTGTCCTGATCGGCGTCGTTCACCCGACCATTGTCACGTATCGGCGTGATCACGGGCCGACTCGGTCGGCAGATACTATGGACTCTTTGATCGACTTCTGCCTCGCGCTGCCCCCGGCGAGTGCGTTCCTGCTGGTAGTCGCTCCTCCTCGGCCGCATTCCGTGAGTTCACGCACCCTTGCCGTCGAAATCGCCGCACTGCCACAATCGGGATCCGGATCGGCATCCGGGTCGGGGGACATCAGGGGAGGAATGCGCGGTGGGGGACGGGTACGGGGCGGACGAGTTCGAGGCGTTCACACGGTCGGTCGGCGACGTCGTGGGCGTGCCCACTCGCGCGCTCGACGAGTTGAGTTCACCCATCGGCATCCAGGTGCTGGGCCGTGCCGGGGTCGGTCGCAGCACGCTGGTCTCGCTGCTCGAACGATCCGGGTGCACGAACGTCGCCGAGGCCCCGGCCGTGGACGCGCCGGGGCGGCCCGACCCGGACATCGGCCCCGACGTCGTGGTTCACGTCTTCACCGGTGCCCTGCGCACCCCCGACATGCGGGTCCTCACGAACGCGCCCCGCGGGTCGACGGTCGCCGTGCTCGCCAAGGCGGACGCCCTCGGGTCGCGGGACGACGCGGTGCGCGCAGCCGCCTCGGCCGCCGCGAAGACCGGCGTGCGGGTGATCCCGACGAGCGCATCCGCCGATGCCGGCGCGCTGGTGACGGCGGTCGAGGACTGTGTCCGGGTGGTGCGGGCCCGCCGGGTCCGGGAGACGCTCGACGCCCTCGCCGTGGCCGCCGCGCGGGACGTGCACGGCCCGGCCCGTGACGGGATCGAGGCCTTCCTCCGGTCCGATCCGGCGGTGTTCGCGGCGGCGGAGGCCGCGGCAGTGCTCGGCGGCGACCGTGCCGGCGACCGGCGGCGGCGGGAACAGGCGCAGCATCGGGCCGGGACGCGTCGGGCCGTCGCCGCGGGGACGCGCCGATGAACGTCGTCCCCGGGCTCACCCCCGAGGCGCGGCGGATCGTCGAGCGCTGGAACCCGGCCGGCATCGACCGGTGGCGGGAGAGCGGGGGCGGCGCCCGGACGGTCCACGTGACGACGGTGCCGGGCCTCGACGCGACCGGTGTCCGGGACGGCCTGGCCGCGCACGTGCCGGTCACCGACCGGCCGGGCGATGCGGCGGCGGTGGTGTTCGTCCTGGACGCGCTGTCCGTGCTCGGTCGCGACGAGTTGTCCGCGCTCGACGTCGTCGGCGCGCACGTCGAGCGCGTTCTGTTCACGACGCCGACGGACGCGCCCTGGGCGCTGCGCGAGCGTGACGAGGCGCTGCTGCGGGCACACTCGCCGCGGTACGCCGACGCCCGGATCCTGAACGGCGCCGAACTGCACGGGGCGGTGCGGGCCGCGCTCGATGCACCCCCGGGTGTGATCGTCGAACGGAACCGGCGCCGCGCCGCGCTGTCCCTCGTCGAGGAGACGTGCCGGATGATCACCACGACCGCCGAGTCGGTCCGCGCCGACGACATTGCCCCGCTGAGGCAGCGACGGACCCGGCTGACGTCGAACCGCGGGGGCGACCGGGCGGAACTGTCGGCGCTGGTTCGCTCCGACGTCCAGCGTGCGCGGATCGAACTGGTGCACACGGTGGGCGTGCGCATCCGGGAGTTGTCGACGCTGGTGCGCTCCGAGATCGACCGGGCCGGCCGCCGCGAGCTGGCGACGTACCCCGACCGCTTCGCGCAGCTCGCCGACGCGCTCACCGCCGAGGTGGACACGGTCGTGGGGCATCGGCTCGACGATCTCGTCGTGCGGGCCGGGCTGACGCATCCGCCGGTCCGTCCGCCCGAGCCCACGGAAGTCTCGGTGTCGGCGCCGGAGCCGCGGCACCGTGGGGTGGAGGACCGGATGATGGTGATCGTCGGCGCCTCGGCGGGGGTGGGACTCGGCCGGCTGGCGGTGGCGCCGCTGTCGATGGTGCCGGCCCTAGACATCGCGACCATCCCCGTCACCCTCACCCTGGGCGGAGCGGCCGCATGGTGGCTCGCCCGCTCCCGCCGGCACCTCGCCGATCGGGCGCACCTGCGGCAGTGGGCCGCGGACGCCACCACCGGCCTGCGTGCACAGCTCGAACAGCGGGTGCTCGCTCGTCTGCTCGAGACGGAAGCCGCGGTGGGGCAGCGGGTGCTGGCCGACGGCCGCGCCGCGACAGCGGCCGTCGACGCCGAGATCGCGGCCGTCGATGCCGAGATCAGACGGGTCGCGGCCCAGCGCAGCGGACGGCTGGCGTCGTGCGAGCGCGACCACGGCGCGCTGGTCGAGGCGCTCGCGGCACTCGAGGGCCGCGTTCTCGAGGGCCGGGTCGCGGTCGGCACGACGAGGGAACCGAACGGGCCGGTGCCGCGTCCAACGCCGTGACGACTGTTGTACGGCCATTGCGGAGGAGACAACGTGATCAGCACAGCGGACCTGCAGGGAATGCCCGGACCGGAGATCGACCCCGACACGTTCGGCGCCGACTCGCCGGCGGTGCCCCTCACCGATGCCGTCTTCGACATCGACGACGACGGGGTGCTCGACACCCGCACGTTCGAGGTGGACGACGCCCTCGTCGTCGCAACCGACACGGACGGTGACGGCGATGCCGACCACGTGACGATCGTCGAGGGGGACGGTGAGTTCTCGGCCTGGGAGTTCCATCGGGACGCCGACGGCCGCGAACGGTGGGAACGCACCGATTCGGGCACCCTCGGAGGGGCGTAAACCCGCAGGTTCCGGCCGGGTACGGCCGGGCTGCACCGTCTGAATCGTTCCTGTGACCTAACCGACGACACCCGGTTCCCCCAACACGGACGCCCGGCGTTAACCTCTATAGCTAGGACACCCGGCACCCGTGTCCTTCGTTCGTTGTCCGCGGTGACGTACGTGGGCGGGACGGAGTGGGCGGGCTGCACCCCGCCGAGAGGGGGAAATCGGTTCAACCTCTCAGCCCCGCGATGTGCGGGGCTGATGTGGTCGCTCCGGTTCCCGGCCCCACCCCAGGAGAGTTTGATGACCTCAGCGACCATTCCCGGTCTGAACGGAACTGACGGCACGCCCCCCACGGAGCACAGCGAGCTGCTCGCTTGGGTTCGCGAGGTTGCCGAGCTGACCCAGCCCGACCGGGTCGTCTTCGCCGACGGCTCCGACGAGGAGTGGGAGCGCCTGACGGATCAGCTCGTCGAGGCCGGGACGTTCACCCGTCTCAACGAGGAGAAGAAGCCGAACTCGTTCCTCGGCAACTCCGATCCGTCCGACGTCGCGCGCGTCGAGTCCCGCACCTACATCTGCTCCGAGAAGCAGATCGACGCCGGCCCCACCAACAACTGGATGGACCCGGCCGAGATGCGGGCTCTCATGACGGATCTGTACCGCGGCAGCATGCGTGGTCGCACCATGTACGTGGTGCCCTTCTGCATGGGCCCCCTCGGTGCCGAGGACCCGAAGCTGGGCGTCGAGATCACCGACTCCGAGTACGTCGTCGTCTCCATGCGCATCATGACCCGCATGGGCAAGGCCGCGCTCGAGAAGATGGGCACGGACCGTCCGTTCGTCAAGGCCCTGCACTCCGTGGGTGCGCCGCTCGCCGAGGGCCAGGCCGATGTGCCGTGGCCGTGCAACGACACCAAGTACATCACCCACTTCCCCGAGACCCGTGAGATCTGGAGCTACGGCTCCGGATACGGCGGCAACGCGCTGCTCGGCAAGAAGTGCTACTCGCTGCGCATCGCGTCGGCGATGGCCCACGACGAGGGCTGGCTGGCCGAGCACATGCTCATCCTCAAGCTGATCTCGCCGGAGAACAAGAACTACTACGTCGCGGCCGCGTTCCCGTCGGCGTGCGGCAAGACCAACCTCGCGATGATCCAGCCGACCATCCCGGGCTGGCGCGCCGAGACCCTCGGTGACGACATCGCGTGGATGCGCTTCGGTGAGGACGGCCGCCTGTACGCCGTCAACCCGGAGTTCGGTTTCTTCGGCGTCGCGCCGGGCACCAACCACGGCTCCAACCCCAACGCCATGAAGACGGTCGAGGCGGGCAACACCCTGTACACCAACGTCGGCCTGACCGACGACGGTGACGTGTGGTGGGAGGGTCTCGAGGACACCCCCGCGCACCTGATCGACTGGAAGGGCAACGACTGGACCCCCGAGTCCGGCACCAACGCCGCCCACCCGAACTCGCGTTACTGCACCCCGATGTCGCAGTGCCCGATCCTGGCTCCCGAGTGGGACGACCCGCAGGGTGTGCCGATCTCGGCGATCCTGTTCGGTGGACGTCGTAAGACGACGGTTCCGCTGGTCAGCGAGTCCTTCGACTGGCAGCACGGCACCTTCCTCGGTGCGACGCTGTCGTCCGAGCAGACCGCTGCCGCCGAGGGCAAGGTCGGCGCCGTGCGCCGCGACCCGATGGCGATGCTGCCGTTCCTCGGCTACAACGCCGGCGACTACCTGAACCACTGGATCAACCTCGGCAAGAACGCCGACTCGGAGAAGCTCCCCAAGATCTTCTACGTGAACTGGTTCCGTCGCGGCGAGGACGGCCGCTTCCTGTGGCCCGGTTTCGGTGAGAACTCCCGCGTGCTCAAGTGGATCATCGACCGCATCGAGCACAAGGCGGACGCCGTCAGCACCCCGATCGGTCTCGTGCCGACGGCTGCCGACCTCACGCTGGACGGCCTGGACGTCGACGCCGCTGACGTCGAGGAGGCCCTGGCCGTGGACGTCGAGGAGTGGAAGGCCGAGATCCCGCTCATCGAGGAGTGGCTCGACTTCCTCGGCGAGAAGGTGCCGTCGGGTATCCGCGACGAGTTCGAGGCCCTGAAGCAGCGCCTGGGCTGATCGCCTCTTGCTTCGACCGAATGTCACATCGGTTCAGTTCGACTGAACCGATGTGACATTCGTCGTTTCGGGGGCGATGGTGGGAGGACGGAGCCACGGAATATCGTCGACGTGCGTATACGTTCGTACCTGTGTGGACCCGGTGGAGTTCCGTTCACGGCATGATGGTGCAATAAACCAACCTGACAGCAACAGACATCGACCCGGCTGCCGACGTGGCCGCGAGGAGGATCCGGCATGGGGATCTACAACAACGTCACCGAGCTGGTCGGACGCACCCCGTTGGTGCGCCTGAACCGTCTCACCGAGGGCCTCGACGCCCAGGTCGTGACGAAGCTCGAGTTCTACAACCCGGCCAACAGCGTCAAGGACCGCATCGGCGTCGCGATCATCGACGCCGCCGAAGCGTCCGGTGAACTGAAGCCGGGCGGCACGATCGTCGAGGGCACCTCGGGCAACACCGGTATCGCGCTCGCCATGGTCGGTGCGGCCCGCGGCTACAAGGTCATCCTGACGATGCCCGAGACGATGTCCACCGAACGTCGCGTCATGCTGCGCGCCTTCGGCGCCGAGATCGTCCTGACCCCCGGCTCCGAGGGGATGGCCGGTGCGGTCGCGAAGGCCGAGGAGATCGTCGCGCAGAACGAGAACGCCGTCCTGGCGCGGCAGTTCGCGAACGCCGCCAACCCCGAGATCCACGCGCGCACCACGGGCGAGGAGATCTGGGCCGACACCGACGGCAACGTCGACATCTTCGTCGCGGGCATCGGCACCGGCGGCACCATCACCGGCGCCGGCCGCACCCTGCGCAAGTACAACCCCGACGTCAAGATCGTCGGCGTCGAGCCGGCCGACTCGCCGATCCTCAACGGCGGTCAGCCCGGCCCGCACAAGATCCAGGGCATCGGCGCCAACTTCGTGCCCGACGTCCTCGACCGCGAGATCTACGACGAGATCGTCGACGTCGAGTTCGACGACGCGATCCGCGTGGCGCGCGACCTCGGCACGCAGGAAGGCATCCTCGGCGGCATCTCGTCGGGCGCCATCGTGTGGGCGGCTCTCGAGCTGGCCAAGCGTCCCGAGAACGCCGGCAAGCTGATCGTCGCCGTGGTGTGCGATTTCGGTGAGCGCTACATCTCCACCCCGCTCTTCGAGCACATCCGAGGCTGAGAATTGTGAGTGTCCTGCGCACGATCCGGGAGGATCTCCAGGCAGCAAGAGGCCAGGATCCGGCCGCGCGCAGCAACGCCGAGAACGCCGTCGTCTACTCGGGACTGCACGCCATCTGGTCGCACCGGGTGGCGCACCGCATGTGGGCCAAGCCCGCTCTGCGGGGCCCGGCCCGAGTGCTGGCCCAGTTCACCCGGTTCCTCACGGGCGTCGAGATTCATCCGGGCGCGACGATCGGGCGGCGGTTCTTCATCGACCACGGCATGGGTGTCGTGATCGGGGAGACCACGGAGATCGGCGACGACGTCATGATCTACCACGGCGTCACGCTCGGCGGTCGGTCGCTCGCGAAGGCCAAGCGGCACCCCACGATCGGCAATCGGGTCACGATCGGCGCGGGCGCAAAGGTCCTCGGGCCGCTGCTGATCGGCGACGACAGCGCGATCGGCGCCAACGCCGTCGTCACCCGCGACGTGCCGTCGGACCACATCGCGACGGGTATCCCGGCGTCGGTGCGGCCGCGCAAGCAGCACGAGCAGCTGGTCGATCCGACGTCGTACATCGATCCGGCGATGTACATCTGAGTCCGGGATTCCAGCTGAAGGGTCCGTTCATGCGCTGACAGCGCACGAACGGACCCTTCAGCTTTTGCGGGTGTGGGCGTACCGTGTCGATCTTGGTGGCAGCCCCGCCGAGGACGGTCCTCGGTGTTCGTGCGTCGCCGTGTGGGGAGGGCGTACATGGGCGTCTATGCGGTCACCGGTTCGGCGTCGGGCATGGGACGGGCGGTGGTGGACAAGCTGACGGCGGCGGGGCACACCGTCATCGGTGTCGACATCCAGGGCGCCGACGTCGTCGCGGACCTGTCGACCGAAGCCGGGCGTAGGCAGGCGATCCGCGACGTGTTGTCGCGGGCAGGCGGCACACTCGACGGCGCGGTCCTCGCGGCGGGGGTGGGGCCGCTGCCCGGTGCCGAGAAGCTGCAGCTGATCGCGTCCGTGAACTACCTGGGTGTCGTCGAACTGCTCGACGGATGGCGTACCGCGCTGGCCGCGTCGGGCAGTGCCAAAGTAGTTGTCTTCGGCAGTAACTCGACGACCACGACGCCCGCCGTGCCCGGACGCACGGTCCGGGCCCTGCTGGCCCGTGACGTCGCGAAGGCCGCCCGCTCGGTGCGGCTGTTCGGTAAGGGTGCGGCGCCGATGATGTACGCCGGTTCGAAGATCGCCGTCTCTCGTTGGGTGCGCCGGAACGCGGTGACCCGCGACTGGGCGGGCGCCGGAATCCGGCTCAACGTTCTCGCGCCCGGCGCGATCATGACGCCGCTGCTCGAGAAGCAGTTGGCGACGCCCGCCGAGGCCAAGATGATCAAGCGTTTCCCCGTTCCGGTCGGCGGCTTCGGCGATGCGGGTCAGCTCGCGGACTGGGTGGTGTTCATGCTGTCCGACGCCGCGAACTTCCTGTGCGGCAGCGTCGTCTTCGTGGACGGCGGTTCGGACGCCTACTTCCGCCCCGACGCGTGGCCGCGCACCGTGCCGGTCACCCGACTGGTCCCGTATGCCCGGAAGTTCCTCGGCTTCCGCGGCAACCGGTAAACGGCCGAATAGTCGGAACTGCCCCCGATTCGGCTCCGCCGCAGCGCCTCTCGAGTCAGGATGATGCCGATCGTCGCACTTGTGCGGCGGCGGCGGAATGTCACATCCGACATGGGAGGGGACACGTGAACGTTCGCAGGATGAAGAAGGTTGCCGGGGGCGTGGTGGCTTCGGCCGCGCTGGTGCTGGGTCTCGCGGCGGGAACCGGGACGGCGGTCGCGGCCGACCGGTACGACGGTCCGACGTTGGAGACCGCGCAGGGTGATTTCAACGGTAAGAACGTCGAGTTGACGCTCACCAACCCGAAGAAGGCCGTGGGTGCGTTCAGCGAAACCACGTGTACGTCGGCGCTGCTCGACGGACAGCAGGGTCTCGACGCCTTCATCGCGTTCAACGCCAAGGACTACGGCAAATTGATCTCGATCATGACGTCGCCCAATCTGCATCTCGGTCCGGCAGCGAGCAACAACCTGATCAGCCCCGGGCCGAACAGCAATTCGAAGACCGTCCAGGTCGCCGAGGGCGTCTACATCTACCTGGGTACCTGCGGCGGTTGGAACTCGGTGCTGGATCCGAGCAACGTCGGCGTGTCGATGCAGGTGCTGATCGTGCCGGACGGCATCGGCAGCCTGTCGCCGGCCCTGACCTTCGGGAGTACCGCGCTCGAGGCCGGCGTCGACCTCGCGAGCCTGCTCCCGCTGCTCGGGTCCGTCGGCGGCGGTGCGGGCAGCTAGCGGCACTGGGCCCCGAGAGCTGAAGGGTCCGTTCGTACGCTCGCAGCGCATGAACGGACCCTTCAGCTCGAGGCGGGCGGCGGGGGCGGGGAACGCAGTACGCCGCGGCGGCTCGAGGTGTCGTAGGGGACGATGATCGCCACGGCGTGCGGGAGGTCGCTGACGATCCGGGCGATGTGGTCGGCCGTGCGGTCGTGCAGGACCCGGCCCAGCGGTGCTCGGTAGATGCGGCGCGGTAGCAGGATGCTGATCTCGGTGCGCGGCGCGCCGGCGCGGGCGATCATCTCGAGCGTGGCGTGGCCGAGGCGCCGATCGGGGCATTCGATCAGTTCGAGCGGCACTTCGAGATCGCTGGCCTCCCACTCGCGTTTGAGGTGCGCGGCGTGGGCGTCGTCGAGGACGAAGTGCACGGCTCGCAGTTCGCTGGGCCGCAGGCTGCGCCCGTAGCGCAGTGCCTCGATCGTCGCGAGGTCGAAGGCGTCGACCATCACGATGACGATGTGGTGTGAGTAGACGGCCTCCGCGTCGGCCTCGGCGTCGCCGAGTTCTCGCAGTTCGGCTGCCTCCTCGCGGTATTCGCGGTTGAGCCGGATCAGCACGTACACGAGGGTCGGGAACACGATCACGACGACCCACGCGCCCTCGGTGAACTTCGCGATCGCGAAGATGCCCACCACGATCGCCGACGTGATCCCGGCCGCCAGGTTGAGCGTCATGTTGCGCCGCCAGTTGCGGCCCTTCTCCCGCTGGTAGTGCCGAGCCATGCCGAGTCCGGCCATCGTGAAGCCGGTGAAGACGCCGATGGCGTAGAACGGCACCAGCGAGTTGACCTTGGCGTCGGTGGCGATCAGCAGGACGATCGCGATGGCGGTGAGTGTGATGATGGCGTTCGAGAACACCAGACGGTGGCCGCGTCGGCGGAGTTGGCGGGGGAGGAAGGCGTCGTCGGCGACGAAACTGGCGAGGAACGGGAAACCGTTGAAACTCGTGTTGGCGCCGGTGAACAGGATCAGCGCGGTCGCGGCCTGCACCACGATGAACAGGACGTTGCCGAGTGCGCCCGAGCCGAAGACGATCCGCGCCTCCTGGCTGATCACCGACGGGTAGCCGGCCGCGTACGGGGTTGCGTGCGTCAGATACGCGAGCAGTGACACCCCGGAGACCAGGAACGCGAGGATCGACGCCATGATCACCAGCGCCCGACGCGCGTTGACGCCCTCGGGCTTCTGGAATGCGCTGACGCCGTTGCTGATCGCTTCGAGACCGGTGAGCGATGTGCCGCCGTTCGCGAAGGCGCGCAGGATCACCAGCACCGTCGCGCCCATCACGAGGCCGTCGCCGTGTGCGATGTCGACGGTGCCGTCGAGCGTCGTCGGGTCGATCCGATCGAGATTGCCGGTGAGCGCCTGGATCACGCCGACCACGATCACCACCCCGATCGACGCGGCGAAGAAGTACATCGGGAAGGCGAAGGCGCGTCCGGCTTCCTTGAGCCCGCGCAGGTTGCCGTACGCGAGCAGCAGTACGGCGCCGATGGTGATCTCGAGGCTGTACGGGCCGAGTGCCGGGACCGCGGACACGACCGCGACGGTGCCGGCTGCGGACTGGACCGCGACGGTCACGACGTAGTCGATCAGCAGCGCGACCGCCGCGATCTGCGCGGTTCTGGGACCGAAGTTGTCCCGCGCCACCACATAGGAGCCACCGGCGTGCGTGTAGAGCATCACCACCTGCCGGTACGACAGTGTCAGCAACAGCAGGATGACGAGGATGACGCCGGTGATCGGCAGCAGCAGCGTGAACGCGGCGAGCGCGGCGAACGGCAGCAGTTCGATGAGTACCTGCTCCGGACCGTATGCCGACGACGAGATGCAGTCGGGGGAGAGCACTCCCAGCGCGGTGGTCTTCGACAGCCGCTCCTGGTGCAGGCGGGCGCTGGTCAGCGGCGGGCCGAGGAGCCGGCACTTGATCCGGTAGCCGAGCCGCTCCGGCAGGACGGGTTCGAGGCGGCCGCTCGTCTCCGCGTCTCGCGACGTCGCACTGTCGGGAGGATCCACGGCTGCTCCGTCCGTTTCGGCCACGCTCCTTCCAGTTCTACTCGCGGCGGCGGGCCTCGTCAGACGATCAGACGGTGAGGTCCGGTTCCTCCGCTGTCGAGAGCGTGAGCACCGCCCGGCGGACCGCGGAGGTCTCGCCGGTGATCCGGTCCTCGAGCGCCCGCAGGGTGTGTGCGATGCGGGATTCGGCGTAGTCCCCGACGAGGTCGACGCTCGCCACTAGGTACACCTGGTGCGGGCCCAGGAACTCCATGCGCAGGTAGGTCACCCGTTCGACCTCGTCGTAGGTGAGCAGTTTCCTGATCGCCTGCGTCCGCAGTTCCGGGGTGCCGGGCTCGCCGACGAGGAAGCGTCGATTGCGGTCGAGCAGAACGAGCGCGATGACGCCGAGCAGGACACCGACCGCGATGGAACCGATCGCGTCGGGGATCGGCGAGCCGGTGAGCTGGTGCGCGAGCACACCCGCGAAGGCGATCACCAGGCCGATCAGCGCGGCGGCGTCCTCGGCGAACACGGCCCGCACCGTCGGATCCGACGTCAGCAGCGCGTGTTCGAGGACATCGCGGTGCGCGTCGTGCGCCTCGCCGCGCAACTGCTTGAACGCCTGCCGGAACGAGATCGCCTCGAGGACGAACGCGATGCCGAGCACCGCGTACGCGACGCCGAAGTCGCTCGCCGGCTCCGGGTGCGCCAGTTCCTGGATGCCGTGCGTGATGGACACTCCGGCGCCGACGGCGAACAACCCGAGCGCCGCGAACAGCGACCAGATGTAGGCTTCGCGCCCGAATCCCAGGGGATGCGCGTGGTCGGGCGCCTTGCGGGCGCGGCGGTCGGCCACCAGCAGCAGGACCTCGTTGCCGGTGTCGGCCCACGAGTGGGTGGCCTCCGCGACCATCGACGCCGATCCGGTGATCACCGCGGCCACCGACTTCGCGAGCGCGATCAGGGCATTGGCCGCGAACGCCACGACGACGGTGAGGGTGCTCTCGCCGCCGCCGGTCCTCTCTGGGGACGTCGCCATCGCCTCAGGCTATGCGGCGCGACGCGACCCGGCCGGGTGAACCGCGTCGGGCGCGGCCTCGACGTGATCGAGAGCCGCGCCCGACGGGGAAGCGGTGCCTTCTAGCCGGTGTAGCCGGGGGGCATCAGGACGGACTTGAGCTCGCAGTACGCCTCGAGTCCCTCGGGGCCGCTCTCGCGGCCGATGCCGGAGTTCTTGTAGCCGCCGAACGGCGAACCCGGATCGAACGCGTACCAGTTGATCGCGTACGTGCCGGTGCGGATCTGCTTGGCGACCTCGAGACCCTTCTCGATGTCGGTGGTGTACACCGAACCGGCCAGGCCGTAGTCCGAGTCGTTCGCGATCTTCACGGCCTCGTCGACGGTGTCGTACGGAATCACCGCCAGCACGGGTCCGAAGATCTCCTCGCGGGCGATCGTCATCGAGTTGTCGACGTCGGCGAAGATGGTCGGCTCGACGAACCAGCCCTTCTCCAGTCCGGCCGGGACACCGCCGCCGAGCACGACGCGCGCACCCTCGGCCTTGCCCTTCTCGATGTAGCCGAGGACCTTGTCGCGTTGCTTCTCGGTGATGATCGGGCCGAGCTGGGCGCCCGGATCGTCCGGCATGCCGACGGGCATGAACCCGGCGAACTGGACCATGGCCTCGATGATCTCGTCGTAGCGCGAACGCGGCGCGAGGATGCGGGTCTGGCCGACGCACGCCTGACCGGTGTTCATCAGGCCCGACATCACCAGCATCGGCATGGTCGCGGCAACGTCCATGTCCTCGAGCAGGATCGCGGCGGACTTGCCGCCGAGCTCGAGCGAGCAGCGCTTGAGCTGCTCGGCGGCGATGGCGCCGATCTTGCGGCCCACGGCGGTGCTGCCGGTGAAGGTGACCTTGTCGATGTCCGGGTGCGAGACGAGGTACTCGCCGGTCTCGGCGCCGCCCGGAACCACCGACAGGACGCCCTCGGGCAGACCGGCCTCGGTGAAGATGTCGGCGAGCATGTTCGCGTTGAGCGGGGTCTCCGGCGCCGGCTTGAGCACCACGGTGCAACCTGCGAGCAGGGCCGGGGCCAGCTTGTTCACGGCGAGGAACAGGGGAACGTTCCACGCCACGACGGCGCCGACGACACCGACCGGCTCGCGGTAGACCTTGGTCTGCCCGAACGCGCCGTTGCGGGTCTCCTCCCACGCGAACTCGTTCGCCAGGTTCGCGTAGTAGTTGAGGGTCGCCAGCGACATGATCTTCTGCATCGTCTCGACGCCGGACGCCGGCGCGCCCATCTCGTCGGAGATGGTGGAGATCAGTTCGGCGCTGCGCTCCTCGATGAGCTTGGCGGCCTTGGCCAGGATCTCGCCGCGCTGGGCCGGGGTGGTCTCGGCCCATGCGCCGGACTCGAACGCGGCCCGGGCCGCGGCGACGGCGGCGTCGATGTCCGCGGGTGCGGCGACGGGAACACTGCCGACGCGCTCCTCGGTGGCGGGGGAGAACACCTCCAACCGCTGGTCGGTGGCCGGCGCGACCCATCGTCCGCCGATGAAGAGTTTGTCGTAGTCGGTCATCAGTTCATCCTCGCTCTTGTGGAGTGCCCTGGGTCACACTAGAACACGTTACAGCGAGTGGGAATAGGTGAGGTGCGATCGAGCGGTCACACGGCGTCGATCGCGATCAGCCCGGCGCCGGTGAGGGTGCCCAGAACGCCGAGTTCGGCGGGGACCAGTCGCAGTTCGCGCACGAACGACAGCTGCGCGTGTGCAGCCGCCGTCGCAGTCATCGGGCGCCACAGCGCGGGCCCCGACTGTGCGAAGCCGCCGCCCACCACGACGAGGTCGACGTCGAGCAGTGCGGCCGCCGACGCGAACGCCCGCCCCAGCGCGACGCCGGCCCGCTCGAGTGCCGCGGCGGCGGTCGGTTCGCCCAGTTCGGCGTCGACGGCCAGGTCGGCCCCTGTCGCACCGGTCCAGCCGTGGGCGCGCGCCCACCGCATCGCCGCGGACCCGCTCGCGACGGTCTCCAGGCATCCCACGGCGCCACATCCGCACAGCTCTTCGCCGCCCGCGACCACCATGTGCCCGATGTGGCCCGCGTTGCCGGTGCGTCCGCTCTCGATTCGTCCGCCGCGGATCAGCCCGCCGCCCACACCCGTCGACACCACGACACCGAGCAGGTCGGGGACGCCGCGGCCTGCGCCCTGCCGGTGCTCGGCGAGCGCCGCAGCGGCGCCGTCCAGCGCGAGGCGCACGGTCGCCGACGGGAACAGCGCGCCGACGGCGTCGACGATCGGGAAGCCGTCGCGCCACTCGCCGATGTTGACGGGCGCGACGGTGCCGGACGCGAGGTCGACGGGGCCGGCCGACGCGATTCCGACGCCGCGCACCTCGGTGCCCCCCGCCACCTTGCGGAGCAGGGCCGCGCACGCGTCCCACACGCCCGACTCGGGCGTCGGGACGGTGCGCGTATCGAGCGGGCGGCCGTCCGCGCCGACGAGCGCCGCCGCCATCTTGGTGCCGCCGACGTCGAGGGCGAGTGCGGTCATGTTCCGAGACTAGGGTCCGAGGACGGATTTCGAGACGAGGAACCACCCCCGCCCCCGCTGCCTTCCGCGTTTTGCGCACTTGTCGCACCGCGGAGGCCCGGAAAAAGCGCGATAAGTGCGCAAAACGCGGGGTGGGGGGAGGGCGTCAGCGCTTTCGGATCACCAGGACCAGGTTGCTGACCAGTAGTTCCCGCAGCACCGGGATCTTCACCATCCACCACGCCCAGCGTGGGTGGTAGCGGGGGAACGCGGCGAGGACGTCGCCGCCGGTCTGCGCCTTCGCCCAGCGCAGACCGTCCTCCGCGCCGATGTCGAACAGGGAGACGCCGAACCGGTTCTTCGGTTCCTTGCCGTGTTTGCGCTGGTAGCGGCGGGCCGCGTACTCGCCGCCGAGGTAGTGCCACGGTCCGGTCTCGTGCCCGCCGAACGGACCCCACCACAGCGTGTACGACAGCACCATCAGGCCGCCGGGTTTGGTCACCCGCAGCATCTCCTCGGCCATCACCCACGGTTGCGCGACGTGTTCGGCGACGTTCGACGAGAAGCACACGTCGACGGCGTCGGAGCGGATCGGCAGCGCCAGGCCGGATCCGCGGATGGAATCGCCGACGCTCAGTCCGGCCGCGTGCATCTCCGACGGGTCCGGTTCGACCGGGACGTAGCGCGCCCCCGCACGGGAGAACGCGTCCGCGAAGTAGCCGGGACCGCCGCCGACGTCGAGGACGATGGTGCCGGTGAGGTCGGTGTCGGTGAGTCCACGATGCAGGTCGCCGATCAGCTCGACGGAGTCACGCGCGAGCGCGCCGTAGAACAGATCGGGGTCGGTCTGTTCGTACCGGAAATCGCTCAGCAGCCCGACCGACCGTCTCAGGGTGGCGCGGCGGGCGAAGTAGCGGGTCACGCGAGGCGATCGGGCACGGTTCACGGGAGGAACCTTAACGATCGGACATACCGCCGCCGCGTTCGCCGGTTTCCGCTACTTGACGGTAGGGCGCGCCGCGTCCAGCCGATAAGGTGTGTCGCAGGCGACCGTCCGAGCCGGTGAGGGGGCACGCACGTGCGAGAGGTTCTCCTGCTGTGCTGGCGCGACACGGGGCATCCCCAGGGCGGCGGCAGCGAGCGGTACCTCGAGGAGGTCGGGGCCGGTCTCGCCCGTCGCGGTGTCAAGGTCACCCTCCGCACCGCCGGGTATCCCGGTGCTCCCCGCGAGGAGACGGTCGACGGTGTCCGCATCGTGCGTGGCGGCGGCCGGCTCACGGTGTATCCGCGGGCGCTCGGTGCGATCCTCGCCGGACGCGTCGGCCTGGGCCCGCTCGCCGGGCTGCGCCCCGACGCCGTGGTCGACACCCAGAACGGCATCCCGTTCTTCTCCCGTGCGGTCGCGGGTGCGCCGGTCACGGTGCTGGTCCACCACTGCCACCGGGAGCAGTGGCCCGTCGCGGGACGGCTCATGGGGCACGTGGGCTGGTGGATCGAATCCTGGCTGTCGCCGCGCGTGCACCGCGACAGTCAGTACCTGACGGTGTCGCTGCCGTCGGCCGACGAACTCACCGACCTGGGCGTCGAGCGGGACCGGATCGCCGTGGTGCGCAACGGCGCCGACGCGATCCCGGCCGGGGTGGACCCGGGGGGCGACGCGACGCGCACCCCGCATCCGAGCGTGTGCGTGCTGTCGCGGCTGGTGCCCCACAAGCAGATCGAGGACGCCCTCGCCGCGGTCGCGCAACTGCGCCGCACCATCCCGGAGCTGCACCTCGACGTCATCGGCGGCGGCTGGTGGGAGCAGAACCTGCGCGAGCGCGCCCACGAACTCGGTATCGGCGACGCCGTCACCTTCCACGGCCACGTCCCGGAGCCGCGCAAGCACGAACTGCTCGCCCGCTCGTGGGTGCACGTGATGCCCTCCCGCAAGGAAGGGTGGGGCCTCGCGGTGATCGAGGCTGCGCAGCACGGCGTCCCCACGGTCGGCTACCGCAGCTCCAAGGGCCTCACCGATTCGATCATCGACGGCGTGACCGGGCTGCTGGTCGGCGGGGATGCCGTCGCCGACCAGGCCGCCGCCGTCCCGGCGCTGGCGTCGGCCGTCGAGTCTCTTCTCCTCGACGCCGAGCTGCGCGCCGACCTCGGCCGCAAGGCGCGGCTGCGGGCCAACGAGTTCTCGTGGGAGCAGACCGCGTCCGGTGTGTACGCGGTGCTGGCGTCGTCAGCCGCGGGACGGCACGTGTCGGGGCTGATCTCCGGCGTCGAAGCCGCGACGACGCCGTCGCCGGGCCTGCAGGACGCCTAGCCCGCCGACCGCGAGCAGCGCCGCCCACAGCAGGTGGGCCGCTAGGGCCTCGCCGCGACCTTCCCGGAGATCCGGTGGGATGCCCCCCGGGACCCGGTAGAGCGCCAGTTCGTCGTCCGCGAAGATCGGCTCGAGCTGGTCCAGGGTGCGCTGCGAATCCCCGAGTGGGCCCGGGGTGGTGCGCTCGACCAACACCCACCGGACGTCTTCCTCGGCGAGCGACTGCGGGCCGGCGCCCGCGAGCAGAAACTGCTCGACACGGGTCGCGCGGGCGCCCTCGCCGCCGACGGTTGCGGCCTGCCCGACGACGAGCTGCCCGGTCTGCAGCACGTCCCGCGGCAGCATCCGGGGCGCCGGGTCCAGGACGGGCGCATCGCCGCTGTACGGGAACCTGCGGAACATACCGGCGGGCAGCACCGCGACGTCGCCGGCCTCCTTCGACAGCTCCAGATGCTGCGCGACCTGCCGCCAGGCCGGCGGATACTGCACGGGCTTCAACGCGCCGGCGACACCCCACACCAGATCGGGCAGCGCCAGCACGACCGCGGCGATCGCCGCGACGGGAACCGCACCCGGCACGGACACTCGCTTCGACAACGCCCGGACCCCGGCCGCCGCGGCCAGTGCGTACAGCGGCGCGGCGAGGGCCACCCACTTCTGGCTGTCGCGCAGCAGTCCCGCACCGGGCACGTGCACCACGGCCCACTCGCCGACCGACAGTCCCCACCCGGTCGCGCCGAGCGCCGGCAGCAGCACCGCGAGCCCGGCGAGGACCGCGAGCGTACCGATCACCGGGTGGCGGCGTCGGCGCCACAGCGCGGGCAGCCCGCACGCGACGACGACGAGCAGCAGTGCCGTCCCGGCGAGCGCCCACAGCGACGTCCGTGAGCCGGGCACCGCGGTCGAGTTCCACACCCCGCCCAGTCCCGCGAGGCTGCCGATCGTGCCCAGTCCTGGTTCGGCACGGGCCGCGAATGCTGCGACCCCGGCGGGATCCGACGTCCCGCCGCCCCCGGACAGGACGGTCGCCGCCAGCCACGGCGCCGACGCGGCCAGGAAAAGGGCGAGGAGGCAGCAGGCTGCCCGTGCGCCTTTTCGGTAGTCCCAGCTACCAGAAAGGCGCACGAGTAGCGCAGCTGCCAGGACGGCCGCGAGGATCGCGCCGGTCGGCGTCAGACCCGCCGCGGCGAGGCACAGCGTCAGCGCCGCCCACCCGCCCGGGCGTCCCCGCCGAATCGCGACGGCCGCGCACACCACCCACGGCAACGCCGCGTATCCGGTGAACAGACTCCAATGACCCTGCAGCAGACGTTCGGCCACGTACGGATTCCAGAGCATCACCGTCGACGCCACCAACTGCGGCCCCAGCCCGACACCGGGCAACAGCACCGCCACCATGCGGGCCGCGCCCCACCCGGCCAGCCACAGCGCCGCGACCAGGATCGCCTTCACCACGACACCGCCGTCGACGACGGAGCTGAGCACCGCGATCAACCAGTCCTGCGGCACCGCGCGGGCAGCGGCGTCGGCGAGCCCCAGCGCCGAATCGGTGACGTACGACCGCGGCGTGCTCACTGCGTCGCGCAGCAGCAGATAGCCGGGGCCGAGGAGCGGTCCGAGGATCAGCACGGCCAACACCAGGCTGTACAGCGACGGGACGGCGCGCGCGAGACTCGGGTGCCGTGGCGTCATGAGCGGCACCTTACGTGGTGCATCATGAGCGGATGCCACGCCAATCGCTCACCGGCTCCACGGTCGCCGGTATGACGATGGTGACCGTCGGATCGATGACGGCGAACATCGCCGCCTACCTGCTCGCGCTGCCCGCGGTGCGGTGGCTCGGCCCGGCGGGCTACGGCGAGTTCGCGGCCCTGCTCGCCGCCCAGTTGGTGCTCGCGGTGCCGGCGCTGGCGTTGCAGACCGTCGTGGCCCGGGAAGTGGTGCACGGCAAGCCGGTTCCGGTCCTACGGGCGCTGGGCTACCGCTGCGCGGCGATCGTCGGCGTGATCGCGCTGGTGCTCGTCCCGATCATGTCGTGGGCGCTCGACACGAGCCTCGCCGCGACGGCATCGGCCCTCGTCGCCGCGCCGCTGCTGGTGTTGCTCGGCACCGAACAGGGGATCCTCCAGGGCGCCGGCCGCTTCGCGGAACTGAGCGTCGTGCTGGCCGGTGCGGGGATCGTCAAGGTGGCACCCTCCGTGGCGGTGCTGGCGGTCGGCGGCGGGCCGGGCCCGACGCTGCTCGCGGGCGCGGCCGGCACCGGGTCGATGGCGTTCGTGGCGCACCTGATCGCGAGCCGACGAGCGTCCGCTACCGGCGCGCGGGCGGACGCCACGGCGATCGGGGTCGCGACGGTCCTGCGGGCGTCGCAGGTGCAGCTGGCGCTCATCGCGCTGACGTCGGTGGATCTCGTCGTCGCCCGCATGGTGCTCGACTCCCACGACGCCGGTCTCTACGCGGCGGGGGCCGTCGCGACCAAGGCCGCGTTCTGGCTTCCGCAGGCGATAGGCGTCGTGCTCTATCCCAAGATGGCGAACCCGGAACACTCGGCCGCGGCCGTCCGGTCGGCACTCGGTGTGCTGGTGGCGCTCGGCGTCGTCCTCGTCGTCGGAGCTGCCCTGGCGGCTCCGCTCGCGCCGGTCCTGTTCGGCGAGGTGTACACGCCCGTCCAAGGCATCCTGTGGATGTTCGCGTGGAACGGGGCCGCCCTCGCGGTCCTGCAGGGCGCGCTGTTGTCCGCGATCGCGGGCGAGCGCACGCAACTCGCGATCGTCGCGTGGGTGGGCCTCGCCGTCGAGGTGGTGCTGTTCTTCACCGTCGCCGACACGGTCCGCGCGTTCGTCACCGCCGCGATGTGCGTGGCCACGGTGACCGCCGCGACGGCCGCGGTGCTGGCGGTGCGCAGTGCCCGTGCCGCCGACGTCGCGCGATAAGTGCGCAAAGCGCGGGAAAGGGGCCCCGGATCCTGCGATAAGTGCGCAAAGCGCGCCGCGGAGGTCCCTCCCCGCGCGATAAGTGCGCAAAACGCGAGGGGTGGGCCCAGGATCCGGCGATAAGTGCGCAAAGCGCGAGGACGGAGCCGGGAACGACGAACCCCCGCACGGTGATCCGTGCGGGGGTTCGTGGTCTGTCAGCCGACTACTGCTGGCGGGGCGGTTCGGTGAAGCCGCCCTTGTCCATGTTGACCGTGGGGAATTCCTCGGTCTTGTCGGTGGTCCAGTCGTTGCCGGCGGATCCGGCGGGCGGGTTCGCCGGGCCACCGGCGGTCGCGCCCTTGTTGCCGCGGCCGCCGCGCAGGCCGAGGAAGATGCCGGCGATCAGCGCGATGACGCCGAGGATGCCGGCGACGATCGGCAGGGTGCGCCCGAACAGCGACAGCTTGTCCTGGCCGTCCTTGGCCTGGCCGATCTGGTACTCGATGGTGTTCTCGTCGAACGGGAGGGTCGCCTTGAGGACCGTCACCTCGGGCTTGGCCTTGTCGCGGGCGTAGTACTGGTACAGCTTCTCCTGGCCCTTGATGACGACGCCGGTGATCGGGTCGACCCAGACGTCGCGCTCGTTGGCGTACCAGCGGATCATCGTGACCGGCTGGTCGTCGCCGGGCACGCCCCACGTCTTGGCGGGCAGCGTCAGCTTGTTGGTGGGCGCCGACGGGACGACCTTGGACAGGTCGACGGGCTCGATCACCTGGTTGTAGTGGTACACCTTCATTCCGTTGATCTCGGTTTCCTCAACGAAATTGATGTCCTGCGTGGTGCGCGAGTTCAGGTCGAAGTAGGGGTAGCTCTTCTTCTCCGCGTCGAACGGCCACTTGTACTGCAGGCCGGTGTGCGACACCTCTTCGGCGGGCTCGGTCGACGACGTCTGGATGGTGCCGACGGGCGGCTCCACCGGCATCGAGCTGACACGGTCAGCGGTCAACCGGTCCACCGTCGCGGTGAGCAGGCCGCTCTCGCCCTGCTTGTCGGTGCGGATCAGCGTCTGCCCGGCCTGCAGCGAGATGACGTCGGCGTCGGACGGCTGCTCGGTGATCACGTACCGCTGCGCGACGATCGGCACGTTGGTGTTGACCTCGGCCTTGCCCGCGAGCAGCGCCTTGGAGTCGAGCACGTCGCCGTTGCCGGTGGCGACGGTGGTGACCTCGAGGTCCAGCGGCGTCTTCTTCAGCTTGTCGACGGTGTACGTGGGAATGAGGACCGCCACGGCGAGCAGGAAGGTCCCGAGGCCCACCAGAATGCACGCAAGTATCCGGCTCGGGCCTGAGCGCTCGGCCATGCTGTCTCCTAACTCAATGTTCTTGAATTGAGATACCCCCACCGGCAGCGTGCCCGCTGCACGGGTCGCACGGTGCCTGACGTTTCGTGACACCACGTGAGCCCAGACACTAACAGTCTCGTTGTCCCATTTGCGTCAGCACCGGAGTTCCGGATCGTTCACGTCGCTCTTTCGGTTCCGCAACGACCCGGGCACACTTGACGACGATGAACAGCGAACACCTCGCCACGCCCGCCCCCGTCGGCAATCCGAGGGCGTTCGTCCCGGCGCTCGAGGGGATGCGCGGCTTCGCCGCCTTCGGCGTCCTGGTGACACACGTGGCGTTCCAGACCGGCGCCACCGGCGACGCCGTGATCGGCCGGATCTGGGGGCGGTTCGATCTGGCGGTCGCGGTGTTCTTCGCACTGTCCGGCTTCCTGCTGTGGCGTCCGCACGCGGCCGCGGCCCGTGGTCTCGGGCGTCCGCCGACCGTCGCCCGGTACTGGCTCAACCGCGCCGCGCGCATCCTGCCGGCCTACTGGGTGCTGGTTGTACTGGTGCTGGCGTTCCTGCCCGCGGCCGGCGGCGGCTGGAAGGTGTGGATGTCGAACCTGGCGTTGCTGCAGGTGTTCGTGCCGCTCACCCTCACCGAGGGCCTGACGCAGATGTGGAGTCTGTCGGTCGAGGTGGCCTTCTACCTGGTGCTGCCGATCCTCGCGCTGGCACTGGTGAAGTTGCGCGGCGACAGCGCCCGGTTCCGGGTGCCGGTGCTGCTGGCCGCGGCGATCGTCAGCCTCACGTGGGCTTTCCTGCCTGTCCCCGCCCCGGACGGCATCCACCACGACAACTGGCTGCCCGGCTACATCCCGTGGTTCGCTGCCGGCATGTTGCTCGCCGAACTGGCGATGGTGGGCGGGACGTGGGTGCACCGCCTGGCCGAGCGGCGGGTATGGATGGCGGTGATCGCGGTCGTGGCCTTCGGGTTGTCGACGACGTGGCTGGCCGGGCCCGAGGGACTGGTCCGCGCCGAGCCGTGGCAGTACGCCACGAAGATCGCCCTCGGCGCGGTCATGAGTTTCGCGTTGCTGGCGCCGCTGGTTCTCGCCGGGCACCGGCACCGGATCCTGGCGAGCCCGGTGGCGCTGGCCGTCGGACGGTGGTCGTACGGCCTGTTCATCTGGCATCTCGCGGTGCTGACGATCGTGTTCCCGATGTTCGGCATCGTCCCGTTCAACGGCAACTTCTGGTTCGTCCTCGCCGTCACGAGCGTGCTCAGCATCGCGGTGGCGTCGGCCAGCTACGCGCTCGTCGAGGAACCGGCCCGCCGCGCCGTCAAACGCTGGGAGAAGCGCCGCCACATCGGCGAACGCCGCAGCGGTAGTGCCGAGACGCCGACACAGACGACGCCGATCAGCGCGAACAGCTGAATCAGGAACGAATGCCCGACGTAGCCGTCGGCGGCGCGCCACGGCCCGGTCGACAGCAGTACCGACGCGATCACCAGTGACACCCCGGCGGTCCCGACGAGGAAGCGGGCGGCGAACGCGTCACCGCGCCACCTCGCCAGTCCGAACGCGGTCGCGGCGACGAGCAGCGTGACACCTGTTCCGACGGGTCCCGCCACGACCGTCGCCACTGCTGTCACCCCGAGGGCCGCCGCGACGACGCTGTGCCACGGGCGCGGAGGTGCCGCCGATCCCTCCGGCTCGGGTTCGCGGTTGCGTCGGCGCGGTACCAGCGCCAGCAGCGCGAGCGGGATCAACAGCAGCAGCCCGAACGCGATGCCCGCGCGGTACCAGCGGTCCGACGGGAAGGTCAGCGTCACGACGCCGTCGGTGCCGGCGGGCACGATCCAGCCCTGCTGCCAGCCGCCCACGACGACGGGTTGCAGTTCGGTGCCGTCGGGCGCGGTCGCCACCCAGCCGATGTTGGTGCTCTCGGGAACCACCAGCAGCTGATCGGCGCCGGACGCCGCGACGTCGAGTTCGCGCAGGTTCTCGGTCCAGCGGCCGACGGCCGGCGACGACACCGGGGCGGCGGCGGGGGCGGGCGCCGCATCGAGGCGCAGGTTGTCGACCGTGAACGCCGGCCCGGGCGCGACCACGACGTCCTGGCGGCCGGTGGGCAGCGGCACCGGCGCGGGGTCGCAGACGGTCGCGGTCACCGGCTGCCCCGACGCCAGTTGGCGCGCGGTCGCGGTCACCGACGTCCGGACGACGGTGCCGCCGACGGAGATCGTGGGGCCGATGTCGCAGCCGACGGTGACGGTGCGGTCCGTGGTGGCGGTGGCGGTCCCCGGGACGGGTCGGCCGCCGTCGCCGAGCACGGCCACCTCGGACAGTCCGGCGGGCTGACGTTGCAGGAACCCGAGCGCGGTGCGGTCGAGGACGTCGTCCCACTGCACGAGGCTCAGCACGATCGTGTCGGTGACGTGCGGATCGAGCGGAACGGTCTGTGGGGCAGCGCCTTCGGTGTCGAGGTCGCGGGTCTGCGGGCCGTTGCCGAGGTTGACCGCGACTCGGCTGGGGGCGGCGGGCAGGCTGCCGGGGCTCGGGGTGAGCTGCAGTCCGGTCACCAGCGTCGGCTGCGGCAACCGGATCGTCAGCGTCGGCAACCCGCCCTTGCGTTGAGCGCTGTCGGTGGGCGCCGTCCACGACGTCGCGACGTCCCCGTCGACGGCCGCGGCGGCCGTGCCACGCAGTTCGACGCCGTCGGCGGCGCCGGTCGCGGACACCGCAGCCGGGTCGGTGACGAGGCCCTCCAGCGCGGCGCCCGGACGTGGCCGCAGCGTCAGTTGCGGTGTGACGGAGGTCGATTCGGGCACCGACAGGGTGCGGGTGAACGTGCCGGGTTCCTCGGGGGGCAGCACCAGCGAGCCGCTGCAGTGCACGCGGTCCGGACCGTCGGCGCAGCCCGCACGTCCCGGCAGTTCCTGCCCCAGGTCCCAGCCGCGGACCTGCGCACCGGCGGGCGTCGCCGGCAGCACGGTGCGGTGGACGATCGGCACGGGCAGCGCGGTGCCGGTGGAGTAGTCGTCGACGGAGATCTCGCTGATGCCGAACTGGTAGCCGGGGGAGCCGTCCTCGGTGTGGGTGGCGAGGATCCGCAGCCACGGCGTCGTGCCCGACGGCAGCGACACGTCGACGGGTTTTCCGGGTTCGTCGACGCGGACCGACGTCGAGCCGTTCGGGGTCTCCACGCGGATCCACTTCACCGGCGGACCGAACGCGGCGGGGCTCGTGGTCAGGTGCAGCATGCCGCGGGTGATCGGGGTGTCGAAGTCGAGGCGCAGCCACTGCCCGCGCGCGGTCTCGAGGCCGTTGCTCAGCCACGCCGTGGCCGGGTCGCCGTCGACGGTCGCGGCGGGCCCGCTGCCGGGGGCGGTCCCGCCGAGCTGTGTGGCGTCGGAGGCGGCGCTCGACACGCTGAGCGTCGCACCGGACCACTCGCCCTCCACCAGCGCGGCGCCGGGGACGGGGTAGTCGGGAACCGCGTTGTAGGTGCGGCGCTCGTCGTCGGGGCCGCGCAGCGCGGAGCTGTGATTGTCGACCTGACCGAAGTCCGTCTCACGGTTCGTCGGGGTGTCGGTGACCGTCACCGACGTGGCGTCGATGCCGGCGCGGGCCGCATCCGACGCGAGCAGGGCCGGCCCGGTCACGGTGCCGTTCTCGGCCAGGCGCAGCAGCGACTCGGAGCCGCCCTGCACGACGGGCACCCGGTCCAGGTCGACGGCGTACGGACCGGCGGCCGGGGTCGCGCCGTCGGGTGAGGTGACGCGGTAGATCTCGACGGCCGGGTAACCGGGGCGCAGGTCGCTGTCGATCACGACGTCGTCGACGGTGTCCGGGACGATCTCCTCGCCGAACTCGGCCACCTTCTCGAGGCCGGGTGAGCCGTCGACCGTCTGGTGGACCAGCAGTGGACGCGTCGACCGGGACGTGTCGGGGTCCAGGTCGTTGCGCACGACGACGTAGCGGATGCCCTGACCGAGCAGGGTGTCGGCGAGGCCCGCGGACGGTCGGCCGTCGGAGATGATGCGCTGCACCGAGTCGAGCGCCCGGATGGCACCGGGCGGCACGAGCGGGACGGCGTCGCGCACCGCCCACGGTGTGGAGGCGAGCGCCTGCAGCGGCTCGTCGCGCGTCAGGCCCCACACCTGCGCGCCGAACGGGGCGCCGGGCACCACCAGTGCGCGTTCGGCGTCCGCGCCCGACCCGGATCCGGCGGCGTTGTCCTCGAGCCACTGCGCCGCCTCGTGCCAGTACGCCGGCACCTCGTCGTACGCGCCGCGCGGGGCGAGCCGGCCGGACCACGCGAGTGACGTCGTGAGCGTGAGCGCGACGAGGATCAGCGTCGTCACCGCGACCAGCGGTTCACGTTCGGGATGCGCGAACGCGCTGCGCCAGCGGCGGACGGGCACCGACCCGGGCAGCGGCACCTTCGCGAGCAGGTGCGCCAGCCCCAGGACCAGCGGAAGCCGGACCAGCGGCTCGAGCTTGTGCACGTTGCGCAGCGGCGCGCCGGTGCCGTCGAGGAACGCGCGGACCTGGTCGGCGATCGGGGACCCGAGTTCGCCGATGTAGCCGGCGCCGAGCCCGGCGATGCCGACCAGCAGGATCAGCGTCAGCCGACCCTTCGCCGGCATCCGGCGCATGCACAGCCCGGCCAGGCCGGCCGCGGCGATCAGGCCGGTGGCGACGACCGCGACGGGCTGCGTCACCAGAACCGTGCCGGCGACGCGCTCGGGGGAGACGAACGGCGTCCAGCTGTCAGTTCCGCGCAGCACCTCGGTCAGCGACGTCCACTGCGTGGTGACGCCGGAGGATTCGATGTAGTCGAGGAACGGCGGGCTCACCCGGCCGAGGAGCAGCAGCGGGACGATCCACCACAGTGTCGCGAGCAGCAGCGACGGGATCCACCACGCGGTGAACACCCACCAGCGCCGGTTGGGGCGGTGCGCGATCCACCACAGGCCCGCGACGAGGCAGGCCGCTGCCGTGGCGACGGCGTTGACCGCGCCCATGAGGGCGACGGCGAGGGCGGACTGGGCGGCGAGCACCCGTGCGCCTTTTTGGTAGCTCGGCCCACCGGAAAGGCGCACGGGCGACGAAGTCGCCAGGATCACCGGCAACAGCACCCACGGCGCCAGCATCATCGGCAGCGACTCCGACGAGATGGAACCGATCGTGGTGAGCACACGCGGCGACAACGCGAACGCGACGGCCGCGACGATCCGGGACGAGCGGCTGCCGATGCCGAGGGCCTCGGCGACGCGGATGACGCCCCAGAATCCGGCGACGATCAGTAGCGCCCACCACACGCGTTGCGTGATCCACGGCGGGACGTGCAGGAACTCACCGGCCGCGAAGAACAGCCCGTGCGGGAAGAAGTAGCCGTAGGCCTGGTTCTGCACCTGGCCGAGCGGCGCGATGCTGCTCCACTGGTGGGCGGCTCGGGTGAGGAATCCGATCGGGTTCTCGGTGAGGTCGTATTTGGTGTCGGCGACGACCAGGCCCGGCGACTGCAGCAGGCTCAGGACCAACGCGACGAACCCGGCGCCGTACAGCCAGCGCCGGGTCAGTGGTTGGGTCGAGGGTTCGACGGAAAGCCCCCCGTCGACGGGACCGCCGGACGAGGGGGACGTGCGGGAACGCGCGATGCCTGCGGGCTCAGCGGCTGCCGTACTCAACCTGGTTGAGGATCGACGAGTTCGCGTTGCCGGAGCGGTCGATGTCCGGGAGCGTGTTGTCCTGCGCGGCCGCGGTGACGCCGAGAACGGCACCGGCGCCGACCACTGCACCGATCACAGCGCTGGCAACGCCGGGGACAAGGAACTTCGCCATCTCGGATCTCCCATGGTCAAGCCGCCGGGTACGCGAGTCCTACTCGTGCGTACGTGATGTCCGGGTCAAGGTATCACCTGCGGGGGCGGCGGCGTGGGCGTCCACGCCGAGCGCCCCGAGCAGGGTGCCGAGTTTCGTAGTGGTCTCGGCGAGTTCGGTGTCGGGATCCGACGCCGCGACGATCCCGCCCCCGGCCCACGCCAGCGCCGACGTGCCGTCCGCGTCGATCTCGGCGCACCGGATCGCGACCACCCAGTCGCCGTCGCCGGCGCCGTCACACCAGCCGACGGCCCCGCCGTAGAAGCGGCGGTCGCCCTCGACGTCGCGGATCGCGTCCAACGCCCGGTCGGTGGGGGTGCCGCACACCGCGGGCGTGGGGTGCAGGCGCCGCGCGAGCTCGAGCGAGGACACCGAACCGTCGAGCAGTCGACCGCGGATCGGGCTCGCCAGGTGCCACAGTTCGCCGGTGCGGGTCAGTTCGGGGGCGGCCGGCACATCCAGTTCGGCGCACAGCGGGGCGAGCACCTCGCGGATCCACTCGACGACGTACGCGTGTTCGGCGAGGTTCTTCGCCGACGCCAGCAGTTCCGCGCCCTCCGCCTGGTCGGCGTCCGAGTCGGCGCGGCGCGGCGCCGATCCCGCGAGCGGACGGCACGTGACGACGTCGCCGCGGCGACCGAGCAGGATTTCCGGGCTGGCGCCGACGAGGGTGTGGCCGCGGTAGCCCTCGCCCGACGCCGTGAGGTCCACGGCGAACCCGTTGGCCGTCTCGTGGCGGCGGATCATGCGCGCCGCGAGCGCCTCGGGATCGATCGGTGCGTCGGCCGTCAGCCGCACGGCCCGCGCCGCCACCACCTTGTCGAACTCGCCGCCGCGCAGCCGGTCGACCAGTCGGCGCACACGGGCGACGTGTTCGGCCGGGCTCGGAACCTCGCCGGCGATCGTCACGCGCGGCAGCGGTGCGACGGTGTCCGGGCGCCATGGCCCGTCGGTCCACGCCGCGGTCGCGGGCGCCGTGAGCGCGGTGGGTGCGGACGGATCGAACGGCAGCGCGCCCACCACCAGCTCGACGCGACCGTCGGCGAGCGCTGCGGCCGCGGCGGCGACGGTGTCGTAGCGGTCCCGCGTCCCGGCGGTGCGGAGAGTCCGATCGGAACGCGAGAGCAGGAAGCCGTCCATGATGTTGCCGACGATAGTCGTGGCACCGTGGACGGCCGCCCTCAGGTTCGCGCCTCTACTTGCCCGGCGGAACGATCAGCACCGGCCGGTGACTGTGCCGCAGGACGTGGTCGGCGACGCTGCTCTGCAGCAGCGACCGCAGCCCCGTGGTGCCCCGGGTGCCGGTCACGATGATGTCGGCGTCCAGTTCGTCGGCGCATTCGACGATCGCGGCCCAGATGGCGGTCGACGACTCGCAGCAGCGGCCCTCGGCGTTGAGTCCGGCGGCCAGCGCAAGGTCCACACCCTCGTCGTTGGTGGTGCGGGCATCGATGAGGGCGACGTCCTCGGACTGCTCGTCGGGCACCCATTCGGGCTGCATGACCCCGGACAGTCCGGACATCCGAGCCGCCTGCCGGACCATGGGTTCCCACGCGGTGACCACCACGGCGCGGTTTGCGGCCAGGAATCGGCCGGCGTGCTGGATCGCACGCTTGGCGTTGTCGGAGCCGTCGTAAGCGATGAGCATGAGATCTGCAGGCACTGTGACCTCCTGGAATCGGGGTCGGCCGCCCGGGGCGGCCTTCGGCTTCCGTTCTTGAAGATTACCTTGCCATTACCCGGGGTGTCCGGCTCGGAAACCGCTCGGATCGATGTCGACTACGGTCGGAACCATGCGAATCCGACATGCGTTCGCCCTCGTCCTGTGCGCCGGTCTCGCGGCCGGGTGCTCGTCCGGGAACGGGACCGACACCACCGCGACGTCCCAGCCGTCGACGTCCGAATCAGCGGCGTCGTCGACGTCGACCACCTCGCAGGCGGCGGCTCCGGGACCGTTCGGCTCCGCGGTGTGCGGACCCGGTTTCCTGAAGTCGCTCACGGAGCGGCAGAAGCTGGCGCAGCTGCTCACGGTGGGCGTCACGGGTACCGCGGACGCCCTCGACGTCGTGAAGTCCGAGGGCATCGGTGGCATCTTCATCGGCAGCTGGACCGACGAGTCGATGCTCGCGAACGGGGAGGCCGCGCAGGTCGCGGAAGCCAGCGCGGTGCCGCTCATGGTGACCATCGACGAGGAGGGCGGCCGGGTGTCCCGCGTCGACCAGCTGTTCGGGCCGGACCCGTCGGCGCGGGAGGTCGCGCGCACCATGACGACGGACCAGGCCTACGAGATGGCACTCGAGCGCGGCCGCAAGCTGCGCAGTGTCGGGATCACCGTCAACTTCGCCCCCGACGTCGACGTGAGCAGCCAGCCGGACGACTCGGTGATCGGCGACCGATCGTTCTCGGACGATCCGGAGGTGGTCACCCGGTACGCCGACGCGTACGCCCGTGGCATGCGCGACGCCGGGATCCTGCCGGTCATCAAGCACTTCCCGGGCCACGGATCGGCGTCCGGTGATTCGCACACCGGCGCCGTCACCACGCCGCCGCTCGACCAGTTGCAGAAGACTGACCTCGTGCCGTTCCGGAACCTGGTCGACACCGAGGTCGGCGTGATGTTGGGTCATCTCAGCGTTCCCGGTCTCACCACCGACGGGCTGCCGGCGAGCCTGAGCCCGCAGGCCGTCGACCTGCTCCGGAAGGGGACGGGCTACGACGCGCCCCCGTTCGAAGGGGTGATCTTCACCGACGACCTGAGCGGGATGAAGGCGATCACCGATCGGTTCGACATCGCCGACGCGGTGGAGCAGGCCCTGAAGTCCGGCGTGACGTCGGCGCTGTGGCTCACGACCGACGACGTGCCGCGGGTGCTGGACCATCTCGAGGACGCGGTCGCGAAGGGACGGTTGCCGCAGTCGCAGGTGGACGAGTCGGTGCTGACGGTGGCGCGCGCGAAGGGCGCTGTGAGCTGCTGAGGATCGCCTGGGTCACAATGAAGTGACCGTTGATCTTCTTACCGTAGAGTAAGATGGCATCTCTTACCTGTGGTTGGAGGAATGATGGCTGGAGGCACCAAGCGGCTGCCGAGGGCTGTGCGTGAGCAGCAGATGCTGGACGCCGCCATCGAGGTCTTCTCCGACAACGGTTTCCACGACGCCTCGATGGATGCGATCGCCGCCCGGGCGAACATCTCGAAGCCGATGCTCTACCTGTACTACGGGTCCAAGGACGAACTGTTCGCGGCGTGCATCCACCGGGAGGGCGTGCGGTTCGTCGAGGCCATCTCGCCTGCGGGCGACCCCAACCTTCCCCCGCGCGAGCAGTTGCGTGCCGCGCTGGCCGGTTTTCTCGGGTTCGTCGACGCGAACCGGCGCTCGTGGATGGTGCTGTACCGGCAGGCGATCGGGCAGCAGACGTTCGCGTCGCAGGTCAGCAGCAGCCGTGACCGGTTGATCGAACTGACGGCGAAGTTACTGGAGTCGAGCACCAAGGATCCCGAGCCGGGTACCGACTTCTCGATCATGGCGGTAGCGCTGGTCGGGGCCGGCGAGGCCGTCGCGGACCGGGTGGCCGGTGGTGAGATCGACGTCGATGCTGCCGTCGACCTGCTCGAGAATCTCGCGTGGCGCGGCCTGGCGGGCACGAGCAAGAAGAAGCAGTAGTAGTTGTAGTAGTACCGACAGACGAGTGGCCCCGGGCATGCTGCCCGGGGCCACTCGCGTCTGCGGATCAGTACCAGTGTTTGCGACCACCGACCGCGCGTCCTGCGGCACCCAGGATCAGCAGCACCGCACCGACCACGAGCGCGATGATGCCCAGCGTCCACAGGATCGGGATCTTGATGAGCAGGCCGATGACGAGCAGGATGATGCCGAGAGTGATCATGTTGTGTACCTTGCGCTTTCGGTAGGGGAGCGGTCTCTCCGGTGGGGGAGAGGTCTTTCGGTAGGGGAGAGATTTGGTGGCGGTCAGGCCGCGGGGCGGTGCCGGACGCGGCGTCCGCGCAGGGCGATCGCCCGCTCGGATTCGCCCATGCCGCCCCACACGCCGAAGGGTTCGGGGAGGGCGAGGGAGTGCTCGAGGCACTTCTTCATGACGGGGCAGGTCGCGCAGATTGCCTTCGCGCGCCGCTCACGCATCATGCGGGCGTTGCCACGCTCGCCGGTCGGGGGAAAGAAGATCGACTCGTCCATGCCCTGGCAGCGGCCGTGCTGCTGCCATTCCCAGGTGTCGGCCAGGGGTGCGAGGTTCGGGCTGATTCCGGTCATCGAATGCTCCTCGTGATTCTTCGTGGACTGTCGATCGCGTCTGGGGCCGTCAGGCGGCGCTGAGTTCGGGTGCGTCCTCCGGGCGGTGGACGTCGGCGAACATGCCGTCGAGGCGGCGCTTGAGCTCTTCGGTGCTCAGCGACCAGGTCGCCGAGGCGCGGCCTGCGGCGGCCGAGCGGTGTGCACTCACGTGTGGTCATCCTTTCTTCTGACACGGCCCACCCGGTGCGGGGCGAGGCCTCTCGGCTCGCTGCCCAGGTTCGGAAGACCGGTGGGGGGAGTGCATCCGTCCGCCGCTGACGCGGCCTGGTCTGACATCTCCGTCTCACTCTTCTTCGCTTGCATCTGGAAGCTTTGACCTCTGAACCGTACAACAAAATCTGTGTCCGTCAAAGCAGATTAATTGAAACCGAGCGTGGATCGGATCTTCCGTGCAGGTGAGAGGCGATTGGTGGCGTGTGTCGGATCCGTGAAATTTGTGGCGGCTCGTGCGCCGCGGGGGAAGGGAGGACGCGTAACGTTCGTTGCAGGGATGTGATCGAGCGGGCTTCCTGCCGCGGCTCGTCGCGCCCTACCGCCGCATTCCCTGCGGTGGTCTTTCCGACAGAGGTGACACCAGTGCCACGTACCCGCGAACACGCCGACCACTACGCCGACGCGCTCACCGCGCTCGCTGCCGCGACGCATCGTCCGGCGAACGTGGTCAATACGGGCGCCGGCTACGCGATCCGCGTGGATTTCGAGTACAACCGCTTCCTGTTGGCGACGAATCACGAGGTAGACGGGCTCTCGGACGATCACGCGTCCGTCGAGCGCTGGACCGTGCGGTTCTTCCAGGCGGTGGCGGACGGCGGCGCCGAGGAGCTCGTGTCGGTCGAGTGCGAGTGGTTGGTGGACGCCTTCGACCGGGCGATCGCGGAACTGGACCGCACCGGCAACCGGATCGAGGCGGACATGGAGTTGGGAGAGCTGAGCCCGCCGAGCGAGGTGTGATTCCCGCCGCCGTTTCCCCGTAACCTGCGGCACAGGGAATCTTCGTCCACCGCCGCACATTCGATGCAGGGTCGGTGCTACGGTGAGTTGTCAGCACAAGCTCGCGGACGGTACGCAGACGAGGCCCGGAACTTCTCGACGGCCCGGGTGAACTGCCCGCGTACGCGTTCCCACGCGACCGAACTCGACGCGATATGAAGGCCACGATGACGCAACAGTCTCCGCCCCGCTCGACCCGCGGAGTCTACGGAATTTCGGTCACCTCGGAACTGACCGGAATCGGTCCGCAGACTCTGCGGCTGTACGAGCGGCGTGGGCTGATCAACCCGTCCCGCACCGGTGGCGGCACACGCCGCTACAGCGAGGACGACATCTACCGGCTGTCGCGGGTGTCGGAACTGGTCGAGGCCGGCGTCAATCTCACAGGTATCCGGCAGATCCTCGATCTCGAGGCGACGAACGCGGAGCTCGCGGCGGAGAACGAGCGGCTGCGAACGGAACTCGGGCAGTAGGCGCCTGCGGCACCTGTGCGCCTTTCCGGTAGCCGCAGGTACCGAAAAGGCGCACAGGTGCGAAGCGCCTAGCGCAGGGTCGCGCTCAGGTGCGGATAGCCCTTCTTGGGGTTCTTCAGGGACAGGTCCCAACCCTCGGCCGTCCGGTCGGCGTACAGGTTCACCGTGGCCGGCAGCACGATCGGCTTACCGAAGCGGACGGTGTAGGTGACCGCGTCGGCCACTCTTCCCTCGAGCGGCTGCAGCGCCGCCGCGGCGCTCCACATGCCGTGCGCGATCGTGCTGGGAAACCCGAATGCCTTGGCGCCCAGCGACGAGACGTGGATCGGGTTGCGGTCGCCCGACACCGCCGCGTACCGGCTGATGATCTTCTGATCCACCCGCAGGGTGCGGGTGGGCCGCGGCGGGACCTCGTCCTTGTGTTCGGCCTTGGCTTCCTTCGGCGCCCCGGTGGGGTGCATCTTCAGGAACGTGCTGACCTGACGCCACACGAGCTCGCGACCCACCGAGACCTCGCTGACCAGGTCCACCTGTGTGCCCTTGGCGTGCGGACGTAGGTTCTCGGCGTGGACCCGCAGATCCAGCGGCTCGCTCACCGAGATGGGGCGCAGCTGCTCGATCGTGTTGTCGGTGTGTACGGAACCGATTGCCGGGAAGGGGAACTCGCGCGAGGTGAGCAACCGCATCACGGTCGGGAACACGAGCGTGAACGGGTACGTGATCGGGAGCGTGTCGCCGAACCGCAGCCCGCATACCTTCGCGTAGGCGGCCAGGTTGTCCGGATCGACACGCAGACCCGACAGCGCCAGCGTCTCCTTCGGCAGGCTGCGACGCCCGGACGGCTTGACGAACGGCAGCGCGCCGAACGCGGCGCGGGCGTAGTTGTCGAGGGTGCCGGGCTGCTCACGCAGCTGCACGAGGGTGCTCTTGCGGCCCGTCATCACGCACCCAGCAGGGACTGGCCGCACACCCGGACGATCTGGCCGGTGACGGCGTTGGAGGCGGGGCTCGCGAAGTACGACACCAGTTCGGCGACGTCCACGGTCTGGCCGCCCTGCAGCAGCGAACTCATCCGGCGTCCGGCCTCGCGGGTGGCGAAGGGGATGGCTGCGGTCATCGCGGTCTCGATGAAGCCCGGGGCGACGGCGTTGATGGTGATCTTCTTCTCGGCCAGCACGGGAGCGGTGGCCTGGACCAGGCCGATGACGCCCGCCTTCGAGGTGCCGTAGTTGGTCTGGCCGCGGTTGCCTGCGATGCCCGCGATGGACGACACGTCGATCACGCGTCCACCTTCGCGCAGCACGCCCTTGGCGACGAGGGCCTCGGTGATCTTCTGCGGAGCGAGGAGGTTGACGCCGAGCACGCTGTTCCAGCGGGCCTCGTCCATGTTGGCGAGCGTCTTGTCGCGGGTGATGCCGGCGTTGTGGACGATGATGTCGGCGCCGCCGTGGCGCTCGGTGAGATGCTCGGCCAGCTTGTCGGCCGCGTCGGCGGCGGTGACGTCGAGGGCCAGCGATGTGCCGCCCACCTTGTTCGCCGTCTCCGACAGCGCCTGACCGGCGGCGGGGATGTCGGCGCACACGACGTGCGCGCCGTCGCGGGAGAGCACTTCGGCGATGGTGGCGCCGATGCCCCGGGCGGCGCCGGTGACGACGGCGACCTTGCCCTCGAGCGGGCGGTCCCAGCTGGCGGGGGCGACGGAATCCTGCGCGCCGACGCGGATGACCTGGCCGTCGACGAACGCGGACTTGGCCGACAGCAGGAAGCGCAGGGTCGACTCGAGGCCGGACAGACCCGGCGCGGCGTCGGGGGATACGTAGACCAGCTGCGCGGTGGAGCCGCGCTTGATCTCCTTGCCGACGCTGCGGGTGAAGCCTTCGAGCGCGCGCTGGGCGATCTGCTCGTCGACACCCGACGTGAGCTCGGGCGTCGTGCCGAGGACGACTACGCGAGCGCACGACGCGAGGTTGCGGATGACGGGTTGGAAGAACTCGAACAGCTGGACGAGCTCGGTGACCTGACCGATGCCGGTGGCGTCGAACACGAGCGCGCCGTAACGATCGTCGTGCGGCTGCGCGGCCGGGTAGTCCGACAGCAGTTCCCGAACCGGCTCGACCAGGCGGCCCTTGCCGCCGATGAGGACGGGGCCGGCCAGTGGGGGCTCGCCGGCCTTGTAGCGGCGCAGCTTCTCCGGCTGCGGCAACCCGGCCTGCTTGGCGATGAATGCGCCCGGCGCGGACGAGAGGAACTGTGAGTAGAGGTCGGGAGCGCCCTTGCTGGCTGCCACGGTCCACCTTCTTTGTCGCAATCGGGCACCCGTACATCCGGGTGCGGTGTCGACATTGAACTTACTCTGCAGTAAGTTTGATGTCGAGTGTAGGAACCACCGCCGAGGCGGATCGACCGTGCGGATCTCGAGCAGATCCCCCAGCTACATGGAGACCGACGTGACCAGCAAAGCCCGTACCCGCAGCGCCAAGCCGGCATCCGCACCGCAGTCCGGTGGTCGGCAGCAACGCCGCGTCGCCATCGTCGGCGGCAACCGCATTCCGTTCGCGCGTTCGGACCGGGCGTACGCCCACGCGTCCAACCAGGACATGTTCACGGCGACGCTCGACGGGCTGGTCAGCCGCTTCGGGCTGCAGGGCGAGCGGCTCGGCATGGTCGTCGGCGGCGCGGTGCTCAAGCACAGCCGCGACTTCAACCTCATGCGCGAGTGCGTCCTGGGCAGCGCGCTCAGCCCCTACACCCCGGCCTACGACCTCCAGCAGGCGTGCGGCACCGGCCTGCAGTCGATCATCGCCGTCGGCGACGCCATCGCGGCCGGACGGATCGACGCGGGTGTCGGCGGCGGTGTGGACACGACGTCGGACGCGCCGATCGGTGTGAACAACGAGCTGCGCGAGTTCCTGCTGTCGATGAACCGCGCGCGCTCCGCGGCGGACCGGGTCAAGCTGCTCGGCCAGGTGCGGCCGTCGATGCTGGGCATCGAGATCCCGCGCAACGGGGAGCCGCGCACCGGGCTGTCGATGGGCGACCATGCCGCGATCACGGCGAAGGAGTTCGGCGTCCGCCGCGAGGATCAGGACGAGCTGGCCGCCGCGAGTCACCGCAACATGGCCGCCGCGTACGACCGAGGCTTCTTCGACGACCTGGTCACCCCGTTCCTCGGGCTGACCCGCGACGACAACCTGCGTCCCGACTCGAACGTCGACAAGCTGGCGACGCTCAAGCCCGTGTTCGGCACCAAGCTGGGCGACGCGACCATGACGGCCGGCAACTCCACGCCGCTCACCGACGGCGCGTCCGCGGTCCTGCTGTCCACCGACGAGTGGGCGGCCGAGCGGAACCTGCCGGTGCTGGCGCATCTCGTCGACTCGGAGACGGCGGCCGTCGACTACATCCACGGCGGCGACGGGCTGCTGATGGCGCCGACGTATGCAATCCCGCGCCTGCTCGAACGCAACGGTCTCACTCTGCAGGATTTCGACTTCTACGAGTTCCACGAGGCATTCGCGTCCGTCGTGCTCGCGACGCTGCAGGCGTTCGAGTCCGACGAGTACTGCAAGGAGCGCCTCGGCCTCGACGGTGCGCTCGGGTCCATCGACCGATCCAAGCTCAACGTCAACGGGTCGTCGCTCGCGGCCGGGCACCCGTTCGCGGCCACGGGCGGCCGGATCGTCGCCTCGCTCGCGAAGATGCTGGCAGAGAAGGGTTCGGGCCGCGGCCTGATCTCGATCTGCGCCGCCGGCGGTCAGGGCGTCACGGCCATCGTCGAGGTCTGACGGCCGTGACCGGGGTCGAGCGAACCGGCCGACCCGCAATTCGGCTGTAACGCCTCCGGCAGGAGGCCGATATCCCAGTTGGCTCCGCGTTGTTGCCTGACCCCCGACCTGGCAACGACGCGGAGCCACTCTGCGTTCGAGGGTCGGCAGACCACGTGGAATGATTCTCTCGCCACCGTCAGGTGGAAATCCCGACCGGGCGTTCGTGTCACCGCGACTATCCTCACGGGAGAACACGTAATGCGACGGCCCAGCACGGTGTCGGTTCGGCAGGAGGGCCCTTTTCATGAGCGACGAGCGCGACCGCGTCAACGACCAGGGAAACGGCCGGGAGAACGGTGCGGAAGGCCCCCAGCCGGACGAGAACCCCACCGAGATCATGCCGGCGGTGCCCCCGCAGGCCTCGGACGATGGGTCGGACGATGTCTCGGACGCGCCCACCGAGGTCTTCGCAGCCACCTCCGCCGCTTCGCACCCTCCCACCGCTGACGAGCCGCAGCCGGCACCGGAGCCGGTAGCCGAGCCGGAACCGGAGCCGGTGCCCGAGTCGGTGGCTGCCCCGGACGCGTCCGGCGGCCGCCGCTGGGTGAAGTACGCCGCCGTCGCGGGCGGGGTCGCGGCGGTGGCCGTCGTCGCGTACGCCGTGGATTTCGCGGTCTCGTCGGATCGGGTGCCGCGCGGCGTGACCGTGGCCGGTGTCGAGATCGGCGGGCAGAACGACCAGGACGCCGAGGCCACGCTGCGGGCCGCACTCGGACCCCGTGTGGGCCAACCGGTGCCGGTGCGTGCCGGGACCACCGACAGCTCGATCGTTCCGGCGCAGGCCGGGGTGGACATCGACTGGGCCGCGACCGTCGAGCGCGCCGGCGAACAGCCGATCAACCCGTTCACCCGGCTGGCGTCGCTGTTCACCAACCAGGAGATCGGTGTGGTCTCCACGGTGGACGACGCCGCGTTGACCGCCGCGATCGTCGGCGTGCAGCAGCAGTCCGATCGGGCGCCCCGCGAGGGCAACGTCGTGTTCGAGGGCGCCACCGTGGTGCCGGTCGCGCCGCTGCCCGGACAGAACCTGCAGGTGGAGCCCGCGAAGGACACGTTCGTCGCCCAGTGGGCCGACGGCACCACGGTCGACCTGCCGGTGGATACCGTCGACGTCGCGGTCACGCAGGCCGGCGTCGACGCCGCGGTCCGGGATGTCGCGACACCCGCCGTGTCGGCGAACGTCGAGGTGACCGGCAAGAACGGTGCGGTCGCGACGCTGCCCGCCGACCAGATCGGCAAGGTCCTGAGCTTCGTGCCGGACGGCGACGGCGGGCTGTCGCCGCAGTACAACGTCGAGGCGGCGACCGCGATCCTGTCGCCGCAGCTCGCCGGCACCGAGACCAAGCCCAAGGACGCGCAGATCAGCCTGTCGAGCGGCTCACCCGAGGTGATCCCGTCCGTCACCGGCGAGATGGTGCAGTGGCCCAAGACGCTCGAACCACTGCCCGCGCTGCTGTCGGCGCCGGCGCCGCGCACCACGCCTGCGATCTACGAGCCGGCCGAGCCCGCGCTCACCACCGACGGCGCCAAGGCGCTCGGCATCCGCGAGGTGATCGGCGAGTTCACCACGGGCGGCTTCGAATACGCGTCGGGCGTGAACATCCGGCTCGCGGCGAGCGCGATCAACGGAGCGATCGTCAAGCCGGGCGAGACGTTCTCGTTCGACGCCCAGACCGGGCCCCGCGGCTCGGCCCAGGGCTACGTGGACTCGGGCATCATCAACAACGGCCGCCCCGACAAGGCGGTCGGCGGTGGCATCAGCCAGCTCGCGACCACCCTCTACAACGCCACGTACTTCGCGGGCATGGAGGACGTCGAGCACACCGAGCACAGCTACTACATCTCGCGGTACCCGGCAGCCCGCGAGGCGACGGTGTTCGAGGGCGCGATCGACCTGAAGTTCCGTAACCCGTCGAAGACGGGCGTGATGATCCAGGCGATCGGCACCAGCTCCAACATCACCGTGCGCATCTGGGGTACCAAGACCGTCGACGTCGAATCCGTCACCGGTGGCCGAACCAACCAGACGTCGCCGAACACGATCACCCTGCCGGCCGGCCCGCACTGCGTGCCCTCCAGCGGCGCACCGGGATTCACCACGAGCGACACCCGCATCATCACGGACGCGAACACCGGCGCGGAGATCTCCCGCAACACCCGGACCGTGCGCTACGACCCGGTGCCGATCGTCAAGTGCGTGTCGAACGAGCCGGCGCCGAAGCCGGAAAGCACGCCGGGCGGTTAGCCCGGCCCGTCTCCCGTTACGAGCTGAAGGGACCGTTCATACGCTGCCGGCGCATGAACGGTCCCTTCAGCTCTCAGCCGGGCGCCGACGAGACGCTCACACCTCGATCGGCGGGTGCAGGCGCATCAGCGTCCAGGCGCGGTCGCGCCGGACCGCGAGGGCGCTGGCGCCGAGGGAGGCGAGCAGCAGACCCAGCAGGACGGCGATCGAGATCCACAGCCGGGAGTCGATGCCGCCGACGGTGAGTTGGCGCAGGCCGTTGACGGCGTAGGTCATGGGGTCGAACGGGTGCAGGATCTGGAACGGTTTCGCGGTGGTCTCCACCGGGTAGATGCCACCCGCGGACACCAGTTGCAGCATGAGGAACGCGAGCGTCACGACGCGGCCCACGGCGGGGCCGAAGATCGCGTTGAACGCCTGGATCAGCGCCATGTAGGTGAGCCCGACGAGGCCGAGGAACGCGATGGTGCCGAACACGTACACCGGCACGAGTCCCACCCCGAAGTGCACGACGACGTACATCACCAGCACCTGCGCGATCGCGATGAGCGCGGCCGGCCAGTACGACGCGAGCACCACCCGCATCGCCCCCAGCCCGGTCGAGATCGGCCGGTTCTGGATGGGACGCAACAGCATCCACGTGATGATGCCGCCGACGAACAGGGCGAGCGGCAGGAAGAACGGGGCGAAGCCGGTGCCGAACGTCTTGGCGCGGTTCTCGTGGTCCTGGTCGAGCGCGACGGGCGCCGACAGCGTCTGCGCGACGGCCGTGCGCTGCTGCGGATCCCATTGCGGGACCTGCTCGCTGCCTTCCTTCAGCTGCGATGCGAGTTCGCCGGAGCCGTCCTTGAGCTGTGTGGTGCCGTCGGCGAGTTGGCCGGCGCCCTGCGCCAACGTCTCGCCGCCGCTCGACAGCTGGCCGAGACCGTCGTCGAGGGTGCGCGCGCCGGAGGCCGCCTGCTGTCCGCCCGCCTGCAGCTGGGTCAGGCCGTCGCGCAGTTGGCCCGCGCCGCCGACGGCCTGCGTCATGCCGGCCCGGTACGGGCTCGACGGGTCGCCCAGCTGGAAGGCGAGTTGCTGGGCGCCGTCCCGTAGTTGGGCCAGTTGCGCCCGGGTGGCGGGGTCGAGGACGGCGCCGAGGGCGCCGGTGACCTGGTCGACGAGCTGGTTCACCCCGGCGCTGACCTGACCCGCGCCGTCGCCGAGCTGGCTGGTGGCGCTGGACAACTCGTCGAGTCCGCCGGCCAGTGCGCCCGCCCCACCCGACGCCGTGTCGATCCCGGCCGAGAGCTGTGCGGTGCCGTCGGCGAGGGCCGCCGAACCGGCCTTCGCGGTGCCCAGTCCGTCGGCGAGTGTGCGGGAGCCCCCGGCCAGCTGCTGGGCGCCGGCGTCGGCGGCCTGGGCGCCGGTGGAGAGCTGACCGGCGCCGTCCGCGGCGCGGCGGAGACCGTCACCCGCCTCGCCGAGACCGACGAGCACCTGGTCGACGGACTGCTCGCCGATCTGCGCACTCACGGCGTTGAGAATCTGCTGCGCCGCGTTCTGCCCGATGATGGTGCCGAGGTAGTTGTTGGCGTCGTTGTACGTGAAGATGATTCGGGCCTTCTGTGGATCCGGCCCGGTGGGGGAGGCCACCGACTGGCTGAAGTCGCCGGGCAGTGTCACCGAGAAGTAGTAGCGGCCGTCCGCGACTCCGGTGGACGCCTCGTATGCGGTCACCTCGTGGAAGTCGAGTTCGCCGGAGTCCATCAGCCCCTGCGCCACCTGGTCGCCGGCGTTGAGCGGTTTGCCGTCGACGACGGTGCCGTGGTCGCTGTTGACGAGGGCGACGGGGATCTTGTTCGCCGCGCTGAACGGATCCCAGAACGCCCACAGGTACAGCGCGCCGTACAGCAGCGGCATCAGCACGATCGTCACGAGCGCTACTCGCGGCATCAGCCCGCGCGAGAACCGCTTGAGCTCGGTGCCGAGCGACATCCCTGCGAGCATGGCTACTCCTGGCCTTCCGGTGTGGCGTCCGTCAGCGGGTGGAATTCGTGGGCGGGTGAACCGGGCGGCAGCGGGTTCACCGCGGACGCGATCACCGTCTGTCGGGCCCCGAGCATCGCGAGGTGTTCGACGAGTCGCGCGCGGTCGTACTCGTCGCGGACCTGTTCGAGGTCGTCGACCAGCAGCAGTGGTGGTGTCCGGGTGTTGGCCACCGCGATCCGCAGCAGCAGGTTGTCGAGTTCGCCGAGATCGCTGACGTAGTCGGTGAGATTCGGCAGCGGGCGATCGCCGAACACCGGCGCGCACACCTGCTCGAGTTCCCGCTGTCCGGCCCGGCGGATCAGCAGGTACCACGTGGCGTCCCAACGGATCTGCTCGGTGATGAGGTCCCGCACCGTCACCGACTCGGAGATGTTGTCGATGCCCTGGAACCCCGCGATCGCGGACACGGCCCGGATCCCCGCCGGTGCGGTGCGACCGAGTACGCGCAGCGTCCCCGACGAGGGTTTCATCCGTCCGCTGAGCGTCAACAGCAGCGAGGTCCGGCCCGAGCCGGCGAAGCCCTGGATCACCGCGAGTCCGCCGAACGGGATGCGCAGGTCCACCGGGCCGAACACCGGCCCCAGCGATCCGCTGCGCGTGAGCCCGTCGGCGCGCACCGCGAGCGCGTGCCCGGAGGGCTCCGAGAACCCGGTGTGTTCGTCCATGCTGGTCACAGCGGCTCACCAACCTCGGTTCGGCGGCGGAATCGACCCGTCCAGCCAAACACAACCGAGTGGTCTGCGCCGGGTATGGCGCGAATCGGTTCGCACCCGCCGGGGCGGCTAGTCCGGCAGCGCCACCACGTCCGGGATCTCGCCGTCGAGGATGCGCTGCGCGGCCTGCTCCAGCCGGCGTTCGCCGAGCCGTTGCACCCACTGCCGGCCCGCCGGGAAGCGGGCGAGCACATGATGTTTGGGGACGTTCACGGCGAGCCGGACCAGCGGGTACCAGGGCGGGCGCACCGGCACCCGCAGTGCCCGCACCCCGGCCGGCCCCAGCAGCGTGGTGGCCAGCGACAGGCCCCGCTCGTACTGGTAGCGGCGGCGCAGTCGCTGGAACCGGGGGTAGTGGGTGTGCAGCGGCAGGTCCACGAGGGAGGCGGCCAGCGCGTAGCTGTGTTCGTCGGCTGCGGGGGAGGACGCGCCGATCTGGTACATCATCCGCAGCCCGGCGCGTTCGTCGAACGGCAGCCAGCGCCGGTCGACGCCCATCAGCCAACCGACGTAGCACCACAGGTGCAGCACGGCGTCGGCCTCGCGGCGCGTGTAGCGGACGCCGAGCACCCGGGTGTGCAGCAGGAACGTGATCGAGAACAGCCCCAGCGTCCCGGCCTGGTCGAACTGGTTGACGGGAAGGCCGCGAGCGCCACTGTCCCAGTCGGTCTCGTGCTCGTGGTGGTAGCCGACGAACGCGTGCATCAGGCGTACGTGCACCGAGAGCCGGAACCCCTCCCCGAAGCGGTCCAGCCCGCCGTCGGCCACGCACCCGTTCCACCACGTGCCGGTCTCGGCGATCCGGCGCCGGGTGCGTTCGCCGGTCAGCCCTCCCGACGACGTCAGCACCGGCAGCGGTCCGGAGTTGTTGTAGCCGCCCAGCAGCGAACCGTAGGCGAGCACGTCTCCGACGTCCGATCCGACGCGGCGCAGCGTGCGGGCACCGAGCGCGAGAAGATCGCGGTCCACCCAGTCCGGGGTGGCTTCGAGCATCGCGAAGTAGGCCCGCAGGGGTTCCGGAGCGTCGGGCACCGCGTCGATGCCCTCGGCGAGTGCCCTACGGAACTGTCCGAGGGTCACGGTGCGGTCCTCGCGGATGGCCCTCACCAGCGCGGCGCTGGGCTCGTCGCGCTCGAGCAGCGCCCGGCGCATTGCCCGCGCTTCCGACTCGGTGGCGTCCGGTGACGGCCAGGCGAACGGTCGCAGTGGCGCGGTGGTCCGCGCGGCGCGGGCGCGGTCGCGCATGTACCGCGTCGGGTACTCCGTGGTGTGCGTCACACCTACAGCCTGGATCTGACAATGACTGTTGTCAACCCCGACCGTTCCGCGGAAACGCCGATGCCGCACAACGAAGACGTTGTGCGGCATCGGCGTTCGATCGAATCCGCGAATGTGTCGCGGGTGGCCGGGGCCTAGAAGGCGGCCTCGTCCATCTCCATGATGTCGTTGTCGAGGTGCGAGAGGACGGTGCGCGTCGCGGTGAGCTCGGGCAGGACGTTCTTGACGAAGAACGACGCCGTCGCGACCTTGCCCTCGTAGAACGGCTTGTCCTTGTCGGACGCACCCTCGTCGAGCGCCTTGATCGCGATCTCGGACTGGCGCAGCAGCTGCCAGCCGATGAGCAGGTCGCCGACCGACATCAGGAAGCGGACCGAGCCCAGGCCCACCTTGTACAGCTCGGAGGGCTGCTCCTGCGCACCCATGAGGTGGCCGGTCAGGACCGCCGCCATCGCCTGCACGTCCTCGAGGGCCGTGGAGAGCAGGGCCCGCTCGGCCTTGAGGCGACCGTTGCCGGCCTCGCTGTCGATGAACTTCTTGATCTCGCCGGCCACGTGGGCCAGCGCGACGCCGCGGTCGCGAGCGATCTTGCGGAAGAAGAAGTCCTGCGCCTGGATGGCCGTGGTGCCCTCGTACAGCGAGTCGATCTTCGAGTCGCGGATGTACTGCTCGATCGGGTAGTCCTGCAGGAAGCCCGAGCCGCCCAGGGTCTGCAGGCTCTCGGTCAGGTACTGGTACGCCCGCTCGGAGCCCACACCCTTGACGATCGGCAGCAGCAGGTCGTTGACGCGGTGCGCGAGCTGCTCGTCGGCGCCCGAGACCAGCTGCGCCATCTCCGGCTCCTGGTGCGCTGCGGTGTACAGGTACACCGCGCGCATGCCCTCGGCGTACGCCTTCTGCAGCGCCAGGCTGCGGCGCACGTCCGGGTGGTGGGTGATGGTGACGCGGGGGGCGGTCTTGTCCGTCATCTGCGTCAGGTCCGAGCCCTGGACGCGCTGCTTGGCGTAGTCGAGTGCGTTGAGGTAGCCGGTCGACAGCGTGGAGATGGCCTTGGTGCCCACCATCATGCGGGCGTGCTCGATGACGTCGAACATCTGCGCGATGCCGTTGTGGACCTCGCCGACCAGCCAGCCGACGGCCGGGGTGCCGTGGCCGCCGAAGGTGAGCTCACAGGTCGCGGAGGCCTTGAGGCCCATCTTGTGCTCGACGTTGGTGACGAAGACGCCGTTGCGCTCGCCCAGCTCGTTCTTCTCGAAGTCGAAGTGGAACTTCGGCACGAAGAACAGCGACAGGCCCTTGGTGCCCGGGCCGGCGCCCTCGGGACGGGCCAGGACCAGGTGGAAGATGTTCTCGAACAGGTCGTCCGACGTGGCGGACGTGATGAAGCGCTTGACGCCCTCGATGTGCCAGGTGCCGTCGTCCTGCTGGACGGCCTTGGTGCGGCCGGCGCCCACGTCGGAGCCGGCGTCCGGCTCGGTGAGCACCATCGTGGCGCCCCAGCCGCGCTCGACCAGCGTGGCGGCCCACTGCTTCTGCTCGTCGGTGCCGTTCTTGAAGAGCACGTCCGCGAACGACGGGCCGGCGGCGTACATGAATGCGGCCGGCTGCGAGCCGAGCAGCATCTCGGCGATGGCCCACACCACCGCGCGGGGGACGGGGACACCGCCGACCTCTTCGCTCAGGCCCATGCGGTACCACTCGGCGTCCCACATCGCCTTGAACGACTTCTTGAAGGACTCCGGCAGGGTCGCCTCGTGCTTCTCCGGGTCGAACACCGGCGGGTTGCGGTCGGCGTCGGCGAACGCCTCGCCGAGCGGTCCCTCGGCCAGGCGTGCGACCTCGGACAGCATGTCCTTGACGGTGTCGGCGTCGAGGTCGCCCCACACACCTTCACTCAGCGGCTTGTCCAGACCGAGTACCTCGAACAGGTTGAACTCGAGGTCGCGGACGTTGCTCTTGTAGTGGCCCATGTTCTCTCCCTGAAGTGCACTTCGTGGTGCGGTCTGTCTTTCCGTCGAGTACCGCCCAAGTAGCTACTCGTCGGTAACTTAGCCGATGTTACCCGCGATTAAGTTCGCTTGCCAAGAGTGGGTTTGCGCGCGACGACGAGCGCGTCGATCGCGGTACCCGACTCGGTGTCGCGATACCGCCTTTCGGCGACCTGGACGTCGAGGCGTCCGTCCAGATCGGACTTCAAATCGTCTGGTGTGTAGAGGATTTCGACGTCTGCGGGACCGCCGGCGCCCTCGGTCGCGTTGATCGAGTCGTGGCCGAGAATCATGAGGATTCCCTCGGGTTTCAAACCGTCGATGATTCGCCTCACAAGCGCCCGCCGCTGCGCCGGATCGAGGTGGACGAAGATCATGAGGACCAGGTCGTAGTCCGAGACGTCGGTGGTCGTGATGTCGTCCGCGACGTACGTGAGGCGATCGCGCACCCGACGCGGGGCCTGCGTGGCGATCTCGCGGGCCTTCTCGATCGCGACCGTGGAGAAGTCGACGCCCGTCGTTTCCCATCCGCGCGTCGCCAGCCACAGCGCGTGCCTGCCCTCACCGCACGCCAGATCGAGCGCCCGGCCCGCCGGCAGCGACGTCGCGAACTCCACGACCACCGGATTCGGCGGCGTTCCCCACACCGTCTCCGCCTGTGAATACCTCGCGTCCCAGTCCTCAGCCTTCATGGCTATGACGGTATCCCCGCCCGCCCCGTCCCGCCCCTCTCGCGTTTTGCGCACTTGTCGCGCTCGGGAGGCCCGAAAAACCGCGACAAGTGCGCAAAACGCGGGGAGATCAGCCGACGGTGATCCGGCGGTGGGCCAGCTTCCACCGCCCGCCCTCGTACCGGTGGGTGTCGTCGTAGCGGCCCACCCCGGCCAGACGTGGCTCGCTGGTGGTGTCGCGGAAGAACAGCCAGTACGCCGTCGACGACGCCTCGACGTCCGAGTCGAGCGACACCGCGACGGTGGTGATGACGTGGCGGCTCGACGTGCCGGGCCCCTGCACTCCGCCCGCGCGGCGCTCCCGCACCCCTTCCTCGATCGCCTCGACACCCTTGCGCATCTGCGCGGCCATGCCGGTCACCGGGTTGGCCTGCGATTCCCAGATCGCGTCGGCGGTGAAGTGCTCGAGGTACTCCTCGACGGTGCCGTCGTCGGCGAGTTGGGCGATGCGGGCCAGGAGGTCCTGGACCTCGCCACGCGGGTCGGTGCTCGTCTGCTGCTCCATGTCGTCTCCTCGAGGTGCAAACCAAGTGTTTGCTCGGGACGGTAGCAGCGGTGGGGGCACCGCGCGCCGACGTTCTCAGCGCTGCAGGGTGGTGTGCATCAACAGCACGTTGTAGTTCGAGTGCACGGTGGTCAGGAAGTAGAGGTCGGGCCCGGACGACCACGGGTGAATGTATGCGCCGTACATCGACGGGAGTTCGGGGCCGGCGATCAACACTTCCGGCGCACTCCACGGCCCGGTCGGGGACGGGGCCCGCCGCATCACCACCGAGTTGTGGTCGTCGGTGGTGAGCATCAGGTACTGACCCAGGAAGGAGTTGTACTGGACCGAGATCTCGCCGACACCGCCGAAGACGATCGGGGCGGCGACGTCGGGGTTCTTCGGCACCCACTTGCCGCCGTCCCAGTACTCGTAGGCGTTCAGGTCGCGCATCTGCTTCTCGGGGACGCGGGTGAGGTACACGAGGCCGCCGCGGCCCGGCGGGGTGCCGTACTGGTAGACGAACTCGCCGTCCTTGACGAACGCACCCATCTGGAAGTTGAGGTTCCCGCCGACGGGTGGACGCCGGGTCTCGGTGGCCTCCACCCAGTTCTCGCCGTTGTCGGTGGAGAATGCCAGGCTCGAATAGTTGGTCTCCCACTTGCCGGGCTCGCCCCAGTTCTTGACGGACATGATGCTCATGTACTGCATTCCGTCCGCGGCGATGCCGGCGGTGGGGATTCGGCTGATCTCGACGAACGGGATCTTGGGGCTGGGAATCAATTCCTTGGACTGGCCGACGATGTCGCGGGGGGTGCTGTCGAAGGTCATGCCGTCGGCGAGATCTCGGTCGGAACTGCGGAAGAGGACGTTGCTGCGCCACGACCACAGGCTGCCGACGAGCAGGTTGGGGATGCCGAGCCCCGCGGTGTCGCCGAACGCGGTGAGGACCTGTCCGTTCCCGTTGTCCCACATGATGCCGAGGTCCGTGCCGAGGACGTTGGAGTCCTGGGTGCGATTGGCGCTCAGAAGCCCGGTCGCCTGAGCCACGGCTCGGCTTCGGCCCTGCAGCGAGGGCACCCCGTTGGTGCCGTTCAAGACCGGAATGGGATTGACCGTGTTGGGATCAGCCGCGGCCGGAACGATGAATGCGAGAATTGCGGTGCCGGTGCACAGTATCGATCCGGCGATCGTATGAACTCGATTCCATTTCACGAAAGTCCCCATCTGCGGTGGCATTCGACCGGGCGTCGGCGGTAATTGCGCTGCTCGCGGCGTCTTTTAGGGCGGATAACACGCTAGCAGGATCGTTGATCGGAATTGCAGGGATTCCGGGGTTGACGTGTTTGTCGCATTCGCTTCGTTCAATTGTCCGAATTGACGCGAATGGATGGTGGAAAACGTGATCGGTGCGGCCGGAATGTTGCGCCCGGGCGCTCCGCCCCGGCGCCCGCGGGGCAGCGGCGCAGGGCGTCGCGGCGAACTCGGTACCCGAGTAACACCCGGCCTCTACCTGGCGAAGTACCGTGTCGTGGGAAGACGGGGCCAGGTGGGTCCCGCCACGTGGCGGCTCGGGCCGCGAACAGTGCAGTAGAGGAGACCAAACATGGGTGCGCAGATCTCGAACTCTGCCGAGGTCAGGCAATCCGCCATCCTCGGTTTGGGGGTTTACCGCCCGGAGCGGGTCGTGAGCAACGCCGAGATCTGCGAGACGATCGATTCCACCGACGAGTGGATCCAGTCGCGCTCGGGCATCAAGAACCGCCGCTTCGCGAACGCCGACGAATCGGTCCTCGCGATGGCGATCGCCTCGGGTCGCAAGGCCCTCGCGGCCAGCGGCATCGAGCCCGAGCAGGTCGGCGCCGTCGTCGTGGCGACCTCCACCTACCCCTCGCAGACTCCGCAGTGTGCCGCCGTCGTCGCCGACGCCCTCGGCACGGGCGGGCCGGCGGCGTTCGACGTCACCGCCGGCTGTGCGGGCTTCTGCTACGCGCTGTCGATCGCGTCCGACATGGTCCGCCTCGGCACCGAGGACTACGTCCTGGTCATCGGCGTCGAGCGCATGAGCGACAGCACCGAGCCGACGGACCGCAGCGTGCGCTTCATCTTCGGTGACGGCGCCGGCGCCGTCGTCGTCGGCCCGAGCGATGTCACCGGCATCGGTCCGGTCGTGTGGGGGTCGGACGGTTCGCAGTCGCAGGCCATCCGCCAGGAGCCGGACTGGCTCGCGTTCGCCGACGATCCGTCGCAGCGCCCCTGGATCAAGATGGAGGGCACCTCGGTCTTCCGTTGGGCCGCCTTCGAGATGGGCAAGGTCGCCACGCAGGCCCTCGAGCGTGCCGGTGTCGCGATGGAGGATCTCGGCGCGTTCATCCCGCACCAGGCGAACGGCCGCATCAACGAGGTCATCGCCCGCAGCATCAAGCTCCCCGAGTCGGTGCCGGTGTCGGACGACATCGCCGAGACCGGCAACACGTCGGCGGCCTCGATTCCGCTGGCGATGGAGGAAGTGATCCGCACGGGCAAGGCGAAGCCGGGCGAGCTGGCGCTGCTGGTCGGTTTCGGTGCCGGCCTGTCGTACGCGGGCCAGGTCGTCATCCTCCCGCCGCTCGCGCAGGACTGACACTCAGGCAGACGAACGAACGGCGGGCCCGCTTTCCGGCGGGCCCGCCGTTCGTCTACGTCAGCGGCCTTCGAGGAAGTCGTCGATCATCGCCAGTTCGTCCTCGTCGAGGGGGCGACGCAGATGGGAGACGTTGCGCGCCACCTGCGCGGGCGTCGACGAACCGATGAGGACCGACGCCACCTGCGGCTTCGCGTCGAGCCAGGCGACGGCCAGTTCGGACAACTGCCGGTCGAGCTTGCTCGCGAGCGAGAGCAGGTCCTCGACGCGTGCGAGGGCTTCCTCGGTGGCGGTCGCCGCGAAGTACTCGGACTTGTCGAATCGGGAACCCTTGGGGAACTCGGTGTTCCGACGGTACTTGCCGGTGAGCAGCCCCGCGGCCAGCGGGTAGTAGGGGATCACCGCGAGATTGCCGCGCTCGCACGCCGGCACGATCTCGGCCTCTACTCCGCGCTCGAGCAGGTTCCACTCGATCTGGGCGGCGACGAAGCGCGGCAGGGCGCCCTCGGTCGAGGCCTGGGTGGCGCGGTCGATCTGCTCGGGTGAACTGTTGGAGCAGGCGACGTGGCGAACCTTGCCCGCCCGGACCAGTTCGTCGAGCGCACCGAGGGTGTCCTCGATCGGCACCGACGGGTCCGGTGCGTGCTGGTAGTAGAGGTCGATGTGGTCGACGCCGAGCCGGCGCAGGCTCGCTTCGCACGCCTGGCGCACGTAGTCGGGCGCGGACCCGCGCTCCGTCTCGCTCATCGGTGCACCGAACTTCGTTGCGATCACGGCGTCCTCGCGCCGACCCGCCAGCGCTGCACCGAGGATCTTCTCCGATTCGCCGGTGGTGTAGACGTCGGCGGTGTCGAAGAAGGTGATGCCGTGCTCGAACGCCGCATCGACCACCGCCCGCGACTCCTGCGCGTCGATCCTGGAGCCGAAGTTGTTGCAGCCCAGGGACACCGTCGAGACGACGAGATCGGTTCCGGGGAGGGTCGTGTACTGCATGTGTGTGGACATCGAACTCCTGACGCTGGCACTCGGGTGGGCCGGTGAGCTGCCCGATTTCGGAGATTACGCCGAACGTGCCGTGGCTCGCGAGAGCGAATTCCGGTGTGCGGTATCGCCCGGCTAGGATTCGCCTTTGCGAACATATGTACGAGAGATGAGGAACCGCGTCGCCCGTGAGTGCTGTGAAGATCGACAAGTCCTGGGTGGCCGGATTCGCCACCGTCGCCGTGCTGTTCGCCGGGGGGTGCACCGCGATCGCGCAGCCGTCGTCGGGGTCGGCGACGGATCCCGAACCGGGCCCGAGCGGCACCACGCAGGTCGCGGGCGAACAAACGGTTGGTGAGCCTGCCGTCGATCCTGTGGTCGCCGACGGGGCGCTGGCCGGACTGGCGGCCCTGCCGATCCGTGAGCGGGCACCCAAGAACGGTTACGACCGATCGCAGTTCGGCCAGGCCTGGACCGACAACGTCACGATCGAGGGCGGACACAACGGCTGCGATACCCGCAACGACATCCTCAAGCGGGACCTGATCTACATCACCACCGATCCGATGAGCCGCGACTGTACGGTGCTGTCGGGCACGCTCGACGACGTCTACACCGGCAAGACGATCCGCTTCGTCCGCGGTGTCGAGACGTCGAGTGCGGTGCAGATCGACCACGTCGTCGCCCTCTCCGATGCGTGGCAGAAGGGCGCACAGCAACTCGACGAGGCCACCCGGCGCAACCTCGCCAACGATCCACGCAACCTGCAGGCCGTGGACGGGCCCACCAACCAGGGGAAGAGCGACGCCGATGCCTCGGCGTGGCTGCCGCCGAACCTCGCCTACCGGTGCACGTACGTGACCCGCCAGATCGAGGTCAAGGCGGCGTACGGGTTGTGGGTGACGCAGGCCGAGCACGACGCGATGGCTCGTGAGCTCTCCTCCTGCGGCGCAACGGAATCCGCGGATCCCGCGCCCATTCCGGTCCCCGAACCGGCCGACGTCTCGCCCGCGGGTGCGGGGATGCCGTCCGGAGACGTGTACTACGCGAACTGCAAGGCGGCCCGCACCGCGGGCGCAGCACCGCTGCACCGCGGGCAGCCCGGCTACCGCGCCGCGATGGACAGCGACGGAGACGGGGTGGCCTGCGAGTAGGTCCGGCGGTCAGATCCGGACCGCGGTGTGACCTGTCCACGGCGGGTCTGTTTACGGAATCTGTCAATGGTGTTGACATGCGGATGCTTCCGACGATTCCCGTGACCTCTCGCACACGGCCTTGTAACCAAACCGGACGGTTGATTAATGTCTCTGTCGGTTGAGATCTTGAACAACTGGACAGAGACAGCCGCGTTCTGTCGATCGGGGCAATGACGGGCGGCAGGTCGTGACGCGACCGCTTACCTGAGGATTTCGCATGTCCGCGAACGTAATCGAGCGCAATGCTCCACCGCCGGGCGATCTCCCGGCGCCCACCGTGGAGAGGGTGGGGCGAAAGGTCGGCCGTCGCGTCGGCGCAGCTGCCACGAGGCACCACCCGCTTGCGATGCGTTGGCGGTTGCTCTCTTCGGTGGCGCTGGCGGGCCTGCTCTTCTTCCCGGTCTTCCGTTTCAACCTCTACGACGCGATGGCGGGGTCGCCCACTGCCTACCTGCTCTTGTTGCCGCTGTGGATCGGGATGATCTCGTATGGCACTGCCCGGCGATCTCCCGGCACGGTCATCGACGACTCCGAGCTCAACTGGATCGTGACGGTGGGGCTCGTCGGTCTGTCGGTGATCTGTGTCGGTTTCGTCGTGCCCGAGCTGACGGTGAAGGCGCCGATCTGGCACGTCGAGCTTGTTCCGATCTTCTGCATCCTGGGCGCCTTCGGGGCGGTCAACTTCGGGGTACGTCGCGTTGCGCGGGCGTGGCCGGCCGCAGCGTTCGTTCTGCTGTGCTTCCCGGTGACTGTTGTGCTGCTTGCCGCAGCACTCGGTGGAACGGCCGCCGCGTACGGCACGGTCGCGGTGTCCCTCGGATGTGTTGCGCTCGCAATGGCGCTGCACGGCAGTGGGATTGGCCCGCCTTTGGTGGGTGCTGCCTTCGTGTCGGGTGTTCTGGCGGTGTGGCTGCTGCGCGACGCCCCGCCGTTGGTTCCGATGCTGGCCCCGGCGGCCGTAGCTCCTTCGGTGGCATTCGTGGTGGCGCTGGCGACGCGCCGTTCCGTCCTGCCGGTCGGCCGCCAGAATCTGCCCACCTGGTCGATGCTGTCGATCGCGTGGGTACTGGTGTCCGCGTTGCTGCTGTTGTTGGTTCTGCCGCCCGCCCCGCAACTCGCTCGCGCCAGGGATCTGAGCGTGGTGCGAGCCGACTGGGTCGAACACTTCGCTGCCACCGAGGGGATCTCGATACGGCAGGAGCGCACCTTCGATTTCGCTCCGAGATACCTCGGAGACCGATCGTCCTTGGTCCGTTACCGCGTCGAGTATGCGGACACCACTGCTTTCGTCGACGTCTTCACCAGTGGCCGTCTCGGCGCGTTGTCGAACTTCCGTGGCATGTCCTGGTATCCGGGCACCGCCGATACCCGAATCGACGGCGGCAGTGCCCGATTGGGTCCTTCGGTCAACGCGACCGTCTCCTACAACGATGCGTCCGCAGCCAAGACGCCACACGACCCGGTGTGGGTGTCCGTGAGCTGGAAATGGCGTGTCGGCGGTGACAAGTACCAGCAGGTGCGAATGCTGGTTTCGCAGCGTTCCGACGTCCCCGAGCAGGTGCCCACGCCCGCGGCCCCATCGGTGTCGACGCTTCTGCTGGAGCCACTCGGCGCCACCATGCGTCGCGCCACGGACACGCCCTCGCCTCCCGCCGTCGCGGTCGAACGGGCCACCAGTGCCGCCCGTGTTCTCGTCGGTGCCGTCCGCGATCCGGGATCGGGCCGATGACCGACGCTGCCCCGGAGCCGTCCACGATGGTCTTCGCGGATGCCGCCCGCGTGACGTTCACTCGTGCGCAGAAGATCGGACTGCTCGTCTGCGCGGTGGTTGTCGCGGCAGCGCTGCTGGCGTCCTGGCGTGCGACCGTGACCGTCCTGGTCGCACTCGCCACCCTCTACTACTTCCTGGCGACGGTCGACAAGCTGTGGCTCTTTCTGCGTGGCTCACGTGGCGACGTCCTCTTCCAGGTGAGTGACGATGAAGCGCTTGCCATCCCGGATGCCGATCTCCCCTACTACACCGTCCTGTTGCCGGTGTACGACGAGCCGCAGATCGTGCGCAATCTCATCGCCGGGGTGGGGCAGCTGGACTATCCGCGCGACAAGCTGGACATCTTGCTTCTCCTCGAGGCAGACGACGATGCCACCATCGCGGCGTTCAGGGAGGAGCCGGCCGACTTCGTGACGCCGGTGTTCGTGCCGCCGAGCCTGCCGCGGACCAAACCGAAAGCCTGCAACTACGGAATGTCCCTCGGCATCGACCGCGGCGACTACCTCACGATCTACGACGCGGAGGACATCCCCGATCCATTGCAGCTGCGCCGCGCGGTGGCTGCCTTCCGCCGCAGCAGTGACGACGTCGCGTGTGTCCAGGCGAGGTTGGGCTATTTCAACGAACGTCAGAACCTGCTCACGAAGTGGTTCTCGCTCGAGTACGACCAGTGGTTCGGGTACACGCTTCCCGCTATCGAGGCATCGGGCTGTGTCGTTCCCCTCGGCGGCACGTCCAACCACGTCAGGACCGACATCTGGCGGTCCGTTGGAGGTTGGGATGCCTTCAACGTCACTGAGGACGCCGATCTCGGAGTTCGGCTCGCGCGCAGGGGGTATCGCACCGTCGTGTTGGATTCGGTGACACTCGAGGAGGCCAACAGCGACGCCGTCAACTGGGTTCGGCAGCGTTCTCGGTGGTACAAGGGCTACCTGCAGACGTTCTTCGTCCATGCCCGCAACCTTGCCGGGCTGCGCAGCGAGATCGGGCTTCGCGCCGTGCTGCGCTTCGCGAACACCACCATCGGGATGCCGTTGAGCAACGTGCTGAATCTCGTCTTCTGGACGGGCATCGTGATCTGGTACATCGCGCACCCGGCCTTCATGGACGAGCTCTTTCCCGCGCCGCTGTACTACTCGTCGCTCGCTCTCTTCCTGGTGGGCAACCTTCTCACCGTGTTCGCGGGGCTCATCTCGGTTACGGCGGACCGCAAGCCGCACCTCACCGTGGCGGCATTGACCGCACCGCTCTATTGGCTTCTGCAAAGCGTGGCAGCACTGAAAGGACTTCTCCAATTGATCATCAAGCCGTCCTATTGGGAGAAGACGGTCCACGGGTTGTCCGGCGAGCCGGATACCGCGAAATGATCGGGCCGGCAATTCGATACCGATCCATCCGCGTCCTCTCGTGCATGCTGGCGGCTGCGGCCGCAGCGGTGTGTGTGGGTGTGTCGCCGGCGTCGGCGCAACCTGCCGCCGACGACATCGTGCGTGACACGACGCTGGTGTGGCCGGGTCTGGGCCTGCCGTCGTCCGTCGATCTCGATGCGACGTCCTCTCGGGACTTCACGATTCCGGTGCCACAGGGCGCGCGCGGGGTGGTGCTCACCGGGCAGATCCGATCGGCTCAGGGCATCGGTGATGCGCAGGTCGCGATCGACGACGCGCATGGTCGTCCCGTCGCATCGTTCGGGGTCTCCGCCGAGCCCGGTACCTCCTCCCCGTTCACTGCCGACCTGAGCGCTCTGCCCGTGGTCGACGGAGCGGTCTCGATCCGAATGATGCTGAGACCGGCTCATTCGCCGAGCGATCGCTGCTCGTCGGCTCCTGCGGTGACGCTCTTCGATCTGGCAACCACGTTCGGAATCGTCGGCACCGCGCCGCCGCGCACCGTGCAGGACTTTCTCCCGCCGGTCCTGACCGGCATGACCGTCAAGGTGCCGAGGACGCCCACGGCCGCGGAGCAACAGGCAGCCCTCGACCTCGTCGCCGCGGTCACCACGCACTACCTACCCGCTCCGGTGGATGTGCGAATCGTCGCATCGGATGCGGAGCCCGCGGGCCCGCCGGCGATGGACGATCCGCTTCACCGCACCGTCGTCATCACTGAAGGTGGGGACCCGGCGGTGACGGTGGAGCGCGACGGCGACGGGCGTCGGTACCTCGCCATCTCGGGATCGGCACAGACACTCCCGCAACAGGCTTCGCTGTTCACATCCCAGACGAGCGCCCTCGCGCAGGCCGCGTCGGTGACCGTCACCGAACCCGGTGGCCGCGCGGTGCACGGCACGGACACCCTCACCTTCGGTCAGCTCGGCGCCTCGGCGCAGGCACTGGTGCTCGGTCGGACGGACGCACACGTGGGCTTCGCGCCGACCGCCTTCGGTTCTCCGGGCCTCGGCGCCGCACGGGTACGTCTGCTCGCCGACTACACGCCTGTCCATCCGGACGACACCGCCTCTTTGGTCATCGAGTCCGCCGGTGTCGTGGTGCAGACTCTCCGGCTCGACGAATCCGGGCACGTGGACCGCTCGTTCGATCTCCCCACCCAGATGTCGGGACGGTCGACCGGAATCACGATGCAGCTCACCTTCACGCCGCGCGGCGGCTGTACGCCGTTCACAGCACCCATGTCGTTCCGGACCGACCCGCGCTCGACGGTGTCCGTCGTCGCGGGCGCCGATCCGCGCGGTGGCTTCGCCTCCCTGCCATTGGCGTTCGCGCCCAGCGTGCAGGTGGCGTTGGGTGATTCGGATTCCGGCCATCTCTCTCGTGCCGCGGCGGTGCTCCAGGCGATTCAGCGGTTGACCGCGACCCCGTTGAACGTCGTCGTCGTGCCGCCCGAGGAAGCAGCGAGCAGCGGGTCGGGGGCGCTCGTCGTCGCGGACGCTGCCACTGTCGAAGCCTTGAAGTTGTCTCCGCCCCTGTCCGGTTCGGCCGAGAGTGCGCGGGTGGACCTGGCGACGCCGCTGTCGGCGACGGTTTCGGGCGGTCTCGGGTCTATCCAGGCCTTCACCGACGGTGGGCGCACGGTGGTCCTGGTCACCGCCTCCCGCGACTGGGCGCCGGTCGACCGGCTGCTGAGCTATGCCGCAGGTCTCGACGACGGCTGGGCATCGCTTTCCGGGGACGTTCTCGTGGCCGGCGTCGACGGTGAACCCGCCACGCTCACGGTGCGAACCGATGGCAGCCCGCGATTTCTTGCCGAGACAGCTACCTCGTGGCGGCGCTGGTTGTGGCTGGGCGGGGCCGTTCTGATCGTCGCGGCCGCGTCGGTCGGAGCCTCCTGGGTCCGACGGCGTCGGACCGCTGCGGCCCGCTCCCGTGCGCACCGTGACGACTGACGTCGTCGGTGCTCGCCGGTCCGCTCGCGTCACCCCCGCGGTGCCGCGAGCGGGCGGCGCGGCAATGCTCTTCTCCGTATGTGTGCTCGGCTACGGACTGCTCGGTTATTTGCTCACTGCGCAGTTCAACCTCATCGACGGCGACGGTCCGAGCCGGGTGGCGAACGCCGGGTACACGATCCTGAGCCGAAACCCGCACCTCGGCGCCATGGGTTTCGTATGGAATCCGCTTCCCAGCCTCGTCGAACTACCGCTCCTCGGCTTCAGCCACTGGTGGCCGGAGTTGAAGACACTCGGGTTGGCCGCCGTGATCCAGAGCGCGCTGTTCATGGCGGGTGCAGCAGTGGGTGTACGTCGCATCGCATTCGATCGCGACGTGCCCCGACTCGGCCGTTGGGCTGCGGTCGCCGCGTTCGCCGCGAACCCGATGATCGTGCAGTACGGCGCCGTGGGCCTGAGCGAGGCGGCGCTCATCTTCTGCGTCGTCTGGAGTGTTCGGTTTCTGCTGTTGTGGGTGCAGTCGGGGGCCGCCACCAGCCTCGCCTGGTCGGGTCTCGCGTTGGGGTTCGGCTATCTCGCGCGGTACGAAGCGCTCCCGGCGGTCGCGGGCGGGGCGGCCTTCGTGTTGTTGCTCGCCGTCTACCGTGCGTGCGATCCGAGCCGGCTGGGACGCGTCTCGACGTGGAGGAAGGCGCTCCCTTCCGGAATCCAGGCCGCGGTCCTGTTCTGCTTTCCCGCGATGGGCGCCTTCCTGCTGTGGACGATCTCGTCCTGGCTGCTCACCGGGGATGCTCTGCCGCAGTTCACCTCCCAGTACGGCAACGGTACTCAGATGGCCACCGCGGAAAGCGCGGGTGCCGACCTACTCGAAGGGAAGGCGACGATCGACTCGATTGCCGCGAGAGTGTTCGGGATGGAGCCGCTGCTGCCCGTAGTCGTCGTCGCCGCGGGGTGGTACGCCTTCCGTCGGCGGCGAGTCGATATCTTCGCGCCCCTCGCGGTGTGCGGCGGAGTCCTCGCCTTCCAGGCTGCGGCGCAGTACACCGGTATGACGTTCGGGTGGTTCCGCTTCTACATACTCGTCGTTCCGATGACCGTCATCGCGGCGATGACCCTGTGGGAACCGTTGCGGTCGCGGGAAACCGGTGGCTCGATGCGCGCGTGCGCGTCGTCGGTGGCCGCATCGGCACTCATGGTGGCGACGCTGGTGTCCTCGATTCCGGTGACCTGGCACTCGATGCTCGACCCGGCAATCGGCGACCAAGGTCCTCAGCAGGGTCTTCGCTCGATGGTCTGGCCGGACCGATATCCGCCGCAGGAGAACTCGTTGTTCCAGGCCTTTCAGGACGACCGCAACATCGCCCGGTGGCTCGACAACCAGAATCTACCGCCGTCGTCGGTGCTTTCCGACACGTTCCAGAGCTGGGGCATCTGGTTGGCATCTGGTCGACCGCGTCAGTTCGTGATCACCAGCGACTTCGACTTCGCTCGCGCACTCAACGCCCCACACGAATTCGGGATCCGGTTCATTCTCGTCTCCGACCCGGTTGCGGATGGCGCAGCGGACGCCGTCAATCGGCGGTACCCGACGCTGTGGTCGGACGGTGCAGGTCTCGGGGAGCTGCAGTTGACGGTTACCGGGCCCGGTGGACAACCGCGGTGGAAGATCTACCGGCTCGATGGGTGATGCGTGTGTACGGCGCCCGATCCCGTCGGGGGTGGATCGGGCGCCGCGGCACCGACGTTAGCGAGCGCTCGTCGCCGCCACCGGTGGATTCGGACATCTGTGCCGAGCATCACTCGCGCGCAGCCGGATCGGTGCGGCCACCGCCGGCGTTCAGTAGCTGCGTCGGGCGCGCCCCGATCGCGGATGGAACCACAGTCGACCGGCGAGGACCATGCGGTCGAGCTCCTCGCATACCCCGCAGCGCGGGTACAGGGCACCGTCGGGGCCGACGCCCGACGCGCGATCAGCCCGCTCGACTCGTGCGCCGATCGGGCAGTCGGTGAACACGTGGTACGAGATATCTGCGCCCGAACTCGTTGAGTAGTAGGGCATCTCCTTACGCACCGCTCTCGTCCTCTCTGCACGTCGCAATGCGGGCGAGCGTACACAGGAATCCGGCTAACCGGTACGAAACGAACGAATCTGGCGTCGTGGGCAGGATTCGTCGGCGCTCGGCACCCGTCGAGGGAGGCGAAGACCTCGTCGAGGCCGCGGGCGGTCTGACGAAAACGCCCTCCAGCTGAAGCAGCTGGAGGGCGTACGCGTACGGGAGCGGTCAGCCGAGAGCGGCAATGGCGCCGACGAGCGCCAGCGCTGCGCCGATTCCGCCGATCAGGGTGCCCACGCCGCTGATGATCGGCTGGATCTGCTTGATGAGTGCGAGATCGGCTTCAGACGAACCCATTTACTTCTCCTCTGTTGGTTCCCCCCACGCTCGACGGAGGTCGAAGGTGGCGCCACCGCCAGTTGCGGCGGCACAGGTGACGTTAGTTCACGACATACCTAACGTCATGTCGGGGAGGCTCGGCGTCCGCTCGCAACACCACGTGGCCAGCGGATTGCGCCATCGATGCGAGGAGTGGTCACCCGGGGTTGAGGCCCGGAGCGTTTCGTGTCAGATCCCGACGGCGACCTCGAGTGCGGCCAGTTCGCTGTCCAGGTGGTCGAGGATCGCCTCGAGCCGGGGGGCGGCACGGCGACAGCCGGTTAGCCCGAACGCGATCGCGTTGTCGGTGCTGGTGCAGGTGATGTTGAGTGCCTGTCCGTCGAGCGTGACCGACAGGGGATAGAGGGCGTCGAGGCGGCATCCGTTCCAGTAGAGCGGGGCGTTCGGGCCCGGCACGTTGGAGATGACGATGTTGAACGGCGGCCGCACCGGGCCGTGTCGACCGAAGAGCATGTCGAGCGCGAGTGGTGCGGACCCCAGCGCGCTGAGGGCGATCACCTGCGCCGAACTCATACCGCGCAACGCTGCCTTGCCTTCGGCCATCGATCGCCGGACCGTGGCCAAACGCTCGGCGGGGTCGGCGTGATCGGTGCCGAGATTGCACATGAGTGTGCCGATTTCGTTGCCGCCGGTCTCGTTCGAGTCGATCGGCTGGGGGCGGGACTTGTTGCCGTGCAGAGATACCGGAACCATCGCAACCAGCGGCCGGTCGGGGAGTGCGCCGCGTTCGACGAGATAGCGCCGTAACGCGCCCGACGACATCGCGAGCACGACGTCGTTGATGGTGCCGTCGACGTGCTTCGCGACCAGGCGTAGTCGGTCGAGCGCCCAACTGCGAGCGGCGAATTGGCGGGCGCCGGTGATCGGTACGTTCAGTGCGGAGTGGGGCGCCGAGAAGGACATCGGGCCGCCCTGGTTGCGCAGCGCGCGCAGCACGCTGTCGGCGAGCGCGGGGACCAGTCCGGTCGCCTCCGCGGCAACGTCGATCGCGGTGCGGATCGCCGACGTCGGGAGCTCGAGCAGTCCGGCCGGGCTGCGGCGCCGCCGGATCTGCGTACGGGGCTCCCACGGCGCGGGCATGTCCCGCTTGTCGGAGTCGACCGTCAGCGATCGGCGTAGCAGGCGCATCGCGCCGACACCGTCGGCCACGCTGTGGTGAACCTTGGTGTAGACGGCGAAGCGGCCGTCCGCGAGGCCTTCGATCAGATGCATCTCCCACAGCGGCCGGTTGCGGTCGAGCAGGCTGCTGTGCAGGCGGGAGACGAGGGCCGACAGTTCCTCCATCCCGCCGGGGTGCGCGAGCGCGTCGTGCCGAATGTGGTGGCCGATGTCGAACTGGTCGTCGTCGGCCCAGAACCACTGTCCGAGTGACGAGGGCGATCGGCGGGGCCGTTTGCGCAGCAGCGGGGTCACCGCACCCCGCGCCATCGCGACGTCGAGCATGCCGCGGACGTCGCGGGCGTCGGCGCAATCCGGAGGCTGCAGCAGGACCAGACCACCGACGTGCAGCGGATGCTCCCGGGATTCACCGAGCAGGAAGACGGAATCGGCCGGTGACATGGGGAGCGGCATACGGGGGTCGCCCTTCGGAAATGGCGGGCCGGCGGATGCCGCCCGCAGTGTCGTGGATCACGTTGCCGTCAGTTGTACGTGATCCCCGCCCGACGCGCCACCTGTTCGAATGTCCAGCTAAATCGGTATTTTCGGGTGATTGTCGGGAGTGTCCGAACGTTCGTCCGTTTGGTCTCGGCGCCGCGCGCCCAATCGCTAGCGGTCGCGGATCTGGGACGGGTCCTCGGTATCGAGCTTCGTCACGTCCCAATCGAGTGTGGAGCCGATTTCCTCGCTGTCCGCACGGCGAATGCCCCGTCCGATGAGCACGGCTGCGGCGAGCGCGAGGACAAACCACGCTCCGAGTGCGATCCACAGCCAAAACATGTTTATTTTTGTAGCACCGGGACCTGTGAAAAGTTGAAGTATTGCCTGAGAGCTAGCTCACGCGAGGGACAGCGTCGGGGCGCCGACGCGGAAGCGGTTCCGGGCCTCGCTCACGGTCAGGACGGGTACCCCGAGGGTGCGGACCTGCGCTAGCAGCAGGGCGTCGGCCGGGCTACAGATTCCGTCGAGTGCATCGTCGTCGACCACCGCGCAGTCGACGCCGGCGTCGGCGGTCTGTGCCCGACCGTAGCCGAGTGCGAGGGCCAGCTCGCGAGCCTCGTCCAGCGCTGCGGACCTGCCGACGAAGACGACGTCGCCCTTGATCGAGGTGGTGACCTGATCGTCGAGTGCGTGGTTCATGGGACTCCTTGTGGCGACTTGTGGCAACGCGGTACCGGTGTCGAACATCGGTTTGCGTGCTCGACCGGAGACCGCCCCGCAGAGCGTGAGGTTCTCGAATGGTAGGCCGCGGCGAGTGGGTTCGCTCGTCGGCGGCCACACTGCACCGGTCAAGTGTGCCGGTGTGCGAACCGTGGAGCCGCCGGCGGCGGGCGTCAGCCGATCGGGACCGGGGTGGGCGCGGATGCGGTGTCCGGGCGCCGACGACGCTTGGTCGTGAGCAGGCGCTGGGCCGCGGAGTCGAGCAGGAACCCGAGGAGTCCGATCACCAGGATGACGGCCATGACCTGGTCGTACGCGAGCTGGTCGCGGGCGTTGAGGATCTGGTAGCCCAGCCCCGACTGCACTCCGAGCATCTCGGCCGGCACCAGCACCACCCACGCGATGCCGAGCGCGACGCGCAGCCCGGTCTGCAGATGGCCGCGGATCGCAGGAAGGACTACGGCCGTGAGCCGTTCGGTGCGGGTTGCGCCCATCGAGCGGGCCACCAGCAGGTGTCCGGGATCGATCGCGTGCACGCCCGCGGCGGTGTTGATGACGATCGGCCACACGGCCGCCGCCGCGATGAGGAAGAACACGGGCCGGTGCCCGATTCCGAACAGTGCCACGGCGATCGGCGCCCACGACAGTGGGGAGATCATCCGCAGGAACTGCGTGACGGGCCGCACGGCACGGTCTACCGTCGGATTGAGGCCGATGAGCAGACCGAGCGGGATGCCGATCACGGCGGCGATCGACAATCCGACGAGCAGACGCCACATGCTGGCGGCGGTGTCCGGCAGCAGCACCCCGCGTTCGATCAGGCCACCGAGCGCGGGCAGCACCTCCTGGGGTGCGAACTCGCGGATCAGTGAGTCGTCCGACGCCAGGATCGTGGTGGCGAACCACCACAGGAGCACCGCGACGGCGATCGCGGTGAGGGGCGGCCACCATGCGGACCACCGTGAACGGGAGGGCTGCCGACTGCTCACGTGGGATCCACTTCCTCGGTACGGGTCAGGTGTGCGGGGAGCCCGAACGCTGCCGGGCCGCCGGCGATCGTCAGGGACTGTCGCACGAAACGGTCGTCCACCAGATCGGCGTGGACGGAGGCCGGATCGAGTCGGGACAGGAAGCGCCGATCGCCGTCCACCTCGGTGTCGTGCATCGCTTCGACCAGGGCCTGGGTGAAGCTGGGGAACGGGAACGGCTGGTAGCCGATGCGCTGCGGCTGCCAGGCCTGGTGGCTGACGGGGTACACGTCGGCCGGGTAGGTGAGCGCCTTCGTGATCGCCGGGAGCGGCTGCGGCAGATAGCGTCCCGTCTTCAACATCTCGGCGGCGTGCTTGCGGTCGGCGTCGATGCGCAGTTGCGCCGACGTCACGGCGTCGGTGAGGCGTTGGACGCCGGCGGGGTCGCGGTCGATCACGTCCTCGTGCACGAGCAGAGCGCAGCAGGCGTGGTCGCGCCACACGTCGCCGAGGAAGCGGTGGATTCGGCCGACACCCTTGATCTCTGCGGCCGCGTTGAACGGATCGGCCACCGTGTAACCGCCGATCGCACCGTTCGCCAGGGCGGGCAGCATGTCGGACGGGCTCATCACGACCAGACCCACCGTGCCGTCCGATCTCGACGGGGCGGTGCGCACCACCGGACGGAGGCCGCCCGCGCGCAGCAACTTCTGCAACACGATGTTGTGGATCGACCACCAGAAGGGGATCGCGACCTGGCGTCCTGCGAGCTGACCTAGTTCGGTGATGTCGGGCGCCACGGTCAGCGCGGACCCGTTGGTGTGGTTCCAACCCAGGACACGCGCCGCGCCGCCGAGCGAGTAGCGCAGCTGCACCGCCATCGGCATCAGCAGGTGCACGACGTCGACGTGCCGACTCATGAACGCCTCGGCAAGGCTCGACCAGCTGCGGAACATCACCGGTTGCGTGGGGCTCACCGGGTTGCCGTCGAACGATCCGGTGTTGTGAGCAATCAGCAACGGGGCCGCGTCGGTGATGGGCAGGTAACCCACCCGTAGGTGCCCGGTGGTGTTCGCCCGGCTGGTACCGGCGGTCCGCGCGAGGTCGACGATCCCGGCGATCCCGCCGGCCGCGGCCAGTCCCACCGCGCCCTGCAGCAGCGTGCGCCGGCTCAGCGCTCCTCCGCTCACGGTCGGGGCGCCCCGACCAGTGTGGACGTGCGGTAGGCCGACAGGATGTCGCTCCGCAACGCGTCGTCGTCGACAGTGGCTGTCGCACAGTCCCATTCGCGTCGAACAGTGCCGCCTTCCCCGATCAGGACGATGCGGTGTCCGAGGACGATCGCCTCGTCGATGTCGTGCGTGACGAGGATCGTGGTGCAGTCGAGGTCCTCGGCGACGCCCGCGAGCCAATGCTGCAGATCGCCACGGATCGCGGGGTCGAGGGCGCTGAACGGCTCGTCCAGCAGCAGCAGGCGGGGTCGGATCGACACCGCGCGGATCACCGCGACACGCTGCGCCTGACCGCCCGAGAGCTCGTCCGGGTACGCGTCGGCCAGCTCGGCGAGTCCGAAACGGTACAGGAGGTCGTCGGCGTACGACGGATCGAAGACGGCGTCGTTGGCGGCGAATCTTCCGCCCAGCCGGACGTTCTCGCGGACCGTGAGCCACGGCATCAGGAGAGGCTTCTGGAACACGACGCCGGTGCGCGGACGGGTGTCGCCGCGCACTCCGTCCCAGTCGATCGTGCCGGAGTCGAATTCGTCGAGCCCCGCGATGATCCGGAGCAGGGTCGACTTGCCGCTTCCGCTGCTGCCGACGATCGCGAGGATCTCGCCCGATTCGACGTCGAGATTCACCCCGTCCAGGACGGGTCGGCGACGACCGTGGAAACTCTTGCGGCCGTCGGCTATCGAGACTGCGCGAGTTCCCACCGCAGTTGTCCTTCCGAGGGTGACTGGATGGGTAGGAAGGCGGCTTCGCGGAAGCGCCGGTTGGTCGGGTGCTTCGCGGCGTACCCGGCGCCGCCGCGTAGCGTCGCCTCCAGACGTGTCGCCGCGACCGCGACCTGCGATCCGTCCAGGCGGAGCTGGATCAGGTCCCGAACAGGAGTGTCGTCGATTCGCGTGGCGAAGTCGTACAACCGATTTCGCAGCGAACGACAGTCGTTCTCGAGTCTCGCGTGCTCGTCGACGAACTCCTCGCCGAGGCCCGTCAGCAGCGCCGCGCTCTCGGTCAGCGACGTGCCCGCGATGCCACTGCAGAACGACGTCTGCAGCGCCAGGAAGGTGGGCCGGATGGACCGGCAGAACGGGGTCAGCTCGGTGCTGATGATCTGCGACACGGGCACGAACACCCGGTCGAAGACCAGGGACGTCGAGGCGGTGGCGCCGAGTGCGAGGAGCTCCGGCGCGGGATTGATGCAGACCCCCGACGAGTCGGCATCGACCACCGCGACGTACGTGGACCCGTCGTCGCCGCGTGCCGGGAACACGATCACGGCATCGTCGAACACGTTGGACGCCCAGCGGATCGGGCCGCTCACTTCGATGCCGCCGTCCACCGTCGTGGCGATGAGCGGGACGTCGCCGAGGCCGGCGGCCTGCCGCAGTCCGGCCGCCATCGCGGTCACACCGATCGTGTCGCCGGACGCCAGGCGGTCCCGGTACCGCTCACGCACGGCCGCCGGCCCCCGGTCGACGTACTCGAGGCACATCCGGTGCGCCCACACGCCGAAACCGGCGCTCAGGCTCTCCGCGGCGACGTCCTCGATGACCGCGACCATCTCCGCGAGCGGTCCTTCTCCGAATCCGAGGTCGAGCAGCCCGAGGGAACCGAGCAGCGCGACATCCTCGCGGGTGTCGGTCTCGCCCCGGTCGAGCTGGACGGCCCGATCGCGCACGAAGGCACGAGCCTGCACCCGTTGCGGGGTGTGCGTGGAAGAGATGATCGCGGTCATGGGAGGTTCTACCGTTCGGTGTCGAGCTGGTGCAGGCGGCTGACGGGGGTGCTGACGACCTCGCGGGCGCGGCGCACGGCGTCCTCGTCGGGGGCGTTGTAGAAGCACAGGCACTTGGCGGTGTCCTCGCGGACGTACGTCCGCAGGAAGCTGACCTCCGGGATGTTCGCGTAGAGCGGCGACTTCTCCTTCTTGCGGGTCAGGTAGGTCTCCATGTCGATCTCGGCCGGGATGTCCCACTCGACCAGGTAGCCGGCGTCGGGGCGGGCTGCCTTGATCTCCTCGATGTCCGCGCCGACGATGCGAACCAGGTGCGGGCCGTCGAGTTCTGCGGCGTCGAGGGCGTCGGCGTCGAGCAGCGGCGCTGCGCAGCCGTCGAACTCGGTGATGGCGAAGATGCGTTCGCCGCCCTTGGTCACCTGGGTCTCGATCAGCTCGCCGCCGGCAGCTGCGGTGGAGGAGTCGAACTCCTTGATGATCTGCTCGATCTGGTCCCGGCGCGCGGCGCTGGGGGCGATCTCGTACAGGTACAGGGCCTTCGAGGACATGACGGAACCTTCCGGGAGTGGGTTGTGGACACCGCCGCGGGGCCGCGCCGACGGAGGTCGTGCGACGGTGGCGCGAAGAGCCGAAGGAACGGCAGCTGCAGACAGGCGTGAGCGAACGCCGATGGCAGAGAGGCGGGTCCGGGGTCGCTGAGATCAGCGCATCATGGGACGACGACACGCAGCGCCGGCGACCCGCACCAGATCAAGGTGCAGGCGGCGGGTGAGGAAACTGCGGGTCACGGGCAGCAGTCTAGGCATAGACAGACCTGTCTGTCTACTCGTGCACGGTGGCGCGACCGGGGTCGCTACGCTGTCCTGGTGTCTCCCTCCCTGCAACTGCGGAAACCGACCCCGACGGACGTGGCGTCGCCTGCCGAGCGACTGCTCGCGGCCGCGACGGAACTGTTCGCAGCCAACGGGATCCGCGCGGTCGGGATCGATCGCATCCTTGCCGAGTCGGGGGTGGCGAAGGCCAGCCTGTATTCCTCGTACGGGTCCAAGGACGGGCTGGTGCACGCCTATCTCGAGGCACTCGACCTCCGGGACCGCACCCGCTGGGAGGGGGCGGTCGCCGACGTCGCCGAGCCGCTGGATCGGGTTCTCGCCTTCTTCGACCTGGCTGCCGCGTCCGCGCCGGTGCGCAACTTCCGCGGATGCCAGTACCTCAACGCGGCAACCGAGTTCCCGGGCGACGAGGTCCCGATGCTCGCGCCGGTGCAGGCGCACCGGGAGTGGGTGCTCGCGCGGATCGTCGAGAACCTCGCGGCGGCTGCCGTCCCGGATGCGGAGGCGGTCGCGGCTCGGGTCCAGCTGATCTACGACGGCGCGCTCGCCGGCTCCAAGTTCACGCATTCGGAGGAACCGATCCACCTCGGTCGACGGATGGCCGAGGAACTGTTGCGGCCTACCCGGAACTGACTGCGCGGAACCGCGGTACAGATCCGGTGTCGTGCCGTATCTTTGCCATGCCGCTCGGCGCCCAGGTCGTCGACCCGCGGCGGGGTGCGGTCACCTATTGACGGCACCCACCCGAGGGGCGATATGCGTTCGAGGCTCATGCGTTCCGCTGTTGTTGTGTCCGCCACGATCGTGGCGGCAGCGTTGTCGGCCACCGCAGGTGCACAGGCCGCGCCCGATTCGGCTCAGCCGTCGCCGGCCGCTCTGCCGAAAGATCTCGTCATTGCACTGCAACGCGACCTGGACATGACGCCGCAGGAGTACCTCGACCGCGCTGCCGCTGCGCAACGGGTCGCCGCGTACGCGAGCGAGCAGCGCCGATCGGATTCGGTTGGGGTCGGTGGTGCATGGCTCGCGCAGGACGGGACGCCGACCGTCGCGGTCACCACGCAGGCGGCGGCCAACCGAGTTGCCGCCGCCGGCTATCGGGCCCAGATGGTTCCGCTCTCGACCAGCGGCCTGGAGTCGGCGCCGACGGTGCCGAACCTGCGGTCCACGCCGCCGCCGAGCTTCCACGTCGCGACCGGCACGACGCCGTCCACGATGGGCGGCGACTCCTACATCACCGCCGCAGCGCCCATCGCGTCGGCGTCGTCGTACCTCGTGTGTTCGTTCGGGTTCGCAGCGGCCGACTCGGCGGGCAATCCCCTGGCGCTCAGTGCCGGTCACTGCGACCCGAACCGGCCCGCGACCGGCACGTCGAATGCGGCGGGAGTGTACGAGCCGAAGATCGGAGACCTGCGAAACAGCAGATTGGTGGGCAGTTTCGCGGAGTCGGGCATCGGAGACGAGGGCGGGAACCTGGACTACTCCGTGATCGGGCTGGTCTCCGACGTCGTCCCGACGACCGGTCTCGGACAGCCGACGGTCCGCGGCGAGAACGGCAGCACGCTCACCATCACGGGGGCCGCGGTTCCGGTGGCCGGGGCCCCGGTGTGCAAGTCCGGTCAGACGTCCGGATACACGTGCGGGACGATCGATTTCGCCGACTACAGCACCCTTCTCGGCGGAGACGATGGCGAGAGCTGGAACGTGCGTGGATTCTCGACCACCGCGTGCACCCTCGGTGGCGACAGCGGCGGCGCGATCGTCACCGGCACGCTCGCGCTCGGCATCACCAGTGGATCGAGCGTCGCGCAGTACAGGGACTGTGCCACCGCGGCAGCCGAGAACCCCGAGGGCGTCATGAGTCTCGGCATCCCGATTCAGGCGGTCCTCGCGAGGGTGAATCAGTCGTCGAACGGCTGTGTCACGCTCCGCACCGCCGCCAATACCGCAGGCCTCGCGAACTGCGGTGTCGAAAGCGGCTTCGGCTCATTGTCGTTCGGTAGCTGAGACACAGCCGACATCTGCTGGTCGGTGTTCGACTGCTGAGGGCGGCGCGACGCCCGCAGCCGGACGCGCATGGGGGGCGCTCACCACCCCTCGGGGGGCTATCCGCAGGTAGGGGGCCCGACGGACGCTGGATGCCGGAACTCGACGACATGTCGAGAGAGGCTCCTCGACCGAAAGGACCCGCCCTCATGCCACGCATTCTCGGTACCTCCGCCCCCACCGTCGTCGCCGACCTGCACGAGCACGGACCTCCGACCGCCGCCGAACCCGTCGGGACGACCACACGTCACCACTGGACCTTCGCCCGGATCGGGTTGTACCTGCTGCTCGCGTCGCTGCCGCTGCTCGCGATCTCCGCGCAGGTGTTCGGCGTCGTGTCCATGAACGCCACGGGTGCGCTGGTGATCATTCCGCTCGCGGCCGTCCTCGTCGTAGCGTGCGTCATCGCACCGCACCCGATCGACCGCATCGTCGGGTACGGACTGGGTTGGGGAATGTTCGCGTGCCTGGTGTACGACGTCTTCCGGCTCGACACCGTGTACCTGCTCGGTCTGTGGGACGACTTCATCCCGAAGATGGGCACCTGGCTCCACTCGGGCACGGACACCCAGACGGGCGCGATCGTCGGCTACCTGTGGCGCTACTTCGGCGACGGCGGCGGCATCGGCATCGCCTTCTTCCTCATCGCTCTCGCGCTCGGACTGCAGCACCGGTCCCGCCGCACCGTCCTGGCCGCGTTCGTCACCGGCGCCGTCTTCCCGGTCTGGGCCGGGCTCATCGGAACGGTCGCCCTGTCGCCGAGCGGGGAACACGACATGTTCCCCCTCACGACGAGGACGGTCACGCTGTCGCTTATCGGGCACCTGATCTTCGGGCTGGTGCTGGGGCTCGGCTTCCTGCGGGCGCGGTCCACCCTCGGTCGGCATTGGCCGTGGCCGCCGCTGCTGGCGGGGCGGTCGGCCGGCACCGACGGATCGGATCGGTAGTTCCGAGAGCGGGAGGGGCAGAGCATGTGTGCTCTGCCCCTCCCGTCGCGGTGCGACCGATCCTCGGTGCCTGTCAGGGAACGACGATGTCCGTCGAGACCGGGATACTCGGATGGTCGGTCCGCATGGTGAGGCGCACCCGGCCCGGACCGGTGTCCACGTGAACGAACGCCGGGCTGGTGCTGTTGTTGCTCGCCGGTACGTACCGACTCACCGTGCCCGAGCGGCCGGTGTCGAAGTTCTGCCAGTCGACGATGGCGGTCACGTCGCAGGCGAGAGTGGTCGACGCCCACTCGCCCAGCGGCGAGAAGCCCTGCGCGATGCGGAGTTCGACGGAGTGCACGGCACCCGGCGCGGAGGAGTACTCCCACAACGGGCCGTCGAACGCATTGCCCGAGGCTGTCAGCATGCCGGCGCACAATCCGTCGCCGAGGGTCCAGACCGGGGCCATCCCGACGTCGGTCATCGCGCACGTCCGTGGTCCCACATTCGACCATCCGAGCATGCACGGATCGGCGGCACTGGCCACGCCCGGCGCCGCGACGAACACTGCAGCGCCGAGGGTCCCGGCGGCTGCGGCTGAAACGAGTCGATGTGAAGTTTTCATGCCCGGAACATCGTGCGGTTGGTCGCCTTCATTACGGACGGCCACGCTCGACCTGCCTCAGCAAGTACTTCCGCTGCGCCCCACCGGAATCGATTCGTTTTCTTTCACCATTCAATGAGACAGAGTGCACAATTTGGACTACTGTGCACTCGGGCGGCCCGGAACGGACCGGGCAGTCTGTCCTGCCGTGCTTATGCCGGAGGGCATTCATGGAAGTCGGGGAGTAGGAATATGGGCTCGTCTGAAGCTGATCTCGCGCTGATCAAGAAGATTCAGCCAGTTGTCACGGGCGTCGGAACCCTCATCGGAGGTCTCGGTGCAATTCTCGGCCTCATCGGCGCAGTGGCTGCGCTCGGCTGACGCCGGTCGTCCGGGCTACCCCGCTACTTTCGTCGATCGCTGTCCGACGCACGCCGCCAGGTCCAGACGGCAACCACTATGGCCGCTGCCGACAGCAGGTCGGAGACCGTCAGGCCATGGCCAGGGTTGAGGGTCCACAGCACGGTGCCCTCGAGTGGGCCGTTGCCGAATACCCACGCCACTGCCAGGGCGGCCAAGCACAGTGCCGCGGGGCGGCTCGGCTTCGCCAGACACCAGGCCTCCGCGACGACAAGCAGATTCATCGTCAGCACGGGGTAGAAGACGTCGGCCACGAGTGTCCTTATACACGACGTCGGCCGGGTGTACGAGGTCCAGACGTACACCCGGCCGACGCCGTTCCGCGGGCGCGCAAGCGCCGGCGGGATTACTCCGCGCTGCCGAACAGTGCCGCGCTGCCGAAGTCGATGAGGTTGCGGAACGAGTTCAGGAATCCCGTGCCGAGAGCATCGATGCTCATGACGGGGATGCGAATGATGTCGACGAGCGAGCCCATGGAATTACCTCCGATGTAGGGGAGCGCCGTGCCCGCGGGGAATGTGCGGACGCCATTTCGGCGCAGGTTGGGTGTGGGGAACTGACTAGTCGGCGCTGCTGCCGAAGAGGCCGCCGACCCAGTCGAGCAGCGTGTTGATCGTGCTCGATCCGAGATCGATCGACGTGACGTACGTGAAGATGTCTTCGAACGAGCCCATGAGGCCTCCTTGGATTCGTGGCGACGCGAACGCGCCGGCCGGATTCGCGAACGATGCGGCGCTTCGCCCCCGTGCGCGTCACGATCGATGCTCGTGATTCGCGGGACGTTACCAGACAAACCGGTTGCTTTCCTGGTGTTAAGGGTGATGCGCGGAGACCGCATCGACCGCCGGTGAACGCCGGGCCGTCTGGCCGTTTGTTCGGTGGCAGGGTCACGTCCGAGTGACCACCAGCGCTACCGCGAGGGGTCGTCCCGCGCCGGCCGCGGCAGGGGCCGGTTCGCGGACGCCGCTGCCGTCGCCGACGGTGCCGTCGAGACGGCAACCGCGCTGGCCGGAATGTAGCGTGAGACGTACTGGTGGTCAACGTGTTCGGCCCGGTAGCCGATCGCCTCGTACAGTGCTGCCGCGGCGAGGAGGGAGACGGCGAAGGTTGCCCAGAACGCGGCGTCCTTTCGCGTACTCGCCGGGAGGGGCCTTCGGCGCCGAGGGGGCTGACGGTGGCGCTTACCCATGCTGAGGGCCCTTCTCCATCGGATCGGCGGCCGGACTGACGGGCAGTCCGGCCGGCCGGTTCTTGCCGTTGACGTCCGCCCGCTCCTGCTCCGTCGTCGGAAAGAGCCTTCCGTTACCGCTGCAGAATGCGATCTGGAGCGCGCCCAGAAAGAGCGCGACGAGGGTGCCGGCAGCGATGGGAATCGAGAGGTCGCGCTGCTCCTCCGCCAGCGCGGCGATGGTGGCGACGGTACCGGCGCCGGCAGCGGTCGCCAGCGACGCGATCGGGATGCGGCATAGCAGTTTTCCGTGTCTTGGGCGTGCACTCACCCCGCGAGTATCGACACTCCTGGGTGAAACCGGTTAATCGGTTGGTTTCTGTATCGATCATGAAAGGGGTGGGCCTCGACGCTGCGGTCGTTGCGGTTACACCCAGTTGCGCCTACGGAATCGCGGCTGACGTCAAGAAGGCGTCCACCGGCTGGGCGAATGGGACGAGAGTGAACGAGGAGCTCTCCCGCGGCGGTGGGCGGGTGTGGGCGCTCTGGCGCGAGCTTGCCGACGAGGATCCACTGAGAGGACCTCGGTAATGAGAGCCGATGACGGGAATCGAACCCGCGTATTCAGCTTGGGAAGCTGATGTTCTACCATTGAACTACATCGGCATGCAGGGTTTTCCCTGGTCCAGGGTGTTTATCGCCTGCAAGCGGCAACTGTAGCAGACCGGCCTCGTGTGGGTGTCGCAGTGGCCGCCGTAACGCCGGACCGCGCAGGTGGCGAGGTCCGCGATCGGCTCAGCCGCCACCCGGTAGCCTCTTGCTGTGCTGCTCTCAGATCGTGACATCCGTGCCGAGCATTCCTCTGGGCGATTGGGCATCGACCCTTTCGATCCGGAGGCGGTGCAGCCGTCCAGTGTGGATGTGCGGCTGGACGGACTGTTCCGAGTGTTCGACAACACCAAGTACACGCACATCGATCCGGCGTTGCGTCAGGACGAGCTGACGTCGCTGGTGGAGCCGGCTGCGGGGGAGCCGTTCGTTCTGCACCCCGGCGAATTCGTGCTCGGTTCCACGCTCGAGGTGTGCTCGCTGCCCGATGATCTGGCTGGGCGGCTGGAGGGCAAATCCAGCCTGGGGCGACTGGGGCTGCTGACGCACTCGACCGCAGGCTTCATCGACCCGGGGTTCAGCGGGCACATCACGCTCGAACTCTCCAACGTCGCGAACCTGCCGATCACGCTGTGGCCGGGGATGAAGATCGGGCAGCTGTGCCTGTTCCGCCTCAGTAGCGCCGCCGAGAATCCTTACGGCAGTTCCGTAGTCGGATCGAAGTATCAGGGGCAGCGAGGCCCCACACCCTCGCGCGCCTACCTCAACTTCCCCAAGCATCCGGGCGGACTTGTCCGCTGACAGCTCAGGGCTCCCTGAGGCCGAGGGCGGTGCAGACCCGGGTGGTTGAACCCTGAATCGGTCGGCGACCAGCCGGTATGTGTTCTTCATCACACCGACAAGTCGGTTTGGCCCGCCGCGAAGGCGATGATTCGCGCCGGCACGGTCGGGGTCGGCTGCAGCCCCGAGGTGGGTTGACGTGACCTTTCGGCCCGAAACGGGCACAAAGAATCCGACCAGTCCCCCTGTGGGGCCGGGTACGGTTGATTGCTGCGAGATGTCTCCGCAGGTCCCGCGCCGTTACTTGCGAGTAGCCGTGCGGCCCCATGGCTGGTGCGCGGCCGGCGGGCACCCTGTCCTCGATCGGGACCTTCGATCCGCGCATCTGAACTGGACATACGTTCAGCGACAGGTCGGGACGAATCGCACACCAGTGGTCCCGGATCGAGACTTCGTTCGTCCGACTCGTGGGCGTCGGTTACCCGTGCTACAACGATTGCTGCGGCTACCGGAACGGACCTATCAGCCCTCCGGAAGCGCACCCCGGAAGTGCTGGCCATGGATCAGACCCGAAGGTCCGTAAGCGCGAAGTGTCCAGTACGGTTGATCGGTCGATCGAGCGCTTGATGGCGTGAGTCGGCCGAGGGGGTGGATGTAGTGGGGATGCCTTCGGGGGGCAACTCATGGTGATCGACCCGTCGGGGGTCATGGCAAGTCTGTGCACGGTCGATGGAGGGTGGAGGAGTGACGGCGACGCATTCCCTGGAGACAGGGGCGGGGGACAGATTCGAGGCCGATACACGGCTTCGGGTGGTCGATTCCGCTGACTCACAACATAGTTCGCGTAGCGTATGGCAGCGCCGCTACGTCGCTGGCCTGTGGCTGGCGGATGCGCTCATTGTCGGCGTGGCAGTGGGTATCGCTCAGCTGGTTCGGTTCGGAACCGAAACCCGTGAGGTCACGGCGACAGCGGTTTCCGGGCTGAGCTACACCGCGGCGTCGGTGGCCCTGGCGTTGTCGTGGCTGTCGATGCTGACGATCCACCGGACGCGGTCCGCGCGAGTAATCGGAAACGGTGCCGAGGAGTACCGGCGCATCGTCGTCGCCACCGTCCAGCTGTTCGGCATCGTCGCGATCATCAGCCTCCTGTTCCAGCTCGAAATCGCACGCGGCTACTTGGCTATCGCCTTCCCGGTCGGCTTGCTGAGCCTCCTCACGGCGCGATGGCTGTTCCGGAAAGTAGTGGCGCGCCAGCGATCGAGTGGCAAGTGCAGTACGTCGGTTCTGGTTGTGGGCAGCCGGCAGTCGGTTCTGACGATGACGCGCAACTTCGGTCGCGACGCAGGATCGGGTTTCCGGGTGGTGGGCGTGTGTCTGCCCGGTCCCGGCAGCACCGACGGCGACAGCGTGGTGGTGGACGGGCGTGAGATTCCCGTTCTCGGGGACGAGTACTCAGTGGTCCAGGCACTCCGGCACTGTGGCGCCGACACTGTGGTGGTGACCGCCACCGAACAACTGGGGCACGAGGGGATTCGGAGCCTGGTTTGGGAGCTCGAGCCCCACGACGTGGACCTGGTGGTCGCGCCGGGCGTTGTCGACGTGGCGGGACCGCGGCTCGTGATGCGTCCGGTGGCGGGCTTCCCCCTGATCCATGTAGAGAAGCCGCGATACCACGGAGCCAAGCGTTTCGGGAAGTCCGCCTTCGATTTCTGCTTCTCGCTGCTCGCGCTGGTCCTGGTGTCGCCCGTGATGCTGATGATCGCGATCGCCGTGAAAGCCACCAGCACAGGTCCTGTGCTCTACAAGTCGGAGCGGATCGGCCTGGACGGCAAGCCGTTCCAGATGCTCAAGTTCCGCACCATGGTGGACGGCGCCGACAAGCAGGTGGCTGCGCTCCTCGGCGAGAACGAGGGCGCGGGCGTGCTGTTCAAGATGAAGCACGACCCGCGGATCACACCGGTTGGCCGGTTCCTCCGCAAGTTCAGCCTGGACGAGCTACCCCAGTTCCTGAATGTACTGCGCCGCGAGATGAGCGTCGTAGGTCCGCGCCCGCCGCTGCGTCGGGAGGTCGAGGCCTACGACGGAGAGGTGCGGCGGCGACTGCTCGTAAAGCCGGGTCTGACCGGCCTGTGGCAGGTGAGTGGCCGCAGCGATCTGTCCTGGGATGAGACTGTGCGCCTCGATCTCTCGTATGTCGAGAACTGGTCGATGATGCAGGACATCCTCATCGTTGGAAAGACCGTCCGCGCCGTCACTGCTGGCAGTGGAGCGTACTAAGCCGGTCTTCCGTATTTCTTTCATGGCGCTTCTGGATGTGGACGCAATATCCGGCATCCGACTTCTCTTGGATTGAGGCACAAACGATGAGCACTTCAATTGCAGTGTTCGGCACTGGATACCTCGGAGCGACCCACGCCGCGTGCATGGCGGAGCTTGGCCATCAGGTTCTCGGCGTTGATGTCGACGAATCGAAGCTTGCAAAGCTAGAGGCCGGAGAGGTGCCGTTCTATGAACCGGGGTTGGACGAGGTTCTTCAGCGGAACATCGCTGCCGGCCGCCTGCGGTTCACCGCATCCTATGAGGAGGCCGCCGATTTTGCGGACGTGCACTTCATCGGTGTGGGCACGCCTCAGAAGAAGGGGGAGTTTGCTGCTGACCTTAGGTATGTCGACGCAGTGATCCAACGGCTCGCCCCGCTCTTGACCCGCCCTACGGTCATCTTCGGTAAGTCGACGGTGCCGGTCGGCACCGCGGAGCGATTGGGCGCCATGGCCCGTGCCTTGGCGCCAGCGGGTTCCGACGTCGAGGTTGCCTGGAACCCGGAGTTCCTCCGGGAGGGTTTCGCAGTCCAAGACACTCTGCATCCGGACAGGCTCGTTCTTGGGATCGATCGCGACCGGCCAGGACGCGCCGAGGAAGTTGCTCGTGAAGTTTACGGCCGACTGCTCGATGAGGAGATCCCGTTTCTGGTCACAGACCTTGCTACATCGGAATTGGTGAAGACCTCGGCAAATGCATTCCTCGCCACGAAGATCTCCTTCATCAATGCAATGGCTGAGGTCTGCGAGGCTGCCGGTGCGGATGTAACGGTCCTTGCCGACGCAATCGGGCATGATGCCCGAATCGGTCGCCGGTTCCTCAACGCCGGTGTCGGATTCGGCGGCGGATGTCTGCCCAAGGACATTCGGGCCTTTATGGCCCGGGCGGGCGAGCTCGGAGCGGATCAGGCGCTGACCTTTCTGCGTGAAGTGGATGCGATCAATATGCGTCGGCGCACACGAATGGTGGAGATGGTCCGCGAAGCCTGTGGAGGGGCGCTGTTGGGGAGCCGTATCGCCGTGCTAGGTGCGGCCTTCAAACCGGAGTCCGACGACGTGCGTGATTCGCCAGCTTTGAATATCGCGGGCCAAATTCAATTGCAGGGCGCTGCGGTAACTGTCTATGACCCGAAGGCGATGGAGAACTCACGCAATCTATTCCCGACGCTTAGTTATGCCTCCAGTTTGGTCGATGCAGTGGAAGGCGCTGACGTAACCTTAGTGCTGACTGAATGGCAAGAATTTCGTAACCTGAAACCATCTCGGATCGCCGATCTTGTTCGCCATCGCCGAATTATTGATGGAAGGAATTGCTTGCAATCGGAAGCATGGCGCGCGGCTGGGTGGGATTACCGCGGGATGGGTCGAGGGTAACTATCATGTGTCGTAAAGGATCGACGCCGTGCAATGTGCGGCGCACCGATGAGCAACTCCCGGGTCGCATTCGAGACTGGCGTGGTCGATGAGCGGGATTATTGCTCATGAATGGATTGAAAATACTGGTGGCGCCGAAAAAGTGGTGGAGGCATTTTCGGAGCTTTCCCCCAACTCGCCATTGCTATGCCTTTGGGACGATGCTCCGGGGCGCTTCCATGAATCGAGGGTCGTCGAAAGTGTGATTGCAAAGACGCCGCTACGCAGAAATAAGGCGCTTGCGCTACCTGTGATGCCGTGGGTCTGGAGGCGTTGGCCGAAAACCCAGGGTGATTGGGTGCTCATAAGCAGTCATCTATTCGCCCACCACCTTCGTATAACCGGAAATGAAGAAATCGACCGTTTTGTATACGTGCATACACCTGCTAGATATATATGGGAACCTGATTTAGATGAACGGGGTAAGTCAGCGGCAGCGCGAACCGTCGCTCCATTGCTGAGGCTGCTCGATCGACAGCGGGCGCAAGAAGGTGGCACGTATGCTGCCAATAGCCGGTTCGTGGCCGAACGGATCGCCCGCTGTTGGGAAATAGATGCGCAGACAATATATCCGCCAGTTGATGTCGCGGCGATTCAGAGCGTCGCTGATTGGCGAGATGAACTGAGTGACGAGGATTCGGCGCGTTTGGCGGGTTTGCCCGACAGTTTCATTCTTGGCGCCTCCCGACTGGTCTCGTACAAGAAGCTTGACGTTGTGATCCAGGCTGGGCAAACTACCGATACGCCCGTCGTCATCGCAGGTGAAGGCCCCGACCTTCCGAGGCTCAAGGCAATCGCCGACGCTGCGCGAGTGCCGGTCCACTTTATGGAGCGTACAAGCACTGCGCTACTCTACGCTCTCTACCAACAGTGCTTGGTCTACGTCTTCGCTGGCGTCGAGGACTTCGGAATTATGCCGGTAGAAGCGATGGCGGCCGGTGCGCCTGTTGTGGGAAATCGAGTTGGAGGTGTCGCGGAGACAGTGCTCGACGGCTTTAGTGGCGCACTATGCGACCCTAGCGATGGTAAGGATCTGCATGCCGCGCTTACTCGTGCAGCGAGCTGTGATCCGGAGATTAGCCGCCTTCAAGCCCGAAAATTCGATGTAATTCGATTCAAAGAAGAAATTGTCGAGTGGATCGGAAATGACAGGATCTCAGGGCACGCCGAGAAGGCTCGAAAGGTGTAGACGCGAGTGGCGCCGAACGTAACGATACTTTCGACAGCTGATTTCCACAGCGCAGTGTGGACGAACAAGCAATATATGGCTGTCGGTTTGGCAGGCCATACCGATGTTCAGTACATCGAGTCAATGGGGCTACGGACCCCTACCTTGTCGCGATCGGATTTGGCACGGATGGCGAACCGGGTCAACCCGTTCCGGGCGAAGGCTGGAGGGGTGACACCAGCAGCGCCTTCGATTCCCGAGTCGTTAACCATCATCTCTCCGCCGGTGGTGCCAGTCCACGGCAGTTCGGCGGTCAGGGGCTTCAATCGAAGGTTGGTAGAGCGAATACTTGTTCCGAAACTGAGAGCCGACGAGGGCGATGTACTTTGGACATTTTCGCCTATCACATACGGACTTGAAGATCGATTCTCGAAAGTTGTATACCACTCGGTCGACCTTCTTCACACCCTCCCCGGCGTCCCGGCCCGTGCACTGCTCGACGCCGAGCGGCGCCTAGTCCGGGCCGCGGACGCAGTGATTGCGAGCAGTAAAGGGGTGCACGATCACCTATGTCGACTCGGTGCCAAGGTCCATTTGTGGGAAAACGTCGCGGACGTCGAACTCTTCGGTAAAGCGCCGATTTCTGAGCGGCTTCCTCGGGTGCTCTTTGCCGGCAACATTACGCCAACAAAAGTCAACTTTGAACTTCTTCACGAGGTTGCGCGCCGCGGAATCAGACTCGACCTGGCCGGGCCGGTCAGTATCGACGGCGTGGAAAGCCGTCGCGAACTCGAGGAACTACTTGACAATCCGAACGTTAAATACCTCGGAAACTTGCCCCTGGAGGATCTAGCCCGAAACTGTGCTGAATCAACTGTCGGCGTAATTCCATACCACGTGAACGACTATACTCGAGGCGTGTTCCCGCTGAAAGTATATGAGTACATGTCGGCCGGAATGGATGTAGTGAGTACGCCTATCCCCAGTCTGGAGCAATCGCTGCCGGAAGGCGTCAAGCTCGCGCCGCCGGAATCTTTCGTCGACGCTGTCGAGCAAGCTGTCAATGAGTGGACGGTCGAGGCTGCTTCTCTCCGTCGCAGGCTGGCGGAAGGACACTCGTGGTCCCATCGCATTGACCAAGCTTGGAATTTGATTGGCGGGGGTTCGTGACGATCGGCGAAACTCCGGTTAGGCGCGACGAGCCGCGAGGCCGTATGCACTCGGCGATATTTGGTGAGAAATCTCGAGGCATCCTGGCCTATGGATTGGGGCCCGTGCTGGGTTTGATGAGTGGCCCTATTCTAGCTCACGCAATGGGGCCGGTAGGTCGTGGTCAGTTTGCGGGGGTAATGCAGCCGATTACGATCGCCGCGGCGTTTGCCAGTATAGGCATCCCTAGTGCGGTAGCCTTCTTTTCTGCGAGCGGCACGGATGTTCGAGCCTGTTTCCGAGTCGGGCTTAGGCTCTGCATTATTCCCGCGACAATCGTCGCCGCGGTAATGATCTGGTATGCCGGCATAATTAGCGAGAGACAGGGGATCGGGCTGGCTTTCGTTCTTTCGTGCTGGTCCGCGATTCTACTATCAGCCGTTGTTCAAATTCGACGTGGATCTTGGCAAGGCGTCGGACGGTGGCGTATTCTTGATACAGAGCGCGCCACGGGGGCTCTACTTAGGTTCATTTTCGTCGTCGTTGTCGCACTGCTAGGAGCGACATCTGCAGAGTATTTTGTCGCTGCAGCGCTCGCGTCTTTCGCTATCGCCGCCTCGCTTCTGTTTAGACGGCTTCCGAAGACCCGTTTCGATTCGGACGTTACCACGCCACCCAATCGCAAAGCTGTGGCGAAATACGCTATTTTTGCTTCAGTGGGCACCATCGCCACAATAGCTAGTTCGCGTCTGGATCAGTTGTTGATGCCAGCCGCATCCACCAGTGCAGAGCTTGGGTACTACGCGATCGCCGTCACAGTTGCCGAAATCCCATTAGTCCTCGCAACACTCGCTGCACGAAATGCGCTTCCTAGTGCTGCGCGAGGAGCCGCGAACTCGAAGATATTTCGCGATGCCAGCCTGTTTTTCGTAGTGTGCGTTGTCTCGGTTGTCGGAATCGTCGCCCTTGCGGGGCCTATAACTCCGATTGTGTTTGGTGCCGATTTCGCCCCGAGTGTGGTCCCCATGCAGATCCTGGCTATTTCCAGTATCCCCCTCTGGATTTCTGTATTCTGCTCGTCGATTCTCTCGGGCCGGGGCTATCCGGGTGCAGGATCTGTTGTTTCTCTTACCTCGCTCGGGGTTACGGCGGTGGCCTTCGTTGTACTATGGGACCACATCGATAGCTTGGTGGCCGCGCAGATCTCTCTTGCAACGAGTGCTATATCAGCAATAGTAGGTGCCGTCATGGTCATAAAACTACGGCGATGCCGAGTGAATGGTGTGCGAGAGTGAAGAGCGGCCTATTCGGCGGGCGCTTCGCGGAGTTTCTGAAGGGGATCCAAGAATGAAGATTGCGGTCGTTGCTTCCTCTGAGACTGCAGGCGGGGCGGAGCAGTATCTTTACCGCTTGTACGCTGAGCTAAGAAAGTCGTACGGCATTCAGCCTTATCTAGTTGGAAGTCTGCCTCATTGGCCGGAATCGTTGGGTCCGGTAATTGCTGCGGGTATCACGCCGAAACTAACCCGACGTGAACCAATGATTCGGCAGGGAATACGCTCGGTCAGTTCGCTGAGAAGCACACTGCGGGCATTGGACGAGCTCGGGCCTGACTTGGTGCACGTTCAATACTTCAAAGAAAAGCTGATGCTCCCTAGGATCCTGCAGAGAAAGGGAGTCCCGGTTGTCTGGACTGAGCATGGACCGGTCCCGGACAGCCTTCCTCGTGCAGCGCGCACAATATACGCTTGGCAGGCTGCCGTATCGAAGCCGATCGGGATCAGCGCTGGAGTAACTGAGTCGCTCCAGCGGTCTGGCATTGCGGCAGTTACAGTTGGGAATCCCTTCCCCGATGTCGCTTCGGCAAATTCCGACGGCGTCAACGAAAAGATTCGTCCGACAGTCCTCTACGCGGGCCGACTTCATAAGTTCAAGCGTGTTCATTTGGTACTTGAGGCTGCTGCGGCGCTTCCTCATGTTGATTTCATTGTTGCGGGTACGGGGCCTGAAGCTTCGAACCTGGAGAACCAGGCGGCTTCGAACGTACAGTTGGTCGGAAATTTGCCGAATCTTGATGAACTGTATGCCAAGGCTGATGTATTGGTAATTGCTTCAGGGTCTGCTGCTCGGGAGGGATGCCCAATGGTGATGCTCGAGGCTCGGTCGCGCGGAATACCCGTTGTTATGGCTAAAGATTGCCATGCGGCACTTGAGGCGGTTGAACTGGGCTGCGAACTTTTCGAACCCACAGACGCGGAGTTGGTCGCCGCGATCGGCAGAGCGCTAGCGGGTGGGCGACGTGAGGTTTCGGACGAGGCTCGTGCAGAGCGTTCCACGAGTCACTGGGCGAGGTTGCATTATGGCGTAATGCAGGAGGCGGTTGGCCGATGACACGGAACTTTGATTTCACCGCCTCTCTTGGTGGAAGAGTCGGACCTTGCTAGGGCAAATGGCGTTGGCGGCGGTGGTGCTCGGCGTCTTTTGGCGTGGGTACCGAAAGTTTGTGAGCCGGCGGTTGTGGGACGCTGTGGTTTCGCTGACAGCAGCAATCATGTATGTATTCTGCTTGTGGATACCAGGGCGGTTGCAAGCAGCGGAGGTCCTTGACAGCAAGATTTCGTCCGCTGGGATAGTCTTCAGGCCGGATCCCCTTGAGCTCGATCAACTGGCCTTGTTCTGGGCGCTAGAATTGCTTGTAGTGTTCCTGGTGGAATTGGGGATTGTAGCAACCTTCCCTCGGGTGAAGGCAATAGAAGATCGCCATTCACGGAAACATTGGCAGATCGTCGCGGTTGTCCTAATTATAGCTGGGTTCTGCGCCTATATGGTGTTCCCAGTAGCTCTTGAATCGAGAGGCTTGGAGGGGCAAGGTCTAGTCGTCCTGTTGCGGACTGCCTTGGTTTGCGGACTGGCGGTACTAGCATACTTTGATGGATTCGGGCTGTGGCGATTTAGGATTGCCCTGTTCGCCGGAACGTTCTTCCTCATCCTAGAAAACGTTCGAAGCCCGTTGGCAGTGATTGTCATTGCATACGTTTGCGGTCTACTTGTCCGAGGATCCATATATAGGTTGCGTATCGTCGTCGCAATGCTATGCGTCACCGTGTGCGCGATCTTGGCTGGAACATTCATGTCGGAAATGAGAGCAAATTCGACTCGAGGCGAAGGTCGAGATGCGGGTGCGATCGTCGCAGAAGTGCTGGATGACCCCGCGGACGCGGTATACGGTGCTGGCATCGATACGCTTGATGGGTATAGATTCGCGCGCGAGATTGCGGGTTTTGAACCAGCTAGGCCGGCAGACTTGTTCTCGCCGGTGACAACGTTCATTCCTCGGTCGCTCTGGCCGGAAAAGCCGCGTTCGGTTTCAGTGGAAGTCAGTTCCAAGTATCTTGGGTATAAAGCGAGTGGTCAGTTCCTGTCGCCGATAGGCTATCTTCGGCTGACCATGGGGAGCTACGTTTCTGGACTCCTTTTGTTTGCAGTAATATTTGGGGTTTTTGCTTATCTTGCCCAAAGACTCAGGGGGACCATCTGGTTTGCGATTCTTATGGTCGTGGTTTTCCGGTTCCTTCTCGGCGGGTCAATGTTTGATGTTTACTACGGCCTGGTGCTTGTTGTAATTCTGTCCGGTGCGTCGCTAGGGGTGTCATTGCTGAAGCGAGATTTTCCGGTCGTTGAACATAGAGAGAATCGCGGTTTGATTTCCACGTCTGCGGCGTCTGACTGACCTGCATTGTTGTCGGCGGGTTGAACTTGTCCAAAAGCGAAGGGAAGTCGAGGTTTCAGGACCCGACACCCGGCATAGAGGGAATTGGGAGTTGATGGTGACTGCGCGAAGCGTTCGGTCAAAGCTTGCAGAGGTGGTTTATCGGGATGGTGGTGACCCGCATTCCCTGGTGTGGTCCTTCTTTGTCAATGGGGTGGTTTCTTCGTATATTTTCTCCGCACGGGTTCGGCCGCAACTTCTCCGATTGCTCGGGTTGAAGATTAGTCGACGCGCCACCGTGCGGCCTGGCGCTTTCTTTCGGAGTAAGGATGTCACCATCGGGGATGGGAGCTTCATCGGGTACCACGCCTTCTTCGACTGCAGAGCTGGCATCAAGATCGGAAAAAATGTCAGTATCGGTTCTCATACCGTATTCGTCGACTCCGACCACGATATTAGCAATCCTAAAAATCGGGCTGGCGTTGGGGTTCGGCGGCCGATTGTGATCAACGACGGTGCGAGAATTTCGACGCGCTCGATGATCCTCCCCGGCGTCACGATTGGTGAAGGTGCGGTCATCGGCGCCGGGTCCCTAGTCACAAAGGATGTTGAGCCACATTCTCTGTATTATGGTGTCCCAGCGGTTAAGCGGCGCGAACTGCCCCGGTAGAGGTAATCGGGTCTCGTTGTAGCCTCGACGGGGCGTGCACACTACAACGGTCCGTCGATGGGGGTCGATCAACACGATCGGTTTGCTCCCCAGAAGGACAGCACGGCCGTCTCTATTATTCTATGCCGACCAGTGGGAAGATGGTTGTGTAGAGTCGAGTACTCGGTCGGACAGCTTTACGGCGTTCACGGCATAGTCGGCGGTGATACTTGGTTCGCGTTGCCCTCAGTGCCGTTGGGTGGGGAGTATCCGCAATAGGCACGCTGCCGCGTTCGGTGGCGCGTTGCGGAGGGTGGTGCGAGGGGAGGTCCGGGGCCAGAGATGACTTGTTTATTGCATCGCGTCCGCGAGCGATTGGTTCTCGTTTGGTTACTGAGGGCGAAGTATTTCGCATGAGTAGATCAGTGTGTAACGATATTTAGGGCAGCGGTGGGGTCGGCGGTAGTCGTGTGCGGTGGTTCCCGACGCTGGAAGTCTGGAGTCGTTGTCGCTCCCACACACACGTAGGCATGGCGAATCCGCCTGATGGTGGAATCGGGATCCGCATGACCTAGGTGAGAATGTGTCTAGTATCCGCAGGAAGGTGCGGACGTAGTGATGGTGGCGTTGTCGACGAGCGCCTGCATTGGGACACGGGCGTTGCCTGGGCTGGCAGGCTCCGTCAACTCGTACTTCACCTCGATCGTCTGCCCCTGCCGCACCTGGGTCTGGATGTCGAACACCGGGTGCCCGCGCTCAGCGCCTGTGAAGGCGAAGGCCGGCTTGCCGTCCACGGTCACCTTGTTGAGCTTCGCGCCCTGGGTTGCGACCAACGACAGATTGGTGAGATTGGTGCCCACAGGGGCGCCCGCCGGGTTGTCGAACATGCCCGCAACATATTTCGTGTAGTCACCAGGCGGCAGCGTGTTGGTGAGGCGGATAGTCACCGTCGACTTGCGAGTGTCGCCCACACAGCTTTCGGCGGTGTAGTCGATCTCCCGCTGCAGGTAGTAGTCGAGCTTGTTTCCGCCCAGATTGTTCACCACCACACCGGCATACGGCGCCGGATCGTCCGGGACGGTGTGCCCCAGCACCGTGCCCTCGAGAACCTGCTGCTCCGTGGGATTCGCGCTCCACACGGCAATCCGACGTTCGCTCGCGGCGCGTCCGAGCGCTTCCAGCAGCGCCTGAGGGTTCGAGATCTTTCCGGTCATGCGCTCCACCACCTTGCCGGCGATGGTCTGCAGGTATGCCTTGCGGGCGTTGTTGTCGTTCGCGAAACGCGAATACGCGGTGGATTCGGTGAGCTCCACGACATTGTCGGCCGTGACCTTCTCGCCGTCCGGCATCGTCACCGGGCCCACCACGTCCAGAATGTAGCTGAGCGCCACCGGATCCGTGGCGATCACACCATCCACCTGCTCACCCGATTCCTGCGCCCACAGCGACCGCCAGATCTGCGCCGCGTACGGGAAATGCGAGCTGACGTTGCTGTTGCGGAAATCGGTGGTGGGGCGACTGATGCCGTACTGCTTCTCGAAGTCCGGGCCGAGGTCGAGAGGCTTCTTGTCCTCGATCGAGAGTTCCTTGTTGCTGCCCAGATCCTCCACGCGGACGGCGCCGTCCACGGCGCGCAGTTCGCCGAAGCCTCCCAACAGCCCACCGGTACCGCGCGCCTCGGCATTGGTCTGGAACCCGATGAAGTAGGTGCGGGGCCCGTCGGCCCCCATCATCGACGGAACGATCTCGGCGGCGGTGGATACATTCCCGAGCAGTTGGGAAAGGTCGGCCGTCTGCTCCTGCAACTGGATACGCGCCGAGTCGACGGCGCCCAGGAAAGTGCCGTCCACCGCATCGGCCTGTGCCGCCAATTCGGCTGCTGCGGCCGCGGAATCGGCGAGTGCGGGCGCCGCTTCGCGGAGCGGGCCGAGGTCGATCCGCGCGCCCTCACTGATCAGCCGATCAGGGGACAGCACCGAACCCGCCTGCACGGCCGGGGTGAGGACGTCGTCGGTGAGCCCACGCACCACACCGGTGATCTGTCGGGTCGTCTCGAGCGGGCTGCCCAGCCACGGAACGGCGGCTGCCACCCGCCAGCTCAGTGAGTCCGTCGAAGATTGCGCGTGCTCGGCGTATCGCGCGGCATCGCTCGCGGCGAGGGTTGCCTGCTCCGAGTTACCGGCCAGTAGCGCGTCTTTCGTCGTCGTCGCATGGTCCCGCGCCCGCTCGAGGTTCGACTTCACCTGCATCGCTTCGAACGCCACGTAGCCACCCCACGCAACGACGGCTGCGACGGCGCACGACGCTCCGATCACGATGCGGCGTCGACGCTTTCGAGCAGTGCGCGGTTGCGTGGATCGCCGACGCCGGCGGAGTTCGGGTGAGCTCCCGGTATCCGGCGAGGTCGAAGCGGTGCCATCGGAATCGATCTGGGCCACGAGACGAATCCCCCTTTTGTGGTGTGCGGGTCAGCGTAACCGGAACTCAATTGGGCGACCGCCCAAGTGGTGAGCTTCAATGGGGCACAGTAAGTTGTGAACAGCCCGGATCCGGACCAACAGGATCGTAGAGGCTCCGCGCCGAGCGTGGGAGCAACCGGGTTGATCGGTAGGTTTTCGGCGGGAGCAAAGGGGGGGTTGGCTGTGCACCCCTTCGCGCTGTCGGCCGCCCAGCGCGCACTGCTGCTGGCGCAGCAGCTCGATCCCGAAGTTCCGCTGGTCGTAGCGCTGTACGTGGAGCTGCGCGGCGCCCTCGATCGGGAGCTGTTGCTCGCTGCGTGCGACCGTGCGGCTCGCGAACTGGAGTCGGCCGTCGTCGTCCTCGTCCAGGAGTCCGGCGAGACGCGACAGGTCGTTGTCCCCGACATCGACGACGCCCCGGGCTTCCTCGATCTCGCGGACGAGGACGATCCGGAAGCAGCGGCCGCCCGTTGGATGACGGAGAGAACCAACCGGCCGATCGACCCGTTCCGGGATCGGCTCGCCGGCACCACGCTCATCCGGCTGCGAGACGGCCATCATTACCTGTACTGCTTCGCCCATCACCTGGTTCTCGACGGGTACGGCGCGACCGTGCTCGTCGATCGGATGGCACAGACCTACTCCGCGTGGGCGCGCCGAACCGAACCCGCACCCTTGCGTGCGATCCCGCTGCAGGAGCTGGCGGCTCAGGACGCCGCATACACGGGCAGCAGCCGGGAAGCGATCGACCGCGCCCACTGGCAGTCGCGGCTCGCGGACCTTCCCGCGTCGGTCTCGTTGGCCGATCGCCCCGGACCGCTGTCGGTCCCGTCCCGACGCGTCGGAGAGGTCCTCGGCGCCGACGTCGGCGCGGACGTCGCGGTCGTCACCGCCGCCTTCGCCGCGTATCTCGCACGGACCACGGGCGCGCACACCGTGAGCCTGAGTCTGCCGGTGGCGGCCCGCACCACCGCCGCGTCCCGTCGCACGTCGGGCTCGGTGTCGAACGTGGTCCCCCTCGTGGTGCGGATCGATCAGGACGACACCGTCGAGGCATTGGTTCGCCGCGTGCAGCTGGAGTTGACCGGAGCGCTGCGCCATCAGCGCTACAGCTACGCCGCGATGCTGGCGGACCTGCCCGACGGCGACGGCCGCGGCAGCATTGGGGGAGTGTTCGGCCCCGTCGTCAACGTCATGGCTTTCGCGCGGGATCTGCAGTTCGGTGACGTCGTCGGGGAGATGACGGTGCTGTCCACAGGACCCATCGACGACCTCTCGCTCACCGTGTACCCCGGATCGGCAGGTGGCGGGCTGCGCGTGGACCTCGAGGCCAATCCCGTGCGCTACAGCGAACGCTCGCTGCGGCGCCACCATCGGCGATTCCTCGACTACCTCACCGCCTTCGCCGCGGACCGGACCCGACGCGTCGAGAACCTGCCGCTGGGGACCCCCGACGAGCTGACCGGGCTCGCCCCGGCCATGGGCGCTGCCGTCCCGGCCCAGCCGGTACTGCTGCCCGATGTGCTGACGCGGCAGGCGTCGTCGAGTCGGACCGCGGTCCGCGGCGGCGACGTCGAGACCACCTACACCGCCCTCGACTCGAGCTCGTCGGCGCTGGCCAGGCGCCTGATCGCCCTCGGCTGCGGTCCGGAGGACCGGGTGGCGGTGATGCTGGCGCGCTCGGCCGAATCGGTTCTCGCACTGTGGGCGGTCGCCAAGACTGGCGCCGCGTACGTGCCGGTCGACCCGGCGCTCCCGGAACATCGACTGGCCCAGCATCTCGCCGGTGTCGCGATCGTGATCGCCGACCCGGCCGCCGACGCCGTCCTGCCGCGGCACGTCACCCGGATCGACGTCGCCCACGACGGCTGGTCCGGCGCGCCGGTCACCGACGCCGATCGCGTCCGCCCTCTGCATCCGGACCACCCGGCGTGGATTGTGCACACCTCCGGGTCCACCGGTCTGCCGAAGGGCGTCGTGGTGAGCCATCGAGGCCTGGCGCCGCTGCTCGCGACCCTGGGGTCGCGGTACGCGGCCACGGCGGATTCGCGGGTGATCCACCTCGCGTCGCCCACCTTCGACGCCGCGCTGCAGGAGATTCTGCTCGCCGCCGACGCCGGAGCCACCCTGGTCGTGGCGCCGCCGGACGTCGTCGCCGGTGACGACCTGGCTGTGCTGCTCGCCGCCGAGAAGGTTACGCATTTCGTGGCGGCCCCCGCGGTGCTCGCGGTGACGCCGTCCGACGCGCTGCCCGCGCTGGCGATGCTCGATTCCGGCGGCGATGTGCTGCCGCCGGCCGTGGCCGCCCGTTGGGCCCGCGGCCGCACCATGATCAACGCCTACGGACCCACCGAGACGACGATCCTCGCGACGGTGAGCGCGCCGCTCGACGCCGACGGCGTGGACGGGGTTCCCGCGGTGCCGATCGGCCGGCCCGTCGACGGCGCAGCGGTAGCGGTGCTGGACCGACGCCTGCGTCCGGTGCCGCCTGGATCGGTGGGCGAACTGTACGTCGCCGGACCGGCGCTCGCGCGCGGTTACGCCGACCGTCCCGCGCTCACCGCGGAGCGGTTCGTCGCCTCCACTCTCGGTCCCGGGCGGATGTACCGCACCGGCGACCTGGTCCGCTGGAACGGTGACGGGCAGCTCGAGTACGTCGGCCGCACCGACCGGCAGGTGCAGATCCGCGGCGTCCGGATCGAACTGGGCGACGTCGAGTACGCGCTCACCGAATATCCCGGAATCGACTCGGCTGCAGTGACACTCGCAGACGATCGTCTGATCGCACACGTGCAGGGCGATGTGCCGGCGCCCGGTGCGGTACGCGGCTGGCTCACCACGCGGCTGCCGCACCACATGATTCCCGACACCGTGGTGGTGCACGGCGAGCTGCCGTTGACACCGTCCGGCAAGGTGGACCGCGTCGCGCTCGCCTCCAACTCCACGCCGCCCGACAACACGGGCACCGACGCCGGTCGCGCCCCGTACGGTCCTGTCGAGATGCTCGTCGCCGACGCCGTCCGCGACGTCCTCGGAGTCGACCACGTCGATGCGACGTCGGACTTCTTCGCCCTCGGCGGCAATTCGCTCACCGCCACCCAACTGGTGGCCCGGATCTCCGCGGGGCTCGGCCGACAGGTGCCGGTGCGGGACGTGTTCATGCAGCGGACGGTCGCCGACCTCGCCGCGGTGGTGACCGGCCGCGGCGACCGGCCGGCGCTCACCCGTTCCACGGCCGAGGACGCCCCGCTCGCCCCGGCGCAGCACCGCCTGTGGCTGCACAACCGGGCGTGGACGACCAGCGCGGCCTACCACGTGGCGTTCGCCGTCGAGCTCCGCGGCGCGCTCTCAGTGTCCGCACTCGGTGTCGCCCTGCGTGACGTCCTGGACCGGCACGCCGTGCTGCGCACCGCCATCCGTGACGGCCGTGAGGGTCCGCGTCTGGTGGTGCGGACGGTCGACGAGGTGTTCCCGGAACTCGCTGTAGTGCAAACCGATTCGGATGAGGCGTCGGACGGGGACATCGCGGCCTTCGTGGCCGCGCCGTTCGACCTCGGGACCGGCCGGATGATCCGGTTCAGGCTCCACCGCCGCGCCGTCGACCACCACGTACTCGTCGTGGTCGCGCACCACATCGCGATGGACGGGCTGTCGTTCCAGCCGTTGCTGCGCGACCTCACCGCCGCCTACGTCGCGCGGCAGGCCGGCCGCGCACCCGCGTGGGAAGCGCTGCCGCTGCAGTACTCCGACTACGCGCGCTGGCACCACGCGGTGCTGCGTTCGCCGGCCTCGGCGTCGGCCGAGATGAGCGTGACCGAGCGCGAACTCGATTACTGGCGGGCAACTCTCGCCGACGTCGCCGATATCCCGGCACTCCCCACGGGCCGCCCCCGCACCGGTACCGCCGGCATCCCGGCCCGGGTGAGCTTCGACGTGGATACCGACACCCGTCACGCGCTCGTCCGCCTCGCCCGCGAGCACGACGCAACCACGTTCATGGTCCTGCACGCCGCCGTCGCTGCGGTCGTCGCCGCCGTCACCGGCCACCCCGACACCGTCGTGGGCGTCGCCACCTCGGGCCGCACCGATCCCGCACTCGATGCGCTCGTCGGCATGTTCGTCGGCACCGTCGCACTGCGTACCCGGATCCAGGCGGAGCAGAGCTTCGGCGACCTGGTCGCTGCGGTGCGCATCGCCGACGTGGACGCGTTCGCGCACGCCGAAACCCCGTTCGAACAGATCCTCGACGGAGCGGGACTGGCGGAGTCGCCCCTGCAGCTGATGCTGTCGTACGAGAGCTTCACCGACCCCGACGTCGAGCTGCCCGAGCTCGCGGTGAGCGGACGGGAACTGCCTGTCGCGCAGGCCCGGTTCCCGCTCGAGCTCACGGTCCGAGAGGTCCCCGGGGGCGGCCTCGCCGGCCACCTGACGTACGACACGGCACTGTTCGACCACGCCACCGTCGCCGGCTGGCGCACGCTTCTGCAGCGCGCCCTCCGGGCAGTCGCCGCCGACCGCGAAGCGCGCGTCGCCGACCTCGCCGCCGGCACGCTGCCGCCCCTACCTAACCCCGCGCCGGACGTCCGGACGCTGCCGGAGATCCTGTCCGGACCGCTGCGGACGACCGACTCGCTGGGTCGGGAGCTCGACGTCCGCCCGCGGGTGGCGGCACTCGCTTCCCGGCTGTCGGCCGTGGGAGTGGGCCCGGCGACCGCAGTGGGGGTGCTGGTGCCCCGATCCGTCGAATCGGTCACGGCAGCACTGGCCGTCTCGTTCACCGGCGCCACGTTCGTCCCGGTCGATCCCGCGCAGCCCGTTGCACGGCTGCACGCGATCCTCGCCCAGGCGGGTGTTCGCCACGTGGTCGCGGGTCCCGACGTACCCCTCCCCGCGGGAGTGCTGCGGATCGACCCGATCGTCGAAGCCGGTACCGAAACGTTTGCGGCGCCGATTGTTCCGCATCCCGACAACCCGGCCTACATCGTCTTCACCTCCGGCTCCACCGGCACCCCCAAGGGCGTCGTCGTGACGCATCGCGGGCTGGCCGCGGTCGCGACCACCCTCCGACGCAGTTTCTCGGTGGACGCCGAGGCGCGGGTGCTGCACGCCGCCTCACCGGCCTTCGACGGCGCGGTCCTCGAGTACCTGCTCGCGTTCGGCGCCGGCGCCACCCTGGTGATCGCGCCCCCCGACACCTACGGCGACGACCTCGCCGAGTTCGTCCGGGCCCGACGCGTCACCCATTGGTTCTCGACGCCCGCCGTCCCGGCGCAACTGGATCCGGCCGGGCTCGACACGCTCCGGGTGGTGGGGTTCGGCGGCGAGGCCTGGTCGGCCGACCTCGCGGCGCGCTGGGACAGCGCGGGCCGCACGGTCCTGAACCTGTACGGCCCCACCGAAACCACCGTCATCGCGACCGTCAGCCGTCCGCTGTGCACCTCCGGCGTCCCGCCCATCGGCGACCCCGTCGACGGCACGATCGCGGCAGTCCTCGACGCCCGCCTGCGTCCGGTCGCCGACGGCGTGGTGGGCGAGCTGTACCTCGCCGGACCGGGACTGGCCCGCGGCTACGTCGGGCAGGCCGGACACACCGCGGAGCGGTTCGTGGCATCGGTGCTCGGGCCCGGTCGCATGTACCGCACCGGCGACCTCGTGCGCCGGCGCGGCGACGGGCAGCTGGAATTCGTCGCCCGCGCCGACGACCAGGTCAAGATCCGCGGATACCGAGTGGAACCCGGTGAGGTGGAGGCGGTACTCGCCACCCACCCCGCGGTGGACACCGCGGTCGTCCTCGCACACGGCGACGGGCTCGCCGCGTACGTCCACGGCCGGACCGTGCTCGACGCCGACGACGTGCGCCGCCACGCCGCCGCCCGGCTGCCGCGCAACCTGGTTCCGACCACCGTCACGGTGCTCGACGAGCTGCCGCTCACGTCCACCGGCAAGGTCCGCCGCTCCGCGCTGCCCCTCCCGGTCCGGCCCGTGCCCGAGGGTGCCGTGCTGCGCGGCCCGCTCGAGGAACTGGTCGGCCGGATCGCCGCGGACCTGCTGTCGCTGCCGGCGGTGGGTCCCGACACCGACTTCTTCGCGTTCGGCGGCAACTCCCTGCTCGCGGCCCGGTTCGCGGCACGGCTGCGCGCCGCCCAAGGCCGACACGTCGACGTGCGCGACGTGTTCGAGCACCCCACCGTCGCGGGCCTGGCGGCACTGCTCGGCGGACGCGAGGCGGACGGCCCGATTCCCCCGGTCGGCAGTGGCGAACCGGGACCGGCGCCGCTGGCCCCCGCGCAGCAGCGGATGTGGCTGCTCGGCCGCACCCGGCCGAGCAGCGCCGACAACGTCGCGTTCGCCGTCGACCTGGACGGGCATCTGGACGCGGCTGCGTTGCGCGCCGCCCTCCTCGACGTCCTCGACCGGCACGCCGTGCTGCGCACCGTCTTCCCCGAGACACCCGACGGGCCCGTGCAGGTGGTGCTGCCCGCCGAAGACGACCTCGTGGTGGAGGACGCCTCGGCCGACGCGGTCGCCGCCGCCGAGTCCGCGGCGGCATCCCAGCCGTTCGACCTGACCACCGAGCGACCCATCCGGGTTCGGCTGTACCGGACCGCGGACGACCGTCACACCCTCGTCGTCGTGGCGCACCACATCGCGGTGGACGGCCTGTCGATTCCGCCGCTCGCCCGCGACCTCGACTGCGCATACCGGGCCCGCCTCGGCGGGCACGCCCCGCACTGGACCGCACCGGTCGTCATGTTCACCGACCACGCGCGCCGGCATCGGGCGTTGCTCGGCGATCCGGACGATCCCAGCAGTCGCGCGCACCGCGACCTGGCGCACTGGCGATCGGCCCTCGCCGGCGCGACCTCGGCGCCGGCCCTGCCCACCGACCGGCCCCGGACCGTCGACGCCGAACCGGCCGCCGCGGGCACAGCAGCCTTCACGATCTCCACCGATCTGCATCTGGCAGTGGAAAAGGTTGCGCAGGAATACGACGTGACGCCGTTCATGGTGCTTCACGCCGCACTCGCGGTCCTGCTGGCCAAGCTGTCCGGCAGCGGGGACGTCAGCATCGGCACCCCGGTCTCGGGCCGCGGATATCAGGACATCGACGACGCGGTGGGCATGTTCGTGAACACCGTCGTCCTGCGGACCGGGGTGGACGCGCGATCGTCGTTCGCCGAACTGCTCACTCACGTGCGACGGGCCGATCTGGCGGCGTTCAGCCACGCCGACCTGCCCTTCGACGAGGTCGTTGCCGCCCTGGAATCCTCACGCTCCGGTGCCCACCATCCGCTTTTCCAGGTGATGTTCTCGTACGACGACATCGTCCCCGCCGAACTCGAACTCGGCGGTCTGCGCGTCGACGGGCGCGAGATCGACACGAGCCGTAGCCGATTCGATCTCCAGGTGGCCGTCCGTGATCGGGATCCGGGGGACTGCCCGGCCGGTTTCGACGGTGTTTTCACCTACGCGCGCAACCTGTTCGATCACGAGACGGCCGAGCGGTGGGCGCACTGGTTCGTGCGGATCCTCGAGCTCGTCACCGACGATCCCACGCTCGACGTGGCCCGAATCGACCCGGTGCCGGCCGCTGCGCCCGCCGCGGAGCCGCGGACAGGCGCTGCGCCGTCGCTCGCAGATCAGTTCGCGCGGCACGTCGACGAACGCCCGGACGCTATCGCCGTCGTGGCCGGAGACGAACGCCTCAGCTACGCGGAGCTCGACCTCCGATCCCGCAGCCTCGCCGGGGAACTGGTCCGACGCGGGGTCCGCGCCGAGGACGTCGTCGCGATCGCGCTGCCGCGGTCGGTGGACCTCGTCGTCGCGATGCTCGCGATCGTCCGCACCGGCGCCGCGTACCTACCGCTGGACATCACGCAACCGGCGGACCGCGTGGCGGCGCTGCTTGCCGAGGGACGACCCGCGTGCGTCGTGTGCCACGACGGATTCACCGCACCGGTGCCGACCGTGGTGCCGGGCCGTGAGGTGGCACCGGACCTGCCGTCCCTCGATGCCGCCGGAAATCCCGGCCGCGCTGCCTACATCGTCTACACCAGCGGATCCACCGGAACGCCCAAGGGCGTCGTGGTCACCCACGCGAACGTGGCGGCGCTGCTGGCGAACACACGTGCCGACTTCGGTTTCGGTCCCGACGACGTGTGGACGATGTTCCACTCGCCGGCATTCGACTTCTCGGTCTGGGAGATCTGGGGTCCGCTCACCACCGGCGGACGGGTGGTCGTGGTCGACCACTCGGTGGCCCGTAGCCCCGACGACTTCCGGGCACTGCTCGTTCGCGAGCAGGTAACGGTGCTCAACCAGACCCCGACCGCGTTCGGACAGTTGGCGGACGTGGACGGCGACCCCGACGACCTGTCCGTGCGGACACTGATCTTCGGCGGCGAACCGGTCGACGCAGCCCGTGTACGCGGTTGGCTCGACCGGCACCCCGCCGTCGTCGCCGTCAACATGTTCGGCATCACCGAGACCACCGTCCATCTCACCCGGGCCGTCTTCGATCGGAATGCACTCCGCACCAACGACATCGGTGTCCCCCTGCCCGGAACGGTGCTGCACCTGCTCGACGGGGCGCTGCGGCCGGTGCTGCCCGGCGCGGTGGGTGAGATCTACGTCGCGGGCCCGCAGGTGGCCCGCGGCTACCGGGACCGTCCCGGACTGACGGCACAGCGCTTCGTGGCCGCCCCGAACGGTGAAATCGTCTACCGCACCGGTGACCTCGCCCGGCTGCGGGGCGACGGAGGGCTCGAGTACCGTGGACGCTCCGACGATCAGCTGCAGCTACGCGGCCACCGCATCGAACCGGGAGAGGTGCGCGCGGCACTCACCCGGCTGCCCGAGGTGACGGCGGCGGCGGTGCTCGTCCGCGACGACCGGTTGGTGGCATACGTGGTCCGGGACAACGGACCCGAACCGGCCACCGGCTTCGACGCGGCTCGGCTGATCCGCGATCTGCGCCGCGTGCTGCCCGACTACATGGTTCCCACCGCGCTGGTGGAGTTGCCTGCCCTGCCGCGGACCGTCAACGGCAAGCTGGACGTCGCCGCGCTGCCGGAGGCCACACCCGTCGATCGACTCGGCGCGGCCCCGCGCGGTGCGCTCGACGACCTGGTGGCCGACGCCTACCGGGAACTTCTCGGACTCCAGGGCATCGGGTCCGACGACGACTTCTTCGACCTCGGCGGCAACTCGTTGCTCGCGACGCAGCTGGCCGGGCGGGTCGCCGCGCTCACCGGGGCCGACGTGAGCGTGCGGGACGTGTTCGAGTCGGCCGTCGTGGCGGATCTCGCGCGACTGGTCGAGGAGCGGGTGGGCGCGCCACGCGACCACCGGCCACTGCCGGCATCCGACGGGTTGCGCATGCGCGGCCCGCTCTCGCCCGCGCAGCGGCGCCTGTGGTTCCTGCACCGTCTCGCTCCCGAATCCGCCACGCACAACCTGCCGTTCGTGCTGCACCTGCACGGCGACCTCGACGTGGCCGCACTCGGCGGCGCGCTCCGCGACGTTCTCGAGCGACACCGCACACTGCGGACCGTGTACCCGTCCGACGACTCGGGCCCGGTCCAGGTGGTCGTCGACGTACCGGAGATCGACGTGAGCCCGATCGCGGTACCCGGCACTGCACTGGACGACTACGTGCGCGCGTTCGCCGCGGCACCCTTCGCGCTGGAGTCCGAGCCGCCGGTTCGGCTCCGCCTGTACCGAACCGGTGCCCGGCATTATGTGCTGGTGCTGGTGGTCCACCACATCGCGGCCGACGAATGGTCGCTGACCCCGATGCTGCGCGACACCGCGGACGCGTACCGGGCCCGGCTGGCAGGCCGTGCGCCGCAGTGGGATCCCTTGCCCGTGCAGTACGTCGACTACGCGGCGTGGCAGGCGGACTGCGCGGAAGACGACCTGCAGACCTGGCTCGACGTCCTCGCCGGTCTGCCCGAGCAGTCGACCCTCCCGCACGATCGCCCGCGGCCGACCGGCGGCGACTCGCGCGCCGAAAGTGTTCGGATCACGCTGAACGCACAACAGGTCCACGGAGTGCGCGAGACCGCGCGGAGTGGCCGCGCCACGACATTCATGGTGCTGCACGCGGTGCTGGCTGCGGTGCTGGCCCGGCACAACGCGTCCGACGACATTCCGGTGGGCACCGTGGTCGCGGGCCGAGGCGACCCGCGACTGGACGACGTGGTGGGCATGTTCGCCGCCACGCTGGTGCTGCGTACCCGGGTCGCGGCGGATGCGTCCTTCGGTGATCTCCTCGCGCACGTCCGCGACCGTGACATCGCCGCATACACGCACGCCCGCACCCCGTTCGAGACCATCGTCGAACGCCTTGCCCCGGTTCGTGATTCGTCTCACCACCCGCTCTTCCAGGTCGCGTTGTCGATGCGGCGGCCGGCGCTCCCCGCCCTCGATCTGCCCGGCCTCGCGGTGTCCGCGGCGGCCGCACCGCACGATTCGGTACCGTTCGACCTGCAGTTGACCGTCACCGAGACCGCCGACTCGATCGACCTCGAGTTCACCTACCAGCGCGCCCTGTACGACGCGTCGACCATCGCGGGGTTCGCGGCCCGCTTCACCGGAATCCTCGACGAGGTCGTGGGCGATCCCGCCGTCGAGGTGGGGCGCATCGATCTGCTGACCGATACCGAGCGAACCGCCCTGGTGCCCGCCCGCGGCGGTGAGAGCCACCCGGCGTCGCTGTGGACACTGCTGGCCGAAGGTGCCCGACTCGGCGGATCCGGGGAGGCCGTCCGCGCCGGAGAGATCACCCTCGGATACCCGGACCTCGTCACGCGGGCCGAGGCCCTGGCATCGGTACTTCGTTCCCGGGGCGCACTGCCCGGAACGACCGTCGCCTGCGCGTTGCCGCGTTCGCTGGACGCGGTGATCGCCGTGTGGGCCATCGCCCGTACCGGCGCCGCCCCGGTCATGCTCGATCCGGCGCACCCGTCGTCGCGTCTCGCCGGGATGCTCGCGGCGTCCGGCGCCGTGATCGGCGTGAGCACGGGCGACCACATCGCGGATCTGCCGGCCGGGACGCAGTGGCTCGACGTCGCGGCCGTCGACTCGATCGACGAGGTCCGGCAGCTCACCGACATGCCGGTGCACCCCGACCACCCGGCGTACATCGTCTTCACCTCCGGCACCACGGGCGTCCCCAAGGGCATCGTCCTCACAGCACGCGGGCTGGGCGCGCTCGCGCAGGACTTGCGCGAGGTGTACACAGCCGGACCCCGCTCGCGCATGCTCGCCCTCGCCTCCCCCGGGTTCGACGCGGCCCTGCTGGAGCTGCTGGTGGCCGCCGGATCCGGAGCGTGCCTCGTCGTTGCACCCGAGAATGCCTACGGCGGAGAAGAATTGGCCCGCCTACTCGAGCGTGAGCGGGTCACCCACGCGTGCCTGACGCCGTCCGCGCTGGCGACGGTCCCGCCGCGCGCGCTGCCGGACCTCGAGACGGTCATGCTCGGCGGCGAGCGCGTGCCGCCCGAACTCGTCGCACGCTGGGCCCCGGGCCGGCGGCTGTACAACGGTTACGGCCCGGCCGAGTCGACGGTGTTCGCGACGTACTCTCGGGCCCTGCGGCCGGACCTACCCGCGACCATCGGCACCCCCGCCCGCGGTGTGGAGGCCCTGGTACTGGACGCCCGCCTGCAGCCGGTCCCCACCGGCGTGACCGGAGAGCTGTACCTGGCCGGGCACCGGATGTCCGCCGGGTACATCGGCAGCCCGGCCCGCACCGCGGAACGGTTCGTCGCCGCACCGGACGGACGGCGCTGGTACCGCACCGGCGACCTCGTCCGGTGGCTGGACGGACCCGACGGAGGCGTGCTCGACTTCCGTGGGCGCAACGACGACCAGGTCAAGGTCCGCGGCCTCCGCATCGAACCGGCCGAGATCGACGCCGCACTCACGCGCTGCACCGGCGTGGACCAGGCGGCGACCGTGGCCAGGGAGAACGAGGCCGGCACGACGACTCTCGTGTCGTACGTGGTGCCGGCGTCGGTCGACGCCGCGGCCCTACGACGAGCGCTCACCCACAGCCTGCCGTCCTACCTGGTGCCGACGGTGATCGTGCCGATGGCGGCCCTTCCGCTCACCACGAACGGCAAGATCGACACGCGCGCGCTACCCGCACCCGAGAACCACGTGGGCACCGAACCCGTCACCGCCACCGAACGGCTGGTCGCGGACGTGTTCTCCACGGTGCTCGGCCGCGACGTCGGGCGCACCGACGACTTCTTCGTCGCGGGAGGCGATTCGCTGCTCGCCACCACCCTCGTGGGCCGCCTGCGCGAGCGCCTCGGATTCGACGTGCCGTTGCGACTGCTGTTCGCCGACCCCACGGTGGCCGGGCTGGCCGCGGCGCTCGACGAGCCCGACGTCGCTGCCTCGGACCAGGGTCCGGTCGCGGGGGCACGGCCGTTCCGGATCCCGCTCAGCCGTGCGCAGGCTCGTCTGTGGGCTCTGCGCAGCACCGGCGCCGCCGAGGCCTACCGGCTGCGCGCCGAGGTGCGGCTCGACGGCCGGCTCGACGTCGACGCCCTGCACGCCGCCGTTGCGGACGTTGTCGCCCGCCACGATGTGCTGCGCAGCCGGGTCGAGACGGACGATGCCGGCCCGCATCTCACCATCGACCCGGTGGGTTCGGAGGCCTTTGCGGCGCAATTGCATTCGCTCGCTCCGGACCGGCACATCCTCGACGTGTCGGTCGACCACCTCGTCGCAGACGGGGGATCGGTCGCCGTGCTGGTACGCGATCTCGGTGCCGCCTACCGGGCGCGTCTCGCCGGCACTGCGCCCGGCTGGGAGCCGCTTCCGCTGCAGTATGCGGACTATGCGGCATGGGATCGTGTCCGGGAGGTGCCGGCCGATGCGCTGGAGCATTGGCGACGCGAGCTGGCGGATTTCGATCCCGCGGTGCTGCCGAGCGACACGGTGGGCGACAGGGCGCCCGGTGTCGCCGAGTCGGTGAGTTTCACGATCGCTCCCGCCGCCGCCCGCGCCCTCACCGCGGTGGCCCACGCACATCACGCTACCGAATTCATGGTGGTGCACGCCGTCCTCGCCGCGGTACTGGCCCGGCTCGGCGGCCACGGCGACATCGGGATCGCCACCGTGATCTCGAGCCGCCGCTTCCCGCAACTCGAACCGCTCGTGGGTCTGTTCCTCGACACCCTGGTACTGCGGGCGCGAGTGGAGCCCGACATGCCGCTGTCCGGGTTGCTCGCCCAGGTTCGGGACTTCGACGTCGCGGCCTTCGATCACGCCAGTGTCCCGCTCGAGGAGGTCCTGCCTCTCGCCGGTGGCCGGATCCCGCAGGTGGCGCTCGCCTTCCAGGACTTCACGCCTCCGGTGCTCCGGGTGGGGGAGTTGGAGGTGTCCGCACGCGAAGTCGAGACCGCTGCCGCGCGTTTCGATCTGCAGTTCACCCTGTCGACATCCGAGGACGGTGGAATCGACGGCGTTCTCACCTACGACGCCTCGCTCTTCGACGCCGCGACCGCGAACGGCCTGGCCACGCACGTAAGCGCCGCGCTCAGTGCCGTCGCCGAGAGTCCCCAGACGGCCGTGCAGGACCTGCCACTGTCGCTCGACGGCGCGCGGGTGGTCGAACCCCGCGAGACGCCTCGGCTGCTGGCGGATCTGCTGCGGGCCGCCGCCGCTGCGCACCCGGAGCAGGTCGCCGTCGTCGACGGTGCCTCGTGTCTCACGTATCGCGAACTCGACGAGCAGTCGGACGCACTGGCGGCCGCGCTGATCCGTGACCACGGCTACGGCACGGACGATGTCGTCGGGATCGCCCCGGTTCGCTCGCTCGACCGGATCCGGATGCTGTGGGCCGTCACCAAGACCGGCGCCGCATTCGGTGCCCGAACGGTACGCGCCGCCCACCCGTCCCGGACCGCGTCCGTCGACGCTCTCGCCTACGTCATCACCACCTCCGGCTCCACCGGCACTCCCAAGACCGTCGGTGTCACCCATCGCGGACTGGCCGCGCTCGCTGCCGAAGGCCGACGGCGCTACCGGGTCTCGGCAGGCGACCGCGTCCTGCACGGCTACGACCCGGCTTTCGACGCCGCGATCCTCGAGATCCTGCTCGCACACACCGGGGGCGCCGCACTCGTGATCGCGCCGCCCGACGTGTTCGCCGGCCCCGCCCTGCACACCCTGCTCCGCGAGCAGGCCGTCACCCACTTCCTGTCCACCCCGGCGGTGCTCGCGACCGTCGACGACACCGGCCTGGACGCGTTGCGGGTCGTGGCAAGCGGCGGCGAGGCACTGGCCCCGCACGTGGCGGACCGCTGGCGACGCAACCGGCTCATGATCGACGCGTACGGGCCCACCGAAGCGACCGTGGTCGCGACGCTCACCGAGGTCGACGGGCGTACCGGGCTCGGAGATCCGATTCCCGGCAACACGATTCGTGTGCTCGACGGCCGGCTGCGGCCGGTGCCCCTCGGCGGCGTCGGCGAGCTGTACCTGTCCGGTGACGGCCTCGCCCGCGGCTACCTGGGCGCCCCGGCGCTCACGGCGGCGAGCTTCGTCGCCGCACCGGACGGCGAGCGGATGTACCGCACCGGCGACCGGGTCCGTCGTCACGCCGACGGGCGGCTGATCTACCTGGGCCGCACCGACCGGCAGGTGAAGGTGCGCGGAGTGCGAGTCGAGCCGGGCCACGTCGAGGCGGTCCTCAGCCGCGTGCCCGCCGTCGGGCAGGCCGCCGTGATCCCGTGGAACAGCACCCTCGTCGCTTTCGTCACCGGCAGCGGTGACGGCGTCCCCGACGTCCCGGCGCTGCTCGCCGCCGTCGCCCAGGAGCAGCCCGCCGCGGCCGTCCCGACACGGGTGCACGTGCTCGACACCATCCCCACCACCATCAACGGCAAGGTCGACGCGGTGGCCCTGGCCGCACTCGCCGCCGAGTCGGCGCCCCGCGCGATGACGCGTGCGCTGACCAGCCGCGAGCAGCTGCTCGCCGACATCGTCGGCGACGTTCTCGGCTCCGCCGTCGACGTCGACACGAGCTTCTTCGCGGCCGGTGGGCACTCGCTTGCCGCCGTCGAGGTCGCGGCCCGGTTGAGTGTGGCGCTCTCGCGTACCGTGATCCCGCGCGCGATCCTCGAGGCGCCCACTCTTGCTGCGCTGCTCACCGCGTCGGATCACCCCGGCGAGACCGGACCGGCACTCGTGCCCGGCACCGACGACACCGCGCCCATGGCGCCCGCGCAACGTCGGCTGTGGCTGCTGCATCAGGCGGATCCCGCGCGATCGGTGTACACGATGCCCGTCGTGCTGCGGCTCGGCGGCGATGTCGACACGGTCGCGCTCGCTTCCGCACTCCGAGACGTCGTTACCAGGCACGAGATCCTTCGCACCGTGTTTCCCGATGCGGACACCCAGCGCGTCGTTCCCGTCGAGCAAGTCGAATTGCGGGTGGAGCCGGCCGACCCCGACGCGCTCGAGACCCGGATTGCCGCACTGCTCCGTCGGCCGTTCGACCTGACGACGCGACCGCCGCTGCGGGTCGAGCTGATTCGCACGGCAGACGCGGAATGGGTGCTCGTGGTGGTCGCGCACCACATCGCCGTGGACGGCGCGTCCGTCGCGCCGCTACTCGCCGATCTCGGGGCGGCCTACGCAGCGCGGGTCGCCGGTGCCGCCCCGGACCCGGCACCCCTCGCCCTGCAATACCGAGACTTCGCCCGCTGGCAAGTGGAACGCATCGGCGATCTCACCGACCCACTAGCGGTGGGCGGTCGGCAGCTGGAGTACTGGGTACGCGCGCTGGACGGGCTGCCGGACACCCCGCTGCCGATGCCCACCGATCGGCCGCGGCCACCGCGTCCGTCGTACCGGGGCGGGGCCGTGGAGCACTCCCTCCCCGCCCCCACCCATGCCGCTCTGGCCGCGTTCGCCCGCACCCACGACGTCACCGTCTTCATGGTGCTGCATGCCGCGCTTTCCGTGCTGCTCGCGCGGTACTCGGGGCGCACCGACATCGCAGTCGGCACCGTCGTGGCGGGGCGACCGGACCCCCGGCTGGCGTCGCTCGTCGGCATGTTCGTCGGCACTCTGGTGCTGCGTGCCCCGGTCGACCCGAGCGAGTCGTTCGAGGGCCTGCTCGGCCGGGTGCGCGGGACCGACCTGGCCGCCTTCGCTCACGCCGACGTGCCGTTCGACGACGTCGTCGCGCGCATCGCCCCGACTCGCGATCCGGCCCATCACCCGTTGTTCCAGGTGCTCCTCGCCCACACCGTCGGCGTCGAGACGACGCCGACACTCACCGGTGTGCGCGTCCACGAACTTCACGCAGCCGAGCCCGTCGCCCAGTTCGACCTGGCTTTCGACGTCCGGGAAGCGTTCGACGCCAAGGGCATCGACGTGCGGCTCGTGTACGCCACGGACCTGTTCGACCGCTCGACGGCGGTCCAGCTGCTGGCCGATTGGGTCGCGCTGCTGGACGCGGTCGTCGCCGCTCCCGCGACCTCGGTGGGTGATCTGCCCCTTCCGGCGCCCGCATCGGAACTGGTGCCGGCGCCGCCGTCGCGAACGCTCGCGGCGATCCTCGCCGACACGACCCGTGCCCACCCGCAGCGGATCGCTCTGCAGACGGGAAGCGAACGGTGGACCTATGCCGAGCTCGATGCACGCTCCGCCGCGCGTGCCGACGAGCTGCGTGCACAGGGCATCGGAGTGGGCGACCTGGTTCCGGTGGACGCGATCCGCGGAGCGGACTGGATCGTCGAGGTGTGGGCCGTCACCCGGCTCGGCGCTGCGTGGGTACCGATCGACCCGAGCCTGCCGGAAGAGCGTAAGGCCCTGCTGCGCAGCAGTACCCGTGATCGATCCTTGCGTCGGTCCGCCGCGTGCACGACGCCGGACGACCTGGCCTACGTGCTGTTCACCTCCGGCAGCACCGGCACCCCCAAGGGGGTCGAGGTGACGCATCGCGGACTCGCGGCGCTCGTCGATCTGCAGAGCCGAAGACTTGGCCTCACCCGAGATTCTCGCGTCCTCCAGGCCGCGTCGCCCACGTTCGACGCCGCTGTGTTCGAACTGCTCGCCGCGCACGCACACGGTGGAACGCTCGTGTGTGCACCAGAGTTCTCCTACGCCGGAGACGATCTGGCGTCCCTGCTGATCGAACACGCGATCACGCACGTCAATCTCACCCCCACCGTGTTGGGCACGCTCGACCCGGACGCACTGCCGGACACCCTCACGGTGGTGGCAGCGGGGGAGGTGCTGCCGGCTCCGCTCGCTCGCGCGTGGGCGGGTCACCGGCTGCACAACGGGTACGGCCCCACCGAGGGCACGGTGGGGGCGACCGTCAGCCAGGTGTTGCGGGCCGGTGACGTCACGATCGGCACCCCACTCGCGGGCGTCCGGACCGAGGTCCTCGACCCGCGACTCCATCCCGTCCCGATCGGGGTGGTGGGGGAGCTGTATCTCGGTGGCCCAGGGCTGGCCCGCGGATACCGGAACCTGCCCGGCCTCACCGCGACCCGATTCGTCGCCGACCCTCGTGGCGACGCCGGCGCACGGCTGTACCGGACCGGAGACCTCGTCCGGAGGCGGCGGGACGGCGCGCTCGAATACGTCGGTCGCGGCGACCACCAGGTCCAGATCCACGGAGTCCGCGTCGAACCCGCGGAGATCGACGCCGTGATCGGCGCCGACCCCGACGTCCGAACCTCGGTCACGGTGGCACACACCGGATCCGAAGCCGAACCCGTTCTCGTGACTTTCGTGGAGGCCGCCCCGGGTCGGCACCCCGACGCGGCCCGGCTGCGCGAGCGCGCGGCGCGATCACTGCCGCGCCACCTCGTGCCCGCCGCCGTGCAGGTGGTCGAACGGATGCCGCGGACCACGTCCGGCAAGATCGACCGATCCGCGCTGCCCGCACCCGTCATCGCCGACGACCCCGTGTCGGGCACGCCACCGCGAACGGATCTGGAGCGGCGGATCGCCGCCGTCTTCGCCGCCGTGACCGGGCACGGGTTCGTGCCCCGCGAGACCGGCTTCTTCGACCTCGGCGGGACGTCGATGGGTGCGGTACGGGTGGTCGCGCGCCTGCGCACCGAACTCGGCCGCGACGTGGCGCTCGCATGGCTGTTCACCGACCCGACTGTTGCGGGCCTCGCTGCCCGCATCGAACACGACGTCGACGTGGCCGATCCGCTCGCCACCCTCGTGCCGCTCAATCGCCCCGAGGTGCCGGCCGGCCCGCCGCTGTTCTGCGTGCACCCGGTCAGCGGCCTCGCCTGGTGCTACGCAGGACTCGCCGAGCATCTCGGTGACCGGCCCCTGTACGGCTTGCAGGCGACCGGTGCCGCAACCCCGGGTTCGCTCGTCGATCTCGCACACGACTACGTCGAGCAGATCCGCTCGGTGCAACCGGACGGGCCGTACCACCTCCTCGGATGGTCGCTCGGCGGAAACATCGCTCACGAGATGGCGATTCAGCTGCGTGCCGCCGGAGCCGACGTCGGCAGCGTGGTTCTCCTCGATTCTCATCCCTCGGACTCGGTACCGACGCCGATCGGGGATGCATGGGACGATCAGCGGGACGAACGGTTCGAGGACACCGAGCTCGGCGTCCTCGCCCCCGATGAGGTCCGCCGGATCGTCGAAGTCGGCGAAGCACTCGAGGCCGCGGCCCACGTGCATCGGACCGGGATCTATCGAGGAGACGTAGTGGTGTTCGTGGCGGCGCACGAGGACGAGGCGCGCCGCCGGAGCGTCGCAGGCTGGGCGCGTCACGTGACCGGGCAGGTGACGTCGGTCGAGGTACCGTGCACCCACTCGGACATGACGAGCCCGGCGACACTGGCACGGGTCTCGACTGTTCTCGTCGATTCGGCGGGCGAAACCTGATGACGCGAATGCGTACACAGGGTGTTGGAAGCGTTGAAAGCAAGTAAGGACGGGGAAATGGAAGTACAGGACTATCTACGGATCTTGCAGCAACGTTGGCGAATCATCGCGCTCGCAACGGTTGTCGGGGTGCTGGGGGCTCTCGTCGCATCACTGATGTCGACCCCGATGTATCAGGCGTCGACGCGGTTGTTCGTGTCCACATCCTCCGCCGCGTCGGTCAACGAGGTGTATCAGGGCAACCTCTTCTCGCAGCAGCGCGTGGCGTCGTACACCAAACTGCTGACCGGAACGACGCTGGCGCAGCGAACGATCGACCGTCTGGGACTCACCGGTGTCAGTGCGAATGACGTCGCAGCCCAGGTCAAGGCCACCTCGGCACCGGACACGGTCCTCATCGACGCCAGCGTCCAGGATTCGTCACCCGAGCGCGCCCGCGACATCGTCAACGCGCTGTCGGACGAGTTCGTGGTCATGGCCGCCGAGCTCGAGACCTTCGATCCGAATCGTCCCCCCACCGCTCGCGTTGTCGTCGAACAACACGCTTCCACTCCGACCTCGCCGGTGAGCCCGAAGACCAAGCGCAACCTCGCTCTCGGCTTCGCCGTCGGTCTGCTGGCCGGGCTCGGACTCGCCGTGCTCCGCGACCGACTGGACAACACCGTCAAGAGCCGACAGGTCCTCGACGAACTCGTCGGAGCCGGCGTCGTCGGCAACGTGCCGTTCGACAAGGAGCGCGAGCAGAAGGCGGCCATCGCCTTCCAGGACGGCTACTCCGGCAGCGCCGAGGCGTTCCGCGAGCTTCGAACCAACCTGCAGTTCCTCGAGGTCGACAACCCGCCCCGCGTCATCGCGGTCACCAGCTCCCTCCCGTCCGAGGGCAAGACCACGACTGCCATCAACCTGTGCCTTGCGCTGGCGGAGGCGGGCTACTCCGTCGCTCTGGTCGAGGGCGACCTGCGCCGCCCCCGCATCTCCAAGTACCTCGGTCTGATCGATTCGGTCGGTGTCAGCACCGTGCTTTCGGGCCAGGCGGAGCTCGACGACGTTCTCCAGGCCACGTCGTTCCCGAACCTGACCGTCCTCGCGTCGGGCGCCATCCCGCCCAACCCGAGCGAGCTGCTGGGCTCGAGCCACGCGACGACACTGTTCACCGATCTGAAGGCGCGTTTCGACTATGTGGTGGTCGACGCCTCGCCACTGCTTCCGGTCACGGACGCGGCCGTCATCGCGGCCAAGGTGGACGGCGCCCTCATCGCCGTCCGGTACGGCAAGACCAAGCGCGACCAGGTTGCGCGCGCGGTGGGCAACCTGCGCAGTGCGGGCGCGAACGTGCTGGGCACCATCTTCACGATGACGCCGACCAAGGGCGAGAACGCGTACGAATACAAGTACTACTACGACTCCGACGCACCCGCGCCGAAGCCGGGAAGCACTCCCGTCGCGTCGGCACCCGCCGTCCCGGCCGACGCCTCTCCGGGGCATGGCCCGGGTAAGTGGAGCGAACCGGTTCGCTGACCGAGCAGTACATTTCGCGCAGGTCCGGCCGCATCACGAGCAGAAGCTCGAGGTGCGGCCGGACCCGTATCGTTCTACGGATCGATCACCTGGGGTGCAGGCCATCCAGTACGGTCACCACGGCCTCGGCGATCTGCTCACCGACCTCCTCGAAAACGGACTCACTCCGCTTGATCGGGTCGCGGACGTCCGTGTCGGGGCTGCCTAGCCGCGGTGCGACGGCCCGCGCCGCATCGAGCTCCGCGACGGCACGCGCTCCGCCGGCCGTCACGAGATGCGCGGCCTCGAGAAGCGTGAAGGTGCGTCGCAGTTGCCGGGGCGCCAGCCGCAGTACCGCATCGCGATGCGTTTGCGTCATGGCGAGGATCAGATCGGCCTCTCCCACGATTGCGGGTGTGAGCTGCCGTCCGGCGAAGCCGTCGGAGTTGCCGCCCAGAGAGGAAAGAACCTTCGCTGCAGTCGATTCCATCGGTGAACCGATCATCGCGCGAGTGCCCGCGCTGGTGGCTTCGAGTTCGGCGACGCCGTGGTGGTCCGCCCAGGCCGCGGCGAGTCTCTCCGCGGTGGGGGAACGGCAGATGTTGCCGGTGCAGACGAACAGCAGTTTCATGAAACGAGTGTAGGTGCGGCCGTATAGGATCGGCTCGTCAAGTTGAGCGCTCATTCGGGTCGATCGGACGAGCGGGTGTCCGGATCGAAGGCGGCTCATGGGTGGGGTTCTGGGAGTGTCGGTGGGATCCGGGTTCGTCCGGATCGTGCGCCGCCCGTCGCCCGGTGCCCACAGCGCTGCCGGTCTGCGCGAGTGCCGGACGCTCGTCGTGGGCGACCACGACCCGGAGAAGCTGGCTGCGGAAGCGGTCGGCGTGCTGCTGGCGGGCGACGAGGACCCCGGTTCGGCGGACGCCGTCGCCATCGCCTACACCGACGAGTCGCAGGCCGCCGCCTTGGACGCCGCGATGCGGCGCGAGGGCGTCGCCGACTACCGGCTGATCCCTGAGCTGTCCGCCGTTCTCGAGCAGTTGGCCGCGACCGGGTTGCTGTCCGGGCTGGGTGCCGTCGTGGTGCTCGACCTGGGGTACGCGGGATCGACGGTGAGCGTCGTCGACGTGGAGTCCGGCACCGTCCGCGCCACCGAGCGGACCGCCCTGTGCGTCGCGGAAATCGAGGGAGTGGTCGACCTCGCCGACGAACTGCTGACGCAGACGGGGTGCGGCGCCGACGCGGTGGTACTCGTCGGCGGCGGGGCCACCGCCGCTGCGATCCGCGAGCGCGTGGCCGACCTGGCGGGGCTTCCCGTCGTCGTGCCGGAGGACCCCGAGTTGTCGGCGGCGTCGGGCGCCGCGATGGTCGCGAGCAGCGCCCAGGCCCCGGCGGAGTCGTCGCTGCGACCGACAGCGCATCGACGGACAGGGCACCGACCCGGCGCGCGTCGCCGCGGCTCTCGCCGCGCCGTGTCCCGCCGTCAGGTGCGCAGCGCCGGGGCGGCCGGGGTAATGCTCGCCCTCCTCGCCGTCATCGGTTTCGGGCTGGGCTACGGCAGAACCCTTTTCGGGTCCGCGCCGGACGAATCGGCGGGCAAGCCGGTGACCTCCTCGGTGACGATCGCGAGTGCACCGCCGTCGGCGCCTCCGTCGAGCCCGGTGGCTACTCCCGAATCCCTCCCGGTGGAGGCGCCGCTCCTCGCGCCGCCGGCCGGCAGTCGGCCGGTTGCGAACGGCGCACCCCGGCAGAGCCCGTCCACGCAACCGGCTCCGGATCCGCTGGGGACCGTGCTCGACGCCCTCACCGGGCTGCCGAACCTGCCGCCGCTTCCCCCGCTCGATGCGCTACCGCCGCTCGAATCGTTGCCGCTGCCGCCGATCCCGCAGATCCCGGGGCTCTGACGCTCGACGGTCAGCGTGCGTGGCGTCCGCCGCGGCGTCGTTCGGATGGGCTCGCCGCGCTGCGCGGGCGAGCGAGTAGCGCCGCGATCGCGGTCGTGAGCGGCACCGAGAGGGCGAGCGCGATGCCGCCCACCGACGAGCGGACGATCTCGATCGCGACGGCGTCACCCGTCAGCACGTCCCCCATCGAGCCGCCGGCCACGCTGAAGAGCAGTAGCAGGGGGAGCGCGCCACCGGCGTACGCGAGCACGAGCGTGTAGACGGTACTCGCGATGTGGTCGCGTCCGACCCGCATCGCCGACGCGAAGATGGTTCGTCGCGTGGCAGATTCGTCCATCGACGCGATCTCGAACGCGGCGGAGGCCTGTGTGATCGTGACGTCGTTGAGGACGCCCAGCGATCCGATGATGAAGCCGGCCAGCAGGAGCCCGGTGATACTCACGTGCTGGATGTAGGCCTGGACGTCGGCGTTCTGCTGCTCCGAGAGACCGGTCAGGTGCGTCATCCGAATCGCGATCACCGAGAGCACCGCCGCGACGAGCATGGATGCGAGCGTGCCGAGCAGGGCGGAACTCGTCCGCAGGTTCACCCCGTGGGCCAGGTAGAGCACCGCGAACAGGATCGCGGCCCCCGATACGAGGGCCACCGGCATGGCAGGTTTGCCGTCGAGCAGTGCCGGGAGGGTGAACACCACCAGGACGCCGAACGCGATACCCAGGCCCAGCAGCGCGCGCACGCCCCGCCATCGCGCGACCGCGACGATCGCGACGACGAACGCGGCGACGATCAGGAGCAGCGGGAAACCCCGGGCGTAGTCGTTGAACGAATAGATCGGCGCACCCGACGAATCCGTCTGTCGCACCAGGCGGAGGTGTTCGCCCACACTCAGATTCGGTTGCCCGGGTCCGGGCACGATCTCGAGGAGCGTGCGGGTGCCGGCGTGGGGGCCGGAGTCGATCGTCACCACGCTGCGGTGACAGTCGAACCCGGCGCCCACGTCCGGTGCCGGGGCGGGATCACCCGGGAACGCCCGACCGGCGGACGGGCTGCCGCACGGTGCGATGTCCTGCGCGACGACGGTGCCGGCTTCCGTGGTCACGGCGCCGCCGCCCGCGTTCTGGAAGGGCAGTGGGATGTCGATCTGTTGTTTGTTCGGCCACAGGAGGACGGCCCCGGCGACGACGGCGATCGCGATGGCGGCGAGCAGGCCGACGACTACGCGCGCCGCGGTCGGCCCGACTGGGGCCGGGCCGTCGAAGTGCCCGTGCCCATGCCCGTGTCCGTGGCCACGGTCGGGACTCCGCTCACGACGGGAGAACAGTTCGGGGGTCATCGAATTCGTCTCCGCACCGCACCAGGCTAGCGAGGACGTCGGTAAGCGTCGGTGGCGGGGAGCAGGGGGGGTCGTCCCCGCCACCGGTACCTCGTCGCCCAGGGGGGGAGGGGGCAAGACGAGGCGCTTACGGGCACCCGAGGGTGCCAATCGGTCAATCTACCTATACCGCAGCAATCCTGCAGTATTGGGGGGTCGTTTTTTCGTGTCGTGTCAGCGTGTAACGAAACGCTGCGGACCTCCCGCCCGGGATCGGGCCCGGACGGGACGTGCGGCGCGGCTGTTACTGCTTGTAGCTCGACAGGAAGTTGCCGAACCGCTCGATCGCCACCGCGAGGTCACGCGCCCACGGCAGCGTGACGATGCGCAGGTGGTCGTGGTTCGGCCAGTTGAAGCCGGTGCCCTGGACCATCAGGATCTTCTCCTGCAGCAGCAGGTCCTGGACCAGCTTCTCGTCGTCGTGGATCTCGTACACGTTGGGGTCGAGGCGCGGGAACGCGTACAGCGCACCGCGCGGCTTCACGCACGAGACGCCGGGGATCATGTTGAGCCGCTCGAACGCGACGTCGCGCTGCTCGAGCAGACGCCCGCCCGGCAGGATCAGATCCTCGATGCTCTGGTGCCCGCCGAGCGCCACCTGGATCGCGTGCTGACCGGGGACGTTGGGGCACAGGCGCGTCGACGCGAGCAGGTCCAGGCCCTCGAGGAAGCCGGCCGCGTGTTCCTTGGGTCCGGTGATCGCGACCCAGCCCGAGCGGTAGCCGGCGACGCGGTACGCCTTCGACAGCCCGTTGAACGTCAGACAGAGCAGATCGGGGGCGAGCGTGGCCAACGAGATGTGCTTGGCGTCGTCGTAGAGGATCTTGTCGTAGATCTCGTCCGCCAGCAGCAGCAGCTGGTGCCTGCGGGCCAGGTCGACGAGCTGTGTGAGGACCTCCGCCGAGTACACCGCGCCCGTCGGGTTGTTCGGGTTGATGACCAGCAGCGCCTTGGTCTTGTCGGTGATCTTGGACTCTATGTCCGCGATGTCCGGGTTCCAGTCGTTCTGCTCGTCACACAGGTAGTGCACCGGTGTGCCGCCGGACAGGCTCGTCATGGCCGTCCACAGCGGGTAGTCCGGCGCGGGGATGAGCACCTCGTCGCCGTCGTCGAGCAGGGCCTGCATCGTCATCGTGATGAGCTCGGAGACGCCGTTGCCCAGGTAGATGTCGTCGACATCCAGCTCCGGGAACCCGGGCACCAGCTCGTAGCGCGTGACGATCGCACGGCGCGCCGAGAGGATGCCCTTCGACTCCGAATAACCCTGCGCGTAAGGCAGAGCCGCGATCATGTCGCGCATGATCACGTCGGGGGCCTCGAAGCCGAACGGCGCCGGGTTGCCGATGTTGAGCTTGAGGATCCGGTGCCCCTCCGCCTCCAGCCGCGCCGCGTGCGCGTGTACCGGCCCGCGGATCTCGTACAGCACGTTCTGCAGCTTGGTGGACTGCTCGAGAGCGCGATGCGGCCGGCGGGGACGGGCGGGTTCTGGAGTGCTCACGGCCTCCATACTTCCACTCGAGCGCAAACGGATATCGGAGGGTGCGTTCGGGCGCCGTCGGGAACGTCACAAACGTCGCAGGTGCGACGCGGTCGGGGTCAGATGCAGATGGGATACACCAGCGATCCCAGCGGGATGACGAGGCACAGCCCCACCGACCCCTGCGCGGGTGTCGCTTCCTCTGCCGATGCAGCCGGTGCAGCGAACGCGGCGAACGAGAGCATCATCGCGAGCGCGGCGAGAATTCCGGCAATCCTGCGTGTCATGAGAAGACCGTCCTTCCAGGACGAAATACAGACAGGGTCCTTCCATCGTGAACCCGATGTGCCCTGCGTCACAAGGGCGTGCGATGCCCGAATGGGTCAGGACGCCGACCATTCACGCCAACCGGACACCCGCACTTCGATCACGGGGCCGGTCGGTCGCATCGACGCGTACTGGTGGTACTTCGCCACCAGCGCGTCGATCGCCGCGACCCCGACGTCCGAATCGGGTTCCAGCACCTCGCCGGTCCCGTCCGCGCGGATCCACCACAGCCGCGACCAGTCGTCGTCGTAGTGGTCCACGAGCAGGCTGACCCGGCCCGTTGCCGCGATGTTCGCCAGCCGACGCAGGCGTCGGGTGGACTTCGGCTTGTCGTCCACCGCCGTGAACACGACGTACCCGACCGCGGCGAACACCACCGGCACCAGGTGCGGGCCGCCGTCCGCCGACACCGTCGCCATCCGCGCGACCGGTGCGTCCACGAACCGTGAGGGCAGGGGCCCGGGCATCTCGGGAGCCATGTGGAAACGCTACGTGGTGGAGGCACGCTCGTGGCTAGGGTTGTGCACATGACGTCTGCCGCAGCCGCAACTGCTCCCTACGGATCCTGGATCTCGCCGATCAGCGCCGCCGACCTGGCTGCCAGCGGACACCCGGTGGACGGTGGTCGGTTCGTCGGCGAGCAGGTGTGGTGGTCGGAACTGCGCCCCACCGAGGGGGGACGCACCGCGATCCGGCGGCGCGGCGACGACGGCGATGTCGTCGACGTCCTGCCCGCACCGTGGAACGCGCGCACCCGCGTCCACGAGTACGGCGGCGGCGCGTGGACCGTCACCGGCGACGGGGTGCTGGTGTTCGCCGAGTTCAGCGACCAGCGGCTGTACCGATTCGACCCGCGCACCGACGTCGCCCCGGTCCCGATCACGCCGCTCCCGTCCGTCCCGGCGTCGGATCGCTACGGCGACCTCGCGATCGTCGGCGACGAGGTGTGGTGCGTGCGCGAGCGCCACGGGGTGTCGGCGTCGCCGGTGCGCGACATCTGCGCGGTGCCGCTCGACGGATCGGCCGCGGTCGATGCGGCGGCTGTGCGGTCGATCGTCGGCGGCTCCGACTTCCTCGCCTACCCGAGGTTGTCGCCGGACCGCTCGCACCTCGCATGGATCGCATGGAACCACCCGCAGATGCCTTGGGACGGAACCGAACTGCGCGTGCTCCGCCTCGACACCGGTGAGGTCGACGTGCTCCTCGGTGGGACCGAGGAATCGGTGCTGCAACCCGAGTGGATCGACGACGAGACGCTGCGCGTGATCAGCGACCGGAGTGGATGGTGGAACCTGTACCGCGTCAATCTGTTCGGTGAGGTCGCGCCGGTCCGCCCCATCGATGCGGACTTCGGTGCGCCACTGTGGCAGTTGGGGGCGGTGTGGCACGTCGAACTCGACGCCGGCACCGTCCTGACCACGCGGACCGTCGGGACGGACACGCTCGCGTTGCTCGACCCGGCCACCGGTGCGCTGCGCGACATCGAACTCGAGGACATCTCGTCGGTGCAGATCTGCGACACCGACGGACGTCGGATCCTGTTGCGCTGCGGTGGCGCCCGCGTCGCCTCGGGTCTGCGACTGCTCGACCTCGGTGTCGGCACGCTCACCGACGTCCGGCTGTCGGTCGACGACCTGCCGGACGTCGAGTACCTCCCGGAAGCGCAGGCACTCACCTTCGAGGGCCCCGAACGCGAGGTCCATGCGCTCGTCTACGCCCCGCGCAACCCGAACTTCGTTGCACCCGAGGGTGAACTGCCGCCGTACGTCGCGTTCGTGCACGGTGGCCCCACCGCGCACGTCGCGCCCGCGGTGCATCTGGTGTACGCCTACTTCACCAGCCGGGGCATCGGCGTTGTCGACGTCAACTACGGCGGGTCCAGCGGCTTCGGGCGCGAGTACCGAAATCGGCTGCGCGGGCAGTGGGGCATCGTCGACGTCGAGGACACCGTCGCGGCCGTCCGCGGCCTCGCCGACGCGGGCCTGGCCGACCCCGACCGTCTCGCGATCGAGGGTGGCTCGGCCGGAGGGTGGACGGTGCTGTCGGCGCTCACCACCTCCGACGTCTTCGCGTGCGGCGTGTCGTACTACGGCGTCGCCGAACTGATGGAGTTCGTCAAGGAGACCCACGACTTCGAATCCCGGTACATCGACGGCCTCATCGGTCCGCTGCCCGACGCCGCCGACCTGTACGTCCGGCGCGCGCCCGTCAACAACGTCGACGGTCTGTCGTGTCCGGTACTGCTGCTGCAGGGCCTGTCCGACCCGATCGTCCCGCCGTCGCAGGCCGAGCGATTCCGTACCGCCCTGCTGGACAAGAAGATTCCGCACGCATACCTCGCCTACGAGGGTGAGGCGCACGGATTCCGGCGCGTCGAGACGATCGTCAGCGCCCGCGAGGCCGAGCTGTCCTTCTACGGGCAGGTGATGGGCTTCGAGACGCCCGGGGTGCCGCGGCTGGAGCTGTGGCGGCCGTAGGTCGGGGGTGATCACCGCCGCTGCACACACCCCTTGTCGGCATCACACGTGCATTCGATGGTGAAGCGGTGTGTGGTGCGGGCAGGATGTGTGTGATCCGGTCAGCGCCTCGGCGTGTGTTCGACGCGTCCAGTGGGTGGCGGTGAGAGCCGGGCCCGGCGAACGGCGTCGAGGATCCGACGGGCCACCACGCCGGGGAGCTCGAGCTCGTCCCAGGTCCACCGCGCCACCTGCCAGCCGGCGTCCCGGATGGCGTCCTCGCGAACCTTCTCCGCCCACACCACGTCCGCCGGGACCTGTCCGTCGGGGACCAGCCGGCCGTACTTGCCGCGGCCGTCGAACTCGCCCACGACAGCGCACTCCTCGAACAGGAAGTCCACACGTCCCAGACGATCGCCGTCGGCCGAGTAGAGGTTGGGCTGACACTCGGGGACAGGCAACTGCTCGCGCAGCATCAACACCCGGCTGCGGGATTCGCCGACGCTCTCGGACCGGCCGTCGAGTTGCGCGAGGATGCGGTGAACGCGCTGCCGTCCCGCGTGGGGTGGCAGCGCGTTCGCCGCAGCAGCAACGTCCTCGGAAGTCAGTCCCGCCGCGTGGAGCGCATGATCGCCGGCGACGACGGCCTGCTCGAACGGCAACGTTCGTGCGAGGTCTGCCACCGTCCGGGCCACGGTCGTGACGGGCAGTCCGTCGACGTCCGCGATCTCCTCGGGTCGAAGTACCGCGGAGTGGACATGACGATGCCGGGTGCGTCGCCCACCGGTGGGGCGGTTACGAGTCAGATGTGTGACGGACAGTGGTGTGTTCCACAGGCCCAGGCCGTGGACGACCGCCGCCGATTGGTGGCTGAGGACAGCGTCGGCGGACGCCGCGCGCAGGGTTTCCACCGCCCGGAGTCGGTGTCGCTCGTGAGTGTCGAGAGCGTCGAACGCGTCCGCCGACGCGTATCGGCCCGGCCGGATCCGCCGCCACGCCCCGGTGCGGCACTGCCGTTGCAGTTGATGGTCGGCTGCCCCGCGTTGCAGGGCCTCGGAACGTCGAATGATGTGTGAGTCCACTCCGGCATCGTGCCGTCGACGCGGCCGGTCGAACGGCCGTCCGTGCGGGTTCCCGGGCGAGCCTGTGGATAGGCGCGGAGCTGTGCACAGCGTGGACCCACACACGTTTTGCCGGGTTCACACGGGACTTCCGCAGGGAAACCGTGTGTGACGCCAGGAAAGGGTGTGTGGTGCTGGGGGGAGCGCGGACACGAAAGCGCCCCCACCGCGAACGGTGGGGGCGCTGACGTGGGGAACTACTTCTTGCGGCCGGGAGCCTTCGCGCCGGCCTTGAAGCCCAGTGCACCGGGCTTGGCCTGCGGCGGAGGCGGAGTCGACTCCTCCTGCTTCGGCGCGGGCGCCTCGGCAGCGGGAGTCTCGGCAGCAGGTGCCTCGACCGGTGCGGCCTCGGCCTGGGGCTCGGCGGGCTCGGGCTCGGTGGCCGGCTCAGCCGCCGGGGCAGCCGGAGCCGGTGCGGCCGGGGCGGCCTTGCGGGCGCCCGGGGCCTTCGCGCCGGACTTGAAGCCCAGTCCGCCTGCCTTCGCCTGCGGGACCGGCTTGGCCTCGGCGGGCGCCGCCGGTGCCTCGGCTGCCGGAGCGGTCGAAGCTTCAGGTGCCTCGGGCTCGGCTGCCGGAGCGGCCGGAGCGGCCGGAGCAGCGGAAGCCTCGGGCGCCGCGGGCTTCGCGCCCGGAGCCTTCGCCCCACCCTTCATCTGCAGGCCCTTGCCGCCGGGTGCCTTGGCTCCGCCCTTCATGGCGAGTCCGCCGGGCTTGGCGGCCGGTGCTGCGGGTGCAGCCGGTGCTTCGGCGGCGGGTGCCTCGGCCGCGGGAGCCGCAGGAGCCGCAGGTGCCTTCGCGCCGGGAGCCTTAGCGGCGCCCTTCATCTGCAGGCCCTTGCCGCCGGGTGCCTTGGCCCCGCCCTTCATACCCAGTCCGCCGGGCTTGGCGGTCGGCGTCGCCGGCGTTTCGGCAGCGGGAGCAGCCTCGGCAGGAGCGGCGGCCTCGGCCTTGGCACCCGGAGCCTTGGCGGCGCCCTTCATCTGGAGGCCCTTGCCGCCCGGTGCCTTCGCGCCGGGAGCCTTGGCGAGGCCCTTCATCTGCAGGCCCTTGCCGGCGGGAGCTGTCTGCGCGGACGGGGTGGCCGCAGCCTCCTCGACCTCCTGCACCCGCTCGGCTTCCTTGACCTCGGCGACGGCCTCGGCTGCCGCCGGTGCGGCAGCGACCGGCGCCTTCTCACGCTGCTCGACCTTGAGGTTCGCGGTGAGCTGCGTGGAATCGAGGCGCGTGACGGTCTCGAGCATCATCTGCGCGACGTCGACAACCTCGACGCCCTCGCCCTGGCCCTGCTCCTGACGGGCGGTGACGCCGTCGGTGAGCATGACGCGGCAGAACGGGCAACCCGTCGCGATCTTCTTCGGCGAGGTCGTCAGCGCCTCGTCGACGCGATCGATGTTGATGCGCTTGCCGAGCTGCTCTTCCATCCACATGCGGGCGCCACCGGCACCACAGCACATGGACCGCTCGCCGTGACGCGGCATCTCGTTGAGCTTGGCGCCGGACGCCTCCATCAGCTCACGCGGCGCGTCGTACACCTTGTTGTGACGGCCCAGGTAGCACGGGTCGTGGTAGGTGACGTCCTCGTTCAGCTTGGCGACCGGAACCAGCTTCTTGGCCCGGACCAGGCGGTTGAGCAGCTGCGTGTGGTGGACCACCTCGTAGACGCCGCCGACCTGGGGGTACTCGTTGCCGAGCGCGTTGAAGCAGTGCGCACACGTGACGACGATCTTGCGCTTGCTCTCCGGGGTGCCGTCGAACACCGCGTTCAGGGTCTCGATGTTCTGCATCGCGAGCTGCTGGAAGAGGAACTCGTTACCGGCACGGCGAGCGGAGTCACCGGTACAGGTCTCCTCGGCACCGAGGACCATGAACTTCACGCCGGCGGTCGCGAGCAGCTCGGCGACGGCCTTGGTGGTCTTCTTCGCACGGTCCTCGTAGGCGCCGGCGCAGCCGACCCAGAACAGGTACTCGTAGTCCTCGAAGGAATCCGCGTCCTGGCCGTAGACCGGGATCTCGAAGTCCATCTCGTTGATCCAGTTGAGCCGGTCCTTGGAGTTCTGGCCCCACGGATTGCCCTTGTTCTCGAGGTTCTTGAACAGACCCGCGAGCTCGGACGGGAACTCCGACTCGATCAGCACCTGGTAGCGACGCATGTCGATGATGTGGTCGACGTGCTCGATGTCGACCGGGCACTGCTCGACGCACGCGCCACACGTGGTGCACGACCACAGCGTCTCGGGGTCGATGATGCCGCCGAGTCCACCCTCTACCGACTCGCCCACCAGCGGACGCTCGGCCTCGGCGCGGGCAGCTTCGGGAATCTTGGCGAGCGCGGCCTCGTCGGCGTTGCCGTCGGCGTCGACCAGGCCGACCTCGTCGCCGCCCATGTCCTTGCGGCCACCGGCCAGCAGGTACGGGGCCTTGGCGTAGCCGTGGTCGCGCAGCGACATGATGAGCAGCTTCGGGGACAGCGGCTTGCCGGTGTTCCACGCAGGGCACTGCGACTGGCAGCGACCGCACTCGGTACACGTCGTGAAGTCCAGCCAGCCCTTCCACGAGAAGTCCTCGACGCGGCCGGCGCCGAGCGTGTCGGTGTCGGGATCGACGTTCTCCATGTCGAGGGCGCGGCCCTTGGACATCATCGGCTTGGCAGCGCCCAGGGCGACGCCGCCGTCGTCCTCACGCTTGAAGTAGATGTTCGGGAACGCCGAGAAGCGGTGCCACGCGACGCCCCACGTGATGTTGCGGCCGACGACGAAGAGCCAGATCATGCCCGACATCAGCTTGACGAACGCGAAGATCGAGACCATCACGGCGCTGGCGGGCAGCAGCTTGGCGACCTGCATCGTGAAGAAGTCGGTCCACGGGTTGGAGTGGCCGGTCATCGCGATGCGGCCGGCCTTCACCAGGATCATGCCCAGGCCCTCGAGCAGGACGACGACCTCGACGAAGTATGCCGGCGTGAACTTGGAACCGGCGAAGCGCGACAGCCGCTCGGGGATGCGCGGATGGTTGAGCTGACGGATCACGATCAGCGTCAGGATGCCGACCACGGTGCCGATACCCAGGATCTCGTCCCACAGGTGCCACACCCACGTGTTGCCGAACAGCGGCCAGTGGAACGTCGGGTCGAAGGTCTGGCCGTACGCCTCGAACCACAGGGCTGCACCGCCGAGGAAGCCGATCATGACGAGCCAGTGCGCCCAGCCCACGGTGCGGAACTTCTGCATCCGGGTGTGCGCGATGAACTCGACGATCATCTGCTTGAAGCGGGGGAAGAACGGGCGCCAGCGGTCGGGCGCGGACTGCCCGATCTGCACGGTCTTCGCCATCCGCCAAGCTCCGCTGAGGAACGAGGCCCAACAGACGAGGCTCAGCAGTACGCCGACGGTGCCCAACGTAATCGTCAGGGCATTCATGTCGAAGCCTTTCGTTTCGGGGCAGCACGCGTGCCGCCTGTGGGTCAGCCCACAGATCGTAACCGCTCACAAGTTACTCGCCGGTAACTTGCAACATCTACTAACCGGTAACATAGCGCGAAGCGTCGTTTCCTGCATCTTCTGGTTCCTCGATGCGGCGCGCCGTGGCCGTTGGAGCCTTCGATCCGGGGACGCGAAGGGGGCTGGCCGTCGCGACTCGGAGTCGTATTCAGTTAACGGTATGCGGTGCTATGTGGCTGGTGTCGCACAGGATGTCCTAACTCGCCCGTGGTCATATTCGGGACACATTCAATTGGACGTATGTTTAGCAATTTGACGGGTTCATCCTGCGACGGATCAATGTCCGGCTGGGATATGATTCGCCGCGACCCGGGTTGCATTCCTCGCCCGTTTCGGCTGGTAGAAGCCGGTACCTGCGTAGCGGGACCGGCTCGGGTTTCGAAAATCGAATAATTCGGGGGGCCATTCGTGGCAGTCACAGAACGGAACGAAAGCCAATGAAGCTTCGGAAATTCGCCGCCACGTCGGCCCTCGTGATCGCCGCGATGGGCGTGGGCGCGGGCACCGCGTACGCACAGCCGGCACCCGCCCAGGACGGAGTCGGCTACCAGGCGCACATCGACGGGCGCAGCGTCGTGACCGTCCTCGACGCCGGTGGATTCCACGTCACCTCCGACGGCAGGTTCGTCGAGATCCGCAACGATGCGGGACAGGTCATCCAGACGCTGCCGTTGACCTACCGCCTCGGCGACCGCGAGTTCTCGATCGCCCCCGTCGTCGAAGGCCGTCAGCTCACGCTCACTCCCGAGACCGACCCGGCGAAGGCCACGATGGCCGACGTCGCCGGCCCGACCCTGCCGCCGCTGCCCATCGACCTGTCGATGCTCGACAAACTGGCCGAGGGCGTGGACTCGGCGGTCACGGTGGGTTCGCTGATCGGCACCGTGATCGGTGCTGTCATCGGGTGCGTCGGTGGCGGCTCGACCGGTCCAGCAGCTTGCCTGGGGGGAATTGCCACAGGCGCTACCGCCGGCGGAATCATCGGCACCATCGTCGCCGCCGGACCCGTTCTCGCCTACAACGGCTGGCAGGTGTACCAGACGATGAACACCCCGGCGCCCGCCGCGGGCTGATCGGGCACCTAACGAGAAGCGGGCACCGAACAAGAAGAAGGGGTTCGCTTCCTCCGAATTACTCGGAGGAAGCGAACCCCTTCTCTTGTCCGTTCGGAGTTACGAGGTGCGAACCGCCAGCCCCGGGTTGGCACCCAGGATGGAGTTGATCGGCGTGGCCGACAGCATCGGTCCCATTCCGCCGGTGGCCTGCTGCACCGCGGTGGCGTCGCACGTGGCCACGGCAGCAAGGTTCGAGGCGCTGGAGATACCCAGGGCCTGGGTGCCGGTGACGACCGGGCCGCCGCTGTCGCCGCGGAGCGCGCAGATGTCGGTGTCGAATCCGTTGTCGATGACGCGGTCGCCGACCGTGATGCTCCGGCCGACGTTGGTCACGACGCCACAGTTGAAGCCCGTGGTGCTACCGGCCTTGCAGACGGGGGCGCCGACGACGGGGTTCGCGGTGCCGGTGATGCGCAGCGCCTCGGCGTTGGGGACGCGGACCATGTTGTTCGCGAGCAGCGACGCCGACGTGCGGTTGGGCCGGATGATCGAGTAGTCCATTCCGCGCAGCACGGTCTTCTCGAAGGTGCCGACGGTCGGTCCCGTCAGGCCGCCCACCATGGTGTTGGCGACGGAGGCGGACGGGGTCCCCGCCGACGCCGGGCTGGGATCGCAGTGTCCGGCGCTGATGTTCACGGGCGCGCCGGCCTGGTCGACGGCGTTGAAGCCGAGCGAGCAGCGCAGGCCGTTTCCGCCGCTGCGGGCCTCGTACGAGTCGCCGCCGAGGAGGGCGTCGGTGCTGAAGTAGGCGGTCTGGAGACCGGTGGGCGCGGGCTCGAGCGAGCCGAGCGCCGGCCCGAGGACCACACGCGCCGCCTCCCGGAGACCCGGCGGCAGCAGATCGAGCAGCGGTTCGGCAGCGTTCTCGGTGCGGAGGACGACCGTGTTGGCGGCGATGTCGACGGAGACGCCGTTCACGAGGTTCGCGATCTCCGGCGGCAGCGTCGCGATCCAGTCGGTGAGCGCGGTGTGGTCGGCGTCGAGGCGGTGCGCGCTGCGCGCGACCTCCTGAGGCGTGAAACCGGCCTGCGCTGCCGCGTCCCGGAGTGCGGCACCGTCCGGACCCGCGACGCCGACGACGGGGACGCCCGCCGTATCGAGCCAGGTCCCGCCGAACGCGTCGGGGAACTCGACGCCGGCCATCGCCGCGAACTCGGCGAGTTTCTGTGCGGCCTCCGACCGTTCGAGGTACTGGCCGGGCGTGAGCTGCAGATCCCGCTGCAACGCGTCGATCAGTTGGATCGGCAGGTGCGCCGCCTGGTCGGAGACGCCGGAGGTGTCGGGCCCGGGAGCCGCCTGGGCGACGGCAGGAGCGACGAGAAGAAGTGCAGCGGAACCGAACACCGCAGCACGACGTGCGAGCGAGCTTCGCATGTGGGCCTTTCTATCGTCCGCCCTACGGCCGTGGACCCCGAGGCACGCAGAGAGGAACACCCGGCGGTGCGGGTGTTCCGAGTCGCGTTCGACTATATGGTCCGGCGAGCGGAGTGCCCACCCGATTCGCCCGATTGACGCCGGAAATTCACCGATGTCGGTCAGTGGGCGGCGGTTCCGGTGCGCACCGTCAGCCCGGCACCGAGGCCGCCGCCCGACGTGGCGTTCGCCGAGTCGAGGATGCTCTGGATCGGGATGCCGAGATTGCTGGCGCCGCCGTCGAAGGCGTAGACGATGTTGGCCTCGCCGCACGACGGCGCATCGGTGCTGTTGGAGCCACTGGTGATGCCGAGGGCCAGCGTGCCCGTGACGATCGCGCCACCGCTGTCGCCGCCGAGCGTGCAGGCGGTGCCGGAGAAGCCGCGGACCACCCGGATGTCGTTGGGGGCGACCGCCAGCAGAGCCTCGACCCGCTCGGCCGTCACGACGCCGCACGTGAACGACGACGTCTGACCCGACTTGCAGATCGGTGCTCCCACGACCGGGACGGCCGTGCCGGTGACGGTGAGCGCGCTGCCGCCGGCGCCGCGGATGACCGGGCGGTCCAGGCCGGCGCGGACACCCGCGTCGTTGAGGCGGATCAGCGAGTAGTCGAGGCCGTCGACGTCGCCCACCTCGGAGCGCGCGAACCGGCCCACCTCGAGGCTGTCGGGGACGTTCGCCCGGTTGGGCAGGAACACGGCGGCGTTGCGGCCGGGTGCGGGGTCGCAGTGGCCCGCACTGATGTTGACGGCGTTGCCGCCGCGGTCGACGCCGTTGAAGCCGAAGGAACACACGCTGATGCCGCCCTCGGGGGTGTCCACCAGGCGCTGTGGGGAGGTGATGTACGTGTCACCGCCGAGCGGTCCGCTCGCGACCGGCACCGGGCCGAACGACTGCACCTGCACCTTGATGTTGGCCAGCAGGGTCGGCAGGTCGAGTGCCCGGCCGACGGGGCTGTTGGCGACGTCGACGACGATCTGGTTGTTGAGGACGTCGACAGTGGCGCGGCCGATCTGGGAGGAGATCTCGCGGGGCAGCTCGGTGACCCAGTGGTTGAAGTCGGCGAGGGACTTCTCCAGGCCCTCCGACGACACGGCGGCCATCTGCGTGCGGTACCCGTCCCGGGCTGCGGTCAGCGCCGCCTCCGCGGTGGTCACCGAGACCACGGGGTGGCCGTCGAGTGCCATCCATGCGCCCGCGAACTCGTGGGGGCGTTCGGCGCGGAAGTCGTCGGCATACGAGACGAGTTCCTGGGCGCGGGCGGCACGGTCCAGGTATTCCTGCGGGGTGATCTTCAGATCCCGGGTGATGGCCTCGACCAGTTCGTCCGGCAGTTGGTCCGCCGACAGCTGGGAGACCTGCGAACCCGACGCGGCGGGTTCGGCCTGCGCGGAGGCGGACAGCGGTACGAGTACCAGGAGCGCAGACGATCCGACGACGGCGACGCGGCGGGCGAACGAATGCACAGCGGCGCGCGGCGCCAGCGGGATACGCATTGAATTCCTTCGGGTCTTCGGGATCAGCTGTCAACAATAGGGCACGTTGCGGCCGACCCGCCGGAGAACAAAGTCCCGAAGTTCACGAAGCAGAGGTTTCCGGGCCTCCGTGGCCGAGCGCCCGCAGCATCGACAGCAGCTCCGAGCGAGAGTTGGCGCCGAGACGTCGCCGGATGCGCGCGACGTGATGCTCGACGGTCTTGGGTGCGATGTAGAGGCGGGCGCCGATCTCACGGTGGGTGAGGCCGAGGACGAGCAGTTCCGCGACGTCGGCCTCCCGGTCGGTGAGGGTGCCCACCGCCGGATCGGTGGCGGTGATCTCGCCGCCGGACTGTGCCGCCGCGGCGCCGCGTAGCGAGCGCGCCACCTGGAGCAGCGCGGTCGCGCCGCGGGTGTCGGACACGCGCAGGGCCGCCTCTCCTGCGAGTCGTGCTCCGTCCCAAGGAAGTCCGATGCGGTCGAGCGTGCGCGCCGCGGCCTCCACCTCGGCCGACTCCGCTTCCTCGCGGAGCACGCGCAGCCACACGCGGCCCGCGGCGGCGAGACCGGCGGCGTACGAACTGACCTCGGCCGAGGCGGCCAGCGCCCGCGCGTGCGGGAGCAGTGCCGCCGGATTCTCGCCGAGGATCGCGGCCTGTACCCCGTACCAGTGCAGCGTGGCACCCCACAGCGCGGGCTCGCCGAGCCGGACGAGCAGGTCCTGTGCCTGCTCGACGAGATGCAGGATGCGTTGCTCGTCGCCCAGGCGAACCGCGGCCAGCCACAGTTCACCCAGCGGCAGCAGTCCGAAGAGATCGGCCGAGTACCCGGCGACGACCGGCTGCGCCTGCGTCCATTCGCGTTGCAGTGCTCCGACGTCGCCCTGGCGCCGGGCGAGGCCGATCCGAAGGCCGTGCAGGAAGAACGCTTCCCGGGCGGGCAGTGCCCGGTCGGTGGGCAGGCCGTCGAGGATCGTCCCGGCACCGGCGAGGTCGCCGCCGATCATCGCGGTCCAGGCCGACAGGACGAGGTGGCGGGATCGGGTGATCCCGGCGGTCGGGTCGAGTTCGAGGGCCTGCCGCAGCACCGCCTCGGCGTGGGCGAGTTCACCCGAATGCAGGCACAGCATTGCCGTGACGGCAGGTGCGGTGTCCGGCAGGATGCGGCTGCGGGCGCTACTCGACAGCATCGCCATCGCGCGGGTGAGCGAATTCATCGCCACGGCACCGGATCCGGCGATCGACTGGGCGAGGCCGTCGGCGAGCAGTGCGGTGCCCGCCGCCGCGGACGTGGGCGGACCCTGGCGTCCGCGCGCCAGCATCGCCTCGGCCGGCTCCGGACGCCCGGCGGCGAGCAGGACGGTGGCGGCGATGGGCGCGTCGACGCCGGCACGGTCCGGGCCCAGCCACTCGTACAGGTCGGCGCTGTGTCCCAGCTCGCCGCGTTGGGCGGCGATGCTCGACGAGATACGCACGGCGGCACATACTTCGGCAGGATCGAGGTCGTCGGCCCGCGTGAGCAGGGCGTCAGCCAGTGCGTGCGCGGTGTCGAGGTTGCCGCTCAGCGCGCCGGCCTCGCAGCGGTGCAGGGCCAGGGCGTCGGCGTCCGCGCCGGCCAGGATGGCGCAGTCGTAGATCGTGTACGCCTCCGACGGATCGGCCGAATGCGCTCGGGTGCAGAGGAACTCGGCGAGGCGGGGATCGTCCAACCCGGATTGGGCGAGCGTGCAGGCGGTTCGCGTATCCAGTGTGCCGGCGTCGAGGCGCGTCGCCAGCAGGCGGGACTGCAGGTCGCGCAGCCGCGTCACTCCGACAGCGGACGTCAGCAGCTGGCGCGCGAGCGGCAGGACGGAACCCGAGCGCGTCACGACGGCGCTCGCGCGGACCCGGTCGGCCAGCGCCTGCGCCTGTCCGGGTGAGATGTCCAGAGCCGGCGCCAGGTCGCCGGCGTCCGTGCCGCCCCCGTACAGGTGCAGTGCCAGCGCGGCGACGACATCGCCGTCGAGGTGCTGCAGCACGTCCTGCAGGTGCGCGATCACCGCAGCGCGCACGCCGGCCTCCCCGTGCCGCGCCGCCGCCAGCCCCGCGTCGACATGGGTGAGCGCGCCGCCGGTCCACTCGTGCAGCGACCGCGCGAGCGAGGGCGTCGGCTCGATGCGGCGGGCGCGGGCCCGGTCGGCGATGTCGGCCGGAGTGAGGGCTCCGAGGTCGAACACCGAACCGAGTGTCTGCATCGTGGTGCCGAGGGCGCACAGCGCCGGATCGTGCGGGCGCGGTTCGACGGCGACGACGACGCCGCGATCATTGCGCTGCACGAGACGGTGCAGCGCGGCCAGGTCGTCGGCGGGCAGGGTGTGTGCGCCGTCGATCACGAGGACCGCGTCGCCGGTCTCCGCGGCGGCGACAGTGGTGACCACGTCGTGTCCGTGCGCGATCAGGTGTTCCCGAATCACGGTGAGTACGAGCGACTTACCGCTCCCGGAGCGGCCGCGGACGAGCACGAGTGCGGACGGGTCCGAGCCGGCGGTGTCGAGGAGGCCCTGCGCCCCGCGCACTCCGGCCAGGACGTCGGCGCCCGGCGGGCTGGTGGTGGGTCCGGTCCGCATCGGCTACTTCCCGATCAGCAGGCCGGTCACCGGATCCACGACCGCACCGACGACACCGCCGACGACTCCACCGACGCCGTTCAGGACCGCGCCGACACCGTTGCCGACTCCCTCTGCGGCATTACCGAATCCGGTGCCGATCTGCGCGGGGGAGGGGCCCTGGACCGGAGCGGGTGCGGTGCCTCCACCGGCCGCCGGCGGCGGGGTGTAGACGGGCTGGGTCGGGGTCTCGCCCGGCGCGGGGTTGTCCGCGGTGGGGGCGGGGGCCGCCTCGGAGAAGGGGGCCGGGGATGCGACGCCCTGCGGCAGCGCCCGCCCGGTCGGATCGACGCCCGTCGCGGTGGACCCACTACGCGCCGCGACCGTCGCGGGATTCGTCGAGTTTCCGCCGGTGCTGCCGACGACGGTCACGGTCCCCGTCGGCGAGCCGTCGCCGGTCGGGCCCGCGCCGGTCGCGGCGTTCTCGGCGAGCGGCACCGACGATGCCGGGGGAGTGGACTGTTCGGGAGCGGGATCGGCGGCGGTTCCGATGGACAGACCCCCGGCGGCGAGCACGCCGATGGCTGCCGCGGACGCCGCGATGATCGCGATGCGGCGCCGGACGTTCGTGCCGCTGCGGGTGGAGTGCAGGCGCGACGGGAACACCGGCGTCAGTGGTTCGGTGGAGTCGCTGCCCCGCGTGATCCCCGTCGGTGCCGTGGGGACGGCCGGCGCGGCGACGTGGGCCTCGGCGTCGGCGGCGAGAAGCGCGGCGCCGAGGGCTGCCGTGTGCGCCGGGTTCGGCGCCGCGACCACGGTCATTCCCAGTTCGGAGGAGACGAGTTCGGCGAGCAGGGGGATCGCGCCACCGCCACCGGTGAGCAGCACGTGGTGGACGTCGCCGGGTTCGACGTCGGCGGAGCGCAGCGCTTCGCGTATCAGGTCCAGGGACGTGGTCAGTGGTGCCCGGACGAGGTCTTCGAGTTCGGAGCGGACGAGTCGTACATCCGTCTCGAGGTCGGGCAGGGCGACCGGGATGACGGCCTCGGTGTCGGTGGACAGGGCCTCCTTGGCTGCGGAACAGTTGCGCCGCAACATCGTCAGAGCCTCGAGGACGGCCGGATCGAACGGGTCGAATCCGGGTGTCCTTCCGGTGAGGTCGTCGAGCACGTGCCGGGTGACCAGATGGTCGAACTGCGCGCCGGTCACGTCCTCGGACCGCAGCGTCCGCCCGAGCAAGCCCGCCTCGGCGCCGGTGCCCATCACCGAGACGTCGAGCGACGCGGCCCCCAGGTCGTACACGACGACGACACCGTCGTCCTGCGGGCCGCGTGCGGATTCGAGCCATCGCAGGCACGCGGTGGCCTCGGACGCCAGGATCACCGGCGGCAGCCCGATGCGTTCGAGCGCGGACTCGAGAGCTCGAACCGTGTGGCTGTTCCACGGCGTCGGATGGGTGACGACGATCGGCGTCTGCTCGTCGGGGGCGGACTCGGTGTCCGCGCGGACCTCGTCGACGAGGCACGTGACGGCCGCCGCGAACAGGTCTTCTCCGGAATGCGCTCGACCGTCGGGACCGAGGAGGCCGACCGGATCGGCCACCCGTTCGACGAAGCCGGTGAGGCCCGCCCGGCCTGTCCCCGAGGAACCGAGCGTCGCGGTGCCGTCGGGCGACAGTTGGACGATCGTGGAGCGGGACGCGATCACCGAGGCGGTACCGTCTTCTCCCACGTCTCCGGCGCGGGTGACCGCGGCGTCCGAATTGGCCGTTCCGACAGCAATTCCGAGCCCTGCGGTCATGTCCATCTCCGATGCGTTCGGGGCGGGGCACGGCACCGCCGGTGGTATGCCGATTGTCGGCGGCGCCGCACCGAGCGTTACGGGAAACGTCTGCGGACATCGCAGGTTGGGGGCTCTCCCCCTATCCTCCGGCGATCCCCTATACGGGGTCGACGGGGTCCCCCTCGCGGCGCTCGGGGGGATCTGCCCCGTTACCCGCCGGCCGCCGAATTCGTAGCGTGGAAGGCACTCTCGCCGCGGTTCCTCGTCGGACTTCACGGAATCTGTGGCAGCCTGCTTTTCTACTGTCAGGAGCTTTCCCATGGCCAGCAACGCGGTACTCGACTTCATCCTCCGGCTTCTTCGTGACGAGGAGGCCGCCGCTGCGTACTGCGCGAATCCGCAGGCGTCGCTCGCGGCGGCGGGCCTCGGCGACCTGTGCCACGCAGACATCGCGGCCGTCGCCCCGATGGTCGCCGAGTCCGGACTCTTCGGAAGCGCGGCCGGCGACCTCGGCGCAATCCTCGCGGCGGGCACCACCGCGGCCGGCACCATCGGTGCGACCGCCGGTGGCGGCCTCGGACTCGGCGGCGGACTCGGCGGCAGCGCCGGTCTCGGACTCGGTGCCGGGGCAGGTCTCGGCCTGGGCGCCGCGGCAGGGGGCGGCTTCACCGGCGACTTCGACTTCGGCGGCGACATCGCCGCTGCCCTCGGGGCGGCGCTGGCGGCCGGTGGCTCGATCGGCGCGCAGTTGGGTGCGGCGCTGGGCGGCGCCTTCGAGGCCGCTCTGGGACTGGGCGGCGGACTGGACCTGGGCGGCCTGGCGGACATCGGCGGCTCGATCGACCTCGGTGGGGCGCTGGCCACGGCACTGGGTGGGGTGCTCGACGTCAACGGTTCGCTCGTCACCGATCTCGGTGCCGCCCTGAACGCGGCGTTCGCGGGCGTGGGCAGCTTGGATCTGGATGGACTCCTGTCGGTCGACGGCGGGTTGAGCGCCGCGCTCGAGAGCGCATTCGGGATCGGAGGTGCGCTGGGTGGGGAGCTCGGCGCCGCCCTCGGTGCGCTCCTGGGCGCGGCAGTCGAGGCCGGCGCCGAGCTCGGTGGGGGGCTCGGTGCCGGCTTCGACGCGGCACTCGACAGCGCCCTGGCGCTGGGCGGCAGCCTGGGTGGCGCGCTGGGCGGTGACCTCGCCGCCCAGCTGGGTACGTCGCTGAGCGGCCTGTTGGAATCGGCGCTGTCGATCGGCGGGTCGATCGGCGGCGACCTCGGTGCCGCGCTGGGCGGCGCCCTCGAACTGGGCGGCATGATCGACGTCGCCGACCTCGTGAACATCGACGGAGCCCTGGACCTCGGCGCCTCGCTCGGCGCCCTGCTGGGTGGCTCGCTCGGTGTGGACGGCGCTCTCACCACGGAACTCGCCGCGGCCCTCGGCGCCGCTCTGGACGGTCTGGGCAGCCTCGATCTGACCGGCCTGCTCGCGACCGGCGGCGGTCTGACGGCGGCACTCGAGAGCGCGTTCGGGATCGGCGGCGACCTCGGGGCACAGCTCGGAGCGGCCTTCGGTGGCGTTCTCGACGGTGTGGTCGAGGCCGCCGGTGGTCTCGGTGGCTCGTTGGAAACCGCGCTCGGTGGTGCCCTCGGCATCGGTGGTGACCTGTCGGCGGCGCTGAACGGCGCGCTCGAGTCGGCGCTGTCGGTGGGCGGCAGCCTGGGGACCGAGCTGGCCGGCAACATCGGCGGCGATCTGACGGCTGCGCTCAGCGGTGCCCTCGAATCCGTGCTCGCCGCAGGCGGTTCGGTCGGTGCGGATCTCGGTGCCGCACTGGGAGGAGCGCTCGAGGGCGGAATCGGCGGAAGTCTCGACCTCGACGGCCTGATCGGTGCGGGCGGTGATCTGGGTGCCGCGATCAGTGCCGCGCTGGGCAGCGCCCTCGACGTCGACGGCGCGCTCACCGCGACGCTGGGCACGGCGCTGGGCAGCGCACTTGCGCTCGGCGGCAGCCTCGAAGTGGGTGCGGGCGCCGACCTCGGCGGCCTGCTCGAGGGCGCGTTCGGTGTGGGCGGTTCCGCGGGCGCAGATCTCGGCGCCGCGTTGGGCGGCGTGCTCGGCGGCGGCCTCGAGTCCGGTGGCTCCCTCGACCTGGGCAGCGTGCTCGCCGGCGACGGCGGCTTCGGCACCGAGCTGGGTGGTGCGTTGAGCGGTCTGCTCGGTGCGGGCGGCTCGCTCGGCGGCGACCTGGGCGCGGCACTCGATGCGGCGATCGGGGCCGGTGGCGGTCTCGGTTCGACCGTCGATCCGGGCGGCCAGGTGGGTGGCGGTCTCGGTTCCACCGGTGACCTCGGCGCGGGCCTGGGCGGTGGGCTCGACCTCGGCGGGAACATCCTGGGCGACGTCTCCGGTGCTCTCGACGGCGCCCTGGGCGGCGCGGTGGATGCCGCGACGACGGCGATCGGGAATGCCCAGATCGGTGGCGACTTCGGTTCGAGTGCAGGCTTCGACGCTGGCGTCGACACCGGGCTCGACACCGGGTTCGAGACCGGCGTCGGCGCGGCGACCGGTGCGGGCGTCGCAGGAACCGGCGACATCGTGGCCGACCTCACCGGTGGCGTGAACTCGGCGCTGCAGGGCGCGCTCGACGCTGCCGGAAACGCGTGGTCCTCGATCGACGTCGACGCGTTCGGTTCGGGTCAGTCGGACGCCGGCCTGTTCGCGAACGGTCTCGGTGACCTGGGCGGGCACATCGATCCGGTCGTGGTCGATCCCGCGGCGGCGCTGGATCCGGGACACGATCTGCTGCCGTGACGCCAGGACACGGTCTGTAACGAACGGGGCCCCGTGCGCGCTAAGGCGAACGGGGCCCCGATTCGCATCCAGCGGACCGGCGGATCAGTCAGCACGCGGACGTCGGTGCGCGTGCAGGTCGGAAGAGAAGCGGGGCAGCGGGACTCATGGACAACGTCGGTAGCGCCACCTCGGAATCGGCTCTCACGAGCCTGCTCGATCGGACGTCGGAGATCGCGTCGTCCGCGGGCAGAGCGGATCTGGTGGATCGCCTCGCAGTGGTCCGGCGCCGCGTCGTCGACCCACGCTTCCGGGTCGTGGTGGTCGGTCAGCTCAAACAGGGCAAGAGCCAGTTCGTGAACTCGTTGCTCAACCTTTCGGTGTGCTCGGTCGGCGACGACGAGACCACGGCGGTACCGACGGTGGTGCAGCACGCCGAACAGGCGTCCGCCGAGCTGGTTCTCGCCGAGCCCGGTGGGGAGACGCGCCGGGTGGAGGTGCCGCTCGCGGAACTGGACTCGGTGACGCCGTCGACGCCGCTCGCGCAGGGCCGGGAGGTGCTGCGCCTCGAGGTGGGTGTGCCCAGCCCGCTGCTCGCCGACGGGCTGGTGTTCGTCGACACCCCCGGGGTGGGCGGTCACGGAAACCCGCACGCGGCAGCCACTCTGGGTCTGCTGCCGGGGGCCGACGCGGTCCTCGTGCTCTCCGACGCCAGCCAGGAGTTCACCGAACCGGAGCTGGCGTTCCTCCGACAGGTGACGGGTCTGTGCCCGGCTGTCGCGTGCCTGATCACCAAGACCGACCTGTACCCGCACTGGCGGCGGATCGTCGAGGCGGACGCCGGACATCTGACGCGGGCCGGCATCGACGTCCCGCTGCTGCCCGTCTCGTCGCTGCTGCGCTCGCACGCGATGCGCCTCGACGACCGGTCGCTGCACGACGAGTCGGGTTTCGCGGCGCTGTACGACTTCCTCCGGGAACGGGTCGTCGACCATGCGGCGGGTGGACTGCGCCGGGCCGTTTCGCTCGACGTCCATGCCGTCGTCGAGCACCTCATGCTCTCCCTCGGCAGCGAGCTCGCGGCGCTGCGCGATCCCGCGAAGGGCGCCGCGGCCGTCGCCGAGCTGCAGCGCGCGAAGGCCGTCACCGAGGAACTGCAGAAGAAGACGTCGCGCTGGCAGCAGACCCTCGCCGACGGGATCGCCGATCTCGCGTCGGACATCGATCACGACCTGCGCGACCGGCTTCGGCAGGTGACGCGGGAGGCCGAACGCGCCGTGGACGAATGCGATCCGGGCAAGGAGTGGGACGAGCTGGGGGAGTGGCTCGAGCAGCAGATCGCGCAGTCGGTGGGTGACAACTTCGTGTGGGCGCACGAGCGTGCGCTGTGGCTCGCGGAGGTGGTGGCCGAGCACTTCGCGGACGCGGGCACCGTGGAACTGCCACACCTGGACGTCGGGGATCTCGACAGCGTGCTCGATCCCGTCGCCGCACTCTCCGATCTCGAGTCGGGCCGCATCGGCATCGCCCAGAAGGTGCTGGTCGGGATGCGCGGCTCGTACGGCGGCGTGCTGATGTTCGGTCTCATCACGACGCTGATGGGCATGACCCTGCTCAACCCGATCTCGGTGGGCGCGGGAGTTCTGCTCGGTACCAAGGCCTATCGCGACGACCGGGAGACCCGGGTCGTGAAACGGAGGGCCGACGCGAAGGTCGCGATCCGGCGTTTCACCGACGACGTGAGCTTCCAGGTGGGCAAGGAGTCCAAGGACCGGCTACGGCTGATCCAGCGCCTGCTGCGCGACCACTTCACGGCCATCGCGGAACAGACGCTGCGTTCGCTCGGGGACTCGTTGCGGGCCGCGCAGGAGGCGGCGAAAGTCGAATCGACCGGGCGGACCCGGCGCGCCGGCGAGGTGGAACAGCAGATGGCCGTGCTCGAGACCTTGAAGGGCCGTGCGGCGCAGCTGTTTCCGGTCGACTCCGCCGCGAACGAGGAGCTGTCCGCATGACCGCCGCGATGACGCTGGGGCGCGCGCGGGACCTGATCGCCGCAGCCAAGGCCGCCTACTCCGACAACCCGGAGGCGCGCGCGCAACTGGCCGAGTGCGCGGCCCGGCTCGAGGAGCCGCTGCGCGTCGCGCTGGCCGGCTCGCTCAAGGCCGGGAAGTCGACGCTGCTCAACGCCTTCGTGGGGCAGGACATCGCCCCCACCGACGCGACCGAGTGCACCCGGGTCGTCACGTGGTACCGCAGCGGTACCACCCCGACGGTCACCGCCCGCTACGACGGCGACGCGTCGGCCAACGTGGCGGTACGCAGACACGAGGGACGTCTGACGTTCGACCTCGGCGACCTCACCGCGGACCGCGTCGACCGGCTGGACGTGGAATGGCCGGCCAGCGCGCTGGCGCAGACCACGATCATCGACACACCGGGCACGTCGTCGCTGTCGAAGGACGTCTCGGCCCGCACCTTTCGGATGCTCACCCCCGAGAACGCGGTGTCCGGGGCCGACGCCGTGGTCTACCTGCTGCGCAGCCTCAGCGCGTCCGACGTCCAGTTCCTGGGCCGGATCGGTGCGCACGTGGGTGGCGAGTCGGGTCCGCTGGGCGTGGTCGGTGTGGTCTCCCGGGCCGACGAGGTGGGCGCAGGCCGGGCCGACGCGATGATGTCGGCGCAGGAGGTCGCGGCGCGGTTCACCGACGAACTCGAGCTCACCGGGCTGTGCCAGGCCGTGGTTCCGGTCGCCGGGCTGCTGGCGCTGGGAGCACGCACGTTGCGGCAGAGCGAGTTCGCGGCCTTCGAGGCGCTCGCCCGGGTGCCCGACGCCGATCTGCAGCTCGCGATGCTGTCCGCCGACCGCTTCTGCCGCGACGACTCCGCGCTCCCGGTGGACGCCGCGATGCGACGTCAGCTCGCGGACCGGTTCGGGCTCTTCGGTATCCGCCTCGCGATCATGCTCATCCGGCTCGGTGTGAACGATTCCCCGGGCCTGGCAGCCGAACTGGTCGCCCGCAGCGGACTCGACGAGCTGCGGCAGGTGATCGACGTCCAGTTCGGTCAGCGCGCCGAACAGTTGAAGACGCACTCCGCGCTGGTGGCGCTCGAACGGGTGCTCACCGCGCACCCGGCCGACGCGACGACGCGCCTGCTCGACGAGGTCGGACGCCTGCTCGCCGACGTCCACGGGTTCCAGGAACTACGGATGCTGGGACGGCTGCGCAGCGCCGAGACCGGGCTCTCCGCCGAGGACCTCACCGAACTGCAGCGGCTCATCGGCGGGTTCGGCATCGATCCGGCGCAGCGTCTGGGCCTGGCGGCGGACGCGTCGATCGAGGACGGCCGGGAGGCCGGGCTCACTGCGGTGCGCAAGTGGCGCGAGCGGGCCGCGCACCCCCTGGTCGACCAGTTCACGGCGCGCGCCTGCCGCGTCGCGGCCCGCAGCGCCGAGGGCGCGCTGGCGGACCTGGGCGGTGTCGGCGGCGCCGGGGGCTACGGCGGGGCGATGCGGCTGGACCTCGACACCGGTTCGGTGCGGGTGACGCCCGCCTAGCTACTGCTCGTCGAGCGGCCGCAGGAAGTGCCCGGCGATGTCGAGGGCGGGACCGGAACTCTCCCCCGAGACCACCAGCACCGCGAACGCGACGGTGCCGCGGATCCCGACGAACCAGCCGTGGGAGTGCTTGCCGTCGCCGAACTCCGCGGTGCCGGTCTTACCCATCAGCCCGGAGATGTCGGAGAGGCTCGTGGCGGTGCCGCTGCGAACGGCCTCGGTCATCATGGCCTTCAGATCCCGCACGTGCGCGGGGTCGAGCTTGTCGGGCTCGTGGTCGGCGGTGGTGGTCTCGCCGCCGATGAACTGCGGCAACGGGGCGCTGCCGCGGGCGATCGCCGCGGCCACCATCGCCATCCCGAACGGGCTCGCGAGATTCTCGCCCTGGCCGATCGCGGCCTCCACCCGCTGTGCCGGGGTGTCCGCCGACGGCACCGAACCGGTGACGGTCGTCAGCCCCGGGGTCACGTAGTCGACGCCCAGGCCGAACTCGCGCGCCTGGTTCTGCAGCGCGTCGGCGGGCAGGTCGACCGCGAGCCGGCCCATCGTGGTGTTGCACGAGTGCGCGAACGCGGTGTGCAGCGGAACCCGGCCCAGATCGAACTCGTTCTCGTTGGGGATGACGCGCCCGGAGATGTTCGCGGTGCCCGGGCAGTCGACGACGCTGTCGGCGTTCACGGCGCCGCTCTGCAGTGCCGCCATCGTCGTGACGGTCTTGAACGTCGAGCCCGGCGGATACAAGCCGGTGAGGGCGATCGGCCCGGACCTGTCGGCGGGTGCGTTCTGGGCCACCGCGAGCACCTGGCCGTTCCCGGAATCGAGGGCGACCAGCGCGGCCGCACGAGGCTCGGTGTCCACCGCCCGCTGGGCGAGATACTGCAGCCGGGGATCGAGAGTCGTGCGCATCGCCGTCCCGGCGGGCGGATCGCCGCCGGCGAGGGTGCCGGTCACGCCGCCGTCGGCGTCGACGGCCTGGACCCGCCAGCCCGCCGAATCCTTCTGCCGGGCCTCCCATGTCGCCCGCAGCCCCGCCACGACCGGGGACGTCATCTCCCGATCGACGGTGAGCAGCCGCAGCTGGTCGGACAGGTGGATGCCGGGAATTCGTTCGAGGTCCGCGCGGATCGGTTCGACGTCCTCCTGGCGCAGCGTCACCAGGTCGATCCGCGCGTCCGGCGCGGTCGGCGCACCGGGGTCGGGCGGCGCGAGTTCGAATCCCGGCACGGCCTTCGCGAGCAGTGCGCCCAGGCGGGTGCGGACCGTGGGCACGACCGCGCTCGACTCGACGGCGACCACCGTGACCGTCCGCGGTTCCATCAACGCCATGCCGTTGGCGTCCAGCACCGCCCGGGTGTCGGTGACCGGCGTGTACTGCAACGCCTGGTCGCCGCGGAGTCGTTCGTTGACCACCGAGGCGGACCAGTCGACGCGCCGGGACCCGTCGGCGGTGGTGAGTGGCACCGTCGTCGAATAGCTCCACGTCCGGCCCCCGCCGAAGTCCCAGTCGGAGCGGTACGTGAATGCGGTGTCGTCGGCGTGCTCGACGGTGAAGTCGGCGTCGGTTTCCTCGCCGAGGCCGTCGAACGTCCGGCGCAGCACGTCGCTCGCGCCGTCCGGGTCGTCGGTGAGCGCCGCGGCCGCTGCCACGTCGGCGCCGCCGAGGGCACCGACGAACTTCTTCGCCACCTTCTCACCGGAGTCCGGCCCGCCCAGCATCCCGCACGACGTCAGCGTCAGCGCCGCGGAGAGCACCAGCGCCCCGCGCCTCCATCCGACCGGACCGACCGGGTTCGTCCCGATGGGGGTCATCGTCACTCCGCTCGCTCGACGTCGATACCGAGTGGCAGCGAAGCATCGACGCCCAGGTCCAGTCCAATATGCTATCGGGGTGAGCGTGATAGTCGATCAGAATAATTGCAGTTCAGAGTCGTAATGAACCTGCTGCTACATCTCGAATTCTTCGTCGCGGTGGCCGAGGAACAACACTTCGGCCGCGCGGCCGCGCGCCTCGGGATGACGCAGCCGCCGCTCAGCCAGGGCGTGAAGAAGCTCGAGCGCGAGCTGGGCGTCACCCTCTTCCACCGAGGATCGAAGGGTGTCGTGCTCACCGCGAGCGGGCACGCGCTGCTTCCCGACGCGATCGACCTGGTGCGGCAGGCGGGGCGGTTCACCGACACCGCCAGACGCCGCAGGGTCCAGGACCGCACGCTGCGGGTCGGGGTGATGCCGAAGGTGCCGACCGCCCTCGTCGCCGATGTCGCCGCGACCCTCCGGACGTTCGACGAGCCGGCGCGGGTCGAGGTGAGCATCGCGCCCAGCACCGACCTCGTCGACCAACTGGCCGCGGGCGCGCTCGACCTCGGGGTCATCGAACATCCGGCGCTGGTGGACCCGCTCACCGGTACCGACGTCGTATCGCTGCCGCTGACGCTGCTGGTCCCGGCGTCACATCCGGCCGCCGCGCAGGACCCGTGCGGGCTGTCCCGGCTCACGGGCCTGCGGTTCGCGTCGCCACCACGATCCGACGGTCCGGCCGCGTACGACCTGCTGGACGACGCGTTCGCGCGTGTCGGCGCCGACCTCGACGTCGTCAACGCGCCCGACGACCGATGGGCCCTCGCGCTCGTCGCGGCCGGCCAGGCCTTCGCGCTCACCGCGGACCGCACCCTCGATGCGACCGGGGTGGCGCGGGTCCGTCCGGGCGACGACTCGATCCGGCTACGCCTGCGCTGTCTGCGGTCATCGTCGGCGGACGTGCCGGACGGCGTGCTCGACGCCGTCGCCACCCGGATCGCCGTCTACGCGGCGGGCGGGCAGGTGACATCGTGACGGCGACCGGTCGCGTCGCGGACGTGTTCGCCGACGCCGCAGTCCGCGGTTGGATGCACGCCGTCCCGGTGTCGGGCGGTCGCGCCGGGGTGGACATCGGGGTCGGCGCCGACGACCCGGTGGTCACGGCGTCGGTATACAAGTTGCCGCTCGTCGTCGCGTTCTGCCGCCTCGTCGACGCCGGCGACCTCGACCCGCGGGAACAGGTGACGCTCGACCCGTCGACCCGGACCACCGGACCCACCGGCGTCTCGCAGATGTCGGATCCGGTGCGAATGTCGCTACGCGACATTGCGCGGTCGATGATGGCGATGTCCGACAATGCGGCCGCCGACGAACTGCTCCGCCGCGTCGGCGTGGACCGGGTGAACGAAACCATGCGGTCCCTCGGGCTGTCGTCCACCCGGATCGTCGGTGGCACGTCGGACATTCTCGAGTCGCTGGTGGCCGACACCGGCACGCGTTCGCCCGCCGAGGCGTTCGCCGCGATCGGCGACAACGACAGCGTCGTGTTCCCCCGTGGCTACGATCCGGTGCTGTCGAGCGCGACGACGCCGCGGGACATGACCACGCTGCTGTCGGCGGTGTGGAGCGGTGCCGTGCTGTCCGCGGACCAGACGGCTTTCGTGCGCGCGGTGATGGCGAGTCAGATCTTCACGGCGCGACTACGGTCCGGGTTCCCGTTCGCCGACGTCGTGGTGGCGGGAAAGACCGGAACGCTCGGTGCGGTCCGAAACGAGGTGGGTGTCATCGAGTTTCCCGACGGCGACGCGTTCGCGGTCGCGGTGTTCACGCGTGCCGCTCGCGCGGACGCGTTGTTGCCCAGGGCCGATGCGGCGATCGGGCAGGCGGCCCGCACCGCGATCGCGGAACTGCGCAAGTTGGCCTGATCGGGCGGGCGCCGGCACCCGGTCCGCGAAATCCTCGCCCCGTCAACTCGAGTGGCGGAAACGTTCTCGAGAACCGACGAGTCCTGCCGCAGCCGTGAATCATTCACAGAGCTGTCCACAGGTGTGAGTGGTCGGTTTCCGAGCCTTGCCGGAGAAGTGCTGTCCAGCAGAACACTCCGCCAGCCGTCATGATGGAGATCCGGCCGGAAACCTTGCGAACGACGAACAGGCGGAAACGAGGTGGAGATCTGATGACGACTCGAGGAACGGGAAGTCGCAACGAGGCCGACCGAGTCACGTTGAACGCGATCGCGGCGAGTCTGGACGCGATGATCGGCAGCGGCGCGAGCTCGAAGGCCGCCGGCGTCTCGGGCGCGGACCTGCGCCGGGACTTCGGATTGGTGCACAAGTTCCTGACGGCATACGACATCGGCCAACCCGGGCTGGTCGACGCCGACGAGTTCGACCGACTGGTTGCGCAGTACACGTAGCCGTACCCGACACGAACGGAGGAACGAGACGAATGACCCCTGACGAGAAGAACCGTGAAACCGCTCGAGAAGACGTCGAGTCCGATCCGGGTGGGCGCGGGACCTGGGCGGAAGAGGGCGGCGCGACCCCGCAGGGACCGGCGACGGACGCCGGCCCCGACTCGAGGGACGAGCGCGACTGATACGAAACCCGTTCTCGAGAAGTAGGGAACGGACTAGCGCTGCAGCATGCGCAGCGCCGACAGTGCCGCGTTGTGCCCACCCATGCCGTGCACTCCGCCGCCGGGCGGTGTCGATGCCGAACAGATGTAGACGCCGGGAATGCCCGTCGAGTACGGATCGAGCGCGATCCGCGGCCGGGACAGCATCTGCACCGGATCGTTGGCACCCGACGCGATGTCGCCGCCCACGTAATTCGGGTTGTAGCGGGGCATCTCGGTAGCCGACCGGGCGAAGGCGCCCACGATCCGGTCGCGCACGCCCGGTGCGAAACGCTCGAGCTGACGCAGGATCGCCTCGGTGGCGTCCCCGGGATAGCCGTGCGGTACATGCGCGTAGGTCCACACCGGGTGCACATCGCCCGCGGAGCGGGACGGATCGGCGAGATACTGCTGAGCGACCAGAACGAACGGCCGCTCCGGCATCCGGCCGCGGTGCACGTCGCGTTCGGCGGCCGTGATCTCCTCGAGGGTGCCGCCCACATGCACGGTGCCGGCACGGCGGCACGCCGGATCGCGCCACGGGACGCCACCCTCCACCGCGAGATCGAGCTTGAACGCCGCCGGGCCGTACCGGAAGCGGCGGTACGCCCGTGCGACCCGGCCGGGCAGGAGGTCGCCGGCCAGGTCCGCGACACCGGTGGGGGACAGGTCGAGCAGCGTGACGTCGGCGCGGGGCAGCTCGCCCAGCGAGCGGACGCGTCGGCCCGTCTCGATACGGCCGCCGTGTGCCCGCAGCAACGACGCCAGCGCGTCGGTGACGGCGCGGGACCCGCCCTTGGCGACGGGCCACCCGTAGCGGTGGCCGGCACCGAGCATCAGCAGCCCCGCGGCCGCCGTCGTGGGACGGGTGAGGGGGTAGTAGGCGTGCGCGGCCACCCCGGCGAACAGGGCGCGGGCCTGGTCGGTGCGCCAACGTCGGGCCGTGAGCGTCGCGGGCGCGAGCGCGCCGATTCCGAAACCGGCCAGTGCGATCGGATGGCGGGGCAGGTGGGCGATCGGACGGAGCACCTCGGCGGCGATGTCGTCGAAGCGATCGGCGATGGGGCCGAACAGTTTCGCCCACGCCCGGCCGTCGGGCCCTAGGCGGCCGGCCGTCTGTTCGAGGGACCGCACGAACACGGCCGCGACCGCGTCGTCGAGCGGGTGCGCCAGATCGATTTCGGGGTAACACCATTCGAGCCCGTGCGCGGCGAGGTCGAGGGAGCGGAAGAAGGGCGACGCCACCCCCATCGGGTGGACTGCCGAACAGTCGTCGTGCAGCAGGCCCGGGGCCAGTCGCTCGGTGGTGCGGGTGCCGCCCCCGATCGTGTCGGCGGCCTCGTAGACGGTGACCCGCACCCCGCGCAGCGCGAGCGTCACCGCCGCGGCCAGTCCGTTGGGGCCGGCGCCGACGACGACTCCCTCGGTCATCGGACCGCGTCACCCCGCTGACGGAGCCATGCCGAGGCGGCCCCCGTGTAGAGCAGGGCCGTCCCCACGGCGGCCAGTCCGGCCTGCAGCAGCGGCGCCCAGGTGAGCGCGTGGAGTGTGAGGTCGCCGGCATCGGCGAGCACACTCCACGCCGTCACCGCCCCGGCGACGGTGAGGACGGCGACCGCGGTGAGCCACACCCGGCCGCGACCGCTGCGCAGTCGCACGATGCCGAGCACGGCGGCGAGGACCAACAGCAGTCCGACGCCGCCGACTCCCAGCACGGTGAGTCCCGCCACCTGGTCGACCGTGGTCGGATCGGCCGTCGGGTTGCGTGAGCCGAGCCCGGAGGCGAGGGCGTCGACGACGGCGTCGTACTCGATTCCGAGGGCACCGGCCAGGATCGCGAACGCCGCGAACGAGAGGGCCCAGGTGGTGACCGCCGCGCGCAGGCTCCGCGGTGCGGTACCCGGATCGACCGCGCGGACGTGCAGCGGCGCGACCGCTACGTCCGGACGGGGCGGTCGGGGGCGGTGCGCGGTGGCCTCGGGTTCGCCGGTGGTGTCCACGTCCGAATCGTATCCAGCGTGGGGAACGAATCGGCGGAACCGGAACGTTCGACGGGCCGGGAACAAACTCGCCACCGCGCCCGTTGAGCCTATCGAGAACCTGAGTGTAAGAGACTCAACTTTGGAGTTGACTTCGATCGAGGTCGGATGCAAACTTGAGTCGAATACGCTCATCTGAGGTTCGTCAGGTCAGTGTACGGATCGGAAACCGCAGCTCACAAAGCTGCAACAGAGGGAAGTGAGGGATCACTATGGCTCGTGCGGTCGGAATCGACCTCGGGACCACCAACTCGGTCGTGTCTGTGCTCGAAGGCGGCGAAGCTGTAGTGGTCGCCAACGCCGAGGGCTCGCGCACCACCCCGTCGATCGTCGCCTTTGCCAAGAACGGCGAAGTGCTCGTCGGTCAGCCCGCCAAGAACCAGGCGGTCACCAACGTCGACCGCACCATCCGCTCGGTCAAGCGCCACATCGGCACCGACTGGACCGTCGAGATCGACGACAAGAAGTACACGCCGCAGGAGATCAGCGCCCGCACGCTGATGAAGCTCAAGCGTGACGCCGAGGCCTACCTCGGTGAGGAGATCACCGACGCGGTCATCACCGTCCCCGCCTACTTCGAGGACGCGCAGCGCCAGGCCACCAAGGAGGCCGGACAGATCGCAGGCCTGAACGTCCTGCGCATCGTCAACGAGCCCACTGCGGCCGCGCTGGCTTACGGCCTCGACAAGGGCGAGAAGGAACAGACCATCCTGGTCTTCGACCTCGGTGGCGGCACCTTCGACGTGTCCCTGCTGGAGATCGGCGACGGCGTCGTCGAGGTCCGGGCGACCTCCGGTGACAACCACCTCGGTGGCGACGACTGGGACGAGCGCGTCGTGTCGTGGCTCGTCGACAAGTTCAAGGCGCAGAACGGCATCGACCTCACCAAGGACAAGATGGCCCTGCAGCGTCTGCGTGAGGCTGCGGAGAAGGCCAAGATCGAGCTGTCCAGCTCGCAGAGCACCTCCATCAACCTCCCGTACATCACCGTCGACGCGGACAAGAACCCGCTGTTCCTCGACGAGCAGCTCACCCGCAGCGAGTTCCAGAAGATCACCTCCGATCTGCTGGACCGCACCCGCGCGCCGTTCCAGGCCGTGGTCAAGGACTCGGGCATCGCCGTCAAGGACATCGACCACGTCGTGCTCGTCGGTGGCTCCACTCGTATGCCGGCCGTCTCCGACCTGGTTCGCGAGCTCACCGGTGGCCGTGAGCCCAACAAGGGCGTCAACCCGGACGAGGTCGTGGCCGTCGGTGCCGCGCTCCAGGCCGGTGTCCTCAAGGGTGAGGTCAAGGACGTCCTGCTGCTCGACGTCACCCCGCTGTCCCTCGGCATCGAGACCAAGGGTGGCGTGATGACCAAGCTCATCGAGCGCAACACCACGATCCCCACCAAGCGGTCGGAGACCTTCACCACGGCGGACGACAACCAGCCGTCGGTGCAGATCCAGGTGTTCCAGGGTGAGCGCGAGATCGCCTCGCACAACAAGCTCCTCGGATCGTTCGAGCTGTCCGGCATCCCGCCGGCCCCGCGCGGTGTGCCGCAGATCGAGGTCACCTTCGACATCGACGCCAACGGCATCGTGCACGTGACCGCGAAGGACAAGGGCACGGGCAAGGAGAACACGATCAAGATCCAGGACGGCTCCGGTCTGTCCAAGGAAGAGATCGATCGGATGATCAAGGACGCCGAGGCGCACGCGGAGGAGGACAAGAACCGCCGCGAGGAGGCCGAGGTCCGCAACCAGGCCGATTCGCTGGTGCACCAGACCGAGAAGTTCATCAAGGACAACGAGGACAAGGTGCCCGCCGACGTCAAGGAGAAGGTCGAGGCCGCGATCACCGAGGTCAAGACCGCTCTCGCCGGGACCGACATCGCCGCCGTCAAGGCTGCGGTGGAGAAGCTGTCGACCGAGTCGCAGGCCCTGGGCCAGGCGATCTACGACGCCCAGGCCGCCGATTCCGCCGCCGGTGACGGCGCCGGACAGGCCCAGGACGGCGACGTCGTCGACGCCGAGGTCGTGGACGAGCCGACCGATCAGGACAAGAAGTGACGGCGGAGAACCCCGAGCGCGAGGTGACCGCCGACGACCAGGTCACGGACACCGCCGACGCCACCGCCGCGGCCGCCTCTCCGGAGGCGGCCGAGGCCGGCGCGACGGAGTCCGACGACCTGAGCGCCATCACCGCCGAACTCGAGAAGGCCAGCACCGAGCTGGGCTACGCGAAGGCGGAGATCGCCAACATCCGCCGCAACGCCCTCGCCCGGATCGATCGGGCCGTCGAGGACGAGCGGGTGTCGGTGGTGTCGAAGTTCCTCGACCTCGTCGACGACCTCGACCGGGCGCGCGCCCACGGCGACCTGGAGACGGGTCCGCTGAAGGCGCTGTCGGACAAGCTCTCCGGAGTGCTCGACGGGCTCGGCCTGGCCGGGTTCGGCGAGGAGGGCGACCCGTTCTCCCCGGATCTGCACGAGGCTGTGCAGATGGAGGGCAACGGCGACAACCCCGTGCTCGGGAACGTGCTGCGCAAGGGCTACCGCCTCGGAGACCGGGTTCTCCGCACGGCGATGGTCACCGTCACCGACGGCGAGCCTGCAGCCGATGCGGCAGCCGAGTAGATAGACACACAACAGTGAAAGGAGGAGGCGCCCAGTGAGCCAACGGGAGTGGATCGAGAAGGACTTCTACAAGGAACTGGGCGTCTCCTCCGACGCGTCCGCCGACGACATCAAGAAGGCGTACCGGAAGCTGGCGCGGGATCTGCATCCTGACGCCAACCCCGGCGACACCAAGGCGGAGGAGCGGTTCAAGGCGGTCAGTGAGGCCAACGCGGTTCTCTCCGATCCGGCCAAGAAGAAGGAGTACGACGAGGCCCGTCGGCTCTTCGCGAGCGGCGGATTCGGCCCCGGCGCCGAGTACTCCACCGGCGGTGGTGGATTCGGTGGCGGCGGCTTCGACTTGGGCGACCTGTTCGGTGGCGGCGCCGCCGGCGGCGACGGTGGACTCGGCGACATCTTCGGCGGGCTGTTCAACCGGAGCGGCGGCCGATCCGCCTCGAGCACACGACCGCGCCGCGGCAGCGATGTCGAGACCGAGACCACCCTGGACTTCCGCGAGGCCGCGCAGGGTGTGACCGTCCCGCTGCGCCTCACGAGCCCGTCCGCCTGCACCACCTGCCACGGCAGTGGCGCCAAGCCGGGTACCAGCCCGCGAGTGTGCCCGCGCTGCAACGGCACCGGTGTCGTGAGCCGCAACCAGGGTGCATTCGGATTCAGTGAACCGTGCGACGACTGCCGCGGCACCGGATCGATCATCGACGAGCCGTGCAGCGACTGCCACGGCAACGGTGTCACCAACCGGACCCGCACCATCACCGTCCGCGTCCCCTCCGGGGTGAGTGACGGTCAGAAGATCCGTCTTGCCGGCCAGGGCGAGGCCGGTCTGCGCGGCGCGCCGTCCGGCGACCTGTACGTGACCGTCCACGTCCGCCCCGACAAGGTGTTCGGGCGCAACGGCGACGATCTGACGCTCGTGGTTCCCGTGAGCTACGGCGAACTGGTGCTCGGCACCACGCTGTCCGTTCCGACGCTGGACGGCCGGGTGGGCGTGAAGGTTCCCGCCGGTACCGCGGACGGACGAATTCTCAGGGTGCGAGGGCGCGGTGTGCCCAAGCGCGGCGGAGGCGCCGGAGATCTGCTCGTCACCGTGAAGGTGGCGGTTCCGCAGAAACTCGACGATCCCGCCATCGAAGCCCTCCGGACGTACCTGGAGGCGGAGAAGGCCAGCGGATTCGATCCGCGAGCAGGATGGGCCGGGGCCTGACCGGCTCCGAACCGATCGGACAGGTGAACCATCATGAGCGACAAGCCACGCAAGAAATCGGAGGTCCCCGCGGACCCCGACGCGCGGGTGTTCGTCATCTCGGTGGCCGCCGAACTCGCCGGCATGCACGCGCAGACGCTGCGCAACTACGACCGGCTCGGACTGGTCACCCCGCACCGCACCACCGGTGGTGGACGCCGGTACTCGCCGCGGGACGTGGCGCTGCTGCGTGAAGTGCAGCGCCTGTCCCAGGACGAGGGCGTCAACCTCGCGGGCATCAAGCGCATCATCGAGCTGACCAATCAGGTGGAGGCGCTGCAGAACCGCGTCGACGAGATGGCCGCCGAGATCGCGCGCGTCCACGCGAGCTACCGCCGCGAACTCGTACCCATCCCGCGCAGCAACGCCCTCGTCGTCTGGAAACCGCGCAACCAGCGCTGATTTCGGGCCTCCAACGGGAATCCACGGCACACCTTCCGCCCGGAAGCGTGCCGTGGATTCCCGTTCGGCTTTTCACACCGGGGCGCCGGCGTCGCGTAGAACGCGGGTCACCTGCGCGATCAGCGTGGCCCGGCCGTGGATCAACTGCCGGGCCTTCACCCGGATCACCCGCCACCCCGCTGCCTCGAGCGCGTTCCAGCGTTCGACGTCGCGGTTGCGCTGCTCGGGTTCGAAGTGGTGATCACCGTCGTACTCGACGATGACGCCCCACTGTTCCCACACCATGTCGACTCGGCCGACGAAGCGGCCACGATCCCGGATCGCCAACTGAGTGCCCGGGCGGGGGAGGCCGGCCCGGACGAGCGTCAGCCGGGTCCTGGTCTCCCACGGTGATTCGGCGCCCTCGTCGGAGGCGTCGATCACGGAGCGCAACTGCACGATTCCGCGAGCACCCGGGTGCCGTTCGGCAAACGACGCGAGTTCGGCGCGGGTGGTTCCCGTCGACTGGTAGAGCGCGTCCACGATCTCCACTGCCCGGTCGAACTCGAGTCGACGTCCCAGATCGAATGCCGTACGCAGCGGGCTCGTCAGCGCGACGCCGCCGCGGGAGGCGACCTCGGCCGCCGGGATCGCGTCGCGGTAGAGCGCGATGCCGGGTGGCGGACGAAGGTGGTCGGTGGACGCGAGCGCGCCGGGCGCAGCGCCGTCTATCCATTTGGTGCCCCACAGGGCCGCGGCGGAGTGTCCCGCGAGCGCGCCGCGGCCGCCGGCCCAACACCACACCGCTCGGGCGCGCAGGCAGGCGTCGACGTCGAGATCGTTGCGTACGTAGGTGTCCGGGTAGAGGCGGGTGTAGTGGCGACGCAGGCCGCGTCGACTTACCAACCCCCGGTCGAGCGCCACGGTGCCACGGAAAGGTTCCAGGAGTGCGGTCATGCCGAAACCGTTGCCGCGTGATCCGACGGGAAGTCGGTTCGGGAGACGCGTTCGAGAATCGTTGTGGAATTGCCGGGAGCTGTGGACAACTCCTCCGCCGGTCGGCGAACGGGAGTTCAGGACACGCGGTGGCCCGGGATCCGTGCCGGGGCTTCCCGTTGGCCGCTTCCCACCCCGTGGGGCTCCCGGTTGACGTTACCTATGTCACACCCATATGCTCCCACTCAATCAAGTGCTTGGTGAATCAAGCAAGTGCTTGATGGGAAGTGCTCGGTCGGTGAGACAGTGCAGTTCGACGTGTCGGGGCGTCTGCTGCGCCACTACCGGTTGTCAAGGTAGGGCCCTCGTGGTCGTCGGCCGGGCATTTCTGCGTCCCAAGACGCCAAGCGAGCGCTTGGTTTTGTACGTAGCGGGTGTTCTAGGAGGGCAGTCATGAAGAGTCGGCGTCCAGTTCTCGTCGCGGCAGTGGCCGCGTCGGTGTTGACGATGGCCGGGTGTGGAAGTGCGGATTCCGCCGAGGCCGGCGGTGCCGATCAGCCGTACCGCGTGCTCGTCACCGGCGGCATCAGCGCGCAGGGTGTCCTCAAGGCCAACGCGGACACGTCGATCCTCGCGACCAAGGCCGGCGTCGAGGTGCAGAACCAGGCGGGCGGCATCGGCGGCCGCAAGATCGAGCTGACCGTCGTCGACGACGCCGGCGACGCCACGATCGCGGTCACCAAGGTGCGCGAGGCGATCAACAAGCAGAAGCCGGACCTGGTCCTCAACTCCGGCCCGTCGTCCGTCGGCGCGGCCGTCCTGCCGATCCTCAAGCAGAACAAGATCCTCTCGTTCAACGTTGCGCCGACGCAGGACTCGACGGATCCGTCGAAGTTCCCGCTCAACTTCGACCTCGCGCCCGGTGCCGCCGACAATGCTCGCGGCATCGTCGGTCACGCGAAGGAGAAGGGCTACGACAGCATCGGCGTCATCCACGGCAGCACCGCCTACGGCGAGCTGTTCGGCAAGGAGATGACGACCGCGCTCGAGTCGGCAGGTCTGAAGCAGGCCGGCAACGAGGAGTACGAGGCTACCGCCCTCGACATGACCGCCCAGCTGCAGGCGCTCAAGAACGCCGGTGCCAAGGCCCTCGCGGTGGACGCCTACGGCGCCCCGCTCGGCTACCTCCTGCAGAGCATGCAGCGTCTGGGCTGGGACGTGCCGCTGGTCGGCAACACCTCGGTGGCCAGCACCAGCCTCGTCGCGAACGAGCCGCCGAACGGTGTCCTGGGCACCCCTGAGGTCAAGAACCTTGTCGCGCAGGTCTTCACGAGCACCGTGTACGACCCGGACAACGCGGCCGTGAACCAGATGGTCGACACCATGGCCTCTCTGGGCACCATCCCGTCGACGCTCATCATCGCCGACAACTACGACGCGTTCCCGCTCGTCGCCGCGGCCGCGGAGAAGGCCGGCACCACCACCGACGCCGAGAAGCTCGCGCAGGCACTCGAGACCGAAGAGGTCCAGGCGAACGCCAAGACCGCGTTCCTGTCGCGCTACAACTTCACCGCCGACAACCACGGTCCCAACCCGAACCAGGACGAGATGAAGTTCATCGCGCCCACCAAGGTCGTCAACGGCCAGTTCGGTAACCCGGCGGCATGAGTTCCCTGACCAACGCTCCCTCCGCGACGCGAAGGAGGTTCTCGCAGTGACGATTCTGTGGTCGGGGCTCGCCCTCGGCGCTGTGTACGTGCTCGTCGCCATCGGGTACAACATCGTGTTCGTCTCGTCGAACACCTTCAACTTCGCGCAGGCGCAGTTGATGATGGTCGGCACGTTCGTCGCTTACACGGGTCTGGTGACCCTGAAGCTTCCCGTGCTGGTCGTCGCCGTCATGGCGACGGTGACGGTGATGGTCCTCGCCGCGATCGAGGAGGTGGTCGCGATCAGACCGGTCGCCGACCACCAGAACCAACTGGTGACGACATTGGGCGCGGCGACCCTGCTCAACGGCGCGACGCAGTTGATCTGGGGCAGCGAGCCGCTGACGGTTCCGTTCTTCGGATCGAACGATCCCATCACCCTGCTGGGTGGGCGCACGTATCCGGTGGAGATCGCGCTGCTGGTGCTGTCGATCGTGCTCGTGATCGCGCTGGGACAGCTGAGCAAGCGGACCATGACCGGTCTGGCGCTGATGGGTGTCTCGGAGGACCGCGAGGCCGCGATGCTCCGTGGCGTGAACGTGCGCCGGATCGCGATGGGCGCGTTCGCCTTCTCCGGTGCGCTCGCCGGCGTCCTGGGCCTGTTCGTCGGCCCGAAGACGTTCGCGGTCGCGACGCTCGGCGCGGCACTCGCCCTCAAGGGCTTCGTCGCACTGGCGATCGGTGGATTCGGTTCGCTGCCGGGCGCTCTCATCGGTGGCCTGACTGTCGGACTGGTCGAGTCGTTCACCGCGCTGTGGTTCGGCAGCCAGTACAGCAACATCGCCGTGTTCGTGGTGCTGATCGTCATCCTGATGGTCAAGCCGGCCGGGCTGTTCGGCACGGTGAAGGAACGGGTGGTGTAGCCATGCAGATCTGGCGGACTCTCCGCGCGATCCCCAGCTGGATCTTCGCGCTCGTCTTCGGTGCCGCGGTGTTCTTCGCGCCCATGCTCGGCATGGACGCCACCAACACCCGTCAGCTGCAGCTCGCCTGCATCCTCGCCCTGGTGGTCAGTGGTCTGAACCTCAGCCTCGGCTACGCAGGCGAACTCGCACTCGGTCAGGCCGCGATGTACGCGGCCGGCGCGTACACGGCCGGGCTGCTGTCACAGGCCGGGCACACCGAGATCCTGCTGCAACTGGTGGCCGCCGGTGCGGTCGCGCTCCTGGTCGGCATCATCACCGGTATCCCGGGTCTGCGCCTGGGCAGTTGGTCACTGGCGATGACGTCGTTCTTCCTGATCCTGTTGGTGCCCGACATCCTGGCGATCTTCGGTGGCAACACCGGTGGCCGTAACGGCCTGTCCGGCATGGAGCCTCCGACGCTTTTCGGGCAGGACATCGACAAGGACTTCTACTACCTCGTCGTCGGCGTGACGATCCTGTGGTTCGTGGTGATGCGCAACCTGGTGGTCTCGCGTCACGGCATCGCGTTCCGCACGCTCAAGCAGTCGCCGGTCCTCGCCCAGTCCCAGGGCGTGTCCGTGTACCGGATGAAGCTGCTCGGCTACGCGATCGGTGCCCTGCCGGCCGGTCTGGCGGGTGCGCTGTTCGCGAACACCGACCTGTTCATCTCCCCGGAGGCGTTCGGGTTCACGTTCGCCACCGCGGTGCTGGCGGCGTCGATCCTCGGTGGCTCGGCCAGCGTGTACGGCGCGGTCATCGGTGCGGCCATCATGCAGTTCGGCCCCAACCAGTCCACCGCGTTCCAGGAGTACTCGCTGCTGTTCTACGGCGGCTTCCTGATCCTCGGTGGGGTGCTGCTCTCGGGCGGTCTGACCAAGGTGTTCCGCGCCCTGGCGACCAAACTGGACCGCAAGTCCGGCATCGGGGCGATGGAGCGGCCGGAGCCACGGGATCCGAACGAGATTCCGGTCGTGGCGCCGATCTCCGGGTCCACCCTGGTGGTCGACGGCATCTCGAAGGCGTTCGGCGGCAATCAGGCGCTGAAGTCGGCGACGCTGCGCGCCGAGCCGGGGCAGGTGACGGCGTTGATCGGCCCGAACGGTTCGGGCAAGACGACGATGCTGAACATGATCTGCGGCTTCTACACCGCGGACGCGGGCCGGATTGTCATCGGCGACACCGAGGTTCAGAAGTTCTCGTCGCACCGGGTGGCACGGGAGGGCGTGGCCCGCACGTTCCAGACCCCGAACATCCCCGAGAACGTCACCGTGCTCGAGGCGGTCGCGTCGGGTCGGTACATGACCGACCGGGCGTCGATGATCTCCGCGATCCTGCGGCTGCCGAGCTTCCGCAAGGTCGCCAAGGCGGACATCGCCGAGGCCGAGCGGGTTCTCGAGCTCGTCGGTATGTCGCACCTGCGCAACGAGGTCGCCACGTCGCTGCCGCTGGGCATGCGGCGCATGCTCGAGGTGGCCCGCGCGGTGATCGCCGAACCGCGCGTGCTGCTGCTCGACGAGATCGCGTCCGGCATGGACGAGGACGAACTGGTGCGGTTGTCGGTGCTGATCCAGGCACTGCGCGACGCCGGAGCCACCGTGCTCCTGGTGGAGCACAACTTCCGACTGGTCCTCTCGCTCGCCGACACCATCGTCGTGCTGGCACAGGGACAGGTCATCGCGTCCGGCCCGCCCGCGGAGATCGAGCACCACCCTCGGGTGCTCAGCGAGTACCTCGGTGTCGATCCCGACAGCGGCACGGCCTCCGAGCTGGAGAAGGTGGAGTGATGAAACCGGTTCTGAGCGTTCGGAATCTGCAGTCCGGTTACGGTGACCTGCGGGTGGTGTGGGACGTCTCGTTCGACGTCTACCCGGGGCAGGTCACGGCACTACTGGGCCGCAACGGTGCCGGCAAGACCAGCACGCTGCGCGCCGTCTCGGGCCTGAACAAGGTCCACGGCGGCACCATCGAGATGGACGGCCAGGACATCTCCGGTGTCGCCGCGCACCAGCGGGTGCGCCGCGGGATGGCGTACGTGCAGGAGGGCAAACGGGTCTTCCACAAGCAGACCATCGAGCAGAACCTGCTGCTCGGCGGCTACACGCGGAAGATGAGGCGCAGCGCGCTCAAGCCCGACGTCGAGCGCATCTACGAGATGTTCCCGATCCTGGGTGAGAAGCGGAACCTGCTGGCGGGCTCGATGTCCGGTGGCCAGCAGCAGATGCTTGCGATCGGTGCGGCACTGATGTCGAACCCGACGCTGCTGCTCCTCGACGAGCCGTCCGGCGGTCTCGCCCCCGTCATCGTCAACGAGGTGATGGAGCGGGTGCAGCTGCTCAAGGAGACCGGCCTGGCCGTGCTCCTCGTCGAGCAGGCCGTCGAGGCGGCGATGAGCGTCGCCGACCACGTCACCGTCCTCGACATCGGCAAGGTCGTCATGGACTCGCCCGCGGCGGAGATCGACGACATCGCGGTCCTCAAGGACGCGTACTTCGGGCGCGTCTGACACACCCCGCCGAACGGGAGTTCCCGGCACGCTTCGCTCGCGAAACCGTGCCGCGGACTCCCGTTCGGCATTTCACGGATACGGCATTTCACGGATACGAGGAGAGGAACACATGCGGATCGGACTGGACGTCTTCGGCGCCGAGCGCTTCTACGACGGCGACCACCGCGGGCTGCTCGATCTGGCGGCCGAGGCCGACCGGCGGGGCGTCGACCTGATCACGACGTCGGACCATCTCGGGTTCTCGAGGCAGGCGCACGCCGAACGGGTGCGGGACAACGGCTTCCCGTTCGAACTGGGGCAGCCGTGGCTCGAACCGATGTCGCTGCTGTCGGCGGTGGCCGCGGTGACCGAGCGGGTGGACCTCGGGGTGTACGTGCTGGTGGCCCCGCTGCGCCCGGCACTGCTGCTGGCCAAGCAGATCGCGACGCTGGACGTGTTGTCCCGCGGCCGCACCCGGATCGGGGTGGGGGTGGGCTGGCAGCAGGCCGAGTACGCGGCGGCGGGCATTCCGTTCGAGCGTCGGTTCGGCCGGCTCGAGGAGACGGTGGCCGCGTGCCGCGAACTGTGGGACGCGCCGCCGGCGTCGTTCACCGGCAGCGGATTCGCGTTCGACGACTTCCACAGCCTGCCCCGGCCCGTGCAGACCCGGGTCCCGATCATCTTCGGGATGGCGCCGTCCAAGCGGAACTTCGACCGGATCGCGCGCGTCGGCGACGGCTGGACCGCGGCACCCGCCGACACGGTCCGGCTCGCGGAGAGCATCACGCTGCTGCGCGCCTGCTTCGAGGAACAGGACCGCGACCCGGCCGAGGCCGAGGTCCAGATGATGCTGCCGACGGCCCGCGGCTTCGACGCGATGACGGCGTCGGCGCGCGAAGCGCGGGACCTCGGCGTCGACACCGTGCTGGTGCGGCCGTCGGCGCTGGACATCGGCGCCGACGACCTCGACGAATTTCTCACCTGGACGGTGGGACTCGACGGACGCCGGGACTGACGTCTCAGACGCGCGCGGCGTCGTCCGCGAAGCGGCGGACGGCGTCGAGGCGCCCCCGCGGATCCGACGGGTCGACGTCGTACAGCCGCCACGGCGTGACCCGGCACCGGGTGACGCCGATGTCGGCCAGGGCGCGGTAGCCGTCGATGTCGGAGACGTCGGTGGGGGAGACGTCGATCTCGAACGGCTCGTTCTCCCGGCCGTTTTCGGTGCGCAGTTCGGTCAGGCGCGCGATCGCGTCCTTCAGTTGCACGGTGTCGGTGTTGACGGAGATCCAGCCGTCGGCGAAGCGTGCGGCACGGCGCAGTCCGGCCTCGCTGTGGCCGCCGCCGTAGACGGGCACGGGACGATCCGGCGCGGGGCTGATCATCAACCGGTCGAAGTCGTAGTGCTTGCCGTGGAACTCGACCCATTGGGGTCCGTTGCCGGCGCAGACGGCTCGCAGGATCTGGATGGCCTCGTCGGTCCGGGCGCCGCGGGTGCGCATCTCGGTGCCGGTGAAACGGAACTCCTCGGGAATCCACGACAGTCCGACGCCGATCGCGATCCGGTTGCCGGACATCACCGCCATCGTCGAGACCTGCTTGGCGGTGAGCAGCGGGTCACGCAGCGGCAGTTTCAGGACGTTGGTGTAGAAGCCGATTCGCGTGGTGACGGCGGCCATCGCGGTCATTGCGATGAACGGGTCCGGCATCGGGGTCTCGGGGGACCACATCCGCTTGCCGTCGGGCGAGTACGGGTAGTCGGCCGAGACGTGTTCGGGATAGAACACCGAATCCGGCATGGCGATCGCGTCGTAGCCGCACTCGTCGGCCACGCGCGCCAGTTCGATCAGCTCTGGGGTCGCGATCATCGCGCCCGGCAATGCCCACTTCATCGTTCGAACGTAGGGCACGAATCGAGCTGGGGGCGTGACAATCCCGGTAGCAGGGACTGCCACGCCGACCGATCACTCGAGGCGTCCGGGCACCGGGTAGCTGCGCAGCGACAGGCCGAGCTGGCCGGAGATGATCAGGTCGTCGATCGTCTCCTGCAGCTTGTGGCAGGTGGGGACCCATGCGCGACCGTCCTGGGTCCGCGACTCGGCGAACTGGGGGCACGCGTTGTCGGCGTCGTCGAGCCACTGGATGCTGGTGTGGGCATCGCTGTACTTCTCGACGAGCACTCGGTTACCGCAGGTGTTGCAGTTGACGCTTTCCATGGACGGACCTCCTGATTCCTCCGGTGACGGTAGTCACTTCTCGGGCCACGCGCGTGCGGTTCTCCCACCGAGCGGGAGGCTCGCTCCCGGTGAGTGGGCATGTGCTACTCGCCTGTAACCCGCTTCTACCTGGGCTGTTAGGCTTCGGCCATGTCCGACACCGAGCCCGTCACCGACGCCGACGACGCCGGCTACCCGTCGCTGCCCGCGACCAGCTGGGCGGTTCTGGGGATGCTGACCCTGGGCGAGGGGCTCACCGGATACGACCTCAAGAAGTGGGCCGACTGGAGCATCGGGTTCTTCTACTGGAGCCCGTCGATCAGCCAGGTGTACGGCGAACTCAAGAAGCTCGAGGCCTCCGGGTTGGTGGAGTCCGAGATGGTCTCCGAGCCCGGCGAGCGCGGACGTCGCGTCTACACGATCACCGCGCGCGGGACCCGTGCCGTGCGGAACTGGTCCCGTGACGCGCCGGTCGAGCAGCCGGTGCTCAAGCACGGTTTACTGCTCCGGTTGTGGATGGGCCATCTCAACGAGCCCGAGCAGCTGAAGGCGTTGGTGCAGTCGCACATCGACAACATGGAGGACCTCCGGCAGCGCGCGCAGCTGCACGGCGACCACGCCACGCGCGAGCCGGCGTGGGCGTTCTCCAAGATGAGCTTGAAGTGGGCGCAGCGCTACTACCAGTCGGAGATCGACCTCGCGAAGGAACTGCTCGCCGACATCGACGACGCCGCCGAGACGCTCTCGCGGGTGCGCGAACGCGACGAACTCGGCAACCCGATCCCGGAGGTGGCCGGATCCTGGCGTGATGTCGAGGATTTCGTCCAGGGCCTGGGGAAGGGCGAGCAGGGCTGACTGCCCTACCCTCCCTCGGGCCGGTCTGATCGGAACTCAGGCGTACTGCAGTCGGGTGCGCGGCGCCGCCGTGGGCAGGCTCTGCAGACGATTGCGGTGCGTGATCGGTGCGGCGCCGCGGGTGCGTCCGGTCATCGCCTGGAGGATCGAGGCGGCGGCCATCCGCACCGGCGCGGTGTGCCGGTGGTCGAACTTGAGATGGGTGGTCGGCCCGCAGATCGAGATGGCGGCGGTGACCCCTCCGATGGGTCCGACCGGGACCGCGATCATGCCGATGCCGCCGGAGATCTGGCTGACCTCGTACGCGACCCCCATCTCGCGGACCTTGTGCAGTTCCGGCGTGAAGTCGAGGAGGTCCTCGCAGCCGCCCGGCGTGTACGCGAGCAGGGCCTTGCCGATCGCGGAGTTGCGGGCCGGGTAGCGGCTGCCCACGCGGGTCGGTAGCTCGGCGGCGAGGCGACCGCCGACCTTGTCGAGGTAGAGCACGTCGGTGCCGTCGAGCACGCCGAGGTGGACGACGTACCCGGTGACGCGGTGCAGTTCCTGGAGGATCGGGGCCGCCGCGGTGTGCAGGCGGTTCTGGTGGACGGCGATCGAGCCGAGCTCCATCAGCCGCGTCCCCAGCTCGTAGTCGCGACCCTCGCGTCGCAGCCACCGCATGTCGACGAGTCGTTCGAGGATCCGGTGCGCCGACGAGCGCGGCAGTCCGGTGCGCTTGACGACCTGGGCGAGCGTGAGGCGGCCGGGGCCGTCGAACGTGTCCAGGACGAGCGAGACTCGCTCGAGAATTGCGGTCGGAGCCGCGTCCGTGGAGTCGTGTGCGGTCATCGATGTCTCCCTCACTGTTGTCGAGCATCGCGGCGAGACCCATCTGACGTGGGTGTTTCGATTAGAAATAATGGCACACGATTCGAGATTTGTGAAGTGGATCACCAAGATCGGTAAACGCCGAAAGGGGGAACCCGGCTGTCCCTGGTGGGACGGGGTTCCCCCTGACGGGAGCGGTGTGCAGTTGTGGAGCGGTCTTACATCGCGGCGAGCGGCTCGCTACCGGACCAGTCGTGGCCCCAGTAGCTGTCGGCGGTGATCTCCTCGGACGTGTAGAACGCCTCGTCGACCAGACTGCCTTCGGTGCCGAACTCGATGTCCCAACCACCGGGGGCGCGGACGTAGAAGGACACCATCTTGTCGTTGGTGTGGCGGCCCAGCGTCGAGGACACCGAGAAACCGTCCTTCATCACGCGGTCGAGCGCCTGGCCGACGGCGTCGAGGGTGTCGACCTCGACCATGATGTGCACCAGGCCGGGGGCTCCGCCGTGCGGGGCCGGGCACAGCGCCAGGCTGTGGTGACGCTGGTTGACACCCAGGAAGCGCACCCGCAGCGGACCGAACTCCGGCGGTGCCGGGATCCGGAAGGCGCCGCGCGGCAGGAAGCCGAGGACGTCGGTGTAGAAGTCGAACGTGCCGTTCGGATCCATCGTGGGCAGCACGACGTGGCCGAGACCCTGTGCGCCGGTGACGAACTTGGCGCCGAACGGGGTGACCACCGGGCTGTGGTCGAGGACCGCGCCGTGGAAGACCTCGAGCGTGGTGCCGGCCGGATCCTGGAAGGTGATGACCTCCTCGACGCGGCGGGCGTCCGCCTCCTCGAGTGAGAGCGGCTTGACCGCGATGCCGGCGCGCTCGACGGCCTCCTTGACCCGGACCAGGGCAGCGTGGTCGCGGACCTCCCAGCCGACGGTGACGACCTCGTCGGTCTCACCCGGCACGACGACGATGCGGGCGGCCCGCTCGTCCACGCGCAGGTAGAGGGCATCGGGGTCCGGGCCGGAGCCCTGTGCGAAGCCGAGCACGTCGAACGCGAAGGTGCGCCAGCGCTCGATGTCGTTGGTCTGGACCTTCACGTAGCCCAGAGCGCGGATGTCGGTGCCGAAGCCGCCGACATTGGGGTTCGTCATGGTTTGTCTCCGTTGTTAATTCGAAGTAGTGGTGATCCAGCGGATCAGATCATGGAACGCAGCGGACCCTGCGGATCCACGCCGAGGCTGCTCAGCGTCGCCGCGTGGTACACGGTGCCGGGGACGTGGATCGCGTGGTGCAAACCCGCGTGTGCGTCACGCCAGAAGCGCTGCATCGGCTTGTCCATGCGCAGTGCGTTGCCGCCGCAGCGGGCGTAGACCTGGTCGATCGCCGTGACGGCCTGCCAGGCGGCGTTGACCTGGGTCTCGCGGCCGAGCGCGCGCTGCTCGAACGTCGGAGTCTTGCCGGCGTCCACCAGATCCCACATGCGATCGACGTTGGCCAGCAGCGAGTCCCGGGCCGCACGCAGCTTCGCGGTGGCCTCGCCCACCGCGAACATCGTGTACGGGTCGTCCTTGACCGCGGTGCCCTGCGGGTTGATCCGCTCGCGCTGGTACTCGTTGGCGTGGTGCAGCACGCCCTCGCAGATGCCGATCGTGGCCGACGTGATGCCGAGCGGGAACATGTTGGACCACGGCATCAGGTACAGCGTCTCGGTGCGGCCGTACTTGCGCACCGCGGTGCCGTCGATGACCTCGTCGCAGTCCATGACGCGGTAATCCGGCACGAACGCGTCCTTGACGACGACGTCCTTGGAGCCGGTGCCGCGCAGACCCACGACGTCCCACGAGTCCTCGATGATCTCGTAGTCGGTGCGCGGGATGATCACGTGCAGCATCCGGGGCGGCATCTCCATGCTGCCGTCCGGGTTGCAGGCGAAGGCCCCCAGGAAGGCCCAGTCGCAGTGGTCCGTTCCCGAGGAGAACGACCACTTGCCGGAGAACTTGTATCCGCCGTCGACCGGCACGCACATGCCGCCGGGCATGTACGGCGACGCGAGCCACGTGTCCTGATCCTCGCCCCAGACCTCCTGCTGGACCTTGGGATCGGCGAAGGCCAGCTGCCACGGGTGCACGCCGACGATGCCGTGGACCCAGCCGGCCGACGGATTCAGCGACGCCGTGCGCATGACGGTCTCCGCGAACTCGCGCGGATGGACCTCGAGGCCTCCGTGCTCCTTCGGCTGGAGCATCCGGATCGAGCCGGCCTCCTTCATGCGCTTGGCGGTCGCATCGGCCACCTTGCCGATCCGCTCGGCCTCCACGCCCTCGACGAAGATGTCGTCGGCGGCGGCCTCGATGCGGGACAGGACTTCGTAACTCATCTGGATTTCCTTCTGGGTGGGTGTGGTTCGGCGAACCGGAGGCTAGGAGTTCGCGGGCGAGTTCGGGGCCTGCTTGGCCATGTTCTCGGCGACTTCCTGCTCCCAGCTCGCGACCGCCCGGGTGGTGTCGATCTCGAACTCGAAGCGCTTGGTCATGTCTTCCGTGATGTCTTCGACATCGACGTAGAACTGCTGGTACCAGCGACGCAGCTGGTAGACCGGACCGTCCTCCTCCGACAGCAGCGGGTTGTCGATGGGCGCCTTGTTCTTCCAGATCTCGACGTCCTGCTCGAAGCCCATCTCGACACCCTCGGCGAACTGCGCCGCCATGCCGGTCGACTCCTCCTCCGACAGGCCCGGCAGCTTCTTGACGATCGCGCCGTACTGCAGCACGAACTCGTTGTTGCTCACCGGGTAGTGGCAGTTGATGAGGACGGTCTCGATGGTCTGGCCGTTGGCGTCCGACTCGAGCCAGTCGATCATGTACGACGGGCCGAAGTACGTGGCCTCCGAACGCAGCTCGGCGTTGGGGTCGTCGTAGTTGGTGCCCGAGACGATGTCCTCACGGCCGGTCGAGTGCATGTACTGCGTGGCGGTGTGGCCCTCGAAGACGTTCTTGAAGTAGCGCGGGAACGAGTAGTGGATGTAGAAGAAGTGCGCCATGTCGACGACGTTGTCGACGATCTCGCGGCAGTGCGAACCCTTGATGCGCAGGGTCTTCCAGCTCCAGTCGGTCCACTCGTCGGTGCCGTAGCCCGCGATCTCGGGGATCGTGACGTCGGCCGGCGGCGGGTTGCCCTGCGGGTCGTTCCAGACGTACAGCTGGCCGTTGCGCTCGAGCGTGGTCCACGCGCGGGTCTTGGCGACCGGGGGAACGCGCCGGGCGTAGGGGATGTCGGTGCACTTGCCCTTGCCGTTCCAGCGCCAGTCGTGGAACGGACACGCGATGGTGTCGCCCTTGATCTCACCCTGGCTCAGGTCACCGCCCATGTGGCGGCAGTACGCGTCGAGGACGTTGAGCTCGCCCTTGCTGTCGGCGAACACGACCAGCTTGGTGCCGAACGCCTCGATCGAGTGCGGCTTGCCGTCCTTGAAGTCCCGGATGAGACCGATGCAGTGCCAGCCGCGCGCGAAACGGGTGGGCGCCGCAGCGGCCACGATCTCGCGGATCTCGTCGGTGTCGTTGGTGGGGGCAGCGTCGAATGCCATGTGTTCCTCCGTGCAGTGAGGGGTCACCGTCCTGTGATGCGCCTCATAGAACTCGGCGGCGTGTCGCGCGGGAAGGGCTTCTCCCGCTGGGTGGAACACCCTGGTAGCTGTGGTATAGCACCACGTCGTCCCGCTGCTCACGCGGTCCGTGAGATGCGGGACGGCCGGACACCACGGGGGCCTCCCACCACACGGGACGAACCCTGCCGCCGGCTCGGTCGCGCTGGTTAGCGTCGCGAAGGGCGAAAGGACTGACCATGACACGAATGGCCGGCAAGGTCGTGCTCATCACGGGCGCAGGCAAGGGAATGGGACGCACGCACGCGGTCCGTCTCGCGGAGGAGGGCGCCGACATCCTCGCGATCGACCTCCCCGGGGAGCAGTCGGAGGCCGACCTGGCCGAGACCGCGCGCCTCGTGCGGGAACTGGGCCGCCGCGCGGTCACCGGCACCGCGGACATCCGGGACCTCGACGCGCTCACCGCGGCCGTGCAGGCGGGCGTGCGCGAGCTGGGCCCGCTCGACACCGTTGTCGCCAACGCCGGTATCTGCGACAACCCCGGACCCTCGTGGACGATCGACGACGACATCTGGAACCGGTCGATCGACGTCAACGTCACCGGCACGTGGCACACCGTCAAGGCGGGTGTCGCCGAACTGAACCCGGACGGCGGTTCGGTCGTCATCGTCAGTTCCACCGCCGCGATCAAGGCCGTGCCCGGCGCGTCGCACTACTCGGCGGCCAAGCACGCGATCACCGGTCTGTCCAAGACTCTCGCGAACGAACTGGGCAAGCGGTCGATCCGCGTCAACACGATTCACCCCGGCGCCGTCGCGACTCCGATGACGATCAATCCGACGACGTTCGCCCGTCTGCGTCCCGACCTCGAGAATCCGACCGAGGCGGACGTCGCCGAGGTGCTGTCGCAGCGGATGCTGCTGCCGGTGCCGTGGGTGGAGTCGATCGACGTGAGCAATGCGGTGCTGTTCCTGGCATCGGACGAATCCCGGTACGTCACAGGCCTGCAGATGGTCATCGATGCCGGTCAGACCCAGAAGGTGGCGTGATGAGCGGACGTCTCGAAGGCAAGGTCGCGCTGATCACCGGCGCCGCGCGGGGAATGGGCCGCGCACAGGCGGTGCGCTTCGCGCAGGAGGGCGCCGACATCATCGCCGTCGACGTGTGCGCGCCCGTCGAACATTCGACCACCCCCGGGGCGTCGCCGGAGGATCTCGCCGAGACCGTGCGGCAGGTGGAGTCGCTGGGCCGCAAGATCTGCGCGTTCGAGGCCGACGTCCGGGACCAGCAGGCGCTGACGTCCGCGGTCGACGCCGGTGTCGAGGCGCTCGGGCGGCTCGACGTCATCTGCGCGACCGCCGGTATCAGCTCGTCCGGTGCCGCCGTCGAGATGGGCGCCGAGCGTTGGCGGACCATGCTCGACGTGAACCTCACCGGCGTGTGGCGCACCTGCAAGGCCGGCATCCCGCACATCGTCGACGGCGGCCGCGGTGGCTCGATCATCCTGATCAGCTCCATCGCGGGTCTGCGCGGACTGGTGAGCGTCGGGCACTACACGGCCGCCAAGCACGGCGTCGTCGGCCTCATGAAGTCGCTGGCGAACGAGCTTGCGCCGCACAGCGTGCGGGTCAACACGATCCATCCCGCGAACACGCGGACCACGATGATCCAGAACGAGTCCACGATGCGGACGTTCTGCCCCGGTGTCGACGAGCCGACGCAGGAACAGTTCGAGGCGGGAACGCAGTCGATGCACCTGCTGCCCGTCGCGATGATCGAACCCGAGGACATCGCCAACGCGAGCCTGTTCCTCGCGTCCGACGAATCCCGCTACATCACCGGCGTGACGTTGCCGGTCGATGCCGGCCACTGCGTGAAGTAGGAGGAGACCTGTGAGGCTCGAGGATCTGCGAGGCCGCACCGCGGTCGTGACCGGTGCGGGCAGCGGGATCGGGGAGGGCGCCGCGCGGTACGCGGCGTCGCTCGGCATGAACGTGGTGCTCGCCGACGTCGCGGCCGAGCGGTTGGACGCCGTCGCCGCCGACCTGCGGGCCGACGGCGCCGCCGTGCTCGCGGTGCCGACCGACGTCCGCGACGCCGCCGCGGTCGACGCGCTCGCCGAAGCCGCCTATGCCGAGTTCGGCGAGGTGACGGTGCTGCTCAACAACGCCGGACTCGAGTCGCTCGGTTTCACGTGGGAGGTGCCCGCCGACGAGTGGCGGCGGGTGATCGATGTGAACCTGCTCGGCGTCTTCCACGGCATCCGGTCGTTCGTTCCGCGGATGGGCGCCGACCCGCGGCCGTCGCACATCGTCAACACGTGCTCGGTGGGCGGCATCGCGATCACCCCGCGGATGACCGCGTACGCGGCGTCCAAGCACGGCGTCCAGGCGCTCACCGAGAGCGTGTATCTCGAATGCGCCGAGGCGTTCCCGCAGATCGCGGTGTCGGTGTTCAGTCCGGGCCAGGTGGCCACGCGCATCTTCGAGGACGCCCCGGTGCACGAGCAGACCGCGGCCGACGCCGGATTCTGGCGCGACCAGATCCGGGAAGGCATGACCGCGGACGAGGCCGCGAAGCTGCTGTTCGACGGCATCGCCCGCGACGACTTCTGGATCCTCACGCACCCCGAGTCGTTCGAGCGGCTCGCGTCCAAGCGCGCCCGGGTGCTCGGCGAGAAGCTACGTCCCGACGCGCTGTTCGACGGCCGGAACTGAGGGGTGCGGGTCCGGGCGGGAAGGTGTAACAGGTTCCAGTTCTGCCGTAATGCGGTTATCGTGTCGGTGACCCGGGCCACACTGGCCGACCCGGCGCGACGGGCGCGCGCAGCGCTGCCGTCGGATCCGTGCACGCAGAAGGAACACACATGACCGACGAGTTCGACGACCTTCTCCACCGCCCGCGTTTCCTGGCTGACCTGCTGATCACCGCGCTCGAGCGCAACGCCGACCGGCCGGCGCTCTACCTCGGTGACGTCGTGCTCACCGGCGGCCAGATGCGCGACCAGATCAGCAGTTTCGGGCAGGCCCTCGAATCGCTGGGCGTCGGCAAGGGCTCGACCGTCGCGATGCTGTCGAAGAACCGCCCCGAGGTCCTCATCAGTGTGGGCTCGCAGATGATCCTCGGCTGCCGCAACACCGCGCTCGCCCCGATGGGTTCGCTCGACGACCACAGCTACATCCTGGGCGACGCCGAGATCGAGACCCTCATCTTCGACCCGACGGCCTTCGAGGGCCGGGCGGCGGAGCTGAAGGCCGCGGTGCCGACGTTGAAGAATCTGTTCTCGCTCGGCCCCTCCGAGGTGGGCGTCGACATCCTCGAACTGGCGAAGACGTTCGCGCCGCAGCGGCTGGTGGCCGCGGCCGTGGACGGCGACGACCCGTCGAGCATGGTCTACACGGGCGGCACCACGGGTAAGCCGAAGGGCGTGGTCAACACGTTCCGCTCCGGCGTGACGCTGCCGCAGATCCAGATGGCCGAATGGCAGTTCCCGGACGAGATGCGATTCCTCGCGTGCACGCCGCTGTCGCACGCGGGCATGGCGTTCTTCGTGCCGACGCTGATGCGCGGTGGCTCGCTGGTGGTGCTGCCGGCGTTCGAGCCCGGCGCCGTCCTCGAGGCGATCGAGAAGTACAAGATCACCTCGACCATGTTGGTGCCCACCATGATCTACATGCTGCTCGACCACCCGGATCTCGAGACCCGCGACGTCTCGAGCCTGCAGACACTGTTCTACGGCGCCGCCGCGATGTCGCCGTCGCGACTGCAGGAGGGCATCGCGAAGCTCGGACCGATCTTCTTCCAGTACTTCGGGCAGAGCGAGTGCGGCATGACGATCACCGTCATGCGCAAGGAGGAGCACGACCCGGAGAACGTCGAGCGACTCGCGTCGTGCGGCCGCCCCGTGCCTTGGCTCGACGTCCGCCTGCTCGACGACGATCTGAACGAGGTGGCGCAGGGCGAACTCGGCGAGATCTGCGTGCGCGGGCCGCTGGTGATGAAGGAGTACTGGCGCAAGCCGCAGGAGACGGCCGAGGCGCTGCGCGGCGGGTGGCTGCACACCGGTGACATCGCCCGCGCCGACAAGGACGGCTTCCTCTACATCGTCGACCGCAAGAAGGACATGATCGTCACCGGCGGCTTCAACGTGTTCCCGCGCGAGATCGAGGACGTCATCTCCGGGCACCCCGCGGTCGCGTCCGTCGCGGTCGTCGGAGTGCCCGACGAGAAGTGGGGCGAGGCCGTCAAGGCGTGCGTCGTGCTGCGCGACGGGCAGACGGTGGAGTCGGCCGAACTCGTCGAACGCGTCCGGTCGGCAAAGGGTTCCGTGCATGCACCCAAGTCGGTGGACTTCGTCGACGCGCTGCCGCTGACCCCGCTCGGCAAGCTCGACAAGAAGGCCCTGCGCGCGCAGTTCTGGGAGGGCGCCGCGCGCTCGGTGTGATCCGAACGCGGTCCGCGCCGATCCGTCAGAACGGGTCGGCGCGGATGGCCTCGGCCGGGGTTCCGGTGGCGATCAGCCGCTCCCGGGTGGTCTGCACCATCGCCGGCGAACCACACAGCAGCACCTGGTGGTCGACGAAGGCGCCGTGATCGGCGACGACGTCGGCGAGGGTGCCCTCGAGCAGATCGTCCTCGTGGAAGTTGACCGGCCCCACCTCCGCGACGATGCGGTCGTACCACTCGTCGGGCCCGCCCGGATCGGTGACGTCCTCGACGATCGGAACCGTGGTGAGCCACGGCAGTTGCTGCGTGAGAACCCACAGCATGTCCGACGCATACAGATCGGTGGCGGTGCGGCCCCCGACGAACAAGTACACCTGCGGCGGATTCTCGACCTGCAGCAGATCCAGGATGAGCGCCCGCAGCGGGGCCAGGCCCGTGCCGCCCGCGACCATCACCACCACGGCCGGGCCGTCCTCGTCGATGCGGAGATCGCCGCGCGGCGAGGAGATCTGCCACCGATCGCCGGGCCGAGTGTCCTCGACGATGCTGCGGCTCACCCAACCGCCCGGCACCGTCCGCACATGGAACTCCAGCTTGCCGTCGAGCGACGGCGGCAGGGCCGGGGACAACCGGCGCGGCAACCGCGGGTGCTGCGGCACGGCGACGTCGACGTACTGTCCGGCACGGAACGGGACGGGGTCGCCGATCAGACGCACCACCGCCAGATCGTTGCGGAGACGGTGGTGTTCGACGACGGTCGCGGTCCAGGAATCCTGCTGCATGCCGATATTGTCCCCGGTTCGGAGGAACCGTGTGAATGTCAGGTCACGAGGTGACGACGTGGCGGTTGTGCCGCCACTGGGCGGCGCACAGGACGCCGGTGAGTACGGCTACGACGGCAATCGGCAGCACCACAGCCGCAGTGGGGCTTCCCACGGTGCGGCCGAAGACGCCCGCTCCGAACGCCACCATGGGTGCTCCGCTACCCGACAGCAGGTCCCATCGCCGGGGACGAACCGGGGGCCGACCCGACCACGGCAGCCGCAGCCCGCGGTTCTCCCGCAGCGTGCGGGCCGTCGCCGCCGCAGCGAGTGCCCCGCCGACGCACGTCACCAGGGCGCTGACGACTGCGAGGCCGGTGGACGGCGGTGCGACGCTCAGTGCGACGCCCGCGGACACGATCGCGACGAACCAGACCCCCACGACCCAACCCCGTTGGGGCGGGGGAGTGTCGGGGCGACCGCGGTCGACCGGTCGCATGGGTGGGATGTGGTGCACGCCGTCAGCTCGCCGTCCCGAACGTGCGGGTGGCCCAGTCCGCGAACGACGTCCAGCCGACGTCCGGGATTTCCGCGTGCAATGCGTCCAGGTCGACCCGGTAGCCGGGGCCGTTGAGGAACCACCACATCGCGTGCATGTCGGGGCTGTCGATCGCGCCGAGGGGCACCGGTTCGAACCGGACCGGCGACCCGATCGCGGCGGTGAGTGCCACGGCCATGGCCTCGGGAGTCGGCGCGTCGCTTGCCAGTTCGATGCGGCGTCCGGAGAAGGACTCGGGGGAGAGCAGGACGTGCGCGGCGAAGGCGCCCAGATCACGACGATCGAGTTGCTGCAGCGGGCGGTCCGGCGGCAGCGGCAGGTCGAGAACCCCCTCGGTGCGGATCCGGTCCTCGCCGCCGAGCGCGTTGTCGTAGAAGTAGGTGGGCCCGAGGATCGTGTGCGCCAGACCGCTCGACCTCAGATCCGCCTCGATCACCCGCTTGCTCTCGAAATGCGGGACACCGCTGTCCTGGTCCGCGCCCGCGACGGAACTGAACACCAGGTGCGGCACCCGCGCCCGCCCGGCCGCGGTGATGATCGTGCGTCCCTGATCGATCTCGGCGTCGACACCGGACTCGAACGGGGTCGTCATCGCGAAGACCGCCGCGACGTCCGTCATCGCGGCGGCCAACGAGTTCGCGTCGTCGAGCGACCCGGTGACGATCTCGGCGCCACGCTCGGCGAGGGCCCGGGCGCCGGACGAGTTCGGGTTCCGGACCAGGGCGCGCAGCGGTGCACCACGCTCGAGCAGTGCGGTGCACACTGCACGTCCCTGCCCGCCGGTGGCGGCGAGCACGAGAATCGGGTGGTCGGGCATCGGATCTCCTCCGGTCGCGGACACGGGGTGCTGCCGACGCGAGCCTACATCCGGGCCGGGGTCAGTACGAGTGGAACCAGCCTCGGTCGCGCCGCACCGCCACCTCCCGTCGATGCGCGATTCGCCAGCCTTCCGGCGTGCGCCGATACTGCACCGTGTAGTGGCCCGCGACGTGGGCGTGGCGGGTCTCGGTGTCGGACGAGGCGCCCGATCGGAACTCGAAATGTACTCGCGCCGTAGCCTCGTCGCCGTCCAGCACGATCGAGGGAGTGTTGAGCAGATGGATCCCGGACGTCGTGGCGGTGAAGTCGACGCAGAACTGTCGGAGAGCGTCGCGTCCCCGGATCGTGGTGCCGGGGACCGCCCCGACCTCCGCGAGTTCGAACACGCCGTCCACGGTGAACAGCGCCGCCCACGCGTCGGCGTCGCCGGAATCCCACGCCGGCGAGTAGGCGCCCTCCAACTGCAGGACGGCGAGGGTGTCCTCGACCGCCCGCAGCCGGTCCTCGACCGAACCGCCCGGTGGTGGACTCGGTGCGTGCAGCGGTGATGCCGTCATGGTTGGAGTCCTTCGTTCACGCGGCTGCCGGATTGCCGTACTGGCCGTTGACCACCTTGCTCGGCGGCACGAAGCGGTAGCCGTCGTCGGCGAGGTTGGGGGCGTGCGACTGCGCCGAGTAGTGGTAGCGCGGCAGGAACGCGGTCTTCGCGTCGTCGAGCACGTCCTGATCCTCGAGTGCCTTCGCGAGTTCGGTGGCGTCCGCGGTGGATCCGACCTTCTTCGCGGCGGCGGCGACGAGGCCGAACGGGTCGTAGTTGTCGGCCAGGATCAGCGTCGAGGGAATCGATCCCATCGAGGCCATCGCGTCGACCATCGTGTTGACGGCGGTGTCGGACGCGTCGTAGACGGTGCTCGGGAACACCTGCATCACGAGATTGGACGCCGCCCGGGTACCGAGCGCGCCCTCGGGGGCCGGCTTCGCGATCAGCGCCGTGCCGGAGACGGACGTGTTGCCGATCAGCGGGATGTTCCAGTCGAGACGCTCGAGGCTCGAGAGCAGATAGCCCAACGGCGCACCGTAGGCGTCGATGACGAGTGCCTGCGTCCCCTTGTTCTTGAGCGCCTGCAGCTGCGCCGTCATGTCGAGGGCCGCAACGTCGTACTCCTCGGCGCCCGATGCGCTGACGCCCTCGGCGGACAGCGCGTCGTCCATCGCCTGGCCGAAGGCCTCACCGTAGGCGCTGCTGCCGTGGATGACGCCCACCTGCTGGTAGTTCTTGCTCTTCGCGTACCGGGCGATCGACACCGCGTACTCGGTGGGCGACGGGGACAGGTCGAAGTTGAGCGGGAACTGCGCCGGGTCCGAGGAGTCGTTGGTGGGACCGACATTGAAGGAGAGGATCTTGTTCTGCTTCAGGATCGGGAGCGTCGCCGCGGACACCGTGGACGGACCCGAGTTGAGGTACAGGTCCGGCCTCTTGCCGGAATTGATCGCGTCGCGCAGGTTGGACACGGCCTTGGTCGCGTCGCCGCCGTCGTCGGTGACGGTGAGTTCCACCTGGCGGCCGCCGATTCCGCCGTCCTTGTTGACCTGCTCGACGCCGGCCTTGGCGGCGAGGATCGAGGTCTGCGCGTTCGCGGCCAACGATCCCTGACCGCTGATCGCCCCGGTCACCAGGACGCGGAACGGCCCGCTGTCGGACGCCTCGTCGTCGGCCGCCGAACTCGAACAGCCCGCGAGGGTCAACGCGGACACGGCGATCGACGCCACGAGCGCTGAGTGCCGAAACTTCATGCCAGTTACCTCCAGTGGAGACACGACGGATGGCAAGCGGATGCTTGGATGCGCCGACACTAGGGGTGTGACATGGGTCGCGTCAACGACATCGGCTCACCGTGCGCGTGTCGAATGAATCTGCGCGACAGTGTGTTTCGAGTCCACTAGTCCGGTCGGGCGACGGATTCCACAGGTGCTCCCGCTGGGTGGGCCGTTTCAGCGCAGCGGGTCGTGCGAGATGGCCTCGACCGGAGTGCCCGCCCGCTGCAACGCGTACGCGGTGGTCTTGACCATCGACGGCGAACCGCAGATCTGGACCTGCCGGTCGGCCCACGATCCGAAGCGGCTCACCACGGCGCCGATCGGCCCGCGCAGTCGCTGGTGCAAGCCGTGTGGCGGTTCGAGCACCGGATACGGGTGCCACCACGGGTTCTCGTCCTCCTCGGTGACCGGGACGATGGTGAGCCACGGGTTGCTCAGCGAGAGATGCCAGAGCGTCTCGATGTCGTACAGGTCGCACGGGTAGGCGCCGCCGACGAACAGGTGTACGCGCGGATTGATCCCCCGGTGCGCCATGTCCATCACCTGGGCGCGCAGCGGGGCCAGGCCGGTGCCGCCCGCGATCATCAGCACGTCCCGGTCGCTCGCGAGGTCCACGTGCAGGCCGCCGAGCGGAGAGCTGATCTGCCAGCGGTCTCCGACCGCCGTCTCGTTCACCATCGCCGGGCTCACCCACCCGCCGGAGACCCGCCGCACGTGGAACTCGATCTGGCCGAACGGGTTCGTCGGGATCGCGGGCGAGAGATAGCGCCACATCTGCGGCCGCTGCGGAATCTGCACGCTCACGTACTGGCCGGCCGCGTACGGGATCGGTGAGTCGCACTCGAGGCGGATGATGGCGAGGTCGCGCAGCACCCGCTCGTGACCGACGACGGTGGCACCCCACAGGGCCGGGAAGTCGTCGGCGTCGGCGGCGTCGGACATCGTGGTGGTGATCAGCGCGATCATCTCCCGCCACGCGGCGTCGCTCTCCGGGCTCCACGGCTCGTCCGAGTCGATGTCGCGAGCCGCGTCCAGCAGGGCGTTGCCGGCGGCGGCGTAGTGCTCGCGCTCGACACCGTACTTGCGGTGGTCGCGACCGAGCTGGGCGAGGAACGGCAGCAGGCGATCGGTGTCGTCGAGCCCGCGCACGATGAACTCGACCGCGGAGACCAGCTTCGCGCGCTGCGCGTCCATCCCGGCCGGGAACAGCGACCGGCACTGCGGGAGCCGTCCGAAGAACTGCGTGTAAAAGGTGCGGGCGAAGCGGTCGCGGTGGCCGGGGGACGCGGTGACGGTAGTGAAAAGTGAGCGGATGAGCCCGATCTCGGCCGTGTCCACGTCGTCCTCCCTCGCGTGTTCCTGGCCCGGGCGTGGGAAACCGACCGGCACCGCATACCAGTGTGCACCGCGCCGGACGGTGTCCCGGTGGTGGCCTCGCCGACCGTGGGGAAATCTCTTCGATATTGTCGAAGTTGAGCGGAACAGACTCAAGGTTTCGTTCGTTGAGGGTAACGACAGCCGTACGGATCCGTCCGCCGCGGCACAATGCTTACGTTCGTTCGTCGCAAGGAAGGTGACCAGTGGACTCGTTCTCTCCCACCACCAAGACCCAGGCCGCGCTGACGGCTGCGTTGCAGTCCGCGGCCGCGGCGGGCAATCCGGACATCCGGCCCGCGCACCTGCTCGTGGCGCTGCTCGACCAGACCGACGGCATCGCTGCGCCGCTGCTCAAGGCCGTCGGGGTCGATCCGACGGTGGTGCGGCGCGAGGCGCAGGTCATCGTCGACCGGCTGCCGCGGGCCACCGGTGCCACCACCCAGCCGCAACTCGGCCGCGAGGCCCTCGCCGCCATCACGTCGGCGCAGCACCTGGCCACCGAACTCGACGACGAGTACGTCTCCACCGAGCACGTCATGGTGGGGCTCGCCGCCGAGGACTCGGACGTCGCGAAGCTGCTCGTCGGGCACGGCGCCACCCCGGAGGCGCTGCGCGACGCGTTCACCGCCGTCCGCGGTAGCGCGCGCGTCACCAGCCCCGACCCGGAGGGCAGCTACCAGGCGCTCGAGAAGTACTCGACCGACCTCACCGCCCGCGCCCGCGAGGGCAAGCTCGACCCGGTGATCGGCCGCGACACGGAGATTCGCCGCGTCGTGCAGGTGCTGAGCCGGCGCACCAAGAACAACCCGGTGCTCATCGGCGAACCCGGCGTCGGCAAGACCGCGATCGTCGAGGGGCTCGCACAGCGCATCGTCGCCGGTGACGTCCCGGAGTCGCTGCGCGGCAAGACCGTCATCTCCCTCGACCTCGGGTCGATGGTGGCCGGCGCCAAGTACCGCGGCGAGTTCGAGGAACGCCTCAAGGCCGTGCTCGACGACATCAAGAACTCGGCCGGCCAGGTCATCACGTTCATCGACGAACTGCACACCATCGTCGGTGCCGGCGCGACGGGCGAGTCGGCGATGGACGCCGGCAACATGATCAAGCCGATGCTCGCCCGCGGTGAGCTGCGGCTTGTCGGTGCCACCACGCTCGAGGAGTACCGCCAATACATCGAGAAGGACGCCGCGCTCGAACGCCGGTTCCAGCAGGTGCTGGTCGGGGAGCCGTCCGTCGAGGACACCGTCGGCATCCTCCGCGGCCTCAAGGAGCGGTACGAGGTGCACCACGGCGTGCGCATCACCGACTCCGCGCTCGTCGCCGCCGCCACCCTGTCGGACCGTTACATCACGTCGCGCTTCCTTCCGGACAAGGCGATCGACCTCGTCGACGAGGCCGCGTCGCGCCTGCGGATGGAGATCGACTCGCGGCCCGTCGAGATCGACGAGGTGGAGCGCACCGTGCGTCGCCTCGAGATCGAGGAGATGGCGCTCGAGAAGGAGACCGACGCCGCATCCAAGGATCGGTTGGCGAAGCTGCGTGAGGAACTCGCCGACGACCGCGAGAAGCTGCGTCAGCTCACCGCGCGGTGGCAGAACGAGAAGAACGCCATCGACTCGGTGCGCGAGGTCAAGGAGCAGCTCGAGGCGCTGCGCGGCGAGGAGGAACGCGCCGAACGCGACGGCGACCTCGGCAAGGTCGCCGAGCTGCGCTACGGCCGGATCCCCGAGCTGGAGAAGCAGCTCGAGGCCGCCGCGGCCGTGTCGGACGGGGCGTCCGACGGAGCCGTCATGCTCAAGGAGGAGGTCGGCCCGGACGACGTCGCCGACGTCGTCGCCGCATGGACCGGCATCCCCGCCGGCCGCATGATGGAAGGCGAGACCGCCAAGCTGCTGCGCATGGAGACCGAACTCGCCAAGCGGGTCGTCGGGCAGACCGAAGCGGTGCAGGCTGTGTCGGACGCGGTGCGCCGCGCCCGGGCCGGCGTCGCCGATCCGAACCGGCCCACCGGATCGTTCCTGTTCCTCGGCCCCACCGGTGTCGGCAAGACCGAGCTCGCGAAGGGGTTGGCGGACTTCCTGTTCGACGACGAACGCGCGATGGTGCGCATCGACATGTCGGAGTACAGCGAGAAGCACTCGGTGGCTCGGCTCGTCGGTGCCCCTCCCGGCTACGTCGGCTACGAGTCGGGCGGGCAGCTCACCGAGGCGGTGCGACGCCGGCCGTACACCGTGGTGCTGTTCGACGAGGTCGAGAAGGCGCACCCGGACGTCTTCGACATCCTGCTGCAGGTGCTCGACGACGGCCGCCTCACCGACGGCCAGGGGCGCACGGTCGACTTCCGCAACACCATCCTGATCCTCACCTCCAACCTCGGTGCGGGCGGTGACCGGGACCAGGTGATGGCGGCGGTGCGGTCGGCGTTCAAGCCGGAGTTCGTCAACCGGCTCGACGACGTCGTCGTCTTCGACCCGCTCTCGGAGGAGCAGCTCGAGTCGATCGTCGACATCCAGCTCGACCAGCTGGCAACCCGTCTCGCGGCGCGCCGGCTCACGCTGGAGGTGTCGGACGGGGCGCGGCTGTGGCTCGCGGTGCGCGGCTACGACCCGCTGTACGGCGCCCGTCCGCTGCGTCGCCTCATCCAGCAGGCGATCGGCGACCAGCTCGCCAAGCTGCTCCTCGCGGGCACCGTCCGGGACGGCGACACCGTGCCGGTGACCGTCTCCGAGGACGGGGATCGTCTGGTGCTGGGCTAGGCGCTGCGCGCCCGTGCGCCTTTTCGGTAGTACCCACTACCGAAAAGGCGCACGGGCCGAAGGCCTCAGCCCGTGAACGGCGGGACGAAGAAGCACGGCACCGGACGCGGATTCGCCGGGTCCAGCGCATTGAGCACGTGCGTGGCCGCGATCGGGTCGGCGGCGATGCCCGCGTGCTCGGCGTAGTCGAGTGCGCAGCCGTCCTGCACGACGATGTTGGTGGCGTTCGGGGCCTCGACGAACCCGGCGGTGTACGGGACGACGGCCTCGTCGTAGCGGGTCATGATGTTGGTGTACGTCACCTGCGGCACGTACGGCCCACCTTCGTTCATCTTGTTCATGAAGTCGGTACCCGCCGCCATCTGGAAGCATGCCCCGCACAGCTTCTCGACCGTGTCGGCCTGCACCTGCTCGAGCCCCGCACGCTTGACAGCCGGTGCCAGCTGCGAGACACCGAGCGCGTCGACGCCCTTCCACAGGGGCGCCAGCGATACGTACTTGTCCACCTTGTCGGCACCGCCCAGGAACTTGAGGTAGTAGCTGGGCATCAACGTGCCCTGTGAGTGTCCGACGACATTCACCTTCGACGCCCCGGTCGCGGCGAGCACCCGGTCGACGAACTGCCCGAACTGCTGCGCGCTCTGCTCGATCGGCAGCATCCCGCCGATCGCGCTCACCGGCCACGGCATCCCGGGCACCCCACCGTAGGTCAGGGCGAACACGCAGTAGCCCTCGTTGGCGAGCAGCGGCGCGTACTTGCCCCAGTTGGTCTGCTGCCCACCGCCGGTGCCGTGTACCAGGATCACCGGTTCGGGATGCTCGGCGGTGGGCTTGCACGAGAAGTCGTTGGAGCCGGGCAGCGAGCCGGCCGGATTGATCAGCTCCGGCGGGATGCCGGAGAAGAAGCCGTCGGGCACAGCGAGCGGCGGGGTCGGCGCGGCCTGCGCGGTACCCGCCGCCAGGAGTATGGTCGAGGCTGCTATTGCAAGTCCTGCGAACAACTTTCGCACGTGAGCTCCCTGTCTCGGTGTGACGTCCCGACCGCTCGGGGGAACCTAGCACGAGCGGTACCGGCCGTAACGTGAAATGCGTGGACTGAAACGTTCGGACCCGCATCGCCGACAGGCAGGGTGAATTGACTACTGGAGGGGTGCACGAATGGGATCGGCTGCAGATATCACGTCCTGGCTGGCGGAGGGGTACCTCGCGGGCGACCCGATCCGGTATCCGCTCTACGTCGGCTCGATGTTCCTGGCGATGCCACTCCAGCTTCTGGGTCTCATCACGGGGCATCCTTTCTGACAACCGCTTTCGCTCCGATTCGTGGTGCGGTCTGCGCCGCCGTCGTCGATACTCGGGTGACCGGAGAACCCCACGCGCAGAGAGCGACCGCGACATGGCCACGAACAGTTCGAAGAACGCCGACGGTGTGCTCGCGCCGTCCGACCTGATCGATCAGCGCATCGAGGAACTGGGTGACTGGCGCGGCGAGAAGCTCGCCGAGATCCGGGAACTGGTGCACCGCGCGGATCCCGAGGTCGTCGAGGAATGGAAGTGGCGCGGGGTCCCGACGTGGTTCCACGCCGGGATGATCTGCACCGGCGAGACGTACAAGAAGATCGTCAAGGTCACGTTCGCCAAGGGTGCATCGCTGGACGACCCGACGGGGATGTTCAATTCGAGCCTCGAGGGAAACACCCGACGTGCCATCGATTTCCACGAGGACGACGAGATCGACGGTGCGGCGTTCGCGGCCCTCGTGCGGGCTGCTGTGCAGCTGAACCTGTCGAAGTAATGGATACGGCGAAGGCCCGGCACCTCACCACAGGTGCCGGGCCTCCGCCGTCATGCAGCGATCACCCCTCCAGGATCGCGAAGCCCTTGTAGCCGGAATCGGCGACCTCCGTGATGATCTGGCGGTAGCCGGCGAAGCCGCCGAGGAACGGCATGAACACCCGCGGGCGGCCGGGGATGTTGGCGCCGAGGTACCACGAGTTCGCGGTGTTCAGCAGCGATGCCTCGGCGCGGGTGCGGCATTCCTCGACCCAGTCGGCCACGGCCTCCGGGGTGCCCTCGATCGCCGCGGCACCGCGGTCGCCGAGGTAGGCGATCGCGTCGGCGACCCAGTCGACGTGGAGTTCGGAGTGCAGCACCATGTTCGCCAGCACCGACGGGCTACCGGGCCCGGTGAGGTTGAAGAAGTTGGGGAAGCCGTCGATGCCGAGACCGAGGTAGGTTTCGGGGCCGGCAGCCCACTTCTCCTTCAGCGACTGCCCGCCGCGACCGACGATGTCGAGCTTGTCGAGCGAGCCGGTCATGGCGTCGAACCCGGTGGCGAGGACGATCGCGTCGAGGTCGTAGTGGGCCTCGGTGGTGTTGACACCCGCGGCGTCCATGCCGACGATCGGGGTGGCCTTGAGATTGACCAGCTCGACGTTGTCGCGGTTGTAGGTCTCGTAGTAGCCGCTGTCGGTGACGATGCGCTTGGCGCCGATCGCGTGGTCGTCGGGGATGAGCAGATCGGCGATCGCGGGATCGTCGATGACGGCGCGGACCTTCTCCTCCCAGAACTTGCGGGCGGCGTCGTTCGCGGCCTGGTCGGTCAGCTGGTCGGGGAACGTCTTGGAGTAGAGGACACCGCCGAGCTTCCAGCGCTCCTCGTACGCGGCGCGGCGCTCCTCCTCGGTTGCCTCGAGCGTCAGCTTGGGGTGCGCACGGTGCGGCGAGCCGCCACCGGACTCCCACGACAGCCGGCGTCGTTCCGCGTAGTTGGCCTTCTGCTCGGCGCGGGTGGCGTCGTCGAGCGGGGCGTTGCCGGCGGGGACGCTGTAGTTCGCCGACCGCTGGAACACGAACAGCTTGTCGGCCTGCTCGGCGATGTGCGGGATCGACTGGATGCCCGACGAGCCGGTGCCGATCACCCCTACCCGCTTGCCGGTGAAGTCGACGCCGTCGTGGGGCCAGTGCGCGGTGTGGAAAACGTCGCCGGCGAAGGTGTCGAGGCCGTCGAAGTCGGGGGTGTTGGCGTTCGACAGCGGACCCGCGGCGACGACGAAGAAGCGCGCCGAGACGACGTCGCCGCGGTCGGTGCGGACGGTCCAGCGCAACGTCTCTTCGTCGAGGGTCGCGGACGTGACGCGGGTGTCGAACTGGATGTCGCGGCGCAGATCGAAGCGATCGGCGACGTGCTCGAGGTAGGCGAGGATCTCCGGCTGGGTGGCGTACTTCTCGCTCCAGTCCCATTCCTGCTCGAGCTCCGGGGAGAACGAGTACGAGTAGTCCACGGACTCGACGTCGCAGCGGGCGCCGGGGTAGCGGTTCCAGTACCAGACGCCGCCGACGCCGGACGCGGCCTCGAAGGCGCGGACCGTCAGACCCTGCTGACGGAACCGGTGTACCGCGTAGAGTCCCGCGACGCCGGCGCCGACCACGACGACGTCGAACGAAGCGGTGGTCCCCAGTGCCGAATCCTGTCCGTTCACGAAAACTGTCCTTCCACGAGCGTGAGCTGCCGGCCCGGATCGGACCAGACCTCACGGTTCTTGCGATGAATTCACGCTATGGCCGTGTGAACCACGTGACAGCGGACCGTCCCGCCCAGCGGGTCGTTTCCCTGGAACAGGGACTTTCGGCGAGCGACGAAACCGGCTTCTTGCAGGGCGGATGCCGCTCCGGTGCAGGCGCGGCAGGCTCCCACCACGAGGGACGATTCCGGCCCACGGGAGCCTCGGTAGCCTGGGCGACGTGCCGACCCCGAACCCCGATCCGACGAGTGCCCGCCTCGACAGCTGGATGTGGGCGGTGCGGCTGTTCAAGACGCGTTCGCAATCCGCGTCGGCGTGCCGTTCCGGTCATGTCCGGGTGAACGGGACGGCCGCGAAGGCGTCGGTGCAGGTCAAGCCGGGGGATGAGGTGCGGGTGCGGATCGCCGGGCGCGAACGGATCGTCGTCGTGGTCCGGCCGGTCGCGAAACGGGTCGGCCCGCCGATCGCGGCCGAGTGCCTGCAGGACAACAGCCCGCCGCCGCCGTCGCCGGAGTTGATCGCGTCGATCCCGCGGCGTGACCGGGGCGCGGGCCGGCCCACCAAACGTGAGCGCCGGGACATGGAGAAATTCCGCGGCTCGCGGGCTTCAGACGGATCTCAGAATCCGGATCTACCCTGAACTGTCGGCGCCCGGACGGAAGAGAGCAGGCCCGCCCCATGACCAACCCCGAGGATCCGCGCACTCCGCAGGAACGCGCATACGACCCGGCCGAGCAGCAGGCGCCGGACGAGACCGTCCAGTGGGCCCGCCCCGCGGACGGCCCGACCCAGCAGCTCGGGCCGGTCGGGACGCCGGCCCCGGAGCAGCCGACCGAGCAGTACTACACGGCCGACCCGTACCAGGCGTACGGCGCGCAGGCCCCCGAGGCGACGCAGGCGTACCCGACGCAGGCGTATCCGGCGTACGACCCGCGCTACGACCCGCAGGCCGCGCCGCCGAACGCGACACAGGCGTATCCGACCTACTACGGCGCAGGTGGCTACCCGCCGGGCGGCTACCCGCCGCCCGGACAGCCACCCACCGGTGAGGTCCCGCCACTCGAGAACGGTCCGGGCAACAAGCCCGGACGCCGGGTGGGACTGTGGGCGGCGGCCGGCGCCGGCGTGGTGCTGCTGGCGCTGGGCCTGATCGTCGGGTTGATGCTGAACGGGAACTCCGACGAGAGCGACACCGCGGCCGCGCCCTCGCCGCGGACCTCGGCGCCTGCCGTCCCGCCCCGTGCGGGTGCGCCGACGGAACCCGAGACCACCTCGCCCTTCGAGATCCTGCCCGGTGGCATCGGTGACGTCATCGGCAACGCCGGGACGGCGATGGGCACGATCACCGCCAACGACGGTGGCACTCTCACCATCGACGGGCTCGGCGGAACCACGATCACCGTCAAGACCACGCCCGACACCTCGCTCATCTCGTTGACCGCGAACAGCATCGCCGAACTGAAGCCCGGCGAGTCGGTGCTGGTGCAGGGCGACAAGGTGAAGGACGGCACCCTCACCGCGAAGTTGATCATCGGCACCACGCTTCCCGAGTTCGGTAACTGACTCGCGGCACCGGATGCCCGGAAGTGCGCCGGGAGTGGCTAGGCTGACCCTCGATGACGGCTATGTGGTTCGGATTGGCAGTGATAGCGCTCGCGGGTGCTGTCGTGCTGCTCTATGTCGATCGTTCGCGTCGTGACCAGACCGGTCGGGTGCGGCAGATCTGGGCGAAGGCGCAGGGGTACACCTACAACACCGCGGACGAGCATCTGCCGTCGCAGTGGCATCGGGCGGCCCTCGCCAAGCAGGAGTACCTGGGCGCCGTGGACGTCGTGCGCGGCGTCCGCCGCGGCGAGCAGTTCGTGCTGTTCGACCTCGAGGACACGGCGACGATCGTCGCGGTGCACCGGGAGGTGGGCTCCGACGTCGACATCGATCTGCGCCTGAAGTCGACGCCTCCGCCGCGCGACAGCGACCTGAACCTGCTGGGCGCGATCGGCCCGCGCGTCGTGTTCGCGACCGATCTCGAGATCGCGCGCCGCGTGTGCGATCAGCGCATGGTGGCGTTCACCGAGTCGGTGCCGCCGCAGCTGCAGATGCTGTGGAGCGAGGGAGAATGGACGCTCGGTTCGCTCCCGATCGGCAGCACCGGCCGCGACTGGGACGCCGCGATCGAGGTCGTGGCCCGGCTGTCGGGGATGCTGCGCGTGCTGCCGCCGGCCGTCGAACCGCCGGCGATGCAGCCCGCCGCGCACGATCCCGGCCGCCCGATCGCCCCTGAACCCGTTCCCGAATAGCGGCTCGGATCCTGTTTCAGTAGATTCCGCAGCTGTGGTTGCTGTGTCGGGTGTTGTTCTTGTTGTTGTTGTGATTCTTGTGGCCTGGCTGGCGTCGGTGAACCGGGACCTGCGCCGCCTCGACGCCAATCTGCGCACCGCGCTGTCGTTGATCCACGTGGAACAGGACCGTCGCTGCGAGTACGTGCCCGGTCTCGTGCTCGCCGTCGCGGACACCGTGGGCCGCGAACTGGTCAGCACGGTCACCGGGGCGCGTTCCCTGGCGATGCGGGTCCGCGAGGAGAACCTGGACCTGGGCCGGCAGGCCGGCGCCGAGAACGCTCTCTCCGCCGCGCTGGCGTCGTTGATGGGGACCGCGCGCAGCTATCCCGCGCTGCGCCGCGACTGGGCGTTCGTCCGCCCGGCACACGAGATCGACCAGACCGAGACGCGTCTCGCCGGCGCCGTCACCGTCTACAACGATCTGGCCCGCAAACTGAACGACTCGCTGCGCACGTTCCCCGCGTCGCTGCTCGCGCGGCCCGCGGGAATCGCCGCGGCACCGCTGTTCGAGGCGGCGACACTCGAGATGCCCACGAGCGCGGGCGACGCGTCCGCCGCCGAGCAGGCCGCATAGGGCCGCCAGCGCTGTGACCTGGCCGCCTCGCTAGGCTCGACACGACGAAAAGTCACTGACTTCGAACGATGATGGGAGCGGCCGATGACGGATCGCGACGAGCTCGCCGCGCTGGTGCGCGAGCTGGCGGTGGTGCACGGAAAGGTCACCTTGTCCTCCGGCAAGGAAGCCGACTACTACGTGGACCTGCGCCGCGCGACCCTGCATCACCGGGCCGGACCGCTGATCGGCAAGCTGCTGCGCGAACTGGTCGCCGACTGGGACTTCGCCTCCGTCGGTGGCCTGACGATGGGCGCCGACCCGGTCGCGATGGCCGTCATGCACGCCGAGGGCCGGCCGATCGACGCGTTCGTCGTCCGCAAGGCCGCCAAGGCACACGGCATGCAGCGTCAGATCGAAGGCCCCGACGTCGTCGGCAAGCGCGTCCTGGTCGTCGAGGACACCACCACCACCGGCAACTCGCCGCTCACCGCCGTCAAGGCACTGCGTGACGCCGGCGCCATCGTCGTCGGTGTCGCCACCGTCGTCGACCGCGCCACCGGCGCCGACGCCGTCATCGCCGCCGAGGGCCTCGAGTACCGCTCGCTCCTGGGCCTCGACGATCTGGGGCTGAGCTAGGCGCCTTTTCTCAACAGCTGAAGGGACCCTTCGTGCGCTCGCGGCGCATGAAGGGTCCCTTCAGCTGTAAGTGGCGTCCGGTCAGGGGACGAGGAAGAACGCGCTGACGACGCCGTATCCCGCCTGCGGGCGCAGTTCGTTGTACCAGGGGCCGATCGGGCTCACCTGCATCGTCAGCCTCGCGAGCCCGGAACCGGGATTGATCTCGGTTCGGACGGTCTCGCCCTGGCGTGCGAGGAGTTCGACATCCCTGAGCTGCCCGGTGAAGATCCCGAAATTCCATCCGACGGCGACCTTCAGCCGGCAGACCGGGTTCTGCGCCCAGCCCGGTCCGACACCGTTCAGGACACGCGGCGTGAACGCGATGGTCGCGAGACCCGGTCGCGCCGGATCGGTCTCGACGACGGTGTCGATGAGGCCGTTGCAGAAGTCGTTCTGCCCGAGCACCGGCAGGGTGGGTCCGTTGATCGTCGTGTGCACGAGCGGCGCCGGTGCCGGTGCGGCGCTCGCGGTGGTGGCGACGCCCGTGATGGTGGCGGTCGCGATGGCCGCGGCGCCGAATGCGCGCACGGCAAAGCTGCGAAGCTTCATGTGAATCCCCCGTTTTTCGATGTGTTTCGTTCCCCCGGCCGTCCCGTGACTCCCCGTCACGGTGCAACAGCCTCGAGCATGCTCACACACAACCCGCGGCGACACCAAACCGGATGGTCGGCGACGGAACAGTGGCTGTCGCATATCGTGTTCCGATGCCGATCCGGAAGACGCGGACACGCCTGTCCGACGGGCGCGAGCTGATCTATTTCGACGACACCGAGCCGTACGCAAGTGGGGTAGTGACACGCGAGTTGCACGACGGCCGTGACCTGGCACCGGTCGAGGCGGCGTCGACGATGCGCTTCGACGTGCTGACGGGGGAGTGGGTGACGCTCGCCGCGCACCGGATGAATCGCACCTTCCTGCCGGCGACCGACGAGTGCCCGCTGTGCCCGACGCGGCCCGGACGTCCGGCGACCGAGATTCCGGCCGGCGACTACGACGTCGCGGTGTTCGAAAACCGCTTCCCGTCGCTGGGTTCGGCAGCGGAGGAGGTTCCGGGACTCGTTGACGGCGAGCGTCTTTGGCCGCAGCACACCGCCGACGGCCGGTGCGAGGTGGTGTGCTTCACCCGCGACCACGACCGCGGCTTCGCGCAGCTTCCGGTCTCCCGCGTGCGGACCGTGCTCGAGGCGCTGCGGGACCGGACACGCGAGCTGTCGACGCTGCCGTCCGTCGCGCAGGTGTACTGCTTCGAGAACCGCGGCGAGGAGATCGGGGTGACGCTGTCGCACCCGCACGGTCAGATCTACGCGTATCCGACGCTGCCGCCGCGCACCACCGCGCTGCTGCGTCAGGCCGAGGAGCACCGAAAGCGCACGGGGCGTTCGCTTCTGCGCGACGTCCTCGACGCCGAGCGGCGCGCCGGTACCCGCGTGGTGGTCGAGGGCGAGCACTGGACCGCGTACGTGCCCGCTGCGGCGCGGTGGCCCGTCGAACTGCATGTCGCGCCGCACCGGGACGTCGCCGATCTCACCGAGCTCGACGACGCCGAACTCGACGAGCTCTCGCACCTCTACCTCGACGTGCTCGGTCGGCTGGACCGCTTCTTCGACGGCGTCGATCGGCTGCCGTACATCGCAGGGTGGCACCAGGCTCCGATCGGCGCAGGCCGTGACCTGGGACGGCTGCACCTGCAGGTGTTCTCGCTGATGCGTTCGCCACACCGGATGAAGTTCCTCGCCGGTTCCGAATCCGGGATGGGCGCGTGGATCAGTGACACCACCCCCGAGCGGATCGCCGCGCGATTCCGAGAGGTCGCGCCGTGACGGTCTGGTTCGACGCCCGTTCCGACGCCGAACTCGCTACTGCGGTAACGGATTCGTTCCGCCACGAGTTCGGCGTGGGCGCGGACGGCGTGTGGGCGGCACCCGGTCGGGTCAACCTGATCGGCGAGCACGTGGACTACGCGGGCGGGCTGTGCCTGCCGATCGCGTTGCCGCACAGCACCGCGGTCGCGGTGACGCGTCGTACCGACGGGCTGATCCGGCTGCGGTCGTCGAACGGCGACCCGTGGGACGGCCGGCTCGCCGACATCGGCCCCGGGCGGCCGGCGGGGTGGGCGTCGTACCCGGCTGGCGTGATCTGGGCACTGCGTGAGAAGGGCTTGCTCACTGGCGATTTCGGCGGAGTGGATGCCGTGTTCGTGTCCACCGTGCCGATCGGCGCGGGGCTGTCGAGTTCGGCGGCGCTCGAATGTTCGCTCGCGCTCGCGCTGGTTCCCGACGCCGATCGGGCGGACCTGGCAGCGGCGTGCGTGCGGGCCGAGAACGACGTCGCCCTCGCCCCCACCGGCGGAATGGACCAGGCGGCGTCGCTGCGTGCATCGGAAGAGACTGCGCTGCTGCTGGATTCGGATTCGGGTGAAGTGTCTCACGTACCGTTCGTCCCGGAGGATTTGTCGCTGTTGGTGATCGACACCCGGGCGCCGCACCGGTTGGCGGACGGGCAGTACGCGAAACGTCGGGCGGCGGTGGAGCGGGCGACGCGTCGGCTCGGGGTGGCGTCGCTGCGCGTACTGGCCGATCGGGGGCGGGAGGGCGCGGACGCGGTCCGGTCGCTGAAGGACGACGTCCTGCGGCGGCGGGCGTGGCACGTGATCAGCGAGATCGCCCGCGTCCGGCTCGCGGTGGCGGCAGCGGAATCCGGGGACTTCGCGGAGTTCGGCCGACTGCTGTACGCGTCGCACATGTCGTTGCACCGCGACTTCGAGGTCTCGTGCCCCGAGCTCGACACCGCCGTCGAGGCCGCGATGGTCGCCGGGGCGCTCGGTGCGCGCATGACCGGTGGCGGGTTCGGTGGTTCCGCGATCGCACTGCTCCCCGCAGAGAAGGTCGACGACGCGATCGACACCGCCCGCCGCCTGGCCGCGGACCGAGGCCTGCCCGAACCGGCCTTCGCCGTCGTCGCCGCTTCGGCCCCCGCCCGCCGCCTGCTCTGACGCCCCCCTCTCGCGTTTTGCGCACTTATCGCGCCTTCCGGGGTGCCCCGGGGCGCGATAAGTGCGCAAAACGCGGGAGCCGGGATCCCGTGGACCGGGAGACGGGGATCCCCTCCCTGCAGGGACCGGGCATGCTCGGTCCAGTCGAGGAACGGAGCGCCGGTGAGCCAGGAGCGGGTGCGGATGTCGGAGCTGGGCTCCGATTCGGTGTCGGTGCTACGGATCATCGCCTACTTCGACGAACTGGGGGAGTCGGCCGCCAACGCGGACACCATCGTGCGGGCGGCGGCACTGCTCGCGGAGTGCTCCGTCGGTGCGGGCTGGGCGTCCGGCACCGTGATCGGCTACGACGCGCTCGGGAACCCTCGGGGCGACCTGCGCCCACCGGCCTGCGGCCCCGAGGGGCCCGGCGTGTGGCTCGACCGCGACGGCACCGACCGCCCCCTCGACTCGGTGCTGCTGGACCGCCTCCGCCACACCCTGCGGGTCGCGGCCGCGCGCTCCGGATCGTCGGAGACACTGCGGCTGGGGGACCCCGCGCTGCTCGAGGTGGTGCTGTCGGACAAGGAGCGCCGTGAGGACCGGGTGCGGGCGGTGGGTCTGCTCGGACTCGACCCCACGCGCGACATTCGGGTCCTGGCGGTGTCGTCGAACACGAGTACCACTGCTGTCGAACAGATCTCACGGATCTGCGTGGGCCGGTTGGTCCGCTCCGTCGACGTCGGAAACCTCACGGCCGTGCTCCTGCAGGACGGCGCCGACAGCCGTACGCTCGCCGACGATCTGCACGCCGCGATGGCCGACGCGTACCCGACGTCGGGCGTCGATCGCGGCCCGTGGGTGGGGATCGGGGAACGACTGAGCGTGTATGCGGCGCCGACGTCGTGGAAACAGGCGCGGCGGGCGCTGCGGTTCGCGTCGTCCACCGGGTACGGCCGGCGGGCGGTGGCGTATTCACGGCTCGGTTCGCTCGAGCTGCTGGTCGAACTGCCCCTCGAACGCCTGCTCAACGACCGGGACGTCGCCCGGATCAACGCGATCGCGGCGTCGGCGTCCGGCGCCCAGGACGTGGCGACGCTCGAGGCGTTCTGCGTGTTCGGGTCCCTGCGACGCACAGCCGCCGAACTGCACGTCCATCACAGCACCGTCGCCGCTCGACTGGCGCACCTGGAAGCCGAGATGGGCTGGAACCTCGAGGACTCGATGGACCGGTTCACTGCGACGCTGGTGCTGATGATCCGGCGGATGGCCTTGTCGTCTACCGAGTTGGCGGCGTCCGAGGTGTTCGGTTCGGGCTTCTGAGCCCGACGCCCGATACCGGCGCCCGACGCTCGTCGGACCCGACGGGCGGAACGGTCGACGCGCGTCGGGTGACCGGTACGGGTCCGATGGGTGACGATCGTCGCGAAGTTCGTTTCATCGGAAAGGAATTCGCACATGGCCGTGATCGACCCGAATCGCACGTGGGAACTGCTCGAGCAGCGCCTCGCCGTCACCACCGATGCCCGCCACCGAGTCGTTCTCGGTGCGGTGATCGAGCACATGCGAGCGGAGGCCGCCCCGGACCTGGATCGGCTGATGGCGACGCTGAATCCCGCTCCCGACTACCACTTCTGGAACGGCGGCCAGGACGTCGGGCCGAAGGGCACCGAGGGTGTGAAGACGTATTACATCGACTTCCTCGCGACCCGCACCAACATCCTCGAGTACGAGCTCGACCGGCTCGTCGTGGACGACCACTGCCTGGTCACCGAGGGTTTTCTCAAGCAGATCCACCCCGGCTCGTATCCTGCGCAGATCGGCATCCCGGTCGACGACGAGGCGGCCGACTATCTCGTCGTCTTCCGTCAGCTGATCCTGTGGCCGGTGGACGAGGACGGGCTCATCCAGGGCGAGGACTCGTACCACTCCGGCCCGTCGAGCGTCACCAAGCTGTCGTTCGAGGAGTTGCCGCAGGAGTACGTCGACCTGGTGCACACCCCGGCCACCTGACCCCCGAACGCGTTTTGCGCACTTGTCGCGCCCGGGGCACCGGGATTTCCGCGACAAGTGCGCAAAACGCGAGGGGGAGGGGGACAGGGAGGAGGAGGGGGGAAGGGTACCGACCTCAGTCGGCGTCGCCGACCGTGACGGCGACGGCCTCCTCGACGCTGTGCGGTTCGGGATCGTGATCGTCGACGTGCGCCAGCACCTTTCGTCCCGTGGCGAGGACCAGGATGCCCAGGACGGTGCATCCGGCGCCCACCCAGAACGGCACGTGGACGTTGTGCTCGCCGAGCTTGCCGGCGACGTACGGAGCCGCTGCGCCGCCGACGAAGCGGACGAAGCTGTACGCGGCCGACGCCGTCGAACGTTCGATCGGCGCCGAGATCATCACGGTCTCGGTGATGAGGGTGTTGTTGACGCCCAGGAACAGTCCCGCCAGGACGACGCACACCACCAGTGCCGGCTTGGAGTCGGTGAACAGTGCCATCGCCGCGAGGTCGACGGCGAACAGGCTGAGGGCGGCGATCATCATCGGCAGCGTGCCGAAGCGGCGCTGCAGGCGCGGGGCCAGGAACACCGACGCGATCGCCAGCGCCACACCCCAGCCGAAGAAGATGAAGCCGATCGAGTACGCGCCCATGTCCAGCGGGAACGGGGTGTAGGCGAGCAGCGTGAAGAAGCCGTAGTTGTAGAGCAGCGCGGTGATCGCGACCGTCAGCAGACCGCGGTGGCGCAACGCGAGGAACGGTGCGGCCAGCGAGGTCCGGTGCGTCGGCTTGGGCGCCTTGGGCAGCATCACCATGATCAGGATGAAGGCGATGGCCATGAGCGTCGCGACACCGAAGAACGGTGCGCGCCAGCTGATGTTGCCGAGCACTCCACCGACCAGCGGTCCGACGGCGATACCGATGCCGAGCGCCGCCTCGTACAGGATGATCGCCTGTGCGACACCGCCACTGGCAGCGCCGACGATCGCCGCGAGGGCGGTCGCGATGAACAGTGCGTTGCCCAGACCCCAGCCGGCACGGAAGCCGACGATCTGGTTGATGGTGTCCGACGTGCCGGCCGCCGCCGCGAACACCACGATGATCGCCAGGCCCCACAGCAGCGTCTTCTTGGCGCCGATGCGGCTCGAGATCATGCCGGTGAACAGCATGGCGACGCCCGTGACCAGCATGTAGCTGGTGAACAGCAGCGACACCTGCGACGGGGTGGCGTCGAGCTGTTCGGCGATGGGCTTGAGGATCGGGTCGACGAGCCCGATGCCCATGAAGGCGATGACGCTGGCGAAGGCGACGGCCCACACCGCTTTCGGTTGATGCAGGATGCTCGGCTTGCTCGCGGCCGGTGCGGTCGTGGTGCTCACGTATCCCTCCTCGGGTGATGTCGTGGTGGTCAGCGCTCTGCTGCGGCGGTCCGGATGATCGCCCGGAGTTCACCCAGTCCGTCCGAGATGCGGGCTACCTGCTCCGGCTCGAGGTGCGCGAAGTGTGGCGTCAGCGCGTCGGCGACCTCGTGGCGGGCCTCGGCGAGCCAGCGCCGTCCGTCGTCGCTGATGCCGACGAGGACGGCCCGGCAGTCGTCGGGATCCGTCTGGCGCGATACCAGCCCCTCCTCGCCGAGGCGCTTGAGCAGTGCCGTCGCCGACGGCTGGGAACAGCGGTCGAGGCGCGCGAAGGTGCTGATCCGGATGGGGCCCTGCTCCTCGAGTAGCGACAGTGCCCGCATCCACGGCCGGGGGCGGTCGTCGACGGAGAGTGCCGACGCGAGTCGGGTGAACCGGTGGGCGTTGCTCACCAGCTCGACGAGCAGGTCTCGGAACTGCGGATCGGTGGAACTCACGGAAGATAATAATTACATAAGCTAACTATCTATGTCTACCCCTCGCGTTTTGCGCACTTGTCGCGGGTTCGGCGCCCCGGAAACCGCGACAAGTGCGCAAAACGCGGGGAGGGGAAAGGCAGGGAAGGAGGGGCGCGGCGGTACGGTCGTGCGAAATCGGACACGGCGCTCCCAGCGAAGACCGTCGTGCCGGATCGGACACGAGGAGTGGGCATGGCATTCGCGAGCGGCAAGAAGTGGGGACTCGAGCACGCGGTGTTCGCCGGGGCGACGGCGGCGACGATCTTCGGTGCGGTCACCGGACGGGAGCGGGTCCAGCAGGTGGCGAAGCCGTTGATCGCGCCCGCGCTCGCGACCCGGGTCCTGCGCCGGCGCGACGACCTGGACACCGCCGACGCCGCGCTGCTCGTGGCGGGCCTGGCCGCCGCCACCGTCGGTGACGTGTTCATGATCGACCCCGACGTCGACGCCCGCCTGCGCCGCGGCGCCACGTCGTTCGGCGTCATGCAGACGACGTATTCGTCGTTGCTGGTCCGTCGGGGCGCCAAGCCGCGGCGGGCGGCGGTTCTCCCGCGACTCGGTGCCTGGGTGGGCGCGTCAACCCTGTTGCACGCGAAAGCTCCCGCCGTCGCGAAGACCCTCACCGGGTACGGGGCGCTGCTCGGCACCACCGCGACGCTCGCCGCCGATCCTGCGCTCGCGCCCGGCGCCTCGGACGTCGCGGGACTGCCGATGCCCAACCGCGGCGACCGCCGCAGCTGGCTCGGCCTCGGCGGGCTCCTCTTCACCGGTTCCGACGGAACGATCGTGGTGCGCAAGCTCTTCCTGCGCGGCGAGAAGACGCGGGCCGCGGCCGAGGGCGCGATCCTCGCCTCGTACGCGGCCGCGCAACTGCTGCTCGTCGAGGGGATGATCGAGTTGGGCCGACACGCACGGAAGCGAATGGGCTAGGGGTAGATCAGGATTCGATCGCGATTGCGCGGGTCGACGCGGATCGAGATCGTCTCGCCCGGGAGGAAGCGCTCGCGGAACTCGCGCGCGACCTCGTAAACCACGGTGCCGGTGTACGACTCGGATCCGGGCACCGTCAGCGCCAGATCGAGTTCGGTGAGCTGGCCGTTGTCGACCGTCCGGCGCAGCGGTTGCGCGCGGCGGATGGTCGCCCATCCCTCGATCCCGTGCCTGGCCAGTTTGCGCTCGGACCGGGTGGGGCGGTCGGCCCACATCATGCCCAGCCCGAGGGTGGAGCCGTACGCCGCGAGAAGACCGCCGATCTGGTACGGGATCGTGCCCTCGGGAGTGTGCTCGACGAGCCAGCCGAGCCAGGCCGACAGCACGATGAGGTAGCCGACGGTGATGAAGCAGACGGTGCGAACGATGCGTGGGTGATTCATGGCCTTCTCTTCTTGACGCCACCCAGCCTAGTCGTCCGAAGTGCGCCCGGCAGCGTCGTAACCGGGCTGCGCGACGATCACCGGAGCGAGCCATCGCTGCAGGTAACGGCGTAGTTCGGCGTCCGGGCGCTGCGGGTTGCCGGGGGAGACGAAGAACGACTGCATCGTCCGCAACAGATGCTCGACGAGTTCGCTCAGGGCCGCGTCGTCGTAGCCGTGCCGCGCCCAGTCGACGTCGAAGCGCCTGATCATGGTGAGGCCGAAGGCCTGCGCCTCCTCGGACGTGATGCCGTCCGTGTGGGAGTGCGCGCCCGAGAGCATGATGCCCAGGTGCGGAGTCCGGCGGACGTCGTCGAGCGTGTAGACGACGGCCTCGACCAGGGCGTCGGCGGGATCGCGGCGCCCCTGCACGTGGTCGGTGAGGCGATCGAGGAAGTCGCCGACCGACGCGATCGCGGACGCCCGCATCAGCGCGTCGGCGCTCGGGAAGTAGCGGTACACCGTCTGCCGGATCACGCCCAGCGATTCGGCGACGTCCGCGATGCTGACGGCCGATCCGGTGCGGGAGATCCCCTCGACCGCGGCGGCGACGATCCGCCGCGCGGCCTCGTCGTCGTCGACCGGCGGCTTGCCGCCCCATCCGCGTCTGCGTGCCACGGCCGGACCGTACCAGCCGTGCGGCCGGTCCCCGCGCAGGTGGCGACGATTTCGCCGAAACCAATCATACAAATGACAAGTCGATCGTATGATTGCTGCGATCGTGGCCCCGGCCTGCCAGGACGGGCCCGCACCGACGACGAACGAGGTAAGTGCGCATGACGGATCTCAAGCCCCGGAAGATGGATTTCGGCTTCGACGACGGGGACGTCCCGTTCCTGTGGAACCCCGACAACCCGGCCTGGTCGAGCATGTCGAACGCGGTGTCGTTCCTGGCCATCGGCTTCGAGAAGATGATCGTGAAGCTGATCCTGCAGGCCAAGCCCCTCATCACCGACCCCGAGGTCGCGGAGGAGGCGGTGGCGTTCATGAGGCAGGAGGGCCACCACTCGACTGCACACCGCCAGCACGTGAACGGGCTGATCCGCAGCTACCCGGGCCTGCAGAACACCCTCGACGCGGTCGTCGGCGAGTTCGATCTGCTGACCGAGCGCACTTCGATCAACTACCGGCTCGCGTACACCGCCGACCTCGAGGCGACGTTCACGCCCGTCTTCAAGCTCATGCTCGACAACGAGGCCACCCTGTTCCGGCCCGGCGACGACCGGGTTGCGTCGCTGTTCCTGTGGCACTTCGTCGAGGAGGTCGAGCACCGCAGTTCGGCACTGATCATCTACAACTCGATCGTCGGCAACGAGCTGTACCGGATGCGGATGGCGCCGTCGATCTTCGCGCACGTCATGAAGTCCATCCGCATCGCGTGTGCCGGCTTCAACCAGCATGTTCCGCTGTCCGAGCGGAAGGTCGACTCGCTGTCGATGTTCGCGCGGCACCGGGTCAAGCAGCGGGTGCTCACCACCCTCGCGCCGTACCTGACCAAGGGTCCGATGCCGCGCGCGTTCGACGGCCTCCCCATCGGCGAGCAGCTCACCGCGCTGCGCGGTGCCGTCCGCAGCCAGATGCCCGGCCACAACCCGACGCACGAGAACCTGCCGGTGCTGGCCGACGAGTGGTTCACCCGCTACGACGCCGGTGACGACTGCACCCGTTGGTACTCGGCCGCGCCGGTGTCGTCGGGGGTGAACTGATGTCGGACCTGTGTACGCCCACGTTCGAGGACCTGGCGACCCGGCTCGGTTTCTCGTGCGAGGAGGCCGGCGGCTTCTTCGAGCTGCGTAACCCGGCGGCGTTGGAGAACTGGACGCTGCCCGTCCTCGAGCTGACCATCGTCCTCGGTTCGGTCCTGGCGCTCGTGTACGCGATCGTGCGGCTGCGCCGGCACGGCGATCCCACCAACCTGGTGCTGTGGTTCGGCGCCACCGCGTTCCTGTTCGTGATCGAGCCGCCCATCTACTTCCCGGGCACGTTCGGTACCGAGGAATACCTCGGCACGATGTTCGCGCACAACGTGTTCACCGTCGACTTCCTGTGGGGCAGACTGCCGCTGTACATCATCGCGATCTATCCGTTGATGGCCACGCTGGCGTTCGAGCTCGTCCGCATGCTCGGCGTGTTCCGGCGCTACGGGGTGTTCCTCGGCGCGGTGTGCGTCGGCTTCGTCCACCACGCGTTCTACGAGATCTTCGACCAGCTCGGACCGCAGCTGCGGTGGTGGGAGTGGACGCTCGACAACAAGGTCAACCTGCCGTTCTTCGACTCGGTGCCGCTGCCGAGTGTGGTGGTGTTCGCCGCGCTGTGGCCGATGTCGCTGGCGCTGTGCGTCCAGTTCTTCGTCGGCCGGCACGTGGACGGGGGACGGCACTTCTCCGGGCTCGAATTGGTGTGGCGCACTGTCGTGGTCGGCCTCGTGGCGTCGGTCGGGGTGTTCGTTCTGCCGCTCCCGGCCACGGTCTTCGGCATGGGCAGCGACACGGTCCGCGGCGTCCTCTACGCGGCCGAACTCGTCGCCGTCACGGTGGTCGCGGTGCCGCTGCTGGTGAAGCAGTGGTCCCGATTGCGGTCGAGGACCTCCGACGTTCCGGCCTACTCCAACGACTTCGTCCGCATCTACGCCGTCGTGTACCTCGTGGTGATGGGCGGGTTGTGGCTGAGCGCCCTGCCCGACTTCTTCGGGGCGGTCGACGGCGTCACCACGAACGGTGATCCGATCGGCAACATCTGGTACACGATCGCATGCTTCGCCGTCGCGATCGCGTGCGTCGCCGCGACGTTCACCGTGCCGCGCCCGACCGCCGACCGGGACACGGCCCCCGACGAGCGTCCGGTGACCAACTCGGCCTGAGTGCACACGGTTTCGTCCCGCAGCGCCTAGCCTGACGGCATGGCAGCGACATCTCGGCCCACCGTGTTCGTCACCGGCGCCGCGGCGGGGATCGGCCGCGCGACCGCCCTCGAGTTCGCGCGCCGCGGGTACTTCGTGGGCGCATACGACATCGACGAGGACGGGCTCGGCTCCCTGCGCGAGGAGATCGTCGCGCAGGGTGGCCGGGCCCGCACCGGCGTCCTGGACGTCACCGACGCCGACGAGTGGCGGCTGCGTCTGGCCGAGTTCACCGCGGGGAACGGTCGACTCGACGTCCTCGTCAACAATGCCGGTGTCCTGGCGTCGGGGCACTTCGAGGACATTCCCCTGGAGACACAGCGGCGGATGGTGGACATCAACGTCGTCGGCATGATGAACGGCATGTACACGGCGTTTCCGTACCTGAAGGAGACGCCGGGAGCGCAGGTGGTGAACCTGGCGTCGGCGTCGGCGATCTACGGCCAGCCCGAACTCGCGACGTACAGCGCCACCAAGTTCGCGGTGCGCGGACTCACGGAGGCACTCGAACTGGAGTGGCGCGGCCACGACATCCGGGTGCTCGACGTGTGGCCGCTGTTCGTGCGGACCGGGATGATCCGCGGGATGTCCATCGGCAGCACCCGGTCGCTGGGCGTGCGGCTCACCCCGGAACACGTCGCGCGGGCTGTGTTCGACGCCACCCGGAATCGGGGACGGTTCCCGAAGGTGCACTTCCCTGTCGGCACTCAGGCCCGGGTCCTCGCCGCGGCATCGGGGATCTCGCCCTCGTGGCTGGCGCGGCTGTCGAACAAGGTACTCAGCCGCGCCTGAATCGAGTGCCGGTGTGGACGACTAGAGTTCGGTGACGGCGGATGGCGTCGAGAAATCGGTCAGGAGTGGGTGTGCGTCGGGGATTTCTGTCGTGGCTGGGAGTGGCCGCGGCGCTGACCGCCGTGCCGGCGCTTGCCGGGTGCGGAAGTTCGGCGCAGACACCGGCGGCCGAACCCACCACTACCGTCGCAGCGCCGACGACCACGACATCCGTGGCCGCGCCCACCACCACGACGACGACGGCCCCGACGACCACCACGACGGCGCCCACGACCACCGCGGCGGCCACCACGACGCTCACCGACGTGCAGTTCCAGCGCAACGAGTCGTACTTCTTCTCCTCGCCCGACGGCACCTTCACGTGCGGGATCGTGCGGCTGCCGGGCCGCACCGAGGCCGGCTGCGAGGGCGTCACCACACCGGTGCCGCCGCGGCCCGAGGACTGCATGGTCAGCTGGGGGAACGGGATCCGCGTCGAGGACACCGGACGCGGCGCATTCATGTGCTCGGGCGGGCAGCTCTACACGTCCGGCTCCGGCACCGAACCGGTCCTCGCGCCGGGTACCCCGCTCGCGAAGCTCGGGTACACCTGCGCGACGACGGCGTCGTCGGTGACGTGCACCAACGACGAGACCGGGCACGGGTTCACCGTCGCCCCCGATTCGAACGAGACGTTTTGACCAGCGAGGAACCGAAGATGCACTCCCCGCTCGCCGACGACGCAGACGCGGCGGGTCCCACCGAGTGGGGCGAGCACCCGCACGGCGTAGGCCCGTGGGCGGACGAGCACGAGACGCCGATGCCGATCGACGAGCGCTACGACCCGCAGTTGCTCGTCGACGGCGACCGCCGCAACGTCGTCGACGCGTACCGCTACTGGACGCGGGAAGCGATCGTCGCCGACATCGACTCCCGACGGCACCCGCTGCACGTGGCGATCGAGAACTTCGCGCACGACTCGAACATCGGCACGGTGGTGCGCACCGCGAACGCGTTCGCGGCCGCCGCGGTCCACATCGTCGGGCGTCGACGCTGGAATCGGCGCGGCGCCATGGTCACCGACCGCTACCAGCACCTGGTCCACCACACCGATCTCGACGAGTTGGCCGCGTTCGCGCGGGAGAACGGGCTGACGGTCGTCGCGGTCGACAACACGCCGGGGTCGGTACCGATCGAGACGGTCGAGTTGCCGCGGGACTGCCTACTGCTTTTCGGGCAGGAGGGGCCCGGCGTCACCGAGCAGGGGCACGCGGTCGCGTCGATGACGGTGTCGATCGCTCAGTTCGGATCCACCCGCAGCATCAACGCCGGAGTCGCGGCGGGAATCGCGATGCACACCTGGATCCGTCAGCACGCGGATCTCGGCCGGGCGTGGTGACCGGACCGCGCGGCACATACCAGCGAGTCCGGTAGCAAAAGTACCGGCGCCCAGGCAAGATCGGGGCATGCAGCGCGAATGGTCTGCCCGGGCGGACGCCGCCGAGGAGGCGGTCATGACCCGGCACATTCGCCGCGTGTGGGGGATGCCGGGGACCGCGCTCGCGGTGGTGGCGTGGCCCGCGGTGCGGCGCGAACGGATGTTCGTCAACTGGCACTACTGGTGGCAGGCGAACCTCATCAACTGCACCGTCGACGCCGCGGAACGAAACCCCACCGCACGCCGCCGGCGTCGGCTCGCGCGGCTCATTCGCGGTCACCGCTTCCGGAACATCTCGGGCTGGACCAACAACTACTACGACGACATGGCGTGGCTCGCGCTCGCGCTCGAACGTGCGCAGCGGATGCAGTTGATCGACAGCCGCAAAGCGCTGTCGACACTCGAGTCGCAACTGTTCGATGCCTGGTCACCCGATTCCGGCGGTGGGATCCCGTGGCGTAGGAACTCCGATTTCTTCAACACCCCGGCGAACGGGCCGGCCGGACTGGTACTCGCCCGGCTCGGCCGGTTGTGGCGGGCGCAGGCGATCGCGGACTGGATCGACGAGACGCTCCGCGATCCGGAGACGGGACTGATCTTCGACGGCATCCGGTCCGACGGCACGATCGAACGCAACATCTACTCGTACTGCCAGGGCACGGTGCTCAGCCTCGAGACGGAGCTGGCGGTCCGGATGGGCGCACCCCGGCACCTGTCGAGGGTGCACCGTCTGGTCGACGCGATCGACGAGCGACTGACGCGCGGCGGGGTGATCCGCGACGGGGGAGGTGGCGACGGCGGCCTGTTCAACGGGCTGCTCGCCCGATACCTGGCGCTGGTGGCGCTCATGCTGCCCGGCGATGCCCCGGAGGACGTCCGCGCCCGGCAACTCGCCGCGCAGTTGGTGCTCGGCTCGGCGGAGGCGGCGTGGGAGAACCGGCTCCAGGTCGAGGAGCTGCCACTGTTCGGCAAGGACTGGAGCATTCCCGCGCAGCTACCCGGCCTCGGTTCGGGGATCGCGACGTTCTCCGACGGGTCGGTGCATCCGTCGGACATCGCCGAACGGGACCTGTCGGTGCAGTTGGGCGGCTGGCTGCTGATGGAATCGGCGTACCTGGTGTCGGCGGCCGGATACCCGAAGCGTCGGTGACCGAGCGTCAGTTGTGGACGTCGTCGACTTCGACGTCCTCGGCCGGCTTCGCCATCTCGCGGCGATAGCTCCACACTCCCGCGGCGGTGCCGATCACGAGCAGCGTCACCAGGAGCCCGAGTACGAGCGGCATCAGCCACGGCACCCGTTCGAGCAGGGAACCGCAGTAGAAACCGATCATCAGCAGCACCGGCGCCCACACGACCGCACCGATGCTGCTGGCGATCGTGTAGCGCCGGTGGTCCATGTTCGCGGCACCCGCAACCATCGGGCACAGCGTCCGGACCCAGGGAATCCAGCGGGCGACCAGGACCGCCCAGAAGCCGTGCCGGTCGAGGAGCACGTTCACCTTGTGCAGGTTCGCCGCATTGACGTACTTGCCGTTGCGACGGGCCACGAGATGGTGGCCGCTGCGCTTTCCGATCGCGTAGCCCACCTGGTTGCCGGCGATCGCGGCGCCCATCGCGCCGGCCGACAGCGCCCACGTGTGCTGCGCGCCCGCCTCGTGCGTCGCGAGCACGATGCCCGCCGTCACCAGCAGCGAGTCACCGGGCAGGAACAGCCCGATGATCAGTGCGCACTCCAGGAAGACGAACGTGAGAACGATGATCCAGACCAGTGCGGGACCGGCCGATTCGAGCGGGCCGAAGGAGCCGGCCGCAATGGTCATCGTCAAGCGGTGGGGTCGTTCGGGGTCCGCACGGGCTCGATGGGCTCGACGCCCTCGACAGAGGTCTTCGGCGCCTTGCGGGAACCGAAGTAGCGCTTACCCACCTCGACGATGATGGGGACCACCGACACCAGGACGATGCCGATGAAGATGTAGTCGATGTTGTCGGCGATGAACTGGATCTGGCCGAGCCAGAAACCGAGGAGCGTGACGCCGGCGCCCCACACGATGCCACCGATGACGTTGTAGGTGATGAACGTCGAGTACTTCATCTTCGACGCGCCCGCGACGAGCGGCGCGTAGGTGCGCACGATCGGCACGAAGCGGGCCAGGAAGATGGTGGCCGGGCCGTGCTTCTCGAAGAAGGCGTGCGCCTCGTCGATGTAGCTCTTCTTGAAGACCTTCGCGTCGTTCGACTTGAACAGGGCCGAGCCGCCCTTCGCGCCGATCAGGTAGCCCACCTGGTCGCCGAGGACCGCGGCGATCGGGATGGTCACCATCAGCACCCACAGCGGTGCGAACGGTTCCACCTCCGCCGACTTCGACGCCGCGATCAGACCGGCGGTGAACAGGAGCGAGTCGCCCGGCAGGAGCGGGAACAGCAGACCCGACTCGATGAAGACGACCAGTAGGAGGCCGATCAGCATCCAGGTGCCGAACGAGTTCAGCAGATTCACTGGATCGAGGAATCCCGGCAGCAATGCCAGATTCGTGGTCACGGGCTCCGAGGCTGCCAGCACATTCACGCGCACCAGACTACCGGCGGCCGCTGAGAGACCGCTGAGTCCACCGGGCCGGGTGAGCCGACACGGTCCGGACACCAAGGGAGGCGGGGGCGCGTACGGGTTGCCATACTGCATAGAGAACCGGCGCGCCGTCACAGTCGGCCGCGCCATCAACCGTCACATGGAGGACAGCCGCCGTGCCTATCGCAACTCCCGAGGTCTACGCCGAGATGCTCGGCCGCGCCAAGGAGCACTCCTTCGCCTTCCCCGCCATCAACTGCACGTCGTCGGAGACGATCAACGCCGCGATCAAGGGTTTCGCGGACGCAGGCAGTGACGGCATCATCCAGTTCTCGACCGGTGGCGCGGAGTTCGGCTCGGGCCTGGGCGTCAAGGACATGGTGACGGGTGCGGTCGCGCTCGCCGAGTTCGCGCACGTCGTCGCCGCCAAGTACGACGTGACGATCGCGCTGCACACCGACCACTGCCCCAAGGACAAGCTGGACACCTTCGTGCGCCCGCTGCTCGCGATCTCCCAGGAGCGCGTGAACAACGGTCGGAACCCGCTGTTCCAGTCGCACATGTGGGACGGCTCGGCCGTGCCGATCGACGAGAACCTCGAGATCGCGCAGGAGCTGCTGAAGCTGTCGAAGGCCGCGAACATCATCCTCGAGGTCGAGATCGGCGTCGTCGGCGGTGAAGAGGACGGCGTCGAGGCCGAGATCAACGACAAGCTGTACACGTCGCGTGAGGACTTCGAGAAGACGGTCGACGCGCTCGGTGTCGGCGAGAACGGCAAGTACCTGCTGGCCGCGACGTTCGGCAACGTCCACGGCGTCTACAAGCCGGGCAACGTCGTCCTCAAGCCCGAGGTGCTCAAGGAGGGCCAGGAGACGGCCGTCGCCAAGCTGGGTCTGTCCGCGGGCTCGAAGCCGTTCGACTTCGTCTTCCACGGCGGTTCGGGCTCGCTGAAGTCGGAGATCGAGGACTCGCTGCGCTACGGCGTCGTGAAGATGAACGTCGACACCGACACGCAGTACGCGTTCTCGCGTCCGATCGTCGGCCACATGTTCTCGAACTACGACGGCGTCCTGAAGATCGACGGCGAGGTCGGCAACAAGAAGGTCTACGACCCGCGCAGCTACCTCAAGAAGGCCGAGGCCGGTATGACCGCCCGCGTCATCGAGGCCTGCAACGACCTCAAGTCCGCGGGACGCTCCGTCTCCGCCGGCTAGTCACCCTTTTCGCGTTTTGCGCACTTATCGCGGTTCCCGGGACGGGAAACCCGCGATAAGTGCGCAAAACGCGTTTCGGGGGCGGTGCGCTACTCGCGGTCGCACACCTTCCAGGTGCCGTCGACTCGCTCGAGGTCGAGTGTGCGCGGCGACGCGTCGGACGGATCGGCCTCGGTGTGCGCGGTGACCTGAGCGATCGCGGTGTCCCCGGTGATCTGGACGGTGTCGACGCTCGTGACCACCGGGACACCGCCGTGCGCGACGACGTCGCGGTGCACGCCGGCGAAGTCGGCGGGCGGGATGTCGCGGTAGAAGTCCGCCAGCGTGCCGCACGTCGAGGACTGCAGGGCGCCCAGATTGCCGGAGTCGAGGGCCTGCGCGAAGGTGTCGACGGCGTTCCGGACGCGGGACTCGTCAGGGTCCTGGGCGCCGGTGCGGGCGATGACGAAACCGGTCACGCCGAGCGCGGCCAGGACGCCGACCACCGCCAACGTCGACGCGACGATCCAACCGCGGTTGCCCCCGCGCCGCCGATCCTTCTTCGTGCTCGGCGCCGTCGGCCGGATGCGCTGCGGACCGGCGGCCGGGCTGGTCGGATTGTCGTTCTGGTCGGGCACGTGACGCCTCTCGGTCCGGGAGCGAGATCAACTGGTGGGCAGCCTATCGGCCTTCCGGCCGATGGCGGCACAATGGACGCCATGACGTCATTCGGTGATCTTCTCGGACCACAGCCCACCCTGCTCCCCGGCGACGAGGACGCGGAATCGGCGCTGCTCAACCACGAGGACCCGGCGAAGGTCGCCGCCGAGCACCCCACCGCGTCCATCGCGTGGGCGTATCTCGCGGAGGCGGCGCTCGAGCAGGGGCAGACCATCACGGCGTACGCGTACGCGCGTACCGGCTACCACCGTGGACTCGACCAGTTGCGCCGCAACGGGTGGAAGGGCTTCGGTGCCGTTCCCTACAGCCACGAGCCCAATCGCGGTTTCCTGCGCTGTGTCGCCGTCCTCGCGAAGGCCGCGCAGGCCATCGGTGAGAACGACGAGTACGCCCGCTGCCTGGACCTGCTCGAGGACAGCGATCCGCGGGCAGCCGAAGCACTTGGTCTCGGCTAGCCGCTTCGTTCCCAGCCCGGCGGCGGGCCGAGCGCGCGCAGCGGCGAACGTCCGTCGTCTGCGCGCGTCGGCGTTGCCGATCCTGCAGTGCGGTCTGGCGGCCGGTTTCGCGTGGTGGTTCGCGACCGAGGTCGTGGGGCACACGAGACCGTTCTTCGCGCCGATCGCCGCCGTCGTCTCGCTGGGACTGTCGCTCGGTGCGCGGATGCGCCGGTCGGTGGAACTGGTGTGTGGTGTCACCGTCGGGATCGGTATCGGTGACCTGCTGATCTCGCTGATCGGTACCGGCGCGTGGCAGATCACGCTGGTCGTCACGCTCGCGATGGGTACCGCCGTGCTGATCGGGTCCGGCCCGATCTTCTCGATGCAGGCCGGCACGTCGGCGGTGCTCGTCGCGACGCTGCTTCCGCCCGGTGACGCCGCCGGGTTCGAGCGGATGGTCGACGCCCTCGTCGGAGGGCTCGTGGGTATCGCGGTCGTCGCGGTGGTGCCGACGCATCCGGTGCGGCGAGCCCGACGCGACGCCGCCGGCATCCTCGCGACCGCGAGCGAGGTCCTGCAACTGGTGGCCGACGGGCTCATCGCGAACGATGCCAAGCCGATCGAGAAGGCCCTGCGCAAGGCCCGGGAGACGCAGCCGGCGATCGATTCCCTTCGCAGCAACCTGTCCGGCGGCAAGGAGATCAGCCGGATCTCCCCGCTCTACTGGGGCAGCCGGGCCCGGCTCGCCAGGCTCACCGCGACCGCCGACCCGATCGACAACGCGATGCGTAACATCCGCGTCCTGTCGCGCCGATCGCTCACGCTGGTGCGCGACGACGAGATTCTCGACCCGCGCCTGGTCGACGAGATCGAGAAGCTCTCTCAGGCCCTCGACGTGCTGCGCCGGATGATTCTCGCGGAACCGGGGGAGCAGCCGGACCAGGCGGAGGCCGCGCGGGTGCTGCGGACGGCGGCGTCGGGCCTGAAACCCGAACTGGTCGAGGGTGCGGGCATTTCCGCGACGGTGGTGTTCGCGCAGATCCGTTCGCTCATCGTCGACCTGTTGCGGGTCGCGGGGCTCGAACGGATCTCGGCGATCGCGACGTTGCCGCCGACCGTGCCCAGACCCGCCTACCGGCCGGACCTCTGACAGCCTTTTCATATATGCGAATACATGCATATGATGGGCCGAACCGACGAGGAGGTCCATCATGGGAGCCGGTCACGGGCACAGCCACGGCAACACCGCCGCCGCGAACGGGGTAGGGCCCACGCCCACCCGCATCCGCAAGATGGTGATCGCCCTGGCCATCCTCGTCGGCTTCCTGGTCCTCGAGACGGTCGTCGCGCTCGCCATCGGCTCCCTGTCCCTGCTCGCGGACGCCGGCCACATGCTCACCGACGTCGTCGGCATGTCGATGGGGCTGGTCGCGCTGCTGCTGGCGAAGCAGGGTTCCAAGGCGGCGGCCCGCACGTTCGGGTGGCATCGCGCCGAGGTGCTCACCGCGATGGCGAACGCCGTCCTGCTGCTCGGCGTCGCCGCGTTCGTCATGTACGAGGCCATCGGCCGCATCGGCCACGCGCCGGAGATCCCCGGCGTCCCGCTCATGTTGACGGCCGCCGCGGGACTCGCCGCCAACATCGTCGTGATGCTGATGCTGCGCGGCGACGCCAAGGACTCGCTCGCCGTCCGCGGCGCGTACCTCGAGGTGCTCGCCGACGCCGTCGGCAGCGTCGGGGTCCTGATCGCCGGCGCCGCGCTGGTGCTGTTCGACTGGAGCTACGCCGACATCGTCGTCGGTGTCCTGATCTCGCTGTGGGTGGTCCCCCGCGCGCTCAAGCTGGCCGGATCGGCGCTGCGGATCCTCACGCAGGCCTCACCCGCCAACGTCGACGTCGACGCCGTCCGGGCCGATCTGCGTGCCGTCCCCGGCGTCTCCGACGTGCACGACCTGCACGTGTGGACGCTGACCACCGGCATGGACGTCGCGACGGTGCACCTCACGACCGATTCCGATTCGCAGCGGGTGCTGGCGGCGGCCAAGACCGTGCTCGATGCGCACGGCCTCGGCCACGCCACCGTTCAGGTCGAATCGTGTGTCGAGGGATCGCGGTGCCAGGAGGACCTGACGTGGTGACGGCCTGCGGACCGGCGGTCGCTCAGCGGTAGCCGTCGGTGTTCGCCGGCAGGTCGGGGTCCTGCACCTCGACGAGGTACCGCCAACAGTCGGGCCGGGAGCCGTCGACGTCGGTGACGCCGTACCGCTGCGCCAGTTGCCCGCTCGAGACGACCCGGCCGCTGAACTCGCCGACATCCGGGTCCCCGGCCAGCGCGGTCACCGCCCGGCCGACGAACGTCGGTGTCTCCGAGATCGCGAAGTGCGGCACCTGATCGAGGGCGTCGCGCCAGTTGTCCTCGGTGACGCCGAAGGCGTCGAGCATGTTCTCCGACCGCAGCCAGCCCGGCGTCACCGCGACGGCCGCGCCGCCGTGCGGGGCCAGCTCGTACGCCTGCGCGGTGGTCATCCGCTGGACGGCCGCTTTGACGAGGTCGTAGAAGAACCCGACCTGGTGCCGGTAGGCGACGTTGTACTCGGCGGTGCCGTCGGTCATCTCGACGACCAGTCCTCCCGGCCGGCGGATGAGCAGCGGGAGCGCGAAGTGACTCGTGATCACGTGGGTGTCGATTCCCATCCGCAGCATCCGCAGACCGCCGTCCAGGTCGTGCTCCCACAGTGTGGTGCCGAACTGGGCGTAGCGGTCGCCGCCGAAGATGTCGTTGACGAGGATGTCGAGGCGGCCGTGGTCGGCGTCGATGCGTTCGACCAGGGCGAGCACCTGATCGGGTTCGAGGTGGTCGACGCGCAGCGCGACGCCGTTCCCGCCGGCGGCCGCGATGAGCTCGCCGGTCTCCTCGATGGTCTCGGGTCGGCCGATCTCGGACCGGCCGTCGACCCGGCTGCTGCGTCCGGTCGCGTAGACGGTGGCGCCCGCGCGGGCCAGTTCGACGGCGATGGCCCGGCCCGCGCCGCGCGTCGCCCCGGCGACCAGCGCGACCTTCCCGGTGAGATCCGGCGCGCTCACCGGCTGGTCCTCACGACGTCGGCGCCGGGACGCCAGAGGTCGACGTGCAGGCGGTCGTCCGAGACGGTGGTGAGCACGACGTCGTCGATGCCGAGCTCGAAGATCTGTGCGTCGTCGCCGGGATTCTCCGGATAGGAGTCGAGGATCGCTCGCTTCTCTTCGCCGGTCAGCTCGCGAGCCCGGCCGGAGATCTTGGCGTCGCCGCCCTCCATGGTGTGGTGGCCGGGATTCGAGTGCAGCGCGTACCGCGGATCCCGGTGCAGATCCCGGACCTTCCGCGCGCCCGGCATCGATCCGAGGACCAGTAGACCGCGGAAGGTCTCGACCTCGGTGCCGCTCACGCGCGGCGAGCCGTCGGCGCGCAGCGTCGCCAGGACGTGGTGTCTGTGCGCGGTGAGCCGCGCGCGGACGGCGTCGGCCAGTGCCGGCGCCGCTTCGGTGAACTCCTGCCAGGTTGCCATGTCATCAGTGTGCGACCGCATCACTGACATCTTGTGTCAGTGATTTTCCGTAGGCTGCGGGCATGCGCTCGAGCCGGCTCCTCGACCTGATGCTGCGTCTGCAGGGCAGTCCCGGCGCCACTGCGGCACGGCTGGCGCAGCAGCTCGACGTCTCGGTCCGCACGGTCTACCGCGACGTCGCGGCGCTGCAGGCCGCCGGTGTGCCGGTGTGGACCGAGAGCGGCCCGGGCGGTGGCATCCGCCTGCTCGACGGCTGGCAGTCCAAGCTCAGCGGGATGACCGGGGCGGAGACGTCGGCGCTGATGCTGCTGGGTATCCCCGGGCTCGCCGACGATCTGGGTCTGGCGGACGTCACGGCCCGCGCGGAGTCGAAACTGCTGGGCGCGCTGCCACTTCCGCTGCGGACGGGTGCGCTGCTGTGGCGCGAGCGCCTGCACGTCGACGCGCCGGGCTGGTTCGCGAGGACGTCGGACACGGGCGAGTTGGCGGCTGTCGCGTCGGCGGTGCTCGAGGGCCGACGCCTGCGGATCCGCTATCGCAAGGGCGCGCGGGAGACGTCGCGCACGCTCGACCCGCTCGGCCTGGTCGCCAAGGCCGGCGTCTGGTATCTCGTTGCCCGGCATCGTGATCGCACGCTCTCGTACCGGGTGTCGCGGATCGACGCCGCGCAGATGCTGGACGAACGCGCGCGCCGGCCGGAGTCGTTCGACCTCGCCGCCTGGTGGTCGGCGTCGACCGCGGAGTTCGACCGGGCGTTGCTGCGCTTTCCGTGCCGGGTGCGGCTCTCCCCGTACGCGTGGCGTCGGCTGCCCGCGGTGGTGGGCGAGGAGGCCGCCAAGGTGCCGGCCTCCGATCCGGACGAACAGGGCTGGGTGACGGTCGATCTGAGGCTCGAGGCCGAGGACGTCGCGGCCGACCAGCTGTTCACCCTCGCGCCCGGCGTCGAGGTGCTGGCCCCGGCGAACCTGCGCGCGGCGCTGGCGACCGCGGCCCGGGAGGTGCTGCGACTCAACTCGACGTAGCGTGGGCGCCCGTTCCCGACGGCCGCAGCGGTGTTTGCGCGCCGGGGCACGAGCAGTGGACCCCCACGCCGAAACTCGCTGTCGCGTCCGAGCGCCGTTCCCTACGATCTCGGGGCATGGCTGATCCGCATCCCCACGTGTATTTCGGTGATCGACTCGTCCCGGCCGCCGAGGCCACCCTCGGTGTCGCGACCTCGGCGGTCCTCTACGGGCTCAGTGTCTACACGGTGTTCCCGGTCCACGTGGACGCCGGCGTGCGCTCGGCGTTCCGGTTGCGGGACCACTACCGGCGGCTCGTCGAGTCCTGCCGGATCATCGGCATCGACCGCTTCGCCGACGAGTGGAGCTTCGACCGGTTCGTGGCGGTGGCCGGGGAACTGGTCGCGGCGAACGCGCCCACCTCCGACGTCTTCGTCCGCGCCACCGTGCACGTCGACGAGTCGATCCCGGGCACCCGGGTGCGCGGCTGCCGCACCGTCGTGTCGATGTTCGTCTACGACGCGGTGCCGATCGTGCCGCAGGACGGGATGCGATTGGGGACGAGCACGTGGCGGCGGATCCCCGACTTCGCGATCCCGTCGCGGGCCAAGGTCAACGGCGCGTACGTGAACTCGGTGCTGGCCAAGCAGGGCGCGATCGACGCCGGCTACGACGACGCGATCTTCCTCGACGGCGCGGGGCACGTGTGCGAGCTGAGTGCGGCCAACATCTTCCTGGTGCGCGGCGGCACCCTGATCACCCCCGACGTCTCGTGCGACATCCTCGACGGCATCAACCGGCGCTCGGTGCTCACCCTCGCCGCGGAGGAGGGCATCCCCGTCGTGGAACGGGCCGTCGACCTCACCGAGCTCTACATCGCCGACGAGGTGTTCGCGACCGGGACGTCGGCCGGGGTGGCGCCGGTGGTGGAGGTGGACGGGCGGACCGTCGGGGAGGGTGTGCCGGGACCGGTGTGCGAGGTGCTGCGCAAGCGGCACGCGGCGGCGCTGCGCTCGGACGACGGCCGCGGATGGGTGTCCTACCTGCGGTGATGTGCGCCGGGCGAGATCGGGTAGTGAACTACCTACGTGCCTACGCGGACGTGTACCTAGCGTTTACGGCATGACCAGCGCACAGGCAACGAACATGTCGGCCACCCCCTCGGCAGACCGTCGATCGGACGTCGACATCGAGCAGCTTCGCAGCGAGATCGACCGCCTGGACGCACAGATTCTCGCGGCGATTCAGCAGCGCACCGAACTCTCCCGCCTGATCGGTGAGGTACGCATGCTCGGCGGCGGCACCCGCTTGGTGCACACCCGAGAAATGAGGGTGTTGTCGCGTTTCGACGACCTGGGACCGGAGGGCCACACACTCGCGCTGTTGCTCCTCCGGCTCGGGCGGGGGCGTCTGGGTCATGCCATGTGACCGGCCGACCCCGATCAGGAACCGATCGGGGTCGGTGCGGTCGCGTCCGTGATGTGGCGACTCAGCTGCGCCAGAACTGCATGAGGTAGTTGCCGAACATCGCGAAGACGTCGGGTACACCGGACAGTTCGAACAACCAGTAGATCGCGTCGAAGAAGACGGTGTTGATCTGCGGGACGAACAGCAGGGCGATCAGCAGGAGCAACCCGAACGGCTTGACCTTGTCGAGCGAGGCCCGCGTGCTCGGCTGCAGGTGCGGTTCGAGGGCGCCGTAGCCGTCCAGCCCGGGCACCGGCAGCAGATTCAGTACGGTCGCCATCACCTGCAGGAATGCCAGGAAGCTCAGTCCCCACCAGAACACCTGATGGTCGCCGTCGAGGCCGAACAGCCGTATGACCGCCAGCAGCACGATCGCGGCCACCGCGTTCACCGCCGGGCCGGCGAGGCTGACGCGGGTCTGCGTCCGCGGCGGCATCAGTCCGGTCTGCAGGTACACCGCGCCGCCGGGCAGACCTATGCCACCGAGCGCGAGGAACACCACCGGCAGGCCGATCGACAGCAGCGGCTGGGTGTACTTGCGCGGGTCGAGCGTCAGATAGCCGCGCATCACGACGTCGTGGTCGCCGTTCCGCCACGCCACGAAGGCGTGCGCGAACTCGTGCAGGCAGAGAGTGACGACCCAGCCGGCGACGACGAGCAGGAACACCCCGATGCGGCCCGACATCTCGTTGCCGGTCGCCCGCCACGCGAGGACACCGCCGACGGCGGCGATCGCCACGATGCCCAGGAACACCGGGCTCGGGCGGACGAGGCTGGCGCGGGGACGCGCGTCGGAGTACATGACCCCAGTATCCAGGCGGACGGGGCTCAGGCGGCGCAGACGAGCAGCCAGTCCTGGTCGTGCCGGTAGAACGTCGAACGCTTGACCGCGCGCGGGGTGCGGACGCCGTCGCGGGTGAGCACTGCGGCCGGTGAGCCGAGCTGGACGGCGCGTCCGGTCAGCCACCGGTGGCCACCGAACCAGCGGCGCTTGTCGACGGTGGCACGCAGGCCCGGCAGTTCGGGGGTGGGCACGATCCGCATGCCGGGCACGGTGCCGGAGAACAGGCGCTCGTCGTCGACGTAGGCCTCGCCGACCAGCTCGCCCGCGTGCTCGGAGCCGTAGACGAGGGCCTCGCCGACGAGCGCGATGCCGGCGTCGTCGCGGATCAGCGGCGTGGAACGGGCGACACCGGACACGGCGATCGTCGCGGCCTTGGAGCCGGTGCGCAGTCCGTAGGCGTGGGTGGCGTCGGTTCGTTCCTCGGGCACGTAGGCCAGTTCGACGTGCAGCCGATCGGTCCGCATCAGCCGGGTCAGCGCGGCCGCGAACGCGGCGTCGTCGCCGACGACGATCAGTCGCGGCTTCTCGGACGTCTCGATCTTGGCGAACGCCTCGTCGAAGTCGTCCTTGTCGGGCAGGGCCGGGACGCTCAGGACGTCGAGCGACCGCAGCGCCAGCGGTAGCGGCGCGTTGCCGCACTTGAGCACTACGGGAACCATGACACTCCTTGCTTGTCTCCGACGCGGCGGTTCGGATCGTGGCGTTGCGGAGGGTGGGCGAGCACGACGCGACCACCGCACGCAAGGGCATTTCGATGTCTACCCGAACCGACGCGGCCGCTGCAAACAGTCTGGGTGGTCGGAAGTGGTTTCGGTGCGCGTCGGGACACCTCGGGGGCTGGACGACGGTCGGTCTCGGCTAGACTGTGCGTCCGGCCACTGCCTACAGCACGGCAGGACCATGCAGTCGTACATGGCTGTACGTCGACCGTAGGAGACAGCGAAATGCCGGCAATCGTCCTCATCGGTGCCCAGTGGGGCGACGAGGGTAAGGGCAAAGCTACCGATCTACTGGGCGGACGCCTGCAGTGGGTCGTGCGGTACCAGGGCGGCAACAATGCCGGACACACCGTGGTGCTGCCGAACGGCGACAAGTTCGCGCTGCATCTGATTCCGTCGGGCATCCTCACCCCGGGCGTCACCAACGTGATCGGCAACGGCGTCGTGGTGGACCCGGGTGTGCTGCTGCAGGAGCTGGCGGGCCTCGAGGAGCGCAACGTCGACACCAGCGGGCTGCTGATCAGCGCCGATGCGCACCTGATCATGCCGTACCACGTGGCCATCGACAAGGTCACCGAGCGCTTCCTCGGCGCCAAGAAGATCGGCACCACGGGCCGCGGTATCGGCCCCTGCTACCAGGACAAGATCGCGCGTGTCGGTGTCCGCGTGGCCGACGTCCTGGACGAGAAGATCCTCACCCAGAAGGTCGAGGCCGCCCTGGAGTTCAAGAACCAGGTGCTCGTCAAGATCTACAACCGCAAGGCTCTCGACCCGCACCAGGTGGTCGACGAGGTGCTGACGCAGGCCGCCGGTTTCAAGCACCGGATCGCCGACACCCGCCTGCAGCTCAACCTGGCGCTCGAGCGCGGCGAGACCGTGCTGCTCGAGGGCTCGCAGGGCACTCTGCTCGACGTCGACCACGGCACCTACCCGTACGTGACGTCGTCGAACCCGACGTCCGGCGGCGCGTCGGTCGGTTCGGGCATCGGCCCCACCAAGATCGAGACGGTGCTCGGCATCCTCAAGGCGTACACGACGCGTGTCGGCTCGGGACCGTTCCCGACGGAGCTGTTCGACAACCACGGCGAGTACCTGGCCAAGCAGGGCGGCGAGGTGGGCGTCACCACCGGCCGCGCCCGCCGCACCGGCTGGTTCGACGCCGTGATCGCCCGCTACGCGACCCGCGTCAACGGCATCACCGACTACTTCCTCACCAAGCTCGACGTGCTGTCGAGCCTGGACACCATCCCGATCTGCGTCGGCTACGACGTGGACGGCGTGCGTGTCGACGAGATGCCGATGACGCAGACCGACGTCCACCACGCGAAGCCGATCTACGAGGAGATGCCGGGCTGGTGGGAGGACATCTCGCACTGCCGCACCTTCGAGGAGCTGCCGGTCAACGCGCAGAACTACGTGCTGCGGCTCGAGGAGCTGTCGGGCGCGCGGATCTCGTGCATCGGCGTCGGCCCGGGCCGCGACGAGACCATCGTCCGCCACGACATCCTGGCCTGACCTCACCCGCTCGTGTGTGACCGAATGTCACATGCGTTCAGTTCGACTGAACGCATGTGACATTCGGCGTTTCGGGATGCGGAGGCGCACGCCGGTTACCATCGGGGACATGGCCCTCCTCTACGCGGCACAGCTGTCACCCACCAAGCCGGAGCTGATCGCGGCCTGGCTCCCGTCGTCCCCGTACTACGACGGTGCGTCGCCGGCGATCGAGCCGATCGGCGCGTACCGGTTCGACGACCCGGACGGCGAGGTCGGCATCGAGGTGCATCTGGTGCGCGACGCCGACGGCACGCTCTGGCAGGTGCCGTTGACGTACCGCGCGGCGCCGCTGCCCGGCGCCCGCCCGGCCGGGGAGATGGAGCACTCGGTGCTCGGCCGCCGGTACGTCTACAACGCGACCACCGACCCGGTGTTCGTGCAGCAACTGCTCGATGCCGTCCACGGCGGCCGACACGAGGCGGACCAGTTCGTGCACGTCGACGACGCCGAGCCCCGGAAGATCGACAATTCCGCGCACGCGTGGGGGACGGGCGTCGCAGATGCCCCGGTCCCCGTCGTGTCCGACGTGCGGGTCTCCGCGGACGGCACCGACACCGTGATCGAGGCGGGTGGGACCACCGTGGTCGTGCACCATCGGCCGGTCGGCGGCGAGCCCACCGGGCCCGCGCTGCTGGGCGAATGGGACGGTGGCCGAGGCGTTCTCGCGACGCTGCGCTGATTCGTCCGAGAGGTCAGCGCATCTCGCCGGCCCCGGCGTACGGGTGCAGGCTCACGAGTGGTTTGCCCTCGCCGAAGCGGCTGTAGCGGAAGTCGTTCCCGTCGACGGCGGGGTCGCTGCTGATCCCGTCGAGCAGTAGATCGGCCGCCAGACGCCCCACGGCCGGCGAGATCTTGAAGCCGTGGCCGCTGAAGCCGACGGCCAGGAACAGGCCTGCGGCGGGCGAGGGCCCGATGATCGGGTTGTAGTCGGGAGTGATGTCGTAACAGCCCGCGTACGACGACGCGAGTCGCGGATCCGGCATGTCGGGCAGGATGCGGTCGAGTCTGCCGATCGCGGTCTCGACGAAGTCCTCGGTCGCGCGGTTGGGATAGGCGTCCGGATCGGCGATCTCGGGATTCGAGTGATCGCTGTTGCCGACCAGCAGGTGACCGTTGGGTTCGCGTCGGATGTACTGCAAATTCACCAGATCCGAGAATGTCGGGACGTCGGGGGTGGGCGCACCCTGATCCACCAGCACCAGTTGCTCGCGCTGGGCCCGGATGGGCAGGTGGACGCCCGCGGTTGCGGCGAGGGCAGGACTCCACACCCCGGTCGCGAGTACGACGGTATCGCACAGAATCTCGGTTCCGTCGGCGCACAGGACGCCGCGGACGGCTCCGAAGTCGTCGGAGATCAGGCGAACAACGTTGGTGGACTGACGAATCCGTACGCCGAGCGCGCGGGCTCGGGCACCGTACGCCATACCGGTCATGTAGGCGTCGCCGTGACCGCCGAGCGGCTCGTAGGCGAAGCCTGCGAAGTCGTCGAGGTGGATTCCGGGCCACAGCGCGCGGACCGCGTCGGCGTCGACCAGGTCGACGGGAACGCCGAGCGTGCGGTGCATCTCGATGTTGGCGCGCAGGGGTTCGACGTTGTTCTCACCCACGCCGACGACGTATCCGGTCTGTCGGAATCCGATGTCGGTGCCGAAGATCTCGTCGGCCCGACCGAACACCTCGACGCCGTACCACGCCATCGCGGCCAGCGACGGAACGCCGTAGTGGCAGCGCACGATTCCGCTGGACTTGCCCGTCATGCCCCCGCACAGGGTGTCCCGCTCGAGGACGAGCACGTCGGTCTCGCCGCGGTCGGCGAGTTGCCACGCGATGGCCAGACCCTCGAGCCCGCCTCCGACGATCACGATCCGTGCGCGCTCCGTCGCCTTTTCTGTCATCTCCGACCTCCAGTCGCAGGGTTTCTTGATGAGAGACAGTGTTGCATGGAATGAAACAATGGCAACCCGCAGATCCTGTGCGGACCCCGTTACGCACTGTTCACCGCAGCTACTTGCAGGCCTTACAGCCGCCGTTCACTCTCGGGTGACCTCGATTCCCCGTGTAAGACGGGCCGACGCAAGGTGGGCAGATATGGAACAGGCTCTCGCGGCCGCCGACACCGCATGGTTATTGGCGGCATTCACGTTCGTGGCGTTGATGATCCCGGGTCTCGCGCTGTTCTACGGCGGCATGGTCAGCATCCGCAACTCCCTCAACATGATGATGATGACGTTCGGATCGTTCGCCGTCGTCGGTGTGCTGTGGGTGCTGTTCGGCTACTCGACGGTTCTCGGTAACTCGTTGGGCGGCTTGGGTATTCTCGGCGACCCACTCGAGTTCGTCGGACTCGGGCAACTGCTCGAGCCGTCCGCGGAGCCTGGCCTGCCGCCGGCGCTGGTGGCGGGATTCCAGATGTTGTTCGCGGCCATCACGGTCGCGCTCATCTCGGGTGCGCTGGCCGACCGCATCAAGTTCGGAGCGTGGATGCTCTTCGCCGGCCTGTGGGTCACGCTCGTGTACTTCCCCGTGGCCCACTGGGTGTTCGCGTTCGACTCCGACGACGGCAGCGTGGTCGGCGGCTGGATCGCGAACAAGCTGGGAGCCATCGACTTCGCGGGCGGCACCGCCGTCCACATCAACGCCGGTATCGCCGCGTTGGCGATGGTCCTGGTGCTCGGCAAGCGGCACGCGTTCCCGAACATGCCTCGGCCGCACAACCTTCCTCTGACGCTGCTGGGTGCGGGCATCCTGCTGTTCGGCTGGTTCGGCTTCAACGGTGGCTCCGCGCTCGCCGCCGACAATGCCGCGGCCGTCGTCGTGCTCAACACCGTGGCCGCTGCGTGCGCCGGCATCTGCGGGTGGCTGCTGGTGGAGCGAGTACGGGAGGGACGCCCGACCTCGCTCGGCGCGGCGTCCGGACTCATCGCCGCGTTGGTCGCGATCACGCCGGCGTGTGGTGCGGTGTCGCCGATCGGTGCGCTCGTCATCGGCGCCGCCGCGGGTGCGCTGTGCTGCTTCGCGGTGTCGCTCAAGTTCCGTCTCGGCTACGACGACGCCCTGGACGTAGTCGGCATCCACCTGGTCGGCGGCATCCTGGGCACGCTGCTGATCGGCCTGCTCGCGACGGAGGACGCCCCCAACGGTGTCGCGGGTCTGTTCTACGGCGGCGGCCTGGGGTTGCTGGGCAAGCAGGCGCTCGCGGTCGTCGTGGTGCTGGCCTACTCGTTCACGGTCACCTGGCTCATCGCGAAGGCAATCCAGGTCACCATCGGTCTGCGGGTTCGCCCGGAGGACGAGCACGAGGGTCTCGACGTCACAGAGCACGGCGAGACCGCGTACGTGACCGAGACGATGGCCGTCACGGTGACAGGTTCGGGGCCGGTGGATCCGGTTGCCGTCGCGGACGCCGCCGAGGCGCTCGCGACGCGGGTCGCGACCACCGAGCAGCGCACGTAGATTCTCGAACGGTCCACGCGGCCGCTGTTCGTCATCCGACGGGCTGCGGCCGCGTCGCCATGTCGCGTCGCCCGCTCTGCCGTCGGCATAATGTTCGTCGGCGAGAGTTTCGGGAGACGGGATTTCGAGGCGGTACATGAGCGAGCGCACGAACACCGACGGCGGCGGCCCCGCGACCGGTGCGGGCTTCTCGCGCTGGTTCGTCGAGCGGTTCGCCGACTACTGGCAGTCGGCGGGCGCTTCGCGCATCGAGGGACGGATCGCCGGGTACCTGCTCATCGACGACACTCCCGGCGTGACGGCCGAGGAACTGGCCACCGAACTGGGTGCGAGCCGCGGTTCGGTGTCGACGTACGTGCGCCGGTTGATCGACCGCGGATTCGTCAAGCTGGTCCGGAAACCACGGGACCGAACCCACTACTACGCAATGGATTCGGATGTGTGGGGTGGCTTTCTCGAGAACGAGCACGCGTATCTGGAGAATCAGCGGCGGCTGGCGGCCGAGGCGCTCGCGCACACCGATCCCGACGGGCCCGCGTACGAGCGGGTGCTGAACATGCGCGACTACATGGGCTGGATCATCGACAACCGGATGCTCCGCAGCGAGTGGAACCGCTTCAAGGCCGAACGCGACGGGCAGGCGCGCGCCGGCGGAGCATCCGGCGGAGACGACGAGTGATCAGTTGCCGAGCTGGGCGACAGCCCCGTCGATCATCGGGACGTAGCGCTCGAGCGACCACGGCACGGTCAGCGGATTGATCATCGAGGACCCGGTGACGAACGACTGATCCTCGGGCGCCACCACCGAGCCGCGTGCGATTGCGGGGATCTGACGGTAGACGGGCTGAGCCTCGATCTCCGCGCGGTTCGCGTCGTCGGAGTAGAACGTGAACAGCAGGTCGGAGTCCTTCAGCAGGTGCGCGTTCTCCAGACCGATCAGCGCGGAGTCGGTGCCCTCGGTCTCGGGCAGGGTGTTCACGATCGGGTCGACCTGCAATCCGAGGCCGCGCACCATCGCGACGCGCTGCTCGTCCGGGAAGAACACGCCCAGTGTGCCGGGGCCGGTGTTGTAGACGAACGAGAACGACACGTCCGCGTACTCGGGGTGTGCCGCCGTGGCATCGGCGAACTGCGCCTTGACCTTCGCGATCTCCTGATCGGCCTCGGGGGCCTTGCCCATCGCCTTCCCGATCACCCTGATCTGGTCCTCCCATGTGGTCGTCCACGCCTTCTCGGCGTACGCGACGGTGGGGGCCAGGGCGCTCAGGGCGTCGTACTGCTGCTGGGTGACACCCGACCACGGTGCGAGGATGAGGTCCGGGTCGAGCTTTGCGACGGCCTCGATGTCGATCTCGCTGCCGCCGGTGAACTGGACGGGCAATTGCGCGCCTCGGTCGGTGATCGCGTCGTGGATCCACGGCAGGTATCCGGTCTCGTCGCTGCCCCATTCGTAGGCCTCGATGCCCACCGGCACGGTGCCGAGGGCGATCGCGGTCTCCGCGGAGCCCTGGCCCAGCGTGACGATGCGTTCGGGTTCGGCGGTGATGACGGCGGTGCCGAGGGCGTGCTCGATCGTCACGGTTTCGAAGTCGCTGTCGGCGGACTCCGTGGTGGGCTCGCTCGAACCGCAGCCGGCGACGACGAGAGCCGCGGCTACCAGGCCGGACAGCAGGACGGACCGGCGAGCGGTCCGTGATCGAGCAGATCTCATGGAGGGGCCTTTCCACACGGGCGACGATGCGCGGTGAGCATAGGCTTACCTTCTATGAAATTTCAACTCAAATGAAAGTTCGGTTTCGTCCGGGGATCCGGAGGCAACCCCTCACTCCTGATGGTTGTCCGGATAGGCGGTCACCGCGAGGAAGCGGATCGGCAACTGCACCAGATCGTTGGGCCCGTGCAGGCCCTCACCGTCGAGAAGCAGCGAGTCTCCGGGCTTCAGTCGGTACTCGCTCTCGCCGTGGCCGTAGACCATCTCGCCCTCGAGCATGTAGATCAGCTCGGTGCCCGGATGCTGGAAGAGCGGGAACACCTCGCTCGCGTCGGTGAGGGTGACGAGCACCGGTTCGAGCCGTTTGTGCTGTCCCCGCAGCGCGCCGAGCAACTCGTAGTGGTGGCCGACGCGGGTGCCGCGTCCGACGATCACCGCGCCGCTGCCGGCCTCGACGAACACGGCGTCGCGCGTGGAATCGGCACCACGGAACAGTGACGTCACCGGCACGTCGAGGCCGGCAGCGAGGCGCGCGAGGGTGGACAGGCTGCACGACGTCTGCGCGTTCTCGATCTTGGACAGCATCGCCTTGGAGATGCCGACCTTCGCGGCCATGTCGCCCACCGAGAGTCCGCTCGCCAGGCGGAGTTTGCGGACCTGGGTCGCGATGACGCGCTCGAGGTCGACGCCGGTGGGGGTGTCGGCGGGCACTTCGCGTTGCGCGGTGTCGTGGTGGACGGGGCGCTTGGACGGGCTCATTGCCTCACAGTAGCGTTCGGTCCACTGGCAGTGGACCCGCCCCGGCGGGTGGGGTCTCCCGGGCGTGTCTCCGGCCGCCGTTCGGGCTGCGGCATCGCTCTCACCTGGGCCTGTGTGGAAGACGAAAGTTTTTGTGGAGATGAGGGTTTAGATCTTCACCGCCTCCGGGTACAAGATCGATGTGCCCCTTCGTGGGGTACATGCATTGAACACCACACAGATTGGAGAAAACATGTCGGCCGAACTCGATGGCTTCCTCGGCATCATCAACAAGCTGCTGGCGTTCCTCGGATCGTCGGGTGAGGGGCAGACCCCACCCACGGACCCGCAGGCCTGACCGGCTGCCGGGTACGAAGGCCGGGTCCCCGCGACGCGGGGGCCCGGCCTCGCCCTGTCCCGCATCAGATTCGGCCGGGAATCCAGTTCGTGCCCGCGAGCGGCACCTGCGCCATCGCCGACGCCTCGACGGTGAGTGCGACGAGGTCCTGTGGTTCGAGATTGCGCAGGTGGGACTTGCCGCACGCGCGGGCGAGGGTCTGGGCCTCCATCGTCAGCACGCGCAGGTAGTTCGCGAGGCGGCGTCCGCCGTCGACCGGGTCGAGGTTCTTCTGCAGTTCCGGATCCTGTGTCGTGATGCCTGCGGGGTCGAGTCCGGCCTGGAAATCGTCGTAGAAGCCGGCCGCCGAGCCGAGCGCCTCGTACTGCTGCTGGAAGCGGGGATGGTTGTCGCCCAACGCGATCAGCGCTGCGGTGCCGATCGCGACGGCATCCGCGCCCAGAGCCATGGCCTTCGCGACGTCGGCGCCCGAGCGGATGCCGCCCGACACGACGAGTTGCACCCCGCCCGGTGTCCGGTGCACACCCAACTCCTGCAGCGCCTGCGCGGCCTGCGGGATCGCGGCGAGCGTGGGGATGCCCACGTGCTCGATGAACACGTCCTGTGTCGCGGCGGTGCCTCCCTGCATGCCGTCGACGACGATCACGTCGGCTCCGGCCTTCACGGCGAGCTTGACGTCGTAGTACGTGCGGGTGGCGCCCACCTTCACGTAGATCGGCTTCTCCCACCCGGTGATCTCGCGCAGTTCGATGATCTTGATGGCGAGGTCGTCCGGGCCGGTCCAGTCCGGGTGTCGGCACGCGCTGCGCTGGTCGACGCCCACGGGCAACGTGCGCATCCCGGCGACACGGTCGGTGATCTTCTGGCCCAGCAGCATTCCGCCACCGCCGGGCTTGGCGCCCTGGCCCAGCACGATCTCGATCGCGTCGGCCTTGCGCAGGTCGTCGGGGTTCATGCCGTACCGCGACGGCAGATACTGGTAGACGAGGTGCTTGGACTGCCCGCGCTCCTCGGTCGTCATGCCGCCGTCCCCGGTCGTGGTGGAGGTGCCCACCTCGCTCGCGCCGCGGCCCAGGGCCTCCTTCGCCCGACCGGACAGCGCGCCGAAGCTCATGCCCGCGATGGTGATCGGAATATCGAGGTGCAGTGGGTACTTCGCGTGGCGGTCACCGAGCACGACGTCGGTGTCACAACGCTCGCGATAACCCTCGAGTGGGTAGCGGGACATCGACGCGCCCAGGAACAACAGGTCGTCGAAGTGTGGGAGCTTTCGTTTGGCGCCCCATCCTCGGATGTCGTAGATGCCGGTCTCGGCGGCGCGCTGGATCTCGTGGATGACGTCGCGATCGAACGTCGCGGATTCGCGCAGCCCGGGGGTGTGCGTGGTCATGGGGCCTCCTGGAAATGGCGCGCGTCAGTAGGACGAGGTGTTGTCGACGTGGAAGTTGTAGAGCTTGCGGGCCGAGCCGTAACGGGTGAACTCGGTGGGGTCGGCGTCGAAACCCGCGGTGTCGAGCAGTTCCCGAAGTTCGGCCCGGTGTTCGTCGCGCATCTCCTTCTCGATGCAGTCGGCCCCGAGCGAAGCGACGGTTCCGCGCACGTAGATACGGGTCTCGTACAGCGAATCACCCAGCGCCTCACCGGCGTCGCCGAGCACGACGAGCCGTCCGGCCTGGCCCATGAACGCGCTCATGTGGCCGATGCTGCCGCCGACGACGATGTCGACGCCCTTCATCGAGATGCCGCAGCGCGCTGCGGCATTGCCCTCGATCACGAGCAGGCCGCCGTGCGCGGTCGCGCCCGCCGACTGCGATGCGTCGCCGGTGACGCGGACGGTGCCCGACATCATGTTCTCGGCCACGCCGACACCGGCATTGCCGTCGATCGTCACGGTCGCCCGCTGGTTCATGCCGGCCGCGTAGTAGCCGACGTGCCCGTCGATGCGTACGTCGATCGGGGCGTCCAGGCCGCACGCGAGGGCATGCGCACCGGCCGGTTCCACCACCGTCACCGTTGCCGGCGGCGCGGTGGACTGCAGTGCGGCGTTGAGCCCGCGGGTCCCGACGTCGGAGACGTCGTACGTGGTGGTGGGGGTGGCGGTCAGCGGTGCCATACGTAAACCTCTTCCGGTTCGGGTTCGAAGATGCGGGCGCTCTCGATGCCGGGCAGGCCGGCCAGCGCGCGGTACTCGGACGCCATCGCGACGTAGCCGGTGTGCTCGGCGATGATCGCGGGCTTGCACGCGATGGGGTCGCGCACCACCGCGAACGAGTCCCGCGTGGACACGAGCAGCGTGTAGAAGCCGTCGAACCGCTCGCCGAGCAGACGCAGGGCCTTCTCCAGGTCGACACCCTCCGCGAGCTGCTTCGCGACGAAGCGTGCGCCCACCTCGGTGTCGTTCTCACTGTCGAACGCGACGCCCTCGGCCTCGAGTTCACGTTTGACGCTCAGGTGATTCGAGAACGATCCGTTGTGCACCAGACACTGGTCCGGTCCGACGGCGAACGGATGCGAACCCGCTGCGGTGACGGCGGATTCGGTGGCCATGCGCGTGTGCGCGACGCCCTGCCGGCCCGACGCGGCGAGCAGCCCGAATCGGTGTGCGAGGTCCACCGGGTCGCCCATGCCCTTGAGTACCGTGACGTCGTCGCCGAATCCGATGAGGATCGCACCGGGCGCTTCGCCGAGTGCGGCGTCGGCGAGCGCCGACGCCGGAACCGGTGCGTGCAGCAACGTGTTCGGGCCGATGTCGACGCCGGTGACGACGACGCCCAGTGTGCTCCCGACCGCGGCGGCCAACGACTGCGCGGTGGCGTCGGCGCCGAGCAGCGACACCGTCGCGTGCCCGGCCGGTGACCAGACCGGGTCGCCGTAGATGGCCATGCCCGCAGAGTCCGGTCCGCGGTCGACCATCTGGCCGAGCATCCCGGTGAGTAGTTCACCGAGCCGCGGATACAGTGAGGGCTCCCGGAGATGAAGCCCGACGATTCCGCACATGTGTTGTCTCCCTTTGTTCGCGGTGGCGGTCAGAATGCGGTGAGGTAGCTGTCGACCTCCCACGGCGTGACCGTGCTGTGCCATTCGAAGAACTCGTCCCGCTTGAGGGCGGTGAAGTAGTCGGCCACGCCGGGGCCCGCGGCGTCGAGGGCGCCGGTGACCACGGCGTCCTTCCCGAGCGCATCCATCGCGTGCAGCAGGGTCATCGGCAGGTCGTCGGGGCAGATGCCACCGCCGGGTTCGCCGGGGTCGGTGCCGCGGCGGATGCCGTCCAGCCCGGCCGCGACGGTCACCGCCGACGCGAGATACGGGTTGGCGGAACCGTCGCCGCCGCGCAACTCGACGCGGCTGGCGTCCGGCACCCGCAGGTAGTGGGTGCGGTCGTTGCCGCCGTACGTCGGCCTTCGCGGCGACCACGTCGCACCGCTGCTCGTCGAGGTGGCCCCGGTTCGTTTGTAGGAGTTGACCGTCGGGGCGAGCACACCCTGCAATCCGCCGGCATGCTCGAGGATGCCGCCGATGAACGCGTAAGCGGTGGGCGAGAGACCCAGTCCGCGCGGGTCCGTGTGGTCGGGGAAGACCGGTGCGCCGTCTCGCCACAGCGACAGGTGCATGTGCATGCCGCTGCCGGTCCGGTCGGCGAAGGGCTTGGGCATGAACGTCGCCGTCATACCGCGCTGTTCGGCGAGTACGGAGATGAGATAGCGCAACGTGACGACGCGGTCGGCGGTGGTGAGGGCGTCGGCGTACCGGAAGTTCTGCTCGAACTGACCGTTGCCGTCCTCGTGGTCGTTGGCGTAGTTGCCCCAACCCAACTGGTTCATCGCGGCGGAGATCGCAGTGAGGTGCTCGTACATGCGGGTGACGTCGCGAGCGTCGTAGCAGGGGCGCCGGGAGGTGTCGAGGGCATCGGCGGTGCGGAGGCCACCGTCCCCGTCGCGGTCGACGAGGAAGTACTCGATCTCGGTGCCGATGTTGACCTCGAGGCCGAGGTCGCCGGCCTGTCCCAGCACCTTCTTCAGGATCACGCGCGGGGCGAAGGGCCACGGCTCGCCCTGCACGTGCGGGTCGCAGTGCACCAGCGCGAGGCCGGGGCGCACGAACGGGATCGGGGTGAACGACGCGGCGTCGGGGACGGCGACGAGATCGGGATCCGCGGGCACCTGACCCATCGCTCCGGCGGCGTAGCCGGCGAAGCCGACGCCGTCCTCCTGCAGTTCCTCCACCGCCTCGACGGGCACCAGCTTGGCGCACGGCTTGCCGGCCAGGTTGGTGAACACCGCCAGGACGAAACGGGTGTCGGTGGTCCGGGCGAGGGTCGCGAGATCCGGGCCATCCGGCGCGCCGGCCTCGGGTAGGCACATCACGGTCAGATCTGCGGGGTCGAGCGCCATGTGAACTCCTCGGTGGTCCGACTATGTTTCATTGAGTGAATCACTGTTGCATGTCAGGAAACATAGCATCCGTGACGGATGCGTTACGGGCGGGTGAGAATGTGGTGACGCCTTCGGGTGGGGTGAGTTCGGTCGCGAACGTCCTGGGAATTGCTGGGCACGAGGAGGATTCGATTGCAACGTTTAAGTGCCGTGTAGTCGTCGGAGATGCGATCGACTTCCCGGCCGGGTCGCGGATCCGCTGCACGACCCCCGATCCAACACTGGTGTTCCACGTCGGCCTGCGGTCGTTCGCGGCGCCGCCGAACCGCGGGCGCGGGCGCTGGTTGCAGGGCGGTCAGGGCGCAGGGTCGGCTGGTTACTCACGTCGCCGGGCTGGACGGCGGGTGCGGAGGCGGTGCTCTCGCGTGAACTCGTCGCCGCCCGCGTCGGCTGGCGACTCGCCCTCGCTGGGGACGAGGTGACGGTGCTGCAGGCGCGGGCGTTCGCCGTGGAGGCGGGAGCGCTGGCGCACCTGCAAGCTGAAGGGTCCCTTCATACGCTGCGAGCGCATGAAGGGACCCTTCAGCTGTCGGGGGGGCGGTCAGTGACCGCGGGCGATCCACTCCTCGAGGTGCGGTGCCTCGGTGCCCAGGGCGGTGTCGTCGCCGTGACCGGTGTGGACGCGGGTTTCCGCGGGTAGTGCGAACAGCTTGTCGCGGATCGAGCCGATGATCGTCGGGAAGTCCGAGAACGAGCGTCCGGTGGCGCCGGGTCCACCCGAGAACAGGGTGTCGCCGGAGAACAGCTCGCCCGCCTCCGGCAGGTACAGGCACGTCGAGCCGGGGGAGTGGCCCGGGGTGTGGATGGCCTGGATATCCGTGCCCGCCACCGCGATCCGCTGACCGTCCTCGAGCGCGAGGTGGTGGACACCCGGATGGGTCATCTGCCACAGCACGTCGTCGGCCGGGTTCAGGTAGATCGGCGCATCGAGCTTCTCGGACAGCTCCGGGGCGACGGTGACGTGGTCGTTGTGCCCGTGCGTGCACACGATGCCTACCACCTTGCGGCCGCCGACGGCGTCGATGATCGGCTGCGCGGTGTGCGCGGCGTCGATCACCAGTACCTCGTCGTCGTCGCCGACGAGCCAGATGTTGTTGTCGACGTCCCAGCTGCCGCCGTCGAGCTCGAACGTGCCCGACGTGACGACGCGGTCGACCCTGAGGACCCCGCTCACAGGACCACCACCGAGCGCAGCACCTCGCCGCGGTGCATGGTCTCGAAGGCCTGCTCGACGTCCTCGAGCTTGATCCGCTCGGTCACGAACTTCTCGAGCGGCAGCCGACCCTGCTGGTACAGGTCGACGAGCATCGGGAAGTCGCGCTCGGGCAGGCAGTCGCCGTACCACGACGACTTGAGCGAGCCGCCGCGCGAGAAGAAGTCGACCAGCGGCATCTCGAGGGTCATGTCCGGGGTGGGGACGCCCACGAGGACGACGGTGCCGGCCAGGTCGCGGGCGTAGAACGCCTGCTTCCAGGTTTCCGGGCGGCCCACGGCGTCGATCACGACGTCGGTGCCGAAGCCGTCGGTGAGGTCCTGGATCGCCTCGACCACGTCGTCGACCTTCGACGCGTCGATGGTGTGGGTGGCGCCGAGCTCGACGGCCCACTCGAGTTTCTTCGGGTCCCGATCGATCGCGATGATCTTGTTGGCGCCGGCCAGGCGCGAGCCCATGACGGCGGCGTCACCGACGCCGCCGCAGCCGATGACCGCGACGGAGTCGCCGCGGGTGACGTTGCCGGTGTTCATCGCGGCACCCATGCCGGCCATGACGCCGCAGCCGAGCAGTCCGACGACCGCCGGATCGGCGGTGGGGTCGACCTTGGTGCACTGGCCGGCCGCGACGAGGGTCTTGTCGGCGAACGCGCCGATGCCCAGTGCTGGGGTCAGTTCGGTGCCGTCCTCGAGCGTCATCTTCTGCTTCGCGTTGTGGGTGTCGAAGCAGTACTGCGGACGACCACGCTTGCAGGCGCGACACTTTCCGCACACCGCGCGCCAGTTGAGGACGACGAAATCGCCGACCTCGACGGTGTCGACGCCCTCACCGACGGCCTCGACGATTCCCGCGGCCTCGTGCCCCAGGAGGAACGGGAACTCGTCGTTGATGCCGCCGTCACGGTAGGTCAGGTCGGTGTGGCAGACGCCGCACGCCGCGATCGCGACGACGGCCTCGCCCGGCCCGGGGTCGGGGATGTTGATGGTCACCAGTTCGACGGGGGCGTCCTTCGAGCGGGCGATGACGCCCCGTACCTGCTGCGGCATGGTTTCTCCACTCCAATTCGGTCGACGTGAACGCGCGGGCACACCCATGCTGGCGTGCGCATCCGACTACGAGGCTAGTCACCGGCGGGCGGTATCGGGACTGGTCGATCGGGGAGGTGGACCTGGCCGAACGGTCAGGGGACGGGCCGGATGCCGGCCTCGCCGGCCAGGGCGGCCGCCTCGGCGCGCGTGGCGACGTCGAGTTTGCGCAGAACACCGGCGACGTGGAACTTCACGGTGCTCTCGCTGACCCCGAGGCGTTCGGCGATGGCCCGGTTGCGGCGGCCGGCGACCAGATGCCCGAGCACCTCGAGTTCTCGCGGGCCCAGGTCGGTGAGGGCGTGGTGCGTCGGAGGCGCGGTGGTCCGGGTGCGCAGCGGCAGGGTCGCGACGACCCGTGAACCCCAGCCCGGCGTCGACTCGGTCGTCAGTGTGCCGTCGAGGGTCTCCACCCGCGGACGGAGCTGACGCTCGAGGTCCGTGGCGTCGGCCAGTCCGCGCCCGTCGTCGCGGATGTCCACCACCAGTTCGGATTCCGAGCAGGTCCAGGCCACACGGATCCGGCTGAGTCCGTTCTGCGTGGACAGCGACAGGACGGCGCCCCGCACCACCGCGCGGGCGCCGTGCGCCACCTCGCCGGGCACGGCGCGGCCGTCGACCGCGGGCTCGACGAGATCCAGTTCGAGGTCCCGGTGCCGGAGCAGTCCGCGGAGTTCGCCGCGCAGACGGGCGAAGGCGGTGACGACGGATTCCTCGGCCAACTCGCGGTGCGTGTCGACCGTCGTCCGCAACCGGATGAGCGCGCCCGACGCCGCCTCCCGTGCCGCCGCCCGGGCCCGGGTGTCGTCGAGGTCGCCGGACCGCAGCGTCGCCAGCAGCGTCTCGAGCGTCGTGGCATGCACCTCGGTGAGTTCGGCGACGGTGCGAGCGCGTTCGGCCGAAGCGGCGCGGGATTCCGCGAGATACGCGGGGCTCGCGCCCTGCACCTGCAACTGGATGCCGGTGGCGACGATGCCGAACATCGACCGGACGGACTCGAGCGGCGCGGTCCGTGACAGCGTGCCCGACGGGACGATCACGAGCAGTGTGTCGGTGCGGTCGAGGATCGCGTACACCTCGCGCGGACGTCCCGCGATCTCGGCGCGACCGCGGAACGTCCGGCCGTGATCGAGATCTGCTCGCAGGGAATCCAATTCGGCGATCGTCACCCGGTCGACGATCGCGGGATCGCCGGCGACCTTGCGGGGACGGCCCGTGCATTCGCGAGTGAAGATCACCAGCGCGGTGTGCGGCACGGCGTCGGCCAGCACGGCCGAGAACCGGCGACCGATGTCGGAGAGACGGCCGACCAGGACGTCACGCAGACCGTCCAGTACCGCGTCCGTTCCGGTCTCGCTCACGTCGCCACGATATCGCTCCCGGTGTCCGCCGGATCCTGGGGCGCACGGTCCGAGCCCGAGCAGTCCAGTGCGCGGTTACTGGACTGCTCGGCCCCCGGTCGGGCCGAATCCGTCTCGGCGCGCCGCTCCGGTGTGGCCGGGGAGGCGCCGTCGTCGAAGATTCCCGCCAAAGGTGCTGCAGGCCGGAATTGTTCGAGGTGAAACGGCGATCCCTGCCGTTCCTTGGGCATGTAGCGGTAGACGAAAGCGGCGAGAGCGGCGATGGCAAGGAAGGTGATCAGGGTGCTCATGTCGACCAGTCTGGGAAACGATTGGCTTTGAAATGAAGGGCCAGAACGGGCACGCTGGACTGCATGATGATGCATGCACTGAGCGCGCGGTCGCTGGCTCGTGATCTCGGGGCCTGGCACGACAACGGGGGACGGAGGGCGTCCCGCCCGGCGTACCGTGCGCTCGCCGACGGGATCCGGCTGTTGGTGCACGACGGCCGGGTTCCGTTGGGGTCGGCGCTGCCGAGCGAACGGGAACTCGCGGCCGAGCTCGAGCTGAGCCGCACCACCGTCACCTCGGCGTACGCGGTGCTGCGCGACGAGGGCTACGTGCTGAGCCGGCAGGGGTCGCGGACTACCGTTGCACTGCCTGATTCGGTGAACCGTGCTGCGGCGCAACAGCGACCACGCCACCTTCCGCCGTCCGACGAACCGCTCGTCGATCTCAGCTACGCGGCCATGGTGGCGCCCGTCGCGGAGGTCGAGGAAGCCTACGGCGCTGCGCTGCACGAGCTTCCCCCGTTCCTGTCGACGCACGGCATGGAGCCGGTGGGCATCGCGATGCTCCGGGAGGCCGTCGCGGCCCGGTATCGTGCGCGCGGTCTGGAGACGTCCACCGACCAGATCATGATCACGTCGGGCGCGCAGCATGCGCTGCGGCTGCTGCTCGGGGTGCTCACCGCGCCGGGCGAGCGGGTTCTCGTCGATCACCCGACCTACCCCAACGCGCTGGAAGCGATCAGGCGGGTCGGGGCACGCCCGGTCCCGGTGCCCGTGCGTCCCGAGGGCGGTACGTCGCGTGGCTGGGACCTCGACGCGATTCGTGGGGCCGCGCGACAGACCGCCGCTCGGATGGCGTACCTGCTGCCTGACTTCCACAACCCGACCGGGCTGTGCCTCGACGAGCTGGGGCGGGCGGAACTGGCGCGCATCGCCCGCGAGACCCGGATGACGCTGGTGGTGGACGAGACGATGGTGGACGTCTGGCTCGACGGACCCCCGCCGCCGCCGGTTGCCGCCCTGGCCCGCGACACGTCCGGTGCCGACGTGGTGACGGTCGGCTCGATCTCCAAGTCCCACTGGGGTGGCATGCGGGTGGGGTGGATTCGGGCGAATCCGGAGCTGATCGCCCGGCTCGCCGGCTCGCGCTCGGCCCTCGACCTCGGCACCCCGGTGATGGACCAGCTGGCCGCGGCCCACCTGCTGGCGCTGGGCGACGAACCGATCGCGGAGCGCCGCGCACTGCTGCGGGTACAGCGCGCCGCGATGCTCGACGAGTTGTCGGCGCGGCTGCCGGACTGGGTGCCGACCGTCGGGTCCGGCGGCATGTCGCTGTGGCTGCGGATGCCCGCCGCGGTGTCGACGGCGCTGGCTGCGACCGCGCCGAGTCACGGCGTGGTGCTCGCGGCCGGCCCGCGCTTCGGTGTCGAGGGTGCCTTCGAGCGCTTCATCCGGCTGCCGTACGCACGCCCGGTGGACGAACTCCGACGGGCGGTGGCCGGTGTGGCGGCGGCGTACTCGGCGCTGGGTGTCGGCACCGAGGCCGTGGAACCGGCCCTGGTGGTGTGACGACGGTGGTGGGCAGGGCCGCCGAGGCCCCCACCCACCACCTTGCCGGTCAGGCGATCAGGAGCCGAACGGCGCCGTCAGCGAGCCCGGCGAGGGCAGTTCGAGGGAGCCGATCGCGCTCCCGGATCCACCGCCGGCGACCACGATCGTGGCATCCGCGGACAGCGACGGACGGAAGGTGCCGTTACCGACGTACCGGGCGGCCACGTTATGCGATCCGCCGGTGAAGACGTGGGACAGGGTCGCCGTGCCGTCGATCACCGGAGCCTCACCGACCACGACACTGTCGACGAGGAACGCGACGTTGCCGCCGTTCGGGTTCGGGGTGACCGTGGCCGAGAGTTGCACCGCCTCACCGGCGTCGGCCGTCTCGGGAGCTGTCACCTGCGTGGTCGTGACGTTGCCGGTCTGCTCGCCGACCGCAATCGTGGCGAGCGGGCCGCCACCGCGGTTCAGCGGCGCGGAGTCGTCCTTGGCGTCCTTGGGGACACAGCGCGTGGGTGCCCACTGGTTGCCGCCCAGAGCCACCGCGAGAGCGAGGAAGGTGTTGTAGTTGCCCTCGTCGCCCAGGTTCGCTGCGCTGCCGCCGGTCCGCAGCTTCGGGGTGATCTCGCCACCGGCGCCCGCGGTGAGGGTGACGTCGATCGCCGGCAACTGGAACCACGTCGAGCCGTCGGAACTGGGCGTGCCGTTCAGATAGTTCTTCGTCTTCTCGGCGACGATGCCGCCCTGGCTCTTCTTGTCGGCCTTGGGGCTGTTGCCGATCACCTCGTTGTCGCCGGACAGGCGCAGGATCGTGCCGGCCGGGTCGGGTTCGCCGCTCTCGTTGATCCGCAGCACGTTCGCGGGGGTGCCGGAGATGCCGATGCCGCTGCCTGGGACCACCTCTGCGCCGACGAAAGTTGCGTTGTCCGGAAGCTGGTAGTCCATCTTCATGCGGGAGACGTTCGTCGTGGTGGCGATGCTCTCCTTGTCCGGGAAGGCGGACGGCGCCGGCTGGATTCGGTAGGTGAACGTCTCACCCGGATCGACCCGGGCGGGGCCGTCGACGGTGAACACGTGCTGTGCGACCTTGTCGACGGTGAGAATTGCCGCGGCGCGGCACTGGGCGTCGAACGGGGTGGTCGTGGTGGCGGCCGAGGCCGGGGATCCCGACAGCACGAGCCCGGCTGCGAGGCCGGTCGCGCACAACGGGGTGAGATATCGCCTGGTCGAATTTTCGGTCATGCTGCGTTCCTTGACATTCGAAGTAGGGGAGGGAGTGGGACCGTTCGGTCAGGAGCCGAACGGCAGCGTGAGCGAGCCGAACGACGGCAGCTCCACCGAGCCGGTTCCGCCGCCGGGGCCGACGACCGTGACGGCGGCTGCTGCCGACGTCGACGGGTTGGCCGCGATGTGGCCGCTGTAGCGCGCAGTGACCTGGAACGTGCCGGCGTCGGTGAAGGTGTGACCGATCGAGGCGAAGCCGTTCACGACCGAGACCGGATCGCCGACGGGGGTGTCGCCGACGTAGAACTGCACGGTGCCTCCGTAGGGCGCCGGGGCGACGTTCGCGGTCAGGGTCACCGGGATACCCGGGATCGTGGCTGCCGGGGCGGTGACCGTGGTGGTGGTGTCCCCGGGCTGGGCCGCCGAGATGCTCAGCGGTGCAGGCGCAGACGTCGACGTGACGAAGCCGGTGCCCGTGAACACCGCCGTGACCGAGTGTTCGCCGGCTTCCTCGAAGATGTGTGCGGCCGTGGCGACACCGTCGACGACCGGCACCGGTGCGCCGAGCGGCGTGCTGCCCGAGAGGAACTGGACGGTTCCGTCGGCCGGCAGCTGCGCCGTGACGGTCGCGGTGAGCGTGACCGGCTGACCGGCCCGGCCGCTGTTGGGTGCCAGCAGGGTGGTGCTGGTGGCCAGATCCTTGTGCTGCACCTCCAGCGGGGTGTCCGCCGAGGTGGACGGGGCGAACCCGGTGTTGCCGGAGAACCGCGCGGTGACGGTCCGGGTGCCGGCGTGCAGGAAGGTCGCCTTGATGCTGGCGGTGCCGTCCGTCAGGATCGACGTTGCCGTGCCGAGCAGGTCGTCGCCGTCGTAGAAGCTCACCTTGCCGTTGGTGCGGATCGGCAGAATCCCGCCGGACTGCAGGGACACCTTGGCCTTGAGAGTGGCCTGGACGCCGGTCTCGACGGGGGTGTCGTTCGGCAGGATCTCGACGACCGTGGCCACGTCCTGCTCGACGGCCGTGATGGTCCCCTGGGTGCTGCTCGCCGCGGCGGTCTCGGTGACGCCGGTGATCTTGCCGCCGCCGAGGTACTGGACGGAGACGGTGTGCGGCCCGGCGGTCGTGAACGTGTGCTTGAGGGTGGCGAGTCCGGTGCTGCCGGCCTTGATCTGCGCCCCCGTCTCGACCCCGTCGACCAGGAACTGGACCATGCCGCCGTTGACACCCTTGTTGGCGTCGACGCCGAATGTCTGTGACTTGAGGTCGATCTCGATACCGGTCTTGATCTGGGTCGGCATGGTCAGATCGACACGGGTCGCGAACTCGGACGGCCCGGGGTCGTCGGCGAGCAGGACGGGTGATCCGGTCGGCGGGTTCTGCGCGGGTTCCGCCGTGGCACTTCCCGTGAAGAAGAGCAGGCTGCCGGCAGCCGCGGCCGCCGTCGTGAGCGCTGTTCGGCGCCATCGGTTCGTCATGGATGAGACTCCTGGATTCGGAATGCGAACGTTCTCGATTGGGGAGTGGAACGTGTTTCACCTAACACGCATTCGAAACCCGGCATAAGCGGAATTTACGCTTGATCGATCAAGGCGCAACTTGAACGACCGTCCGGATTGTTTGTTGTGAAATCGACTGTGCCGGAGGGTTACTCGAGAGTAATTAGCGGGAGAAAAGAAGTGGGACGCCACGGAGGTGGTAGGGCTGCCAGGGGTCCGTCCCGCTCCGAGAACGAGTTGCAGAAATGCCGACGGGCCGGACACTCGAGGTGTCCGGCCCGTGGTGACTGTCGTCGGTGGCGAAGGTCGATCGGCGGAGATGAGCCTCCGAGCCGTGAAAGGTGCTCAGCGCCAGAGAGTGTCGACATCCGTGGCCACCCGTGCGGGCGGCTGCGGCGTGGTCGTGGGGGTCCGCGAGAAGCGGGGTGCCGGGGCGTGCTGGGTGACCCCTTCGAGTTCGATGATGCTGCCGCGGGCCGCGATGTGCGGATCGTTCGGTGCCTCGGTGAACGTGAGGACCGGCGTCGTGCAGGCATCGGTCCCGTCGAAGATCTTGGTCCACTCGTCGCGGGTCTTGCTCAGGAACTTGTCGGTGAGGATCTGGCGCAGTTCGGGCCAGCGGCTCGCGTCCTGCTGGCCGGGCAGGGCCGCCGGATCCAGCTCGAGGCCCTTCAGCAGTTCGGCGTAGAACTGCGGCTCGATCGCGCCGACCGCCATGTACTTGCCGTCGGAGGTCTCGTAGGTGTCGTAGTACGGGGCGCCGCCGTCGAGGAAGTTCACGCCGCGCTCGTCCGACCACATGCCGATGCGGCGGAAGTTCCAGATGATGTGCGACAGCGCGAGGGTGCCGTCGACCATCGCCGCATCGATGACCTGCCCCTTGCCCGACGTCTGACGCTCGACGAGCGCAGCGAGGAGACCGAACAGCAGGAACATGGAGCCGCCACCGAAGTCGCCGACCATGTTCAGCGGCGGCACCGGGCGCTCGCCCTTGCGTCCCACCGCGTGCAGGACGCCCGTCAGCGAGATGTAGTTGAGGTCATGGCCCGCGGACTGCGCGAGCGGACCGTCCTGGCCCCAGCCCGTCATGCGGCCGTAGACCAGACGCGGGCAGCGTTCCAGGACGACGTCGGGGCCCAGGCCCATGCGCTCCATGACGCCCGGACGGAAGCCCTCGATCAGGATGTCGGCGCGCCCCAGCAGCTCGACGACCTTCTCGACGTCGGCAGGATTCTTCAGGTCGGCCTCGACGACGCGGCGGTTGCGCGCGGTCTGATCACCCACCTGGCCCTCCGCCGGCAGCATTCCCGCGCGCTGGACCCGCACCACGTCGGCGCCCAGGTCCGCGAGCAGCGTCGCGGCGTGCGGGCCCGGTCCGATTCCGGCGAATTCGACGACGCGGATGCCCGTCAACGGGCCCTTCCGCTCAGCTCCTGCGGTAGTCACGTAATTCCTCCTGAGTGATGGTCGAACCTCCGTTCCTGTGACGGTAACCCGTCCCGTACGCCGGTTGTGGTCCGGGTCACGGAGCTGCGGTGACTTGTCGCCGACCGCCGTCGAGGCGCACAGTTGACGACATGGCCTTCCCCGGAGAACTCGTCGCGTTCCTGGCCAGTACCGATCTGGACGTGTCGTCGATGTTCTACGTCGACACCCTGGGTCTGACGGTCACCGAGCGAACCCCGTTCGCACTCGTCGTCGACGGGGGCGGCGGAACGGAACTGCGCGTCACCCTCGTGCAGTCGAAGGCCGACACCGGCTACACCGTCCTCGGCTGGCGCACGGCGGATCTGTCCGCGACCGTCGACGAGCTCCGCGCGAAGGGCGTCGACTTCCTGCGCTATCAGGGCATGGACCAGGACGATCACGCCGCGTGGACCGCGCCCGACGGCACCCGGGTCGCGTGGTTCCACGATCCGCACGGCAACGTGCTCTCGATCCACCAGCCGCCGAGCTGAGCGGGTGGGATTCGTCGATGCCGCCGGCGCGCGGCTGCACTACGAGGAGCGCGGCGCCGGGGAACCGCTGGTGCTGCTGCACGGCAACAGTGAGAACCTCGGGTACTTCGCGGCGCAGGTGCCCGTCTTCGCCGAGCGCTACCGGGTGCTCGCGCTCGACACGCGTGCGCACGGCGAGTCCACCCGCGGCGACGGGCCCCTCGATTTCGCACGCCTGTCCGAGGACGTGGAAGCGGTGCTCGACGCCCTCGGTATCGAGAGCGCGCACATCCTCGGGTACAGCGACGGCGGGAACACCGCGCTCACCCTGGCGCTGCGCGACCCACGTCGGGTGCGTTCGCTGATCGTCAACGGCGCCAACCTCGATCCGCACGGGCTCGGTGCCCGGTTCCGGATTCCCGCGACGCTCGCGTGGCTGGCAGCGGGGGCGATCGCGCCGCTGTCGGCGAAGGTCCGGCGGCACCGGGAACTGCTCGAGCTGATGGTTCGGCATCCGCACATCCCGGTCGACGCGCTCTCCACGATCGGGGTCCCCACGCTCGTGATCGTGGGGGAACGCGACGCGATCCCGCGCCGGCACACCGAGCTGATCGCGCGGTCGATCCCCGACGCCGAACTGATGTACGTCCCGGACGCCGGACACGCGTGCGCCGAGCAGCGACCCGAGGTGTTCAACGCGGCGGTGCTCGACTTCCTGGCGCACGTCGAGGCGCACGACTGACCGGCTACAGCAGCTGCGCCGCGACGAAGCCCGCGAGCAGCACCGCGAACGCGCCCACCTCGCCGACGACGAGTGCGATCATCGCCACACGCAGCGCGGCGTCGGGGCGCTCGAACTGGTTGGTGGTGTCGCGGCGGGCGCCGTGTGCGATGTAGCTGCCGATGGCCGCGACGAAGAAGAACACCAGGATCCCCGCGCACGTCGCGTTCACGGCCGTCGGCCAGTCGCTGAGCTCGACGAAGACCGACACCAGCAGCGTGGCAAACGAATACATCAGTGCCGAGCGGTGCGCGATGTCGACGTACGGGTGCGCGAGATGATCGGGCGACGTCGCCATCTGCCGGTACTTCCACACACCGAGCAGCAGGGCCAGCAGGAAGATCAGCCCCGCCGCGAGCAGCGTCAGGCGGGTGTCGAGTCCCAGGGTCATCGCGACAGTATGCCCAGCGTCGACCGCATATAGTCCGAGCCATGCCCCTCGAGATTCCTTCTGACGTCCCCGCCCGCATCGGCACCCCGCTGAGCCCGAGCGCGACCCGCGTGATGCTGCTCGGCTCCGGCGAACTGGGCAAGGAAGTGATCATCGCGCTGCAGCGGCTGGGTGTCGAGGTGATCGCCGTCGACCGCTACGCCGATGCGCCGGGGCACCAGGTGGCGCACCGCGCGCACACCGTCGACATGGGTGACCGCGAGCAACTGTTGCGGCTGGTCGAGGACGAGCGCCCGCACTTCGTGGTGCCCGAGATCGAGGCCATCGCGACGGAGGCCCTCGCGGAGGTCGAGGAGCGCGGTCTGGCCGTCGTCATCCCCACCGCCCGCGCGACGCAGCTGACGATGAACCGCGAGGGCATCCGCCGTCTCGCCGCCGAGGAACTGGGTCTGCCGACGTCGCCGTACGCATTCGCCGACTCCCTCGACGAAGTGCGGGCCGCCACCGAGCGGATCGGCTTCCCGTGCGTGATCAAGCCGGTGATGTCGTCGTCGGGCAAGGGGCAGTCCGTGGCCCGCAGCGCCGACGACCTCGAAAAGTCCTGGGAATACGCCCTTTCGGGTGGCCGCGTGAACAAGGGGCGCGTGATCGTCGAGGGTTTCGTCGACTTCGACTACGAGATCACCCTGCTCACCGTCCGCGCCGTCGACGGCACCCACTTCTGCGAGCCCATCGGGCACCTGCAGGACTCCGGCGACTACATCGAGTCGTGGCAACCGCAGGCGATGAGCCCCGCCGCGCTCGCGGCCGCGCGCGACGTGGCCGAGAAGGTCACCACCGCGCTCGGCGGCCGCGGCATCTTCGGCGTCGAGCTGTTCGTCAAGGGTGACGACGTCTACTTCTCCGAGGTGAGCCCGCGCCCCCACGACACCGGTCTGGTGACGCTGCGCTCGCAGCGGTTCTCCGAGTTCGAACTGCACGCCCGCGCGATCCTCGGCCTGCCGGTCGACACCACGCTCGCCGCACCCGGTGCGTCCGCGGTGATCTACGGCGGTGTCGAAGCGGTCGGCGTGGCGTTCGAGGGCGTCGCCGACGCGCTGGCGGTACCGGAGACCGACCTGCGGCTTTTCGGCAAGCCCGAGGCGTTCACCCGTCGCCGGATGGGGGTCGCGGTGTCCACCGGACCCGACGTCGACACGGCCCGTGAGCGGGCCCGCGAGGCGGCCTCGCGGGTGCGCGTCGTCGTACCGGAGTGAGCGGGCCGGCGTGAGCACCGGGGTCCTGGTCCTGCTCGGGCTGGTGATGCTGGTGGGGCTGGTCGGCATCGTGGTGCCGATCCTGCCGGGCACGCTGCTGATCGCCGGAGCCCTGCTGGTGTGGGCGATCCTCGACGCCACCGCCGCCGGGTGGGCCGTGTTCGCGGTCGCGATGTTGCTGCTCGTGGCATCGGGTGTGGTGAAGTACGCGTGGCCGGGCAGGCGCATGCGCGACGCCGGTGTTCCGGGCCGGTCGGTGATCTTCGGCGGCCTGGTGGGGATCGTCGGGTTCTTCGTCGTCCCGGTCGTCGGGCTGCTGCTCGGTTTCCTGCTCGGAACCTACGTCGCCGAGGCCGCTCGGCACCGCACCCACCGCGACGCGTGGACCTCGACGGTGCACGCCACGAAGGCCGTGGGCCTGTCGATCCTCGTCGAGTTGTTCGGGGCGCTGCTCGCCGTCGGGCTGTGGCTGGGCGCGGTACTGGCGCTGTGAGTCAGGCCGGGCAGCGGTACCACTCGCGTGCGTTGCCGCCGAGCACCGCCTCGAGATCGTCCCCGACGGCGTCGGCGATGATGTCGACGTCGGCGGCCTCGAAGGCGCGGCGGGCGCGGGTGCCGGGTAGGTCGGTGCCGAACATCAGGGCCTTCGGGTTGACGGCGTGGATCTGCCGGAGGACGTCGCCGACGTCGTCGATCGAGGTCCGCCCGAAGCCGGTGGCCTTCACCTTGGCGCCGCGGTCGACGAGGTTGAGCAGGTACCGCAGCCCGCGTGTCGACATCCCCAGGTGGTCGATGCTGACGGCCGGCAGCTTCGCGAACACCGGTTCGAGCGACAGCAGCAGCGTCGCGTCCACGTAGAACTCGGCGTGCCAGCCGGCCAGCTCGTACGCGCGCAGGGCCTGCGTCGTGAGGACCTGCACGTCGGTGGCGCTGCGCCGGAGGTTGAACCGGATGCCGCGCACCCCGGCCCGGTCGAGTTCGAGGATGTCCTCGTCGGTGGCGTCGGGATCGAGATGGGTGACACCCACCCAGCCCTCGCCGAGTTCGCGCAGCGCCGCCAGCAACTGCGGACCGCCGAGCGTGCCCTGGTACGACGCCGTCACCACCGCACCGCCGTCCACCCCGAACCCGGCCATCCGGGCGCGGTAGTCGTCGATCGTGAACGGATCGGGCAGGTACCCGTTGTTCTCCACCAGCGGGAACCGCGGGTCGATGATGTGCACGTGCGCGTCAAACACGTGTTCATCATGCCCCGCGAAAAGCTGAAGGGTCCCTTCGTACGCTGACAGCGCACGAAGGGACCCTTCAGCTGGGGAACGGAAAATCAGGCCTTGTGCGGCTCGCTGGCGCGGAGCATGTCCTCGCGCTCGACGACCTTGATGCGCTCGCGGCCCTCGGGCTCGCCGAGGGAACGCTCGTGGGCGTCGAGGCGGTACCAGCCCTGCCACGTGGTGTACGGGACACCCTTGCCTTCGAGGAACTCGATGATGGCGTCCTCGGCCGGCTCGGCCGCACCCGCGAAGTTCGGTGCGTCCTCGAGCAGGCACGCGATGGTCTCGTTGGCGTCGCCCTTGGTGTGGCCGATCAGGCCGACGGGGCCGCGCTTGATCCAGCCGGTGACGTAGGTGCCGTCCATGTGCTTGCCGTCGTCGCCGATGACGCGTCCGGCCTCGTTGGGCACCGTGCCGGCCTGGTCGTCGAACGGGATCGACGGGATGTTCTGCGACAGGTAGCCGACGGCGCGGTACACGGCCTGGACGTCCCAGTCGTTGAACTTGCCGGTGCCACGGACGTTGCCGGTGCCGTCGAGTTCGGTGCGCTCGGTGCGCAGACCGACGACCTTGCCGTTCTCTCCGAGCACCTCGTGCGGGGACTCGAAGAAGTGCAGGAACAGCTTGTGCGGGCGGTCGCCCTGGTCGCGGATGGCCCAGTCCTGCAGCGTGTTGGCGACCATGTCGACCTGCTTGGAGCTGCGTCGAGCGATCTCGGAGCCCTCGTCGTAGTCGATGTCCTCGGGATCGACGATGACCTCGATCGTGGGGGAGTGGTCGAGTTCGCGCAGCTCCAGCGGCGTGAACTTGGCCTGTGCCGGGCCACGGCGGCCGAACACGTGGACCTCGACGGCCTTGTTGTTCTTGAGGCCCTCGTAGACGTTCGCGGGGATCTCGGTGGGGAGCAGTTCGTCGCCCGTCTTGGCGAGCACGCGGGCGATGTCGAGCGCGACGTTGCCGACACCGAGGACCGCGACCTTCTCGGCCTCGAGCGGCCAGGTGCGCGGGACGTCCGGGTGGCCGTCGTACCAGGACACGAAGTCCGCGGCGCCGTACGAGCCGTCCAGATCGATGCCCGGGATGTTCAGGGCGCGGTCGGCGTTGGCGCCGGTCGAGAAGATCACCGCGTCGTAGAAGCGGCGCAGGTCCTCGAGGGTGATGTCGGTGCCGTAGTCGATGTTGCCGAGCAGGCGGACCGCATCCTTGTCGAGCACCTTGTGGAGGGCGGTGATGATGCCCTTGATCCGCGGGTGGTCGGGTGCGACGCCGTACCGGATGAGCCCGAACGGGGCCGGCATCCGCTCGAACAGGTCGATGCTCACCTCGGTGTCGGACTTCATGAGCGCATCGGCGGCATAGATTCCGGCGGGGCCGGCACCGACGATGGCCACGCGCAGTGGACGAGTCTGGTCAGTCATCTGAGGCGAACTACCTTTTCGATTGGACGGACGTACGTGTGCTTGCGACACGAATGCGTGAGGCTCCAGCTTAAACTGAGCCCCGCCTTACTTGGGGTGTCGCGGAGCGGGGGCGGGTGTGAATTCCCGGGAGTTCACGGTGTCCCCGCCTTCATGCTAGAACCCGACGACTGCTCGCACCTCATGGTCGGGGGGTCGGCGCACCGCCGGTACTGCGCTCGAGGTTGAGGGGGCACAAACGAGATTTGTGCCCCGCGTTGTGTGGGACCCGGGTGCACGCCGCGGGTGCGGACACGCGAAACTTGCAGGTATGAGCGACGAGCACGCCCCTGTCGACGATCCCTCGCGGACCACGGCCAAGCCGTTCATCCTCGCGGTGTCAATAGTTGCGATCCTGATGATCGGAATCGTCGTCTCGGCGCTGCTGCGGCCCGCCGACGAGAGCCGGTCCGACGCCGACCGGCTGAACGCGTCAGCCACCGACTTCGTCCGCGCGAGCAACAACGACGACGCCGAGGCACTCGATCGCATGGTGTGCGACGGTTTCGCCGAGGATCGGTCACCGATCGCCGGGCGCGAGGGCGAGGTGGTCGTCGAGGCGCTCGACAACGCCGTCGTCGACGGCGACTCGGCGACCGCCGACGTCCGGATCTCCGCGAAGGACGACAAGGGCGCGACGACCTCCACGTGGACGTTCGTGCTGGGCGACGACCGCTGGCTCGTCTGCGACTGACGCGCCCGACGGCCCGGTTCACGGGTTTCGCACGATCCGCGTGCTAGCCCCGATCGGACTCTGTGGAAAGCTGGAGCGGTGAGCTACGCAGGTGACATAACGCCGCAGCAAGCCTGGGAGCTGCTGCGCGAGCATCCGGAAGCCGTGCTCGTGGATGTGCGGACCGACGCGGAATGGCGATACGTCGGGGTCCCCGACACGTCGGCCATCGACCGCCGGACCGTGCTCATCGAATGGGTGAGCTACCCCACGGGTGCGCGCAACGAGTCCTTCGTCGACCAGCTCGTCGAGGCCGGGATCGTCGGTGGCGCCCAGGATGGAACTGTCGGCACCGACGACGCGCGACCGGTGATCTTCCTGTGTCGCTCCGGCCAGCGGTCCATCGGTGCGGCCGAGGCCGCGACCGCCGCCGGGATCGGGCCGTCGTACAACGTGCTCGACGGCTTCGAGGGTGGACTCGGCCCGGACGGCCGCCGTGGCACTTCCGGTTGGCGGGCCGTCGGCCTGCCCTGGACGCAGTCGTGAGCGCGATCCCGCAGGGCGGCTCCTTCCGCAAGCAGCTTCCCGAGTCCGTCCGCCCGGCCACCCTCGGCGTCCGCGGCGGCACGCTGCGCTCCGGTTTCGAGGAGACGTCCGAGGCGATCTACCTCAACTCGGGCTTCGTGTACGAGTCCGCGGAGGCCGCGGAGCAGGCGTTCACCGGCGAGGTCGACCACTTCGTCTACTCCCGCTACGGCAACCCCACCGTCAAGATGTTCGAGGAGCGGCTGCGGCTGCTCGACGGCGCCGAGGGCTGCTACGCGACCGCGTCGGGCATGTCCGCGGTGTTCACTGCGCTGGCCGCGCTGCTCGGCCAGGGTGACCGCCTCGTCGCGGCCCGCAGTCTCTTCGGTTCGTGCTTCGTGGTGTGCAACGAGATCCTCCCGCGGTGGGGCGTCGAGACCGTCTTCGTCGACGGCGAGGACCTCGACCAGTGGGAGCAGGCGCTGTCGGTGCCGACCACGGCCGTGTTCTTCGAGACGCCGTCCAACCCGATGCAGACCCTCGTCGACGTCCGCAAGGTGTCGGAGATGGCGCACGCCGCGGGCGCCAAGGTGGTCCTCGACAACGTCTTCGCGACGCCCATGCTGCAGCGCAGCATCGACCTGGGCGCCGACGTCGTCGTGTACTCGGGTACCAAGCACATCGACGGTCAGGGCCGCGTCCTCGGCGGCGCGATCCTGGGCCCGAAGGACTACATCGACGGCCCGGTGCAGCAACTGATCCGGCACACCGGCCCGGCGCTGAGCCCGTTCAACGCGCACACCCTGCTCAAGGGCCTCGAGACGATGCCACTGCGCGTGGGTCACTCGGTGGACAGCGCACTGCGCATCGCACGGTTCCTGGAGTCCGACCCGGCGGTCCGCTGGGTGAAGTATCCGTTCCTCGCGTCGCACCCGCAGTTCGAGCTGGCGACGTCGCAGATGAGCGGTGGGGGCACGGTCGTCACGTTCGAGCTCGATTCGGCCGACGGTGAGGGCAAGAAGCGTGCCTTCGAGCTGCTGAACAAGCTGCGCGTCATCGACATCTCGAACAACCTCGGCGACTCCAAGTCGCTCATCACCCATCCGGCCACCACCACGCACCGCGCGATGGGGCCGGAGGGGCGTGCCGCGATCGGCCTGTCCGACGGCGTCGTGCGCCTGTCGGTGGGCCTCGAGGATCCGGAGGATCTGCTGGAGGACCTGGCGCAGGCGCTGCGCTGACACGCACGGAAGGGGTTGGACCATCGAGGTCGTACTGCTGGGCACCGGCAGTGCCGACGGGTGGCCCAACCCCTTCTGCGTGTGCGCGTCGTGCCACGTCGCCGCCGAGCGCGGCGAGATCCGCGGGCAGACCGCGGGCCTGATCGACGACGCGATCCTGCTCGACTGCGGGCCGGACGTCCCCCGCGCCGCCGTGCGCGCCGGACGCTCGCTGGCCGACGTGCGACACCTCCTGCTCACGCACGCCCACCCCGATCACCTGAATCCGGCGGCGCTGCTGTTCCGCTCGTGGGTGCGCCGCGACCGCCCACTCGACGTGGTCGGCCCGGCCGATGCGCTCGACCTGTGCCGCGACTGGGTGGGGCCGGACGATCCGGTGCGGTTCGTCCCTGTCGTCCCCGGCGACCGAATCATGCTGGAGGGCTACACGATCCGGGTCCTCGCGGCCGAGCATCGGGTGTTCCGCGACGGGGACAGCGTGCTCTACGACATCACCGGTCCTCACGGCGACCGCGTGCTGTGGGCCACCGACACCGGGCCGCTGCCGGGGTCGACGCTGGAGGCGGTCCGGGATGCCCGCTTCGATGCGGTGTTCCTGGAGGAGACCTTCGGCACGCGCACCGATCTCGGTGCCGGACACCACGATCTGACGACGTTCCCGCGCACCCTCGCCGCGCTGCGCGAGGCCGGGGCGGTCACGGACACCTCCGACGTCGTCGCGGTGCACCTGAGCCACTACAACCCGCCGACGCCCGAACTGTCGGATCGACTGGCGCCGTGGGGTGCTCGCGTCGTGGACGACGGAACGACTGTACCGGTCGGCGAACCCGTCGTGCGATCCGGGCATGCGTCGCGCACGCTGGTCCTCGGCGGGGCGCGTGCCGGCAAGTCGACGTACGCCGAGGCGCTGCTGGCCGCCGAACCCCGCGTCACCTACCTGGCGACCGGGGGTGTCCGGGAGGGCGACCGGGAGTGGGCGCAGCGGATCGCGCTGCACCGGGCCCGCCGGCCGCCGGGGTGGACAACGGTCGAGACCTCGAATGTTGCGCAGGCGCTGCGAAACGCCCGGGAGCCGGTGCTGCTGGACTGCCTCGGCACCTGGCTCACCGCGCGCCTGGATCACCACGGTGTGTGGACCGGCGGCGACTGGACTGCCGTCGACGCCGACGTCACGGACCTGCTGGGTGCGCTGCGCCGGGCGACGGTGCCCGTCGTCGCGGTCAGCAACGAGGTGGGCAGTGGCGTGGTGCCGCCGACACCCGCGGGCCGACGATTCCGGGACCTGCTCGGGAGGGTCAACTCCGCGGTCGCGGCCGAGTCGGAGTCGGTGGTGCTGATGGTGGCGGGCGTGCCGACGTCGCTGCGCTGACGCCGAACCGGATGCGCGGGTCCGCCGCGCGCAATAGCCTGGCATCGGGGCCGCTCCCGGGGGATGCCCGATTAGAGGTGTTCATGGCATCTGTTCAGGGTCAATGTGATTCGGCGTTCAGCGGTGTTCGCGAGGTATTCGAGGAGAGCTTCGCGGAGGGGCAGAACCTGGGCGCCGCAGTGGCCGTGTACGCCGACGGCCGCCCCGTTGTCGATCTGTGGGGCGGCGTCGCCGATCGGCGGACCGGGCGCAGGTGGTCGTGGGACACCCCGTGCGTGGTGTTCTCGTGCACCAAGGCGGTGACGTCGGCGGCGGCACTGCTGCTCGTCGAGCGCGGCTACGCGAGCCTCGACGACCCCGTCGCCGACTGGTGGCCGGAGTTCGCCCGCCACGGCAAGGGCGGCGCCACCCTCGAACACCTGTTGACCCATCAGGTGGGACTACCGGCCTTCGACGGGCCGGTGACGGTGGCGCAGGCCGCGGACCCCGTCGCGATGGCCGACCGATTGGCCGGGCAGCACCCGGAATGGGAGCCCGGCACCGACTTCGGTTACCACGCGCTCACGTTCGGGTGGCTGCTCGGCGAACTGGTCAGACGGCACACCGGTGCGACGGTGGGGCAGTTCGTGCAGGAGGAGTTCGGTTCGGATCTGTGGATCGGGGCCCCGGCGGGGACGATCGCGCGGGCCGCGCGGATCAGCGTCCCGAAGCGGGGCGAGCCGAAATCCGAGCTGACCGACATCGCCACCCAGACCAGGATCGGCGCGGCGTACGGGGAGCCGGGTTCGCTGATCTTCCGGGCCACCGCGAATCCGGCCGCGTCGTACAACGACCCGGTGCTGCTCGGCGGCGGTTGGCCGGCCGCCGGGATGGTGACCACGGCCCGCGCCCTCGCCCGCTTCTACCGGGATCTGGTGCACGGGGTGACGTTGAGTCACCGGACGCTGGACGACGCGATCCGGGTTCGGGTGCGCGGACGCGACCGGGTGCTGCTCACCGACAGTGCGTACGGGCTCGGGTTCATGCGCCCCGCCCAGAGTTTCGAACTTCCGGACGTGGCTTCCGATGCGTTCGGGCACCCGGGTGCGGGTGGCGCTGTCGGGTTGGGCGACCCCGGCAGCGGGCTCGCGTTCGCGTTCGTGCCGAACCTCAAACGCGACTACTTCGCGGGCGACCGCCGAGCGCACCGGCTGGTCGAGGCCGCGTATGCGGCGATCACGTGAGACGCCGGGGTCAGAACGGATTCGCGGTGCGTCCCACCAGGTCGGCAACCGAGTCGAGCACGAGTGTCGGGCGGTACGGGAACGTCTCGACGGTCTGCCGGGTGGAGATGCCGCTCAGTACCAGGATGGTCTGCAGACCGGCCTCGAGGCCCGAGACGACGTCGGTGTCCATCCGGTCGCCGATCATCAGCGTGTTCTCCGAGTGCGCCCCGATCGCGCGCAGTGCCGACCGCATCATGAGCGGATTCGGCTTGCCCACGTAGTACGGTTCGCGTCCCGTCGCGCGGGTGATCAGCGCCGCGACCGAACCTGTTGCGGGGAGGGAACCCTCGCGGGACGGGCCGGTGGCGTCGGGGTTGGTGGCGATGAACCGCGCGCCTCGCTCGACGAGCCGGATCGCGGTCGTGATCGCCTCGAACGAGTAGGTGCGGGTCTCGCCGAGCACGACGTAGTCGGGGTCGTTGTCGGTGAGCACGTAACCGATCTCGTGCAGCGCGGTCGTGAGCCCCGATTCGCCCACCACGTAGGCACTTCCGCCGGGACGCTGATTCTTCAGGAACGTCGCCGTCGCCAGGGCCGACGTCCAGATCGACTTCTCGGGAATGTCGAGTCCGCTGCGCAGCAGGCGCGCCCGCAGATCGCGGGGGGTGCGTATCGAGTTGTTGGTCAGCACGATGAACGGCGTGCCGGCCTCCTGCAGCTCGGTGAGGAAGGCGTCGGCGCCAGGAATGATGTGCTCTTCGTGGACGAGAACTCCGTCCATGTCCATGAGGTACGTCCAGCCGGGGTTCCGTTCGTCGGTGCTCACGGATCCAGTATCCGTCATGCCCCGATCGCCGGACCGAGCACTGCCCACGAGTCCCGCATCTCGGCCTCGAACACGCCCCACGTGTGGCTACCGACATCCCGGTAGACGACCGTCGCGGGGATCCCGAGCGAGCGCAGCCGGGCGTCCATCACCGCGGTGCAGCGCATCGTGATCGACTCCAGCAGGCCGCCGACGAGGCCCTGCGGAATCGCGATCAGTGGGTCGAGGCGATCGATCGCACCGGGCATCCCGGATGCGGCGGACAGGAACAACACCTTGCCCCGCAATCGTTCTGCCTGCACCACCGGGTCGTGCTCGATCCATTGCGGTCCGCCGCCCGGTCCCCACATGTTGTTGACATTGCCGCCGCCGCGCACCTCGACCATCGAGCGAACCATCGCCTGCCCGTTGAAGTCGCTGGTGCCCGCGCACCCGCTGTACGACCCGACGGCGCGGTAGACGTCGGGTGCCTGGATCGCGAGGTCCAGCACCGGACCGGCAGCCATGGACACCCCGCCGAGCGCGTTGACGCCGGTGGTCCCGAACTGGCGGTCGATCACCGGCGGCAACTCCCTGGTGAGGAACGTCTGCCACTTGTTGCGCCCCAGCACGGGGTCGTCGGCGTCCCAGTCGGTGTACATCGAGTACTTGCCACCCACCGGAAGCACCACGTTGACGTGTTTGTCCGCGAAGAAGTTCGTGACGTCGGTGTTGTTGTACCAGGACACGCCGTCCTCGCCGCCCGTGATTCCGGTGAGCAGGTAGAACGTGGGTGCGGGACCGCCCCCGGTGGGATGGATGACGTCGCTGGTGACCACCCGGTCCATCGAGGGTGAGTACACCGATATCCGGGTCACCCGATCGCTCACCTGGACCGTCCCGGCCACGTACGCGACGTTCGACGGCGCGGCCCGCGCGGTGAGCGTCGCGCCGAGCAGCGAGGCCACCAGCACCCCGACGAGAGTGAGTGAGTGCAGGATCCGGTGCCGGGCACCGTCCCTCGCCCCAGAGCTTCGCATCGCGCACCTCCGGCCGAAAGGCCTGAATTGCTTTCTGGCTGAATGAAGCTCACGACAGCATATCCGTGGACGCCGTGTCGGCGCGGGGCTTCCGGGCCCCGGCGGGACCTAGGGGGTGCATTTTGCGCCCGTTCGGTCTTGGATGTTCGATATGGACGGCAACCGAACCCCCGATCCGGCCCGCGTCGTGGCCGGATCCGTCGCATTTCTCGGCGACGCGCTGCGCTACGCGGCGGGCACCACGCTCGATCTCGCTCGCCGAGTGCCCGGGGTGGACGCCGGTCTGGCCCTCCTCGAGTCGCGGGGCGCCGAAACCCTCCGGGCGGCGGACGCCGTCGTCGACCGCGTGCTGCGGGAGGTGGTGCGCCGGGTGGTCGCCGCCGCGCTCGCCGAAGTGGACATCACCGCGGTGGTCCGCGAGCACGTCGACCTCGATGCGATCGCGGAGGGCATCGACATCGAGCGGATCGTCGACCGCGTGGACATCGAGCGGATCGTCGACCGCGTGGACGTCGACGCGATCGCCGCCCGCGTGGACATCGCGCCGATCCTCGACCGCGTGGATGTCGACGACGTGGCCGCGCGCGTGGACATCGAGCGGATCGTCGACCGCGTGGACGTGAACGCTATCGCCGCCAAGGTGGACGTGGACCGGATTGCCGCCTCGGTCGACGTCGACGCCGTGATCGGGCGGGTCGACCTGGTCGGGCTGTCCAACGAGGTCATCGAGGGCGTCGACCTGCCGCGGATCATCCGGGAATCGACCAGCACGATGTCGACCGAGGCGGTGCGGGGCGCCCGTTCGCAGGGGATGGCGGCCGACGACGCCGTCGCCGGCTTCGTCGGCCGCCTGTTCGGTCGTGAGGAACGTGAGGGTCGTGAAGGTGACGAGGCATGACCGAACTCCGTCGCCCTGATCCGGAGCACCGGCCGGCGGGCATCGTCACGCGTGGCCTGGCCGCGCTGATCGACATCGGGGTGGTGCTGTTCCTGATGGGCGTGATCTACATGGGGCTGACCTTCACGCGATTGTTGTTCTCACCGCAGGAGTTTCGGTTCCCGCAGGCGCAGTTCCTGCTGTCGGCGACCACGTTCGTGGCGCTGTCCGTGCTGTATCTCACGGTGTGCTGGTCCACCAGTGGCCGCACCGTGGGGGCGGTCGCCATGGGGCTGCGCCTGGTCAGCCGCAACGGACAGCTCGTCCGCTTCCCGCGGTGCGCGGCCCGCGCCGTGCTGTGCGTGCTGTTCGGCTTCGGGCTGTTCTGGGTGGCCGTGGACCGGAGGAGACGCTCGCTGCAGGACATCGCGTTGCGGACGTCGGTGGTCTACGACTGGAAGCCGGATCCGCATCTCGTCGAGCATCACTGACACCGGAGTCTGCGCCCCGGCAGTGACGCGGGGCATACTCGAAGCCACAGCGAATCGGGCAGACGATCGGAGAACCGGTGGTACAGGGATTGAAGTTGGGGTTGAAGGCGTCCGCGGAGCAGTTCGGGCCGCGCGATCTGGTCGAGCTCGGCGTGATGGCCGAGGAACACGGCCTCGACAGCGTCACCGTCAGCGACCACTTCCAGCCCTGGCGGCACAACGGTGGTCATGCCCCGTTCTCGATCGCGTGGATGACGGCGGTCGGCGAGCGCACCCAGCGGCTACAGCTCGGTACCTCGGTGATGACCCCGACGTTCCGCTACAACCCGGCAGTGGTGGCGCAGGCGTTCGCGACGATGGGCTGCCTGTACCCGGGGCGCGTCATGCTCGGTGTGGGTACCGGTGAGGCGCTCAACGAGATCGCCACCGGTTTCAAGGGCGAGTGGCCGGAGTTCAAGGAGCGGTTCGCACGGCTGCGCGAGTCGGTGCAGCTGATGCGCGATCTGTGGACCGGCGACCGCGTCGATTTCGAGGGCGAGTACTACAGCACCAAGGGCGCGTCGATCTACGACGTGCCGGAGGGCGGCATTCCGGTCTACATCGCGGCCGGCGGCCCCGTGGTCGCGCGGTACGCGGGCCGCGCGGGCGAGGGCTTCATCTGCACGTCCGGCAAGGGCATGGACCTGTACACCGAGAAGCTGATCCCTGCGGTGAAGGAGGGCGCCGAGAAGGCGGCCCGCAACTTCGCGGACATCGACCGGATGATCGAGATCAAGATCTCGTACGACACCGATCCGGCGGCGGCACTGGAGAACACCCGATTCTGGGCACCGCTGTCGCTGACCGCGGAGCAGAAGCACAGCATCGACGACCCGATCGAGATGGAGGCCGCCGCCGACGCGCTGCCGATCGAGCAGGTCGCCAAGCGGTGGATCGTCTCGTCGGATCCGGACGAGGCCGTCGAGATGATCAAGCCGTACCTCGATGCGGGCCTCAACCACCTGGTCTTCCATGCGCCGGGCCACGACCAGAAGCGCTTCCTCGACCTGTTCGAGCGGGATCTCGCGCCGCGTCTGCGCGCGCTGGCCTGACGCCGGTTCCGCCGGGAGCGGCCTCTAGGCTCGTTCCCATGGAAGCGAGTGAAGAAGTCCGGGCGGCGGCACACCGAATCGGTGAGGTCTTCGGTGTGTCGCCGCAGGTGTTGCGGTTCCGGGCAACCGTCGATCCGGACGGCGACGGCGAGGAGCCGGCGGAGGTGTCGATCGCGGTCGGCGACGGCTGCCCCGGCCCGGGCTACGCGTCGTACGCGACGCTCGACATGGTGCGCTTCCCGACCAACGTCACGACCGACGACGGCCGTCCGATCCGCACCGAACTGATCACCGTCGGCCGCGCCGACTACCGGCTGCTGTCCGACGTGCTGGCGCAGTGCGCGTTCCAGGTGGCGTCCGGATCGCTGCACGTCACCCCGAACACCATCGTTCCCAACGCCGTTCACGCGGCGGATCCCGGTCGGTCCACCCGGCACGTGCTGCTCGTCGTGCCGTTCATCTGGGGCACGCTCGAGATCCTCGTCGACCGCGAGGAGGACGTGACCACGTGGCTGCAGGCCGTGCCGATCACCGACTCCGAGCTGCAGTTCGCCTCGAAGTACAGCACCGACGAACTGTTCGAGCGACTCGAAGCCGCGGGCGCGGACGTCTCCGACATCGACCGCCCGTCGGTGGTCTGACCTCACACAGCCACACAGCGGCGCTGCTCAGCGGCGCGTGAGTACGAACATCCGGAGGTCGCGATCGGTGCGGCCCCGGTAGACGGCGTAGGCGCCGGCCAGTTCGACGAACCGCCGGTACAGCCGGTCCTTCTCGGCGCCGGTCACCGGCGTGGCCAGGACGGGGATCTCGCGTCCGGCCATGGTCACACTGGCCTCGGGCTGCGCGAGCAGGTTCGACGTCCACGCCGGGTGGTGCTGCTGCCCGAAATTGCTGCCGACGACGACCAGTCGGTCGGTGTCGCGGACGTAGAGCAGCGGGCTGGTGCGGCGTTGCCCGGACTTGCGGCCGACGGTGTTGAGCAGCACGGTGGGCGCCCCGATCGGCCCGAGGACGGTGAAGCGGCCCTTGCTGCGCGTGAGCAGCCGCCGGTCCACCCCGGCGAGGGAGCGGATGGTCCACGACCCCAGCCGGGTCGCGGCGAAGGCCGTCGCGGGCCGGCGCAGGAAGCTGGTGTCCGAGCCCCACCGGACGTCCGGGAAGGCCGAATCACTGACCATGTCGTTCATGGACGCCGATTATGCGCGATCCTCACTAGGCTGTCGCTCATGGCTGTTTCGGGCACGGTGTCGAGCGTCTACATCGCCTCCCCGGAGGGAGACACGGGCAAGTCGACGGTGGCGCTGGGGGTGTTGCAGATGCTGTGCGCGTCGACGGCGCGGGTGGGAGTGTTCCGTCCCATCGCGCGCGCTGCCGACCAGACGGACCACATCCTGGAACTTCTGATCGAGCACACGACGGCCGATCTGAGCTACGAACAGTGCCTCGGCGTGACGTACGAGCAGGTGCACGCCGATCCGGACGGCGCCCTGAGCGACATCGTCTCGCGCTACCACGAGGTGGCCGCCGAGTGCGACGCGGTGGTGGTCGTCGGCAGCGACTACACCGACGTCGCGAGCCCCAGCGAACTCGGCTACAACGCGCGCATCGCCGCGAACCTCGAGGCCCCGGTACTGCTGACCCTGCGCGGCCTGCACCGCAGCCCCGACGAGGTGCGGCAGCTGGCGCAGATGTGTGCGGTGGAACTGGCTTCGCAGCACGCGCACCTCGTGGCGATCGTCGCGAACCGGTGCGCGCCGGAGTTGCTCGACGAGTACGCGACGGCCCTCGAGCCACTGGGGGTACCGGCGTGGAGCCTGCCGGAGATCCCGCTGCTGGTGGCGCCGACGATGGCCGAACTGCTGGACGCCGTCGACGGCGAGCTGTACAGCGGTGACACGGCGCTGCTGCAGCGGGAGGCGCTGAAGGTGATGGTGGGCGGCATGACCGCCGAGCACATCCTCGAGCGGCTCGTCGAGGGCGCCGTCGTGATCGTGCCCGGTGACCGGTCCGACGTTCTGCTCTCGATGATGAACGCGCATGATGCCGAAGGATTTCCGTCTCTCGCCGGGATCATCATGAACGGCGGGATCGCCCCGCACCCGGCCATCGCGAAACTCATGGCGGGGCTCAAGCCGCGGCTGCCGATCCTGAGTACGGAGATGGGGACCTTCGACACCGCACACACGGCGGCGCAGACACGCGGCAGGGTCGCCGTGGGCTCGCTGCGCAAGGTGGACACCGCGCTGAGCCTGGTGGAGCGCCGGGTGGACGCCCCGACGCTGATCGAGCGCCTGCGCCTGCAGATCCCGTCGGTCACGACACCGCAGATGTTCGAGTACCAGCTGATCGACCGCGCCCGCGCGGACCGCAAGCACATCGTGTTGCCGGAAGGATCGGACGACCGCATCCTGCGGGCCGCCGGGCGTCTGCTCCGCCGCCAGGTGGTGGACCTGACGATTCTCGGTGACGAGGCCAAGGTCCGCGGCCGTGCCGCCGAACTCGGGGTCGATCTCTCGACGGCGGAGGTGCTCGACCCCGCCCGATCCGACCACGTGACGGACTTCGCCGCCGAGTACGCGGAGCTGCGGGCGCACAAGGGCATGACCGTCGACCGGGCCCGAGAGATCATGACCGACATCTCGTACTTCGGAACCATGATGGTGCACAGGGGGGTTGCCGACGGCATGGTGTCCGGTGCGGCGCACACCACGGCGCACACCATCCGTCCGGCGCTCGAGATCATCAAGACCCAGCCGGGAGTGTCGACGGTGTCGAGCATCTTCCTCATGTGCCTGTCGGACCGGGTCCTCGCCTACGGCGACTGCGCCGTCGTGCCCGATCCGACGGCGGAGCAGCTCGCGGACATCGCGATCTCGTCGGCTGCGACGGCCGCCCGCTTCGGGATCGACCCCCGCGTGGCGATGCTGTCGTACTCGACGGGGGACTCCGGATCGGGAGTCGACGTCGACAAGGTGCGCACCGCGACCGCACTCGTTCGCGAGCGGCGCCCGGACCTGCTGGTGGAGGGTCCCATTCAGTACGACGCGGCGGTGGAGCCGTCGGTGGCCGACGCGAAACTGCCGGGCTCGGAGGTGGCCGGCCGGGCCACGGTGTTCGTGTTCCCGGATCTCAACACCGGCAACAACACCTACAAGGCCGTGCAGCGCAGCGCCGGCGCGGTGGCGGTGGGACCGGTGCTGCAGGGACTGAACAAGCCGGTGAACGACCTGTCGCGCGGCGCGTTGGTCCAGGACATCGTCAACACCGTCGCGATCACCGCGATCCAGGCGCAGGAGGAACTGTCGTGACCGAACCCGTTGTGCTGGTAATCAACTCGGGTTCTTCGTCGATCAAGTTCCAGCTGGTGCACCCGGTCGCGGGCGAATCGGTCGGCACCGGCCTGGTGGAACGGATCGGTGAGTCGGCCGGCCGCATCGTGTACCGCTACCCGGGTGGGGAGGTCGACCGCGAACTGCGCATCGCCGACCACACGGCCGGCCTGCACGCGGCCGAGGACGTGATCGCCGAGACCGGGCCGCCGCTGCGCGAGCGCGGCATCGTGGCCGTCGGGCACCGTGTCGTCCACGGGGGTGCGGTGTTCCACGAACCGACGATCGTCGACGACGGCGTCCTGCGTGAACTGCGCCGACTGTCGACGCTGGCGCCACTGCACAACCCGCCGAACGTCGTGGGCATCGAGGTGGCGATGGCTCAACTGCCCGACGTCCCGCACGTCGCGGTGTTCGACACGGCGTTCTTCCACACGCTGCCCGAGGCCGCGGCGACCTACGCGATCGACGCGGAAGTGGCGCGCGCGAATCGGGTGCGCCGCTACGGGTTCCACGGAACCTCGCACGAGTACGTGAGCGGCCGGACCGCAGCGTTCCTCGGCCGCGACCTCGCGGACCTGAACCAGATCGTCCTGCATTTGGGCAACGGGGCGTCGGCGTCGGCCATCCGTGGCGGCCGGGCGATCGACACCTCGATGGGCATGACACCGCTCGAGGGCCTGGTGATGGGAACCCGCAGCGGCGACCTCGATCCGGGAATCCTGCTGTACCTCAACCGGAATGCGGGCATGACGGTGGACGAGATCGACGACCTGCTCAACCGGCACTCCGGGTTGAAGGGACTCTGCGGTGAGAACGACTTCCGGTCGGTGCTGAAGATGGTCGCGGACGGCAGCCCGGACGCGAAGCTCGCATACGACGTGTACGTGCACCGGCTGCGCCGGTACATCGGCGCGTATCTCGTCGAACTCGGTGGCGTCGACGTCATCACGTTCACCGGTGGGGTCGGGGAGAACAACGTCGACGTCCGGCGCGATGCCCTTGCGGGACTGGGCCGTCTGGGTATTGTGGTCGACGACACTCGCAACGAGTCGCCGCAGCGAGGCGAGCGACGGATCAGCGCGGAGGACTCCGCGGTCGAGGTGCTCGTCATCCCCACCGACGAGGAACTCGCGATCGCGCGCAAAGCGGTGGCACTCGCGTGAGGTGAGCGGGCCAGGTGCCCGAGCCCCAGGTGCCCGAGCCCGCGGACGGCGAGCACATCGCGGCCCGGCCCGCGCCGAGGTCGGGAGAATTGGTGTCCGTCGGCGGGAACTGTCGGGACCTTAGGCCCTCGTGACGGAACCCTCGGACGTCCGACCATGTCAGCATGGTTGCCAACCCCGAGATCGAACTGTCTCCACCCCGAACGCTGACGGCGTCGCGACCGGCCCCTGCCCGCACCGGGTCGAAAGGTTCGTTCATCTACAAGATGATCACGACCACCGACCCCAAGGTGCTCGGGATCATGTACCTGGTCACGGCGTTCGCGTTCTTCCTCATCGGTGGCCTGATGGCGCTGCTGATGCGTACCGAGCTCGCGGTGCCGGGGATGCAGTTCCTCTCGAACGAGCAGTTCAACCAGCTGTTCACGATGCACGGCACGATCATGCTGCTGCTGTACGCGACCCCGGTCGTGTTCGGCTTCGCCAACTACATCGTCCCGCTGCAGATCGGCGCGCCGGACGTGAGCTTCCCGCGGCTCAACGCGCTGAGCTACTGGTTCTACCTCTTCGGAGGACTGATCGCGACGGCCGGCTTCATCACCCCCGGCGGCGCCGCGGACTTCGGCTGGACGGCGTACGTGCCGCTGTCGAACGGCGTGCACAGCCCGGGCGTCGGCGCGGACCTGTGGATCATCGGCCTGGCGCTCGGCGGCGTCGGCACGATCCTCGGTGCGGTCAACTTCATCACCACCATCGTGTGCCTGCGCGCCCCCGGTATGACCATGTTCCGGATGCCGATCTTCGTGTGGAACATCTTCATCACGTCACTGCTGATCCTGCTGGTGTTCCCGCTGCTGGCCGCCGCGCTGATCGGCCTGTGGGTGGACCGGAATCTGGGTGCGCACCTGTTCGACCCGGCCACGGGCGGAGTGATGTTGTGGCAGCACCTGTTCTGGTTCTTCGGCCACCCCGAGGTGTACGTCATCGCGCTGCCGTTCTTCGGCATCGTCTCGGAGATCTTCCCGGTCTTCGCGCGTAAGCCGATCTTCGGCTACAGCGGCCTGGTCTACGCCACCATGGGTATCGCGGCCCTGTCGATCGCGGTGTGGGCACACCACATGTACGCCACCGGCGCCGTGCTGCTGCCGTTCTTCTCCTTCATGACGTTCCTCATCGCGGTCCCGACCGGTGTGAAGTTCTTCAACTGGATCGGAACCCTGTGGCGGGGGCAGTTGACGTTCGAGTCGCCGATGCTGTTCTCGGTCGGCTTCCTCGTGACCTTCCTCTTCGGTGGCCTCTCCGGTGTGCTGCTCGCGAGCCCGCCGCTCGACTTCCACGTCACCGACACGTATTTCGTGGTTGCGCACTTCCACTACGTGCTCTTCGGCACCATCGTGTTCGCCACCTACGCGGGCATCTACTTCTGGTTCCCGAAGATGACCGGCCGCATGATGGACGAGCGTCTCGCGAAAATTCACTTCTGGACCACGCTGATCGGTTTCCACACCACCTTCCTGGTCCAGCACTGGCTGGGCGCGTCGGGCATGCCGCGTCGCTACGCCGACTACCTGCCCACCGACGGCTTCACCACGCTGAACACGATCTCCACGGTCGGCTCGTTCATCCTCGGTGCGTCGACGCTGCCGTTCCTGTGGAACGTCTTCAAGAGCTACCGTTACGGGCCTGTCGTCGAGGTCGACGATCCGTGGGGTTACGGCAACTCGCTCGAGTGGGCCACCAGTTGCCCGCCGCCGCGGCACAACTTCACCGAGCTGCCCCGGATCCGTTCGGAGCGTCCGGCGTTCGAGCTGCACTACCCGCACATGGTCGAGCGCATGCGCGACGAGGCGCACGTCGGACTCGGCCACGGCAAGGACAAGGGCGGAAAGTCCACAGCCGCGGAACTCACCGAAACGAGGGCCTGACGATGGACGACGGCAACAGGTCCCGGAACTGGATGCTCGACTCGGCGCCCGAGATCCGGCCCGAGCCGCGCCGGCTGTTGGCGCCGCTGCTCACCGTGGCGGTCGCGCTGGCCACCCCGCTCGTGGTGTCGGTCCCTGTCGCCGTCGTCGTGATCCTCGCTGCACTGGCCTGGCTGGGCTCGCGGATCCAGGAGGGCCGCAACCACACCAGTTCGACCCCGGGGGCACTCAGAACAGGCTCTGCGGGCGCACCGCGTTCGCCAGGTCGACGAGCGTATAGCGGTGAGTGGGTGTAGGGGCGCTCCGCGCCATCGCTCGTAGGGAGGCTTCGGTACCCGCACGCAGGCCGCGCTCGGTGAACGGCACACCGAGCAGCGGCTCGTGTGCGGTTGTGGGGGTGTTCCCCGACAGGATCCACTCGAGCGCGGTACCGAGCACCACGGTGCGCATCTGCGGGCCGCGGATCTCGGTGCGGGGCAGAGCCTCGACCCGACGGGCCGACTCGCGGAGCGTCGCCTCGTCGATCGCGCCGATGGGCCGGACCGACAGGTACGTCAGAACCGCGGTCATTCGGGCGGCGCCGTAGTTGCGTGAACCGGGCGGAACCTGGTCGAGGGCGGTGACGGCCGCGTTCACGTCACCGTCCGCAGCCAATCGGCGGGCCAGCCCGAACGCCGCGGTGACGACGTTGCGGTCGATCCGCCACACCGTGCGGTAGTACTCGCGGGACGGTAGCCGCCAGCGGTCGGTGCCGCTCTCGCTGTGGTGTTCGAGCAGCAGTTCCGCGGTGGCGGCGAGCGCCAGTTTGGGGGAGACCTCGCCCGGCATCGCCGAATAGACCGCATCGAAAGACGCGTACGCGGTGGTCAACTCGTCGGACAGCAGCGCGGCGATGCCGCGGTACCAGTCGATCCGCCACTCGAAGGGATACGCCGGCGCCAACGCTCGCAGCAGTTGCCGCGCCTTGCCCGCGTCACCGAGATCCAGGTGTGCGCGGATCTCTGCGAGCTTCAACTCCAGCGAATCGGGAACGCCCCGCTCCGGGCTGTCCCGCGCGCGGTCGAGGACGTCGAGCATGAGCTGGGGATCGCTGTGCGCCGTCGCGTTGACCAGGGCGGCGCCCGGATCGTCGGTGTCGACGAGCGGGACGGCGAGCGACTGGGCGACGTTGCGCGGGTTCAGCTTCCGTTCCCGCTCGACGCCGTCGGCGAACACGTCGGTCTGTTCCACGAATTCGTCGGCACCGAATGTTGCGCGCTGGCGCCCGAACACGGTGGACAGGTACGGGTGTTCACGTTCGGAATCCCGCGAGACGATCTCGTGCAGCACCCCGGTGAGCTGAGCCGCCAGTTCGGACGCGGACCGGAAGCGGCGATCCGGATCGGGCTCGATGGCGCGCAACAACAGTCGCCGGTACGACTCGTTCTCGGCGAGCAGCGGCGCCTGTTCGGGGGTGGGGAGGCCGTCGACGTAGCGGCCGTCCTCCGACGGGAGATCGAGCGTGAGGGCAGCGAGGGTACGACCTACGGTGTAGATGTCGGACGCGACCGTGGGGCCGGTCTCGGTGATCTCGGGGGCCTGGAAACCGGGTGTGCCGTAAAGGTATCCGTAGCTCTCGAGTGGGGCGACGGCGCCGAGGTCGATGAGCTTGACCTGCTCGTCGGTGACCATGACGTTGTCCGGCTTGAGGTCGTTGTACGCCAAGCCGAGTGAGTGGAGGTATTCGAGCGCCGGAAGGATCTCGAGAATGTAGGCGATCGCCTGTTCGAGGGGCAGGCGGTCCGGCCGGCACGTCTTCAGGATGTCGCGCAGCGAGTTGCCGCCGACGTACTCCATGACGAGATATCCGGCCGGGGGATGCCCCTCCTTGTGGTACTCGACGAAGTTGTAGATCTTGACGATGCTGGGGTGCTGCACCTCGGCGAGGATCTGGCGTTCGGCGGCCGCGACGGCCTGCGCCTCGGCGTCGCCCAGCTGCAACAGTCCTTTCAGCACCACCCAGCGGTTGTCGACGTTGCGGTCGATCGCCAGGTAGATCCAGCCCAGGCCGCCGTGCGCGATGCAGCCCTGGACCTCGTACTGCCCGGCGACCAGCTGGCCGGGGGAGAGCAGGGGAGAGAACTCGTACCGGGCGCCGCAGTGCGGGCAGATGCCGGACGGGGATCCCGGTCCCGCCTCGGTGGTCCGGCCCACCGGCTTGCTGCATCTCCAGCAGAACCTCTTGCGCTCGGGCACATGCGGATCGGTGAGGACGGCGTCCTGCGGATCGCGTTCGGGAACCGGCGGGACCTCGACCAACCCGTCGGCCAGGCGACGCCGCGACAGCGTGCGGGTGCGTTGCGTCCGTGCCCGCCGGCCCGTCGTGGGGATGCTCTCGCGGGTCGGCATCGGTTCGTCGTCGGGCGGCGGCGCTGCGCGAGTCTGGGCGATCTCACCCGAATCGTCGGTATTGCCTTCTCCGGCAATCTCTCCCGGCATCATCCTCCGTTCTTCTGCCACGTCAGTCCCGGTAGGTGGCCGGGGGCGGGCCCGGAGGCGGACCCAGTTCGGAGAGCCATCTGTCGTAGATCTTCTCCCACGTGCCGTCCCGGCGGATCCTTTCCAGCGTGCCGTTCACGAACCGGACCAGGTCCTCGTTGCCTTGCGCCACCCCGATGCCGTAGCGCTCGTCGCCCATGTTCGGGCCGACGATGCGCGAGTGGGGATCCTGCGTGGCCAGGCCCAGCAGCAACGTGTCGTCGGTGCTGATGGCGTCGACCTGGTTCTGCTGCAGCATCACCAGGCAGTCGGACCACATGGGCACGGTCACCACCGCGGCGTCCGGTTGCTGGCGTTCGACCCGCTCGAGCGACGTCGTGCCCTCGCCGACGCAGACGCGGCGCCCCGCCAGATCCGAGACGTCCCGGACCGGTGATCCGGCCATCACCAGGATGCGTTGGTGGGCGTCGTAGTACACCGTCGAGAAGTCGATCCGCTGCCGTCGTTCGCACGTGATCGCCATCGTCTTGGCGACGATGTCGACGCGGCCGTCCTCGAGGGCCTGCTCGCGCTCGGCGTAGTTGAGAACGCGGAACTCCACCTTGTCCGGGCTGCCGAGCAGATCGCGGGCGATCTCCCGCGCGATGTCGACGTCGAATCCCTCGATCTCGTCGGTCGTCGGGTTGCGGAAACTGAGGAGATTGCTGCCGGTGTCGAGGCCGACGACCAATCGGCCGCGCTGTCGGATCGCGTCGAGCGAGGCGCTGTCGGGGATCTGCCCGGCCGGGAAGGGTCGCAGGCTCGCGGTGGGATCGCCGCACTGGACGGGCGGGGGCAGGGCGGTGGACGCGACGGCGGTGGCGCCCTGCGGCAACGGGGCCAGGCTGTAGGTCTCGGTCGGCGGCACCGTGTACGGCTCCGGCGGGGAGGAACATCCGGCGGCCAACGTCGCCGTGATTCCGATCGCCGCGACGACCGTCCGGGTGGTGGCCGTCGTGGGGGTCACTGGTACTCCCTCAGCCTGGGCCACAGACCCACCGGGATGCCCACCACCGCCAGGGCGGTGAGGATCGCGGCGCCCGGCCCCAGCGCGGACAGCACCCGGGACGACGTCGCCACGTCCTCCCGCAGTTCCTCCCGCGCGGTGTCCGCCCCCGAAGCCAGCGCGGCGTCGACGGCGTCGAACTGCGCCGCCGACGACTCCGGATCGGACCCGATGGTCGTCATCGCGGCCGCCGTCCAGTCGCCGGTCGAGAGCGCGTCGAGCATCGTCCGATGGGACGTGGTCCAGTTGTCCATCGCCTGCGACGCCTGGTCGACGTCGTCGCGGCCCACGGTGCCCGTGTAGCTGCCCAGCAGTTGCTGCAGTTCCGCGGTGTCGTCCTCGTACAGTCGCGCGTGTTCCTCCTTCTCCTCGCGGCGCACCAACTGCAGAATCTCCTGCGTGCGCGCCTGCTGGGCGAGGATGCGGGCGGTCGCGAACGTCGACAGCGGCTCCGAGCCGTCCCGGATCGCGCGGTGCGCGCTGGTCGCGGAGATGATGCCGGCGATCAGCATCCACACCAGCAGGGCCACCATCGCCGCCGTCGTGAACAGCAGGCCGGGATTGAGCGTGCGTCTGGTCCGTCTCGACAGCACGACCTGCGTGGCGCCCAGCCCCACGATGAGCGCGACGAGCAGACCGATCGCGAGCCACGGCGGGCGGCCGAACCCGGCCTGGGGGGCGAGGGCCGCCGCGGAGCGCTCGGTGTGCAGCGCCTGCGCGGCCGGGAGGATGTCCGTCTGCATCAACGCCGACGCCTCGGCGAGGTAGGCGGTGCCGACCGGATTGCCGACCCGGTTGTTCGTGCGCGCGGTCTCCACGAGTCCCGTGTACACCGGTAGCTTCGTCGCGATCTCGGTGAGCAGCCGTCGGCTCGGGTCGTCGCCCGGCAGCCCGTCCGATGTCGCGACCATCTCGGCCGACGCGGTGCCGATCGCCTGCGCGTACCGGTCGCGGGCCTCGCTGGGTTCGACACCGCCGGACAGGAACGCGGTGGCAGCGGAGGCGTCGGCCACCGACAGCGACGCGTACAGATTCTGCGACGACCGGGCCAGCGGCTCGGTCGTCGACAGCAGGGTGTCGATGCTCTGCTTGCGGCCGCCCGCGGCCATCGACGCGATCAACCCGACCGCCAGCGTGCCGAGCAGCAGCGCCACCCCGATCGCGAGGAGCCGCGCGGGCGTGGAACGCAGCAGGTCGTGCCCGGTCATCTGGCGCGGACGAGTGCCGGCGCCGTTGGTCGCCAGGCCGCTCCAGATCCTGCGAGCGGTGGTGGTGGGCGTCGCCTCGCCTTCGTTTGCCGTCGTCGTTTCCGGCATTGCCACGGGCTGGTACCTCGGTTCGCCGTCCGGTGTGGTTCGCCGTTCCGCAGTTTCGAGCATATAAGCAGCACCGCGGGGATGTTCCGCCGTTTTCGGATGCCGCGGGGAATACTGTGGGGACAGGTGAGCGGCTCGGCGGACAGGGCAGGTGAGAGGTACTCCATGCGCGGTGACGGAGACGGCTGGGCGACGACGCCCGACGGGGTGCGGCATTGGGGCCGGCACGGCGCGGCGGGTCTGCTCCTGCGCGCCCCGCTCGAGGACGGTTCACCGGCGGTCCTGCTGCAGCACCGCGCCGCGTGGAGCCACCAGGGCGGGACGTGGGCGCTTCCGGGCGGTGCCCGCGACAGCCACGAGACGACGATCCACGCGGCGGTCCGCGAGGCACAGGAGGAGACCGGGATCGACACCGGCGCGGTCCGCGTCCGGACCGAACGGGTCACCGCCAACGTCGACGGCGGCTGGACCTACACGACGGTGGTCGCCGACGCCGAGAAGACCCTGGCCCTCGTGCCCAACGGGGAGAGCACAGAGCTGCGCTGGGTGCCGGAGGCGGACGTCGAGCACATGCCGCTGCACCCGGGATTCGCGGCCGCGTGGCCGAGTCTGCGCACCAACGAGATCCGCGTCCTCCTCGACACCGCCAACGTCCTGGGTTCACGACCGACCGGGTGGTGGCGGGACCGCGCGGGCGCGACCGGTGAACTGCTGGACCGGATCGCCCAGGTACTCCCGCGCACCGTCGAACTGCCCGGCGGCGGATTCGGCTGGCTGCCGCGGATCGAGGCGGTGCTCGAAGGCCAGGCCCGCGCCGTCGACCACGCCGACGTCCGGGTGCCGGTGCATGCCGCCACCGGCAGCGGCGACGACGAGCTGGCCCGGCTGGCGTCCGACGGCGACACACTCACCGCGGTGGTGACGGCCGACCGCGGGCTGCGCGGCCGACTGCCGACGTCGGTGCTGGCGCTGTCGCCGTCGACCGTGCTGGGCTGGCTGGACTGATCGCCCGGGTCAGCCTCGGTCGAGGACGAATCGCCGCCCGTGGCTCTCCGTCGGCCGGATCTCCACGAAATTGAACTTCTCGGTCGGTACCCAGGACTGCAGGTCCAGTTCCTCGGCGTCGTTGATCTCGTCGAACCGGACGAGGGTGCGCGCGATGCCGCGGATCACGACGCTCCACCCGGACGTCGCGTCGGCGTGGTCCACCTGGAACGTCGTCATCGGCCGGAGGGTGAGTTCGGTGAGCTTGTCGCCCTCGGCGGACCGGAAGTAGATCTTGCCGTCGTGGACCACGTAGTTGACGGGGTAGACGTCCGGTCGGTCGCCGGCGACCACGATCAGTCGTCCGAGGCGCTCGGTGGCCAGCAGGTCCAGGCATTCCTGTTCGGTCAGTGTCGTGACAGGTGCGGTCCGGTCCGGCATGTCTCCTCCGATCCTCGGTGAGTGTCACCTCCGACTCTGCTCCTTGCCGGACGCTCGTGCCAGACGCCGGTGGTGTGACGTGCGCTGCACGGCCGTTCACCTCTGCCCGTCCCGCCCACCCCTGCTCACCCCGCCGACTACCCGCCGCCTCCCACCCCCGCACCCCGCCTCCCACCCCCCCCGCGTTTTGCGCACTTATCGCGTTCGGGTGGCCCCGATCTTCGCGATAAGTGCGCAAAACGCGGGGGAGAACGAAAGCTAGTGCGCCGTAACGGCGGGAGGGGTGCTCGGCCGCTCGGCGGCGCGGGGTGACATGCCGAGAGCGGTGACCGCGCCGACGGCGGCGAGAGCCGCGACCGCCCACCACGCCGCGGTGAATCCGGACGAGGCCAGGAGGGCGACGAGAATTGCGATGCCGAGGACGCTTCCGAGTTGGCGAGCCGTGTTGACCACAGCGCTGCCGGTCGCGCCGAGAGCGGGCGGCAGGGTCGCAGCGGCCGTCGCGAGGATGGTCGGCAGCGCCAGCCCGACGCCCGCGCCCCCGACGATCCACCCCGGCAGCATCCCCGCCGCGTAGTTGGGGGTGGCGTCGACGCCGGCGAGCACGAGGACGATCCCCGCGCCCCACAGCGCGCTGCCGAGCGCGGCCACGGTCCCGGACGGAATCCGACGGCTCAGCAGTTGTCCGATCACCGCGAACAGCGGGACCAGCATCGGTCCGGGCGCGACGGCCAGACCGGTGCGCAGGGCCGAGTAGCCCCACTGGTTCTGCATCCACAGGATGTTCGCGAGCAGTCCCGCGGCGAACGACGCGCTGAACGCGATCGCGGTGACGTTGGACCATGCGAACGGGCGCACGCGCAGCAGCGCGGGATCGAGCAGTGGGCTGTCGTGGCGCATCGTGCGTCGGGCGAACCAGGCGAGGGCGAGGACGCCGAGGATCGCGGCGGCGAGCGTGGCGGCGTGGGTCCAACCCCATTCTGGGCCCTGCACCAGCGCGAGCGAGACCGCGCCGACGCCGAAGGCGAGCAGGACCGCGCCCGCGCCGTCGACGGGTGCGGGATTCGGATCTCTCGACTCGGGGACGGTACGCGCAGCCGTCCACAGCAGGATCACGCCGATCGGAACGTTGATCAGGAAGATCCATCGCCACGACGCGGCCACCAGCAGGCCGCCCAGCACCGGTCCCAGCGCGGCCGCGGCGGCTCCGGTCGCGGCCCACAGGCGGACACCGAGCGCGCGGCGTGCCTCGGGCAGCGCCGCGATGACGAGTCCGAGACTGGCCGGCGTCAGTATCGCGGCGCCTGCGGCCTGGACGAGGCGGAACGCGACCAGCGTCCACAGCGACGGTGCGAGGGCGCACGCCGCGCTCGCGACGGTGAACAGCGCGAGGCCGACGAGGAAGGCGCGACGTCGTCCCACCCGGTCGGCCCAACGTCCGGCCGGAATCAACAGGGCCGCATAGACGATCGCGTAGCCGCTCAGTACCCAGCTCAGGTGGGAGAGCGGCGTTCCCGAGTAGTCGGCGGCGATGTCGTCGAGGGCGACGTTGACGACGAAGAGGTCGAGGTTGGCGACGAACGGAGCTCCGGCGAGGACGGCCAGCACCGCCCCGAACTTCTGACTTTGCTTTTGCATAGCCAGGAGTGTGGACCCTGGCTATGGATTTGACAAGTCAGCGCGTAGCCTGGGGACATGGAGGCAGCACGACTCGACGGGTTTCTCGCGGACCGGGACGCGTGGCGTCCCACTCAGTGCTCGATCGGCAAGGCGATGGACGTGGTGGGGACGCGGTCGGCGATGCTGATCCTGCGCGAGGCGTACTACGGGACCACCCGCTTCGATCACTTCGCCGAGCGAGTCGGGATCACCGAGGCCGTCGCGGCGGCACGGCTACGGGAGCTGACCGCCGAAGGACTGTTCGAGCGCCGGCCCTACAAGGAGCCGGGTCAGCGCACCCGCCACGAGTACGTGCTCACCGACAAGGGGCGCGACCTGCTGCCGGCGGTGCTCGCGCTGATGCAGTGGGGCGATCGGTATCTGCAGGGGGAGGGGGGCGGTCCGCTCGACCTCGCCGACGACACGAACGGCGAGCCGGTCCGCGTCGAGGTGCGCAGCGCATCGGGGCGTCAGGTGCCGCTCGAGGAGATCCGCGTCGTCCCGCACTTCACCGAGGAACAGGCCCGCCGGGCCATGCGACGCACCTGACACCCTCCCGCGTTTTGCGCACTTATCGCGCCCGCGGGGCCCCGAATTCCGCGATAAGTGCGCAAAACGCGGGGAGAGGGGCGCGGGGAGAGGAAGGGGGGTGGAGGGGTGCGTCAGGCGCCGGCGTCCTTCTTCGCCTTGCGGTCGGCGATCTCGTCCTTGAGGAGGAACATCGGCAGCAGCACCGTCGCGAGGGCGGTGACGAGCCACACGACGAGCGACGCGAGGATCCAGGTGCGCCATCCGGTGATCGACAGTCCGGTCACGAGCGACGCGATGACGAGCGCGACGAACGTCGAGACCAGGCCGATGCCGCCGAGGAAGGCGGGAGCGTTGCGTGCCGCGACCTTGGTGATGAACGGCGACAGCAGGCTCTGCGCGACCGCGAAGACGATGGCGGCGAGGACGAACCCGGTGGCGGTGACGTGCACGTCCGGCAGCAGCCACACGGCAGCCAGGATTCCGATCGCCGCCGACCCGAGGAAGATCGCCGTCCGGATGAGGAAACGAATCATGTTCGGGGCCTTTCGTGTCGACCGCGGCGGCGCGATCTCGGGGAATCGGATCGGCCTCGGCGGAGTCTAACCAGCGGGGCGCCCGCGGACGTGCAGGTGCGATTCCGGCCGTGTTGCGCAGCGGCCGGTAACGTGCGACCGGTGCGCCCACGACGCCCGGGCAGCGGTCTCGGTGAGTGGGTTCCCGGTTCGTCCGAATCGGTGAAATTGCTTAGGCTGGGTATCGAGGCTGCGAGGGTTCTGGGGTGGGACCGCGATCGGGAGGGCTGGCCGTGCTGAGGAACATTCTTGTCCGCGGACGCGAGATGCCGCGTCGGACAGGGACTTCGGTGATCCTCGCGCTCTGGGCTGTGACATCCGTCGTGCTGCTCTTCACGACTGTGTCCCCGTGGATGCCCAAGATCGGACTGTTCGCGGGTGGCGCCGACCTCGACGTGTACCGCGACGGCGCCCGCCACGTGATGGCGGATCTTCCGCTGTACACCGAGCCTGTGATCCACGGCCTGCTCTACACCTACACGCCGTTCTCGACGTTGATGTTCCTGCCTTTCGGATTGCTTCCCGGCGGGGTCGACAAGTACCTGTGGATGGCGGCCAACGTCGCGCTGCTGGTCGCGATCGTGGCGTTGTGCTGGCGCATGCTCGGCTACCGCATCACGCCGTACGTCGTCGGGATGTCGGCGCTGCTGGCCGCGTCGTGCACGTTCCTCGAACCGGTTCGGACCACGCTGTTCTACGGGCAGATCAACCTGGTGCTCATGGCGTTGGTGCTGTGGGACGCCTCGCGCGGCGACGCGAGCCGGCTCAAGGGCATCGGCGTGGGAGTCGCGGCGGGCATCAAGCTCACGCCGGCCTACTTCGTCCTCTACTACCTGGTCCTGCGGAAGTGGCGTGCTGCCGTCGTCGCGGTCGGCACCGGCGCTGCCACGGTCGCCGTCAGCTGGCTGATACTGCCCGACGACTCGTTGCAGTACTGGACGGAGACGTTCTTCGAGTCCACTCGCATCGCGGAGGACTCGCACCCGTCGAACCAGTCGATCCGCGGAGTGATCGCGCACCTCGGTGGCGACCCCGCCCCGGTGGCGCTGTGGCTGGCGCTGGCGGGGTGCGCGGTCGTGGTGAGCATGTGGATCGTCGTCCGGTTGCATCGGAAGAACGAGGCGCTGCTGGCGGTGACCGTCGCCGGACTCACCGCGGCCGCGGTCTCACCGTTCTCGTGGAGCCACCACTGGGTGTGGTTCGTTCCGCTGCTCGTCTACATCGTGCACCGGGCGACCACCAACCGGTGGTGGTGGCTCGCGGCCGCGGTCGTCTACCTCGCGGCGGGCGCGTGGCCCTACCGCTGGGAGGAGGACAACGTGGTGGTGGGGCTGTTCCTGTTCCCGCCGTGGTGGACGATCACGGACGTCCTCATGAACATCTATCTGCTGGTCTACGTGGCTGTTCTCGCCGCGGCGGCGGTCATCGCCTTCCGCGGTACACCCGGCCCCGCGCTCGAGAAGCCGGCACCCGTGCGCGCGCCCGAACCGGTGTGATGCCACCATTCGGGGCATGCGCATTCGACATCTGATCGCCGCCGTCCCCGTCGCCCTGCTGGTCCTCACCGGCTGCAGTGACGGTGGCGACTCGGACCCGAAGGACACCAAGAACGACGCGGGCGAGACCACCATCACGGCCGAGGCCGGCGCCGACGCCCAGGAGACCGCGGTCTCGGTGATGTGCGCGCAGGTGGTGGCCTACCTCGACGCGACGCAGCAGCAGGCCGAGAGCACCGGGCAGCCGTTCGACCGGGATGCGAAGGGCGCCGAGTTCCTCGACATGCTGAAGGCGAACGGCGGCACCGTGGTGGCGGCGTACAACCAGCAGGCGGTGGCGGCCGGTGAGCCGACGCTCGATCCGGCGACCGCGACGTGGGAGGACGTGCCGGCCGAGGCCCGTGAGCTCATCGAGCAGTCGGTGCAGTCCGGGATCTCCGGCAGCTGCTGACGGCGGTCAGCCGCGCAGGGCGTCGGACAGTGCCCGCGCGGCGGCCTTCGGGTCGTCGGCCGCGGTGATGGCGCGGACCACGACGATGCGGGTGGCCCCGGCCTCGAGAATCTCCGGCAGCCGCTCGTGGTCGACGCCACCGATCGCGAACCACGGGCGCGACGGCTGCGCCTCGGCGGTGCTGCGAACCAGTTCGATGCCCGACGCGGCCCGGCCCGGCTTGGTGGGGGTGGCCCACACCGGACCGGTGCAGAAGTAGTCGACGTCCTCTTCGATCGCGGCGAGGCTGGCCTGCGCGCGGTTGTTCGTGGAGCGGCCGATGACGACGTCGGGTCCGACGATCTGCCGTGCGTAGTGCACCGGCAGGTCGTTCTGGCCCAGGTGCAGGACGTCGGCTCCGGCGGCGAGCGCGACGTCGGCGCGGTCGTTGACGGCGAGCAACGCGCCGTGGCGGCGGGCCGCGGCCCCGATCACCGCGAGCGCGGCGAGCTCCTCCTTGACCTCCATCGGCCCGAACTCGCGCTCGCCGGCCGAGCCCTTGTCGCGGAGCTGGACGATGTCGACGCCACCGGCGAGCGCGGCGTCGACGAACTGGGCCAGATCGCCCTTGTCGCGGCGGGCGTCGGTGCACAGGTACAGCCGCGCGTCGGCGAGACGTTCGCGCGGTGTGAGGTGCTTGACGGACTGGGAAGCATGCACACCTGGAACGGTAGTCTGTACCGCGGACGAATCAACACGGGAGTCCCGACGGATACGGGGCTGAGAGGGGGCCTGCCGGCCCCGACCGTCATACCTGACCCGGATCATGCCGGCGCAGGGAGTGAGGTGGAGAGAAGTGACCCGATCGGTTTCCGTCGTGGGAGGCGGAGTGATCGGCCTGTCGATCGCGTGGCGTGCCGCGCAGAGCGGCTGGGCGGTGACGTTGTACGACCCGGCGCCGGGGAGCGGTGCGTCGTGGGTGGCCGGCGGGATGCTGGCGCCGCTGTCGGAGGGCTGGCCCGGTGAGGAGAAGGCGCTCGCACTCGGTGCGGCGTCGCTACGGCGGTGGCCGGACTTCGGCGCCGAACTCGGGCGCCTGGCGGACGTCGAGTTGTTCACCTCCGACGACTCGCTCACCGTCGCACTCGACGCCGCCGACGCCGCGGACCTGCACACCATCGCCGACTGGGTGGCCGAGCAGGGCCACGAGCTGCGCATCCTGAACCGCGCGCAGATCCGCGAGCTCGAGCCGTCGCTGGGGCGCGGGATCCGGCTGGCGCTGCAGGCACCCACCGAACTGGCCGTCGACAACCGGCTGTTGGTGGCCGCGCTGCGGACGGCGGTGGCCGAAGCCGGCGTCGAGCTGATCGAGCAGGCGGTCACGGATCTCGGCGAGCTCACCACCGACCAGGTGGTGCTGGCGGCGGGATCGAACTCGGCGCAGCTGTGGCCCCACCTGCCGGTACGCCCGGTGAAGGGGGAGATCCTGCGGCTGCGGGCCCGGCCGGGCGTGACGCCGGCACCGCTGCGCACCATCCGCGGCAGTGTGCACGGGCGGCCGTCGTACCTCGTGCCGCGCGCCGACGGAATCGTCGTCGGCGCAACGCAGTACGAGTCGGGTCACGACACCCAGGTCACCGTCGCGGGTGTGCGCGACCTCATCGCCGACGCCGAGGCGCTGATGCCCGCGATCGGCGAGTACGAGCTGTACGAGGCGAAAGCGGGTCTCCGTCCGATGAGTCCGGACAACCTGCCGATCATCGGACGCGTGTCGGACCGCGTCGTGCTGGCGACCGGGCACGGCCGCAACGGGATCCTGATGACCCCGGTCACCGCGGACGCGACGGTCGCGATCTTGGACGGCAACCCCTTGGCGGAGGCGGAAAGCGCCACCGCCGAACGATTTTCACCCGCGAAGGTTTGAGTGAGGTTTGGATGAGTGAGTTGATCGGGATCACCGTCAACGGTGAGGACCGCGAGTTCGACGGGCCGCTGACGGTGACGGAGTTGCTCGAGCGGCTGGAGTTGCCGCAGCGCGGCATCGCCGTCGCGGTGGACGGTGCGGTGTTCCCGCGCGGCCGGTGGACCGAATCGGTCGGCCGCGGCTGGGAGATCGAGATCCTCACGGCGGTGCAGGGTGGCTGACATGGGCAAGCTGACGATCGCCGACCGCACGTTCGGCTCGCGCCTGATCATGGGCACCGGGGGCGCCGCGAATCTCGCGGTTCTCGAGGAGGCGCTGGTGGCGTCCGGTACCGAACTGACCACCGTGGCGATGCGACGCGTCGACGCCGCGGGCGGCACCGGCGTGCTCGATCTGCTCCGCCGTCTCGACATCGCGCCGCTGCCGAACACCGCCGGATGCCGCGGCGCCGCGGAGGCCGTGCTCACCGCGCAGCTCGCACGGGAGGCCCTCGAAACCGACTGGGTGAAACTCGAGGTGATCGCCGACGAGCGCACCCTGCTGCCCGACGCGATCGAATTGGTCAGCGCCGCAGAGCAGTTGGTGGACGACGGCTTCACGGTGCTGCCGTACACCACCGACGACCCGGTGCTCGCGAAGCGCCTCGAGGACGTCGGTTGCGCGGCGGTGATGCCACTGGGTTCACCGATCGGCACCGGTCTGGGCATCTCGAACCCGCACAACATCGAGATGATCGTCGACGCCGCGAACGTCCCCGTCATCCTCGACGCCGGCATCGGTACCGCGAGCGATGCGACGCTCGCGATGGAACTGGGCTGCGACGCGGTGCTGCTCGCGACGGCGGTCACCCGGGCGAAGGATCCGGCGCTCATGGCGTCGGCGATGCGCGGTGCGGTCACGGCCGGTTACGAGGCCCGGCATGCCGGACGTATCCCCAAGCGGTTCTGGGCGCAGGCGTCGTCGCCGATGTAGTTGCGGCGCGCCGCGGGTCACGGGTTGATCGAAATCCCTGGCCCGGCGCGGATTCAGGCTAGGCTCGACAGCAACTTGCTCCGTTGGTTCGAGTGCCTGGAGGGCATGCCATGACGACGTTGAGTACCGACCTTCTGGATTTGCTCCGCTCGGATGTCGTGGCGTGGAACGCCCGACGCGATCAGTTGCCCGATGCGCCCGACCTTCACGGTCTCGATCTGTCGGGTGCCGACTTGGCCGGGGCCAACCTCACGGGCGCCAACATGGAGGGCACCGATCTCTCCGGGGCGGACCTGACGTTCGCGGAACTCGGCGGCGCCAACCTCAACGGCGCGAACCTCTCGGGGGCCGTGGCCGCGGACGCGGACTTCAGCAAGGCGTATCTCACCAACGCCAAACTCAACGGGGCAGTGCTCACGCTGTCGTTCCTGACGTCGACGTATCTGGCACACGCCAACCTGACCGGCGCGGACCTGTCGGGCGCATACATGACCGGCGCCCACCTCGAGGACGCCGATCTGACGGGGGCGCGGCTCACCGGCGCGTACCTCGCGCACGCCGATCTCACCGGGGCCCGGCTCGGCACAGCCGACGTCAGCGGCGCGGACCTGACCGACGTGACGATGCCGGACGGCGCCGTCCGGGCCTGACTCCGGGTGATCCCCCACACGCCTCGGGGTGCGCGTCATCCCTGGGTATGACACGCGAGTAGACCCGGGACCGATGCGCAGGCAGGGGCGTTTCGGGCAGAGTGGTCCCCATGATTGAAGTGAGGGGACTGACGAAGACCTACGGGTCGACGAGAGCGGTGGACGATCTCACGTTCTCCGTGAAGCCGGGAATCGTCACCGGCTTCCTCGGCCCGAACGGTGCCGGCAAGTCGACGACCATGCGAATGATCCTCGGACTCGACACCCCGACGTCGGGAACCGCACTGGTCGAGGGTGTGCCGTACCACGAGCTCAAGCAGCCGTTGCGGACCGTCGGCGCGCTGCTCGACGCCAAGTGGGTGCACCCCAACCGCTCCGCGAAGGCGCACCTGCAGTGGATGGCCGCGGCCAACTCGCTGCCGATGTCGCGCGTCGACGAGGTGCTGCGTCTGGTGGGCCTGAGCGAGGTTGCCGGCAAGAAGGCCGGAGGCTTCTCGCTCGGTATGTCGCAGCGGCTCGGTCTGGCCGGCGCGCTGCTGGGTGACCCCAAGGTGCTGCTGTTCGACGAGCCGGTCAACGGCCTCGACCCCGAGGGCATCGTCTGGATCCGAAAGTTCATGCAGAGCCTGGCCGCCGAGGGCCGCACGGTCCTCGTCTCGAGCCATCTGCTGTCGGAGATGGCGCAGACCGCCGAGCATCTCGTGGTGATCGGCCGCGGTCGCCTCATCGCCGACACCAGCGTCAAGGATTTCGTCGACCGCGCCTCGGGTGCGTCGGTGCGGGTGCGCAGCCCGCAGCTCGACGCGCTGCGCAGCGTGCTCACCGCGCAGGGTTTCTCGGTCCAGGAGGACCCGGGCACCGATCATCAGCCGGCGCTGCTGGTCGCGGGTGTGCGCACGGACGACGTGGGCGCCCTCGCCGGTGCGAACGGCATCGTGCTGCACGAGCTGGCGTCGAAGCAGGGCTCGCTCGAGGAAGCGTTCATGAAGCTCACCGGCCACGACGTGCAGTACCAGGCGCAGATCGGCGGTCAGCCGGCCGACGCCGCGCAGAACATGGGAGGTGCGCTCCGATGAGCGTGTTGAATGCCGAGCGCATCAAGCTCACGTCCACCAAGTCGCCGATGTGGTGCAGCCTCATCGCCGTTGTGGTCAGCGTCGGGTTCGCGGCGATTATGGGCGTGGCCTACAAGTCGCTGGTGTCGTCGGGCGACAACTCGATGGGCGAGTTCACCGTCGCCTACACGCAGGCGGGTGCCGCCCAGTTCGGCGCCATGCTCGTGATGATCATGTCGGCGCTGGCGGTCACCACCGAGTACCGGTTCGGCGTCATCCGCACCACGTTCCAGGCCATCCCGCGCCGCACCCAGGTGATCGGCGGGAAGGCAGCGTTGCTGGCGGCGATTGCGGCGGTCCTCGGTCTGGTCATCGCCCTGGCGTCGTTCTTCGTGGCGCAGGCGACGTCGGGTGAGACGCTGTCGATGGGCAGCGGTGACAATGCCCGGGAACTGTTCGGTATCCCGATCTACTACGCGCTCCTGGCCGTGCTGGCCGTGGGCGTCGGCACGCTGATCCGTCAGTCGGCGGGTGCCATCTCGCTGCTGCTGCTGTGGCCGCTGGTGATCGAGAGCCTCGCGACGATCATCCCCAAGGTGGGCAAGTACGTCGGCGAGTTCGGTCCGTTCAACAACGTGAACTACTTCCTCGGCAACGGTGGCGGGTTCGATTTCCACTGGGGTCCGTGGGGCGGCCTGCTCTACTTCGCGGCGTTCGTCGCGATCGTGTTCGGTGCGAGCCTGTTCGTGGTGAACAAGCGCGACGCCTGAGTACCGCTCTCGAAGCGCCCGGCCGAATTCTTTCGGCCGGGCGCTTCGGCTATCTTCGGCCCGGACGACGGGAGGGTGCCGCGATGCGGATCGGAGTGTTGGCCTACGAGGGCTGTCTGGCGGCGGAGATCTTCGTGTTCACCGATCTGCTCCGCATCGCCAATCGTGTTGCGCGGGAGACGGGTGCGGCCACCGAGGATCCCTTCCGGGTGTCGGTGATCGCGGCGTCTGCCGAACCCGTTGCGGCGGCCGGCGGCTTTCCGGTCGGCGCGAAGCGCTGGCACCACCGGTTCGATCGTCTGATCGTCCCCGGCTTCGAACTCGTGCCGTCCGAGGATGTCGCGGCGCGACTGGGTTCTCTGCAGCGGGAGACGACGTTCCTGCGGGCGGCGGCGGAGCGAGGCACCCGGATCGCGTCGGTGTGTGTGGGCGCGTTCCTGCTGGGCGAGGCCGATCTGCTGGCCGGACGGCGGGCGACCACGTCGTGGCTGTTCGCGTCGCGCCTGGCCCGGCGCTACCCGCGGACGACCGTGTGCCCCGAGGCGCTGATCGTCACCGACGGGACGATCACGACGACGGCCGCCTTCAGTGCCGCGCTGGACCTTGCGACCGCACTGGTCCGGGAACACCTCGGCGACGACGTCGCGCGCGCCACGGCGCGGATCACGCTGGTGGCCGAGAACCGAACGAGTCAGGCCCCGTACGTCGTCGACGCCATGTTGCCGTCGGCCCGCGGGCCGTTCGCGGACCAGGTGGCGGCGTGGCTCGTGGAGCACCTGGCCGAACCCTACGAACTGGGGCGCCTCGCCGGCGCGTTCCACGTGAGCACCCGGACGCTGTTGCGGCGCTTCCGGGCCGAGACCGGGGAGTCGCCGCTCGACTTCCTCCGCCGGGCCCGGGTGCGGGCGGCGCGGAACCTGCTCGAGACCACGGATCTGCCGCTGGCCCGTGTCGTCGAGCGCGTCGGGTACCGGGATGCCGGCACGTTCCGGCGCTTGTTCGTCGAGCAGGTGGGGATGAATCCGGCCGACTACCGCCGGAAGTTCCATGGCGAGGCGAGCTCCGTGGCGATGTAGCCGCTATGGGTGGCGATGTCGCCTCTCCCCGTCGTGCCGGGACGCGGACAGACTGACCGAACCACCATCGATCGGTCACGGAGGACACAAGTGCCCCAACGCAGCCTGCACGAGGACGATCCGCTCGACGACTTCGAGCGCCGCAGCATCGAGGAGAACGGCGTCACCAAGACCGTCTACGTCGCGGGCAGCGGACCGGCGGTGATCGTCATGCCGGAGATGCCGGGGATCAGCCCGCACGTCGCGCGGTTCGGGCGGTGGGTGCGTGACGCCGGCTTCACCGTGTACCTGCCTTCGCTGTTCGGCCGGGACGGCGCTGTGCCCGGCGTCGAGGAGGGGGTCGCGGTGCTCCGCCGGGCGTGTGTGAGCGCGGAGTTCCGGGCGCTCGGCGCCGACGGCACCACCCCGGCCGTCGCGTGGTTGCGTGCGCTCGCCCGCCGCGCGCACGGCGAGTGCGGCGGACCGGGCGTCGGGGCGATCGGCATGTGTTTCACGGGCAACTTCGCGCTGTCGATGATGCTCGAGCCCGCGATGCTGGCGCCGGTGCTCTCGCAACCGTCGCTGCCGCTCGACGATCCGGACGGAATCGACAGCGGCCCGGAGGAACTCGCATCGGTGCGCAAACGTCTCGAGAAGGACGACCTGACGGTGCTGGCCTACCGGTTCCAGGGCGACAAGTTCTGCCGCGCACAGCGGTTCGCGGCGTACGAGCGGGCGCTCGGCGACCGGTTCGAGGCGCGGGTGCTGCCCGACAGTGCCGCCAATCCGGAGACGTCGCCGTTCTTCGAGCACGTCATCGCGAGCCCGCACAGCGTCGTCACGGCGCACCTGATCGACGAGGCCGGCCAGCCCACCGTCGCGGCGCGGGACGAGATCCTCTCCTTCCTCGCCATGCGGCTGAGGGACTGAGGAGCCGGTTCCGATCGGGGTACTCTGCCCGCATGCGGGTGAGGGTGGGGTTGGTCGCGGGTCTGTCCGGTGCGCTGCTGCTCGCGGGATGCAGCGATCCCGACGAGGGTGGCCCACCCGTGGACGGGCCGGGCCTGGCCGCGGCGATCGACGCCGACGCGGTGATGGGCGATCTCGAGCAACTGCAGCGGATCGCGGACGCGAACGGCGGCAACCGCTCCGTCGGCACCCCCGGCTACGACGCGAGCGTCGACTACGTGGTCGGACAGCTCGAGGGCGCCGGATTCGACGTCGACACACCGGAATTCGACGTCGACCGATTCGACGCGCATACCCAGACGCTCGCGTTCGCCGGCCGCGACGTGCCGGTCGAGGCGCTCACGTACTCGCCGGCGACACCGCAGGGCGGGCTCACCGCCCGGTTGGTGCCGGCGCCGTCGGACGAGACCCCGGGCTGCGAGGCCACCGACTACGACGGCCTGGACGTCACGGGTGCGGTGGTGCTGGTGGATCGCGGCGTCTGCCCCTTCGCGCAGAAGCAGCAGGTCGCGGCCGACCGGGGCGCGGTGGCCGTGCTCGTCGCCGACAACGAGGACGAAGGCCTACCCGGCGGCACGCTGGGGGCGAAGGCGGACGCGCGAATCCCCACCGGCGGCATCAGCAAGGCCGACGGCGTCGCGCTGCGACAGGGTGGAGACGTGACCCTCACGCTCGACACCACCGTCGAAACGGTCAAGTCCCGCAACGTGATTGCGCAGACCAAGACCGGCGATTCCGGCAACGTGGTGATGGCGGGCGCGCACCTGGACTCGGTGCCGGACGGCCCCGGCATCAACGACGACGGCTCGGGTGTCGCGTCGCTGCTCGAGACGGCCCGGCAGCTCGGCGCGAGGCCGGACACGGCGAACGCGGTGCGGTTCGCCTTCTGGGGTGCCGAGGAGGAGGGGCTCAACGGGTCGACGGCATACGTCGAGGGCCTCGACGACGCGGCCCGCGCCGACATCGCGCTGTACCTCAACTTCGACATGGTGGGCTCGCCCAACGCCGGCTACTTCGTGTACGACGGCGACAACTCCGACAACGTGGGCGAAGGGCCGGGGCCGGAGGGGTCGGCCGGGATCGAGCGCACGTTCGCAGCGATCGTGTTGCAGTTGGGGGTGACGCCAGGGGGAACGGACTTCGACGGGCGCTCGGACTACGGCCCGTTCATCGCGGCCGGGATCCCGGCGGGCGGCCTGTTCACCGGTGCCGAGGAGAAGAAGACACCAGCTCAGGCGCAGCAGTGGGGTGGTGAGGCCGACGCGATGCTGGACCCGAATTACCACACCGCGCAGGACACCGTCGGCAACATCGACCGCACCGCGCTGGCGCTCAATGCGCAAGCGATCGGGTACGGCATCGGGCATTACGCGCAGTCGACCGACGGCGTGAACGGGGTGCCGCCGGCGGGTGACGCCCGGAGCGCGGCGCGGGCCGATGTGGGGAAGTAGCCGCCGAAACCGGCGTCACGCGGCAGTTCTGCGAGACGACCCGGCCACGATTACTCTTGCCGGGGTGAGTGACGACCCGGAGGGCGACGCCACACCGGAACCGGTCCCCACGGATTCCGGCACGGAGGGCGGCTACGCCAAGGTCACCGGTTCGGTGGCGAAGTGGGTACGCGACGCAGACCGGCAACCCCAGTTGGTCGACGCCGTGCGGCGGATCAGGCGCTCACTGCCCGGTGATCCCTCATTCGGCGACCCCCTCTCGACGGCTGGTCCCGGCGGCGCGCGGGCCGCCGCCCGCATGCTCGACACCGGGGCGGGGGCGTCGCGCGAGGTGAGCATGGCGGCGCTGCAGGTGCTGCAGGCGGTGCTCGAGAAGACGTGGGGCAGCCCCGCGAACGGCGAGGTCACCATCGTGTTCACCGACCTCGTCGGGTTCTCCAGCTGGTCGCTGCAGGTGGGCGACGGCGCGACGCTGTCGCTGCTGCGGGAGGTCGCCGCCACCATCGAGCCGCCCATGATCGAACGGGGCGGCCAGGTGATCAAACGTTTGGGAGACGGCTTGATGGTGGTGTTCGACCACCCGGACCGGGCCGTCGAGGCGGTGTTCGCGGCGCGCGCGGCGCTCGCGACCCTCGACCACGCCGGCTACCGCCCCCGGATGCGCGTCGGCCTGCACACCGGGGCTCCGCAGCCCATCGGCGCGGACTGGTTCGGCGTCGATGTCAACGTCGCCGCGCGCATGATGGAGCTCGGCGGGAACGGCAACGTCGTCGTCTCCGGCAACACGCACGACGCGATCGGCGAGGAGCGCCTCGCCGAGCTGGGCCTGGTCGCGCGGCGCTACCGGCGCGGGCTGCTGGCGGCGCCGCAGCGTGGGGTGCCCGAGGACCTGCGGGTCTACGTGCTGCGCCCGGCGCCGGCACCGCGGTGACGGCCTAGCGGACCATTCGGACGACTTCGGGAAACCGTTGCCGCCCTCGCCGCCCGGCGCGCACACTGGGGACCATGACCGAGTCCGGGCATCCGCAGCGCACACCCTTCTACGGGGTGTTGATGATCATCGCGGCGCTGGCGGCCGCGATCGCGGTGAGCTACTACGGGCCCACGTGGTTCCGGATCACCGTCTACATTCTCGCGGTGCCGGTGGTGGCGGTCGGTTTCGTCATGACCCTGCGCGACTATTCGCGCTGATCAGGCGCCTTTCGGATCCAGTCGCCACAGCGGCGACACCGGACCGTGCCCGGCGCCGAGGTCGTACGACGCCTCGAGGCACTTGGTGACCCATTCCTTGCCGAACGCGACCGCGTCGGGCATCGCGTAGCCGTTGGCGAGCGCGCATGTGACCGCCGCGGCCAGGGTGTCGCCGCCGCCGTGATCGTTGCCGGTGTCGATCCGCGGGCTGGTGAACTCGTGGAAGGTGTCGCCGTCGAACAGCAGGTCGGTGCTCGACGTCGACGAGCGCAGGTGCCCACCCTTGACCATCGACCACTGCGCGCCGAGGGCGTGCAGGGCCTCAGCGGCGAGGCGGGCGGTGGCATCGTCGACCACCTCGATACCGGTGATGAGGCGCACCTCGTCGAGATTCGGTGTCACCAGCGACGCGATGGGGATGAGGGTGTTCCGGACGGCGTCGAGTGCCTCGGCGTGCAGCAGCGGATCGCCGTGCATGGACGCGCACACCGGGTCCACCACCAGCGGGATGGAGCCGTCGCGGCCGATGCCCACCTCGGTGCACACCTGCGCGACGGCCTCGATGATCGCGGTGGACGCGAGCATGCCGGTCTTGGCGGCCGAGACGCCGATGTCCAGGGCCACGCAGCGCACCTGCGCGGCGACCGTCTCCGGCGGGATCTCGTGAAAACCGCTGACGCCCACCGAGTTCTGCACCGTCACCGCGGCGACCGCGACGCACGCGTGCACCCCGCACATCGCCATGGTGCGCGAATCGGCCTGGATGCCGGCACCGCCGCCGGAGTCGGTGCCGGCGATGGTGAGGGCGCGGATCGGGGTCTGGCCGGTCGGCGTCAGGGGCAGGTAGTTCACGGCCTCGAGCCTACCCAGGCGAGGCGGGTGCGACGGACGGTGGTGTGAGTCGTGCGGCTGGGACATCTACGACGTGAGTCGTCCCGGTGCCGGCGGGATACCGGCACCGGGACGAGGTCAGCGGTGGATCAGGGCGTGGGGGTGTTCAGGTACTCGTCCAACTCCCAGCCGGCGACGTTGTAGACGGCGCTGGTCGTGGACAGGGAGTTACCGGCACCCGCGGAGGGCAGGCCCGCCCGCAGGTTGACGGCCCAGTTCAGGGATCCGAGCGGTCCGCAACCGGAGGCACCGGGGACGGCGAAGTCGGTGGCGGTGTGGGGTGCCTGGGGCCAGACGTAGCCCGGCACCTCGGGCCCGTTGGTCGAGATGTACTCGGTCGGTCCGGCGCTGCCCACGAGTGCGAGGGACAGGTTGATCGGGGTGGCGGCGGAGCCGATGTAGCAGTTGTCGCCGAGGAGTGGATTGGAGAGCTTGAGCCGCACCGGAAGCTGCACGGCGAGGTTGTAGGGATCGACGTCGGGCAGGGCGACGGCCTCCACGGTCGCCTGGATGGCGGTGGGGCCGAAGTTCTCCGCCGACGCGGCGCCGAATGCTCCGCCGGGAACGGTGATCGGGTTGGCGTACACGCCGAACTTGCCGTCGTCGGCGGCGGGGACGAAGACCTGCTCGCCCGTCACGCCGCCGGCGATCATCAGGCTGCCGTCGGGGACCGCGACGTCGAGATTGCCGATGCGCATGTTGCCGTCCCGGATGATCACCGTCATGCAGGTACCCAGGCCGGTATCGGGGTCGTAGGCCAGATCGAGCCGGCAGGTGTCCCAGTTCTGGAACTCGTACGGCGTGCCGGGCGCGGCCGACGAGCCGGTCGAGGAGCCGCTGCTGCCTTCGGAACTGGACAGGCTGCCGCTGCTACCGGAGCTGCCTTCGGCCGATCCGGCGGCGTTCGCGACGCCGCCGCCGACCAGGGCCAGCGCGGCGGTGGCCGCCAGCACGGCGGAGCGGGTGGTGTTCTTTCGCATGTACTTCCCCCACATGGATGTCGACTCGGCCAGGAGGTTCGGTCGAACCCAGCTGTGACTGCCCGAGTGCCCTACTGACAGGTTGGCGCCGCCCTGGCATGGGCCTTGGCGACGCCTGGCGTCGAGGTGAGTCGGGCGTGCCCCGGATCGAGATGGGGCGCAGATGCGCTCATCCGAATCCCCCGATGTTCCCCGTCCAGAGCCGGACGTTGTTGCAGTCCGACTGCGAGCGTGTAACAGATCGTCACACACACAGCGGATGTCATGTGCCGGTTTCGGGAGGATCGGCGAAATCTATCTGCGGTACACCGAAACTGTACTGCAGTACAAACTTTAGCATTGACCGAAAAGGCGACCTGAAAAGTCGGGTGTCGTTACGGCCAGGGCTGGCCCCTTGCTGGAAGTCGTGCGCTCAGGCGAATATCGGCCGACCGGTATCTCGTACTGTTGACCTGCGTGGATCTCGGAAATGGCAAGGGGTGCAACATTTATTGAACGCCCGTCCAGCTAGGGGCCTGCTTGGCGGCGGCCGGGGGAATTGTCGAAACTGTCACGCGAAGGCGTCGTGTGTGTGACGATCTGTTACGCGCACGCAGTCGGGCCGACATCAGGTCCGGCTCAGGATGCGGAATCTCGGGGGAGATCAGGAACGGGCACAACCCCGCTCGTTCCGGACTTACGCCAGCAGCGCACCCGACTCACCCCAACGTCATGCATCGTGCTCGAGGTGCAGTGCATATCGAGCCGATGCTCTTCCGTGAGAAATACACTCGATCGGCGATGCCGAGTCCTGCTCGAATCGAATCTGGACGGGTGTGTACCCGAATGGGGGTTCTACGTGAGAAAACTCATGACCCGCTCCGTGATCCTGGGTGCGGCAACAGCTTTGGCTCTGGTAGGGGGTGGTGTGGCGAACGCGGCTGCCCCGGTATCGGGGGCGAAGTACGATTTCAAGAATTGGGACACCTGCCAGCTGGACAAGGTTTACGACCCCGATACCGGTGTGGGTACCTGTATGACGGTCGTGATTCGGGATGGCACGATGCGAGTCGGCAGCCTCAACGTCCAGATTCCGGACGGAAGTCTGATGATTGCCGGCGGTGTCGCGCAGGACCAGGTCTTCGTTCCCGCTGCCAATGATGGCAAGTTCGGTGTGTATTCGAAGTCGCTCAGCGTCCCCGGCGGCGCACTCGGGACCAGTTCGGCCGAGGACTTCGGCCCGACTGCCATCCAGGCGACCGTGGAGGCTGTGGCGCTGCCTGTGGTCGATCCCTACAACCTCGGTGTGCAACTTCCGGTTCGGTTGAAGCTCTCCAACTCGTTGCTGGGGAACAACTGCTATATCGGTTCTACTTCGAATCCGATACGGCTTTCGCTGGCACTCCAAGATGCTGGTGCTGCGCAATGGATTTCGGACACGGTTCCTGGCGTTCCGGGCGGGGTCTGGCCCCAGGCAACACACAAGGCCACCAACTTTGCGGTGCCCGGAGCCACCGGATGCGGTCTCTTCGGCTCGCTGAACTGGGCCGTCAATCAACGGGCCGGCCTGCCGTCGGGTGGTTCGGGCAATTCCCTGTCCACAACCAGCTCTGTCTACAACGCCGCGGGATGGGAGCTGTCGTAGTACGGCAATCGAATCGATTCATCGAAGCCTGTTCACTCGACCGTTCATCCGAACGGGGCTACACCTCACATGAAGGAGAAACGAATGGCAACGACGATTCTCAATCGGGGTAGCGCAGTTCTGGCCGTCGCCGCGGCCGCGACGTTGACGGCTGCGGGGCTGTCGTACGCGTCGACAACGATCACTCCCGCGAGCACGCCGGTCACCGCGACGAGCAGCGATCTTCGGATCATCACCACCACCCCCGGGTACACCATGCGCTGTACGAATGTGTCCGGCACCGGGACGACCCCGGCTGCACCCGGCAACGTCAACCCGTCCACTGGCGGGATCGACATCAACATCAGCAGCGTGAGTCTGTCGAGTTGCACGCTCAACGGGCAGCCTGCGACGGTCGCTGCCAGCGGGACCTGGAAGCTGAAGGTCGACAACGATGGTGCATCTCCACAGGGTTCACTGATCATCCCCGCCGGTGGCGCGGTGGTCACGGTGCCGTCGAGTGGTTGCTCGATCACGTTGGGGGCGAGCACCATCGGGCCGCTGCCGTACGCGAAGCCGTCGGTGACCGCCTCGAACTCCGGGACGGTCAATTTCAACTCCACCGGTGGCGGTGTATGCCCGCCGGCAGGTCCCGGTACGGCTACCCTGACGGGCAAGCTGACCTTCTCGCCGGGAATCGACGTCACGCCGTGACGTCGATCTGACCTAGACCGTCCCGGTATCCACGTGGGTGGGTACCGGGACGGTCGACGGATCGGATCGAAAAGTATTCAGCTGAAGGCTTTTCGAGAAGCGGCTGTTCGGTAGTGCAGGGGATCGGCCGGGTGGCTCTTGTGTGTTTGCCAATGTGTATCGGGTGGCCGGGTGAATCGATTGTGTCGACAGCAAGAAGAACCGGTCGGGTGGTATTGGATTCCGCGCTGCGTCTCCGCTGCTTGTGTACGCGATCTGAAGGGGCCCGGAATTCGCGTCGAACGGATTCGGTCAAATGCCTGACAGGTTGCCCCGAACGGCGGTACAAATAGTGGCGTGGATCACATTGTTGCATCGAAAGCGTCCCGAGGAGGTGTCGTGTTCGACGATTCGCCCAGTGCCGACGTGACCGACAATACCGACCAGAACCGCTTCGAGTTGCGGCTCAACGGAGACCTGGTGGGAATCGTCGGCTACTACGACACCTCACCGGCCCGTCGTCGCGGCGCGCGGAAACCCACTCCGGTCGTCTCGTTCATGCACACCGTCGTCGTCGAGGACTTCGGTCACCGCGGGCTCGCCGCCGTCATGGTGCGGCGCTCCCTGGACCGGGCCCGGGACTACGGCTGGCGCGTGCGCCCAGTGTGCACATACGTGCAGCGGTTCGTGGAGGCCAACCCGGAGTACCTGGATCTGATGGCGCCGCCCGAGGCGTCCGACGCAATCTCGCTGAACTGATCGACGCGCGGCCACGCCGCGGTCAAGGATCGGCATCGAACCGCCCCACCCGTCCCGAAACGGACCCGGTGCCGGCGGTTCGGCCGGTTTCATGGGGAACGTGAACAGCGAATCCCCACGAACAGCGGGTGCCGTCGCCGACGCCGTCCGTATCGTCGACAGCCCGCCACACGAGCGCTACGAACTGTGGGTGCGTGACGACCTCGTCGGCATCCTCGGCTACCGCCGCGACAGCGCCGGGCCGTACGGTGACGTGCTCACCCTGCTGCACACCGTCGTCCGCGAGGACCGGAGCGGCCGCGGCTGGGCGGCGGTACTGGTGCGGGCCGTGCTCGACCGCGCCCGCAGCGAGGGCGCCCGGATCCGCCCGGTCTGCACCTACGTCACGCGGTTCCTCGGCACCCACACCGAGTACCTGGACCTGCTCGACGAGCAGCCTGATCAGGCCAGATCCACCACGACCGGCGCGTGATCGCTCGCGCCCTTGCCCTTGCGCTCGTCCCGGTCGATGTGCGCGCCGGTGACCCGCGCCGCGAACGCGGGGGAGCCCAGCACGTAGTCGATGCGCATGCCCTGCCGCTTGGGGAACCGCAGCTGTGTGTAGTCCCAGTAGGTGTAGACGCCGGGGCCGGGCGTGTGCGGGCGCACCACATCGGCGAAACCGGCCTCGGCGAACGCATCGAATGCGTCCCGCTCCGCCTGCGACGTGTGCGTCTTGCCCTCGAAGAACGCCGGATCCCACACGTCCTCGTCGGTGGGCGCGACGTTCCAGTCGCCCACCAGCGCGATCTGCGCGTCCGGGTTGCCGGCCAGCCAGCCCTCCGCGTCCGCGCGCAGCTTCGCGAGCCACTCCAGCTTGTAGACGTAGTGCGGATCCGTCAGTTCACGGCCGTTGGGCACGTACAGGCTCCACACCCGCACCCCGCCCACCGTCGCACCGATCGCGCGGGCCTCCCGCGTGGCCTCCGCCTCCGGATCCTTGTTGAACCCGGGCTGGTCCGCGAACCCGACCTGCACGTCCTCGAGCCCGATGCGCGACGCGATCGCCACGCCGTTCCACTGGCTCAATCCGACGTGTGCCACCTCGTAGCCGGCCTCGGTGAACCGCTCGTACGGGAACTGCTCGTCCTTGCACTTGGTTTCCTGCATCGCCAACACATCGGTGTCGGTGCGGGCCAGCCAGTCCACGATCCGGTCGGTTCGGGCACGGACCGAGTTCACATTCCACGTCGCGATACGCACACCGGAGAGGGTAGTCAGCTATCCCGACAGTCACCGAACCCGGCCGTCGGACCGGCGCACCGGCTTGGAGCCCAGCGCCTTGAGCCGCACCACGTCGGCGCGCTCGATCTCCACCACGCGGTCGTCGGCGGTGCGAATCACCACCGTCGGCTCGAGCTGCTCGAGTGTGCCGATCACGTCGGTGAGCGGATGCGAGCCCCCGGGTGGCAGGCGATACCGCACCACCACCCGGCCGCCGATCACCGGCGGACCCGGCTCGCGACTCGTCACGGGTCCTCGACTCAGTCTTCCTCGGAGTCCTCGTCGTGACCGAACGGGTCGTCGACCGTGCCCGGCGTCCAGCTCAGGCCCGGCACGCCCCAACCCTCACGCTTGATCGTCTTCTTCGCCGCGCGCTTGTTGCGGCCGATCAGCACGTCCACGTACAGGAAGCCGTCCAGGTGACCGGTCTCGTGCTGCAGCATCCGCGCGAAGAAGCCGTGGCCCTCGATCTCGACCGGGTTGCCGTGCTCGTCGGTGCCGGTGACCTTGGCCCAGTCGGCACGGCCGGTGGGAAACTGCTCACCGGGAACCGACAGGCAGCCCTCGACGTCGTCGTCCTCGTCCGGCATGGTCTCCGGAATCTCCGACGTCTCGAGCACCGGGTTGACCACGCAGCCGCGGCGCATCACGGGCTTGCCGGACGCGTCCTTGCCGGCGGCGTAGTCGGGGCAGTCGTACACGAACAGGCGCTTGGCGACGCCCACCTGGTTCGCGGCCAGACCCACACCGTTCGCGGCGTCCATCGTCTCGTACATGTCGCGGATCAGATCGGCGAGTTCGGCGGGCGACTCGGTCACGGGCTTGGTCGGCTCGTGCAGGACGGGATCGCCGACGATGCGGATCGGAAGAATTGCCATGGTCACCAAGGATAGTGCGCGTGATATTCGCGGCGCGTCCCCCTGGAAGCCCGTCACCCGCGCCGCCACCGTGGTTCAATTGACCAGGAAGAACACAGATGTAATTCGTGACCGGTCCCGAGCGATGTCTCAGTGTCCGGGCACACCGCTCGGCCTGATCCTGCCGGGTCCAACGGGGCGCGGAGGTCGCGCTGACGTCGGGCGGACCGGAAGTCATCGAGCAGTCGAGGAGTGAGATGGACGGCGCAGCAGCGCGGAACCAATCTGAGCGGCCCGACAGCACGTCGGGGAACGAAGTGGGCGAGGACGGTCTGACTCGCCGCGAGCACGACATCCTGTCCTTCGAGCGGCAGTGGTGGAAGTACGCGGGGGCCAAGGAAGAGGCCATCAAGGAACTCTTCGCGATGTCGGCCACCCGCTACTACCAGGTCCTCAACGCGCTCGTCGATCGCCCCGAGGCGCTGGCCGCCGACCCGATGCTGGTCAAGCGCCTGCGGCGCCTGCGCGCCAGCCGTCAGAAGGCCCGCGCGGCCCGTCGCCTGGGCTTCGATCTCAGCACGTAGCCCTCTCCCAGTAGTCGCCAACTCGCGGCCGTCGTCACCTCGTTACGGGAAGCGTCCGACGGGCCGATTAAGGTCGGAACAGTGACCACCCCGAATCCAGAGTCGTCAGGCCCCCCGCTGCGCGCGATCGCGATGGTGCTGATCGCCCTCGCGATCCTGTTCGCCGGCCTCGGCGCGGCCTCCCTGGGTGGCTCCGATTCCGACGAGACGGCCACCGAGGCCTCGCCGACCACCACCACGTCCGCCCCCGCCGCGGCACCGGCCGCGGCGCGCACGACGACGGCGGCCCCCACCACGACCGCGGCCGAGCCGACCACCACGACCAGCACCGCGACGTCGACCACCGCTGCCTCGGCCACCACGTCCGCGCGGGTCGACAAGTCCGTGCCGGTGCGGGTGTTCAACAACAGCACCGTCTCGGGCCTGGCCGCACAGACCGCGAACGAGCTGACGTCCGGCGGTTGGAACGTCTCCGAGACCGGCAACTACAGCTACGGGCAGATCCAGACCACCACCGTCTACTACGGCAGCAGTGCCTCGGAGAAGGCTGCCGCCCAGGCCATCGCCGCCGAGCTCGGCGTCAAGGCCGAACCTCGTTTTGCCGGAATCGAGAGCGCGTCGCCCGGCGTGATCGTGATCGTCACCTCCGGGTAGTCCGGTACCACCCGCTGGTTATGATCATCCGCAGATTTCAACCACCTCGAAGGAGCGGTTCGATGGCCTCGCAATTCTCCCGTAGCAAGTCCTGGCGTGTCGTGACCCCGTTGGTCGCGATCGCCGCGCTGGGCTTGACCGCGTGCTCGAACAACGAGGAGCCCACCGACGTTCCCGGCACCACCCCGCCGGTGTGGACCGGTGCCCCCGCTCCCGCAGGCGAGCACGGTGAGAGCGGCTCCGAGCACGCCACCACCACCGGTTCTGCCGACAACGTCTCGGTGACGCTCAAGGATGCCAAGGGCTCCCAGGTCGGCACCGCGACCCTCGCCGAGAACGGTGGCTTCGTCCAGGTCACCGTCGACGCTCAGGGCCTGACGCCCGGCTTCCACGGCCTGCATGTGCACTCGGTCGGCAAGTGTGAGCCCAACTCCGTCGCCCCCACCGGCGGCGAGCCGGGCAACTTCCTCTCCGCCGGCGGCCACTTCCAGGTCGAGGGCCACACCGGCCATCCGGCCAGCGGCGATCTCACGTCGCTCGAGGTCCGCGAGGACGGCAAGGGCTACCTGGTCACCACCACCGACGCCTTCACCCTCGAGGACCTGAAGAACGGTGGCAAGGGCACCGCGCTGATGATCCACGCGGACGCCGACAACTTCGGCAACATCCCCACCCGCTACGCGCTGCCCGACAATGCGGCGGTGCCGGACCAGCAGACGCTGTCCACCGGTGACGCGGGCGGACGCGTCGCCTGCGGCGTCATCGGCGGCTGACGCCACACCACAGATCACCGCAACGGCGGGGCCCTCGCGGCCCCGCCGTTTCGCGTCTACCAGCGCCTTTGCGGAGCCGTGCGGGCTCCAGGACGCTGTGGTTGGATCGTTTCTGTGGGAGTCCCCTTCGCAGGTTCGCCGCGTCCGACCATCGGTGTGGAATGGGAGATCGCGCTGGTCGACCGGACCACTCGTGATCTGTCCAACACAGCCGCCGAGGTGTTCGACGCCGTCGGTGGTCTGGCCGACGAGCCGCGGGTCACCAAGGAGTTGCTGCGCAACACCGTCGAGCTCGTGACCGGCATCTGCGACAACGTCGGCGAGGCGATGGACGACCTGTCGGAGACCATGTCGCTGGTGCGCCGGGCCGCCGACCCGCTGGGGGTCGACCTCATGTGCGCCGGCACTCATCCGTTCGCCCAGTGGTCCACCCAGTTGATCACCCGGACGCCGCACTACGACGAGCTGATCGAGCGCACCCAATGGTGGGGGCGGCAGATGTTGATCTGGGGTGTGCACGTGCACGTCGGGATCTCCTCGAAGGAGAAGGTGTTCCCGATCCTGAACGCACTTCTGCTGAAATACCCTCACCTGCTTGCGCTTTCGGCGTCGTCGCCGATGTGGACGGGCGTCGACACCGGTTACGCCAGCAACCGGGCACTGATGTTCCAGCAGTTGCCCACCGCGGGACTGCCGTTCCAGTTCGAGAACTGGACGCAGTTCGAGGGATACGTCGACGACCAGCTCACCACCGGCGTCATCGAGAACCTCGGCGGACTGCACTGGGACATCCGGCCGGCGCCGCGGTGGGGCACCATCGAGGTGCGAGTGTGCGACGGGATCTCGTCCCGCACCGAACTGTCCGCGCTGGTCGCCCTCATCCACTGCCTCGTCGTGCACCTCGACGAGCGTCTGGAGGCGGGCGAGACGCTGCCGTCGATGCCGCCGTGGCACGTGCAGGAGAACAAGTGGCGCGCCGCCCGCTACGGCATCGACGCCGAGGTGATCCTGGGTGCCGACAACCGCGAGCGGCTCGTCACCGACGACCTCGACGACCTTCTCGAGAAGCTCACCCCCACCGCCGTGCGGCTCGGCTGCGCCGACGAACTTGCCCGCGTCGCCGACATCCCGAGGCGGGGAGCGTCGTACCAGCGTCAGCGCAAGGTGGCCGCCGCGACCGGTGGCGACCTGCGCGCCGTCGTCGGCTCGCTCGTCGACGAACTGGACACGTAAGCGCGAATTCACCCGCCGTTTACTATGAACGGCGTGTTGGTGGACGGTGGTGCGCGGACGGAGCCGGTGCGGCTCTCCGACCGGACCCGCAATTATCTGATCGGCGGCGTCGTCGCGGCCGGTATCGCGATCCTGATCGCTCTGCAGGTGTTCGCGTCGTCGCGCGGGTTCGAGGGACCCCTGACGAGCCTCCTCAACGATTTCGTCGGCACCCCCAAGTCGGCGTCCGTGCCGTGGGCCGGGCTCGCCCTCGCGATGGTGGGGCTCACCAACCGGCAACGGGTGCTGGCGCTGTCGAGCGCGCTGGTCATCGACGTCGTCGTCGCCGGGATCCGCTACCTCGCGGGGGGATCGCTCACCGTCGGCAACGGCGCGGTGATCGTGCTGACCGCGATCGGCGTCTGGGCCGGCTGGAAATGGTCCGGTGAGCAGCGCCGCAACGCGCTCATGGGCGTCGGTCTCGGCGCGCTGCTGATCGTCGCCACCAAGTTCGGGGACGTGTGGCTGCACATCACCGTTCTCGCCGGTCCTGAGGTTCTCGACCAGTACGTCCAGCTCGCCGACCACGCGCTCGGCAACCCGTCGTGGGTGATGGGCAACATCGTCGACGCCACCGGTTCGGTCGGCTACGCCGTGCTGCACTGGGTGTACATCGAGCTGCCCGTGGCCGCGATCGTCGTGGCGCTGTACCAGCTGCGCAAGGGCTGGCCGTCGCACCACCTGGTCCGCACGTTCCTGCTGATCGGGCTGATCGGGCCGGTGTTCTACATCCTGTTCCCGGTGGTGGGCCCGATCTTCGCGTTCGGCGCCGACGGCAACGGCTTCCAGGTGGGCGACTTCTGGCCGTCCGTGGTCCCGTTCGACCTGACGCCGTCGCCCATGCCGTTCGACGACGCCACCCCCCGCAACTGCATGCCCAGCCTGCACACGGCGTGGGCGCTCGCGCTGTTCCTGCACTCGCGGCAGGGGCCGCGCTGGCTGCGCTGGGGCGGCACGTTCTGGCTGGTCTGCACGCTCAGCGCGACCTTGGGCTTCGGCTACCACTACGGCGTCGACCTCATCGCCGGCGTAGTCCTGACGCTGACGCTCGAGTCCGCGCTGCGCGCCCCCGAACGCGGCTGGGGCTGGTTCCGGGTGCGTCTCGTCGCCGGTGGCGCCGTGCTGCTGGGCGCGTTGCTGCTGAGCTATCGGTTCCTCGCCGTGGAGATCGCGGAGTATCCGATCGTTTCCGCGCTGCTACTCCTCGGCGTCCCCGCACTCTTCGCCTACGGCTACTGGCGCACCTTCTACCGTGCCGCCGCCTCCTCGCGTTTTGCGCACTTATCGCTCCCGCAGGACGCTCCGACCGCGCGCTAAGTGCGCAAAACGCGGGGGTGAGGGACGGCGTCGGCGCGACAAGTGCGCAAAACGCGGGATCAGCGGAAGGTGCCCGGATCGTCGTTGTGATTCATCAGCAGCCCGTCGCGCCCGCGCTGCTCGCGGTAGGCGACGCGGCCGACGCTGTGCGCGATCACCGGCGCCGTCAGCAACGTGAACAAACCGATGAGCACGAGCATCCAGATGTCGACGTTGCCGTGCAGTCGGATCACCGCGCCCACCAGCACCAGCACCAGACCGACGACCTGCGGCTTGGTGGCCGCGTGCATGCGGGACAGGGTGTCGGGGAAGCGGACGATGCCGATCGCGGCGGTGAGCGCGAGGAACGATCCGATCAGAATGCAGATCGCGGCAAGGATGTCGAGGAAGGTGTTCACGAGTCGTCACTCACCCGGAATCGGGCCACGCTCACCGAGCCGACGAAGCCGACCAGGGCGAGCGCGACGATGGCGGGCACGATCGTGGTGTCGCCGCTGTACGCCGCCCACACCGCCAGACCGCAGATCGCCGTCGCGATGAGGGTATCCATCGCGACCAGACGGTCGAGGCTGCCCGGTCCGGCCAACAGTCGGTAGGTGGTGAGCAGCGCCGCCACCACCAGCATCACTCCGGCGACGATCATCACGGCCGTCATGCTCGGTCCTCCCTGCCCTCTTCGTTGTACTCGTAGTCGCGCAGATGCCACGGCGCCGGCTGCCACTCCGAGTCGCGTTCGAACGCCGCGATGAACAGCCGCTCGAGCTGCCGTGTGGTCCGGTAGAACTGGTCGACGGCCTTGGTGGTCCCGACGTCGAGGACGTGCACGTACACCGCGCGCCGCGCCTGATCCACCTCGAGCACCATCGTGCCGGGGATGAGATTGAGGACGTCGACGCACAGTGTCAGCACCAGGTCCGACTTGATGCCCAGCTTGCAGCGCAGGACCCCGGTGACCGGCGGCGGACCGGGCCGCACGGCCAGCCACGCCACCTGCGCACTCGACTGCGCGGCGTAGAAGATGATCGTGCCCACCAACTTGACCATCGAGAACAGGTGCACGCGGCCCTCGACGGGCACCCGCGGCAGCGGCAGCAGCCACATGATCAGCAGGCCGACGACGGCGCCGCCGAGCAGGTTCGCGATGCTGAACGTGCCCCACAGCAGGATCCACACCACCGTCAGCCACGCGAGGATGCCGACGCGGAGTACGCGTTCGCGGGTCATCGGGCACCTCCCTCGCCGAGGACGGCCGTGATGTAGACGTCTCGATTCTGCAGGTCCTGCGCCGCACGGTCACTGATCCCGATCATGGGACCGGCGAAGATCGTGAGCGCGAGGCCGACGCCCACCAGTCCGATCGTCGGCAGCAGCATGAACACCGGCATCTTGCCGACGTCCTCGCGGTCGACGAACGCGATGTCCTCCTCGGACTCGTCGATGAGCGCGGACGGGCTGACGTCGGCGAGGTCGCCTTCCGGGGCGTCGGCGCGGGCCCGCCAGAACGCCTTGGTCCACACGCGGGCCACGACGTACAGCGTCAGCAGGCTGGTGACGGTGCCGCCGGCGACGAGCAGCCACGACAGCACGCTGGGGTGCGCGACACCGGCCTGGAGCAGCGCGATCTTGCCGATGAACCCGGAGAACGGCGGAATGCCGCCGAGGTTGAGTGCCGGGACGAGGAACACGATCGCCAGCACCGGGCTGGCCGCGGCGAGGCCGCCGAGGCGGCGCAGCGACGACGACCCGGCCTGCCGCTCGATGAGGCCCACCACCAGGAACAGCGTCGTCTGCACGACGATGTGGTGCGCCACGTAGTAGACGGCACCGGACAGACCGGACTGTGTCGACAACGCGACACCGAAGATCATGTAGCCGATGTGGCTGACCAGGGTGAACGACAGCAGACGTTTGATGTCGGTCTGCGCGATCGCACCGAGGATGCCGACGATCATCGTGAGCAGGCCGCACACCATCAGCACGTTGTCGAGCTCGCCCTGCGGGAACAGCAGCGTGTGGGCGCGGATGATCGCGTACACGCCGACCTTGGTGAGCAGGCCCGCGAACACGGCGGTGACCGGGGCCGGGGCGGTGGGGTAGGAGTCGGGTAGCCACGTCGACAGCGGGAACACCGCCGCCTTGATGCCGAACGCCACCAGCAGCACGCCGAAGATCGCCATGCGGGTGCCGACCGGGATGTCGTCGAACCGCAGCGCCATCTGCGCGAGGTTGAGGGTGCCGGTCGCGGCGTAGGCGAACGCGATGCCGCACAGGAAGATCAGCGACGACACCATCGACACCATGACGTACGAGACGCCGGCCCGGACGCGGTCGGCGCTCGCCCCCAGGGTGAGCAGCACGAAGCTCGCGGCGAGCAGCACCTCGAACCCGACGTACAGGTTGAACAGGTCGCCCGCGAGGAACGCGTTGCACACGCCCGCCGTCAGCGCCAGATACGTCGGCAGGAAGATCGACACCGGCTGGTGTTCGTGGCCGTCGCGGATGCCCTGGCCGATCGAATAGATCATGACGGCGAGCAGCACGATCGACGACACCAGCAGCATCAGTGCGGACAGCCGGTCGACGACGAGGGTGATGCCGATCGGGGTGTCCCAGCCGCCCACCTGGATCGCGGTGGTGCCGTGGCGGTCGGCGAGGTACAGCAGCATCCCGGAGACCGTGGTGACGCCGACGAGGGCGGCCAGGGTGATCCAGCGCTGCGCGGTGGGGCGCCGACCGAGGATCAGCGTGACCGCGGCCGCGATCATGGGGATCAGGACCGGCAGCGGGGCCAGCGTGCCGATGAGTTCGGGGGAGAGCGTCATCGCTTACCTCCCGGTGATTCGGCTTCCAGTTCGTCGTCCCCGTCGCGCAGCTCCTCGTAGGATTCGTAACCCTCGGGATCCTCGAGCAGTTCCACGGGAATCGGATTGCCCTCGGCGTCGAAGGCGTCACCGCCCTTGGACGGGGCACCGGTGAGCGGGTCGTCGGAGCGGTCGCGGTCCGGCGCCTCCGCCGGGGTACGCCGCTTGGAGACCTTGGTGTCCTCGGGGTCGTCCTCGACGCGGTCCGCCGTGTTGATCTTGAACGATCGGTAGGCGAGGGCCAGCACGAACGCCGCGATACCCATCGTGATGACGATCGCGGTCAGGATCATCGCCTGTGCCAGCGGGTCGGCCATCTCCTCGTGCACCGACTCGCGGCCCACGATCGGAGGGTTGCCGGAGCGTCCGCCGACGGTCAGGATCAGCAGGTTGACGGCGTTGCCCACGAGTAGCAGGCCCAGCAGCATGCGCGTGATGCTGCGCTCGATGAGCAGGTACACGCCGGACGCGGTGAGGACACCGATGAGGACAAGCGTCGCGAGATCGGCATTCATCGGGCGTTCACCTCCTCCTGTGCGTCGAGTCGGGCTCCGAGACTGCGGAGCACGTCGAGCACGAGGCCCACCACGATCAGGTACACCCCCAGGTCGAAGAACAGTGCGGTGACGAGTTTGATGTGGCCGAGCAGCGGCAGCGTCACCTCGAACACCGCCGACGACAGCGGCGGCGCCCCGAGGAACAGCGACGTCAGCGCCGTGCCGGCGGCGAGTGCGAGACCGAGGCCGAGGATCTTGCCGGCGTCGATGGGCACGGCCTCACCGAGTTCGTAGCGGCCACCGGCGAGGTAGCGCAGCACCAGCGCCAGGCCGGCGGTGAGACCGCCCGCGAAGCCGCCGCCGGGCGCGTTGTGCCCGGAGAAGAAGAAGTAGACCGACAGCACCATCATCGTCGGGAAGATCAGGCGGGTGGTCACCTCGAGCACCAGCGAGCGGTGCCGGGGGTCGATCAGGTCGCCGCCGCGCAGCCACGTCGTCTCGGTGTTCGACGCCGCCTCGAGGATCCCGGCGGGGGCGTCGGACACGCGCGGCGCCGTCCCGAACCGGCGGTGCCGGAACACCAGGCTCGCGACACCGGTCGCGGCGACCAGCAGCACCGAGATCTCGCCGAGGGTGTCCCACGCGCGGATGTCGACGAGCAGCACGTTCACCACGTTGCGGCCGTTGCCGAGCGTGTAGGCCGCCTCGGGCAGTTGGAGATGGATCGGTACCGAGTTGCGGGCGTTCATCGCGTACGCGGCGATCGTCGTGACGGCGACGCCCACACCGATCGCGAGCAGGGCCCGAGGCAGTTTGAAGCCGATGGCCTGGCGCTCGTCGATCTCGGCGGGCAGCTTGCGCAGCACCAGCACGAAGATCACCAACGTCAGGGTCTCGACGAGGAACTGGGTGAGCGCCAGATCCGGCGCGCCGTGGAGCGCGAAGATGACACCGCAGCCGTAGCCGCTGAGCCCGACGAGGATCACCGCGGCCAGACGATTGCGCAGCACCGTCGCGGCCAAGGCGGCAGCCATCATCATCAGCCCGACGGTGAGCTGCAACGGCGACTCCCAGAGCCGGATCTGCGCCCACACGTCGGTGCGCAGCGCGAGCAGGACGATCGGCAGCAGCACCAGCGTCGCCAGGATCGTCGACTGCGTCAGCGGCAGCGAACCGCGCTGCGTGAAACCGGTGAGTCGCATCGACAGGGTGTCCATGCCACGCAGCGTCGCGTCGTACACCCGGTCGGCGTTGCCGAGCGGCGGGTGCTGGAAGCGCAGTCGCTGGACGGCCCATCGGTGCGCGACGAACAACACGGTGCCGACGACGACGATCGCGACGGTGAGCAGCAGCGGGGTGTTGACGCCGTGCCACAGGGCCAGGTGGTAGTCGGCGTGCGGACCCGCGGGCAGCGTCGTCGAGTAGGGCGTGAGCAGCTTCTCGAGCTGCGGCGACAGCGGTCCGGCTACCAGACCCGCCACGGCGAGCAGGGCGGGCGGCGCGAGGAACAGCGCACCCGGGGCGTGCATGTTCGCCACCGGCGGGCTGGGGTTGCGCAGCCGCTTGCGGCCGAACGCGCCCCACACGAACCGGATGCTGTAGGCGACCGTGAGGATCGAGCCCAGCGCCATCGCCACCACGATCGAGGTGCGGGCCCACGGCTCGAGCATGTCGGCCTGCAGGATCGACTCGAGCGCGGCCTCCTTGCCGACGAACCCGAGGAACGGCGGCAGGCCCGCCATCGACGCGGCCGCAAGTGCTGCGATGACCGCCAGCCACGGGGCGCTCGGCCCGAGACGGGCGAGCTTGCGGATGTCGCGGGTGCCGGTGGTGTGGTCGATGATGCCGACCACCATGAACAGCGCGGCTTTGAACATCGCGTGCGCGACGACCATCGTCATACCGGCCAGAGCCGCGTCGCGGGAGCCGACGCCCACGAGCACCATGAGGAAGCCGAGCTGGCTGACGGTGCCGAAAGCGAGAACGAGTTTGAGGTCGAACGAGCGGAGCGCGCGCCAGCCGGCGAGCAGCATCGACGCCAGGCCGAGCACGATGATGGTGACCCGCCACGGCGGCGAGTCGGCGTAGCCCGGGGCCAGCCGCGCGACCAGGTAGATGCCGGCCTTCACCATCGCCGCGGCGTGCAGGTAGCCGCTGACGGGGGTGGGTGCGGCCATCGCACCGGGCAGCCAGAAGTGCAGCGGCACGATCGCCGACTTCGACAGCGCACCGATGAGCACCAACACGATCGCGACGCTCGCGAGCCAGCCGCTCGCGGGGTTCGCGACGACGTCGGACAGGTTGTAGCTGCCCACCAGCTGGCCGAGCATGATGATGCCGACGAGCATCGCGAGGCCACCGGCGGTGGTCACCAGGAGCGCCTGGGTGGCGGCGCGGCGGCTGGTGGCGCGCTCGGCGTAGTGGCCGACCAGCAGGAACGACAGGACCGTCGTCAATTCCCAGAACGTGTAGAGGATCAGCATGTTGTCGCTGGTCACGAGGCCGAACATGGCGCCCGCGAAGGCGACCATCTCGGCGGCGAAGATGCCGAGGCGGGGTTCGTCGTCCTTGAAGTAGCGCGCGCAGTACACGAGGATCAGCGCGCCGACGCCGAGGACGAGCACCGACATGATCGCGGCGAGGGAGTCGAACCGCATGTCGATGTCCATCGACAGACCGGGCACCCACCGGATGTTCAGTTCCTGTTCGGTGCCCCAGTTTGCGATCACCCAGCCGAGGCTCGCGAGTGGTACCAGTGCGAGCGGGAAGAACGCGTTGCGCCCTATTGATCGCACGGCGAGCGGAGCCAGAACGGCGGCTATCGCGTGGGCGATCAATATGACAAGCAAATGGCACTCCGTCGGGTTGTGGTGCGGCGGGGTGACGAATCGGCGTGAGCCGAGAGTCGGGCAGACCCTTCACTAGCTAGCAAAGTGGACTACGGCGTTCATCTTACTAAGTGCTCGAGTTGACGCCTCAATCGGTATCAACCGGGCAAATCGGCCGAGGTCGGTGGGGTCGGCCCGACGGGAGTACGTTCCAACGGGTGTCAGACGAGAATCCCACCGTGATCCGGACCGCCGCCCTCGCCCATATCCGCGATCGCCGGATGTTGCAGGCCCGATCGGCCGGCAAGACCGCGTTCTACATGGCGGGCGGCAAGATCGACCCAGGTGAAACCCCCGAACAGGCTCTGCACCGAGAGGTCCGGGAGGAGCTCGACACGGGGATCGTGGACGGCACGGTCGTCGAACTCGGCGTGTTCGAGGCGCCCGCGTTCGGCCACCGACCCGGCACCCGGCTGCACATGACGTGTTTCCTCGCGGAGCTCGACGACGAGCCGAAGCCCACCAGCGAGGTCGCCGAGATCCGCTACTTCACCGAAGACGAATACGCCGCGATGCCCGAGACGGCGCCCGGATCCCGGCTCGTCTTCGCACGGTTGCGAGAGTTGGATCTCGTCGACTGACGCATTGTGACGGATGTCCGTGAGGTCATTCCGGGAGCGCGGCGGACTGCTGCCACCGCTGTCCGCGGATCGCGAGTGCACAGAACACGACGACGAGCAACATCGCGACGGCGGCGGTGCGGTCGAAGGTGAAGAGGGCGGTAGGCGCGAACTCGACGTAGTTGCCGGTGTAGGCGTCGGTGCGCATGTAGTCGATGACGTCGACGCTGTCTGGCGTATACGCGGTGAACGTCTCGAACACGGTCGTGACGCGGACGACGGTCGTGTACACCAGCGCCAGCAGCGGTATCGCCAGGCCCAGCGCGGCAGTGGCGGCGCTGTCGGGGAGGGTCGAGCCGAGGGTGAGGCCGATACCGACTCCGAGGACCGCGAGCTGGACGAAGAACCGGGCTCGGCTATCGGGTGTGGGTTCGATCGTGGCGAAAAGGGGGACCAGAGCGAGCGCGGCAAGCCCGAGTAGAGGTGAGACCCGCAGCAGACTCACAGCGACGCCGGCCGCTACCGCCACCACACCCACCATGACCGGTATCCACGGCGTCAGCCTCAGGTGCCCCCACCAGAGCGTGGTCGCGACGAACGGCGTCACCGCTGCCACCGCAGTGGCCGCGAGCAGGAACGGCGCGTCGAGGCGTCGTGCCCAGAACTCGGTGAGCGCGACGACCAGCACCAGGCACAGCGCGATGACGACCCACTGCCGGAACTGCGACCCGGTCTGCCGGTCGATCCACTCGCCGAGCAGTCGGTGTGCGAGTGCGAGGGTCACCACGGCGGCCAGCGCGCCGATCGCGGTCTCCCGGTCGATGCGCTCGGGTACGGCGTCGTCGAGCACCACGCACACCGCGGCGAGCACGAGCGCCGGAATCAGAATCCACCAGAACGGTTCGCCGAGGATCGAGGTGCTCGGGTGCCAGCCCACATGGGCGGTGTGCGCGACGACGAACGTCGCACCCACCGCGCCGATGAGCGCGAATCGCGGGATCGGACGCGACCACGTCGCCGCGACGGCCGCGCCCAGCAGGACGCCGCCGGCGAGGCACTTGGCGTAGTACAAGAGCGTCAGCTGGTCGAGGTCGCCGACGCCCGACACCGTCAGCCGGGCCGCTATCAGCACGCCCGTCGCGACGACCGCGGTGATCCACGCGGGACGAAGGGACGACGCCCGCAGCAGTATCGCGCATGCCACGACGACGAGCACGCAGGCGGCGGCGACACCGGTGGACTGGGTGTCGTTCCAGCGGCTCAGCTGGCTCTCGGTCGCAGCGAAGTTCGCCAGCCACTGGGTCGGATTGACGAGCACGAACGTGGCCAGCGCCCCGGCGAACAGGGCGGCGACGGCGGACAGGGACGCGCGGACGGTCGGAGTCACCGACCCGACGCTACCTGGCGCGCAACGCGTTCCGGCGGCGACCACGCTCAGCGTGATCGCCGCCGTTCGGGCGAACTCGGTGACGTCGGTGCGCCATCACCAGCTGACCCTCGGGAGCGTCCTCTGCTGCGGGCAGCTTGCCGCCGGGTAGCAGGAACGCCGAGATCACCGCTCCCGCAGCGAAGATCGCGGCCGACCACCAGAACGTGGTGGTGTAGCCGTGCACTGCAGCGAGGGCCTGGCTCTGCGGGGTGGGGGCCGCGTCGGACAGGTAGCTCGTCGCGGCAGTCGCCGCGATCGTGCTGAGCAGCGCGGTGCCGATCGACCCACCGACCTGTTGCATGGTGTTCACCGTCGCGGAGGCCACACCGGCGTCCTCGGGGCGAACGCCGGTGACCGCCCCCTGCATGCCGGGTGCGAACACCATTCCCATGCCGACGCCGAGCAGCACCAGGCCGGGCAGGATGTGCGGCGCATACGTGCTGGCGACGGTGAGCTGGGCGAGCAGGACCATGCCGACCGCCACGAGGGTGAGGCCGGTGGTCATCAGCGGCCGGGGGCCGAACCGGGGCAGCAGCACGCTGGTGGAGGTGGTGGCCGAGATGACCATGCCCGCGACCATCGGCAGGTAGGCCACACCGGTGATGACCGGGCTGTACTGCAGGACCGTCTGCATGTAGTAGGTCAGGAACAGGAACACCGCGAACATGCCGGTGCCGGCGATGAACATGGCCAGGTAGGCGCCTCCGCGGGTGCGGTCGAGTACCACCCTCAGCGGCAGGAGCGGATGCGCGACGCGGGTCTCGATGACGACGAAGATCGCCAGCAGGACCGCACCCGCCAGGAGCCACGCGATGGTGGCGCCGTTGGACCAGCCGTGCGACTCGGCGTGGGAGAAGCCGTAGACGATGCTGAACAGCCCGGCCGACACCGTGACCGTGCCGGGGATGTCGAGCCGGGGCCGGTGTTCGGCCTTGTGCGGCGCCATCATCAGTACCGCGCCGACGAGGGCGACGGCCGCGAAGACGAGGTTGACGTACAGGCTCCACCGCCACGAGGCCCATTCGGTGAGCACGCCGCCGAGCAGCAGTCCCACGGCGCCGCCCGCGCCCGCGATTGCGCCGAAGACGCCGAAGGCCTTGGCACGCTCGTCGGGTCTGGTGAAGGTGACCGACAGCAGGGACAACGCTGCCGGGGCGAGCAGTGCGCCGAAGACGCCCTGGCCGGCGCGCGCGGCGACCAGCATCGGGAAATTCACTGCCGCGCCGCCGACTGCCGACATCGCGGCGAAACCGACGAGGCCGATCACGAAGGTGTTGCGGCGGCCGAACAGGTCGCTCAGGCGTCCGCCGAGCAGCAGCAGGCTGCCGAATGCCAGCGCGTAGGCGGTGACCACCCACTGCCGGTCGGCGTCGGAGAATTCGAGTGATTTCTGGGCGGCGGGTAGCGCGATGTTCACGATGGTGGCGTCGAGCACCACCATCAGTTGGGCCAGTCCGATGACGGCCAGGACGAACCAGCGCAGACGGTGCTCTCTCGTCTGTTCTCCCGGCACGGTCTCAGGCGGATCGATTGTGGTGCTGCTCATGAGGAACCCCTCTGGACGTGGGTCGTGGTGCGAGTCACCGAGATGGAATGAAGTGGAGGAGTAGGCTCCACTTAGGTCACCGTACGCCTAAGTGGAGGAGATATCTCCACTTGATTTTCTCCCGTGGAGCGGTTTGTCCGGGTATGTCGCAATTTCGGGGATGGCAGAATGAGAATCGTGAGCACCGTCACAGGAGGTCGCCGGCTACGCGCCGACGCCGAGCGCAACCGCCGCAAGATTCTGGACGCCGCGGCAGAACTGTTCGCGACCCGTGGCATCGACATCACTCTCGACGACGTCGCGCGGCACGCGGAGGTCGGCGTCGGCACCGTCTACCGCCGCTTCACCTGCAAGCAGGAACTTGTCGACGGGGTGTTCCAGCAGCACATGGACGACCTGGCCGACAGTGCGAGCGCCGCGCTCGAATACGCGGATCCGTGGGAGGGGCTGGTGGAGTTCGTCGCCCTCACCTGCGAGCAGATGGCGCTCAATCGGGGCATGGCCGACGTCTTCTTCACCGGCGACGAGGGTCGGGAACAGATCGCCTGCGCGCGCGAGCGGGTGACGCCGGTGGTCGACGCCCTGATCGCCCGGGCCCGCGACGCCGGTGCGCTGCGACCGGACGTCACCGTCAACGATCTCTTCGCGGTCAGCCGGATGGTCGAGTCCGTCATCGACTTCGTCCGGCCGGTCGCACCCGAGGCCTGGCGCCGCTATCTCGCGCTGGTGCTCGACGGCCTGCGGGCGGAGGGGGCGGAGCGGACGCCGCTGCCCGCGCCGCCGCTGACGGACGATCAGGTCGAGCAGGCCAAGGCGTCCTGCAGGCGGTAGTCCCTCCGGCTCGCGTCCGGGAACGGGTGAGCGGAAGGAGTGGTCGACGCCCGCCGGCGTGCCACGATGGACTTCCCACTCCGCGACGCGAGGACAGCTCATGACTGCGATCACCCAGAAGGCGAGCGATCTGCTCGCACTGCACCAGCCCGGGAACCCCGTGATCCTCCCGACCGTGTGGGACGCGTGGTCGGCCGGCCTCGCCGCCGAGGCCGGATTCGCGGCCCTGACGGTCGGCAGCCACCCGGTCGCCGACTCGGTGGGCCGGCCCGACAACGAGGGCATGACGTTCACCGAGCTCACGACGCGCGTCGCGCAGATCACCGCGGCGGTGGACCTGCCGGTGTCCGTCGACATCGAGGCGGGTTACGGCCTGCAGCCGCAGCAGCTGATCGACGGTCTGGTGGAGGTCGGCGCGGTGGGCCTCAACATCGAGGACACCGTGCACAGCGAGGGCGGCCGGCTGCGTGAGGCGCAGGAGCACGCGGACTTCGTCGGCGGCCTGCGCAGTGCCGCGGACGCCGCGGGGGTGCACGTGGTGGTCAACGCGCGCACCGACCTGTTCCTGAAGCAGGTCGGTGACGAGGCGGATCGCGTCGAGCGGGCCATCGCCCGGCTCACCCTCGCAGCCGAGGCCGGGGCCGACGTGCTGTACCCGGTGGGGTTCCACAGCGACGACGTGTACCGGCAGCTCGCGTCGGCACTGCCGTTGCCCGTCAACGCAATTGCCGATCCGGTGCGCGGCGGTAAGGCCGACTTCGCGGCCCTCGGCGTCGGCCGGGTCAGCTTCGGTCCGCTGCTGCAGGCCGCCCTGGCCGTGCGGGCGAACGAGCTCCTCGCCCGCTGGCAGTAGGGCGGCTGCGCGTCAGCGGTTCTCGGCGTACGCCTCGAGATGCGCCACCTGGTCGGGATCGAGCGAGGGGCGCACCTTCTCGCGTGCCGCGGCGACGTCGGCGGCCGTGACGTCGGCGGCGTCGACGTCACGCCGCATCGCCGCGAGCGCGGCCTCGCGCAGCAACGCCGAGCAGTCCGCGGCGGAGTAGCCGTCGAGATCCTGCGCCAGGGCGTCCAGGTCCACGTCGTCGGCGAGCGGCACCGACTTGCCCGACGTCCGCAGAATCTCCTTGCGCGCGTCCGCGTCCGGTGGCGGCACGAACACCAGGCGTTCGAGTCGGCCCGGGCGTAGCAGCGCGGGGTCGATGAGGTCCGGCCGGTTGGTGGCGCCGAGGACGACGACGTCGCGCAGGGGTTCGACGCCGTCGAGCTCGGTGAGCAGTGCGGCGACGACGCGGTCGGAGACGCCGGAGTCGGAGCTCTGCCCGCGGCGCGGCGCGAGGGCGTCCACCTCGTCGAGGAAGATCAGCGACGGCGCCGAGTCGCGGGCCCGCTGGAACAGCTCGCGCACCGCCTTCTCGGACGAGCCCACCCACTTGTCCATGAGTTCGGCACCCTTGACGGCGTGCACGCTGAGCTGACCCGAACTGGCAAGGGCGCGAACAAGGTACGTCTTACCGCAACCGGGCGGACCGTACAGCAGGACGCCCCGCGGCGGATCGACGCCGAGGCGCGCGAAGGAATCGGGGTGCTGCAGCGGCCACAGCACCGCCTCGGTGAGCGCCTGCTTGGTCTCGACCATGTCGCCGACGTCGTCGAGAGTGACGCTGCCGATCGCCAGTTCCTCCGTGCCCGAACGCGACAGCGGGCGGATCACTTCGAGGGCACCCACCAGGTCGTCCTGCGTCAGCTTCGGTTCCGCCTTGTCGCTGCTCGCGCGGGACGCGGCGCGCAGGGCGGCCTCCCGGCACAGGGCGGCCAGGTCGGCGACGACGAATCCTGGTGTCCGCGAAGCGATCGCGGGCAGATCCAGGTCGGCGGTCGGCACCTTGCGGAGCAGCAGTTCGAGGAACTGGCGGCGTCCGGCGCCGTCGGGCAACGACAGCGACAGCTCACGGTCGCACAGGTCCTGCGCGCGCAGTCGGTCGTCGAGGTCCTCGGGATGCGCGGTGGTGGCGACGAACGCCACCGACTCGGTGTCCACGGCGCGGCGCAGTTGGTCGAGGATCAGCGTCGACACGGGCTCGCGGGTGGCCGGCAGCAGCGCGTCGATGTCGGTGACGAGCAGGACGCCGCCGGACCGGACGGCGTCCACGGCCGCGGTGACCCGCTCGAGCCGCGACTGTGCCTCGGACGCACCGACTCCCGGGCCGTCGAGTTCGACCACGCGGCGCTTGGCGAGCACCGAACGCGCGAGCATCGACTTGCCGACGCCGGCCGGCCCGGTGACCAGCACCCCGAGATGCGGTGACGCACCGAGCTTCTGCAGCAGTTCCGGTTCGTCGAGGGCGAGCGTCAGCCACTCGGACAGTTTCGCTGCCTGCGCGTGGGCGCCCACGAGGTCCTCGACCGGCACGACGTCGGCCTCCCGTGGCTCGACCACCGTCGGTGCGGCCGACGTCGTCGGTGCGGGCGTGGCGTGCGCGACACCCGCACCCCAGCGCACGGCCGAGTTCGGTTGCACGCTCACCGGTCCGCCCGAGGGGTCCACGCCCGTGACGGTCAGCAGCTCCGACGTCCAGGTGACGCCGAAGGTCCGTGAGAGGGCCTGCGTGGCCGACGTCGTGCTGGTGCCGGGACCGAGGTCGCGGGGCAGCAGCGACACGGCGTCGCCGACGGTGAGGACCTTGCCGAGCAGCGCCTGCCGCAGCGTCGCGTCGGGGATGGACTGCTGCGCCATCGCCGATCCGCTCACCGTGACGGTGCGTGCGCCGTAGACCGCGACGGGTGCGACCACCACGGTCGCGTTCTCGCGCAGCCCGGCGTTGGACAGTGTGACGTCGTCGAGCAGCGCCGTCCCGGTGGGGGTTCCGGCCGGCGCGATCCCGGCGACCGCCGCCGTCCGACGCGCCCCGATCAGCGAGATCGCGTCCCACTCCCGCAGCCCGAGGGCCGCGAGCGCCTCGGGGTGCAGGCGCACCACCCCGCGTCGGGCGTCCGCGGCGGACGTGTTGAGTCGGACCGTGAGCGTCAGTTCGGGTGAGGTCACGCGGTCCAGCCTAGTGCGGCCCGTCGCGTCCCCTGTCTCCCCGCGTTTTGCGCACTTATCGCACCTGCCGCGCCCCTCCCTCCCGCGTTTTGCGCACTTATCGCGACGTGGGGACCCGGATTCTCGCGATAAGTGCGCAAAACGCGAAGGGGGTGGGCTGTGGAGAAGCGTGGAGGCTGTGGATAACTCGGTGTTCGGAACGGGGTCGGTTCGCCGTCGTAGGGCACTGTGACGAGTCATGAGGAGGAAGAGACCCGAACTGCCCGAGGTGTTCGTCGGACGCGATGCCGTCCGGGAGGGAGCGCTCCGCCCGTCGGACCTGCGCGGCCCCCGCGTTCGCCGACTGTTCCGCGGCGTCTACTGCCCGACAGGGGTTCGCGTCAGCCATGAACTGCGATGCCGGGCCGCCGCGCTCACCGGTGAGGGGACCTTGGTGCTCACCGGCCGGTCGGCCGCGGTGGTGCGGGGCGTCGACCTTGCCTCGGCGTCGGATCCGGTGGACGTGATCGCGCTGCCCGGATGTCGGGTAAACCGGCGTCCGGGATTGAACGTTCGACGCGTCGCGATCGACGCCGGTGACCATCAGCCGTGGGAGCAGATCGCGATCGCCCGCCCCGAACGCATGACGTTCGACGTGCTCTCGACGGGGCCACTCGTCCGCGCCGTCGCCGACGCCGACCGGATCCTGCGCGCGAAGCTGACGACCGGGGCGCGCATGGCGTCGTATCTCGAGGGCCGGCACGATCACGGCATCGTGCGGGCGCGGGAGGCGTTGGCGCTCTGCGATCCGCGAGCGGAGTCCCCGCCGGAATCGGAGCTGCGCGTGCGGATGCACTTCGCGGGACTGGACCCGGAGCCGCAACTGCAGATCTACGCCGACGGCGAGTTCGTCGCGCGCGTCGACTTCGGATTCGAGGAGGAACGCCTGGTCGTCGAGTACGACGGGGAGTGGCACGGGCAGGGTTCGGCGATAGCGCGGGACCGGGTCCGGCAGAACAAGCTCCGGCGGGCCGGCTGGCAGATCCACTTCGTCACCAAGGAGATGATGGTGGACCCCCACGCCGTGATCGACGAGATCTACGGCGCCGTGCTGCGCGCGCGAAGCGCCCGGGCCCGCCACTTCTGACCACCGCCCGCGTCAAGTGCGCGCAACGCGAAAACTCGGCCCCCGCCCCTCGCGATAAGTGCGCAAAACGCGAGAAGGGGGCCGGGATTCCCGCGATAAGTGCGCAAAACGCGGGAGGGAGGAGGGGCAGGGAAAGCCGGGCTCAGCGGGGGCGGCGCAGGCCCAGGCGGGCGGCGGAGCGGCGGTTGCCGTTGGGGGAGCGGCGGATGGCACGACGCTCGGACGGCTTGAAGTCCCACGTCTCGGGGCGGGCGGCGACCCACCGCTTCGAGCGGATCGCGAACGGGATGTGCACGAGATACACGCCGACGAGCACCATCAGCAGGATGTACGGGTACGTGACGAGCGCGGCGGCGGCGAGTGCGACGAGTACCAGGAGTGCGGCGGCCATGTGACCGGGCACCGACACCGACTTCATCGCGAGCGTGGGGATGCGGCTGACGATGAGCGCCGCCGACAGCAGCGTCCACACGGTGACGACACCGATCGACGACCACCACCCGTCACCCCACTGGATGTAGACCGCCAGCGGCGTCAGAGCGATCAGGGCGCCGGCCGGTGCGGGTACGCCGACGAAGAAGTCCTTCGTGTAGGCGGGCACCGTGTCGTCGTCGAGCAGCGTGTTGAACCGGGCCAGGCGCAGCACGATGCTGACGGCGAACAGCAGCGCGATGATCCAGCCGAAGTTGTTGCCGTCGAGCAGCGTCACGTACAGCACGAGCGCGGGCGCGACGCCGAACGAGATGGCGTCGGCCAGCGAGTCGAGTTCGGCGCCGAGCTTGCTGGTGGCGTCGAGCATGCGGGCGATGCGGCCGTCGAGCGAATCGAGGACGGCCGCGGCGCCGATCATCGCGAGCGCGGTCCCCAGTTCACCGTCGAGGGCGAACTTCACCGCCGACAGCCCGCTGCACAGCGCGAGGATCGTGATCATGCTCGGCAGTAATCGGACGGCGTTCCGTCCGCTGGGGCGGCCCGGTCTCACGACAGCTGCGCGAGGACGGTCTCGGCGCCCACGGTGCGCTGGCCGCGCTCGACGAGCAGCGTGGTGCCGGCGGGGAAGTACGTGTCGACGCGGGAGCCGAACCGGATGAGTCCGTACGTGTCGCCGATGGTGAGCTTGTCGCCCTCCTTGGCCTCGCACACGATGCGGCGGGCGAGCAGGCCGGCGATCTGTACGACGGCGACGTCGTGGCCGTCGGGCGTCTCGATCAGCATGCTGTTGCGCTCGTTGACCTCGCTGGCGTCGGCCAGGTCCGCGGACAGGAACTGGCCGGGCTGGTGCACCACCTTCCTGACCAGTCCGGCGACGGGTGTGCGCTGGACGTGCACGTCGAGGACCGACAGGAAAATGCTTACGCGCGGCAGCGGCTGATCGCCCATGCCGAGTTCGGCCGGGGGGACGGCGGTGTCGACGAGCGCCACCTCACCGTCGGCCGGCGCCACGACGACGCCGGGCCGGTTCGGCGGCACCCGGTGCGGGTGCCGGAAGAACGTGGCGCACGCGGCCGCGGACGCGAGCCCGGCGCGACGCACCCACTTGCGGTTGCGTCCCACCGCGGCCACCGCGAGGGGGGTCAGCACGAACGGCAGACCCGCCGGATGCAGCGGCGGGACGGCCGCCTTGACGAGGCCGATGACGTGGCCGACGCCGGTGGGCTGGGGGGTACCAGGGGGTGTCGGTCGACGTGCCACGGGCTCCTCTTACCTGTTCGAGTGTGACGGCGGCGTGTGCCGCTCGTGCTGACACAGGTTACGTGACCACCGAGAACCGGTGGGTCGCGATGTGCTACCGGGAGCCGACGGCGAGGGCTTCGGCCTCGTTCTTGATACGCGCGAGGGTCGCGTTCATCCCGACGATCATGTCGGCCTCGAAGGACTCGGCGCCGCCGAGGACGGTCTTGATCAGGAACTGCGAGACCTGGCTGGTGCCGGTGGGGGCCTCACGGCGCTCGACGACGCGGGTGCCGGTCTCGGTGGGCTCGAGGGTGTACGACCAGATGGTGCGGTTCTCGTTGACCCGGAACGCGATGGCCTTGTTGGGCTCGAAGCGGACGACCTTGGACGTCGTCGGCCACACCAGGAAGCCCTTGCGGTTGATGTTGAACGTCTTGGTGCCCTCTCGGACCTCGCCGGACACACGCATCTTGCGGCACTGCGGGCTCCACTCGCCCATCCGCTTCAGGTCGGACACGATCGTCCACACGTCCTGCGGGGTGGCGGCGATCTCGATGCTGGCTTCGAGGGTGTTCGTCACGGTCGGCTCTCCGGTTTCGGGTTAGGTGGTACAGGAGGTCACGCGTACCGGTCGATCCTAGCGTCCGTTGTGCAGCAGGTCACTTTTCCGGCAGCGCAGCACGGACCGGTCGCGCTGGTTACCCTCGGATTCATGACCGGGGTCGAGGGCGTGCTGTTCGACATCGACGGGGTGCTCGTCACCTCCTGGAAGCCGGTGCCGGGCGCCGTGGAGGCGCTCGCGGAGGTGCGCCGACGCGGCGGCGTCCGCGCGTTCCTCACCAACACGACGTCCCGGACGTGCGACGAGATCGCGGCGGCGCTGGGTGCCGCCGGCTTCGACGTCCGGCCGGAGGAGATCGTGACGGCTGCGCGGCTCACCACCGAGTACCTGCGCTCGACGTATCCGGGCGAGCCGGTGCTGCTGCTCAATCACGGCGACATCCGCGCCGACATGCCGGACGTCGAGTTCGACGACGTCGACCCGCGCGTCGTCGTGATCGGTGGCGCGGGCCCGGAGTTCACCCACGAGGCGCTCAGCCGGGTGCTGGACCTGATGGTCTCGGGTGTGCCGGTGGTCGCGATGCACCGCGCGCTGATGTGGTCCGAGTCGGACGGGCTGCGACTGGACACGGGCGCGTACCTGCCGGGCCTCGAGGACGCGTCGGGGTCGCGGATCGTGTCGGTGGGCAAGCCGTCGCTCGCGGGTTTCCTCACCGCGGCCGAACTGATGGGCGCCGATCCGGCGTCGACGGTGATGGTGGGTGACGACTTCCGCAGCGACGTGCTGCCGGCGCAGCGGGTGGGCATGACCGGGGTGCTGGTGCGCACCGGCAAGTTCCGGCAGCCGGTGCTCGATCTGGCGGTGGATCGGCCCGACCACATCCTCGATTCGGTCGCGGACCTGCCGACGCTGCTCGATCGGCTCGGGTGACGCGCCGAGCTTCTTCGGCGTGCTATCGAAATCCCGGGTATCGCGGTCCGCTGCGGGTACTGTTCCGGGCACGCTCAGCTCTCTGCTTTCCCGCTCGTGAAGGAGTCTGCATGTCGACCATTTCCCGCTTCGGTGCGATCTCGAACCTCGGTCGACGGATGACTCGGACGGCGGTTGCCGCTGTCGCGGGAATCGGTCTGGCTGCGGGCATTTCGCTGATCGGTGCGGGTTCCGCGTCGGCCGCGCCCGTGGTGTGCACGTCCCCGATGTCGCCCAACGACATCCAGGTGTCGGAGTTCGCGAGCTGTGGCGCGCAGGCCTTCGAGCAGGGCGTGGCCCGCTCGGCGGCGATGGACAGCGGCACTGCCGTGTCGGTCGCGCAGGATCTGGGCTCGTCCAACAGCCTCGCGACCGGCTACGGCACCGCGCTGAGCGCGTCGCGTGGCAACGGTCAGTCGCTCGCGCTGGCGATCGGTGGCGGCATCGCCCACTCGTGGGCCGACGACGGTTTCGCGACGTTCGCGGTCGCCGGCTGGGGCTCGGGTGCGACGGCCGAGCAGGGCGGCGTCAACTGCATGGGTCCGCTGTCGTTCGCGTGGAATCTGAAGACCGGGCAGACCTGCCTCGGTCGGTAACGATCGGGCGCCCCATTCGTGACCGTGCAGGCCCCTCCCGGACGTTGCACTCACCCCCTACGAGTGCTAAAAAGGCACTTGGCACTCGCGACACGTGAGTGCCAGGTCGGGACGGTGAGACCGGGTACCTAGACACCCCTGGTCGTCCGTCGCGGGCACCGAGCCTGGCCGGAAGCGTAAATGGGGCGATCCGACGAGCGATCGCCTCCGTGTGTCACCCCCAATCCGGAGGATCACTTCGCAATGGCCAAGATCATCGCGTTCGACGAAGAGGCACGTCGCGGCCTCGAGCGTGGCCTGAACAGCCTCGCTGACGCCGTCAAGGTGACGCTGGGACCCAAGGGTCGCAACGTCGTGCTGGAGAAGAAGTGGGGCGCCCCCACGATCACCAACGACGGTGTTTCCATCGCCAAGGAGATCGAGCTCGAGGACCCCTACGAGAAGATCGGCGCCGAGCTGGTCAAGGAGGTCGCCAAGAAGACCGACGACGTCGCTGGTGACGGCACCACGACGGCTACGGTCCTGGCTCAGGCGCTCGTCCGCGAGGGCCTGCGCAACGTCGCTGCCGGCGCCAACCCGCTGGGTCTGAAGCGCGGCATCGAGAAGGCCGTCGAGGCCGTCACCGCCAAGCTGCTCGACACCGCCAAGGAGGTCGAGACCAAGGAGCAGATCGCTGCCACCGCCGGTATCTCGGCGGGCGACTCCACGATCGGCGAGCTCATCGCCGAGGCGATGGACAAGGTCGGCAAGGAAGGCGTCATCACCGTCGAGGAGTCGAACTCCTTCGGCCTGCAGCTCGAGCTCACCGAGGGTATGCGCTTCGACAAGGGCTACATCTCGCTGTACTTCGCGACCGACGCCGAGCGTCAGGAAGCGGTCCTCGAGGATCCGTACATCCTGCTCGTCAGCTCCAAGATCTCGACGGTCAAGGACCTGCTGCCGCTGCTGGAGAAGGTCATCCAGGCCGGCAAGCCGCTGCTGATCATCGCCGAGGACGTCGAGGGCGAGGCCCTGTCGACCCTGGTCGTCAACAAGATCCGTGGCACCTTCAAGTCCGTCGCCGTCAAGGCTCCGGGCTTCGGTGACCGCCGCAAGGCGCAGCTCGCCGACATCGCCATCCTCACCGGTGGCGAGGTCGTCAGCGAAGAGGTCGGCCTGTCCCTCGAGACCGCCGGCATCGAGCTGCTGGGCCGCGCCCGCAAGGTCGTCGTCACCAAGGACGAGACCACCATCGTCGAGGGTGCCGGCGACGCCGACGCCATCGCCGGTCGCGTCAACCAGATCCGCGCCGAGATCGAGGCGTCGGATTCGGACTACGACCGTGAGAAGCTGCAGGAGCGCCTGGCCAAGCTGGCCGGTGGCGTTGCCGTCATCAAGGCCGGCGCTGCCACCGAGGTGGAGCTCAAGGAGCGCAAGCACCGCATCGAGGACGCCGTCCGCAACGCCAAGGCTGCGGTCGAGGAGGGCATCGTCGCCGGTGGTGGCGTGGCTCTGCTGCAGTCCTCGCCGGTCCTGGACGACCTGAAGCTCGAGGGCGACGAGGCCACCGGTGCCAACATCGTCAAGGTTGCTCTCGAGGCGCCGCTCAAGCAGATCGCGTTCAACGCCGGCCTCGAGCCCGGCGTCGTCGCGGAGAAGGTTCGCAACCTGCCCGCCGGCAGCGGCCTCAACGCCGCCACCGGTGAGTACGAGGACCTGCTGGCTGCTGGCATCAACGACCCGGTCAAGGTCACCCGCTCGGCGCTGCAGAATGCTGCGTCCATCGCGGCTCTGTTCCTGACCACCGAGGCTGTCGTCGCCGACAAGCCGGAGAAGGCCGCTGCTCCGATGGGCGACCCGACCGGTGGCATGGGCGGCATGGACTTCTGATCTGACGATCGGAACGCCTGAGCTCAGGTAAGACGAAGAAGCCCGGGACACCATCACGGTGTCCCGGGCTTCTCGCATTTCGCATCCGCCGCGGTGCAGCGGTCACTCGCTGGGCATGATCATCCAGGCCGCGAGGTAGATCAGCGCGACGGTGCCGAGCGAGACGAACGCGCCGACGACGGCGGCGACGCGCACGAGGTTGACGTCGATGCCGAAGTACTCGGCGATGCCGCCGCACACGCCGGAGAGCATGCGCTGGCTGCTGGAGCGGACGAACGGGCGGGCCAATTCGCTGGAGGTCATGACATCGAGTCTGGTGCGCGGCGGGCCGTGAAACCATCGGGATTCCCCCCGATCTGCACCCTGATCTTTCGTCTCGGGGCATAGGCTCGAACCGTGGTGGAGACCGTGCCGATCCAGATGCCCGACGGGACGACGACGCCGGTCCGGCTGTTTCCCGGGCCCGAGGGTGCGCCCGTCGTGGTGATCGTCCCGGGGCTCGGTATCCCCGGCGCGTTCTACGACAGGTTCGCCAATTCGATTGTCGACCACGGCTTCTGCGCGGCGACGTGCGAGCTGCGCGGGCAGGGGGACAGTCGGCCGCGGCCGAGCGCGTCGAGCGCGTTCGGCTACCAGGAACTGGTGTCGGTGGACCTGCCGGCGATGTTCGAGGTGGTTCGGGAGCGGTTCGACGCCAGCACGCCGTTCCTGTTGGGGCACAGCATGGGCGGGCAACTCGGAGTGATGTACGCGGCTCGGATCCGGGGCCGGCTGGGCGGGCTGATCCTGGTGGCGTCCGGTTCGCCGTATTACCGAGGTTTTCCCGGAACCCGCTCTCCCGGCGTGCTGCTGGGTTCGGCGGCCATGTCGATCACGGCGAGTGTCGCCGGGTTCTGGCCCGGGGACCGGTTGGACGTCGGCGGTTTCGGTCGGCAGTCGCGGGTGCTCATCTCGGACTGGTCGCGGTTCGCGCGCAGCGGGCGTATGGAGCCGGCAGGCGCGGACATCGACTACGAGGAGCGGATCGGACGGCTGAAACTGCCCGTGCTGTCGATTTCGATCGAGGGCGACGACCTGGCACCGCGCAGCGCGTCGGCCAACCTTTTGAACAAATTGTCGGGTTCCGAGGTGACCGTGTGGCACCAACCCGAACCGTTGGGGCACAACGGGTGGATAAGCACCCCGGACAGCACGGTCGATCGAATCGCGGAGTGGATCCGTGACCTCGGTTGATCTCACCCTCGATTTTCATCCCGTGTTAATGCGTCAATCCGGTGCATTCCTGTATCCGCACCGTTATATTGACCGCAGCGCTTCGATCAGGGGCGTACCACCACACAGCAATTGCAGGAGTCCCCATGGGTTCGTCTGAGATCATCGCCATCCTCGATGCCGTCAAGTCCCTCGTGTCTGCGCTCAACAGCCTCAGCTCGGGCAGCGCCGGCGGCGGCGCAGCCTCCGGCTCGCTGGACACCGGTTCGCTGAGCTCGCTGAGCTAGTCTCCACCCCGAGTTTCGAAAGGCGGCCCCCGCGCAGACTGCGCAGGGGCCGCCTTCGTTTGTCGGGTCAGATGTCCAGGGAGGCCGCGAGTGTCGGCCACGACCTGGCCAGTTCGTCGCGCCAGTACGTCCACGCGTGCACACCCACCGGGTTGTAGACGACGGTGGCCGCAATGCCGAGCGCGCGCAGGCGGTCGTCGAGCCGGCGGGTGCAGAAGTTGGCACCGGCCTCCACCGGTCCGCCGCGCACCACGTGCGCGACGAGGTCGGGGTTGTCGAGGGTCTCGTGCGGCCCGGGCACACCGGTGCCCGTGGAGACGTACAGCGTGGTGCCGCGCAGCTTCTCGGCGCCCAGGAGGACGTCGTGCTCGGCCCACTTCGGGTCGTCGAACCGGCCCCACATGTTCTCGATGCCGCCGCGCTCGATGGTCACGGTCGACGCCATCTGCGCCTGGCCGAGGGGTGTGGCGGATTCGTAGCAGCCGCTGTAGGCGGCGACGCCGCGGTACAGGCCGGGCGAGCGCATCGCCAGCATCATCGCGGACTGTGCGCCCATCGACAGTCCCGCGATCGAGCGGATGCCGTTGCCGCCGAACCGGTCGTCGATCAGCGGCGGCAGCTCCCGGGCCAGGAACGTCTCCCACTTGTTGATGCCGAGGACGGGGTCGGGCCGGTCCCAGTCGGTGTAGTACCCGGCGCGGCCACCGGTGGTCAGGACGACGTTCACCGGCTTGTCCTCGAAGAACTTCACAGCGTCACCCTGCGTGGTCCACGTGCTCAGACCGGGGGAGGCGGACCGACCGTCGAGCAGGTACAGGCTCGGACGCGACACGGAGGTGTCGCGGGGCAGCAGCACCTGCACCTCCTGCTCCGACTGCATCGCGGGCGAGTACACGAACACTCTGACCCAACGGTCGGTGATGTTCTCGACCCGGGTGATGAGCGCGCCCGACGCCGGTTGCAGGGCAGCCGAGTTCGGGACGCCGCCCGCCCCGGCTGCGGGTGCGAGGCCGAGCAGCGCGGCGGCGACGAGAACCGGGACCGCGCCGAAACGACGTCGGGCGGTCACCGGGCCAGCTTGTCCCACAGGAACGTGTAGGTGAGGGCCGACTTGAACGCGGCCTGCGCATTGTCCGCGGCGCCGCCGTGCCCGCCCTCGATGTTCTCGTAGTAGTGGACCTCGTGGCCTTCGTCCTCGAGCCGCGCGGCCATCTTCCGGGCGTGCCCGGGGTGGACGCGGTCGTCGCGGGTGGACGTGGCGATGAGGATCGGCGGGTATGCCGCTGTGGCACTGGTGTTCTGGTACGGCGAGTAGTCGGAGATGAACGCCCAGTCGTCGGGGTTGTCGGGGTCGCCGTACTCGGCCATCCACGACGCGCCCGCGAGCAGCAGGTGGTAGCGCTTCATGTCGAGCAGTGGCACCTGGCACACGATGGCGCCGAACAACTCCGGGTACTTGGTGAGCATGACGCCCATCAGCAGGCCACCGTTGCTGCCGCCCTGCGCGCCCAGCTGCTCGGGCGTGGTGATGCCGCGGTCTACGAGATCGCGGGCCACCGCGGCGAAGTCTTCGTAGACCTTGTGCCGGCCCTCGCGCACTGCCTGCGTGTGCCACTGCGGCCCGTACTCGCCGCCGCCGCGGATGTTCGCCACCACGTAGGTGCCGCCGCGCTGCAGCCACGCGGTGCCGTTGATGCCGCTGTAGCCGGGCGTCATCGAGTTCTCGAAGCCGCCGTAGCCGTACAGCAGCGTCGGACCTGCGGGCGCGCCCTCGCGCCGCACCACGAAGTAGGGGATGCGGGTGCCGTCGGCGGACTCGGCGAAGTGCTGGGCGACGGCCAGTCCGGCGGTGTCGAAGAAGGCGGGCGCCGACTTGAGCGCCTCGAGCGGTCCGCCGACGGTGCCGGAGAACAGGGTCGCCGGAGTGAGGTAGCCGCTGGAGTTGAGGAAGAAGTCGTCGCTCTCGCGCGGATCGGTGTCGATGATCTCGGTCGACGTCAGCTCCGGGAGGCCCTCCAGCGGTGTTGTCTTCCAGCCGTTCTCGCCGGGGGTGAGGACGTGGACGTGGGACTGGACGTCGGAGAGCGTCACCATCAGCAGGTGGTTACGGGTCCACGAGTACTGCTCGAGCGACGTGCGCTCGTCGGGCTCGAACAGCACGGTGAGTTCGCAGGAGCCGGTGAGGAAGTCGTCGTACTTCGCGGCCAGCAGCGACCCGGCGGGGTAGGTGGTGTCGCCGACGGTCCACGGGGAGCGCGGACGCACCAGCAGCCACTCCCGGTACGCGGAGATGCGCGCGTCCTCGGGGGTGTCGATGCGGACCAGCGAACCGTCGTCGAGGAGCTGGAAGCGCTGCGACGTGTAGAAGTCGACGGCCCGTTCGACGAAGCTGCGCTCGAACCCGGGGGTGCTGTCGTGCCATGCGGAGATCGCGACGTCGGTCTGCTCACCCTCGAACACGGTGACGGCGTCGGCCAGCGGGGTGCCCCGAAGCCACCGCTTCGCCAGTCGCGGGTAGCCGGAGTCGGTGAGCGTGCCGTCGCCGAAATCGGTTCCGACGAAAACACTCTCGGCGTCGATCCACCCGATGTCGGTCTTGGCTTCCTCGATGCGGAAGCCGTCGGCGTCGTCCTTGAACGTCAACGATTCGAGGTCGAACTCGCGCACCACGACGGCGTCGGCGCCGCCGCGGGACAGGCTGATCAGCGCCAGGTTCTGCTCGGGGCGCAGCACCTGCGCGCCCGACCACACCCAGTTCTCACCCTCGCGGTCGGCGAGCTCGTCGACGTCGACGAGGATCTCCCATTCGGGGGTGTCGCGCCGGAACTGGTCCATCGTGGTCCGCCGCCACAGCCCGCGCACATGGTCGGCGTCGCGCCAGAAGTTGTAGAGGTACTTCCCGCGGCGGCGCGAGTAGGGGATGCGCGCGTCGGTGTCGAGGATCGCGCGAACCTTCGACTCCAACTGCTCGAACGCGGTGGTGCCGGCGAACTCGGCCACAGTCTTGTCGTTGTGCTCGCGGACCCAGGCGAGGGCGTCGTCGCCGGTGACGTCCTCGAGCCAGAGGTGGGGATCATCGGACGGGCTGGAGGTCACCGGGTGCTTCGTCATAGGGACATTGTTGCCCGCCGTCGCGGTGTCGGGGCCACTGGTGCCGATCGAAGTCGGTGGCGAGCACGAAGTCGACGTTCACGACGGTGTGCAGTTGCTCGCCGAGCCGGTCGGCCGCGGTGCGGGCGGCGGCGATGTCCCGATACGTGCCGACGGCCACGGACGATCTGCGGCCGGACAGTGTGTAGCAGGCCCCGATCTCGGGGAAGCCGTGCAGCTTGCCGAACTTTGCCGGTTCGACGGCGGTCGCGGCATTCGACTTGATGGCGAAGACGGCGGTGACGGGCAGCCCCAGTGCTCCGGAATCGACCAGCGTGGTGTAGCCGCGGATCACCCCGCGTTCCTGGAGCACCTGGAGGCGTTTGTGCACCGTGGACTTGGAGAGGTGCGTCTTCTTGGCGAGGGAGTCCAGCGACGCGCGCCCGTCCATCATGAGTAGGTCGATCAAGGTCCGATCGGTGTCGCGCAGTGCCGGAGCGGTCGTCGAATCGGGTGACCAGACGGCGTCGCCGAACCTCGTCTCGAGGACGAAGTCGATGTTCACCCGGGCACTCAGGTCGTCCCGGAGCCGGGCGGCGAGGGACTCCGCCTTCTCCGGGCTGGTAAACCGGCCGACCGCAATGTTCGGACGATCGCCCGACATGGTGAAACTCGCGGTGATCTGCGGTAGGCGGCGCAGCCGGTCGGCAATCGACCGTCTCGCCGGTGCCTGCCCCCGCGGTTTGATGCTGAACAGGGCCGTGGTGGGCTCGCCGAGAGTCCCGGGATCGACCACCACGGTGTAGCCGCGGATCACCCCGCGCCGTTCGAGTGCCGCGAGGCGCCGGCACACGGTGGTGCCCGAGACGCCGACCTGGGCCGCGAGGGTGGTGAAGGGGACGCGGCCGTTCTGCACGAGGGCATCGATCAAGAAGCGATCCACGGCGTTCAGTGGCTCTCCGTGTGACGACGAGACACCCGATGTTCTCCCCATGGCGCATACGGTAGGCCGACGGGCTGCATGTGTTCGGGTGTTTGATCAGATTTGTCGTCTCGTTGGACGTCCGACCTTTTGCGACCGAACGTCGCGGATGATGGCCCTTCAACCCCATACCGGACCGCCTGTTTGCGAGAGACCAGGTGGGACTGCGTCGGCGGAAGGCCGCGCCGCGGGGCGAGCCCGTCTGCCGGAATCCCTGCGGTGCTTGCTCTTCTGATCGAGCCACGCGCCGACGGTTCCAGCCTCGCCGCGAGGAGGCGAACGCTGTGGTCGGCCCTGTCCGGGAGGGAGATACCGCCCTACCGGCCGGTATCAGTGGGCAGCCACGCCGTAACCGGTACGAGATTCGCTCGCTATCGCCGATCGATTGTTGCGCGATCAGTCGTGATGGTGCGCGTCGTTTTCGTGACCATCCCATCCGGTCGGCTGGGGTAAACAATCCGTCGCTCGAGCCGGTGCGGCGGGGACGAACTCTCGTCTGACACGCGTACAGCGTGCGTCTTTCTCGTTCTCGAAACGATTGCTGGGTTGGCGGGATCTGTCGGGCTAACGTCTGTCGCACTCCACATGGAGATCACGAAACGGTTTCTCCAAGAACAGTTTTGGTCGACGCCGTGACCTAGTCGGCGATCGACAGAACACCCCAATCCTGAGTGGAGGACCCGTTGACTCGGCTGGAGGCGACCAGAAGTTGAAAACCTCCGGGAGTCGGCGACATCAAGGATCGATCACCAACCCAGAATGAAGGAGATCGCATGTCCAAGATCAACCGCAAGCTGCCCATCGCACTCTGCGCCGTGGCGGCATCCGCCGGAATCGCTCTCGCCGTCGCCCCCGCGGCGTCGGCAACGATCGGATCGACCACGACCGACTTCTCGATCTCTTGCCGGGGCACGTCGAGCGGCCTCGGGTTGTCTCAGAATCAGGCCCAGCCGTTCTCGGTGACGGTTGACCACCAAGTGTCAGGCTCCAACCAGAAGTTCGACCTTTCGATAGCGGGGCAGGTGGTGCCCACGGCAGCCCCCTTCGGCTACACCGTCGACTCGCTGTCGAACGTCAAGATCCGGGTTCAGATCGACGGCAGCGCTTATGTTTCGCACGCGCTGACGGCCGGCTCGGGGTATACGGGGACGGCAACCGCGACCAAGACGACGAGCAGCCCTTCGGGTAACGACATCATCGAGATCACGGTTCCCACGGTCGCCGCGGGCGGCACCTTCACTCCGCCGTCCTTGTCCATCATCCAGTCATCGACAGTCGCTCCGAAGTTCTCCACCGGCAACGGCGGGAACGGCACGGCCGCAACCCAGGATGAGGGCAAGTTTGTCTACAATGCAGGGAACTTCTATGCCTTCGACTCGATTGTCAAGGCACCTCTCTCGGGGGCCAAGTCGACTGCGCCCACTTCCTGTGTGCCGACCAATGTCCAGTTCCCGTCCACCAACTCGTATCCGGTCCTGAACGTCGGTGCGGGCATCCTTCACTCCTGACCTATCAAGGTAGGAGGTACGGACGCGGGATCGACCCGCGTCCGCACCTTTCGGAGTGGATGACCGCGATCACACGACGCAGTGGTGAAGATCTTCTCAATCCACGCGGGCATTCCGTGGATTCGTCCGATATTTCACGAAATCAGCGCTCTGGTGTGATCCGTGCCATAGGTTTGTGCCGGATCGCGAGCCTTCGAACCGGACTCACTCGGATCCTGGTGGTCGAAACGGCCGTTTGGCAACGCGCCGATCGCTTCCGAACACGTCCGGTTCGGCGCTCGTGCGCAGTGTGGAGTTTCGAGGCGGATAAGGGGTGTGACGTCGTGTCAGTGCGCATTCCGTATCTCGCGTCATCGAACGTGGTCAATTGAAATGAATATCTGTCCAGATTGGGCGATTGAAGCCTGTTTTCTGAATAGCACTCAACGTACGGTTCGAGTAGTTACGCTTGAGCGACACGTAACCCGTGATAGTCGGGTTCAGTGTCGTAGCTGGACGGTTCAATCCGAGGGCAACTTCGAAAAGGTCTGAACAACTACCGAGGGGAGAGGAATCGACATGAGTGTGACGTTCATGCAGGCGACGTCGGCGTTCCTGGGGAATCTGCTGACGGCGATCCTCAGTGGATCGGCTGAGCCGGGCGCTGAAGGTGCGATCGGATCTCTGGCCAAAGTAATCAGTGAAAGTTGACGCGCAGCGCGCCAACTCTTAGCGCAGTAGTTAGGAGAAAGAATGACACTCGGCTCGCTCGCGCCCATTCTTGAGATGGGCTTCGTTCCGAAGCTTGTGGCAGGTCTGTTGGTTCAGCCGCTGGCCATCTCTTTGGATGGAACCTGGACCGCGCCGCCAATCGAACTTGGCTGACAACTTCACGCAGAAGGAGCGGAAATAGCATGAACACAGGTAGTCTCGTCGATCTCGTCACGAGCGTTGACATCGGGTCGCTTGGACCGGCGTATCAGCAGGTGGGTGCACTCATCGCCTCGTTGTTCGACGTGGTCGGCGATCTCATTGGCCTCTGGCCGGCCGGCTCTGCGGGTGCGGCGGGCAGCTTGCAGGGCATCGTCGGATCTGTCAGCGGCACGTAAACCCAAAGGAGAATGCAATGGACCTGTCGTTGGCCTACAGCTCCGACATGATCAACTTCGGTTCGATCGATCTGGTGGGTGTGTTTGCCTCCTACCTCAACGCTCTGTCCCTCGCTGCGGGACTGCCGCAGACTGTTTAGAAAGGGAACATCGATGGTGCAAAGATTCGTCGATCAGGTGTTCGAGTATATCGGCACGTTGCTCTCGTTCACCGCGGTGGGAAGCATTATGTTGAAAGATCCCCCGCAGAAGTGAGCAAGCTCTGAACGGCTGAGACCGCAGGCGCCCTCGAGGGCCTGCGGTCTCGCTGTTTGCGCGAATATTTGGCAAGCGGAAACGCGGAGGGAAACCGGTGACCAGCGGCGCACGCCTCCGAGGTGCCGTTCACGAGACTGAACCCCGCAATGCGCACGTTGTATACAACGAGTCCACCGCCGCGAGAGTTCGGCAGTGGATACACACCAGGCCCGGCAGCCATCGGGTGCCCACCTCCGTGATCGCACAATCGCCATTTCGAACACCCCAGCTGAATACCCGCTATGTGTGGTCACCGGCGTCCGACCACCGCGGTTGGGCTCGAGTTCCGTGACATCAGGTGGGGACACCGATCTCGGGTCCACCCCGACACCACGATCGGCCGGCCGGCATCGGCTCGATGATGCTGCCTGCCGAGCAGGTTGCCTGCATCGAGTAGGCGCGCACTGCGCGTCACCGTCAACGACGTCGTCCTGGCGGCAGTCGGCTGGTCGTGCTCGTCGTCGACATGCATACCTACGCGAGGGCAGCCCGTACGACCGCGATACACGCCGCGCCCCATGATGTTGAGCAACATCTCCGCTGACCGTCGACGGCTTTGCGTTGGTGGTGCACGCGCACTCGCGGTTCTCGGCGCACGGCCACCGATCGACGGGGATCGCTTGCAGCACTTCGTAACTGCGGGAACCGACAGCGACCCCATCTTGACCGTCACCGCCGATCCCGAGGCGATGCCGGATCTGCTGCACTACCTCGAACTGATCGCTGAGAGCGTCTCGGAGCTGAAGGAAGCGGCGCGGGCGGTCTGTGCTGGCCGAGTCGGGCAAGGCGCTGCGACCCGGGGGGGGTGAGGAGACGGGTGAATTTCCCGGCATCCTGGACAGTTGCCCAGTTCGTGTAACGAAAACGCGTACAGGACGACGATACCTAGATTATCTTTCGATCACGGTCGAATAAACCCGATCGTCTTCCCGACCGGGAGGCAGGCGGATGGCACACCACGGTCACGCCGCAGCTGGTGCCGAACGGGCGGGATGAGCAGGGAGTAGACGAATCCGGGGTAGCGGGGTCCCCTGGCCGGCGAACTTCCAGACCCGCTGCGCGAGAAATCACGCAGCAATCACGAACAGTACCCACCACCACGAAAGTAGGAGTAACAATGAACGCGGATCTCCTGGGCCTCATCCAGCTCATCATCGGCAACATCGTGAACCTCGGTTCGGTCACCGAGCTCTCCTGATCCGAATCACCCAGCGCAGTAAGAAAGGCGATTGCCATGAATCTGGACGCCATCGACCTCGGTTCGTTCTCCGGGGCGGTCACGGGCTCCATGTCGGGTCTGCTCGACATCTTCCTCAGCCTCAGCCGGGGAAGCGTCTTCGGCGGTAGCACCGTCGGTGACCTCGGGAGCGCCATCTCGTTCAGCTGACGCATTCGCACCTCCGACCCCAGTCGCCACCGGCGGCTGGGGTCGCAGGTGTGTTCGGGGTCATGGCCGCGTTCCGTGACCTTACTCGCGAGTAAGCACCAACCCGGGACAGCCGATCGAGGCGGGGCTACGCTAGGGCCTCGTGACCTCACACTATGACGTCGTTGTCCTCGGAGCCGGTCCCGGTGGGTACGTCGCTGCTATCCGCGCGGCACAGCTGGGCCTCAAGACCGCCATCATCGAAGAGAAGTACTGGGGTGGTGTCTGCCTGAACGTGGGCTGCATCCCCTCCAAGGCACTTCTGCGCAATGCCGAACTGGCGCACATCTTCCACAAGGAGGCGAAGGCGTTCGGCATGTCGGGAGACGTGTCCTTCGACTTCGGCGCAGCGTTCGACCGCAGCCGCAAGGTCGCGGACGGCCGCGTCAAGGGCGTGCACTTCCTGATGAAGAAGAACAAGATCGACGAGTTCGACGGTCGCGGCACGTTCGTCGATGCCAAGACCATCTCGGTCGCCCTCAGCTCGGGCGGCACCGAGACGGTCACCTTCGACAACGTCATCATCGCCACCGGTTCGGTGACCAAGCTGCTGCCGGGCACCTCGCTCAGCGACAACGTCGTCACCTACGAGGAGCAGATCCTCACCCGCGACCTGCCGAAGTCGATCGTCATCGTCGGCGCCGGCGCCATCGGCATGGAGTTCGGCTACGTCCTCTCCAACTACGGTGTCGACGTCACCATCGTCGAGTTCCTGGACCGCGCCCTGCCCAACGAGGATGAGGACGTCTCCAAGGAGATCGCCAAGCACTACAAGAAGCTCGGCGTCAAGATCAAGACCGGTGCGGCCGTGCAGTCGATCGTCGACAACGGCTCCGACGTCACCGTCTCCATCAAGGACAACAAGTCCGGCGAGATCGAGACCGTCACCGTCGACAAGGTCATGCAGTCGGTCGGCTTCGCGCCCCGCGTCGAGGGCTACGGCCTCGAGAACACCGGCGTCGCCCTCACCGACCGTGGCGCCATCGCGATCGACGAGCGCATGCGCACCAACGTCGACGGCATCTACGCCATCGGTGACGTCACCGCCAAGCTGCAGCTCGCGCACGTCGCCGAGGCTCAGGGCGTCGTCGCCGCCGAGACCATCGGGGGCGCCGAGACGATGGAGCTGGGCGACTACCGGATGATGCCGCGCGCCACGTTCTGCCAGCCGCAGGTCGCCAGCTTCGGTCTCACCGAGGCGCAGGCCAAGGCCGAGGGCTACGACGTGAAGGTCGCCACCTTCCCGTTCACCGCGAACGGCAAGGCTCACGGCCTGAACGACCCCAACGGCTTCGTCAAGCTCATCGCCGACAAGAAGTACGGCGAGCTGCTCGGCGGCCACCTCATCGGCCCCGACGTCTCGGAGCTGCTGCCCGAGCTGACCCTGGCCCAGAAGTGGGACCTCACGGTCAACGAGCTGGCCCGCAACGTGCACACGCACCCCACGCTCAGCGAGGCACTACAGGAGGCCATCCACGGCCTCGCCGGCCACATGATCAACTTCTGACGGTCCGCCGCCCGAAGAGCTAGTCCGCGAGAAGCCCGCACAGAATTGTGCGGGCTTTCTTGCCCTCCGGGATCGGGAGCAGCGGGTAGACGTGGATCATCTCCCGCGCCTCGTGGAAGTCGAGTGACACCCGGGCCTCGGACGCCAGTGGCCGGAAGCGGCGGGCGTCGACGTTGAGGATGTCGCGGGTGCCGGTGAACAGCGTCATCGGGCCGAGACCGGTGAGATCGCCGTTCAGTGGGCTCACCCACGGGTGCTCCCGATCCAGTTCGCCGCGGTAGGCGTCGGCGGCCACCGTGAGGCTGTCCGGGTGCAGCCACGGATCGCGCGGGGCGATCTCGCGGATCTCCGGGTGCTCCCCGGTCGCGTCCAGCCACGGCGAGATCAGCGCGGTGTGGGCGGGGGCGGCGGTGCCGCGATCGCGCAGCGCCAAGGCCACCGCGAGCGCGAGCCCGCCGCCCGCCGAATCACCCGCGATCACCAGTGGCTCGTCGTGCTTCGCCAAACGTTCGGCGAGGTCGGCCGACGCCGGAACCACGTGCGACGCCGTCCCGCGCGGCGCCACCGGGTAGATCGGCACCGTCACCGACGCGCCCGCGGACGCCAACTGCGCCACAAGTTTCCAGTGGTGGCGGGTGATCTCCCGGATGTAGGCGCCGCCGTGGAGGTACAGCACGCGCGCCGACGGCGCCATCCCGCGCGGGGTCACGGTGAACACCGGCCACCCCGCCGCCGAGGTGGACGCGGTGACGTCGAGGGTGCGCCCCAGCGACGACGGCGGCGCGAACGGCTTCGGCCGGGCCTGCAGCGCCGCGATCTCCCGGCGGATGTCGTCGGCGCTCGGACGGCGTCGCCCCAGCACCGCGATGGCCAACGGCATGGCCCTGCTGGTCAGGCTCGGCATGGCCACCCCCGTCGTCGTCTCGGTCAGCGTGCGTCGTACCGATTCTGGGCCGCATAGATGTCCGGCATGTGCGATTCGAGCAGATCGATCAGGCCGGTGAGACGCTCGGCAATCTCCTCGCCGAGTGGGGTGAGGCTGTACTCGACGTTCGGCGGGATCGTCTCGCGGACCTCGCGGTGCACCAGGCCGTCGCGCTCGAGTTGCTGCAACGTCTGCGCCAGCATCCGATCGCTCACCCCGTCCACCCGGCGGCGCAGCGCGCCGAACCGGTACGGGCCCTCGGCGAGTGCAGCCAGGGCGAGCGTGCCCCAGCGTCCGGTGACGTTGAGCAGCGCGCCCCGCGAATGGCAGTCGCGCGCGAAGACGTCGGCCTCGAGGGTCGGGTCGTCGAAGTGCTGGTCGTCGCTGCTCACGTACTTCAGGTTACTACCTGTCAAACAATCAGTGCTGACTCAAACAGTTGCACTTACGAAAAATAAGTGCATCATGGAGGGTGAACGAAGCATTGAAGGTTCAACCTTGGGAGTTCTCATGACCATCGCCGTCACCGGTGCCACCGGACACCTCGGCCGCCTCGCCGTCGACGCCCTGCTGCGGCGCGGTGTCCCCGCATCCGACGTCGTCGCCGTCGTCCGCAACCCGGAGAAGGCCGCCGACCTCGCGGCCCAGGGCGTCCAGGTGCGCACCGCCGACTACGCCGACCGCGCCGCGCTCGAAACCGCCCTCGCCGGGGTCGACAAGTTACTGCTGATCTCCGGCAGCGAGGTGGGTGCTCGGGTGCCGCAGCACACCAACATCATCGACGCCGCGAAGGCCGCTGGCGTCGGCTTCGTCGCGTACACGTCCATCCCGGACGCGCCCAACAACACGCTCCGGCTCGCGCAGGAGCATCAGGTGACCGAGCGGCTGCTCGCCGAGTCCGGCATCGACCACGCGCTGCTGCGTAACGGCTGGTACTGGGAGAACTACACCAACGACCTGGCCGGCACCGCCGAGCGCGGCGTCCTGGTCGGCAGCGCGGGCGACGGCAGGGTGTCGGGTGCGGCCCGTGCCGACTACGCCGAGGCCGCGGCCGCCGTGCTCACCTCCGACGAGAACCAGGCCGGCAAGGTGTACGAGCTGGGCGGCGACGAGCACGTGTCGTACCCCGAACTGGCCCAGGCCATCTCGAACGTCACCGGCAAGCCCGTCGAGTACCGGAACCTGCCGGTCGCGGAGTACCAGGGCGTCCTCGAGTCCGTCGGCCTGCCCGCGCCCGTCGCCGCGGTCCTCGCCGACGCCGACGCCGGTGTCGCGACCGGCGTCCTCGACGTCACCAGCGGCGACCTGCAGCGGCTCATCGGTCGGCCATCCACCCCGCTCGAGGACGTGCTGCGGGCCGCGCTCTGACGGCCCCCGATAGCAGCTGAAGGGTCCGTTCATACGCCGGCAGCGCACGAACGGACCCTTCAGCTTCCCGAGGGGGAATGGGGGAGGAACGGTCAGTGCATCCCGACGGCGCCTTCGGTGGGCAGATCGCCCTTCTTGGCGCGGACCAGGACGATCACCAGCGGGCTGATGACGAGGATGAGCGCACCGGCCCAGCCGAACGCGTGCGCGTAGCCGGACACCTCGGTGCCGAACACCCAGTCCATGATCTTGCCGACGAAGTCCTGCGCGGGCGCGGGCATGGCCGCGATCTGCTCGGCCGTGGGCGGCGTCGCGTTGGCGAGGTCGGTGGGGATCGCGTCGGCCGGGAAGCCGGGCGGGGGAGTGGGCGCCGGGTTGTCGGCCTGGAACGCGCTCTTGGCCGACGCGTACACCGTGGTGAACAGGGCTGTGCCGAGCGCGCCGCCGACCTGCAGCGTCGCGTTGGCCAGTGCGCTGGCAGCGCCGGCGTCGTGGTTGGGGACGCCGAGCAGCGCGAGGTTCTGCATCGGCACCATCAGCAGGCCCAGGCCGAAACCGAAGATCGCCAGGCCCGGGAACACGTGCGTCCAGTAGGACGTGTCCACGCCGATCTGGGTGAGCAGGAACAGCCCGACGGCCGCGAAGATCGGTCCGACGACCATGAGCGGCTTGGGGCCGATGCGGGTGGTGAGCTGCGCCGCAATGGTGGACGCGATGACGATGAAGAACGCCATCGGCAGCGACCCGACACCCGACATCACCGGGCTCAGGCCCATCACGATCTGCAGGTAGAACGTCAGGTACAGCGTGCCGCCGAGCAGCGCCGCGCCGACCAGCGCCGAGCCGATGAACGCGGCGCCGCGGTCACGGTGCCACGGAACGCTGAGCGGCAGAAGCGGGTTCGCCGACTTCTTCTCCACCAGCACGAATGCGACGAGGGCGACCAGGCCGATGCCGATGAACACCAGCGTCTGCGTCTCGAGCCAGCCGTGCTCGGCCTTGGTGAAGCCGTACACCAGCGAGCCGAGACCGATCGCGACCAGCACGGTACCCGGTAGGTCGTAGCTGGTGTCGCCGTGCGCCTTGGTCTCCTTGACGATCGGCAGCGTCACCGCGATCGCGAAGATCGCGACGGGGATGTTCACCAGCAGGCACCAGCGCCAGTCGACGTACTGCGTCAGCACGCCGCCGAGCAGCAGGCCGATCGCGGCGCCGCCGCCGGAGATCGCACCGAACACCGCGAACGCCTTGGCACGCTCCTTCTCTCCGACGAACGTCGTGGTGAGGATCGCCAGCGCGGCGGGCGCGAGCAGGGCCGCGAACACGCCCTGCCCGGCGCGCGCGGCGAACAATTGCATGCCGGTCTGCGCGAAGCCGCCGACGGCCGACGCGATCGCGAAGCCCGCCATCCCGACCATGAAGGAGCGCTTGCGGCCCCAGAAGTCGGCGATGCGGCCGCCGAGCAGCAACAGCGCGCCGAAGGCGAGCGCGTAGGCGGTCACCACCCACTGCCGGTCCAGGTTGCTGATGCCCAGTTCCTTCTGGGCGTCGGGCAGTGCGATGCTCACGATGGTGCCGTCGAGCACGACGGTGAGCTGGGCCAGCGCGACGATGCACAGCACCAGCCAGCGGCGGTCGTGATTGGGATTGTCGTGTACGGGGGCGTCGGGACGCGAGGTCGCCTGGACGTCTTGGGACATGCAGTTCCTACCGGATCGGTGGCACGGACGACTGTCGCGGCCGAACGTGCAGACGCTACCGGCGAACAGGGAACGGCAGCAATCGAATACCGCCCATCGTCGGAATGGTCACATGTCGGTCCGGAGACTTGCAACCGCGGGACAACTATGAGCAGCGGGCGGGCCGCGTCATTCGGACAGGCGCACCTGCAATGCGTCGAGCAACTGCGGCGGCAGTTCGAGCGCGGGGGCCTCGTCGGCGACACCCTCCTGCGCTTTGAGTTTCGCGAACTCCTCGTTGAGCCGCTCCATCTTCATGTCCAGCCGGTGTGCGGTCTCCGCGGCCTCGGTGAGTTCGGCGAGCAGTTCCGGCGGCACCTCGCGATTGAACTTGTAGTAGATCTTGTGCTCGAGGCTGGCCCAGAAATCCATTGCGATGGTGCGGATCTGGAGCTCGATCGGCACCTGCTGCACGCGGTCGCTCAGGTACACCGGTACCTCGACGATCAGGTGCAGGCTCTTGTAGCCGTTCGGCTTGGGCTTGGCGATGTAGTCCTCGACCTCGCGGACCTCGATGTCCGGCTGGCTCGTGATCATGTCCGCGATACGGTACGTGTCGGCGATGAAGCTGCACGTGATCCGGACCCCGGCGATGTCGAGGATCTGCTCGCGGACGTCGTCGAGGGTGAGCGGGCAGCCGATGCGGTTCGCCTTGCGGATGATGCTCTCGGGCGTCTTGAGCCGCGACGTCACGTGCTCGATGGGGCTGTAGAGATTGATGTGCGTGAACTCGTCCTTGAGGATGTTCACCTTGGTCAGCAGCTGAGTGATGCCGAACCGGTACGTCATCATGAATCGGGAGAAGTCGGTTCGGAGTTGCTCAGGATCCACGCCACCAGTGTGCCACCGCCGGCGAATCAGAAGTCGGGCTGGATTCGCAGGGTGTCGATGGTGGTGGCCAAACCGTCGTACTGCGTCACCAGGAGACAGAACTCGACGAGCCGCCGATCGTCGAGGTGCTCGGCGAGCGTGGCCCACGTCGCGTCGTCGACGTTCTTGGTGGCGACCATCTGGTCCGTCGCCGCCAGCATCGCCCGGAACCGCGGCGACCAGTCGGGGTCGGTGGGGCCGGCGAGGACGCGGTCGAGGATCTGCGGGGTGACGCCGGCACGCCGGCCGAGCCGCACGTGGTGCTGCCATTCGTAGCGGGATCCGCGCAGGTGGGCGACCCGCAACACCACGAGTTCGATCTCGAACCGGGACAGCTTGGTGCCGGGCAGCAGCATCAGGACGCCCGAGTAGTGCAACCAGCCGCGGAACAGCCCTCCGGTGCGGCCGAGGGTGCTGAACAGCTTGGCGTCGCGCGTGCGGGAGCCGAGGGAAAGTACCCGCCACCCGGCCCAGTTCACCGGCCCGAGTTCCTTGAAACGTCCCGGCCGGACGCGCGGCGCCGTGTGGTTGCCGGTCTTCTCGTCGTGTGCGGTCACTCGGTCTCCCCGGGTCGGTCCGGCAGTGGCGTGGTGAGTCGGGCGTGCTCGGCCCGGGCAGCGTCGAGGGCTGCGGCCATCCGCGGTTGCGGGCGCAGCTCGACCGCCCGCTGCACGAGCATGCGCAGGCGCATCGTCGGCGCCACCCAGCGGGGCGCGTAGATCCGCCGGGCGCGCGTGGCGATGCCTCGCTCGAATGCGTCCACCCCCACCGAGCGTGGGGCGACCCGGGTGAACGGTCCGAGCCCTTTGATCTGGGCGGCGGCCTCGGTTCCGAATCCGATCGCGGTCATGTCGGTGTCGACCTCGGCGAGGTACGCGACACCCACCCGCAACCCGAGGTGCTTCGTCTCGAGGCGCAACGTATTGCCGAGCGCCTCCACCGCGGCCTTGCTGGCGGCGTACGCGCCCATGAGCGGCAGCTGCACTCCCGCCGCGGCCGACGCGACCAGCAGCACGTACCCGCCGGGGTGCGCGACGAGCGGCCCCGCCGCGCGCACCGTGTGGTACGTCCCGAGCAGGTTCACCTCGACGGTGCGCGTCATGACGTCGGGGTCGCCGCCGAGCAGGGGAAGTTGCGCCGCCACACCGGCATTGGCCACCACGACGTCCAGCCCGCCGAGGTCGTCGGCGAGGGCGTCGACGGCCCGCTGCACCGCCTCGCCGTCGCGGACGTCGCACACCCGCCACGGAGCGCCGCCGCACATCGTCGCGACCTGTTCGAGCAGTTCGCGTTCGAGTCCGAGTAGCGCGACCCGGGCACCGCGCGCATACAGGCGCCGGGCGAGGGATGCGCCGATCCCGCGGGCCGCGCCGGTGACCAGGACGCGACGGCCCTCCAGGCGCTCCTCGAGCGCCTGTCTCGTCCCGGTTCGTACCATCGCGCTGCCCCCGCCCCTCGGTTACCCCACGGTAAGGAGACGCTAGCACCGCAGGTCGGATCTACCGGGCAGGTCGGCGGCGCCGTGTAGCATTGACGGGCATCAAGCAAGCGTTCGATCGGGATCGGTCGACACTGCATCACCGTTCCTGGGGGGAGTCGTCAGGTGGCATCGACCCGGCGAGAAGAAATTCTATTTCATGCGGCCAAGCTGTTCAGCGAGCGCGGCGTCGCCGGCACCACCGTGCGGGACATCGCCGACGAGGTCGGCATCCTCTCGGGCAGCCTCTACCACTACTTCGGCTCCAAGGACGCGATCGTCTTCGAGATCGTCATCGCCTTCGTCGACGACCTCAACGAGCGTTACGAGGCCGCTCAGGTCCCGGGTGAAACCGGCAGGGAGCGAATCGATCACATGGTGGCCGTCTCGTTCGAGGCCGCGGCGGACCATCCCTTCGCCACCGAGATCTATCAGAACGAGAGCGCGCTGTCGTCGCAGCCGGAGGACAGTCCGATCTCCGTGGCGGTCCGCCGGGCCCACGACTACTGGGCCGACGCGATCTCGCGCGGCGTCCGGTCGGGCGAGTTCCGTGTCGACATCGACCAGCAGCACTTCCATCGCATGCTCCGGGAATCCGTCTGGTCGACGGTGCGATTCAACCGGGCCTCGCTGGCCCAGGACGCCGAGCGCCTGCGGCACGACCTGATCGCGGTGTTCCTCGACGGTTTCGCGGCGGGCGGGCCGGTGGGATCGGCATCCGCCAAGGCTGCGCCCGGCCCCGTGCGCCGGTCCGAGATCGCCGACCGTGCCGCTGCCGTCGAGCTTCCCGGGGCGGACGACTCGGAATTCGACGATCTGCGGCGCGACGTCCGCGAGCTCAAGGAAGCGATCCGCGAACTGCGCCTGCTGCGCGGCAACTGAAGTTCCCTCTCGTCGTCGGTCCTCGGCGTTGACTTCGCGGTGTGACGCGGGGCATACTCCTGTCGCCAATTGTCAATCAAGCAATTGCTTGATTGACCAAACGCTTGAAGGTCGGCGTCAGACGGGAGTCGGTTGTGAGAATCGGAAGGGTCGTCGCTGCGGCGGTGGCCGCCGCCGTGGGAGCTTTCGGCGTCGCGGGATGCGGATCCGCGGGGGAGATGTCGCCGGACGAGATCGTGATCGGCCTCGACGAGGACTCGACGGGGCCCGGCGCGTCGTACAGCACCATCGCCGGCAGCACGATCCGGCTCGCGGTCGACCTCGTCAACGCCGACGGCGGGATCAACGGCAAGCCGGTGCGCCTGGTCGTCGAGAACGACGAGTCCAGTCCCACCAAGACGCCGTCGATCATCCGCAAGCTCGTCGACCACGGCGCGAGCGCGGTCCTGCTCGCCACCGGGTCCGGCTCGGTGATCCAGGCCAAGTCGGTGCTGCAACAGTCCGAGATCCCGGCCATCGCGCCCGTCGTGCTGTCCGACGCCTTCGCGAACAAGCCGGACAACGGCTACTCGTTCATGATCCCGAACTCCCTCAAGCAGTACGCCGAGGTGTACTGCGGCGCGTTCGAGCAGATGGGCTACAAGACACTCGGCATCCTCGGCGACGCGAGCGCTTCGATCGACGGCATCATCAAGACGCTGCGGCCCGCGCTCGAGAAGTGCGCCACCGTCACCGCCGTCGAGAAGGCGCCCGTCGACGCCGCGGACCTCACCGCGCAGGCCTCCCGGGTCACCGGCACCGAGCCCGACGCGATCCTCGTCGCCAGCATCGGTGGCCACTTCGAGATCCTCGCCCACAACACGCTCGCCAAGATCTACCCGGACGCGCAACGCTTCTCGCTCGCCTCGATCGGCAACCAGCCCAAGTCGTGGGCGCTGGCCGACCCGGGCGCGCTCACCGGCATGGTCTACATGGGCAGCCTCAGCGCGAACAATCCGCGCACCGCCGAGCTGACCGAGAAGATCCGCGCGGTCAAGGGCGCCGACTACCAGCTCACCGCGTACGACGCGCAGGCCTACGACGCCGTGATGATGCTCGAGCGCGCGTTCGAGATCGCCGGCGACCACACCGACCGGACCAAGGTCCGCGATGCGCTGCAGCAGGTCTCCGACGTGCCAGCGACGTTCGGCCAGGAGGGCCTGACGCTGTCGTACGGCCCCGACGACCACCTCGCCCCCGACAGCCTGTGCGGCCTGGTGCTCGTCGAGTTCGGCGCCGACAACAAGCCGGCCGGGCCGTGGGCGTCCTACCAGCCCCCGTGCGGCTGACGAAGGAGAGAACAGATGACTGATCCTCAACTCTGGCTCGCCGCGCTCGAGATCGGCGCCTTCTTCTCGCTCATCGCCCTCGGCATGTACCTCGTGGTGGTGGGGGCGGACTTCTTCAACTTCGCGATGGGCCCCTACGCGATGGCCGCCGCGATGGCGTGCAGCTTCGTCGTCGTCGACCACGGTGTGCCGCTGTGGCTCGCGCTGCTGCTGGGCCTCGCCGTCGGCATGGCGCTGTCGGTGATCACCGAGAAGCTCGTCGTGCAGCAGGTCCAGAAGCGTTCGGGCCGTGGCGAACTGCCGGCCCTCGTCGCGGTCACCGCGGTGCTGTTCGCGGTGCAGCAGCTGGCCGGCACGATCTTCGGCCGGACCCCGCTGCCCGGACAGAAGCTGTTCGACTTCCAACCGATCACCGTCGCCGGCGCCACCGTCGACAGCTCGTCGATCGTCCTCATCGTCGGCACCGTTGTGGTGTTCGTCGTGGTGGGTCTGTGGCTGCAGGCGACGCAGACGGGTCGGCTGCTGCGCGCGGTCGGTGACAACCCCGAGGCCGCCCGGATCCTCGGCCTGCCGGTGAACCGGGTTCGGCTGGTGGCCTTCACCGTCGCCGGACTCATCGCCGCCATCGCCGGACTGCTGTTCGCGCCCAAGGCCGGCGTCCAGTTCACGAGCGGACTGTCCTGGACGCTCACCGCTTTCATCGCCCTCGTGATCGGCGGCACCGGACGCAGCTGGGCGCCGCTGATCGGTGGCCTGCTGCTCGGCTTCGTGCAGGTGTTCGCGCCGTACTACTTCGGTGCCAGTGCCGCACAGACCGCGATCCTGCTGATCGCGTTGGTGTTCTTCGCCTTCCGGCCGGAGGGCCTGCTCTCGAGGAAGGTCCGCGTCTGATGTCGACTCTCACGTCACCGCCGTCGGAGGCGGCAGCGCCGGCACGTCCCTCGCGGGCCCGCCGGTCGCTCACCAACATCGCGATCGAGGCGGGCATCACGCTCGTCGTCGTCGCCGCGGTACTGGTGTGGATGGGGCCGAGCCTGTACCGGCAGGACCTGGTGTTCCTGGCCGCGACGTACTCGCTGATCGCCCTGGGCATGTACATCCCGTTCGTCATGGCAGGTTCGCTGTCGATGGCCTACAGCGCGTACGCCGCGATCGGCGCGTACGCCGTCGCTCTCGTCTCGGTGAAGACCGGGCTGTCGATGTGGTGGGGTTGGGTGATCGGCGCCCTCGTCGCGGCAGTGGTCGCGGTGATCCTGGCGCTCGCGACGCAGAAGCTGTCCGGCTTCTATCTCGCGGCCGTCACCCTGCTGTTCGGAATCGCCTTCGAGCACTGGCTCATCGACGGGCCCGACTTCACCGGTGGTTCGGCGGGCATCTCCGGCGTCGAGGCCGTCACACTGTTCGGGTGGCAGCCGCCGCGATACACGCTGGTGGTTCTGGCGATCCTGTTCGTCTGCGCGATCGCGGTGATCGTCGACCGCATGCGCAAGTCCGTGTGGGGCCTGACCCTGCGCGCCGCCCGCGACAACAAGAACGCCGCCCGCTCGTCGGGCGTCAACCCGGCACACCTGACGGTGATCGCGCTCGCGATCGGTGCGGCGATCGCATCGACCGGCGGCTCGCTGTTCACGGTGTCCGTGCAGGCCGTCACGCCGGAGACGTTCACCCTCAGCATCGTGTTCCTCGCGATCTTCATGCCGATCATCGGCGGCCGCAACAGCGCGTGGGGCGCCCCGCTCGGTGCGCTGATCGTCGTGATCGTCACCCTCAACATGCCCGGCTACCAGGGCAGCGGCGAACTGCTGCTCGCCGTGGCGGTGCTGCTGATCCTCATCGTCGCGCCGGGCGGCGTGATCGGCTGGGTGGGAACGGCATTCGCCAAGGTGACCGGTCGTGGTGGTTCCGACGAACGAGGAAGTGATCGAACGTGAGCGTGCTGCTCGAGGTCTCGGGCCTCACCAAGAACTACGGCGGTGTCCGCGCCGTCGACGACGTCTCGTTCACCGTCGCCCCCGGCGAGGTGGTCGGTCTGGTCGGCCCCAACGGCGCCGGCAAGACCACGCTGGTGGACTGCATCTTCGGGACGCAGAAGGCGGACGCCGGCACCGTGACGCTCGCCGGCCGCACGCTGACCGGGCCCAGCGAGAAGCGGGCACGTCAGGGGCTCTCGCGGACCTTCCAGCACCCGCAGTTGGCGCTGGAACTGAGCGCCGTCGAGAACATCGTGCCGGCACTGTACGGTCGCCGGATGCGCACGCCGCTGCACTCGCTGAGGTGGGCACTCAAGGGGCCGTTCGAGAACTGGGACGCCACCGCGGACCGGGCGCGCGCCGTCGCGCACGAGTACGCGATCGACGACACCGCCAGCGCCTGCGGCGAATTGAGCCTCGGCGGGCAGCGCCTGGTCGAGGTGGCGCGCGCGATGGCCACGGATCCGCAGGTGCTTCTGCTCGACGAGCCGTTCGCCGGCGCCGACCACACGGGCATCGCCGCGATCGCCGGGGCGGTGCGCAAGATTCAGGCCCAGGGTCGCGGCGTCGTGCTGGTCGACCACAACGTCGACCTCATCGCCGAACTCGCGTCCACCGTCGTGCTGCTCGACTTCGGATCGGTCGCCTTCCACGGCGCGCCCGCCGAGTGTCTCGCGAGCGACGCCATGCGTGAGGTGTACTTCGGTGCAGGAGAGGAAGTGTCATGACCACGCTCGAGGTGACGCACCTGAAGGTCCGGTACGGATCGGCCGTCGCGGTCGACGGCGTCTCGTTCACGGCGCCGTCCTCGACGGTGACCGCCGTCGTCGGTCCCAACGGCGCCGGCAAGTCCAGCCTGTTCGGGGCGGTCTACGGATCCGTCCGCGGCACCGGGCAGGTGATGATGGACGGCCGGCGGGTCGACGGGATGTCCGCGCTGCAGCGGGTCCGGGAAGGTTTCGCGTACGTTCCGCAGGGCCGGCAGTTGTTCATGAAGATGTCGGTCCGCGAGAACCTGCAGGTGGGTGCCGATCTGCTCGGACTGAAGAAGGACGCGATCGACTCGGCGTTCGACCGGTTCCCGGTGCTGCGCGAGCGATCCGGCAGCTACGCCGGTGTGCTCAGCGGCGGCGAACAGCAGATGCTGGTGCTGGGGCGGGCGCTGCTCGCGACGCCCAAGGTGCTGCTGCTCGACGAGATGATGACGGGCCTCGCGCCGAAGATCGTCGCCGAACTGCGTTCGCTGGTGGCCGGTCTCGCCGCCGACGGCGTGACGGTGCTGGTCGCCGAACCGGCCTTGGCGGCGCTGAAGGCGGTGGTCCAGCGCGGTTACGTGATGCAGCGCGGCCGGATCGTCGACATGCGGGACGACGCGGCGTCGCTCGACACCGCGTACAAGCAGTCGATGGGCATGTTGGAAGCGACAGTGGAGCAGTGACGGTGACCCGACGTTTCTCGACCACCCTGGACGTCGCGGTCGGTGACTTCGCGACCGATCCCCGCAAGCTCGACGGCCTGAGCGTCAGCGAACTGGTGCGGCACTGGGCCCTCACGATCGGCGAGCGGATCGCGTTCATCACGCCGGACTCGCGGATCTCGTGGGCCAGTTACGACGCGACCACCGACCGCATCGCGTCCGCACTGGCGGCGGTGGGCGAGGACTCCGCCGTCGCGCTGTACCTGCCCGACACCATGGTCTTCCATGCCGCGCTGTGCGCCGCATACCGCACGGGACGGATCGCGGTAGGCATCGGGTCTCGTTCGGGCGTCAAGGAAGTGGCGCATCTGAGCACCCGCGCCGGGTGCCGGACGCTGGTCACCACGCGGTCGCTGCGCGGCCAGGACACCGCGGCTCTCGTCGCGGAACTGCGCGAGCGGACCGGTGGGCCGGAGCACGTGATCTACGTGGACGACCTCGGCTCCGTCGAGGTCGAGGACGCCGCCGGCGAACGGGTCGAGGTCACCGACCGCCGATTCGACTCCACCAGCCCACGTTTCGGCGTCGACGACGTTTCGCTGCTCAACTCCACGTCCGGCACCACCGGTCTGCCGAAGCTGGTGACCCAGACCGAGCGCCGCTGGATCGGGTTCTCCGAGGTGGCCGTGCGGGCCGGGAGGATCACCGGCGACGACGTCTTCTTCGGTGCGGTCCCGGCGCCCTTCGGGTTCGGGCTGTGGACGTCGCACTTCCTGCCGGCGCTGCTCGGCGCACCGAACGTGGTGGTCGAACGGTTCAACGCCGACGTGATGGTCGACCTGCTCGAGCGTGAGCGGGTGACGATCCTGAACTGCGTCAGTACCCAGTTCAAGATGCTGTTGCGGTCCGAGCGGGCACAGGCCGCCGATCTCGGTGCCCTGCGCGCGATGTTCACCGGCGGTGAGGCGGTGCCGTACTCGGAGGCGCTCGCGTTCGAGGAGCGGACCGGGGCCGCGGTGCTCCAGTTCTACGGTTCCAACGAGACCGGCGCGGTGAGCGTCACGACCGTCGACGACGACGCCGACACCCGCCTGCGCACGTGCGGGCGCGTGGTGGACGAGGCTCGGGTCCGGGTGTTCGACGACGCGGGTACCGAGGTGCTCGGTGCCGAGCGCCGCGGCCAGCCCGGCGTCAACGGCCCCCTGACGTGCCACGGCTACTGGGACGACGACGCCGCCAACGCCGAGCTGTACACGGACGACGGCTGGATGCTGCTCGGGGACATCGTCGAGATCGACGCGGCCGGACGCCTACGGGTGGTGGGCCGCAAGGCGGACATCATCATCCGCGGTGGCAAGAACATCTCGGCCGTCGAGGTCGAGGAGTTCGTCCGCGCCCATCCGGCGGTCACGATGGTGGCGGTGGTCGGTGTGCACGACGCCCTGTTCGGCGAGAAGGTGTGCGCCGTCGTGGTGACGGCAGACGGCACCGAACTGACAGCGGACGACCTGTCCTCGTGGCTGGCCGCGCAGGGCGTCACCCGCGAGTACACGCCCGAGCACGTCGTCACGGTGGACGAGCTCCCCTTGGCGCCCGGGGGGAAGGTCGCCAAGGGGGTCGTGAAGGTGCTCGCCGAGCAGCAGCTCAGCCGATGACGGCCAGCGGAGTCCCGGGCGCCACCTTGGCGCCCGGCTCCGCGAGCACCTGGAGCACCGTGCCGGCGGCGGGACACGGGACCGGCATCTCGAGTTTCATGGCTTCGAGGACCACCGCCGGATCGCCCGCGGATACCTGCTGTCCCGGTGCGAGTTCCACCCGCCACACGTTGCCGACCATCGGGGCCTCCACCACGACGGCGCCCGGTGGGACGTCCAGCTCCTCGGTCGCGGGCTCGGGGGCCGGCCCGGCGTCGACGCGGTCGAACTCGCCGGCCGCGTGCCACGCCCGCTTCTCGGCCTCGAACGCCGCCCCCTGACGTTCCTCGAACTCGGCGATCGACTCGGCGTGTTCCTCGAGGAAGCGCAGGTGGTCGGCCAGTGCGAACGTGCCCTCGCTGACGTCGGCGTCGAATCGCCCTGCGCGGGAATCGGACCGAGCCTGCTCGAGCTGTTCGGGGGTGACGGGCTCCCACACGATCCGGTCGAAGAAGCGGAACAGCCACGGCTTGCCGGACTCGAACGGTGCCCGCTGCCGGTAGCCCGACCAGATCGGCACCGTCCGCCCGATCAGCTGATAGCCGCCCGGCGACTCCATCCCGTACACGCACAGGTACTTGCCGCCGATCCCGACCGCGTCCGACGGCGTCCACGTGCGGGCCGGGTTGTACTTGGTGGTCACCAGCCGGTGCCGCGGATCGAGCGGAACAGCCAGCGGCGCACCGAGATACACGTCACCCAGTCCGAGTACCAGGTACTCCGCGTCGAACACGGCCTTGCGGACGTCGTCGACGCTGCCGAGTCCGTTGATCCGCCTGATGAACTCGGTGTTCGACGGCAGCCACGGTGCGGTGTCCCGCACCCCGCTGCGGTAGCGGGCCATCGCCTCGGCGATCGACGGGTCGTCGAACGAGAGTGGCAGGCGCACGGTACGGCTCGGGACGACCAGATCGTGGGTCGCAGGCAGTCGGCTCTCGAGTTCCTGCAGCACCCCCAGGAGGCGATACTGCGGCAACACGTCCGGGTCGAAGTGCAGGTGCAGCGACCGGACGCCCGGGGTGACGTCGATCAGCCCCGAGACCTGCAGGTCCGCCAGCGCCTCCGACAGTGCGTGCACCCGCATCCGCAACCCGAGATCGAGGGCCATCGGACCGTACTCGACGAGGATGTTGTCGTCGCCGCCGCGCAGGTACACCACCTCCGGGCGGTCGTCGCCGGCGTCGGTGCGGCCGAGGACGCCGCCGTCCCCGCGGGCGACCCGCACGGCCGGAACGTCCTTCGCGCGCATCGCGTCGGAGCGGCGCAGCGAGTCGGCGTCCGCGTCGGGCACCGGAACGAAGCGCACGGCGTCGCCGGGGCGGATCTGTCCCATCTTCCAGCGGTGCGCGCTCGTCACCGTGAGCGGGCACGCGAACCCGCCGAGACTCGGACCGTCCGGGCCCAGCAGGATCGGGGTGTCGCCCGAGACGTTCAGCGCACCGACGCTGTACGGATTGTCGTGCAGGTTCGACGGGTGCAACCCCGCGTCGCCGCCGTCGGTGCGCGACCACGTCGGCTTGGGTCCGTCGAGCCGGATCCCGGTGCGGTTGGCGTGGCTCGCGGTGATCCACGTGGTCTCGTAGAACTGCGTCATGTCCGCGTCGGTGAAGTACGACGGCGACGGCTGCGGACCCTCGGTGACCGCGAGGTGCCACGTGTGGGTCAGTTCGGGGCGCACGTCGTCCGGGACACGCGCCGGCGCGGTCGACGTGTCGCTCTCGGGGCGTATCCCCAGCACGTCGCCGGTCGCGACGGCGCTGCCGGTGACGCCGCCGAACCCGCCGAGCGTGAACGTCGATGCGCTGCCGTGGAACAGCGGGACGTCCAGCCCGCCGCGCACGGCGAGGTACGTGCGCAGTCCGGTGTCGGCGGGGGCGCCGATGTCGAGCACCGAGCCGGCGGCGATCTCGATCGGCTCCCACATCGCCGCCGCGAGTCCGTCGACGGTCACCGGTGCGTCGGCGCCCGTCACGCACACCACCGTCGGCGTGGAGAACTCGAGCCGCGGTCCCTGCAGCGTGCATTCGAGGCCGGGTGCGTCGACCGGATTGCCGACGGCGGTGTTGGCGAGCCGGAACGACAGGTCGTCCATCGGGCCCGACGGCGGAATACCGACCTGCCACAGCCCGATCCGGCCCGGAAGGTCCTGCACGGTCGTCATGGTGCCGGCCCGCAGCACGTCGATGCGCGGTCCCGTGGCCGGGATGTCGGCGAGTGCGGACGTCGTGTGGTCGGTGAGCGGCTGGGCGCAGATGTGCCGCAGCTGAGGGAGATTGGTCTGCACGCCGTAGAGGCGGGTCTCCGCCAGCGCGCCGCCCAGCTTCGCGACCGCCTCCTCGCGGGTGTCGCCGCGGGTGACGATCTTCGCGAGCATCGGGTCGTAGTGGGCACTCACCTCGGTGCCGGTGTCGACCCACGTCTCCACCCGCGCGGCGGCGGGAAACTGCACCGACGTGAGCGTCCCGGCGCTGGGCCGATAGTCCCGCCCGGGATCCTCGGCGTACACGCGGGCCTCGACGGCGTGGCCGGTGATCGCCGGGCCGCTGTCCGGCAGACCGTCCAGCATCGACGCGTCGCCGCCCGCCAGGCGCAGCATCCACGCCACCAGGTCGACACCGGTCACCTCCTCGGTGACGGGATGCTCCACCTGCAGTCGGGTGTTCATCTCCAGGAACGACGCCTCGCCGCGGTCCACGTCGAACACGAACTCGACGGTGCCCGCCGAACGGTAGTTCACCGACGACGCCAGATCGCGGGAGGAGCGCAGCAACTGCTCGGTGACGTGGTCGGGCAGGCCCGACGCCGGCGCCTCCTCCACCACCTTCTGGTTGCGGCGCTGCAGCGAGCAGTCACGGGTGCCCAGGCTCACCGTGCGACCGGCGCCGTCGCCGAACACCTGCACCTCGATGTGACGCGCGCGGGCGACGAAACGTTCCAGGAAGACGCCCGACGACGAGAAGTTCGCCGCCGCCATCCGCTGCACCGTGTCGTACGCCGCGCGCAGCGCCTCCGGTGTGAAACACGCCTGCATGCCGATACCGCCGCCGCCACCGACCGCCTTGAGCATCACCGGGTAGCCGATGCGCTCGGCCTCGGCGAGGGCCTCCTCGACCGATTCGAGGAGGCCGCTGCCGGGAACCAGCGGGACGCCCACGGCGCGTGCCGCCTCGCGGGCGGTGTGCTTGTTGCCGAACACCCGGAGCTGATCGGGAGTGGGGCCGACGAACGCGATACCGGCCTGCTCCGCCGCCGCGGCGAATTGCTCGTTCTCCGAGAGGAACCCGTAGCCGGGGTGGATCGCCCCGGCGCCGGTGGCGAGGGCCGCCTCGATGACCTTGTCGGTGCGCAGATACGACTCCGCCGCGGGGGCGGGTCCGAGCCGGACGGCCGCGTCGGCCATCTCCACGTGGGCGGCACACGCGTCGGCGTCGGAGTACACGGCGACGGTCTTGAGCCCGAGTTCGCGAGCGGACCGGACGATGCGGCAGGCGATCTCGCCGCGATTGGCGACGAGCAGGGTGTCGAAAGCGGGGAACACGAAAGGTCTCCTTCGGTGGGAGGGAGCAGCGGAGGCCGGTGAGAGCGGCAGGTCAGATCGCCATGGCGGAGCGCACGACGGACTCGGCGTCGGCGCCGCCGGCACCGGTCGACGTGACGCGGCCGGACTCGAGGATGTAGTAGCGCTGGGCGGATTGCAGGGCGAACCCGATGTGCTGCTCCACCAGGAGGACACCGAGATTGCCGCGGCGCGTGAGTTCGACGATCGCGGATTCGATCTCGGCCACGACCGACGGCTGGATGCCCTCGGTCGGCTCGTCGAGCACCAGCACGCGCGGTTCGGTGATGAGTGCGCGGGCGATCGCCAGCTGCTGACGTTGACCGCCCGAGAGCAGCCCGGCCCGTCGGTCGAGTAGCGATTCGAGTGCCGGGAACAGTGCCAGCTGCTCGTCGATGAGCGCCTTGCCGCGCTTGCGGCCGTCGGCGACCACCTGCATGTTCTCGAGTGCGGTCAGCTGGCCGAACGACTGCTGGCCCTGCGGGACGTACGCGAGGCCGCGGGCGACACGGGCGCTCGGCCGCAGCCTCGTGACGTCCCGGCCGTCCAGCAGGACCTTGCCCGACGTCGTCTTCGCCAGCCCGACCGCGGCGCGCAGCAGCGTGGTCTTGCCGGCGCCGTTGTGTCCCATGACCGCGGCGACGCCGTCGGCGGGCACGGTGACGGTGGCGCCGTGGATGATCTCGGTGCGGCCGTAGCCGGTGCGGATGTCGACGAGCTCCAACATGATCAGGCCTCCTCGAGAACGTCGGCGGCGGCCGCGGTGCCGAGGTACACCTGCTGCACCATCGGGTGGGCCTGAATCTCTTCGACGCTGCCGTCGGCGATGACCTTGCCGCGGGCCAGCACCGTCACGGAGGTCGCGAAGGCCCGCATGAAGTCCATGTCGTGCTCGACGACCACGACGGTGCGCTCGGCGCCGATGCGTCGCAACAGGTTCCCGGTCTCTTCGCGTTCCTCGTGGCTCATGCCGGCCACGGGCTCGTCGAGCAGGAGGACGTCGGCGTCCTGCACCAGCAGCATGCCGATCTCGAGCCACTGCTTCTGGCCGTGCGGCAGGATGCCGGCCTTGCAGTCGCGCAGGTCGGTCAGGCCGATCGTAGCGAGGGCTTCCTCGATCTGCGGCAGGACATTTCTGCGGCGGCGGAGCAGTGTCAGCGCGGATCGTCCGGCGCCGGCGGCGATGTCGAGGTTCTGCAGGACCGTGAGGTCCTCGAACACCGACGCGGTCTGGAAGGTGCGTCCAACGCCCGAGCGGGCGATCTTGTGGACCTTCTGCCCCAGCAGTTCGACACCGGACTTGGTGACCGAACCGGTGGCCGGCACCAGGCCGGTGACGGCGTCCACCAGCGTGGTCTTGCCGGCGCCGTTGGGCCCGATGAGGAAGCGTAGATCGCCCTGGAACAGCGTCAGGTCGACGCCGTCGACGGCGGTGAAGCCGTCGAATGTGACCCGCAGATCGCGAATCTCGAGGTACTGGCTGGACATTCCGGCGTTGCCGCCGAGGGTGGGCTGGGGTTCGGTCATCGTGCGACCTCCAGTTCGCGGGCGGACTCGGGTTCGCTTTCGAGGGGAGCGGCGCGCCGGCGCCGTCCGAAGAGCTTGGCCAACCCCGCGATGCCGGCCGGGAAGAAGCCGATGACGACGATGAACAGCAGGCCCTGCGCGTACGTCCACGCCGACGGAAAGTTCTCCGACAGGGTGGTCTGTGCCCACGCGACACCGATCGCGCCGAGCACCGGCCCGAGCAGGGTGGTGCGGCCACCGATCGCCACCCCGATGAGGAACGCGATCGAGGGGACGATGCCCACATCGGCGGGGGAGATGATGCCGACGATCGGCACGAACAGTGCGCCCGCGATGCCGGCGAAGAACGCGGCGACCGTGTAGGCCACGACCTTGATGTTCGCGGGGTCGTAGCCCAGGAACCGGACCCGCTCCTCCTGATCGCGGACCGCGACCAGGAGCTCACCGTAGCGGGAGTTCATCAACTGCCGGGTCGCGGCGACGACGAGCAGCAGTACGGCGGCTGCGATGAAGAACAACATCCGCTTGTTCGCCGGATCGGACAGATTGAAGCCGAAGAACGTGCGGAACCGATTGAGGCCGTTGGATCCACCGATCGACTGCTGGCCGATGAGCAGGATCGCGAACGCCGCCGCGAGCGCCTGCGACAGGATTGCGAAGTACGCGCCCTTGACCCGGCGCTTGAACACGCCGAGGCCGAGCAGGAACGCGACGAATGCGGGAACGAGCAGGATCGCGGCGATGGTCGTGAACGGATCCGCGAACGGCGTCCAGTAGGAGGGGAGTTCGCGGATGCCGGCGATCTGCATGAAGTCCGGCACCGAGTCCCCGCGCAGTTCCGCGTCGGCGATCTTGAGATGCATCGCCATGATGTAGGCGCCGAGGCCGAAGAACACACCCTGTCCGAGGGTGAGCATTCCTCCACGGCCCCAAGCTAATCCGATGCCGACCGCGACTATCGCGAAGCACAGGAACTTGGCCAGGAGATTGAGCCGGAAGTCCGACAGCATGGCCGGTGCGACTCCGAAGAGGACGACCGCGGCGACGGCGAATCCCACCCACACCCGGTAGCGACTGAGCACGGTCATACCAGGCTCCTTGTCTTGGCGACGAACAGTCCCTGCGGGCGGACCTGCAGGAAGATGACGATGAGCACGAACACGATCACCTTGGCGATCGACGCCGTGGTCGAGTACTCGATGAACGAGTTCAGAATGCCGAGCGCGAAGGCCGCGACCACGGCACCCGACAGCCGGCCCAGGCCACCGATCACGACCACGAGGAATGCGTCGATCAGGTACGACTGGCCGATGGTCGGGCTCGTCGACCCGATCAGCGTGAGCGCGACACCGGCGACGCCGGCCAAACCGGAGCCGATGAAGAATGTCGTCACATCGGTTCGGCGCGACGAGATTCCGCTGGTCTCCGCAAGGTCGCGGTTCTGCACGACGGCCCGGATGCGGCGACCCATCGAGGTCTTCGCCAGTGCGAAGGACAGCACCGCGACCGCGACGATCGCGAGCACCAGGATGAAGATGCGGGTCTTCGGCACCACGGCGCCGAGGATCTCCACGCCGCCGGTGAGCCACGTGGGTGCGACGACGTTGACGGCGGGCGCACCGAAGATGTCCCGGGCCAGCTGCTGGAGTACCAGTCCCACACCGAAAGTCACCAGCAGGGTGTCCAGCGGCCGGTGGTACATCCGCCGGATCAAGGTGGCCTCGAGCAGCACGCCCATCAGGCCGCCCACCACGAAGCCCACCACCAGGGAGATCAGCAGCGACGCCCCGGCGCTCGAAACGACCTGCTGCACCACGTACGCGGTGTACGAGCCGGCCATGATGAATTCGCCGTGGGCCATGTTGATCACGCCCATCTGGCCGAAGGTCAGCGACAGGCCCAGTGCCGCCAACAACAGGATCGACCCGATGCTCAGGCCGGTGAACAGCTGCCCGATAACGACATCCATCGGTGCCCGCCCTTCCTCGTCGTTGTTCGTGAGCTAGCTACCCGAGCCGGACAGGTCCTTCGCCCAGTCGTAGCTCTCGAGGTACGGGTCCGGCTGGATCGGGCCGTCGGACTCCCACACGGTGTAGATCAGGCCGTCGCCGCGGATCTCGCCGATGCGCGCGGTCTTGGTGATGTGGTGGTTGTCGCCGTCGATGGTCACCAGGCCCTCCGGTGCCTGGAAGCTGACACCGTCGGCCGCGGCCTGGACGTCGGCCACCGCGAACGAATCGGCCTTCTCGACGGTGTTCTTCCACAAGTACACCGACGTGTAGGCGGCCTCCATCGGATCCGACGTCGGCTTGTTCGCTCCGTACTTCGCCTTGTATGCGTCGACGAACTTCTTGTTCTCGGGCGAGTCGACGGTCTGGTAGTAGTTCCAGGCGGTGAGCTGACCGGTCACGTTCTGCGCACCGATGCCGCCCACCTCCTCCTCGGCGATCGACACCGAGACCACCGGCATGTCAGCGGCTTTCAGACCCACATTGGCGTACTCGCGGAAGAACGCGACGTTCGAATCACCGTTGAGGGTGTTGAAGACGGCGTCGGCGTCGGCGGTGCGGACCTTGTTGACGATCGTCGAGAAGTCGGTGGAACCGAGCGGCGTGTAGTCCTCGCCCTTGATCTCGATGCCGTTGGCGGCCGCGTACGCCTTGATGATCCGGTTGGCGGTCTGCGGGAAGACGTAGTCGCTGCCCACCAGGTACAGCGACTTGACGCCCTTCTCCTTCAGGTAGTCCAGCGCGGGAACGATCTGCTGGTTGGTGGTCGCGCCGGTGTAGAAGATGTTGGGGGAGTCCTCGAGGCCCTCGTACTGCACGGGGTAGTACAGCAGCGCATTGTTGTCCTCGAACACCGGCAGCATCGCCTTGCGGCTCGACGACGTCCAACCACCGAAAACGGCTGCGACACAGTCGCTGCTGATGAGCTTCTCGGCCTTCTCTGCGAACACCGTCGGCTCGGACGCGCCGTCCTCGGCGACGACCTGGATCTTCTTGCCGAGCACGCCGCCGGCGTTGTTGATCTCCTCGACCGCGAGGGCGATGGAGTCGCGGACGGTGACCTCGCTGATCGCCATCGTGCCGGACAGCGAGTTGAGCGAACCGACCTTGATCGTGTCGCCCGACGTGTCGACGCAGGACGCGGTGGACGTCGTACCGGCGGCCGAGGTGTCCGACGCCTTGCTGCCGCAGGCGGTGAGAACCAGGCCGAGGGCCGCGAGTGCGGCCGGGGCGGTGAGAGCACGCTTCGAGAACGTGGGCATGAACGAGCCTTTCCGTCGAGAGGAATGACGCTGAGCTGCGGAGAGGTACGTATACGACGCTGTATCCGTGATTCGAGACAGTAGGCGGAAGTTGTTGCGCCGGAATGTCTGTGGATCACGAGTTCGTGTCGCGTATTACGTACGCATGAACAGGAGCTCACGCGGCCTCGACGGACGAGACCCGACTATCGGGAAAGGTGCTGGTGGATCAGAGGATCGTGTACGGCGACACCGAGCTGCGGTGCTCGTTGATGTCGAGTTCCTTGCCCAGGGGAGGGAAGGCCCGCTGCGGGCAGTTCATCCGCTCGCACACACGGCAGCCGGCACCGATCGGGGTGGCGGTGCTGCCACCGAGATCGAGACCGTCGGCGTAGACCACCCGCGGCGCGTGCCGCAGCTCGCATCCCAGACCGATCGCGAACGTCTTGCCGGGCTGCCCGTACCGCTGCGCGCGGCGCTCGACGGTGCGCGCCACCCACAGGTAGTTGCGGCCGTCCGGCATCTGCGCGATCTGCGTCATGATCTTGCCGGGGTACGCGAACGTCTCGTACACGTTCCACAGCGGGCACGTGCCGCCGCTGGACGAGAAGTGGAAACCGGTGGCGGACTGACGCTTCGACATGTTGCCGGCGCGGTCGACTCGGACGAACGACCACGGCACGCCCCGCTGCTTCGGGCGCTGCAGCGTCGACAGCCGGTGACAGATCGTCTCGTAGCTGATCGCGTAGAACGCCGACAGCCGCTCGATGTCGTACCGGAAGTCCTCCGCGATCTCGTGGAACTGGCCGTACGGCAGCACCGTGGCCGCCGCGAAGTAGTTGGCGAGGCCGAGCATCGCGAGCGAGCGGGCCTCGTCGGAGGTGAAGTTGCCCTCGTCCACCAGCCGGCGGAGCAGATCGCCGCACTCGAGGTAGGCGAGCTCGGTCGCGAACTTGAACACCTGCTGCCCACCCGACAGCGCGGGCGAGATCTCGAGCACCCGGGTCTCCGGGTCGTAGCGGTGCAGCACGTTCTCGCCGAGATCGATGCGGCGGACGATCTGGACGTCGTGCAGGTTCTCGAGCCGCCGGGCGATCCCGTCGGCGATGTCGCCGCGGTGGAAGCGCAGGCGCGCGGTGAGGTCCTCCGCGGCGGTGTCGAGGTCGTGGATGTAGTTCTGCCGCTGATAGAAGTAGTCGCGCACTTCCTCGTGCGGCATCGTGATCGACCCGCTGCCGCTGCCGTCGCTGAACCGGTCCTCGGTGGCCGCGGCCAACTGCGCCGACGTGTTCCGGAAGCGGCGGTGCATGTTCACCATCGCCTTGGCCAGACCCGGATGCGACGACACCATCTCCGCGATCTCCTGCGCATCGGCGTCGATGCCCATGTCCTTGTCGAGAGCCACCTCGCGCAGCTCGGCGATCAACCGGGTGTCGTCCTGCGACGAGAAGAACGTGGTGTCGACCCCGAACACCTCACTGATCCGCAACAGCACCGGCACGGTCAGCGGGCGCACGTCGTGCTCGATCTGGTTGAGGTAGCTGGCCGAGATGTCCAGCGTCTTGGCGAGGGCGGCCTGGCTCAGGCCACGCTCGGTGCGGAGCTGTCGCAGCCGGGCGCCGACGAAGGTCTTGGACATGCTCGCCAGCGTACGAGCGCCCTGCTAACCGTGCAAAGGCTCGGCTTAGCATCGGCACGCCGAGAGGTGTTCACGGACGAAACGAACAACAGACCGAACATGACGTTTCAGGCACAAGCCTTGACATCTCGGTGACGGTGGCAAAAGCTTGGCGACAGTCATTGATCGATTGTGTAAAGCATTGGTTGCTAGGCAGTTTGGGGCGAGCGGTGGGGGCTCGCGCGTCCCGAGCGCACGGACGTGGGCGCCCTCCGCAGGGCGGGAGCCCCCGGTTCACGCTCGCCCTCCGCACCGGGCGTGGGCCGTTCTCTGCTGCAGTGTCGCCGGTCGGCCCCGCGTCGGCCCGGCATTCGACCAGGAACCGCCAGAGGCCACGATGATCTTCACCTCCAAGCGCCGAGCTCGCGTCGGACTTCGCGCTTCGACACTCCTCCCGTCCAGTGACGCCGTGGAATCCGGTTCCGTGGCGTCGGGGTCCGTGGAGCCGTCGGACGCGGTCGGCCCCGTCGAGGTGGCGGCAGCGCCGGACGACGAGACCGCCGGGCCGGCGACGGAGGCCGACGCGGTAGCCGTGGCCGCCCGCTGGCTCGTCCTCACGACAGACGTGAGCCGGGGATTCGCCCGCGCGCTCCTGCCCGAGCCCTTCGCGGTCGCGGATCGGCCCCAACTGGCGGTGTGGATCGTCGAACCACTGTCCGCGGACTCGGACGCCGTGGGTGTTCCGGTCGGTCGGTTGTTCGCCGGGATGTCGTGCAACTGTCTGTTGCCGGGAGAGCAGGACGAGAGCGCGTACACGTCGGACTTCCTCGTCGGCGCCCCCATCGAGGAGGGCGACCGCGACCCGTTCTCTCTGCCGGACCTACCGCACACGGCGCTGAGCCTGGTGAACGGCGTCGGCGGGATGGGCTTCTCCATCCCCCCGGTCGACGGCGTCGGCAGGGGAGTGGTGGGCCACGTCGAGCTGGCCGAATGCGACGGCGAACAGGTACAGCTCACCCCCGACTGGCTCGCGTGTCAGTCGTGGCGGGAGGACGTCGTGAGCGGCTCGGGGACCGGTGCGGAGATGCCGACACTGGTCCACACCCAGTGGGAGGTCACGCGGCTGTCGCCGATCGTCACGGGTTCCGCGGTCATCGAGTGTGCCGAGTTCGGCTCCCATGCCTACGACCTGTCCGGGTCGACGGCTGCCCTCGACGCGCGGTACGGCTTCGCGCGCGTGGCCATTCTCGGCCGGCAGTAGCGCCGCCGACGCGGCTACCCGCGAGGCCCGAAGTATCTGTGACGCCGATTCCCGACCGTTCCGGTGTACGGAACGCTGTCCGATTCCTGTGATTGCCCTCACAAGCCTGCGAACGGTTCGGTGAGGGCGCTGTCCGGTTCGGGTGTCCGACGTGTCCAACTTCACCTCTCGGGGTCCTGTCCGGTTTTCGCGCTAACCCCGAGGTGAGGGCCTACTTGCGGGTAACTTTCATTGCTACTGATCGGTAACCCAAGCAACTGCTTGGCTCTATGAAAATTAGCAAGCTTTGCAGATTGAAATGAAAAGCTAGCGAAGATTGGCATTAGCAACAGGTAGACGGCGGTTTTCGGCTGTGCCATTCTCGGTTCGTACATCCGAACGGCCTGGCAACGATGTGAAGCAGTACATCCGTACCGGTCGAAGCAGCAGACAAGAAGTGGAGCTTTCGATGTCGACCACCGGCACCCCGAGGACCGCAGAAGAGATCCAGAAGGATTGGGACACCAACCCCCGCTGGAAGGGCGTCACGCGCAACTACACGGCCGAGCAGGTCGTCAAGCTGCAGGGCACCGTGGTCGAAGAGGCCACCCTCGCTCGTCGCGGCTCCGAGATCCTCTGGGATCTCGTCAACAACGAGGACTACATCAACTCGCTCGGTGCGCTCACCGGCAACCAGGCCGTCCAGCAGGTCCGCGCGGGCCTCAAGGCCATCTACCTCTCCGGCTGGCAGGTCGCCGGCGACGCCAACCTCTCCGGCCACACCTACCCGGACCAGTCGCTGTACCCGGCGAACTCGGTTCCGCAGGTCGTCCGCCGCATCAACAACGCGCTGCTGCGCGCCGACGAGATCGCCAAGGTCGAAGGTGACACCTCCGTCGACAACTGGCTCGCTCCGATCGTCGCCGACGGTGAGGCCGGCTTCGGTGGCGCCCTCAACGTCTACGAGCTGCAGAAGGCCATGATCGCGGCCGGTGTCGCCGGTTCGCACTGGGAGGACCAGCTCGCGTCGGAGAAGAAGTGCGGCCACCTCGGTGGCAAGGTGCTCATCCCGACCCAGCAGCACATCCGCACCCTCACCTCCGCGCGTCTGGCCGCCGACGTCGCCGACGTCCCGACGGTCGTCATCGCCCGCACCGACGCCGAGGCCGCCACGCTGCTGACCTCCGACGTCGACGAGCGTGACCGCGAGTTCCTCGACGGCACCCGCACCGCCGAGGGCTTCTACGGCGTCAAGAACGGCATCGAGCCCTGCATCGCCCGCGCCAAGGCCTACGCCCCGTACTCCGACCTCATCTGGATGGAGACCGGTGTGCCGGACCTCGAGGTCGCCAAGAAGTTCGCCGAGGCCGTCCGCAGCGAGTTCCCGGACCAGCTGCTGGCGTACAACTGCTCGCCGTCCTTCAACTGGAAGGCGCACCTGGACGACGCGACCATCGCGAAGTTCCAGAAGGAGCTCGGCGCGATGGGCTTCAAGTTCCAGTTCATCACCCTGGCCGGCTTCCACTCGCTCAACTACGGCATGTTCGACCTGGCGCACGGCTACGCCCGCGAGGGCATGACCGCCTTCGTCGACCTGCAGGAGCGCGAGTTCAAGGCTGCCGAGGAGCGCGGCTTCACCGCCATCAAGCACCAGCGTGAGGTCGGCGCCGGCTACTTCGACAGCATCGCCACCACCGTCGACCCCAACACCTCGACGGCAGCCCTCAAGGGCTCCACCGAAGAGGGCCAGTTCCACTAGGCCTCTCGACCTCTCGGGAGGGATCGGCGGGGTGTCCTCCACGTCGATCCCTCCCGGGGACCCGACCTCCACTTCCGAAAAAGGAGCTGACGTGACCAGCGAAAAGATTCAGCGCGTCGGCGTGATCGGCGCCGGCATCATGGGTTCCGGAATCGCCGAGGTGTGCGCCCGTGCACACGTCGACGTGCTGGTGTACGAGCCGAGCCGCGAACTCGCGGCAGCAGGACGCTCGCGCATCCTGCGCTCGCTCGACCGTGGCGTGAGCAGCGGCAAGATCACCGAACGCGAGCGGGAGCAGGCCGCCTGGCGGCTGCGCTTCACCTCCGACCTCGGCGACTTCGCCGACCGGCAGCTCGTAGTGGAGGCCGTCGTCGAGGACGAGAAGATCAAGAGCGAGATCTTCGCCGAACTCGACTCGATCGTCACGGATCCGGACGCGGTGCTCGCATCGAACACGTCCTCGATCCCGATCATGAAGCTGGGGATTGCGACGAGTGCGCCGGAACGCGTCATCGGCATGCACTTCTTCAACCCCGTTCCCGTCCTCCCGCTCGTGGAACTGGTCACCACGCTCAAGACCAGCCCCGCGGTGTCGGCACGAGCGGAGGCGTTCGCGAGCGAGCTGCTCGGCAAGCAGGTCGTGCGGTCTGCGGACCGGTCCGGCTTCGTCGTCAACGCGTTGCTCGTGCCGTACCTGCTCTCCGCGATCCGCATGGTGGAGTCGGGCTTCGCCACCAAGGAAGATGTCGACAAGGCGATGGTGCTCGGATGTGCGCACCCGATGGGTCCGCTCGCGCTGACCGATCTGGTGGGACTTGACACCGTCAAGTCGATCGCCGACTCGATGTACGAGGAGTTCAAGGAGCCGCTGTACTCGGCCCCGCCACTGCTGCTGCGGATGGTCGAGGCAGGGCTCGTCGGCAAGAAGTCGGGCGCCGGCTTCTACGAATACGCCGACAACGGCCGTGTCACGAAGAAGGCAAGCTGAACAAGCGCTCCGCACCCGTGCGCCTTTTTGGTAGCTCCCGCTACCGGAAAGGCGCACGGGCGGCGTAGCCGCCTACGAAAGGTCGATCCGCATGTCCGCCGCAAACACCGCCGGGTACGGATCCAGCGTCCTCGGATACCCCCGCATCGGGCCCCGCCGTGAACTCAAGCGAGCTCTCGAGGCCTACTGGCACGGCACCGGCTCCAAGGCCGAACTCGTCTCCGTCGCAAGGGAACTGCAGGAGCAGACCTGGAGCGAGCTGGCTGCCACCGGGTTGACCCAGGTCCCCGGCAACACGTTCTCCTACTACGACCACGTGCTCGACAACGCGCTGCTGTTCGGCGCGGTCCCCGAGCGGTTCGCTCCGCTCGAGGGTGAGCTGGACCCGCTCGACTTCTACTTCACGATGGCTCGCGGCCGGCCCGACTTCCCGCCGCTCGAGCTGGTGCGCTTCTTCGGCACCAACTACCACTACCGGCAGCCCGAACTGTCGGAGAACACGACGTTCGAGCTGCATTCGGAGACGCTGCTCGACGAGTTCGAGCGCGCCAAGGCCCGCGGCATCGAGCTGCGCCCGGTGGTCCTCGGCCCACTCTCGCTGCTGCTGCTGTCGAAGATCGCGCCCGATTCCACCGCAGAGGGTTTCGCGCCCCTCGACCTCCTCGACCGGCTGCTGCCCGAGTACGAGAAGCTGTTCGCGCAGCTGGCCAAGGCCGGCGCGACGTGTGTCCAGCTGGACGAGCCGTGTTTCACCGAGGACCGGACCGCGGATGAGCTCGCCGCTCTCGGCCGCGCGTACGACAAGCTCGCCCACGCGCCGCTGCGTCCGCGCATCCTCGTCACCGGCCCGTACGGGTCGCTGGGGGAGGCCCTGCCGATCCTGGCCGCGACACCTGTCGAGGCGCTGGGTCTGGACCTGATCAACGGGCGCATCACCGCCGAGGAACTGGCGAAGGTGCCGGGTATTCGCCGCAAGCGCATCTATGCGGGCATCGTCGACGGCCGCAACGTGTGGCGTGTCGACCGGTTCAACACCCTGACGTACCTCAACCAGATCAAGGACGTCACCCCCGATCTGGTCGTCTCGACGTCGTGCTCACTGCTGCACGTCCCGTACGACGTGCTCATGGAGTACGACATGCCCGGCGACGTCGCCGACCGGCTCGCCTTCGCGAAACAGAAGGTGGGCGAAGTGGTCTCGCTCGCGAAGGCCCTCACCGAGGGGCCGTCGGAGCGGTGGCGCAAGAAGCCGACGTCGGTGCACTTCAAGCAGAAGCACGACGTCCGCGCCCGGGTCAACGCGATCAAGCCGGAGCATCGCGTCCGCGCCCCGTACGAGGAGCGCCGGATCGCGCAGCAGGCACGCCTGAACCTGCCGCCCGTGCCCGCGACCACGCTGGGCTCGTTCCCGCAGACCGACGAGATCCGCCAGGCCCGTTACGAACTGGGTGAAGGACGCCTCGACTGGGACGAGTACTACAAGCGGATCCAGGACGAGATCGCCAAGACGATCGCGCTGCAGGAGGACATCGGCCTGGACGTGTTCGTCCACGGCGAGCACGAGCGCAACGACATGGTGCAGTACTTCGCCGAACTGCTCGAGGGCTACGCGTTCACCCACAACGGTTGGGTGCAGGCGTACGGCTCACGGTGCACCCGTCCGCCGGTGCTGTACGGCGACGTCCGTCGTCCGAAGCCGATGACGGTCGAATGGATCACGTACGCTCAGTCCCTGACCGACAAGCCGGTCAAGGGCATGCTCACCGGACCGGTCACGATGCTGGCACGCTCGTTCGTGCGCCAGGACCAGCCGCTGCACGAGACCGCCGACCAGTTGGCGCTGGCCATCCGGGACGAGATCGCCGATCTCGAGGCCGCCGGTATCGCGATCATCCAGGTCGACGAGCCGGCCGTCCGGGAACTGTTGCCGCTGCGGGAGACCGGGCGCAAGGAGTACCTGGACTGGGCCGTCGACGCTTTCCGTCTCGCGACGGGCGGCGCCAAGCCGGCGACCCAGATCCACACGCACCTGACCTACTCCGGTCAGCGGTCCGTCGTGGACGCGATCGAACGACTCGACGCCGACGTCACGGCGATCGTCGCGACCCGGTCGATCAGCTGGGTGCTCGAGGCCATCAAGGAGAAGGCGCTCACGCACGGCGTCGGACCCGGTGTGTACGAGAGCCGTTCGGCCCGGATCCCCGACATCGACGAACTCGACGCGCTGCTCACCGAGGCCGCCGAATCCGTGGATCTCGACCGGCTGTGGGCCAACCCCGACGGCGGGCTCAAGACCCGCCACTACTGGCAGCTCGAGCCGTCGCTGCGCAACCTCGTGGCTGCGGCTCGGCGTTTGCGGCGGCGTGCCGCGCAGGGGTAGGCACGCCGACCCTTGCAGCACACCGGGAGCGGATCGTCTGCGGATCCGCTCCCGGTGTGCTGTGTTCGGAAGGTCCTAGGAGCTTCCGGAGCTGCCCGACGAACTCGTCTCGATCGGACCGTCGGGCACCTCGGCGCCCGCCGAGCCCGGGCGGTTGATCTTGACCGTGACCGGTCCGCTGCCGTCGGCGACTACGGTGACGATCCGGGCGCCGGGCGCGGACGTGACCTGTCCGCCGTCGACCTGCACCGCGTATCCGTCCGGGTAGTGCAGATCCGACACGAAGATCTCGGTGGGCCGCGTCGCCGCCCGCGGTGTGAAGCGGTACGCGAAGTCACCGTTGTCGGCGTCGAAGGTCATCCGCCCGGGCTCACCGGCCGTGGCCTGTGGATATGTGCGTACGAGCTGACGTCCCACCTCGCCGAGGAACGGGTCGGTGGCGTTGCCGGCACCGAAATGCCAGTACTGCCAACCGATGAAGCGTTCGTCGGCACGCGCGAGCGTGTTCTTCAGAACCGTCGGATCACCGTCGCCGAACTCGGTGATCACGGTCGGGACATTCGCGCGCTCGGTGATCGCGTCGATGTTCGACCACGTGAGGTCCTGCTGCGGAACACACAACCCGCGCAGCGCTTGCGGCAGTCCGAGATAGATGGCGAGCTGACTGGGGATGCAGTAGTCGTGCGGCGCGAAGACGACGTCGGCGGTGGTGAGGGCGGGTGTGACGGGTGGAGCGAACAGATTCGACGGCATCATCTGGTTCCATGTGACGTTGGGCTCCCAGTACACCGGAATCGTCGGGTTCTGTGCGCGAACGGCGTCGGTCAGTTTCTGCATCGCGGCCTGGTACGTGCGGTCGAAATCCGGGCACCCGTTCGGGAAGCACGAGAGGAACCGCGACCCGGGCCACGGCTCGTTCAACAGCTCGATCCCCATCACGCCCGGTTTGCCCTCCACGCGCTCGGCCAGTGCGCCGAGCGCGGTGCCGAGATGGTCGAGCGCGCCGTGCGTGTTGCCCCACACCTCGTCCCAGCCCGCGTTGAGGCTCGGCATCAGGTAGTAGAGCGGGAACCCGGGGTTCGGTTCCCACTCGCGGGGTCGGGACTCGATGGCCCACTCGGGAAAGCCGTTGCCACCCCATGCCTTCGAGAGACCGTCCTGGTGGTTGTCGAGCAGGACGTGGATCCCGCGGGCGGTGAGGGCGTCGACCACGCCGGTGAGCCGGTCGAGGTACGCCTCGTCGATCTGCCCGCGTTGCGGCATCAACGCGTCGAACGAGGTGCCCAGACGGACCGTGTTGAAGCCGTGCCGGACCAGGATGTCGATGTCCTGCGGTGTGAGCGTCTCACCCGCGGGCAGGTAGGGCGCATCCTTGTCGACATTGTTGACGCCGTGCAGAAGTACGGTGCGTCCGTAGCCGTCGACGAGGTGGGTGCCGTCGGCCTGCAGCGTGGTGATCGGCGTGGGCGGTGGCGCCGCGGAAGCGGTCGTGGACGACAGGACGGCTGAGCACGCTGCGATCGCCGCAGCGAATGCGACAACGGTTTTGCGCATTCGATCCCTCGGTTCGCGTCGGATGGTCCCAGCGGATATGGACACATGTTCAGTTGTCGGGGATGGTAAGGCGGATCGCGATCCGCGCGGAGCGTTTCGGGGGAAACGGTCCATTTCTCCGGTGCAGGTCAGTCCTGGTTCTTTGCGCGTACTCGCCGGTAACGGGTAGGCATGGGGGATGCTTACCGCTTCCGCCTACGCGGCGAACTCCGCCGACGCCCCTCTCGAGAAGACCACCATCGAACGCCGCGAGGTCGGGCCGCGCGACGTCCTGATCGAGATCAAGTACGCCGGCATCTGCCATTCCGACATCCACACCGCCCGCAACGAGTGGGGCGGCACCAGTTACCCGGTCGTGCCGGGCCACGAGATCGCCGGCGTCGTCGCGCAGGTCGGGTCCGAGGTCACCAGGCACGCCGTCGGGGACCGCGTGGGCGTCGGCTGCTTCGTCGACTCCTGCCGCACGTGCGCCAGCTGCGAAGCCGGCGAGGAGCAGTACTGCGAGAACGGCGTCGTCGACACCTACAACACCGTCGGGCGGGACGGAAAGCGCACGGCTGGTGGGTATTCCACGCACGTCGTCGTGGACGAGGACTTCGTCCTGTCGATCCCGGACGGTCTCGAACTGGATGTCGCGGCGCCGCTGCTGTGCGCCGGCATCACGCTGTACTCGCCGCTCGCGCACTGGGGCGCCGGCCCCGGCAAGAAGGTCGCGATCGTCGGTATGGGCGGACTGGGCCACGTCGGCGTGAAGATCGCGCACGCGATGGGCGCCGAGGTCACCGTGCTCAGCCAGTCGCTGAGCAAGAAGGACGACGGCCTGCGCTTCGGCGCCGACCACTACTACGCGACCGCCGACAAGGAGACCTTCAAGGCGCTGCGCGGGAAGTTCGACCTGATCCTCAACACCGTGTCGGTGAACCTCGACATGGACCGCTACCTGTCGATGCTCGCGATCGACGGCACGCTGGTCGAGCTCGGCCTGCCCGAGAACCCGATCAGTGTCCGCGGATTCTCGCTGCTCAAGAATCGTCGCAGCCTGGCCGGGTCGCTGGTCGGTGGCATCGCGCAGACGCAGGAGATGCTGGATTTCTGCGCGCAGCACGGTATCGGCGCGGAGATCGAGGTGATCCCCGCCGACCGGATCAACGAGGCCTACGACCGCGTCGTCGCCAGCGACGTGCGCTACCGCTTCGTGATCGACGCCTCGACCTTCTGACGGGCGCCGCTCCCGTCCTGACCTCCCGCGGATGCGATCGCTTCCGCGGGAGGGCTTTCGGGAGCGGCATCGACCGGTCGGTTTCTCGCGCAGCGCGTTCGGGCGGCGTAGCGTCGAAGCACGGACCTCTATGCCGACACGGAGGAGGGACAGCGAATGACTCTCAACGACTTCGCTGGGTGGGCCGGGTACGGACTGGCCCTGACGGGCATCGCGGCGGCCGGGCTGTTCCTGGTCGCGGCGGGCGGAGGCTTCGCCGGGTGGGCGGTCATCGCGGGACTGGCCTCACTGGCCCTGCTGTCCGGGTCCGCCGCGATCTTCGGCGGCGTCACCCGACACGATCAGAAGATGCACCACAGCACCCCTCACATGCTCTGACGGCACGCGCTCGTCACGACAGTGCCAACCGCTCCTTCTCGACCTCGATGTCGAACTCGGCCGGAGGCCAGTCGAGGTCGAGCCGCCGCAGTGCGTCTACCAGTAGTTCGGTGACGGCAATGCGGCTGTACCACTTGCGATCACACGGGACCACGTACCACGGTGCGTGCTCCGTCGACGTCTTGTCGAGCATCGCCTGGTAGGCCTCCTGGTACTGCGGCCACAACTTGCGCTCGGTGACGTCCCCGGGGTTGTACTTCCAGAACTTGTCGCGGCGCTCGAGTCGCTCGGCCAGCCGGCGCTTCTGTTCGTCCAGCGACACGAACATCGCGACCTTCACGATGGTGGTGCCGTTGTGGACCAGTTCGCGTTCGAACTGGTTGATCTCCTCGTAGCGACCGGCCCACACGTCGGGCGGGACCAGATTGTGCACCCGCACCACCAGCACGTCCTCGTAGTGCGAGCGGTCGAACACCCCCAACTGACCGCCGCGAGGCAGTGCCTTGTTGATCCGCCACAGGTAGTGGTGGCGCTTCTCCTCGGGCGTCGGGACCCCGAACGCGGCGTGGTCGACGCCCTGGGGATCGACGTGGCCGATGACGTGCCGGACCATGCCGCCCTTCCCGGCGGTGTCCATGCCCTGCAGGATCAGCAGTACCGAACGCTTGTCTCCCGAGCGGCCGTTGGCGTACAGCTTCTCCTGCAGCGACGACAGCACCGCGCCGCGCTCCTCGAGCATGCGCTCGCCGTCGGCCTTGTTCCCGGTGAACCCCGGCGTGGCGCGGGGGTCGATCTCGGAGACCCGGGTGTGCGGTCCTGCGCGGAGCGCTTCGACGGCGGGGGTGGTCCACAGGTCACTCGCGTCCGCAGGCATGGACCGAACTGTGCCACAACGACTGCCACAGAGGGTGGATTCAGCGGTCCGAACGCCAGCGTTCCTCGGCGACGCCGAGTTCCGTGGCAGGCGCGTCGCCGTACACCCACTCGCGGCCGATGCGGTGCCAGTTGGCGCTCGCGTCGAGCTGACCCAGGACGCCGAAGGTGAGGAAATCGGCGCGGCGCGAGAAAAGGTGCTCGGGCGGCAGGTTCTGGCTCTTCATGCCCGAGAACTCCGACGCCCGCGGATCGATCGCCAGGAGGAACCCGGTGCTCGCCATCTCCGGGGTGATGGCGATCTCCTCGTCCACCAGATTCCACTCGGCGGCCGCGTACACGTACTCGAGGCACTCGTCGGGCGTGACGTCGGCGTCCGGCGCGATGACACCGCGGCGCACCATCAGCGCGTAGAGATCGTCTCTGCGCCCCTCCGTCGCGGCGCGCAGGCACTGCTTCTCGAACTCGACGTGTTCGGCGTCCATGCGGTTGAACAGTCCGAAGTCGACGAACGCGACCCGGCCGTCGGTGCCGAGCAGCACGTTCCCGGGATGCGGATCGCCGCAGAACTCGTGGTACCGGTACAGCGACCCGATGTAGAAGCGGAAGATGATCTCGCCGATGCGGTTTCGCTCGTCCTGCGGGAGCGCGCAGATACTCGTGAACGGAGATCCCTCGAAGAACTCGCTCACGAGCACCCGCCGCGTGCTCAGCTCCGGGATGCTGTCCGGTACCGCGACGAACGGATGGCCCGTATACAGCTGCGCGATCGCGTGCTGCGTGCGCGCCTCGCGCTCGTAGTCGAGTTCGCCCTCGAAGTTCAGCCGCAATTCGTTGAGCAGCGCGGGCGTCGACAGCGTCGGAACCGTCGACTTCCACACCTTGAGGAACATCGTCAGATTCTTCATGTCGGCGCGGATCGCGGCGTCGATCCCCGGATACTGCACCTTGACCGCGACGTCCCGGCCGTCGTGCAGGCGGGCGCGGTACACCTGACCGATGGACGCGGCCGCGACGGGTGCGGGATCGAACTCGGCGAACACGTCGGAGGCCGGACGGCCGTAGTCGGCCTCGATCACCCGGCGCATGGTCTCGAACGGTGCGGTGGGAGCCTGGTCCCGCAGTGCGGCGAGCTTGCGCTGGAACTCCTCGCGATGAGCCTCCGGCACCAGGTCGAGATCGAGGATCGAGAGCATCTGCCCGAGTTTCATCGCGACGCCCTTCATGCTGCCCAGCACCGTCACGAGCTGGTCGGCGGCCGCCAGCACCGAATTCTCGGCGATCCGCGCACGGACCTCCTCGGAGCGCCCGACCATCGACACGCGCGTGCCGGCGTTGCGGATCACGCGGCCCGCCGCGACCTGCCCGAGCTTCGAACCCCGGACGAGGCGGGACGTGGGAACCTTGTCGGCCAACTGGACCTCCGGATGCGAGAAGCGACAAGGGACTGCTGCAACGTGTGTTCGGTGGCGACGTGCCACACGTCACACTAGAGCAGTCCCTCGGTGTCCTCCATGACGGGAAACGGTGGCCGGGTGAGTCCGTCGACCATGTGGCTGCCCCACAGGTCCAGCCCGCTCACGCGGGCGGTGCCACTGCCCTCTGACGTCGTGATCGTCAGGTCGGTGCCGACGGGCGCCGCGTCCTCGCCGAGAGCGTGCGTCAGTTCGCGGACACGTCCCCGCCACACGAACCGACCGCTGATCGGCTCGAAGTTGCCCGACAGTTCGACGTCGACGATCACCGGGGGGCGCTGCCCGACGACCACGTGGGCCGGCCCGCGGTAGCCGTCCGGCTCGTCGTGGTCGTGCCCGTCCGCGTCGTCCGTGAAGTGAGTCACACGACAACGATACCTGTTACCGCTGGTAACACAAGAGGGGTCAGGCGTCCCCGGGCGCCCCGTCCGACTCGGTCGCCTTCTCCAGCAGCGGATGCGGAACCGACTTGAAGCGGGCCGGTGAACCGCTGGACGCCGCGATACCGGAGATTCCGCCCCACGTCATCATCACCAGGTAGTCGATGAGGTCGTCCGTCGACATCGACTTGTTGGAGATCCACCAGTGCGTCGCGAGCTGCACCGCGCCGACGACGCCGTACGCCCACGGCACCGAGCCGCCCGAGTCCATGCCCATGTTCCGCAGCCGCTCGCCGAGCACGGTCGCGAGCAGTTCCGCGATCATCCGCTCGGAATCGGCCACGACGTCCCGGTTCGGGCCCGCGCTGTTGGCCATCACGTACAGGTAGACGTCCGGGTCGGCCGCGACCGTCTCGACGTAGGCCGAGATCGCGACGCGCGTGAGGTCGTACTCGTCGAGATCCTCGCCGATGACCGCGTACATCCGCGGCGCCAGGATGGTCTCGACGTAGCGCATCATCGTCGCGCTCGTGAGGTCGTTCTTGTCGGTGAAGTACCGGTACAGCACCGTCTTGGAGACGCCGATCTCCGACGCGATGTCGTCCATGCCGATGTCGCGGCCCCGCGCACGGATGGCCGCGATCGTGCCGTCGACGAGTTCCTCGCGGCGGGCGATCTTGTGTTCGCGCCAGCGCCGCTTGCGCCCGTCGGGCTTCCCGGTCTCGGGTCGGCTGTCTTCGGTTGTCTGCAGATCTGCGCTTTGCTTCGGCACTACGTTTCGCCACATCCGTTCGAGGTTGAACCAGAAGGCCAGCTTAATGGGCGGGTGCGCCGGAGGTGATCTCTATCTCGGCAGCCGGGCCCGGTATCCGGGCACAATGTCGGTGTGCAGCCCGTCCAGTCAGCTCAGCCGCCCGCCCCGGCCCGGCCGCGCCCGGCGCAGCCGCAGCCGCCGTCGCCGTCGTCGTTCGCGGGCGTCTTCGACGATCGCGAGAAGCGTCGCGACCTACGGAAGATGAAGCTCGTCGCGACCGGATTCCTCGTGTTCGCGACCGTCGTCTACCTCTTCTGTCGGTGGCAGGAGACGCGGGGAGCGGGCGCGTGGGTCGGTTACGTGCGGGCCGCATCGGAGGCCGGCATGGTGGGTGCACTCGCCGACTGGTTCGCGGTGACGGCGCTGTTCCGGCATCCGCTCGGGCTGAAGATCCCGCACACCGCGATCATCAAGCGCAAGAAGGACCAGCTCGGCGAGAGCCTCAGCAACTTCGTCGGCGACAACTTCCTCGCACCCGACGTGGTGTCCGCCAAGGTCGCGAACGCACAGATCCCTCTCCGGGTCGGAACGTGGATGGCCGAACCCGAGCACGCGCAGCGGGTGGCCGCGGAGACCGCGACGCTGCTGCGTGGCGTGGTCGAGGTCCTCAACGACGAGGACGTCACCGCGATCATCGACAACACGATCGTCCGACGGATCGCCGAACCCGACTGGGGTCCGCCGATCGGCAAGGTCCTCGCCGAGCTGCTGCGCGAGAATCGCCAGCTGCCGCTGCTGGACCTGCTCGCCGAGCGGGCGCACCAGTGGGCGCTGAACAGTCAGGAGACCATCGACCGCATCATCAGCCGGGACTCGCCGTCGTGGTCGCCCAAGTTCGTCGACGCGATGCTCGGCGAGAAGATCTACCGCGAACTCGTCGAGTTCACGTGGAAGGTGCGTTCGAATCCCGAGCACGAGGTGCGTCTGGCGGCCAACCGGTTCCTGATCGACTTCGCCGACGACCTGCAGAACGACCCCGCCACCATCGCCAAGGCCGAGTCCATCAAGGCCGAGATCATGGGCCGCGAGGAGATCACCGGACTCGCCGCGGCCACCTGGAAGGTCGCCAAGCGACTCGTCATGGAGTCGGTCGACGACCCGAACAGCACCCTGCGCCGCAAGGTCGCCGAGAACGTCGTCGCGTTCGGCGAACGCCTGCGCGACGACGACGAGATGCGCGCGAAGGTCGACGGCTGGCTGCTGTCGGGCACGCGCTACGTCGCCGAGAACTACACGGACGAGATCACCGCCGTCATCACCGAGACCGTCGAGCGCTGGGACGCCGAGGAGGCGAGCCGCAAGATCGAACTGCAGGTCGGTCGCGATCTGCAGTTCATCCGGATCAACGGCACCGTCGTCGGAGCCCTCGCGGGCCTTGCGATCTACACGATTTCGCAGCTCATGTTCGCCTGATCTGCGTCTTTCGCCTTCGGTGCCGACAAGTGCTAGCAAAGTGCTTGCAATAGTTAGCACCCTGTTCTACCGTGGGATTTGCGTACAGAACAGGGAGTACTGATGGTCGACGAGCCCGACGACATGAGCAGTGCCGCCCGAGTGGTCGCAGGGGCCGCTCAGGACATCGGCAGCTTCATCCGCTCACAGCGTGAGGCCGCACAGGTTTCGTTACGGCAGCTCGCGCAACTCGCCGGCGTCAGCAATCCCTATCTGAGTCAGATCGAACGCGGACTCCGCAAGCCGTCCGCCGACGTCCTCGCTCAGATCGCGAAGGGTCTGCGGGTGTCGTCGGAGGTCCTGTACGTGCAGGCCGGGATCCTCGAGCAACGCCCGCACAGCCCGGTCCGGGACGCGCTGCTGGCCGACGGTGCCATCACCGAACGGCAGAAGCAGGTGCTTCTCGAGATCTACGAGTCGTTCCGCCGTGAGAACGACCCGCACCAGTCCGAATCCGCCGATCAGGCCGACGCCTCGGACGAAGAAGAGCACGAGATCGCAGATCCACCTCGACAGGAGATCCGAGAATGACCGATCCGAAGATCGTCGAAAACATCAAGACCCCGTTCTACGCTGCCGTCGGCACCGGTGACCTGGTGGTCCAGGCCGTCGCCGACGTCGTGTCCCAGGTGCGTGCCCGCGCCGAGAACACCAACACCGACGTGTCCGGCCGCATCGACGAGGCCCGGGAACGCTGGGCCAACCTCCCCACCGAGGTGTCGGAGGGCGTCGAGCAGCTCCGCGAGCGTCTCGCCGCGCTGCCGTCCGAGCTGCCCGAGGAGCTCGCCGAGTTGCGCGAGCGGTTCACCCCCGAGGAGCTGCGCAAGGTCGCCGAGGCGTACCTGAAGGTCGCCTCCGACCTGTACGTCGCACTCGCCGAGCGCGGCGAGGAGGCTGTCGAGCGTATCCGTAAGCAGCCGGCTGTCGAGGAGCAGTTGGGGCGCGCCGAGGCCGTGTTCGGTGACGCCGTCGAGCTCACCGAGGAGGCGCTGGGCACGGTGGCGCGTCAGACGCGTGAACTCGGTGAGCAGGCCGCCAAGCTCGCCGGACGCGCGGCCGGACGCATCAGTGACGTCGCCGACGAGGCCGCCGTGGTTCTCTCCGAGACCAGTGACACCGTCGCGAACCGTCTGTCCGAGACCGGTGACTCGGTCGCCAGCCGCGTCGTCGACGCCGGTGAGCGGGCCGAGGCCACGTCCGAGGCCGCCGCCGAGCGTGTCGAGGCCGCCGCCAACAAGGCTCCGGCCCCGAAGCCGGCCACCCCGACCGCTCCGGCCAAGAAGGCTGCGCCTGCCAAGGCTCCCGCGGCCAAGGCCACCCCGGCGCCCGCTGCCAAGAAGGCTGCTCCGGCCAAGAAGGCGCCCGCCAAGAAGCCCACCAACTGATCGGACACCGATCGCGTACCACCATCGGGGATCGGCCCCCGCGCACTTCGTTGCGCGGGGGCCTGCGCGCATCTCCGCCCGATTCGTAGGATGGAAACGTGTTCAACATTCACGGCGTCACCGGACTGATCCTCTTCGCGCTGCAGCTCCTGGCTCTCGCCGGCGCGGTCTTCGCGATCTTCCATGCGGCGCGTCAGCGTAAGGACGCGTTCACCGCCGTGGACAAGCTGAGCAAGCCGATCTGGCTGGGCATCCTCATCGCGTCGCTGCTCGTGGTGTTCCTGTTCGGTGCCGTGCACATGCTCGGCATCATCGCCGTCGTCGCGATCTGCGTGTACCTCGTGGACGTCCGCCCGCGGGTGGACGACATCCAGCGCGGCCCGCGCTGGTAGCTGCCCCGGCCTGGCCTGCACGGGTCGGCGGCTGCATCTGTTCACGAACAGTTACAGATAAACCTTGACAATGCTCGTTGTGACGATGCTATCGTCGACATATGCCTGAAATTGGGCATGACCTGCATGAACACCAGTCGAGCAGGAGTTGACGATGTCCATCATCCATCGCGAAGCAGTCGAGGTACCTCCGTCCCGGCACATGCGGGTGGGCGACCGTCAGGACACCGCCGAGCGTCTGCTCGCCTCCGCCGCCCGCAAGTCGTACGACCCGCTGGTCGAGGTCGACTGGGCGGCGCCCATCCCCGACGATCTCTACGGCATGACCCCCGAGTGGTGCAGCCTCTACGGCACCGAACTGTGGGACCGGATGACCGACGAGCAGCGGATCACGCTCACCAAGCACGAGGCCGCGAGCGTCGCCGGCACCGGCATCTGGTTCGAGATGATCCTCATGCAGATGCTGCTGCGCGACATCTATTCGCACGACCCGGCCACCCCGCACGTCCAGTTCGCGCTCAACGAGATCGCCGACGAGTGCCGGCACTCCACGATGTTCGCCCGCTCGGCGCAACGCTTCGGGATCCCGTCGTACCGGCCCAAGCGGTGGATCCGCAACACCGCCCGGCTGTTCAAGTCGACCGCGTCCGGCTCGCTCGCGTACGGCGGAACGCTGTTCGCCGAGGAGATCCTCGACATGATGCAGCGCGACTTCATGCGGGACGTCCGCGTCCAGCCGCTCACCCGCACGGTCAGCAAGATCCATGTGCTCGAAGAAGCCCGGCACATCAAGTTCGCGCGTGAGGAGACGGTGCGCCGTGTCCGGTCGCTGTCCCGCGCCAAGCTTGCGTACCAGCGGCTGGTGCTCGGCGTCACGGCGTACTTCATCGTCACGTGCCTCGTGAACGAGCAGGTGTACGCCGCCGCCGGGCTCGACGTCGAAGAGGCCAAGCGGGCGGCGCGAAGCAACGTCCACTACCACGAGATGATCCGTGAGGGCTCCCGCAAGACCGTCGAATTCCTCGACGAATGCGGGCTGATCGGAGGCCCGTCCAAGGCCCTTCTGCGCCGGGCGCACGTCATCTAGTGCCCACACTCTCCGCGATAGAATTCCCCTCACCGTCGACCTCGCCGGAACCGCCGACGTCGTCGCGGTTCCTACGGGGAAGGCGGAACATGACGGAGTACCGCATCGACGACCTCGCGCGCGAGGCCGGTATGAGCGTGCGGAACGTTCGGGTCTACCAGGATCGGGGTCTGCTGCCGCCGCCCCGCAAGGAGGGTCGCGCGGGCTGGTACAACGAATCGCACCTCGCGCGGCTCAATCTGATCGGCCGGATGCTCGACCGCGGCTACACCTTCGCCACCATCAGCGAACTGCTCACCGCCGCGCAGTACGGCCTGCAGGTGCGCGACGTTCTTGAAACCGACGATCCCGGCGGGCGGTGGAAGAAATATCGTCGGGCCGCCAAACTCACGATGGCGGAGCTGCGCCGCATGTTCGGCGACCAGACCACCGACGAGAACATCGCGCTCGGTACCCGGCTCGGTGTGCTCGCGAAGGCCGGCCAGGAGTTCTCGGTCGCCAATCCGCGCCTGATGGAGGCCGCGCAGGTCCTCGTCGACGCCGGCATCCCGTTGGCGGACATCCTCGAACAGACCGAGGCGGTGCGCCGCGACCTCGGAGACGTCGCCGGACGGTTCGTCGAACTGGTCTCGGCGCGCTACCTCGCACCCGAGGGCGGCACGCTCGACCTCGACGAGGCGAAGGTCTCGGAAGTGGCGGCGCTGGTGAACCAGGTGCGCCCACTCGCGCACGACGCGGTGCACGCGCTGTTCGCCGAGGCGATGGAGGAACAGATCTCGAAGGCACTCGCGAAGGCCGCGAGTCAGCTCGAACAGATCGCGCCCGAGACGGACTCGACGCGCGCAGGCTAGAAGCAAGGGGAGTGGAAGTGGCTGCACGGAAGTCGCACAGGAAGCTGTGGACGTTGCTGGGAATCGCGGGGCTCGGTGCGCTGGCGGGTGTCGCCGTCGCGGCCCGATCCCGCGGGGCCGGGCCCGTCGGCGGCGGCCCCGAGACCGAGGCCGAACTGTTCTCGACCCCGCGCATCGAACCCGAGATCGTCCCCGTCGTCAGCTCCGACGGCGCCGAACTGCACGTGCGGGCCTACGGGTCGCCCGACGCCCCGCCGATCGTCTTCAGCCACGGCTGGACCTGTTCGGCCGACTTCTGGAATCCGCAGGTCAACGAGCTCGCCGAGAAGTACCGCGTCATCACCTACGATCAGCGTGGGCACGGCCGCAGCGATATCGGCCGGACCCCGCTGAGCCCCGACGTCCTCGCCGACGACCTGTCCGCAGTCCTCGCCGCGACCGTGCGCGACGGGCGGAAGGCAGAGATCGTGGGGCACAGCATGGGCGGTATGAGCATCGTCGCGTGGGCCGGCAAGTACCCCGAGGAAGTGGACCGGTACGCGGCGTCGGTGCTGCTCGCGAGCACCGGCACCGACAGCCTCGTCGCCGAGACCACGGTGATCCCGCTGCCGCAACGGTTCCCGCGGGTGCCCGTGCCCGTCGGCCGCGCCGTCCTCGGTTCGGCGATGCCGATGCCGTCGTCACCGATGACCACCCGGGCCATCAAGTACGTGGCCATGGCGCCGGGTTCGACGCCCGCCGAGGTCGCGTTCTGTGAGCGCATCGTCAGCGAATGTCACCCCCGCACCCGCGGCGGTTGGGGTGCCGCCCTGAGCGCCCTCGACATCAAGGACGGGCTGCAGAACCTGACGGTGCCGACCACGGTGCTGGTGGGTACCGCGGACCGGCTCACCCCGCCGTCGCACGCGCGTCGGGTCGCGCAGATCCTCGACGACGCCGACCACCTCGAACGGCTCATCGTGCTCCGCGGGATCGGGCACATGACGTCGGTCGAGGCCGTCGCCGACTTCAATGCCGAAGTGGACCGGCTCCGTAGCCTGAACTGAGGTCCGTCAGCTGAACACGACGGTCTTGCGGCCGTGCACCTGGACGCGGTCCTCCAGGTGCCACCGCAGGCCTCGGGCCAGCACCAGCTTCTCGATGTCCCGGCCCTGCCGGACCATGTCCGACACCTGATCGGTGTGGTCGACTCGTATGACGTCCTGCTCGATGATCGGGCCCGCGTCCAGTTCGGCGGTCACGTAGTGGCAGGTGGCGCCGATCAGCTTCACACCGCGCGTGAACGCCTGGTGGTAGGGGCGGGCGCCGACGAACGACGGCAGGAAGCTGTGGTGGATGTTGATGGCCCGGCCCGCCCAGTGATCGCACAGTTCGGCGGGCAGCACCTGCATGAACCGGGCCAGCACCACGGCGTGCGGATCGTGCGCGTCGACGAGCTTGCGGACCTGCTCGAACGCCGGTCCGCGCTCGGCCGGATCCTTCGGGAACGACACGTAGTGGAAGTCGACGCCGTGCCGCTTCGTCACCCGCTCGAGGTCGGGATGGTTACCGATCACCGCGGCGATCTCGCATTGCAGCTCACCGGCGGCGACGCGGCCCAGGATGTCGTGCAGGCAGTGGCCTTCCTTGCTGACGAGCAGCACCACGCGCTTGCGCTCGCCGGTGTCGGTGAGCGTCCACTCCGTCTCGGGGCCGAGCTCCTCGGCGACGGCAGCGAACTTCTCGCGCATCTCCTCGAGGCTCAGGCTGATCGACGACGCCCGGACCGCCTGCCGGGTGAAGAACCAGCCGGTGTCGGCGTCGGCGTGGTACGCGGCCTCGACGATCCAGCCGCCGATCTCGGCGAGGAACGCGGAAATCCGCGCCACGATGCCGGTGCGGTCGGGGCAACCCAGAGACAGGACGTAACGACGGTCGTCGGTCGAGGCAGTCGAACTCATGCGCCCCAGTCTGTCAGGTCACGGAAAGCCGACAACCTTCGCCGTGCCGACGAGGGTCGTCGCGTCGACGGTGTGCAGGCCGCGTTCGGTGATCTGCCCCAGGAATTCGCGGCGCACCTGCGCGACGACGTCGGGGCCCAGACCGGTCAACAGCCCCCGCAACCCGCTGCCGACCACGAAGTTCCAGCAGAACTCCTCCGTCGCCGGGATCAGGTTCGACAGCTCGCGCACCTCGACGTGCTCGGTCCCGGCATCGGCGAGCCACCCGCGCAGCTTGGCGGGGGAGTCGAGCCGCTGGGCCGGCGCCATCACGTGAGGGCGATCCGGCGGCTGCTCGGGCGCGAGCGGGCCGAGCGCCGCGAGGAAAGCGGCAGCGAACTCGCGCAGTGCGGACTCGCGCCACGCCGTGACACCCACGGTGCCGCCGGGCCGCACCAAGCGGGCCAGTCGGGCGAACGCCGCGTCCATCTCGGGCAAAAAGAACACCGCGTAGGAGCTGAGCAACGCGTCGTACCCGGCGTCGGGGACGGCGCTCGGCGGCTCCCACGTGGTGGCGTCGGCGCACACGAACTCGACGTTGAGCAACGCCCGATCCGACGCCTTCACCCGGCCGCGTTCGAGCATCTCGTCGGACAGGTCGACGGCATGTACGAGGCCCGTCGGGCCCACTGCCGCCGCGGCCGGGAGTGCCGACGCCCCGGTGCCGCTGCCGATGTCGAGGACGGCGTCACCGGGCCGCAGACCCGCCTGGAATGCGAGCGCCTGGCCGGCCGGGTCCCACACCTGCGGCGCGACCCGATCGAAATCGACCGCGGCGGCGTCGAACGTCGCGGCGACCTCCTCGGCGCGGGGGGCTGCCATGGAACCGATGCTAGCGAGCTGTGCCAAGCTTCGGGGCATGTCCGAGACAGCGCGTAACCGCACCTTCGTCGCCGGGATGGTCGACCACACACTGCTCAAGCCGGAGGCGTCGGACGCCGACGCGCGGGCCCTCGTCGCCGAGGCGCACGACCTGGGCGTGCTTGCGGTGTGCGTGTCCCCGTCGATGCTGCCGCTGCGCTCGGCGGACCTCGGTGACCTGGTGCTCGCGACCGTCGTCGGCTTCCCGTCGGGCAAACACCACTCGCTGATCAAGGCCACCGAGGCGCGGCTCGCGGTCGACCAGGGCGCGACCGAGATCGACATGGTGATCGACGTGGGCGCCGCGGTGGCCGGCGAGTACAACGCGGTCCTCGCCGACATCCTCGCGGTCCGCGACGCCGTGGGGCCGGAGCCGGTGCTGAAGGTCATCGTCGAGTCGGCCGCGCTGAGCGACGACGCGATCGTCGAAACGTGCCGCGCGGCCGAACAGGCCGGCGCGAACTTCGTCAAGACGTCCACCGGCTTCCACCCGGCGGGCGGGGCGAGCGTGCACGCGGTGCGGCTCATGGCCGCCACCGTCGGCGGGCGGCTCGGCGTCAAGGCGAGCGGCGGCATCCGGACCGCGGACGCCGCGCTCGCGCTGATCGACGCGGGCGCCACCCGGCTGGGACTGTCAGGCACCCGCGCCGTGCTCGACGGGCTGCCCGACCAGTCCTGACCCGGCGTCAGAGCAGGCTGCAGCCGCTCTGCGCGTTGGGGTCGGCGGCCGGCATCACGTACTCGCCACCCTGCAGGTTCACGTCGATGCCGCTGTCCGTGACGGTCAGCGCCGTCGGTTCCATGCCGAGCGGGTACTGCTGCAGACCGTCGGTGAGGGCCTGGACGATACCGTCGACCAGTGCTGTCGGCAGCCCCAGGCCGAGGATCGCGGCACTCACGGTCTCGACGTCGATCTTCCCGTCCTGCACCTTCGGCTGCACCGTCATGTCCGCGAAACCGCCCACCGAGACCTTCAGGGTGCCGGCGGCGGGGTCGGCGGTGACCGCGGTGATCATGCCGCCCAGCGGCTGTGCCTGCAGCGTCGCCAGGATCCCGTCGGTGGACCAGGTGACGTCGGCGGACGAACTGCCGATCGTGCCGCTGCTGTCGGCGGAGTCGGTGATCTTGATGTCGTTGGCGCGGGCGCGGACCTCCATGCCCTGCGCCGGTCCGAATGCCGAGCCCTTGCTGTCGATCTCGACGTACGGAACGTTCTTGCCGGTCATCTGCAGCAGCACCGGCTTCCAGCTGAGGCTGACGTCGACCGGGGAACCGAGCTGGCTCTCGAACTGGGACTCCATGCAGCTGGTGGCGCGCTGGCGGAGGAACAGCTCTCCGCCGACCAACGCGACCACGAGGGCTGCGACCACGATGAGCGAGATCGTGACCGCCTTGCGCCGCTTGGGTTTCGGGGGCGTGGGCATCTGGGGTGCGTTCACTGGTGCCGACATGACAGTGATTCTCCCGGAAGACTCTGAACGGTTTCTGTGAAAGGGCCACGGCTTCGGACTCGGTATGGACACGAGCGACCCGAAAAGCTGTGATCCGGCCCACAGTGGCGCAGTAGGGTTACTGCATGGCGGGCTGGACAGATCCGCGACGTGAACCGACTCCCGACACGGGAGAGGATCTTCGTCGTCTTGCGCTCCGGCAAGCGGGGTATTTCACGACCGGGCAGGCGCTGCGCCTCGGCTGTACCACCGAGGACATCGGCGGCCGCCTGGCCGAGGGGTCCTGGTTGCGTATCGAACGGGATCTGTTCCGCCTGGCCTCGTTCCCACGCAGCGATCTCGAAGAGTTCGCCAAGTGGTGTGCGTGGTTCGAGGGCGCCGCCGTCGTCTCCCACCAGAGCGCGGCCGAACTGCACGGCCTCGGGCACCTGCACCCCAGCTTCGTGCACCTGTCGACCCAGGCCACGGCGCCCGCACCGACCCGCCGGCTCGCGCTGCACCGCCGGGAACTGCGTGCCCAGGACTACGAGGTGGTGGGGACGTTCGGCATCACCACGCCGCTGTGCACCGCCCTGGATCTCGCGACCGGCGGCATCGCCCAGGACCTGTTCGACGAGGTCGTCTGCGACGGCGTCGCGATCGGCCGGATCGACCCCGAGAAGCTACGGGCCGAGTGCATCGGACGGCCGCAGCAGGTCGCCGAGCGCATCGAGCACGCGCTGGGGGCGTGCCAGTAGAACCGCTCACCCGCCGGGGCGGACGTAGCTCCATGGCACGGTGACGACGCAGTCCCGGATCCGCCGTCGCTGCGGTGTGACGGGCACCCCGAGGTCGGACAGCAGATGCAGGGTTTCCCGCCACCGGATGCGGGGGCCGAACGGCGCGAGGCCCGCGGCCGTCGCCCACGCCCGGTCGGCGGCGACGAGTAGGTCGTGGATCCGCTCGCCCGCGACGTTGCGGTGGATGAGCGCCTTGGGTAGCCGCTCGGCGATGTCGCTGGGGCGATCGACGTCGAACGGGTCCCACGCGAGGGTCAGTGAGCGGGGGCCGTCCCGATCGAGGAGTACCCACGCGCAGCGCCGCCCGAGTTCGTCGCACGTGCCGTCGACGATCAGCCCGCCCGGTGCGAGGCCGCTGCGCAGCCGTCCCCAGGCGTCGTCGACGGCGTCCTCCGGGTACTGCCGCAGCACGTTGAACGCCCGGATCAACGTCGGGCGCAGACCGGCGAGTTCGAAGCCGCCCCGCGCGAAGGTGACCCCGTCGCGCCCCTCGACCACCCGTGCGGGGTCGATTTCGAGCCCGACGACGCGGACGTCGGAACGCACGGTCCGCAGCCGCGCAGCCATCTCCAGCGTGGTGACCGGCATCGCGCCGTAGCCGAGGTCGACGACCAGCGGGTCGGGGGCGTCGCGCAGCGTGCGCGTGACGACCGGACTGTGGACGAGCCAGCGGTCGCTGCGACGCAACCGGTTGATGCCTGTGGTGCCGCGGGTGATGACGCCGACGGGTTTCCCTTCGCGCACGCCGGCTACTGCCGAGCGAGCCAGGACGCGGTGACCTCGGCCTCGGTGCGGAACAGGTCGACCAGGTTCACCAGCATCAGCTGCTCGAGCTTGCCGCCGACGAACGGGATGAAGACCTTGGCCTCGGACGTCGTGCGCAGCGTGCACCCGGTGTCGGTGCTGAACAGTTCCATCGTCCCGGTCAGACTGCCCGGCCCGCCGGGAATCGAGGCCTCGTACGTGCCGGTCACGGGCTCGCCGAACGACGTGTACTTCTCCTTGCGCGTGATGATCAGGTCCTTCTTGAGCACCGTCTGCGCGATGTCCGGCAGATCCTTGCGCGGCAGCACGTGGTGCAGCACCAGATCGATCCCGTCGTCGGTCACGGCGAGCGATTCGACGTGGTTCTCGCTGTACTTGCGCATCTCTTCCATCCGCGCCTCCCAGTAGTCGGCGTCGCCGAGAGCGGCGTACACGACTTCGACGGGATGCTCGAATCTGGCGGAGTAGTCGACGCGACGGGCCATGACCGGCAGATTACCGGCTGGCGGCCCGTCGGTCGGAGAAAGCGACTACCCGGCCTGCGCCACCCAGTCGCGGGTGAAGTCCTCTTCGGCGTCGAGCAGTTCCAGCACCTGGCCGGCGATGACGGATTCGATCTTGCCGCCGATCAGCGGGATCCTCACCTCGACCTCACCTGCCATGACCAGCAGCGATCCGGTGCCGTCCGCGGTGATCGTGACGGTGCCGCGCACCTGTCCCGGTGCCCCCTCGACCTCGGCCGAGAAGGTGCCGTGCGCCCGGCCGTCCTGTAGCGGACCCCACGATTCGGTACGCCGGATGATCAGGTCACCCTGACGGATCGAGGTCACCATCGACGGCAGATGTTCGGCCGGTACTGCCTGCTGCAGGACGACCTCGATCGCGCCGTCCCCGACGGTCACGCTCTCGAGCGCTGCACCGGGCCCGCCGACCTGCTGCAACCGGGCCTGCCAGTAGCCCTCGTCGGTGAGCGCGGCGTGCAGCGTCGCGACGGGGTGGGGGTATTGCGCGGAATGCTCGATGTGTCGGGCCATGTCGGGCACGCTACCGTTTCCACGTGTTGGATCCACTCATCCGGGGACATCTCGAGCAGGCCGGTGCGCAGTTGTCCGAGCAGGTGCCGCTGGCATCGCTGACCACCCTGCGCCTCGGCGGCCCCGCCGCCGTCCTCGCCGACTGCGCGTCCACCCGGGCCCTCGTCGATGTCGTCCGTGTCCTCGACGACGCCCGGGTCCCCACGTTGATCCTCGGTGGCGGATCCAACCTGGTGATCTCCGACGACGGCTTCGACGGCGTCGTCGTCCGGGTCGCCGATGCCGGCGTCGAGATCGGTGACGACACCGTGCTCGCGCAGGCCGGTGCGGTGTGGGACGACGTCGTCGCCAAGACCGTCGCGGCCGGGCTGGGCGGGCTCGAATGCCTGTCCGGCATCCCGGGCTCGGCCGGTGCGACGCCTGTGCAGAACGTCGGCGCCTACGGCGTGGAGGTCGGGGCGCTGCTGCGCCGAGTGCAACTGCTCGATCGCACCACCGGCGACGTGCGCTGGGTGGAGCCGTCCGAGCTGGGGCTCGGCTACCGCACCAGTGTCCTCAAGCACCGTGACGACGCCCTCGTCCTGGCCGTGGAGATGACGGTCCGCCCCGACGGCACCAGCGCACCCCTCGGCTACCGCGAACTCGCGTCCGCGCTCGGCGCGCAGGAGGGCGAGCGCCGACCCACCGCCGAGGTGCGCGACGTGGTGCTCGGCCTGCGCCGCGGCAAGGGCATGGTGCTCGACGCCGCCGACCACGACACGTGGAGCGCGGGGTCGTTCTTCACGAACCCGGTGATTCCCGACGTGAGCCTGCCCGCAGTGCTCGACGCGATCCGGGCGAAGGTCGGTGCGGACGTGCGGATCCCGCAGTTCCCCGGCCCGGTCGGGGCCGAGGTGACCAAGTTGTCCGCCGGCTGGCTCATCGAACGCGCCGGGTTCGGCAAGGGCTACCCCGGCGAGGACGCGCGGGTCCGCCTGTCCACCAAGCACACTCTGGCCCTGACCAACCGCGGGCACGCGCGGACCGGTGACCTGGTGGAACTGGCCCGCACGGTCCGGGACGGCGTCGAGCGCGAGTTCGGCGTCCGGCTCGAACCGGAACCCGTGACCGTCGGGTGCACCATCTGACGCGGTTCCGATCGTGCCCGGATCGTGGCCCGATCGTCTCTGTGTGACGAAAGCCACTGTCGCACTGGGAGTACCGTGGTTTTCGTGCGTGAACAGGGGATTCGGGTAAATCGGACGCGGCTACTGATGGTGGTGGCCGCGCTGCTCGGGCTGACCCTCCTGGCCGGTTGCACCATCCCCACCGGGGACGCCGCCGACGGCACCCCGGTGCCCGCCGGCCCCGTCGCGCAGGTGGTCGAGAATCCGGCGCCCGACGCGCAGGGCGTGAACCCGGCGCAGCCGATCTCGGTGAGCGTCACGCAGGCGACCTTGCAGGACGTCGCGCTGACGAACGCGTCCGGCAAGGTGGTCCAGGGCCTGCTCAGCCCCGACCGGACGTCGTACACGGTCACCGAACCGCTCGGCTACGACGCGAAGTACACGTGGTCCGGCACCGCGCTCGGCACTGACGGCAAGACGGTGCCCGTCACCGGCAGCTTCACCACGATCGACCCGGACACCCAGATCTCGGTGCGCACCAACATCGGTGACGGACAGGTCGTCGGCGTGGGAGCGCCGATCATCCTGCAGTTCGACGGCCCGATCGCCGACAAGGCGGCCGTCGAGAAGGCCCTGCACATCACCACGGTCCCGCCCACGATCGGCTCCTGGGCGTGGCTGCCCGACGACAACGGCGCCCGGGTGCACTGGCGACCGCAGAACTACTGGGCGCCCGGGACCGCGGTCCACGTCGACGCCGGGCTCTACGGACTCGACTTCGGCGACGGCGCCTACGGGGCCGGTGACGTGTCGCTGGACTTCACGATCGGCCGCAGCCAGATCGTCAAGGCCGTCGCGCCGAGCCACCGCATGCAGGTGGTGCGCGACGGCGTCACCGTCATGGACATCCCCGTCAGCTACGGCGAGGGCAACGAGAACCGCAACGTCACCCGCAGCGGCATCCACGTCGTGTCCGAGATGCACGAGGACTTCCTGATGTCGAATCCGCCGTACTACGAGAACGTCCGCGAGCGGTGGGCCGTCCGCATCTCCAACAACGGAGAGTTCATCCACGCCAACCCCCTCACCGTCGGCGTGCAGGGTGCCTCGAACGTGACGAACGGATGCATCAACCTGTCGCTGTCGGACGCCCAGGAGTACTTCGGGACCGCCATGTACGGAGATCCGGTGGAGGTCAGCGGCACCCGGATCGACCTGTCCGCCGCGGACGGCGACATCTACGACTGGGCAATCGACTGGCCGACGTGGACGTCGATGTCGGCGCTCGTGTGACTTCCGCCGAGGTTCTCCCTCGGCGGAATCTCGACGGGTAGATCAGCACCACCAGCGACGGCTGCAGAAGCGACTCTCTCCGCCGCCCCAACCTCCGCCGCCCCCCGTGCTGTAGGACGGCGTATCGACGTAGAGGTTGCCCGCGTCATCGTAGCGGTAAAGGGTTTTGTCGTCGTCACTGGTGTAGAGCACCCCGTCGGGGCCGGCTTTCAGGCGATCGAGTTCCTTGCGCTGCTCCGCTTTCCGGATGGCAGCGTCGTCGTCGGCGCGGCAGAGGGCCTGCAATCCGACGCGGTTGTCCCACGCTGCACGGTATGCGTCGAGCATCCCCGGAAAGTGCATGGCGCCCGCGCCGACGGCGTTTGCTGCCGTCGCATTTGCGATCGCCTGGTCCGAGGGCGCGAGCGCGACAGTCGAGAGGTCGATCGCGGGATCTATCGCAGCCATCCCTTCGGACATGAGTGCAGCGTTGACTGTCGTTCCGGATCCTGCGATTTCACTGGTCGTCACGGCTCCGGCAGGCTGCTGGGTGAAGGTAGCCGAGGCGGACGTCGTCGTTCCTGCGCTGGTGGTCGTGGTCGTCGTCGTGGATGCGGCGGTGCGAGTTTCGACGTAGACGAATCCGTCGGACGATAGGCGGCCGCCGTATCCGGTCGTGCGCGCGATCCTCACAGCGGATCCGATCGGAGCGAGTTGCGCGATCCGGTCCTTCTGCGCCTGACTGTTGGCCGCATACGCGCCGCCACAATGGACCTGCCCCACGTTGGCGAAACCCACCGTCTGCGACTTGCCGTCCACATCGACAATCAGGTCGGTGTCATAGCTGGAGTAGCCGACCACCGTTCCAACCCATTCGGTGCGGTCGGCCACCGGAACTGACTTGGTGGTCGTCGCGGAGGTCGACGGAGCCGCCTGTATGGGGGCACGATCGTCGTCGTTCACGCAGCTGCCGAATACTGCTAGCGCGAGCACCGCGCCGACTCCGATACCGACTTTCTTCTTCGTGCTCGCCACGTAATGCTCCTGCGCTTGTCGAAACCGGCCAGTCGGCCGGTCGAACAGCTTAGAAGAGCCCTCGATGAACGATGTCGTCGGCGCTCGTGTGAGTCTCGACTGAGGCACAGCTGAGTCTCGGCCGCCCCGATCGGAACTGACGGGTACGGCCTGCGTGGGAATATCCGGGGACTTCCCACACGAGGAGATCCGCCATGAGAATGCGCAGGATTCGGACCTTGACGGCGATGTGCGCACTCGCGCTCGCAGCGGTGCTGTCGGTGGGGGTTTCCCCGGCCGCCGCCAACCCGATGCCGACCATCGTGCTGGTGCACGGCGCGTTCGCCGACACCACCAGCTGGGACCCCGTTGCCGCGGAACTGCGCGGCCGCGGTCACGACGTCGTGGTGCCGTCGAACCCGCTGCGCGGGCCCGGTTACGACTCGGCCGCGATCGAGAAGGCCCTCGCCGACATCCCAGGTCCGGTGCTGCTGGTCGGGCACTCGTACGGCGGTGTCGTCATCACCAACACCCACGCCCCCAACGTGGTCGGCATGGTCTACGTTGCCGCCTTCGCGCCCGACCAGGGTGAGCCCGCGCAGGCGGCGCTCAACCCGATCACGTTCCCCGGTAGCCAGTTGCTGCCGCCGGTGCTGCAGGTCGGAGTGGTCGACGACCCGACCACCCCGATCGGTAAGAACCTCGACGGCTACATCGCTGCGGACAGCTTCCACGAGGCGTTCTGTCAGGACGTCTCCGATTCCACGGCCGCCGACATGCTCGCGCATCAGCGATCCATCGCGTTGGCGGCGAACCTCGAACCGACACAGGACCCGTCCTGGCGAAACCTGCCGACCTGGGCCGTCATCCCCGACCAGGACCGTGTCATCCCGCCGGCGTCCGAACGTTTCATGGCCGAACGGGCAGGCGCGCAGATCACCGAGATCCCGGGAGCCTCGCATGCGGTCCTGGTGTCGCAGCCCGCGCAGGTAGCGGACGTGATCGAGCGCGCCGCCGCGGCAGTGTGAGGTGACGGCAATGCGGACCCTGATCGTCGTGGAATCGGTGTGGGGCAACACGCAACAGATAGGCGCCGCCATCGCTGCCCGGCTGGCGACCACCGGTGACGTCGACTTGGTTGCTGCAGCGGACGCACCGGGCGAGGTCGACGCCGATCTGCTCGTGGTGGGAGCGCCGACGCACGCCTTCGGGCTGCCGTCGGCGAAGACCCGGGCCGGCGCCGTCCAACAGCAGGGTGCACCGGCGCAACCCGACCGGGGACTTCGTGAGTGGATCGCCGCGCTGCCCCGACCGACGAGGGCGATCGCGGTCGCCACGTTCGACACGAAGGTCGACAAGCCTCGACTGCCCGGTTCGGCGGCGAAGAAGGCCATGAAACGCCTTATCGCACTCGGGTATGTGCCGGTCGAACGCCCGGAGACGTTCCGCGTGCACGGGTACACGGGTCCGCTGGTCGACGGGGAAACCGATCGGGCCGACGCGTGGGCGGAGCAGTTGGTGCGCGCGGTCGCCACCTGAGGGAACCGAACGACGTCGGGCTGCGTCTACCCCTTCGTGGCTGAGTATTCGAATCGACCGGCGTCCGGCAGCGAGTGGCGGTTCACCGGGCTCGAGTTCCAGGTCCTGTGGCGGCAACTCGGGCTCGACCGGCTGCCGTATCCGCTGCGCTACCGCCCGGTCGCCGAGACCCAGGACGACCTGGACCGGCAGCGTCGGGACGCGTCGGCGGCGTTGCTGCCCCGGCTGACCGAGGCCCTCCACCGGCACCTGGTGGCGCTCGCGGAGCCGAGGGAGCGGGTCGAGGTGCTCGGTTTCGCGGGCCGGCCCGACACCGCACCGGTGCGGTTGCACGCCGGGATCCGCGGTGACACGGGCACGCTCGCGATCCAGTTGCCCGGCCCCGACGTCGACACGGGCGGCGACGTGCTGCTCCGAGGTGTCGCGCCGACGCGGATCCCCGACGCCATCGCATCGGCACTGCCGCGCATCCCCGCCGGGTCGCGGTCGCCCGTCCGGTTCCGCCGAGCCGACCTGCACTCCGGTCCGGGCTCGGTGCTCACATCCGCAGGATCAGTCGCGTTGCGCGACGAGGTGCGCGCCCTGCTGGGTCGGCCCCGCAGCGGCACCGGGGAGATCACCGCGTTCGCGGGCGTCGCTTACGACAGCCGCCCCACCGACGACGGCGTCGCGCTGCACTGGCTCGACTTCGACGGCGACGGCCGCTACGTCCTCCGGGGCGACGCCGATGTCGTGGTCCGGCCCGCGGGGCCGGCCGACGTCGCGGCCGAGGTCCGGGCGCTGCTCGACACGGTGCGGGTCGCGGCGGGCTGATCGACTCCGGATGCAGGGGAACCGAACCGCCGCCACCCGCGTCCAAGGAGACAGAGGGGTGCGAAGGGGTTCGCAGGGGATCGAACGGAGGGGGATCGATGATTCACAACGGAGGGGACGAACGACAGGAGTCGCGGCAGCGGCTACGGGAGGGCAACACCGTCCTACGTGATCGGGTGGACACGATGCTCGAGCGGTTGCACGAGCAGACCGCGGCACTCGCGGCGGCGCAGGGGGCCGCCGCGAACCTGACGGCGGAGGGCGCGTCGGCGGACGGGTTGGTCCGGGTGACCGTGGATGCGTCCGGCACCGTGGTGTCGACGAGGCTCGATCCGGCGGCCTTCTCGCGATCCACGCCGGAACGTCTCGCGGATTCGTTCAGTGCGGCAGCGCAAGCGGCGTCACGCGAGGTACGAACTCGCGCAACCGAACTGATGACTCCGGTGGCGGCGATGGCCGCGGAGTTCCCGGACCTCACCGACCTGGTCCCCGGGGCACCGAGTATTCGGAACCTCGTGCCCACGGTCGCGACCGGGTTCGCGGCCGCCACGCCGCAGGACGCCGCTGACGCCGACGACCGCCACGACTGGCGGGCGCCGATCCTGCGGGAGGCGCACCGTGACTGACGGCATGTGGATCGAGGTGGACCGGGTGCGATCGGCCGCACCACGTTTCGACCGGGTCTCCGACAACCTGGTGGACGTGCGGCGGCAGCTCGACCTCGCGCTCGACGCGGAGGGAGCGAGCTGGGGCTCCGACGCGACCGGTGCCGCCTTCGCGGCCGACTACGTGCCCGGCGCGGAGGGCGCCCTCGCCGCGCTGCGCAACCTCTCCGACGTGCTGACCGGCATCGCGGGCGGGTTGCGGGATACGGCCGCGGCGTTCGAGAACACCGACACCGGCTTCTCCCGCACACTGGGCGGGGGCCGCTGATGGGCATCGAGATCCCCGGATCGCTACGGGCCGTCGCGTCGCTGGCCTCGGGACAGGACTGGCCCGAGGCGGACGAGACATCGCTGCGCCGGCTGTCGGACGCGTGGGAATCCGTCGCGACCGACGTCGAGCGGATCGGTGCCGGTGGCGACGACGCGATGCAGGCGGCGCTCGCGGGTGTGGCCGGAGCGGTGAACCAGGCGATGACCTCGCACTGGGCGACGGTCGGTGGGAGCGACGGCGCGATCGAACAACTCGTCGGGCTGTGCCGGGAACTCGCCGATGCGTGCGAGTCCACGGCGGCCGACGTCGAGGAGGCCAAGCTCACCATCATCGCCGCACTCGTGGCGCTCGCCGCGCAGATCGCGGCGCTCACCGCGTCGGCCGTCGCCACGTTCGGTGCCAGCACCGCCGCGATCCCGGCAGCCCAGGTCGCCACGCAGCTCACGATCCGCACCATCATCACGGAACTGCTGCGCCGGGTCGCGCAGGAAGTCGCGGTGAGCGTCGTCCGGGAGGTGGCGATCGCCGGCGGCATCCAGGTGTACCAACTCGCGCAGGGTCAGCGGGACGGACTCGATTTCGGGGCGCTCGGGAAGGAAGCCCTGGGCGCCGCGGCCGAGGGTGTGGTCACCGGCCTCCTCGGCCGGGAGGGCGCCGGCGGGATGGTGCTCGACGGCGTCGAGAACGCCGGCCGCCGCGTTGCGACCGGAGTCGCCGTGGACCTCACCACCGGCGGCGTCGGCGCGGCCGCGGGCGACGTCGTCAAAGGTGAGGACGTGAGCGTGGAGAGCGTGCTGAAGGGCGCGGTCCTCGAGGCGTCCGACGGGATGCGTGAGGGCGGCCGCGTGCCCGAGCCGGCATCGCCCCCATCGAGCTCGCTGAACATGAACTAGGAGGAGCGCGAACATGATTCCCGCGATTCTGCTCGTCTGTGTACCACTGTTCGTCGCACTGGTCGGGCACTCCGCGTACCGGGTGCGCCAGGCCGACCGCGAACACCGGGCGCGGATCGACGGCGTCCCGGCTCCGGCCGCGGAACCGCCGCCGCCCGCGACCTACACGGAGTGGTGACGGCGCCCGCTCACCAGCGGTTGCGGACCTCCTCGGCGAACCCGAGGAGGTCGGTGACCTCCATCCGGCTACCGTCGTCGAGCACGACATGGCCGGTGAACCGTCCGAAGACCTGATGCTGGATCGACCTCAATACCTTGAAGTCCACCGCGGCGGCGCGGTCGAGGATCGGTTCGAAAACCATCTCGAACCGGCCGTCGTTGCTCGAAAACTTCCACGGCGCACCGTCGTACGTGCCCCCGGGCAGGTGGAACATCACCCGGTCCAGCTTGTGCGCGACGCCGCCGACGAACACCATGTTCTCGCTCGCCGCGGACGTGTCACCGAAGCCGTACCCGATGTTGAAGCCGAACGGGCGGCCGTCGACGACACCCGACGCCGACCCCCAGTACCACGTGTTGTCGTACGTCCACACGCCCCGACCCCAGTCGAAGACTGCGAACGCGGACTCCGGTTCGAACACGACGGTGTCGCCGCCGACCGTCACCTGGCCGGTCGCGGGCAGACAGTTGATCTTCTGGTTGTAGTAGAAAGCCTTGGGCGCCTTCGGGAACGGCGTGGCGATCACCATTCGGGCAGGAGCGGAGCCTGCGGAGCGGCCCGAAGACGTCGTGTCGGGCCGGGCGAGACGTAGTTCGCCGCGCAGGCCGCGGCCGCCGTCGAATCGGGGGTGGTCGATGCTCAGCACGCGGCCACCCGCGTCGTGCCGGAAGGCGATCCGCATCTTCTTGTGGTCGACCACGACGTCGCCGGTGTCGGCGCTCGCGGGCAGGCCCATGCGGCCCAGCGGGAACGGCAGCATCACGTTCTCGGTGACCTCGCGCCGGTTGCGGAGGTCGAGCCAGGAGACGCCCAGCAGCCCCATGTAGCCGTTGTCGGCGACCGTCAGCGCCAGGCCGTGCTCCGGGGTGAGGACGCAGTAGTAGTCCCACTCCTTGATCCGCCACGACGGCGCGGTCACCGCCGCACGGTCGTAGCGGCGGACCTCGGCGTCGGCCCACCCGGCCTCGGCGAGGTGTCCGGATTCGTCGAGGAGCGGTCCCGGCTGCAATCGGTGCTGCATGCCGCGAGGTTAACCGGTGGTGCGGTGGAATCGTCCGGTATCGGCCTGGTCTCGTGGCTTGACGATGATCTGGTCCAGGTTCACGTGCGGCGGGCGCGACGCGACGAATCCCACGATCTCGGCGATGTCCTCCGCGATCAGCGGGGTGATGCCCTCGTAGACCTTCGCGGCGCGCTCGGCGTCGCCGTCGAACCGCACCAGGGAGAACTCGGTCTCCACGGCGCCGGGGGCGATCTCGGTGAGACGCACCGGCTTGCCGAGCAGTTCGCCGCGCAGCGTGCGGTGCAGCACGGCCTGCGCATGCTTGGCCGACGTGTAGCCCGCGCCGTTGTCGTACGCGGTGAACGCCGCCACCGACGTGACGGTGACGATCAGCCCGTCACCCGACGCGATCAGCTTCGGCAGCAGGGCCTTCGTCACGCGCAGCGTTCCGAGGACGTTGGTCTCCCACATCCACCGCCAATCGTCGAGGTCCGCGTCCATGACCGGGGCGAGGCCCTTCGCGCCGCCGGCATTGTTGACGAGCACGTCCACGCGGGGGAGGACGGCGCAGAACGCGTCCACGGAGTCCTCGTCGGTGACGTCCAGTTCGAGGGCGGTGCCGCCGATCTCCGCCGCGATCGCCTCGAGCCGATCCAGCCGCCGCGCGCCGAGCACGACGTGGAATCCCTGGCCGGCGAGGGTGCGGGCGGTGGCTTCCCCGATGCCGGAGCTGGCTCCGGTGACGACTGCGACGCGGGTGTCCAGTGGCAGGCTCATGACCCGATCGTAGTGCCGACACCCGGGCGTCGTCCGGGACGGGGGAGGCCCCGGTTGCCCGCGGGATGCTAACTTGATCGTCATGTCGTCCGGCGCCACCTCCGCACCGCGGGTCACCTACGTGACCGCCGCGCTGGGTTCCCGGCTGCCGCACCCGCGGGAACTCTGTTGTCCCTGCCGCATCGCTCGCCGCTAGTTCCGCGCTGCTCACACCGTAGATCCGTGCCGGTCCACCGACGCCCTCGTCGGTAGCGATCGCCGTCGGCAGCGCGTCTCCCAGACCGCGTCGACTTCCGTCCCCTCGGGGACGAGGCAAGGACATGCCATGCTCACCGCAGCGCCTCCCGTCACCGGAAGATCTGTGACCGCCCGCACCACCAGTTCCCGTACCGTCCGCAGCACCCCGCCCCGGCCCGCGACCCGGTCGCGCATCGTGCCGCCGACCCTCGGCATCGCCGACGGCCCCGCCGCCGCGGTGTTCCGGGTGGCCGCCGCCGGTGGACCCATCTCCCGCGACGAGGCCACGCGGGCAACGGGTTCGAGCATCGCGACCGTCAACCGGCATGTGTCCGCGATGATCGCGGCCGGGCTGCTGCGCGAACGCCCCGACCTCGTCGCGGCCGGCGCGGTCGGGCGGCCCCGCGTCCCGTTCGAGGTGGACCACGAATCGCACCTGACCGTCGGCATCCACATCGGTGCCGTCGTCACCAGCGTCATCACCGCCGACCTGCGTGGACGAATCCTCGGTGCAATCGAGATCCCCACCCCGCGTGGCGCGTCCGACGCCGCGCTCGCGACGATCACGGCCAGTGCGCGTGGCTTCGCGGCGCGCTGGCACCGCCGCCGGCCGCTGTGGGTCGGCGTCGCGATCGGTGGCCGCGTCGAACCCGAGACCGGACTGGTGGCGCATCCGCGGCTCGGGTGGTCGGGGGCCCGCGTCGGTGACATCGTCGGGGCCGGGTTCGGTCTCCCCGTCTCGGTGGCGGCGCACGTGGAGGCGATGGCGGCATCCGAGTTGCTGCTCACTCCACAACGCGCCGACAACGCCGACGCGCGCGGCGGCGGACTGTACTTCTACGCCCGTGAAACCGTCGGTCTGGCACTGACACTCGACGGGAAGGTGCACACCCCCACGGCCGGTCCCGGGTCGATCGTGCACCTGCCGACGGCGTCGGACGCGCCGTGCGACTGCGGTGCGACCGGCTGCCTCGAGGCGGCGGTCAGTGACCGTGGAGTGCTGCTCGCGGCGCGACGAGCCGGGGTGCTCCCGGCCGACGGGCCGTTGCCGCCCGTGGCGACGGTCTACCGGGCCGCACGGTCGGGGTCGGCTGCGGCGCAGCAGATTCTCACCGAGCGGGCGCAGGTCCTGGGTCGGGCGGTGGCGATGGTCCGCGATCTGTTCAATCCGGATCGGGTGATCCTGGGTGGGCAGGCGTTCACCGACTACCCCGAGGCCGCACCGCAGGTGGCGCGTGCGTTGTCGGAGGCGTCCCGCGTCGCCGGCGCCGACGTGCGCATCACAGGATTCGGCAACCGTGTCCAGGAGCATGCTGCGGGCGTCGTGTCGCTGAGTTCGCTGTACTCGAACCCGTTGGCGGCGATGCGGAAGGCCACCGTCCGGGTGTGACCCTCCGCATCGCGCGGGTTCAGAAGTACTGAGCCTGTGTGGTCCGAGCCATGGACAGCAGCATCTGCGGCAGCCGCGCCAGCGCCCGCTGGTCGCCGATCTGCTGCTCCATCGGCTTGGACAGCGTCGCTCGCCACAGGTCGGGCTGAGTGTCCTTGAGCGCGCGGTACTTCGGCAGCATCTGCTCGGTGATGTACGTCCAGCGTGCGTCGCGGTCGGACCAGTTGAACGCCGGCAGCGGGGTCTGCAGACGCCACTGCGGGCCGTCGGCGACGGTGCCCGTGAGATGACCGGCGGTCAGGACCAGCGGATCGGCCTCGCGCGGTGGGACGACGCCCGGGATCGCGGGATCGGCGGCGACGGTGCTGAGGTAGGTCAACGCCCGGCCCACCGCCCCCCGGTAGTTGCGGGCGGCGTCCCACTGCGCGCCGATCGATTGGTACTGCTCGCGATACAGGAGATCCTTGTTGCCCTCGACGACCTTGTCCGGGTCGCCGGTGTCCACCTTCCGCCAGGCCTGATAGGCGTTCTCGTCGATCAGGCCGGCGTCGCGGTACTCGTCGATCGCCGTCATGCCACCGGCGAGGTAGGCCTCGTGCTGCGGGATCAGGTCCATGAAGATGTGCTTGCTCATCGCGATGACCTGCGTCTGGAAGTGGGCGATGTCGTCGGCGGTGACGACGGCACCCACCTCGAGGACCGCGCGCACGTCCTCCGGCAGGTTCGCGGTGGCCGGTGCCGCGGCGGAGTCGAGCGCGCCGACGACGGTGGCGATCGCGTCCCGCACCGCGCGGACGTCGAGCACGACGCGCCCGAGGTCGACATCCATGATGCCCGCGGCGAACGACGGCCCGGCCATGCCGCCCTGCCCGGTCCACAGGAAGTTCGGATTCTCGAGTTGCAGGCGCTCGTAGTAGCGGAACGTGTTGGCGAGGTTCTGCTCGTTCGCCGCCAGGCCCCGACCCGCGTCCCAGTTGTTCAGATCCAGGCCGGCCTTGCGAGTGGCCGTTGCGAGCCAGAACTGTTGCAGCAGAGCCTTGTACCGCGTCGGCTCGACACCCTGCGTGCGCGCCCGGTCGAGCAGGGCGCCCAGCTCGTCGGGGTCGGTCGAGAACGACGGGTTGACGCCGCCGTTCGACTCGGCGTTCTCGTTCGACAGCGGGGCGTCGAGGTAGCCGTCGAGCTTGCCGTCCAGCGCAGGGTCGGCGGTTGCCACCGCCGTCGGGACGAACAGGAGCGCGGCGGCGAGCGCGCCGGTGAGCAGTTTCCTCATCGAGTCGTCTCCTCGAACTTGCCGACGAACCAGTCGACGTTCTGCATGCCGAGCATTTCGGTGCCCACCCGGTAGGGGTCGGTCAGGACGTCGGTGACGCCGCAGTGACTCGGCTCCACCGTGACGTCGGTGCCGCCCGCGCGGTACGCGGCGATCAGGTTCTCGACGTCGGAGTAGGGGACCAGGAAGTCGTCCCGGCACGAGGTGATCAGCACCGGCGCCTTCGGTGCCTGCTGACCCATGCGGTTCTCGGCGTAGGCCCGGGCGAATGCCGGATTGTCGGCGGGGCGCCCGTGCGTGTACAGCGCGCTCAGCGGCATGAAGGGCATCAGCAGGTAGGTCTGCTGGCACGTGCGGTTGAAGAGGTCCGCGACCTGCTTGCCGAGCGGGGTCAGCTCCCTGTCGAGGTCGATCTCGGGGTAGCGGGCCGCGTAGCCGAGGGAGTTCGCGAACACGAAGCCCGCACCGATCCCGCCGTCCGCCTTGCGTTCGAACGTGGCGCTGTCGATCACCATGGCTTGCAGCACCGTGCCGACGACGTCGAGTTCCGGCGCGTACGACGCCTGCTTCTCCGCGGCGAATCCGGCAGCTACGCCGCCGCCGGCGATGCCGTAGATCCCTATCGGGACGTCCCGCTCGAACTCGGCCTCGGGTAGCGCGATCGCGGCGCGCAGGCCGTCGAGCGTTGCGGCGCCGGAGAACTGGCCGATCGAGAACCCGTTGGGTGCGGGATCGCCGTCGTTGGCGGTGTCGCTCATCATCACGGCCCAGCCGTTGCCGAACATCTGCGCTACGGGCCCGAGCGCCGAGAACAGCGACGGGTCGTCCTGGTCGGTGCCCGTCCACTGCGCGCTCGGCATGCAGCCCGGTCCGAGGCTGTCGTTGGCCTCGGAGTAGCCGATGAGCTTGCGGTCCTGCGGCGCGGTGCCGTCCTCGGGAATCATGAGGATTCCGGTGCTCACCACCCGGGAACCGTCGAAATCGGTTGTGACGTACATCAGTTGGTACCCGCGCACGTGCGCCGGCTGCACGCCGTACACCTGGACGGTCGCCGGGCGGGCCTTGAGTAGCGTTCCGGGGGCGAGGTCGGCGACGGGTGGGGCCTGGAACCACGGATCGGTGACGGGGTGCCGGGGCCGCCACTGCTCGGGCGGCGCGATCCGGCCGTCCCGGAACGTGTCGAGCACGAACGGCCCGAACACGTCGCCCATGTCCACCGTGTCCGGTGCCGCCGCCACCGTCGGCGCGCCGACCAGCAGCGCCGCCGCGGCGACCGCGGTCGCCGCGAGTGTCGATCGAAGCCTGCGCAAGGATCCCCCCTCGAGTTCTTCAGTTCTGTGTGTCCCCGCACGCGCGTTCGCGCCGTCGGAGTTCGTCGTGCGCCCGAGAGATCCCACCCCACTCGAGCCCCGCCAGGTGTGATGCACCCGACAGACGACATCGGCCATTGTGACTCAGCGTTACAGACAACCTGCCGCCGAGGTGCTCGAGCGCACCCGGGACGTTGCGGTGCTGCGCGGGCAGCGGCACCGGCAGGACGTGGGCGTCGCCGCGCCTCGCCTCGCCTCGAATCTCCACCGACCACCGGCGGCTACCACCGCTGAGCTGCCACGACTCGTCGTCCACCCGCGCCCGGACCGGGGAGAGCACCGGATTCCCGACCCGGACCACGGTGCCGTCGGGCAACGCCACGACGACAGCGGTCACCTCGGTGCGCAGCGGGCCGGCCGTGACGACGCCGCCGGCGAACGCGACGCACACCCGCGGGTCGTCGAACCCCTGCGCCTGGCCCCACCACCACGCCTCGGGGAAACCACCCCGGCCCCAGTTCTTCTCGCCGTACACCTGGGCGCCGTCGAGATCCCAGCGTTCGCCGTCGACGTCGGCCCACCCCTCGGCGCGGCCCCCGAGCAGCCACGGGTGCCAGTACTGGTTGAGCGCGGGCACCGTGTGGAAGACGCTCGACCCGCCCAGCCGTCGGCGCGGCCACTCGAACCGGTCGGTGATCCGGACGTCGATGCACGCGCCCGGTCCGAGGTCCACGCGCAGACGGTCCCGAGTGCCGTGGAACGCCGAGCCCGCGAACGCGCCCAGCCCGTGCGGATCGGCGGACGCGACGGGATGTGCTGCAGTCCTGAGGAATCCGCCCGGATGCGCGCCCAGGCCCAGGGTGGCCCACGGCCCGTCGGCGGCGCGGTTGATGCCGGCGAGGGCGATCAGCACCCGGCCGGTGTCGCGTTGGGTGAAGCGCCAGAAGTAGCCCTCCATCGCCACGCCGTGCGCGGCGAGTGGATTCCCGAACGGCACGTCGGCGCCGGTCCGTCGGTAGCGCGCGAGGAGACCGGGCATGAGCCGATGCTAGGTCGGCCCGTGGTGAATCCGCAGGCAGTTGGCGCTATCAGAGGGGGAGCGCGGTCTCGGCCAGTCCGCTCGGTGCGCCGCGGCGACGGAACCACTCCTGGCCGAACGCGGCGTGCAGCTGTTCCTCCGGCATCTGCAGGAACGGGCCGAAATCGCCGATCTGCGTCTCGTGCGCGAGCATCGCGGCACGCTTGGCAGCGAGCGCGGCCGTGACGTCGACGACCGTCGTGATCTCGTCGTCCGACAGGCCGAAGGTCTCGAAGTCGGGCGGAGTCGCCTCCTCGCTCCACTCCGGGTTCGCCGCCATCATGCGTCGGATGTGGTCGCGGCTGACCGCGGCCTCGTACACGTGCGCGACGTTCGCGAGCTCGGCCGCCCGGACGCCGACATGGTGGACCTGCACGTGGTCGGGATGGCCGTAGCCGCCGTTGGGGTCGTAGATCGTCAGGACGTCCGCGCCCTCCTCGACCAGGATCTCGGCGAGGCGGGCCGCGGCGGTGTCGACGTCGACGTTGCAGAAGGCGTCCGGGTGCGCGTTCTCCGGCGTCCCGGCCATACCGGAGTCGGCGTAGTGCAGCATCACCACCCGATGCGCGCCCAGCACGCTCGTCGACGCCTCGAGTTCGCGGCGACGACGCTGCGCCAGCGTCTCGCCGTCACCGAGCAGGCCGTCCGGCACCTCGCCGAGCGCTCCGTCGGTCGCGGTCACCACCACGACCCGGTGCCCGGCATCGGCGGCCTGGCGCATCACGCCGCCGGTCACGAAGACCTCGTCGTCGGGATGCGCATGGAAGCAGACCAGAACGCTCATGCGGAGAATGCTTACACCCCGGTCGGACCCGGGGGCAAGGGTGCGAGACTTCTCCCGACAACTGGTTACCGGCCGGCGCGGCGCGCCTCGTCGCGGATGGTTCAGGAGAGACACCGGCAATGATCGGTACGTACCGGGAGATCTTCGCCGCCCGCGGGTCGGCCGCGTTCTCCGCGGCCGGGTTCGTCGCACGCCTGCCGATCGCGATGGTGGGCATCGGCATCGTGACCATGCTGTCGCAGTTGCGGGGTGACTACGCGGTGGCCGGTGCACTCTCGGCGGTGTTCGCCCTCTCCTACGCCGCGATCACGCCACTGGTGTCGCGCGCCGTCGACCGGTACGGGCAGCGTCGGGTGCTGCCGGCCGCATCCGCGGTGAGCGCGGGCGCGCTCGCCACGCTGCTGCTCTGTGTGCGCATCGGGACACCCGATTTCGTGCTGTTCCTGCTCGCGATCCCGGCCGGCTGTATGCCGACGATCGGTGCGATGGTCCGCGCCCGGTGGACGGAGCTGTATCGCGGACAACCGCAGTTGCGCACCGCGTTCGCCTTCGAGTCGGTCCTCGACGAGGTCTGCTTCATCGCCGGCCCGGTGATCTCGGTGGGTCTGTCGGTGTCGGTGTTCCCGGAGGCCGGTCCGCTGCTGGCGCTGATCCTGCTGGTGGTCGGCACGCTGGCCCTCGTAGCGCAGCGCGGCACCGAACCGGCCGTCGCCGAGCGGGACGCGCATGCCGGTGCCTCGGTGGTCCGGAACCCGGCGATCTGGGCGCTGGTGGCGGTGATGCTCGGGATGGGCACGATCTTCGGTGCCGTCGACGTCACGAGCATCGCCTTCGCGACGGACCGGGGAGCGCCCGCCGCCGCGACGATCGCGCTGGCCCTCTTCGCGGGCGGGTCCGCGGTGGCCGGCATCGTCTTCGGTGCGCTGCGTCCCGGTGCGGCGCTGCGGCGCCAGCTCGTGTTCGCCACCGTCGTCGTCGCGGTCCTGGTGTGGCCGCTGCTGCTCGTCGACTCGATCCCGATGCTCACCGCGGCACTCGCGCTCGCCGGTATCTCGATCGCGCCGACACTGATCATCGCGACGACCCTCGTGGAGGCGGTCGTCCCGCAGCACAAACTCACCGAGGGCATCACCTGGACCGTGACCGGCCTCGGCGTAGGGGTCGCCGTCGGTTCGGCCCTCGCCGGGCAGATGATCGACGGCTTCGGCACCCGGGCCGGATTCGCGGTGGTGGTGGTCGCGGGCGCGACGGCGTTGGTCGTCGCCCTGACCGCCTACCTCCTGCACCGCGCGCGCAGCGCCCGGTGACCGCGGCCCCTTAGGGTGACGCCATGGCCATTCGCGAAACCGTCAGTGCCGACGGCACCACCATCGTTTATCGAGCGTTCGGTAATGCGGCCTCCAGGCCGCTCGTCCTGATCCACGGATGGGCGCAGTCGTCGCGCTGCTGGGGCGAGCAGGTCGTCGACGCGCTGGCGGAGCGGTACCGCGTGATCGCCGTCGACCTGCGTGGACACGGCTGTTCGGACGTCCCCGCTGCGGGCTACGACGACTCCGCGAACTGGGCCGCCGACGTCGACGCGGTGCTGTCCGCGGAGGGGATCTCCGCGGGCGCGGCGCTGCTGGGCTGGTCGTACGGCGGGTTGGTGATCTGCGACTATCTCGCCGCGCACGGGACGGGAGCGGTCGACGCCGTGGTGTTCGTGGGGGCGATCACGAGCATCGGACGCGGTGAGCGCGGCGGCGCAGTGGGACCGGCGATGAAGGCCGCGATCCCTGCCGCGATGGCCGAGGACCCCGACGTCGCGGTTAGGGCCCTGGGCAGTTTCGGGACGGCGCTGACCGGTCCGCTCGGCGGCGATGCGGCCCGGGGCGCTCTGTCGCAGGCGCTGTTCGGTGCAAGCCTGTCCACCCCGCCGCGGGTGCGGTCGGCGCTGTTCCGGCGGGCTGCGAGCCACGACGACGTGCTGCGCGCCCTCGACGTCCCCGCCCTGGTGCTGCACGGCACCGCCGACGCTGTCGTCGACGTCTCTGCAGGTGAGCACGCCGCCGAGCTGATCCCGCAGGCCCGTGTGTCGTACTGGGAGGGTTGCGGGCACGGCCCGTTCGTCGAGGATCCGGCGCGGTTCGTGAGCGAGGTCGACGGATTCCTGTCGGACCTCGGGGAGGGTGTCCCGGTCGGCGAGAACAGCGCGGGCGCAATTACCTCCTGACAGAGCGACAGGGCAGTATGGACGCGTGACACCCAAGCACAGTGCGACGCCGAGACGGGTCGCGGTTCTGTCCGTACACACGTCGCCGCTGGCCCAGCCGGGCACCGGCGATGCGGGTGGAATGAACGTGTACGTGCTGCAGACCGCCATCCAGCTGGCCCGCCGCGGTGTCGAGGTCGACATCTTCACCCGCGCCACGTCGTCGGCCACGCCGGTCGTGCAGGACGCGGCGCCGGGTGTGCGGGTGCGCAACGTCGCGGCCGGCCCGTACGAGGGTCTCGACAAGCACGAACTGCCCACGCAGCTGTGCGCGTTCGCTGCCGGTGTGCTGCGGGAAGAGGTTCGGCACGAGCCCGGCCACTACGACCTCGTGCACTCGCACTACTGGCTGTCCGGGCAGGTCGGCTGGCTGGCCCGCGACCGGTGGGGGGTGCCGCTGGTGCACACCGCGCACACCCTGGCCGCCGTGAAGAACGCGTCGCTCGCGGAGGGCGACACCCCCGAGCCGGCCGCCCGGCAGATCGGTGAGCAGCAGGTGGTCGCGGAGGCCGACCGGCTGACCGCCAACACCGTCGACGAGGCCGCGCAGCTCACCGCCACGTACGGCGCTTCGGCGGACAAGATCGACATCGTCGCGCCGGGCGCCGACCTGACGCGCTACCGGCCCGGCGACCGTCTCGCTGCCCGCGCTGCGCTCGGCCTCGACCCGTCCGAGACCATCGTGACGTTCGTCGGCCGGATCCAGCCGCTCAAGGCTCCCGACGTGCTGCTGCGCGCCGCGGCCGAGGTGGCCGGCCGGCGTCCGGACCTGCCGCTGCGGGTACTGGTGGTGGGCGGGCCGTCCGGTACCGGGCTCGACCGACCCGATTCGCTGATCGAGCTGGCCGCGGCGCTCGGCATCACCGCGCGGGTGACGTTCCTGCCGCCCCAGCCGCCCGACCGGCTCGCCGACGTGTATCGCGCGTCGGATCTCGTTGCGGTACCGAGCTATTCGGAATCGTTCGGGCTCGTCGCGATCGAGGCACAGGCGTGCGGAACGCCGGTGATCGCTGCCGACGTGGGCGGTCTCGGTGTGGCCGTGCGCGACGGCCTGACAGGCATGCTCGTCCAGGGACATCGCATCGACGACTGGGCGGCGGCGCTCGAGTCGCTCGTCGCGTCGCCGGACCGACTCGACGAACTGGCGGCCCGCGCGCCGCGGCACGCCGAGAACTTCTCGTGGGAGCACACGGCGGACGCGCTGCTCGCGAGCTATCGGGCCGCGACCGCGATGTATCACCGGGCGGAGGGCGGCGAACTCTGGCAGCGTAGGCCACGCGGGTTGTGGAAATTGCGTCGGACGAGCGGAGTGCGAGCGTGAGCGAACAGGAACCGACGGCGGACGCCGTCAGCGGCATCATCGATGCAGCCCTGAAGGAACGCGAACTGGACTACAGCCGCCGGGGCGAGAACCAGTTCGTCGTGGAACTGCCGGGCGAGCACAAGCTGAAGACGACCACGCTGCTCACGGTCGGCAACCACGGCGTCCGAGTCGAGGCGTTCGTGTGTCGCAAGCCGGACGAGAACTTCGAAGGCGTCTACAAGTACCTGCTGCGCCGCAACCGCCGGCTGTACGGGGCCTACTACACGATCGACAAGATCGGCGACATCTATCTGGTGGGCCGGATGTCCGCGCACGCGGTGACCGGCGCCGAACTGGACCGAGTGCTGGGCTCGATCCTCGAGGCGGCGGACGGCGACTTCAACACGCTGCTCGAGTTGGGATTCGCGTCGTCGATCAAGCGCGAGTGGGCCTGGCGGGTGTCGCGGGGCGAGTCGCTCGCGAACCTCGAGCCGTTCAAGCACCTCGTCGAGGATGCGCAGGACGCACCGAGTGGAGCCGGATGGGGTCCCGATCCCCGGTCGCAGTAACGACTCGCGGGCGGCCCGGCTCGTTATCCGGCCGAGATTTCGTGACCGTGTTCACTAAATCCGAGTGACCTGAGTCACATTACGGTTATGCAACGACGCCGGTACTCGACGGCAATTCTGCACCGCTGAGCTGCGACTTTTACCAGCTCATGGCGTATTTCACGTACGGGTGTCCCACAAAATCGACCCGTGACCTTTCCGTAATCGGTGCCTACGGTTGTAACCAGCTCGAGACGAACGAACTCGAGAAGCAACAACCGCAAGGAAGCAAGACCCCGACCCGCCGCCGCCGGCTCTGCCCCGCGGGATCGGACGGAGCAAGACCTTCGAGGGGCAGAAGCGAGGCCCAACCCGAGCCCGGATCGACGTCGTCGTCCGCAGGCCGCCTCGCCCGCAATACGGAGAGGATCCACCCCCCATGGCCAAGTTCGACATCAAGCGCACCATCGGTACCGTCGCCGCGACCGCGGCCCTCGTCGCCGCCCCCTTCGCCCTGAGCACCGGCACCGCCAACGCCGCCTCCGGCAACTGGGACGCCGTCGCGCAGTGTGAGAGCAGCGGCAACTGGGCCGCCAACACCGGCAACGGCTTCTACGGCGGCCTGCAGTTCACCGCGAGCACCTGGCAGTCGTTCGGCGGCTCGGGCATGGCCCACCAGAACTCGCGCGAAGAGCAGATTCGCGTCGCCGAGAACGTCCTGGCCGGTCAGGGCCGCGGTGCATGGCCGGTGTGCGGTCAGTACCTCTGATCGACCACCGAGTTCGACAGTGGGGCTGGGCTGAGCCCCCGCGGACGAGCTGAAGGGTCCCTTTGTGCGCTACCAGCGCACGAAGGGACCCTTCAGCCATTCTGGGGCGAGCGGGGGCGCGGGTGCTGGATCTCCCGTCGGGCGGGAGGTTCTCTGCCGCAAGGTGTCTGGCGCCTCCTACGTTGTGGCGGCCGGGCGGTCCGGTCCGTTCACGAGAGGACGCGTCGAGATGCAGACCGCCTTCATCCGAGTGACGGTCCGGCCCGACCACGCCGACCGGGATGCTCGGGCAATGCTGGACCTGGTAGAGCCGACGCTCGGCGAGCCGGGCTGTATCGCCTACGAGTTCTGCCACGACCTCGACGACCCCGGCCTCCTCTACTGCTTCGAGCACTGGAAGACCTGTCAGGCGCTCGACGATCATGCCAGCACCGCGCACATGCGGGCGTTACTGGACGAGTTCGGTTCCGCTGATCGAACGCTGGGATTCGCACCACACCTCAGCCTGTCCTGACGCGGCACCGGAGTGCGCACCGACGGCTGTCGCAGGCGTCCGAGTGCGTCATGCCAGGATTGGGGGTATGAGTACCGGAACACTTGTGCTGCTCCGCCACGGCGAGAGCGAATGGAACGCGCTGAACCTGTTCACCGGCTGGGTGGACGTGCACCTCACCGACAAGGGCATGGCCGAGGGCAAGCGTGCCGGTGAACTGCTCGCCGAGCACAACCTGCTCCCGGACGTGCTCTACACGTCGCTGCTGCGTCGCGCGATCAGCACCGCGAACCTCGCGCTCGACGCCTGCGACCGCCACTGGATCCCCGTCATCCGCGACTGGCGCCTCAACGAGCGTCACTACGGCGCGCTGCAGGGCAAGAACAAGGCCCAGACCAAGGCCGAGTTCGGCGAGGACCAGTTCATGCTGTGGCGTCGTAGCTACGACACCCCGCCGCCGCCCATCGAGGCCGGCAGCGAGTACAGCCAGGACCAGGACGTGCGCTACGCCGCCCTGCCCGAGGTCCCGCTGACCGAGTGCCTGCTCGACGTCGTCAAGCGTCTCGTCCCGTACTGGGAGGAGACCATCGCGGCCGACCTGAAGGCGGGCAAGACGGTCCTGGTCACCGCGCACGGCAACTCGCTGCGCGCACTCGTCAAGCATCTCGACGGCATCTCCGACGAGGACATCGCGGGTCTGAACATTCCGACGGGCATCCCGCTGCGCTACGACCTGGACGAGAACCTGAAGCCGCTCAACCCGGGTGGCACCTACCTCGATCCGGCGGCCGCCGCGGCCGGTGCCGCGGCCGTCGCGAACCAGGGCGCCAAGTAGTTCCAGGCAGTCCTCGGCGGTTCTCTCTCGACCCCGCGTTTCGCGCACTTGTCGCGACGACGGCCCCTCCCGGCCGGCGTCAAGTGCGCGAAACGCGGGGTTTTCCGTGCCCGGAACGCGATGAGTGCGCAAAATGCGAGGGGAGCGGGAAACAAACGGTGAACAGGTGGATAACGCCAGCTCTCGGGCCTGTGACGTGCGAGAAAACGGTCACACCCGCCTTCGTGCGTCGTCCGTGCGAACGTACGATTCACGTGTGACTGTTGTTCAGGCCGTAATCTTGGCCGTCGCGACCGCGATCGTCGGTTACGTCGTCGGCGGGGTCGTCGTTCCCCGACTGAGCAGGCGTCACGCCGAGCGGCAGAAGGCCCAGGCGGGCTTGACGATGTCCCAGGTGCTCGACCTGATCGTTCTCACCTCGGAGAGCGGCATCGCGGTCGTCGACAAGTTCAACGACGTCGTGTTGGTCAACCCGCGCGCCGAGGAGCTCGGGTTGGTCCGCAACCGCATGCTCGACGACCGAGCGTGGGTCGCCGCCACCGAGGTGCTCGCGAAGGGCGAGCCCGTCGAGGTCGACCTGACTGCGCGGACGCCACAACGCGGACGCGACAAGATCGCCGTGCGCGGCGTCGCGCGACTGCTGAGCGAGGAGGACCGCCGCTTCGTCGTGGTGTTCGCCGACGACGACTCCGAGCAGGTCCGCATGGAGGCCACGCGCCGTGACTTCGTCGCCAATGTGAGCCACGAACTCAAGACCCCCGTCGGCGCGATGGGTCTGCTCGCGGAGGCGCTACTCGAATCGGCCGACGACCCCGACTCGGTCCGCTACTTCGGTCAGCGGGTGCTGAGCGAGTCCGCCCGCCTGGGCAACATGGTCACCGAACTGATCGCGCTGTCGCGTCTGCAGGGGGCGGAGAAACTGCCCGACCTCGAGGTGGTGGACGTCGACGACGTCATCGCCGAGGCACTGCGCCGGTCCAGCGTGGCCGCCGAGGCCGCCGACATCACCGTCCACGCCGACGCCCCGAGCGGGCTCGAGGTGATGGGCGACCGCACCTTGCTCGTGACGGCCCTGTCGAACCTGGTCGAGAACGCCATCGCCTACTCGCCGAAGGGCACCCCGGTCTCGGTGAGCCGCACCGTCCGCGGCGACGACGTCGCGATCGCGGTCACCGACCGCGGCATCGGCATCGCCAAGGAGGACCAGGAACGCGTCTTCGAGCGGTTCTTCCGCGTCGACAAGGCCCGCTCCCGCGCCACCGGCGGCACCGGGTTGGGGCTGGCGATCGTCAAGCACGTCGCCGCCAACCACAACGGATCCATCGACCTGTGGAGCCGGCCCGGCACCGGGTCCACGTTCACCCTGCGGATCCCCGCCCACTTCGAGACCGTTCCACCCGAGCCCGCCGCGGCGGGCGAGAACCGTGATTCATCGATGATCGACAAGAAGGCCGCGGCGCGAGGCGCCGCCGCCACGAGCCTGGAGGCCAACCGTTGACGAGTGTGCTGATCGTGGAGGACGAGGAATCGCTGGCCGATCCGCTCGCGTTCCTGCTCCGCAAGGAGGGCTTCGAGACGACCGTCGTCGGTGACGGTCCGTCCGCGCTGGCCGAGTTCGAGCGCTCCGGCGCCGACATCGTCCTGCTCGACGTCATGCTGCCCGGCATGAGCGGAACGGATGTCTGCAAGCAGTTGCGGGCGAAGTCGTCGGTGCCGGTCATCATGGTCACCGCCCGCGACAGCGAGATCGACAAGGTGGTCGGTCTGGAACTCGGCGCGGACGACTACGTCACCAAGCCGTACTCGGCTCGCGAACTCATCGCCCGCATCCGCGCGGTGCTGCGCCGCGGAGCGGACAACGAGGCCGCCACCGACGTGGACGACGGCGTCCTCGCGGCCGGCCCGGTCCGGATGGACGTCGAGCGGCACCTGGTGCATGTGAACGGCGACCCGGTCACGTTGCCGCTCAAGGAGTTCGACCTGCTCGAGTATCTGCTGCGCAACTCCGGCCGGGTGCTCACCCGCGGCCAGCTGATCGACCGGGTGTGGGGCGCCGACTACGTGGGCGACACCAAGACCCTCGACGTCCACGTCAAGCGGTTGCGCGCCAAGATCGAGGGCGATCCGGGCAAGCCGAAGCACCTGGTCACGGTGCGCGGCCTGGGGTACAAGCTCGAGGAGTGAGCTCTCCGTGGCCGAATGTCACACGCGTCCAGTCGGGCTGAGCGCGTGTGACATTCGGCCGCCCGGGCGGTCAGTCGCGCTGCGCCTTCGCCTGCGCGGCGGTGGTCGCGGGGTGCACCGCGATGAGGCCCAGTCCCTCGCGGCGGCGGCAGAGCGACGCGAGTTCGTCGTACGCGGCCTTGCCCAACAGTTCGGTCAGTTCCGGGGCGTACGACTGCCACACCGGACGGGTGCCGACGTGCGCGTCGGGCGAGCCCGAGCAGTACCACGTCAGGTCCTCGCCGCCCTCGCCCCAGCCGCGACGGTCGTACTCGGTGATCGTGGTCTCGAGGATCTGCTCGCCGTCGGGCCGGTCCACCCACTCCTGGGTGCGGCGGATCGGCAGCTGCCAGCACACCTCGGGCTTCACCTCGAGCGGCTCGATGCCCTTGCGCAGCGCCATCTGGTGCAGCGCGCATCCGATGCCGCCGGGATGTCCGGGGCGGTTGAGGAAGATGCACGCGCCCTTGTACTTGCGGGTGCGCAACGCGGGCTCGTCCTCGAGATCGTCCTCCTCGAGGTACCCCTTCTTCCCGAGACCCTTCTCCATGAACTGCCAGTCGTCCGGTGTGAGCATCCTCACCGCGTTGTCGAGCTTCTCGCGGTCCTCGTCGTCACACAGGAAAGCGCCGTGCGAGCAGCAGCCGTCGTCGGGGCGATCGGCGACCGTGCCCTGGCATGCGGGGGTGCCGAACACGCAGGTCCAGCGCGAAAGAAGCCACGTCATGTCGGCCTTGATGGTGTGCTCGGCGTTCTCTGGATCGACGAACTGCACCCACTCGCGCGGGAAATCGAGATCTACTTCCGGCGCGGGAGCCAACTTGTGGGACCTGTCGGTGCTGCCTGCTGTCACAGTGCCCGACGGTAGACCCAGTACCGTAACCGTGTGCGCCTTGGGGTACTCGACGTCGGAAGCAACACCGTCCACCTGCTCGTGGTGGACGCACATCGTGGTGGGCACCCCACCCCGATGAGTTCGACGAAAGCCGCTCTACGGCTTGCGGAGAACACGGACGACCGCGGGGACATCACCGCGTTCGGTGCCGACCGGTTGGTCGAGACGGTGGGCGATTTCGCCGGTATCGCCAGGTCGTCGGGGTGCGGTGAGCTGATGGCCTTCGCGACGTCGGCCGTGCGCGACGCCAACAACTCCGAGGCCGTCCTCTCCCGCGTGCGCGCCGAGACCGGCGTGAACCTCGAGGTGCTCTCCGGCGTCGACGAGGCGCGGCTGACCTTCCTCGCGGTGCGCCGCTGGTACGGGTGGAGCGCCGGGCGCATCCTCAACCTCGACATCGGCGGTGGTTCGCTCGAGCTGACGTGCGGCGGCGACGAGGATCCCGACGTCGCGTTCTCGCTGCAACTCGGCGCCGGCCGGCTCACCCGGGACTGGCTCCAGGAGGATCCCCCGGGCAAGCGCCGTGTCGCCGTGCTGCGCGACTGGCTCGACGCCGAACTGGCCACCCCCGCGAAGGAGTTGCGCGCCGCGGGCGCCGCGGACCTGCGCGTCGGCACCTCCAAGACCTTCCGATCCCTCGCCCGCCTCACCGGCGCAGCGCCTTCCGGTGCAGGTCCGCGCGTCAAGCGCACCCTCACCGCGAGCGGGCTGCGGCAGCTGATCGCGTTCATCTCACGGATGACGACGGCGGACCGTGCAGAATTGGAGGGCGTGAGCTCCGACCGTTCCCAGCAGATCGTCGCCGGGGCTCTCGTTGCGGAGGCCAGCATGCGCGCGCTGGGGATCGACACTCTCGAGATTTGCCCGTGGGCACTGCGTGAGGGTCTGATTCTTCGCAAGCTCGATACGGACATGGGTGGAGAACTGGTGGTGAGCGCTCGATGACTGAGCCCGAAGGCGACAGCCAAGCAATCTCGGTTGCAGAACTGCTGGCCCGCAACGGCCAGCGCGTCGGTGCCGGTGGCGGCGGACGCCGTCGTCGCGGTGTGAAGGGCGGCATCTCCGTCGCGGAGCTGACCGGCGAGTTCCAGGCCGTCCGTGCCGCGACGCCGGAGACGCCCGACGCGGAGACCCCCGACACGCAGGCTCCCGACACGCAGGCTCCCGACACGCAGGCTCCCGAGGCGACGACTCCCGAGACGAAGGCGCCGGCGGCGGAGGCCCCTGTCGACGACGCTCCCGCCCCCGAGACTCCTGCCGTCGAGTCGACCGCGGTCGCCGAGCCGAAGAAGAAGCCCGAGTCGGAGAAGCCCGAGTCCTCGGACGAGAAGGGCGCCAAGGACTCGAAGGACTCGAAGGACGCGAACGCCACTGTCGCCTTCTCGTCGGCCGACGCCGTCGCAGCCCGTAAGGACGCGGACGCTGCCGACAAGGCGGACGAGAACACCGACGCGGCCGGCGAGGACGCCGCCGCGAAGGCCGAAGAGACCCCGACCCTGATCTCGCGAGCCGTCGAGGCCGACGATCACAGGGCCGACGACCGCAAGGCCGACGATCACAAGTTCGACTCCGGTTGGCGGTCGGCGGCGACCACGGTCCTCGAGCCCGTCCCGGCGCAGCCCCTCGCGCACAGTGTGGACCCGGAGCCGCGGCTGCTCTCGGGCCAGAGCGTCGCCGGCGATCTGCTCCGACGGAACGACGCGGCAGCGCCCGCTCAGGCAGACGCCGGTGCGGCGGACACCGACCTCGACGACGACAGCCCCGCCGACCCCGAGGACCTGCCCGAGGAGGCGAGCGCCGCGAAGCAGTGGGCGGTGCTGCTGGGGCAGGGTGCTGTCGCGGTCGTCGCGGGCGCGCTGATGTTCAAGGGCTTCGAGAAGCTGTGGGACATGCTGCCGATGGTGGCGCTGATCCTCGCGGTCCTGGTGATCGTCGGACTGGTGGCGATGGTGCGGATCCTGCGCCGCACCGACGACATCGCGAGCCTGGTCATCGCCGTCGTCGCGGGTGTGTTCGTGACACTCGGGCCCCTGGCCTTCCTGCTCAGCACGAGCTGACCGGACACGGGCGGAGCGGGATCGTGGGGAGGGCGCGCATGTCGGATCGGAAGGTCCTCGTCGGACTGTCCACTGCGTCCGTCTACCCGGAGAACACCGAGGCCGCCTTCCGCTACGCGGCGGAGGTCGGCTACGACGGCGTCGAGCTCATGGTGTGGGCCGAATCCGTCAGCCAGGACATCTCCGCCGTCAAGCGTCTGGTCCGCAAGTATGCGGTGCCCGTACAGGCCGTCCACGTGCCGTGCCTGTTGATCTCCCAACGGGTGTGGGGTGCGGACCCGGTCGCGAAGCTGGACCGGTCGGTGGAGGCCGCGGAGGCGCTGGGCGCGTCGAACGTCGTGGTGCACCCACCGTTCCGGTGGCAGCGTCGGTACGCCGACGGATTCGCCGAACAGGTCGAGCGTCTCGAGGAGAAGACCGGGGCGATCGTGGCCGTGGAGAACATGTTCCCGATGCGCGCCGACAGCTTCTTCGGCGGCAAGGAGCGGAGCGCGGAGCGTCTGCGCAGGCGCGGCGGCCCGGGTGCGGCCCTGTCCGCGTTCAGCCCGTCGTACGATCCCACCGACTCCGGTTACCGGCACTACACGCTCGACCTCTCGCACACCGCGACTGCGGGCATGGATGCACTCGAGCTGGCCGACCGGATGGGCAGCGGGCTCTCGCACCTGCATCTGGCGGACGGCCGCGGTGCCTCGGTCGACGAACACCTCATCCCCGGCCACGGGAGTCAGCCGTGCGTCGAGGTGTTCCGGCATTTGCGCGACAGTGGCTTCGGCGGACAGGTGGTCGTCGAGATCAACACCCAGAACGCCCGGACCCGACCGGAGCGGGCGTCGATGCTCGGCCAGGCCCTCAGCTTCGCCCGCGCGAACCTGCGCTGACGCCGGCCGGCTGCTGCTCACGTCGGCCGGTTCCTACAGCGCGGACACGCCCGCGCCGATCACCGTGATCCCCGAGATCACCAGGCCCGTCACCAGGCAGGCCGCGCCGAGCCAGATCGCCGCGACCATCGGTCCGGGCTTCGCCGGATCCCGGCCGAGGACCGACAGGAAGAACCCGGCAGGGATGAAGATCGCGGCGACGAGGACCGCGATCGCGCCGGCCGCGGACCACCCGGGACTGGCGTCGACGACCGCGGTGAGCGTCGCCAGCAGGATGCCCAGCGTGACCAGCACCCCCGCGTGGGCGTGACCGGCGCGGAAGAAGCTCTTCTGCAGGGCGTTGAAGCCCTGGTCGCCCGCGAGGATGCGGAGCAGGAACGCGCCGCCGGACGCGATACCCACCACGGTGAGCACGGTGACGCCGACGACGATCGTGAGAACGGGATCCATCATGGGAGCTCCTGGGGGTGCGGTAGGCTCGATCCCAGATTGGATAGCTCAACTATCCAATCTGGTTTCATGGTCGACCCGGTGCGGCCGGGTGTCAAGCAGGAGAGGCTCGACGTGCGGGTGTCCGAACTGGTCGCGGTCAGCGGCGTGCCGCTCGCGACCGTCAAGTACTACCTGCGCGAGGGACTGCTGATGCCCGGCGCGGCGAGCAGTGCGACGCAGGCCGAATACGGTGAGCAGCACGTGCGGCGCCTCGCGCTCGTCAAGGCGCTCGCCGGCGTCGGACTGCCGCTCGGCAGGATCCGCACGATCGTCGGACTCGTCGACCACCCCGCCGACACCGTCTTCGAGACGATCGGGCGGGCGCTCGCCGCGCTTCCGCCGTACCCCGCCGAGGGGGAGGAGCGGTCCGGCGACTACCCGCGGGCCCGCGCCGTGCTCGAACGTCTGGGGCAGGTGTACGAACCGGCGTATCCCGTTGTCGCGCAGCTCGAACGGGCGCTGGCGGCGGCCGAGGACGTCGGCATCCCGATGACCGACGAGCGGCTCGACGCCTACGCGCGGCACGTCCGCGGTATCGCCGAGATCGACCTGGACCTCATGCCCACGGACTCCGCGGAATCCGCGATCGAGTACGCCGTCCTCGGAACCGCGATCTACGAACCCGTGCTGGCCGCGCTGCGCCGGCTCGCCCACCAGGACATCGGTGCGGCTCGCTTCGCGGGCCGCACCTTCGACGACTTCGACACCCCCGACAGACAGGACCAGCCGTGACCACTCACCCGTTTCGGGACCTCACCACCGTCACCCCGAGCGGTACCGGTGCCGACGGCCGGTACTCGGCCCACATCGACCCGATCTGGACCATCGGACCCAAGGTGCACGGCGGCTGCATGATGGCCGTCTGCGCGGCCGCGGCCCGGCGCGAGCTGACCGCGACCGCGCCGTCGGACATGCCCGTCGACCCGGCCGTCCAGTCGCTCGCCGTGAGCGCCAACTACCTCGCCGCACCCGACCCCGGTGACGTCGACATCGTCGCAACCGTGCGCAAGCGGGGCCGTCAGGTCTCGCTCGTCGACGTCGAGCTGTCCCAGAACGGTCGCCCGGCCGTGCACGCCGCGGTGACGCTGGGCGTTCCCGACGCGGGGGAGCCGCACTACGCGCAGGAGCAGGCGCTCGCGCAACTGCCCGCCGAGCCGCCCGCCGAGGCGCACGCGCTCGTCGCCGACCATCCGATGGCGCGGATCGTGCACGTCTCGCAGGGCTGCGATCTGCGGGTCGACGGCGCGTCGGCGCATTTCCTCAGCGGCAGGCAGGGCGAACCCGAGGTCCGGATGTGGGCGCGGCCGTGGGCCGACGACGAGCAGGACCCGGCCACCGCGGCGCTGTTCGCGATCATGACCGGCGACATCTGTGCGCCGGTCACCATGAACCGCGGCATCTTCGGCTGGGCGCCCACCGTCCAGCTGACGACGTACCTGCGGCGCCGTCCCGCGCCGGGCTGGCTGCGCGTCATGGCGAGCTCGACGGTGTTGGGGGACACGTGGTTCGAGGAGGACCACACGGTGCTCGACTCCACCGGTGCAGTCGTCGTGCAGAGCCGTCAGCTCGCGATGATCCCGCGGTAGGCGCCTTCGGCGCCTGTGCGCCTTTTCGGTAGTGGGGGCTACCGAAAAGGCGCACGGGCACGCAGTGCCTAAGCTGTCCGCATGACGAGAATTGCGGTGATCGGTGGCGGCAAGATCGGTGAGGCGCTGGTCTCTGGGCTGTTGCAGGGTGGTCACGCGACCCGTGACCTGGTGGTCGCCGAGCAGTACGAGCCCCGCGCCGAGGAACTGGCCGCGGCCTACTCGATCCGGGTGACGACCCCGGAGGACGCGGCCGAGGGTGCGGACGTCATCGTCGTGGCGGTCAAGCCCACCGACGTCGACTCGGTGCTGGCTGCGCTGTCGAAGGTCGACCTCGACGGCGAACGTGAACAGATCATCGTCTCGCTCGCCGCGGGTATCTCCACGGCTCGGTACGAGTCGAAGCTGCCGGCCGGTTTCCCGGTCGTGCGGGTGATGCCGAACACCCCGATGCTCGTCGGGCAGGGTGCCAGTGCCATCGCGCCCGGACGACACGTCAAGCCCGAGCACCTCGACCTGGTCCGCGGGATCCTCGCGACGGTGGGCGCCGTCACCACCGTGCCGGAGTCGCAGATCGACGCCGTGACCGCGGTATCCGGTTCCGGACCGGCGTACTTCTTCCTCGCGGCCGAGGCCATGATCGACGCCGGCGTCTCCCTCGGCCTGACCCGCGCGACGGCGAGCGAACTCGTCGTGCAGACGATGATCGGTTCGGCCGCGATGCTCGCGGAGTCGGGCGAGAGCGCGAACGACCTGCGCGCCGCCGTCACCTCGCCCGGCGGTACCACCGCGGCCGCGGTACGCGAACTCGAGCGGTGCGGGCTCCGGACCGCGTTCTACGAGGCCCTCGCGGCAGCGCGCGACCGGTCGGCGGAACTGGGCGTCGCCCCCGAATGATCTGCGGGTCGGGCCGGCGCGGTGAGCGTCGGCCCGCCGCGGTGACGCGCGCCTGTCCACGACGCGCGAACAGGCATGCCGGAGTTCTACTGTGGCGCCGTGGACACACGCAATCGCGAGGCCTCGCCTCATCCTGACCACCAGAGAGGTGTTCTTCACCATGGTGATCCCGCTCGGGATCGCCCTCGTCTTCACCTACGGCGTCGTCGCGGCACTCGGCTGGTGGCGTCCCGTCCTGAAGGACGACCGGCCCGTCAGTCGGTGGGTGTGGGCCGTGCCCGCCATCCTGTTGGTCGCGATCCTCGTCGGAATCGACTACAGCGCCCTGTCCGAGAAGGGGTGGCTGTTCGTGGTCGTCCTGCTCGTCGCCACCCAGTTCGTCGGGTGGGGTGAGGAGGGGATGTTCCGCGGCATCGGGGTGACGGTGCTGCGCCGGCACGGTCTCCGCGAGGGTCAGGTCGCGCTGTGGTCCAGCATCATCTTCGGCGTGGTCCATCTGTCCAACGTCTTCGGGCACGGCGGCGCGTCCGCGATCCCGCAGGCCGTCGTCGTCAGCCTGGCCGGCTACTTCTTCTACCTCATCCGCCGCGTCTCGGGCAGTAACGCGCTCAACTCGGTGATGCACGGCCTCTTCGACTTCGCGCTGTTGAGCGGCGCCGCCATCTTGCTGGACCAGGCGTTCTACCCCGGAACGCTCGCGCCCATCCTGGCCTATCCGGTGATCGCCATCCTGCTGCTCGTCAAGCGGCGGGACGTCGAACGGTCCGGGCACGCGGGCGCCGCGCCGGCCGCCGTCCAGAGTTGACCGGCCGGATCCGGCGGCGGGCCTCGAGGGGCCGCCACCACTGCGATTGTCGATCTTGTTTGCAACACCCGTCGCATCAATCCCTCTGGTCCCGCTAAGCTCGTGTCAGCACGTGCGTGTCTGGTCCGCCGGAGGGGAAGCCGGCGGCGCGACACGTGCCGGAGGTAATTGAAGAGATGGGATCCATCGACAAACCTGACAGGTCCCTCCGGGGACAACAGGAAGGGCAGTCCGGTCTCGGCGGGACGCAGTTCCTCACGGTCGCGGAGGTCGCGGCCTTGATGAGGGTCTCGAAGATGACCGTGTACCGCCTGGTGCACAGTGGGGAACTCCCCGCGGTCCGTGTGGGGCGGTCGTTCCGTGTCCACGCGAAAGCTGTGCACGACTATCTGCAGACCTCGTATTTCGACGCCGGCTGACCCGTCGGAGCCGAAAAGGATGGGCCTCGGTTTTCGCCGAGGCGATCCGTCCCGGTACGATCGTTAGTCGTCGTACCAGCCAGCCGGTGTCGTCAGGCGCTGGGGTCGTGAAAGCGGCCATGGCAACGAGGCCTCAGCGCCAGAGGCAGACACAGGCGTACGTGACCGGCGTGCGCTGAACGCTAGAGAAGACTGTGAGGGACACCCACCATGGGTTCAGTGATCAAGAAGCGCCGCAAGCGTATGTCGAAGAAGAAGCACCGCAAGCTGCTCCGCCGCACGCGCGTCCAGCGTCGGAAGCTCGGTAAGTAAGAACTTGCACACGGATGCCCGTCACCTCGCGGTGGCGGGCATCCGTGTGTTGGGGGGGGGCGGGCGTCGGACCGCGCGGTGGGTGGCGTGTTGCCGGGACGTAAAGGCTCACGCGGAACCCTTGCCCCACCCCGCGGATTCGTTAGGCTCCCCGAAGGGGCGAATGGACGGGGGTAGCGGTGAGTCCTGACGATCGGGGTGTGCAGCCTCCCCGGGTGGTCCTGGTGACCGGCGCCAGCCGGTTCCCGGGAGGATTCCTGGTGTCACGGCTGGTCCAGGATCCGAGCATCGAGCGCGTCGTCGCGGTCGACGCCGTCTCACCCAGCAAGGACATGATGCGGCGGATGGGCCGGGCCGAGTTCGTCCGTGCCGACATCCGGAACTCGTTGATCGGCAAGGTGATCAGGGGCGCCGAGGTGGACACCGTGGTCCATGCGGCCACCGTCGCGCAGGCCCCGCGGTCGGGCAGTCGCGCAGCCATGAAGGACATGAACGTCATCGGCGCCATGCAGTTGTTCGCGGTGTGCCAGAAGTCGCCCAGCGTGCGCAAGGTGGTGCTGCGGTCGGCGTCGGCCGTGTACGGCGGCAGCCCCGGCGACCCGGCGAAGTTCACCGAGGAGATGGGGGCGCGCCGCCCACCGCGGGGCGCCTGGGCCCGCGACTGCATCGACATCGAGGGCTACGCGCGGGCGATGGGCCGACGTCGTCCGGACATCGCGGTCTCCATCCTGCGGCTCGCGCCACTCATGGGCCCGCACCGGCACGGATGGGTGGCGCGATATCTGTCCTCCCCGATTGTGCCGAGAATCCTCGGCCGCGACGCCCGCATGCAGTTGCTGCACGAGGAGGACGCGCTGGCGGCGCTGCACCGCGCCACGGTCACCGGGCCCACCGGCACGTTCAACGTCGCCGGTGACGGGATCGTCATGATGTCGCAGGCCGTGCGCCGGGCCGGTCGCGTCGAGGTGCCGATGCCGTTCGCGCTCTTCCGCAGCGCCGGACGGGCTCTGATGGGATCGCAGATGCGGTCCTTCACCCACGAGCAACTCGACTACTTCCACTTCGGGTGCGGGCTCGACACCACTCGGATGCGTGCGGAACTCGGATTCGAGCCGCGCTGGACCACCGTCGAGGCGCTCGACGACTTCGTGCGGGGCACCGGGTTGACCCCCGTGATCCGACCGGAGTGGGTCGACCGTGCCGAGGCCACGGCGCTCGGCGTCGTCGGGGCGGGCGGCGGGCGCAGGTGACGGCTCGGTACAGCGGGAAAGCCGAGGGTCGGAGTGCCGGGGGCCGGAATGCCGTGGGGTCGGACCGAAGGGGAGTGTCGTGAACGAGGTGGCCAAGGTGATCCCACTGCACGCGGACGCGCGCGCACGGTCGACGCGTGACCGGCCGGTGGACCCACGCCCGTCCCGTCCCGCGGCCGATCCCGGCACGCTCCCCGAACCGCCCTTCGCGGAGGACGTCGACCACGGCACACCACCGGCGGACGAGGCGCCGGGCAGCGGCCTGCGGGCCCGCGTCGCCGGTCAGGTGGCCGGTGCCGCAGAGTTCGCGCGCCGTCGGCTGGCCGGCGACTACGAGGTGGACGAATTCGGGTACGACCCGCACTTCGCCGACGGTGTGTTCCTCCCGGCGCTGCGTCCACTGTTCGAGAAGTGGTTCCGGGTCGAGGTCCGCGGTGTGGAGAACATCCCGGCCGACGGGGGTGCGCTCGTCGTCGCCAACCACGCCGGGGTGGTGCCGATCGACGCCCTCATGACGTCGGTCGCGGTGCACGACCATCACCCCCGGCACCGCGCGCTGCGGATGCTCGCCGCAGACCTGGCGTTCGAGATGCCGGTCGTCGGCAACATCGCCCGCAAGGCCGGTCACACGCTCGCGTGCCACCCCGACGCCGAACGACTGCTGCGGAGCGGCGAGGTGGCAGCGGTGTTCCCGGAGGGCTTCAAGGGCATCGGCAAGCCGTTCTCCGAGCGGTACAAGCTGCAGCGGTTCGGCCGGGGCGGATTCGTCTCCGCCGCGATGCGCGCCGGTGTGCCGATCGTTCCCTGCTCGATCGTCGGATCCGAGGAGATCTACCCGAAGATCGGCGACATCGCACCGCTCGCCCGGCTGCTGAACATGCCGTACTTCCCGGTGACGCCACTGTTCCCGCACCTGGGTCCGCTCGGGCTGGTGCCGCTACCGTCCAAGTGGTTCATCGAGTTCGGGACGCCGATTCCCACCGACACCTACGACGCGGCCGAGGCCGACGATCCGATGGTGCTCTTCGAGGTCACCGACCACGTCCGGGAGATCATCCAGCAGACGCTCTACCGGCTGTTGGCGCAGCGCCGGAACATCTTCATGGGCTGACGCCCGGACTCCGACGCGGCCCTGTCGGCGACCAGTTGCGCCAGCAGCGCGCGTTCGCGACGGCGGCTGAGGATCGCCCCGACGGCACCGCCGACGGCGCCGAGTAGCAGTGCGGTCGGCACGCCGATCTTGGCGGCCTTGCGCCCGGTGCGGAAGTCGCGGACGTCCCAACCCCGGTTCTTCGCGAGCTCCCGCAGGTCCGCGTCGGGGTTGACCGCGACGGCGGTTCCCACCAGCGACAGCATCGGGACGTCGTTGTAGCTGTCCGAGTACGCGGTGCAGCGCTTGAGGTTGAGACCCTCACGCACCGCGAGGGTACGGACGGCGTGAGCCTTGCCGAGGCCGTGCAGGATGTCGCCGACGAGCCGACCCGTGAAGACGCCGTCCTCGCTCTCCGCGACGGTGCCCAACGCGCCGGTCAGCCCGAGGCGCTTGGCGATCACCTGCGCCAGTTCGACGGGGGTGGCGGTCACGAGCCACACCTGCTGCCCGGCGTCGAGGTGCATCTGCGCGAGGGCACGGGTGCCCGCCCAGATCTTGTCGGCGATGACCTCGTCGTAGATCTCCTCGCCGAGACGGGCGAGTTCGGCGGTGGACCGTCCCGCGACGAACGACAGCGCCTTCTCCCGGCCCTCCGCGACGTCGTCGCTGTTCTCCTTGCCGGTGATGCGGAATTTGACCTGCTTCCACGCGAAGTCGACCAGGTCGGAGGTGCGAAGGTACTTACGGGCGGCGAGACCGCGCGCGAAGTGGATGATCGACGCGCCCTGCACCATCGTGTTGTCGACGTCGAAGAATGCCGCGGCGGTGAGGTCTCGCGGAACGACGGGCGCGGTGGGAGGTTCGAGGACCTCGAGGTCAGGCGTGATTTCAGGTTCGACGGACTCGAGCGACGCCGCCGCCTCGGCGGCCTCCGCGGCCTCGGCGGCTTCGGCCTCCTGTATCGCGAGTGCGGCGTCGGCGCTCGCCTCGCCCGCGAGGTTGGCCCGCAACTCGGCCTCGCTCGGGCCCAGCAGGTTACGGATCCTGCGGCGGCCCGGGCGCAGAATCCCGGACAGACCCACACCGAATCTCGCGCCGTTCGGCAGTGATCGTCCAGGCACTCGCACCTCCCGTGTCGAAGACAGCTCCGGCTCACCTCTGGCTCACCCTAGCCCGCGTGTCGATGCCGATCCCGCTGGATGGTCCGGCTGTCTGCGGCGTGTGATGTTCGTCTCGAAACGGAACGGTCCGGAACCCGCGGGGTGGGGCGCTCCCCGAATGCCGCCGCGAGCCTCGAGGAAGACTGGTGCGCATGGATCAGTCGCGACATCGGATCACTCTGCTCACTCGCGCCGGTTGCGGTGCCTGTCAGCCGGCGCGCGAGGTCCTCGACGTCGTCTGCCGCGACTTCGAACTGGAACTGACCTGCGTCGACGTCGACGAGGCTGCGGCCGAGAACCCTGATCTGCGCGCCGAGTACGGCGACCGCTTGCCGGTCGTCCTCCTCGACGGCAAGGAGCACAGCTACTGGGAGGTCGACGAGGACCGGTTGCGCGCGGACCTCTCGGCGGGCTGATTCCGGGCCTCGGGCGCCGCTCGCGCCGCCGAGTGGGAAGGGTCACGCCGGACCATCGGGTTCGGTCGCTTTGCAGGTGAGAGCACGTGTGAGGGCGGTCGAGCAACTTTGTGCATGGCTTCACAAGCGGTTACCGTGGTGTGAACAAACGCCCCGGACCTTCGCGTGAAGGCCGGGGTACACGGCCGACCGGACGAGGAACCATCGACGTGAGTGAACAGCACGAGACGCAGGGGGCAGTGACCCGCGGCGTTTCCGGGGCTGCTCCGTCCGCCTCCCGGCGTGGAACGCCTGCCGCTGCACAGCACCGCGACATCCCCCAGGCTACGGTGACGCGTCTCGCCACGTACCTGCGGGTCCTCGGACTGCTCGCGGACGAGGGCGCCATCATCGTCTCCAGCGAGGAACTCGCCACCGCGTCCGGCGTCGGATCGGCCAAGCTCCGCAAGGATCTGTCGTTCCTGGGGCCCAATGGCGTTCGTGGAGTCGGCTACGACGTCACGCGGCTGCGGGCGCGGATCGAATCGGCGCTCGGGCTGGATCGGGGCCACCGCGTGGTGCTGGTGGGGATCGGCAACCTGGGGCGGGCGCTGGCCGGGTACGGCGGTTTCGATCGCCGCGGATTCTCGATGGTGGGTCTGTTCGACCGTGATCCCGCCCTGATCGGCGCCGACATCGGGGGCCTGACGGTCCGCGACGTCGCCGAGCTGGCCGACGCCTGCCGCGAACTCGACGCGACGATCGGCGTCATCGCGACCCCGGACAGTGCTGCGCAGGACGTGTGCGACCAGCTCGTCGGCGCCGGTCTGCGCTGCATCCTCAGCTTCTCCCCGCTCACGCTGGAGATCCCTGATCACGTCGAGATGCGCCGGGTGGATCTCGCGATGGAAATGCAGGTGCTCTCCTTCAACCTGGCGCGTAACGAGGAACAGTCTCCCCAGCAGGTCTCCGCTGCATCCGTGGCGGTTGGCGCTTCGACCAGAAACGGATCGGTGATCAGGCCGTGAGTGTGCTTCTCGTCGGGATCTCGCACCGCAGTGCTCCCGTCTCCGTCCTCGAGCGGATCGCGGTGACCGACACCGACCGTCCGAAGCTGACCGACAGGATGCTCGCCTCGGCGCACATCTCCGAGGCGATGATCGTCTCGACGTGCAACCGCATCGAGATCTATGCCGTCGTCGACGCCTTCCACGGCGCGCTCACCGAGATCGGTGACCTGCTGTCCGCGCATTCCGGACTCGATCTGACCGAACTGCACAAGCACGCGTACGTCCGGTACAGCGAGGCAGCCGCCGAGCACCTCTTCGCGGTCGCCAGTGGTCTCGATTCGATGGTCATCGGCGAGCAGCAGATCCTCGGTCAGATCCGTACCGCCTACGCGGCCGCCGACGCGCAGCAGGCCGCGGGCCGCGCGCTGCACGAGTTGGCGCAGCAGGCGCTGCGGGTCGGCAAGCGTGTGCACTCCGAGACCGGGATCGACGCCGCGGGCGCGTCCGTGGTGTCCGTCGCCCTCGACCGCGCCGCCGGGATCCTCGGCGACGGCGGACTCGTCGGCCGCACCGCCGTCGTCCTCGGCGCCGGTGCGATGGGCAGCCTGTCGGTCGCGCACCTCACCCGCGCCGGCATCGGACGCATCCTCGTCGTCAACCGGACCCGCGAGCGGGCCGAGCACCTCGCCGCCACCGCGGTGGGCAACGGCGTCGACGCGGTCGCGATGGACTTCGACGACCTCTCCGACGCGATGGCCCAGTCCGACGTCCTGGTCACCTGTACCGGCGCGGTCGGTTCCGTCGTCACGCTCGCCGACACGCACCGCGCCCTCGCGGCGCCGGAGCGCGAGCCGAACCGCCCGCTCGTGATCTGCGACCTGGGCCTGCCGCGCGACGTCGAACCCGCCGTCGCCGGACTGCCCGAGGTGGTCGTGCTCGACATGGCTGCGCTGCAACGGGATCCGGCTGCCGGTGCCGCCGCATCCGACGCCGACGCCGCCCGCGCCATCGTCGCCTCCGAACTGTCCCAGTACCTGGCCTCGCAGCGTCTCGCCGAGGTCACCCCGACCGTCACCGCGTTGCGTCAGCGCGCGGCGGAGGTCGTCGAGGCCGAACTGCTGCGCCTCGACTCCCGACTGCCGGGGCTCGAGGACCCACAGCGCGACGAGGTCGCGCGCACCGTCCGGCGCGTCGTCGACAAGCTGCTGCACGCGCCGACCGTGCGGGTCAAGCAACTCGCGTCCACCCCCGGCGGCGACACGTACGCTGCGGCGCTGCGCGAACTGTTCGAGCTGCGCCCCGGATCGGCGGAGGCGGTTGCCGCGCCGATCGATCTGGGCGATTTCGCCTCCGGACCCGACACCACAGGAAAGGATGCGCAGGCATGAGCACCGATGCGGCCGCGTCGCCGGCCACCGACCTGAACGTCGGTCCGGACTCCCGCACCCTGCGGATCGGCACGCGAGGCAGTCTGCTCGCGACCACGCAGGCCGGCCACGTGCGCGATGCGCTGATCGCCGCCGGACACCCCGCCGAGCTGGTGATCATCAAGACCAAGGGTGACGTCACCGCCGGACCGGTGCAGCGCATCGGTGTCGGCGTGTTCGTCGCCGAACTCCGCGAGGCGCTCGTCGCCGGCGAGGTCGACGTCGCGGTCCACTCCTACAAGGACCTGCCCACCGCGCAGCCCGACGATCTGACGATCGCCGCGGTCCCGACCCGTGAGGATCCGCGCGACGCACTCGTCGCCCGCGACGGCCTGGTGCTCGGCGAGCTGCCGCCCGGATCGCGGATCGGCACGTCGGCGCCCCGTCGCCGCGCGCAGCTTCGCGCGATGGGTCTGGGGCTCGAGATCGAGCCGCTGCGCGGCAACATCGACACCCGCCTCGGCAAGGTCGCGTCGGGAGAGCTCGACGCGATCGTGATCGCCCGCGCCGGCCTGTCCCGCATCGGCCGGACCGAGCGCATCACCGAGACGCTCGAGCCGGTCCAGATGCTGCCCGCGCCGTCGCAGGGCGCGCTGGCCGTCGAGTGCCGCTCCGACAACCCGGATCTCATCGCGATTCTCGGCGAGCTCGACGATCACGCCACCCGTGCCGCGGTGGTCGCCGAACGTGCGCTGCTCGCCGAGCTGGAGGCCGGCTGCACCGCCCCGGTGGGAGCGATCGCCGAGGTCGTCGAGTCGCTCGACGACGACGGCAGAGTTTTCGAGGAACTGTCCATCCGCGGCTGCGCCGCCGCGATCGACGGCTCCGATGTGATTCGGGCGTCCCTGGTGGGGTCGCCCGAGCGTGCCGACGAGTTGGGGCGTGCGGTTGCACGGGAACTCCTCGACCTGGGTGCACGCGATCTGATGACGATTGCCGAGGACGGTGATGCCGATGCTTGACCTGGTTGCCCCGAGGCCCGATTTCACGCTTTCTATTACCTATCGACATGAGACCGCACTGGAGAACTACCGATGAGCCGAGTCCGTAAGAACAGCCCCGGACGGATCCTCTTTGTGGGATCGGGACCCGGTGATCCGGCGCTGCTCACCGTCCGCGCGCACGACGTGCTCGCGTCGGCCGCGCTGGCGTTCACCGATCCCGACGTGGACAAGGGCGTGACGGCGCTCGTCGGCACCGCGCTCGGCCGCGACCCGGAGACCGATCTGCCGATCGCCGAGGTCCGCCCTGCGCTGGGCGAGCCCGCCGAGGTCGCCAAGACCCTCGTCGCCGAGGCCAAGAACGGCCACGACGTGGTCCGGCTCGTCTCGGGTGACCCGTTGACCACCGACTCGGTGATCGCCGAGGTTTCGGCCGTCGCCCGCACCCAGGTCGTGTTCGAGGTGCTGCCCGGTCTGCCGTCCGGATCCGCCGTCCCCAGCTACGCCGGCATGGCGCTGGGCTCGGGCCACACCGAGGCCGACGTCCGCGGCGAGGTCGACTGGGCCGCGCTGGCCGCCGCTCCTGGCCCGCTGGTGCTGCACGCGACGTCCGCGCACCTGGCCGAGACGGCGAGCGCGCTGGTCGAACACGGCCTCGCCCCGCAGACCCCGGCCGCGATCACCGTCCGCGGCACCACCCGTCAGCAGCGCACCGTCGAGGCCACCCTCGCGACGCTCAACGACGCTGGTTCCGAGCTGGTGGGTCCGCTGATCGTCACGGTCGGCAAGGTGGTCTCGCAGCGCAACAAGATGTCGTGGTGGGAGTCGCGCGCACTGTACGGCTGGACCGTCCTGGTGCCGCGCACCAAGGAGCAGGCCGCCGACATGAGCGACCGCCTCGTCACGCACGGCGCCATCCCGATCGAGGTGCCGACCATCGCGGTCGAGCCGCCCCGCAGCCCGGCGCAGATGGAGCGCTCGGTCAAGGGTCTGGTCGACGGCCGCTACCAGTGGGTGGTGTTCACCTCCACCAACGCGGTCCGCGCGGTGTGGGAGAAGTTCGAGGCGTTCGGTCTGGACGCCCGTGCGTTCTCCGGCGTGAAGATCGCGTGCGTCGGTGAGGCCACGGCCGAGAAGGTGCGCTCGTTCGGCATCACCCCCGAACTGGTCCCGTCGGGTGAGCAGTCCAGCGAGGGCCTGCTGGCCGACTTCCCCCCGTACGACGAGGTGTTCGACCCGGTCAACCGCGTCCTGCTGCCCCGCGCCGACATCGCCACCGAGACGCTCGCCGAGGGTCTGCGCGAGCGCGGCTGGGAGATCGACGACGTCACCGCGTACCGCACCGTCCGGGCGGCGCCGCCGCCGGCCGAGACCCGCGAGATGATCAAGACGGGTGGCTTCGACGCGGTGTGCTTCACGTCGTCGTCGACCGTGCGCAACCTGGTCGGCATCGCCGGCAAGCCGCACGCCCGCACGATCGTCGCGTGCATCGGGCCCAAGACCGCGGAGACCGCGATCGAGTTCGGTCTGCGCGTCGACGTCCAGCCGGAGACGGCGCAGATGGGACCGCTCGTCGAGGCACTGGCCGAGCATGCGGCCCGACTGCGCGCCGAGGGCGCGCTGCCGCCTCCGCGTAAGAAGTCCCGCGCCCGCCGCTGATCCACCTCGGGAGAGCCGTGTTTCCAGTTCACCGTCCTCGTCGTCTGCGGGGCACGCCCGCGTTGCGTCGCCTCGTCGCCGAGACGTCGCTCGAGCCACGGCATCTCGTGCTCCCGATGTTCGTGGCCGACGGCATCGACGAGCCGCGTCCGATCTCGTCGATGCCGGGCGTCGTCCAGCACACGCTGGACTCGCTGCGGAACGCGGCGACCGACGCGGTCGCGGCCGGCGTGGGCGGGCTCATGCTCTTCGGAGTTCCGCGGGACGAGGACAAGGACCCGGACGGCTCGGGTGCCACCGATCCGGACGGGATCCTCAACCGCGGTCTGGCCGCGTTGAAGGCCGAGCTCGGTGACGCGACGGTTCTGATGGCGGACACATGCCTCGACGAGTTCACCTCGCACGGGCACTGCGGTGTGCTGACCTCCGACGGCCGCGTCGACAACGACGCGACGCTCGCTCGCTACGTCGACATGGCGGTGGCGCAGGCCGACGCTGGCGCCCACCTGCTCGGCCCCAGCGGCATGATGGACGGCCAGGTCGCCGCGATCCGTGCGGGGCTCGACGCCGCCGGCCACACCGACGTCGGGCAGTTGGCGTACTCGGCGAAGTACGCGTCGGCCTTCTACGGCCCGTTCCGGGAGGCCGTCGGCTCCTCGCTCGAGGGCGACCGCCGCACCTATCAGCAGGATCCGGCGAACCGCCGCGAGTCGCTGCTCGAGGTGGACCTCGACCTCGCCGAGGGCGCCGACCTGGTGATGGTCAAGCCCGCGATGTCGTATCTCGACGTGCTGCGCGAGGTCGCCGACCGCTCGACCGTCCCGGTGGCGGCGTACCAGATCTCCGGCGAGTACGCGATGATCACGGCTGCCGCGCAGAACGGTTGGATCGACCGGGACGCCGCGGTGCTCGAGTCGCTGCTGAGCATCCGCCGCGCGGGCGCCGACATCGTGCTCACCTACTGGGCGGCCGAGGCCGCGGGGTGGCTGGCATGACCGGACAGTGGCCGCCGCCGCAGCAGCCCGGTCAGCCCGACCAGTGGCCCGGCACCCCGCAGTACCCGTCGGGCCCGCCCCAGTACCCGGGACAGCCGCAGGGGCAGTACCCGATGCCGCCGGTCCAGCAGGAGAAGCGCCCGGTCCCGGCCGACGTCCTGACGGCGTTCCAGCTGTGGTTCGTCGTCGCGGCGCTGGGCGTGGTGTACCTGGTCGCGGCACTGCTGTTCGTGCACAGCGACCGGGCGTCGTTCGTCGACCAGCTGATGGACGAGTTCGCCAAGCAGCAGATCGATCCGCTGCCGACGCGCGCGGAGGTTGATCAACTCCTGACGTTGGGCCTGGTCGCCACGGGTGTCATCCTGACGCTGGTACTCGGCGGGCTGACGATTCTGTTCGCCTTCAAGATGCGCAAGGGCAAGAACTGGGCCCGCATGTTGCTCACCATGGCCGGCGTGTTCACGGTCTTCTCCGCGTTGCCGACGGTGTTCGGCGCCGGGCAGGGGAGCGGGACCGCCGCGCTGCTGATGGGCGGCGCGGGAATCCTGCAGGCGGTGGCTGCGATCGGCGCGATCGTGCTGATGCACCGCAAGGAATCCAACGCATACTTCCTGAACCTGCCGCCCGCTCCTCCCGCGCGCTGAGCGGTTCGCCCGATTCGGTCTTCCAGCCCCTCCGCTGTAATGTGAATCGAGTCACATGAACAGGGTGTCGGGTCAGGCTCCAGGGGGTTGGAATGCGCGTCGAACATCGGACCGGTGGGCGACGGGAACTGGTGTGGATCGCGTTGGTCGCACTGTTCGGAATCGCGACGTTGCTGTTGTTGATCGTGCCGGGCGTCCTCGCTGCATGACGTCCTCGGCCGCTCGCGCGACCTCGGTGATGCGCCGGCCTGCGCGCTGCCCCAGGATGGGGTCGTGATCGAACGTTCCCCGCGCCCGGTGTCGGTCGCCTACTGGATCTGGGTGCTGTGCGCCGCCGTGATGGTGCTGCTCGGTCTGCTCGCGGCGACGACGTCCGCCGACGCGATCCGCGGTCGCCTCGATTCCGACGTCGACTCGTTCGTCTGGTTGCTGCGCGGCATCGGCATCGGGTCCGTCGTGTTCGGTGTCGCCATCGGGTTCCTCGCAGCGCCCGTGCGCGCGGGAGATCGCCGCCTGCGGACGGTTGTCGCGGTGTTGTGTGGCGTGTTCGCGCTGGCCGTCGTCGCGATGGTGGCGATCGGTGTCGTCGCCCCGGTGCTGCTGACGATTCCGGTGCTGCTGACGGTGGCGAGTGTGCTGGTTTACCGGGAGGGTGCGCGTGAGTGGTTCGAGCACAGTGCCTGAATCGAACGGAGTGCCTGAGCCGAACGAAGTGCCTGAGCCGAGCGAAGTGCCCGAGGCTGGCGGTGCGGATGCGGTGACGCCGCTGTTCCTCGAGGAGGGTGCCCGCTGGCGGACGGTGGCGTACGGCCCCGTCTTCTGTGTGATCGCGCTCGTGATCGAACTGGCGACCGGGCCGGTGGTGCACTGGTTCGCGCTGACACTGTTCGCCGCGATCCTGGCCGGCATCGTCTCGGTGCAGGTGGCCGCGGCGCGGCGGCACGTGAGCGTGCTCTTGACCGACTCGCTGCTGCGACAGGGCGCCGAAGAGGTGCCACTCGACGAGATCGACGAGGTGCTCCCGGAGGCGGATCCGTATGCGGACGAACCGCAACCGTGGGAGCGCGCGCGCAGCCTCGGCGAACTGTCCGCGGTGCCGCGCCGCCGCACCGGCATCGGCCTGCGCCTGCGGGACGGCAGCTTCGCGCAGGCATGGGCGCGTGACGACGAGGGATTGCGAGCCGCTCTGACCGCGGCTGTCGCGCGTGCGAAGGGCGCCGGGTCGTGAATCGGGCGGTCCTGGTGCCGGTCGCAGAGTCGGTCGGGGCCCTCGCGCTGCTCGCCGTCGCGGTGTGGTGCTGGGCGCGCGGCGTGACGGACCACGAGTTCGCGCCCGTCGTGCCGGATGGGCCCGCCTTCACCTCCACGGACTATTCGGGTCCCTGGATCGCGGCAGCGTTCGTCGCGGTACTGGTGGCGGGACTGCTGGTGTGCGACGTCGCACGCCGTCGTCGCCGCGCGAGTACCCGTAGGGGGTATCATGGCTGACATGAACGGATACAGCCCGCAGCAGGAAGACCTGCTCAAGCGCCTGCGGCGCATCGAGGGCCAGGTGCAGGGCATCTCGCGGATGATCGCGGACGACCGCTACTGCATCGACGTCCTCACCCAGGTGTCGGCCGCGACGTCTGCTCTGCAGTCGGTCTCGCTCAAGCTGCTCGAGGCGCACCTCGCGGGTTGCGTCGTCGAGGCCGCGAAGAAGGGCGGCCCGGAGGCGGACGCCAAGGTCAAGGAAGCGTCCGACGCCATCGCGCGCCTGGTGCGATCCTGAGTCCGATGCGATTCTGAACATCGGGAGGTCTTCGATGGAACACACGTACCTCGTCAAGGGCATGACCTGTCAGCACTGCGCGGCCGCGGTCACCGAGGAGATCAGCGAACTGTCCGGAGTCACGAGCGTCGACGTGGACGTCGACGCCGGCCGGGTCGTGGTGGAGAGCGAGTCCCCGCTGGACACCATTGCCGTCGCCGCGGCAGTGACCGAGGCGGGCTACGAACTGGTCCTGTAGTGACCACCACCGCACCGCGCACCGTCGAACTCGACGTCGGGGGCATGACGTGCGCGTCGTGCGCGGCACGAATCGAGCGCAAGCTCGGCAAACTCGACGGGGTCACCGCCACCGTCAACTACGCCACCGAGCAGGCGCACGTCGAGTATCCCGACGGCATGCCGTTGCAGGATCTCATCGACGTCGTCGAGAAGACCGGATACACGGCCGCGGTGGCGGCTCCCGAGGAGCCGGTCGAGACGGACGAGGGTCGCGACCGCCTCGGGGCCAGGCTCACGATCGCGGCCGCCGCATCGGTGCCGGTGGTCGTGGTGTCGATGATCCCGTCGCTGCAGTTCGACTACTGGCAGTGGATCGCGTTCGCCCTCACCACCGTGGTCGTGTTCTGGTGCGGCTACCCGTTCCACCGTGCCGCCGCCGTCACCGCCCGGCACGGGATGGCGACGATGGACACCCTCGTCTCGCTCGGCACGCTCGCCGCGTACGGATGGTCGACGTGGGCGCTGGTGTTCGGTACCGCCGGGCGCATCGGGATGACGCACGCGTTCACGTTCCGGCCCGGCGCGCACGATCCCTCCGGGCAGATCTACCTCGAGGTCGCCGCCGGGGTCACCACCTTCCTGCTCGCCGGCAGGTACGCCGAGTCGCGGGCCAAACGTCGTTCCGGAGCCGCGCTGCGCGCCCTGCTCGAGGTGGGCGCCAAGGACGTGTCGGTGCTGCGCGACGGCGTCGAACAGCGGATTCCGGTGTCGGCGTTGCGGGTCGGCGACGAGTTCGTGGTGCGGCCGGGGGAGAAGATCGCCACCGACGGGCAAGTCGTGCGCGGTCGCGCGGCCGTCGACACCTCGATGCTCACGGGCGAGTCCGTACCCGTCGAGGTCGGCGAAGGCGACACCGTCGTCGGGGGCACGCTCGACACCGACGGCCTGCTCACGGTGCGGGCCGACCGCGTCGGATCCGACACCCGATTGGCGCACATCGCGAAACTGGTGACCGAGGCGCAGAGCGGCAAGGCGCACGCGCAGCGTCTCGCGGACCGGGTCTCGGCGGTGTTCGTGCCGGTAGTGCTGACCATCGCGGCGGCGACCCTCACGGTGTGGCTGCTCCTCGGACATCAGGCCACCGAGGCGTTCACCGCCGCGGTCGCGGTCCTGATCGTCGCGTGCCCGTGCGCGCTCGGTCTGGCGACACCCACCGCGCTGCTCGTCGGCACCGGGCGCGGCGCCCAGATGGGAATCCTCATCAAGGGCCCCGAGGTGCTCGAGCAGACCCGACGCATCGAGACCGTCGTCCTCGACAAGACCGGCACCGTCACCACCGGCCGGATGGAGTTCGAGGAAGTGATCGCGGCACGGGGGGAGGATCGGGACAGGGTGCTGGCGCTGGCCGCGGCTGTCGAATCCGGGTCGGAGCATCCGGTCGCGCAGGCGATCGTGCGCGCGGTGCCGGCACCGCTGACCGTCACCGGATTCGTGAACCGCCCCGGTGTCGGCGTCGAGGGTGTCGTCGACGGTCACGACGTCCGTGTCGGACGCGCCCAGGGCGCCGTTCCCGCGGAGGTGCAGAGCCGGCTGCCCGACGGCCGGACATCGGTGATCGTGTCGTGGGACGGCCGGGTACGGGGCGCGCTGGTGGTCGCCGACGCCGTCAAGCCCACCAGCGCAGAGGCGATCCGCGAGATCCGCGGTCTCGGGATGACACCGGTCCTGTTGACCGGCGACAGCGAGGCCGTCGCGACCGCCGTCGCGCGTGAGGTCGGCATCGACCGGGTGATCGCCGAGGTGCTGCCCGACCGGAAGGCGGCGACGATCGCCCGACTGCGCGAGGACGGCGCCGTGGCGATGGTCGGCGACGGCGTCAACGATGCCGCAGCGCTCGCCACTGCAGACGTCGGGATCGCGATGGGTACGGGCACCGATGCGGCGATCGAGGCGAGCGACCTGACACTCGTGCGCGGCGACCTGCGGTCGGTGCCCGACGCCATCCGGTTGTCTCGGCGCACACTCGCCACCATCAAGGGAAACCTGTTCTGGGCGTTCGCCTACAACGTCGCGGCGATCCCGTTGGCGGCGACGGGACTGCTCAACCCGATGATCGCAGGCCTGGCAATGGCGCTGTCGTCGCTGTTCGTCGTCGGCAACAGTCTGCGGTTGCGGCGTTTCCGCTGACCGAGACCGGTCCGGACGACATCACAGGTATGGAACCGGTCGGCAGTGGGTACCGAACCTGTGCAGGGTCCCGCACCGCAGTGGTCGCCAGGGACCGTCGTCGTCCGTTCGGGAGGTTGCCGCCGATGAGTTCGGTGAGAACGCAGGTTGCCGCGAATCGTGGGCTGTCGTGGGCCGAGGACTCGGCCACGGACGAGGATCCGGCGTCCACGCCGGGCTGGCTGCTCGGTGTGGCCGCGTCGGTGGTGCCCGGCGCCGTGACGATGCTGCTGGGGCGCTCGGTCCTCGAAGCCGTCACCGTCGTCGCGCTCACCGCCCTTGTCGTCGCGGCGTCGGCACTCCTGCTGCCCTCCCGCTGAACGTTCGGCCGTTTTCGGAATTGGTTGCGGTGCAGACTGTTACGGGTCGATCGAGCGTCGGGGTCCGTTGCCCGGCAGAAATGCCCCAGCGGTGCGAGACTCGACGTCATGAACAGGAACAGGATCGCCTCCGCAATCATGATCGCCGCTGCCACAGTCGGTTTCGCCACAGCGTGCAGCGACGACGACAACGACTCGACCGACGCATCGGTGACGGCGTCGGCCACGACGACCGCCTCGTCGGCGTCGGACGACCTCGGAGACAAGGCTTCCGAGATGGCGAGCTCGGCGTCGAGTGCTGCGTCCAGCGTGGCCTCCCAGGCCGGTGACGCCGTCGACAGTGCCAAGCAGGCGGCGTTCGTCGCCACCTTCCGTGCCTCGTATTCGGATCTGGCGACCGATCGCGACGACGACTCGATCAAGGCGATCACCGAGGACACGTGCGCGCTCCGCGAGAAGGGTGCGACCGACGACGAATTGAAGGAAGCGGTCAAGGGTCTCGCGGCCAACGGCACGACGGTTCCGTCCGACGAGCAGGCCTCGCGCATCCTCGACATGGCTGTGGCCGCCTGTTCCTGATCGCCCGCTCGTTGCGGCCGCCGTCGGATCGTCTGCCGGCTTCGGACCGACGCGTCGGTTACTCCGCGTAGGGTGAGCAGCACATCACCGGCAGACAGGGAGGGGTCTTTCGTGCGCAGGTCGACGCTCGGAGCAGGAGCTGCCGTCGCGGCAGCGATCATCGGAATCGGGGTCGCGCCGACAGCGTGTGCCGAACCGGCGCCGCCACTTCAGGTCACCACGGTGATGGACGGCCTCGCGAAGCCCTGGGACGTAGTGGTCGCGCCCGACGGCGCGATCCTCACGGGTGAACGTGCCGGACGCTTCGTCGTCAAGCGTCCCGACGGCACCGTCGGGGAGATGACCGCGGACCTGTCGGACCTGTACGCGGAGGGCGAGACCGGGCTGATGGGTATCGCGCTCGCCTCGGATTTCGCGACGAGTCGCACCGTCTACACGTGTCAGGGACACCGGCAAGCGGGCGGGGGTTCGCTCGGGGCCGGTTCGCTCGGGAGCGCGGACGCCGGCACCGACATCCGCGTCGTGTCGTGGACGGCAGACCCGGAGTGGACGACGCTGACCCGCACCGGGGTTGTTCTCACGGGGATTCCGACCGGTGCGGGCGGTCGCCACGGCGGATGCCGAATCCTCGCGCATCCGGACGGCACGCTCTACATCGGCACGGGGGACACTGCGAGCCCCACGGTCCCGCAGGATCGGAACTCGCTGGGCGGCAAGGTGTTGCACGTCGACGCCGACGGCTCACCCGCGGCGGGGAACCCGTTCCCGGACAGTCCGGTCTTCACGCTCGGGCATCGGAACGTGCAGGGCCTGGCCTTGCAGCCGGGCACCGGGCGTATCTACGGCATCGAGCAGGGCACCAGCCGGGACGACGAAGTGAACCTGCTCGATGCCGGAAACAATTACGGCTATCGACCCGATCGGGCGCCGTTCATCTACGACGAGAGCGTTCCGATGACCGATCCGGTCCGTGTTCCCGGCGCGGTCGCCGCGGTGTGGAGTTCGGGCGCGCCCACTCTCGCCACCCCGGGCGGCACCTTCGTCTCCGGCGCCGCATGGGGGGAGTGGGACGGCGCACTGGCCGTGACCACCCAGCAGGGCCGGGAGATGCTGCTGTTGAAGCTGACCGCGGACGGAACAGCGGTGACGGAGACGGACTCCGTGCTCACCGATCAGGGGCGCCTCCGGTCGGCCACCCGGATGCCCGACGGCAGCCTGCTCGTGACCACCGACAACGGCACCGGCGACAAGGTGCTCCGCGTCGCTCCCACCACGTCGTAGGAGCAGTAGGTCGTGTGTGCTCCCGAGGTGATGACGCATGTGCACCGGACGATCGGGGAGGGCGGGCCGAGGGTGACCCGACGGGGACTCCTGGGCGCCGCAGGCCTGGCGGCACTGGGCGGGGTACTGGCTCCGCGCGCCGCTGTGGCCACGCCCGCAGAGCCTGCGATCTCGATCCGGGCGCGCTCGGTGGTCGATCTCACGCATACTCTCACTCCCGATTTCCCGGTGTGGCCGGGGAGCGAGGCCTTCACGATGGCACCGGTCGTCGTGATCGATCCGAGCCCGCTCGGCTCCGTCGCAGGTGTACTGGGTGGATCGTCCGGCCCGGCGCGCGGCGAGTTCCACGTCAACCGCGTCTCGTACTGCGAACACGTCGGAACCCACATCGACGCGCCCGCCCACAAAATCGTGGGCGGTCGCACGGTCGAGGAACTACCGATCGAGGACTTCGTCGCGCCCATCGCCGTCGTGGACATCTCCGAGCGAGCCCGCACCGACGCTGACGCGGTGCTGACGGTTGCCGACATCGAGGCGTGGGAACGCGCACACGGGCGGCTGCCCGCCCGATCACTGATTGCGATGAACTCCGGTTGGGCGGCGCATGTCGCCAACCCGCGCAAGTACGTGGGCCTGGATGCGACCGGGACCCCGCACTCGCCGGGATTCGACCCCGACGCGGTCTCCTTCCTCGTCGAGGAACGCGACATCGTGGCGATCGGCGTCGACACACTGAGCCTGGACGCCGCGCGCAGCCGCACCTACGGCGCCCACGTGGCGGCCCTCGGCGCGGGCAAGTACGGCATCGAATCCCTCGCGAACCTGTCCGCGCTGCCGCCGGCAGGGGCGACCGTGGTGGTCGGGGCGCCCAAGCATCGCGGCGGATCCGGCGGGCCGTGCCGGGTGCTGGCGTTCGTGGACTGACCGGACAGGCAGTAGGCCCGGTAGCTCACCCGCCCGGAATCCCGCGATAAGTGCGCAAAACGCGGGAACCTGCGCCCGGAAGCCCGCGATAAGTGCGCAAAACGCGGGACCTGTGCCCGGGAACCCGCGATAAGTGCGCAAAACGCGGGACGGGCGGGGTGGGTCGCGGCGGGTCGGGCTGGGTCGAATCGTAAGGAGAAGCGCCGCGAGCCGCGGTAGTCTCGCCGGACGAGCCTCTTCGGTATCTCGAAAGGCGTTTCGTGCGAACTCCGGAACCCGACATTCCGCATCTCGCGCCGGCGACGGTCGTTGCGACGCTGCGCGCGGCCGGATGCGTGTTCGCCGAAGACGAGGCGCGCCTTCTGGTCGCGGAGGCGGCGCGCGCCGGAGACCTGGCTCGGATGGTCGAACGTCGCTCCGCCGGTGTGCCCCTCGAGCACGTCCTCGGTTGGGTCGAGTTCTGCGGCCGGCGAATCGACATCGAACAGGGCGTGTTCGTGCCGCGTCGACGGACCGAACTTCTGGTGCAAGAGGCTGCGGCACTGGTGGATCAGCGCGACGTCGTCGTCGACCTGTGCTGCGGGTCCGGCGCGGTGGGAGTCGCGATCGCTGCCGATTCACCCGGTGTCGAACTCCATTCCGCCGACCTCGATCCCGTCGCCGTCAGGTGCGCGCGCCGCAACGTGGAACCGGTCGGCGGGCACGTGCACGAGGGAGACCTGTTCGACGCACTGCCCGAGGAACTGCGGGGACGCGTCGACGTCGTGGTCGCCAACGTCCCGTACGTGCCCAGCGATGCGATCGCGCTGATGCCGCCGGAGGCGCGCGATCACGAACCGCGTGCGGCGCTGGACGGCGGCCCCGACGGCCTCGACGTTCAGCGGGCCGTCGCGGAAGCGGCGCCGCGCTGGCTGAGCCCCGGCGGGCGTCTGCTGGTGGAGACCAGCATCCACCAGGCGTCCAGCTCGGTCGGGATATTCACGCGCGCAGGACTTCTCGCGCAGATCGTCCATTCCGACGAGCTGGACGCCACCGTGGTCGTGGGAATGCGGCCGGCTGACTACTGACCGTCGAGCATGGCGGCGCCCGCGAGGGCGTCGGGCACACCGAGGCCGTCGACGAGGGTGGCCGCGTGCGGGCGCAGCGTCCGACAGCGTTCGTTGATGCCGCGGCGGACCGCCTTGGCGCGTTCGACCGAGAGCAGGCGATGCTCCATGAACCACGCCTTGTCGTCGTCGATCACGGTGAGCGCGAACAGGTCGCACAGTTCGCTCAGCAGGTCGCGCGCGGCCTCGTCCTCGCACTCGTCGATGCCCGCGATGAACGCCTCGAGCACCACCCGGTCGATGTGGGCGCGGGCCGCGTGCAGCACATGGTCCTGCACGAAGTTGAAGGCGTCGAAGGGGTCGTCCTCACGCTTGCGGGCGGCTTGCAGGCGCCGCGCGGCGGTCGCGAGCAGATACTCCTCGCGGTCCTCGATCATCGTCAACTGGGTGCCGCGGTTGAAGAGGCTGCCGTCCTCCTCGTTGTCCTGGCGGGTGTCGAGAATCGTCTGGATGATCTGCTGCGCTGCCGTACGGGAACGGACCGCGTCACCGAAAGCGCTGGCGGCGAACGCCATCCACTCGACGGGGCTCATCCCGCGCACCTCGTCGGCGTACTTGGTGAGGAGCTCCTTCGCGACCAGCTGGGTGAGCACCGTGTTGTCGCCCTCGAAGGTGGTGAACACGTCCGTGTCGGCCTTGAGGGCCGTGAGGCGGTTCTCGGCGAGATAACCGGCACCGCCGCACGCCTCCCGGCACTCCTGGATCGCCCGCGTGGCGTGCCACGTGTTCGCGGCCTTGAGCCCCGCGGCCCGCGACTCGAGTTCGCGCTGCTCGGCGGAGTCGACCTCGTCGGCGGTCTGGATGTCGTGCATCTTCGCGACGAGTTCGTTCTGCGCGAACCCGAGTGCGTAGGCGCGGGCGATGTGCGGGAGCAGGCGCTGCTGGTGGACCAGGTAGTCCATGATCGGCACCTCGGGATCCGGCGTCGCGTCGTCCCCACTCGGCGCGCTGAACTGCTTGCGCTGCAACGCGTACCGGGTGGCGATCGTGAGGGCGACCCGCGCCGCTGCGGCCGCCGAGCCCCCCACCGTGATCCGCCCGCGCACGAGCGTGCCGAGCATCGTGAAGAAGCGGCGGTTCTCGTTCTCGATCGGCGACGAGTACACGCCGTCGGCGTCCACGGACCCGTACCGGTTCAGCAGGTTGGTCCGCGGCACCCGGACGTGGTCGAACATGATGCGCCCGTTGTCGACTCCGGGCAGTCCGCCCTTGAGGCCGCAGTCCGACGTCGTCACCCCGGGCAGGTCGTTGCCGTCGGCGTCGCGGATCGGCACGAGCAGGCAGTGCACGCCGTGCGACTCGTCCCCGACCACCAACTGCGCGAACACCGCCGCCACGCGGGCGTGCTCGGCCGCGCCGCCGATGTAGTCCTTGCGCGACGACGGGGTGGGGGAGTGGACCACGAACTCGTCGGTGGCGGCGTCGTACGTGGCGGTGGTCTCGAGGCTCTGCACGTCGCTGCCGTGCCCGGTCTCGGTCATCGCGAAGCAGCCCAGTAACTCGAGGTCGATCATCGGGCGCAGGAACTCGGCGTGATGGTCCTCGGTGCCGAGGTTCTCGATCGCGCCGCCGAACAGACCCCACTGCACGCCGGCTTTCACCATGAGCGACAGATCCGACATCGCGAGCATCTCGATGGCGGTCACCGCCGCGCCCGGGTCCGCGCCGCTACCGATCTCGACGCCGAAGCCTCGGTCGACGAAGCCGCCGGTCGCGAGGACCCGCATCTGTTCGAGTGTCTTCGCCCGAGCCTGCGCGATGTCGGGGGTGTAGTGCGGCCGGAACTCGTCCGTCGACAGGTCGATCCGGGCCTTCTCGCGCACCTCCGCCCATCGGCCGTCGAGGGTGCTTCGCAGATGATCCGCAGTGGTCGCCATGACCCGACGGTAATGCGGTCCGGCGGGTCCTGCCCGGGAACTGCCCGGCACCCGACCTGCGTGAACGGACACATCGAGCCGATGTGATTCCGGCCACCTCCTACACCCTGTCGTTGGCAAACTCGACAGAACTGGGACACTGGAAACCGTGACTGCTGCCTCCAGCGGGTCCGGCCTCGGACCCGATCTTCGTGACGCCCGTTCCGCCCAACTCTTCGACCGGGCGTCCAGGGTGATCCCGGGCGGCGTGAATTCCCCCGTTCGGGCGTTCGGTTCGGTCGGCGGCGCACCCCGGTTCATCGAGAAGGCGTCCGGTTACACCCTCACCGACGTCGACGGCAACGACTACGTCGACCTGGTGTGCTCGTGGGGTCCGATGATCCTGGGACACGCGCATCCGGCCGTCGTCGAGGCCGTGCAGAAGGCCGCGACCACCGGTCTGTCGTTCGGTGCCCCCACCGAGGGCGAGATCGCGCTCGCGGAGGAGATCGTTTCCCGCGTCGCGCCCGTCGAGCAGGTCCGCCTGGTCAACTCGGGCACCGAGGCCACCATGAGCGCCGTGCGGCTGGCCCGCGGCTTCACCGGCCGGTCCAAGATCGTCAAGTTCTCCGGCTGCTACCACGGCCACGTCGACGCCCTGCTCGCCGACGCCGGTTCGGGCCTGGCCACGTTCGGGCTGCCCACGTCGCCCGGTGTGACCGGCGCGCAGGCCGAGGACACCATCGTCGTGCCCTACAACGACCTCGAGGCGGTGCGCGCCGCGTTCGCCGCGAATCCCGGCGAGATCGCGTGCGTCATCACCGAGGCCGCCGCCGGCAACATGGGCGCGGTCGCGCCGCTGCCCGGCTTCAACGAGGGCCTGCGCGCACTCACCTCCGAGCACGGCGCGCTGCTGATCATGGACGAGGTCATGACCGGGTTCCGCGTCAGCCGTTCCGGTTGGTACGGCCGCGACGGCGTCGCCGGTGACCTCTACACGTTCGGCAAGGTGATGAGCGGTGGCCTCCCGGCCGCCGCGTTCGGCGGTCGCGCCGACGTCATGGCCAAGCTCGCCCCGGCCGGCCCCGTCTACCAGGCCGGCACGCTCTCCGGTAACCCCGTCGCCGTCGCCGCGGGCCTGGCGAACCTGCGCGCCGCCGACGACGCCGTCTACGCCGCGCTCGAGCGCAACGCGCAGACCCTGGGCACGCTGCTCGGTGACGCGCTCACCGCCGAGGGCGTCCCGCACCGGGTCCAGTACGCCGGGACGCTGGTCAGCGTGTTCTTCACCGAGAACCCCGTCACCAACTACGCCGAGGCCAAGGCCGCGGACACGTGGCGCTTCCCGGACTTCTTCCATGCTCTGCTCGCGCGCGGCATCTACGCGCCGCCGAGCGCGTTCGAGGCATGGTTCGTCTCGTCGGCCCTCGACGACGACGCCTTCTCGAAGATCGCCGACGCCGCACCGCACGCGGCGAAGGCCGCCGCCGCAGCCCAGAACTGACCAGACCCGGATCGACCGGACACCGGCCGACCGACCGAAACGCAGGGACCACCACCGTGACCGACGCCGACAACGCGAGCGCTGCCGACACCTCCGACAACTCCGAGACCCGGACCATCGTTCACGTGCTCCGGCACGGCGAGGTCCACAACCCGAGCGGCATCCTCTACGGACGCCTCCCGAACTTCCGGCTGTCGGAGAACGGCGAGTCGCAGGCCCGTGCCGTCGCGTCGGCGCTCGCGGACCACGACATCACCCACGTCGTCGCGTCGCCGCTGCAGCGCGCACAGGAGACCGCTGCGCCGATCGCGGAGAAGCACGGCCTGCAGATCGCGACGGACGCCAACCTCATCGAGGCCGCCAACGACTTCGAGGGCCTCAAGGTGGCCGTCGGCGACGGTGCGCTGCGCCGCCCCCGGCACTGGTGGAAGCTGCGCGACCCGTTCACGCCGTCGTGGGGCGAGCCCTACCTGCAGATCGCGCACCGCATGCTCGCCGCGGTCAACACCGCGCGTGTCGCCGCGGTCGGCCACGAGGCCGTGTGCGTGAGCCACCAGCTGCCGGTGTGGACGCTGCGGCGTTTCCTGCAGGGCGAGCGCCTCTGGCACGACCCCCGCAACCGTCAGTGCGGTCTGGCATCCCTGACGTCCCTGGTCTACGAGGGCGACACCCTCGTCGACATCGTCTACTCCGAGCCGGCCGGATCGTCGGACCCGAGGGTGACCGGAGCATGAAGTTCCCGTCCCTCCGACTGGCGGCCGCGGCGTGCTCGCTGGTTGTCGCGGCCACCGTCGCGGGCTGCGCCACCGGTGACGACGCCGTCGCGCAGGGCGGCACGTTCGTCTTCGTCTCGCCCGGCGGCAAGACCGAACTGTTCTACGATCCGCCGTCCGAGCGCGGCGCCGTCGGCAAGGTGTCCGGCGAGGACCTGATGACGGACGGCAAGACCACGTCGCTCACCGACTACGAGGGCCAGGTCGTCGTGCTCAACGTGTGGGGCCAGTGGTGCGGACCGTGCCGTGGTGAGGCCGACGATCTCGAGAAGGTCTACGAGAACACCAAGGACATGGGCGTCCAGTTCCTCGGGATCAACGTGCGGGACCACACCAAGGACAAGGCGCAGGACTTCGTCGTCAACAACAAGGTGGGCTACCCGTCCATCTACGACCCCGAGATGAGGACGCTCCTCACCCTCGGCAAGAACTACCCGACCAGCGTCATCCCCACCACGATCGTGCTCGACCGCGAGCACCGGGTGGCCGCGGTGTTCCTCAAGGAGTTGCTGGTCGAGGATCTCCAACCGGTCGTGGAGCGGATCGCGCAGGAACCGCAGGACCAGGGATGACCGCCGATACCGTCCTCCTCGCAGGTGTCGGCGACAGCTTCCAGTCGGCGGCGGCGAGTGGACCGCTCCTGCTCGCGTTGGGCGCGTGCGTGCTCGCGGGCCTCGTGTCGTTCGCATCACCGTGCGTCGTCCCGCTCGTGCCCGGCTACCTGTCGTACCTGGCCGGTGTCGTCGGCGCCGACGCTCCCGCCGTGTCGGAAGCGGAAGCCGCCACCCGCACCAGGACGCTGCGCGACGGACGCTTGCGGGTGGCCGGAGCGGCGGGACTGTTCGTCGCGGGCTTCACGGTCGTGTTCGTGCTGGCCACGGTGTCGGTGTTCGGCGCGATCGAGGCGCTCGCCCTCAACCGCGACGTGCTGCAGCGGGTCGGCGGTGTCGTGACGATCGTGATGGGCCTGGTGTTCATCGGCCTGGTCCCCGCGCTGCAGAAGGACACGCGGATGGAGCCGCGCCGCATCTCGAGCCTGGCGGGCGCCCCGCTGCTCGGCGGTGTGTTCGCCCTCGGCTGGACGCCGTGCCTGGGCCCGACGCTCGCGGGCGTCATCTCGGTCGCGTCCGGCACCGAGGGCGCGACCGCGGCCCGGGGTGTCGCGCTGATCGTGGCGTACTGCCTCGGTCTGGGACTGCCGTTCGTGATCGTCGCGCTCGGTTCGGCGCGCGCGCTGCGCGGCGTCGGCTGGCTGCGTCGAAACACCCGGACCATCCAGATCATCGGCGGAATCATGTTGGTGGCTGTCGGCATCGCGCTGGTCACCGGAGCGTGGGACCAGTTCGTCGGCTGGGTCCGTGACGCATTTATCTCGGAGGTGACCCTGCCGATATGACGGTTCGAGACACAGTGAGCGACGGCGGCACACCCGCCGACGCCCCGACGAATCCGCCTCGCCCGCCGCGGCAGTCGGCCGGTGGCCGCGCCGCCGCTCTCGCCCGCAACACGTGGCGCGGGCTGACGTCGATGCGGACCGCGCTGGTGCTGCTGTTCCTGCTGGCGCTCGCGGCCATACCGGGCGCGCTGCTGCCGCAGCGCAGCCTCAACGAGGGGAAGGTCAACGACTACATCGCGGCCCGGCCCACCCTCGGTCCGATCATGGACAAGCTGGAGCTGTTCGACGTGTTCGGCAGCTACTGGTTCACCGCGATCTACGTGCTGCTGTTCATCTCGCTGGTCGGCTGCATCCTGCCGCGATGCGTCGAGTACGCCAAGGCGCTGCGCACGCAGCCGGTGGCGGCGCCGCGCAACCTCGGCCGGCTGCCGCACCACCGCAGCGAGACCGTCGACGAGGATCCGGAAGCGGTCGCCGAGCGGGTGCGGGGGCAACTGCGCGGATGGCGCGTCGTCCAGCGCGTCGGCGGCGCCCGCGCCAAGCACCCCGAGGAGATCACCCTCTCCGCGGAGAAGGGCTTCCTGCGCGAGGCGGGCAACCTGGTCTTCCACCTCTCGCTCGTGGCGCTGCTGGTCTCGCTGGCCGTCGGCAAGCTCAACAGCTACGAGGGCAACGTGATCGTCATCGCCAACGACGGAGCCGGCCTCTGCACGACCTCACCCGCGGTCTTCGATTCCTTCCGCGCCGGCAACGAGCGCGACGGCACCGGAATGACCCCGCTGTGTGTGCGAGTGAAGGACTTCACCGCGGACTACCTCGACAACGGCCAGGCCGAGATGTTCACGTCGAACATCTCCTACCAGTCGGGCGACGACCTCGAGTCGAACACCTGGCGGGACGCGCAGCTCAAGGTCAACCACCCGCTGCGGGTCGCCGGCGACCGCGTCTACCTGCAGGGCCACGGCTACGCGCCGACGTTCACCGTGACGTTCCCGAACGGCGAGACCCGCACCGAGACGCTGCAGTGGCGTCCGGACGACGCGACGACGTTCCTGTCCAGCGGTGCCATGCGCTTCGACCCCCCCGGCGGCATGTACGCCGACGAGGACGAACGCCGCAAGAACCAGATCGCCATCGAGGGTCTGTTCGCCCCGACCGCGGTGTTCCACGGGAATCTGCTGTCGTCGGGCTATCCGGCGATGAACGATCCGGCCGTCGCGATCGACATCTACAAGGGCGACACCGGTCTCGACACCGGCAACCCGCAGAGTCTGTTCTCGCTGAACAAGGAGCTCATCAACCAGGGTCGGCTCGTCAAGCAGGAGCGCGTGAACCTGTTCCCGGGCGAGTCGAAGACCCTCGCGGACGGCACGCAGGTGCGGTTCGACGGTGCCGTCGACTTCGTGAATCTGCAGGTCTCGCACGACCCCGCGCAGCAGTGGGTGCTGGTGTCGTCGATCGTGATGATGGCAGGCCTGCTGGTCTCGCTGGTGATCAAGAGACGTCGTGTGTGGGTCCGGATCTATCCCGCGACCGGCCCCGGCAAGGATGCCGACACCGTGTCGGCTACATTGGCCGAGGGTGAACGACGTACCGTAGTAGAGCTCGGTGGACTCGCCCGAACCGATCAGGCCGGCTGGGGCGACGAGTTCGATCGGCTGTGCACCCGACTGCTGGACGACGAGCGCGCGACGCGCAGGAGATGAATATGACGATCAACGAGACACTCGCTCGCTACAGCGACTGGTCGTTCGAGTCGGCTTTCGCGATCTACGCGCTCGCGACGGTGCTGCTCATCGCCCGGTACGCCTCGATGCGCGCCCGCGCGGTCCAGGACCGTGAGCTCGTCGCGGCGGGCGCCACCGGTGGTGCCGTCGCCACGGCGGATCTCGTGCCCGGCCGCGTGGTCGAGAAGCCCGGCAAGACGTGGTCCGAGAAGCTCGGCGGCATGGGCTACGCGCTGCTGGTCGTCGGCGCGGTGCTGCACATCGCGTCGATCGTGCTGCGCGGGTTCGCCACCGAGCGGTTCCCGCTCGGCAACATGTACGAGTTCGTGACGATGGCGTGTGCGGCGGCGATCGTCGCCGGTCTCGTCGCACTGCGCAAGACGGCCGATCTCTGGGTCTTCATGCTGGTGCCGGTCCTGATCCTGATGTTCCTCGCGGCGACCGTTCTCTACGCCGACGCGGCACCCGTCGTACCCGCCCTGCGCTCGTTCTGGCTGCCGATCCACGTCACGATCATCAGCGTCAGCAGCGGCATCTTCCTGGTCTCCGGCGTCGCGAGCATCCTGTTCCTGTACCGCATGAAGTTCCCGGCGGGCGAGGAGGGCGACGGGCCGTTCGGCAAGATCGCGCAGCGTCTGCCCAACGCCGAGACTCTCGACCGACTCGCCTACAAGTCGACGATCGTCGCGTTCCCGTTGTTCGGTGCCGGCATCATCCTGGGCGCGATCTGGGCCGAGGCGGCCTGGGGACGCTTCTGGGGCTGGGACCCCAAGGAGACGGTCTCGTTCATCGCGTGGGTCATCTACGCGGCGTACCTGCACGCCCGCGCCACGTCGGGCTGGCGCGACACCAAGGCGGCCTGGATCAACGTCGCCGGCTTCGTCGCGATGCTCTTCAACCTGTTCATCATCAACATGGTGGTCTCGGGTCTGCACTCCTACGCGGGTCTCACCTGATCTGCCCCGCTCGGGCGCGGGACCCCGGCAAGCGAGGGGTGGAAAAAGCGAAAAGGAATCGGCCGCTGTGAGACAGCGGCCGATTCCTTTTGTTGCGTTCTCGCGTGGCCTAGGCGTCGGGATCGGTGGGGGTATCGCTACCGGGCCGGTCCGAGTGGCGGCGGTGGTTCTCGCGGTCCACGCGCCACAGGAACTCGGGGTCGTCGTCGGGACCGACAGCCCTACCGCCCCTGCCGCCCCCGCGTGCCGCGGTGGTGGGTGTGGGGCCGAACGCCTTCCAGAACAGGACCGCAAGCGTCACCAGACCGATGAGCGCCAGTAGGTAGATCACGGTGCACCTCCTGGTTACGAGGGTAGCCGTGTCCGGGTGTTCCCGGCATCCACCTGGTGTCCGAAGTTCCGGACCCCGGCACTAGCTGTGGTGCGCCTCGGTGGTCAGGGACGAGAGGAGTGCCATCACCTCGGCCTCCCGGAACCTCCGGTGGCCTCCGGGGGTACGCAGCGATCCGAGCCGGCCTGCGTGCGCCCAACGGGTGACGGTCTTGGGGTCGACATGGAACAGTGCGGCGACCTGGCCCGGGGTCAGCAGGGCTTCCTTGGCGCCGTTATAGGTGGGTGCGCTCATCGATCCTCCAAGGTTCGGGGCCCACCAGGACGGTCGGCCGGGGGGAGATTCGGGACCGGTTCGTTTGTCGACCGGCTTCGACATAGTGGCACTCAACCCCCCAGGTACTCGAACGATCTAAAGTTGGTAAAGCGGAGGTAATAGACAAATCGGACTACCCGGGCTCATGGGTATCAAGCTGGTCTCCGGAATCGGCAATCCGGTACGAACCCCACCGCCGGCCCCTATGGTGGCCCCTGTCTGCCTCGACGCCAAAGGGTCCGATCGGACATCCGGATGAGGCATCGGAGCGCGACGAGGTCGACATTCAGGGGTGGCAGTGCGGGACGCGGGTGTCGGGGATCGCGTCTCACGGAACCGTCGGTAGCGGCCCGTTCTCCACGCGGGCCGGGAGGGGGATGTGCATGCTCGCGGAGAACCTCGGTCCGCTCCTCGGGACGAACGTCATCGACAGCGTCTACTGGGCCTTCCAGCAGGGAGCGACGTTCGGGAACGCGATCATGACGGGACTCACCAGCGGGCTCGTCAACGTCGTCACGACGATCGGAACACTCGATCTCGGCTCGACCATCAGCAACAACACCGCCCCATTGCCGCCACCACCTGCATGAGGACCATTCGTCGAGTTACGAAGGAGGACCCGTGATCACAGGATTCATCGGCCCCAACGCCGGCGCGACCGTCATCCAGGCCATTTACCAGGCATTCCAGCAGGGCGCGACCATCGGCAACGCCGTGGTGACGGGAAACTGGGGCAACCTCATGGCGACGTTCGGAGTCGTGGACTGGGGCTCGACCTTCAACAATCTGGGGCCGGGAGTCCTGCCACTGGTCTTCTGACGACGGCGCCGGTCGGGTCGGTACCCTGGTCGTGTGAGTGAAGCAGCGCAGAACCGTCCTGATCAGGCCCGCAGCGACAGCACCGGACCCGCCGGTGCCGTGACGACCGGAACGCTGGTCCGTGACGTCGCCCTCTACTCGGTGGCGAGGCTCGGCCTCGTGGTGGTGCTCGCGGTCGTGATCCTGTTCGGCGGCAAGGCGATCGGGGTCGACGTACCGCTGATCGTGGCTGCGCTGTTCGCGGTCCTCATCGCGCTGCCGCTGTCGCTGGTGCTGTTCGCGAAGCTTCGCAAGAGGGTCAACCTGGACATCGCCGCAGTCGACGCGCAGCGCCGAGCCGACAAGGCCGACCTGCACGCCAAGCTCCGGGGTGAGGATCGGCGGTGACGGCCGTTCTCGACCGTCGGGGCTCGCGGGCCTGGGTCGACAACGCCGTTCGTCTGATCGAGGCCGACGCACAGCGCAGCGCCGACACGCATCTGCTCCGCTACCCGCTTCCGCCGGAGTGGAACGTACAGCTCTATCTCAAGGACGAGTCCACCCACATCACCGGCAGCCTCAAGCACCGCCTCGCGCGGTCGCTGTTCCTGTACTCGATCTGCAACGGCTGGGTCGGTGAGAACACGACGGTGATCGAGGCGTCGTCCGGATCGACGGCGGTGAGCGAGGCGTACTTCGCGAAGCTGCTGGGACTGGATTTCGTGGCCGTCATGCCCGCGAGTACCAGCCCCGCCAAGATCGCACTGATCGAGGCGCAGGGCGGACGCTGCCACTTCGTCGACGACCCGTCGAGCATCTATGCCGAATCCCAGCGCCTGGCCGTCGAGACCGGCGGCCACTACATGGACCAGTTCACTCACGCCGAACGTGCGACCGACTGGCGCGGGAACAACAACATCGCCGAGAGCATCTTCACCCAACTGCAGCAGGAGGATCACCCGATCCCGGAGTGGATCGTGGTCGGTGCGGGCACCGGTGGAACGGGCGCGACCATCGGACGCTTCCTGAGGTACCGCAAGCTCGACACCGGGCTGTGCGTGGTCGATCCGGAGAACTCGGTGTTCTTCGACGCCTGGCGTAGCGGCGACTGCGGTACCGCCCCGACGTTCGAGCGGGGCTCCCGGATCGAGGGCATCGGCCGCCCCCGTGTCGAACCGTCGTTCATCGGCCAGGTGATCGACCGGATGGTGAAGGTGCCCGACGCCGGTTCCATCGCCGCGATGCGTCACGCGAGCGACGTGCTGGGACGGAAGGTGGGCGGCTCGACCGGCACCAATCTGTGGGGCGCGTTCGGTCTGGTCGCCGAGATGCTCGAGCGGGGGCGCAGCGGCAGCGTGGTCACGCTGTTGTGCGACGGCGGAGAGCGGTACGCCGGAACCTACTTCGACGACGACTGGGTCGCGTCGGAGGGCATAGACCTGGCCGGGCCGGCCGCGGTGCTCGCCGAGTTCACCGCGACCGGCCGCTGGACGGCCTAGCCCTCCGCGGGGTCCGTTCCGGCGGGTGCCTCGATGGGTACGTGGCGGGTCATGACGACCCGCGGCCAGCGGTCGAGGCCGCGTTCGACCTCGAGTTCGCGCACGGCCCGCAGTCCCGGCCCGAGGTCCTCGTCGGCGACGACCTCGAATCCCAGTCGCGCGTAGTACGGCGCGTTCCAGGGCACGTCCCGGAAGGTCGTCAGCGTCACCTCGGGCAGCCCGCGATCACGTGCCCACTGGTCGAGGTGCGCGATCAGGGCGGCGCCGATCCCGCGTCGCGCATGATCGGGGTGGACCGAGATCTGTGCGATGTGGGCGGTGCCGTCCACCACCTCGACGAGGCAGAAGGCGACCGGGGGCTGCTTGCGCTTGCCCCACACCCACACGCGGCCCGCAGCGACGTGCGTCTCGAACCACGTGAGCGGAGGCGGGTCGTCGTCGGCGACAGCCGCCATGCCCACGTCGCGAAAGACGGCGCCGGCGGCGACGTCGATCCCGGGGAGATACGCCAGGTCGGCGGGCTCGGCGAGGCGGATCACTCTCAGCCCTTGGAGACGACCTGCGACGCGATCGCGGTGCCGGCCGCGACGACGCCGACGGACGGCCACGCGCCGATCTTCTTGGCCAGAGGGTGCGAGCCGCCGAAGGCGCCGACGTAGGTGCCGAGCAGGGCTGCGGCCCGACCCGGTCCGGAGCTCTTGGCCCAGCTGTAGGTGCAGACACCGCCGACCGCCGCGAGAACCACGCCGCCGAGCTGACGGTTGCCGGTCTGCCGTGCGACGGTGTAGCCGCCGACGAGTCCGGCTGCGGCGAGGGCGGAGGTGGCGGTCTTGTTCAGCATCGTGAGGTACTCCCGTTCCGGTGTGAGGGTCGTTCGATTCGAGGCTACGACAGTGCGCTCTCCGCCCTGTCGGCAGAACCCGCGCGGGCTGTTTCTCGATGGCCGGGAAAGCGCCTACGCACAGCGCAATCCGCCGTCGATCATGGCCATCGGGCCGAGCGCCCGCCCGCGAATCGAGGAGGAACCGTGTCGTCAGAAGACACCCAGCAAGCACCGTCGTCCCGGCCGGCGTTCAGCCCCGGCCCGCTGCTCGCGGGCAAGCGCGCGATCGTCACCGGCGGTGCACACGGCATCGGTGCCGCGATCGCCCGCTCGTTCGCGGCGCACGGAGCGCAGGTCCTCGTCGCCGACATCGATGCCGACGCGGCTCGGGGACTCGAGTTCGATCCGGCGGCCGGCGGCGCGATCGAGGTCCTCGCGTACGACGTCCTCGACGCCGCGGTGCCCGCGCGGATCGTCGAGTTCGCTCCGGACGTCCTGGTGAACAATGCGGGCCACTTCCTGCGCCCGCCCCGCCCGTTCGCGGAGACCGAACCCGCGTTCTGGGCCGAGATCGGCGGTATCAACCTCGATCACGTCCTGCGGCTCACGCATGCGGTCCTGCCGGGGATGGCCGAGCGCGGTCGCGGCGGCGCGATCATCAATCTCACCACCGTGGAGGCGCATCGGGCGATTCCCGGGCACTCGGTGTACGCGGCGTACAAGGCGGCCGTGACGCAGTTCAGTCGCAGCCTCGCGGTCGAGGTGGGGCACCTCGGGGTGCGGGTGAACGCGATCGCCCCCGACCTCATCGAGTCGGTCCAGGTGCCGTACAGCGAGTGGCTGTCGGAGGAGGAGTGGACCAAGTGGCCGACGTGGGCTCCGCTCGGTGGACCCGGGCAGCCGGACGACGTCGCCGGTTCCGCGCTGTTCCTGGCGTCGGATCTGGGCCGCTACACGACGGGCACCACGGTCCACGTCGACGGCGGCACGTTCGCGGCGGGCGGGTGGTTCCCGAAGCCCGAGGGCGGCTGGACCAACCGGCCCCGCAATCCGTGAACGAAAACCACTGTCCCACTTCGCTGAAAGGTGGCTCGTGTCCGTGGACAAGCCCACGCTGAGCATCAACGTCCCCAACTTCGGCCCACTCCTCGCGCAGGATGACTACGGCCGGTTCGTGCAGTTCTGCGTGGCCGCGGATCGCGCCGGCATCGATCGCGTCATGGTCACTGATCACGTGGTGATGGGCTCGGACACTTCGGGTTACACGTGGTCGGCATTTCCCACCGAGCCCGATGCCGTCTGGCTCGAGCCGCTGACCATGCTGGCGCTGCTGGCCGGTAGGACCGAGCGGGTGCGTCTGGGCACCGGCATCGTGATCGCGGCCCTACGCGGTGGGGCGGTGCTCGCGAAGATGGCCGCGACGCTCGACCTCGTCTCGGGTGGTCGTTTCGATCTGGGTGTCGGGACAGGTTGGCAGGAAAAGGAATACGAGGTCGCCGGCCTGGACTTCGCGAAGCGCGGTCCGCTGCTCGACGACGCCCTCGCGACCTGTCGAGCGCTGTGGTCCGGCGCCCCGGCGGCAGTGTCGACGCCCAGCCTGTCGTTCGACGACGCCTACTGTTCGCCCCGTCCACCGGCGGGCCGGAGCATTCCGATCTGGGTGTCGGGTTCGCTGTCGAAGCCCGTCGTGCGCCGGGTGACGACGTGGGGCGACGGCTGGATCCCGATCATGGGCGCCACGAACGAGGATCTCGCGGCGGGCACAGCGCTGCTCCGCCGCAGCTTCGAGGACGCCGGACGCGACCCGCGGTCGCTCCAGGTCCGCGGCCGCCTCGTCGTGGAGCGCTCGCCCGACGGTTCGATCGACTTCGATCGCACGATGGACGGCGCCGAGGCGCTCGTCGCGAGCGGCGCGACGGACCTGATGATGGCGGTCGCCGGGATCGACCCGGACCCGGATGCAGCCGAGGCTGCTCTGCCCGCGCTGGTCACGGCCTTCCGGGCGCGCCTGTACTGATCGTGTGGCCACGGTACACAACCTACGGTTCCGTAGGTTGTGTACCGTGGGTGATCGGGCGGGGGCATCCGAACGAGAGGTGTGCCATGGTCCGGCCGGAAGTGACGCTCGAGAACTACGAGGACGTCTACCGCTTCTATCTGGACCACCAGCAGAACCGATTCCTCGCTCGTGCCGCGTACGCCGCGCTGAGTGCGCGATTCCGGCCGCGGATCGGCTATGCCGACGGCGCCCGGGCGCAGTTGCAGGAGCTGCTCTCCAGTGGGCGCCGGCTGATCGTGGTCGCCAACCACCTCACCGATCGCGATCAGTACACGCTCGCGGCCACGGCGTGGCGGACGCCGTTGCGGTCGGTGATCGGACGGACCCGGGTGCTCGCGAAGGACGAACTCTTCGCCGGCCCGAGGATGCGGCGCGCGATCGACATGATGGGTTCGATACCGGTGTTCCGGGGCAAGGATCACGGACTGCGGGCAGTGGCCGACGCGGGCCGCGCGATGATGGACGTCTCCGCCGAACGCCTGCACCGCGGAGACGTTCTCGCCATCTTCCCCGAGGGCACGTGCAACGACGGTGACCCGGCGCGCATCCGACAGATCAACAGCGGCGTCGGGCACATCGCGGTGAAGGCCCGCAAACTCGGGGCCGAGCCCGCGCTCCTCGCCCTGGGGATCCGCTACCACCCGGACCGGCCGGCCGACGTCTTCGTCGCGTGCCCGGTCGCCGAGCTACCGACCACGCCGATGAACATCACGCGCACGGTCGCGGCGGAGATGCAGGCTGCGGTGGACGGGGCGGTCGCAGCGGGCGCGAGCGGTCAGCGGACGCCGTCGCGGTAGCTCTCGAAGCAGCCGTCCGCGAAGCGTTTCCGGTCGAGTTCGCCGACCTGGATGACGCCGCCGCGGTACCAGATCTGCGTTGTCGCAGACAGTTCGGCACCTTCGCTGCACCACTGGACCAGCTCGTGGTCGCTCGGGTCGCCGTGGTTGATCTGGTTGTACATGACGGCCTGGTTGGAGCCGTACTCGCGGCCTGCTCGCACGGAGGCGTCGTCGCCGATCGCCGATCGGCCGGCCACCACGCCGACCACCAGCAGCAACACTCCCGCACAGACGGCCGTCAGCCAATGGGCGCGGCGCGCGGTCATGAGGGGATGCTAGTCGGGATTGCGCGGGATCTTCCCGATATTCCGTTCCCGGCGTTGGTCACGTTTCGATGACGGCTCCGGCCCCGGGGAGGTCGACGCGTTCGGGCGCCGCCCCGCGGTGGCCGTGGCAGGCTGGTGGGATGGAGCAGACGATGCAGGCCTTCTTCGCGGCACTGGACCGACTCGTCGGCGGGGCGTCGCTGCGCATCGACCGGCCCTGTGGCAGTGCGCATCCGCGATTTCCCGAGGTGATCTATCCGGTCGACTACGGCTATCTCGAGGGCACCAGCGGGGGTGACAACGAGGGCGTCGACGTCTTTCGGGGCACGGCGTCCGGCGCCGGGATCGTCGGCATCGTCCTGACCGCCGACCTCACCAAACGGGACGTCGAGGTGAAGATCCTGCTGGACTGCTCCACCGACGAGATCGAGGCGATCGAGCATCTGCTGCACGAGCGTCTGCGCCTGAACGCCAGCCTGGTTCGTCGACCGTGACGTCTTCCCCCACCGTTACTCGGACGCACCCGATCCATGCCAGCATGAACGAATGACATTCCTGATACGCCTGGTGATCAACGCGGTCGCCATCTGGCTCGCGTCGCAGTGGGTGAGCGGCATCACCGTTGCCGATTCCGGCGAGGGCACCGGCACGGACATCCTGATCGTCCTCGGGATCGCGCTGGTGTTCACCGTCGTGAACGCCTTCGTGAAGCCGATCGTCCAGCTGCTGTCGTTGCCGCTGCTCATCCTCACACTGGGCCTGTTCACGCTCGTGATCAACGCCCTGATGCTGCTGCTGACGTCGTGGATCAGTTCGCAGACCGAGTGGGGACTGAGCGTGGACGGCTTCTGGACCGCGGTGTGGGGCGCGCTCATCATCTCGGTGGTGAACTTCGTGCTCAGTGCCCTGGTCCCGGACAAGAAGTGACGTGACGATCGGGTAGGTGGTCCCTCAGCCGAGGCCCAGCGCGAGACCGGTGGCCGCGGCCCACACCAGCATCGACTGTCCTGTGACGGCCAGGGCGGGGATCAGTGCGGGGCCGCGGCCACCGCTGCGCACGGGGGCATTGGCCTTGACCGCCAACGGAAGCGCGAGGAGCCCGACGAGGGCCCACGGCGTCCGCGCCACCAGCGCGAGGGTCACCACGAACGGCACGACGAGCAGCACCAGGTGCAGGGCCCGGGTCCGGGCGTCGCCGAGTTTGACTGCGAGCGTGATCTTCCCGGATTCGGTGTCGGTGGGGATATCGCGGAGGTTGTTCGCGACCAGCACCGCGCTCGAATACGAGCCGATCGCGATCGCGGCGAGCAATCCCACCCAATCGACCCGGCCGACCTGCACGAACTGAGTGCCGAGTACCGCGACCAGTCCGAAGAACACGAACACCGCGATCTCGCCGAAACCGCTGTAGCCGTACGGCTTCTTGCCGCCCGTGTAGTACCAGGCGCCGAGGATGCACACCGCGCCGACGAGGATCAGCCACCACGCCGACACGAGGGCGAGCGCGATACCGGCGACCGCGGCCACCGCGAAACACCCCATCGCGGCACCCTTCACGGATGCCGGTGACGCCAGTCCCGAACCTACGAGGCGCAGAGGACCGACCCGCTCGTCGTCCGTGCCGCGGATGCCGTCCGAGTAGTCGTTGGCGAAGTTCACGCCGACGATCAACGCGAGCGAGACCACCAGCGCGAGCAGCGCCTTCCACCACACCGCGCCGTCGAGGGACGCCGCCGCTCCGGTACCGGCGAACACGGGAGCGATCGCGTTCGGGAGGGTGCGCGGCCGGGCGCCCTCGATCCACTGGGAGACAGAAGCCATGTGGCGATCCTTTCACCCCCGCCGAATCGGGTGGCCGCGCGGTCGGCCGCTCCCATAGGCTGGACGCCGGTGCAATCAGTGACGAGGGACTCCGAGACTCCGGCACCCACTCGGCCGCCGGTGGAGGTGGCCCTGCTGGGTGACGTCGCCACACGCCGAGACGGTGTCCTGGTGCCGCTGCCCGGCCCGCGGGCCCGCAGCCTGCTGGTGGCGCTCGCCCGACGTCCGGGCCACAGTCGCAGCGCGGCCGCGCTCGTGGAGGACGTGTGGGGTGACACCCCGCCGAAGTCGCCGGCCAACGCCCTGCACACGCAGATCTCCCGATTGCGCTCGGCGCTGCCCGACGGCGCCGTCGAGGCCGGCCCCGCCGGGTACCGACTGGCGCTCGCGCCGGAGCAGGTCGACCTGGCCCGCGCCCGGTTGCTGGCACGCCGGGCGAATCGGCAGCACGCGGACGGGGACCAGCACGGCGCGCTCGCGGCGGTGCACGAGGCGCGCGTGTTGTGGCGGGGCGAGCCCGGCGCCGACCTGCCCGCCGGCGAACTCGCCGACGACCTGGCGACGGAGGCGGCGGCGCACCGGAGTGCGCTCGACGCAGTGGAACTCGCGGCGCTGGTAGCCGCCGGACGGTACGAGGACGCGTTGCCGATCGCGCGGGCCGCGGCCGGGTCGTCTCCCCTGGACGAGGGGGCGCACGCGCTGCTCATGGAGTGCCTGCACGGGTCGGGCCGGCCCAACGAGGCGCTCGAGGTGTTCGCGGGACTGCGCGGCCGTCTCGCGGACCGGCTCGGCGTGGACCCGTCGGCCCGTCTGATCGATCTCAACGCGACGATTCTGCGCGGCGGGGAGCGGGCACTGCCGGCGGAGGTCGGAGGCACCCGGGACGGCAACGCCGAACCCACGACTCGGCTGCTGCCCTCCACGATCGGGCTCCGGGCCGCGCCCAACCCGCTGCTGGGACGCTCGAGCGACCTGGCCGCCCTCGAACTGCTCGTGACGTCGTCGCGGGTGGTGACCGTTCTCGGCCCCGGCGGCACCGGGAAGACACGGGTGGCGCACGCGCTCGGCAACGAGGTGTCGGCGCGGATGCCGGTGGCTCTGGTCGAGCTCGCGCCGTTGCGCAGCGGCGAGGACCTGATCGCGGCCATCAGCAGCACGCTCGGGCTGAGCGAGAACGATCTGACCCCCGGCGCCCTCACCCGCACTCGCATCCACGACGCCCGCCAACGGCTGCGCGACGCACTGGCCGCCAGGCCCATGCTGTTGATCGTCGACAACTGCGAGCACCTCATCGACGATGTCGCGGACGTGGTGTCGGACCTGATCTCCGCGAGTCCGCACCTGACGGTCCTCGCCACCAGCCGGGCGCCCATGGCGATCACCGCGGAGTCGGTGTATCCGTTGCCGCCGTTGGCGATCGGCGACGACGGGTCGCCGGCGATCGAGCTGTTCCGGGCGCGGGCCCTCGCGGTGCGGCCCTCGGTGCGCCTGGACCGCACCGAGGTGGAGCGGCTGTGCCGCACGCTCGACGGCCTGCCGTTGGCGATCGAACTCGCCGCCGCCCGCGTCCGCACGATGAGCGTCGAGGAGATCAATTCCCGTCTCGTCGACAGATTCGCGCTGCTGCGTTCGGGGGACCGCACGTCGCCCGAGCGGCACCGCACACTGCACGCGGTGATCGAGTGGAGCTGGAATCTGCTCACGGTCCCGGAACGGGCCGCGCTGCGTCGACTGTGCCGATTCCCCGGTGGTTTCACGGCCGACGCCGCGCGGGCGGTCGCGCAGTGGGGTGAGATCGTGGACGTCGCCGACGCGCTCGAGGGGCTGGTGAACCAGTCGATGCTGTCGGTCAGCGAGAACCCCGAGGTGGGTGGTCTGCGCTACCACATGCTCGAGACGGTGCGGGAGTTCGGCGAGGAACAGTCGGACGCCGGCGAATCCGCGGAGGTGTCGGCCCGGACGGTGGCATGGGCGGAGCGGTTCTCCCGAGAAGCGTTCGGCGACTTCATGGGCGGCCGGCAGGTGGCTGCCGCGCACCGAGTCGAAGCCGAGCACGACAACCTGCTCGCGGTGCTGCGCTACGCATACGCGGAGCAACTCGCTCGCGCGGTCTTCACGGTCTTTCCGGTGATCGGCGGCATGTGGTCGATGCGGGGCGCGCACTCCGAGGTGTTCACGTGGGTGCCGCGCCTTCTCGAACTCGACACTTCCGGTTTCGGACCCGAGGACGTGCCGGGTGACCTCCTGGCGTCGGCCTACGTGCTGGCCGCCTCCCACATGGCGATGGGTGGCAGATTGCGGGCGGTCGCGATCGCCCGGACCCGGCTGCGCCGACTGCTCGCCACCCGGACCGACATCAGTGAGCAGTCGCGCATGTACGCCACTCTGCTGCTGGTCCCCGCCTCTGGCCGCGGACTGGCGCGGATGCTCGCGCGAGCGGTGCGCTCACCCGATCCGGGGGCGCGCAGTTCCGCGCTGGTGGCGCGGGCAAACCTCCGGGAGAACAACGGGGACCTCTTCGGGTCGGAGTCCGACGCCCGACTGGCGCTCGTCCTCGCGGAGGAACGCAGCGACAGTTGGGGTCTGGCGACGGTGTGCCAGCACCTGGGCAGCCTGTACGCGCAGTCCGCGAGCTACGGCGACGCGGTCGGGTACTACCGGCGCTCGGCCGAGATCCTCTGGGAGATGCACCTGTACGACGAGAGCCTGCAGGTGCGGGGATTCCTGGTCGCGGCCCTGATCGGTGCGGGCCGGATCGCCGACGCGCGAGCCGAACTCGCGTCGCTCGCCCCCGCACACGCCGGTGCGTCGAGCGGCGCCCCGAGCAGCGACCACGACGTGCACAACCAGGCCGCGTTGTCGGCGAGCACTGCAGAGGCCGATCTCGCCTCGGGCGCCGTCGATTCGGGGCTGGCCGAGTATCGCCGGGCGGCCGGGTACGCCGGTGACCTCGACGGCGAACTGCCCGCCGACCCGTTCGAGCTGATGGTGGTCTCCGGCGTCGTGGACGCGCACGTACTCGCGGGGCGGGCCGAGCGCATCACCGATCTGGCGCTGCGGCTCGAAGCGGTCGCGACGGCGCGCCTCGGTTCTCGGGGATACCCGGACCTTCCGCAGACCGGGGCGGTGGCCTGCGCCGTCGGCAGCTTCCACATCGCCACCGGCAGTGCCCCCGAACGCGGACTGCGGCTGCTCGCGCTGGCGACGAGAGTGCATGCACGGCAGGACTATCCGTCGATGCGCCTCGACCGACACCTCGGCGCGGCACGCACCGTCCTCGGCGGCGGCGACGTCGTCGCGGCGGCGCTGGAGTCCGCACAGGGGACGTCCCGCGCCGCCGCGCGCCGGGAGATCCTCGATCTCCTGGACTCGGGTTCGTGACCGCTCAGGCCTTGCGCATGTAGATCCGCACGGTCAGCGGTGCCATGATCGCGACGATCACGGCGGCGCCGAGAAGCGCGTACACCGCGTGGATTCCGAAGTGTCCGCTGTTCGCGAGTTCACGGACGGCCGTGACCAGGTGCGATACGGGGTTGACGTTCACGAAGGCCTGCATCCAGCCCGGCATCGTGTCCGCGGGCACGAAGGCGTTGGACATGAAGGTGAGCGGGAACAGGATCATCATCGACGTGCCCTGCACCGAGGCGGCCTTGCTCATCAGCACGCCCATCAGTGCGAAGATCCAGCTGATCGCGAACGCGCACACCATCACCAGCATCGCGGCGCACACGACCCCGACGAACCCGCCGCCCGGGCGGTAGCCCATCGCGATGCCGACGACGACCGTGATGGTCGTCGCGATGAGATACCGGACGACATCGGCGATCAGCGCCCCCGACAGTGGCGCGATCCGGGCGATCGGCAGCGACTTGAAGCGATCGAACACGCCCTTGTCCATGTCCTCGCGCAACTGGGTGCCGGTCACGATCGACGCCGTGATTACGGTCTGCACCAGGATGCCCGGGATGATGATCGGCAGGTACGACTCCACGTCACCGGAGATGGCGCCGCCGAAGATGTACGTGAACATGAACGTGAAGATGATGGGCTGGATCACCACGTCGAACAGCTGCTCGGGGTTGTGCTTGACCTTCAGCAGACCACGGTGGGCGAGCGTGAGGCTGTGCGCGATCGCCTCGCGTAGCCCGATGCGATCGGTGGCCTCGATCGTGCGGGTGTTCGCCTGCCGCGCAGGCGAGGTCAGGGTGGTCGTCATGCGGCGCTCCCTTCGGACTCGGCGGTCTCGTGACCGGTGATGGTGAGGAAGACCTCGTCGAGGCTGGGCTTGGAGACGGTGATCTCGTCGACGGCGATCGAACGGTCACGCAGCCGGACGAGCAGGTCCCCGGTGATCGACGGGTCCGCGAGCGGCGCCGTGATGCGGCCAGACTCGGGAGTCACGGTCGCCTCGAGGCCCAGCACCGTGGAGATGAGGGCGCGGGCCTCGTCGATGCGGTCGCGGTCCGCGAGCGTCAGTTGCAGCGCCGAGGTTCCCACGGACGCCTTCAACTCGTCCGCGGTGCCGTCGGCGATGACCTTGCCTCGGTCGATCACCGCGATCCGATCGGCCAACTGATCGGCCTCGTCCAGGTACTGGGTCGTGAGCAGGACCGTCGATCCTTCCGCGACGAGCCGTCGGATCGTGTCCCACATCTGGGCGCGGGTCCGGGGATCGAGACCGGTGGTGGGCTCGTCGAGGAACAACAGTGGGGGACGAGCGATGAGGCTGGCCGCGAGGTCCAGACGACGGCGCATGCCGCCGGAGAAGTTCTTCAGTGGTTTGGACGCCGCCTCCGTCAGGCCGAACTCCTCGAGCAGTTCGGTCGACTTGCGCTTGGCGTCGCGCCGGCTCAGGCCGATCAGTCGGGAGAAGATGACGAGATTCTCTGTGGCGGTGAGGTCTTCGTCGACCGAGGCGTACTGCCCGGTGACGCCGACGAGCGAGCGCACTGCCGTCGATTCGCGGACGACGTCGCGGCCGAAGATGCGGGCTTCGCCGCCGTCGGGACGCAGGAGGGTCGCGAGCATGCGGACCGTGGTGGTCTTGCCGGCGCCGTTGGGGCCGAGCACGCCGTACACCGCGCCGGTCGGCACGGTGAGGCTGACGCCGTCGACCGCGCGCTGCTGCCCGAAGGTCTTGACGAGCCCGACGGCCTCGATGGCCGGGGGTGAGGTGTCGAGGTTCATGACCTCACAGTGCCGACACCCGCTTGCAGCGTTCTTGCACCGTGCTTGCACGCCCCTCACACGGAGGAAGCCGGGGCCCAGGCGTACGACAGGTGTACGTCACCGGGCCCCGGCTCCACGGGGAAGTGGGGGCTACTTCAGCAGGCCACCGAGCAGACCGCCCAGGTCCAGGTCGCCGAGGCTGCCGGTCAGGTTGCCGAGATCGAAGTCGCCGAGGCTGCCGAACGGGTTGCCGATCGTCACGAGCGACGGGTCGCCGAGCGCAGGCTGCGTGGGATCGCCGGCCGAGACGCAGCCGCCGATGAACGCGTAGATGCCGTCGCTCAGAGCCGGCGTCGTGTACGTCTTGGTCGATCCGGCGGTCGCGCCGTCCACACCACTGGTCCAGGACACGAATCCGGGCTCGAGGAACTTGGTGGGGTCGTCCATCAGCGCCGGTACCTTGGCGGAGTCGATCGCGACTGCGGTGCAACCGCTGAGCGGGTCGAGATTCGGGTTGGTGAGCGTGACGGTCACGACGTTGCCGTCGACCGCGGTCTCCAGCGTCGGCGGTACGAGCGTCGTGGGCTCGGCGGACGCGAATGCGGGAGCGGCGAGAGCGGCTGCCGCGGCGACGGCGAGGCCGGCGGCGGCACGGGTGAGGACAGCGGTGGCGTTGGTGCGCATGGTCGTGACCTTTCGGGTGGTAGGGGAGCGGCCACCCGATCAAGGGTTCGTTGGAACCGATCGATCGAGATCGCCTGCGGCACAGCATCGACTGTGAACCCGATTTTGGCAAGCGAAACCGAACGCATCACTCCGGTACGGACGTACCGTTCAGCAGATGAAACAATGCGCGGCGGCTCGGACATCCCCGACTGGTGTCCGAACCGCCGCGCACGACTGGGTGATCCCCTACCGAACCGGCTGCGAGGACCCGGCGGAGATCGCGTCGATCAGGCTGTCGAACGCGCCCGTGGTGACGAAATCGAGGATGTCCTGGAACGCGCCGTTCTGGAGGCTGCCGAACATGGCATTGTCCGGAACGGAGACGATCGGCGCCTTGCTGACCTTGGCGTCCGAGGGGTCGGCGCTCGAGGCGCACTCGCCGAAGACCGCATACGCGCCGTTGGTCAGATCCGGCGTCGTGAAGGTCTTGGTGCTCGCCGCCGCGACCCGCTCGACCGTGGGCGTGCGGTACGCCGCGAAACCGGGCTCGAAGAGCTTGGCAGGATCGGCTTCGAGTTCGGAGATCTTCGTCGCGACCACGACCACTGCCCCGCACGTCACCGTGGAGTCGGTGTTGGGGTTCTGCACGGCCACCGAGATGGTGCTGCCCGCCACGGTCGCGTTCACGATCGGCGCCTCGACAACGGGCGTCGCGCCGGCCAGAGCCGGTCCGGCGATACCCGCGGCGGCCATGGTGACGAGACCGACAGCGCTGCGGCCGAGCAGGTTTCGTGCTCGAAGGTTCATTCACTACCCCTTGTTGGAAACGTCCGTCCGAAGAGTGACCGCGGCGCCTTGTCCCCGACATCCAAGATCACTTGCGAAAGCATCTGGCCTACGTGGGCTTTCTGCAACACATAGCTCGGGGGGAGGTAAGGGATTCTCGAGGTCGGCCGTAGCTAAGGACAGTTCTTACCGGTCGGTAACGACAATTGATCTGCGGAAACCGCCGGTGCCCCAGCTTCTTCCCGCAAACGTAACGATTTCGTCTCAGTCTGCGGCGGGGGTGGACTTTTCAATTGCTTGTTCAATTACCTGTGCGGACCACGCCCTTTGGTGTGCGCTGAGCGAGAATCCGGCCTGTTCGGTCGGCTCGGCAGTGCCCCGTCGTTACCGCTTCGAGGCCTAACGGTTCCAGCCCGATCGGAGGGCCTCGCGATCGACCTTCCCCGGCCCTCGCAGCGGCAGCGCATCGACCAACCGGACCTCGCGCGGCGCCGCCGTGGGATCGAGTGCGGCGCTCACGTGGGTTCGCAGCTCTGCGGCTGTCGGCACTAACCCGGCCTCGGGAACGATCGCGGCCACCACCCGCTGGCCGAGGCGGTCGTCCGGCAGGCCCAGGACGGCGCACTCGCGAACCGCCGGGTGCTCGACGAGGACCGACTCGACGACCTGGGGGACGACGGTCAGTCCGCCGGTCGAGATCGCCTCGTCGAGGCGTCCGCGGATGGTGAGTACCCCGTCGGCGAGAGTGCCGGCGTCATCCGTCCGGAACCAGCCCGGCTCCGCGAACGCGGGGTGCTCCGGCAGACCACGGTAGCCCGAGGCGATCATGGTGCCGCCGAGCAGGACCCGGCCGTCGTCGCCGATCCGCACCCGCGCACCGTCGAGCGGGACGCCGTCGTAGACGCATCCGCCGCACGTCTCGCTCATGCCGTAGGTCCGCACGACCCGCACGCCTGCATCAACGGCTCGACGGAGCAGAGGAGCCGGTGTCGCCGCGCCGCCGAGCATGACGGCGTCGAGGTCGGCCAGCGCAGCCGTGGCCTCCGGGTGGTCGAGAGTCTTGACCAGTTGGGTGGGAACGAGCGACGTGTAGCGGCGCGTGCCCGTCATGGAGGCGATCGCCGCGGGTAGCGCGGCCGGGTCGAAACCCCCCGTCACGTCGACGACGACCGGGGTGGTGCCCGCGAGGAGGCTGCGGAGCAGCACCTGCATTCCGGCGATGTGGTGTGCGGGCAGCGCCAGCAACCACGCGCCCGGGCCGCCCAGCCGTCGATGCGTCGCGTCGCCGCTCGCGCGCAGGGCCCGTGAGGTCAGCAACGCGCCCTTGGGGACACCGGTGGTTCCGGATGTCGCCATCACGAGCGCCACGTCGTCGGCGTCGGGAACGTCGTCGATGGATTCGCCGGGACGCAGGGCGTCCGTCAGGCGGGCGGTTTCGCGGGCGTCACTCGCCGGTACCGGGAGCAGGGGTGGACCGTCACCGCGTAGCGCGCGCTCGAGTCGGGGCAGGACCGACTCGAGCGCGGCGCCGGTGGGTACCGGGAGCGGGTGCAGCAGCGAACTCACCCCTCGATCGTTTCACGGAGAACCGGGGCGGGCCCGGCAGGTCAGGTCGGTGAGGGGCCGGCGAGGGGCCAGCCCCCGGCGGCGAGGTGCGAGCGCACCCGATCGACGTCGGACTCGAGAGGCATCTCGTTCGTGATCTTGGTGATCAGGACCTGGATGTCGGTCTTCGAGATGGGAAGGTCGCCGTCCTCGACGAGGGCCGCGGTCACCAGGTCGACCTCGTCCTCCGAGAGTCGGCGGGTGAGGAGCGCGAACAGTGGGACGTAGTCCTGCTCGGGCACGCCGTTGGGGTACCCGGCGCGCAGCCAGTCGATGATCGAGGAGAGAAACGGAGGCAGGCTCAACAGTGCTCCTGAACTCGGTCCGTCAGCTCCGGGCGTCCGGTGCTTCCCGGTCCGTTTCCTCGTCGCCGACGACGGGCCAACCGCCTGCAACGAGACGCTCGGTGACCCGGCTGATGTCTTCCTCGGTGGGTTCTTCGTGGATGACCCCCGCGATGATGCTCTTGAGCGCGTCGTAGTCGACGTGCCGATCGGGATGCTCGTGAGCCGTCGCGATGGACAGTTCGACGATCTCCCCGATCTCCTCGTCGGTGAGGCGCCGTCCGAGTACCGCGAGCAGAGCGAAGTGATCTTTGGCAGGAATGCCCTCCGGATAGCCGGCGCGTAGCCAGTCGAGTACCGAGCGGAGCGAATACTTGCTGTTCACGGGTGCGATCACTTTCACGAAGGAGCGGGGGTGGGGTCGGTCGGGGCCCCGCTCAGAAGACGTGGATGCCGAAGCTGCTTGCCAGGAAGTCCTGCATCAGCATCAGTATCCCAGCGATGATCGCGATCAGCACGACGGCGAAGCATGCCGCTGCGCCGACCTTGCCGGCGGTGCTCGCAGACGAGGTGCCGTCGGAGTTCGTTCGGGCACCGACCGAGAGCGACTTGAGTCCCAGCGCGAAGATCGCGGGCAGGCCCGCACCGAGGAGAAGTCCCACCAGGACGACCTGCCACAGCGAGTTGGCGGTCTGCGTCAATAGATCCATCGGTCGTCTCCTCTCAGTGGTGGCTGCGGGTGGTGGTGTCGGCGTCGGCCTGGCGAGCGGGTGCCGTGGCTGCCTTGTCCGTCGCGGGCTCGAGTCCGTCCTCCCACTCGGCGTTGACGTTGGTGGGATCGATCGGCTGACGGCGCGAGCGCAGGTACATGAAGACCGACAGGGCCACGAGGAGGGCGAAGACGACGAGCACGCCCGGGAGACCGCCGATGACGTGGGCCAACGCCCAGCAGACGGCACCGACGATGCCGGCGGACGGCAGGGTGATCAGCCACGCGACGGCCATCCGTCCGGCCACTCCCCAGCGGACCTCGGCGCCCCGGCGTCCGAGTCCGGTACCGAGGATCGACCCGGTCGCGACGTGGGTGGTCGACAGCGGCAGGCCGAGATGGCTGGAGGTGAGGATGATCGCGGCCGACGACGACTCGGCGGCCATGCCCTGAGGCGCGGCGATCTCGACCAGACCCTTGCCCAGCGTGCGGATGATGCGCCATCCGCCGAGATAGGTGCCCAGGGCGATCGCGACGGCGCAGCTCAGCTTCACCCAGAACGGCATCTCGGCATCCGCGGAGATGGACCCGTGCGCGACGAGCGCCAGGAAGATCACGCCCATCGTCTTCTGGGCGTCGTTGGTGCCGTGCGCCAGCGAGACGAGGGACGCCGTACCGACCTGGCCGATGCGGAAGCCCTTGCCCTTCGTGTCGTCCGGGACGTCACGGGTGATGCGGTAGATCAGCTTGGTGCCGACAGCGGCGACGAGCGCCGCGACGACGGGCGCGAGCAGCGCGGGCAGGATGACCTTGCCCATCACGCCGCCCCACTCGACGCCGCTCATGCCGATCGAGGCGATCGCGGCACCGATGAGGCCGCCGAAGAGGGCGTGCGACGAGCTGGACGGCATGCCGAACAACCACGTCGCGAGGTTCCACAGGATACCGCCCACGAGGCCGGCGAACACGATCAGAAGTAGTGCCTCGCCGCTGACGGATCCGAGGTTGACCACGCCTTTCGCGACGGTGGCCGCGACCTCGACGGAGAGAAAGGCGCCGACCAGGTTCAGGGTTGCAGAGAGTGCCACTGCGACCTTCGGTCGAAGTGCGCCGGTGGCGATGGAGGTGGCCATCGCGTTTCCGGTGTCGTGGAAGCCGTTCGTGAAATCGAAAGCGAGGGCAGTGACGACCACTACCAAGAGAACGACGAGCTCTGCGGTCACAACCGAATTGTGCGTATCGAAAGCGCAAAAGTACAGCGAGCAACCGGCGAACAGACGGTGCGCATCACCACATTCTGCTATCACCTCGCACGACGGTCCCGGGACTGTGGCGACACTCACGTCGATATGTCGGTGTGTCGGGCCTCACTCATCGGTCTCACTCACTGGGACCGGCTCCAGGGCGGGGGTGTGACGCTCGTTACGGTCCTCGCCACCGGGAGCTCATCGTCCCGGTGACTGAAGTTCGCGGAGGTCGGTGGTGGGACGACGGTGGCGGTCGGGGCGCGCCGTGCCCCCTTCTTTACCTAAGCAAAGTATTTGCCTTACCTAGTTTTTGCGAAAGGCCCGGGTGGGCCCGCAAGCGGTGTCATCGCTGCAGCTCCGGCCCGGTTTTCGCTCTGTTGGTTCGACCCCGGCCCGGTCGCACGGGCACTGAGAAGGAGAAACACCGACCGTGAAGAGAAACAAGACAGCCAAGCTGGTCGTGGCGCTCGCCGCGACAGCGGCTCTGGTCTCGGCCTGTTCCGGCGACCGTGGCGGCGAAGCCGTCGTTCCGGGCAGCGGCGACTCGGGCAACAGCAAGTCCACCTCGTCCGCGGACGTCGAGTTCGGCACGCTCGCCTCGCCGTGCGGCGACGGCGACGCGAAGGGCGCCACCGATCAGGGCGTCTCCGACACCGAGATCAAGATCGGCTACGGCGACGACCGCGGCTACGCGAAGAGCCCGGGTCTCAACAAGGAGATGTCCGACGCCGTCTCCGCGATGATCAAGTGGTGCAACGAGCAGGGCGGCATCAACGGCCGCAAGATCGTCGGCACCGACTACGACGCCGCCATGACGCAGGCGAACGCCGTGATGCAGGACGCCTGCCGTTCCGAGTTCATGATGGTGGGCCACGGGTTCGCCATGGACGCGACCGCCGAGCAGACGCGCGTGGCCTGCAACATGGCAGCCGTGCCGGGCTTCACGGTCTCCCCGGACGCCGCGAACGGTCCGATGTCCTACCAGGGCGTGCCCTTCCCCGTCGACATCGCCAACGCCTCGGCGTGGTTCCAGATGGGCGAGATGCACCCCGACATGAAGAACGACTTCACGCTCATCGGTTCGACGATGCCCGCGATCATCACGTCGCTCGCAAAGACCTCGCAGATGGCGAAGGCCGCCGGCTTCAACCTCAAGGACTGCGGCGTCGTCCTCAACTACGAGGGCGAGGCCAGCTACGTCCCGTTCGCGGAGAAGATCAAGCAGTGCGGCGCCAAGGGCATGTGGACCTCGCGGTCCCCGGTCCCGAACGAGTTCAACTTCTTCAAGGCCGTCGACCAGGCCGGTCTCGACCCGATCATCTTCGGTGAGGCCACCTGGTACGCCAACTCGGCGCAGGCGTTCAACAAGGACAGCGGTCTGCTCGACAACCTGAACGCCGGCATGGCCTTCCAGATGCTCGAGAACGACAACGATCCGGCCGTGAAGCAGTACAAGGATCTCGTCACCGCGGGCGGCGGCAAGACCGCGCTGCTCGGTATGCAGGCGACGTCGTCGTTCCTGCTGTGGGCCACCGCGGCCAAGGAGTGCGGCTCCGACCTGACCCGCCAGTGCATGATCGACGAACTGTCGCAGATCCACGAGTGGGACGGCGGCGGTCTGCACGCCACGATGGATCCGGGCGCCAACATCCCCGCTCAGTGCGGCCTGATGGTCTCGCTGAAGGGCGCCGACTACTCGCAGGCGTTCCCCGCCGACAAGGGCGAGTTCAAGTGCGACCCGCAGTACCTGGTCAAGACCGACCCGTCGACGTGGGGCACCGAGCTCAACGCCGACCGCGTCGCCACCAAGTACCTCAACCCCAACGTGATCACGCCCAAGGCCTGATCCGGCCACGCCGCCCGGTCGACGCCCACAGGTGATCGACCGGCCGGCACCAACTCCCACCGATGAACGCGGCGCCCCGGGCCACCGCCCCGGGGCGCCGCGCCCATCCTTACTGAGGGTTTCCAGATGGACACTTTCGTGACGTTCACGATCCTGGGTCTCGTCCTGGGCTCGGTGTACGCAATCGCCGCCTCCGGGCTGGTACTCACCTACAACACGTCCGGCATCTTCAACTTCGCGCACGGTGCGCAGGCGATGCTCGGTGCGTTCCTCTACTGGCAGTTCCGCTACGGCTGGGACCTGCCGACACCGTTGGCGCTGCTCCTGACGATCGGCGTCGCCGGTCCGCTCATGGGTCTGCTGCTGTACGCGCTGATCATGCGCGGGCTGCGGGACACCGCCGAGGTCACCAAGATCGTCGTCACGGTGTCGATCCTCCTCGGTGGCGTGTCGCTCTCCCACTGGTTCTGGCATCCCGAGGAGCCGCGGACCGTCAAGATGTTCTTCGGCGACGAGAGCCGCTTCTCGTTCTTCGGCGCCACCGTGCACATGCACGAGGTCATCTGCCTCGTCGCCGCGGTGCTGATCGCGGTCGGCCTGCGCTTCCTGTTCACCCGCACCCGCCTGGGCGTCTCGATGCGGGGCGTAGTCGACGACCCGGATCTGCTGCGGCTCAACGGTCACAACCCCGAGCGGATCGCGGCCTTCTCGTGGGCCCTCGGCTCCACGCTCGCAGTGGTCGCCGGCATCCTGATCACCCCGATCAGCGGCGGCACCCTCGAGGCGAACCTGCTGACGCTGCTGGTGATCGACGCGTTCGCCGCCGCCATGTTCGGCCGACTGCGCAGCATCCCGCGCACGTTCGTCGGCGCGATCGTTCTCGGCCTGGCCGGCACCTACGTGCTCGGCTACTTCCCCTCGGAGTGGACGTGGACGTCCAATCTGCGTGTCTCGCTGCCGATGATCGCGCTGTTCGTCGTCCTCATCGTGCTGCCGCAGGACCGCTTGCGCGGCGCCGCGGTCCGCACCCGCGAGCGGTACACCGTCCCGACGGTGCGCAAGGCCGTCGCCTGGGGCGCCGCGCTGCTGGTGATCGTCTACATGATCCGACTGCTCATGGTCGAGTCCGCGATCACCACGCTCACCCTGGGCATGTCGTTCGCGATCATTGCGCTCTCGCTCACCCTGCTCACCGGCTACGCGGGCGAGATGAACCTCGCGGTGGTCTCGTTCGGCGCCATCTCGACGATCGTCGCCTACCACTTCGGCACCTCGGGCAGCGGACTCGCGACCCGGTTGACGCTGTGGGGCTTGATCATCGGCACCCTGGTCGCGGCCGTCATCGGCGGCCTCGTCGCGCTGCCTGCGCTGCGCCTGCGCGGGCTGTACCTGGCCCTCGCAACCATGGCGTTCGGTGTGTTCCTGAGCAACATGGTGCTGCGCGACACCACCGAACACGAACTGTTCGGCGTCAAGTTCTCGCTGTTCACCGGTGGCAGCCTGTCGATCCCGCCGCTGAAGGTCGGCCCGCTCGACCTGAGCAACCAGACGGCGTTCCTCATGACGGTCACCGCGATCTTCACGATCCTGGCGATCGGTGTCGTCGCGCTCCGCAACAGCGGGTACGGACGCCGCCTCGCGGCCATGAAGGACAGCCCGGCCGCGGCCGCGATGCTCGGACAGAACCTCGTCAAGCTCAAGCTCAGCGTCTTCATGCTCTCGGCCGGCATCGCCGGACTCGGCGGCATCCTGATGTCGAGCGCGATCGGTGCGGTCTCCAACGAGAACTTCTCGATCATGATCAGCCTCACCGTGCTGATGCTCACCGTCGTCGCCGGTATCGGCTACGTGACGGGCGCACTGTTCGGCGGGCTCATGGCCGGCGTCGGCTTCGCCGTGATCATGGTGTCGTTCAACAACCTCGGCGCGGCGCAGCCCGAACTCGAGGGGCTGTGGACGTTCATGGGGCACCTCGCCGCCGTCAGTCCCGCGCTGATCGGTCTCGGGGTCGGCAAGAATCCGTCCGGCACGGTGCACGACGTCCTCGAGGGCTACCGCCATCTGCGCAGCGCCAAGCCGGTGCTGGTCGGCGGCGCTGCCGTCGTGGCGCTGTCGTACGTCCTCGCGCTCACCGGTGTCCTCGGCAACTGGTGGTTCGCCACGATCACGATCGTCACGGTGTTCATGCTCCCGGTCGTCGGGCAGATGTTCATGCCGGAGGCGGTACTGGGACCGGAGGCGGCCGCCGCCAAGCGCGGTACGCCGCCCGAGGAGATCGGCGTCGACCAGCCCTGGACGGAGGACCGCCTGGCCGAACTCGACCGCGAACTGGGGCTTCCGGCGAACGTCACCGAGCACACCGCGTCGGCACAGTTCGGTGAGCCGTCGCCCGCCGCGACGCCGAAGGAGGCGATCGTCCATGCCTGACACCCCCATCCTCGAAACCCGGGGAATCACCGTCAAGTTCGGCGGCAACGTCGCCGTCGACGACGTCAGCATCACCGTCGAGAGCGGCGCCATCACGGGCCTGATCGGTCCCAACGGCGCCGGCAAGACGACGCTGTTCAACACGATCACCGGACTGCAGAAGCCGGCGTCGGGCAAGGTCCTGCTCGACGGGCACGACGTCACCCGGCTCTCGCCCGCCAAGCGCGCGAACCGCGGCCTGGCCCGCACGTTCCAGCGACTGGAACTGTTCCTGTCGCTGTCGGTGCGGGACAACATCCGGGTGGCCGGTGACATCCATCGGTCCAACACCCGCAGCCGGATCGACGTGGACGCCGAGACCGACCGGATCCTCGAGCTCACCAAGCTCACCGACGTCGCGGACAAGGACGTCTCCGACATTCCGACCGGCCGGGCCCGGGTCGTCGAGGCGGCCCGTGCACTGATGACGTCGCCGCGACTGCTCCTGCTCGACGAACCGGCGTCCGGTCAGACGGAGCAGGAGACGGAGGACTTCGCGGAACTGCTGCTGCAGCTCGCGGCGGACGGCCTCGCGATCTGCCTGGTCGAGCACGACATCCCGCTCGTGATGAAGCTGTGCAAGCAGATTCACGTGCTCGACTACGGCGCCGTGCTGGCGTCGGGCAGTGCGGAGCAGGTTCGCGACGATCCGGCCGTGATCGCCGCGTACATCGGTACGGCAGAGGAGGCGGTGTGATGTCGACGGTGACCACGAACGCGGCGCAGGCGTCGGGCGGCCGCCACGAGGCTCCCACGCCACTGCTCGAATTGGACGGTGTCCGAGCGGGTTACGGCCCCATCGAGGTACTGCACGGTGTGGACCTGGCGGTTGCGCCGGGTACCGTCATGGCGCTGCTCGGACCCAACGGCGGCGGCAAGACCTCGACACTCAAGATCTGTTCCGGGATCCTGCCGATCACCCAGGGCGAGCTGCGCATGGCCGGCCGGTGCGTCAACGGCGCCGAGGCGTCCGACCTGGCCAAGCTCGGTGTGTGCTCGATCCCGGAAGGCCGCGGCATTTTCGCGAACCTCACGGTCCGCGAGAACCTGTGGATCGCAACGGGAACCGGATCGGATCTGGCGAAGCTCGAGGAGGTCGCCTACAACCGGTTCCCGATCCTCGGCAAGCGCAAGAACCAGCTGGCCGGATCGATGTCCGGCGGTGAGCAGCAGATGCTGGCACTGTCCCGGGCGCTCGGCACCGACCCCACCGTGCTGCTGCTCGACGAACTGTCGATGGGGCTCGCCCCGCGGATCGTCTCGCAGATGTACGACATCGTCGGCCAACTGGTCGACGAGGGCCTGACGATCCTGGTGGCCGAGCAGTTCGCCCGCGCCGTGCTGCCGATCGCCGATCGCGCAGCGCTCATGCTCCACGGACGAGTGGTCCGCGTCGGGGCACCCGACGAAATCGAGAACGAACTTTCCAACAGCTACCTAGGAGGATGACGATGACCACTCTCGCAGACGAGCGTCGCGCCCAGTTCAAGTCCGACGTCGACGATCTGAAGCTCAAGACCGGCCAGTCCCGTGGTGACGGTGCCGCCCGCATCGCCGGCATCGCACTCATGGTCGTCGGTGTCGTCGCCGCATTCGTCGTGTACATCTCGTCGCTCACACAGAGCGACCTGCGCGACATCGCGTCGTACCAGATCCTGGCCACCGCGTTCCTCGCGCTGACCGTGATCGGCGGTGCCCTCTACCTCGCGGGCGCCATCGCCCGGGTCCTGCGACTGTGGCTGCTGCGCCAGCTGCACGAGGGCCAGGCGCAGGCCGACCAGATCGCGGCGGCGCTGTCGAAGTAGGCGCTCCGCACCTGTGCGCCTTTTCGGTAGCCGGCCCTACCGGAAAGGCGCACAGGTGCGTTCAGCGCAGATCCCGCCGGATCGGATGGTCCTCGGGAATCTGCACCAGAACGATCGGGATGTCGTCGGGATCGGCGATCCACATCTCGTGCAGACCCCACGGCTCCTGCCGCGCCTCCCGCACGATCGGCACCTCGGCGCGGATCAGTTCCGCCTGGACGTCCGCCAGGTTGCGCACCTGCAGCCACAGGGCACCGGAGAACCGGTTGTCCAGCCCGGTCCCGCCGTGCGCACTCACCTCGATCAGGCCCTGACCGGCGAAGAACACGGTCCCACCCGGGTACTCACGGGCGATCGCCAGCCCCAGCACGTCCCGATAGAACGCCAGCGTCACCTCGTAGTCGCGGGGGCGCAGAATCGTTCTGCTGCTGAGAATCTCCACTTCGTTCCTCTCCTCGATCGGGGCGTCACTGCTCGGGTGCGGGCCGCGCCTCGTGCCCGGCCCGGCCCTGCGTGCGCCGCGCTTCCTTCATCTCGGCCTCGAACAGGTGCCGGCGGCCGTCGAGCAGCACGCCGCGCACGGCCTTCTCGTGCTCGCGCAGCTCGGACCAGTAGCCGTCGTCGAACTCCTCGACCACCTGGAACGTCCACCGCCCCTCGATGACGTTCCGGCCCACCATCGCAGTCCGCAGGCGTTCGGCCGCCGCCGAGTGCCCGGACTCGGCCAGTTTCTCCACCGCGTCCCCGAGCTGCAGATCGGCCCGGCCCATCAGCTGGTGGAACGCATACAGATGGCCGCGGGCCTGCTCCACGGTCTCGAGGGCCTCCGACAGCTTCCCGACGGCCTCGACGGTCTCGTCGGTGACGCCGTCCGGGCGGCGGTGTTGCGGTGCGGGTTGCTCACGGTCGACGGTCATGGGGTCCAGTGTGCCTGGTCGGGTGGTCGCCTCGTCAGTCGATCGAACGGAGCAGCTCCGTGTCCTCGAGTGCCTCCAGGGACAGCGTGCGGTATCCCACCTCGTCGAACAGGACGGTGACGCGGTCGGATTCGGTGCGGATCACCACGCCCGCACCGAAAGTGCGATGGGCGACGCGGCTGTCCACCGGGAACGGATCGGCGCCGGGTCGCGTCGTCGAGCGGGGGTTGTCGTCGCAGCGATCGCAGTTCCCGCACGGGCCGTCCGGGTGCTCGCCGAAGTAGTCGAGGAGGAAGACGCGCCGGCAGCCGCGGGTCTCCGCGTACCCGCGCATCATCTCGACCCGGGAACGATCCCACCTCCGGTCGACCGCCGCGACGTGGGCGGCCGCGGCGACCGCCTCGTCCTCCCCGACGCCGGTCCACGTGACGCCGTCCGGTCCGTCCCCGACGACCCCCGCGCGGGCGAGGAGATTGACCGCGTTGGTTGCGGTGCGGGACCGCAGATCGGTCCGGGACCGCAACTCGCGCAGCGATATCGGCTGCCCCGACAGGGCGCGGTAGATCCGGCGCAAAGTGGCCTCCCGCGGGGCGCCCGCAGCGAAGAACGCGCGCAGCGCCAGGTCCTCGGGACGGTAGAGGAGCACCGCGCGAGCGTCCGCGCCGTCGCGGCCGGCACGTCCGATCTGCTGGTAGTAGTCGTCGAGGGAATCCGGCACGGACTCGTGTACGACGAACCGGACGTCGGGCTTGTCGATACCGAGCCCGAACGCCGACGTCGCGACCACCACGTCGTACCGGTCGGCGAGGAAGCCCTCGTGGACACGCGCACGGTCGGCCGCACGCATCCCGCCGTGGTACGCCGCGGTGCGCAGCCCGGTCTCGGCGAGCGAGCGCGCGTACTGCTGCGTCGCGGCGCGCGTCGAGACGTAGAGCAGGCCGGTGCCCGACAGCTGCCGCACGGCACCGACGAGTTCGCGCGTCTTGTCCTTCGCGGTGGTCGCGCGGTGCACTTCGAGCCGGATGTTCGGCCGGTCGAAGCCGCCGACCACGAGCACCGGGTCGCGCATCCGCAACTGCGCGACTATCTCCTCCCGGACCGGCGGCGACGCGGTCGCGGTCAGGGCGAGCACCGGCGGATGCCCGAGCCGATCGATCGCGGCGCCCAACCGCAGGTAGTCGGGGCGGAAGTCGCGGCCCCACGCGCTGATGCAGTGCGCCTCGTCGACCACGACCAGCGAGACGTCCGAGGCCGCGAGCCGCTCGAGCGTCGCCTCGTCGACGAGTTGCTCGGGGGAGAGGAAGAGGTACTCCGCGCCGGCCCGTTCGACGGTTCGCCAGGCCTCCGCGGTCCGACGTGGCCCGAGAGTGGAGTTCACCGCCAGCGCGACGGGCGCGTCGTCGGCGGCTTCGATGCCCGACACCTGGTCGTGTTCGAGCGCGATGAGCGGCGAGATCACCAACGTCATCCCCTCACGGAGTGCGGCCGTGACCTGGTACACCGCCGACTTGCCGTAACCGGTGGGCATCGCGGCCACCACGTCGCGGCCCTCCAACAGCGGCGTCATCGCCTCCACCTGGCCGGGGCGCAGCCGCTGCCAGCCGAAGTCCTCGCGGGCCACCCGGCGGAGCTCGTCGGCGGCCGTCACGGTCACCGGCCGTGCTCGACGAACCAGGTGCGGGCGTGTTCGGCGACGACGCCCAGGGTGCCGGGCTCCTCGAACAGGTGCGTCGCGCCGGGCACGATGACGAGTTCGTGCTCGCATTCGAGCAGCTTCGCCGCCTGACGGTTCAGGTCGATCACCGTGGTGTCGAGCGAGCCCACCAGCAACAGCGTCGGCGCCCGCACCATCGACAGCCGTGAACCGGCCAGGTCCGGACGGCCGCCGCGCGAGACGACCGCCGAGATGTCGTTGCCCTTCTCGGCGGCCGCGTGCAGGGCCGCGGCCGCCCCGGTGCTCGCCCCGAAGTACGCGACGGCCGAGGTGCGCTCGCGCAGCTGCGCGGTCACCTCGAGCAGCCGACACGCGAGCAGCGGGATGTCGAACACCAGGCGCCGGTCGGCCTCCTCGTCCGGTGCGAGCAGATCGAACAGCAGCGTGCCCAGTCCGGCGTCCTGCAACAACTCGGCGACCAGTCGGTTGCGCGGACTGAACCGTCCGCTCCCACTGCCGTGCGCGAACACGACCACCGGCAGTGAATCGACCGGGTCGGTGAGTGCCCCGGACAGGCGCACGCCGTCGACGTCGAACTCGACCTCGGTGCTCACTCGTCCATTGCACACCCGATCGCACCGGCACTCCACCGGAATCGGCGCATCCGGTGCGGGACCGTTCAGCCGCTGGGGAGTGCGCGGTCGACGAGAGCGCCGACCACGGGGGAGAGGGCTTCGGCGTGTTCGACGGTGAGGTGGTTGTCGTCGCGGAACACCAGCGCTACAGCTACCGCGCGTACCCGACCGCTGCGCAAACGCTGATGCTCGCCAAGACCTTTGGATGCGCGCGTGTCGTGTTCAATGATTTCGTCGCCCACTGCCGGGACGCGTATGAGACGCGGGGCTTCGTCCCTGATCTCGATGAGGTGAAATCGCTCGTGACGGCGCAGGCAAAACACACGCCTGAACGGCACTGGTTGTCCGAGGTGAGCGCGGTCGCGCTTCAGGAGTCGGCGCGAGACGCACAGGCGGGATATCGCGCTTTCGTCGCATCAGTTGCACGAACACGACGCGGGCCCCGGGTAAACCCGCCGCGGTTCAAACAGAAGTCTGGGCGACAGGTCGCAACCTCCGTCGATGGTCCGAAGCCGCTCCGCATCCGCACGTGGACATGCAGGTGCGGAGCGACTCTCGACCGCGACTACAACGCGGCAGTCAACGTCATGCTCGCCGCAGGGCTTGCGGAGAGGCTAAACGCCCATGGAGGGGATGTCAGACGGGTGCTTGCGCTCGCGGGCCCCGACGAAGTGGGAACCCGCCTAGCCGATTCTCGACGATCGGCGTAGGAACCTTTGCTCGATTCACGAGCAAAAGGGGAGGTCAATAGTACCAGGGGTACGGCGACCAGTCCGGGTCGCGCTTCTGCAGGAACGAGTCGCGGCCCTCGACGGCCTCGTCGGTCATGTACGCCAGACGGGTGGCCTCGCCGGCGAACAGTTGCTGGCCCACCAGCCCGTCGTCCTGCAGGTTGAACGCGTACTTGAGCATGCGTTGCGCCTGCGGCGACTTGCCGTTGATCTTGTTGCCCCACTCGATCGCGACGTTCTCGAGCTCGTCGTGGTCGACGACCCGGTTCACCGCGCCCATCCGGTGCATCTCCTCGGCGGTGTAGGTGTCGCCGAGGAAGAAGATCTCGCGGGCGAACTTCTGGCCCACCATCTTCGCGAGGTACGCGCTGCCGTAGCCGCCGTCGAAGCTGCCCACGTCGGCGTCGGTCTGCTTGAAGCGGGCGTGCTCGCGGGAGGCGAGCGTCAGGTCACACGTGACGTGCAGGCTGTGCCCGCCACCGGCGGCCCAGCCGTTGACCAGGGCGATGACGACCTTGGGCATGAACCGGATCAGGCGCTGCACCTCGAGGATGTGCAGACGGCCGGCGCGAGCCGGATCGACGGTCTCCGCGGTCTCACCCGACGCGTACTGGTAGCCGCTGCGGCCACGGATGCGCTGATCGCCGCCCGAACAGAACGCCCAACCGCCGTCCTTCTCGCTGGGGCCGTTGCCGGTGAGCAACACGCAGCCCACGTCGGAGGTCGTGCGGGCGTGGTCGAGCGTGCGGTACAGCTCGTCGACGGTGTGCGGGCGGAAGGCATTTCGGACCTCGGGGCGATCGAACGCGATGCGGACGATGCCCTCGGAGACATGACGGTGGTACGTGATGTCGGTGAGGTCCTCGAAGCCGGGGACGGGACGCCAGAGCTGCGGATTGAAGGTCACGGACCGAAGGATATGCCCCGGCCGTCGGTGTGTCGGGCAGTGCCTCACGCCCGAACCGCCCCTTTCCGGCGATAACGTGCAGGGCATGAGCGAGTCAGTGCAGTCCGGAGTTCTCCCCGGGGACGGGGTGCGATCCGTCGACGACGTCCACGAACACCACGGCGGTTTCCCGGTGTTCACGCCGGTGCAGGCGGGGGCGAACTACGGGGAGTTCGTCGAGTCGCTGCGCCGACTCCAGGATCTCGCGGTCTCGACCCACCTCCCCGACGACGTCGTCGACGACGCGATCGCCCGGGTGAACGCGTTGAGCGACCTGCTCGAGCCCTACCGGGTGCCGGAAGGCAAGTCCCCGGCCGGCTTCAACCGGCAGCTGCCGGGCCGCGGCAGCCTGCTGCTGTTGCCGTGGCTGTTCGAGAAGGTCGAGGCCGACGGGATCCGGTCCCGCGGCGTGTTCCGCCTGTTCCACCGGGGCGGCAACAGCGCCGCGCACGGCGGCACCATCGGGCTGCTGTTCGACGACATGCTCGGGATGATCGTGTACGCGTCCGGACATCCCATCGCACGCACCGCCTACCTGCACGTCAACTACCGCCAGGTGACGCCGCTCGAGACCGAACTCGTACTCGAGGGCCGCGTCGACCGCGTCGAGGGCCGCAAGCTCTACTGCACCGCGGAACTGCGCGACCTGGACGGCACCGTGCTGGCCGACTGCGAAGCCCTCATGATCGAACTGCTCCCGGGCCAGCCGTGATCCTGCCGCCCCTCGCCGACGTCCTGGCCGGCGCCCGCGTGGTGAGCCTGCCGATGCGGGTTCGCTTCCGCGGCATCACCACTCGCGAGGCGCTCCTGCTCGAGGGGCCCGCCGGCTGGGGCGAGTTCGCGCCGTTCCCCGAGTACGACGACGCCGAGGCAGCGCACTGGCTGCGGGCCGGCATCGAGGCCGCGTGGGCCGGTCCGCCGACACCGCTGCGCACGCGGGTGCCGATCAACGCGACCGTCCCGGCGATCGGGCCCGAGCAGGTGCCGCAGATCCTCGCCCGCTTCCCCGGCGCCCGAACCGCGAAGGTCAAGGTCGCCGAGAAGGGGCAGAGCCTCGCCGACGACGTCGCCCGGGTGACCGCGGTGCGCGAGTTCATCCCGAACGTGCGGGTCGACGCCAACGGCGGCTGGAGCGTCGACGACGCCGTCACCGCGCTCACCGCCTTGACCGTCGCCGGCCCGCTCGAATACGCCGAGCAGCCGTGCGCCACGGTGCCCGAGCTCGTCGAGGTCCGCCGCAGGCTGCCGGGCGTGCCGATCGCGGCCGACGAGAGCATCCGCCGCGCCGAGGACCCGTTGCGCGTGGTGCGTGCCGGCGGCGCCGACGTCGCGGTGGTGAAGGTGCCGCCGCTCGGGGGGATGCGCCGTCTCCTCGCGCTCGCCGACGAACTCGCCGGGCACGGGGTGCCCGTGGTGGTGTCGAGCGCACTCGACACCGCGGTCGGGATGGGCGCCGGACTCGCCGCGGCCGCGGCACTGCCGAACCTGAACCACGCGTGCGGACTCGGCACCGGCGGACTGTTCGCAGCCGACGTCGCCGATCCCCGGGAGATGTCGGACGGCAGCCTCGACGCGAGCCCCGTCGTTCCGGATCCGGCGAGGCTGAGTGCTCTCGCGGCACCACCGGAGCGGACGCAGTGGTGGCTCGAACGGCTGCGTCGCTGCCACCAAATCCTGGCCACCAGCGGGGACACCGACCTCGTATAGTCTCGTGCCCGGTCAGATATGGACCAGTCGATACGGAGGCAAGAAGTGGTTGCAGCACTGAACGACACCCTGCTGGACGATGCACGGATGCCCGCGGTCCTCGCGGACGTCCAGGCGCTCGTCGACGCGGAGGTCTCGGACAAGAAGGGTGCGTCCGGACTGGCGCTCAAGGGCGGGTACGGCGCCGTCAAGAAGGTCGGACCGTCGATCGTGCCGGATGCCGTCGAGGGCCTGCTGCCGGCGTTCGTCGCGCGGCTCGAGCCGTTCTGGCAGGACTTCGGGACCAGCGGGGAGAGCAGCTTCTCGGCGTTCCTGACCGCGCGCAGCGACGCCGTCGCCGACGCGCTGCTGGGCGTCACCGACGAGCGCATCGAGGGCACCGACAAGGGCGCGATCAAGAAGGTCTACTCGACGCTGCGTCCGTCGGCGAAGAAGCACGTCATCGAGGCGCTGCCGCGTCTCGGTGATCTGGTGCAGAAGCACGCAGCCTAGGCGCTTCGCGCCCGTGCGCCTTTTTGGTGGTTCCCACTACCGAAAAGGCGCACGGGCAGCTCCGCTGCCTAGTACGCGGCGTGACCGTGACGCCAGTAGCCGGTGAACGCGATGTCGGACTTCGGCACCCGCCGGTCGTTCACCAGGTGGCGGCGCAAGCCGGTCGCGAGATCGCTCTCACCGGCGACGAACGTGTACGACGGGCCGCCGGGCAGATCGGCGGCCCGCACCGTCGCGAGCGCGAGCTCGCCGGGCTTGGCCGACGGGTCGTCGCGCACCAGCCAGTGCAGCTCGGCGTTGTCGCCCACTGCGACGTCCTGCCGATCGTCGTCGTGTGGGATCTCGATGTACGCGCGCACCGGCAGCGCCGGATCGACCGAGCGGAGGATGCCGACGATCGCCGGGAGCGCGCTCTCGTCACCGACCAGCAGGTGCCAGCGGGCGTCCGGGGTGGGGTTGTAGATCAGGCCCTCGTCGAGCAGCCCCAGCGGGTCGCCCGGCGCGCACGAGTTCGCCCACGCCGATGCCGGACCGAGGTCGCCGTGCGACGCGAAGTCGATGTCGAGTTCCGGCCCATCCCCGAAAAGCCCTCCCGCGGGCCGGAACTCGCGCACGGTGTAGTTGCGCAACACCGGCCGGACGTCCTTGGGGATCAGCTTGAACTGTGCGTACCAGAGGTTGCCGCCCGACGTGGGAAGTCGGAATCCGCTCACCTCCCGGTCGGGGATGAACATCCGGAACCAGTGGTCGAAGCCCATCGGGACGAACCCGCGCAGCTCCTCGCCGCCGATCGTGACCCGCACGAAGTTCGGGCTGATCTGCTTGCTGCCGAGCACGTGCGCCGAGACGATCTCGCGCTGCTCGGGCTTGACGAACTTGGAGCGTTTGGCCATGGCGTTCCGTCCCCGCGAATCCGATAAGAGTTTAGCCAACCCTAATACGAGGAGTGGGGGCGTGGTTCAGCCAGGCCGCCCCGGGCGGGCGATCCGCCGGACCGCGGGCGGCATACCCCACTCGTCGCGGCCCAACCTGCTCAACGGGGCGATCGTGGCGAACGCGGGCAGACCGTCGTCGGCCAGGGCCTCGGGCCGTACCGCCACCGCCAGTACATCGCCCATCACGACGAACGACGTCCCCACCTCGATCACCTCCCGGAGCCGGCACTCGATCGCTACGGGGGAGTCCGCGACCCGTGGCGGGCGAACGCGCTCGCTGGGTTCGGCCGCGATGTCGAGCGCGGCGAACTCGTCGGTGGCCGGCTCGTACGGCGCCGAGCTGGTGTTGACGGCGTCGAGCATCGGCTCGGTCGCGAGGTTGACGACGAACTCTCCGGTGGCCTCGACGTTGCGGAGGCTGTCCTTGCGGCCCACCGACGTGAACTGCACGACCGGCGGCTCGGCGCTCGACACCGTGAAGAAGCTGTACGGCGCGAGGTTCGGCACCCCGTCGGCCGACAGCGTCGACACCCACGCGATCGGACGCGGCACCACCGACGCGGTCAGTACGGGATAGAAGCGACCGGGACCCATCTCGGTGGGGTCGAAGACTGTGCGCACCATCCGACCATCGTGGCAGCGGAGCCGCCCGTGCGCCCTTCCGGTGTGCCCGGCTACCGAAAAGGCGCACGGGTGCGCAGCGCCCGACCCGCGTCTGCCAATCTGGAAGGCGTGAATCCGTCCACTGCACAAGCCACCGCCGTCGTCGACGAACTGATCCGCGGCGGGGTACGTGAGGTCGTGCTCTGCCCGGGTTCGCGCAACGCACCGCTCGCGTTCGCACTGCAGGCCGCCGACGCCGCCGGGCGGCTCCGCCTGCACCTGCGGATCGACGAGCGCACCGCCGGATTCCTCGCGATCGGTCTCGCTGTCGCGAGCGGGCAGCCGGTCCCCGTGGTGATGACGTCGGGCACCGCCGTCGCGAACCTCGGCCCCGCGGTGCTCGAGGCCAACTACGCGCGCATCCCGCTGATCGTGCTCAGCGCCAACCGGCCGTACGAGATGCTCGGCACCGGCGCCAACCAGACCGTCGAGCAGTTCGGGCTGTTCGGCAGCCAGGTGCGGGCCGCGATCAGCCTCGGTCTCGCCGAGGAGGCCGGGGACGAGTCGCAGCGCGGCATCCGCTTCGACGAGCAGAACAGCCAGTGGCGCAGCGCGGTGTGCCGGGTGCTCGCCGCCGCCCGCGGCACCCGTTCCGGCAACGCCGGCCCCGTCCACTTCGACATTCCGCTGCGTGAGCCGCTGGTGCCGGACGTTCGTCCGCGGGGACTCGTGCCCGAGGGCCGTCCCGGCGGCGCCGCCTGGACCACCACCGTGCACGCGACGCTCGACGTCCCGATGGACCTCGACATCACCGCCGACACGGTCGTCGTGTCGGGGCACGGCTCCGCGTACCGGCCCGAGCTCGCGGGCCTGCCGACCGTCGCGGAGCCGACCGCGCCGCTGCACGGCATCCCGCTGCATCCGCTCGCGTTGCCGCAGCTCAAGCCGCGGCAGGCGATCATCACCGGCCGCCCGACGCTGCACCGCCCGGTGTCGAAGCTTCTCGCCGACCCGTCCGTCGCGGTGTACGCGCTCACCACGGGCCCGCGTTGGCCCGACGTCTCCGGCAACGTGCTGGCGACCGGTACCCGCGCCGTCGTGACCGGCGAGCCGGACCCCGCGTGGATCGCGCGGTGCCGGCACCTGTCCGAGCACGCCGACAAGGCTGTCCGCTCGCAGCTCGACGCGCACCCGACCGCCACCGGTCTGCACGTCGCGGCCGCCGTCATGGAGGCGTTGTCCGACGGCGACCAGTTGCTGCTCGGCGCGTCCAACCCGGTCCGCGACGCCGCGCTAGTCAGTTACCCGCGGCCCGGGGTGAAGGTGCTCTCGAACCGTGGTGTCGCCGGCATCGACGGCACCGTGTCGACCGCGGTCGGTGCCGCGCTCGCCTACGAGTCGGAGGGGCGCACCGTCGCGTTGCTCGGCGACCTGACGTTCCTGCACGACGCGTCCGGACTGCTCATCGGTACGGGCGAGCCGCGGCCCACGGATCTGACGATCGTCGTCGCCAACGACGACGGCGGCGGCATCTTCGAACTGCTCGAGCAGGGCGACCCGCAGTACGCGGGCGTGTTCGAACGCGTCTTCGGCACCCCGCACGGCATGGACCTGGCCGCACTGTGCGCCGCCTACCGGGTGCCGCACCGCCGGGTCGATCTGGCCGAGCTGACCGCTGTGCTCACGGCGCCCGGCGACGGTATCCGCGTGCTCGAGGTCACCACCGAACGTTCGGGCCTGCGGGAGCTGCACGCCGCGGTGCGGGCGCAGCTGTGAGTCCCCGCGTCGCACACCGTGCGGCGGTGTCGGTGGTCGTCGTCGCCGCCGGGATCTCGGTGCTCGCGGTGCTGCTGGTGCTGGCGGCGTGGCGCAACGACCGGACCATCGAATCGGACATGGGCACCGCCACCGCCGAGGTCCTGTCCGCCGGTTCGCTGCGGTCGGCGGTCAGCTTCGTCACCCCCGACGGCGTTACGCACAACCCGAAGCTGGGGGTGCTGTACCCGACCAACCTCACCGCCGGCCAGCGCATCGATGTCGAATACGCGCGCAGCGAACCGGATCTGGTGCGCGTCGCGGGCCGGGACGCGAGCGTCGCGATCGTGCCGGCCGGATCGGTGATCGTCGTGACGTGGTTCGTGGCACTGCCCGCGCTGCTCGTGCTGCGCCGACGGGCCCGCGCCGAGGGTTCCTGAGAAGTTCACTCAGGAAGGGTTTCTATCCTCGACCGAATGCGGAGAACTTCGGAGCGGGCCGGGATGATGCTCGTCGCCGCGGCAGTCGTCGTGGTGGCCCTGTACCTGCTGCGCGGCGTCGGTGCGGCGATCTATCGCGCGATCGTGCCGCACACGTCGGATCTACCCGGTGTGGGCCTGATCGCCGAGATCGGACTGCTCGCGCTCGTCGCGCTGTTCGCGGTGCTCGCCGTGCAGATGTGGCGCACCCGCTCCCCGCACCTGGGGGAGCTGCTGATGGGCGGCTTCGGTGTGGTCGTGGCGTACGTGCTCAGCGAGGTGATCAAGACCTTCGTCAGCGAGGACCGGCCGTGCCGCGTCGAACTCACCCTCGCCGACTGCCCGGCCCCCGGGGACTGGTCGTTCCCGAGCAACCACACCGTCATCGCCTTCGGTCTCGCCACCGCCATCGTGCTCGCGACGGAACGGATCCTGTCGTCGTTGCAGCGCGGCCTGGTGATCGCGCTGGCCGCGCTGATCGGCCTCGCTCGGGTCCTGCAAGGCGTCCACTACCCGCACGACGTGCTCGCGGGCGCCGTCGTCGGATCCGCCGTCACGATCGCCGTCGTCGCGATGCTGCTGCCGTGGGCGCAGACCAAGGCACGGTCACTCGGCCGCCGAACGGCGCGAACGAGCGAGGACAACCCGGCGGCCGATGTCGACGCGTGAGCGGTTGGTAGCGTCTGACGCCGTGGCAGATACACACGGCTCGCGGGCCTCGCTCGAGAAGAAGCCGCACGAGGTCGCGTCGATGTTCGACGGGGTCGCGAAGCGATACGACCTGACGAACACGGTGCTCTCGTTCGGTCAGGACCGCAGTTGGCGCAAAGCCACCCGGGCCGCGTTGGACCTCGAGCCGGGGGAGCGGGTCCTCGACCTCGCGGCCGGCACCGGTGTCTCCACCGTCGAACTCGGCCGCTCCGGTGCCTGGGTGGTGGCCACCGACTTCTCCAAGGGGATGCTGCAGGCCGGTATCGACCGCCGCGTCCCGATGGTCGCGGGTGACGCGATGCACCTGCCGTACGGCGACGCCGTGTTCGACGCCGCCACCATCTCGTTCGGTCTGCGCAATGTCTCCGACTTCGACGCCGGGCTGCGCGAGATCGCCCGCGTCACCAAGCCCGGCGGACGCCTCGTCGTCAGCGAGTTCTCCACACCCGTGTTCGGGCCGTTCCGCACGGTCTACATGGAGTACCTCATGAAGGCGCTCCCGCGGGTGGCCCGTGCCGTGAGCAGCAACCCGGACGCGTACGTCTACCTCGCCGAGTCGATCCGGGCGTGGCCCACGCAGGAGCAGCTCGCCGGGCGCATCGAGGCCGCCGGTTGGAAGAACGTGCAGTGGCGCAACCTCACCGGTGGCATCGTCGCCCTGCACCGCGCCACCCGCTGAGCGCGTTCGCGGCCCGTCCGACACCGCTTCAGGAGAACGGCGGCCGCGCATCCAGACGTAGCGACCCGGCACCCGACGTCCGCCACGCGCGGGCCACGACGTCGGCGTCCTCGTCGGTGACGAGGTTGCCCATCACCCGCACCGCGACGGTCATCATCGCGCGCGAGCGCATCGCGACGGGCCCGGCCGTCGGCAGGAACCGGGCCACGGTCAGCAGACCCGCGAGACGCCGCGCGATCGAGAACGCGCGGCCGTACCGGTCCCGCAGCATCGCGGGCCACACGTCGGTCAGGTCGGCGTCGTCGAGGAGCCGCGCGACCAGGCGTCCGCCCTCGAGTCCGTAGTCGATGCCCTCGCCGTTGAGCGGGTTCACGCACGCGGCGGCGTCACCGATCAGCGCCCAGTTGCGCCCGGCGACGTTCGAGACGGCGCCACCCATCGGCAGCAGCGCCGACGCCACCGAGTGCACGTCGCCGTCCAGCCGCCATTCCGCGCGGCGCTGCGCGACGTACAGGTCGAGCAGCGGACGCAGCGCACCCGGTGCCGGACGTTTCGCGGTGGCGAGCGTGCCGACGCCGATGTTCACCTCGCCGGTCGCGAGCGGGAACACCCAGCCGTAGCCCGGCTGCAGTGCACCGGTGTCGTCGCGCAGCTCCAGGTGCGACGTGATCCACGGGTCGGCGCTGCGACCGGACGTCGCGTATGCGCGGGCCGCGACGCCGTACGCGGTGCCGCGGTGCCACTGCCGGCCCAGCTGCTTGCCGAGCGTCGAGCGGACGCCGTCGGCGACGATCAACTTCTCGCAGGTGACGGTGTGCGTGCCCGACGCGGTCTTCACCGTCACGGCTCGCACCCGGTCGCCGTCTCGCTCGACGCCGACGGCTTTCGCGCCCTGCACCATGCGGGCACCGGCGTCCACCGCGGTCAGCCGCAGACGATCGTCGAGTTCGGTGCGGGGGACCGCGCTACCGACGGCGGGCAGCGCGCCGCCCGGCCACGGCAGTTCCAGCTCGCGGCCCCAACCGGTGAGCCGCAGACCGCGGTTGACCGTCCGCTCACGCACCCAGTCCCCGAGACCGAGATGATCGAGTTCGGCGACCGCGCGGGGCGTCAGCCCGTCACCGCACGTCTTGTCGCGCGGGAAGGTGGCCGCGTCGAGGAGCAGGACGTCGCGACCGGCGCGCGCCGCCCACGTCGCCGCCGCGGAACCGGCCGGACCTGCACCGACGACCAGGACTTCCGTGCTCGAGGGCAGTTCCGCCGAGGGATTCGGGGCATCGCTGGACCCAGCGGTCGGGAAATGTTCGGCCACCACCCCACCATCCTCTCAGGCCGAGGTAGCGCGACGCGGCCAGGGCAGGTGTGGTGACGAGCGTTGCTGACGCTAGGTTCACTACCGTGGTTTCTGCGTTTTCCGGGCCTGCCGAGGCGTTACCGACTACAGGAATGAGTACTGACATCGTGAGCACTGAGGGGTCGAGCACTGTCGTCGCGGGAGTCGATCTCGGCGACCAGCAGCTCGCGGACGCCGTGCGCGACGGGCTCGCCCGCGTCGAGGAGCTTCTCGTCAGCGAACTGTCCGACGGTGAGGACTTCCTCACCGAGGCTGCGTTGCATCTCGCGAAGGCCGGGGGCAAGCGGTTCCGTCCGCTGTTCACCGTCCTGACCGCCCAGCTCGGGCCGGAGGGCTCGGACCCGGCGGTGGTCACCGCGGCGACCGTCGTCGAACTCGTGCACCTGGCCACGCTCTACCACGACGACGTCATGGACGAGGCCGCGATGCGCCGCGGTGCGCCCAGCGCGAATGCGCGGTGGGGCAACAGCATTGCGATCCTCGCCGGTGACTACCTGTTCGCGCACGCGTCGCGTCTGGTGTCCACGCTCGGCCCGGAGGCCGTCCGCATCATCGCCGAGACGTTCGCCGAACTGGTCACCGGCCAGATGCGCGAGACCATCGGCGCCCGCGAGAAGCAGGACCCGGTCGAGCACTACCTCAAGGTCGTCTGGGAGAAGACCGGTTCGCTCATCGCGGCCAGCGGCCGCTTCGGCGGCACGTTCTCGGGCGCCGACGCCGACCAGATCGCGCGCCTCGAGCGTCTCGGCGACGCCGTCGGAACCGCGTTCCAGATCGCCGACGACATCATCGACATCTCGTCGGCGTCCGAGCAGTCCGGCAAGACCCCCGGCACCGACCTGCGCGAGGGTGTCCACACGCTCCCCGTGCTGTACGCGCTGCGTGAGGAGGGCGCCGACGCCGACCGGCTGCGCGTCCTGCTCGACGGCCCGGTCACCGACGACGCCGACGTCGCGGAGGCCCTCGCGCTGCTCGAGCGCTCACCGGGCATGGCCGCCGCGAAGGCGAAGCTCGGCGAGTACGCCGACCGCGCCCGGGCCGAGCTGGCGCAGCTGCCGCAGGGGCCCGCGAACGACGCGCTCGTGCGACTCGTCGACTACACCGTCGAACGCGTCGGTTGATCAACTTCTGAAGTAGCCTGCGAACCAGCCCGGGAACCTTGTTCCCGGGCTGGTTCGTTGTCAGGTCAGCAAGCCACACGGTGGTGAACAGGGAAGAGGCGAGTCGTGCACGGTTACGCAAACGGCGCGAAGACGTTCGGACTGCTGGTCGGAATGTCGGCGCTGATCATCTTCATCGGCGCGCTGTTCAGGAACCCGACGATCCTGGTCTTCTCGATCCTGCTGGCCGTCGGCGCGAACGCCTACGCGTACTTCAACAGCGACAAGCTCGCGTTGCGGGCCATGCACGCGCAGCCCATCACCGAGGTCCAGGCTCCCGTCATCTACAAGATCGTCCGTGAGCTCGCGACGGCCGCACACCAGCCGATGCCGCGGCTGTACATCAGCCCCACGGCGGCGCCCAACGCATTCGCGACCGGACGCAATCCGCGTCACGCCGCGGTGTGCTGCACCAGCGGCATCCTCGACATCCTCGACGAACGCGAACTGCGTGCCGTGCTGGGTCACGAACTGTCCCACGTCTACAACCGCGACATCCTGATCTCGTCGGTGGCCGGCGCGATGGCGGCCGTCATCTCCGGCCTGGCCAACATGGCGATCTTCGCCAACATGTTCGGTGGCGGTCGCGACGGGCAGGGAGCCAACCCCATTGCACTGCTGTTGGTCTCGCTGCTGGGGCCGATCGCCGCCACGGTCGTCAAGCTCGCCGTCTCCCGGTCGCGGGAGTACCAGGCCGACCAGTCGGGTGCGGAGCTGACGGGCGACCCGTTGGCCCTCGCGTCGGCGTTGCGGAAGCTCGAGCGGGGCACGCAGGCCGCGCCGCTGCCGCCGGAGCCGAAGATCGCCGCGCAGTCGCACATGATGATCGCCAACCCGTTCCGCGCCGGCGACCGGGTCGGCAAGATGTTCTCCACCCACCCGCCCATGGCCGACCGGATCGCGCGGCTGGAGAAGATGGCCGGCGGTGGCCCCTCCGACGGGGGACTGCCCCCGACCTACCGGGAGCTCTGAGGTTTCAGACGGCACAGGCCGCACACGTTCCCGACGGGAAGGTGTGCGGCCTGTGTTTCGACAGCGGGGGCGACGTCAGCGGTAGTTGACGAACTGCAGGGCGATCCCGAAATCCTCGCCCTTGAGCAGTGAGATGACGGCCTGCAGGTCGTCACGCTTCTTGCTGCTCACGCGCAGCTCCTCGCCCTGGATCTGCGCCTTGACGCCCTTGGGGCCCTCGTCGCGGATCTTCTTCGAGATCTTCTTGGCGTTCTCGCTGCTGATGCCCTGGACCAGCGAGCCGCTCAGCTTGTAGACCTTGCCGGACTGCGACGGCTCGCCGGCGTCGAACGCCTTGAGCGAGATGTCGCGACGGATCAGCTTCTCCTTGAACACGTCGAGGGCGGCGGTGAGACGCTCCTCGGTGTCGGCGGTCAGCGTGATGGTCTCCTCGCCGGACCATTCGATGCTCGCCCCCGTGTTGCGGAAGTCGAACCGGGTGCCCAGCTCCTTCGCGGCCTGATGCAGAGCGTTGTCCACCTCTTGACGATCAACCTTGCTCACCACATCGAAGGACGAATCAGCCACTGCACACTCCTGAATTCATAGCGGTCGACCCCACCCGGACAGGGGTGGGTTGCCTAGGACGCTATCGGGTCGCAACCCCCTCTATCCACCCGGTTTGCGTATCCGGGGGGACTTCGTTGTATTCTTCGATATGCGTCAGAGCGAGCAAGAAGCTCTGGGCGCAGCCTGGCAGATTGCCCGAGCGGCCAATGGGAGCGGACTGTAAATCCGTCGGCTTATGCCTACGTAGGTTCGAATCCTACATCTGCCACACGTTCAGCCCCGACCTCGAAAAAGGTCGGGGCTGAACTGTTTTCGGGGCTCGGGCGCTGCGCTCCGCCGCCCCCCGGATGTGATCCATCCCACTCATCGAGACCGGCAGGTCTTCTCCTGGTCCCGGCTGTCTAGCGTCCGAACCTGAGTGGCCTCCGTCACAGGGCGGGTGCGCAGGACATGCGAAGGAGCCGAATCGGCGATGACAGGTCTGATCAACGCGAACGAGACGTCACCGAAGTTGCAGCACCCCGGCCGGTTGTTCATCGGCGGACGCTGGGTGGAGCCGAACACGGCGGCCACCTTCGACGTCGTCAATCCGGCAACCGAGGAGGTCTTCCTCACCGTCGCGGAGGCCGACGCGCAGGACATGGCCCAGGCCGTCGACGCCGCTCGTGACGCCTTCGACCGGGGCCCGTGGCCGCGGATGACCCACGCCGAGCGCGCCACCTACCTGCGGGCGATCGGCGCCGGCATCCGTGAGCGCAGCGCCGAACTCGGGGCGATCTGGACCAGCGAGATGGGCATCCTCGCCGCCGTCTCCTCGTACGCCTCCGCCGGCTCCGGCGACGTCTTCGACTACTACGCGGGGCTCGCCGACACCTACGAGTGGGTCGAGGAACACCGGACGAGCTCGGGTCAGGGCGTTGGCCTGCTCGTTCGTGAACCGGTCGGCGTCGTCGCCGCGATCATCCCGTGGAACAGCCCCCTCGGCCTGCTCGCCAACAAGGTCGCTCCCGCGCTCCTCGCGGGCTGCACCGTCGTCGTCAAGGCGTCCCCCGAGGCACCCGGCGCGGTCTACGCGTTCGCCGAGATCGCCGAGGCCGCGGGGCTGCCCGCCGGAGTCGTCAACGTCGTCACGGCCGACCGCGAGGTGTCGGAACTGCTCGTCCGTAACCCCGGCATCGACAAGGTCGCCTTCACCGGGTCCACCGCCGCCGGTCGCCGGATCGCCTCCCTGTGCGGCGAACGGATCGCGCGCTGCACGCTCGAACTCGGCGGCAAGTCCGCGGGCGTCATCCTCGACGACTACGACCTCGCCACCGCTGCCCAGTCCATCGCGACGTCGGCGCGGATCATGACCGGCCAGGTGTGCGCGTCGCTGACCCGCATCGTCGTCAGCCGTCACCGCCACGACGAGTTCGTCGACGCCCTCGGCGCCGCGATGTCCGCGATCCGCGTCGGCGATCCGTTCGACGCCGAGACCGAGATGGGTCCGCTCGCGATGTCCCGTCAGCTCGAGAAGGTCGAAGGACTGATCGCCAAGGGATGCGAGGAGGGCGCCACGCTCGTCACCGGTGGCCGTCGGCCCGCTCACCTCGAGCGCGGCTTCTTCATCGAACCCACGGTCTTCGGCAACGTCGACAACGACTCGACCATCGCGCGCGAGGAGGTTTTCGGTCCCGTCGTGAGCGTCATCGCGGCCGACGACGAGAACCACGCGGTCGACATCGCGAACGACACCGTCTACGGCCTGAACGCATCCGTGTTCACAGACGACATCGAACGTGCATGGACGGTGTCGCGGCAGCTGCGTTCCGGCACCGTGGGGCACAACAGCTTCAAGACCGACTTCGGGATCGCCTTCGGCGGCTTCAAGCAGTCCGGAATGGGGCGCGAGGGCGGTCTCGAGGGCCTGCAGCCGTACCTGGAGGCGAAGACCGTCCTGCTCGACGCGATGCCGCCGAGCCTGACCTGACCCGCTCGTGGTGGCGCGCGGCCGAATCGTGCGCCACCACGGCCCACGTTATGTCACGTGACCAGGCAATTTGTGTCTCGGGCGAAGGTCTGTGTAATCTTCTGGAGGCTTCAGCGCGCAGAGATGCGCGGGACAGCCACGCCCCCTTAGCTCAGTCGGCAGAGCGTTTCCATGGTAAGGAAAAGGTCGACGGTTCGATTCCGTCAGGGGGCTCGCTGGATTGTGGTGTCGCCGGCTTCGCGCGACACTCGACACCGAGGCGGTGTAGCTCAGTTGGTAGAGCAAACGACTCATAATCGTTGTGTCGCCGGTTCAAGTCCGGCCATCGCTACACAAGACGAATGATCCACCCTGATCTCTCTCTGATCAGATTCACGCGAAAGAAGGCGTCCCCGTGGCCTCCTCGACTGACGTTCGGCCGAAGATCACCTTGGCCTGTGAGGTGTGCAAGCACCGTAACTACATCACCAAGAAGAACCGCCGCAACGACCCCGACCGCCTCGAGCTGAAGAAGTTCTGCCCGAACTGCGGAACCCACCAGTCGCACCGCGAGTCCAAGTAGTTTCTCGGAGTCGGCGCTCGCGCGTTAGGTTCACTGTCAGACTGCCCTAACGAGGTTCGCGTCAACAGGGCAGGCAGGTATTCGCTGTGACAGAGACAGTCGTGAGAGAGGCCGAGGTGATCTCCGACCCCGCCGCGCACGCGGCCTCGATGGTCGGACATCACTACCGCGTCTCCGATTTCTACGAGATCGGCCGGGAGAAGGTTCGCGAGTACGCCCGCGCGGTACTCGACAATCATCCCGCTCATCACGACGAGGAAGCGGCCAAGGGCCTCGGTTACGACGGCCTCATCGCCCCTCCGACCTTCGTCTCGATCGTAGGCATGCTCGCGCAGCGCAAGCTGTTCGAGGAGGTCGTGACCGGTTACGACCTGAGCCAGATCATGCAGACCGATCAGCGCCTCGTGTTCCACAGGCCGCTGAAGGCTGGCGACCGATTGATCTGCGACGTGTACCTGGAGTCGTTCCGCCAGGTCGCGGGCAGTGACATCATCGTCACCAAGAACGTCATCACGGACGTGAACGGCGAACTGGTCCAGACCACCTGGACCACGCTCGTCGCTCGCTCCGGTGGTGAGGTGGACGAGAACATCGCGCACGCGGTCAAGGATGTGATGATGCATGTCGCTCCGTAGGTTCGAGGACGTCGCCGTCGGCGACGAACTGCCCGAGCGCGTCGTCACTCTGACCCGCGGAAATCTCGTCAACTACGCCGGCGTCTCGGGCGATCCCAACCCGATCCACTGGAGTGACCACGTAGCCCGACTCGCCGGCCTGCCGGACGTCGTGGCGCACGGGATGCTCACGATGGGTCTCGGTGGTGGATTCGTCTCGTCCTGGCTCGGCGATCCGGGTGCGGTGACCGAATACAACGTTCGGTTCACCAGTCCGGTGTACGTGGCGGCCGACAAGGCTGCCGAAGTGGAGTTCACCGGCAAGATCAAGTCGGTGGACGCCGAAAGCAAGACCGCAGTAGTCGCGATCGTGGCGCGGTCCGAAGGACGTAAGATCTTCGGACGGGCCACCGCAACGGTCCGTTTGGCCTGAGTGTCGGACGGATTGGGTTTGTTCCGGGGCTTTGAAGTACACTAGAGTTTCTGGGGTTACTCAGGCGCTGCGCGCTGCCTAACGGTGCTGTTGCAACAGCCCACGGGGTGGCGCGCAAGTCATGTAATCCTGGATAGGTCGACCAGTTCGATCGGTCGTCCAAAGGGGCGTAGCTCAATTGGCAGAGCAGCGGTCTCCAAAACCGCAGGTTGCAGGTTCAAGTCCTGTCGCCCCTGCACCCGGACTGGCTACTGAGAGGAACGACGGTGAGCGACGAGCGCAACGACGGCACTCCCGGGTCCACGGACCCAGGCGCCGTCGGCGATTCCGAAGCCGGCGCGAGCTCTCGCCCCGCGGCCGGATCCGATCAGAGCGGATCCCAGGCTCCGGAGGCTGCAGCGTCTGCGGGCGTCGTTCCCTCGGGCAAGCCCAGTGGCAAGCGCTCCGCGCGCCGCAGCTCCACCGAAGATCAGTCCGCAAAGAAGGCTGTCGCCGCCTCCTCCGTGAAGTCTCCGGAGTCGAAGCCCGTCGCGAAGACCTCCAAGGCAGACAAGCCCCGCTCGGAGAACATCTTCAAGCGGATTCGCCGCTTCCTGCGGGAAGTCGTTGCCGAACTGCGCAAGGTCATCTGGCCCAATCGCAAGCAGATGATCACGTACACCAGTGTCGTGCTCGTGTTCGTCGCTTTCATGGTGACCTTCATCAGCCTCCTCGACATAGGGTTCGGCAAGGGCATTTCCTGGTTGTTCGGCTAGCCGGGAACGCATGTCGGCGTTTCCGAACGATGTGATTGACGAGAGGAAGAGTGCCTCCAGTGAGCACCCCCGAGAACGACTCTGACGAGGCTCTGGCCGAGGAGCGTGTTTCGGCCGAGGCGGTAACCGAGGAAGACGTGGCTGCCGACGACGTGGCTGTCGAGGACGACGCCGCGATCGAGCAGGCCGAGGACGGTGCCGTGGAGGAGCAGGCTCCTGAGGTCGCCGAGGAAGAGGTCGATCCCGTAGCCGAGTTCAAGGCTGCGATGCGCCGTGCCCCCGGAGACTGGTACGTCATCCACTCGTATGCCGGTTACGAGAACAAGGTCAAGACGAACCTCGAGACCCGTGTCCAGAACCTGGACGTCGGCGACTACATCTTCCAGGTGGAAGTTCCCACCGAAGAGGTCACCGAGATCAAGAACGGCCAGCGCAAGCAGGTCAATCGCAAGGTTCTGCCGGGCTACATCCTGGTCCGCATGGAGCTCAACGACGAGTCGTGGGGCGCGGTCCGGAACACCCCCGGTGTCACCGGTTTCGTCGGCGCCACCTCGCGCCCGTCGCCGCTGACGCTCAACGAGGTCGTCAAGTTCCTCATGCCGCAGCAGGGCCAGAAGAAGCCGGCCACCGCTGCCGCCGCAGCCGGCGACGTGTCCGTCGCCGCCGCCGCGAAGCCGGTCATCGAGGTCGACTTCGAGGTCGGCGAGTCGGTCACCGTCATGGACGGTCCGTTCGCGACCCTGCCGGCGAGCATCAGCGAGGTCAACGCCGAGCAGCAGAAGCTCAAGGTGCTGGTCTCGATCTTCGGTCGCGAGACCCCGGTCGAACTGTCGTTCAACCAGGTCCAGAAGATCTAGCGGTCCCCGAACCGGGTACCCACACAAACTTGCACGCAGTACGCAAGAAACACACCCAGTAAGAACAAGGAACGAAGATGCCCCCCAAGAAGAAGAAGCTCGCAGGGCTCATCAAGCTCCAGATCCAGGCTGGTCAGGCCAACCCTGCCCCGCCCGTCGGTCCGGCGCTCGGTCAGCACGGCGTCAACATCATGGAGTTCTGCAAGGCTTACAACGCGGCGACTGAGTCCCAGCGCGGCAACGTGATCCCTGTCGAGATCTCGGTCTACGAAGACCGGACCTTCGACTTCAAGCTGAAGACTCCTCCGGCCGCCAAGCTGCTGCTCAAGGCAGCCGGCGTGCAGAAGGGCTCCGGCGAGCCGCACAAGACCAAGGTCGCGACCGTGACCATGGACCAGGTGCGCGAGATCGCGAAGACCAAGCAGGAAGACCTCAACGCGAACGACATCGAGGCCGCGGCGAAGATCATCGCCGGCACCGCGCGCTCGATGGGTATCACGGTCGAGGGCTGATTCTCAGCAAATTCTGCCGCGACGCAGAGTTTTCTCCTCCCTGTGGGAGGGCCGGCCAGGCCCGTCACCACAACTGAACCATTCACCGGGGTAGGCCCTGGTGAGAAGTAAGGACAGAAGAAATGGCAAAGCGCAGCAAGGCGTACCTCGCCGCCGCTGAGAAGATCGACGCGGACAAGCTCTACAGCCCCCTGCAGGCTGCGAAGCTGGCCAAGGAGACGTCGTCGAGCAAGATGGACGCGACCGTCGAGGTCGCCGTTCGTCTGGGCGTCGACCCCCGCAAGGCGGACCAGATGGTTCGCGGCACGGTCAACCTGCCGCACGGCACCGGTAAGACCGCCCGCGTCGTCGTCTTCGCCGTCGGCGAGAAGGCCGCCGAGGCCGAGGCCGCCGGTGCAGACGCAGTGGGCGCCGAGGATCTGATCGAGCGCATCCAGGGCGGCTGGACCGACTTCGACGCCGCGATCGCCACCCCGGACCAGATGGCCAAGGTCGGCCGTATCGCTCGCGTCCTCGGACCGCGTGGCCTGATGCCGAACCCGAAGACCGGCACCGTTACGCCGGACGTCGCGAAGGCTGTGGCCGACATCAAGGGCGGCAAGATCAACTTCCGCGTCGACAAGCAGGCCAACCTGCACTTCGTGATCGGCAAGGCGTCGTTCGACGAGGCCAAGCTGGTCGAGAACTACGGTGCGGCGCTGGACGAGATCCTGCGTGCGAAGCCGTCGTCGGCGAAGGGCCGCTACGTCAAGAAGGTCACGGTTTCGACCACCACCGGACCGGGCATCCCGGTGGACCCGAACCGTACCCGCAACCTCCTCGAGGACGGCGAGTAAGTCGCGATTCCACGCGACCTGATCGACATCGAAGGCCGGTACAGAGTTTCTCTGTGCCGGCCTTCGGCGTTCGAGTCCCACGTTCTTCGCCGACCAACCGGTCGCGGACGTGAGCTGAGTCGCACAACCGGGGGAGGCGATCGATCTGTTTTGCGTCCTGGGCATTCCTCCAGTACTGTCTCCGTTGGAGTTCGGTGCTAGATGCGAATTCCGCCCCGAAACATGTTCTACCAAAGACCGTTGGTCACCGAGATCAGAGATGAGATCGGTTGAAGGTCCGGGATTGCCCGGCGGCCCACGCAGGAGGACGAGGTGGGGGATGATTGTCTGCGCTCGGCCTCGGCCGAATGGATGGATCTCCTCGTGTACGCCCCGTGTGCCCTGCACCGGGGCGTTTTGCATGTCACGGCCCCAAGTGGAACAACGACTGTCACGAGAGGAGGCGAAGTATGGCAAAGCCTGAGAAGGTTTCTGCAGTTGCAGAGATCACCGAGCAGTTCAAGGATTCGACCGCCGCCGTGATCACGGAATACCGTGGTCTGTCGGTCACGAGTCTGACGCAGCTGCGACGCGCTCTCGGAGAGGGTGCCACCTACTCCGTCGCCAAGAACACCCTGGTCAAGCGTGCCGCCGCTGAGGCGGGCGTCGAGGGTCTTGACGACCTGTTCGTCGGACCGACCGCCATTGCATTCATCAAGGGCGAGCCGGTCGACGCTGCGAAGGCCATCAAGGCCTTCGCGAAGGACAACAAGGCACTCGTCATCAAGGGCGGGTACATGGACGGCGCTGCGCTGTCCGTGGATCAGGTCAACCAGATCGCGGACCTCGAGTCCCGCGAGATCCTGTTGGCCAAGCTCGCCGGCGCGATGAAGGGCAACTTGGCAAAGGCCGCCGGCCTGTTCAATGCTCCCGCTTCGCAGGTGGCCCGTCTGGCCGCCGCGCTGCAGGAGAAGAAGGCTGCGGAGGGTGGAGCCGCCGAGGCTCCCGCCGACGCCGCTGCCGAATAGCTGATCCGCACCTGCGCATCACAACCATCACCACCTGTCCGGTCGCGGATCGGCGACACAGGACTTAAGAGGAAGGACGCCACCATGGCGAAGCTCACCACCGAAGAGTTGCTGGACCAGTTCAAGGAGCTCACCCTGCTCGAGCTCTCGGAGTTCGTGAAGGCGTTCGAGGAGACCTTCGAGGTCACCGCTGCCGCTCCGGTCGCCGTCGCTGCTGCGGGCGCTCCGGCTGCCGCTGCCGACGCTGCCGAGGAGCAGGACGAGTTCGACGTCATCCTGGAGTCGGCCGGCGACAAGAAGATCCAGGTCATCAAGGTCGTCCGTGAGGTCGTCTCCGGCCTGGGCCTGAAGGAAGCCAAGGACCTCGTCGAGGGTGCTCCGAAGCCGATCCTGGAGAAGGTCGCCAAGGACGCTGCCGACGCCGCCAAGGAGAAGCTCGAGGCTGCCGGCGCGAAGATCACCGTCAAGTAAGACGCGTATCTCCGCTGCTTCTGTCCGAAGCATCGAGAAAGAGGGCCGTTCCCGTAGGGGGCGGCCCTCTTTCGTCACCGGAAAACTCGTCGGGCGGATCTTGATGACAGGGTTGTGATCCTTACTTACTCGTGAGTAGGATTTGGTGTCACGGATAACACTTCGATGCGATAGAGTGACGCAACCCACAGTGGATCGCGCGGTGGGGGGACGTTCCTTACGCAGGAGGTAATGGTGGGAGTCGAGGTAGCAGTCGAAGGGCTCACAAAGTCTTTCGGCTCTCAGAAGATCTGGCAGGACGTGTCGCTGACGCTGCCGGCCGGAGAGGTGAGCGCACTGCTCGGGCCGTCGGGCACGGGTAAGTCGGTCTTCCTCAAGTCGCTGATCGGTCTGCTGCGCCCGGAAGAGGGCTCGATCGTCATCGACGGCACCGACATCCTCCAATGCTCGTCCCGCGAGCTGTACGAGATCCGCAAGCTGTTCGGCGTCCTCTTCCAGGACGGCGCGCTGTTCGGGTCCATGAACCTGTACGACAACGTGGCCTTCCCGCTGCGTGAGCACACCAAGAAGTCCGAGTCCGAGATCCGCAAGATCGTGATGGAGAAGCTCGAGCTCAACGGCCTCGTCGGGGCCGAGGGCAAGCTTCCCGGTGAGATCTCGGGCGGTATGCGCAAGCGTGCCGGGCTCGCTCGCGCGCTGGTCCTCGACCCCCAGATCATCCTCGTCGACGAGCCCGACTCGGGCCTCGACCCCGTTCGCACCACGTACCTCAGCCAGTTGCTGATCGACATCAATGCGCAGATCGACGCCACGATCCTGATCGTGACGCACAACATCAACCTCGCGCGCACGGTGCCCGACAACCTGGGCATGCTGTTCCGCAAGCAGCTCGTCATGTTCGGGCCTCGCGAGGTGCTGCTCACCAGTGACGAGCCGGTGGTCCACCAGTTCCTCAACGGCAGCAAGATCGGCCCGATCGGCATGTCCGAGGAGAAGGACGAGGCGCAGATGGCGCACGAGCAGGCCCTCGTCGACGCCGGTCATCACCATGGCGGCACCGACGACGTCTACGGTGTGGTCCCGCAGATGCAGGCAACGCCCGGGCTCCCCGTGCGCCAGGCTGTCGCCCGCCGTCAGGCCCGCGTCCGCGAGATCCTCCATACCCTGCCGATCGAGGCCCAGCAGGGCATCCTTGCAAGCATGAACGACGACGCTGCCACGCAGGTGATCCCGGCATACGACGAGGGCGGCTTCGAGCAGACCACGTTCGAGCGCGGGTAGGGGACCTGCGTATGGGGGGCACGAGAGCGTCGCTGATGAAGCCTGTCAACGGAGCGCTGACGCAGGCCGGCAACATCGTCCAACTGTTCGTCGACGTGGTTCGGAACACGTTCAAGCGGCCGTTCCAGTTCAAGGAATTCATCGAACAGGCATGGTTCATCGCGAGCGTGACGATCCTGCCGACCGCGCTCGTCGCGATTCCGTTCGGTGCGGTCGTGTCGCTGCAGACCGGTTCGCTGATCAAGCAGTTGGGTGCGGAGTCGTTCACGGGCGCCGCCAGCGTGCTCGCCGTGATCCAGCAGGGCAGTCCGATCGTGACGGCCTTGCTGATCGCGGGTGCCGCGGGGTCCGCCGTCACCGCCGATCTCGGTTCGCGGACCATCCGCGAGGAGATCGATGCCATGGAAGTGCTCGGCATCAATCCGGTGCAGCGGCTCGTCGTCCCCCGGGTGCTCGCGATGGTGCTGGTCGCGGTGCTCCTCAACGGGCTCGTGTCCGTCGTCGGCATCGCCGGTGGCTACTTCTTCAACGTCATCCTCCAAGGCGGCACCCCCGGCGCCTACCTGGCGTCGTTCTCCGCGCTGGCCCAGCTGCCCGACCTTTACATCGCGGAGGTCAAGGCCGCGATCTTCGGCGTCATCGCGGGTGTGATCGCGGCGTACAAGGGGCTGACGCCCAAGGGCGGCCCGAAGGGCGTCGGCGAGGCCGTGAACCAGGCAGTCGTGATCACGTTCCTGGTGCTGTTCTTCGCCAACCTGATCCTGACCATGGTGTATCTCCAGATCGTTCCGGCGAAGGGGGCATGACCCGATGACGATCGCGAGGGGGCGGGGCGACTATGCCCTGATGCGTGCGCGGCGCTGGGCCCGTAAACCGCTCGACGTGCTCGACAACGCGGGCGAGCAGATGTCGTTCTATTCGCGCGCCATCGCCTGGACGCCCCGTACGCTGCGGCGGTACCGCAAGGAGATGCTGCGCCTGCTCGCCGAGGTCACATTCGGCAGCGGCGCCCTCGCGGTCATCGGCGGCACCATCGGCGTCATCGTCATGATGTCCGGTTTCACGGGTGTCGTCGTCGGCCTCCAGGGCTTCGCGGCCCTCGACCAGTTGGGCAGCTCCGTCCTCACCGGCTTCCTGTCGGCGTACGTCAACACCCGCGAGATCGCCCCGATCGTCGCGGCGCTGGCGCTCTCCGCCACGGTGGGTTGTGGCTTCACCGCCCAGCTCGGCGCGATGCGGATCTCCGAGGAGATCGACGCTCTCGAGGTGATGGCCGTTCCCAGCGTGCCCTTCCTGGTCACCACGCGCATGATCGCGGGGTTCGTGGCGGTGATTCCGCTCTACATCGTCGGTCTGCTCGCCGCGTATCTCGCCTCCCGAGTGGTGTCGACGGTCTTCAACGGACAGTCGTCGGGCTCGTACGACCACTACTTCAACCTGTTCCTGCCGCCCGAGGACGTGCTGTGGTCCTTCGGCAAGGTTCTGGTCTTCGCGTTCGTACTGATCCTCATCCACTGCTACTACGGCTTCCACGCCCGCGGCGGCCCGGCCGGCGTCGGCGTCGCCGTCGGCCACGCTGTCCGTACGGCCATCGTCACCATCGCCGTGCTCGACTTCTTCCTGAGCCTGGCGATCTGGGGGACCACGACGACCGTGCGGGTGGCCGGATGATCGAGTCGCCGTCGAAGCTGCGCCGCCGGGTCCTGGGAGTTGCCTTCTTCCTGGTCCTGGCTCTGTTCCTGGGCGGAACCATCGCGAGCTACAACAAGACGTTCAAGCATGTGGTCAAGGTCGACCTGGTCACCGACACGGTCGGCAACGCCCTGCCCCGCAACGCCGACGTCAAGGTGCGGGGGCTGATCGTCGGGGAGGTGCGCGAGGCGTCGACCTCGAACGGCAAGGTCACCTCGGTCATGGCGATCGACCCCGACAAGGCCGACCTGATCCCGTCGAACACCACTGCCCGGCTGCTGCCGAAGACGCTGTTCGGCGAGCGGTACGTGGATCTGGTGATTCCGGCCGATCCCAGCCCCAACCCGATCGAGGCCGGCGGCACCATCTACCAGGACAAGAGCGGCAACGCGGTGGAGCTCGGCAAGATGCTCGACGGGCTGCTGCCGCTGCTGCAGGCGATTCCGCCCGAGAGCCTGGCCTCGACGCTCGGCGCGCTGTCGCAGGCGCTCGACGGCCGCGGCGAACAGCTCGGCGTGACGCTGGACCAGCTCGACACGATCTTCGCGGGTGTCAACACCCGAATGCCGGACCTGCAGGCGGGCCTGCAGAGCTTCGCGACGTTCACGCAGACCTATTCGGACGCGGCGCCGCAGCTCGTCGACGCCCTCGACAACCTGCGCACCACCAACGCGACGATCGTGCAGGAGCGCCCGTCGATCGACGCGCTCATCTCGTCGGTGACGTCGACGGGGTCGAGCACCGCCGATCTGTTGACGACGAATCGTGATGCGCTGATCTTCATTGCCGCCGACTCGCGGGAGGCACTCGAGATCCTCGCTCGCTTCTCCGGAACGTTCGGCTGCACCTTCGCGAACTTCGCCGACGTGATGGCGCGGACCGGTGCGATCACCGGCGAGAACTCCCCGAATCCGGGCGCCCGGGCCACGATCGAACTGGTCAACCCGCGCGGCCGGTACCTACCCAACCAGGACGAGCCCCGCCTGATCGACACCCGCGGACCGCGCTGCTACGAGCCGCCACCGTTGGGGACCGACATCGGTCAGTACCCGGGCGGATCGATTCACGACGGGTCGTACCAGGTGCCGACTCGCAACCCGGGTGACCAGAACATCCCCGAGGTGGCGGCTCCGCAGTACGCGGTGACGCCGGCGTCCACTGCGACGCTCGCCGGTTCGCCGCTCGAGCGCGAGACCCTCGCCGTGGTGTACGGCCAGGCGACGGGGATGGCGCCCGAGGACGTGCCCGCGTGGACGACGACGATCGGCGCACCCGCGCTCCGTGGAAAAGAGGTGAGCGTCAAGTGAAGCGACAGCTGCGAGGGGTGGCTGCACCGCTCACCAAACTGGTGATCTTCGCGCTCGTGACGATCCTCGCGACGGGGGCGTTGGCGCTGACGATCGCGAACTCGGGGTCCCGGGGAGGCACCGAGTTCAGCGCCCGGTTCACGGACGTGACGTCTCTCAACAAGGGCGACGAGGTGCGGATCGCGGGTGTTCGCGTCGGTCAGGTCACCAAGATCGAGATAGTCGACGACCGTGAAGCGCAGGTCACGTTCGCACTCACCGACCGCGACTGGCTGCCCGCGAGCACGACCGCGACCATCCGCTTCCGCAATCTGGTGGGTCAGCGCTACATCGCGCTCGAACAGGGGACCGGTCAGCAGGGCTTCAAGATGAGCGCGGGGGAGACCATTCCGCTCGACCGCACCAAGCCCGCGGTCAACCTCACGACGCTGTTCAACGGGTTCCGGCCGCTGTTCCAGACCCTCAGCGCCGACGACGTGAACAAGCTGTCCTATCAGATCATCCAGGTGTTCCAGGGGGAGGGCGGCACCATCGAGGAGCTCGTGGCGAACACGGCGTCGCTGACGAACACGATCGCCGACAAGGACAAGGTCATCGGTGACCTGGTCACCAATCTCAACCGGGTCCTCGAAACGGTGAACAAGCGGGACGAGCAGGTGGACCAGCTGATCGTGAACACCGAACGTCTCGTGAGCGGGCTGTCCGCCGATCGCGGTGTGATCGGCCAGTCGGTGCAGTCCCTGTCCGAACTGACGAGCGCCACCGCGGATCTGCTGGTGCCGACCAGGCCGTCGATCCAGGGGTCGATCGCGGGCCTCAACACGTTGGCCGGACACGTCAACGAGCGGTCCGGGGAGGTGAACCAGGTGCTCGCGAACCTGCCGGTGAAGATGGAGAAGCTCGGTCGCGCCGGCAGCTACGGGTCGTGGTTCCAGTTCTACCTGTGCGGCATCGACGTCGTCGCCGGTCCCGGTACGGCGCCCCAACTCAACCTTCCGAGCGATCTGCCCACGATCAACCAGCCGATCTACACCAACGCGGCGCCGCGTTGCTGGGCGGACGGTGAGCCCCGATGACCAAGAAGCGCAATCCGGCCGTCACCGGTGCCCTGGGCATCGTCGTGGTCCTCCTCGCGACGATGTCGGCGTTCTTCCTCGACAGCCTGCCCATCGTCGGCGCGGGTAACCGGTACACCGCCGAGTTCACGGAGGCGGCCGGCCTCAAGCCCGGCAACGAGGTGCGGGTCGCCGGAGTCAAGGTCGGCAAGGTGTCGGACGTCGCACTCGACGGCGACCGGGTCCGGGTGACGTTCCAGACCAAGGACGCCTGGATCGGCGACCAGACGACCGCATCGATCCAGATCAAGACCATCCTCGGTCAGAAGTACCTGGCGCTGGACCCGCGGGGCACCGAAGTCCTCGACCCGGGTACCAGCATCCCGCTCGAGCGCACCACGTCTCCGTACGACGTCATCGACGCCTTCAGTGATGCCGCCACGACCCTCGAGGACATCGACACCACCCAGTTGGCGTCCAGCTTCGAGGTGTTGTCGCAGTCGTTCGCCGGCACCCCGGACGAGATCCGTGGTTCGCTCGACGGCGTCGCCCGGCTGTCCGAGACGGTGGCCAAGCGTGATCAGGAACTGAAGAAGCTGTTCGACGCGACCAAGCAGACGTCGCAGATCCTCGCCGACCGCAACGACCAGTTCCAGAAGATCCTGGCGAACGGTGGCCTCCTGCTGGAGGAGCTCAACACGAGGCAGCAGGCGATCGGGCAGTTGCTCACCAGTACCCAGACCCTCTCGCGCGAGCTGACCGGACTGGTCGCCGACAACGAAGCGCAGATCACGCCCGCGCTCACGCAGTTGCAGGGTGTCATCGACATCCTCAACGCCAACCAGCAGAACGTGAGCAAGGCGCTCGAGTTGGCCGCGCCGTTCTACCGGATCTACGCCAACGTGCTCGGCAACGGCCGGTGGTTCGACTCGGTCGTCACCAACCTGACCCCGCCCGGCCTGCCGGAGATCCCCGGGTACCGCGAGCCGCTGCGCACCATGGAGGGGAACTGACATGAGTGAGGAGCGGGCAGCAACCCGCACGTGGATCCCGGTGGCGCTGGTCGCCGCGGTCGTGGTCGTCGCCGTGGGCGTCCTGTGGTGGCTCTTCCAGAACGTCGGCGCCACGAAGATCACTGCGTACTTCGACAAGTCCGTCGGCATCTACGAGGGCTCCGACGTACGTGTGCTCGGCGTCAAGGTCGGCACGGTGGACTCGGTGGAGCCGCAGGGCGATCAGGTCCAGGTCACGATGACCGTCGACCGGGGCGTCGACATCCCGGCCGACGCCAAGGCCGCCCAGGTGACGCCGTCGGTGGTGTCCGACCGGTACATCCAGCTCACCCCCGTCTACACGGGCGGCGAGAAGATGGCGAACGACGCGACGATCCCGCGCGAGCGCACGGCGACGCCCGTCGAGGTCGACCAGTTGTACGCGAGCGTGACCGAACTGTCCGAGGCGCTGGGCCCGAACGGCGCCAACAAGGACGGCGCGCTGTCCAACCTGGTCGACACCGCAGCCGCCAATCTGGACGGTAACGGCGACGCGCTCGGCAACACGTTCACCCAGCTGTCGGCGGCGGCCCGGACGCTGTCGGACTCGCGGGCCGACATCTTCGACACCGTCAAGAACCTGCAGGTGTTCGTCAGCGCCCTTGCCGCGAACGACGCACAGGTGCGCCAGTTCAACACCCAGCTCGCGGACTTCAGCGGCTACCTGGCGGGGGAGAAGGAGAACCTCGGTCTCGCGCTGAACCAGCTCTCGCTGGCGTTGGGGGACGTGGCGCGGTTCGTGGAGGACAACCGGGAACTGCTGCAGGGCAACATCGAGGGTCTGACGACGGTCACCCAGACGGTCGCCGACCAGCGAGATTCTCTGGCCGAGGCGTTGGTGACGCTGCCACTGGCGATCAGCAACCTGGTCAACACCCACGACGCCGAGTCGGGGACGCTGCAGATGCGCGTCGACCTGCCCGATCTACAGGATCCGTTCGGTCTCGGCTGCAAGCTCATCGACATCGCCAAGCTCAAGCCGGGGGATCCCGAGTTCGAGGCGTTGGGTCGGCAGATGAAGCCGCTGATCGACAACTGCAAGGTCGTCACCGACCAATTGACCGCCGGCGTGAAGACGCCGACGCTCAACCTGCCCCTCGGCATCCTGAGCGGCGACAACCTGCAGCGCGGTGCGGTTCCGGGGACGGTTCCCGGAACCCCGTCCCCGCGCCTCGGCGGCGAAACGCAACTGCAGGGGGGCACGCCGTGAAGCATCTTCGGAGGACGGCCGCAGCCGCGGCCGGCGCATGCGTCGTCGCGTTGACCGTCGGCGCGTGCGGCTCGGACGGCATCTACTCGATCCCGCTGCCCGGCGGCGCCGACATCGGCAGCGATCCGATGCACGTGAAGATCGAGTTCGACGACGTACTGGACCTGGTGCCGCAGTCGACGGTCAAGGTCGACGGTGTCCCCGTCGGGCGCGTCGAGAACATCTCGGTGGCCGACGACGGCTGGACCGCGCAGGTCGAGACGCTGGTCAACAGTTCGGTGGATCTGCCGGCGAACGCGGTCGCCGAAGTCCAGCAGTCGAACCTGCTCGGCGAGAAGTTCATCGCCATCTCGGCGCCGCCGCAGGACGCGTCCACCGCCCGGTTGGCCAGCGGGGACACGATCCCGGTGGACCGTACCCGGCACGCCACCGACATCGAACAGGTCCTCGGCGCCCTGTCGCTGCTGCTCAACGGTGGCGGTGTCGCCCAGTTGCAGCCCATCGTCTCCGAACTGGAGAAGGCACTCGACGGTCGCGAGACCAAGGTCCGCGGACTGCTGGAGCAGGCGAACACACTCATCGCGGGTCTCGAGGAGCAGCGCGACTCGATCACGCGAGCTCTCGACGGCCTCGACACGCTGAGCGGCCGGGTGGCGGACCAGACGGTGAAGCTCGAGAAGATCCTCGACGAGCTGCCCGAGGGCGTGGAGATTCTGTCCGAGCAGCGCCCGCAGCTGGTGCAGATGCTGGGCCAGGTCGATCGGCTCGGGCAGGTCGGGACCGACGTGATCAACCGTTCCAAGGACGATCTGATCGCCGACCTGCGGGCCCTGCGCCCGACGCTGCAGGAGCTCGGTGCCGCGACACCCGACATCATCACGTCGGCACCGTTGGTCCCGACGTTCCCGTTCCCGGACTCGATCATCCCGTCCATCCACGGCGGTCAGGCCAACGTGTTCCTGTCCATCGATCTCCAGATCGGCGACACCCTGTCGAATCTGGGCGTCGGTAAGCCGGACCCTGTGTACTACCCGCCGAAGTACGGTCCCCCGGTTCCGGTGAACCCGGACAATCCCTACTACAACGGGAACGGGGCGCGGCCGGGCTGGCCGACGGTGTCGATCCTGCCGTTGCCGCCGATCGTCCCGAACCCGGTGCCGGAGCCGGGCACCGCGCCGGTGTCGGCGCCCGCGGCGGTCAACCCGTTCGACGCTTTCCTGAAGCAGTTGGGGGTGGGTGAGTGATGGTCTCGCGTCTGGCCAAGTGGCAGCTCGTGGCGTTCGTGGTCGTGGCCGTCCTCGGCATCGGTTACGTCGGTGCCAAGTACGTCCGCCTCGACACTTTGTTGGGGTTCGGGGAGTACCAGGTGGATGCCAGGTTCGCGAACTCCGGCGGGATCTTCACCAACGCCGAGGTGACGTATCGGGGTGTGCCGGTCGGTCGGGTCGGTGACCTGACCCTGACCCAGGACGGCGTATCGGTGGCGCTGATGATCGACGACAGCGCACCGCAGATCCCGGCGTCGGCGAAGGCTGTCGTCGCCAATCGGTCGGCGATCGGTGAGCAGTACGTGGACCTGCAGCCCGACACCGACGAGGGCCCCTTCCTCACCGACGGTTCGGTGATCCTGGAGAAGAACACCGCCACGCCGATCCCGGTGGAGGACCTGATCGGCAGCGTCGACCGGCTCGCCAGATCGGTGCCCACCGACTCGCTCCACACGACGGTCGTCGAACTCGGCAAGGCCCTCACCGGCAAGGGTGGGGACCTGCAGGTTCTCGTCGATTCGCTCGGACGGTTCACCGAGACGGCCGACGAGGCGCTGCCCGAGACCCTCGCGCTCATCAGTGACGGGCGGACGGTGTTCGACACCCAGGCCGACCAGGCCGGCGCGATCCGCACGTTCAGCGACGGACTCGATCAGATCGCGGCGCAGTTGAAGTCCAGCGACCCGGACGTGCGTCGTCTCATCGGTACGGGCAAGGACGCGTCGGACACCGTCGGCAAGCTCGTGGTCGAGAGCGGCGACGCCCTCACGACCGACCTGACGAACCTGTCGACCACGTTGACGAAGGTGTCGCCGACGTTCATCGCGCTGCAGCCGATCTTCCAGTTCCTGCCGGCGCTGTCCGCGGGCGCGTCGGCGGTCGCGCCGGGCGACGGCACGATCCACTTCGGGTTGGTCCTCGAGACCAACAACCCGGTGCCCTGCACTCAGGGCTACGAGGGCACGCAGGAGATCCTCGCGCAGATGAAGGCGGAGAACCCGAACTTCGACGACACTGTGGACAACTTCCCGTTCAACGCGGACGCGCGGTGCACCGTCCCCCAGGGCAACCCGACGGGCGTGCGCAGCGCCGAGCGGATCGTGTACGCCGATCCGGAGACCCCGCAACCGTGGGACAGCACGCCGAAGACGGACCCGGACAAGTTGAACCTCAACCCCATCGCGACGCAGATCTCGACCCTGTTGGGCGTCGTGCCGGTCCGGTAGCGTTCGGCAAGCATTCGTTACCCGAGAGTAAGGTTGCCGTGTGACGGAGACCACCAAGAACAACAACACCATCGTCGCGGCCACGGTTGCGGTCGGTGTGCTCCTCGTCGGCGCGCTCGCGGCGGCGGTGTGGTTCGGCTACGGGTGGGCGCACGCCGCGTTGTCGGAGAAGCCCGCCGCCGAGGCCCGGGAATCGGCACTTGCCGATGCGCGCCAGGCCGCGATCAACCTCAATTCGTTCGACGCCGCGAATCTCGACAAGTCGTTCTCCGACATCGAGTCGTCCATCACCGGCGCGCTGGTCGACGACCTGAACGCCACCCGCGACCAGTTGGCGCAGCAGACCCAGCAGACCGGGGCGCGCAGTCAATCGGAGGTGTTGGGGGCGTCGTTGACCTCGCTCAACACCGACGACGGCACGGCCGACGCGATCGTCGTTCTGGCAACCGACACGTCCTGGCCCAACGAGACGTCGCGCAAGGTGCGGGTGACGATGCGGCTGACGATGGAGGAGGGCGACGACGGAGTGTGGCGGGCGTCGAAGTCCGTCAACCTCGGCAACGCCGCCGTGCTCGAGGAGTCGCCCGCGGCCCCGCCGCAGGATCCTGCGGCTTCCGACCCGGATCAGGGCGTCCCCGCCCCGGAGTCGGACGCCGGCGGCCGGTAGCCGCACCACGTCTCACTGCACATCCCGGGCGGTAGGAATCGCGCCGCCCGACGGAAGGAGTTCTGCGTCATGCCTCCCATTCGCCGCACCACCAAGCCCGCGTCGTCCGGTCGGCGCCCGAAGATCGCCGGTACGGGTGGCGGGCGGCCGGGGAGTGAGGTCCGCGCGGCCGAGGTCGACGGCGACTCGAACCTCGGCGCCCCGGCGGCGGTCGGGGTCGCGGTCGTCGACGATGCTCGGCCGGTGGACTCGGCGCCCCCGGTGGGGGAGGGCCAGACCGGAACCGGCCCGACGCGGGCCGGCGGTCCGAGTCGCCGACTTCTCGCGATCCTCGGAGCGGTGGCGGCAGTACTGGCTGCGTTCGCCGTGGTCGCAGCGTTCGAGCCGGGCGCGGACGTCGCGAACACCGCGTACGTCGACATCGGCGGCACCGCGGAGGTGTCGGACGCGGCGCGCTCCGCACTGAACACGCTCTACACGTACAGCCCGGACACCATCGACGCGTACCCGGAGCAGGCCCGCAAGGTGCTCACCGAGAACATGCGCGGCGAGTTCGACAAGACGATCGATCCCACCGTGGCCGCGGTGAAGCAGGGCGGCACGGCCACGACCGTGCAGGTGACCGACGTCGGCGTGAAGGTGCTCGACGGTGACCGGGCCGAACTGATCACGAACGTGACAGTGAGCGCGGAATCGAACGGGGTAGCGCAGGACAGCGCGTCGGGCCCGTTGATCGTTCGGATGGAAAAAGTGGGCGGCGTGTGGCTATTGTCTGATATCGCGGATCAATAGTCCGGCGTCCCACAGATTCGGTCAGCGCCTCCTGTGGCCGGCGATTCGCTTGCACTGCCCCTCGGACGGTCCGTGATCGAATCGCCGGGGCCCAGGCTTGACGCGGCGATGATCTCGCGTCACTCTATCCGTGAACATTCACGCGTCTCACACGCGCGCAGCACCCCGACGGGTGTCCTTTCTGCTGCCCGGCTCGACATCTACTGAGTTTGGGTGTACTTTTGGACGTTGCGCTGGCTGCCTCCTGTCCACCTCTCGACCTCACTGCGGCGAAGTGATTACTTCCTGCTCCTGTGGCGAGGCTTCGTTCGGGTTGTAACCAGCGAATTCGCCCCACAGAAGAAGCAGATACAGCGGCGGTCGCACCAGCAAGAGCGGCCCGCGTGAGGTGCTGGAAGGACGCATCTTGGCAGTCTCTAGCCAGACCAAGGCAGTAGCCGGAATCCCCGGAGCCCCCCGAAGGGTTTCGTTCGCGAAAATTCGCGAACCCCTCGAGGTCCCAGGGCTCCTCGATCTACAGACTGATTCGTTCGAATGGTTGGTCGGCTCGCCGAGTTGGCGCGAGCGCGCGGCCGCACGCCGCGACGGAGCGGTGACCGGTGGTCTCGAAGAGATCCTGGCCGAGCTCTCGCCCATCGAGGACTTCTCCGGGTCGATGTCGCTGTCCTTCTCGGACCCGCGCTTCGACGAGGTCAAGGCCTCGGTCGACGAGTGCAAAGACAAGGACATGACCTACGCGGCGCCGCTGTTCGTCACCGCTGAGTTCATCAACAACAACACCGGTGAGATCAAGAGCCAGACGGTCTTCATGGGTGACTTCCCGATGATGACCGACAAGGGCACGTTCATCATCAACGGCACCGAGCGCGTCGTCGTGTCGCAGCTGGTCCGTTCGCCGGGCGTGTACTTCGACGAGTCCATCGACAAGAGCACCGAGAAGACCCTGCACAGCGTCAAGGTCATCCCGGGCCGTGGCGCGTGGCTCGAGTTCGACGTCGACAAGCGCGACACCGTCGGTGTCCGCATCGACCGCAAGCGCCGCCAGCCGGTCACGACGCTGCTCAAGGCGCTCGGCATGACCGACGAGGAGATCCGCGAGCGGTTCGGTTTCTCGGAGATCATGATGGCCACCCTGGAGAAGGATCCGGCCAAGAACACCGACGAGGCCCTGCTCGACATCTACCGCAAGCTGCGTCCGGGCGAGCCGCCGACCAAGGAGAGCGCGCAGACCCTCCTGGAGAACCTGTTCTTCAAGGACAAGCGCTACGACCTCGCTCGCGTGGGCCGCTACAAGATCAACAAGAAGCTGGGCCTGAACACCGGTCTGCCGATCGAGGCGTCGACCCTCACCGAGGACGACATCGTCACCACGATCGAGTACCTGGTGCGTCTGCACGCCGGCGACACCATGATGACCGCTCCGGGCGGCGTCGAGGTTCCCGTCGAGGTCGACGACATCGACCACTTCGGCAACCGTCGTCTGCGCACGGTGGGCGAGCTGATCCAGAACCAGATCCGCGTGGGCCTGTCCCGCATGGAGCGCGTCGTCCGCGAGCGCATGACGACTCAGGACGTCGAGGCGATCACGCCGCAGACCCTGATCAACATCCGCCCGGTCGTCGCCGCGATCAAGGAGTTCTTCGGAACCTCCCAGCTGTCGCAGTTCATGGACCAGAACAACCCGCTGTCGGGCCTGACCCACAAGCGTCGTCTGTCGGCGCTGGGCCCCGGCGGTCTGTCCCGTGAGCGCGCCGGCCTCGAGGTGCGAGACGTCCACCCGTCGCACTACGGCCGTATGTGCCCGATCGAGACCCCCGAGGGTCCGAACATCGGTCTGATCGGTTCGCTGTCGGTGTACGCGCGGGTCAACCCGTTCGGCTTCATCGAGACCCCGTACCGCAAGGTCGAGAACGGTCAGCTCACCGACCAGGTGGACTACCTGACCGCGGACGAGGAGGACCGCCACGTCGTGGCGCAGGCCAACTCGCCGGTCGACGCGAACGGCCGCTTCACCGAGGACCGCGTCCTGGTCCGTCGTAAGGGCGGCGAGGTCGAGTTCGTCTCGTCCTCCGACGTCGACTACATGGACGTCTCGCCGCGCCAGATGGTCTCCGTCGCGACCGCGATGATTCCGTTCCTCGAGCACGACGACGCCAACCGTGCCCTGATGGGCGCGAACATGCAGCGTCAGGCGGTTCCGCTGGTCCGCAGCGAGGCACCGCTGGTCGGTACCGGCATGGAGTTGCGTGCCGCGGTCGACGCCGGCGACGTCATCGTCACCGAGAAGACCGGTGTGGTCGAGGAGGTCTCCTCCGACTACGTGACGGTCATGGCCGACGACGGCAGCCGCACCACGTACCGCCTGCGCAAGTTCGCGCGCTCGAACCAGGGCACGTGCGCCAACCAGCGTCCGATCGTGGACGAGGGTCAGCGGGTCGAGGCCGGCCAGGTGCTGGCCGACGGCCCCTGCACCGAGAACGGTGAGATGGCGCTCGGCAAGAACCTGCTCGTGGCGATCATGCCGTGGGAGGGCCACAACTACGAGGACGCGATCATCCTGTCGCAGCGCCTCGTGGAAGAGGACGTCCTCACCTCGATCCACATCGAGGAGCACGAGATCGATGCCCGCGACACCAAGCTCGGTGCCGAGGAGATCACCCGGGACATCCCGAACGTCTCCGACGAGGTGCTGGCCGATCTCGACGAGCGCGGCATCGTCCGCATCGGTGCCGAGGTCCGCGACGGCGACATCCTGGTCGGCAAGGTCACCCCGAAGGGCGAGACCGAGCTGACCCCCGAGGAGCGACTGCTCCGCGCGATCTTCGGTGAGAAGGCCCGCGAGGTTCGCGACACGTCGCTGAAGGTTCCGCACGGTGAGTCCGGCAAGGTCATCGGTATCCGCGTGTTCTCGCGCGAGGACGACGACGACCTGCCTCCGGGCGTCAACGAGCTGGTCCGCGTCTACGTTGCCCAGAAGCGCAAGATCCAGGACGGCGACAAGCTCGCCGGCCGCCACGGCAACAAGGGCGTCATCGGCAAGATCCTCCCGCAGGAGGACATGCCGTTCCTGCCCGACGGCACCCCGGTCGACATCATCCTGAACACCCACGGTGTTCCGCGTCGTATGAACATCGGCCAGGTTCTCGAGACGCACCTCGGCTGGATCGGCAAGACCGGCTGGAACGTGCAGATCGCCGGCGACGGTTCGCGCCCGGACTGGGCTGCGACGCTGCCCGAGGAGATGCTGTCCGCACCGGCCGACTCGAACATCGCCACCCCGGTGTTCGACGGCGCCAAGGAGGACGAGCTCACCGGTCTGCTCGGCTCGACGCTGCCCAACCGTGACGGCGAGCGCATGGTCGGACCGGACGGCAAGGCGACGCTGTTCGACGGTCGCTCCGGCGAGCCGTTCCCGTACCCGGTGTCGGTCGGCTACATGTACATCATCAAGCTGCACCACCTGGTCGACGACAAGATCCACGCACGTTCGACCGGCCCGTACTCGATGATCACCCAGCAGCCGCTCGGCGGTAAGGCCCAGTTCGGTGGCCAGCGCTTCGGTGAGATGGAGTGCTGGGCGATGCAGGCGTACGGCGCCGCCTACACCCTGCAGGAGCTGCTCACCATCAAGTCGGACGACGTCGTCGGCCGCGTGAAGGTGTATGAGGCCATCGTCAAGGGCGAGAACATCCCCGAGCCGGGCATCCCCGAGTCCTTCAAGGTGCTCCTCAAGGAGCTCCAGTCGCTGTGCCTCAACGTGGAGGTGCTGTCCTCGGACGGCGCAGCCATCGCGATGGCCGACGGCGACGACGAGGACCTCGAGCGTGCCGCCGCGAACCTGGGCATCAACCTGTCCCGGAACGAGGCCGCGACCGTGGACGATCTCGCGAACTAGTTTTACGGTCCCCGGGCCGTGGGCACGCCCACGGCACCCACGGCCCGGGGGCGCTAGAGCACATTTGAATTGGCAGTCAGGAGAAGCGGATCTCACCCGCTGATCCACAATCCCTCTGGGGAAAGGAAGTTACGTGCTCGACGTCAACTTCTTCGATGAACTCCGCATCGGTCTCGCGACCGCGGAGGACATCCGCAACTGGTCCTACGGCGAGGTCAAGAAGCCGGAGACCATCAACTACCGCACGCTCAAGCCCGAGAAGGACGGCCTCTTCTGCGAGAAGATCTTCGGCCCCACCCGGGACTGGGAGTGCTACTGCGGCAAGTACAAGCGTGTCCGGTTCAAGGGCATCATCTGTGAGCGCTGCGGCGTCGAGGTGACTCGCGCCAAGGTGCGTCGTGAGCGCATGGGCCACATCGAGCTCGCTGCTCCGGTCACCCACATCTGGTACTTCAAGGGTGTGCCGAGCCGTCTCGGCTACCTGCTGGATCTGGCTCCGAAGGATCTCGAGAAGATCATCTACTTCGCCGCCTACGTCATCGTCGGTGTCGACGAGGAGCTGCGTCACAACGAGCTCTCCACGCTCGAGGCCGAGATGGAGGTCGAGAAGAAGACCGTCGCCGACCAGCGTGACGCCGATCTCGAGGCCCGCGCGCAGAAGCTCGAAGCGGACATCGCCGAGCTCGAGGCCGAGGGTGCCAAGTCCGACGTCCGCCGCAAGGTCAAGGACGGTGGCGAGCGCGAGATGCGTCAGCTGCGTGACCGCGCCCAGCGCGAGCTGGACCGCCTCGACGAGATCTGGACCACGTTCACGAAGCTGAGCGTCAAGCAGCTCATCGTCGACGAGTCGCTGTACCGCGAGCTGGTCGACCGCTACGGCGAGTACTTCACCGGCGCGATGGGCGCGGAGTCCATCCAGAAGCTGATGGAGAACTTCGACATCGAGGCCGAGGCCGAGTCCCTGCGCGAGACCATCCGCAGCGGCAAGGGCCAGAAGAAGCTGCGTGCTCTCAAGCGCCTCAAGGTCGTCGCGGCGTTCCAGCAGTCGGGCAACTCGCCGATGGGCATGGTCCTCGACGCCGTTCCGGTGATCCCGCCGGAGCTGCGCCCGATGGTCCAGCTCGACGGTGGTCGTTTCGCGACGTCCGACCTCAACGACCTGTACCGCCGCGTCATCAACCGCAACAACCGCCTCAAGCGACTGATCGACCTCGGTGCTCCCGAGATCATCGTCAACAACGAGAAGCGGATGCTGCAGGAGTCCGTCGACGCGCTGTTCGACAACGGTCGTCGTGGCCGGCCCGTCACGGGCCCGGGCAACCGTCCGCTGAAGTCGCTGTCCGATCTGCTCAAGGGCAAGCAGGGCCGCTTCCGTCAGAACCTGCTCGGTAAGCGTGTCGACTACTCGGGCCGTTCCGTCATCGTCGTCGGCCCGCAGCTCAAGCTGCACCAGTGCGGTCTGCCGAAGCTGATGGCGCTCGAGCTGTTCAAGCCGTTCGTCATGAAGCGTCTGGTCGACCTCAACCACGCGCAGAACATCAAGTCCGCGAAGCGCATGGTCGAGCGTCAGCGTCCGCAGGTGTGGGATGTCCTCGAAGAGGTCATCAACGAGCACCCGGTGCTGCTGAACCGTGCACCCACGCTGCACCGTCTCGGCATCCAGGCGTTCGAGCCGCAGCTCGTCGAGGGCAAGGCCATCCAGCTGCACCCGCTCGTGTGTGAGGCGTTCAACGCCGACTTCGACGGTGACCAGATGGCCGTGCACCTGCCGCTGTCGGCAGAGGCGCAGGCCGAGGCTCGCATCCTGATGCTGTCGTCGAACAACATCCTGTCGCCGGCATCGGGCCGTCCGCTCGCCATGCCGCGTCTGGACATGGTCACGGGTCTGTTCCACCTGACCCGCGAGGTCGAGGGTGCGATCGGCGCCTACCAGCCGGCCGCCGACGGCCAGCCGGAGCAGGGCGTCTACAGCTCGCCGGCCGAGGCTCAGATGGCCGTCGACCGTGGCGTGCTGTCGGTGCAGGCGAAGATCAAGGTGCGTCTGACCCATCAGCGCCCGCCGCGTGAGATCGAGGCGGAGCTGTTCCCCGAGGGCTGGAACTTCGGCGACGGCTGGATGGTCGAGACCACGCTCGGCCGCGTGATGTTCAACGATCTGCTCCCCGCGGACTACCCGTTCATCAACGAGCAGATGCCGAAGAAGCGTCAGGCGACGATCATCAACGATCTGGCCGAGCGTTACCCGATGATCGTGGTTGCGCAGACGGTGGACAAGATGAAGGACACCGGCTTCTACTGGGCCACCCGGTCCGGCGTCACGGTCTCGATCTCCGACGTCCTCGTGCCGCCGGAGAAGGCTCAGATCATGGAGCAGTTCGAGGCGCAGGCCGACCAGATCGAGAAGAAGTACCAGCGCGGTGCTCTCAACCACACCGAGCGCAACAGTGCTCTGGTGAAGATCTGGTCCGAGGCCACCGACGAGGTCGGTAAGGCCATGGAGGCCCACTTCCCCGACGACAACCCGATCCCGATGATCGTGAAGTCCGGCGCCGCCGGCAACATGACTCAGGTTCGCTCGCTCGCCGGTATGAAGGGCCTGGTGACGAACCCGAAGGGTGAGTTCATCCCGCGTCCGATCAAGTCCTCCTTCAAGGAGGGCCTGACGGTCCTCGAGTACTTCATCAACACGCACGGTGCTCGTAAGGGTCTGGCCGATACCGCTCTCCGCACCGCCGACTCGGGTTACCTGACCCGTCGTCTGGTGGACGTCTCGCAGGACGTTATCGTCCGCGAGGTCGACTGTGGCACCGAGCGCGGCATCCTCACCACGATCGCGGAGAAGGCAGCGGACGGCACGATGATCCGCGACGCGCACGTCGAGACCTCGACGTACGCCCGCACCCTGGCCGCGGACGCGATCGACGAGAACGGCAACGTCGTCGTCGAGCGTGGACACGACCTGGGCGATCCGGCGATCGACGCGCTGCTCGCGGCGGGTATCACGCAGGTGAAGGTCCGTTCGGTCCTGACCTGCACCACCGCCACGGGCGTGTGTGCCACGTGCTACGGCCGCTCGATGGCGACGGGCAAGCTCGTCGACATCGGCGAGGCCGTCGGTATCGTCGCCGCACAGTCGATCGGTGAGCCCGGTACCCAGCTGACGATGCGTACCTTCCACCAGGGTGGTGCGGCCGGCGCGGCCGACATCACCGGTGGTCTGCCGCGTGTCCAGGAGCTGTTCGAGGCCCGCGTCCCCAAGGGCAAGGCCCCGATCACCGAGGTCTCCGGCCGGGTGCAGTTGGACGACGACGACCGCTTCTACAAGATCACGGTCGTCCCGGACGACGGTGGCGAAGAGGTCGTGTACGACAAGCTGTCGAAGCGTCAGCGTCTGCGTGTGTTCAAGCACGACGACGGCTCCGAGCGACTGCTGTCGGACGGTGACCACGTGGACGTCGGTCAGCAGCTGCTCGAGGGCGCTGCCGACCCGCACGACGTGCTGCGAGTCATGGGCCCGCGTCAGGTGCAGATCCACCTCGTCAACGAGGTCCAGGAGGTGTACCGGAGCCAGGGTGTGTCGATCCACGACAAGCACATCGAGGTCATCGTGCGCCAGATGCTGCGTCGCGTCACGATCATCGACTCGGGCTCGACGGAGTTCCTGCCCGGCTCGCTGGTCGAGCGTGCGGAGTTCGAGGCGTCCAACCGTCGCGTCGTCGCCGAGGGCGGCGAGCCGGCGGCCGGACGTCCGGTGCTGATGGGTATCACGAAGGCGTCGCTGGCGACCGATTCGTGGCTGTCGGCGGCTTCGTTCCAGGAGACCACCCGCGTGCTGACCGATGCGGCGATCAACTGCCGCTCGGACAAGCTGATCGGTCTCAAGGAGAACGTGATCATCGGCAAGCTGATCCCGGCCGGCACCGGCATCAACCGGTACCGGAACATCCAGGTTCAGCCCACCGAGGAGGCACGCGCGGCTGCGTACGCGGTTCCGTCTTACGACGACCAGTACTACAGCCCGGAGGGCTTCGGCACCGGCACCGGCGCTGCGGTTCCTCTGGACGACTACGGATTCGGTAGCGACTACCGCTGACCCGTAGAAAGTTCGACTCGAAGGTCCCGTTCCCGACAGGGGGCGGGACCTTCGGTCATTCTGGGGACAGGAAGAATGTTCCCGTAATCGGACTAATTGGACAGGCGGAGGGCATCATGGCCGGTAAGAACATCGATCGGGTGAAGGCGGAGTCTGCGCTCGAGGTTGTCAAGGAGAGCCCGGCCATCGTGGCAATCGTCGCGGCACCGGCCCTGGTCGTCTTCGGTGTGCTGTGGTGGCTCACCGGATTCGGCACGGCGCTGCTGGTGACCCTGCTGATCGCGGGTATCGCGGTGGTCGCGAAGAAGGTGTTCTGACTCAGACCTTTTCGCGGGGGAGCATCTCGACGCGCGCGACGGCGCGCACCTCGCTCCCGACGAGGAACCACACCGACAGCGAGGTCTCGTCGCCGTCCGTGCGGAGCCGCACGTGATCGCGCGCGTAGATCGGGCCGAGGTGTTCGACCACCGCCCGGTACGGCGCGCGGCGTAGTTCGGGTCGGTCGGCGAGGCACTCCTCGACCGCGTGCCAGTACGTCGTGTTGTTGACGTGGTTGAACGGATCGATGTCGGTGGTGCGCAGGTGGAACGTCCGCTCGCGGTCGTCCCAGTCGTCGGTGTCGGGCGGCGTCGCCGGCAGCAACGGCTTCCAGCGAAGGCGATGCTCGTCGGTGGTCCGGCCCAGGCTCTCGAGGAGGCCGTCGCTGATCCGGGTCGGCATCCCGGTGTCGGCGCCGATGTCGATCCAGAATCCCTCGGTCTCGATCAGCGCGTCCGCCGTGCTCGTGAGTCGGACCCGCATCGCCGACCACCGCGTCGAATGCGCGGAGCACCAGCGTCGGAGGGTCATCCGGTCCGGCCACACCGCGGGCCGGTGCACCTCGATGACGGTGCGCCGGACGATCCACAGTGGGTCGGTTTCGTCGTATCCGAACGCTGCGAGGTTGTCCGAGCCGATGTCCTGGAGGTAGCGGGCGACGCCGTCGAGGCGTAGCCGATTCTCGATGTCGACGTCTCCCGTACGGATCGGGCGTGAGGTCTCGAAGCACTGCTCGGGCGGGGGCGCCGGTGCCAACGGTTCCGGTGTGGTGACGCTCTGCGTTGGGCGGGCGCTCTGCTCGGAAGCCACGGTGTTCCCTCGGTTCGGCGGTTGTCGCCAGCGATTGTGACAGTTGGCGGCTCCGTAGTCACCGGACACGACCGAGGTGCTTGTTCGATTGCCCGGTGCCGAGTACAGTCCCATACCTGTAACTCATCGTCACATGAAGGCTGTCACATCGGTGACCGGGCCGGGCGTGCGTCACGCCCCGTGTGACACGCGAGACGGGAAATCGAACATGGCCTACGTCATCACCCAGACGTGCTGCAACGATGCGAGTTGTGTGTCGGCGTGCCCGGTGAACTGCATCCACCCGACGCCGGAGGAAGCGGAGTTCGCGACCACCGAGATGCTGTACATCGAACCGCAGGCCTGCATCGACTGCGGCGCATGCGTCGACGCCTGCCCGGTGAACGCGATCTTCCCCGAGGACCAGTTGAGCGAGTCGCTGCAGCGGTATCGCGAGATCAACGCCGACTACTACACGCGGCACCCACTCCAGCCCGACTGGATTCCGCTGACACCCGCGACGCCTCCGGTACGGGACCTCGGCACGTTGCGGGTTGCGATCGTCGGCGCGGGGCCCGCGGCCTGCTACGCCGCGGAGGAACTGCTCAAGCGGTCCGACGTCGAGGTCGAGATGTTCGAGAAGCTGCCGACGCCGTGGGGTCTGGTGCGCGCCGGCGTCGCACCCGATCATCCGGGCACCAAGACGGTGACCGAGATGTTCGAGTGGTCGCTCGGCCGCGATGCGTTCCAGTTCCACCTCAACGTCGAGGTCGGCAAGCATGTCAGTCACGCCGACCTGCTCGCCCACCACCACGCGGTGATCTACGCGGTGGGCGCATCGAGCGACCGCGCGCTGGGTGTGCCCGGCGAGGACCTGCCCGGCAGTCATGCCGCGACCGAGTTCGTGGCCTGGTACAACGGGCATCCCGACTACGCCGACCGCACCTTCGACCTTTCCGGCGAGCGGGCGGTGATCGTCGGAAACGGCAACGTCGCGCTCGACGTCGCGCGCATCCTGACGATGGACCCCGACGACCTGGCGAAGACCGATATCGCCGACCACGCACTGAAGGCTCTGCGCAGCAGCAACATCCGCGAGGTCGTGCTGTTGGGTCGGCGTGGTCCCGCGCAAGCGGCGTACTCCAACCCCGAGTTCCTGGCCCTCGGTGACCTGCCGGGAGTGGACGTCGTGATCGACGAGGCCGAGGCGGAACTCGATTCGCGGTCCCGGGCGCTGATCGACGCGGACGAGACCGAACCGGCGGTTGCGATGAAGGTGCGGCTCGCACAGGAGTACGCACGTCGCACCCCGACGCCCGGCAACAAGCGGATCGTGTTCCGGTACCTGACGTCGCCGACGGAGATTCTCGGCGCCGAGCGGGTCGAGGGACTGACGGTCGTCGCGAACGAGCTGGTGGAGGACGCCTCCGGTGGGCTCGCCGCGCATCCCACCGGACGCACCGAGCACATCGACGCCGCCCTGGTGCTGCGCTCGATCGGCTACCGGGGACGTCCGATCGCCGGGGTGCCGTTCGACGAGCGGCGCGGGGTGGTCCCCAACGATCGCGGTCGAGTGGTGGCCGGCGCCGGCGAACCCGTCGACGGCGTGTACGTCACGGGGTGGATCAAGCGCGGCCCGAGCGGCGTCATCGGAACCAACAAGACGTGCGCCAAGGAAACCGTGGCGCGGATCGTCGAGGATTTCGAGGCGAAGCGACTCGCCGCGCCGACCGCCGGGCGGAAGGAACTCGGCAAGTTGCTCGCCCGGCGTCAGCCCGAACGGATCTCGCGCCGCGGCTGGGAAGCGATCGACCGGGCCGAGCGTGACCGCGGAACGGCGTCGGGCCGACCGCGGGTGAAGATGACGGACACCGCGGAGATGGTGGCGCTCGGGCGCCGGCGTCGCGCACTGTTCGGCGGGTGAGTCCGGGGTAGCGTCACGCACAGGGTGCAGCGTCCACCGGAGATGCCGCCCGGCGGATTCGGAGGTGGAAAGTGCGCGCAGTGGTGGTCACGGACCTGGCAGGGCCGTCGGCGATCGTGGTCCAGGACATCGCCGAACCGGACGCGGACGGGTTGGTGCTGATCGACGTCAAGGCCAGCGGCGTCTGCTTCCCGGATCTGCTGATCAGCTACGGCAAGTACCAGATTCGACCCGAACCACCGTTCGTGCCGGGCACCGAGGTCGCGGGTGTCGTGCTCAGCGCGCCCGACGACAGCGGGTTCGTACCGGGACAGCGGGTGCTGGCGGTGTCGAGTCTCGGTGGCTACGCCGAGCGGGTCGCCGTCCATCGGAATCTGGTGCTGCCCATCCCGGACGAGTTGACGTTCGAGGAGGCGGCGTCGCTGATCATCAACTATCAGACGATGGAGTTCGCGCTGGGCCGCCGCGCCCGGCTGCAGCCGGGCGAGACCGTCGCGGTCCTCGGCGCCGCCGGTGGGGTGGGGACGTCGGCGATCCAGTTGGCGAAGGCCCACGGGGCCCGGGTGATCGCGGTCGTGCGCCGGGGCGGTGCCGACGACTTCCTGCGCGAGATCGGCGCCGACGACGTCGTCCGACTGGCCGACGGGTGGGCCGCGCAGGTTCGTGAACTCACGGGTGGCCGCGGAGCGGACGTCGTGATCGATCCGGTCGGCGGGGACGCGTTCGACGACGCGGTCCGCGCCCTCGCTCCCGAGGGGCGCCTGGTCGTCATCGGTTTCGCGGGCGGGGGCATCCCGACGGTCAAGGTGAATCGCGTCCTGTTCCGCAACATCAGCATCGTGGGCGCGGCGTGGGGTGAGTTCCTCCGGCACGAGCCGTCGGCGCTGGCGGAGACGCACGCGGCGCTCGTGAAACACGTGCGTGCGGGACTGCGTCCCGTCGTCAAGGCGCGCTACCCGCTGGCCGCGGCGGCCGAGGCCCTCGTCGACCTCGAGGCCGGCCGGGTGCTCGGAAAGGCCGTTCTCGTCCAGAGCTGACTGTGTTCCTCGTCACCTGCCCGCTGCCTGTCCGGAAAATGTGTTGCCGCAGGTAGTCGCGGCGTGGTGTCGTTGAAGGGTCGCGGATTCGCGCGGCCGTGGGGGTAATTGCGTTTCCGCAATAGTTGCACGATCGCTACTATTCGAGCCCGTGGCTGATGTGACTCCGGACGACGTCTACACCGTGCTCGAGGAGTTCATCATGCGTCTCCTGGGTATGGGGGAGTCCGAGTCCATGGACACCCTCGTCGCGATGGACCTGTCGTTCTCGCAGGTTCGTGCGCTCTTCGTGCTGGCGCAGCACGGCGAGCCGATCGCGATCAACGAGGTCGCGGAGTGCCTGCGGATGTCGGTGGCGGCCGCGGGTCGCAACATCGACCAGTTGGTGTGTCAGGAACTTGTGCTGCGCCGTGAGGACCCGGAGGATCGTCGGATCAAACGGGTCTCGCTGACGGAGTCCGGGCGAAGCCTGGTCTCCCGTCACCTCGAGGACAAGCGTGACGAGCTCCGAGCGTTCGCGGGCCGGTTGGATCAGCCGGACCGCAGGCGGTTGCTCGAGGCCCTTCAACCGATACTCGCGGGCGATGCCCTGCGGGCCCGAAGTCAGGAATTCTGTACATGACGACGCCAAACTCGACGGCCGGACCCCAACCCGGGGCGCCGGAGTCGGACAAGATCGACGGCGCGGTTCTCAAGATCGCCTCCGTGGTGGTGCTCGGCGCCATCATGTCCATCCTCGACGTCACCGTCGTCAGTGTCGCGCTGCCGACGTTCGCGGAGACGTTCGAGACCAGCTACGCGGTGGTCGCCTGGACGATGACCGCCTACACGCTCGCCCTCGCGACAGTGATCCCCGTGACGGGTTGGGCCGCCGACCGTTTCGGTACCAAACGCCTCTACATCGGCGCACTGGTGCTGTTCGTCATCGGTTCCGTGCTGTGTGCCTTCGCCTGGGACATCACGTCGCTGATCGTGTTCCGCGTGATCCAGGGCCTGGGCGGCGGCATGCTGATGCCGCTGGGCATGACGATCATGACCCGGGCCGCCGGCCCCGAGCGGGTCGGCCGCGTCATGGCCGTGCTCGGCATCCCGATGCTGCTCGGGCCCATCGCCGGCCCCATCGTCGGCGGCTGGCTGATCGACGCTGCCAGCTGGCACTGGATCTTCCTCATCAACCTGCCGATCGGCATCATCGCCCTCGCCGCGGCGTTCAAGCTACTGCCGAAGGACGAGCCGAGCCCCTCCCAGTCGTTCGACTTCGTCGGCATGCTGCTGCTGTCGCCCGGCCTGGCGCTGTTCCTGTACGGCGTCTCGTCGATCCCGGAGCACGGCAAGGGGCTGTCCCCGGAGGTGCTGATCCCGATCGGAATCGGTCTGGTCCTGATCATCGGATTCGTGTTCCACGCCCTCCGCAAGGACCATCCGCTGATCGACCTGCACCTGTTCCAGAACCGTCAGCTCACGGTCGCGGTGCTCACCACCACGATGTTCATCATCGCGTTCATGGGTGCGGGCCTGCTCTTCCCGAGCTACTTCATCCAGGTGCGCGGTGAGTCCGCGATGGCCGCGGGTCTGCTGCTGGCGCCGCAGGGCATCGGCGCGATGGTGACGATGCCGATCGCCGGCCGACTGGTCGACAAGATCGGCCCGGGCAAGATCGTCCTGACGGGTCTGCCACTGATCGCGCTGGGCATGTTCACGTTCACGCAGCTGACCGCGACGTCGTCGTACCCGCTGCTGATGGGCTCGCTGTTCGTGATGGGTCTCGGCATGGGCTGCACGATGATGCCGCTGATGACGGCCGCCATGGTCACGCTCAAGCACGAGATGATCGCCCGCGGTTCGACGCTGATGAACATCGTCCAGCAGACGGCCGGCTCGATCGGTACCGCCACGATGTCGGTGGTGCTGACGAACCAGATGACGTCGCACGGCCTCAGCAAGGACGCTGCCCCGCCGACCGATCCGAGCAGCGTCGCGCAGATGCTCAACGATTCGGCCGACTCGTTCGGCGCGACCTTCATGGTGGCGTTCGTCCTCGTGCTGGTCACCCTGATCCCCGCGTTCTTCCTGCCGCGCAAGCGTGTGGCCGCGACGACCGAGGACGTCCAGCCGGTCATGATGCACTGACATCCGCCGCGGAACGAGCCCCCGAGCGATCCTTCGCTCGGGGGCTCTTCGTGTTGTCCGAGTTCGACTCGGCGCGTCGCTCCGAACGTGTCGGTGGCCGGTTCTATCGTCACGACAGGAGCCTCGAGCAGGGAAGGGGCGCATCATGGCTGAAGAGCCTGGCGTCACGCACAACCCGGACAATCCTTCGCACTGGCACTACTACGCGGTAGTGGGCACCACGATCGGCGGTGGTCACACGCTCGCCGAGTTCGGCCCGCACCCCACCGCACTCTCGGCGCTGCAGGTCGCCGTCCACGCGGTCAATCACACGGCCTACTCGATGTTCGAGCAGGGGATCGTCGGCCACATGCTGGCCGATGCCGCGATGGTGGAGCGGTTGCCCGTCACGAACTTCACCGTAGAACGCCAGCACCCCGTCACGCGCGCGCCCGACGCGGCGTGGTCGCTCAGCGGTGGTCGCCGAGCCTGGGGAGTGGCAGCGCATCTGACGGCGTGAACGGGTACCGCACATCAGCGCCGACATGCCGTCACCGCTAAACAATCATTCATGCTTGATTTTTACTCACCTCGGTGTGATGCTGATCTCAGCATTCGAGGAGGGGTATGTGGCTGACCTGAACAAGATCGTCGACGACCTGTGTGCGGAGGGCGCGGCACTCGATGCGCTGGTCGCCGATCTGCCGGACGAGAAGTGGGCGGTGGCCACGCCGGCGGAGGGTTGGACCGTCGCACACCAGATCGGCCATCTCGCCTGGACCGACCGGGCCGCGCTGCTGGCGGCCACCGACGAGGACGCCTTCACCGCCCAGCTCGCCGACGCGTGGAAGAACCCGTACGGCTTCGTGGACGAGGGTGCCGAGGCCGAGGCGCAGCGTCCGCCCCGGGAACTGCTGGCCGACTGGCGCGAGTGCCGTGCGCGACTCGCACAGATCCTGCGAGACGTTCCGCCCGGCACCAAGCTGCCGTGGTACGGGCCGCCGATGAGTGCGGCCTCGATGGCGACCGCGCGGCTGATGGAGACATGGGCGCACGGCCGCGACGTCGCCGCGGCGCTCGGTGTGGCGGCGGAGTCGACGGACCGGCTCGAACACATCGCGCGGCTGGGGGTGCGTACGCGGGACTTCGCGTACAGCGTCAACGAGATCACGCCGCCCACCGAGGAGTTCCGGGTGGAGTTGGTTGCGCCGGACGGTGGGACGTGGGGGTGGGGTCCGGACGACGCCCCGCAGCGCGTGACCGGCCCGGCCGAGGACTTCTGTCTGCTCGTCACGCAGCGGGTGCACCGCCGGGACACCGCACTGCGGGCCACGGGCGACGACGCCCGCCGCTGGCTCGACATCGCCCAGGCCTTCGCCGGACCGCCCGGCGCGGGCCGTGAACCCACTCGGACGGAGGCGGCCCGATGACGGCGTCCACGGTGCGCATCGGCAACTGTTCCGGCTTCTACGGCGACCGGATCTCGGCGATGCGCGAGATGCTCGAGGGCGGTGAGCTGGACTACCTGACCGGCGACTACCTCGCCGAGCTGACGATGCTGATCCTCGGGCGGGACCGGACGAAGGACCCGGCGCGCGGCTACGCCAAGACGTTTCTGCGGCAGGCCGAGGACTGTCTGGGGCTCGCTCTCGACCGCGGCGTGAAGATCGTGACCAACGCCGGCGGGCTCAATCCCAGCGGCCTCGCCGACGCGCTGCGCGAGGTGAACGACCGACTGGGACTGAATGCGCGGATCGCCCACGTCGAGGGCGACGATCTCATCGCGCGGGTAGCCGAACTCGGGCTCGACCGGCAGGCCGGACCGGAGACGCCGCTGACGGCGAACGCCTACCTCGGGGCGTGGGGCATCGCCCGGTGCCTGGACGCGGGCGCCGACGTCGTCGTCACCGGCCGGGTCACCGACGCATCGGTGATCGTGGGACCCGCGGCGGCGCACTTCGGCTGGGCGCGAGACGATTTCGATCGTCTCGCGGGCGCCGTCGTCGCCGGCCACGTCATCGAGTGCGGCACCCAGGCCACCGGCGGAAACTACTCGTGGTTCACCGAGATCCCCGACCTCGGCCGCCCCGGCTTCCCGATCGCCGAGATCGCGGACGACGGCTCGTCCGTCATCACCAAGCATCCGGGCACCGGGGGAGCGGTGACCGTCGACACCGTCACCGCTCAGTTGCTGTACGAGATCACCGGCGGCCGCTACGCCAACCCCGACGTCACCGCGCGCATGGACTCGGCGGTCCTCACCGGCGACGGCCCCGACCGCGTCCGCATCTCCGGCGTCACCGGAGAGGCTCCGCCGCCGCAGTACAAGGTGTCGCTCAACGCGCTCGCCGGTTTCCGTAACGAGGCGACGTTCGTGCTCACCGGACTCGACATCGAGGCCAAGGCCGAACTGGTTCGGCGGCAGATGAACTCGTGGCTCGTGGACAAGCCGCAGGAACTCGACTGGACCCTGGCCCGCACGGACCACCCGGACGCCGACACCGAGGAGGCGGCGAGCGCGCTGCTGCGCTGCACGGTGCGGGACACCGACCCGAACGTCGTGGGACGGGCGTTCTCGTCGGTGGCCGTCGAGCTGGCGCTCGCGAGCTACCCGGGCTTCACGCTCACCGCCCCGCCGTCGAACGGTCAGCCGTACGCGGTGTTCACCCCCGGCTACGTCGACGCCGGCGAGGTGCCGCACGTCGCGGTACTGCCGGACGGCACACGTGTCGCCATCGCTCCGAGCGCCGTTACCCGAGTGCTCGAGGACGTGCCGGAACCCGCGCTGCCGCAACCACTCGCGGGCGACGACACGGTCACGGTTCCGCTCGGCACGGTCGCGGCGGCCCGCAGCGGCGACAAGGGTGGCAACGCGAACGTCGGGGTGTGGGTGCGTACCGACGAGCAGTGGCGGTGGCTCGTGCACGCGCTCACCGTCGACGAGGTGAAAAGGATGCTGCCCGAGGCGAAGTCGCTCGCGGTCACGCGGCACGTGCTGCCGCACCTGCGGGCCGTCAACTTCGTGATCGAGGGCATCCTCGGCCGCGGCGTGGCGTCCCAGGCCCGCTTCGACCCGCAGGCCAAGGGGCTCGGCGAGTGGCTGCGCTCGCGGCACATCGACATTCCCATCGGCCTGGTCCCCGAGTACGCCGACGAACTTCAGGAAGGACACGCATGAGTGTGTGGGACACCCCGGAGCGACAACAGCTCCGCAAGACGGTCCGCGGCTTCGTCGAGCAGGAGATCCTCCCGCACCTGGGCGACTGGGAGCGCGACGGCGAGATCCCGCGCGAGCTGCACCGTGGGGCCGCGGCGCTCGGACTGCTCGGCGCGGGCTTCCCCGAGGAGGTCGGCGGCGACGGCGGCGACCTGGTGGACGCGGTGGTGATCTGCGAGGAGATGCACCAGGCCGGCGCGTCCGGTGGCCTGTTCGCGTCGCTGTTCACGTGCGGCATCGCACTGCCGCACCTGATCGCGGCCGGTGACCCCCGACAGATCGAGCGCTGGGTGCGCCCCACCCTGGCCGGCGAGAAGATCGGTTCGCTCGCCATCACCGAACCGGGCGGCGGCTCCGACGTCGGACACCTGCGGACCACCGCGATCCGCGACGGCGACCACTACGTCGTCAACGGCGCCAAGACGTTCATCACGTCGGCGGTACGCGCCGATTTCGTCGTGACCGCGGTGCGGACCGGCGGCCCCGGCGCGGGCGGGGTGTCGCTGCTCGTGATCGAGAAGGGCACGCCGGGATTCGAGGTGGCCCGCAAGCTGGACAAGATGGGCTGGCGCGCGTCGGACACCGCGGAGTTGTCCTTCGTCGATGCCCGGGTTCCGGTGGAGAACCTGGTGGGTGAGGAGAACTCGGGGTTCGCGCAGATCGCGCAGGCGTTCCTGACCGAACGCATCGCTCTGGCGGCGCAGGCGTACGCGAGTGCGCAGCGCTGCCTGGACCTGACGCTGCAGTGGTGCCGCGATCGCGAGACCTTCGGGCGACCGCTGATCTCGCGGCAGGCGGTGCAGAACACGGTCACCGAGATGACGCGGCGCGTCGATGTCGCTCGCGTCTACACCCGCACGCTCGTCGAACGTTCGCTCGTCTCGAACGAGGACTTCGTCGCCGAGGTGTGCTTCGCGAAGAACACGGCCGTCGAGGCCGGTGAATGGGTGGCGAATCAGGCCGTGCAGTTGTTCGGCGGCATGGGGTACATGGCGGAGAGCGAAGTGGAGAGGCAGTACCGGGACATGCGCATTCTGGGTATCGGGGGCGGGACCACGGAGATCCTGACCTCGTTGGCGGCCAAGCGATTGGGGTATCAGTCGTGACGATTCTGAAATCGGCTCTGGACACGAAGTCGGCCGAGTACGCGGCGGCGGCCGAGTCGATGACGGCCAAGCTCGCCGAACTCGAGGTAGAGCATGCGAAGGCCCTCGCGGGAGGCGGTGAGAAGTACGTCGAGCGGCACCACAAGCGGGGCAAGCTGCTGGCACGCGAGCGCATCGAGCTGCTGATCGACCCGGACTCGCCGTTCCTCGAACTGTCCCCCCTCGCCGCATGGGGCACCGAGTTCCCGGTGGGCGCGTCGACGATCGTCGGTATCGGCGTCGTCAGCGGCGTCGAATGCCTCATCGTCGCGAACGACCCCACGGTGCGGGGTGGCACGTCCAACCCGTGGACGCTCAAGAAGGGCTTCCGCGCCAACGACATCGCCGTCCAGAACCGGTTGCCGGTGATCTCGCTCGTCGAGTCCGGCGGCGCCGACCTGCCGACGCAGAAGGAGGTGTTCATCCCGGGCGGGCGGATGTTCCGCGACCTGACGAAGCTGTCGGCGGCCGGGATCCCCACCATCGCGCTCGTGTTCGGCAACTCCACCGCCGGCGGCGCCTACATCCCCGGCATGTCCGACCACGTCGTGATGATCAAGGAACGGTCGAAGGTGTTCCTTGCCGGACCGCCGCTGGTGAAGATGGCAACCGGTGAGGAGTCCGACGACGAAGCCCTCGGCGGCGCCGAGATGCACGCGCGGACATCGGGTCTGGCCGACTACTTCGCCCAGGACGAGCAGGATGCGATCCGGATCGGCCGCAGCATCGTCCGCCGGCTCAACTGGCGTAAGGAGGGGCCGGCGCCGCGGGCCGAGGTGATCGAGCCACTCGAGGATCCCGAGGAACTGATCGGCATCGTCCCGTCGGATCTGAAGATCCCGTTCGATCCACGCGAGGTGATCGCGCGCATCGTCGACGGTTCGGACTTCGACGAGTTCAAACCGATGTACGGGTCGTCGCTCGTGACGGGTTGGGCCGCACTGCACGGCTACCCGATCGGCATCCTCGCCAACGCGCGCGGCGTGCTGTTCAGCGAGGAGTCGCAGAAGGCCACCCAGTTCATCCAGCTCGCGAACCGGTCGAACACGCCACTTCTGTTCCTGCACAACACCACCGGATACATGGTGGGTAGAGAGTACGAGGAGGGCGGCATGATCAAGCACGGATCGATGATGATCAACGCGGTCGCCAACTCGACGGTGCCGCACATCTCGATCCTGCTCGGAGCGTCGTACGGCGCCGGCCACTACGGCATGTGTGGGCGTGCGTTCGATCCTCGCTTCCTGTTCGCATGGCCCAGTTCCAAGTCCGCGGTGATGGGCGGCGCCCAGTTGGCGGGCGTCATCTCGATCGTCGGCCGCGCCGCGGCGGAGGCCCGCGGGCAAGCGTTCGACGAGGAAGCCGACGCCGGCATGCGCGCGATGATCGAGAACCAGATCGAGGCCGAGTCGCTGCCGATGTTCCTCTCCGGGCGCCTCTACGACGACGGCGTCATCGACCCCCGCGACACCCGCACGGTGGTGGGGATGTGCCTGTCGGCCATCGCCACCGCCCCGATCGAGGGCACCGAGAACTTCGGTGTCTTCCGGATGTGAGGCCGACTGTGACTACTTCCGACATCACTTCCGTGTTGGTAGCCAATCGCGGCGAGATCGCCCGACGGGTGTTCGCGACGTGCCGGCGCGCCGGCGTCGGCACCGTCGCGGTCTTCTCCGACCCGGACTCCGCGAGTCCGCACGTCGCCGAGGCGGACGCCGCGGTCCGGTTGCCGGGCGCGACACCGTCCGAGACGTACCTGCGCGCCGACGCTCTCATCGCCGCGGCACACGCGGCGGGAGCCGATGCCGTCCATCCCGGCTACGGATTCCTCTCCGAGAACGCAGACTTCGCGCAGGCCGTGGAGGCCGCGGGTCTCACCTGGATCGGTCCACCCGTCAAGTCGATCGAGTTGATGGGCTCGAAGGTCGAGTCCAAGCGAATCATGGCCGAGGCCGGGGTACCGGTGCTGGCGGAACTCGATCCCGGCGCCGTGACCGAGGCCGATCTGCCGGTGCTCGTCAAGGCGTCCGCCGGTGGCGGCGGACGTGGCATGCGCGTGGTTCGTGAGCTGTCGGCGCTGCCCCGCGAACTCGAGGCGGCCCGCCGCGAGGCGCAGTCGGCGTTCGGGGACCCGACGGTGTTCTGCGAGCGCTATCTCGAGACGGGACGACACATCGAGGTCCAGGTGATGGCCGACCGGCACGGCACGGTGTGGGCTGTCGGCGAGCGGGAATGCTCGATCCAGCGTCGTCACCAGAAGGTGGTCGAGGAGACGCCGTCGCCGCTCGTCGAACGCATTCCCGCCATGCGCGCGAAGTTGTTCGAGGCGGCCCGCCTGGCGGCGAACGCGATCGGCTACGAGGGTGCCGGCACCGTCGAATTCCTCGCCGACGAAGCCGGGGACTTCTTCTTCCTGGAGATGAACACCCGTCTGCAGGTGGAGCACCCGGTCACCGAGTGCACCACGGGACTCGACCTCGTCGAGCTGCAGTTGCAGGTGGCGTCCGGGGTGGCACTGCCGGCAGAACCGCCGGCGATCCGTGGTCACTCGATCGAGGTTCGGCTGTACGCCGAGGACCCCGCACACAACTGGCGGCCGCAGAGTGGCACCGTCGAACGAATCGAACTTCCCGGCGGCACTGTCGAATTCGACCTGCTCGCGCGAACCGGGGTGCGCCTCGACTCGGGAGTCGAGGACGGCTCCGTGGTGAGCGTCTTCTACGATCCGATGCTGGCGAAGGTGATCTCGTACGCGTCCACGCGGACGCAGGCCGCCCAGGTTCTCGCGTCCGCGCTGGCCCGCACCCGCCTGCACGGCCTGCGGACCAACCGCGACCTGCTCGTCAACGTCCTGCGCCACCCCGCCTTCCTCGCGGGCGACACCGACACGGCGTTCTTCGACACCCACGGGCTCGAAGCCCTGGCGCGGCCGCTGGCCGACGAGAGGGCCGAGTCGCTGTCCGCGTTGGCCGCGGCGCTGGCCGACGCCGCTGCGAACCGGAGCACGGCACCCGTCGTCGGTGGACTGCCGAGCGGGTGGCGGAACCTACCGTCGCAGCCGCAGGTCAAGCGGTACAGCGGAATCCACGGCGACCACGACGTCCGCTACCTGCTGACCCGGTCCGGTCTGCGAGCCGACGGATTCGACGACGTGGCGCTGGTCTCGTCGGCACCCGACCACGTCGTGCTCGACGTCGCGGGTCTGCAGCGACGCTTCGACGTCGCACGCTACGGCGACACCGTCTGCGTCGACTCGCCGCTCGGACCGGTGTCGCTCACCGTGATTCCGCGCTTCGTCGACCCGTCGACCGTCGTCGCGGAGGGCTCGCTGCTCGCGCCGATGCCCGGCGCGGTGATCCGGCTGGGGGCCGCCGAGGGGGACCTCGTGGAGGCCGGACAGCCGATCCTGTGGCTCGAGGCCATGAAGATGGAGCACACCGTCAAGGCTCCCGTATCCGGTGTGCTCACCGAACTACCCGTCGTCGTCGGCCAGCAGGTGGACGTCGGTTCCGTTCTCGCAGTAGTGGAAGCCCCGGTGTCGAACGAGGCCGGCGCAGAAGGAGAGTCCGCATGAGCAGCTTCATCGAAACCGACGAGCAGAAGGAACTGCGGGCCGCTGTGTCCAAGCTCGCGCAGCGCTTCAACTACGTCGACTACGTGCTGCCCAAGGCGCGCAAGGGCGAACCGCTCACGGAACTGTGGACCGAGGCTGGCAAACTCGGTTTCCTCGGCGTGAACCTGCCGGAAGAGTACGGCGGCGGGGGAGCGGGCATCTACGAACTGGCCCTCGTGCAGGAGGAACTCGCCGCGCAGGGCGCCGGGCTGTTGCTGGTGGTCGTCTCGCCCGCGATCTGCGGCACGATCATCGGCAAGTACGGCACCGATGCCCAGAAGCAGGAGTGGCTCACCGCGCTCGCCGACGGTTCGAAGATCATGGCTTTCGGGATCACCGAACCCGACGCCGGCTCCAACTCGCATCAGATCACCACCACGGCGCGCAGGGACGGCGACGACTGGATCCTGCGCGGCAACAAGGTCTACATCTCGGGGGTCGACCAGGCCGACGCCGTGCTCGTCGTCGCGCGGACCGAGGACCACCGGACCGGCAAGTTGAAGCCGGCTCTCTTCATCGTTCCCACCGATGCCGAGAACTTCGTCGCGCAGCCGATGGAGATGGACATCATCGAGCCCGATCACCAGTTCACGCTGTTCCTCGACGACGTGCGGCTCCCGGCGGATGCGCTGGTCGGTTCCGAGGACGCTGCACTGATGCAGCTGTTCGCGGGCCTCAATCCCGAACGCATTCTCGGTGCGGCGATGGCGATCGGCATGGGACGCTGGGCCCTCGAGGCCGGGGTGAAGTTCGCGAAGGAGCGCACGGTCTGGAAGACGCCGATCGGCGCACACCAGGGACTCGCCCACCCGCTCGCACAGTGCAAGATCGAGCTGGAGTTGGCGAAGCTGATGATGCAGAAGGCCGCGACGCTCTACGACAGCGGCGACGACTTCGGGGCCGCCGAGGCCGCGAACATGGCCAAGTACGCGGCCGCCGAGGCCGCTATCAAGACGCTCGACCAGGCCATTCAGACGCACGGCGGTGGCGGACTCACCAAGGAGTACGGCCTCGCGGCGATGCTCGGCGCCGCGCGCATCGGGCGGGTCGCGCCGGTCAGCCGCGAAATGATCCTCAACTTCGTCGCCCAGCACTCCCTGGGCCTACCCAAGTCGTACTGAGGAAGCTGCAGATGACGAATCGACAAGTTCGCTACGAAGTCGCTGACGGTGTCGCGACGCTCACGCTCGACTCGCCACACAATCGCAACGCGATATCCAGCACGCTCGTGGGGCAGTTGCGCCAAGGGCTCACCGACGCACAGGTCGATGACGGGGTGCGCACCGTCGTTCTCGCTCACACGGGCGGAACCTTCTGCGCGGGCGCCGATCTCTCGGAAGCGAGTGCGGCCGGCGCCGACGCGAGCCCCGACGAGCTCGCGGCGGAGCGGACCCGCCAGATGACGGAGCTGTTGCGGGCGATCCTCGAGCTGCCGAAACCGGTCATCGCGCGGGTGGACGGCCACGTGCGCGCCGGCGGAATGGGGCTCGTGGGCGCGTGTGACATCGTCGTCGCGGGGCCGGACAGCACCTTTGCGCTGACGGAGGCTCGGTTGGGTCTCGCCGCGTCGATCATCTCGCTGACGGTCGTTCCCAGGCTCACCTCGCGCGCGGCCGGCCGGTACTTCCTGACCGGTGAGAAGTTCGGCCCACACGAGGCCGAGGCGATCGGGTTGATCAGCGAAGCGGTGCAGGACTCCGGGGAGGCGGTGCAGGACTTGATCGAGACGCTGCGCAAGTGCTCACCGCAGGGGTTGGCGGAATCCAAGAAGCTCACCACCGCGAAGGTGCTCGCGGACTTCGACACGTTCGGGGAATCCCTTGCGGCGCAGTCGGCTCGGCTGTTCGGCAGTCCGGAGGCCATCGAGGGTGTGACGGCGTTCCTGCAGAAGCGGCAGCCGTCGTGGGCGGCCGGAGGCTGAGACGCGGACGGCGCCCGTCCCCTGGCGGGAACGGGCGCCGTCCGGCAGGTCGGCTCAGGCAGCCGGGAAGAGCGCCGAGACCGCGTCGAGCGAGCCCAGGAAGAAGCTGAGGCCGGAGAAGAAGTCACCGGCGGCACCGACGAAATCGACGAGGAAGTCGGCAACGGGAATGAGCTCGGCAGAGGACATGAGGTCTCCTTGGGATCGATGCGATTCGGAAGGTAGGTAAACCTTCCCTAAGGAGAATTAGTAACGTGCCCGAGACCCTTCCGCAATGCGAATGTGACGAAGGTTACCCTAACTAGCGCAGTGTTTACTTGAATGTCCGCGACCGCCCACTCACGAGGTGGGCTACGCACCCCGCACGACGCCGGAAGACACCGGAGAGGACCACGCCGATGCGCGCACCACAACAGGATCGGAGCCGACTGACACGGCACCGGCTCCTGGAAGCCACCGTCGACTGCCTGGCCGAGTTCGGCTGGTCGGCCACCACCGTCGCAGTCGTCGCGCAGCGCGCCGGGGTGTCCCGCGGAGCCGCGCAGCACCACTTCCCGACGCGGGAGGACCTCATCACCGCCGCGCTCGAGTTCATGTTCGACAGCCGGATGGAGCAGGCACGCCGCGAAGTCACCGAATTGCCGACGGGGGAGGGGCGGACCGAGGCGGTCGTCGCGCGCCTCGTCGACTACTACACCGGCACGCTGTTCAAGGCCGCCCTCCAGGTGTGGACCGCGGCGGCCGCCGACCCGGAATTGCGGGATCGCGTGCTGCCGCTCGAGGAGCGCTTCGGGCGCATCGCGCATCGCACGGCCGTCGAGAGCCTCGGTGTCGACGACTCGGACCCCGCGGTACGCCGACTCGTCCAGGCCACCCTCGACCTCGCCCGCGGACTCGGCCTGGCCGATGTGCTCACCGACGACTCCCGCCGCCGCGCCGACATCGTGAGCAGTTGGGCCGCGCAACTGGACGCCGCGCTCGCGCCGCTCGGGGCGACCGATTCGGTGGTGTGAGCACCGCTGCCGGCGAGGCGAGGCCGGTACAGTTCCGCGTCATGGCGGCGAGCAGGCTGGCGGCGAGAAGGCTGGGATGGCCGGTTGTGGTTCTCGTGACGGCTGCGCTGGTCGGCGCCGGCTGCAGCCCAGGTGACTCGGCCGACGAGTCCCGCGCGACGGAATCCGGGGCGGCCGGCTCCGGGCCCTTCTTCGGTGAATGCGGTTCGGTCACCGACGAGGAGGTGGCCGAGGCGGTGGGGGTCCCCGGTTTCGCCGGCGTGGTCCGGAACTCCGTCGGCTGCGAATGGCAGACGTCGCCCGACCAGGATCGAAACGCGCCGCACTTCGCCTTCTCCTGGTATCGCGGCAGCCCGATCGGACGCGAGCGGGCGGGCAGCGAGATGATCGGGCGTCCCGCAGTGGACATCGAGATCGGCGGACACCCCGGGTTCGAGTCGTCGCTGTCGAGCCGACTGTGCGAACTGGGGGTGCAGTTCGGCGACGACTTCGTGCACTGGTCGATCTCGTACGGCAAAACCGATCCCACCGATGATCCGTGTGTCGCGGCCCGCCGTCTCGCCGAGCTGACCGTGGCAAGGGGGCAGTGAGATGCAGCGAGCCGGGATGCCGGGAGCCGAGATGCCGGGAGCCGAGATGTCGAGAGTCGGGGAGGTGGCGCGATTCGGCCGCCTCGTGCGAACCGCGGGCGTCGCGTCGGCGGTGATCCTGTTCCTGGGCGGATGCGCCGAGTCCGTGACGGGCACCGCCGTGCCGCAGGGCTTCGGCGCCGGGGACTCGTCGAACTACGCGTCCCTGCTCACCGAGTGCGACGTCGTCGCGCCGGACCGGATCGCCGAGATCGTCGGTGGGGAGGCGATCGAGCGCGGCTTCCTGGGCGCGATCTGCCGCTGGACCGTGAACGGGGCCACCGGCCCGGCGCGGGTGACGTTCAACTGGTTCGAGACGGGAACGCTCGCGGTCGAGAAGCGGACGTCCGAACAGCTCGGCTACGAGGTCGAGGACGTCACCGTCGGCGGCCGGCGCGCAGTGCTCGCGCGGACTCCTGCCGACCCCGGCAGTTGCGGCATCACGGCCGGCTTCCCGGCCGGTGGTGTGGTCGGATGGTGGGTCCAGTACCCGGGCGGGGACGGGGCCGATCCGTGTGAGGCCGCATCGACGCTGGTCGAGTCCACGCTGGACCTCGCGGCATAGCATGTCCGACCCACTTTGACCTCCAACAGCGCCGCCGGGTATCGTTGGGGGTCGTGTCCGACCGCTGGGGTCGCTCCACAGGGCTCCTCTCCGGCGTGATCGGGCCGATCTGTGTGCCTATGCGGGGCATTGCCGTGCACGTGATTCTGCGGTTTCTGCAGGTGCGAGCATCCGGCTGCCTGTGTGGGGGTACGCGACACGCCCGACCTCGTGTGCACGAGGATGGGTGCGGGGCAGTTGCTTCCTTGCCCCAACCGATGGATCCCTGATTTCAGAACAGCCAGGGTTGCTCGACTGAGCAGTCTGGAACCGAAGAAAGAAAGCCGGTACATGCCAACCATCAACCAGCTGGTCCGCAAGGGCCGCCGCGACAAGGCCGCCAAGGTCAAGACCGCGGCCCTGAAGGGCAGCCCGCAGCGCCGTGGCGTGTGCACTCGCGTGTACACCACCACCCCGAAGAAGCCGAACTCCGCGCTGCGAAAGGTCGCCCGTGTGCGCCTGACCAGCTCCGTCGAGGTCACCGCTTACATCCCGGGTGAGGGCCACAACCTGCAGGAGCACTCGATGGTGCTCGTCCGCGGCGGTCGTGTGAAGGACCTCCCGGGTGTGCGCTACAAGATCATCCGCGGCTCGCTCGACACCCAGGGTGTCAAGAACCGCAAGCAGGCGCGTAGCCGCTACGGCGCGAAGAAGGAGAAGGGCTGATGCCTCGTAAGGGTCCCGCTCCCAAGCGGCCGCTCGTCGCGGATCCGGTCTACGGTTCGCCGCTGGTCACCCAGCTCGTCAACAAGATCCTGCTGGACGGTAAGAAGTCCACCGCCGAGCGCATCGTCTACGGTGCCCTCGAGCAGGCTCGCGAGAAGACCGGCACCGATCCGGTCGTCACCCTCAAGCGCGCGCTCGACAACGTCAAGCCCGCCCTCGAGGTCCGCAGCCGTCGTGTCGGTGGCGCCACCTACCAGGTGCCGGTCGAGGTTCGTCCGGGCCGTTCCACCACGCTGGCGCTGCGCTGGCTGGTGACCTTCTCGCGCGCCCGTCGTGAGAAGACCATGGTCGAGCGTCTCGCCAACGAGCTTCTGGATGCGAGCAACGGCCTGGGCGCTTCCGTGAAGCGTCGCGAGGACACCCACAAGATGGCTGAAGCCAACAAGGCGTTCGCGCACTACCGCTGGTGATACCACGCCAGGCCGAGGGAGCCTTACGGGCACGAAAACCCTCGGCCTGGCGTTGTCACTACTGTGTCGGTTCCGTCACCGGGCCGGCTGACAAGAAAAAGAGACGTGGCCCCAGAAGGGCCGACACGATCAACGAGCGGGGAAGAATCCTGTGGCACAGGAAGTGCTGACCGACCTGAACAAGGTCCGCAACATCGGCATCATGGCGCACATCGATGCCGGCAAGACCACCACCACCGAGCGCATCCTCTTCTACACCGGTGTGAACTACAAGATCGGTGAGACCCACGACGGTGCGTCGACCACCGACTGGATGGAGCAGGAGAAGGAGCGTGGTATCACCATCACCTCCGCTGCTGTGACCTGTTTCTGGAACAAGAACCAGATCAACATCATCGACACCCCCGGCCACGTCGACTTCACGGTGGAGGTCGAGCGCTCCCTCCGTGTCCTCGACGGCGCCGTTGCCGTCTTCGACGGCAAGGAGGGCGTCGAGCCCCAGTCCGAGCAGGTCTGGCGCCAGGCTGCCAAGTACGACGTTCCGCGCATCTGCTTCGTCAACAAGATGGACAAGATGGGCGCGGACTTCTACTTCACCGTGCAGACCATCATCGACCGCCTCGGCGCGAAGCCGCTGGTTCTCCAGCTGCCGATCGGCGCAGAGGACGACTTCGACGGCGTCGTCGACCTCGTCGAGATGAAGGCCATCACGTGGCGCGGCGTCGTCCCGACCGGTGCCGAGCCCACCATCGAGGAGATCCCCGCGGATCTGGCCGACAAGGCTGCCGAGTACCGCGAGAAGCTGCTCGAGACCGTTGCCGAGTCCGACGAAGCTCTCATGGAGAAGTACTTCGGTGGCGAGGAGCTCACGGTCGAGGAGATCAAGGGCGCCATCCGCAAGATGACGGTCGCCTCCGAGCTGTACCCGGTGCTGTGTGGCTCCGCGTTCAAGAACAAGGGCGTTCAGCCCATGCTCGACGCGGTCATCGACTACCTCCCGAACCCGCTGGACATCGGCGAGGTCCACGGCCACGCCGTGAACAACGAGGAAGAGGAGCTGACCCGCAAGCCCAGCAAGGAGGAGCCGTTCTCGGCTCTGGCCTTCAAGATTGCGGCGCACCCCTTCTTCGGCAAGCTCACCTTCGTGCGCGTCTACTCGGGTCGTATCGAGCCGGGTGCCCAGGTCCTCAACGCGACCAAGGGCAAGAAGGAGCGCATCGGCAAGCTCTTCCAGATGCACGCCAACAAGGAGAACCCGGTCGACGAGGCCGTCGCGGGCCACATCTACGCGATGATCGGCCTGAAGGACACCACGACCGGTGACACCCTGTGCGACCAGGCGAACCCGATCGTCCTCGAGTCGATGACGTTCCCGGATCCGGTCATCCAGGTCTCGATCGAGCCCAAGACCAAGTCCGACCAGGAGAAGCTGGGCACCGCGATCCAGAAGCTCGCGGAAGAGGACCCGACCTTCTCGGTCGAGCTGGACGAGGAGACCGGCCAGACCGTCATCGGCGGCATGGGCGAGCTGCACCTCGACATCCTCGTCGACCGTATGCGTCGTGAGTTCAAGGTCGAGGCCAACGTCGGCAAGCCGCAGGTCGCGTACCGCGAGACGATCACGCGTCCGGTCGAGAAGCACGAGTTCACCCACAAGAAGCAGACGGGTGGTTCGGGCCAGTTCGCAAAGGTCATCATCGCCCTCGAGCCCTTCGTCGGCGAGGACGGCGCGAGCTACGAGTTCGAGAACAAGGTCTCCGGTGGCCGCGTTCCGCGCGAGTACATCCCTTCGGTCGACGCCGGTGCGCAGGACGCGATGCAGTACGGTGTTCTCGCCGGCTACCCGCTCGTGAACCTGAAGCTGACCCTGCTCGACGGCGCGTACCACGACGTCGACTCCTCGGAAATGGCCTTCAAGGTCGCCGGTTCGCAGGCGCTGAAGGAAGCTGCCCGCAAGGCCGGCCCGGTCATTCTCGAGCCCCTCATGGCTGTCGAGGTCACCACGCCCGAGGACTACATGGGTGAAGTGATCGGCGACCTCAACTCCCGCCGTGGCCAGATCCAGGCCATGGAGGAACGCAGTGGTGCCCGTGTCGTGAAGGCGCTGGTTCCGCTCTCGGAGATGTTCGGTTACATCGGTGACCTGCGGTCGAAGACCCAGGGTCGCGCGAACTTCTCCATGGTGTTCGATTCCTACGCAGAGGTTCCCGCGAACGTCTCGAAGGAAATCATCGCCAAGGCGACCGGCGAGTAACCTCGGTTTCGTCGGCCGAAGCACGACCAAAGTAATAACCAACCGCACTGCTGCATACCGCAAGCACAATCAGTCCAGGAGGACATCCAGTGGCGAAGGCGAAGTTCGAGCGGACCAAGCCGCACGTGAACATCGGCACCATCGGTCACGTCGACCACGGCAAGACCACGACGACCGCGGCCATCACCAAGGTGCTCGCTGACAAGTACCCGGACCTCAACGAGAGCTTCGCGTTCGACCAGATCGACAAGGCTCCCGAGGAGAAGGCTCGCGGCATCACGATCAACATCTCGCATGTTGAGTACCAGACGGAGAAGCGTCACTACGCTCACGTCGATGCCCCGGGTCACGCCGACTACATCAAGAACATGATCACCGGCGCTGCTCAGATGGACGGCGCGATCCTGGTCGTGGCCGCCACCGACGGCCCGATGCCCCAGACGCGTGAGCACGTGCTGCTCGCCCGCCAGGTCGGCGTGCCCTACATCCTCGTCGCCCTGAACAAGGCCGACATGGTCGACGACGAGGAAATCCTCGAGCTCGTCGAGATGGAGGTCCGCGAGCTGCTGGCCGGCCAGGAGTTCGACGAAGAGGCTCCGGTCATCCCGATCTCGGCTCTGAAGGCTCTCGAGGGCGACGCCAAGTGGGTCAAGTCCATCGAGGATCTGATGGCTGCGGTCGACGAGTCCATCCCGGACCCGGTTCGTGAGACCGACAAGCCGTTCCTGATGCCCGTCGAGGACGTCTTCACGATCACCGGTCGTGGCACCGTCGTCACCGGCCGCATCGAGCGTGGCGTGATCAACGTCAACGAAGAGGTCGAGATCGTCGGCATCCGCCCCGAGTCGACCAAGACCACGGTCACCGGCATCGAGATGTTCCGCAAGCTGCTCGACCAGGGCCAGGCGGGCGACAACGTCGGTCTGCTGGTTCGTGGCATCAAGCGCGAGGATGTCGAGCGCGGCCAGGTCGTCGTCAAGCCGGGCACCACGACTCCCCACACGGAGTTCGAGGGCCAGGCGTACATCCTGTCGAAGGACGAGGGGGGCCGCCACACCCCGTTCTTCAACAACTACCGTCCGCAGTTCTACTTCCGTACGACTGACGTGACGGGCGTTGTGACCCTCCCCGAGGGCACCGAGATGGTCATGCCCGGTGACAACACCGAGATGTCCGTCGTGCTGATCCAGCCGGTCGCCATGGACGAGGGCCTGCGCTTCGCGATCCGTGAGGGTGGCCGCACCGTCGGCGCCGGTCGCGTCACGAAGATCATCAAGTGAGCTAGTTCTCACTGACGCCTGGGGCGCTCACTCCTTCGGGAGTGGGCGCCCTTCGGCGTTTTCGGTGCCGGTGCGGGCCCGGCTTCGCGGGGACGCCGTCCCGTCAGGCGAATGCGCGTTTCGTGAACGAGAGCAACTCGCGCAGAGCAGGCGAGATCTCCGGCCTCCAGACGAGGGCAAGCACCGCCTCGACGTCGACGTCGGCGATCACCCGCGACGCCAGATCGGGGTACGACGTGGCCATCGACTCGCTGAGGATCGCCACGCCCAGCCCGCGCGTCGCGAGGTCTGCGACGGCATCGGGGGCGCTGGCCTGCAGGGCGATGGAGGCCCGGCAGTTCAGATCCGCACACCCCCGGTCCAGGACCGTGCGAATGCCGGTGCCGGGCGGCAACGTCACGAGTGGATGCGCGCACACGTCGGCGAGCGTCACCGACGACAGCTGGACCAGCGGATGGTTGCCCGGGACCGCCGCGACGAGTCTCTCGCGCACGACGGTGAACGAGTGCAGCCCGGCGGGCTCCGCGCCCGCGACCCCGACGAGCGCCAGGTCGACGGCGCCGGCGCGGACGTCGTCCACGAGCCGATCGGAGTTGTCCTCCCTCAGGCTCACGTCGATCCCCGGATGCGCCCGATGGAACGAGGACAGGGCGTCGAACAGCGGCGTCACCGTGCAGGCGGTGACCATGCCGACCTCCAGACGGCCCCGCACAAGTTGGTTGACGTCGTCGACGGCGTCACGGACCGCGCGGGCGGCGGCCAGTGCGGCGCGGGCGTGTGCGAGGGCGGCCTCTCCGGCCACGGTGAGCGCCGCGACGCGCGTCGAGCGGTCGAACAGCGGGGCGCCCAGATCGTTCTCGAGCTGTCGGATCTGTGCGCTGATACCCGATTGGCTGACGTGTACGCGCGCGGCGGCGCGGGTGAAATTGGCTTCCTCGGCGACCGCGACGAAGTACTCCAGCTGACGCAACTCCATAACTGTGGATTCTAGATGTCAGCAGAACTATCTGTTGGCGTTCTGGTCTGAAGTGATCGAGGCTGGTACGGACGGATTCGGTAGCTACGAGAGGACAGATCGATGACGAAAGCGGATGTCGAGAAGGCGATGACCCCCGAGGACCTCACGAGGTTGTTCGTGGAGCGGTCGAACGCCGGGGACGCGGACGGCGTCGCCGCCCTCTACGAGGAGGACGCTGTGATGGCATATCCGCCGGGTTCCGTCACGGTGGGTCGCGCGGCGATCCGGGACCTGTGGGCTCAGGTGCTCGCGCACGCGCCGCGCTTCGAGCCGGAGCCGCCGCTGCCGACGCTCGTCAGCGGTGATCTCGCGTTGACGTCCACGCCGCCCCGAGACGGTGCCGGGGCCCGCGCGCAGGTCGTGCGGCGTCAACCGGACGGCAGCTGGCTGCGGGTGCTCGATCAGCCGGAGTTCGTCCGGCCGGCTCAGTAGCCGGCGACGCGCAGCCCGTGCGCGGCCGCGTAGCTCACGGCCTGGTTCATCTCGATGCGGGCACCACCGAGCTTCGCCGACGTCCACAGCGAGGGATCGACGCGGGCGCCCTCGAGATCGGCGTCGTCGAGACGGAGGTCGCCCGTGCGGGCGCCGGTGAGGTCGGCCCCGCGCAGGATCGCCTTGCGCAGGTCCGCTTTGACGAGATTCGCCTCCCGCAGTCTGCAGCCCGACAGGTCGACGCCGCGCAGGTCGATCTCGCCGAGGGAGGCGAGCGTGAAGTCGACTTCCTCGAGGGTGAGCGGACGGATGCGGGAGTCCCGGATGACCGATCCGAGGAAACTCGAGTGGCGGAATGAGCTGTCCCACATGCGGGTGTACTCGAAGTGGCAGTTCCGGAACGCGGAGCCGCTGTGTTGTGAACCGGTGAGGTCGGCACCCGTGAAATCGCAGTCGGTGAACGTCACCGATTCGGTGACGAGGCCCGAGAGGTCGGTGTCGCGGAACAGACAGCCCACGTAGGAGCGGTGCTGCCAGTTCTCGCCGGAGAAGTCGGCGTCCGAGAAGTCGTCCCGCTCGAAGGAGGCATCGTCGGTCGAGAGTTCGGAGTCCGTGTCACGCATGGGGTCAGTCTCCTTCACCCTCGGACTCGGGCTGCGGCCGCGGGGCGGGCACCGGGGGTTGGTCGGTGCGATCGAGGTGGAGCAGCACCCGGACCGCCACGTCCGCGATCGCCGAGCCGCCCAGGGCGGCTGTCGTGGTCGCGGCGACGCGGTCCGCGGCGTCGGTCAGGGCCGCGATGTCGGTGCGCGGGTCGGCCTCGACAGTGACCTGGATCGTGGCGAGCCCGCGGTCGGAAAGCGCGCGTCCGCGGGCCCGGCGCACCCCCGGCAGCCTGGCCAGTTCGGCCGCGACGCCGGTCGCGATCGGGCCCAGATCGATGGACACGGGGGTGTCGGTGACGCTCTCGAGCATGCCGGTGGGCGCGGCCCTGCGGCGACTCAGGTCGACGGCCAGGACGACTATCCCGAGCACGAGGCAGACGCCGATCGTCGCGCCGAGCGCCCAGTGCCACCACGGTTCGTCGGGGACGGCGACGACGCGGTCGCGGTCGAGCCGGCCGACCGCGTCGCGCACGGCCGCGACATCGCGGTCCCACGCGAGCGCCGCCGCACCGAGGCCGGCCAGGACGAGACCGATCAGCAGGACGAGGAGGCGGTTGAGTGCCGCCGGCCCGCGCTTCATGCCCGCCGCCGGTCGCGCGTGCGGATCTTCACCCGGAGTTTCAGCGGGCGATCGAGAACGTCGAGGCTCGCGCGCACGGAGTCGGCGACGGCCTGTTCGAGCGCCTGCACGGCCTCCCCGGCGACGGTCTCGTCCGGCCGCACGTGGACGGTGGACCGTCGGCGATCGACCGTCGTGTGCGCGACGGCCACGCCGGGCACCGTGCTGGCCCGCGCGCTGCACATGCGCGCGACGTCGACCGGCCGCATCCACGTGGTCGGAGCGCCGGTGGCCGTGCGGAGCGCGACGTGGGTGCGGGTCCGCGGAGCGAGCGCGAGCAGGACGCACAGGATCCCGACGGCAAGTGCGGCGATGGCGGCCGGGACGAGCCACTGCTGCCAGTGCAGGCGTCCGATCCACTCGAAGGTGTTCCGCAGCCAGGGCGCGCCGCCGATCACGCCACGGGCGATCAGCAGTTCTCGTGCGGCGACGGCGGCGAGCGCGAGGAGTCCGATCGCCGTCACCACGGCAGCAGGCACGGCCGCGGGCGCGGCGGTCGGCGGCCGCGGCGGGGTCACGATGTCGGCGGGCACGGGCGTCGGGCACGCGCCGCCGTCGGACTCGTCGGCGGGAAGGGCCTCGGTGCCCGCGACGAGGACCTCGAGGCGCTGCAGTGGACGGCCGGTCAGGTCCTCGATCTGCTTGCCGACCTCCCGGTGGACCCGGCGGGTGAGTTCGGCGACGTCGCAGGGCCACTGGACTCCGAGATACAGGTTCAGCGCCACGGACGCGTCGCCGGCGGAGACGTCGGCACGTGGGAGATCGCGTCCGGTGAAGCGGGTCAGCCCGCCGCCCTGAGCGACGACGCCGGGTACCCCGAGCGCCGCGGTGGTCGCGATCTTCTCGTAGGCCCGGTCCTTGATGACGAGGCCTCCGCGGGTGCCGGGATCGTCTTCCGGGGTCTCAGCCACGGCCGCGGGACCGCAGTAGGGCGCCGAGGTCGAGGTGGCCGTCACGGTGCGCGCCGATCGCCATGCCCACGGCACCGAGCAGCACCGCGAACACGAATCCGCTGAAACCGCCGAGGATTCCGGCGAGGGCGAGGAGCAGGCCTGCGATCAGTCCCATACCCGTACTGCTCATGTCCGTGGTCCTGTCTCGTCGTGGGGAAGTTCGTCCGTCAGGTCCTCGATGGTCACGTCGACGGGCACGCCGACGACCGCTCGGACGGCGTCGCGAACCCGATCGGCGGTCGCGATCAGGTCTGCCGGATAGCGCAGGATCACGTGGACCGCGCACGCGTCCGCTCCGATGCTGATCCCGGTGATCCGCCGCCCCGGCAGATAGGTCGCGACCGTCCCGAACTCGCCACCGTGCAGGCCCGAGACGCCGGGTACCGCGAGCGCGGCCGCGGCGGCGAGGTCTGCGATGTCGGGTGCTCGGACGTCGGCCTCGGTCACTGGACCCTCGGCTTGGCGTCCACCTCGGAGCCGGGATCGTTCTCGTCGAACAGGACCACGTCGAAGACGGTGATGTTCACCTCGGTGACCTCGAGCCCGGTCATGTTCTCGACGGCGGCGATCACGTTGCGGCGGATCCCGGCCGCGAGTTCGTGCAGCGCGACGCCGTATTCGGCGACGATGCCGATGTCGATCGCGGCCTGCTTCTCGCCGACCTCGACGGCGACGCCCTGGCCGTGGTTGACGCGCGCACCGGGGATGCGGTCGCGCAGTGCCCCGACGACGCGCGCGGTGCCACCGCCGACGTCGTAGACACCGTCGATCTCGCGAGTCGCGATGCCGGCGATCTTCGCGACGACGGCGTCCGCGATGATCGTCCGCCCCTGCGAGCTGACGAGGTCGGACGAGGGGCCGCTCCCGAACTGCACCGGAGCGCGGCCCGCGCTCGAACTGAACGAACCCGGATCAGTGGTCATCGTCGCTCCTCTTCCGGCGCCCTCCCGATGCGGTGCCGGTCGAAATCAACTGTAGTGACCGGGGTGGGGTGGCGCCGGAGATGGCGGCGCCGGGCGACGGGGTGTCGCGCATCACGGCGATTTGGTAGAACATGTTCCAGTTGTGTTCGAGTGGTCGGAGTGGTCCGAGGGGATGGCAGGGATGAGCAGCACCGAGAAGGTCGACGGTCCGGTCGTGATCGTCGGGGCCGGCCTGGCGGCCGTCCGCGCGGCGGAGGAACTGCGCCAGTCCGGGTACGACGGCGAACTGGTCATTGTCGGCGACGAGGCGCACCTGCCGTACGACCGGCCGCCGCTGTCGAAGGAGGTCGTCCGGGGCGAGAACGACGACACCACCCTGCGACCGCGCGAGTTCTACGACGAGCACCGGATCGCGCTGCGCCTCGGCTCCGCCGCGACCGGACTGGACCGGGCGGCACGACGGCTGCTGTTGGCCGACGGCAGCGAGGTCGAGTACGGCGAACTGATCGTCGCGACCGGCCTGACCCCGCGCCGCATCCCCGGCCTGCCCGACCTCGCGGGCGTGCACGTCCTGCGCTCGATCGACGAAAGTCGGGCGCTGCGAGCCGATCTCGGCGAGGGCAAGCGTGCGCTGGTCGTCGGTGCCGGGTTCATCGGATGCGAGCTGGCGGCGAGCATGCGGGCGCTCGGCATGGAGGTCGTCCTGGTCGAGCCGCAGCCGGCGCCGCTCGCGTCGGTGCTCGGTGCGCAGGTCGGCGCGCTCGTGGGACGACTGCACGTCGAGGCTGGCGTCGACGTCCGAGCCGGTGTCGGGCTGGCCGAACTCACCGGCGAGGGACGCGTCGTCGGTGCCGTCCTGACGGACGGCACCGAACTCGAGGTGGACGTCGTCGCGATCGGTATCGGTTCGACGCCGGTCACCGGGTGGCTCGAGGATTCCGGTATCGAACTGGACAACGGTGTGGTGTGCGACGCGGTCGGCCGAACCGGTGACCCGCACGTGTGGGCGATCGGCGACGTCGCGGCGTGGACCCTGGGAACGGGTGAGTGCAAGCGCGTCGAGCACTGGAGCAATGCCGGTGACCAGGCGAAGATCCTCGCCGGTGCGCTCACCGGCACTGGCGATCCGAACGCGCCGACGCAGGTTCCGTACTTCTGGAGCGACCAGTACGGCCTCAAGATCCAGGCGCTGGGCGCGGTGTCGGCCACCGACGAGGTCCACGTCGTCAAGGACGACGGCCGCAAGTTCGTCGTGTACTACTCGCGGGACGGCGTCCTCACCGCCGTCGTGGGTGCGGGATCGGCCGGCGCGGTGATGAAGATGCGCGCCAAGATCGCGGCCGGGGCGCCGATCGGGGAACTGCTCGAGTCCGCCCCTGCCTGAGCGGGCTAGATTTGTCGGGTGATCGTTGCGCTCATCGACTCGGGTCTGGGACTGCTGCCGACGTCTGCGTGGCTGCGTCGATTGCGGCCCGATCTCGACCTGATGCTGTCGCTCGATCCCGAGGGCGCGCCGTGGGGTCCGCGCGACGAACGCTGGGTGATCGACCGGGTGGTCGGGACCGCGCGTCGTGCGGTGGACCGCGGGGCCGAGGTCGTCGTGCTGCCGTGCAACACCGCGAGCGTCACGGCGCTCGAGCACGTACGCGCGGACCTGGGGGACTCGATTCCCGTGATCGGCACGGTGCCCGCGATCAAGCCCGCCGCGGCGGTGTGCGACTCGGTGGCGATCTGGGCAACGGCGGCCACGACCGCGAGTGACTACCAGGCCAATCTCGTGAAGGAATTCGCGAACGGCAGTTCGGTGGTGGGGGTGGCGTGCCACGGGCTCGCCGACGCGATCGACCTCGGGGACGTCGAGGCCGCGCGGGCTGCCATCGCCGCGGCCGCCGCCCGCACCCCGGACGACGTCACCGGTGTCGTGCTGGGCTGCACGCACTACCCGCTCGTCGCCGACGAGATCGCGGCGCACCTGCCGGACGGGGTGGCGCTGTTCGACAGCGCCGAGGCCGTGGCGGCCCAGACCCTGCGCCGGATCGACGCCCTCGGGCGGGACACCACCGGCCAGGGCACCGTGGAGGTCCTACTCAGTGGGACTCGCGGCGAGCTGCCGATCAGTGCCGCGAACTTCGACGCCGGACGCCTCCTGCTCGCGGCGCCGTCGCGCTGACGGTCCGGCGCGGATCGTCGGCGTCAGCCCAGGCGCGCCATGCCCGCGGCCACGACCTGCGCGACGGGGTCGAGTTCCTCACGGTGCTGCCGGGGGATGTCGTCGAGATCGCGCAGCCGGTCGTTGCCGGCCGCGGAGAACATCGCGGCCACCCACGCATTCGCGCACGCCCGCAGAGTTCCCGGCCGGACCGGGACCGCGGCGCTGGCCTCGAGGATCCGCACCGTGGCGTCGTGCAGGTACGACCGGAAGCGGCGCAGGTAGTCGCGGACGTCGGGGTGCGATTCGGCCTCGCGCCAGATGATCACCCGCATCACCGACGAGTGGTGGTCGCGCAGGTTGAGCGCGTTGTCGAGGTTCACCAGGCTCGTGGCGGGATCGCCGGGAGCGACCAGCGGCGCGAGGTCGTCGAGCGGTTCGGCCGGGAGTCGTTCGGCGAGCAGCGCGGTCAGGATGTCCGCCTTGGTGGGGAAGTAGTAGAAGATCAGGCCTTTGGGCACCCCCGCCGCCCCCGCGACCGCGGCCGTGGACGTTGCGTCGAAGCCGTGGGCGGCGAACAGCGTCTCGGCGGCGTCGAGGATCTTCTCGCGGGCGTCGCCGTCGGTCTTCACGCTCCGTCGCCGACGCGGACGCGGCGGCATGGGGGGTGCCTTCCGGTCGGAGTGGATCAGTGTGCGGCCACCCCTCCGTGTCCGTGCATTCGCGAACTCATCGCCGGCATTCCGACGACGGACACCACGACCGCGAGTGCCCCGACCACCCACGCGGTCCAGGCTGCCCCGGTCATGGTGTGGAAGTTCATCACCCACGGGGAGATGAACAGCAGCACGCCGAGCACGCCCATCGCGTAGTCCGCCGCGACCATCTCCGGTCGAGCCATGTGGAGCAGTCCGGCGACCGCGATCAGCACGCCGAGCACGATCAGCGACCACACCGCCGCGTTGTTGGTGTCGAGCCACAGTGGGGAGAGGGCTGCGTAGGCGCCGATGATGACGGCCGCGTAGTCCTGCCAACGAGTTGATGCCTTCATGACCAGCCTCCTAGGGAAAGGATCGTGTCCTCCACCCTCAGTGTCACGCTGACTGACCGGCCGATCAATGTTGTCCGGATTGCACTGACGTCACGGGTTCGTGCAGTTCCGGCCACGACGGGTACGGATGCGGGAAGGGCCCGACCCACCGGACGGTGGAGTCGGGCCCTTCCTGGGACCGGGTGCCGAGTGTCAGAACTCGATCTTGAGGTGATCGGTCACCGGCTTGGCCTGGCAGCCCAGGATGTAGCCGTTGGCGATGTCCTCCTCGTCGAGGACGCCGGCGTGCTCCATGGAGACCTCGCCCTCGAGGACGGTGCAGGCGCAGGAGCCGCACTCGCCCTCCTGGCAGGAGTAGGGCACGTCCAGGCCCTTCGACAGCATCACGTCGACGAGCGTCTGCTTCCGCGGCCAGCTGAGGTTGTGCTTCTCGCCGTCCAGCTCGATCTCGACGGTGGCGGCGTCGGCAGCCTCCTCGGCGGTGACCTCTTCGAGCTCGACGTCCGCGAACGGGTCGCCGCTCAGCGAGTTGAAGACCTCCGCATGGACCTGCGAGCGCGGCATCCCGGCCTGGGCCAGGGCCTCGTGGATGGTGTCCATGAACGGGCCGGGGCCACACATGAAGGCCTCGTACGAGGTGTACGGAGACACCAGCGTCGCGAGCTGGGTCACGCTGGGCAGTCCCTGCACCGTCTCGATCCAGTGGATGATCGTCAGGCGGTCGGGGTACTTGGCGGCGAGCTCACGCAGCTCGGCGGCGAAGATCACCGACTCGACGTCGCGGTTGCCGTACAGGAGGACGACCTTGCCGCCGCCCTGGGTCAGCGCCGACTTCAGGATCGACATGACGGGCGTGATGCCGCTGCCGCCGCCGAAGAGCAGGAAGTCGTGGTCGAGGGACTTCGGGGTGAAGACGCCGGCCGGAGGCAGCACCTCGAGCTGGTCGCCCACCTTCAGGTTGTCGCACAGCCAGTTGGAGCCGTAGCCGTCGGCGGTGCGCTTGACGGTGACCTTGGGGGCGTCGTCGGTGAACGGCGAGCTGGCCAGGGAGTAGCAGCGCGCGACCGAGCCGGTCTGATCGCTCGGGATGCGCAGCGTCAGGAACTGGCCGGGCTTGTACTGGAACTTGCTCTTCATGTCCGCGGGGACGTCGAAGACCAGCGACCGCGAGTCGGGGGTTTCCTCGATCACCCCGGACACGGTGAGCACCGCGGATCGAGAGCTGTGCGGCACGTCGATAGTGGTCATGCGAACTCTGGTCCTCTCGTGGATCAGTGTAGAACGTTTAGAACGTGTTCTAGTTTCAGCGTAGCAGCGTAGCGACGCTACCGGGGCGATGGTAATTCGCCTCTTCCGGCTCCCGCTGATCGGGAGCATTCTCGAGCGCGCGCACGAATCCTCGAGGCGTCAGGCCTCGAGGACGAGCCAGCCGCCGTGGTGGTCGAAGACGTCGAACGGTCGCCCCGTCGATGCGCCGAGCTCCCGCAGTGCGTCGGCATCGAAGGTGCGGACGTGTCCGTGGCACGCCGTGGCCTCGTCCTCGTACGGCACGGCGACGACGACGCGCTCGCGCGCGATGCGCAGGGCTTCGGCGACGACGTCGGCGCCGGTGCGGGCGTCGACGTGCTCGAGGAGGTGGACCGCGGTCACGGTGTCGGCGCTGTCGTCGGGCACCGGGACGTTCGCGGCATCGCAGACGAGCGTGCTGATCGGGATGCCGAGGCGGGGTGCGACGGCGTCGAGCAGGGTCATCGTGCCCGGCAGGATGTCGGTCGCGGTGACGGGGACGCCGGCGCGGGCCAGGCGCAGGGGCAGGAAGCCGAAGCACGAGCCGAGGTCGAGCACCGAGCCGCGGACCAGTGCGGCGGCCTTGTCGTGGATCGGCGCGAAGTCCGCGGTGCCGTCCAGTAGTTCCTCGAGCGAATTGCGGTAGTAGACGGTCCACGACTCGAGCGCGCCCGGCACCGTGGAGCGGACCAGTCCGACCATCGTGAGTTCGAACTCCGTCTGTCCGAAGTCGGCGTCGCCGATCGACGCGGTCACCTCGGCGACCAGCCGCTCGCTCAGCGCTTCGGGGCCGAGTGCGTGCCGGACGTGCAAGCGGTCCCCGCTGCGGGTCAGGGTGATCGGACCACTCGGGACGCGTTCGACGGTGACGTGGTCGTGCGACCACAGTCCCGGGGCGCAGGGTGCGAGCGAGTCGAGCGTCATGGGGCGGTTCCGTTCAGTAGCGGCTCGTGCAGTTCGGATAGTCCGGTGTAGAGCATCCGACTGCCCTTCGTGAGCAGGTCGATCAGGTCGGCCGAGTCGTCGGCCAGCCACGTCTCGTAGGCGCCCATCGCGACGCCGAGCATCAGGTAGCCGACGGTTCTGGGCAGCTGATCGGTGGCCTGGAGGTGGAGCCGACCGGCCACGTACTCGGCGATCACCTTGCGCCATCCCTCGTACATCACGACGGAGTACGCCTGCAGTGCGGGGACCACGAAGATCAGTTCCATGCGCCGGCGGTGGCCGTCGGTGACCTCGGGCGGGAAGGTGTTGAACTCGAGAACCGCCGCGACGAGGTTGTCCAGGATCGGCTCGTCGTCGGGCATCTCCGCGAGCAGGGTGCGCATCTCGGCCAGATGCGCGTCGAAGTCTCCCCACGGCACCGCGTTCTTCGACGGGAAGTAGCGGAAGAACGTGCGACGCGCGATCCCCGCTGCCTCCGCGATGTCGTCGACGCTGGTGTCGTCGAACCCGCGAGTGGCGAACAGGTCGATGCCCACCGCCGCGATGCGGTCGCGTGTGGTGGTCGGCCTCCGGCCGATTCGCGACGACGGGTTTCTACGACTGCGCACTCCTGTGACCTCCTTCACTAGTCATTGTGCACCCGATGCCATTACAGTGGTGAGTCGAGTCACAGTGAAGAAGTCACTATGACCGCAGATCCCGCTGCTGGGGTCCGATTTGGAGGAGGAATCGATGTCCGATCGCGACAGTGTCATTTCTGCCAACGAGAGCTCGCTCGTCGAGGAGTCCCTCGTGGAAGAGGTTTCCATCGACGGCATGTGCGGCGTGTACTGATCGTGTCCGAACAGGCCCTCGGCTCCGGCTCGTCGGCCGGCACGATCGATCTCGACGCGGCATGGAAGCTCCATCCGCAGGTGGCGCTGCGCCCCGAACCTTTCGGGGCGCTGCTCTACCACTTCGGGACGCGCAAGCTCTCGTTCCTGAAGAACCGGACCATCGTCGAGATCGTCGAATCGCTGCCCCAGCACCCGAACGTCGGGGCAGCCCTGCGAGCGCACGGCATCGAGGAGGATGCGGCGCGGCCGTATCTGCGCGCCCTCGGCACGCTCGCCGACTCGCACATGATCGTGCCGTCCTGATCCCAGCCTCTTCTTCACGTTCTGTACCCAACCAGACTCTTCAGATTTGAGGACTCAGCCCATGACCTCAGTTCTCGAGCCGCCCGCGACCACGTCGTCTCCCGCCGCTCCGCTCGTCCCCAAGGTCGGTCGTCTCGTAGACCAGTTCGAACTCGGTCTCGACGCCCCGATCTGCCTCACGTGGGAACTCACCTACGCGTGCAACCTGTCGTGCGTGCACTGCCTGTCGTCCTCGGGGCGCCGGGACCCGCGCGAGCTCAGCACTGAACAGTGCAAGTCGATCATCGACGAGCTGCAGCGCATGCAGGTCTTCTACGTCAACATCGGCGGCGGTGAGCCCACCGTCCGCTCCGACTTCTGGGAGCTGGTCGACTACGCGACCGAGCACCAGGTCGGTGTCAAGTTCTCCACCAACGGCGTCAAGATCGACAAGAAGGTCGCCGAGCGCCTGGCGGCCAGCGATTACGTCGACGTCCAGATCTCGCTCGACGGCGCGACCGCCGAGGTGAACGACGCTGTGCGCGGGCCGGGTTCGTTCGCGATGGCCGTGCGTGCGCTGGAGAATCTCGCCGAGGCGGGGTTCAAGGATGCCAAGATCTCCGTTGTCGTCACCCGCGAGAACGTGAGCCAGCTCGACGAGTTCAAGGAGCTCGCCGACCGGTTCGGTGCGACGCTGCGCATCACGCGCCTGCGGCCGTCGGGTCGCGGCGCCGACGTGTGGGACGAACTGCACCCCACCCAGGAGCAGCAGCGTGAGCTGTACGACTGGCTGGTCGCGAACGGCGAGGGTGTGCTGACAGGCGACTCGTTCTTCCACCTCTCGGCGTACGGCGACGCGTTGCCGGGGCTGAACCTGTGCGGCGCCGGACGCGTCGTGTGCCTGATCGACCCGATCGGCGACGTGTATGCCTGCCCGTTCGCGATCCACGACCAGTTCCTGGCCGGAAACATCGTCTCGGACGGTGGTTTCCAGCAGGTGTGGCAGCACTCGGAGCTGTTCCAGGACCTGCGGTCGCCGCAGACCGGTGGAGCCTGCAGCAAGTGCGACCACTACGACTCGTGCCGCGGCGGCTGCATGGCGGCCAAGTTCTTCACGGGCCTGCCGATGGACGGCCCGGACCCCGAGTGCGTCCAGGGGTACGGCACGTCCGCGCTCGAGGCCGATCGCACGGTGCCGAAGTCGAGCCAGGACCATTCACGGACCGGCAAGCGCGCCGAGCGGCGCACGCCGCAGGCGCCGGTGCCGCTGACCCTGCTGACCCGTCCTCCGGCGAAGATCTGCGACGAAAATCCGCTTGCCGGAATGGAATAGAAGTAGTTCACAAGCAGTACGAGAGGTTTTTCAATGGCCAAGAACACGTGGTTCGAGACGGTTGCCGAGGCGCAACGGCGCGCGAAGAAGCGTCTGCCCAAGTCGGTGTATGCGGCACTGGTTGCCGGCTCCGAGAAGGGGCTGACCGTCGACGACAACATCGCGGCCTTCTCCGAGCTCGGCTTCGCCCCGCACGTGGCCGGGCTGTCCGGGGAGCGTGATCTGTCGACCACCGTGATGGGCCAGCCCATTTCGATGCCCGTGATGATCTCGCCGACGGGTGTGCAGGCCGTGCATCCGGACGGCGAGGTCGCGGTCGCCCGCGCCGCGGCGGCACGCGGCACCGCGATCGGCCTCAGCTCCTTCGCGAGCAAGTCCATCGAAGAGGTCGCGGCAGCCAATCCGCAGACCTTCTTCCAGATGTACTGGGTCGGCGATCGCGACACGCTGCTCCAGCGCATGGAGCGGGCTCGCGCCGCGGGTGCGACCGGTCTGATCATCACGCTGGACTGGTCGTTCTCCAACGGCCGCGACTGGGGCAGCCCGTCGATCCCGGAGAAGATGGATCTCAAGGCGATGTTCCAGTTCGCGCCGGAGGGCATCACCCGCCCGAAGTGGCTGTGGGAGTTCGCAAAGACCGGCAAGGTCCCGGACCTGACGACGCCGAACCTGGCGGCGCCGGGCCAGCAGCCGCCCACGTTCTTCGGGGCGTACGGCCAGTGGATGGGCACGCCGCTGCCCACGTGGGAGGACGTCGCCTGGCTGCGTGAGCAGTGGGGCGGACCGTTCATGCTCAAGGGCGTCATGCGGGTCGACGACGCCAAGCGGGCACTCGACGCCGGTTGCTCCGCGATCTCGGTGTCGAACCACGGCGGCAACAACCTCGACGGCACCCCCGCTCCGATCCGGGCGCTGCCGGCGATCGCCGAGGCGGTCGGTGATCAGCTCGAGGTCGTGCTCGACGGCGGCATCCGCCGCGGCAGCGACGTCGTCAAGGCGCTCGCCCTCGGCGCCCGCGCCGTCATGATCGGGCGCGCCTACCTCTGGGGTCTGTCGGCCAACGGTCAGGCCGGTGTCGAGAACGTCCTCGACATCCTCCGCGGGGGCATCGACTCGGCGGTTCTCGGCTTGGGTCACAAGTCGATTCACGACCTGAGCCCGAACGACCTCGTGGTCCCCGAGGGCTTCCGCCGCGATCTCGGCGTCGGCTAGAACACCGCGCGCGTGCGCGGCAGCCTCACCGAACCGTTCACCCTGGCCGGGCGCATCGCCCCGGCCAGGGTGCTCTTCGGTCCGCACGAGACCAATCTGGGCGACGCCCGCGCACTGTCCGCTCGGCACGTCGCGTACTACGAACGTCGTGCCCGCGGCGGCGCCGGACTGATCGTCACCGAGACCGCGTCGGTTCACCGGAGTGACTGGCCGTACGAACGGTCCCCGCTGGCCGCGGACTGCGAGCAGGGTTGGCGTGCAGTGTCGGATGCGTGCCGCCCGCACGGGACGCTCGTGCTCGCGGGTCTCGGGCACACCGGGCTGCAGGGGTCGAGTGCGTGGTCGCAGTCGGCGTTGTGGGCGCCGTCTCGCTTCCCGAACCCGGTGTCGCGGGAGTTGCCGATGGAGATGGAGCCCGGCGAGATCGCCGCGCTCGTCGAGGGTTTCGGTCGGGCTGCCCGGCTCGCGGTGGCCGCGGGCGTAGACGGTGTCGAGCTCGACGCCGGCCCGTCCTCTCTTCTGCGCCAGTTTCATTCGGGGCTGACGAACCGGCGCACCGACGGCTACGGCGTCGATCGGCTGCACCTCACGCGTGAGGTGATCGCTGCGGTCCGGGCGGAACTCGGTGACCGCATCCTGTCGCTGCGGCTCAGCTGCGACGAGCAGGCGCCGTGGGCCGGCATCACCCCGGACGACGCGGCGAACCACGTCGCTGCGCTGGCCGAGTCGCTGGACCTGCTCGTGGTGGTCCGGGGCGGGCCGTACTCCACCGCCGCCTATCGACCGGACGGCCACACCGCGCCCGGGTTCAATCTCGGGCTGTGCAGATCGATGCGTGCTGCCGCGGGCGGCCGGGTTCCGGTGGTGTTGCAGGGCAGCGTCGTAGACGCGGCGCAGGCGCAGCGGGCGCTCGACGACGGCGTCGCGGATCTCGTCGAGATGACGCGCGCCCAGATTGCCGAGCCGGACCTCGTGTCGCGGGTGCGGGCCGGGTCGGCCCCGCGGCCGTGCGTGCTGTGCAACCAGACCTGCCTGGTCCGCGATCCTCGCAACCCGGTGGTGACGTGCATCGGTAACCCGACGGCCGGATTCGAGACTGTCGATCCGGAACCGGTGGCCGTGGCCGGCCCCGCCTCCGCGCAGGTCGTGGGCGGAGGACCTGCCGGGCTCGAAGCGGCGCGCGTGCTCGCGTCGCGGGGCTTGCGGGTGACGTTGACGGAGCGCACCACTCGGCTCGGTGGGATGCTCCGCACCGCCGCAGCGGGACCGGGCCGGACACGACTGTCGATGCTCGCCGATTGGCTCGAGGCGGAGTGCCGTCGACTGGGCGTGGAGATCAGGACGGCCGCCGAGATCGAGCCGGACGATGTCGCGGACGGGCGGAGCGGAGACGGGGCGCTGATCGTCGCGACCGGGAGCAGGCCCCGCCCGGCACCGTGCCCCGTGGATGCCGCGATGCGCGTGCTCACCGCGGCCGAGGTGCTGTCCGGTTCCAGGGTGGATGCGGGGCCGGTCATCGTGTTCGATCCGGTCGGCGGCCCGGTGGCGGTGTCCGTCGCACTGCTGCTGGCGGACCGCGGGCTGGACGTCACGATCGCGACGCCCGACCAGTTGGTCGGATCGAGACTCGGGCCGACGGGAGATCTGGTGGATGCGAACAAACGCCTGCGGGACGCCGGTGTGACGGCGCTTCTTGCGGTTCTCCCGATGGCCGGGACAGCGGGAGAAGTGCTGCTGCAGAACCGCTTCACGGGTGTCCGCTTCGGCGTACCGTGCTCGGTACTGGTCGACTGTTCGCTTCCGTTGCCGAACGAGTGGTCGGTCGTGGGCGAGGGCGCGGTGAGGGTCGGCGACTGTGTCGCCCCCCGCACCGTCCTCGAAGCCGTCCGCGAGGGAAGACTCGCGGCAATGTCCATGTCGCAGTACGAGGTAGTCACGGGTTAGGAGATCACGGTGGGACAGTTCGACGGCAAGGTCGCCTTCATCACGGGCGCGGCGCGTGGGCAGGGACGCACGCACGCGGTGCGGTTGGCGCGTGAGGGCGCGGCGATCATCGCGGTGGACGTCTGCAAGAGCGTCACCGACCACAACACCTACGACGCCGCGACGGCCGACGATTTCGCGGAGACCGTTCGACTCGTCGAGGCCGAGGGCGCCAAGATCTACGCCCGCGAGGCGGATGTCCGCGACAGCGCGGCGCTGAAGGCCGTCGTCGACGCGGGTGTGGAACAGTTCGGCCGGCTCGACATCGTGATCGCCAATGCCGGTATCTGCAACTGGAATCGCTTCTGGGAGATGTCCGACGACCAGTGGGAGACGCTGATCGACATCAACCTCACCGGCGCCTTCAAGACCCTCAAGGCCGCGGTGCCGGCCATGATCGAGGCCGGCAACGGTGGCTCGATCATCGTCGTCAGTTCGGTTGCCGGCATCAAGGCGCTGCCCGGCCAGGCACACTACGCGGCGTCGAAGTTCGGTCTCGTCGGTCTCACGCAGGCCGCGGCGAAGGAACTCGGCGAGTACAAGATCCGCGTCAACTCGATCCATCCGTACGGCGTCAACACGCACATGGGCACCGACCCGGGCAGCCTCGTCATCCTCCAGCAGTACCCGCACTACGGCCCGAACTTCGCGCCGATCCTCACCGAGAAGCCCATCGCCGATCCCGACGACATCTCGGATGCGGTGCTGTGGCTGGCCGGTGACGGCGCCAAGACGGTGACGGCCAGCCAGGTCGCACTGGACCAGGGCAACACGAAGGTCTGACGCGACCGATCCATGCTGTATCCACGGTTGTCGTCCCCGCTTCGCCTCGGCGGGCGGACCCTGCGTAATCGGGTCGTGTTCACCGCGCACCTGACGAACTACGCGCACGGGGGTCTGCCCACTGAACAGCACGCCGCGTACTACGCGGCCCGTGCCGCCGGCGGAGCGGGGATGATCATCACCGAGGAACAGTGTGTCCATCCGTCGGACTGGCCGTACGAGAAAGTGATTCACGGCTATCGCCCGGAGGCGGTGGACGGGTACCGGGCGATCACCGACGCTGTGCACGGTCACGGCGCGGTGATCCTCGCGCAGCTCAACCACAACGGCGGGCAGGGGTCGGGCATGTATTCGCGCCGACCGCTGTGGGCGCCGAGCCCCGTTCCGGATCCCTTGTTCCGGGAGGTGCCCAAGGCGGTCGAGGCGGCGGAGATCGCGGAGCTGGTGGCCGCCTACGCCGTCGTCGCCGGCCGTTGCCGCGACGGCGGATTCGACGGCGTCGAACTGCAGGGCTCGCAGTCGTCGCTCATCCGGGGGTTCCTGTCCTCGGCCACGAACCGGCGGAGCGATCGTTACGGCGGATCCCTCGAGAACCGCGCCCGGTTCCTCGTCGAGGTGATTGCCGCCGTCCGAGCCGCGATCGGTCCGAATCTGGTGCTCGGTGTGCGTCTTTCGGGCGACGAGCAGGTGCCCGGCGGGACAGTGCTCGACGAGGCCGTCGCGGTGGCCCGGATCGTGGAGGCCTCGGGGGCCGTCGACTACATCAACACCACGATGGGCGTGGCGACCGAGACGCTGCACCTGGTGGAGCCGTCCATGGCGACTCCCCGCGGCTACGCGCTGCACATCTCGGAGGCGATTCGGGCAGCGGTGGCGCTGCCGGTGATCGGCGTGGGCCGGCTGAAAGAACCGGCCGAGGCCGAACGCGCGCTCACCGACGGGCGGTGCGATCTCGTCGGTATCACTCGCGGGCAGATCGCCGACCCCGATTTCGCGACGAAGGCGCTGCGCGGCGCCGCGGACGAGATCCGCACCTGCCTGTCGTGCAATCAGGAGTGTGTGGGACGCATGGGGCTGGGTCGTTGGCTCGGTTGCGTCGAGAATCCCCGTGCGGGAAAGGAATCGGTTCCGCTGCCCGATCCTCGGGTGCCCGGCAGACGGGTGGTGGTGGTCGGGGGCGGGCCGGCGGGGCTGTCGGCGGCGGCGACCGCGGCTGAGCGCGGGCATCGGGTGGCACTGTTCGAACGCTCGCCTGTCGTGGGTGGTCAGATCCGGGTCGCGTCGTCTGCGTCGGGGCGCGGCGAGTTGGGTGATCTCGTACGGAATCTCGAGGGTGAATGCGTGCGTCGCGGGGTGCGGATCGAGACCGGTGTCGAGATGAGCGCGGAGCAGTTGCGGGCGCTGGCCCCGGACGTGGTGGTGGTCGCGACGGGGGCGCGTCCGGTTCGCCCGTGGTGGGCAGGGGAGTGCGCTCGTGTGGTCCATGCCCGGGGCGTGCTGGACGAAAGTGTGACCCCGGCCGGTCGGGTTCTCGTGGTGGACGAGCTGGGTTTCCATCAGGGGCCGTCCGTGGCGGAGACGTTGGCTGCTCGCGGTTGTGCCGTGACGATCTGTACGCCGGGACTGATCGTCGGCCAGGACCTGGGTGTCACACTCGACATGGAGCGATGGCAGCAGCGAGCGCACCGTGCGGGCATCGAGCAGTGGACCGATGTGGCGGTGAGCGGTGTCGCCGATGCGGCGGGCCGTCTGCGGGTCACCCTGGACAACCACCTCTCCGGTGTCACTCTGACCGAGGTGTTCGACTGGCTGGTGTGCGCGAGTCACCAGGAACCCTGTGACGAGTTGTGGAAAGTACTGACACACAGTGGCTCCACTCCGTTCGAGGTGTATCGGATCGGTGACGCCGTGACGCCGCGCCGCTCGCATGCCGCGGTGATCGAGGGGCATCGGGTGGCGGTGTCGCTGTAGCAACGACGACGCCCCCGACACAGCGTCCTACGCTGCGTGTGGTCCTGCCCGCTCGTTGGAGGGAATGGGCTTCTTGTAGGGGTCGACGGTGCTGGGTGGTGTGAACCACGGGTGCCGGTCGGCGCCGATTCTCACGTCCCAGTGGCTGTGGTGGAGTAGCTGGTGGTGGTAGCGGCAGAGTAGGACGAGGTTGTCGAGGTCGGTGGGGCCGCCGTCGGCCCAATGTTCGATGTGGTGGCCTTCGCAGTGGGCGGGTGGTGCGCCGCAGCCGGGGAAGGCGCAGCCGTAGTCGCGGGCGATCAACGCCCGGCGCTGTTTCTTCGACACGGTCCTGCTGGTGCGCCCCAGATTCAGGGGGACGCCGTCGTCCATGACGATGGGGGTGAGGTGGCAGTCGCAGGCGAGCCGCCGGGCGGTGGCAATGGAGAGCGGTCCCGTGTGGGGTAGGCGTGCGATGTCTTTGTCGCCGAACAGGTCCGAATCGCCGTCTGGATTCACCCACTCGTGAGCCGACTGGCTGCGGGCGAGATCGCTGGCGTTCACATGGAGTGACAGGTGGGGCCGCTCCCCGCCCTCGATCGGGGCGTCGCCGGAGTCGAGGTAGCGGCGCAGAATCTCGGCGAAGGCATCGGCTCGCTGCCGTGCCGGGGTGCGTTTTTCGGCGGGGTCGTCGACCGGGTTCCTGGGTTTGGTCAGCGCGGAGAGTGCGGTCAGGAGCATTTCGCCGGTGACGGCGTCGAGGTCACCTTTGACGGAGACGCGGCCGTTGAGGGTTTTCGAGGCGTGGAATTCGTTGCGTTCGGTGTCTTCGCTGGGTGGGAGTTCGTCGGATTCGAAGATCCGCTCCAACCGCGAGATGCAGGTGCGGACGGTCGCGGTGGTCGCGGCGGGACCGGACGCGGCGTCCAGCAACACTTTCCGGCACGAACCAAGCGCTTCGTTCGGCATGCCGCGTGGCGGGGTTTCGCAGAACTTCCCGATCAACGCCGCATGCTCGGCGGAAATATCTCCGGCATTGAAAGCGTCGGCGATCTCGGGCTGCCGGCTCAGCATCCGGCCCAACGCGAGAATCCGTGCCGCGGCCGGCACCTCCAGCAACGTGTTCGCAGCCAACCACTGCTTGACGCTACGAAATCCGAGGGTGTCGAACGAGACCGCACGCGCCTCGACTTCGGCGGCCATCGCTACCCGCAACGCTTGGAGCCGTTCGATCTCACGGCAAACGTCGGCCATTCCCTGCACAAGAACCGCTTCGGCGAGCGATCCCACGTCGCCAGGCCGCAGCGAAGCGGCTGCGATGCCCAAATTGTTGAGTCCCCCCGGATTCATGACACGAGCTTAGTTCGAACTTACGTTCGAGTCAATGGGTATCGAGTACGCCACGCAGTAGGGTCTGGGCGTGCCGGACCCTCGATCTGACAAGACCCGGGCGCGCGACATCGATCGCGCGCAGACGTGCAGCCTGCTCGACGCCGCATATGCGGATGGTCAGCTGGGTGTCGAAGAGCGCGAGTCCCGTACTGCGGCAGCGATGCGCGCGACGACGCTCGGCGCTCTTCGGGCGCTGACGAAGGACTTGCAGGTACCCGATCATCTTGTCGGTGACGGGACCGGCGGTGAGTCCGAGACTGAATCCGACTCCGGCTCGCCGCGGTCGCGCCACCTTCTTGTGGTACTCGCTGCGGTGGTCGTCGTGGCGTTGATCGTGGTCGGCCTGGTCCAGGTGATGTCTGCCGGGGGCTCCAATGGCCCTGCCGCCTCCTCCGAATCGAGCGCCGACGACCACTCGGCCGAGTCGATCGCTCTGTTCACCGCCGACGGCATGCGCGAGTTCGTGCGCCGCTTCGAGTCGAAGTTCGGCAATCTTGTCGCCGACGATGTCGATCTGTACCGCGATGACGCGGTGGTTGCGAAGATGATCCCCCGGCAGCCGACCCGGATGCAGCGGTGGATGTTCACGGGCGCTGCCGGATTCGAGCCGTGGACGCCGCCCACGATGCGGGACGAGGACCAAGATACGGTCGACCTCGCGCTACTCGACAGCGAGTCCATCGCCGATCTGGTCGGACGCGCTACCGGCCTCGTGGGTCTGCCCAGCGGCCACGTCGATCGGGTCGCCATTCGCGCCCTTCGCTCGCCGTCGGGTGTCGCCGAGCCGCGGGTCACGGTCTACGTCGTGGACGCCGACGTCGCCAAGGGGAACGTGACGGCGACATTTGCCGGCGAGGTCGTCGAGGTGCAGGGCCCGTGAGCGGCGGGAGGCCGCTCTACCATCGACCGATGGACCTCGCCTGCACCCCGTGGCCCGATGTGCCGCGCGACGACCTCACCGTCGCGGTCCCGGTCGGATCGTTCGAGCAGCACGGCCCGCACCTGCCGCTGGACACCGACACACGCATCGCGACCGCTCTGACCGGCGCGCTCACCGGCGTCGTGACGGCGCCTGCCATCACGTACGGGGCGAGTGGCGAGCACGAGGGCTTCGCCGGGACCATCTCGATCGGCACCGAGGCGCTCGAGGCGCTGCTCGTCGAGTACGGCCGCTCGGCGTGTCGGTGGGCCCGGCGTGTCGTGTTCGTCAACGGCCACGGCGGGAACGGCCCGGCGCTGGTGAAGGCCGTCGAACTCCTTCGCTACGAGGGCCGCGACGCGGCCTGGCTGCCGTGTGCGGTACCGGGTGCCGACGCGCACGCCGGACGCACCGAAACATCCCTGCTGCTGCATCTTTCACCCGCTGACGTGACGATGGGCCGAGCCGAGCCCGGCAACACGGCGCCCATCGCGGACCTCATGCCGCAACTGCGGTCGGGTGGCATGCTCGCGGCGACCCCCAACGGCATCCTCGGCGATCCCACCGGGGCCACCGCAGAGGAGGGGGAACGACTGTTCGCAGACCTCGTTCGCCGGGCCGGAAAGGCGATCGAGAACTGGGCGCCACGGCCCGACGGGAGGCTGGTGTGACTGGTGTGGCGGTTTGTCCTGGTTTTTCGCGGCAAGTTCTGCCCATGACTGCACCGCCCCTTAACATCGTCTGATGCGCAATGCTCGACTCCCCGACGGGTTCGGGGTCCGCCTCGATCCCCAGGTACGCGCCTATTCGGGAGGCCGGGTACTGATCGGCGGGTCACCGATGCGGATGCTCAAGCTGGCACCGGCGGCGGCCGAGATGATCGGCGACGGCTACCTCGAGGTCGTGGACTCGCAGACCGCTGTGGTGGCGCGTCGCCTGCTGGACTCGGGCGTCGGGAACCCGCGCCCCATGAGTACGCCGTCGCCGAGTGACGTGACGGTCGTCGTGCCGATCCGCGACAACGTCGACGGCATCGCGCGCCTGGTGCCGGCGCTGCGGGGGTTGAACGTCATCGTCGTCGACGACGGTTCCGCCACGCCCCTAGAGCTTCCGGATCTGTCCGGGTGCACCGCCCAAGTGACACTGCTGCGGCACGACGCCTCGCGCGGCCCGGCCGCCGCCCGCAACACGGGACTGCATGCGGCGCAAACACCTTTCGTCGCCTTCCTGGACTCGGACGTCGTACCGAAGACCGGGTGGCTCGAACTGATGCTCGGGCATTTCAGCGACCCCGCGGTGGCACTTGTGGCGCCGCGCATCGTGGCCCTCGAACCCGAGGGGTCGATGCTCGCCCGGTACGAGCACACGCGCTCTTCACTGGACCTGGGCCGCAAGGAGGCCGCGGTCCGCTCCGGCAGCCCGGTGGCGTACGTGCCGAGCGCCGCGATGCTCGTGCGCCGCGACGTCCTGGTGGAGGCCGGTGGATTCGACGAGACCATGCACGTCGCGGAGGACGTCGATCTGTGCTGGCGTCTGCAGGAGTCGGGTTGGCGATTGCGGTACGAACCGGTGTCTCAGGTAGCGCACGACCACCGCGTCACCTTCCGGAAGTGGTTTTCCCGCAAGCTCTTCTACGGCACCGGTGCGGCCCCGTTGGCGTCACGGCACGACGGCATGGTCCCGCCGCTGGCGATGTCGAAATGGACGCTGTTCGCCGTGCTCGCGGCGGCGACGGGAACGCGTATCGGCCTGCTCGGCAGCCTCGCGACCCTGCTCGTGACGGCGACGCGACTGCGGCGCACGTTTCGTGAGCTCGACCAGCCGACACGGATCGCAGCGATCCTCGCAGCTCGCGGCTTTGCCGGTGGCGCATGGCAACTCGCGTCCGCGATGTGCCGTCACTACTGGCCGGTGACGTTCCTGGCGGTTCTGTGTTCGCGGCGTATCCGGCGCCTGGCCGTGGCGGTGGCCGTCGCCGAGGGCGTCGTCGACTGGGTGAAACATCGCGAGCCGGGCGGTTTGGACCCGCTGCGGCACACGGCATTCAAGCGCCTCGACGACGTCGCGTACGGCGCGGGCCTGTGGCAGGGCGCGGTTCGTGCCCGGGACCTGCGAGCACTCGCTCCCCGTATCGGCAGCTGACGGTGAGCCGGGACCAGCCGCATCCGTCCGAGTCCGCCGATGTCGTCGTCATCGGCGGCGGCTCGTGCGGCAGCGTTCTCGCCGGACGGCTCAGTGAGGATCCGAGCCGTCGGGTGCTGCTCGTCGAATCCGCTCCCGGACATCGGATTCCCTCGGAATATCCCCCCGAGCTCGTCGACGCCGGGGTGCTGCCGGTGGGGCCCGACAGTCGTTGGGTGTGGCCGTACCAGGTGAACCTCACCAGCGAACGGTCCGGGTGGATCGCTCGCGGCCGGGTCCTCGGTGGTTCGGGGGCCGTCAACGGTGGGTACTTCGTGCGCGCGCAGACGGACGACTTCGATCGCTGGCCGCGGTCGTGGTCCTTCGACGAGGTGCTGCCGTACTACAAACGCATCGAATCCGACGCGGACTTCACCGGACCGTGGCACGGGTCGGACGGGCCGATCCCGGTGCATCGGGAACCTCGTGATCGCTGGCACCCGGTGAGCAGCGCCTTCGTGGACGTTGCCCGCGACGCGGGGCACGCCGAGGATCCGGACAAGAATGCGCCCGGTTCGCACGGCGTCGGCCCGGTGCCGCTCAACATCCGGGACGGCGTGAGGGTGGGTCCGGCGTCGGCCTACCTCCTGCCGAACCTGGGGCGCCCCAACCTCACGGTGCGCTCCGGCGCAACGGTCACCAAGGTGCTGTTCGACGGCACCCGCGTGGCCGGCCTCGAGATCGCGACGGAAGAGGGGCTGCACACCATCCGTGCGTCGACGGTCGTCCTCACCGCCGGCGCGGTGGCGACCCCGCACCTGCTGATGCTGTCCGGGGTCGGCGACGCCCGACACCTCCGAGATCTCGGCATCGAGGTGGTCGCGGACCTGCCGGCGGTGGGGTCCGGTTTCAGTGACCATCCCGAGGTGGTGCTGCCGTACAGCTACCGGGTGCCGGTGCCCAGGACCACGAGTGTGCCTGCCCTGCAGGTGACCCTCAACGCCGACGGCATCGAAATGCGCCCGTACACAGCGTCGTTCGGTGACCTCATACCCGGATCCGGGATCGGCCGGCCGTGCCTGGGCGTGGTGCTGATGAAGCCGCACAGCCGCGGTGAGATCAGACTGGTCTCGGCCGATCCGGGCGCCCCGCCCTCGGTGTCGTACCGCTACCTCGAGTCGGCAGCGGATCGGGACGCGTTGCGGGCCGCGGTGCTCCATGCCGCCGACCTGATGCGCACCGGTGCGATGCGTGCCCTGGTCGATCCCGACGACGTCGACACGTCGGACGAGTGGTTGTCGGATCACCTCGGCACGTCGTTGCACCTGTCGGGCAGTTGCCGGATGGGGGCCGACCCGGCGACGTCGGTGGTGGACGAGGAGTGCCGCGTCCACGGTGTCGACGGACTGTTCATCGTCGACACGTCGATCTTCCCCGCGATCCCGGGCCGGGGCCCGCACGCCACCGCCGTGATGGTGGCGGAGCGTGCGAGCACCCTCCTGTGAGTCAGCTCGAGACGGCGTCCGATGCGGCGACGTCGGTGGCCCAGCGGTAGTCGGCCTTGCCGGCCGGTGTGCGCTTGACCTCGTCGACGACAACGAACGCGCGCGGCACCTTGTAGCCCGCGAGTGTCTTGCGGCAGTGGTCCTGGACGGCGTCGAGGGTCAGCTCGTCGGAGCCGGGGTACACCGCGACGACGGCGGCGACGCGCTGCCCCATCCGCTCGTCCGGCACCGGTACGACGAGGGCGTCGGAGATCGACGGATGTGCGTGCAGTGCCGCCTCGACCTCCTCCGCGAAGACCTTCTCGCCGCCGGTGTTGATGCACTGCGAACCGCGGCCGAGGAAGACGATGGTGCCGTCCGCCTCGATCGTGCCCATGTCGCCGAGCACCGAGATGCGGGTGCCGTCGGCGCGGGTGGGGAAGGTGCGGGCGGTCTTCTCCTCGTCCTTGTAGTAACCGAGGGGAACGTTGCCGATGCGCGCGATGTACCCGATCTCGTCGGAGCCCGCGGGAATCTGCTCGAGACGTTCGTTCACCAGGATCAGGTTGGGGGAGGGGGGCATGCGCAGGTTGCCGTTGTCGTCGATCGTGAACGCGCCGTCGTTGCCGGACTCCGACGCACCGAAGTTGTCGCGCAGCAACAGTTCCGGTTTGACGGCCAGCATCCGCTCGCGCACGCTCAGTGACCAGATCGCGCCGCCCGAGGTGATCGAGAACAGCGAGCTGAGGTCGACCTCGCCCTTGCGGCGTTCCATCTCGTCGACCAGCGGCAGCCCCATGCCGTCACCGACGATCAGGATCACCTGCAGCTTCTCCTTCTCGATGCCTTCGACGACCTTGACGGGATCGAAGTCGCGCATCACCACGAGGCGGGCCCCGAGGGTGAAGAAGGTGAACAGCGAGTACGACGCGGCGCCGTGCATGAGCGGCGCCGCGATCAGGAACGTCATGTCGGGGAACTCCTTGGCGGCGGCCGCGATCTCCGCGAGATCCTTGCGGGCTTCCGCGCCGTAGGGGTTGCCGCCCGACAGCGGCTTGTGGAAGAAGTCGTCGTGGCGCCACATGACGCCCTTCGGATAGCCGGTGGTGCCGCCCGTGTAGAGGACGTACAGGTCGTCACCCGACCGGGCCGGGAAGTCGGTGGCGTCCGAGTGCGCCTGCGAGTCACTGAACGGCAGCACCGTCACGGACCGTGCCTCGGCCGCGGTGAGCAGCTCCTGCTCGGGTTCGCCGACGACGATCACCGTCCGGACCAACGGGCAGTTGTCGAGGAGGCCGGCGAGGGTGCGCTGGTGTTCGGGAAGTTCGACGACCACCGCGACCGAGTCCGAGTTGGTGAAGATGTACTCGAGCTCGGACGGGGTGTACCGGTAGTTCACGTTGATCGGGACCGCGCGGATCTTGAGGATCCCCAGGAGCGACGTCACGTGCTCGATGCTGTTCTTCAGGAAGAGCGCCACGTGCTCGCCCGGTGCCACCCCGGCCTCGGCCAGGAAGTGTGCAACCTTGTTCGCTTCCGCGTTCAGGCTCTTGTACGACAGGTGCTGGCCTTCGTACGTCAGCGCGATGCGGTCGGGCACGGCGTCCACGACGGTCTCGAAGATATCGGCCAGGTTGAACTGCATCGGCATTCCTTCCAGAGCAACGAATCATCCGGTGGAACGTGTTCCACCTCTGGTCCGCACACTAGCCAGTCGGATGCCGGTTTCGTGACGAAATCGGACATCCTCCGTCGCGCGGCGGCGAAGTGTGCTGTTGCTCCGAAGTGGCGTCGTCGCCCAGTTGTGACCACTTCTACGTCGTAATCGCAATGTTCGCGTGCTTAGTGTCCTGTGTCACACCCCGATCGGGGTGTTCGCCCCGTCCGAGTAAGGAGTCTTCGATGAGCGTGTACGCCCGCCCTGGTTCTCCCGATGCCCTGATGTCCTTCGAAACGCGCTACGACAACTGGATCGGCGGCGAGTGGGTGGCTCCGGTGAAGGGGCAGTACTTCGAGAATCCGACACCGATCACGGGCCAGCCGTTCTGCGAGGTCGCCCGGTCGACCGCCGAGGACATCGAACTCGCCCTCGACGCCGCACACGCCGCGGCGCCGGCATGGGGGAAGACGCCGGTCGCGCAGCGAGCGCTCGTTCTGAACAGGATCGCCGACCGGATCGAGGCCAACCTCGAGAAGATCGCGCTCGCCGAGTCGTGGGACAACGGCAAGCCGATCCGGGAGACCCTGAACGCCGACATCCCGCTCGCGGTCGACCACTTCCGCTACTTCGCCGGTGCCATCCGCGCGCAGGAGGGTGCGCTGTCGGAGATCGACACCGACACTGTCGCCTATCACTTCCACGAGCCGCTCGGCGTGGTGGGGCAGATCATTCCGTGGAACTTTCCGATCCTCATGGCGACGTGGAAGCTCGCGCCCGCGCTCGCGGCGGGTAACGCCGTGGTCCTCAAGCCGGCCGAGCAGACACCGGCGTCGGTGCTGTATCTGTTCTCGCTCATCGGCGACCTGCTGCCGCCCGGTGTCGTCAACATCGTCAACGGTTTCGGTACCGAGGCCGGCAAGCCGCTCGCGTCGAGCCCGCGGATCAAGAAGATCGCGTTCACCGGTGAGACCACGACCGGCCGGCTGATCATGCAGTACGCGTCGCAGAACCTCATCCCCGTCACGCTCGAACTCGGCGGCAAGAGTCCCAACGTGTTCTTCTCCGACGTGCTCGCCGCGAACGACAGCTTCCAGGACAAGGCCCTCGAGGGTTTCACGATGTTCGCGCTGAACCAGGGCGAGGTGTGCACGTGCCCGTCGCGCGCACTGATCCAGCGCGACATCTTCGACGACTTCCTCGCGCTCGCCGCGGTGCGCACCAAGGCCGTTCGGCAGGGTGACCCGCTCGACACCGACACGATGATCGGTGCGCAGGCGTCGAACGACCAGCTCGAGAAGATCCTGTCGTACATCGAGATCGGGAAGAACGAGGGCGCCCGGGTCGTCACGGGCGGCGAGCGCGCCGAGCTCGGCGGCGACCTGTCCGAGGGGTACTTCGTTCAGCCGACGATCTTCACCGGCACCAACGACATGCGGATCTTCCAGGAGGAGATCTTCGGTCCGGTGGTGTCCGTGACGTCCTTCGCCGACTACGACGAGGCCATCGCGATCGCGAACGACACCCTCTACGGTCTCGGCGCCGGAGTGTGGTCGAGGGACGGCGGCGTCGCGTACCGGGCCGGACGCGACATCCAGGCGGGCCGGGTGTGGACCAACACCTATCACCAGTACCCCGCGCACGCGGCGTTCGGCGGCTACAAGCAGTCCGGCATCGGGCGCGAGAACCACCACATGATGCTCGATCACTACCAGCAGACGAAGAACCTGCTCGTCAGCTACGCGCCCGGCGCACAGGGCTTCTTCTGATCGAACGACCGAGTCCGGAGGTTTCGCATGGCCGAGACGATGAAGGCCGCGGTAGTTCGTGAGTTCGGCAAGCCCCTCTCGATCGAGGACGTCCCGATCCCGAAGCCGGGACGCGATCAGGCGCTCGTGAAGGTGCGATCCAGCGGCGTCTGCCATACGGACCTGCATGCCGCCAAGGGAGATTGGCCCGTCAAGCCGACGCTGCCCTTCGTTCCGGGGCACGAGGGCTACGGCGAGGTCGTCGAGATGGGGGAGGGCGTCACCGAACTGACGGTGGGCGATCTCGTGGGCAATGCGTGGCTGTGGTCGACGTGCCTCGAGTGTCGCTACTGCCGCACGGGCTGGGAGACGCTGTGCGAGAGACAGATCAACGGTGGATACACCGTCGACGGCTCGTTCGCCGAGTACATGCTGGTCGACTCCAGGTTCGCCGCCCGAGTGCCGAAGGGAGCCGATCCGATCGAGGTGGCGCCGGTCCTGTGCGCCGGAATCACCGTCTACAAGGGGCTCAAGGTCAGTGCCCTCATCCCGGGCCAGTGGGTGACCATTTCCGGGATCGGCGGGCTCGGGCACGTCGCGGTGCAGTACGCCACCGCGATGGGGTTGCGCGTCGCCGCGGTCGACGTCGCCGACTCGAAGCTCGCGCTTGCGGCCCGCCACGGTGCGGAACTGCTCGTCAACGCATTCGAGGAGGATCCGGTGGAGAAGGTGCGGCAGGCCACCGGCGGCACCGACGCGGTATTGGTGACCGCGGTCAGTCCGGCCGCGTTCGCGCAGGCGATCGGCATGGTCCGACGGGGTGGAACCGTCACGTTCACGGGCCTGCCGCCCGGCGAGTTCCCCACCCCGATCTTCGACACCGTGCTGAAGGGGTTGACGTTGCGCGGATCGATCGTCGGCACTCGGCAGGACATGGTGGAGGCGCTCGACTTCTACGCCCGCGGCTCGATCCATCCCACCGTCCACGCGCGGCGAATCGAGGACATCAACGATGTCTTCGACGAACTCGATCGCGGCATGATCGACGGCCGCGTCGTCCTGGACTTCGCATGAGCGCGGCCCCGCCCCGCGCGGTCGTCACGGGCGCGGCGGCGTCGTTGCTGCGCCACCTCGCGGACGTCCACGGCCCGCTCATGCTGCACCAGTCCGGGGGCTGCTGCGACGGCTCCGCGCCGATGTGTTTCCCGATGGGAGAGTTCACCGTCGGCGATCGGGACGTCCTGCTCGGGGTGTTCGATCTGAGTCTGGGGGTGGGCGAGCTCGGCACGATCGCCCCGCAGGACGACGACGCCGTGCCGCTGTGGATCTCGGGTCCGCAGTTCGACGCGTGGAAACACACGCAGTTGGTCCTCGACGTCGTCCCCGGCCGCGGTGCGGGGTTCAGCCTCGAGGCGCCGGAGGGGGTGCGCCTGCTCAGCCGGGGGCGGGTGTTCGACGCCGCCGAACTCGCCGCGCTGGAAGGCGAGGTCCCGCTGCTCGGTGCCGACTGGGAACGCGGCGCGCGTCCCGGGCCGGCGTCGGCCCCGCTCGTGGTGGCCGAGGCCGCCGACGCGTGCCCGGTGCCGGGCCACCGTGGGTGACCCGGCGCGGATCCTCGGGCGGTAGGTTTCCTGTCGGAACCACCGCACACACGAGGAGAACACGATGGCCTTCGCGGGCAACGTCGACGAACTGGCACTGCTGCAGACGATCCGGCTGAAGGGGCAGGTGACGGCCGACGTCCTCGCCGCGCAGCTGGGCGTCGCACTCGCATCCGCGGAGGCGGCACGTGACGCCCTCCTGGCACAGGGCAAGGCGGAGGAGACCGGTGACGGCGCGTTCGCGCTGACCGATGCGGGTGTGGCCGAGCTCGGCGATCAGCTCGACGCCGAGCGCGTGTCGATCGACGAGGATTCGATCGCCGAGATCCACGAGCGCTTCCTGGAACTCGACGGTCCGCTGCGCGAACTCGTCGAGGGCGGCCCGAACGTCGAGGCGCTCGCGGCGCTGGACCGGAAGGCGCAGGACGTCCTCGACGACGTCTCCGCGTTCGTGCCGCGGCTGTCGCGCTACCAGGACCTGTTCGCCGAGGCGCTGCGGAAGGCGCAGGCCGGCGACGCGGCGTGGATCGCCGCCCCGGAGATCGCGTCGTACGCCACGGTGTGGGGTGAGATCGCGCGCGAGCTGCGCGGCGCCTGCGGGCTGGACGAGGACGCCGCGGCCTGACGCGATCCCCGCCCGGCGGCCGGACGGCCGGTGGGCGGGGCACCCGGACTATGTTCCAACCATGGTGCTGCACTATCCCCGTGGCGTCGCGGTCGTCGCGGTTTTCCTGTCCGCCCTGGCGGGGTTCGTGGACGCGATGGGATTCATCACGCTCGGTGGATACTTCGTCTCCTTCATGAGTGGTAACTCGACCAAGCTGGCGGTCTCCCTCGGCGAGGGGCTGGTCGGCACCGCGCTCACCGGTGCCGGCATCGTCGTCCTGTTCGTGATCGGGGTGATGGCCGGATCCTTCACGGGCAGGACCGCCGGACGCAGTCACCGCCAGGCGGTTCTCACCCTCGTCGCGGTGCTCCTCGCCCTCGCCGCGACGGCCCACCTCGTGGGGGGCACGCCCGTCGCGATCGCGCTGATGGTCCTGGCGATGGGGGCGGAGAACGCGACCTTCGAACGCGAGGGAGAGGTGAGTATCAGCCTCACCTACATGACGGGAACTCTCGTGAAGATGGGCCAGCGCCTGGTCACCGCGCTGACGGGCGGCGAGCGGTGGGGGTGGGTCCGGCACTTCCTGCTCTGGGCGGCGATGGTGATCGGAGCCGCTCTCGGGGCGTTCGCCCACAATCTCGTCGGATTGAACGCGCTGTGGGCGGCCGCGTCGTGGGCGGCGGCGCTCGCCGTCGTCCTCGCCCGGATGCCCCCACCGCGCCCCGCGTGCGGGTGACACAGCTCACTCCACCCCCTTTCGGGGGTGGCCGGTCAGTGACGTGGATCACTACCTTTCCTCGCAGTCGCTGACGCCAATCGGGGCGTCACGCACGGCTCGAGAAGAGGGATCCATGACGACTGTGTCGCCATCGGTCGACTCGACGATCACCCCGCGCACCGGAGTGCGCAGAGTGGCAGTCGCGAGTTGCATCGGAACGACGATCGAGTTCTACGACTTCTTCATCTACGGAACCGCTGCCGCACTGGTCTTTCCGACGGTGTTCTTCCCGGCGCTCGGTTCCACCGCGGGCACCGTCGCGTCCTTCGCGACGTTCGCGGTGGCGTTCATCGCCCGGCCCGTGGGCGCAATGTTGTTCGGGCACTACGGCGACCGCATCGGACGTAAGAAGACCCTCGTCTCGACGCTGCTGCTGATGGGCATCTCGACGCTCCTCATCGGGTTGCTGCCGGGGGCGGAGACCATCGGGGTCGCGGCGCCGATCATCCTGGTGCTGCTCCGGTTCGGTCAGGGCTTCGCGGTCGGCGGCGAATGGGCCGGCGCGACCCTGCTCACCGCGGAGTACGCCCCACCGGGCAAGCGCGGCTTGTACGCGATGTTCCCCCAACTGGGCCCGGCAATCGCGTTCGTGCTCTCGAGCAGCACGTTCATCCTCACCGGGGCGATCTTCGGCGACACCAACGAGGCGTTCCTCGACTGGGGCTGGCGCGTGCCGTTCGTGTTCTCGATCGTCCTCGTCGGCATCGGGCTGTACATGCGTCTCGCCATCGAGGAGACTCCGGTGTTCCGCGCCCAGCAGGCGTCCGACGACACGTCGGCTCCGCGGACGCTTCCGTTCCTCGACGCATGGCGATTCCAGTCCAAGGAGATCCTGCTCTCGGGCGGCGCCCTCGCGACGCTGTTCGCGCTCTTCTACATGGGCACCGCGTTCCTCACCAGCTACGGCACCAAGACCCTCGGGTTCGGCCGCCCTTTCGTGCTCGCTGTCGGCATCGTCTCGGCCGTCGTCTTCGGCGCGGCGATCGTCGTGTCGGCGCTCTACTCGGACCGGATCGGCCGCCGCCGGGTCATCATGATCTCCTGCGTTCTCGCCGTCGTCTGGGCGCTCGTGCTCTTCCCGCTCCTCGACACCGGCTCGGCCGCCGCGTTCGTGATCGGCATGTGCGTCACGCTCGCGATCTTCGGCATGGCCTACGGACCGTGCGGGGCTCTACTGCCGGAGATGTTCCACACGCGCTACCGCTACACCGGTGCCGGGCTGGGCTACAACCTCGCCGGCGTGCTCGGCGGCGCGATCCCGCCGCTGATCGCGGCGCCGCTGGCCTCGTCCTTCGGCAGCTTCGCGATCGGCCTGATGCTCGCGGTGCTCGGCGTCGTCAGCTTCGTGTGCACCAGGGCGCTGGTCGAGACGAAGGACCGCGCCCTCTGAACGTTCGTTCTCCGAACGTTTGACCGGTCGGGGGTGTTCGAACACTGAACAGTTGTCGGCACCCCCGACCGTCGACTATGTCCTACATCACACTCGAGCGAGTACGTTGGGGGAGCCCGCATTGCCGGGCTTTCCCCGTGGGTGCCGGGAAGGCGCCCGGAGAGGAACGCGATGACCACGACTTCGCTGTCGCAATCGGTGCCGAGCTACGCCTCGGGCACGTGGGATGCGCCCATGCTGGGCGACACCATCGGCGACAACTTCGACCGCACCGTCGCGGCGCACGGCGACCGGGACGCGTTGATCGATCGAGGCTCGGGCCGCCGCTGGACCTATCGTGAGCTCGCCCGCGAGGTCGACGCGCTCGCGACGGGACTGCTCGGCACCGGCATCACGAAGGGCGACCGGGTCGGCATCTGGGCGCCCAACTGCGCCGAGTGGACGATGGTGCAGTACGCGACGGCGAAGATCGGTGCGATCCTGGTCAACATCAACCCCGCGTACCGCTCCCACGAGCTGGAGTACGTCCTCGATCAGGCGGGAATCCGGATGCTGATCGCCGCACCGGCGTTCAAGACGTCCGACTACGCGGCGATGATCGAGCAGGTCCGCCCCGAACGTGCCGCCCTGGAGCACGTGCTGCTGCTGGGGTCGGAGCAGTGGGACCGGCTGCTCGACGACGGACGGGCCGCTCTCGAGGCCGACCGCGCAGCCCTGGACCGGGCGCAGGGGGCGCTCTCCGCCGACGATCCCATCAACATCCAGTACACCTCGGGGACAACCGGATTCCCGAAGGGCGCGACGCTCAGTCACCACAACATCCTCAACAACGGCTACTTCGTCGGCGAGCTGTGCGGATACACCGAGCACGACCGGGTGTGCATACCGGTGCCCTTCTATCATTGCTTCGGCATGGTGATGGGCAACCTCGCGTGCACCAGCCACGGAGCGGCGATGGTGATTCCCGGTCCGGCGTTCGAGCCGGCCGCGACTCTGGCGGCGGTGCAGGCGGAGCGGTGCACATCGTTGTACGGGGTGCCCACGATGTTCATCGCCGAACTGGCCGACCCCGACTTCGACAGCTACGACCTGTCGAGCCTGCGCACCGGCATCATGGCCGGATCGCCGTGCCCGGTCGAGGTGATGAAGCAAGTCATCGAGCGCATGGGCATGGCGGAGGTGTCGATCTGCTACGGCATGACCGAGACGTCGCCGGTGTCGCTGCAGACCCGTCGGGACGACTCCATCGATCAGCGGGTGTCCACGGTCGGTCGTGTCGGCCCACACCTCGAGGTCAAGATCGTCGACCCGGCGACGGGACTGACGGTGCCGCGCGGCGAAGCGGGGGAACTGTGTACGCGCGGGTACTCGGTGATGCTGGGTTACTGGAACAACCCGGAGAAGACTTCCGAGGCAATCGATTCCGCCCGCTGGATGCACACCGGTGACATCGGGGTGATGGACTCCGACGGTTACGTCGCGATCACCGGCCGGATCAAGGACATGGTGATCCGGGGCGGCGAGAACGTGTATCCGCGGGAGATCGAGGAGTTCCTCTACACGCATCCCGACATCCTCGACGCCCAGGTGATCGGCGTGCCGGACGCGAAGTACGGTGAGGAACTGATGGTGTGGATCCGGATGCGGGAGGGCGCGCAGCCGCTCGACGTCGACAAGGTTCGCGAGTTCTGCACGGGGCGCCTCGCGCACTACAAGATCCCGCGGTACGTGCACCTCGTCGACGAGTTCCCGATGACGGTGACCGGAAAGATCCGCAAGGTCGAGATGCGGGAGCTGTCGCTCGAACTGATCGATCGCGGCTGATCGGAGGAGTCGGTGGTGCACGGTCTACGGCCGGAGATCGAACTGTCCTGGAAGCGTTCGCAGCTCAGCGGCATCGACCCGGCCAGGGTGCCCGAGCCGACCCTGTTCGATCCGTCGGACTCGTCCGAGCGTCTGTTGCGGGCAGCCCGCCCGGTGCTCGACGAACTCGGGGTCCAGTTGGCGGGGACGGGCTGCGGCGTCCTCCTGGTCGACCGCGACTGCCGTGTGGTGGCGCGCGTGTTCGATTCGGACGCGCTGCGAGGCGCGATGGAGGGTGTCGGTCTGCTGACCGGCGTCGTGCTCAGCGAGGAGAACTACGGCACCAACGCGCTCGGCACACCGCTCGAGGTGCGGCAGGGCGTGGTCGTCCACGGTCACGAGCACTTCCTGGAGTCGTTCCGCCAGTTCAGTTGTTACGGACAACCGATCGTCCATCCGGTGACCCGGCGGATCGAGGGCATCCTCGACATCACCGCCACCGAGAAGACCGCGAACCCGCTCTTCGCGCCGTTCGTCGCCCGCGCGGTCGGCGACATCGAGGCGCGCCTGCTCGAGGGGGCGCGCGAGTCGGATCGCCGCGTCGTCGACGCGTTCCAGCGCGCCGCCCGGCAGCGCGGACTGGCGGTCGCCGCGATGGGGCAGGACATCATGCTCACCAACAAGGCCGCGGTCGAGATGCTCGCGCCGAGTGACCACGCGGCGCTGCGCGCCCTCGCGGCGGACGTCCCGGCCGGGGAATCGCGTCGGCTGCACTTCGCGCTGTCGGCCGGCGGCAGCACGGCCCTGCAGATCGACCGGGTCGCCGGAGCGGACAGCGGTGCCCTCTTCCTGCTCGACGCCGGTCGGACGCGGGCACCGGTGCGCCGCACCGCCGTACCGCAGGACGCGACGTCACGGCTGCGACGCCGGTTGCACGAATTGCGATCGGGGACGGGCTCGCTCGCGCTCGTCGGCGAACCCGGCAGCGGACGGACGTGGGCGGCCCGGCAGTTCGCTGACGGCGCGGTCGACGTGCTGGACGCCGCGCAGATCGTGGGGCAGGGGGAGCGCGAGTGGTCCGCCGGGCTGCTCGAGGTCGTCGGGCAGGCGCCCTCGCACGTGCTGATCGAGCACGTGCATCTGGCGCCCGACTCGGTGCTCGCGCTCATCGCGTCACTCGTCGCGAATCCGGCAGGACCGCGGATCGTCATGACCAGCGACCCGGTGGACACCGTGCCGCCGGCTGCGCGTGATCTGCTCGCGCGCTGCGGAAATCAGGTGAGCGTCCCCGCGCTCCGGCATCGGATCCGCGAACTCGACGGACTGGTCGCGGCACTCGCGGATCAGCTCGGGCGCGCGGATCTCAGGCTCGGGCCCAGCGCACTGGCCGCGCTGTCCGAGCACGCCTGGCCCGGGAATCTCGTCGAGTTGCGTGCCGTGCTCGCCGGGCTGCCGGACCGACCGGACGGTGGCGTCGTCCGGGTCGAGGATCTGCCGGAGGACTACCGCGCGCCGGGCCGTATCGCGCGGCTCGGTGGGCGCGAGCGGGCCGAGCGTGACGCGATCGTCGAGGCCCTCAGCGAGAGCGGTGGCAACAAGGTGCATGCCGCGGCTCGACTCGGGATCAGTCGAACGACGCTCTACAGCCGTATCCGCGCGCTCGACATCACCGTCTGACCAGGCGATCGGCAGAGCTGTCCAAAGCTTGAACAGTTGACGACCCACCTCCCGAAGCACGATGGCTGTGTTGCACATCACAGACAGAACTGCAGGAGGTTCGGGCATGACAGTCGTTGCCGAGCAGACCCTTTCGCCGCGAGTTCGTGAGTTCCTCGCCGGCACCAAGCAGTTGTACATCGACGGCGAGTTCGTCGACGCTGCGTCGGGGCGGACGTTCGTCACGTACGACCCCGCGACGGGCGAGCGCCTCGCCGACGTCGCACACGGGGAGGCCGAGGACGTCGACCGCGCGGTGCGCGCGGCACGACGGGCTTTCGAGCCGTGGGCCGCGATGAAGCCCAACGAGCGTGAGCGTCTCATCTGGCGGGTCGGCGACCTGCTCACCGAGCGTGCGGCGGAGTTCGGGCAGCTCGAGGCGCTCGACAACGGCAAGTCCGCCGCCATCGCATCGGCCGTCGACACCGCGTGGGCCGCGGACGTGTTCCGCTACTACGCGGGCTGGGCCACCAAGATCGAGGGCAGCACGGTCAACGTGTCGATGCCGTTCGTTCCGGGCGGCGAGTTCCACGCCTACACCCTCCGCGAACCCGTCGGGGTGTGCGGGCTCATCGTGCCGTGGAACTTCCCGCTGCTGATGGCGTCGTGGAAGCTCGCGCCCGCACTCGCGGCCGGCAACACGGTGATCCTCAAGCCTGCGGAGCAGACCCCGCTCACCGCGCTCATGCTGGCCGAGGTCTTCGAGGAGGCCGGTTTCCCGCCCGGTGTCGTCAACGTCGTCACGGGGTTCGGCGACGCCGGCGCCGCCCTGTCGGCGCACGACGACGTCGACAAGGTGGCATTCACCGGCTCCACCGAGGTGGGCAAGAAGATCGTCGAGGCGGCGAAGGGCAACCTGAAGAAGGTGACTCTCGAGCTCGGTGGCAAGAGTCCCAACATCGTCTTCGCGGACGCCGATTTCGATGCGGCCGTGCAGGGTTCGCTCAACGCGTGGCTGTTCAACCACGGCCAGTGCTGTGTCGCGGGTACGCGACTGTACGTCGAGAACTCCATCTTCGAGCGTTTCACCGAGGCCGTCGCGGAGGCCGCGAGCAACGTCAAGATCGGGCCCGGGCTCGACCCCACCACCGAACTCGGCCCGCTGGTGTCGCAGGAACAGCTCGACCGGGTCACCGGATACCTGCGCGACGGTCTCGCCGACGGCGCCCGTGCCCTGACCGGCGGCAAGCGCTGGGGCGAGACGGGCTACTTCGTCGAGCCCACGGTGCTGGTCGACGTCGAACCCGACTTCAGTGTCGTCCGGGAGGAGATCTTCGGACCCGTCGTCGCGGCCATGCCGTTCGATGCCGACGAGGGGATCGTCACCGCCGCCAACGACTCGATCTACGGACTCGCCGCCGGCATCTGGACCCGGGACATCTCCAAGGCGCATCGCACGGCGCGCCGCCTGAAGGCCGGCTCGGTGTGGATCAACCAGTACAACGGGTTCGACACCGCAATGCCGTTCGGTGGCTACAAGCAGTCCGGCTGGGGCCGTGAGCTCGGCGCCTCCGCCATCGACCTCTACACCCAGACCAAGGCCGTCAACGTCGCGCTCTGACTTCGACACCCCCGACAGAACACTTCGAAGGAGAACCCATGAAGACCAAGGCCGCCGTGCTGCTCGACGCCGGGAAGCCGTTCGAGATCATGGAACTGGACCTGGACGGGCCCGGCCCCGGTGAGGTCCTGATCAAGTACACCGCTGCGGGACTGTGCCATTCGGACCTGCATCTCACCGACGGCGATCTGCCGCCGCGCTATCCCATCGTCGGCGGGCACGAGGGTTCCGGCATCATCGAGGAGGTCGGTCCGGGCGTCACCAAGGTCAAGCCCGGTGACCACGTGGTGTGCAGCTTCATTCCCAACTGCGGCACGTGTCGCTACTGTGCCACCGGGCGGCAGAACCTGTGCGACATGGGAGCCACGATCCTCGAGGGCTCGATGCCCGACGGCACGTTCCGATTCCGCTCCGGCGGTAAGGAGTTCGGTGCGATGTGCATGCTCGGCACGTTCTCCGAGCGGGCGACCATCTCGCAGCACTCGGTCGTCAAGGTCGACGAGTGGCTGCCGCTCGAGACCGCCGTTCTCGTCGGCTGCGGTGTGCCCTCGGGGTGGGGGACGGCGGTGTACGCGGGCGGCGTCCGCGCCGGCGACATCGTCGTCATCTACGGCATCGGTGGTCTCGGTATCAACGCCGTCCAGGGTGCGGTGCAGGCCGGCGCCCGATACGTGGTGGTTGTCGATCCGCTCGAGTTCAAGCGGGAGACCGCGCTGAAGTTCGGGGCGACGCACGCCTTCGCGTCAGCGGAGGAGGCCGCGGTGAAGGTGAACGAACTCAGCTGGGGCCAGGGAGCCGATCAGGCACTGATCCTGGTGGGCACGGTGGACGAGGAGGTGGTGGCGGCAGCGACCGCAGTCATCGGCAAGGGCGGCACCGTGGTCATCACCGGCCTCGCCGATCCGACCAAGCTGACCGTGCACGTCTCGGGTGCCGACCTGACGCTCAACGAGAAGACCATCAAGGGGACGCTGTTCGGCTCGGCCAATCCGCAGTACGACATCGTCCGCCTGTTGCGGATGTACGACCAGGGTGAGCTCAAACTCGACGAACTGGTCACGACGCGCTACTCGCTCGAGGACGTCAATCAGGGCTACGAGGACCTGCGCAACGGCAAGAACATCCGCGGCGTCATCATCCACGAGTCGTGATGGACTCGCTCGCACAACGATCTCGGTGATCTTCCGCCCTGGTTCGTCGGAGAAAGTACCGTCGAGCCAGGGCGGGAGTGTGTTCCGCGCATGACGGGGGCGTAGGAAAGGAGCCTGTCATGGGCGAGATCATCGGCACGATCATCTTCGGCGCGGTCATCGGCGTCCTCGCGCGCTTGGTGGTCCCGGGCAAGCAGGCGATGGGCTGGATCATCACGATCGTGATCGGCATCGTCGGCGCGCTGATCGGCTACTGGATCTGGGGACTGATCAGCGACAAGGGAGACACGCCCGGCATCGACTGGTGGCGGTGGATCATCAGCATCGCGGTCGCGGCGGTCCTCACGCTCGCGTACACGTCGGTCACGGCCAAGCGGAGCTGACGGACTCAGCGGGTCTCGGCGGCGAGCGCCGCCAACGTCATTCGGCGCAGCACCGAGCGGGTCAGATCCCCGTCCGCCGCATCGGCGGTCGGGGACACGGCGCTGTAGGGAGTCGAGTTGATCAGGCCGAACGCCGCGTGGGCGGCGATGCGCGCCCGCGTGCTGTCGAGACCCGGATCCATCTTCCGCAGTACCCCCACCCACAACTCCACGTACCGACGCTGCGTCTGACGCACCCGGTGGCGGGCTTTGTCGGGCAGCGAATGCAGGTCGCGGTCCTGTACCCGGATCAGGTCGGGCTCACCCAACGCGAAGTCGAGGTGGAAGTCCACCAGTTCCGCGAGGGCCCGGTGGGGGTCGGGCACCCGCTCGACGACATCTGTTCCACCCGCGAGCAGCCGCTCGCTGATGTCGGTGAGCAGTTCGACGAGCAGCGCGTCCTTGTTGGGAAAGTGTCGGTACACGGCGGGTCCGCTGATTCCCACCGCGGACCCGAGGTCTTCGAGGCGCACACCGGGGAAGCCGCGTTCGGCGATCAGCCGTGCCGCGGCACGCAGGAGCTCGCGGCGTCGGTCGGCCTTGGCGCGGCTGCGCCGGCCGGGGACGACACCCGCTTCACGATCGACGTCGGTCATCGGTCACATATTTCCGTTCGTGTGATCTGGACAACTCAGTTAATCACGGATAACCTAAATTCAGTTAGTCGGGATTAACCGAATCTCATCGTATCCATCAACTGCGAGGACGGTGACGTGACAACCGCTCGAACCGCTTCCATCAGCTCCCATCGGGAGCAACACCTCGCCCTCGTGTCCGAGTTGCGCGGCAGGCTGGCCGCGGCGGCGCTCGGCGGCAGCGAGAAGTCCCGGGAGCGCCACGTCGCTCGCGGCAAGCTGCTGCCCCGCGATCGCGTCGACGCCCTGCTCGACCCGGGTAGCCCGTTCCTCGAACTGGCCCCGCTCGCCGCGAACGGCATGTACGACGACGAGTGCCCCGGTGCCGGCGTGATCGGCGGAATCGGCCGAGTCTCCGGCCGGGAGTGCGTGATCGTCGCCAACGATGCCACCGTCAAGGGCGGCACCTACTACCCGATGACGGTGAAGAAGCACCTGCGGGCGCAGGAGATCGCGCTGCAGAACAATCTGCCGTGCATCTACCTCGTCGACTCCGGCGGCGCGTTCCTGCCGATGCAGGACGAGGTGTTCCCCGATCGCGAGCACTTCGGGCGGATCTTCTACAACCAGGCGACCATGAGCGCCAAGGGGATTCCTCAGATCGCCGCGGTCCTCGGCTCGTGCACCGCGGGCGGTGCGTACGTCCCGGCGATGAGTGACGAGGCCGTGATCGTGCGCAATCAGGGCACGATCTTCCTCGGCGGTCCGCCGCTGGTGAAGGCGGCGACCGGCGAGGTGGTCACGGCCGAGGAACTCGGTGGCGGCGACCTGCACTCCAAGGTCTCGGGCGTCACCGACCACCTCGCCGAGGACGATCGTGATGCCCTGCGCATCGTCCGGAACATCGTCGCGACCCTCGGTCCGCGCGCGCCCCGGCCGTGGGACGTGGCCGAGCCGGTTGCGCCCGTTGCGGACCAGGACGAGTTGTACGACGTGGTCCCCACGGACCCGCGCATGCCGTACGACGTACGCGAGGTCATCACCCGCCTCGTGGACGGCGACGGCGACGGGGCGCCGCGGTTCCAGGAGTTCAAGGCCGAGTACGGCAAGACCCTGGTCACCGGGTTCGCCCGCATCCACGGCCACCCGGTCGGCATCGTCGCGAACAACGGCGTGCTGTTCGCCGAGTCGGCGATGAAGGGTGCCCACTTCATCGAACTGTGCGACAAGCGCAGCATCCCGCTGCTGTTCCTGCAGAACATCACGGGCTTCATGGTCGGCCGCGAGTACGAGGCCGGCGGCATCGCCAAGCACGGCGCCAAGATGGTCACCGCCGTCGCCTGCGCCCGGGTGCCGAAACTGACCGTGGTGATCGGCGGCTCGTACGGTGCGGGTAACTACTCGATGTGTGGCCGCGCCTACTCGCCGCGATTCCTGTGGATGTGGCCGAACGCCCGCATCTCCGTCATGGGCGGTGAGCAGGCCGCGTCCGTTCTCGGCGCCGTCGGGTCCGGGAAGGATCCCGACGCGATTCGTGCCCAGTACGAGGCGCAGGGCAACCCCTACTACTCGACCGCCCGGCTGTGGGACGACGGCGTGATCGATCCTGCCGATACCAGAACCGTTGTCGGCCTGGCGTTGTCGGCGTGCGCGAACGCGCCGCTCGAGCCGGTCTCCTACGGCGTCTTCCGGATGTGAGGGCACATATGACTACACAGTTCCAGACGATCCTCGTCGCCAACCGCGGCGAGATCGCGGTCCGGGTGATCCGCACTCTCCGGCAGATGGGGATCCGCTCGGTCGCCGTCTACAGCGAGGCCGACGCCGGCGCCCGGCATCTCCGCGAGGCCGACACCGCCGTCCTGATCGGGCCGGCGGCGGCCCGTGAGAGCTACCTCGACATCGACCGGGTGCTCGATGCGGCGAAGCGCACCGGCGCGCAGGCGATCCATCCCGGGTACGGGTTCCTCTCCGAGAACACGGCGTTCGCCGCGGCTTGTGCTGCGGCCGGTATCGCCTTCCTCGGCCCGTCCGCGCGGGCCATCGAGGTGATGGGGGACAAGATCACCGCGAAGAACGCGGTGGCCGCGTTCGACGTCCCGGTGGTGCCGGGCATCGCGAGGCCGGGACTGTCCGATGCCGAACTGATCGCGGCCGCCGACGACATCGGCTACCCGGTGCTCGTCAAGCCGTCCGCGGGCGGCGGCGGCAAGGGCATGCGGTTGGTCGAGGATGCCGCGGATCTGCCCGGTGCGCTGGTGAGCGCACGCCGTGAGGCGGCCTCGGCCTTCGGGGACGACACGCTGTTCCTGGAGCGGTTCGTGTTGCGGCCCCGGCACATCGAGGTGCAGATCCTCGCCGACGGCCACGGCAACGTCGTGCATCTCGGCGAGCGCGAGTGCAGCCTGCAACGCCGGCATCAGAAGGTGATCGAGGAGGCGCCGTCGCCGCTGCTCGACGCCGCGACCCGGGCACGGATCGGCGCCGCGGCGTGCGACACCGCCCGCAGCGTCGACTACACGGGCGCCGGCACCGTGGAGTTCATCGTGTCCGCCGACCGGCCCGACGAGTTCTTCTTCATGGAGATGAACACCCGCCTGCAGGTGGAACACCCGGTGACGGAGTTGGTGACCGGACTCGACCTCGTCGAGTGGCAGGTTCGGATCGCCGCCGGCGAGCCGCTGGGATTCACTCAGGACGACGTCACACTCACCGGACACGCGATCGAGGCGCGCGTGTACGCCGAGGATCCGTCTCGTGGCTTCCTGCCGACCGGCGGCACGGTCCTCGGTCTCGCGGAGGCCACCGGTGCCGGCGTGCGTGTCGACTCGGGGCTGCAGGACGGGACCGTCGTCGGCAGCGACTACGACCCGATGCTGGCGAAGGTGATCGCGCACGGCGACGATCGGGCTGAGGCGTTGCGACGGCTCGACCGGGCGCTCGCCGACACCTCGGTGCTGGGCGTGGTCACCAACATCGCCTTCGCGAGGTTCCTGCTCGCCGACGACGACGTCCGCGCCGGACGTCTCGACACCGGTCTGCTCGATCGCCGGGTCGCCGATTTCCACACCCCGCCGGTCGACGACGACGTCCTCGTTGCCGCGGCCGCCTACCACTGGCTCGCACTCTGGGCCCGGGACACCTCGAATCCGTGGGACGTCCCGAGCGGGTGGCGGGTCGGCGGTACTCGTCCGGTCTCGCTGCGCCTGCGCGCCGGCGACCGTACCGAGCACGTACTGGTCGCCGGCACTCCCACCGACGGCCTCGTGCACGTCGAGGGCGGCGAGAAGCGCACGCTAACAGCACGACTCGACGACGGCGTCCTCACCGTCGTGCTCGACGGGCGTAGCGATCGCTATCGCGTCGCGGAGGACGCCGACACCCTGTGGCTCGCCGGCGCCACCGGCACGTGGACCGTCTCGCAACTGCGCGAGGCGAATGTCCGCGGCGGCGACGCCCACGCCGGCGACGCCGAACTGACCAGCCCGATGCCCGGCACCGTCATCGCGGTGGCCGCGGCGTCCGGCGACACCGTCGACGCCGGGACCGCCGTGGTGGTCGTCGAGGCGATGAAGATGGAACACACCCTGTCCGCGCCGATCGGCGGCGTCGTCGAGGTTCTCGTCGCCGTCGGCGATCAGGTCAAGGTCGATCAACCCCTCGCGCGGGTCAGTCCCGCCACCGAATCACAGCCCTCACCCGAACTCGCAACGGAGGATGCCGCGTCATGACCGAATATCTGTCCACCGGATCGCTGCCCGACGAGTACCAGCAGCTTGCCAAGACCGTTCGGGACTTCGCGCAGAACGTCGTCGCTCCGGTGTCCGCGGAACACGATGCGAACCACACGTTCCCGTACGCGGTGGTCGACGGGATGGCCGACATGGGCCTGTTCGGTCTGCCGTTCCCCGAGGAGTACGGCGGCATGGGCGGCGACTACTTCGCGCTGTGCCTCGCGCTCGAGGAACTCGGCAAGGTCGACCAGTCCGTCGCGATCACCCTCGAGGCCGGTGTGTCGCTGGGTGCGATGCCGGTGTACCGCTTCGGCAACGAGGAACAGAAGCAGGAGTGGCTGCCGCAGCTCACGAGCGGCAAGGCGCTGGCCGCGTTCGGTCTCACCGAGCCCGGCGCCGGCAGCGACGCCGGCGGCACCCGCACCAAGGCCGAACTCGTCGACGGCGAGTGGGTGATCAACGGCAACAAGCAGTTCATCACCAACTCCGGCACCGACATCACCAAGCTCGTCACCGTCACCGCGGTCACCGGAACCAAGGAGAACGGCCGCAAGGAGATCTCGACCATTCTGGTCCCGACCTCCACACCCGGCTTCACCGCCGAACCGGCGTACGACAAGGTCGGCTGGAACGCCTCCGACACCCATCCGCTGACGTTCCAGGACGTGCGTGTTCCCGAGGCGAACCTGCTCGGCGAACGCGGCCGCGGCTACGCGAACTTCCTGCGCATCCTCGACGAGGGCCGCATCGCGATCGCAGCTCTGGCGGTGGGCGCCGCGCAGGGCTGCGTCGACGAGTCCGTCCGGTACGCGAAGGAACGCGAGGCGTTCGGGCGTCCGATCGGGGCCAACCAGGCCATCGAATTCAAGATCGCGCGCATGGAGGCGCGGGCCCACACCGCACGGGCCGCGTACTACGACGCGGCCGCACTCATGCTGTCCGGCAAGCCGTTCAAGAAGCAGGCGTCGATCGCGAAACTCGTCGCGAGCGAGGCCGCGATGGACAATGCGCGCGATGCCACCCAGATCTTCGGCGGATACGGTTTCATGAACGAGTACCCGGTGGCCCGGCACTACCGCGACAGCAAGATCCTCGAGATCGGGGAGGGCACCACCGAGGTCCAGTTGATGCTGATCGCACGGGAACTGGGGGTCTGACCAGTGACGGCACGAAAGATCGTCCAGCGCGGGCTGTGGTTCGAGGAATTCGAGACCGGGGTCGTGTACGCCCACCGGCCCGGGCGCACCATCACCGAGGCGGACAACGTCCTGTTCACGACGCTCACCATGAACACGCAGGCGCTGCACCTCGACGCCGCGTTCGCCGCCGAGACGCAGTTCGGTGAGCGGCTGGTCAATTCGATGTTCACGCTCTCGACGCTGGTCGGTCTGTCGGTGGCCCAGTTGACACAGGGCACCATCGTCGCGAACCTCGGATTCTCCGAGATCGCGTTCCCCAAGCCGCTGTTCCACGGCGACACGCTGTACGCCGAGACCGTCGTGACCGACCTGCGCGAATCCCGCAGCCGGCCGGGGGAGGGCATCGTCACGCTCGAGCACACCGGCCGCAACCAGCACGGTGACGTCGTGGCGACCGCCGTTCGCAAGACCCTCGTCAGGAAGAGGCCGGCATGAGTGAACCGTCGAACGGCGAGAGCATCTGGGCGGGAACGATTCCCGGGTCTGCGTGGCTGTTCTGTCCCGCCGACCGCCCGGAACGCTTCGCGAAGGCGGCCGCCGCGGCCGACGTGGTGATCCTCGACCTCGAGGACGGCGTCGCACCCGCCGACAAGGAGGCCGCGCGTCGCGCACTCGTCGACGTCCCGCTCGACCCCGACCGGACGGTCGTCCGCGTCAACGCGCACGGTACCGACGACCACGCACTCGACTGCGCCGCACTGGACCGCACGCCGTACACCGCGGTGATGCTGCCCAAGTGCGAGTCCGTCGACCAGGTGCTCGACCTCGCGCCGCTGTCGGTGATCGCTCTCGTCGAATCGCCGCTCGGGGCGCTCGCGATCGAAGGGGCGGTGCAGGCCGGGAACGCCGTCGGCGTGATGTGGGGAGCCGAGGACCTCGTCGCGGCCCTCGGCGGCACGTCCAGCCGGAAGCCGGACGGCTCCTATCGGGACGTGGCCCGGCACGTCCGGTCGACCGCCCTGCTCGCGGCGAAGGCACACGGCAGGTTCGCGCTCGACTCGGTGTTCCTCGACATCGGCGACCTCGACGGGCTCGGCGCCGAGTGCGAGGACGCCGTCGCGGTCGGATTCGATGCGAAGGTGGCGATCCACCCGAGCCAGATCGACGTCATCCGCACCGCCTACACGCCGACCGCGAAGCAATTGGGCTGGGCGGAGCGGGTTCTCGCGGCAGCGTCGAGGGAACGCGGGGTGTTCACCCTCGACGGGCAGATGGTCGACGGTCCGGTGCTACGGCACGCGGAGGAGATCGTGCGCCGCTCGGGCATCGCCCGGACAGGGGAGAGGTGACCTGTGACCAGTGAAGGAACCGTCGGTACCCGGCCGCAGTGGGTGCCGACCGACGAGGACGTCACCCGCGCCCGCATCACCGACTTCGCGCGCCGGGTCGAACGCCGCACGGGGCGGACCTTACCGGACTACCGGGCGCTGTGGCAGTGGTCGGTGGACGACGTGGGCGCGTTCTGGCAGTCGGTGTGGGAGTACTTCGAGGTCGGCTCGGTGTCGGATCCCGGGCCGGCTCTGGCCGTCGACGCGATGCCCGGGGCCGTCTGGTTCCCGCAGGCCCGGCTCAACTACGTCGACCACGTGATGCGCAACGCCCGAACCGACCGGCCCGCCGTGGTGTACGAGAGCGAGGCCGGCGACCGGGAGACGGTGTCGTGGGCCGAGCTGATGCGGCAGACCGGGGCGCTCGCCGCGACCCTGCGCTCGCTCGGCGTCGGGCCCGGAGACCGTGTCGTCGGCTACCTGCCCAACGTGCCGGAGGCGATCGTCGCGTTCCTCGCGACCGTGAGCATCGGTGCCGTGTGGTCCGCGTGCGGGCAGGACTATTCGGCGCCGGCCGCGCTGGACCGCCTGGGACAGCTCGAACCGACGGTGCTGGTGGCCGCCGACGGCTACCGGTTCGGCGGCAAGGAGCATCCGCGTACCGGCGAGATCGAGCAGTTGCGCGCCGGCATGCCCTCGCTCGCAGCGACCGTCGTGGTCCCGCGACTCGCAGCCGGCGAAGTGCCCGGCGCAATCCGGTGGGAGCAGGCCACTGCGGGCGACGCCGCGCTCGAACCGGTACCGGTGCCGTTCGACCACCCCCTGTGGATCGTCTTCTCGTCCGGCACGACGGGCCTGCCCAAGGGCATCGTGCACGGTCACGGCGGTGTCCTCCTCGAACACCTCAAGGCGATCGCGCTGCAGAGCGACATCGGGCGAGACGACACCTTCTTCTGGTACACGAGTCCGAGCTGGATGATGTGGAACTTCCAGGTGGCCGGACTCCTGGTGGGCGCCACGGTCGTCTGTTACGACGGCAGCCCCGCCCACCCGGCACAGGGCCGGTTGTGGGAGTCGGCGGCCCGGCTCGGCGTCACCGTGGTCGGAACCAGCCCCGGCTACGTCCTGGGCTGTCAGAAGGCCGGGATCGTGCCGGCGGCGGAGTACGACCTGGGCGCGCTCCGGGCGGTGGGGATCACCGGGTCCACGCTGCCGGCGTCCTCGTCGTGGTGGCTGTCCGAGAACGTGGGTGAGCACGTGCCGGTCATGTCCATCAGCGGCGGTACCGACGTCGTGTCGGCGTTCGTCGGCGGGACCCGCATCACCGCCGTGTGGCCGGGGGAGTTGTCGGCCCCGTACCTCGGCGTCGCTCTCGACGCGTTCGACGAGTCCGGTCGGCCGGTGCGCGACGGCGTGGGCGAACTCGTGATCACCCGCCCGCTCCCGTCGATGCCGGTCCGGTTCTGGAACGACCCGGACGGCGCCCGGTACCGGGCGAGCTACTTCGAGACTTTTCCCGGGGTGTGGCGGCACGGCGACTGGATCTCGATCACCGACCGCGGTGGCGTCGCGATGCACGGGCGCTCGGATTCGACCCTCAATCGCAACGGCATCCGGATGGGCAGCGCCGACATCTATCAGGCCGTCGAACGGCTGCCGGAGGTCGTGGAGGCCCTCGTCATAGGTGCCGAGCGAAGTGACGGCGGCTACTGGATGCCGTTGTTCGTCGTCCTCGCCGACGGATGTGAGCTCGACGACGCGCTGCGCGAGCGGATCCGCACGGAGATCCGGGAGAAGGCGTCGCCGCGGCACGTGCCGGACGAGATCGTCGCTGCTCCGGGCATTCCCCACACCCGCACCGGCAAGAAACTGGAGGTCCCGCTCAAGCGGCTGTTCCAGGGCGGCGACGCGGCCCGCGTCGTCGATCGCAGCGCCGTCGACGATCCCGCACTGCTCGACTGGTTCGCCCGATTCGGATCTCGTTGACGGTGTGAGATTACCCATCGGTAGCATCGCTTGCGCTCGTCGTGCGGGGTGACACCGACCGATTGCGCCGTCGGAAGGCGAGGAAACAACTAAAGCCTTGTACTCTTCATCGGTACCGAGTCCGGGCGCGTGCCGGGACGGGAGCCGAGGAGAGGGACAACGTGGCGGTCGGATCGAAGTCGACTGTGGTGCGGGTGCCCAAGGCGGGTGAGCTCGTCGCCGCGAACCTGCGCCGACGGATCATCACCGGCGAGCTCGGCGCGGGTGATCCGTTGCCGAACGAGTCGGTGCTCATGGAGCAGTTCGGGGTCTCGCGTCCCACTCTCCGGGAGGCCTTCCGGATTCTCGAATCGGAGTCGATCATCACGGTGCTCCGGGGAGCACGCGGGGGCGCCCGGGTCATGGCACCGGACGCATCGGTCGCCGCGCGGTACACCGGCCTGTTGCTGCAGTACCAGGGGACCCCGCTGGTCGACGTCTATCGCGCCCGCGCCTCGCTCGAGGTGTCCGCGGTGGGGGTCCTGGCGGGTCCGGGGCATACGGAGCAACTCGATCGCCTCGCCGAGTTGATCGACGAGGGTGCCGACCTCGTGGACGACGCCGCGGCGTTCGCGCACCACGACGTGCAGCTGCACCAGAGCCTGGTCGACCTCGCCGGCAACGAGACGCTCGCGGTGCTCGCGGGCATGCTCGTGCACATCATCGAGGCGCACAATGCGCTGTTCATCGCGTCGCACGGCGACAATCAGGACAAGCCGGCCGCGCGGGCGGCGCATCGCGCGTACACGAAGCTGCTCGCTCACCTGCGCAGCGGCGACGCGATCGCGGCCCAGGACTTCTGGCGCAAGCACTTGGACGGTATCGAGAAGTACATGGTCGGCGACTCGGCGACGACCCTGGTCGAAGTCCTGTCCTGACGAGAGCCGGGCGCCCGGCGGCCCGCCCGCGTACTGTTCGGTTCGTGAGCAGTCTGCATGACAGTTTGCAGGACCCGGACGTCCGGCAGTTCCTCACGCGAGGGACCCGGACCGGCAAGCTCGGCTTTCTCTCCGGAGACGGCCGCCCTCTGGTTGCCCCCGTCTGGTACGTCCTCGAGGGGGAGGATGTGGTGTTCAACACGGGGGCGTCGACGGCCAAGGGGAGATACCTCGCCCGGGATCCTCGCGTGACCCTGTGTGTCGACCTCGAGGAGCCGCCGTATGCGTTCGTGCAGATCCAGGGTGAGGCCGCGATCTCGACCGATCCGGACGACTTGCTGCGGGTCGCGACCGAGATCGCCCGACGCTACATGGGGGAGGAGCGGGCGGAGGAGTTCGGACGCCGCAACGCTGTCCAGGGGGAACTCGTGGTGCGGGTCCGCCCCACCAAGGTGATCGCCGCCCTCGACGTCACCGAATGAATGCTCGGTGAACTGGGCGGAAATGGGTTCTGACGGACCGACCCTGTAGATTGATGCGGGTGTGTTCGACCCAGGTGAATCGGTGACAGACCGCCATAGGTGACCCCTCGGAAAGACAGGGGTTCGGCGAGTCTGCGCGATTGCGATCCACGCGGTCGGCCGTCTCTCCCTGAACTCTGTGACCGGCGTCCGTCGGCGCCGCACTGCTGTAACGGAACAGGTCCGATCAGCAGATATATCCCGAGTGTGTGCCTTGTCGGCTGTCGTTCCGGACCCGTGTCGGGCGCGGCTGAGAAGGGTCATGTGTTTCGGTGTCCGCCCGGTGTCGCTCGGCGACACGGGGGCGGGGGCGCGTGATGGTGAGAAGAGAGGCTCTGGGTTTGGACTCGCTAGGCGTCGGTGGACTAGAGGGTGACAGCTCGTTCGGTGGGGACGCACAGCCGTTCCCGCTGTCCCAGGCACAGCTCGGCATGTGGTTCGCGCAACACGTGGATCCGTCCGTGCCGGCCAACATCGCGCAGTACGTCGAGCTCCGGGGTGAACTCGACATCGCCCGACTCCATCGGGCCAGCGCCCGTGCGGCGGGCGAGACCGGGTCCGGCTACGTGCGTCTCCTCGAGGTCGACGCCGAACCGCGGCAGCTGGTCGACACCACGCTCGACGACACCCCCGAGTACGTCGACCTGCGGTCCGAGCCCGATCCGCGGGCGGCAGCGCTGGCGTGGATGCGCGCCGACTACAGCGCGCCCGTCGACCTCCTGCGTGACCGCCTCGTCGTGGCCGCGGTCCTCCACGTCGAGGACGGTCTCTACTACTGGTACAACCGGGCCCACCACGTCGTGCTGGACGGCTTCGGGGCCACCACGTTCGTGAACCGGGTGGCCGAGTTGTACTCGGCCGAGGTCGACGGGGTGGAGCCGTCGCCGAACGTGGCATCGCCGCTCGAGAAGGTCTACGACGCCGACCGCACCTATCGCTCGTCGACACGGTTCACGTCGGACCGCGACTACTGGCTCGAACGCGTCGCCGGGGTCGAGGAGCCCACGAGTCTCGCCGGCCGGGCCGCGCCGCCTGCGCCGCTGAGCCGGATCGACAGCGCTGCGCTCTCCGACGGGACGGCGGCCCGGATGGATGCGTTCCTCGAGCGCGAGGACACGACGGTCGCGACGGCCGTCATCGCAGCCTTCGCCGCATACCTCGCCCAGATGACCGGGCGTGAGGACGTGGTGCTGAGTCTGCCGGTCACGGCGCGCACGAACGCGGTCCTGCGCCGCTCCGGCGGCATGACCTCCAACGTGGTGCCGCTCCGCCTCACCGTGTCCGCCGACACCACCGTCTCGCAGTTGCTGGGCCTGGTCGCGACCGAGGTGTCGGGCGCGCTGCGCCATCAGCGGTACCGGCACGAGGACATCCGCCGTGACGTCACCGGCGCGGCCGGCCAGGCGTCGTTCTTCGGTCCGTGGGTGAACATCATGATGTTCCACACGGAACTGCGGTTCGGCGACACGGTCGGTGAGCAGCACATCCTGTCGACGGGTCTCATCGAGGACCTCGGCGTCAACGTCTACCAGGGCATCGCGGGTTCCACGACGCACGTGGACTTCGAGTCGAACCCCAACCTGTACGGCGACGACGAGGCCCGCCGCAACCACGAGCGCTTCGTCGAGTTCCTCGACCGCTACGTGGCGGCGGGGTCCGAGCAGCCGGTGTGGGAACTGCCGCTCGGCACCGATGTCGAGCGCCGCACGGTGCTCGGCGACTGGCTCCGCACGGGGCACGAGTTCCGGCCGCGCAACCTCGCGGAGGCGTTCGACGAGCAGGTGGCGCGCACTCCCGGCGCGACCGCGCTCGTCTTCGAGGGCGAGACGCTCACGTACGCCGAGCTCGACGCGCGCGCGAACGCGCTGGCCCGCACGCTCATCGGAATCGGCGTCGGTCCCGAATCGCTTGTCGGACTGTCCATCCGGCGTTCCCTGGACCTGATCGTCGGCCTGTACGCGATCGTGAAGTCCGGTGGCGCGTGGGTGCCGATCGACCCGGACCACCCGGCCGATCGCACCGCGTACATCCTCGAATCCGCCGGTCCGGCCTGCGTGCTCACCACCGCGCGGGACGCCGTGGACCTGCCCGCGGGCATCGTGTCGATCGAGATCGACACGATCGATCTCCCGGCGCTGGACACCCGGACGGTCACGGACGCCGACCGGTTGGCGCCGCTGCGTCCGGAGAACACCGCGTACGTGATCTACACGTCGGGTTCGACGGGTCGTCCCAAGGGTGTCGCGGTCTCGCACGCCGCGATCGACAACCAGCTCGAGTGGATGCTGCACGAGTACCCGATGACCGAGTCGGACGCCTACCTGCAGAAGACGGCGACCACGTTCGACGTGTCGCTGTGGGGCTTCTTCATGCCGCTGCGGGCCGGTGCCTCCATGGTGATCGCCACGCCGGACGGGCACCGCGACCCGGTGTACGTGGCGAACAAGATCGCCGAGCACTCGGTGACCGTGACCGACTTCGTGCCGTCGATGCTGACGGTGTTCGTCGCGAACGCCCCTGCCGGGTCGTGTGATTCGTTGCGGGACTGCTTCGTCATCGGCGAGGCGTTGCCGCCCGAGACCGCAGCCGACTTCCGGGAGCTGTGCGGTGCGGGTCTGCACAACCTGTACGGACCCACCGAGGCCGCGGTGTCGGTGACCTACTACGAATCCGGTCCGCAGGACACCGCCACCGTTCCGATCGGTTTGGCCGAGTGGAACACTCGCGCCTACGTGCTCGACCACCGGCTGCGTCCCGCCCCGATCGGTCAGCCGGGAGAGCTCTATCTCGCGGGCGACCAGCTGGCCCGCGGCTACGTCGGCCGACCCGACATCACGTCGGATCGGTTCGTCGCCAACCCGTTCGGCGGACTCGACGGTGTCGGCCGAGCGGGTGAGCGGATGTACCGCACCGGTGACCTCGTCCGCTGGCGCGCGGACGGCAACCTCGACTACATCGGGCGCACCGACTTCCAGGTCAAGTTCCGCGGCCAGAGGATCGAGCTGGGCGAGATCGAGACCGTCCTGCTGGCGCACGAGGACGTGTCGCAGACGGTCGTCCTCGTGGTCTCGACCGCGACCGGCGACCAGTTGGTGGCGTACGTGGTGCCCGCACCCGGGCGCACCCTCGTTCCGGCGGATCTGGCGGAGTTCGCCGGCCGCTCGCTGCCGGCGTACATGGTTCCGGCGTCGGTGACCGTGCTCGACGCCTTCCCGCTGAACACCAGCGGCAAGCTCGACCGCAAGGCGCTTCCGGAGCCGACGTTCCTGAGCAACAAGGAGTTCCGTGCTCCGCGCAGCGACGCCGAGAAGACGGTCGCCGCGGTGTACGCGGAGGTCCTCGGCATCGAGCGGGTGGGTCTCGACGACGACTTCTTCGAGCTCGGCGGCAACTCGCTGGTCGCGACGCAGGTCGTCACCCGGGTGGGCGCCGCCCTCGACGTCCGCCTCGGTGTGCGGGAATTGTTCGAGGCGTCCACCGTCGCGGCGCTGGCCGCGCGTGCCGGGGACACCGCCCAGCGCGGCACCGGTGTACCGGCCCTCGGTTCGGTCGCCCGCCCGGCGAGCATCCCGCTCTCCCTCGCGCAGCAGCGGATGTGGTTCCTCAACCGCTTCGACGCCGCGACGGCCGTGTACAACCTCCCGTTCGCGGTCCGGTTGTCGGGTGCGGTGGACCCGCAGGCCTTCTCCGCCGCCTTCGCGGACGTGGTCGAGCGCCACGAGTCGCTTCGCACGGTCTACCCCGAGGTCGACGGCGTCGCCCGACAGGTCGTCCTTCCCGCCCGCGACGTCGTGCGGGACCTCGAACCGGTCGCGACCGCCGCGGACGATCTCGAGCCGACGCTGCTCCGTCTCGCCTCCCGTGGCTTCGATGTCACCTCGGAACCGCCGTTCCGGATCGAGTTGCTGCGGCTCTCCGACGCCGAGTACGTGGTCGCCATGGTGCTGCACCACATCGCGGCCGACGGCTCGTCGTTCGGCCCGCTCGCCCGCGATCTGATGATCGCGTACGCCGCCCGGTCCGAGGGTGCCGCCCCCGCGTGGGAGCCGCTGCCCGTGCAGTATGCCGACTACGCGGTGTGGCAGCACGAGATGCTCGGCTCCGAGACGGATCCGAATTCGATTGCCGGACAGCAGATCGCGTACTGGACCGAAGCCCTCGCGGGGCTGCCGGACCAGCTGGATCTCCCGGCCGACCGGCCGCGCCCGGCGGTGGCCTCCAACGCCGGAGCCAAGCTGCGTTTCGACATCTCCGCGCAGACCCACGCCCGACTGCTGGACGTCGCGCGCGAGCACGGCGCGACGTTGTTCATGGTCGTGCACGCGGCGTACGCGATGCTGTTGGCGCGGTTGAGCGGCACGTCGGACATCGCCGTCGGCACCCCCGTCGCGGGGCGTGGGGACCAGGCGCTCGACGGGTTGATCGGCATGTTCGTCAACACGCTCGTGCTCCGGACCCAGGTGGATCCGGACATCACGTTCGCCGACCTGATCGACGCCGTCAAGACCACCGATCTCGAGGCGTACGGCAACGCGGACGTGCCGTTCGAGTGGCTGGTCGAGGCGCTCGAGCCCACCCGGTCGCCGGCACGCCATCCGCTGTTCCAGGCGATGCTGTCCGCCGAGGTCGCCGGAGTGCGCGACCTGAGTTTCGCCGGCGTCCGTGCCGCAGCCGCCGAACTCGACGTCCCCGTCTCCAAGTTCGATCTGCAGCTGCAGATCTCGGAGGGATTCGACGAGTCCGGCGCGCCCGCATCGATCGGCGCGGTCTTCGAGTACGCGACGGACCTGTTCGACGAGTCCACCGTCGCGACGTTCGCGGAGCGCTTCGTGCGCATCCTGAATGCGATCGTCTCCGACACCACCGTGACCGTGGGTGACGTCTGCCTTCTCGACGAGACGGAGCAGCGCCGGGTGGTCCACGAGTGGAACCGGACCGGCCACGAGCTCCCCGCCGTGACGCTTCCCGAACTGTTCGACCGGCAGGCAGCGGCGACGCCGTCGGCGCCGGCAGTGGTCTTCGCGACGGGTTCGTGGACCTACGAGGAGTTCGCATCCCGCGTCAACCGGCTCGCGCGCCATCTGGTCGGGCTGGGCGTGGGACCCGAGAGCGTGGTCGCGGTCGCGATGGAACGGTCGCCCGAACTGCTCACGGCCGTGTACTCCGTCCTCGCTGCCGGTGGCGCGTACGTGCCGATCGATCCCCAGCAGCCCGCCGAGCGGAACACCCACATTCTCGGTACCGCGGGCCCCTCGTGCGTCCTGACGACGTCCGGTGACGACATCGACCTGCCGGACGACGTGCGGCGTGTCGACGTCGACACGCTGGATCTGTCCGCGCTGTCGCCGGCGCCGCTGACGGACGCGGCCCGGCGTGCCCCGCTGCGTCCCGAGAACGCCGCGTACGTGCTGTTCACGTCCGGATCGACCGGTCGCCCCAAGGGGGTGACGATCTCGCATTCGGCAGTCGTCAACCAGCTGCTGTCGATGCAGGACGAGTACCGCCTCGGCGCCGACGACTCGGTGCTGTTCAAGACCCCGGTCACGTTCGACGCGTCGGTGTGGGAGCTGTTCTGGCCGTTGGAATCCGGGGCCCGCATCGTGGTGGCCGCGCCGGACGGCCACCGCGATCCCGCGTACCTGGCGAGGATCCTGGCGGAGCAGGCGATCACGGTGGTGCAGTTCGTTCCGACGGTGCTCGACGCCGTCGCGGACCACCTCGAACGCCAGGGGTGTGTGTCGTTGACACACGTGTTCTGCGGTGGTGAGCCGCTCACCACGGCGGTCGTCTCGCGGGTCCGGAGCATCTGCGACGCCGCGATCCACAATCTGTACGGCCCCACCGAGACCGCGGTCCAGGTAACCCGTCGTACCGTCGCCGGGACCGAGTCCGCGGCCGTGCCGATCGGTGCCCCGGTGTGGAACAGCCAGGTGCGGGTCCTCGACTCCCGCTTGAACCCGGTGCCCGCCGGTGTGGTCGGGGAACTGTACGTCTCCGGCGCGCAGCTGGCACGCGGATACCGCGGCCGCTCCGATCTGACGTCGGAGCGGTTCGTCGCCGATCCGTGGGCGCCGGGCGAGCGGATGTACCGCACCGGTGACCTCGTGCGGTGGATCGTCGACACCGACGGCGCGGGCGAATTGGAGTACGTGGGACGCAGCGACTTCCAGGTGAAGTTGCGCGGACTGCGTATCGAGCTCGGCGAAGTGGAGACGGCTGTCCGCGAGCACGGATCGGTGTCCCAGGCCGTGGTGGCGCTGCACCACGATCCGCGTGCCGGTGACCAGCTCGTCGCGCACGTCGTCGCGTCCACCGAGTGCGCCGTCCCGTTCGATCCCGCGAATCTGCGGGAACACCTCTCGCTGCGTCTGCCGTCGTACATGGTGCCGACGATGTTCCTGCCGATCGACGCCCTGCCGCGGACCACGTCGGGCAAGATCGACCGGCGCGCGCTGCCCGTCCCGGTGTTCGAGGCGAAATCGTTCCGGATTCCGCGGACCCCGGTCGAGGAGATCGTGGCGGACGTCCTCGCGGACGTCCTCGGCGTCGAGACGGTCGGCCTGGACGACGAGTTCTTCGCGCTCGGCGGCAACTCGCTGATCGCTACGCAGGTGGTCGCGCGCCTCGGGGCGGCTCTGGACACCTCCGTGCCGGTGCGGGTGCTGTTCGAATCGTCCACCGTCGAGCAGCTCGCGGTGCGGGTGGAGCAGCACGCAGGCGCGGGGAACCGCGCCCCGCTCGTCGCGCAGGAACGCCCGGACCGGGTCCCGTTGTCGTTGGCTCAGCAGCGCATGTGGTTCCTCAACCGGCTCGACCCCCGATCGGCGACCTACAACCTCGCGTTCGGTCTCCGCTTGCGGGGTGACCTGGACGTCGTGGCCCTGCAGGTCGCGCTGGTGGACGTGCTCGACCGACACGAGTCCCTGCGGACGGTGTTCCCCGATTCGCCGGACGGGCCGCACCAGGTGGTGGTGGACGCCGTACGCGTCGTCCCGAACCTCACCCCGGTGCACGTCGGAGTCGACGAATTGCACCGTGCGATGGTCTCTTTCGCGTCGGCCGGGTTCGACGTCACGACGGAGACCCCGGTGCGCGCCACACTGTTCCGGATCGATCCGTTCGACCACGTCCTCGCGATCGTCGTCCACCACATCAGCGCCGACGGCTGGTCCATGGGCCCGCTGGCCCGTGACGTCATGGCGTCGTACGACGCGCGCGTTCGTTGGGGGCAGCCCGTGTGGGAGGCCCTGCCCGTCCAGTACGCCGACTACGCGCTGTGGCAGCGGCAGATCCTCGGCTCGGAGGACGACGAGGACTCGATCGTCGCGAAGCAGGCGCGCTACTGGTCGGCGCACCTCGACGGTCTACCCGACCAACTCGACCTGCCGACGGACCGTCCGCGCCCGGCGCGGCAGTCCTATCGCGGCGCGAAGATCGACTTCACGGTGCCGGCGGACGTGCACCGCGCACTGATCGCGATCGCGCACGAACGCAACGCGTCGCTGTTCATGGTGGTGCACGCGGCGCTGTCGGTGTTGCTGTCCCGTTCCGCCGCGACCGACGACGTCGCGATCGGCACCCCGGTGGCCGGACGCGGCGAGCAGGCGCTCGACGACCTGGTCGGCATGTTCGTCAACACGCTCGTGCTGCGCACCCACGTCGAATCCGGTACGCGGTTCGCCGATCTGCTCTCGCACGCGCGGGACGTGGCGCTCGGGGCGTTCGCGAACTCCGACATCCCGTTCGAGCGGCTCGTCGAGATCCTCAACCCCGCGCGGTCGACCGCCCGCCACCCGCTGATCCAGGTGATGCTGTCGTTCGAGAACCTGGGCACGACCCATCTCGAGTTGCCCGACCTCACGATCGACAAGGTCGAACTCGACGCGGAGGTCGCGAAGTTCGATCTGCAGTTCACCTTCCGGGAATCGATCGGCGAGGGTGGCCTCGCGGACGGGATGGCGGGCGAGTTCACCTACGCCACAGACCTGTTCGACGCGTCGACCGTGCAGGCGTTCGCAGACCGGTTCCTGCGCATTCTCGCTGCCGTGGTCGCCGACCCGGACACCGTCGTCGGGGACATCGACCTGCTCGGCGCCGAGGAGATAGCCCAGCTGACCGGCCCGGCCGGGCTCGATGCGCCCGCGCCGACGCCGCTGCCCGATCTGCTGGCCGCGGCGGCGGACAGCGATCCCGAGGCACTCGCGCTGATCGCCGGTGTCGAGGAGCTCACCTACCGCGAGCTCGACGAGCGGTCCACTCGACTGGCGCGGCTGCTGGTGTCCCGCGGTGCCGGGCCCGAGGACGTCATCGCGGTGGCACTGACGCGGTCGGTCGAATCGGTGACCGCCGTGTGGGCGGTCGCGAAGTCCGGTGCCGCGTTCGTGCCCGTCGACCCGAACTACCCGCGTGATCGGGTGGCGCACATGGTTTCGGACTCGGGGGCCGTGCTCGGTGTGACGACGTCGGAGCATGCCGACGCCCTGCCCGACGGCCTGCCCTGGCTGGTGCTCGACGATGCCGCCGTGGCGGCCGGCCTCGCGGAACAGTCGGTGGACCGGCTCTCGAACGCCGATCGCGTACGGCCCCTCGCCCCGGACCATCCCGCCTACGTCATCTACACGTCCGGTTCCACGGGTGTGCCGAAGGGCGTCGTGGTCACGCACACCGGCCTGGCCGCGTTCGCGGCCGAGCAGGTGGAGCGGTACGGCATCGATTCCGGTTCGCGGACACTGCATTTTGCATCCCCGAGCTTCGACGCGTCGATCCTGGAACTGCTGATGGCCTTCGGTGCGGCCGCGACGATGGTGATCGCGCCGACCTCGATCTACGGCGGTCAGGAGCTCACGGAACTGCTGGCGTCCCGTCACGTCAGCCACGCGTTCGTGACCCCGGCGGCATTGGCGTCGGTGGATCCGTCCGCGCTGGACGCCCTCGGCGTGGTCGTCGTCGGTGGCGAGGCCTGCTCGGCGGACCTGGTGGCTCGCTGGGCGACCGGAGGCCGAAAGATGTTCAACGCGTACGGTCCGACGGAGGCGACCGTCGCCTCCAACATCTCGGACCCGCTCGTGCCGGGCGAGCCGGTGACGATCGGCCGCGCTATCCGTGGGGCGGGCACCTACGTGCTCGACGCGCGCCTGCGCCCGGTTCCGGCCGGCGTCGTGGGTGAGCTGTACCTCGAGGGCGCTGGACTGGCCCGCGGCTACCACGAACGTGCCGGGCTCACGGCGGAGCGGTTCGTGGCCAACCCGTTCGGCCTGCCCGGCTCGCGCCTGTACCGGACCGGTGACGTCGTGCGCACGACCGCGGACCGGGTGCTCGAGTACGTCGGCCGCGCCGACGACCAGGTGAAGCTGCGCGGTTTCCGGATCGAGCTCGGTGAGATCGAGGCCGTCCTGCACCGCCTGAGCGACGTCGCGCAGGCCGTCGTCGTGGTTCGGCACCAGCAGCTCGTCGCGTACCTCGTGGCCGCGCCGGGCGCGTCGATCGACCCGGCCGAGGTGAAGGACACGGTGGGGCGGGCGCTGCCGGCGTACATGGTCCCCGCGGCCGTCGTCGTGCTCGACGAGCTGCCGATCAGCGGCAGCGGCAAACTGGACCGAAAGGCGTTGCCGGAGCCGGAGTTCGAGGTGCGCGAGTTCCGGGCTCCGGAGACTCCGATCGAGGAGATCGTCGCCGGGGTGTTCGCGGAACTGCTCGACACCCCGCGAGTGGGACGCGACGACGACTTCTTCGAGCTCGGCGGCAACTCGCTCGTCGCGACGCGGGTCGTCGCCCGGATCGGGGAGGGCCTCGACACGCGGATTCCGGTGCGCGAGTTGTTCGAAGCCTCGACCGTGCAGGCGTTGGCGGCGCGGATCGAGCAGTCGGTGGGCAGCGGGCGACGCCCGCTCGTCGCGAAGTCGCGGCCCGAGCGGATTCCGCTGTCGTACGCCCAGCAGCGGATGTGGTTCCTCAACCGATTCGACGTCTCGTCCGCGGGTAACAACATTCCGGTGGCAGTCCGGTTGTCCGGGCTGCTCGACCGCACCGCGTTGCGGGCGGCGGTCGGCGACGTGATCGTCCGACACGAATCGCTGCGGACGGTCTACCCCGAGATCGACGGTGTCGGCACGCAGGTGATCCGTCCCGCGTCGCAGGTGCGGGTCGCACTCGAGCCGGTCGCGATCGGCGCCGACGAACTGCCGGCGGCCCTCGGTGAGCTGGCCCGCTGGACGTTCGACGTCACGCGGGAGGTTCCGCTGCGGGCGGAGCTGTACGAACTGAGCCCCACCGAGCACGTCCTCGCCCTCGTGGTGCACCACATCGCGGCCGACGGCTTCTCGATGGGGCCGCTGACCCGGGATATCATGGTGGCCTACACCGCTCGGTGCGTGGGCAGCGTGCCGGCGTGGCAACCGTTGCCCGTCCAGTACGCCGACTACGCGCTGTGGCAGCGCGAGGTGCTCGGCGCCGAGGACGACCCGGATTCGGTGTTCGCGCAGCAGATCGCCTACTGGCGCGATCGGCTCGCGGGCGCCCCGGACCAGCTCGACCTGCCCGCCGACCGGCCGCGGCCCGCGGTGGCGTCCGGTCGCGGCGCCACCCACCGGTTCACCGTCTCCGCGTCGATCCACCGGGCTGTCGTCGCGTTCGCCAAGCGCACGAACACGACGCCCTTCATGGTGTTCCACGCGGCACTGTCGGTGTTGGCGGCCCGGCTGAGCGGCACGTCGGACATCTCGATCGGTACCCCCGTCGCGGGACGCGGCGAGTCCGCGATCGACGACCTCGTGGGAATGTTCGTCAACACACTCGTCCTCCGCACCGAGGTGGACGGCGATCGGTCGTTCGAGGCGCTCGTCGAATCCGTGCGAGAGACCGACCTGGGCGCGTTCGCGCACTCGGACGTGCCCTTCGAGCGGCTGGTCGAGGTCCTCGCGCCGGCGCGCTCCCAGGCCCGGAACCCTCTCTTCCAGGTGATGCTCGCCTTCCAGAACCTCGGTCGGACGAGCTTCGAACTCCCCGGTGTGACGGTCTCGGAGGTCGACTTCGACGAGGTCTTCTCGAAATTCGACATCCAGGTCAGCGTCATGGAGTCGATCGACGACGCCGGCACCGCCGGCGGTCTCACCGTCGAATTGACCTACGCGACGGACCTGTTCGAGGCAGCGACGATGGCAGAGTTCGGGACGCGTCTGGTCCGGATCCTGTCCGCAGTGCTGGCGGATCCGTCGGTTGCCGTGGGCGATGTCGCGCTGTTGGACGCCGCCGAGCGGTCTCGGGTCGTCGAGGACTGGAACGCGACCGGCCGAGTGGTCGACGGCACGACGCTGCCGGAGTCGTTCGAGGCGCAGGTGTCCCGGACCCCGGACGCGACGGCGGTCGTGTGCGAGGGCGAGTCGCTGACCTATGCGGAGTTCACGGCCCGCGTGCGCCGCGTGGCGCGGTTCCTGATCTCGGAGGGTGTGGGCCCCGAGTCGCTGGTCGCGGTCGCCATGGGGCGTTCGCTCGATCAGCTCGTGGCGCTGTACGCGGTGACCGTTGCCGGTGGTGCTTACGTGCCGGTGGACCCCGACCAGCCCGCCCGGCGCAACGCCTACATCCTCGAGACGGCGAATCCCGTTCTACTGCTGACCACCTCGCGGGAGCACGAGGGGCTGCCCGCGGTGCGTCGCACGGTTCACCTCGACACCGTCGACGTGTCCGGCTACTCCGATGCCCCGGTCACGGCGGCGGAGCGTCCGGCGCCGTTGCGTCCGGACAATGCTGCATACGTCGTCTTCACGTCGGGTTCGACGGGCCGGCCGAAGGGCGTGACGGTCTCGCATCGGTCGATCGTCAATCAGCTCGCGTGGATGCAGGCCGAGTACACGCTGAGCGCGGCCGATCGTGTTCTGCTGAAGACGGTGTTCACGTTCGACGCTTCGGTGTGGGAACTGTTCTGGCCCCTCCAGGCCGGCGCCGCCATCGTCGTCGCCCCGCGCGACGCGCACCGCGATCCGCTCGCGCTCGCCCGGATCATCGGGGATCGGGCAGTCACCGTGGCGCAGTTCGTACCGTCGGTTCTCGAGGCGACGATCGACCACCTCGACGCGGACGCAGCGACGTCGCTGACCCGAGTGTTCAGCGGTGGTGAGGCACTGACCGGAGCCCTGGTGTCGCGTCTGCGACGAGTCGCGGGGGCGTCGGTGCACAACCTGTACGGCCCGACGGAAGCGACCGTGCAAGCCACCCGGCACGAGGCCACCGGGGCCGAGTCCGGCGTGGTGCCCATCGGAACACCGGTGTGGAACACGCGAGCGTTCGTGTCGGACGAACGCCTGAACCCGGTGCCGGTCGGCGTTCCGGGTGAGCTCTATCTGGCAGGCGTGCAGTTGGCGCGCGGTTACGCCGCACGGACGGATCTGACCGCGGATCGCTTCGTGGCGAACCCGTTCTCCGACAGCGGCGAGCGGATGTACCGGACGGGGGACCTGGTCCGCCGGACCCGCGACGGCCGTCTGGAGTACCTGGGCCGCACGGACTTCCAGGTGAAGCTGCGTGGTCTGCGGATCGAGCTCGAGGAGATCGAGACCGCATTGCTCGCCCTGCCCGAGATCACGCGAGCAGTCGTCGTCGTCAAGGACGATCAGCTCGTCGCGTACGTGGTCGCGGGCACGCACTTCGATGCCGACACGGTCAAGGCCGCGCTGGCCACGTCGCTGGCGTCGTACATGGTTCCGCAGGTGTTCGTCGCACTCGACGCGTTCCCGCTCAATGCCTCGGGCAAGCTGGACCGGAAGGCGCTGCCGGAGCCGGAGTTCGAGACGAAGGCGTTCCGGGCCCCGACGACACCGACGCAGGAGATCGTGGCCGGCGTGTTCGCCGACGTCCTGGACCTGGACCGGGTGGGACTCGACGACGACTTCTTCGCCCTGGGCGGCAACTCGCTCGTCGCGACGCAGGTGGTGTCGCGCCTGGGTGCGGCTCTCGACACCCAGGTGCCGGTGCGGGCACTGTTCGAGGCGTCGACGGTGGAGTCCCTGGCGGCTCGCGTGCAGGTGCTCGCAGGTTCCGGTTCCCGGCCCGCGCTGACGAGTCGCGTGCGGCCGGAACGGATCCCGCTGTCGCTCGCTCAGCAGCGCATGTGGTTCCTCAGCCGGTTCGAGCCCGAGTCGGCCGTGAACAACATTCCGCTCGCGATCCGGTTGTCCGGTGGCCTGGACGTCGAGGCCCTGCGCCGCGCCGTGCGGGACGTGATCGCGCGCCACGAGTCGCTGCGGACCGTCTTCCCCGACGTCGACGGCGTCGGAACGCAGGCCGTCCTGCCGGTGGAGAGGGTCACGATCGAGCTCGAGCCCGAAGCCGTGCCCGACGGCGAGCTGATCGGGCGGATCGAGTCGCTGGCCACCGCCGGCTTCGACCTGGCTGCCGACGTCCCGGTGCGCGCCGCGCTGTTCCGTCTCGCCGACGACGAACATGTCCTCGCGATCGTGGTTCACCACATCGCGTCCGACGGCTTCTCGATGGCTCCGCTCGCCCGCGACGTGATGACCGCGTACGCCGCGCGCTCGGCGGGCGAGGCGCCGGCGTGGGCCCCGCTCGCGGTGCAGTACGCCGACTACACGCTGTGGCAGCGGGAAGTCCTCGGCAGCGAGGACGATTCCGAGTCCGTCATCTCGCGCCAGGTGAGTTACTGGACCGAGCAGCTCGCCGACCTTCCCGAGCAGTTGGATCTGCCCTCGGACCGGCCGCGGCCGGTGGTGGCGTCCAACCACGGTGCGTCGTACCGCTTCTCGATCGGTCGGGAGTTGCACGCCGCGATCGATGCGGTGGCACGAGCCCGCGGTGTCACGCCCTTCATGGTGGTGCACGGGGCGTTGGCGGTTCTCCTGGCCCGGTTGAGTGGCACCTCCGACATCGCGATCGGCACCCCGGTCGCCGGACGCGGTGAGGCCGCGCTCGACGACGTGATCGGCATGTTCGTCGGCACCCTGGTCCTGCGGACGGACGTGGACGGCGGACAACCGTTCGAGGAGTTGCTCGCACGGATCAGGTCGACCGATCTGGCCGCGTTCGAACACGCCGACCTCCCGTTCGAGCGCCTGGTCGAGATCCTCGATCCCGAGCGCTCGCAGGCCCGGCACCCGCTGTTCCAGGTGATGCTCGCGTTCCAGAACCTCGATCGTGCCTCGCTCGAGCTCGCCGGACTACGCGTGTCCACGGTGGACTTCGACGCGGCCGTCGCCAAGTTCGATCTCCAGGTCACCGTCGAGCCGGTCGAAGCCGGGTACACGGTCGACCTCACGTATGCCACCGATCTGTTCGACGAAGCGTCGATGCGGGTGTTCGCCGCCCGCTTCGTCCGGGTACTCGACGAGGTCGTCACGGACCCGGCCGTCGTGGTCGGCGACATCGATCTGCTCGACGACCGCGAGCGGTCCCTGGTTCTGGACGAGTGGAACGCGACCGATCACCCCGTCACGGCGTCCACGCTGGTGGACCTCTTCGACGCGCAGGTGGCGCGCACGCCCGATGCCACGGCACTCGTCTACGAGGGCGAGTCGCTCTCGTACGCGGAGTTCGCGGCGCGGGTGCGCCGTACCGCACGGCTGCTGATCGCGGAGGGTGTCGGCCCCGATTCGCTCGTCGGGCTCGGCGTGCGCCGTTCGCCGGACCTGCTGGTGGGGATGTACGCGGTGCTCGCCGCGGGCGGCGGATACGTTCCGATCGACCCGGACCAGCCCGCCGAACGCAATGCCTACATCCTGGAGACGGCGAATCCGGTTCTGCTGCTGAGCACCTCACGGGACGGCGCCGATCTTCCCGCCGCCCAGCGAGTCGTGGCTCTCGACGAGCTGGACGTCTCGCGGTTCTCGGACGCTCCGGTCACCGATGCGGAACGTCGTGCACCGCTGCGTCCGGGCAACACCGCGTACGTGATCTTCACGTCCGGCTCGACGGGCCGGCCGAAGGGCGTGGCCGTCGGTCACACCGCGATCGTCAACCAGATCGAGTGGCTGTGCGCCGAGTACGCGCTGTCGGCGGACGACGTCGTGCTGCAGAAGACGCCGTTCACGTTCGACGTGTCGCTGTGGGAGCTGTTCGGCACGTTGGCGGTCGGCGGTCGTCTGGTGATCGCGACCCCGGACGGGCATCGGGATCCGGCATACCTGAAGCGGGTGATCGAGGCCCAGGCGGTGACGGCGACGTCGTTCGTGCCGTCGATGCTGACGGCGTTCACCGCGGAGCTGGCCGCCGGTGACTGCGATTCGCTGCGGCTGGTGCAGGTGGCCGGTGAGGCGTTCCCGACGTCGGCCGCGGCCCGGTTCGCCGCGGTGAACGGTGCGGAACTGCACAACCTGTACGGACCCACGGAGTTCACGGTGCACGCGACGGCGCGCCCGGTGGCGGGGACCGTCGGCGCGAGCGTCCCGATGGGTTCGCCGGTGTGGAACAGCCGGGCGTACGTGCTCGACGGGCGCCTGCGTCCGGTCCCGGCGGGTGTTGCGGGCGAGCTGTATCTCGCGGGAGCCCAGCTGGCGCGGGGCTACTTCGGTCGGGCCGACCTGACGGCGGATCGCTTCGTGGCGAACCCCTTCGCCGCCGCCGGCGAGCGGATGTACCGCACCGGTGACCTGGTGAAGTGGACGGTCGGGGCGAGCGAAGCGACGGGGGATCTTCCTGCGGGCGAGCTGGAGTACCTGGGCCGCACCGACTTCCAGGTGAAGCTGCGCGGTCTGCGGATCGAACTCGGCGAGATCGAGACGGCTCTGCTGGCGCGGCCGGAGATCACGCAGTCGGTGGTGCTCGTCAAGTCCGATCAGCTGGTCGCCTACGTGGTCGCGACCGGCGGCCTCGACGTCGACGGGGTCAAGGCCGAACTGGCCGCCTCACTCGCGTCGTACATGGTGCCGCAGACGTTCGTCGTTCTCGATTCCTTCCCGCTGAACGCGTCGGGCAAGCTGGATCGGAAGGCACTGCCCGAGCCGGTCTTCGAGACGAGGGCGTTCCGGGCTCCGACGACGTCGACCCAGGAGATCGTGGCCGGTGTGTTCGCCGAGGTCCTGGGTGTCGACCGGGTGGGCCTCGACGACGACTTCTTCGCCCTGGGCGGCAACTCGCTGGTCGCGACCCAGGTGGTCTCCCGCCTGAGCCGGGCCCTGGACACCCGGGTGCCGGTGCGGGAGTTGTTCGAGGCGTCCACGGTCGAGGCGCTCGCGGCGCGGCTGACGCAGCAGGCCGGCGGTATGCGGAAGGCCCTCACTGCCCGCCCCCGTCCCGAGCGGATCCCGCTCTCGCTCGCGCAGCAGCGCATGTGGTTCCTCAACCGGTTCGACACCGAGTCGACCGCGTACAACATCCCACTGGCACTGCGGATGTCCGGGAATCTCGATGTGGCGGCCCTCGATCTGGCCCTCGCCGACGTGACGGAGCGGCACGAGTCGCTGCGCACGGTGTTCCCGGCGACCGACGACGGCCCCGCGCAGGTCATCCTTCCCGCGGCGGACGCGCGGACGCCGCTCCGGGTCGTCGATGTGGCTCCGGACGACCTACCCGGCCGGTTGCGTGCACTCGCCGAGACCCGGTTCGACGTGACCTCCGACGTCCCGATCCGGGTGGAGTTGTACCGCACGGGCGCAGACGACTTCGTCCTCGGCATGGTCGTCCACCACATCAGCGCGGACGGTGTGTCCCTCGCCCCGCTCACCCGTGACGTCATGACCGCGTACGCCGCACGTACTGCCGGGCACGCTCCCGGGTGGGCGCCCCTCGCGGTGCAGTACGCCGACTACGCGCTGTGGCAGCGGGAGATCCTCGGCGACGAGACCGATCCGGAGTCGCTCGCCGCTCAGCAGCTCGGGTACTGGAGCGAGACCCTCGCCGAACTGCCGGACCAGCTGAATCTGCCGACCGATCATCCGCGTCCCGCGGTGCAGTCGTTCCGCGGCGGACTCGTGGAGTTCGAGATCGACGCCCCGACCCACCGGGCGTTGCGTGATCTCGCCCGTGAGCAGAACGCGACGCTGTTCATGGCGGTGCATTCGGCGTTCGCGGTGCTGCTGTCGCGGCTGTCGGGCAGCGACGACATCGCGGTCGGCACCCCCATCGCGGGTCGCGGCGAGGCAGAACTCGACGCGCTGGTCGGCATGTTCGTCAACACCCTCGTGTTCCGCACCCGCGTGGACGGTGCGCGGTCGTTCGCCGACCTGGTGTCGGAGGTCCGCGACACGGACCTCGAGGCGTTCGCGCACGCGGACGTGCCGTTCGAACGGCTCGTCGAGCACCTCAACCCGACGCGGTCGACGGCGCGGCACCCGCTGTTCCAGGTGGGCTTCTCGTTCCAGAACCACGACACCGGCGCGCTCGAGTTGCCCGGCCTCACCGTCGAGGCGGCCGAGATCGAATCGGGTGTGGCGCAATTCGATCTGCACATGATCGTCGAGGACCACTACGACGACGGCGGCGACCCGACGGGCATGAAGGCGTCGATGACGTACGCCCTCGACCTGTTCGACGAGTCGACCGTCCGTTCGTTCGCCGAGCGCTTCGCGCGCCTGCTCGCCGCCGTCGTCGTCAAGCCGACGCTGCCCGTCGGCGACGTCGATCTGCTGGGACTCGAGGAACGCGCGCGGCTGCTGGTGGAACGCAACGACACCGCGACCGCGACCGAGCGGGCCACCCTGGTCGACCTGTTCGACGCTCAGGTGAAGGCCACCCCGGACGGGATCGCCCTCGTCAGCGGCGCCGAGCGGGTCACGTACGCGGAGTTCGACGCCCGGGTGAACCGTCTCGCACGGCGGTTGATCGCGGACGGTGTCGGACCGGAGTCACTCGTGGCCCTGTCGATTCGCCGTTCGGTCGATCTGCTGGTCGGCATGTACGCGGTCGCGAAGGCGGGCGGTGCCTACGTTCCGGTCGACCCGGACCAGCCCGCGGACCGGACCGGGTACATCCTGGACGCGGCCCGACCGGTCTGCGTGCTGACGACTTCGCGGGACGGCGCCGCCGTCGCGTCGTGGCCCGTGCTCGAGATCGACACCGTCGACCTCGACGCGTTCGCAGCCACCCCGGTCGTCGACGCCGATCGATTGCGCCCGCTCGATTCGCGGAACACCGCGTACGTGATCTTCACGTCGGGTTCGACGGGCCGACCCAAGGGTGTGGCGGTGCCGCACGGGGCGATCGTCAACCAGTTGCTCTGGATGCGTGACGAGTACGGGCTCGACGCGTCGGACGCCGCGCTGCTCAAGACGGCCGCGACATTCGACCTGTCGGTGTGGGAGTTCTGGTCGACGACCACGAGCGGCGGACGGCTCGTGATCGCGTCGCCGGACGGCCACCGCGATCCCGGCTACCTGCTCGGCGTCCTCCGCGACGAGGAGGTCACCACACTGCACGTGGTCCCGTCGATGCTGTCGATGCTCACCACGACCGCAGGGGGGACGCTCCCCCCGTCGCTGCGCCGCATCTTCGCGATCGGCGAGGCGCTGCCGGCCGCGACCGCGCAGGCGTTCCGGGCCGACAACACCGCCGTGCTGCACAACCTGTACGGACCCACCGAGGCCGCGGTGTCGGTGACCCACCACGAGGTGACCGACGCGGACACCGTCGTCGTGCCGATCGGTGTGCCCGAGTGGAACACCCGGGTGTACGTGCTGGACTCGCGGCTGAACCCGGTGCCTGCCGGGGTGACGGGCGAGCTGTACCTGGCGGGCACGCAGTTGGCCCGCGGGTACCACGGCAGAGCGGACCTCACGGCCGACCGTTTCGTGGCCGACCCGTGGGCCACCGGTGAGCGGATGTACCGCACCGGTGACGTGGTGCGCTGGAACGCCTCGGACGAACTCGAGTACGTCGAGCGGGCCGACTTCCAGGTCAAGGTCCGCGGCTTCCGCATCGAACTCGGCGAGATCGAGTCCGGGCTGCGCGAACTGTCCGGGATCCGCGAGGCCGCTGTCACGGCGCACACCGACGCTCACACCGGCACGCGACTGGTCGCATACCTGGTGGCGTACGCCGACATCGACACCGCGACGGTGAACGACGCTCTGGCGCGGACGCTTCCGTCGTACATGGTGCCGTCGGCGTACGTGGTGCTGGACGCGTTGCCGCTCAACGCGAACGGCAAGCTCGATCGAAAGGCTCTCCCGGAGCCGGTGTTCGAGGCCCGCGACTTCCGGGCCGCGACCACGCCGATCGAGGAAATCGTCGCCGGTGCCTTCGCCGACGTGCTCGGGATCGAACGGGTGGGTCTGGACGACGACTTCTTCGAACTCGGCGGCAACTCGCTGGTGGCCACCCAGTTGGTGGCCCGGCTCGGTGCGGCGCTCGACACGCAGGTGCCGGTGCGCGTGGTGTTCGAGGACTCGACCGTCGCGGGCGTCGCGGCCGCGGTCACGCCGCTCGTCGGCCAGGGCGGACGCCCAGCGCTCACCGCGCGGCCGCGCCCGCCGCACGTTCCGCTCTCGCTCGCGCAGCAGCGGATGTGGACCCTCAACCAGGTCGATACCGCCTCGGCGGCCTACAACATTCCGGTCGCCGTGCGCCTGTCCGGCGCGCTCGACGCCGGGGTCCTCGCGAGTGCCGTGGCAGACGTGATCGCGCGGCACGAGGTGCTGCACACGACGTACCCGGACACCGCCGACGGTCCGGCTCAGGTGCTGGTCCCGCTCGATCGGGCCGTGCCGCGGTTGCAGCCGATCGCGGTGTCCGAGGCGGACGTCACCGATCGGTTGATCGAGTTCCTGGGACGTGGATTCGACGTCACGGCCGAAGTGCCGGTCCGGGCCGCACTGTTCGCGGTGGGGCAGACCGAGCACGTGCTCGCCTTCGTCGCACACCACATCGCGGCCGACGGGTTCTCGATGGGCCCCCTGATCCGCGACGTCGTGCTCGCGTACGTCGCGCGGGTCGACGGCGGTGTGCCGCAGTGGGAGCCGTTGGGCGTGCAGTACGCCGACTACACGCTGTGGCAGCGCGAGGTTCTCGGCGACGAGTCGGATCCGGACTCGGCCGTGGCCCGGCAGATCGCCTACTGGGTGGACGAACTGAAGGGGGCGCCGGAACTTTCGGCGCTGCCGACCGACCGTCCGCGGCCGGCCCGTCCGTCGCTCGCGGGGGCCGCGGTTCCGTTCGCGGTCGACGCGGATCTCGCTGCGCGCGTCGAGAAGACGGCCCGCGAGCAGGGCGCGACGACGTTCATGGTCTTCCATGCGGCGCTCGCGATCCTGCTGTCGCGGCTCGGTGGGTCGAACGACATCACGATCGGCACCCCGGTCGCGGGCCGCGGTGACGCCGCCCTCGACGACCTGATCGGCATGTTCGTGGGCACGCTCGCGCTGCGCACCCGTGTCGAGCCGAGCGCGTCGTTCGCGGATCTGCTCGCGCACGCACGAACGCAGGATCTCGCGGCCTTCGCGAACGCCGACGTGCCGTTCGAGCAGGTGGTCGAGGCCGTGGGTGTCCGGCGCGCGAGTTCCCACTCGCCGCTGTTCCAGGTGATGCTCACGTTCCAGAACATGCAGACGGGCACGTTCGCCCTGCCCGGCCTGGAGGTGTCGGCGCTGGATCTCGGTGCCGACCAGTCGAAGTTCGACGTCCAGGTCACCGCGGTGGAACAGTTCGACCAGTCCGGTGCCCTCACCGGGATCGACGGATCGTTCACGTACGCCACCGAACTGTTCGATCGGGAGACCGTCGAGGTCTTCGCCGACCGGTTCGTGCGGATCCTCGATGTCGTCACCGAGAACCCGTCGGTGGTTCTGCGCGCCATCGACGTCACCACGGATGCCGAGCGGGCGGCACTGGAACCGAAGAAGCAGCTCACGGTCGACGACCTGCCCGAACTGGTCGCGGGTGCCGCGCAGATCGCGCCGGAGACGGTGGCCGTCGCGCACGACGGCACCGACGTCACGTTCGGGCAGTTGCACGCGAAACTGGAAGCGACCGTCGCCCTGATGGGCGCGGCGCTGAAGGGTGAGGCGCTGATGACCGTTGCGCTGACGGGGCTGCTGCCGGGCATCCTGCCGGCGCTGGGCCCGGACGGCTACCGGTCGGCGGTTGCCGAGATGATCGTCGCCGCATCGGCGATCATCGAGGGCGGACACGAGTGATCGCGCTCGGATGATGCGGGGGAGCCGATCCGTCGGCTCCCCCGCATCGAGCGATCGAAGTTTTCAGATGTCGGGAAGGATAAGTACATGGCGGCCCAGCAGCCCGGAGTCGACGCGTTGACGATCGAGGACCTGCCCAGGCTTCTCGCCGGTGTGGTCGAGGTCGATGCCGACCGGATCGCGTTGACCGTCGGCGACACCACCGTCACGTACGCCCGGCTGAAGCAGGAGATCGAGAACCTCGATGCCGCGATGGGCGGCGTGCTCGGCATCGATGCGCTCGTCCCGGTCGTGCTGTCGACCGTGGCGCCCGGGTTGCTCGAGGCCCCCGAGACCGGGGGACTGCCCGGGCTGCTGAACACACTGTTCGCGGACGCTGTAGAGGTGCTCGGCGACTCGGCGACCGCCGCGCCGGCCGGATCGGCCGTAACACTCGCATCGCTGTTCGACGAGCAGGTCGCCCGCACCCCCGACGCGGTCGCGCTCGAGTACGCCGGCGCCACCCTCACGTACGCGGACCTGGACGCGCGTGCCAATCGTCTCGCGCGCCACCTGATCTCACTCGGTGTGGGACCGGACAGCCTGGTGGGTCTGGGAATCCGGCGCTCGCTCGAGCTGCTCGTCGGCATGTACGCGATCGTCAAGGCGGGCGGCGCGTACGTGCCCCTCGACCCCGATCATCCCGCCGACCGCCTCGGCTACGTCCTCGACATCGCGCGTCCCGTCGTGATTCTCACGACCACTCGGGACGAGCTGACCCTGGACACCGACACCCCGATCGTCGCGGTCGACGCCCTGGATCTGGAGGCCCACTCGGACACGCCGGTCACCGATGCGGACCGGTCGGCGCCGCTGTCGGCGGAGAACCTCGCGTACGTCATCTTCACGTCCGGCTCCACCGGCCGGCCCAAGGGCGTCGCGGTGGGGCACGGGGCGATCGTGGCCAACCTGCGCTGGCGCCAGTACATGTACCCCATGACCGACGCCGACGTCGTGCTGCAGAAGACGCCGTTCACGTTCGATGTGTCGGTGTGGGAGTTCTTCTGGCCGTTGCAGGTCGGTGCACGACTGGTGGTCGCGGCGCCCGACGGGCACCGGGATCCGGCGTACCTCGCGCGGATCATGGCCGAGCGCGGCGTCACCGTCGCGCACTTCGTGCCCTCGATGTTGTCGGTGTTCGTGGCGTCGCTGGCGAGCGGAGCGGCGGGGGACCCGACACAGCCGAGCGCGGAGGACGTCGCGACGCTGCGGAACGTCTTCGCGTCGGGTGAGGCGCTGCCGCCGCAGACGGCGGCCCGTTTCCGGGATATCTCCGGCGCCGCGCTGCACAACCTGTACGGGCCCACCGAGGCCGCCGTCGACGTCACGTTCCACGAGGTCACCGCGGACGACGAGACGACGGTCCCGATCGGTGCGGCGGTCGCCGACACCGCCCTGTACGTCCTCGACGAGGGCCTGCGGCGGGTCCCGGCCGGCACCGAGGGTGAGCTGTACCTTGCGGGCGTGCAGTTGGCCCGCGGCTACCTGCAGCGTCCCGACCTCACCGCCGACCGATTCGTCGCCGACCCGTACGGCGCACCGGGCGCGCGCATGTACCGGACCGGTGACCTGGTCAAGCTGGGCCGCTCCGGTGAGCTGGAGTACATCGGCCGGACCGACTTCCAGGTGAAGCTGCGCGGTCTGCGTATCGAACTCGGCGAGATCGAGTCGGCGCTGCTGGACCACCCGGCAGTGTCGCAGTCCGTCGTCGTGGTGCACGCCGACGCCGACCTGGGCGACCACCTTGTGGCGTACGTCGTCACCGACGGCGGCGCCGACGTGGACCGGCACGAGTTGGCCGCCGCGGTGAGCGTCCGCCTACCCGAGTACATGGTGCCGTCGCTGTTCGTCGCGCTGGCCGAGTTCCCGCTGAACGCCAGCGGCAAACTGGACCGCAAGGCCCTTCCGGCCCCGGACTTCTCGTCGCTCGCGAGTGAGTACCGGGCACCGACCACCCCCACCGAGGAGACACTCGCCGCGACGTTCGCGGAGGTCCTCGGTGCCGAGCGCATCGGCGTCGACGACGACTACTTCGCGCTCGGTGGCAACTCGCTCAGCGCCACCCGCGTCGTCGCACGCATCAACGCCGACCTGGGCATCCGCATCGATGTGCGCGACTTCTTCGACGCCCCCACCGTCGCGCAGCTCGCGGCACTCGTCGACGCGGCCGTGGCCGCGGGCGGCGACACCCGGGCCCCGCTCGTGGCGCAGGAGCGCCCCGACACGCTCCCGCTGTCGATGGCACAGCAGCGGATGTGGTTCCTCAACCGCTTCGACACCGAATCCGCGGCGAACAACATCGTCGTCGCGATCCGGCTGACCGGCGCGCTGGACGTCGACGCTCTCCGCGAGGCCGTGTCCGACGTGATCGAGCGGCACGAGTCGCTGCGCACCGTGTTCCCCGAGATCGACGGCGCCGCGAGCCAGGTGATCCTGCCAGCAGACCGGGTGAAGGTGGATCTCGCCGCGGAACCGGTGCGCGAGTCCGACGTCGCCGACGCCGTCGCGCGGACGATCTCGCAGGGCTTCGACGTCACGGCGGCCGTCCCCCTCCGGATGCGGCTGCTCGCGGTGACGCCCACCGAGCACGTGCTGGTGGTGGTGGTGCACCACATCAGCGCCGACGGCTTCTCCATGAATCCGCTCACGCGCGACATCGTCACCGCGTACGCCGCGCGATCGGCCGGTGCGGCCCCGTCATGGGCGCCGCTCGCGGTGCAGTACGCCGACTACGCGCTGTGGCAGCGCGAGGTGCTCGGCAGCGAGGACGACCCGGAGTCGGTCATCGCCCAGCAGATGCAGTTCTGGCGGGGCGCCCTGGCCGATCTGCCCGACCGCCTGGATCTGCCCGCGGATCGCCCGCGTCCCGCCGTCGCCTCGAACAACGGTGCCTCGCATCGCTTCTCGATCGGTGCCGAGACGGCGGCGCGACTCGACGCGATCGCCCGCGACCACGGGGCGTCGACGTTCATGGTGGTGCACGCGGCCCTGTCGGTGCTGCTGGCGCGTCTGAGCGGCACGTCGGACATCGCGATCGGTACCCCCGTCGCGGGCCGCGGCGAGGCAGCGCTGGACGACCTGGTCGGTATGTTCGTCAACACCCTGGTGTTGCGGGCCGACGTCCGCGGCGACCGCCCCTTCACCGAACTACTCACCGGTGTGCGCGCCACCGATCTCGAGGCGTTCGGCCATGCGGACGTGCCGTTCGAGCGCCTGGTCGAGGCACTGAGCCCGGCCCGCTCGCAGTCCCGTCACCCCCTGTTCCAGGTCGCCCTGTCGTTCCAGAACATGGACCGCACCGACCTCGCGCTCGGTGATCTGACAGTGTCGGGAGTCGACTTCGACGCCGCTGTCGCGAAGTTCGATCTGGCCGTCACGGTCGCCGAGAGCGACTCCGCGACCGGCGCACTGGACGTGGACCTCACGTACGCGACCGACCTGTTCGACGCGTCGACGATGCGGGTGTTCGCCGACCGCTTCGTCCGCGTGCTCGAGGCCGTCGCCGCCGACGCGTCCGTCGTCGTCGGTGACATCGACGTCCTCGATGCGGCGGAGCGCTCCGCGCTCACCGCCGCGTCCGGCGACGCCGGCCCGGCCCCGATGCTGCTGCCGCAGATCCTGTCCGCTGCCGCGAGCGCGGATCCGGCGCGGGCCGCGCTCGTCTCGGGCGAGCGGACCGTCGCGTACCGGGACCTCGACGAGCAGTCGTCACGACTGGCGCGCGCACTGATCGCGCGCGGCGCCGGCCCGGAAACGGTGGTCGCGGTGGCGCTCACTCGCTCGATCGAGTCGGTCGTGGCCGTGTGGGCCGTCGCGAAGAGCGGCGCGGCCTTCGTGCCGGTGGACCCGCACTATCCGGCCGACCGCGTCGCGCACATGGTCACCGATTCCCGGGCGCTGCTCGGCATCACCCGCACCGAACACGAGGGCGCCCTGCCCGCCGCGGTGCCGTGGCTCGTGCTCGACGACCCCGCGACGGCGGACGAAGTGGCCGCGCAGCCGGATGCTCCGGTGAGCGACGCGGACCGCACCGCACCGCTGCGCGTCACCAACGCCGCGTACGTCATCTACACGTCCGGATCCACGGGTGTGCCGAAGGGCGTCGTGGTCACGCACACCGGCCTGGCCGCGTTCGCGGCCGAGCAGGTGGAGCGGTACGGCATCGATTCCGATTCGCGGACACTGCATTTCGCATCCCCGAGCTTCGATGCGTCGATCCTCGAACTGCTGATGGCCTTCGGTGCGGGCGCGACGATGGTGATCGCCCCGACGTCGATCTACGGCGGTCACGAGTTGGCCGACCTCCTGCGCACGCAGCACGTCACGCACGCGTTCGTCACGCCGGCCGCCCTGGCCTCGGTGGACCCGGCGGGCCTCGAGGCCCTGCGCACCGTGGTCGTCGGCGGCGAGGCCTGCTCGGCCGAACTCGTCGCACGATGGGCGCCGGGCCGCCGGATGTTCAACGCGTACGGTCCCACCGAGGCCACCGTCGCGTCCAACATCTCCGACGCCCTCGTCCCCGGCGAGCCCGTCACGATCGGTCGGGCCATCCGCGGCGCCGACGCGTACGTCCTCGACGGCCGCCTGCGGCCCGTCCCGGCCGGCGTCCCCGGAGAGTTGTACCTCGCCGGTGCCGGAGTCGCCCGCGGCTACCTCGGCCGTCCCGCGCTCTCGGCGGAACGGTTCGTGGCCAACCCGTTCGGCCTGCCCGGCTCGCGCCTGTACCGGACCGGTGACGTCGTGCGCACCACCGCGGACCGGGTGCTCGAGTACGTCGGCCGCGCCGACGACCAGGTGAAGCTGCGCGGCTTCCGCATCGAGCTCGGTGAGATCGAATCCGTTCTCGCCCGGCACGACACGGTGGCCCAGACCGCCGTCGTCGTGCTGCGTGACCAGCTCGTCGCGTACGTGGTCGCGGCCGCGGACCGGTCGATCGAGGTGGCCGAACTGAAGGAGTTCGCGGCCCGCTCCCTCACGGCGTACATGGTGCCGGCGGTGTTCGTGGTTCTCGACCGCCTGCCCCTGACCGGCAGCGGCAAGCTGGACCGCAAGGCACTGCCCGAACCCGAGTTCGAGGCGCGGGAATTCCGGGCCCCGAGCACTCCGGTCGAGGAAGTCGTCGCCGCGGTCTTCGCCGACGTCCTCGACGTCGACCGGGTGGGCCGCGACGACGACTTCTTCGAGCTCGGCGGCAACTCGCTGCTGGCGACACAGGTATGCGCCCGCCTCGGCGCGGCGCTCGACACCACGGTCCCGGTCCGCGTCCTGTTCGACGCCTCCACCGTCGAGGCCCTCGCTGCACGGGTGTCGGCGTCCACCGGTGCGCGGACGAAGGCCCTCGTGGCCGCGCCGCGCCCGGACCGGATCCCGCTGTCGCTCGCGCAGCAGCGGATGTGGTTCCTGAACCGGTTCGAACCGGAATCGGCGGTGAACAACATCCCGCTGGCGATCCGGCTGTCGGGTGACCTCGACGTCGAATCGCTCTCTGCCGCAATCGGTGACGTGCTGGAACGGCACGAATCGCTGCGCACCGTGTTCCCCGACGTCGACGGTGTCGGCTACCAGTCGATCCGCCCGGCCTCCGAGGTTGCGGGCACGGTCACCGCCGAGGCGGTCACGGAGGCCGACCTGCCGGCGCTCGTCGAGCGAATGGTGGTCGCCGGGTTCGACCTCACCACCGATATCCCGGTCCGGGTGGGTCTGTTCGCGGTCTCGCCCACCGAGCACGTGCTGGTGCTCGTCGTGCACCACATCGCTGCCGACGGATTCTCGATGGGTCCGCTGACGCGCGACGTGATGACCGCGTATGCCGCCCGCTCGGCGGGCACGCTGCCCGCGTGGGCGCCGCTCGCGGTGCAGTACGCCGACTACACGCTGTGGCAGCGCGAAGTCCTCGGCTCGGAGGACGATCCGGAATCGCCGATGTCGACGCAGGTCGCGTACTGGAAGCGGACCCTCGCGGGGCTGCCGGATCAGCTGGACCTGCCGACGGACCGGCCGCGGCCCGCCGTCGCCGGGTACCGCGGCGCCCGCCACACAGTCGAGGTTCCGGCGGACCTGCAGTCGGCGATCGCCGAGCTCGCCCGCACCCGCGGCGTCACGCCGTTCATGGTGATGCATGCCGCGTTGTCGGTGCTGCTGGCGCGGTTGAGTGGGACGTCGGACATCGCGATCGGCACGCCGGTCGCGGGTCGTGGTGAGGCTGCTCTCGACGATGTGATCGGCATGTTCGTCAACACTTTGGTGCTGCGGACCGAGGTCGACGCCGCCGGCTCGTTCGAGGACCTGCTGGCACGGACGCGGGAGACCGATCTGGCGGCGTTCGCGCATGCGGACGTGCCGTTCGAGCGGCTGGTGGAGATTCTGGACCCGGCGCGCTCGCAGGCGCGGCATCCGCTGTTCCAGGTGATGCTGACGTTCCAGAACCTCGGCCTCACCAGCTTCGAACTCGGTGGGCTCGCGGTCTCGGACGTCGAGTTCGATTCGACGACAGCGAAGTTCGATCTGCAGGTCACGGTCACGGAAGGCGCGCCCGACCGTGGGCTGACGATCGACCTGACGTATGCGACGGAACTGTTCGACGCCGACACGATTCGTATTCTCGGTGACCGCTGTCTTCGCGTGCTGTCGGTCGTGACCGCCACACCGTCGGCGGTCGTCGGCGACATCGACCTGCTGGACGAGGTCGAGCGGTCGTTGGTGGTGGGGGAGTGGAACGCGACGTCGCGGCCGGTGCCGGACGCAACGTTGGTGGATCTGTTCGAGGCGCAGGTGGCGCGGACGCCGGATGCGGTTGCGGTGGTGTTCGAGGGTGAGTCGCTGTCGTATGCGGAGTTCGCTTCGCGGGTGCGGCGTACTGCGCGGTTGCTGATTGCGGAGGGTGTGGGGCCGGACTCGTTGGTGGGTCTGGGGATGCGGCGGTCGGTGGATCTGCTGGTGGGCATGTATGCGGTGCTCGCGGCCGGTGGTGCGTATGTGCCGATCGACCCTGATCAGCCGGCCGAGCGCAACCGGTACATCCTCGCGACCGCGAATCCCGTTCTGCTGCTTACCACGTCGCGTGACGCGGGTGACGTGCCGGGCCTGCGTAGCGTGGAGATCGACACGGTCGACGTGTCGGACTTCGCCGACGGTCCGATCGCCGACGTCGAGCGGAATGCTTCGCTGCGGTCCGGCAACACTGCGTATGTGATTTTCACGTCGGGTTCGACGGGTCGGCCGAAGGGTGTGGCTGTCGGGCATGGGGCGATCGTGAATCGTCTGGTGTGGATGCAGGCCGAGTACGGGCTGACGGAGTCGGACGTTGTTCTGCAGAAGACGCCGTTCACGTTCGATGTGTCGGTGTGGGAGTTCTTCTGGCCGTTGCAGGTGGGTGCACGTCTGGTGGTTGCGTTGCCGGATGGGCATCGGGATCCGGCGTATTTGGTGCGGGTGATGGCCGAGCGTGGTGTGACGGTGGCGCATTTCGTGCCGTCGATGTTGTCGGTGTTCGTGGCGGAGCCGGCTGTGGCCCGGGTGGGTTCGTTGCGGTTGGTGTTCGCGTCGGGTGAGGCGTTGCCGGCGTCGACGGCGGCGCGGCTGCGTGATGTGGTGCCGGGTGCGGCGTTGCACAATCTGTATGGCCCGACCGAGGCTGCGGTGGATGTGACGTTCCACGAGGTGACTGCGGCTGATGTGGCGTCGGTGCCGATCGGTGCGCCGGTGTGGAACACGCAGCTGTTCGTGCTCGATGGGCGGTTGCGTCCGGTGCCGGTGGGTGTTCCGGGTGAGTTGTATCTGGCGGGTGTCCAGTTGGCGCGCGGGTATGTTTCGCGTGCGGATTTGACGGCGGATCGTTTCGTGGCGAATCCGTTCGGTGCGAATGGTTCTCGCATGTATCGCACGGGTGATCTGGTGCGGTGGTCTGCCGACGGCGAGTTGGAGTACATCGGTCGCACGGATTTCCAGGTGAAGTTGCGTGGTCTGCGGATCGAGTTGGGGGAGATCGAGACGGCGCTGCTGGCGGTGCCGGGGATCTCGCAGTCGGTGGTGCTGGTCAAGAATGATCAGCTGGTCGCGTATGTGGTGGCGGACCAGGATCTGGACACCACTGCGGTCAAGGCGCAGCTGGCGACGTCGCTGGCGTCGTACATGGTGCCGCAGATGTTCGTGGTGCTCGATGCGTTTCCGTTGAATGCGTCGGGCAAGTTGGATCGGAAGGCGTTGCCGGAGCCGGTGTTCGAGGCGACGGTGTTCCGGGCTCCGGCGACTGCGGCGGAGGAGGTTGTCGCGGGTGTGTTCGCGGACGTGCTCGGTGTGGATCGGGTGGGTCTGGACGACGATTTCTTCGCGCTCGGCGGTAACTCTCTGGTCGCGACTCAGGTCGCTGCGCGTCTCGGTGCGGCGCTCGATGCGCAGGTGCCGGTGCGGGTGTTGTTCGATGCGTCGACGGTGGAGGCCCTTGCCGCGCGGGTGCAGTCGCTTGCGGGTGCGGGTGCGCGTAAGGCGCTCGTCGCGGGTCCGCGGCCGGAGCGGGTGCCGTTGTCGTTGGCGCAGCAGCGCATGTGGTTCCTCAACCGCCTGGAACCGGAATCGACGAGTTACAACATTCCGCTCGCGATGCAGTTGACGGGGTCACTCGACGTCGATGCCCTGCACGCGGCCCTGCGGGACGTGCTGGCGCGCCACGAGTCGTTGCGCACCTTCTACCCGGAGGACGCGGACGGTCCGCACCAGGTGATCGTTCCTGCAGCAGACGTCGAGTTCGATCTCACACCCATTTCGGTGGACCCGGCCGACGTGTACGGCCGGGTGTCGGAACTCGTCGGCAAGGGCTTCGACGTGCGCAGCGCGGTGCCGTTACGGGCGGGCCTGTTCCGACTGGACGACACCACACACGTGTTCGCGTTCGTCGTGCACCACATCAGTGCCGACGGTGTCTCGATGGCGCCGATGGCCCGCGACCTCGTCACCGCGTACGCGGCTCGGACGCAGGGCGAGGCGCCGCAGTGGCAGCCGCTTCCGGTGCAGTACGCGGACTACGCGCTGTGGCAGCGTGAGGTGCTCGGGTCCGCCGACGAACCGGGAACCGTGGCTGCCGGGCAGCTCGCGCACTGGGTACGTGCCCTCGCCGGTGCGCCGGATCAGCTCGATCTGCCGACCGATCGCCCCCGCCCCGCGGTCGCGTCGATGCGCGGCGCCGAAACCGAGTTCACGCTCTCCGCAGAGCTCCACGCGGCCCTCGAATCACTGGCGCGGGCCGAGGGGGCCTCGCTGTTCATGGTTGCGCACAGCGCCCTGGCGGTCCTCCTGGCCAGGTTGAGCGGCACCTGGGACGTCACGGTCGGCACCCCCGTCGCGGGACGCGGCGAGGCCGCGCTCGACGACCTGGTCGGCATGTTCGTGAACACCCTCGCTCTGCGTACCGAACTGACGTCCTCGATGAGGTTCACCGAGGTGGTGGCTCGGGCCAAAGAGGCCGACCTGTCTGCCTTCGCGAACGCGGACCTGCCGTTCGAGCGGGTCGTCGAGGCCGTGTCGTCGGACCGCTCCTCGGCGCGGCATCCGGTGTTCCAGACGGTGCTCTCGTTCCAGAACCAGGAACAGGCCACCCTCGCGCTGCCCGGTCTCACCGTGAGCAGTGTCCCGGACGCCGACCGAGCCGCGAAGTTCGACCTGCAGTTCACGCTGATCCCGACCGACTCGGGCACCGTCGAGGCGATCCTCACCTACGCCACCGATCTGTTCGACGAGGCGACGGTGGTGACTCTGGGGGAGCGGTTCGTCCGAATCCTCGAGGCGGTCGCCGCCGACCCCCACGCGGTGGTCGGCGACATCGAGATCGTGACCGAGGCCGAGCGCGCGCTCCTCCCCGGCTTCGCGGACTCGGAGCCGGAGGAGGCCGACGCCTCGAACACGATCGTGCCCGCCACCAGCACCCTGCCTCAGGTGCTGTCGGCGGTCGTCGAGGCCGACCCCGAGGCCCCCGCGATCGCGGACGACGGCACCGAGATCACGTACGGCGAGTTGGACGAACGGTCGTCGCGCCTCGCCCGGGTCCTGATCGCGGAAGGAGTGGGGCCGGGCACTCGGGTCCCGGTCGCGCTGGCCCGTTCGGTCGATGCCGTGATCGCCGCGTGGGCGGTACTCAAGTCGGGGGCGGCGGTCACCCCGATCGACGCGAACGACGACGCCTGGGAATCGATCGACGCTGCGCTGCCGGCGAAGCTGGGCATCACGAACTCCCAGAACAGGGCGGCCGCGCACGACGGCGTCGAGTGGATCGTCGTGGACGACGTGGCCACGCGGGCGCGGATCGACGAGCAGTCCGGACGCCCCGTCTCGTACTCCGAGCGGACCCGCCTGCTCGACGCAGGTGATATCGCCTTCGCCGCGGTGGACGGGTCCTTCGTGCTCGATCACGGCCGAGCTGTGGCGTTGGCCGAGCGGGACCGCTCCGCGTACGGGATCACGTACGAATCGAGGACCGTCTGCCTGGAACCGGCGACCTCCGTCTGGGGCGTCATCGAGCTGGTGCTGGCCTCCACTGCGGGCGCGGTGACGGTGGTCACGGCGGTCTCGGACAGTAACGTCACCGACGTTCTGGCCGACGAATGGGTGACCCACGCCTTCCTCGCGAACGCCCGTGCAGAGGCACTCGACCTGGAAGAACTCGAGGATCTCGAGGTGCTGGTCCTCACCGACGGTGGACGCTCCGTCGGCGGCCCGGACGTCCGGCGGGTCGCTGCCGACGCGGACTCGTGGTCGGTGTGAGGCGATAATGATGGTTTGTCCTGGGCGATGTCGATGTGAGGAATGAGTCACGGTGATGCGTTGTGAGATGCCGACGAGCGATACCCGAGGTGTTCCGAACGCATGAGTGAGCTGGGTCGGGAGCGGGGAACTGACGGCAACGAGAACAAGAGGGCGCGGCGTCCGCGTCCGGCGCGCAGGGAACGACCTGCGCGCCGCCCTCGTTCCGGATCGCGGACGTTGCCGCAGCTGCTGGCGTCGGCGGTCGAACGCGACCCGTCGGCGACAGCCCTCGTCTACCAGGACCGCTCCCGCACCTACGCGGACCTCGACGCCTGGTCGTCTCGTCTCGCCCGGGTCCTCATCGAACGCGGCATCGGACCAGGAGACGCCGTTGCCGTCGCCGTACCGCGCTCGATCGAGTCGGTGTCGTCGGTGTGGGGCGTCGCGAAGTCGGGCGCAGCCTACGTGCCGATCGACCCGAACTATCCGGCCGACCGTGTCGCCCACATGGTGTCGGATTCCGGGGTCGTGCTCGGCCTGACCACCACAGAGGCTCGTGACTCTCTCCCCGATTCCGTCGAATGGCTGATCCTGGACGACGAGTTCGACCGTGTCCTGGCCGAGCACTCGTCGGAGCCGATCTCGTTCGCAGACCGGACCCGAACCCTGACCGATGCCGACGCGGCCTACGTGATCTACACCTCCGGTTCGACCGGGCGGCCGAAGGGGGTGGTCGTCACCCAGGCCGGTCTCGCGGATTTCTGCGCCGAGCAGGTGCAGCGGTACAACCTCACGCCGCAATCGCGCACCCTCCACTTCGCCTCGCCGAGCTTCGACGCCTCGGTCCTGGAACTGCTCCTCGCGGTCGGTTCCGGATCGACGATGGTCATCGCCCCGCCCACGGTCTACGGCGGCGAGGAACTGGCCGCACTCATTGCAGCGCAACGGGTCACGCACGGATTCGTCACGCCCGCAGCGCTGGCATCGGTGGACCCGACAGGCCTCGACACGTTCCTCGACGTCGTCGTCGGCGGCGAGGCGTGCCCGCCGGACCTGGTGTCGCGGTGGGCCGACCCGCGTCGTCGATTCTTCAACGGGTACGGCCCGACCGAGACGACGATCATGACGGCCATCTCCGATCCGCTGGTCCCCGGGCAACCGATCACGATCGGTGGGCCCACCCGAGGCATGTCGCTGGCGGTGCTCGACGACCGGCTGCGGCCCACCCCCGCCGGTGTCGCCGGCGAGCTGTACGTGTGGGGGCCCGGCGTCGCCCGCGGCTACCACGATCGACCGGCACTCACCGCCGAACGATTCGTCGCCTGCCCGTTCGGTGAGCCCGGCACTCGCATGTACCGGACCGGCGACGTGGTGCGGTGGAACGCCTCCCAGCAGATCGAATACGTCGGCCGATCCGACTTCCAGGTCAAGATCCGCGGATTCCGCATCGAACTGGGCGAGATCGAAGCGGTCCTCGCGGCGCACGAGGACGTGGACTTCGCGGCCGTCGTCGCGCACGAATCCGGTGCCGGTGGCAAGGTGCTCGTCGCGTACGTCCGCGCCGTCCCCGGGCGTACGCTCGAAACGTCCGCGCTCCCGGAGTTCGTCGGCCGATCGCTCCCTCGGCACATGGTGCCGACCACGGTGATGCTGCTCGACGAGATTCCGCTGACTCCGGTCGGCAAACTCGACCGCCAGGCGCTGCCCGCGCCGGTGTTCGAGGCGCGCGAGTTCCGCGCGCCGGTCGGCCGCGACGAGGAACTCGTCGCGACGGTGTTCGCCGACCTTCTCGGTGTCGATCAGGTGGGCCGCGACGACGACTTCTTCGAGCTCGGCGGCAATTCGCTGATCGCAACGCAGGTGGTCGCCCGCCTGTCGGCGGCGGGCCGGGCCCAGATTCCGGTGCGGGCGGTGTTCGAGGCCTCGACCGTCGAGGCGCTCGCCGCCCGGATCCGGGCAGACTCCGCAGGTCCTGTGCGCAAGGAACTCACGGCCGGGCCGCGCCCGGACCGGATCCCGCTGTCGCTCGCGCAGCAGCGGATGTGGTTCCTGAACCGGTTCGAGCCCGACTCGACGGTGAACAACATTCCGGTCGCGATCCGGTTGACCGGAGCTCTCGACGTACCGGCCCTGCGGGCGGCTGTGGCGGACGTGGTGGAACGCCACGAGTCGCTGCGCACCGTCTTCCCCGCCGTCGACGGTGTCGGGTACCAGGTGGTGCGGCCGGCCGCCGAGATCGGCGAGCTGCTGCCGGTGGACACCGTCGCTGCCGACGATCTTCTCGAGCGGGTCGCTGCGTTGACGGGGGCAGGTTTCGACCTCACCGCCGACATCCCGTTGCGGGCCGCGTTGTTCGCGGTGTCGCCCACCGAACACGCGCTCGTCTTCGTCGTGCACCACATCGCCGCCGACGGCTTCTCGATCGGCCCGTTGACCCGTGACGTCATGGCGGCGTACGCCGCTCGCTCCGCTGGAGTCGCCCCCGGTTGGGAACCACTCGCGGTGCAGTACCCGGACTACACGCTGTGGCAGCGGGAAGTGCTCGGTGCCGAGGACGATCCCACCTCGGTGCTGGCGCAGCAGATCTCGTTCTGGAAGCAGGCGCTCGCCGGGCTTCCCGACCAGTTGGATCTGCCGACCGACCGCCCGCGCCCCGCGGTCGCGACCAATCACGGTGCCACGCATCGGTTCGCACTCGACGCAGACCTGTCCCGAGCTGTCGACGAGTTCGCTCGCCAACACTCCGTCACGCCGTTCATGGTGGTGCATGCCGCGTTGTCGGTGCTGTTGGCGCGGTTGAGTGGGACGTCGGATATCGCGATCGGCACGCCGGTCGCGGGTCGTGGCGAGGCTGTTCTCGACGATGTGATCGGCATGTTCGTCAACACCCTGGTGCTGCGTGCGGACGTGCAACCGGGTGCGTCGTTCGAGGAGCTGCTCGGGCAGGTGCGGTCGTCGGATCTGGCCGCGTTCGGGCATGCGGACGTGCCGTTCGAGCGGCTGGTGGAGATTCTGGACCCGGCGCGCTCGCAGGCGCGGCATCCGCTGTTCCAGGTGATGCTCACGTTCCAGAACCTCGGGAATGCCGAGTTCACCCTCGGCGACCTCGCCGTTTCGGAGGTCGAGTTCGACTCCGCTGCAGCGAAGTTCGATCTGCAGGTGACGGTTCTCGAGTCCGGGGCCGAGTCCGGCTATGCCGTTGCACTCACCTACGCGACGGACCTGTTCGACGCGTCGACCATGCGCATCTTCGGCAACCGGTTCGCGCGAATCCTCCACTCGGTGGTCACTCGTCCGTCGGGGGTCGTCGGCGACATCGACCTGCTGGACGAGGTCGAGCGGTCGTTGGTGGTGGGGGAGTGGAACGCGACGTCGCGGGCGGTGCCGGACGCAACGTTGGTGGATCTGTTCGAGGCGCAGGTGGCGCGGACGCCGGATGCGGTTGCGGTGGTGTTCGAGGGTGAGGCGCTGTCGTATGCGGAGTTCGCGTCGCGGGTGCGGCGTACTGCGCGGTTGCTGATTGCGGAGGGTGTGGGGCCGGACTCGTTGGTGGGTCTGGGGATGCGGCGGTCGGTGGATCTGCTGGTGGGCATGTATGCGGTGCTCGCGGCCGGTGGGGCTTACGTTCCGGTGGATCCGGATCAGCCCGCGGAGCGCAACGGCTACATCCTGGACACGGCTGCGCCGGCGGTGGTGTTGTCGACGTCGCGAGACGGTTTCGAGGTTGCGGGGCAGAGGTCTGTCCCTGTTGTCCTTCTCGACGACGTGGATGTGTCCGGGTTCTCGTCTGCCCCGGTGTCGGATGCGGATCGCATTGGGCCGCTGCGTGGTTCGAACACTGCGTATGTGATTTTCACGTCGGGTTCGACGGGTCGGCCGAAGGGTGTGGCTGTCGGGCATGGGGCGATCGTGAATCGTCTGGTGTGGATGCAGGCGGAGTATGGGCTTGCTGCGGCGGATGTGGTGTTGCAGAAGACGCCGTTCACGTTCGATGTGTCGGTGTGGGAGTTCTTTTGGCCGTTGCAGGTGGGTGCGCGGTTGGTGGTTGCGTTGCCGGATGGGCATCGGGATCCGGCGTATTTGGTGCGGGTGATGGTCGAGTGTGGTGTGACGGTCGCGCATTTCGTGCCGTCGATGTTGTCGGTGTTCGTGGCGGAGCCGGCTGTGGGCCGGGTGGGTTCGTTGCGGTTGGTGTTCGCGTCGGGTGAGGCGTTGCCGGCGTCGACGGCGGCGCGGCTGCGGGATGTGGTGCCGGGTGCGGCGTTGCACAATTTGTATGGCCCGACGGAGGCTGCGGTGGATGTGACGTTCCACGAGGTGACTGCGGCTGATGTGGCGTCGGTGCCGATCGGTGGGCCGGTGTGGAACACGCAGTTGTTCGTGCTGGATGGGCGTTTGCGTCCGGTGCCGGTGGGTGTTCCGGGTGAGTTGTATCTGGCGGGTGTCCAGTTGGCGCGCGGGTATGTTTCGCGTGCGGATTTGACGGCGGATCGTTTCGTGGCGAACCCGTTCTCCGATAGCGGTGAGCGGATGTATCGCACGGGCGACCTGGTGACGTGGACCAGTTCGGGTGAGTTGGAGTACATCGGCCGCACGGACTTCCAGGTGAAGTTGCGTGGTCTGCGGATCGAGTTGGGGGAGATCGAGACGGCGCTGCTGGCGCAGGAGTCGATTGCGCAGTCGGTGGTGCTGGTGAGGAATGATCAGCTGGTTGCGTATGTGGTGCCGGTGTCCGGGGCCGCGGTCGACGAGCAGGCGGTCAAGGCTGTGCTGGCCGAGCGTCTGGCGTCGTACATGGTGCCGCAGATGTTCGTGGTGCTCGATGCGTTTCCGTTGAATGCGTCGGGCAAGTTGGATCGGAAGGCGTTGCCGGAGCCGGTGTTCGAGGCGACGGTGTTCCGGGCTCCGACGACTGCGGCGGAGGAGGTTGTCGCGGGTGTGTTCGCGGACGTGCTCGGTGTGGATCGGGTGGGTCTGGACGACGATTTCTTCGCGCTCGGCGGTAACTCTCTGGTCGCGACTCAGGTCGCCGCGCGTCTCGGTGCGGCGCTCGATGCGCAGGTGCCGGTGCGGGTGTTGTTCGATGCGTCGACGGTGCAGGCCCTTGCCGCGCGGGTGCAGTTGCTTGCGGGTGCGGGTGCGCGTAAGGCGCTCGTCGCGGGTCCGCGGCCGGAGCGGGTGCCGTTGTCGTTGGCGCAGCAGCGCATGTGGTTCCTCAACCGGCTCGATCCCGAGTCCGCGGTGAACAACATTCCGCTCGCTATCCGGCTGTCGGGCGATGTGGATACCGAGGCGCTGGCGCTGGCGGTGCGGGACGTCCTTGCCCGCCACGAGTCGCTGCGCACGGTGTTCCCCGACGTCGACGGAGTGGGAAGCCAGCAGATCCTGAGCCCTGACACCGTCGACTTCGATCTCGGGATCGAGCAGGCCGACGAGGGCACGTTGGTCGGCCGTATCGAGGAGTGGGCGCTCGAGGGATTCGACCTCACCGCCGAAATCCCGGTCCGTGCACGAGCTTTCGCGTTGTCCTCCCGCGAGTACGTACTCGTCCTGGTGCTGCACCACATCGCGGCCGACGGGGTCTCGATGGGCCCGCTCGCGCGCGACGTGATGACGGCCTACGCGGCCCGCAGTCGGGGAGAGGCCCCCGGTTGGGTGCCGCTCGACGTGCAGTACGCCGACTACGCGCTGTGGCAGCGTGAGGTCCTCGGCAGCGAGGACGACCCGGACTCGGTGATCGCGCGACAGGTCGCCTACTGGACGTCCGCGCTTGCCGGACTTCCCGACCAGCTCGACCTGCCGTCGGACCGTCCGCGTCCCGCCGTCGCATCCAACGGCGGTGCCACGCATACGTTCTCGATCGATGCCGATCTCCGGTCCCGGATCGAGGACGTCGCACAGGCCCACGCGGCGTCGCCGTTCATGGTGGTGCACGCGGCGCTGTCGGTGCTGCTCGCGCGGCTGAGCGGTACCCCGGACGTGGCGATCGGCACGCCGGTCGCCGGCCGCGGCGAGGCCGCGCTCGACGACCTGATCGGCATGTTCGTGAACACGCTGGTCCTGCGCACCGAGATCGACGGCGGGCAGTCCTTCGCCGATCTGCTCGCGCAGGTTCGGTCCACCGACCTGGCCGCTTTCGAGCACGCCGACCTCCCGTTCGAGCGGCTCGTCGAGATTCTCGATCCCGAACGCTCACAGGCCCGGCACCCGTTGTTCCAGGTGGCGCTCGCGTTCCAGAGCGGTGTGGCGGGACAGGCCCTGGAACTGCCCGGGGTCACCGCGTCGGGGGTCGACTTCGATATCGCGCTCGCCAAGTTCGATCTGCAGGTGACCGTCTCGGACGTCGTCGACGCCGATTCCGATCGCGCAGGACTGTCGATCGGAATGACCTACGCCACCGATCTGTTCGACGCACCGACCGTCGTCTCGATCGGCGAACGATTCGTGCGGCTGCTCGACTCGCTCGTCTCCGACGCCTCGGTCCCGGTGGGGGACGCGGCGCTGCTCTCGGATCGCGAACTCGCGGCCCTCACCACCGTCGCCGGACCGCCGGTGGCGCGACTTGAGACCCTCACCGAGATTCTCGGCCGCAACGTGGCCGCCGATCCCGACGCTCCCGCACTCGGCTGCGGCGACATCGCACTGACGTACCGGGACCTCGACGAGCGTTCGAGTGTCATCGCGCGTGAGCTGATCGGTCGGGGCATCGGACCGGAGAGCGTCGTCGCTCTGTCGTTCCCTCGCTCCTGGGAGATGGTGCTGTGCGTGTGGGCGGTCGCGAAGACGGGCGCCGCCTTCGTGCCGGTGGACCCGACGTATCCGGAGGACCGGATCGAACACATGGTGACGGACTCGGCTGCGGCATTGGGTATCGCCGTAGCCGACTCGATCACCGATCTGCCGGACGCGGTCTCGTGGTGGTCGCTCGACGACCTCGAACGGTCCGCCGTCGAGGCCGGGCATTCCGCGGCACCCGTCACCGACGGAGACCGGACCCGGCCCCTGCTGCTCGATCACGCCGCCTACGTGATCTACACGTCGGGATCGACGGGCAGGCCGAAGGGCGTCGTGGTGACGCACCGTGGTCTGTCGGGTCTGGTGGATCAGTCCGTCGAGCTGTACTCGGTGACCGCATCGGATCGTGTGCTGCACATCTGCTCGCCGAGTTTCGATCCGTCCGTGTTCGAGTGGGCCGTCGCTGCGGCGGCGGGTGCGGAGCTCGTCGTCGTTCCCCCGACGATCCTCGGCGGAGAGGAGCTGCATGCTCTGCTCGCCGAGCGCAAGGTGACCGTCGCGATCATCACGCCCGCCGTTCTCGGATCGATGAACCCCGAGGGCCTCGACGATCTGCGTCTGCTGTCCGTGGGTGGCGACGCGTCGACCACCGAACTCGTCGGGAACTGGGCGCCCGACCGGCAGTTCTTCAACGCGTACGGTCCCACCGAGACCACGATCATCTCGACGCGAGGAGAGTTGTTCGCAGGCAAGCCCGTCACGGTGGGCGGGCCCGTTCCCGGTGTGGGAGCCCTCGTCCTCGACACCCGGTTGCGTCCGGTGCCCCGTGGCGTCGCCGGTGAGCTGTACCTGTCGGGCGGCGCGCTGGCACGCGGCTACCACGGTCGCGCCGCGCTGACGGCGGACCGCTTCGTGGCCAACCCGTACGGCGCTGCGGGAGAACGGATGTACCGCACCGGTGACGTCGTCCGGTGGACTGCGTCGCCGAGTGGAGAAGCGGCGGGCGCCACCGACATGTCGATCGAGTACGTCGGCCGCTCGGACTTCCAGGTCAAGGTCCGGGGCTTCCGGATCGAACTGGGCGAGATCGACGCCGCATTGACGGACTGCCCCGGCGTCTCGTTCGCGACGACCGTGGGCCACCCCATGCCGTCCGGGCAGACCGCGCTGGTGTCGTACGTTCTCGCCGACGGGGTCGACGTCGACACGATGGCCGCTCATGTGGCGTCGTTGCTGCCGTCGTACATGGTGCCCGCGTCGATAATCGTCCTGGACGAGGTACCGCTCACCGCGGTCGGCAAGCTCGATCGCCAGGCCCTGCCGGCACCGAACTTCGAGGCACGCGACTTCCGGGCCCCGGCGTCCCCGACGGAGGAGCTCGTCGCGCGGGCGTTCGTGGACGTCCTGGGAGTCGACCGGGCAGGCCTCGACGACGACTTCTTCGATCTCGGCGGAAACTCGCTCGTCGCGACCAAGCTCGTGGCCCGGCTCGGGGCGGCCCTCGGCACCCGGGTCCCCGTCCGCGAGTTGTTCGATGCTTCCACCGTGGAAGCCCTTGCGGCACGCCTGGAATCGTTCACCGGAGCGGTCCGGCACGCACTCGTGGCGCGCACCCACGACGGCCGGATCCCACTGTCGCTCGCGCAGCAGCGCATGTGGTTCCTCAATCGCCTCGAGCCCGAGTCTGCGGTGAACAACATTCCGATCGCCGTCCGGCTCACCGGAGACCTCGACGTCGAGGCCCTTCGCCAGGCGGTCGTCGACGTCGTGTCGCGGCACGACGCGCTGCGCACCCGGTATCCCGAGCACGACGGCGTCGGGTACCAGTCGGTGCTCCCCGTCGAGGATGTGGTGGCCGACTGGGACTTCGGTCCGGAGAAGGTGGGCGCCGATTCGTTGGCAGAGCGGCTGAGCGCGATCGCGCTGACCGCGTTCGACGTGACGGCCGAAGTGCCGCTGCGGGTGCGTCTGTTGGAACTGTCGCCGTCGTCGTACGTGCTGGCGCTCGTGGTGCACCACATCTCCGCGGACGGCGTGTCGATGGGGCCACTGGTTCGAGACGTCATGACCGCGTACGTTGCGCGAGCGTCCGATGCCGCGCCCGGATGGGCTCCGCTGGACGTGCAGTACGCGGACTACGCCGTCTGGCAGCGCGAGACTCTCGGTTCCGAGGACGATCCGGATTCGGTGATCGCGAAGCAGATCGCCTTCTGGAAGGAGAGACTGGCCGGCATCCCGGATCAGCTCGATCTGCCCACGGATATGCCGCGGCCGGCCGTGCAGTCGTACACCGGCGCCACCGTCGGTGCCTCGGTCGACGCCGAAACACATCGCGGCCTGGTGGAATTGGGCCGCGAGCACGGTGCGAGCTCGTTCATGGTCATGCACGCGGCCTTGGCGGTGTTGCTGGCGCGGCTGTCGCGCAGCGGCGACATCGTGGTCGGCACCCCGGTGGCGGGCCGCGGTGAGTCCGCGCTCGACGACCTGATCGGCATGTTCGTCAACACCCTCGCCCTGAGGGTCGAGGTCGACCTCGCGGAGTCGTTCGGCGATCTGCTCGAACGCGTGCGCACAGCCGACCTCGACGCCTTCGCGAACGACGATGTTCCGTTCGAGCGTCTCGTCGAGGTCCTCAACCCGGTCCGCTCCCGGGCCCGGCACCCACTCTTCCAGGTGGGCTTCTCCTTCCAGAACATGAAGAACGAGGTCCTCGAACTTCCGGGACTCGCGGTCGCCCCGGTCGACGTCGACTTCGAACTCGCCAAGTTCGATCTGCACGCCACGATCGTCGACAACGTGGACGCGAACGGCGAACCGGCCGATTTCAGCGTCGACTTCACGTATGCGACGGACCTGTTCACCGAGGCGACGGCCCACCGGTTCGCGCAGATGTACGCCCGCATCCTGCGCGGTGTCGTCGCCGATGCGTCGGTCTCGGTCGGTGACCTCGAGATGATCGACGCCGACGAGCGCGACCAGGTACTCGACCGGTGGAATTCGACCCGGCATCCGGTCGCCGACGACCTCACACTGGTCGACCTGTTCGACGCCCAGGTCGCGGCCGCCCCCCACGCCCCGGCCGTCGTGGCCGAGGGGGAACGACTGTCCTACGCGGAGTTCGACGCGCGGGTCAACCGCTTGGCGCGTCGCCTGATCGGGATGGGCGTCGGACCGGAATCCCGTGTCGCGCTGGCAATGCGGCGCTCGGTCGACCTGATCGTCGGCATGTACGCCGTCGCCAAGGCCGGTGGCGCCTACGTGCCGATCGACCCGGACCATCCCGCGGACCGCACCGCCTACATCCTCGACACGGCGCAGCCGGTCTGCGTGCTGGCCACCTCCCGCGAGGATGTCGAGACGCCTGCACACCTGCCCGTGCTGCACGTCGACCTGATCGACGGCACGGAGCACGACGGCCGTCCGATCACCGATCGCGAACGCACGTCGCCGCTGCGACCTGCGAACACCGCCTACGTGATCTTCACGTCGGGTTCGACGGGTCGGCCCAAGGGCGTCGCCGTCAGCCACGCGGCGATCGTCAACCAATTGGAATGGAAGCGCGCCGAATACGGCCTGGACGCCTCGGATGCCGCGTTGCTCAAAACCGCGGCGACGTTCGACCTGTCGGTGTGGGAGTTCTGGTCGGCGCTGACGTCCGGTGGACGACTAGTCGTCGCCACCGCGGACGGCCACCGCGACCCCGGCTACCTCGATTCGTTGATGCGCCGCGAGAAGGTGACCACGCTGCACGCGGTGCCCTCGATGCTGCAGGCGCTGCTGGTCGAGTCCGGAGACCGGCTGCCCGAGTCGCTGCGCCGGGTCCTCGCGATCGGCGAGGTGCTGCCCGCCGACACCGCCGCCCGCTTCGTGGCGGCGGGCACCGCCGAGCTGTTCAACCTCTACGGGCCCACCGAGGCCGCGGTGTCGGTCACGGCGCAGCGCGTCGCGGACACCACCGGCTCCGCGGTACCGATCGGCGGCCCCGAATGGAACACGCGACTGCTCGTCCTCGACGACAGACTGCGGCCCGTCCCCGTCGGTGTGCCCGGTGAGCTGTACCTCGCCGGCGCCCAGTTGGCGCGCGGCTACTTCGGTCGCCCGGCGCTGACCGCCGACCGATTCGTCGCCGACCCCTACGGTCCGGCGGGGGAGCGGATGTACCGCACCGGTGACGTCGTCGCATGGCGCACCGACGGCACCCTCGACTATGTCGGTCGCGCCGACTTCCAGGTCAAGGTGCGCGGATTCCGCATCGAACTCGGCGAGATCGAGGCCGCGTTGCGGGCGCACCCCGACGTTGCCGAAGCGGCCGTCATCGTGCGTAACGACGGCCGATCCGGCGACCGGCTGGTGGCGTACATCGTGCCGGCGGGCACCGCGCCGATCGGCACCGCCGCACTTGCGGCCGACCTCGCGGCCGGCCTGCCGTCCTACATGGTGCCGTCGGTGTTCGTCGAACTCGAGGCCCTCCCGTTGAACGTGAACGGCAAGATCGACCGCAAGGCGCTGCCGGCCCCTGCGGTCGAGCCGCGGCAGTTCCGGGCTCCGGAGACGCCGGTCGAGAAGGCCGTGGCCCGCGCCTTCGCCGATGCCCTCGGGGTCGACGACGTCGGTCTGGACGACGAGTTCTTCGACCTCGGCGGCAACTCGCTCGTCGCGGTGACCGTCGTGGCCGCGCTGCGCGACGCTCTCGGCGTCCCGCTGCCGCTGCAGTGGATGTTCGTCGAGCCCACGGTCGAGAGCATCGCGGCGCGGATCGAATCCGGTGCACACGCCGACGCGGACCGCGGCGACGACGAGACCGCCGGCCTCGGTGTGGTGCTGCCGTTGCGGGCCTCGGGAACGTCGGAGCCACTGTTCTGCCTCCACCCGGTCACCGGCCTGTCGTGGAGCTTCGCCGGTCTGGCCGGGTACGTCGACGAGGACCGTCCGATCTACGGCATCCAGTCGCCCGCCCTGAGCGAGGACGTCGATTTTCCCGCCAGCATCGAGGAATGGGCGGCGCTGTACGTCGACCGGATCCGGCGGATCCAGCCGAGCGGCCCCTACCACCTCGTCGGCTGGTCCCTCGGCGGATCGATCGCCCACGCCATGGCGGTACAGCTACGGGACATGGGCGAGACGGTGCAGACCCTCGCCATGCTCGACAGCCATGTCGCCGATCCGGAGACGGGCGTCGCCGAGCACGAGGACCCCTCGCTGGCCGACCTACTCGGTGATTTCGCGGCCGAACTCGCCGGTGGCGACGTCGCGCTCCGACAGCTGGATCCCGAGCGCGTCGACACCATCCTGCGCAGACTGCCGGCGCCGTTCGACCGCATCACCGGCGCGGACTGGGAACGCATCGTCGAGAGCATCGCGCACTCGTTCGGTCTCCTCGACCGCTACCGTCCGGGTGACTTCGACGGAGATCTGCTGTATTTCAGCGCAGACATGGGAGAGGCCGACGGCGCAGCGGGCTGGCGCGATTCCGTCGGTGGATCGGTCGAAGTCGTACCGGTCGCGGCCGGACACCGGCAGCTGCTGTCACCGACCGCGCTCGAAGTGGTCGGACCGGCACTCGACCGGTACCTGCGTCGCTGAACGGACACCGGTGGCCGCTCCTTCCTCGGGAGGAGCGGCCACCGGTGTGTTCACGCCGTCGACGGCGGCCGGGGACCCGTCAGCAGGGGACCGCGCCGGGCAGGCTCGGGTCGAGCGCGCGCCTGACCAGGAAGATCGAACGCGGATCGTCGAGCAGTCCCACGTGCGAGACGTTCGCCGCCGGGCAACTGTCCTGGATCCACTCGTTGAGGACGGACGACCCGGGGCCCGGGACCAGGAACGACCCTTCGGGCGGCGTGACGACCGTGTCGCTTCGGGACGCGATGACCCGGTACTCGACACCCGGCACGGTTTCGTGGCCGGCGTTGAGGGCGGCGAGGAACTTCGATCCGATCATCTGCTGGTACGAGGCGAGCCCGAAACCCAGACCGGCGAGCCATTCGTTGGTCGGCTCGTCGGTGAGTCGAAGCGACGTGAAGGCGTCGACGAAGGTCTGCAGACCGCCGAACGTCGTTCCGTGCGTCGTGGGGCCGAGCATCACCAGCCTGCGGATCTTGTTGCGTGACGGATCGCTCGGATCCGCGCCGCCCTCGAACCGCAGGTACTGCCGCGTCATCGTCCCGCCCTGGGAATGGCCGACGACGTCCACCTGTGCGGCGCCGGTCCGGGCCCGCACCGCATCGACGAAGCCCGCCAGCTCACGGGCCGAGGCACGGATGTCACCGCGACCCCACGCGCCCGTCGCCAGGCCGTAGTCCAGGGCGAAGACGCAGTATCCCTCGCGTTGCAGTGCGGGGGACAGTGCGCCCCAGCTGCCCATGTCCATGCCGGTGCCGTGGACGAGGATCACCGGGCGTGGGTGCCTTGCGCCGGGGCGGCAGTTCCAGTCGTTGGCGCCGGGGGGAGGGGCGGACGTCAACGCCCCCGGCAGGTCGGCCCGGCCCGGTCCGGGATCTGCTGTCGCGGCGGGCGGTGGGAAACCGAGTGCGCCGAAGAGGACCACGGCCGCGGCGGCGAGGAATTTCGCTGCCGGGCGCCGCCGAAAAGCCATGCGGATGCTCCTGGAGAACAGAAAAAGGGGAGGGATGAAGCACAGCGGACGGAAACCCAACCCTCTGAACTCACTGAAACAAATATCAGACGAAGCGCACATTCGCCCTCCGGGGAGGGTGAACGTGAGATGTATTGCGGACGGCCCGTACCGAGCCGGAGGCGAACGCGCTCAGCCGGTTGCGGCCGCGCGCCGGTAGCCCTTGATCGCCGGATACACGAACACGGCCATCATGCCGAACGACCACGCCAGGGTCTGCAGCACGGGTTCGAGGATCGGACCACCCATCGCCAGCCCGCGCATCGCATCGATCGCGCACGACATCGGCTGCGCCGCCACCACCGGCTGCAACCAGGTCGGATACGCCATGACCGGCACGAAACCCGAGTTGAAGAACATCAACAGGGTGCAGCCGATCGACACGAGTTCGACCAGCGGCGCGTCGCCCGACACCGTGGCCAGCGCGGTCACCATCATCGCGAAGCCCATGCCGAAGATCACCGGCAGGATCACCAGGAACACACTCGGCAGGAATCCCTGCGTCAGCCGGAATCCGAGGAAGACACCCACCACGAGGATGACGATCGTGGTGATGGTCACGCGCACGGCTTCCGCCATCATGCGGCCCACCAGGCCGGCGGCCCGATGGATCGGCAGCGTCCAGAAGCGCGACAGCAGGCCGTTCTTGCGTTCGGCCCGCAATCCGACGGCGCTGACGATGGAACCGAACATGGCACCGATCAGGATGATCATCGGAACCTGACCGTAGACGGCGGGTTGTCCCGTCGCTGCCGTCACGGTGTTGCCGATGACGATCCGGAACATCACGAGAGTGAGGGCCGGATAGAGCAGCGCCTGGATCATCGTGGAAGGATCCCGCGACCAGCGCTTGAGGAGACGTCGGCACTGGACGGTGCTGTGCACCCACAACGCCTTGGGGGACGACTCCGGCCACGCCTCGGTGGGCGGCGGGAAATCGATGGAGGAAGCAGACGCCCGCGCCGCTCGGCTCGACGTCATCGTGCGTTCCGGGGATTCACTCATTTGCGCCTCATACTCGCCCACACGGCCAGTGGCGCGAAGACCACGACCAGACCCACACACCACGCGATGGCCGGAAAGAGCGACGACGCGGTGACCCCGCCCTCGGCCATGTCCCGCATCGCGAACGAGAACTGCGAGATCGGCTGGTTGCGCACGAACGGCCGGATCCATTCGGGGAACCCGGTCTCCGGGACGAAGCCGCACGACAGCATGCCGAGGATCAGCTGCGGCAGCGCGAGCGCCTGGGACGTCGCCTCGGGGGACTTCGCCAGGGTGCCGATCGCGTCCGCACCCAGCGACAGCGCCACACTGATGGACAGCGCCAACGCGCAGAACAGCGCTGCCTGCGCCGCGCCCGCGCTGAACCGGAAACCGATGGCGTAGCCGTACGCCAACGCCGCCACGAGGGTGATCACAGACCGGACGAGGGCGCGGGTCATGCGCGAGAGCAGTGGCACGGGTCCCGCGACGGGCATCGTCTTGAGTCTCGTCGTCAGGCCGAGCAGCGACTCCACCGAGGCGACCTGCGACGCTGAGATGGCCGTGAAGGCCATCGCCTGCAACACGATGATCGGCATGAGGAACTGCGCGTAGTCGACGCCCTGGAGCTTCATCACGAACCGCAGCGGCAGATAGAAGCCGACGGTGAAGATCAGCGGCGCGATCACCGCGACCGCGAGCTCGCCGGTCTTCACCATCGTCTTGAGGCTGCGGCCGGTGAGCGCGAGCCACTGCTGGAACCCGTTGGGGTCCGGACGCCGGTGCGAGCCGACGCGCTTGGCCGGAACCGCCACCGAAGCCCGCTCGGAGGCCGCGGAAACCGCCAGCCTCTTCGCCGCGCTGTTGGCCCCAGAGGTCATCGCTCGGCCCCCGGAGCGGAATGACCGGTCAGGGAGAGGAAGACGTCGTCGAGGGACGGCCGGCGCAGCGCGATGTCGGCGAGCTCGATGCCCGCCGCGTCCAGGCGGCGCAGCGCCTCGGACAGCGTGGCGGCGCCGTCGGGGGCCGGCACGGACACGCGATCGGCGCCTTCGGCGATCTCGGTGCGGATCTCGTGCGGAACCAGATTGCCGAGCGCGTGGATCGCCCACGGCAACTTCTGCGGATCCAGGGGGACGACCTCGCAGTAGCTGCCGCCCGTGCGCTCCTTGAGCTGATCGGCGGTGCCCTCCGCGATGACGGTGCCGCGGTCGATGACGATGATGTTGTCGCTGAGCAGGTCCGCCTCCTCCAGGTACTGCGTGGTCAGCAGCACCGTGATGCCCTGTTCCTTGAGGGTGTCGACGAGCGCCCACACACCCTGGCGGCTGCGCGGATCGAGTCCGGTCGTCGGCTCGTCCAGGAACACGACCTCCGGGCGCACGACAAGTCCGCACGCGATGTCGATGCGCCGGCGCATGCCGCCGGAATAGCCGCGGACCGGGCGCTTGCCCGTGTCGAGCAGATCGAACTCGGTGAGCAGATCCTGCGCCCGCTGCTTCGCGGAGGCGCGATCCAGGCCCATCAGACGCCCGAACAGTTCGATGTTCTCCCGGCCCGACAGCGTCTCGTCGAGCGCTGCGTACTGGCCCGTCATCATGATCGAACGGCGGACGTCGGCGGCGTGCGTGACGACGTCGTGTCCCGCGACCAGCGCACGGCCCCGGTCCGGTCGCAGCAGCGTCGACAGAACCTTCACGGTGGTCGTCTTGCCGGCGCCGTTGGGGCCGAGGATGCCCAGAACCGTCCCGCGCTTGGCTTCGAAGCTGACGCCCTGCAGAGCCTTCACCTCGCCGAAGGACTTGTGGACGTCGTCGACGAGCACGGCTGCGTCCTGGAATATTGGCATCGACACTCCGCTAGTTCACCTGGGTTGGATGGCTCTCCGCCATTCGGGGGCCAAGGGGCCGTCCTCCGTCGACGTGTATTCCCGCCGCTGCCGGGGAATGTTACCCGCGTGGCGGCCGCCACAAGCCGTCCACGGACCGGCGCACCGTTCGTCCGCCGCGTCCGAGTTCCCGGCCGGCGACCTGCCTGACCAGGCGATCAGTCCCAGATTCCGATCGTTTCCAGGTGTCGAACCAGACGCTTCGCGCCGTCGTCGAAATGGGCGCGGGTCTCGTCCGCGACGCCGGCGTGGTCCCGAGCGGCGAGGGCCGCGACGAGCCGCGCGTGGCTGGCCACGGCCTCGTCTCCCCACTCGCGATCGGCCGAATAGAAGTGGACCGGGGTGTAGCGGGTGGCGCCGAGCAGGAACCACGACAACTTCCGGGCCCCTGCCAAACGATTGATGATCCGGTGGAAGGCGAACTCGAGCTCCTCGATCCGGAGAGCGTCCCCGAGTTCGACGGCCTGCCGCAGCCGATCGTTGATCGCGGTCAGCTCGGCGAGCGCCTCGTCGTCGACGTGGTCGACGGCCCGTCCGGCCAACTCCTCGGCGATCCGGCCCTGCAGCCAGAAGACGTCGTTGACGTCGTCGCGGCTCAGCGGGGCGACGACGTAGCCGCGGTGGGGGACCAGCTCCACGAGTCCCTCGCCCCGCAAGGTCAGCAGAGCCTCGCGGACGGGGGTGACGCTCACGCCGAGTTCGGCCGCGGTCTCGTCGAGGCGGATGAACTCGCCCGGGCGCACGCCGCCCGACATGATCACGTTGCGCACGTGCACCGCGACGTCGTCGGACAACTGGGGACGGCGTCGGAGATTTCCCGTCGACCGGGCTACGGGCGGGGCCATGACTTCTCCTCGGCAGGACGCGTGCCCGCTTCGTCCGCGGGTCCCGGCCGGGGCCGGCAGGGGCCGCTGGTGTGATGCGTGCAACAAAATCGGATCGGATCAAATATATCGGGTCCGGGTTCGCTCGCCCTCACGGCGCAGCGCTCGGTCAGGCGGGCGTCACCCAGACGGTGATGTCGGCGTGCACGACCTCCGTGCCGGCGCGGTCGCGGATCGACACCGGGATGGTCAGTTCCGTTCCCTCGGTGACGGTGTCGAAGTCGGGGATCCGGTCGAGGGTCGCGGTCGCGCGCAGCCGGGACTGTGCCTTCGCGAGGTAGCGGACGTTCATCGCCTTGGGGATCCACCGATGACCGACCGGCACGGTCGCCTCCGCGAGCATCCCCATGGCCGCCTCGGCGAGATTGCAGGCCGCGATCGCGTGGAAGGTGCCGATGTGGTTGTGCACACCCCACCATTTCGGCGCGGTCACCTCGCAGTGTCCGGGCTCGAGCCGGTCGACGGTCGGAAGCACCGTCGCGAAGTACGGCACTCGCACGCACATGCCGAGGGAGAACAGCGCGCGCCCGAATCCGTTGGCGGGCAACTTCTGCCAGCTTCGGTACGTAGCGGTGGGGGTCGATGTCATGGCGGAGATCTTACTCACGAGTAAGATGGCTGGGTCGGATTCGCCCGCTGACCTCGGAAGTCCGAGCGACTGCGATTTGATCTCGAGGGTCGGCTACGGCATACTGATCGGGTTGCCTTGACTGGGACGCGCTCCGTTGCGACCCGAGTCGGGCTGGATGAAAGTCGAGTATCGGGACGAAGTGCCTGGTCACGACGATGCAAGACGGAAGCAGTACCCAAAGTTTGCGCCCCTCGCGGGTGCATCCGGTGCGGTTCTCGCGGCTCCTGGGAAGGGATTTCCGGGGCCGGGGAATGAGCGACAGGGCGACACGCCCGACCGCGTGGACCGGAGAACCATGACACATGAACAGCGGCAGCGGATCGAGTGATGTCTCGATCGCGAGTGTGTGTTGTTCGTGTCGTGTTTCAGCCGAGGGCTGTGCAGACGAGGTAGTCCCCGGCTCGTTCGGGTTCTACGAAACGCGGCAAGAAAAGGACACAAGCGTGGCGGGACAGAAGATCCGCATCAGGCTCAAGGCCTATGACCACGAGGCGATCGACGCGTCAGCGCGCAAGATCGTCGAGACGGTGACCCGTACCGGGGCACGCGTGGTCGGCCCGGTGCCGTTGCCTACCGAGAAGAACGTGTACTGCGTCATCCGCTCGCCGCACAAGTACAAGGACTCGCGCGAGCACTTCGAGATGCGTACTCACAAGCGGCTGATCGACATCCTCGACCCGACGCCGAAGACGGTCGACGCGCTCATGCGCATCGACCTTCCGGCCAGCGTCGACGTGAACATCCAGTGAGCTTGGGAAGACGCAGCGGAGATATCAAATGACTAATCAGATCAAGGGAATCCTGGGCACCAAGCTCGGCATGACCCAGGTCTTCGACGAGAACAACCGGGTCGTTCCGGTCACCGTCGTCAAGGCCGGGCCGAACGTCGTCACCCAGATCCGTACCGAAGAGCGTGACGGCTACAGCGCCGTGCAGCTGGCGTTCGGCGCCATCGACCCGCGCAAGGTGAACAAGCCCACCTCGGGCCAGTTCGCCAAGGCCGGCGTCACCCCGCGTCGCCACGTCGTCGAGCTCCGCGTCGCCGACACCTCGGAGTACGAGGTCGGCCAGGAGCTGACGGCCGAGGTGTTCGAGGACGGCGCATACGTCGACGTCACCGGCACCAGCAAGGGCAAGGGCTTCGCCGGCACCATGAAGCGTCACGGCTTCGCCGGCCAGGGCGCCTCGCACGGCGCACAGGCTGTCCACCGTCGCCCGGGTTCCATCGGTGGCTGTGCCACCCCCGGTCGCGTGTTCAAGGGCATGCGCATGTCGGGCCGTATGGGCTCCGACCGCATCACGACGCAGAACCTCTCGGTCCACAAGGTGGATGCCGAGAACGGTCTGCTGCTGATCAAGGGTGCGATCCCGGGCCGCAAGGGTGGCCTCGTGATCGTCAAGACCGCAGTGAAGGGTGGTGCTTCGGCATGACCGAGACCGCAACCAAGCTGACCCTCGACGTCAAGGCCGCCGGTGGCAAGACCAACGGCACCGTCGATCTCCCCTCCGAGATCTTCGACGCGACCGCGAACATCGCTCTGATGCACCAGGTCGTCGTCGCGCAGCTCGCTGCGGCACGTCAGGGCACGCACTCCACCAAGACCCGCGGCGAGGTCCGCGGTGGTGGCAAGAAGCCGTACCGCCAGAAGGGCACCGGCCGCGCACGTCAGGGCTCGACCCGTGCGCCGCAGTTCGCCGGCGGTGGCACCGTCCACGGCCCGCAGCCGCGCGACTACTCGCAGCGCACCCCCAAGAAGATGAAGGCTGCCGCTCTGCGTGGCGCCCTCTCCGACCGGGCCCGCAACGAGCGCATCCACGTCATCACCGAACTGGTCGCCGGGCAGGTCCCGTCCACCAAGACGGCGAAGTCGTTCCTGGGCGAGCTGTCCGACCGCAAGAAGTTCCTGCTGGTCGTCGGCCGCGAGGACATCGCCGCGTGGAAGAGCGTCCAGAACCTGGACGGCGTGCACCCCATCGCACCCGACCAGCTCAACACCTACGACGTGCTCAACAGCGATGACGTCGTGTTCAGCCTCGAGGCTCTGAACACCTTCATCGCGGGCCCGGCCAAGAACGAGGAGGAGAGCAAGTGACCACCATCGCCGACCCCCGCGACATCTTGCTGGCCCCGGTCATCTCCGAGAAGTCCTACGGACTGATCGAGGAAGGCACCTACACCTTCCTGGTGCACCCGGACTCGAACAAGACGCAGATCAAGATTGCCGTCGAGAAGGTCTTCGGCGTCACCGTGACCAGCGTCAACACCGCCAACCGTCAGGGCAAGCGCAAGCGGACCCGCTTCGGTTACGGCAAGCGCAAGGACACCAAGCGCGCGCTCGTGACCCTCTCGGCCGACAGCAAGCCCATCGAGATCTTCGGAGGCCCGGTCGCGTAAGCGTCTGGGACTTGACGAGATATAGAGGACGAGAAGACTCATGGCAATCCGTAAGTACAAGCCGACTACCCCGGGCCGCCGCGGCTCGAGCGTCTCGGACTTCGCCGAGATCACTCGGTCGACGCCCGAGAAGTCGCTCATTCGCCCGCTGCACGGTCGCGGTGGTCGTAACGCCCACGGTCGCATCACCACCCGTCACAAGGGTGGCGGTCACAAGCGCGCCTACCGGTTGATCGACTTCCGTCGCAACGACAAGGACGGCGTGCCGGCCAAGGTCGCTCACATCGAGTACGACCCCAACCGCACCGCTCGCATCGCGCTGCTGCACTACGCAGACGGCGAGAAGCGCTACATCATCGCCCCCAAGGGCCTGGTGCAGGGCGCTCCGATCGAGTCCGGCGCAGGCGCCGACATCAAGCCGGGCAACAACCTGCCGCTGCGCAACATCCCCACCGGTACCACGATCCACGCTGTGGAGCTGCGTCCGGGCGGCGGTGCCAAGATGGCCCGCTCCGCCGGCGCCAGCATCCAGCTGCTGGGCAAGGAAGGCACCTACGCCACGCTGCGTATGCCGTCCGGTGAGATCCGTCGCGTCGACGTGCGCTGCCGCGCCACCGTCGGCGAGGTCGGCAACGCCGAGCAGTCGAACATCAACTGGGGCAAGGCCGGCCGCATGCGCTGGAAGGGCGTCCGCCCGACCGTCCGTGGTGTCGTCATGAACCCGGTCGACCACCCGCACGGTGGTGGTGAGGGTAAGACCTCCGGTGGTCGCCACCCGGTCAGCCCCTGGGGCAAGCCCGAGGGCCGCACCCGCAAGAACAAGGCGAGCGACAAGCTCATCGTCCGTCGTCGCCGTACCGGCAAGAAGCGCTAGTCAAGGAGGGAGTGAAGGATGCCACGCAGCCTGAAGAAGGGCCCGTTCGTCGATGACCACCTCCTTGCGAAGGTGGACGTGCAGAACGAGAAGGGCACCAAGCAGGTCATCAAGACCTGGAGCCGTCGTTCCACGATCATTCCGGACTTCATCGGTCACACGTTTGCCGTCCACGACGGACGCAAGCACGTTCCGGTGTTCGTTTCGGATTCGATGGTTGGCCACAAGCTCGGAGAGTTTGCACCGACCAGGACGTTCAAGGGCCACATCAAGGACGACCGGAAGAGCAAGCGTCGATGAGTACTGAAACCCAGAACCCCACCGCGAAGGCGGTCGCGCGCCACGTGCGCGTGACCCCCATGAAGGCGCGCCGTGTCGTGGACATCGTCCGCGGCAAGTCGGTCGACGAGGCTCTCGCGATCCTCAAGTTCGCACCGCAGGCCGCGGCTGAGCCGGTCGCGAAGGTGATCGCCAGCGCCGCTGCCAACGCGCAGAACAACCTGAATCTGGATCCCGCCACCCTCGTCGTCTCGACGGCGTTCGTGGACGAGGGTGCAACCCTCAAGCGGTTCCAGCCGCGCGCCCAGGGCCGGGCCTTCCGGATCCGCAAGCGTTCGAGCCACATCACCGTCATTGTGGAAAGTGTGGCGAACCGGGGTGCCGCCTCGGGTCGTAACCGCCGGAAGGGAAGTGGTCAGTAGTGGGCCAGAAGATCAACCCGCACGGCTTCCGTCTCGGCATCACGACCGACTGGAAGTCGCGCTGGTACGCAGACAAGCAGTACGCGGAGTACGTCAAGGAAGACGTCGCGATCCGTAAGCTCCTCGCCACCGGCATGGAGCGCGCGGGCATCGCGAAGGTCGAGATCGAGCGCACCCGTGACCGTGTGCGTGTGGACATCCACACCGCGCGTCCGGGCATCGTCATCGGTCGCCGTGGCGCCGAGGCCGATCGCATCCGCGCCGAGCTCGAGAAGCTGACCGGCAAGCAGGTCCAGCTGAACATCCTCGAGGTCAAGAACGCCGAGGCCGAGGCTCAGCTCGTGGCACAGGGTGTCGCCGAGCAGCTCTCGAACCGTGTCGCGTTCCGTCGTGCGATGCGCAAGGCCATCCAGTCGGCCATGCGTCAGCCGAACGTCAAGGGCATCCGCGTGCAGTGCTCGGGCCGCCTCGGCGGCGCCGAGATGAGCCGCTCGGAGTTCTACCGTGAGGGTCGCGTTCCGCTGCACACGCTGCGTGCGGACATCGACTACGGCCTCTACGAGGCCAAGACCACCTTCGGTCGCATCGGCGTGAAGGTCTGGATCTACAAGGGCGACATCGTCGGTGGCAAGCGTGAGCTATCCGCCGCTGCCCCGGCCGAGCGCCCGCGTCGCGAGCGCCCGAGCCGTCCGCGTCGCTCCGGTGCCGCCGGCACCACGGCGACCAGCACCGAGGCCGGTCGCGCTGCGACCGCAACCGCCGATGCTCCCGCTTCTACCGAGCAGAAGGAGGGCTGACGCATGTTGATCCCGCGCCGGGTCAAGCACCGCAAGCAGCACCACCCGAGCCGTTCGGGTGCCGCCAAGGGCGGTACCCAGGTGGCCTTCGGTGAGTACGGCATCCAGGCTCTCGAGCCCGCCTACATCACCAACCGGCAGATCGAGTCCGCTCGTATCGCCATGACTCGCCACATCAAGCGTGGCGGCAAGATCTGGATCAACATCTTCCCGGATCGCCCGCTCACCAAGAAGCCTGCCGAGACCCGCATGGGTTCCGGTAAGGGTTCGCCGGAGTGGTGGGTCGCGAACATCAAGCCCGGACGGGTCATGTTCGAGATGAGCTACCCGAACGAGGAGATCGCCCGCGAGGCCCTGCGCCGCGCGATGCACAAGCTCCCGTGCAAGTGCCGGATCGTGACGAGGGAGGAGCAGTTCTGATGGCAACCACCAGCCCTGCTGCAGAGCTCCGCGAGCTGACCGACGAAGAACTGGTCACCAAGCTCCGCGAGGCGAAGGAAGAACTGTTCAACCTTCGCTTCCAGATGGCAACCGGCCAGCTGGACAACAACCGCCGGCTGCGCACGGTCCGTCACGAGATTGCGCGCATCTACACCGTCCTGCGTGAGCGCGAGCTCGGCCTGGCCGCTGGTCCGGACGCAGGTGACGCCGCATGAGCGAGGATAAGGCAGTGAGCACCAACAGCACCGAAGATCGCGGCAGCCGCAAGGTCCGCACCGGTTACGTGGTCTCCGACAAGATGGAGAAGACCATCGTGGTCGAGCTGGAGGACCGGGTGAAGCACCCGCTCTACGGCAAGATCATCCGTCGGACCACCAAGGTCAAGGCGCACGACGAGAACGGCACCGCCGGCATCGGCGATCGCGTGCAGCTGATGGAGACCCGTCCGTTGTCGGCCACCAAGCGCTGGCGTCTGGTCGAGGTCCTCGAGAAGGCCAAGTAAGAGCCGAAGAGTGTATCCAGTACGATGGTGGGGTTGCCCTGTGAAAGCAGTGGTGGCCCCACCATCGGCGGGTACGGACCGCGCGCGTCGGGTCGGAAATCTGCCGCGCACGACCCGGTGATTCGCGTGTGAACCACCAGGTCGAAACAAGCCAGGTCAAGGAGAAGTAAGTGATTCAGCAGGAGTCGCGACTGCGCGTCGCCGACAACACGGGTGCCAAGGAGATTCTCTGCATCCGCGTTCTCGGTGGCTCGTCTCGTCGCTACGCCGGGATCGGCGACATCATCGTCGCCACCGTCAAGGACGCAACCCCGGGTGGAAACGTGAAGAAGGGTGACGTCGTCAAGGCCGTCGTCGTCCGCACCGCCAAGGAGCGTCGTCGTCCGGACGGTTCCTACATCAAGTTCGACGAGAACGCTGCCGTCATCATCAAGGCGGACAACGATCCTCGCGGCACTCGCATCTTCGGCCCCGTCGGCCGTGAGCTGCGCGAGAAGAAGTTCATGAAGATCGTCTCGCTCGCCCCGGAGGTGCTGTGATGAAGGTGCACAAGGGTGACACCGTGCTGGTCATCGCCGGCAAGGACAAGGGCGCGAAGGGCAAGGTCATCCAGGCCTACCCCGCGACCAACAAGGTCCTCGTCGAGGGCGTCAACCGCATCAAGAAGCACACCGCGGTTTCTGCGAACGAGCGTGGCGCCTCCTCGGGCGGCATCGTGACGCAGGAAGCTCCGATCAACGTCTCGAACGTCATGGTCGTCGACTCGGACGGGAACCCGACTCGCGTCGGCTACCGCACCGACGAGGAGACCGGCAAGCGCGTTCGCATTTCCCGGAAGAACGGGAAGGACATCTGACATGACCTCCACCGAGAACAAGACCCAGCCGCGCCTGAAGGCCCGCTACCGTGCGGAGATCAAGGACGCGCTGAACGCTGAGTTCGATTACGCGAACGTCATGCAGATCCCCGGCCTGGTCAAGGTTGTCGTCAACATGGGTGTCGGCGACGCCGCCCGTGACGCCAAGCTGATCAACGGCGCGGTTGCCGACCTGACCCTGATCACCGGTCAGAAGCCGGAGATCCGGAAGGCCCGCAAGTCCATCGCGCAGTTCAAGCTGCGTGAGGGCATGCCGATCGGCGCGCGCGTGACGCTGCGCGGCGACCGCATGTGGGAGTTCCTGGACCGTCTCGTGTCCATCGCGCTGCCCCGTATCCGCGACTTCCGCGGCCTGTCGGGCAACCAGTTCGACGGCAACGGCAACTACACGTTCGGCCTCAACGAGCAGTCGATGTTCCACGAGATCGACGTGGACAAGATCGATCGTCCGCGCGGTATGGACATCACCGTCGTGACCACCGCCACCAACAACGAAGAAGGCCGTGCGCTGCTCAAGCACCTCGGCTTCCCGTTCAAGGAGAACTGAGCCCATGGCTAAGAAGGCACTGGTCAACAAGGCCAACAAGAAGCCGAAGTTCGCGGTGCGCGCGTACACCCGCTGCCAGAAGTGCGGACGTCCGCACTCCGTGTTCCGCAAGTTCGGCCTGTGCCGAATCTGCGTTCGCGAGATGGCGCACGCCGGCGAGCTGCCGGGCGTTCACAAGAGCTCCTGGTAAGCGAACCAACGAAGACTTCCGTCCCGCACCCGCGGGAACGGTGAAGTAAAGAACCACTTCGTTGTAGGCCCACGATCGGGCCGGGCCCGTTCCTCCGAGTGATCGGGGGAGCGGGCCCGGACTCCGGTGTTGCATGGGAACCCCAACGAGAAAGGTGCACAGGTCAACTCATGACCATGACTGATCCGATCGCAGACTTCTTGACGCGTCTGCGTAATGCCAACTCGGCGTACCACGACGAGGTGAAGCTGCCGCACTCGAAGATCAAGGCGAACATCGCCGAGATCCTCAAGCGCGAGGGCTACATCGCCGACTACCGCACCGAGGATGCCGAGGTCGGCAAGACGCTGATCGTCGACCTCAAGTACGGCCCGAGCCGCGAGCGCAGCCTCGCCGGCCTGCGCCGAGTCTCGAAGCCCGGTCTGCGCGTGTACGCGAAGTCCACCAACCTGCCCAAGGTCCTGGGCGGCCTCGGCGTGGCCATCATCTCCACGTCGTCCGGTCTGCTCACCGATCGTCAGGCGGCCAATCAGGGTGTGGGCGGGGAAGTCCTCGCCTACGTCTGGTAAGAGAGGCCACCACTATGTCGCGTATTGGAAAGATTCCGGTCGCCGTCCCCGCGGGCGTCGACGTGACCATCGACGGCCAGGACGTCGCGATCAAGGGACCCAAGGGTTCGCTGTCGCTGACCGTGTCCGAGCCGATCTCGGTCGCCAAGGGTGAGGACGGTGCCCTGCTGGTCACCCGTCCCGACGACGAGCGTCGCAGCCGTGCGCTGCACGGTCTGTCGCGCACCCTGGTGCAGAACATGATCACCGGTGTCACCGCTGGTTACACCACCAAGATGGAGATCCACGGTGTCGGTTACCGTGTGGCGCTGAAGGGTCAGGACCTCGAGTTCGCCCTCGGCTACAGCCACCCGGTCCCGATCGAGGCTCCGGAGGGCATCACCTTCGCTGTCGAGTCGCCGACCAAGTTCTCGATCTCCGGCATCGACAAGCAGAAGGTCGGCCAGATCGCGGCCAACATCCGCCGCCTGCGCAAGTCCGACCCGTACAAGGGCAAGGGCATCCGCTACGAGGGTGAGCAGGTCCGTCGCAAGGTCGGAAAGACGGGTAAGTGATATGAGCCAGACTGCAAATCAGAAAGCCAAGCGGATCCCGCTGGGCAAGGACGTGTCCACCACGCGTCGTCTGTCGAAGGCGCGTCGTCACTTCCGTCTCCGCAAGAAGGTCTCCGGCACCCCCGAGCGTCCCCGTCTCGTGGTGAATCGTTCGTCGCGGCACATCCACGTGCAGCTGGTGGACGACCTGGCCGGCAAGACCCTGGCCGCTGCGTCGACCATCGAGGCCGACGTGCGTGCGCTGGAGGGCGACAAGAAGGCTCGCGGTGCCAAGGTCGGTCAGCTGATCGCCGAGCGTGCCAAGGCTGCCGGCGTGGAGGCCGTGGTCTTCGACCGCGGTGGCCACACCTACAGCGGCCGCATCGCGGCCCTGGCGGACGCCGCACGCGAAGGCGGGTTGAAGTTCTGATGACCAACATTACTAACGGAAGGAATGCCTGATGCCGGGACGTCAAAGGCGTGACGGCGGAAGCGGACCCGCCGGACAGAATGGCCCGAACCAGGGCGACAACCGCGGTGGCCGTGATCGTCGGGACAACCGTCGTGACAACGCCGCCGAGAAGTCGAACCACATCGAGCGCGTCGTCTCCATCAACCGCGTCTCGAAGGTCGTCAAGGGTGGTCGTCGCTTCAGCTTCACCGCTCTCGTGATCGTCGGCGACGGCAACGGACTCGTCGGTGTCGGCTACGGCAAGGCCAAGGAAGTTCCCGCGGCCATCCAGAAGGGCGTCGAGGAAGCTCGCAAGAACTTCTTCCGCGTGCCGCTGATCGGTAGCACCATCACTCACCCCGTCCAGGGTGAGGCGGCTGCCGGCGTCGTCATGCTGCGTCCGGCCAGCCCCGGTACCGGTGTCATCGCCGGTGGCGCGGTGCGTGCCGTGCTGGAGTGCGCGGGTGTCTCCGACATCCTCGCCAAGTCGCTGGGTAGCGACAACGCCATCAATGTTGTGCACGCGACGGTTGCCGCCCTCAAGGGTCTGCAGCGTCCGGAAGAGGTTGCAGCCCGTCGTGGCCTGCCCCTCGAGGACGTTGCCCCTGCCGGCATGCTCCGCGCTCGTGCACAGGCTGGGAGCGTGAAGTAATGGCACAGCTCAAGGTCACCCAGGTCAAGAGCACCATCGGCACCAAGCAGAACCAGCGGGACAGCATGCGCACCCTCGGACTGAAGGGCATCCGTCAGTCCGTCGTCCGCGAGGACAACGCGCAGAACCGTGGTTTGATCAACGTGGTGCGCCACCTCGTCACGGTTGAGGAGGTCTAACCATGACCATCAAGTTGCACCACCTGCGTCCTGCTGCCGGAGCCAAGACCGACAAGACTCGCGTCGGTCGCGGTGAGGGCTCGAAGGGCAAGACCGCCGGTCGCGGTACCAAGGGCACCAAGGCTCGCAAGAACGTCTCGGCTGCCTTCGAGGGTGGACAGATGCCGCTTCACATGCGTCTGCCCAAGCTCAAGGGCTTCAAGAATGCGTTCCGCACCGAGTACCAGGTCGTCAACGTCGGCGACATCGCCCGTCTGTTCCCCGAGGGTGGACAGATCGGCGTTGCCGAGCTCGTCGCCGCGGGCGCGGTTCGCAAGAATCAGCTCGTGAAGGTGCTCGCCGAGGGCGAGATCGCGGTTGCCGTCCAGGTCACCGCGAACAAGTTCTCGGGCGCTGCCAAGGAGAAGATCGCCGCTGCCGGTGGTACCACCACCGAGCTGTGATCTCGCTCGTCTGATCGCAAGAATGGCCGCAACACCGTCCCTCGGGGTGGTGCTGCGGCCATTCTTCGTTCAGCGGCCTTCTCGGCGAGGCATACTGGTGGCCGGACAGCCCGGGACTGGGCTGTAATTTCATGTGTCACTGTTAGAGTTCTAGAGTTCTGCAATCCCACCGGACGGACCAATAGGTTCGCTTCCCTGTCAGTCGTGCGCCCAGGAGGATCTTTGCTTTCCGCCTTTGTCTCGGCCCTCAGGACGGTAGACCTGAGGCGGAAGATCCTCTTCACACTCGGTCTGGTCGCCCTGTATCGCCTCGGCGCGACGCTGCCGTCCCCGGGCGTCGACTACGGAAACGTCCGTGCCTGTATCGACCAAGTCTCCGGCGGTGAGTCGGCCGGCATCTACTCGCTGATCAACCTGTTCTCCGGCGGCGCGCTCCTGCAGCTGTCGGTGTTCGCGATCGGCATCATGCCGTACATCACGGCGAGCATCATCGTCCAGCTCCTCACTGTCGTCATCCCCAAGTTCGAGGAACTCCGCAAGGAGGGCCAGTCGGGCCAGGCGAAGATGACGCAGTACACGCGCTACCTCTCGATCGCGCTCGCGATCCTGCAGTCGACCGGCATCGTTGCGCTCGCTGCGCGCGGCCAGTTGCTGCAGGGCTGTAGCCAACCGATCATCGCGGACGAGAGCGTCTTCGGGTTGATCATCATCGTGTTGGTGATGACGGCCGGCGCTGCGCTCGTCATGTGGTTCGGTGAGCTCATCACCGAACGCGGTGTCGGCAACGGCATGTCGCTGCTGATCTTCGCCGGTATCGCCTCGCGCATCCCGTCCGAGGGCAAGGCCATCCTCGACAGCCGTGGCGGCCTCACCTTCGCACTCGTGTGTGTCGCGGCGCTGGCGATCATCGCGGGCGTCGTGTTCGTCGAGCAGGGTCAGCGCCGGATCCCGGTGCAGTACGCCAAGCGCATGGTCGGTCGCCGCATGTACGGCGGATCGTCCACGTACCTGCCGCTCAAGGTCAACCAGGCCGGCGTCATCCCGGTGATCTTCGCGTCGTCGCTGCTGTACCTGCCGAATCTCATCGCGCAGCTCACCGGCGCCAACACGAGCACTGATCCGAGCTGGTGGCAGCGGTTCATCAACGAGTACCTGGTGAACCCGGCCAACCCGGTCTACATCCTGATCTACTTCGGCATGATCGTCTTCTTCACCTACTTCTACGTCGCGATCACCTTCAATCCGGAGGAACGCGCGGACGAGATGAAGAAGTTCGGCGGCTTCATCCCGGGCATCCGTCCGGGTCGCCCGACCGCCGACTACTTGAACTACGTACTGAGCCGTATCACTCTGCCGGGTGCCATCTATCTCGGCACCATCGCGGTCCTGCCGAATCTGTTCCTCGACATTGGCAATTCGGGTGGTGTGCAGAACCTGCCGTTCGGTGGCACCGCGGTGCTGATTATGGTCAGTGTGGGCCTCGATACCGTGAAGCAGATCGAGAGCCAGCTCATGCAGCGAAACTATGAAGGGTTCCTCAAGTGAGACTTGTCCTCCTTGGTCCTCCCGGTGCCGGTAAGGGCACCCAGGCCGCGATTCTGTCCGAGAAGTTGGGTGTTCCGCACATCTCCACCGGAGATCTCTTCCGCGCGAACATCGGGCAGGAGACGCCGCTGGGGCTCGAGGCCAAGAAGTACCTCGATGCGGGCGATCTCGTCCCGAGCGAGATCACGAACAACATGGTGAAGGCACGCGTCGCCGAACCGGATGCCGCCAACGGCTTCCTGCTGGACGGTTTCCCGCGCACGGTCGATCAGGCGAAGGCGCTCGAGGGCATCCTCGAGGGGCTCGGCGCCAAGCTCGACGGTGTGCTGGCGTTCGACGTCGACGACGAGGTCGTCGTCGAACGGATGCTCGCCCGCGGTCGCGCCGACGACACCGAAGACGTGATCCGTAACCGCATGCGCGTCTACCGCGAGGAGACGGCACCGCTGCTCGATTACTACGCCGGCCAGATCGTCACCGTCGACGCCGTCGGCGCTGTCGAAGAGGTCAACGCCCGCGCCCTGGCCGCGCTGGGGAAGTAATGGCTTTCGGCCGCAAGCGCAAGGTTGTTCCGTTCCGCACGGCGGGTGAGCTCGACGCCATGGCGGCGGCGGGCGCGATCGTCGGCGCCGCCCTCGTGGCGGTGCGGGACGCGGCCAAGCCCGGTGTCAGCACCCTCGAGTTGGACCGGGTCGCGGAATCGGTGATCCGGGACGCCGGCGCTGTGCCGTCGTTCCTCGGTTACCACGGTTTCAGCGGCTCGATCTGCTCGTCGGTCAACGATCGCGTCGTGCACGGCATCCCGTCGGCGGACGACATCCTGGTCGAGGGTGACCTCGTGTCGATCGACTGCGGAGCGATCCTCGACGGTTGGCACGGCGACTCGGCATGGACGTTCGGTGTCGGCGAACTCAGTGAGGCGGATGCGCAGCTGAGTGAGGCGACGCGGCTGTCGATGGAGGCGGGGATCGCGGCGATGGTCGAGGGCAACCGTCTCACCGATGTCTCCCACGCCATCGAGCTCGGCACGCATGCCGCGGAGAAGCTGCACGGCAGGTCCTACGGGATCGTCGACGGCTACGGGGGGCACGCGATCGGCCGCGAGATGCACATGGATCCGTTCCTGCCGAACGAGGGAGCGCCCGGTAAGGGTCCGCACCTCGTCATCGGGTCGGTTCTCGCGATCGAGCCGATGCTCACGCTCGGCACGTACGAGACCGAGGTGCTCGGCGACGACTGGACCGTGGTGACCACGGACGGCAGCCGCGCCGCGCACTGGGAGCACACGGTCGCGGTGACCGAGGACGGTCCGCGGATCCTCACGCTTCGGCCCGGGGACAACTGAGCAGAGCTCACCCACAGAACACCGAGCAAGAGCACCGAGCGGGCAGCGAGCAGTCGCTGCCCGCTCGGCGTTTTCGTGTCCGGGTCATCCCTCCAACAGGACTGTCACCGGTCCGTCGTTGACGAGGCTCACCTGCATGTGTTCGCCGAACCGGCCGACCTCGACGGTGGCGCCGAGCTCGCGCAGTGCGTCGCCGAATGCGGCGACGAGTGGTTCGGCGACGGCGCGGGGCGCGGCCGCGGACCACGAGGGCCGCCGGCTCTTGCGGGTGTCTGCAAGGAGGGTGAACTGGCTGACCACGAGAATCGGCGCGTCGACGTCGGACGCGGACTTCTCGCCGTCGAGGATGCGCAGCCGCCACACCCGTCGGGCGAGGTTCGCGGCGGCGACAGGATCGTCGTCGTGGCCGACGCCGAGGAGGACGAGCAGACCCTGCCCGTCGTCGGCTGGTGAGATCCGGGCGACTTCGTCGCCGTCCACCGCGACGGCTGCCGACGTGACTCGCTGGACGAGGGCGCGCATGTGAGGGGGTCACTCCTTCGGGTCGAGGCCGAGGCGACTCGGGGTCGCATTTGGCCTGGTCGGCAAATGCCGGTAGGATGGAAAAACGGTGCGCCCTGCGTATCGGTTGTTTGCGTGTCCGACCTCGCGTCGGAGTGGCGTTCTCGGCCGGCAATTGGAGCCACCGCTGTAGCGGATACCGGTGACGGTAACCGATGCACCCATACGCCACTCAACGGATCGCGGAGGACATGGCTAAGAAGGACGGGGCCATCGAGGTCGAGGGACGAGTTGTCGAGCCGCTGCCCAATGCGATGTTCCGCATTGAGCTGGAGAACGGCCACAAGGTCCTCGCGCACATCAGCGGCAAGATGCGTCAGCACTACATTCGCATCCTTCCCGAGGACCGCGTGGTCGTGGAGCTTTCGCCCTACGACCTGTCGCGTGGACGCATCGTTTACCGCTACAAGTAAAAGCTTCCCCGGCCACACCCGGCCGGGGAGAACTATGTCTGCCCTCGGGTGGACAGACAACAGGAGATCAGACGCACGTGAAGGTTCAGCCTAGCGTCAAGAAGATCTGCGAGAAGTGCAAGGTGATCCGCCGCAACGGGCGCGTCATGGTGATCTGCGAGAACCTGCGTCACAAGCAGCGTCAGGGCTAGTCCCAGCAGCACAGCTTCTTCGAGATCTGCTTGGCAACAAGCAAAAGAAGACCTCTCAGCACCAACCGGTACCCGGGCTCAGCACGTTCACGGGCAGGTACCGGTCCACCCCCGGCACGGAGGCCGGGGCCCCACTGCGATCGGAACGCAGAGTCTTATGCGCAGGGGACGGACTGGGAGCAGACCTCCGCACACCGATAGGAATGCCACATGGCACGTCTCGCAGGTGTTGATCTTCCCCGCGAAAAGCGCATGGAGATCGCACTGACCTACATCTACGGCATCGGCCGTACCACCTCCAAGGAGATCCTGGCTGCCACGGGTGTCAACCCGGACCTGCGCAGCAAGGACCTCACGGACGAGGATCTCGCCAAGCTCCGCGAGTACATCGAGGAGTCGGTGAAGGTCGAGGGTGACCTGCGCCGCGAGGTGCAGGCGGACATCCGCCGCAAGATCGAGATCGGCTGCTACCAGGGCCTGCGCCACCGCCGTGGTCTGCCCGTGCGTGGACAGCGCACCAAGACCAACGCTCGCACCCGTAAGGGTCCGAAGCGCACCGTCGCAGGAAAGAAGAAGTAATGCCTCCCAAGTCACGTAGCACCGGTCCGAAGAAGACCCAGAAGGCGCGTCGCAGGGACAAGAAGAACGTCCCGCACGGTGCCGCTCACATCAAGAGCACCTTCAACAACACGATCGTGTCGATCACCGACCCGGCCGGCAACGTCATCTCCTGGGCGTCGTCGGGCCACGTGGGCTTCAAGGGCTCGCGCAAGTCGACGCCGTTCGCTGCTCAGCTCGCCGCCGAGAACGCTGCCCGCAAGGCGCAGGAGCACGGCGTCAAGAAGGTCGACGTCTTCGTGAAGGGCCCGGGCTCGGGCCGCGAGACCGCGATCCGCTCGCTGCAGGCTGCCGGCCTCGAGGTCGGCACCATCTCCGATGTCACCCCCCAGCCGCACAACGGCTGCCGTCCGCCCAAGCGGCGTCGGGTTTAAGTAGCGGGAAGGATAGGTAAAAGAACATGGCACGTTATACCGGACCCATCACCCGCAAGTCGCGTCGTCTGCGCGTCGACCTCGTCGGAGGCGACCAGGCATTCGAGCGGCGTCCTTACCCGCCGGGCCAGCACGGCCGCGCGCGCATCAAGGAGAGCGAGTACCTGCTCCAGCTGCAGGAGAAGCAGAAGGCACGCTTCACCTACGGCGTCATGGAGAAGCAGTTCCGCCGCTACTACCAGGAGGCGGTCAACCGCCCCGGCAAGACCGGTGAGAACCTGCTCCAGATCCTGGAGTCGCGTCTCGACAACGTCGTGTACCGCGCCGGCCTCGCCCGTACCCGCCGCCAGGCGCGTCAGCTGGTCACGCACGGTCACCTTCTCGTGAACAACAAGAAGGTCGACATCCCCAGCTACCGCGTCTCGCAGTACGACATCATCGATGTCCGCGAGAAGTCGCTGGCGACCCTGCCGTTCCAGGTTGCTCGTGAGACCCAGGGCGATCGCCCGATCCCGGGTTGGCTGCAGGTCGTCGGTGGACGCCTCCGCATCCTGGTGCACCAGCTCCCCGAGCGTGCGCAGATCGAGGTTCCGCTGCAGGAACAGCTGATCGTCGAGTACTACTCGAAGTAAGGCGTGTTACCCGGGAGCGGTCGGTAACGGCCGCTCCCGGGTCCCAAGCCTTTCCCATCGTGGGCGTCATATAGCGGACGCCCGTACAGGAGGAAATCCAATGCTCATTTCTCAGCGACCCACGCTGACCGAAGAGGTCATCGCTGAAAACCGCTCGAAGTTCGTCATCGAGCCCCTCGAGCCAGGCTTCGGGTACACCCTCGGCAATTCGCTGCGCCGCACCCTGCTGTCGTCGATTCCCGGCGCTGCTGTCACCAGCATCCGCATCGACGGCGTCCTGCACGAGTTCACCACCGTTCCCGGTGTGAAGGAGGATGTCACCGACATCATCCTGAACCTCAAGGGCCTGGTCGTGAGCTCCGAAGAGGACGAGCCGGTCACCATGTACGTCCGCAAGCAGGGCCCCGGGGTCGTGACTGCGGGTGACATCGTTCCGCCGGCGGGCGTCACGGTCAACAACCCGGATCTGCACATCGCCACCCTGAACGACAAGGGCAAGCTGGAGATCGAGCTCGTCGTCGAGCGCGGTCGCGGCTATGTCCCCGCCGTCCAGAACAAGGCGTCCGGCGCCGAGATCGGCCGTATCCCGGTCGACTCGATCTACTCGCCGGTGCTCAAGGTCACCTACAAGGTGGAGGCGACTCGCGTCGAGCAGCGCACCGACTTCGATCGGTTGATTCTCGACGTGGAGACCAAGAACTCCATCACCGCTCGGGACGCGCTCGCTTCGGCGGGCAAGACCCTGGTTGAGCTCTTCGGCCTGGCCCGTGAGCTGAACGTCGAAGCAGAAGGTATCGAGATCGGACCCTCGCCTGCCGAGGCCGATCACATCGCTTCCTTCGGACTCCCCATCGAGGATCTGGACCTGACGGTTCGTTCCTACAACTGCCTCAAGCGCGAGGGTGTTCACACCGTCGGCGAGTTGGTTGGTCGTACCGAGTCCGACCTGCTGGACATCCGCAATTTCGGACAGAAGTCCATCGACGAGGTGAAGGTCAAGCTGCATTCGCTCGGCCTCGCCCTCAAGGACAGCCCTGCATCCTTCGATCCCACCACCGTTGCCGGCTACGACGCCGCCACCGGGACGTGGAGTGACACGGATGCCGGTTCCTTCAGCGACGCTGACGGCACCGACCAGGACTACGCCGAGACCGAACAGCTGTAACCCGTATCACCCGGCACATGGGCAAATGTGCTGGGCGAGCCTCAGAGGAGCTCCAATGCCCAAGCCCAAGAAGGGTGCCCGCTTCGGCGGGTCGGCGTCGCACCAGAAGGCGATCTTCGCCAACCTGGCGACTGCTCTCTTCGAGCACGGCCGAATCACCACCACGGAGGCCAAGGCCAAGGCCCTGCGTCCGTACGCCGAGAAGCTCGTGACCAAGGCCAAGGGTGGAACCCTCGCCGACCGTCGCGAGGTTCTCAAGGTCATCCGCAACAAGGACGTCGTGCACGGCCTGTTCGCGGAGATCGGCCCGTTCTACGCCGACCGCGATGGTGGCTACACCCGCATCATCAAGACCGTCCCCCGCAAGGGTGACAACGCTCCGATGGCGATCATCGAGCTCGTCAAGGAGAAGACCGTCACCTCCGAGGCGGATCGCGCTCGCCGCGTTGCCGCTTCGCAGGCTGCCGAGGAGAACGTGGTGGAGGCCGTCGAGGCCGACGCCACCGAGGCCGAGGTCGAGAACGCCGACGCCGTGGTCGAGGGTGTCGAGAACGAGACCGCGACTGCAGCAGACGCCGACGAGGCCAAGAAGGACTAGTCCTCTTGGTTTCGGCACATGCTGAATCGAACGAACCCGCCGCTCCCTCCGGGGACGGCGGGTTCGTTCGATTGCGGCTCGACATCTCTTACGACGGCACGGACTTCTCGGGCTGGGCGCGTCAGCCCGGCCGCCGCACGGTGTGCGGCGAGATCGAGGAGAAGCTGAGTGCGATCGTCCGCACCCCGGTGCTGCTGACGGTGGCCGGACGCACCGACGCGGGTGTCCACGCGAGTGGTCAGGTGGCGCACGTCGACGTGCCGGCCGACATGATTCCCGAGGAGCCGTCGCGGCTCGTTCGCCGGCTGGCCCGGTTCCTGCCCAGAGACGTTCGGGTCAAAGCCGTTTCATTCGCCCCGGAGCATTTCGACGCACGGTTCTCGGCGATCCGGCGGCACTACGAGTACAGGTTGACCACGGCGCCGTACGGCGCCGAGCCGTTGCGCGCCCGGGACACCGTCGCGTGGCCCAAGGACGTCGACGTCGACGCGATGCGGGAGGCGTCGTCGCGGTTGCTGGGTCTGCACGATTTCGCGGCGTTCTGCAAGCGTCGCGAGGGTGCGACGACGGTTCGCGAACTGCAGCGCTTCGACTGGGAGCAGTCGGGTCACGAACTCACTGCCTTCGTGAGCGCGGACGCCTTCTGTTGGTCGATGGTGCGGAGTCTGGTCGGTGCCGCGCTCGCGGTCGGCGAGGGCCGCCGCACAGTCGAGTGGATGGCGGGGCTGCTCGCCGAGCGCGAGCGGGCGAGTGCCGTCGCGGTCGCTCCGGCACACGGGCTTTCGCTGATCCGCGTCGACTACCCGGCCGACGAGGACCTCGCCGCCCGCAACGAAGCCACCCGGGAGATGCGTACTGCGATCGATCCGGGCGGCTCCGGCTGTTGCGGCGACTGACGTCCGTCAGCCCGCGAGTTGGCGGGCGATGACGAGTCGCTGAATCTGATTGGTGCCCTCGAAGATCTGGGTGATCTTGGCTTCGCGCATGTACCTCTCGACGGGGAAGTCCTGCGTGTAGCCGTATCCGCCGAACACCTGGACAGCGTCCGTGGTGACCTTCATGGCTGCGTCCGTCGCGACAAGCTTCGCGACGGACGCGTTGCGGGAGTAGGGGAGTCCGGCGTCGCGCCGGCGGGCGGCATCGATGTACGTGGCGCGGGCCGAGTCGACCGCGGCGGCCATGTCGGCCAGGACGAAACCGAGCCCCTGATGGTCGATGATGCGCTTGCCGAATGCCTTGCGCTCCTTGGCGTATGCGACGGCATCGTCGAGCGCGCCCTGCGCCAGGCCGACGGCGACGGCGGCGATACCCAGACGCCCGGAATCGAGGGCGCTGAATGCGATGGGCAGGCCCTGCCCGGTCTTGCCGATGAGCCGCTCGGCCGGGACGAACGCGTCGTCGTAGTGCGCGGCCGTCGTCGGTACGGCGCGCAGTCCCATCTTTTCCTCGGGTTTGCCGAAGCCGAGTCCCTCGGTGTCCTTCGGGACCAGGAAGCACGAGATGCCGCGAGCCCCGTCGTCGCTGGTGCGGGCGAACAGGGTGTAGAAGTCGGCACGGCCACCGTTGGTGATCCACGCCTTGCTGCCGTTGATGCGGAAGCCGCCGTCCACCTCGGTGGCCCGGCACGAGAGCGCCGCGGCGTCGGAGCCGGCCTGCGGTTCGGACAGGCTGTAGGCGCCGATGGTCTCGCCGCCGAGCATGTCGGGCAGCCACTTCGACTTCTGCTCGTCGGTGCCGTGGGTCGCGAGCGCGAAGCACGACAGGCTGTGCACGCTGGTGGCGACGGCCACGGCGGCCCAGCGTGCCGCGATCTCCTCGAGAACCTGGAGGTAGACCTCGTAGGGCTGCGCGCCGCCGCCGAACTCCTCGGGGTAGGGGAGGCTCAGCAGTCCGGCACGCCCGAGTGCGGGGAAGACGCCGTCGGGGAACGTCTCGGTCTTCTCGTGCTCGTCCACGATCGGCGCCAGCACCTTGTCCGCGACGTCACGGGTGAGGTCGATCAGGTCGTGGGCTTCCTGGGTGGGCAGCAGGCGTTCGACGGGCACGGTGGTCTCCTCGCGGATTGACTCAGCTTCGAAAAGTAGTACTGAAAGCGATACTGCAGTACCGTCTGGCGTATGGCAACCCCGGTGAAGATGACGGCCAGACGCCTCGCGCTGTTCGACGCGCTGGTGGCCCTGATCCTCGACGAGGGGTTCGCGCATCTCACGCTCGACGACCTGGCGGCGCGGCTGCACTGCTCGAAGTCCACGCTGTACCGCCTTGCGGACAGCAAGGAACAGTTGGTCCGCGCTGCCACGGTCCATTTCTTTCGCGGAGCCACCGAACAGGTCGAGGCGAGCGTGGCCGGTGCGGTGGACGCCCGGGACCGCATCCGCAGGTACCTCGAAGCGGTGGGCGAGCAGCTACGTCCGGCGTCGCCGCGGTTCATGGAGGACCTCGCCGCCGATCCAGCAGTGCGTGAGGTGTACGAGCGCAACACGCGGTTCGCGGCCAGGCGCGTCCAGGAACTCATCACCGAGGGGGTTGCGGCGGGGGAGTTGCGGGACGCGCACGCCGCCTTCGTCGGGGACGTCGCCGCCGCCGCGATGGTGCGGATTCAGCAGCGCCAGGTGGCTGCCGCGACCGGTCTGGACGACGCCCAGGCGTACGAGGAATTGGCGATCCTGCTGACCTGTGGACTCTGATCGGGCGCTCTAGGATCGAACCCGGAAGGGAGCGATCCGATGGAATGGGAACATCCGCTACGACTCGAGGTGATCGTCGGTAGTGTCCGCGTCCAGCGGTTCGCCCCCGTCGTCGCCGACTGGTTCGTGGAGCGGGCCCGGGCTCGCGGGGAGTTCGACACGGCGGTGCTCGATCTCGCCGAAGCGTCGCTCCCACAGGATCTTTCGCGCACCCGCGAAGTCGACGACTTCACCGAGCGTATCGGGAACGCGGACGCGTTCGTCGTCGTGACGAGCGAGTACAACCACGGCTATTCGGCGGCGCTCAAGACCGCACTCGACACCGTCAAGTACGAGTGGCGCGCCAAGCCCATCGGTTTCGTCGCGTACGGAGGCATGTCGGGAGGGCTGCGGGCAGTGGAGCAACTGCGTCAGGTGGTGGCGGAACTGCACATGGTCTCGGTCCGCGAAGCCGTCAGTTTCCATCAGGCGCGCAAGCACTTCGACCCGGCGGACGGCGCTGCGAACGATGCCGCCGGGCGGATGCTCACACAGTTGGCGTGGTGGGGGGATGCGCTACGCACGCGGCGCGGGCACGTGCCCTATCCGGGCTGAGTCTCAGTGCGCGCCGACGAGCCGTGACGGGCGCGGACGTCCGAGGAAGGCGGTCTCGGACGAGATCGTCACGAGCGCCAGGTCGATGCTGCGGCCTCCCGTCGTGAGGATCACGCGGTCACCGGACGCGCCGGGTTGCAGTATCGATACGTCGACCGTTGGGGCCGTTGCCGACGCGGGCGCAGCGGTGGGCTGGACATGGACGGTCGTTACGCCCGGCCGGGCGGGCGGAGCCGGGGGGCCGTCGACGACGAGAGTGTCGAATCCGGTCTCGGCCCAGGCGGATCCGTGAGCGAGCCGAAGTCGTTTGGGCGCGCCGATCGCCTCTACCAGTGTCGTCCACGCATGAGGTCTGTCGGTGTGGACCAGTACCCGCGCACCGGTCCCCACGGCCCGGAACACCACCTGCTGCGCCAGGTACAGCTCGCCGTCGACCAGTACGTCGCGCACACCTGGACCGGACAGCCGGATGGCGACGGCGTGGCCCTGGGCGTCCGAACCGACGAGTTGCCCGCAACCGGCCACCGGCAGGTGCAGGCGGTCGAGGTGGGCCGGGTCGGTTGCGCGCAGGGGAGTGAGGTGGTCGAGATCCGGGGACGAGACCGGCAATTGCGCGACGAGAGCGTCGCGGTGCCGGCCCTGCATCGAGATCAGGCCCGGGTGCCGCAGACCTCGGGACGGCACCGCACGGGTGGTGGTCCGGAACGCGGCACCGACGAGTACCGAATCCTTGTCTGCGGCGGGACGCAGGCGCACCGTGACGGTCGTCCCGACGCCGGGGTGCGCCCACACCGCGGTGAGCAGTTCGCGGCTGAGATGCCGGGGATCGATCGCGTTGCCGGTGTTGCACAGGCCCTGGAGCGGGACATGGGACCACTGCTGGTCCATCGCGTCGGGGTGGACGCCGCGACAGATGAGCGCGGCCGCCGACTCCACGTCGGCCGCGGGCAGGATGCGCGAGGCGTAGCCGGCGTCGCCGAGCGCCCGGACGACGCGTCGTGCGGCGACGGCGACGGTGCGTGCGGCACCCTCCTCACCGCCGCCGCGGCGCGCGACCGATGCGCCGTCGGCGGCGGCGTCGAACCGGAGCGCCACCCACACGGTGCGGCGGGCGACGGCGGGAAGCGGCCCGACCAGGTTGTCGTACACCTCGGCGGCCGGAGTGCCGGTGACGGCGCGACTCCCGTGGGCCACGATGTCGATTCCGCCGAGCGTGACGTCGTGCTGATTCAGGCACGATGCCAGCGCCGCGACGGGGAGGTGGTCGGGAGAGTCGACGCGTTCACGCGTCACCCGGGTCCAATGACCTGACGGGGGAAGCAGTTCGACGACAGCGACGACCTGGCCGGCGATCCAGTGCAGGCCGACTGTCTCGCTCGCGGCGTGGAAGTCGGTGGTGCGTCCGATCGTCGGTCTGCGGGTGCCGATCAGGCCCAGCACAGTCCCGATCCACGCCACCGCGAACCGGCCACCGACGCGAGTGAACAGTGCGCCGCCGACCACGGCGGCTGCGACGACCGCGGCCCACAACGGAACCCCCGCGAGCAGCGCGAGCAGACACACGGCCGCGCCGACCGACTGCGCGACCACGACGGTCGTCATCAGTGCTGCGGCAGCCGTGTACGGACGGCGTCCGGCACGGAAATGGTCCACGGTTCCTCCCCGATACCTGAACCAGACGGAGCGATCGGTCGTCCGCCGAAGAGTGCTTTCGAGCGAACTGTACTGTGTGGACCCGAAGCGTGCGCCTCGTGGGGGAGGGAACATGGCTGCACAGCCGACTACTCGATGGCAGGTGAGCGGATACCGATTCCTGGTCCGCCGTATGGAGCATGCGCTCGTCCGCAAGGACGTACGCATGCTGTCCGATCCGATGCGGTCGCAGTCGCGCGCCCTGGGGGTGGGGATCGTCGTGGCGTGTCTGGTGCTGGCCGGATGCGCGGCCCTGGCACTGTTCCGCCCGCAGGACAAGATCGGCAACGCGACGATCGTCGTCGGAAAGGACTCGGGCGCAATGTTCGTCGCGGTGAACGATGCGCTCCATCCCGTGCTTAACCTGGCGTCCGCGCGGCTGATCGTCGGTGAGGCGGCGAAGCCGGTGACGGTGTCGGAGTCGGAGATCGAGTCCCGGCCGCGAGGCGCGTTGGTCGGCATCCCGGGCGCCCCGTCGGCGCTCCCCGCCGGTTCGCCGGACGGGCAGCCGTGGACGGTGTGCGACACGGTGACCGCCGACGGGACCGGCTCTGTCACAACCACGGTGGTCGTCGGTGAGCCGTCGTGGAGTGATCGGGTCGGACCGCTCGGATCCGATCGTGCGCTGCTCGTCTCGCACGGCGCCGACACCTACCTCGTGTACGACGGCCGTCGCGCACCGATCGACCTGCGGGACCGCGCAGTGACCCGCGCACTCGGACTCGAAAGCGCGCAGCCCCGCCCGATCGGTCGGGGACTGCTCAACGCGATTCCGGAGACGCTCCCGATCACGCCACCGCAGATCGAGTCCCGGGGATCTGCACCGAACTATCAGATCGCCGGGCGGACCGTCGGATCCGTCGTCAAACTGATGCGCGGCGACGACGTCCGCTACTACGTGGTTCTCCGGGACGGAGTGCAGGAGATCAGTGCCGCCACAGCACTTCTCATCCAGTTCGCCGATTCCCAGGGGCAGTCGGAAATGGCGACGATCAGCCCCGACGCGCTGGCCAGGGCTCCTTTGGCGGACGTGCTCGACGTGTCGACCTTCCCAGCTGTCCCGCCGCGGCTCGCGGACCCGGCTGCCGACCCGGTCGGCTGCCTGACCTGGACTCCGCAGGGCGCAGCCCAGGGCGACGACTCCGGCCGCGTCGAAGCGGCTCTCACGCTGGCGGCGGGACGCTCGCTGCCGCTCCCCGACGATGCCCGCACGGTCCGGTTGGCGCAGGCCGACGGGTCCGGCGATCACGCGGATTTCGCCTACCAGCGTCCGGGTGCCGGCGGGTTCGTGCAGACGACGGGCCTCGAGTCCGGCAGTGCGCGAAAGGGCGGACTGTTCTTCGTCGCCGACACGGGCGTCCGGTACGGGGTCGAGAACGCCGATGCAGCGAAGGCACTGGGGTTCGAGGTTCCAGGTGCTCCGGCGCCGTGGCGGATCGTCGAATTGCTCGCTCCCGGTCCCACTCTCGGCAAGTCCGCGGCGCTGGTCGCGCACGACGGCGTGTCGGCCGACACCGATCCGGCGCCGGTGGCTGCGGGCAACTAGTCGTGTCGTGACGCCCGACGGCGGAGCGGCAGCGACGCGAGCACGCAGAGGACGGCGAGTGTGACGATCCCACCGGTCGCGGCCAGCGCCACCGTGCGGGGTCGACTGTCGGGTGGCCGCGGCGGCTGCGGTGCCGGGAGCTGTGCAGACGCGAACGCCGGTTCCGTGGCGGCGTCGTCGGGCAGATCGGCCGTGACCGCGGCAACCGGGTCGACGACACCGCGTCCGACGAACGGATTCCAGCCCTCGGCCGGAGCGTGCGCGGTGGCCTCGATCCGGGCGATCACCTGCTGCGCGGTCAGTTGCGGATACCTGGCGCGCACGAGTGCCACCGTCGCGGACACGAGAGGCGCCGCGAAACTGGTTCCGACGAAGGGCATCTGCTGCCCTTGACTGTTGGACCAGCTGCGCGTCTCGCCGGCGCCGTCGGGTGAGAGCGAGACGATGCCGGTGCCGGGCGCCGCCACGTCCACCCACGGGCCACCGAGAGTGAATTCGGATGCCGCGCCGTCCGGGTCGACGGATCCGACCGTGAGTACGTAGTCGTCGTACCACGCTGGAGTCGCGATGGTGGCCACCGAATCCCACGGGTCCGCGCCGGGATCGAGTGGGTCGGCACCAGGATTCTGGGCCATGCAGCCGCCGGAGCGGAAGTTCCCCGCTGCCGCGACGACCACCGCATTCTTCACGGTGGCCGCGTAGTGCACCGCGGCGCCGAGCGACTGGTCCGCGATGCCGTCGGAGGCCGACCGGCACGCCACTTCGGAAATGTTGACGACCGTGGCGCCGTTGTCGACCGCCTGCCGAATCGCCATCGCCATGGTCTGGGTGTTGCCGTATCCGGATGTGTTCTGGACGTCGTTCGGATCGTCCCGTCGGCGGGTTTCCGAGAAGTTGGCGCTCGACTGGCGGATCGTCATGACCCGGGCGTCGGGGGCGCCGCCCGCGAACCCCGACGTCTGTGTGGGTGCGGCGGCGATGAGACCGGCCACGATGGTTCCATGTGCGTCACAGTCGCCGGTACCGTCGCCCGTCGACACGTAGTCGCCGCCCGGAATCAGGCCGGGTAGACGGGGATGCCGAGCCACGCCGGTGTCGATCACCGCCACGGTCTGACCTGCCCCGCGGGTGAGCGGCCACACCGTGTCGAAGCTCATCGTGCGCTGCGGCAGAGGAACATTCGGTTCGCCGGCCGACACCGTCGCCGCCGCGCACGCGTTGCGCTGCTCGGTGGGCGCGAGGGGAGCGGGGCGCGCAGCACCCGGAAGCCTGCCCGGGTCGATCGGCGACGGGACCACCGCGGACCCGACTCCGCCGAGAGACATCGTGGCGACGGCGAGGAGGGAGACGATCGTCGCCGAGCGCGCGGCGGAGCGCATCCGCATCACAGCCCGCGAACGGCGACGAAGAGTCCGGACACCCAGCACGCGAGCGGTACCACGGCGGAGATGGCCGCGTAGTCGACGATCTCGGCGGCGCGGCGCTGCACCGGAGAGAACGTCCGTTGCGGGACGACGACCCCGAGCACGAGAGCCGCGACGACCAGCAGTGCGGTCGTCGCGAACAGCGGGAGGGCCGCGCTCGGGACGACCACTGCCGTCGCGACCGCCAGCAGCATCAGCACCGCGCTGCCCCCGGAGATGAGAGGGACGGCTTGTTCGGCGGAACTGTAGGTCCGTCCTCGGAACATGAGTACTGTGGCCGCAGCAACAGCCAGAGACGTTCCGGGCCAGTATATTCCGTCGGACATGCTCGGAGCCGACGCCAGCAGGGCCCCGGTCACGGTCAGCAGAGTCCACCCCGCGACCAGGCCGGTGAGGTAGCGCCGGGCGTGCTCGGCGCGCCGCTCGACCGTCGCGAACGAGGGCAGGCTCCGGGCGTCGTCCGGGTCTTCCTCGGTGGGGTCCAGCGATGTGCCCGGTGCCGGCACCGGAGGCAGCGGCAGTTTCGCGAGCATCATCGCGATCCGCGGTGCGAAGACGAGTCCGAACAGGGCCCCGCCGACGAGCATCGCTCCGACCGACCGCGTCGACTGCTCGGTGAGGACAGCGACGAGCGCGGCGAGCGACCCGAGCAGGGAGACGGACGCGGCCGTCGTGAACACGGCGTGCCCGACACCTGCGGCACGCAGGGCCACCACCGCGCAGGCGCCGACCATGACGAGCCCGAGCAGCGTGTCCGGTGGCAGGTCGTCGCCGGGGACGAAGAGGGCGCCGGCCGCGAACGCGATCGGCAGCGCCGCCGCGCCGAGAGTGAGTGCCGCGCCCGCGTCGCCGTACACCCGGCCGGCCACCGCTCCGGCGACGAGGAACGCCACGACCATCGCGAATGCGGCAACGGCCCCGATCACCGACGCGGTGGCGCCCTCGGTGCGGAGCAGCACGAACGCCCCGGCCGTGGCGGCGGCGACGGCGATCGCGGAGCCCGTCAGGCGCGCGATCCGCGGTGTCCAGGGATGTGCGTGGCCGGTATCGGCGACTGCGACGTTGTACATGACGTCGTCGAACAGTGGCGGTGGCGGGCTGGCCTCCACCGAGTCGAAGACGAGGAGTTCGCCGTCGAGGACACCGTGTTCCTGGAGGGTCGAGGCCGGTGAGAGCGGCGGGCTGCCCACCCTGGAGAGCACCCATCGGGTCGGGTGGAGACGGTCGCCGGCGACGTCGAAGTCGTTGGCGGCACTGTGCTTCTCCACCAGGTCGGCGATCCCGGGTACCAGCAGCTCGACCGGCACCGAGTTGGGAAGCGCAAGGTCGATCTGGCTGTGCGGTGTGAGGATCGTCAGCCGGCACAGGTCGGCGGCGCCACGTGGTCGGGCGCCTGTCGTACCGCCGGTCGTCTGGTCGGCGCGCAGCACAGTCACGATCGTTCCCCCCGGAATCTGCGATTCGGATCCCCATCCGAACAGCTCTTTTCGCGAACACCCGCACTGTACCGGCTGCGCCGGACCGGCTCGACCACACCTCTGCGCCACCTGTCGGGGTCGTGCGGTAGTTTCCTGTTCGCGAGTCCGGAGCCCGTGGGGGGTTACCCGGTGCGATGGAAGCGTCGCGCCGGGCGGGGGATGCGCAGTCTTCTAGGGGTGGAAGCATGGGCACTGTACGTTTCGTGCGCAAGGCGCGTCGGGAGTCGCCGCGCGCACCGGGCGGCGAGGTGAGTCTGCAGACGCCTCCCGAGATCCCCCGGACCACCCCCGGCAACCTGATGACCAAGCTGCTTCCGCTGGTCATGGTCGCGGCGATGGTGGGAATGGTGGCCCTGATGTTCACGTCGGGGATGGCGGCGAGTCCGATGTCGCTGCTCTTCCCGGTGATGATGCTCGTGTCGACACTCGGCATGCTTGCCGGATCCGGACGGGGCGGGGGAGCGAAAGCCGGTGAGACCAACGAGGACCGCAAGGACTACCTGCGCTACCTCGACCAGTTGCGGCGCGACGCTCTCGACACGGGCAGACAACAGCGTGAGGCGCTCGAGTGGAGCCATCCCGATCCCGACATGCTCTGGACGCTGTCGGGCGCCTCGCGGATGTGGGAGCGGAGGATCGCCGACACGGACTTCTGCCACGTCCGGGTGGGCCGCGGCAGCCAGCGGCTTGCCACCCGTCTCATTCCGCCGGAGACGGGGCCGGTAGAGGATCTCGAACCCGTCTCGGCGGTCGCGCTCAGACGCTTCGTTCGGGCTCACTCGGTGGTCGCCGAGTTGCCTACCGCGGTGTCGCTGCGCGGATTCGCGGCGATCGGCATCGACGGGGACCGGGCGGCAGCGCGGGATCTCTCGCGCGCGATGCTGCTGCAGCTGTGCACGTTCCACGGTCCGGATCTGCTGCAGGTCGCCGTGGTGTGCGGACCCGACACCCGCAGCGAGTGGGACTGGGTGAAATGGCTTCCGCACGCGCAGCACTCCGACAGCGTCGACGGGCTCGGCCCGTCCCGCATGATCTACGGCTCCGTCCTGGAACTCGATGCCGCCCTGGGCGGGCAGCTGGCGATGCGCGGACGATTCTCCCGAACGGCGTCACCGGTGCAGGGAGTTCCGCAGGTCGTGGTCGTGGTCGACGGCGGCATCCTCGCGGGCGACATCGCGATGGTCACCGACGGTGGGCTCGACTCGGTGACCGTCCTCGACCTCAGCGGCTACTGCCCCCGACTGACGGCCACGCGTGGACTGCAGTTGGTCGTACAGGACGGTGCGCTCGGAGCCCGCAGCGCCGCGGGCGTGGAGACCTTCGCGGTCGCGGACGCACTCACCGCGCGTGAGGCTCTGTCCGCCGCGCGACGCCTCGCGCCCTATCGGCTCGCGGCGGTCGCCGTGGCCGACGGGAGCGGTGACGGCGACGGTCCGGTCGCGGCCGGATGGAGTCGACTCCTCGGACTCGGCGACGTGGATCGATTCGATCCTGCCCGGGCTTGGACACCCCGTCAGGGACGGGACCGGCTCCGAGTGCCGATCGGCGTCGGCGTGGACGGCAGCCCTGTCGAACTCGACCTCAAGGAAGCTGCCCAGAACGGAATGGGTCCGCACGGACTGTGTATCGGCGCAACGGGTTCGGGCAAATCCGAGTTCCTGCGCACACTCGTGCTGGGCCTCCTCGCGACCCATTCGCCGGAGGCGCTGAACCTGGTTCTGGTCGACTTCAAGGGCGGCGCCACCTTCCTGGGGCTGGACCAGGCCCCACACGTCGCCGCGGTCATCACGAATCTCTCCGAGGAGATCGCGATGGTCGACCGGATGCGGGATGCGCTCGCGGGCGAGATGAATCGCCGGCAGGAGCTGCTGCGGGCGGCGGGCAATTTCGCGAACGTCACCGATTACGAGAAGGCCCGCGCCGCGGGTGCCGACCTGGCGCCGCTGCCCGCCCTGTTCATCGTGGTCGACGAGTTCTCCGAGTTGTTGAGTCAGCAACCCGAGTTCGCCGACCTCTTCGTTGCGATCGGTCGACTCGGGCGATCTCTGCAGATGCATCTGCTGCTCGCGAGTCAGCGACTCGAGGAGGGCAAGCTTCGCGGCCTGGACAGCCACCTGTCCTATCGAATCGGACTGAAGACGTTCTCGGCCAACGAATCACGCACCGTCCTGGGTGTCCCGGACGCCTACCATCTGCCGGCGACGCCGGGCGCCGGCTACCTCAAGTGCGACTCCGCGGAGATCGTGCGGTTCCAGGCGTCGTACGTGTCCGGGCCGTACGAGCGGGAGCGGACGCTCGGCACAACAGGCACTGCGGCGCCGACCGAGGACCTCCGGCCCCGATTGTTCACCGCGGAACCTGTCGCGCTGCCTGCCTCCGACGCACCCGCCGTCCAGGCCATCCCGGACGCGCCGCCCGAGGCGGAATCCGACACGAGGTCGCTGCTCGAGGTGCTGGTCGACAGGATCCGGAACTGCGGTCCGGCCGCGCACGAGGTGTGGCTGCCGCCGCTCGACACTTCACCCACGCTCGACCGGTTGTTGCCGCACACCGAGTCCGGGCTTCCGGCTCCCGCCGCCGAGGCGCTGCGGGCGCCGATCGGCATCGTCGACCGTCCGTTCGATCAACGCCGCGACGTGCTGTTCGCCGATCTCGCCGGATCGACCGGCAATGTCGCGGTCGTCGGTGGACCGCAGTCGGGCAAGTCGACCATGCTGCGGACGCTGATCCTGTCGATGGCCGCGACGCATTCGCCGCGCGAGGTTCAGTTCTACTGCCTCGATTTCGGTGGTGGCACCCTCGCCGGGCTGTCCGGGCTGCCGCACGTCGGGTCCGTGGCGAACCGTCTCGACGTGGACCTCGTGCGGCGCACGGTCGCCGAGATCGCGACCGTGGTCCGCAGACGTGAACGCCGGTTCCGCGAACTGGGTATCGAGTCGATGGCGGAGTTCCGCCGTCGACGCAGGGACGGCAGTGACGGTCCGGACGGGCTCTCCCGGGATCCGTTCGGGGACGTCTTTCTGGTCGTGGACGGCTGGCCGAGTATCCGCCAGGACTTCGAGGCGCTCGAGGCGCAGATCGCCGCGCTCGCCGGGCAGGGGCTCTCGTTCGGAGTCCACGTCGTACTGGCGACGCCGCGGTGGGCCGACATCAGGCCGGCGCTCAAGGATCAGCTCGGCACGAGGATCGAACTGCGTCTGGGAGATCCGACGGACTCCGACATCGGGCGGGCGAAGGCGATGCTGGTTCCCGCGGGACGCCCGGGACGCGGCATGACGCGCGACGGGCTGCATCTGTTGGCGGCGCTACCGCGACTGGACGGTGTGGCCCGGAGCGAGGACCTCGGCGTGGGCGTTGCCGACGCGGTGGCGCGGATCGAGGCGCTGCATCCCGGTGAGTCGGCTCCGCCCGTCCGCATGCTGCCGGAACGGGTTCCGCGCACCGATCTGCTGTCGGCGTCGGCCGGGCGCTGGCCCGAGGAGGGGCCGTGCCTGTCCGTTCCGATCGGCATCGACGAGGCGGAACTCGCTCCCGTACGTCTCGACCTCTCCGAGCAACCACATTTCCTGGTGTTCGGCGACAGCTCGTGCGGCAAGACGACGTTGTTGCGCGGAATCTGCCTCGGACTGATGGAATCGAACACTCCGCAGCAGGCGAAGCTGATCATCGGCGACTATCGCCGAACGTTGCTCGGCGTCGTGGAAGGCGATCACCTCGCGGGATACGCGGCTTCCGCAACGACTTTCACCACGATGATGAACGACCTCGCCGGAATCCTCGCGAGCCGGATGCCGGGCCCGGACACCACGCAGCAACAGCTGCGTGAACGGTCGTGGTGGTCGGGTCCGGAGATCTACGTCGTGGTGGACGACTACGACCTCGTGGCTACGTCCAGCGGGAATCCGCTCACGCCGCTGATCGACTACCTCGCGCACGCCAAGGACCTCGGTTTGCACGTGATCATCTCGCGTCGATCCGGCGGTGCGTCCCGGGCACTGTACGAACCTGTCATCGCCCGGATCCGGGACCTGATTCCCGCCGGCATCGTCATGAGTGGGAACCGCGACGAAGGCAATCTCGTCGGCGCGGTTCGTCCGTCCGAGATGCCACCCGGTCGCGGCACCTTCGTGACCCGCCGCGGAACCTCGCTCGTCCAGGTCGCATGGTTGCCCCCGTTGTGACGTCACGGTCCGTCGTGGTCCACCTCGGCGTCGACACCGTGTGGGTCGGGACGGCCACCGGCGTCGACGCGTCTGCGGACGAGGAGTTGCGCGAGTGCGTGGATGCGATCGACGACGAGTTCGTCGACTCGGCACAACACGTTCGGCCGACCGTCGAGGCGCTCGCATCCGTGATCGCGCGGGCTGTCAGGAAGGTCTCGGAGCGAGACGGATTCGTCGACGTGATGACGATTCTCCATCCGTCGCACTGGGGACGGACCCGTCGTGGCGTGCTCGGCGCCGCTGCGCGACGATCCGCGAACGAGGTGGAGACCCTGCCGATCGCGCTCGCGGTTCCCGCGCCGACCAGTTCGGGGGCATGGATCGTCGTCGAGTGTGCCGAGACGACCACCACCGCCGTTGCCGTTCGCCCGGGCCCACGGGGCACGTCTGAGATCACGGCCTGCGCGTTCGCGCCGAGCACCGGAGTGCTCGATCTCGAACCCGGGGCCCATGCCAGTGCCAGTGCCAGTGCCAGTGCCGGTGCCAGTGCCAGCGTCGGTACCGACGCCGCTCCCGATACCGGAATCGAGGCCGGTTCGGCGTGGATCGCGGTGGTGAACGAACTGATCGACGAGGTGAGTGGGGACGAGGGTGTCGGGCCCGTGTGCGTCGTCGGCCCGTCCGCCGAGACGGTCGCCCGTCTGCTGTCGACCGACGCCGGCCGCGACGTGCGGGTGGTGCCGGAACCAGCGCTCGTCGCCTGCCGCACCGCGCCCTCCGAGTCGGGTGCAGGTTCGGGCTCTGGCTCAGATGCGTCCGAGCCGGCACGGCGATCGTGGGTCGATCAGGTGCCGCGTCCGGAGCCGGTGCGCCCGACCGGTAGGTCCGTCGTCATCGGGGCGTCACTCGCGGCGGTGGCACTGCTGCTCGCGGTGGGGTCGATGCTCGCCGTGCGGTACACACGCGGATCGGAGTCTCAACCCGCCGCCGCGCCTCCGCAGCGCGTCGAGATCGGCAGGGCGAGTACCGAACTGCCCGATTCGTGGCAGGTTCGGGGTGACCGATCCGGCCGGCTGGACCTGGTGCCGGACGACGGCCGCGACGGCCGGATCGTGGTGTTGCCCACCGAACTCGCCGTCGGCTCCGCCTGGGATTCGGTGGTGCGCGGGCTCGAACGCAAGATCGGCGAGCGTGGGGCCGCGGGACCGTTCTCCGATTTCGCCGCGGACGTCGAGTTCGGCGGGCGGCGGTCCGCCGCGTACGTCGAGGCACCCGCCGACGGATCGCGGGTGCGTTGGTACGTGCTGTTGGAAGACGACGTGCAGGTGAGCGTGGGTTGCCAGTACCGCGACGCCGGGTGGGAGGCGATCGCCGACGATTGCGAGCAGGCGGTTCGCGCCGTGACGGTCGCTTCCGCGCGGTGAATCCGTGTCCGGCGAAGGCGTTCGAAAAAGTCTCGGGACGAATGGAACCGAATTCACCTGTCGCTGCGTCGAACCATATGTAGGCGCGAACTGGTAGAGGCCGAGGCCGGCTGTGGTTGTTTCACGGGGGGCTGACCCGGGCCGGGGCGCGGAAACGCGAAAACGATTCCGAAGGAGTCAGAGTGAGCGATCAGATGAAGACCACAGTCTCGACCATGGAGGACACGTCGCGTCGCGTCGGCGACGTGCGCGAGGAGATCGCCGGGCTCCTCGGGAACCTCCGGTCGGAGGTGGACGGGATTCGCGGGGCATGGGAGGGGTCGGCAGCGATCGCGTTCCACAGCCTCATGGAGCGCTGGGACGGCAGCGCCAAGAAGCTCAACGATGCGCTCCAGGCGATCGGCGAGAACATCAAGTCCAACAGCGTCACGTTCGATACGACGCAGCAGGACCACACGGCGTCGCTCAACAACGTCGCCGGCAGCCTGAACATCTGATTTTCGATCCCCGGATCACAGTCACAGAGGAGCAGCAGCACATGATGCGTTATTCGTTCGGTCAGATCGAGGCGCTCCAGCTTCGAATCGACGCCCTCCAGAAGGAGATGAACGGGAAGCTGGGCGATCTCAAGAGTTCGATCGCCCCGATGGTCGCGGAGTGGGACGGCGCTGCGTCCGCCGCGTACCAGGAGCACCAGGCCAAGTGGGACGCGGCCGCCGACGAGCTCAACCAGATCCTCGACGCCGTGGGCCGTGTCGTCGGCCAGGGCAACGCGGACATGCAGCAGGTGAACACCGCCGCTGCCAACAGCTGGGCGTAGCCTCCGCACTACGCCTGAATCGTGTGCCCCGACGTAGGAGAGACGTCGGGGCACACGTGCGTACCCGGCATTTTCCGTCGAGAACCATTGCCGCCGTAGCCCAGTCGGCGGATACTGACGTGATCCGAATGCGGTGGCGCGTCGCGCCGGACCGGGAGGCGGATCATGACGGTAGGACGAGAGACCGAAGCCGGGCTGGTACCGGTGACCGAGGAGACACGCGCCGCGCTCGCCCGAGCCGACGCGCACAGCGCCCACAACTACAGCCCCCTACCGGTGGTGATCGAATCCGGTTCCGGCGCCTGGGTGCGGGGCATCGACGGTGTCGACTACCTCGACGTACTGGCGGGGTATTCGGCGTTGAACTTCGGGCACGCGCACCCCGCTCTCGTCGCGGTGGCCCGCGAGCAGCTCGGTCGCCTCACTCTCACCAGTCGCGCGTTCCAGCACGATCGGTTCGCCGACTTCTGCTCCGACGTCGCGCGGCTGTGCCGGAAGGACGCGGTGTTGCCCATGAACACCGGCGCGGAGGCCGTCGAGACGGCGCTCAAGCTCGCGCGTAAGTGGGGTTACGAAGTCAAGGGCGTCGAGCACGATCGTGCGGAGATCATCACGTTCCGCGGCAACTTCCACGGCCGCACCATCGGAATCGTCGGATTCTCGACCGATCCCGACGCACGCGACGGATTCGGCCCCTTTCCTGCGGGGTTCCCCTCGGTCGAGTACGGCAACAGCGTCGCGCTGGCGGACGCGATCACCGAGAACACCGTCGCGGTCCTCGTGGAGCCGATCCAGGGCGAGGCCGGAGTCCTGGTTCCACCCGACGGCTTCCTGGCCGCGGTCCGGAAGCTGTGCGACGAACACCGCCTGCTGATGATTGCCGACGAGATCCAGAGCGGTCTCGGGCGAACGGGGCTCACGTTCGCGTGCGATCACGAAGCGGTCGTGCCGGACGTCTACGTGCTCGGCAAGGCACTCGGTGGTGGGCTCGTGCCGGTGTCGGCGGTCGTCGCGAACCGGGACGTCATGGGGGTGATCCGTCCGGGTCAGCACGGCAGCACGTTCGGCGGCAACGCCCTCGCGTGCGCGGTCGGCAGCGCGGTGGTGCGACTGCTCGAGACGGGGGAGTACCAGCAGCGCAGCCGCGAGCTGGGGGAGTACCTGCACCGGTTGCTGTCGGCGTTGCCCGCGGACCGGGTGTCCGAGGTGCGAGGACGCGGACTGTGGGCGGGTGTGCAGTTGGCGCCCGGGCAGCCGTCCGCGCGAGTGATCTGCGAGCGTCTGCTGGCCCGGCGTGTGCTGGCGAAGGATGCGCACGAGGGAACGATTCGGATCGCGCCGCCCCTGGTCGTCTCTCGGGCCGACCTCACCTGGGCGGTGGACCGGCTGGCCGATGCGCTCGGCTGACGCGAGGGCTTTTTGACCCTGCCGGTCCCGAGCCGGTAGTCTTCTACGTCGGCGTGTCATCTCTCGCTGCGCATCCGTGTGCGGAGAGAAATGGTCCCCGGGTCTCAACTGGCCGCCGAGGACCACCCGTGCCTTTGCACGAGGCACGCCAGGCCAGCAGCAGAAACGAACAGACGAGGAAGTTCTGTGCCTACGTATTCCCCGAAGGCCGGAGACGTGACCCGTACCTGGCACGTCATCGACGCCACTGACGTGGTGCTCGGTCGCCTTGCCGTGCAGGCAGCCAACCTGCTCCGCGGCAAGCACAAGCCCACCTTTGCACCCCACGTTGACGGCGGCGACTTCGTCGTCATCATCAACGCCGACAAGGTTGCCATCAGCGGCAACAAGCGTACGGACAAGTTCCTGTACCACCACTCCGGACATCCGGGTGGCCTGAAGTCCCGTTCGGTCGGCGAGGTTCTCGAGAAGAACCCGGATCGCCTCGTGGAGAAGGCCGTCACCGGCATGCTCCCCAAGAACAAGCTGGGCCGCGCCATCGCGGGCAAGCTGAAGGTCTACGCAGGCCCGACTCATCCCCACGCCGCGCAGCAGCCGGTTCCGTTCGAGATCAAGCAGGTCGCCCAGTGAGCAACGAAGACTTCAACGAGGCCGTCGAGGTCGCGGCTGACGAGATCACCGAGTACACCTCGGAGTCCGAGGCCGCCGAGGTCTACGAGGCTGCTCCGCAGGCTCCGATCGTGATCGATCGCCCGGTCCAGACCGTCGGTCGTCGCAAGGAGGCGGTCGTCCGCGTCCGCCTGACCCCCGGCACCGGTGAGTTCAAGCTCAACGGCCGCACCCTCGAGGACTACTTCCCGAACAAGGTGCACCAGCAGCTGATCAAGGCTCCGCTGGTTCTGGTCGAGCGCGCCGAGTCGTTCGACATCACCGCACTGCTGACCGGTGGCGGCCCCTCGGGTCAGGCCGGCGCGCTGCGTCTCGCCATCTCCCGTGCCCTGATCGAGGTCACCGCCGAGGATCGCCCCGCGCTCAAGCGCGCCGGCTTCCTGACGCGTGACGCTCGCGCGGTCGAGCGCAAGAAGTACGGCCTGAAGAAGGCCCGCAAGGCATCTCAGTACTCCAAGCGCTGATGTGTCGCCGGAGCCGGCATTCGTGCCGGCTCCGGCACCTGTTCTTCCACGAGAGCAGGCGTTCGAAGAGCTCATTCGCTTCCGGACGCCTGCTTTCGTGTTTCACCTGAATGCTCGCCGGGATCTGGAGGGGTCGGAATCTATGGGTCGTATGTTCGGCACGGACGGTGTGCGGGGCTTGGCGAACGCCGAGTTGACCGCCGAGTTGGCGTTGAAGGTTGCCGCCGCAGCAGCGGAGGTTCTCGCGCCCCCCGGACCGGCGTCGGAGCGACCTGTCGCGGTCGTCGGCCGCGACCCGCGCGCCAGCGGTGAAATGCTCGAGGCCGCGGTCACCGCCGGACTCACCGCAGCCGGTGTCGACGTCGTGCTCGTCGGAATCCTCCCGACGCCGGCCGTTGCGTACCTGACCGGTGAATACGGCGCCGCGCTCGGGGTGATGATCTCGGCGTCGCACAACCCGATGCCCGACAACGGCATCAAGATCTTCGCTGCCGGCGGCCACAAACTCGACGACGAGATCGAGGACCGGATCGAGGCCGCGATCGCTGCCGGGCCCCGCCGTCGGCCCATCGGCGCCGGTATCGGCCGCGTCGACGTAGCGTTCGACGCCACCAGTCGGTACCTCGCCCATCTCGCCGATGCGCTCGACGTCCGCCTCGACGGACTGACCGTGGTCGTCGACTGCGCGCACGGCGCCGCATCGACGGTCGCCCCCGAGGCGTACCGCGCCGCCGGCGCGACGGTGATCGTGATCAACGGTGAACCCGACGGTGTGAACATCAACGACGGCTGTGGTTCGACCCACCTGGAGGGGCTGCAGCGGGCAGTCGTCGAACACGGTGCCGACCTCGGCCTGGCCCACGACGGCGATGCCGACCGCTGCCTGGCCGTCGACGCGTCGGGGGCCGTCGTCGACGGTGACGCGATCATGACCGTCTTGGCGATCGGCATGCACGAATCCGGTGAACTCGTGCGGAACACTCTCGTCGCCACCGTCATGAGCAACCTCGGTCTGCACATCGCGATGCGTGAGGCCGGAATCGAGTTGCGGACCACCGCGGTCGGCGATCGCTACGTGCTCGAGGAACTGCGCGCGGGGGGCTTCAGCCTCGGCGGCGAGCAGTCGGGGCACGTCGTGCTCCCGGGCCACGGAACCACGGGGGACGGCGTCCTGACCGGTCTGCGGTTGATGGGACGGATGGCGAGCACGGGTGAGCCCCTCGCAGCGCTCGCGGGGGCGATGACCTCGCTGCCTCAGGTTCTGATCAATGTCCGGGTCGCGGACAAGGCTGCCGTCGCCGCCGCCCCGCAGGTGCTGTCGGCGATCGAGACTGCCGAGACCGAACTCGGTGACACGGGCCGGGTGCTGTTGCGTCCGTCCGGCACCGAGCAGCTGGTGCGGGTCATGGTCGAGGCTGCGGATCTGGATGTGGCGCAGAGGATCGCGGAGACCCTCGCGGGGCACGTGGCGTCGGTCTGACGGAACCGTACGGCCACCTCCTGCGTCGAACTGGGCATAAGAGTCCAGATCGACAGCGCGGAAGGTGGAACCGATGGCAGACGTGGTCTCGATCGACGTCGCGAGGGTACGGGCAGCGGCTCGGTCGCTGCAGGCGAGTGCAGAGGGATCCAGCGGTCTCGTCTGGCAGGTCGGCCAGTGCCGGTTCGGCAACGGTTTGGGTGATCCGGGCAGGGAACGCGCGATCCGTGAGGGCTACCTGCGGCTTGCCCGGGCGATCGGCGCGTTCTCGACGGGCTCGTCGGCCCTTGCGCGAGGACTCGTCGAAACGGTCGACGCCTACGACGGCCGGGACACCGCGAACGCCGGCAACGTCGTGTCGCTCGGGGCGCTGTGATGGAAGCCCTGTCGAGGGCCGCCGCTGACGGGCTGCAGTTCTTCGCGACCTTCGTTCCCCGGGCAGCTTTCGTGGCCGAGCGGGCGGGCACAGGGGACACGTTCCCGGCCTACGACGAGATCGAGGCACGCTACTTCGAGCAGAACGACATCCGACTCGACGCCCTGGCCGCCGACATCGATGTCGTGACACGGGTGGCGGCAGACATCGACCAGCGGTGCGACGACCAGGAGCGGGTGCGTACCGCCGTCGCCGAGGCATGGCAGGGGCACACGTCCGATGCCGTCGACGCGCATTTCGCCGGACACCTCGAGCGGGCGGCCCGCCTGCAGCAGGACCTGGCCGACTTGAGATGTGCGCTGGCCGAGGCCGACCGTGTGCTGCGGGAAGCGGCTGCACGCAAGGCGGAGTGGGTCGCGAGTCTCGACCCGACTCGTGCCTGCGGCCGCACCGTCGCGGAGGTCGACCGAATCGTCGAGAACGCCGCGAGCTTCGGCACGGCGGCGGACGATGCCGCGAACTGGGCGGTGGAAGTGTTCCTCGCCCGGATCCGCGACACCACAGCGGAATTCGTCGACCTGTGCGATGCCACGGAATCCACGGTCGACGCGGTGTTCCGGAACCTCGACGCTGCATTCTGCGCTGTCGACGACAGCGCGTTCCGGGCGCCGGCGGGATTCGAAGAGATCTGTACCGGCATCGCGGCGCCTGCGCCACAGCCGTGCCCGCAGCCGTCGTCGACACCCACCACGACCCCGGCGTGCGCCACAGTCTCCGAGCCCTCTACGCCCTCCGCGCCCTCCGTGCCATCGCCCACCAGTAGTCTGGCCGGCCTGACGTGCGCCGGGACGGGAGTCGCCGCAGCCCAGACGGCCGGAACGGCGCCGACTGCACCTGCCGGCGTCCTGCCGTCGATGCCCACTCCCGGCGTCACGATCAGAGCGGCCGAGACGGGGGTATCGGTCGGAACGGGCGGCTCGCTCGCGATCGACGGCGCGGTCCGTGCTGCGGGTGCGATCGTCGGCGCGGTGGCCGAGATGGCACTCGGCATCGTGGGTGAGGTGGTGGTCGAGCTGTCGGAGTCGGTATGCGAGACCGGGAGTGTCCCGGAGCCGGGCCCGGAGCGACAGGACGGGTGCGGGTGCGATTGCGAGTGCAGTTGCGGCACCGGGACACCCGAACCCGAACCGCCTGCGCCTGCACCGGAACCAGGGCCGACGACCTCGGAACCAGCGTCGAAGAGTCCGGAGCCGGCACCGGAACCTCAGTGTCCCGAACCCACGGCTGCTGCTCCTGCCGAGACGGTCGCTGAGCCGGCACCGGAGCCGGAATGCGAACCCGAGCCGGAATGCGAACCCGAACCCGAGCCGCCCGCGCCGGCCGCCTACTGCGTACCGGGGCCGGAACAGTCGGGGCCCGAACCGTCGGCCCCCGAACAGGCGGCCCCGGAACAGGCGGCAGGGCAATCCGACTCCGGCGGGACCGTTCCTGGAGCGGGATCCAATCCGGTCCGCGGCAGCAGGACACCGGCATCCGCACCGGCGCCCGTCGTCGCTGGCGCCGTCGAACCGACTCTCGCCGAGGTGGGCCCACCGGCCCCCGAAGGCGATGATCAGGGAGTCGCGCTCGCCGAGGCCGGCGCGATGTGAGGCCGGGATCAGCCGCCGAGCAGTCGTCCGGCCTGGGTGCCCGCGCGGTGCGCGGCGAGCTCACGCGGATCGAGAGGGTGACCGTCGTGCTCGGCGTCCTCGCGGACGGCGGGATGCGTGCCGGGGAAGTGGGCGTCGGGGTCGGCGAACGCGGCGTACGCCTTGTCGCCGGTGAGCCGGTGCAGCAGGAAGCCGGTCAGCATGGCGCGCGTCACGCGCTGCGTCCGCCGCTCCGATCCGCCGACTCCGAGGAAACCGAGCAGGCGGCGCCCCTCGACGAGTCCGGAGTCGGATGCCTTGTCGACGACGCGCAGCAGCGTCGATCCTCGCCAGGCGTCGTCGAGAGCGAGGGCGTCGCTGTTCAGGGAGTCGACGTCCTTCGCGCCGGCGAGGATCAGTCCCGCGGCGGAGACCCGGCCCGCGGCGACCGCCGAGGACGGTGCCGTCGGCGAGGGGAACAGCGCGGCGACGGCCTTGATCGTCGTGTGCTGCGCCGCCGCGAGGACGGCGGCCCCGGCCCCCATGCCGTGCCCGGCGACGGCGAGGCGTTCCGGTTGCACGCTGATCCGGCCGGAGCCCAGCCGGACACCGGTGCAGATGTCGAGGGCTGTGACGAGATCGGCGGCGAGTCCGAGATGTGAGGGAACCGGCCCACGTTCGGTGCCCGGTGCGGCGACGACGATTCCCCACGACGCGAGGTGTTCGAAGGTGCCGGCGTAGTTGTCGGGACCCACCATCCAGTCGTGACCGAAGGCGACGGCGGGCAGGTTGAATCCCTCGGCGGGTGTGTAGACGACGCCGGGCTGTCCTGCGAGCGCGAGGTCGCCGCGCAGCACCTTGTGCGGGCCACGCTTGGACAGCTTGGATACCAGGGATTTAGGTGTCTGCGCCACGGGTGTGACGTTATCCGATCGCAGACCGAGTTCGCTCCACACGGTCGCCCAAGTACCCTGGTGAACCATGTGCGGAATCGTGGGGTACGTAGGCCACCGCCAGGCTCTGGATGTCGTGGAGAAGGCGTTGCAGCGGATGGAATACCGCGGCTACGACTCCGCCGGCGTCGCGATCCTGGACGGCAAGGGGGGCTTGGCGACCGAGCGCAAGGCAGGACGTCTCGACAATCTGAAGGCAGAGCTCGACGAGATCGGACGGGACTCGTTCGTCGGCACTACCGGCATGGGACATACGCGGTGGGCGACGCACGGCAAGCCCACCGACCGCAATGCGCATCCGCATCGGGATGCCAGCGGTCGGTTCGCCGTCGTGCACAACGGCATCATCGAGAACTTCGCTCCTTTGCGCGGTGAACTCGAGGCCGCGGGCGTCGATCTGCTCAGTGACACCGACTCCGAGGTTGCCGTCCATCTCGTCGCCAAGGCGTACGAGTCGGGGCCCACCGCGGGTGACTTCCTGCAGAGCGCGCTGGCGGTGCTGCGCCGGCTCGAGGGTGCGTTCACGCTGGTGTTCACGCACGCCGATCACCCCGACATGATCATTGCGGCGCGTCGGTCGACTCCGCTCGTCGTCGGTGTCGGCGACGGCGAGACCTTCGTCGGCTCCGACGTCGCGGCGTTCATCGAGCACACCCGGGACGCGGTCGAGCTCGGCCAGGACCAGGTGGTGGTGATCACCGCGGACGGCTACTCGATCAGCGACTTCGCGGGCAACGAGCAGCAGGGCCGTCCCTTCCGGATCGACTGGGACCTGCAGGCCGCCGAGAAGGGTGGCCACGACTACTTCATGCTCAAGGAGATCCAGGAGCAGCCGCAGGCCGTCGCCGACACCCTGCGTGGCCACTTCGTCGATCGCACGATCGTGCTCGACGAGCAGCGGCTGTCCGATCAGGAGCTGCGCGACGTCGACAAGGTGTTCGTCGTGGCGTGCGGCAGCGCGTACCACTCGGGTCTGCTCGCGAAGTACGCGATCGAACACTGGACGCGGCTTCCCGTCGAGGTCGAGCTCGCGAGCGAGTTCCGCTACCGCGACCCGGTGCTGGATCGCTCCACGCTCGTCGTCGCGATCTCGCAGTCGGGTGAGACGGCGGACACGCTCGAGGCGGTCAAGCACGCGAAGGACCAGAAGGCCCGGGTGCTGGCGGTCTGCAACACCAACGGTGCGCAGATTCCCCGTGAGGCCGACGCCGTCCTCTACACGCGGGCCGGTCCGGAGATCGCCGTGGCCTCCACCAAGGCCTTCCTCGCCCAGGTGACCGCGAACTACCTGGTGGGGCTGGCGTTGGCGCAGGCGCGCGGCACGAAGTACCCGGACGAGGTGGCCCGGGAGTACGCCGATCTCGCGGCGATGCCGGGCCTGGTGTCCCGTGTCCTCGAGACGGTCGAGCCGGTGCGTGCGCTGGCCCGGCAGTTCGCCGATTCGTCGGCGGTGCTGTTCCTGGGCCGCCACGTGGGCTACCCGGTGGCGCTCGAGGGTGCGCTCAAGCTCAAGGAGTTGGCGTACATGCACGCGGAGGGCTTCGCGGCCGGTGAGCTCAAGCACGGCCCGATCGCGTTGATCGAGGAGGGCCTGCCGGTCATCGTCGTGATGCCGTCGCCGAAGGGGCGTGCGGTGCTGCACTCGAAGCTGGTGTCGAACATCCAGGAGATCAAGGCGCGCGGCGCGACGACGATCGTCATCGCGGAGGAGGGCGACGAGGCTGTGCGGGCGCATGCCGACCATCTCATCGAGATCCCGGCGGCGCCGACGCTGCTGCAGCCGCTGCTGTCCACGATTCCGCTGCAGGTTTTCGCGGCGGAGGTCGCGGTCGCCCGCGGCCTGGATGTGGACAAGCCGCGCAACCTCGCGAAGTCCGTCACCGTCGAATAGTCCGACGCCTACTCGGTGTGGTCGTCAGACCACCACGACCACACCGAGCATGTCCGGGTGCAGAGAGCACGTGTAGTCGTACGTCCCCGGCTCGGTGAACGTGAACTGCCACGTGCCGGTCTTCAGCAGCGGGCTGCGCAGGACGGACTCGGCGCTTCCCAGTCCGACGACGTCGTGCGGGACGCCGCGGTCGTCGAACACCCAGGTCACGGTCTGGCCGGCCTGGATCGTGATCGACGCGGGCGAGTAGGTCATGTTCTTCACCTCGACGGTGAGTGCTTTGTCCGTGCCGCCCGGAAGGTCTACCGGAGCACCGCCTCCCGCGTCGGAGCTGCACCCGGAAAGGGTTGCAGCCAAAGCGATTCCGATGGCCATCGCGGTTGCCCGTGCTTTCATGCAATTCAGCGTAGTCTGACGGCGAGTGTGTCCTCCCACACCTGTACCGACCTCGAATCGCACGAGGAGTTGCCATGCCTGCCCGTGAATCCGCGCCGCTCGGCGCCCCTTGCTGGATCGACCTGCAGTCGTCCGACATCGACCGCGCCACCGCCTTCTACGACGCTCTCTTCGGATGGACCCACGAGGGGTCTTCCGAGGAGTACGGCGGCTACGTGATGTTCCTCGCCGGCGGGAAGCCGGTGGCCGGAGCGATGCCCGGGCAGGCCGGGAACCCGTACGTGGACGTGTGGACGACCTACCTGGCAACGGCCGATGCGGACGCGACCGCCGAGGCCGTTTCGAAGGCCGGTGGCCAGGTGATGATGGAGCCGATGACGGTTCCGCGGCAGGGGCGGATGGCGATGTTCCAGGACGCGTCGGGTGGCGTCGTGGGTGTGTGGCAGCCGGGCGAACACAAGGGTTTCGGGATGATCGGCGAGTCCAACACGCCCGCGTGGTTCGAGTTGGTCAGCAAGGACTACGACGCCGCGCTGCCCTTCTATCGGGACGTGTTCGGATGGGATCTGGCCACCCTGAGCGACAGCGACGAATTCCGCTACTCGACAGGCCGATTCGACGGTGAGGACCTGGCGGGGATCTTCGATGCGAGCAAGGCGCTGCCGCCCGAGGTGCCGTCGCACTGGCAGATGTTCGTGCAGGTCGACGACACCGATGCCGCGATCGCGCGGGTCGTCGACCTCGGCGGTGAGGTCCTCACCCAGCCGTGGGACACCGAGTACGGCCGGATGGCGCAGGTGGCCGATCCGAACGGTGCCCGGTTCATGATCTCCGGCCCGGTGGCGGCCTGACGGAGATGCGGAACTATTACACGGCGCAGCAGGTCAAGGCCGCGGAGGCGCCGCTGTTGGCGAGCCTGCCCGACGGCACGTTGATGGGCCGCGCAGCCCACGGGTTGGCGCGGGTGGCGGCGGGTGAGTTGCGGGCGCGGACCGGCGGCGTGGTGGGCCGCCGCGTCACGCTGCTCGTAGGCTCCGGCGACAACGGCGGCGACGCGCTGTGGGCGGGCGCGCTGTTGCGCCGGCGCGGCGTCGCGGTCACCGCGGTCCTGTTGAATCCGGACCGCGCGCACCCGGCGGGCCTGGCGGCGCTGCAGGCCGCGGGTGGGCGGGTCTCGCCCGACCCGGGCGATCCCGATCTGGTGCTCGACGGCATCGTCGGCATCTCCGGGACCGGACCGCTCCGTCCCGCCGCGGCCGCGATCGTCGCGCAGCTCGACGCCCCGATCGTGGCGGTCGACCTGCCGAGTGGCGTCGACCCGGACACCGGGGCGGTGGACGGCCCCGCGGTGACGGCGGCGGTCACCGTCGCGTTCGGGGCGCTCAAGCCCGTGCACGCGCTCGCCGCCGCGCGCTGTGGACGCGTCGAACTGGTGCCCATCGGCCTCACACTCCCCGAAGCAGACCTGCAGGCACTCGATCCGTGGGAGGTCGGCCGGTTGTGGCCGGTGCCGCATGCGGCGGACGACAAGTACACGCAGGGCGTCGTCGGGGTCGTCGCGGGGAGCCGGCGGTATCCGGGCGCGGCGGTGCTGTCGGCCGGCGCGGCGGTCACGGCGACGGCGGGAATGGTGCGCTACGCCGGCCGGGCGGCGGACGAGGTCGTCGGGCACTGGCCCGAGGTGGTGGCGGCGCCGTCACCGGCGGAGGCCGGGCGGGTGCAGGCGTGGGTGGTCGGCCCCGGGATCGGCACCGACGACGCCGCGTTCGAGGAGTTGCGGACCGTGCTCGACTCCGACGTTCCGGTGCTGATCGACGCCGACGGTCTGAATCTGCTCGCGAAGCACCCCGATCTCGTCCGGCACCGCGCCGCGCCGACCCTGTTGACTCCGCACGCCGGCGAATTCGAGCGGCTCACGAGCGTCGCACCGACACCCGACCGGGTCGCGGCGGCGCGTGCTCTGGCCGCGGAATGGGGCGTGACGGTCCTGCTCAAGGGGCGAGCAACGGTGATCGCGGAGCCGTCGGGCCGGGTGCTCGTCAACGACGCGGGCAGTTCGTGGGCCGCGACGGCGGGTTCGGGGGACGTCCTGTCCGGCATCGTCGGTGCGCTGCTGGCCACCGGACTCGAACCGTCCCTGGCCGCCGCCGCGGGTGCACGGGCGCATTCGCTCGCGGCCAATCTGGGAGCTCGGGAGGGATCCGACGAGACGGGGGACGCGGGGCTCGCGCCCATCTCGGCGTCGACGTTGCTCGCGCATCTGCGATCGGCGATCCGAATCCTGCGAGTGTTCCCGAGCTCACATGTGTCTCGATCGTGACTGGTCGGGTTCTACCCGTGCAGGAGTTTCCTCCTGACGAGTGGCAGGATCGAAGTTCGTGACCACTACCGCGCAGGAGCCCGACACCGCCCCGACCCAGACGAGCGCCCCCGTGGCGGCGAATACGCCTCCATCTGCGGCGGCGCCTCAGGCGGAAGCGGTGATCGACCTCGACGCGGTGGCCCACAACATCGGCATCCTGCGTGAGCACGCGGGCGGCGCCACGGTCATGGCGGTCGTCAAGGCCGACGCCTACAACCACGGTGCCGTACCGGTCGCGCGGGCTGCGTTGGCAGCCGGTGCCGGAGAACTCGGTGTCACGACGCTTGCCGAGGGACTCGAACTCAAGAACGCCGGCATCACCGCACCCGTGCTGTCGTGGCTGCACACCGCGGACTCGGACTTCGCCCCCGCGGTCGCTGCCGGGGTGGAACTGGGGCTGTCGTCGCCGCGGCACCTGGCTGCCGTCGCCGCGGCGGCCCGTCAGGTCGGCACCGCCGCGACCGTGACGGTCAAGGTCGACACCGGCCTCAACCGCAACGGTGTGTCCCGCGAGGAGTGGACCGACTTCCTGAAGGATCTCGCGCGCGTCGAGGCAGAGGGCGCCATCCGCTTCAAGGGCGTGTTCTCCCACCTCGCGCACGCGGACGAGCCGCACCACCCGGTCATCGACGACCAGCGCGAGCGTTTCACGAGTGCCCTCGAGGACGCCGAGCGCATCGGTCTGGTCCCTGAGGCGGCGCACCTGTCGAACTCGGCGGCCACCCTCACCCGTCCCGACCTGCGGTTCGACATGGTTCGGCCCGGAATCGCGATATACGGACTGTCCCCGGTTCCGGACCTGGGGACGTTCGGCCTGCGGCCGGTCATGACGTTCCGATCGAGGGTGGCACTGGTGAAGAAGGTGGCGGCAGGAGAGGGCGTCTCCTACGGGCACACGTGGGTGGCGCCGCACGACACGACGGTGGCGTTGCTTCCGGTCGGCTACGCGGACGGGATCCCGCGCGCGCTCGGCGGTCGTTTCGAGGTGTGGCTCGGCGACGATCGGCGTCCCGGAATCGGCCGGGTCTGCATGGACCAGGTGGTCGTCGACCTCGGACCGGACGGCGCGGGAGTCCGGGAGGGCGATACCGCGGTCTTCTTCGGCGACGGTGACGGTGACCGCGGCGTGCCCCACGCGCAGGACTGGGCGGACGCGCTCGACACCATCCACTACGAGGTGGTGACGTCGGTACGGGGCCGGACGATCCGGACCTATGTCGGAGGCCCGGGTGGCCGGTCATGAACATCCTGAACCGGCTCGGGCTGTTCGGTGGGGTGGCGGGCGTCGCGGCGATCGGGACGCTCGCGGGGCTCAACGCGGTGAAGGCGGCGACGACCCGCCGCGGCCCGGAGATCTACGCGTCCGAGGACTTCACGGTGTTCTCCCGTGACCGCAGTCGCGTCGTCACCACGGAGGACGACGTACCGCTCCTGGTCCGCGAGGTGGGGCCCGCCGACGCACCGCTCACGGTGATCTTCGTGCACGGGTACTGCCTGCGGATGGAGTCGTGGCATTTCCAGCGGACTCAGCTCGCGCACCGGTGGGGGGACTCGGCTCGGATGGTGTTCTACGACCAGCGGGGACACGGCGAATCCGGGACGCCGACCGTCGAGAGCTGCACCATCGCGCAGTTGGGCCGCGACCTGGCGGCCGTCGTCGAGGCGACGGCCCCGTCGGGCCCGGTCGTCCTGGTCGGTCATTCGATGGGCGGCATGACGATCCTGGCGATGGCCCGTCAGTTCCCGGAGCTGTTCGACGACAGGGTGATCGGTGTCGGACTGCTCGCCACCACGGCGGCCGGTCTGAACAAGTCGGGACTCGGCCGCAACCTGAACAACCCGGTGATCGACGCCTTCCGTCTCGCGGTGCGGACCGCGCCCGGCGTCGTGCAGCAGGCCCGCGGCGCGGCCCGCGCGATCATCTCGCCGATCCTGCGGGCGGCGTCGTACGGCACCGAGGTGAGCCCGCGGCTGGTCGAGTTCTCCGACGGCATGCTCAGTGACGTCTCGGTCGTGACGGTGGTCAACTTCCTCGAATCCCTCGAGTTGCACGACGAATCCGAGGCCCTGCCGGTGCTGGGCGACGTTCCGGCGCTGGTCCTGTGCGGCGACGCCGACATGATCATCCCGTTCTCCAGCTCGAAAGCGCTCGCCGCGGGATTGTCCCGCGCCGAGCTGGTGCGGGTGCGGGACGCGGGCCATCTCGTGGAGCTCGAGTTCCCGCAGGTAACCTCCGATGCGATCGATCGGCTGGTCCGGCGCGCCGTGTCGAGACGCGAGGATCGCGAGAATGCGGCGCTGGTGGGTGGACTGGAGCGAACAGATGTCGGCTGACACGCGAACCGGACGTGGCGAGGCGACCCTGCCGACGACCGCGGACACCGAGGCGCTCGGACGCGCGCTGGCGGCCGACCTGGGGGCGGGCGACCTGGTCGTGCTCGACGGTCCGCTCGGCGCCGGCAAGACCGCGTTGACCCGAGGCATCGCCGCCGGTCTCGGGGTCGAGGGACGCGTGACGTCCCCGACGTTCATCATCGCGCGAGAGCACCGGGCCGGCCCACGCCCGGACGGCGGCACCCCGGTCGCGCTGGTCCACGTCGACGCCTACCGGTTGAACGAGGCGGTGGCCTCCGATGCCGCCGTGGACATGCACGACCAGCTCGACGCGCTCGACCTCGACACCGATCTGGCGTCGGCCGTCGTCGTCGTCGAGTGGGGCGAGGGTGTGGTCGAGCATCTCGCCGATCGGCACCTGCGGGTGCGGCTGCGGCGGGAACCGGAGTCGGATGTCCGTACTGCCGTGTGGGAGTGGGTATCCGGTCCCGCCGTTCGCTGATCCGTCAGCGGCGCATCCCGTCGATACCGCGCACCTTGCGGTACGGATGCGCGTCGACCTCCGACAACATGTCGGCGATCAGCTTCTCGTAGGGCTTGTTGCGCCGGGCGGCGGCCATGAGCAGGCGAGTCGCGCGGGCGGCGCCGCCGAGGCTCATCGGGCGGCCGGCGACACCGAACATCGTGCGCGCCCACTCGGGCAGCAGCGCGATGATGCCGTCCTGGATCACCACCGACGACGCGACCTTGATCGGGTTGCCCTTCAGCGTCGGCTTGCGTAGCGCGACGGTGGCCTCGGCCGCCGGCAGCGTGACCGCCAGCCAGTCCACTTGACCGTGGATGTAGTCGTCGAGTTCGGCATGTGTCGAGGCCAGCGTGGACGGGTCGATGCCGACGAGTTCGGCCGCCTTGTGCTGCTCGACGACGAAGCGGTCGCGTTCGGCCGCCGTGAGGCTCGGCCCGTACATCTCGGAGCTTCGCAGGATGCCCCACACCAGCGTGTTGTGGGTCCACACGAGCCAGTCCGGCTCGTCGGCGACGAGGACCCGGCCGGTGCGCTCGTCGGTCCACTTGGCGTGACGGTGCATGCGCCGCACGGCCTCACCGGCGGCGAGAGCGTGCGCGGTGTCCCCGAAGACCGTGGTGTCGAGGTATTTGACGGTGCGCGCGGCGCGGCCGGCAGCGTCGCCGTAGTTGGCGGAGACCTTGCTGAACAGCGTCATCATGTCGGGGTTGAGGGTCTGCAACAGAATGCCGCAGACGGCGCCCAGGGAGGACGCCGGATCGGCGAACAAGCGCCAGGTGACGCTGTCCGGTCCGAAGAGCCCGTCGTCCTGACGGGCGGACGATGTCTGCTGTTCGAGATCTTCGACTGCCCCACTCATTTCGCCACCTTTCCTGGTCCCCCGGCTGCCCGGTGGGGCATTGGTCGAGATATTCCCGAAATATCACATTTGCACCAAGACGACGCGCCGGAACGGCGATCGAAAGTCCGCTGGTCGGCCGGCTCGGGGGAGCCCCGTGGAGTGCGAGTAGCCTGGTACATCGTGCTTGTGCTTGCCATCGACACCTCCACCCCTGCGGTCACTGCGGGAGTCGTGCGCTTCGACCCAGAGTCCGCCGACGCCCCGCGGTCGCTCGCGACGCGGGCCACTGTCGACGCCCGCGCACACGCGGAGGTCCTGACGCCGCAGATCCTCGAGTGCCTGGCCGAGTCGGGCTACGCCCCGGCCGATCTCGACGCCGTCGTCGTCGGCGTCGGTCCCGGGCCGTTCACCGGACTGCGGGTGGGGATGGCGACGGGTGCCGCGTTCGGCGACGCGCTCGGCATCCCGGTCCACGGCGTGTGCAGCCTCGACGCGATCGCCGCGGATGCCGCGGACGGCCGGGACCTGTTGGTGGTCACCGACGCCCGTCGGCGCGAGGTGTACTGGGCGCGATACTCGCAGGGGAAGCGCGTCGAGGGGCCCGAGGTGATCAAGCCGTCCGACCTGGACGGCGAGCCGTCGCAGGTGATCGCCGGGTCGGCCTCGCACGTGGATCTGTTCGATCTGCCGGTGCTGCCGGTGGAGACGCCGTCGCCCGCCGGGCTGGTCGCGGTCGCGGCGCAGGCACTGCGAGTCGGGGTGGAACCGGAGCCGCTGGTCCCGCTGTACCTGCGCCGACCGGACGCGGTGGAGTTGGCGGACCGGCGCAAATGAGTTTTCGTATCGTCCCGCTCGCCGACACCGACGCCGACCGGTGCGCGGAACTCGAGCAGGTGCTGTTCCCGGGCGACGACCCGTGGAGCGCGGACGCGTTCCGCTCGGAGCTCGCGGGCGGTCACAACCACTACTTCGCGGCGCGCGACAGCAGCGACGCTCTGATCGGTTACGCCGGGGTGTCGCTGCTCGGGACGAGCATCACACCGGAGGCCGAGGTGCACACCATCGGTGTCGATCCGACGGTGCAGCGCGGCGGGGTCGGCGGGGCGTTGCTCGGCGAGCTGCTGCGGGTGGCGGACAAGTGGGGCGGGCCGGTGTTCCTCGAGGTCCGCACCGACAACGAGCCGGCGATCGCGCTGTACCGGCGCGAGGGCTTCGAGATCGTCGGCACCAGGAAGCGGTACTACCAGCCGAGCGGCGCGGACGCATTCACGATGCGCCGCCCGGCACCGACCGACGCCGACGCCGCGCAGCGGCAGGGCAAGGAGTGACGGCCATGATCGTGATGGGGATCGAGAGTTCGTGCGACGAGACCGGTGTCGGCATCGTTCGGTGGAACTCCGACGGTAGCTGCGAACTCCTCGCCGACGAGGTGGCGTCGAGCGTCGACCAGCACGCCCGATACGGCGGTGTGGTGCCGGAGGTGGCGTCGCGCGCGCACCTCGAGGCGATGGTGCCGACCATGAAGCGCGCCCTCGCGGCCGCGGAAATCGACAAGCCCGACGCGATCTGCGTGACGATCGGCCCCGGGCTGGCCGGCGCGCTGCTGGTCGGGGTGGCCGCGGCCAAGGCGTACGCCGCGGCGTGGGGTGTGCCGTTCTACGCCATCAACCACCTCGGCGGTCACGTCGCGGTCGACACCATCGAGCACGGGCCGATGCCGCCGTGCGTGGCGCTCCTCGTCTCCGGTGGGCACACGCACCTGCTGCACGTGGAGGAGTTGGGGCGCAAGCCGATCGTGGAACTCGGCACGACCGTGGACGACGCGGCCGGTGAGGCGTTCGACAAGGTTGCGCGCCTCCTCGGTCTCGGCTTCCCGGGCGGCCCGGCGCTGGATCGTCTCGCGCAGCAGGGCGACCGGAACGCGATCGTGTTCCCGCGCGGCATGACCGGCTCCCGCGACGCGCGTCACGACTTCTCGTTCTCGGGCCTCAAGACCGCGGTTGCGCGGTTCGTCGAGGCGAAGCAACGTGCGGGCGAAGAGGTTCCGGTCGCGGATGTCGCGGCGGGCTTCCAGGAGTCGGTCGCCGACGTGCTGACGATGAAGGCCGTGCGCGCCGCGCAGGACGTCGGGGTCGACACCCTCGTTCTCGGCGGCGGTGCGACGGCGAACTCGCGGATCCGCGCGCTCGCCGAAGAGCGTTGCGCCGCAGCGGGTCTCACGCTGCGAGTGCCGCGTCCTCGGTTGTGCACCGACAACGGTGTGATGATCGCTGCGCTCGGTGCGCACCTCATTGCGGGCGGTGCACAGCCGTCGGCGCTCACCTCGGCGACGAATCCGGGACTTCCGGTGTCGGTGAGCCAGATTCGGGACTGACCTGGGGGACGGCCGCGATCGGTGCTTCCGGCGCCGGTGCCGCGGTCGACGGTGCAGCCGTCTCCTCGGACCCCGTCGTGGGAGCCGATTCCGGAGTCTGCTCGGGTGTCTCGGCCGGACCGGACGCCTCCGGCGGCTCGGACGGCGACGGGGTCTGCGTGCCCGGTGGCGCGATGCTGGGGATCTCCGGCAGCCACGTGGGTAGTTCAGGCCATTTCGGTGGGATCCACGGCAGATCGTCCGGATTCGTGGTCGTCGCCGGTGGCGGGGTGGTCGTCGTTGTCGTCGGCGGTGTTGTGGGTGCCGTCGTGGTGGGCTCGGGCGAGACGTCCGACGTCGTCGGCGGAGTCTCGTCGAACGTCGGGTAGCTGGTGCTCGGTTCCGGCGTGCTGTAGTCGTATGTCGGGACCGGCGGTTGCGGCACGGGAACGGACGTGGTCGTCGGGTAGGGATTCTTCGTCGGAAGCCACGTCTCCTCAGGAGGGGGAGGAGGCTCGTAGGGACCGGTGGTGGGGGTCTCGATCACCTGGCTGCCGGTAGGGGAGAAGTTCTCCTCGCTCTGCGGCACCATCTCCTTGACGCCGTAGCCGAGCATCAGGCCTCCCACCACGACGGCGGCCACGAGTGCACCGGAGACCCGTCCACCGGACCCGGTGACCAGGGGAAACTTCTGGCGTTCGGGGGACCCGGCGAGCAGCGCCGCGCCCTTCGCCGTGGCGGCCTCGGGTTCGGGGACGGCGATCGTCGCGGCGTCGAACGTGGATTCCAGCGCGGAGGCGATTCCCGGGATCCGCCCGCCGCCGCCGACCAGCACGAGTGCCTCGGGCCGCTGCAGGGCCTGGGCGAAGGCCTCGGCCACGAATTCGGCGGCGCGCGAACCTGCTTCGTCGGCCGTCTCGTGGGCGGCCGCGTCGGCGCTGACCGCCGCAGTGCGGTCGCGGAAGAACACGGTGCCGTCGGCCTGGTCGACGATGGTCACGGTGAGACCGGACGCACCGAGATCGACGAGGGCGATGATGCCGTACTGCGCGACGAGTCCGGTGCTGCGCAGGTAGGTGAGGGTGGCGGCGGTCTCGGGGACCAGCCGGATCGCCCGCTTCTGGGACTTCGCCGCGGAACGTACCGCGGCGGCCTGCGATTCGGTGCGGTAGGCGACGGCGATGGCGTCCGGCTCGATGCGGCGGTCGGGAACCTGCGTGGTCATCAGCCCGATTGCGGACAGTGCCAGATCGCCCGGATCGGTCTGTGTTCCGAGGTCGGCGGAGATCGTGCGGTATTCGACGTCCTGTACGCCGGTGTCGTCGGAGGAGACGAGTGCGCTGCACACCCCGGCTGCTCCGGTGGAGATGCCGAGTGAATTTCGCATTGTCCACCTCCTGCTTTCGGTGTTCGAGTTCGCTCGTGTCGGTTCGCCCGTGTTTCGGGCCGTCCCGGGCCGGAAACTGAGATAATTCGATGCCGGCCACGGGCGTCGTTATCCGAACGTTACCCAATGTCGGGTGGCGGCGCTCGGCGGGTGTGCGTCCGTGCAGGTCGGGTCGGACATTCGCGGTGGAACGGACGGCGATCGTTCCGTCGGCCCGTGCAACGAGTGACTTCGGAAGCGAGGATTCATGTCCGACGCGATCCACTTGGTGAGCCTCGATCGCCACGACCGCCGCCGGATGCTGAGAAGGGCGCTGTTGCGTTCGGCCGCCACCGTCGTGATTCTGCTGACCGCCTACTTCGCGTTGCCGATGGACCATGTCTCGGATGCGGGCGCGATCCTGGTACTCACGGGCGGGGCCTCGATGGTCGTCGCGTTGTGCGCCTGGCAGGTCCGGCAGATCATTCACTCGCCGACACCCGAGGTGCGCTCGGCGGAAGCGCTTGCAGTGACGTTGCCCGTCTATCTTCTCGGCTCGGCCACAGCGATCTTTCTGCTCTCACAGATGGATCCGGCGGCGTTCAACGAAACCCTGACGCGGATCGACGCGCTCTACTTCACGCTGACGGTGTTCGCGACGGTCGGGTTCGGCGACATCGCCGCGGTCACCCAGCCGGCGCGAGCCGTCGTGACGGTGATGATCGTCGGCAATCTGGTGATGCTCGCGGTGGGTGTGAAGCTACTGACCCAGGCCGTCAAATGGGGTCGGGCGCTTCAGGATACGCAGGAGGCCGGTGGGGGCGAGGTGCCCCCACCGGCCTCCGGTGACAATTCTTCCTAGCGCAGTGTGGCGAGGACGAGTTCCACGTTGTGGTCCGGCGAGCCGCCCAGTAGCTTCGCATCCGCGTGGATGTCGTTGAACGAGAATTCCCGATACATCGAGGCCAGGCCCGCGGGGGAGAAGTCGTCGTAATCGACCTGGTAGGGGCTGTCCGCCTCGATCAGCGTGGTGAGCAGCGACACGGTCCCGTCGTGGTTGTCGACGACCTCGATGATGCGTCCCTGCTGCGGGAAGTCGATGTGCGAGGCGGTGTTGATCTCCCAGAATCCCTGTTCGGGGGTCCGGCCCACCTGCGGGGTGATCCGGTTCTCGTGGGTGTGTCCGTTGACCCAAGCGAGGACGTTCGGGAAGCGGTGCAGCAGGTCCACCAGCTGTGCGCCCTTGATACGCGGCTCGAGGGGACGTTCGGGATCCGGCAGGGTGTTCGCCATCGTCGTGCTGGTGTGATGGCTGAACAGCACGAAGTAGGTGTCGGTGCGGCTCTGCGTGACGAGGGCACCGTTGGTGTCGTAGTACTTGCTGCTGCCGGCGAGCAGGGTCTGCTCGATCCACTTGAACTGTGCCTCGCCGAGCGAGCCGTCGACGAACCCGGCGCGGTTGGTCGAGTCCATACTGATGCCGATGACGCCCGGCGAGATCTCGAACGTGTAGTAGCCGATGCCCGTTTCGTCGGCGTCGGGCGCGAAGCCGTGACCGACCGGTCCGGGACCGGTGTTGGCGGGATCGAGGTGGGCGGCGATGAACTCGCGCGGCGTGAACGGCTGTCGGCGCGCGTCGGGTGTCACGGTGCGCGGCGGAGTGGTGATGGCGGAGAGCAGGTTCAGCAGCGCCGTCGGATCGGAGCTCAGCGCGCTCGAGATGCGGGCCGCCTGATCCGAGGAGTCGGGCACCTCGAATTTCTTGTTGCCCGTGTACATCTGCTCGAGGAATGGGATGCCGCTCGGGAGGGTGCCCTCGACGGAGTCGTCGTGGTTGCCGAACACGCAGTACCACTTGGTGTCCAGTCCGGGGCTGGTCACGGGCTGCAGCGCCGCGGACAGCAGCCCGGGGACCTCGGGGAAGCCCGTCTGCTTGTAGATGTCCTGGATCGAGGACTCGGGATTCCAGTACAGGTCGGCGCCCGAGTTCTGCACGCCCTCGTATCGGGTCGGATCACCCGTGTTGGGGGTGATGACGCCGCCGTTGAGGGCGGTGAGGAACCAGCCCAGTTCGACGAATTCCTTGTTGTCGGTGTTGTCGCCGGTGGTGACGACGGCGTCGAAGTCGCGCTGGGTGTGCGGTCCCTTGCGCAGGGAGTTGACGCGATCGATCAGCGAGATCAGACCCTGGGCGGTCATGGTCTCCTGCGGTCGGAACGCGGCGCCCTGGAACGGGTGGACGTACTCGAACCGCACGGGAGACTGGGCGTCGAGCACGTGGACGTCGGTGAGCTGGACGATCGAGGCCAGGTCGGAACGGCGGTCCTCACGTCCGGACCGGGCCTCCGCGAGATCGTTCCGGACGACCAGCGGCCAGCCCGGACCTGCGGTCAGCCGGCGATATCCGCTCGAACCCAGAGGGACCGCGACGGATTCGAGCGTGGTGCCCGCGATCGACGCCGGCAGCGGTGCGGCCGCACGGGCCTGCGCTGCGAGCGGATTCCACGATCGGTTGCCGACCAGCGGCAGTGCCGAGATCCCGAGTGCGCCGACACCGGCTGCTCCCAGGAAGGTGCGCCGATTCATTCCGTTCATCTGCTGTTCACCCACGCGCACACTGTAGGCGACGAATCGTTACCGAACGCCCGTTTGCCGCGGAATCGGCGGAGTGTCGGCTGTCAGGCGTTCTCGTCGCTCAGTGGACCGAACTGCGGCACCTGCGGCATCGTCGTCACGACGTGAACGGTGGCCTCGGCGGAGGACGCGGCCAGCACCCACGGGATGTCGCTCGGAAACTGCACGAAGTCGCCGGGGCCCAGGTCGGCCAGCTCGTTCGCGGGACCCACGCGCACCTTCCCGCTGATCACGTAGGCGTGGATGAGAGTTCCGGCGGAATCTGCGGTTCGGACGAGGTCGTCGGGGGCCGCGGTAGCCGACGCCCGCAGGCGCATGATGCTCGTGCGAACGTAACCGGAGCCGTAGATCTGGTCGAGGACCTTCGTCGTCCCCGCGTCGTTCTTGTCGTTCCAGACGCCCTCGCCTGCGCGGACCACGAACACCCGGGTGCCCCATTCGGTGACGAGGCGGCGCAGGGGAACGTCGAGCGCCGTGGCGATCGCGTCGATGGTCTCGACTGTGGGGTTGCCTACACCCTGCTCGATCTTCGAGAGCGTCTGCTTCGACAGATCGGCGCGCTTGGCGAGGTCGCCCATGCTCATCTGGCGCTCGTTGCGGAACCGCTGGACATTGCGTGCGATCAGTCCATTGCTGTCCACGGGCCTCCTCTCGGTCGAAGTGCTCGGCGCCGTCCGTGCTCTCGAATGAGCTCAATGCTCCAGACGATTAAAGCCGAGACGGTCGGGGTGTCACTTTTAGTATCACTATCGTCAATCTTGACATGCAAACGCCTGGTGGGCACACTCTGACGAGGCGCCTGGTCGCGCCGGAGATGTCCGATTCGCAGAGTGAAGTGGTGGGATCGATGGGCGTGCAGGAACTAACCGATCTGTCTCGTTCGGGTTCGGGTCGCGACGGCCGCGCCGCCGTCGACAAGGCGATGAGCCTGCTCACCAGTTTCGGTCAGGAGGCGTACACGGGCGTCGGCGTGAGTGAACTCGCGCGTCGCTCCGGGCTGAGCAAGTCGACGGCCTTCCGCATCCTCGGCATGCTGGAGCGCAATCACGCCGTCGAGCGGGTCGGCAGCGACTACCGGCTCGGTTCCGAACTGCACAACCTCGGCGGTCGCGTGTACGCCCCGCAGCACTCGACGGTCCGCGACGTCCTCACCCCGTTCCTCGCCGACCTGTACGAGGCCACCCGGCAGACCGTGCACCTCGCCGTCCTGCACGGGCCTGACGTCCTCTACATCAACAAGCTGTACGGCCACCGGACCGTCGCGTCGCCCTCCCGCGTCGGTGGCCGGGTTCCGGCCCACTGCACGGCGGTGGGCAAGGCACTGCTCGCGTATGCAGGCCAGGACTCCGAGGAGCTTCTCGGTTCGAACCTGGCCGCGCGGACCTCGAAGACCATCACCGATATCGGCCGTCTGCGGGTCGAGCTGTCGCAGATTCGTCGGACCGGCGTGGCCTTCGATCACGAGGAGAGTCGTGACGGACTCGTCTGTGTCGGTGGGGTCGTGACGGGAGCGGGATCGCGTCCGGTCGCGGCGTTCTCCGTGTCCGGTCAGGCTTCCCGCTACACCCCCGCGAGCGCGGAACCCGCGCTGCGGCGGGTCTGTATGGCGGCGTCGCGCGCACTGAGCGCCTCCCAGATCGCGCTCGCGTCGTAGCCCCCACTACAGCTCCCGGGAGCGAACCTCTCCCGGACTCTGATTCAGGCCGAAGGAGCCGTCTCATGCCAGTTGCGCTGGTTGCGCTGTCCCACTCCCCACTGATCGGGCTCAACGACCCTGCGCAGGAGGTGCTCGACGAGGTCGATCACGCCATCGCCGGCGCGCGGAAGTTCGTCCAGGAGTACGACCCCGAGCTCGTCGTGCTGTTCGCGCCCGACCACTACAACGGGTTCTTCTACGGCAAGATGCCGCCCTTCGCGATCGCGACGGGTGCGCTTGCGGTCGGAGACTTCGGATCCGCCGAGGGGGAGATCCTGGTCGACAACGAGGCGGCGAACACGATCGCCAAGGGCGTCCTCGAGCGTGACATCGACCTGACGATCTCGGCACGCATGGTCGTCGACCACGGCTTCGTGCAGCCGCTCGAGATGCTGTTCGGCGGCATCCAGTCGGTGCCCACCGTGCCGGTCTTCGTCAACGGCGTGGCCGCGCCGCTCGGCCCGGTGCGCCGGATCCGGCAGTTCGGCAAGGCGCTCGGCGAGGCGGCCGCGCGGCTCGACAAGAGGGTGCTGTTCCTGGCCTCCGGTGGCCTGTCGCACGATCCGCCGGTGCCGATCCTCGAAGGTGCACCGCCGCGTGTCGCCGAGGCGCTCATTCTCGGCAACCCGCCCACCCCGGAGCAGCGCGCCCGCGGCGAGCAGCGCGTCGTGCAGTCCGGCATCGATCTGGCTGCCGGTACGTCGACACGCAAGCCGCTCAACCCCGAGTGGGACAACGAGGTTCTCGACATCGTCGCGTCCGGCGACATCGAGCAGTTCGACGGCTGGACCAACGAGTTCTTCGAGGAGCAGGGCGGCGGCTCGTCGCACGAGGTCCGCACCTGGATCGCGGCCTACGCGGCGCTCGCGGCCTCGGGTTCGTACGAGCTGCAGTCGCGCTACTACCGCGCCATCCCCGAGTGGGTGGCCGGTTTCGCGGTGACCACTGCGAAGTAGTTTCTTCCACTTCGGCATCGGCCGGGCGTCTACGGAGGACGCCCGGCCCTTGTCGTATCCCTATCCGGGTGCTACCCATGAAGGACGCCTCGGGGGAGGAGACGGCATGGTGACGTCGGCGTACCGCGGGGGATCCGGTGAGCCGGTGCTGTTGCTGCACGGTTTCACGCTGTCGCACCATGTGTGGCATCGGGTGGCCGACGATCTTGCCTCCGACTACGACGTTCTCGCGCTCACGATGCCCGGGCACTGGGGCGGTCCGCGGCTGCGGTGGCGCGATCTGGGGATCACCGGCATCGCCGACGGCATCGAACGGCACCTCGACGAGATGGGCTGGGACACGTGCCATGTCGTCGGCAACTCGCTGGGCGGTCAGGTCGCGTTCGAGCTGGCTCGTCGAGGGCGTGCCCGCTCGGTCGCCGGGATCAACCCGGGCGGCGGGTGGAAGCGATTCTCCCGCATCGAGTTCCGCGTCGGCTTCGGCTTCGTGGCACAGTTCCCGCTCATGGCGCTCGCACGGGTGCTCGGTGACCGTGCCGCCGCGAGTGCGTTCTTCCAGCGACCCGTCATCGCGAACTGCAGCCACGACGTCAGCCGGGTAGATCCGGACGACGCCACGAATGTCATTCGGGCCGTGTCGCACTGCCCGGTGTACCTGCCGATCCTGCTCGCATTCCTGCGTGACGGACCAATTCGTGAACTCGATCGGATCGCCGTGCCCACGTCGCTGATCCCGGGAGAACACGACACCTTCCTGGCGCGGGACACCTGCATGCAGCGTTTCGTCGACGAACTGTCCGGCGAGGTCGAGGAGATCGTGCTGCCGGGTGTCGGGCACATCCCGATGCTCGAGGACCCGGATGTCGTGGCGGGAGCGGTGCGCGCGCATCTCGCGAGGGCCCTGGGGTGGGATGGTGCCGCCTGACGCCGCTATTCGGAGCCGTGTGAAGTCCAGGTGGGTTCGGATTCCGGTAGGGCGTTCGAGGCTAGAAGTGTGGGAGCACGACGAAGACGTCCCCTCCGACCGGGTGCAGGCGCGTCTGCCAGTCCGGACGATCGAGCAACAGGTCGAGGGTCGTGACTAGGGAGTCGGAACCGGTGATCTCGTCCCAGTCCGGTATGTGCAGCACGGCCACGTACGACCGCGTCGGGTGGTCGTCGGGCAGCCACGTGAACGAGACGGCGACCGCATGCCCGGCGACGCCGACCTCGACGTCGCGCATGCGGGTCCAGGGTTCTCGCCCGTACACCTCGTGTCCGCCGGGGGCCGGGGCGGACCATCCGATCGAATCATCCGGCTCCGGCGTCGGTGCGGGCGGCATGGAGGTGGCGTCCGACAGGTACTGACGCAGTGAGTCGGCGATCGCTCGTCGGCGGCGTGTCGACGGGTCCGGTTCGGAATCGGAAGTCATAGGGGCAGCCTCCCGGACGTTCGGAGGCAGTTCGGATGACACGCGCGGAGTTGTCGGTAGGTGTCCGTATGATCGAAACTATGTTCGAATTCGGGGGTGGGGTCGGAGCGGCGGCGGGCGACGTCGCGCTGGATGCGCTGCGGTTCGTCGAGTTGTCGGAGCTGGCCCGGATCGAGAACATGCACGCCGCCCGCAAGGTCCTGCTGGCGGGTGAGCTGACGTTGTCGGCACTCGAACGTGATGTTGCGTTGCGTGGCGGCGACATTCGCGATTGCGGCAACGAGGCGATCGCGGAGGTGTCGACCAGGCTGGGCTGCTCGCACACGATGGCCTCGCATTTCTGCGATCTCGGCGTCGATCTGCGACTTCGCCTCCCGCTCACGTGTGCCGCGTTCCTGGCCGGCGATCTCGACTACGCCCGAGCCTGGCGAATTCATCGTGAGACGGCGGGCCTCAGCCCCGAAACGCTGGCCCTTCTGGAGGGCGAGATCGTCCGATCGGCCCTGCGATTGGCGCCGGCCGCACTCGGACGCGAGATTCGGGAGCTGATTGTGCGCGTCAGCCCCGACGAGGCGGCATCGGATCGCGAGGTCGCCGAGGCGGAGTGCCGAGTCAGGGTCCGCCCGGTGGGACCGCTGTCGGAGTTCACCGCGATCCTGACAGCCGAGCAGGGGCAGGCCGCGTGGCAACTGGTGTGCGAGATGGCAGACACCGTGTGCAAGAAGGACCGCCGCGGTCGGCAGATCCTTCTCGTCGACGCCTTCGTGGCACTGCTGCACGGTGAATCCGCGCTGCCCTGCACGTGCGAGAAGTCCGACTGTCCCAAGGTGGCCGCGCCCTCGATGCCGTCGCGGCGGAAGCCGCTGGTGCAGATCACCGTCGATGTCGCCACACTGCTCGGGCTCACCGCGTCGCCCGCGTACCTCGATGGGCATGGTCCTATCGATCCCGAACTCGCGCGCACGCTCGCCGAGGACGCCACCTGGCGGGCGATGCTCACCGAGATGGTCGATCTGGCAACCGAACTCGGGCTCGTGGCCGACGGGATGGCGAGCGCCGACGCCGACGCTGGTGCTGCCGACGATCTCCGGCCCACCGGCCCGCCGACGGAACCGATGCAGCGGCGACGGGGCCTCCACGTGTTCCGGGCCCGGGGGACGCGGCATCGCGGCGGACGGGTTCCACACCGGGATGCGAATCGGTCGGGGGAGAGAGCGGGGCCTCCACCTCCAGGAACCGGGACCACCGTCTCCGGGATCGAGTCTGCGCTCGAGGCCGATCCGACGATGCGGCGTGGTCGCCATCCGGACGGCCATGGCGGGCTGAGCGAGCCACAGGCCGGAGCGCTCGTCTACCGCCCCGACGCCGCCACCACGGCGATGGTGCGCACGCGGGACAGTCGCTGCCGCTTTCCCGGCTGTTCGGTGCCGGCGGCACGCTGCCAACTCGATCACGTGGTGCCGTTCTCACACCGCAACCCGCGGGCAGGTGGATGGACGATCGTGTCGAACCTGCAGTGCCTGTGCCAGTTCCACCACAACCTGAAGACGATGGGGCGAGTCGACGCCTCGATGCTCGGTGCCGGTGTGGTGGTGTGGACGAGCCGCTACGGCACCACGACGGTGACGCTGCCCGGCGGAATGTTTGTCCAGGACAGTGCCTCCGCTCTGGTGCCGCGGCTACCGTGCAGGCGATCCCGCCACGACAGCCCGGCGACCTACTCCGACGGGGAGTCGCCGCCGTTCTGATCGCCGCTCAAGCGCAGCTCGGCGATCAGTCCGTAGTGGTCGGACCCGGCCACCTCGACGCGCTCGAGGGACGTGGCCTGCGCACCCTTGGTGAGGACGTGGTCGATTCCCACGATCGCGGGATAACGCTTGTCGGTGGGATACGTCGGCAGGATTCCCGCGCCCAGCTGGTCCGCGGCGTCGACGTAGCCGCCGTGGCGCAGGTCCCGGAACTTGCGGTGCGAGTAGGTGGCATTGAAGTCGCCGCTCACGATCACGTTGTCGTAAACGGCGGCCGCATCCATCGCATCCCGCAGGCGATCGAAGTCCTCGGTCCAATGTTCGGCCGGCGCGATGTAGGCGGGCACGGGATGCACGTCGAACAGCACCACCGGCTCGCCTAATCCGGCATCGACGTCGACCACGAGGTTCGTCAGGGCCATACCCTCCACCGTCCGACCGTTGGAAAGCGGAAGCCGGCTGTAGATGCCGCCGCCGTTCCCGCCGACGCGTGGTTCCAGAAATGTGTGTGGCAGAACATCTTCCAGACCGGAATCGCGCAGCGCCGCGACGGCCGGTTCGGTCAGCTCCTGCAGCGTGAGCACGTCGACACCCTGATCTCGCACCGCCTGCACGAGGGCAGTGGGATCCGCCGAGCCCACCATGATGTTCGACTGCATCACACGAATTGTCGGCCCGGTCGGCGCCCCGACGCTGCCCGACGCGCCGCCCACCCACAGCGGACCGAACGCCCACCCGCCCAGCGCGAGAACCAGCGCCGAGATGCCGAGCAGGATCCACTGCCGTGCAGCGGCGGTGACGATCGCCCCCACGATCGTCACCGCCAGCAGGAACGGCGCGAACGACGCCGTCACGATCACGACGTTGGTGGACGCGCCGGATCGGAAAGCGACCAGCGCGGCCAACCCGGAAACGACGCCGGCGACGCCTACCACCGCCGCCGCCCCGCGCAGTGCGATCGATCCCCTCATCGGATCCCCCTCCGTCGTCGATCGAGACGCCGCAGTTTATCCGTTTCGCCCGGACGCGCCCCGGCCCGGCAGCCGGGCGTGCGTGAATCGGACCAGCTCCATGGGCCGCAGTGCGTCCGTCCGATCCCAGAACCCCGGAGGGGTCGAGTCGGCCTCACCGATCGACTGGGCGGTGGACCATCCCGCCGCGTCCAGCCACACGTCGAGCTCGACGGCGGTGGGTGTGGAGCGCCACGGCTCGCCCTGCGCGCCGACCGCCGCCGCGACGGCCTCGGCGTAGTCGCTGCCCGCCTGATCGCGGTGCGCAGCGGGAACGATGTGGTCGAACACCAACTCGGATCCCGGCGCGAGGGCGCCGAGGGATGTGAAGGTCCTCCGGACGGCGTCGGCGTCGAGATACATCGACACCCCGAGCCACGACACGAACACGGGCTCGTCGACTCGCAGACCGGCGTGTGCGAGCACGGAAACCGGGTCGTCGACGGCGAGGTCGACCGCCACCGGCACGCCGAGGTCCGAGGTGCCTGCGCCGTCGAGGAGTGTCCCACGCCACGCGAGCACACCGGCCAGGTCGACGTGCCACACGGTGCACGACGGCGGCACACGCCACGCCGACGAGTCGAGACCCGCGCCCAGCACCACGTACTGCCGGATGCCGGACGCACGAAGCAACTGTTCGGCGTAAGCGCTGCGGGCGGCGGCCGACACCCGAGCGGCTGCCAGCACCGGTTCGGAGGGGTGGGCGAGATGGAAGTCGAGCGGGGACGGGCTGCCGGCGGCCTCGCAGAGCAGGCGCGCGGTGTCGTCGACGATCAGATGCGGGGGAGGGTCCACGACTGCGTGGGCGGCTCGGGCGGCAGCGGACATGAGGGCCGAAGGACTCGGCGTGACAGGTGTATTCACCTCAACCAAGTACCGGAACCGGAGGGCAATTGTCGGGAGGCGCGCCGCACGAAGGCTCGAAAACAGCTGAAGGGCGGCGGAATTCGGACGAATCCGGCCGCCCTTCGGGGCTGGCGTACTCAGAGGGGTAGGTCGTCGACGGCGGTCGGTGCGTCGGCAACCCAACCCGGTTCGAGGACCAGGAGGGACAGTTCGGTGATCTCACCGCGTTCTCCCGCTACGTCGACGTCGACGACGTAGCGGAATCCGGCGTCCTCGGCGAAGCCGATTGCGTCGAGGTCGCCGGCCGGTACCGGCAGCACGACGCGTCGACATGCGGGGTTCTCCCGCAGGATCTGTTCCCCGACGCCGCGGAGGGCGTCGGGGTCCCCGAGGCCGCGCAGATCGAGTTCGAGGTCGGCGATGCCGGCGGGGTACGCGTTCCCGAGGGGCCCGCGCACGGCGAACCGTGCGCGGACCTCGTGCGGCGTGCCGCCGTCGTCGACGGTGTACGTCAGCGGCCAACCCGGGATGCTCATCGGCCCAGCGAACCGTGTCCGTCGGCCGCCAGCTTGCGCAGCGACACCTTGTCGAGCTTTCCGGATCCGTTGCGCGGCAGCGAGTCCAGCACGAGGATCTCCTTCGGCAGCTTGTACCTGGCGAGGCGCTCGCTCGTGAAGTCGCGGATCTCCTCGAGCGTCGGGTCGGTGTCGGTGGACACCACGAGGACGGCGACGACGATCTCGCCCCACTTGGCGTCGGGGGCGCCCACGACCGCAGCATCCGTGACGCCGGGGTACTCGACGAGCACCCGCTCGACCTCGGCCGGGTACACGTTCTCGCCGCCCGTGATGATCATGTCCTTGATCCGGTCGACGATGTACAGGAAGCCGTCCTCGTCGAGACACCCCAGGTCGCCGGAGTGGAACCAGTTCTCGGCGTCGAACGCGGCGTCCGTGGCCTGCTGGTTGGCCCAGTAGCCCGGGGTCACGTTCGGTCCCCGAACGCAGATCTCGCCGGCCGCGTTGGGCTCGGTGAGCGTTGCGCCCGTGACCGGGTCGACGATCTTGATCTCGCAGAACGGCATCGGCAGACCGGCCGAGGACGCCCGCTCCAGGGTCCGCTCGGGTGGCAGCGACGTCGCGAACGGCGCGGTCTCGGTCAGCCCCCACGCCTGCTGCAGCGCGACACCGTGGTGGCCGTACTCCTTGACCAGGCTCGGTGGAACGGGCGCCCCCGCGACGATCGCCGACCGCAGCTGCGACAGGTCCGCGTCGGCGAACTGCGGCAGCTGGGCGACGGCGGAGAACATCGCGGGCACCGCGAAGATGGTGTTGACCTTGTACTCGACGAGGTCCGCGAGGGTCTGCGCCGGGTCGAAGCTGCGCCGCACCAGCGTCGCGCCACCGCGGGCGAGGCTGCGCAGCGTGAACGAGTTGAGGCAGCCGATGTGGAACAACGGCGCCACCGCGAGGTTGACGTCGCTGCGGCTGGTCTCGACAACCGAGTCCACGTTGAACGAGTTCCACCAGATGTTGCCGTGGGTGAGCATGACGCCCTTGGGGCGCCCGGTGGTGCCCGACGTGTACATGAGCGCCGCCAGGTCGTCCGCGTACCGGGGCAGCGGCGACAGGGCGATGTCCAGATCGGCGCCGCGCGCGAGGGCCACCGTCAGCCGCTCCCAGCGCTCGGCCGGCTCGTCCGTCAGCGGCACCGCGTCGTCGTTGTCGACCGCGATCAGGCGCGGCGGCAGGACCGCCGGGTCGATCTCGTCGACGACGGGCATGTGGCCGGGCTCGACGATCAGAACGCGCGGTCCGAAATCGCCCAGCTGGTAGGCGATCTCGGCTGCGGCCAGGCGGAAGTTGATCGGCACGAACACGCCGCCCACCCACGCCGAGGCGAGGTAGGTCACGAGGAACGTCGGACTGTTGAGCCCCAGGTAGGCCACCCGGTCGCCCTTGCGGATGCCGGACGCGTGGAGGGTCAGTGCCATCGCGTGCACGCGCGCCGTCAGTTCGCGGTAGTCGACCGTGTGGTTCTCGTAGATCAGTGCGGTGCGGTCACCGTGCAGTCGGCCCAGGTTCTGCAGCGCACGCGCGGGGCTGATGTCGACAGGATGCTTCTCGGTGCTCACAGATCGTCTCCGCCTGCCGCGGTGCGGAACCCACGGGCGGCGATGCCGCCGTCGACGGGAATGATCGCACCGGTGATGTTGGAGCTGTTGGCCGACGAGGCCAGCAGCACGTAGGGCGCCGTGAAATCGGCGGGATCGACGCTCGCGTCGTGCAGCGGCAGCAGCGGGTTGTCGCCCGTCGTGGCGCTGCGGGCGAACGACGCCTCGATGGAACGCTCGGCCATGCCCATCGACTCCGGGCCGCGCAGGTCGGTGCGCATGCCGCCGGCGGCGACGCCGTTGACCCGGACCTTGGGGGCCAGCTCGTACGCGAGTTCGAGCACCAGTCCGCGGCACGCATGCTTGCTCGCGGTGTACAGCGGACCGCCTCCGTTCGGATAGAAGGCCGAGTTCGACAACGTCATCACGACGCTGCCGCGGGTCTTGACCAGCTCCCGCCACGACGCCTCGACGGCCAGCAGGTAGCCCTTGACGTTGATGGCGAACAGTTCGTCGAACGCCGCCGACAACGATTCGCCGTCGAGCCGAGTGATCGAGCGCTGGTAGTCCCAGATACCCGCATTGGGCACCAGGGTGTCCAGTTTACCGAAGCGTGCGACGGCCTCCGAGACCGCGCGATGCTGGTCGGCGGTGGAGCGGACGTCGGCCTCCACCGTGTGGACGCGGTCGCCGCGATCACCGGCCGCCTCCACCAGTTCGCCGAGCTTGACGGGATCACGGTCCGCGACGACGACCGACGCGCCCTCGTCGAGGAACCGCTCGGCAACGGCCCGACCCAGACCGGAGCCACCACCGGTGATGAGGGCGACGTTGCCCTCGAGCCACCCGGTCACTGGTCCTCCAGGAAGTCCACCACGAGCCGCTCGAACTCCTTCTGTCGCTCGACCTGGACCCAGTGCCCGCACTTGCTGAAGGCGTGCAACTGCACGTTCGGAATCTGCTTGAGCATCAGCTGCGAACCCTCGAAAGTGATGGTCCGGTCCTCGGTGCCCCACAGCAGCAGCGTCGGCGCCTTGATCTCGTGGGCGTCGCGCCACAGCGGATCCATGCCGTGACGACGCGCGAACGCGGCGTTGTAGCGGTGGTAGAACTCGATGTGGCTCTCGTCCAGCGACGCCTCGTAGCGGGCCTCGATGTTGGCGTCGTCGAACTGCTTGGGGTCGGCGACCATGGTGCGGACGAAGTCCTTCATCTTCTTCACCGAGGGGCCGCCGCCGTTGTAGTAGCGGAACATCGCCTTCTGGCCCTCGGTGGGCGTCGGGCCGAACGGGAGCCAGCCGCCGCCCGGAGCCATGAGTACCAGCCGGGTGACGCGGTGCGGGATCGCCAGTGCCAGGGCGATCGCCGCGGCCCCACCGAGGCTGTTGCCCATCAGGTGGAACTCCTCGATCCCCATCGCGTCGAGCGTCTGGATCAGCGCGTCCACCGTGATCTGCGTGATGCTCCGCTCCTGGAGGTCTTCCTCCGTGGGGCGGTAGCTGCTACCGAAGCCCGGCTGGTCCGGCAGCACGACCTTGAAGTGCGGCGTCAGAGCCGGCAGGTTCTGGCTGTAGTTGGCGATCGCCGACGCGCCCGGCCCACCGCCGTGCAGCATCACCAGGACGGGGCCGGTGCCGGCCTCGCTCACCTTGATAGTGCCGAGCGAGGTCTCGACCTCGCGGGTGGTCACGGCCGTCTCTGCCGCTGCATTCGTTGTCACTGTGTCACGCGCTCCTTGTGTCTGGGGAGGATCGTCGCCTGGGTGTTCCGAGCAGGAATGAGGGGATCAGAAGAAGGTGCTGATGTTCTTGGCCAGCAACACGTTCTGGTCGAGAAGGATCGTGCGGCGGGCGACCACCAGATCGCCGCTGCCGGTCTCGCGGAGGATGTCCTCGCGACCGCCCGAGTAGATGTCGACCTCACGCTCGAGCCGGTTGCGGTAGACGATGAAGTTCGAGCGCGCGTACCACTGCCCGATCTCCTGTTCGTCCGTGTCCGCGTGGCGGACGACGACGTTGCTCACCAGATGGCGGGTGCGCGACGGCGGATCCTCGGCCCAGGCCATGCCGGAATCGAAGCGCCGGATGCGCCAGGCGAGGCTCGTGCGGGTCTCGTCGAAGAACGCAGCCTCCCCGCGGGCCGCGACCGCGAGAGACTGCTGACGGCGCAGGCGGTTGCTGCGGGTGGGTGCCCAGTAGTGCAGGTCCTCCGCGAGCAGGTCGAGCCAGTCGGTGAAACGGCCGTCGTCGATCAGTTCGGCTTCGTGGAAGTACAGCTGCTGCACACGGAAATGCGTGGCGGCGTCGGCGATCTGCCGTTGGGCGGGGACCGCCGCCGAGGTGGTGTCGGTTGCCATGGTCAAGTCATCCTTTGGCGAGCTTGCGCAGATTCACGGACGGATCGGCCAGAGCGGCCGGATCCACCGGAAGAGCGCGGTCGATGATGATGCGCGCGGCCCGCACTGCGGGACCGCCGTCGATGAACGCGGCTCCGACCAGGGTGTTGCCCCGGACTCGGAACACCATCTGCGGGCGGGTTGCGTCGTCGGGGTGCAGCCGGATCACGGTCTCGCCCTCGGCGGTCATCGATCCGACCCCCTGCACGTGGATCCCGTGCCGGTCGGACCAGAACCAGCCCGCGCACTCGGGGTCGGGTTCCTGCCCCAGGATGCGGGCGGCGACCGCGCGTCCGTTCAGTTGGGCTGCTTCCCAGTGCTCTTCGCGTCGGTGCAGGGTGCCGTCGCTGTCGCGTCGGCGCGCGACGTCACCGGCTGCGAACACCGCCGGGTGGCTCGTGCGGAAGTGCTCGTCCACGAGCACTCCGCCGTCCACCTCGAGTCCCGCGGCCTCCGCGAGTTCGGTCGACGGGATCGACCCGATGCCCACGAGTACCGCGTCGGCCGGCAGTTCCTCGCCGGTGGTGAGCACGACGGTCACGGTGTCGCCGGTCTGCCGGATCTCCGAGACGCCCGCGGTGTGCACCGCGATGCCGTGCTCGGCGTGCTGGTCGTGCAGGTAGCGCGCCAGTTCCGGGCCCACCGCGGGAACGATCGGCGGGTCGATCGGGTCGACCAGCGTCACCTGGGCCCCGAGCTGCAGTGCCGCCGAGGCGGTTTCGGCGCCGATCAGGCCGGCGCCGATCACGACGAGGCGTGCGCCCGGGACGAGCCGCGCCTTGAGCGCGCGGGCGTCGTCGATGGTGCGCAGCAGATGCACCTGCGGCAGGTCGCCGCCGGGTACCGGCAGCGGACGGGCACCGGCGCCCGTGGTCAGGATGGTCACGTCTGCGTCCAGGCGGGTGCCGTCGGCGAGTTCGACGACGCCCTCGTCCGGCTTCAGCGCCGTGACCGGTGACCCGGTGCGCAGCGTGATCCGCTGCACGGCATACCAATCCGGTTTGGCCAGCGCGAGGTCGGACTCGTCGGCGGTGCCGAACATGAACGCCTTGGACAGCGGCGGACGGTCGTACGGGGTGGGTCCGCCGTCGACCAGCGTGATCTCACCCTCGAAGCCGCGGGCACGGAGCTCGCCGGCGGCACTGACACCGGCGAGTCCGCCACCCACGACGACGATGCGCTCGGGAATGCTCATGGGATCGGTCACTCCGCAGCGGCCTGGCCGGGGTACAGCCAGATCTCGTCGCCCTCGACCTCGACCTTGTGGGCCGCGACGTCCTCGGTGGCGGGCATGGACAGCACGGACCCGGTGCGCAGGCAGAACTTGCCCGAGTGCAGCGGGCACTCGACCTGGCCGCCCTCGATCCAGCCGTCCGCGAGGGACGCCTCGCCGTGGCTGCAGCGATCGTTGAGTGCGAAGTACTCGCCCTCGTCGTGGAAGACGGCGATCGGCTCACCCGTTCCGGTCTGCTCGGCGTCGACGACCAGCGCCTCGCCGTCCTCGATGTCGCCGACCGCGCCGACCTTGATCTTGCTGATGGTCTCGCTCACTTCGCGCCCTTTTCGTGCCATGCCGGTGTGTTCATCAGTTCTGCCCAGCGTCGGTAGAAGCCACGTCCGGCAGCGTCGCTGTACAGCTCGCTCGTCTTACCGGGGTAGACGCCGTCCTCGCGCTCGGAGCCCAGGCCCATCTGGTAGTTCAGCGGCACACTGTTGGTCATGAAACCGCCTGCGATGGACTGGCACTCGCTCCAGTTCTCTCCGTCGTCCTGCTCGAAGATGCCGCTGGGACCGAAGGTGCGCAGGTTGTAGAGACGCTGCGCCTCACGCACGTCCTCGGGCATCGACTTGTCGACGATGGTCCACGCCCAGACCTCCATCTTGTCCGGACCCTTCGGGTGCCAGACGCGGATGCTGCCGTTGACGGGTAGGTACGAGAAGTTGGGGAAGACGGTGGCGTGACCGGTCGTCATCGGACCCTCGACGCGCTCGTCGCCCAGGCGCTCACGCAGCGCGTCGTAGTCGTAGTACTCGTGCACCGGCTGCGCGTCGAACCGGCTGCGCGGGTGCGTCGGGAAGCCGGCACCGTGCCCCAGTGGATCGCTGAACTGACGGCCCGGGGTGTTGACGATCTCCGACTTCGGTCCGCGGCCGGTGGGGGAGAGCACCATCAGCGCCGACGCGTGCGACATGTTGACGTGGTACCAGTCGGTGGCGAACTGCTCGGCCGCCAGTTTCCAGTTGCCGTCGAGCACCCACTTGTGGATCCCGCCGACGGCGACCGTGCCCTCCGGATCGCGATCGAGCATCGCGTCCATGTAGTAGGTCATGCCGCCGAGCGCTTCCTTCAGCGGCGGGGCCGCCGGGTTCCACGTCGCGAAGATCAGACCGTGATAGGTGTCGAGCTGGGCGACCTCGACCAGGCCCCAGTCCTTCTTGTCGAAGGACTCCGGGTAGCCGGCCTCGTTCGGGACGCTCACCAGCTTGCCGGCGGTGTCGAAGCTCCAGCCGTGGTAGGTGCACGTGAAGTTCTTGGTGGCGCCGAAGTCGGCGCGGCACACCCGGGCGCCGCGATGACGGCACGAGTTGAGGAATGCCCGGATCTTGCGGTCCTTGCCCATCGAGACGATGACGGGGTCCTCGCCCATGTAGGTGGTGAGGAACTCGCCGGGCTTGGAGATCTGCGACGTGTGGCCCAGGAACAGCCAGCTCGGGGCGAAGATGCGGCGCAGCTCCTGCTGGTAGATCGACTGGTCGGTGAAGACCGCGCGATCGACGAAGCCGTTGTCGGTGTCGACCATCGTCGACACGTCGACGAACTTGGTCAGGGCGGCCGGCCGCTGGATCGAGCCCGAGGTCGGGCTGCCTCCATCGGAGGTACACATGAGTCGTCTCCCTTGCACTTCGGCGATGCTGACGATGACGTGACGTCGACCGGCCGGATGCGAACCCGGCCGGGTATGACAACAGGAGACAGCCGCGACGGCTTTCGATGCCAGCGGTCGTGCCGAGGTGCGGAACGCGCGCTCGCGCGGGAGACGGGGCCCCGTCGAACATGGGTACCCGAACAGATGTTTCGCAGCGCCGCACCCGGTCGCTGTGTCCGACAGCACAGGAGATTCCATGCTCGCAGCCGTCGCCGTCGCCCAGAACGCGGACGACCCGCTGGGAGGACTCGAACTCCGCGAGGTCCCCGATCCGGTCGTCCCGGACGGCTGGGCCAAGGTCGCGGTGCGTTCGTCCGCCCTCAACATGCACGACGTGTGGACGCTTCGTGGCGTCGGGCATCCCGCCGACCGGATCCCGATGATCCTCGGCTGCGATGCGGCCGGCGTCGACGAGAACGGCAACGAGGTGATCGTCTACCCGGTGATCGCCGACGCTGACGGCGGCATGGGCGACGAGACGCTCGACCCGAACCGCGCCCTGCTGTCCGAGCAGCACGACGGCGCGTTCGCCGAGTACCTCGTGGTGCCCCGCCGCAACCTGATCCCCAAGCCGGACTGGTTGTCGTTCGACGAGGCCGCGTGCCTGCCCGTCGCCTGGACCACCGCGTACCGGATGCTGTTCACCCAGGCGCAGATCAAGGCCGGCGACCGCGTGCTGGTGCAGGGCGCCGGGGGTGGCGTCGCCACGGCCGCGATCAGCCTGGCCGCGGCTGCCGGTGCCAAGGTGTACGCCGCGAGCCGCAGTGCCGACAAGCGTGCCACCGCAATCGAACTGGGGGCACACGCTGCTGTCGAGGCCGGCGCCCGCCTGCCGGAGAAGGTCGACGTCGTCATCGAGACGGTCGGCGAGGCCACGTGGGCGCACTCGATGCGTTCGCTGCGACCGGGCGGCACGATCGTCATCGCGGGCGCGACGTCCGGCTCCAACCCGCCCGCCGACCTCACCCGGATCTTCTACCTGCAGCAGCGCATCCTCGGCTCGACCGGATGCACGCGCGCCGAACTGGTGTCGATGCTGCGGATGATGGAGGCCACCGGTCTGCGGCCGAAGATCGATCGCGTCATCCCGCTGCAGGACATCCACGCGGGCTTCCAGGCGATGATCGACGGTGACGTCAACGGCAAGGTCGTGGTGAAGGTTTCGTGAGCATCTGGTTCGGGGAGCCCAGCGTCGAGCTGGTCAACCGCAAGGGCGCCGACACCCTCAACCGGAATCTCGGCATCGAGCTGACCCGGTTCACCGACAATTCGCTCGAAGGCCGCATGCCGGTCGACGAACGGACCAAGCAGCCCGCCGGAGTCCTGCACGGCGGGGCGTCGGTCGCGTTCGCCGAGACCCTCGCGAGCTGGGCGTCGATCTTCGCGGTGGATCGCAGCAGGTTCCACTGCGTCGGCATGGAGATCAACGCCAACCACGTGCGTCCGGTGAGCTCGGGATGGGTCCACGGCGCAGCGACGCCGCTCGCGATCGGGCGCAAGACACACGTGTGGGAGATCAAGATCGTCAACGACGAGGGCAAGCTCGTGTGCGTCTCCCGCTGCACCATGGCGGTGCTCGACATGCCGTCGCAGTACTGACGGCAGCGGATTCGGGGTGTCGGCTCTCGGTTTGCCTTGAGTGCTGGCACTCGCATGTATAGAGTGCTAGTCGACACTGAGCGAGTCCCGGCACCCGCGACGACGGGGCACGTGAGGGGTCACGTGGTGACTGAACTGATCGTGGTCCGAGGAACAGCCTCGGGCCCAACGAACCCCTGAAAGTGGAGGGCTCATCGTGGCGAGCGTGAACATCAAGCCGCTCGAGGACAAGATCCTCGTCCAGGCCAACGAGGCCGAGACGACGACTGCCTCCGGCCTGGTCATCCCCGACACGGCGAAGGAGAAGCCCCAGGAGGGCACCGTCGTCGCCGTCGGCCCCGGCCGCTGGGACGAGGATGGCGAGAAGCGCATCCCCCTGGACGTCCAGGAGGGTGACACCGTCATCTACAGCAAGTACGGCGGAACCGAGATCAAGTACGCCGGCCAGGAGTACCTGATCCTGTCGGCTCGCGACGTTCTGGCTGTCGTCGCGAAGTAAGCCTCACGCCTCCCGCCCCGGAGTTCCTCATCGGACCCGGGGCGGAGTGCGTTTCCGGCGGTAACCCTGAAATCCGTTTCGGGACGAAACCCTGAATCTCAGGAGTAGCTGAATCAATGTCCAAGCAAATTGAGTTCAACGAGAAGGCCCGGCGCGCGCTCGAGCGCGGCGTCGACCAGCTCGCCGACGCCGTCAAGGTCACCATCGGCCCCCGCGGTCGGCACGTGGTGCTCGCCAAGGCATTCGGCGGCCCGACCGTCACCAACGACGGCGTGAGCATCGCGCGCGAGATCGAGCTCGAGGACCCGTTCGAAAACCTCGGTGCGCAGCTCGTCAAGAGTGTCGCCACCAAGACCAACGACGTCGCGGGCGACGGCACCACCACCGCCACCGTCCTGGCCCAGGCTCTGGTCAAGGCCGGTCTCAAGAACGTTGCGGCAGGCGCGAACCCGATCGCTCTCGGCGTCGGCATCTCCAAGGCCGCAGACGCGGTCTCGGAGGCTCTGCTCGCCGCCGCCACCCCGGTCGAGGGCAAGAACGCCATCGCGCAGGTCGCCACCGTCTCCTCGCGTGACGAGGAGATCGGCGAAATGGTCGGCGAGGCCATGACCCGCGTCGGCGTCGACGGCGTCGTCACCGTCGAGGAGTCCTCGACGCTGCACACCGAACTCGTCGTCACCGAGGGCGTCCAGTTCGACAAGGGCTTCCTGTCGCCGTACTTCATCACCGACATCGAGGCACAGCAGGCGGTCCTCGAGGATGCCCTGGTCCTTCTCTACCGAGAGAAGATCAGCTCCCTGCCCGAGTTCCTGCCGCTGCTCGAGAAGATCGCCGAGTCCGGCAAGCCGGTCCTGATCATCGCCGAGGACATCGAGGGCGAGTCGCTCTCCACCCTCGTCGTGAATTCGATCCGCAAGACCATCAAGGCCGTCGCTGTGAAGGCACCGTTCTTCGGTGACCGTCGCAAGGCGTTCCTCGAGGATCTCGCCGTCGTCACCGCCGGCACCGTGATCACCGCCGACATGGGCGTCACGCTCAAGGACGCCGGCCTGGACCTGCTGGGCAGCGCCCGTCGTGTCGTCGTCACCAAGGACGAGACCACGATCGTCGACGGCGCGGGCACCGAGGCCGACATCGAGACCCGCGTCGGACAGCTCAAGCGCGAGATCGAGAACACCGACTCCGACTGGGACCGTGAGAAGCTCGAGGAGCGTCTCGCGAAGCTCGCCGGTGGCGTCGCCGTCATCAAGGTCGGCGCGGCCACCGAGACCGACCTCAAGGAGCGCAAGTTCCGTGTCGAGGACGCGGTCAACGCGGCCAAGGCCGCGGTCGAGGAGGGCATCGTTCCCGGTGGCGGTTCCGCCATCGTGCAGGCCGGTCTGGCCCTCACCGACCTCGCCGCGTCGCTCTCCGGCGACGAGGCCACCGGTGTCGAGGTCGTGCGGACCGCGCTCGAGGCTCCGCTGTACTGGATCGCCACCAACGCCGGTCTCGACGGGGCAGTCGTGGTCAGCAAGGTCTCCGAGGCGCCCAAGGGCCACGGTTTCAACGCCGCGACCCTCACCTACGGCGACCTGCTCGCCGACGGTGTCGTGGACCCGGTCAAGGTGACCCGCTCCGCGGTCGTCAATGCCGCGTCGGTCGCTCGCATGGTGCTGACCACCGAGTCGGCCGTCGTCGAGAAGCCCACCGAGGAAGCAGCGGACCACGGCCACGGCCACGCCCACTGATCTGCTCGGCAAGCGCTGACGCGAAAGACCCCCGGACGAATCGTCCGGGGGTCTTCTGCTGTCGCGAGATGCGCCTCAGGTGAGCGGAATGGACGCGAACATCGTTCCTGTCGGGTACGAGGACCCGCCGGGGGGTTCCACCGTGAAACCGAGCTGCGTCGCGCCGTCGATACCCTCGAGCACCGCCGTGGTGGTGGGAGACACCTGGTCCGGCCCCATCGTGCCGGCGGGCACCGGTTCGTCCCCACGGACGAGCCACATCTGATAGACGGTGTCGGGCTTCGGCGGCGTGACACCGTTCATCACCAGCATCGCCGCGTTGGCTTCCTTCGAGTACATCGTGGTCGCCGTGCCGCCGCCGGGAATCTCCGCCGTCACCGAGTGCATGTCCGACGCCGCGAGGATCTGGGCGGTCACCGGCGTCGCGGGCGGTGTCTCGGTCAGTTGACGACCGATCACGACTCCGCCGACGAGCAGGACGACGGCCGCTGCCACGGACGCCATCGTGATCTGCCACCGGCGCTTGCTGTTTCGCCGCTTCGCGAGGTCGTCACCCGACACCTGACGCAGCAGGTCGCGGCGCAGTGCCGCGGGCGGGGTGACGGCGACGAGCGAACTTGCGGCCGCCATCGTCTCGCGAGCCAATCGCACGGCGGTGTCGAACTCCGCCCGGGTCGTCTCGTCGGCGTCGGCCAGGCGAGCGTCCAGCGCACGCAGGTCCTCGTCGTCGAGGGCGTGGAGGGCGTACAGGTGCGCCCACTCGATCAGATCGTCGTCCACGTCACATCACCCCCAGACATCCTCTGAGCCTTGCCAATCCATCTCTGATGCGGGTCTTCACCGTCGGTACGGCGACGCCCAGTTCGCTTGCCACTTCGCGGTAGGTCCGGCCGCCGTAGTAGGCGAGCGTCACCGACTGGCGTTGGATGTCGGTGAGGGTCTGCATACAGTCGACCACCGCCTGACGTTCGGCGCGGCGTGTGACCTCCTCCGTGACCTCGTCGAACTCGTCGGTCCGGTTGGCGGTCTCGTACACGATCTCGCGATCGGTGTGCGACTGTTCCGAGCGGACCCGGTCCACGGCCCGGCGATGCGCGAGCGTCATCAGCCACGACAGCGGCGACCCGCGCCCGGGGTCGAAGGTCGCCGCGGACTTCCAGACCTGCAGGTAGATCTCCTGTGTGGTCTCCTCGGAGAAGCCCGGATCACGGAGCACCCGCAGAACCAGTCCGTACACGCGCGGACCGGTGCGGTCGTAGAAGGACGCGAAGGCGGCCTCGTCGCCACTCGCGATCCGGGTCAGAAGGATTCGCAGTTCGTCGGACTCGGCACGGCGGACAGCTACGAGTTGCACATTGTCCGCGGGGCAGGAGTCGTCCCCGCCGGAGGATCCGGCCGAACTCACATTTGCTCGCTCGGGTGCATAGTGGACAACCGTAGCGTGCATCGGCCGGATCCTCTCGCAGGGTGGTGACCGTGGTGCGTTCTACCCCGGATCTACTGCGGCATCAGGACCGAATCGATCAGGTAGACGGTGGCATTCGAGGTCTGCACGCCACCGCACACCACGCCGGCCTCGTTCACCTTCAGATCGTCACCCGATCCGGTGACGGTGACGTCGCCGCCCTCGACGGTCGCGTGGGTGCCGTCGACATCGCTCGGCGCCAGCTGACCGGGCACCACGTGGTAGGTCAGGATCTTGGTGAGCAGGGCGTCGTCGGTCTCGAGCTGCTCGACCGTGGCGGGATCGAGCTTCGCGAACGCCGCATCGGTGGGCGCGAATACCGTGAACTGGCCGCCGTTGAGGGTGTCGACGAGGTTCACGTCCGGGTTGAGCTGGCCGGACACCGCGGCGGTCAGCGTCTTGAGCATCGGGTTGTTCGACGCGGCGACCGCCACCGGATCCTGCGCCATGCCCGCGACCGAGCCCGGGCCGTCCGGAACCGTGGCCGCGTACTCGGCGCAGCCCGGGCCCACCAGATCGGCGGCAGGGGCGGCGGTGCCCGACATCGCCGACGTCGTCGGGCTCTGCATCATCGTCGTGGTGCTGGTCGCCGTGGCCGAATCGCTGGAGTCGTCCGAGGAGCACGCGCTCGCGCCGAGCAATGCGATCGAAACGGTGGCGGCGACGGCGAGGGTGCGGGTCTTCGTGATCATGGGACTGCCTTCCTGACGGATGTTCCGTGCACTGTCGGTAAGTGCTTCGGAGCGGTGCGTCGGGCGGACGGGTCCGAGTTTTCGACTCCTGGGCGGCGGCGCACACGACGAAGCCCGGGACACCTGTGCGTGGTGGTGGTGTCCCGGGCTTCGGCGAGTGGTCAGGCGATGCGGCGCCGTGACTGTCGGGTCAGGGTTTCGCGCTCGGACTCCGACATTCCTCCCCAGATGCCGTACGGCTCACAGACGGTCAGCGCATGGTTCCGGCACTGCGCCAGCACCGGGCAACTCCGGCACATCTCCTTCGCGCGGCTCTCCCGCTGTGCTCGTGCACGTCCTCGTTCTCCGTCCGGATGAAAGAACACCGAGGACTCGACGCCACGACACAGCCCCCGCATCTGCCAATCCCAGATGTCGGCGTTGGGGCCGGGTAGGTGGTTCGGAACAGGCATCAGTACTCCTCTGTCAGCAGGCTCGCGGTGGTACTGCGAGCGGCCCGCCACCCCCCGGGTGGACGAGACCAATGAATCGGTCATGCCCCGCAACCGTAAAGGTGTATACGAAATCGCGTCAACACTTTCAGCTAGTGGCGATTTGCATATCTCCGACGCGGAGAATTAACGCCCTGGACATTTACATCCGAGGCGGGGTGTGATTGCGTGCCGGTAAGGGCCGTGAACACGTTCCTGCACGTGGTCGCGCGTGTCTGTTGAACGGTCGTCCTGAATGTTCTCGCTCTGTGGGTTACTCCCGAGTATTCTTCGAGCATTGCCGTTAACCGCACCGCCACACATTCTTCAAAATTGAAGGAGACCGTTGCTGTGGCGCGCCCATTGTCGACGCGGGATATAGTTTGACGGTCGTCCAGTTGGAGAATTGTCAACTATCCCGAATTCGCGCCGGTCGCCCGCGCCGCGGGGGAGCGGACGGGTGGTGCGATGATCACCCGATGCTGCTCGACGTCGCGTTCGGCTCCACCCCCGGCAGGAGCCCGTTGCCGGATCCCGCCGACTCCGCCGATCGGGCCGACCGCTGGTTGCGCGCTGTCGCGCTGGGCGGGCAGGGCCGATACGCGCAGGCCCGGGCGGCACTCGACGACCTCGAGCGCCGGCCGGGGCTCGACCCCGCGTTGGCCTCGCTGGCGTCGAGCACGCGCGCCTCGCTGCTGCGCCAGCTGGGTGGCCATGCGAAGGCGTCCGAGTACGACGGCGCGGCGCTCGCTCTGCTCGGAAGCAGCGGTCCGGACGACCGGCGCTGGCACGAGGCCCGCTGCGATGCGCTCACCGGACTCGCCGCGGACGCACTCGGATGCGGCCGGCTCGCGCTCGGCCGGCGATTGCTCGAGCGGTGTGCCGCGCACCTCGCGGGCGTCGGCGACGAGGACGCACTGTGGCGTCAGCACGTGCGCCTCGACTGGGTCACAGCCGAGATCGCCCTGGCATCCGGCGACTTCGCCACCGCCACGACCCGTACCGACAGTGCCGTCGCGCGATCGGCCGAACATCCGTCGGTACGCCACCGCGTCAAGTCGGCCCTGCTGTCGGCAGCCGCGGCGACGGGGCTTCCCACCCCGGACCGTGCGATCGAGACGGCCCGCGCGGTGCTCGCCGACAGCGGGACGCACGGGCTGCTACCACTGCGGTGGGCGGCGGCGATGCTGCTGGACGGAGTGAGTCCGGATCCGGCCGTGCGGACGGTGCGCGACGAGTGTGCCGCGGAGATCGCTCACCGGGGTGGGCGGTTCGCGAAATGAGCGTCGGATATTCGGACGATGCGATGGCGCGTCGGGCTCTGTAGTTAGAGTGACAGATGTTCCGCTGCGAGGTGGAAGCACACCCGGCTGGGGGGACGTGCCACTGTAACGCCAGGATCCGCTCTGACGATGTCAAACACGGGTGAGGAGTTGAACTCCGCAGTCGCCGCTGCCGCGCAAGGTGACCGGAACGCTCTGTCCCAGGTTCTCGCCAGTATCCGCCCTTTGGTCGTGCGGTATTGCAGGGCCCGGGTCGGTGCTGCCGAACGAGGCCAGCTGTCTGCGGACGACGTGGCGCAAGAGGTGTGCCTCGCGGTGATGACGGCGCTTCCCAGGTACCAGGACCAGGGTCGCCCGTTCATGGCTTTCGTGTACGGAATCGCCGCGCACAAGGTGGCGGATGCACACCGAAACGCGGCGCGTAACAAATCCGATCCTGTTGCTGAAGTACCAGATGTCGTATCCGCGGACGACAGCCCGGAGGAACGGGCTCTCAACTCGGAGACGAGCCGACAGGTGAACGCTCTGCTGCAGACGCTTCCCGAGAAGCATCGCGAGATCCTCGTCCTCCGGCTCGTCGTCGGGTTGTCGGCCGAGGAGACGGCGGCGGCAGTCGGTAGTACTGCCGGAGCTGTGCGCGTGGCTCAACACCGGGCCCTCGCGAAGTTGAAGAAGGAAGTGACGAAAGCAGGTGAGAGACATGGCTAGGGGCAACAGTGGCGAGCCGGGCGACCCCCACGCCGATCTCGCCGGAAACGGCATGCCGATCGATGTCGCCGCGGTCCGCCGTGACGACGCCCTGATCGACGCGATCTCCGCCGAAGGGCCCGTTGCGACGGACAGCCCGGAGGAGTACCAGGTCGCGGCTCTGCTCTCGAACTGGCGTGCCGAGATCCTCGCGCAGCCGATGCCGGCCGAACCGGACCTCGACGACATCGTCGCGCGGGTCCAGGCCGAACTCGGTGCCAGGGATGCTCTCGTCACCCGCACCCGATCGGGCCGCAGCCACCTGCGACTGCTTCGTCCGATCGCCGCGGCGGCCGCCGTCGTCGCGATTGCGATGGGCGGCATGACGATCTTCTCCTACAACGCCGAACCCGGCGATCCGCTGTGGGGCGTCAAGCAGGTCGTCTTCACCGAACGGGCCGCGTCCACCGTCGCGAAGATCGACACCACGTCCAGCCTCGAGGAAGCCGAGCGGCTCATCGCGTCCGGCGATGCCGCCGGGGCCAAGGCGAAGCTGGACTCCGCAGGTGCCCGCGCGAACGCGGTCAACGAGGCCGGAACGCGGGACGAACTGAACGTCTGGCGCGAGCGGTTGCTGACCGAGTTGCAGAGGGCCACCACGGCGCCTGCGCCGATAGTGCCGCCGGCGTCCGACCCCTCCACGTCCACCGCCGTCGACTCGTCGACGATCGACCCCGGTGCGGAACTGTCGCCGTCGAACCCGGGACTACCGGGCCTCCCTATCGACCCGCGTTCGCTCGGCATCCTGCCCGGCACGTCGACCGCGCCCTCGTCGTCGGCCGCGGCGTCCTCGACACCCACCACCAACCCCGCGACCCCGTCGTCGGGGACACCGACACCGACGACGACCACTACGGCACCGTCGTCGACGTCGACCACGAAGGCATCGAGCGGTTCCCTGGGCGGGCCGTCACCGGCCACCCCGTCTCCCTGACCGGGGGGCATACGGCAGCACGACTACGGCCCGGCGAGTTTCCTCGCCGGGCCGTAGTCGTCGTTCGTGGGGCCGGGGATCGGCCTCGGAGAATCGAGCCTCAGATATCGAAGCCGTCGCCGTGCAGTGCGTCGTTCATCGACGCGTCCGCGTAGCCGCGGCAGTAGTCCCACGTCACGTACGCGTCGGGGGACGGGTCGTAGGCCGGCTCGTGCGGGCGAACCGTGCCGTCCACGAGCAGCTGGAGGAGATTTGCGCGCAGCATGTCCCAGTCGTGGTAGTGGTCCTGCTGGCAATCGTCGCAGCACACCACGAGTCCGCGGATGCCGCGGTGGCTCAGGAGTGCTTCGTACACCGCGAGATCCGCGAGATCTTCCTCCACTGCGAGACGCTCGTGGGGATCGAGCGGCTGACCCGGCTCGATCGCGTCGAGCGCAGCGGACGGGTCGGCGGGGTCACCAGCGAAGGGGTCCGGGGGAAGGCCGGGAGGCAGTTGATCGCGCACAACACCACGGTACGCAGGTCAGCCCGGTCTGCGCTAGCTGATCACGCCCGGTGCGTCGCGGAGCGGCCGTGCGCCGCCCGGAGCGAGCCGATATCCGCGAGCCGATACCATGGACGTCGGGCGAAGGAATAGTTTCCGGCGTCCACACCTTCTTCCTTTACCGATCGACGCTTGATGGAGGGACCCGAGCCGCATGAGTAGTTCCGCAGGGCACGTGCACACCGGGGGAGACGACCCGAACAAGGTTGCGATGCTGGGTCTCACCTTCGACGACGTGCTGCTGCTGCCCGCGGCATCGGACGTCGTCCCGAACCAGGTCGACACCTCGACCCAGCTGACGCGCGAGATTCGGCTGGGCGTGCCGCTGGTGAGTTCCGCGATGGACACCGTCACCGAGGCCCGCATGGCGATCTCGATGGCGCGTGCCGGCGGCATGGGTGTGCTGCACCGCAACTCGTCCGTCGAAGCGCAGTCCGGATGGGTCGAGACCGTCAAGCGTTCCGAGGCCGGCATGGTCACCGATCCGGTCACCTGCAAGCCGACCGACACCATCGCCGACGTCGAGGCGATGTGCGCCCGCTTCCGCATCTCCGGTCTCCCGGTCGCCAACGATGCGGGCGAGCTCGTCGGCATCATCACCAACCGCGACATGCAGTTCGAGGTCGACCAGAACCGGCAGGTCGCCGAGGTGATGACCAAGGCTCCGCTGATCACCGCGCGCGAGGGTGTCACCGCCGAGGTCGCGCTCGGCCTGCTGCGCCGCCACAAGGTCGAGAAGCTGCCGATAGTCGACGGCCAGGGCAAGCTCACCGGCCTCATCACGGTCAAGGACTTCGTCAAGACCGAGCAGTACCCGAACGCCACCAAGGACCGCGACGGTCGCCTGCTGGTCGGCGCCGCGGTCGGTGTCGGCGACGACGCGTGGACCCGCGCGATGACGCTCACCGACGCCGGTGTCGACGTGCTCGTCGTCGACAGCGCGCACGGACACTCCCGCGGTGTGCTCGAGATGATCACCAAGCTCAAGGGCGAGATCGGTGACCGCGTCCAGCTCATCGGCGGCAACGTCGCCACCCGGGCAGGCGCCCTCGCGCTGGTCGAGGCCGGCGCGGACGCCGTCAAGGTCGGTGTCGGTCCCGGCTCGATCTGCACCACCCGTGTCGTCGCCGGTGTCGGCGCCCCCCAGATCACGGCGATCCTGGAAGCCACCGCGGCGTGCAAGGCGCTCGGTGTCCCGGTCATCGCGGACGGCGGCCTGCAGTTCTCCGGTGACGTCGCAAAGGCCCTCGCGGCCGGCGCGTCCACCGCCATGCTGGGCTCCCTGCTGGCCGGCACGGCCGAGTCCCCGGGCGAGCTGATCCTGGTCGGCGGCAAGCAGTTCAAGAGCTACCGCGGCATGGGGTCGCTCGGCGCGATGCAGAGCCGGGGCCAGGGCAAGTCCTACTCCAAGGACCGCTACTTCCAGGACGATGTCCTCGCCGAGGACAAGCTGGTCCCCGAGGGCATCGAAGGGCGCGTGCCGTTCCGCGGTCCGCTCGGCCAGGTCATCCACCAGCTCGTCGGTGGCCTCCGCGCGGCAATGGGGTACACCGGTTCCGCCTCGATCGAGCAGCTGCAGGAAGCGCAGTTCGTCCAGATCACCGCGGCCGGCCTCAAGGAGAGCCATCCGCACGACATCACCATGACGGTCGAAGCGCCCAACTACGCTGCCCGCTAAGCACACAACACAATCGAGAAAGGGGCGCGCGTGCGCGACCTCGTCGAAATCGGCATGGGCAGAACTGCCCGACGCACCTACGAGTTGGACGACATCAACATCGTTCCCTCTCGCCGGACCCGTTCCTCCAAGGAGGTGTCGACGGCCTGGCAGATCGATGCGTACCGCTTCGACATCCCGGTGCTGGCTCATCCGACCGACGCGCTGGTGTCGCCGTCGTTCGCGATCGAGCTCGGCAAGGCCGGTGGTCTCGGTGTCATCAACGGTGAGGGCCTGTGGGGTCGGCACGCCGACGTCGAGCAGAAGCTCGTCGAGCTGGCGGAGATGGCGGAGAAGGAAGTCGATCCGGACGCCGCGGTCGCACGCCTGCAGGAACTGCACGCCGCGCCGATCCAGCCCGGCCTGCTGGCCGCCGCCGTCGCGCAGGTGCGCGATGCGGGGATCACGACGGCCGTCCGGGTCAGCCCGCAGAACGCCCGCGCGCTCACCCCGGAGCTGATCAAGGCCGGAATCGACCTGCTGGTCATCCACGGCACGATCATCTCGGCCGAGCACGTCGCCCACGGGGACAGCGAGCCGCTGAACCTCAAGACGTTCATCTCCGAGCTCGACGTCCCGGTCATCGCCGGCGGCGTGAGCGATCACCGCACCGCGCTGCACCTCATGCGCACCGGTGCGGCCGGCGTCATCGTGGGCTACGGCTCCACCGAGGGCGCCACCACCACCCGTGAGGTGCTCGGCATCGGCGTGCCGATGGCGACGGCGATCGCCGACGCCGCGGCGGCGCGGCGCGACTACCTCGACGAGACCGGTGGCCGCTACGTACACGTCATCGCCGACGGCGACATCACCACCTCCGGTGACTTCGCGAAGGCCATCGCGTGCGGTGCCGACGCGGCCGTCATCGGTGCGCCCCTCGCGGTCGCGCAGGAGGCTCCCGGCGGCGGCTGGTTCTGGCCGTCCGCGGCGGCACACCCGTCGATGCCGCGCGGCTCGCTGCTGCCGGTGTCGTACGGCGAGCGTCCCGCACTCGACCAGGTGCTCAACGGACCGTCGGACGACCCGTACGGTTCGCTCAACTTCGTCGGCGGCCTGCGTCGGTCGATGGCGAAGTCGGGCTACTCCGACCTCAAGGAGTTCCAGAAGGTCGGCCTGAGCGTCCGCGCCTGATCCGTCTCTTCCACTGTGGCCGAATGTCACACCCGTTCAGTCGACTGAACCGGTGTGACATTCGGCCACAGTCGTTCGGGGGTATCGACCACCGTGTGTGGAACCTCTGGTTACAGTTAGGGCACCCTTGTGGCTCGGGTCACAGGAATGCGGTGCATACTGGCGAGTAGCAAACCCGGTTTTCTTCGGTGGAGGTGTGCAAATGGGCAAGCAGCGTGCAACCGACTACGACGTGCTCGTCGTCGGCTCCGGATTCGGTGGCAGCGTCACTGCGCTCCGGCTGGTCGAGAAGGGCTACAAGGTCGGGGTGCTCGAGGCAGGCCGTCGCTATGCGGACGCCGACTTCGCCAAGACCTCGTGGGATCTCAAGCGGTTCCTGTGGGCGCCGGCCCTCGGCTGCTACGGCATCCAGCGCGTCCACCTGCTGCGCGACGTGCTGATCCTCGCGGGCGCGGGCGTCGGCGGCGGGTCGCTCAACTACGCCAACACCCTCTACAAGCCGCCTGCGTCGTTCTTCCAGGATCCGCAGTGGCGCGACATCACCGACTGGGATTCCGAACTCACGCCGCACTACGAGCAGGCCCGCAAGATGCTCGGCGTCGTGCAGAACCCACACATGACGCCCGCCGACGAGGTCATCAAGTCGGTCGCCGAGGACATGGGCGTGGGCGACACGTTCATCCAGACGCCGGTCGGCGTGTTCTTCGGTGAGCCCGGCAAGACCGTGGAGGATCCGTACTTCGGCGGCGCCGGCCCCGCCCGCACCGGCTGCATCGAGTGCGGCGAGTGCATGACCGGCTGCCGGCACGGCGCCAAGAACACGCTGATCAAGAACTACCTCGGCCTCGCCGAGAAGGCCGGCGCGACGATCGTGCCGATGACCACTGTCGAGTCGCTGCACGAGGCGTCGGACGGTACGTGGGACGTCGTGACTCGGCGTACCGGCGCCAAGGTCCGCAAGAACCACAAGACCTACACCGCGAAGTACGTCGTCGTCGCGGCCGGGACGTGGGGCACCCAGCACCTGCTGCACAAGATGAAGGACACCGGCACGCTGCCCAAGCTGTCGGACCGGTTGGGCGAGCTCACCCGCACCAACTCGGAGTCGATCGTCGGAGCCGGGAAGTACAAGGTCGATCCCGCGATGGAGCTCACGAAGGGTGTCGCGATCACGTCGTCGTTCCATCCGACGTCCGACACCCATATCGAGCCCGTCCGCTACGGCAAGGGCTCCAACGCGATGGGGCTGCTGCAGACGCTCATGACCGACGGTGACGGACCCACGCCGCGGTGGGTGAAGCTGCTCGGCATCATCGCGAAGAACCCGGCGCAGATGTTGCGGATGCTGTCGGTGCGGAACTGGAGCGAGCGCACGATCATCGCGCTCGTCATGCAGAATCTCGACAACTCGATCACGACCTACACCAAGCGGGGTGTCCTCGGCCGCCGCAAGGTCACCAGCAGGCAGGGCCACGGTGAGCCCAACCCGACGTGGATCCCGGTCGGCAACGAGGCCACTCGGCGGATCGCCGACAAGATCGACGGCGTCGCCGGCGGCACGTGGGGCGAGGTGTTCAACATCCCGCTCACGGCGCACTTCCTCGGCGGGTGCACGATCGGCGCCGATGCCGACCACGGCGTCATCGACCCGTACCACCGCGTGTACGGATACCCGACGCTCAGTGTCGTCGACGGCGCCGCGGTCTCGGCCAACCTGGGCGTCAACCCGTCGCTGACCATCAGCGCGCAGGCCGAGCGGGCGGCATCGCTGTGGCCGAACAAGGGCGAGCAGGACAATCGACCCACACAGGGTGCTCCTTACCAGCGGATTCCCGCCGTCGCGCCGAACTCGCCGGTGGTCCCCGCCGGAGCCCCGGCCGCGCTGACCCTGCCGATCGTCGAGATCCGCGGAGGTCAGAAGGAGGAGAGCGAGGCGGGCAGCGGGGTCGCCTAGGCCGCGGAAGGCGTCGGAGCTGCGCCTATTAGACTGTGCAGGTGTCAGAAACCCAGCAGGACAGGCCGGTTCTCGTAGTCGACTTCGGAGCCCAGTACGCGCAGCTGATCGCGCGACGCGTACGTGAGGCGAAGGTGTATTCGGAAGTGGTGCCGCACACCACGACCGTCGAGGAGATCGCGGCCAAGAAGCCGCTCGCGGTCGTCCTGTCGGGTGGGCCCTCGAGCGTGTACGAGGAGGGTGCGCCGCAGCTCGACGCCGCCCTGTTCGACCTGGGTGTCCCGGTCTTCGGCATCTGCTACGGGTTCCAGGCCATGGCGAACGCCCTCGGCGGTACCGTCGCGCACACCGGCGGTCGGGAGTACGGCCGCACCGAGATGACCGTCTCGGGTGGCGTCCTGCACGACGGTCTGCCCGCGACTCAGCCGGTGTGGATGAGCCACGGTGACGGCGTCACGGCCGCGCCGGAGGGCTTCGAGGTCACCGCGTCCAGCGCCGGCGCGCCCGTCGCCGCGTTCGAGGATCGTGCCCGCAAGCTCGCCGGTGTCCAGTACCACCCCGAGGTCCTGCACTCGCCGCACGGCCAGCAGGTGCTCAGCCGCTTCCTGCACGAGATCGCCGAGATCCCGGGCGCGTGGACGGCCGCGAACATCGCCGACTCGCTCATCGAGCAGGTCCGTGAACAGGTCGGCGACGGCAAGGCCATCTGCGGCCTGTCCGGTGGCGTCGACTCCGCGGTCGCGGCCGCACTGGTGCAGCGCGCGATCGGCGACCGCCTCACGTGCGTGTTCGTCGACCACGGCCTGATGCGTGCCGGTGAGCGTCAGCAGGTCGAAAAGGACTTCGTCGCCGCGACCGGTGCCCGCCTGATCACGGTCGACGCATCCGAGACGTTCCTGCGCGAGCTGGCCGGCGTCTCCGATCCGGAGACCAAGCGCAAGATCATCGGCCGCGAGTTCATCCGCTCCTTCGAGGGCGCCGTGTCCGAGGTGCTCGGTGAGAGCGCCGCGCACGGCGAGACCGTCGACTTCCTCGTCCAGGGCACGCTGTACCCGGACGTCGTCGAGTCGGGCGGCGGCACCGGCACCGCGAACATCAAGAGCCACCACAACGTTGGCGGTCTGCCCGAGGACCTGCAGTTCAAGCTGGTCGAGCCGCTGCGTCTGCTGTTCAAGGACGAGGTGCGCGCCGTCGGCCGCGAGCTCGGTCTGCCGGAGGAGATCGTCGGACGCCAGCCGTTCCCCGGACCGGGCCTCGGCATCCGCATCATCGGCGAGGTCACGCAGGAGCGTCTCGACATCCTGCGCCACGCGGATTCGATCGCGCGTGAGGAGCTCACCGCCGCCGGCCTCGACGGTCAGATCTGGCAGTGCCCCGTCGTGCTGCTCGCGGACGTCCGCAGCGTCGGCGTCCAGGGTGACGGCCGCACGTACGGTCATCCGATCGTGCTGCGCCCCGTCTCCAGTGAGGACGCGATGACGGCGGACTGGACGCGTCTGCCGTACGAGGTGCTCGAGCGCATCTCCACCCGCATCACCAACGAGGTCGCGGACGTCAACCGCGTCGTGCTCGACGTGACCAGCAAGCCGCCGGGAACGATCGAGTGGGAGTGATTCCCACCTGACTGCACACGACAGCGCCCCGGCCACCACACAGGCCGGGGCGCTGTCGTTTCGTGCGGCTAGCGCCGCCGTCCGGGTGAGAACACCAGTACCGCGCCGATGACGACGGCCGCGACCACGAACAGCCAGCGGAACTCGACGTTCGCGAGCGGTTCGAGGGAGAACGGCCCGACCAGCGCCCACACGCTGACCAGGATCGCGGCGAGGCCGGCGAGGAACAGGCCGATCGAGGGGCGGCGGGACGGCTTCGGAGCGGTGTGCTCGTCGGTGTCGTCGGCGATGCCCGCGGTGGGGATGTCCGAGTTGTCAGCGAATTCAGCCACGGTAGACCCTCACTTCTCCGGCCTTGTTGTCGACCTTCAGGTTCAGAACCGGCCCGCCGACGCCGTCGGCGCCTCCGTCGACGGCGGCGTCTCCGATGCAGTCGGTCGAGCCGAGCACGACGGAGCAGTCGGTGCGAACGTCCATGTTCTGCGGCACGATCACGGTGTAGTTGCCCAGCTTGCCGTCGATGCGCACGTCCCGGCTCTCGGTGAGCGGTAGTTGACGCAGGTCGAGGGTGAAGTCGCCGGCCGTGCCCTCGTACACGGGCGCGAGTTCGGCCATCGACCGGGGCGTCCACGTGCGTTCCCCGACCCTCGACTCGTCCCAGTTCAGTGGTCCCACGATGGAGGCGAGGACCACGAACCCGGCGAGCGGGAAGCCGACGACGAGCAGACCGTAGCCGCGACGCAGGAACGCACCGAGCAGCAGCCCGACGCCGATCACCGCGAGGGAGATCGCGCCGATCCTGGCGGGGGACAACCATTCTGCACCGGTCACGGCCCACATCGCGGTGGCGGCGGCTGCGGCGAGGACCGCGAGGCCCAGGACGACCGAGGTGTAGCGGCTGCGTGGTTTGCTCGGAATCTCGGCCGGCGGTTCGGCCGTGCGGGCGGGTTCGGGGAGATCCCACGCGAACGGGGCGACGCCGAGCGGGTCCCACGCGGGTGGGGTCGGGGACGTCGTGCCCGCGTCGGTCCCGGCGTCGGTCGAGCTTCCGGCGGGAGCGGACTCGGGCTCGTAGTGGTCGGGCAGTCGCGTGTACGGGCTGTACGCGGGCGGCGGGTAGGCGTTCGCCTGCGCGGTCTGGAACGTCGTGACCGGGTAGCCGGGGGCGGCCTGCGCGACACTCGCGGGCAGCTCGGGTGGAACGGGCTGCCGTTGGTACAGCAGCCACAGACCGCCGAGCATGAGCGCGAAGCTGAGCACCACCGAACCGCCCATGCCGAACCCGATCGGCCCGATCGTGCTCAGGGCGATCGCGAGCGCGACGACCAGCACCACGGTCTTGGTGCCGGACTGCGAGCTGCGGCCCCGGCCGATCAGTGATTCCGCGGGGGAGACCTGATCGCCCGGCTTGCTCAGCAGCAGCCAGCTCGCGATGTAGAGGATGATGCCGGCGCCACCGAAGATCGTCGAGACGACGAACGCGACGCGCACCAGGACGGGGTCGACGCGGTAGCGCTGGCCGATGCCGGCTGCGACACCCGCGACGTGTCCCTGCTGCGGCAGCCGCAGTGGGCGGGTGCGCCAGAGGTCGTGAAGCTGGTCCGAGAAGCTCCCTGTGGTCATGCATTCATCGTTGCCGTCCGGCCGTGGTCCGCACCATCGGGAACTACCCTGATCTTTCCCCGACTCGCCGACCCGGACGTCGTCGATCTCAGGGTCGGGCCCTGATGTCGGGGCTCCGGGATCGTGCCAGGATCGACACTGTGCAACCCATGGTCGATCCGAACGAGGCGGCGAACTCCGCCGTTCCCGCCGTTCCCGCCGTGCCTGCGGTGCCTGCCCTCGACGAAGCGCTCTATCCGAAGCTCGAGCGTCGGGCGGGCGGACGCATCGTGGGTGGTGTGGCCGGCGGGATCGCCGATCACCTCGACGTCGACGTGTTCAAGGTGCGGGTGGCGTTCGCACTGCTGGCCTCCCTCGCGGGCGCGGGCATCATGGCGTACGGGTTGCTGTGGATCTTCACCCCGCAGGGCACGGACACCGAACGGCCGAATGCGTCGGAACGGCGTCGAGCGATCGGCCTGGCCGTCATCGGCCTCGCGTGCGCGGCGAGCCTGAGCTGGCTGGTCAGCGGTACCGCGGCGTCGGTCGTCACGCCGTTCATCGTCGTCGCGGTCGGTGCCGCGCTGGTGTGGCGCGAGTTCGACGTGGACGGGTCGCGGTCGGTCCTGGGACTGCCGCGGCGTCCGACGGTGCTCACCTGGGCCCGGATCCTCGGGGGAGTGACTCTGATCGTCACCGGTCTCGGTGTCGTCGTCCTCGCCCAGATCGATCTCGACGCGCTGCGTTCGTCGCTGCTGGCCGTCGTCGTGACGCTCGTCGGCGCGGGCCTGTTGACCGTGCCGCTGTGGCTGCGGCTGTGGCGGGCGCTCGGTGAGGAACGGGCCGCCCGCATCCGCAACGAGGAACGCGAGGAGATCGCGTCGCACCTGCACGATTCGGTCCTGCAGACGCTCGCACTCATCCAGAAGCAGGCCGATTCGCCGCAGGAGGTGACCCGTCTCGCTCGCGGTCAGGAACGGGAACTGCGCCGGTGGCTGTTCGGGGGCGGGGAAACGGCCCACACGAGCCTGTCGGAGGCGCTGCAGACCATCGCCGGTGAGGTCGAGGACCAGCACGGCGTCACGGTGCGGCCGGTCACGGTGGGCGACGTGGAACTCGCGGCCGAGGGCAGCGAGGGGTCCGGGCTGTCGCGGGAGTGTTTCACCGCGCTACTCGGCGCGACCCGCGAGTCGCTCGTCAACGCGGCCAAGCATTCCGGGGTGTCGAGCATCGACCTGTACGCCGAGGCCGAACGAGACCAGGTGAGCGTGTTCGTGCGCGACCGCGGCGTCGGCTTCGATCCGGACACCGTCCCCGAGGACCGGCAGGGTCTGGCGAAATCGATCCGGGCCCGGATCGAACGTCGCGGCGGTCGCGTGGAGGTCCGGTCCACGGTGGGCAAGGGCACCGAGGTGCGAATCCACATGCCGCGACCGGTGTCCGACGACGACGACGCGGAGGACGTCGTGAACGAGGTCGAACCGATGTCCTAGGGTGGGGCCGTGACTTTCACGGCCTCGCCACAGACCGGTCCCGACAAGTTCCGGGTGTTCCTCGTCGACGATCACGCAGTGTTCCGGGCGGGGGTGCGTGCCGAACTCGGACGTGAGGCGGACATGGATGTGGTGGGCGAGGCCGGTGGCGTCGCCGAGGCGATCGCCGGGATCAACGCGCTGCGTCCGCAGGTGGTCCTGCTCGACGTGCACATGCCCGACGGCGGCGGGGTCGCGGTGCTGAACGGGATCGACTCGGGTCCGGTGTGCCTGGCGCTCAGCGTGTCTGACGCCGCCGAGGACGTCATCGCGGTGATCCGGGCCGGCGCCCGCGGCTACGTCACGAAGACGATCTCGGGTGCGGAACTGGCCGACGGGGTGCGTCGCGTCGCCGGCGGTGACGCCGTGTTCAGCCCACGCCTGGCCGGGTTCGTGCTGGATTCGTTCACCGGACGGTCGAACGCGCCCGAGCCACCGCTGGATCCGGAACTGGATTCGCTCACCCCGCGAGAACTCGAGGTGCTGCGCCTGCTGGCCCGCGGCTACACGTACCGGGAGATCGCGGAGGAATTGGTGATCTCGGTGAAGACCGTCGAGACGCACGCGTCGAACGTGCTGCGGAAGACGCAGCAGTCCAACCGGAATGCGCTCACGCGCTGGGCGCACCGCCGACGCATCGACTGAGCGCCGGCCGCGTCAGGCCAGTAACGCGACGATCAGCACGATGACGAGTGCCAGCACGATGATGCCGACCATGACGGCCATCGCGAGCGGCGCAGCCGCGACCAGCCGGCCGCGTAGATCCGTGGGGGCCTGCGGTCCGGTCAGCCCGTCGGTGAGCTGACGCAGCCAGGCGCGTCCGGCCGGGCGGGGGACGGAACCCAGCGGTGTGTTCGACTGCACCGCAGGAAGATCCGTGGCGGTCGTGGGAGTCAACCGGCGTCGGGGAATCGCCGCCGGGGCCGAGCGGTACGCCCAGTTCGGGATGGCGCCGTCGGAGGTCTTCACGGGTTCGCCGATCAGGGCGCCGGTCCGGCCGACCGCGTCGGAACCGAGCGCCACGGCCGCGAGGGCGTCCCGCGCCTGCGCCATCGTGGGACGGCGGGCCGGGTCGGGTTCGAGCATGTGCAGGAGCGTGTCGGTGAGCGGGCCGCTGAGGCTCGGGCGATAGATCTCGGCCTTCGCCACCCGGTGCAACAGCGCGATCGGATCGGTGTCGAGACCGAACGGCGGTTGCCCCTCGACGACGGTGTACAGCGTGGCGCCGAGTGAGAAGACGTCGCTGGCCTCGGTGGGGTCGTCGCCGCGGGCCACCTCCGGGGCGAAGTACGCGGGCGTTCCGGTGATGACGCCGGCCTTGCTGCTCGGGGCGTCGCCCTTCGCGCGGGCGATACCGAAGTCGCTGATCTTCACGATGCCGAGTGCGTCGCCGCGGTCGGCGACGAGGATGTTGCCGGGCTTGATGTCGCGGTGCAGGATGCCGGCCGCGTGCGCGTCGGTGAGTGCCGCGGCGATCTGCGCGCCGATCTGCGCGACCTGGAGCGGCGGCAGGGTGTCGACGTAGCTCATGGCCTCGGCGAGGCTGCGCGAGGGCAGGTACTCCATGACGAGCCAGGGCTCGTCGGACTCGACCGCGACGTCGTACATGGCGATGGCGTGCTCGTGGGACAGTTGGGCGGCGTTGCGGCCCTCGCGCAGCGCGCGCTGCCGGACCTCGCGGGCCGCGGCGTCGTCCATTCCCGCGGTCGTGGTGACCTGTTTCACGGCCACCTCGCGGTCGAGCAGGGTGTCGTGAGCGAGCCACACCGCACCCATGCCGCCGCCGCCGAGCTTGGAACGCAGCCGGTACCTACCTGCCATCAGGTAGTCCGGTCCGACGACGGCCCGGCTTCGTCGGGGCTGTCCGGAGCGTTCCTGCTGAGTCACGTACCCGAGGTTAGTGGATACGCGGAGGTTCCCTTGACGTCCCGGCGCGGGGGCGCTTTACTGGTACCAGTTCGAAAGCATGTTCGAATCGAGAATTCGAGTGCTCGCGTCTTCCCCGCGTGGTGCCGAGAACCTGAAGAACCAGCGTTGTGTACCCGGGGAGCAGCCCATGACCGAACCCGCCCGACTGTCCGTATCGCCGGCCCGGCCCCGGATCGACGAGTCGGCCCCGTTGGCGGGGCTGACGCGGCAGCAACGCCTGGAGTACCTGCGCCGCCGGATGGCGGCGGTGCCGGCCCGCGGGGAAGCGGCGGACGGTCGTGAGGGCGCGGGCGGCGAACGGGTTCTCCCGGTTCCCGGGCCGCTGGCCGCGCTCCTGCCGCGAGGTGGTCTCACGCGCGGATCGGTGGTCGCTCTCTCCGGCGCGACCTCGCTGTTGCTGGGACTGCTGGCCTCGGTGACCTCGGACGGTGGGCATGCGGCGGTGATCGGCTTCCCGCGCCTGGGTCTGCTCGCGGCCGCCGAGATGGGTGCCGAGTTGCGCCGGTTGGCGTTCGTGCCGAACCCCGGTCCGGACCCGGTGGAGGTCGCGGCGGTGCTGCTCGACGGCATGGACCTGGTGGTGCTCGGGTTGGGTGGTGTCTCGGTGCCGCCGTCGCGGGCGCGGGCCGTGGTGGCCCGGGCGCGCAGCAAGCAGTCCACGTTGATCGTGACCGGCGGGGAGTGGGGTGGGGCCGAGGTCCGGTTGGAGGCGCGGGTGCGCGGGTACGACGGGGTCGGGTGCGGACCCGAGGCGGGGCGCGGCAGATTGCGTTCGGTCCGGTTGGCGGTGCGGGCCCAGGGTCGCTCGTTCCAATCGCGGACCGCGTGCCTCGACGTGCGGTCCACGCGGGGACGGGTCGAGTGGGTGCCGGAGGCGGTCGCTTTCGCGCCGGAGACGGTCGCTCGATGAGTGCGCGGGTACTCGCGGTGTGGTGTCCGGACTGGCCCGCCGTGGCCGCGGCGGCCGCAGCGGACCTCCCGGCCACCCGGCCGGTCGCGGTGTTCCTGGCCAACCGGGTGATCGCGTGCTCGGCGCAGGCCCGGGCGGAAGGGGTGCGACGCGGGCTCCGTCGTCGGGAAGCTCAGGCCAGGTGTCCGGAACTGCATGTGGCGCAGTCGGATCCGGAGCGTGACGCGCGGCTCTTCGAGTCCGTCGCAGCAGCTGTCGACGAGGCCGCGCCGGGGGTCGAGGTGCTGCGGCCCGGGCTGCTGGTGCTGGCGGCGCGCGGCGCTGTCCGGTACTTCGGATCCGAGGAGGCCGCCGCCGAGCGGATCGTGGACGCGGTCGCGGCGGCGGGCGCCGAATGTCAGATCGGGATCGCCGACGAGCTGTCCACCGCGGTGATCGCCGCACGCCGCGCTGCGCTGGTGCCGGCCGGGGGCGGCGCCCGATTCCTCGCTCCGTTGCCGATCGCGGAGATCGCAGCCGAACCCAGCCTCTCGGCGCCCGACCGCACCGACCTGGTCGATCTGTTGCGCCGGCTCGGGTTGCGCACCGTCGGGGCGTTCGCGGCGCTGTCCGCGGTGGATGTGGCGTCGCGGTTCGGGACCGACGCCGTCCGTGCGCACCGGGCCGCGCGCGGTGAGCCGGAGCGGCCGCCGTCGGCGCGGACGCTGCCCCCGGATCTCGAGGTGGAACAGCAGTGCGACCCGCCGATCGAGAGGGTCGACGCGGCGGCCTTCGCGGGGCGGGCGCTGGCGGAACGGTTGCACGCCAAACTCTCGGCCGCGTCGGTCGCGTGTACCCGGTTGCAGGTGTCGGCGAGCACCGGCAACGGCGAGCATCTGAGCCGGACGTGGCGCTGTGCCGAACCGTTGACTCCGGAGGGCACCGCGGACCGGGTGCGCTGGCAACTGGACGGCTGGCTCACCGGGCGCAGCGACTCGCGACCCACCGCCGGGATCACGGTGCTGAGCCTCGAGCCCGTCGAGGTGGTCGCGGCGGGTGCCCTGCAACTGGGGCTGTGGGGCGGGGTCGGTGAGGAGGACGAGCGGGCGCGGCGGGCGCTGGTCCGGGTACAGGGCCTGCTCGGTGGCGAGGCGGTTCAGGTGGGGGTGCTCAGTGGTGGAAGGGGGCCGATGGACCGAATTACATTGGTGCCGTTGGGGGATGAGCTGGTTGCCGAGACCGATCCGTCGGCGCCGTGGCCGGGCCGGATACCCGAGCCGGCGCCGTCGACGGTGCTGCCGAACGTCCCCGTGGTGTCGCTCGAGGACCGCTCGGGAGCTCCGGTGCACGTGACCGAGCGGGGCGAGTTGGGTGCGGCGCCCACACTGCTGCGCTGGGGGAGTCGGGACTGGGGTGTGCAGGGCTGGGCGGGGCCGTGGTCGGTCGACGAGCGATGGTGGGACGCGTCGGCGGCGCGGGCGGCGGCCCGGGTGCAGGTTCTGCTCGCCGATTCGCGGGCCTTGCTTCTGATCTACGAGAGAGGAAGGTGGGGGGTGGAAGGCATCTACGAGTAATGCTGTGCACAGTACCCGTAGGGGGTATAGGTTCTGTGAGTATGAACCCACACGGAGAAGAAGTTCACCAGGGTCACGCCGCACACGCCGGACATACCGATCACGCGGGCCACTCGGGTCACTCAGGTCACGCTGGGCACGGCGATCACGTCGCCCAGTTCCGCAGACTCTTCTGGATCATGCTGGTTCTCGCGATCCCGGTTGTCGGCGCCAACATGATGTTCGCCGACCTCGTCGGCTACACGTTGCCGGACAACCCGGCGGTGGAATGGATTTCGCCACTGCTCGGCACGGTCATGTTCGTGTGGGGCGGGCGACCCTTCCTCACCGGTGCGGTGAGCGAGATCCGGGCGCGTCAGCCCGGGATGATGCTGCTCATCGCACTCGCGATCACCGTCGCGTTCGTGTCGTCGTGGGGTTCGAGCCTGGGCCTGCTCGGGCACGACCTCGACTTCTGGTGGGAGCTCGCGCTCCTGATCGTGATCATGTTGCTCGGTCACTGGATCGAGATGCGTTCGCTCGGGCAGGCGTCGAGCGCGCTCGATTCCCTCGCCGCGCTGCTCCCGGACGAGGCCGAACGCATCGACGCCGACGGGACGGTCACCACCGTCTCGACTGCCGATCTGGTGACCGGTGACGTCGTCATGGTGCGTCCGGGCGGGCGCATCCCGGCCGACGGGCGGATCGTGGAGGGGGCCGGGGATCTCGACGAATCGATGATCACCGGAGAGTCGCGCACCGTACGCCGCGAACTCGGGGATCCCGTCGTGGCCGGTACCGTGTCGACCGATTCGGCACTGCGGGTCGAGATCACCGCGGTCGGCGAGGACACGGCGCTGGCCGGCATCCAGCGTCTGGTCGCGGAGGCACAGAACTCGTCGTCGCGGGCGCAGGTACTCGCCGATCGAGCCGCTGCGCTGCTGTTCTGGTTCGCGTTGGGTGCGGCGGTGATCACGCTGCTGGTGTGGTCCATCTTCGGCACGCCCGACGAGGCGATCACCCGCACCATCACGGTCCTCGTCATCGCGTGCCCGCACGCGTTGGGCCTGGCGATCCCGCTCGTGGTGTCGATTGCCACCGAACGGGCCGCCCGCGCCGGCGTGCTGATCACCGACCGGCGGGCGCTCGAGGCGATGCGCACCGTCGACACCGTCCTGTTCGACAAGACCGGCACCCTCACCAAGGGCGAGCCGGCACTCGTCGCCACCGGCGCGGTACCCGGTGTCGACGAGGACACCCTCGTCGCACTCGCCGCAGCTGTGGAACGTGACAGCGAGCACCCGCTGGGGCGGGCGATCGTCGCCGCGGCCGAGCACCGCGAATTGCGGATCCCGCAGGCCACCGCGTTCCAGGCCCGCAACGGGGTCGGCGTCACCGCAACCGTCGACGGCGCCGAGGTGAGCGTCGGCGGGCCCGGCATGCTCGACAGTCACGGGGCCTCGGCGCTTCCGGTGTCGGAGGAGTGGGCGGCGCAGGGCTCCACCGTCCTGCACGTACTTCGCGACGGCCGCGTCGTCGGCGCGCTGGGTCTGGCCGACGAGATCCGCCCGGAGTCCCGCGACGCGATCGAGGCGCTGCACGCCCGCGGCGTGCGCGTGGTGATGCTGACCGGCGACGCGTACGCCGTCGCCCGTGCGGTCGGCGACGACCTCGGCATCGACGACGTGATCGCCGGGGTGTTGCCGCAGGACAAGGGGGCGAAGGTCAAGGAACTGCAGGCCGCCGGACGCCGGGTCGCGATGGTCGGCGACGGCGTCAACGATGCACCCGCGCTCGCACAGGCCGACGTCGGCATCGCGATCGGCGCCGGCACCGACGTCGCGATCGCATCGGCGGGTGTGGTGCTGGTGAGCGACGATCCGCGTGCCGTGGTCTCGGTGATCGAGTTGTCGCACGCGACGTACCGGAAGATGGTGCAGAACCTGGCGTGGGCGGCTGGATACAACGTGATCTCGGTGCCCCTCGCGGCCGGTGTCCTCGCCCCGATCGGGTTCGTGCTGCCGATGGAGATCGGTGCGATCCTCATGTCGGCGTCGACGGTCGTGGTGGCGGCCAACGCCCAGTTGCTGCGCCGGTTGAACCTCACGCCGCAGCAGGCGACCCGGGCGGTTCCCGAACGAGAGCACGACTACGCTCGATGACCGTGCAGCTCACCGAGACGACGGTCACCCGCAGTGGTCACACGATTTCCTACCGTGACAGTGGCAGCACTTTCTCTGGGACGCATCAGGTTCCGGTGATCCTGGTGCACGGCATGGGCGGGGACAACCGCACATGGGACCGGTTCGCGCGGTCGATGACGGCGAGGGGGCGCCGGGTCCTCGCGGTGGACCTGCGCGGACACGGACGCAGTGCCCGGGCCGCGTCCTACCTGTTCGGTGAGTTCGGCGACGACATCCTGGGGCTGTGCGAGGACCTCGACTTCGACCGGGTCGATCTCGTGGGGCATTCGCTCGGTGGGCACGCGGTGTCGCTGGTCGCGCAGCAGCAACCCGAACTGGTGCGTCGTCTGGTCCTGGAGGAGGCGCCGCTGCCGCTGCGGCCGGGTGATCCTGTTCCGAACTTCGCCGGCAGGCTGCCGTCGCTCGTCGAGTTGTGGCACGCAACCACCAGCATGCTGCGCAGCCCGCGTGCGGTGTGGGCGTTCGACCGGTCGATGACGGCGTCGGCCCTCACACAGTTCCACGAGCCCAATCCGCTGTGGTGGCAACGCCTCACGGACATCGAGGCGCGGACCCTGATCCTGCGCGGCGGACCCACCGGCATGGTCGACCCGGTACTGCTCGACGCCGCGGTCTCCGCGATCCGGGACTGCGAGGTGGTCTCGTTCGCGTGTGGGCACAGTATCCATCGGGATCGGTTCCGCGACTTCGAGAACGCGGTGCTGCCCTTCCTGATGGCGCCCTGAACCTGATGCGGCCCTGAAACCCGGCCCCGCGTGGCAGTATGCGGGACATGGGTTTCCGGGATGGGATGCGTGGTGGAAACGGCAAACTGATTGCCTGGTCGGTCGCCTTCGTGGTGTCGCAGGCGAACATCGCGCGTCTGCTCGGCCCGGTCGGGCCGAAGCTGTTGAAGACGCAGACGGCTCGGTCGGCGCACGCGTACCGAACGGTCCTCGACGGGATGGACCCTGCGGAGACCGAGCGCTACCGCAGCCACTTCTATCCGGACTTCGTGCACCCGATCGTCTACGCGGCGGCGTTGCGAGCCGGGGCACGGCGCCTCGACGAACTGGCGCCCCTGTCGCCGACGGCCAGGCGGGTGCTTCTCGCCGCGCCCGTCGTCGCGGCCGCGGGCGACTACATCGAGAACGTCGCCGGGCTGTACCTGCTCGATCACCGGTACCGGATCACCGACCGCACCATCCGCGCCACGACCGCGGTGAGCACCACCAAGTGGGTGCTCGCGCTGGGGTCGCTGGCCTACCTGACCCGCGGCTTCGCCCGGGTGTGGCGCGGGCGCTGACATGGCGGACGACCTGCCTGTCGAGCAGTTCTCGGACCCGGATGCGTTTCGGGAGTGGTTGCGCGCCAACACGTCCACATCGACCGGAGTGTGGCTGAAGCTCGCGAAGAAGGGTTCGGAGCACACGACCGTCACCTACGCGGAGGCGGTGGAGGTGGCGCTGTGTTTCGGCTGGATCGACAGCCAGGCTCGTCGGCTCGACGACGACTTCCGCCTGCAACGGTTCACGCCCCGCCGCGCCCGCAGTCCGTGGTCGAAGCGCAACCGCGAGGCGGTGGAGGCGCTACTCGCGCGCGGGTTGATGGAGCCGTCCGGCCTCGCTGCAGTCGAGGCAGCCAAGTCCGACGGGCGGTGGGAGCGCGCCTACGACGGGCCCAAGGACGCCCAGGTGCCGCCCGACTTCGCCGCCGCGTTGGCCGCGAACCCGGCAGCGGAGGCGTTCTTCGCGACCCTCGACAGCCGCAACCGGTTCGCGGCGCTGTATCGCATCCAGGACGCCAAGCGTCCCGACACCCGGGCCCGGCGGATCGCCTCGTTCGTCGAGCAGTTCGCCGAGGGCCGGAAGTTCTACGGGTGAGGACGACCGGGCCTCGGTGCTCGAAGTGATCGATGCCGGTACACAATGACGAGGTGAGTGAATCGGTACCCCAGGCTGGCCCCTTCACGTGTTCGGTGTTGTCCGCGGACGAACCGCTGCCCGGCACCGCGGCGCAGGTCGCAGGGTGGGTGTGTGTGGAGTATCCGGGCGCGTGGGGGCGGGACGTACTGGACGGGACTGCCCTGGGCCCCGAGTTGGCGGCCGCCCTGACGGATCGGGCCGATGCGGCCGGCGTTCGAATCATGTTCATTCGGCGTCCGGGGCGCACAGAGGACCGCGGCACCCGGACGGTCCTGCTGGCGAACTCGCATCCCGACGACGCGTGGTGCGAGCGGCTCGAGATCGGAGCGGTCGCCGACCTCCTCGACATCGACCTGACACGGATCGCCGGCCCGGCGCCGGGGCTGGGGGAGCGCGTCGACGGTCCGATAGTGCTGGTGTGCGCACACGGCAAGCGCGACCAGTGCTGCGCGGTCCTGGGGCGTCCGGTCGCGGCGACGCTCGCAGCGGAGTTCTCCGGCGACGTGTGGGAGTGCTCGCACACCGGCGGCCACCGCTTCGCGCCGTCGATGATCCTGCTACCGAGCGGCCAAACGTACGGCCGGCTCACCCCCGCCGAGAGCGGTCTCGCGGTGTGGGCCGCGCGCAGCGACGAGGTCTACCTGCCCGGCCTGCGCGGCCGCAGCGTCTGGGGACAGCGCGGCCAGGTCGCGGAGGTGGCGGTCCGTCAGGGCGTGCCGGCCGGAATCGACGACCTGACGGTGGACGAGAGAGCGCATCATCCGGTGGTGAGCCACCGCGACGGGCGCCGCTGGCAGGTGACGGTCGAGCAGCGTGAACTGCCGGCCCGTCCGGCCAGCTGCGGCGCGGACGCCAAACCGGTCCGCCCGGTCGTCGCGGTCCACGTACGCGAACTCCCCGCCGAGGTTCCGGCGGGGAGTCCGATGTAGTTGTCCGTCAGCCCGATTCGGCGACGCGTGCCGCCGGACGGGCATGCGGCGACCCGATCGGCACCACCTTGCGTGGCGCGTGCGTGCGCTCCCGGATTCCGAAATTGTTGGAGAGAAATGATTCCGCGGAATCGTCGAGGATATTCATCCACTCGTCGTGCAACGGCGGGGCGACGGTTCCGGTCAGCGTCGACGTGTAGCTGCAGTTCCGGTAGCCCATGATGTCGTTCTTCTTGTCCTTCTTCCACTTCTTGAACAGCTCGCCCTGTTTTTCGACGTGGAATTCGGGGTAGTCGGTCCGGTCGACCAGATCGCGAATGTACGCCGCCTGGAAATCGATCTCTTCGACTGCGTTCTGCAGGTTTTCCTCGCGTTCGCGCCACGCGTCGATATCTCGCTCGCGGGCGTCGTGATCGGGCAATTCGATGCGATCGAGAATCACGTCGCGCACATACCAGGCCTGCGCGTCGAACATATTGAACGTGAAGTACTGGTCCTGCATGCCCAGGAAGAACAGGTGCGGATCAGCCTGCGAGACGACACCCTTGTAGATGCCGCGCGGGTACAGACGGTTGTTCGTCTTCAGAGTCAGCTCGTCGGGCAGGAACGGGAAGTGGTGCCGGTACCCGGTGCAGAGCACGATGGCGTCCACCTCACGGGTGCTGCCGTCCTGGAAGTGCACGGTGTTGCCGTCGATCGCGGTGAGCAGCGGCACCTCGGACAGACCCTCGGGCCAGTCGTGCCCCATCGGGCTCGTGCGGTAGCTGAAGGTGACCTCGGCGGCGCCGTACTTGAAGCACTGGGTGCCGATGTCCTCCGCGGAATAGCTGCTGCCGATCAGCAGGAGGCGCTTACCTGTGAATTCCCGTGCGTCACGGAAATCGTGCGCGTGCAGGACGCGTCCCGGGAAGTCCTCGATGCCGTCGAAATGGGGCACGTTCGGAGTGGAGAAATGTCCGGTTGCCACCACTACGTGATCGAACAGTTCGGTCTCGAGCACGTCCTTGCGGTGGTCGGCGACGGTCACCGCGAACCTGTCCGGGCCGTTCTCGGTCGGCACGCGTTCCACCCACCGGACGGCGGTGTCGAAGCGGATGTACTTGCGGACGTCGTCCTGATCCACCCGGCCCATGATGTAGTCGTGCAGCACCGCCCGCGGCGGATACGACGGAATGGGTCGGCCGAAATGTTCCTCGAAAGAATAGTCGGCGAACTCCAGGCACTCCTTCGGCCCGTTGGACCAGAGGAAGCGATACATGCTCCCGTGTACCGGTTCGCCGTGTTGGTCGAGACCCGTGCGCCACGTGTAGTTCCACATGCCGCCCAGATCGCTCTGCTTTTCGTAACAAACAATTTCGGGCATCGACCCAAGACCTGATTTACGTGCAGACTCGAATGCCCTCAACTGTGCGAGGCCACTCGGACCGGCTCCCAAAATCGCGATCCTTGGCGTCAAAGTTCTCTCCCTATTTTCGGTGATCCCTCCTATCTTGCTTAGCACAGCGAAAGACGGTTTGGCCAACTCGTGAATCGAAATTGTGTGCGATCGCGTCGGCGAAATTCACCCGTTCACCAGTGCAAACGCCTCACCAGTGCGCGCCCGGAATCAGCCGGGCGAGACGGCGCCCGAACCGCGCCGCCACGGCGGTCGGACCGGTCGGTCGAGGGGCGGGAGTGGACGAGTGAGGCTCGAGAGGCGCGGGGGTGCCGACCTCGGTGCCGGCCTCCCCGCGCGCCGCCGGCGAATCGGGGAATGCGTGATACATCTGCGACAGTGCGCGGTCCTTGAGGCGAGGCGCGAATATGCCGCCGAATTCGGCGAGAGTGCCGACGGGGACGTCGATGCGTTTGGGTTTCTCGATCAACGCGCGGACCACCATGGCGGCGGCCTTCTCCGGACTGGCGGCGGGCCCGGCGTTGTACTGACCGGTCGGCGCGATCATCGGGGTGCGCACCAGTGGCATGTGAATCGTGGTGAACGTGATGCCGTCCGATAACGTCTCGGCGGCGGCGACGTCCGCGAACGCGTCGAGCGCGGACTTGCTCGCGACGTACGCCGCGAATCGTGGTGTCCGGGCCTGGACGCCGGCGGTGCTGATGTCGACGATGTGACCGAAGCGGCGCTCACGCATGTGCGGCAGCAGCGCCAGCACCATGCGCACCGCGCCGAAGTAGTTGACCGCCATCGTGCGCTCGAAGTCGTGCAGTCGGTCGGTCGAGTGGTACAGGCCACGCCGGATGGAGCGGCCGGCGTTGTTGACGAGCATGTCGACGTGATCGTGTTCGGTCAGAATCGACTTCACCGTCCGCTCGACGGCCTCGCTGTCGGTGACGTCGCACTGGTAGGCGTACGCCGATCCGCCGGCCTCCCGGATCCCGGACACGACGGCGTCCAGTTCGTCGGCGCGGCGGGCCAGCAGCAACACGGTCGCGCCCTTGGCGGCGGTCGCGATCGCGGCGGCGCGTCCGATGCCGGAGGACGCCCCGGTGATGACGACGTTCCGGTTCACGAGGGGGCCGGCCGGGTCGTCACGCCGGGCACGGTCCGGGTCGAGATGCTCGCGCCAGTACGCCCACAGCGTCTCCGCGTACGACGGGAAGGGCGGCACCGCAATTCCGCTGTCGTGCAGGGCTTCTCGTGTTCTCTCCGTGGTGAACCGGGCCGGCAGGGTGAGGTGGTCGAGCATGACCGGCGGGACGCCCATGCGGCGCAGTGCGACGTCGCGGACCCCACGTACCTGCGCGGGCGGATCGAGCAACGGCCGGGCGAGAGCCCCGGGGAGATCGGCGACCGGGGTGGGCGCATGCGCGGCCTTCGCGAGTGCGGCATAGATCTGCCGAACCGGCTGGGCGTCCGGCGAGACGAGGTGGAACGTCCGGTGGTCGAGGCCCGGCCGCAGCATCAGCTCCACGATCGCGGCGGCGACGAAGTCCACCGGAACCACGTTGGTGTAGCCGAGTTTCGGGACGGCCACCGGCAGCGCGGACGGCAGCTTCGCGAGTGCGGCGAGCGCGGGGAAGAAGTAGTAGGGGCCGTCCACCTTGTCCATCTCGCCGGTGACCGAGCTCCCGACCACAGCTGCTGGACGATAGACCCGCCACGGAACGCCGGAGGTGCGCACCAGCCGCTCGGCCTCGAACTTGGTGCGGTGGTACGGCGTCGGGAAGTGCTGGCCGAGGTCGAAGTCGTCCTCGGTGAACCGGCCGCGGTGATCGCCGGCCACCGCGATGGACGAGACGTGGTGCAGCGTCGCACCGAGTCCCGAGGCGAGATCGATCACCGCCCGGGTGCCGTCGATGTTGGTCGACGCCTGCTCCTCGCCCGCGGCGAGGTCGTAGATCGCGCCGAGATGCAGCACGTGGTCGGCGGCCGGTGGCGGGGTCCGCAGCCCGAGCCCCGGCGCGGTGAGGTCGCCGACGAGTGCGTGGACCCGGGCGCGGTCGGGCCAGCGCTCGGCCGACCGCTCGAACTTCGACAGCGAACCGGGGCGGACGAGGACGTGCACCTGCGCCGACGGGTCCCGTTCGAGTAGCCGCTCGATCGTGTGCCTGCCGAGGAATCCCGTGCCGCCCGTGACGATGTACGTGGCCATACCCCGGAACTTACTCTGAAGTAAGGAGCGTCACCAGGGATACGCGAATCTCAGTGACCGAGTCCGACACGCGCGTGCACTCGCCGCATCCAGGCCGGGGCCCACCAGTTGGCCTCACCCATCAGCTTGACCAGCGACGGCACCAGCAGCATCCGCACGACCGTCGCGTCGATGATCAGCGCGAGAATCATGCCTACGCCGAGGAACCGCATGATCGACAGCCCCGACACCGTGAAGGCGCCGGTGACGACGATGAGCAGCATCGCCGCCGCGGTGACGACCCGGCCGGTGCGTTCGGTTCCGATCCGGACGGCCTCCTCGGTGGTGGCGCCGGCTGCCCGGGCCTCCACCATCCGCGACATCAGGAACACCTCGTAGTCGGTGGACAACCCGAACACCACCGCGAGGATGAGCACCACGAACGTGGCCTCGAGCGGGGCCGGAGTGACACCGAGGAGTTCGGCGCCGTGCCCCTCCTGGAACACCCACGTGAGGACGCCGAACGTCGCGGCGAGGCTCAGACCCGCCATCGCGACGGCCTTGACCGGTAGCACCACCGATCCGAACGCCAGGAACATCAGCACCAGCGTCGAGAGCACCATGATCGCGATCATCGCGGGCAAGAAGCGCACGATCGCGGCGTTGCCGTCGTCGACGGATGCCTGCCCGCCGCCGACGAGCAGTTCGGTGCCCGGTGGGGCCTCGATCGCCCGCAGGCCCTGCACGGCGTCGCCGGCCGCGCCGCCCTCGACACCCTCGGCGTAGAGGGCCTGGATCGCGGTCACGTCGTTCTTCGTCGCGAGCACGACGGCCTGCGAGATGCCGTCCACCTGCTTGGCCTCGGCGACGACCCTCGACAGATCACCCGGGGATGCGGGTGCCCCGCCGGGGCCGCGCAGGACCAGCGTCGCTCCTTCGCCGGTCGACGGGAACTCGGTCGCGAGGGTCTCGGTGGCGATGCGGGCCGGATCGTCGGCCGGCAGTGCGGTGTAGGTGATCTCGCCGAGTGTCGCCTTCGTCAGCGGCGCGGCGAGCACCAGCAGGCCCGCGGTGATGCCGACCGCGACGACCGCCGGTCGCCTCATCACCTTCGTGACGACACCGCCCCAGAAGCGCCGTGCGCGTTCCTCGCCGCGTTGCGCCGCACCCTTACGCCACGACAGTGCGTCGATGCGGTGTCCGAGGATCGCGAGCAGCGCGGGCAGGACGGTCAGCGACAGCACCGCCGCACCCGTCACGGCTGCGATCGCGCCGAAACCGAGCGAGCGGATCACCGCCTGCGGGAACACCAGCATGCCCGCGAACGCGCACACCAGCAGCAGACCCGAGAACATCACGGTGCGACCGGCCGTCAGCACGGTCCGGCGGGCCGCGTCGGCGGGCGCCGCTCCTGTCGCCAACTCCTCACGGAAGCGACTGACGATGAACAGGCCGTAGTCGATCGCCAGCCCCAGCCCGATGAGCGACGCGACGTTGAGCGCGAACGAACTGACCTCGGTCACTCCGGTGAGCAGGCGCAGGATACCCAGTGAACTGAGAACCGAGAGCAGTCCGACGAACACCGGGACGGCGGCCGCGGCCACCCCGCCGAACACGAACACCAACAGCACCAACGTGATGGGGATCGCGATGGCCTCGGCGCGGACCAGGTCGGCCTGCAACCGGTTGCTGAGCGAGACCCCGACGACGGCCCCGCCCGCGAATTCGGATTCCACCCCGTCGATCTCGAGCCTCGGCAGCAGGTCGCCGAAATTGGCGACGGTCACCTCCGCGTCGGGCGAGAGCACGATCGACGCGGCCACCTTCGTCCCGTCGTTCGAGAGCAGCAACTGTTTCGCCGGCGGGACAGCGGTCCAGTACGACGTCACCGACTGGGTCGGCACGTCGGCCGCGAACCGGTCGAGGGTCTCGGTGACGACCGGCTCCAGCTCGGCGAGGGTCTGCCCCGCAGGGACCGTGTAGATCGCGACGATGTCGGGATCCTGGCGGCCGAAGTTGTCGTCGACGATCTTCGACACCTGTGCCGATTCGCTTCCCGGATCGGTGTAGCCGCCCTGACTGAGTTTGGAGAACACGCCGGTGCCCCAGATTCCCGCCACCACGGCGGCGATCAGAACGACCGCCAGTACCCACCATTTGCGTGCAACGACGATCGAGGCCCAGCGTGTCATTCCCGCGACTCTAGCGACCGACCCGGCCCGTCATCTCTTTCCGTGGGCGCCACCCGTCGATCCCCGGCGTCGTCCACTGAGACCATCGTGGGCATGGATGACGTTCGAGTGTGCTTCGTCGGTGACTCCTTCGTTGCGGGAGTGGGAGATTCCGAGTTCCTCGGCTGGGCGGGTCGACTCGCGGCGGGGTCCCCGGCGACGGCGCTGACGGCCTACAACCTCGGGGTGCGACGGCAGACGTCGAGTGACGTCCGGGGCCGTTGGCGGGACGAGTGCGCGCAGCGCCTGCCTGCGGGTGTCGACCGGCGCGTGGTGTTCTCGTTCGGCGTCAACGACACGACCGTCGAGGGTGGCGCGCCGCGTGTCGACCCGCACGTGTCCGTGGAGAATCTCGCCGCGATGCTCGCGGAGTGTGCGGCGAGCGGATGGCGGGCGCTGGTCGTGGGACCGCCGCCGATCGACGACGCAGATCAGAATGCGCGCACGGCCGCGCTCGACCGGCGGTTCGCCGCGGTCTGCCGGTCTGCCGGTGTCGAGTACGTTCCGGTCCTCGACGCCCTCGTCGCCGACCCGGTCTGGATGCAGCAGGTGCGGGACGGGGACGGAGCCCACCCTGACAGCGGCGGATACCGGACGCTCGCGGCGCTGGTGCGCCCCGTGTGGGAGGAGTGGACGACCATGGTCCGATCCGAGGGCCGGTAACCTTCCGCGACGGGACTGCGCTACCTATGCTCCGGGTGTGCTGTCGACCTTCGATCCCCGGACCCCACGTGAGCGGGGCGCCGGATCCGTCACAGACTGGGACGAGATCAAGCAGTGGTCGGACGCGGTGTACATGCCGTACTCGGTGCGGCCGGTGGGGCGCGGACTAGTCCCCGCGTCCGACATGTTCTCGGTGAAGATCGCCGAGATGACGCTCACCCGGTTCAGCTACGGGATTCCGGTGGCGCTGAGCGAATTCGAGCCCGAGGCCGGCAACGTCCTGGTGCTCACCACCTTGAATGGGCGGACACGGCACGAAGTGACCACGAAGTCCAGCGTCGACCTGAGGTCCGGACAGACGTTCGTCGTCGACTGCAGTCGGGTCGACTACGGGTTTGCCGCCGACGCCGACCATCTTCAGCTCAACCTCACGATCCCGCACCGGTTGTTGGCCGATTTCGCGCTGCGGTGGTGGGGGCGGGCTCCCGACGACCGGCTGTGGCGGCACAAGTGCGTCGTCGGCGGCCCGGGTAGCCCATGGTTGGCGTTGTTGGACTACGCTTCGCGCACCCTGGCGACGGACCGGGATACGATCGCGCACAGTCGCATCGGAACGAATCTGCAGGAAATCATCGCGGCACAGGTGCTCGAGGAATGGGCGGCGAGTGCCGGTGTCGACCCGGCGCCGGCCCCGGCAGTGCCCGCGCCCGGCTACGTCAGGCGGGCGGTGCGCTACATCGAAGACAACGCTCGCGACCTTCCGACGGTGGCCGAGGTAGCCCAGGAGGTCGGTGTCAGCGTCCGGGCGCTGTCCGGCGGATTCCGCGAATACCTCGGGATCACCCCGCGGGACTGTCTGCGCGAGCACCGGCTGGAGGGAGTGCGGCGAGAGCTGTCCTCCCATGCGACGACGACGGTCGCCGCGGCCGCGGGTGCGTGGGGGTACGTCAACATGGGTGTCTTCGCCGCGGCTTACCGGCAACGGTTCGGTGAGAACCCGTCCGACACCCTGCGTCGCGGAAGGAAGTGACGCCGATCACGAATATCTGCCGGTTCGAGACGGTGATTGCCGATCGAGGACGCGGGCGCCGCGGAAATCCCCCTAGGTTGCTCTCCTGTACGAGGTCATTGACGGGAGATGAACTGTGGAACAACGTGATTCGAAGCTGAACTCCGTGCTCGACGGCGTGACGGGTGCCGGTGCCGGGCAGATACCCGGTGTGGTCGCGATGCTGACCGACCGGAACGGGACCGTGTACGAGGGTTCGGCCGGAGTTCGGTCGATACTCGACGCGCGGCCGATGACACCCGACACCGTGTTCGCCATGTTCTCGACGACGAAAGCGATCACCGGCACCGCCGTGCTGCAGTGCGTGGAGGAAGGGCTCCTCGATCTCGACGCTCCGGCGTCGAACTACCTGCCGGAGATCGGGAAACTCGAAGTGATCGACGGCTTCGATGCGCAGGGGGCGCCCGTGCTGCGGGCACCCCGACGCGCGATCACGACGCGCATGCTGCTGCTGCACACTGCCGGATTGGGTTACCCGTTCTTCGACGAGACGTACCACCGGTTGACGGTCGAGCACGGCTGGCCGAGCGTCATCACCGGCACCAAGGCCGCGCTGACGACGCCGCTGCTGTTCGATCCGGGTGAGCGCTGGCAGTACGGATCGAACATCGACTGGGCAGGGCTGGTCGTCGAGGCTGTGCGGGGCGAGCGACTGGGCGACGTGATGTCCGAGCGCATCTTCACCCCCTTGGGGATGTCGGACACGGCCTTCCGGCTCGACGAGGCGATGGAGCAGCGGCGGGCGACGATCCATCAGCGGCGGCGGGACGGGGTGCTCGAACCGCTCGACTTGGTGTTGCCGCAGGATCCCGAGGTGCACATGGGTGGTCACGGGCTGTACTCGACCGTCGGGGACTACACCAGGTTCCTCCGCATGTGGTTGAACGACGGTATGGGTGACCATGGCCGCGTCCTCGAGGCGGGGACAGTCGAGCGGGCTGTCCTGAGCGGGCTGGACGGGCAGCAGGTGACGATGCTGCCCGGCGTCGAACCGGAGCTGTCCAACGACGCCGAGTTCTTCCCCGGGCAGCGTAAATCGTGGGCGTACACGTTCATGGTCAACGACGAGCCGGCGCCGACCGGCCGGCCGGCGGGCTCGCTCGCCTGGGCTGGGCTCGCGAACCTCTATTACTGGATCGATCGGCAGAACGGCATCGCAGGTATGTGGGCCGCGCAGGTTCTGCCCTTCGCGGACCGCGCATCACTCGACGGCTACCTCGAGTTCGAAGCGGCTGCCTATCGCACGCTGGGGCCGTAGGGCCACCGTCCGGCAGGGGTACTCGCGTTGACCCTGCCGGGCACACGTGCCACACTCGAACATGAGTTCGAAAGATGCGTCTTCCCCTCCGCGTCTTCCTGTACGCGCAGGCGTGTGTCCTGCGGGAAGGTGACAGTTGGATGGGTTGGGGCCACGGTCCGCCGACGTGGGCGGAGATGGAACGGGTGCTGTCGGGGCGCCCGCGGCACGAGTCGCAGTTCCCGGGCGACGGCGGCGACAGCCCGGCGTGGTCCCGCAAGCGCGGCGCCTACCTGGCCGACGGTGCGGTTCGCCCGGTCGGTGCCACCGTTCCGTACGCCGAGCTGCACACCCACTCGGCCTTCAGCTTCCTCGACGGTGCCAGCCCGCCCGAGGAACTCGTCGAGGAAGCCGTGCGGCTCGGGCTGGACGCGATCGCGCTCACCGACCACGACGGCATGTACGGCGTGGTCCGGTTCGCCGAGGCCGCGAAGGAGCTGGGCATGCGGACGGTGTTCGGGGCCGAACTGTCCCTCGACGCCACCCCGCGCACCGGCACCCCCGACCCCGGCGGCACGCATCTTCTGGTGCTGGCTCGCGGGCAGGAAGGGTACCGGCGGCTGTCGCGGCAGATTGCGGCCGCGCACCTGGCCGGTGGGGAGAAGGGCAAGCCCCGCTACGACTACGACGCGCTCACGGAGGCGGCGGGCGGGCACTGGCAGATCCTCACCGGGTGCCGCAAGGGGCACGTGCGCAGTGCACTCGCCGCAGGCGGGCCCGACGCCGCCGAAGCTGCGCTGCGCGACCTCGTCGACCGGTTCGGGGCCGATCGGGTCACCGTCGAACTCACCCATCGCGGCCTGCCGGAGGACGACGAGATCAACGCGGCGCTCGCGGAAATCGCCACGCGACAACAGCTTCCCGTGATCGCGTCGACTGCGGCGCACTTCGCCGGTCCACCCCGACGACGGCTGGCGATGGCGATGGCCGCCGTGCGGGCCAGGCAGAGCCTGGACGAGGCGGCGGGCTGGCTCGCGCCCACCGGCGGTGCGCACCTGCGGTCCGGGGCCGAGATGGCGCGGCTGTTCGCGCAGTGCCCCGAGGCGGTGGCGGGCGCCGCCGCGCTGGGGCTCGAGTGCGCGTTCGATCTGCGGCTCATCGCGCCGAAACTCCCGCCGTTCGACGTCCCGGACGGGCACACGGAAGCGAGCTGGCTGCGCGAGCTGACCATGCAGGGGGCACGCCGGCGGTACGGGCCACCGTCGGCGAACCCGGCCGCATACGCGCAGATCGAACACGAACTCGACATCATCGAACGGCTGACCTTTCCCGGCTACTTCCTCGTGGTCCACGACATCGTCTCGTTCTGCAAGGACAACGACATCCTCTGTCAGGGAAGGGGTTCGGCCGCCAACTCGGCGGTCTGCTACGCGATCGGCATCACCAACGTCGACCCGGTGCGCAACAAGCTGTTGTTCGAACGGTTCCTCTCGCCCGAGCGGGACGGCCCGCCCGACATCGACGTCGACATCGAATCCGATCGCCGCGAGGAGGCCATCCAGCACGTCTACACCAAGTACGGCCGCGAGTACGCCGCGCAGGTCGCCAACGTCATCACCTACCGCGGCAAGTCGTCGGTGCGGGACATGGCCCGGGCGCTCGGCTTCTCGCAGGGCCAGCAGGACGCGTGGAGCAAGCAGGTCAGCCGGTGGACCGGCGTCGGCCAGGAGACCGACACCGACATCCCGCCGGCCGTGCTGGAGCTGGCCGCGCAGATCGAGGGCTTTCCCCGGCACCTCGGCATCCACTCCGGCGGCATGGTGATCTGCGACCGGCCCATCGCCGACGTGTGCCCGGTGGAATGGGCGCGCATGGAGAACCGCAGCGTTCTGCAGTGGGACAAGGACGACTGCGCCGCAGTGGGATTGGTGAAGTTCGACCTGCTCGGCCTCGGCATGCTCTCGGCGCTGCACTACATGATCGACCTGGTCGCCGAACACAAGGGGATCGAGGTGGACCTGGCGCAGCTCGACCTGTCCGAGCAGGCGGTCTACGAGATGCTGCAACGCGCCGACTCGGTGGGGGTGTTCCAGGTGGAGTCGCGAGCCCAGATGGCGACACTGCCGCGCCTGAAGCCTCGCAACTTCTACGACCTCGTCGTCGAGGTCGCGCTCATCCGGCCCGGGCCGATCCAGGGCGGTTCGGTGCATCCGTACATCCGGCGTCGCAACGGTCGCGAGCCCGTCGTCTACGACCATCCGTGTCTCGAGAAGGCGCTGGCGCGCACGTTGGGGGTGCCGCTGTTCCAGGAGCAGCTCATGCAGATGGCTGTCGACGCGGCCGGTTTCAGCGCCGCCGAAGCCGACCAGTTGCGGCGCGCGATGGGCTCCAAGCGGTCGCCCGAGAAGATGGAACGCCTGCGCGGACGGCTCTACGACGGCATGCGGGAGTTGCACGGCATCACCGGCGACGTCGCCGACCGGATCTACGAGAAGCTGCACGCGTTCGCGAACTTCGGCTTCCCCGAGAGTCATTCGCAGTCCTTCGCATCGCTCGTCTTCTACTCGTCGTGGTTCAAGCTGCACCACCCGGCGGCGTTCTGTGCGGGCCTGCTGCGTGCGCAGCCGATGGGCTTCTACTCGCCGCAATCCCTCGTCGCCGACGCCCGCCGGCACGGGGTGCGAGTGCACGGGGCCGACGTCAACGCGAGTCTCGCGCACGCCACTCTCGAAGCATGCGGCACCGAGGTGCGGCTGGGGTTGGGAGAGGTACGCGGCATCGGTGACGCGCTCGCCGAACGTATCGTCGCGGCCCGGGCGGAGGACGGGCCGTTCCGGTCGATCCTGGATCTGACCGGTCGGATCGACCTGACCACGGGGCAGGTCGAGTCCCTCGCGACGGCCGGAGCGTTGAGCTGCTTCGGGCTGTCCCGGCGCGAGGCGCTGTGGGCGGCCGGCGCCGCGGCGGGGGAGCGCCCGGACCGGTTGCCGGGGATGGGGGCGTCCACCCGTGCGCCGGCCCTGCCGGGTATGAGCGACCTCGAACTCGCCGCCGCCGACGTCTGGGCGACGGGCGTCTCACCCGACAGCTATCCGACGGAGTTCCTGCGCCCGCAACTCGACGCGCTGGGAGTGCTGCCGGCGTCGCGGCTGCTCGACGTCCCGGACGGGGACCGGGTGCTGGTCGGGGGAGCGGTGACCCACCGGCAACGGCCCGCCACCGCGGCCGGGGTGACCTTCGTCAACCTCGAGGACGAGACCGGAATGGTCAACGTCGTGTGTTCGGTTGGGCTGTGGGCGAGGTATCGCAAACTCGCCACCAGCGCCCCGGCGTTGCTGGTGCGGGGGAAGGTGCAGAACGCGGAGGGTGCGGTGACCGTGGTCGCGGACCATCTGCAGCTGATGGACCTGCGGATGGCGAGTAGGTCGCGGGACTTCCGCTGAGAGCAGCTTCACACCCTCTCGGATACCCCCTGGGGTATAGTCGGTCGCAACATCGAGGAGGTAGATCGTGAAGGTTGTCATCGTCGGAGGTGTCGCCGGCGGAATGTCCGCGGCCACCCGCATGCGTCGTCTGGACGAGTCGGCGGAGATCGTCGTCTTCGAGCGCGGCGCGCACGTGTCGTTCGCGAACTGCGGTCTGCCCTACTACGCCGGTGGCGTCATCGAGGACCGCGACGAACTGCTGTTGCAGACGCCCGAGAGTCTCGGAGCCCGTTTCCGCCTCGACGTCCGCGTCCGCAGTGAGGTCGCCGCGATCGATCCCGACGCCCGCACCGTCACCGTCCACGACCTCGCGTCGGGAGACACCTACGTCGAGAGCTACGACGAACTGGTGCTGAGCACCGGTGCGAGTCCCATCGTGCCGCCGCTGCCCGGCGTCGAACGCGCACTGATCCTGCGCGACGTCGAGGACGTCGACCGGCTGGTGGAACAGATCGAGTCGGCGCAGACGTCCGGGGCGCCCAGCGCCGTCATCGTCGGTGCCGGTTTCATCGGCGTCGAACTGGCCGAGAACCTGCGCCACCGCGATCTCGCGGTCACCGTCGTCGAACTCGCCGACCAGGTGCTGGCGCCGCTCGACCCCGAGATGGCGGCACCCGTCGCCGACCGGATGCGCGAGAACGGCGTGCGCCTCGAACTCGGCACCCAGCTGACCTCGATCGGGGCGACCACCGCCGAACTGGCGGACGGACGCACGCTCCCGGCGGACATCGTCGTCATGGCGATCGGTGTCCGGCCCGAGAACACGCTCGCGAAGATGGCGGGCGCGGAGCTGGCGGAGCGCGGCGGCGTGGTGGTCGACGACCGGATGCGCACCTCGGTCCCGCATATCTTCGCCGTCGGCGACGCCGTCGAGAAGCGTGACGCGGTGGGCGGCGGCGTCGCGATGATCCCGCTCGCCAACCCGGCGAACCGACAGGGTCGTCTCGTGGCCGACGTCATCGCCGGCCGTCCGGTGCGGGCCACGTCGTCGTCCGGTACCGCGGTCGTCGGAGTGTTCGGGCTGATCGTCGCCGCGACCGGCTGGAACGAGAAGCGGCTTCGCGCGGCGGGTCGTCCCTACCGGGCGATTCACACCCATCCGCAGTCGCACGCCGGGTACTACCCGGGTGCGCAGCAGATGGCGATCAAGCTGCTCGTCGACCCCGAGACGGACGCCATCCTCGGCGCCCAGGCCGTGGGCGGCGAGGGCGTGGACAAGCGCATCGACATCATCGCCACCGCGATGGCCGGTGGGCTGACCGCGTCGGACCTGGCCGACTTGGAACTGGCGTATGCGCCGCAGTTCGGTTCGGCCAAGGATCCGGTGAACATGCTCGGCTACATCGCCGACAACCTGCGCACCGACTCCACCCGCACGGTCCAGTGGCACGAACTCGATACGCTGGTCGCCGGTGGCGCGTCGCTCGTCGACGTCCGCACCGCCGACGAGTTCGCGGCCGGCGCCGTCCCGGGCGCCGTCAACGTCCCGCTCGACGAGCTCAGGGACCGGGTCGGCGAACTGCCGGCCGGCGACCTGATCGTGCACTGCCAGGTGGGCCAGCGCGGCCACACCGCGGTGCGCCTGCTCGCCGGGTTGGGCCGACCCGCGGCCAACCTCGACGGCGGCTACAAGACGTGGGACGCAGGGCAGCGCGCGAAGGCGCCGGCCGGCGTCTCGTGAACCCTGAACACTCGGAAGGAACCTTCTATGCGCGAGATCGACGTGAACGAACTCGAAGCGGTGCTGGCCACCGGCGCCCCGCTCGTCGACGTCCGTGAGGCGGACGAGTACGCCGAGGCGCGGGTGCCCGGCGCGGCCTCGATCCCGCTGAGCGAGTTCGTTGCGCGCGTCGACGAGGTTCCGGCCGACGGCACTGTCTACGTCATCTGCGCGGCCGGCGGCCGCAGCGCCCAGGCCGCGCAGTACCTCGAGGCCCGCGGTGTCGACGCCGTCAACGTCGTCGGCGGCACCATGGCGTGGCTGCAGTCCGGCCGCGCCGTCGAGTCCGGCAGCTAGCTCCACCCGAACCCGGTCGAAACCGAGTGGTTCTCGACCGGGTTCTCTTTAGCCCTCACATATACCCCCACCCGTATTTCCGTCCCTCGCGTTTCGCGCACTTATCGCGCGAATTCCACCCGTGAAAGCGCGATAAGTGCGCAAAACGCGGGACGGAACGAGACACCCACAACACCGAAAGGCATCTCCCATGACCACCACCGGACAGCGGCAGGACTCCCCGCCGCCATCCACCGAGTCCGTCGGCGGCCCACTCGCCCGGCTCGGTGCCGCGATGGCCGACAACTTCAAATGGGTGATCACCGCGTGGCTCGTGCTGGTCGTCGCCCTCGGCGCCGCGGCGCCCTCGGTGTTCAGCTCGCTGGCCGGTGCCGGCTGGCAGGCCAACGGCTCCGAGTCGGTGCAGGTGCGCGAGCTCGCACAGGAGCACTTCGGCGGCAACGCGTCGTCGGCGATCCAGGTCGTCGTCCACTCCGACGAGAAGCCGCTCGACGACCCCGCGGTGCAGCAGGTGCTCGGCGAGGCGACGTCGGTGCTGCAGGCCGACGCCCGCATCGGCGAGGTGATCCCGCCGCAGCCCGGCATGACGATCAGCCCCGACGGGCACACCGGCATCCTCGTCGCCGGCGCGAACGCGAACACCGACGACATGGTGCGCGCGGTCGACGACCTCGGCGGCGACCTGAAGGCGCTCTCGGGCGACGGCATCGACGTCTACCCGACCGGCGCGTCGGCACTGTGGAGCGACTTCAACAAGGCCAACCACGACGCCATGATCAAGGCCGAGATGATGTCGTGGCCGGTAACGCTCGGCATCATGGTCCTCGCGTTCGGCTCGCTCGTCGCCGCGGGTCTGCCGCTGCTGCTGACCCTCGCGGGTCTGGTCGCGTCCGCCGGCGGCCTGGTGCTGCTCAACGAGATCACTCCGATCTCCGTGTGGGCCATGAACTTCGCGATGATGTTCGCGCTCGCGCTCGGCATCGACTACGCGCTGTTCCTCGTCGTCCGCTTCCGGGACGCGTTGCGCAAGAACGCGAACGCGCGCCTGGCGGTCGCCGAGACGATGGACACCGCCGGCAAGGCCGTCCTGCTCTCGGGACTGACGGTGCTGGTGAGTCTGTCCGCCGTGCTGCTCGTCCCCGCGCCCGCGGTCCGGACGATGGCGGTCGGCATCATGCTCGCGGTCGTGTTCGTTCTCGCGGCGACGCTGACGCTGCTGCCCGCCGTGCTCGCGAAGCTGGGCCGCAAGGTCAACGCCGGCTCGCTGCCGTACGCCAAGAAGCAGCAGACCGAGACCGACGGCTCGCCGCTGTTCACCAAGTGGGGCAAGCTGCTCGACCGGCACCCGCTGCCGTTCGCGGTCGGTGCCGTCGCGATCCTGATCGGACTCGCGATCCCGGTGCTGGGCCTCAAGGTCGCGATGCCGTCCATCCAGGTGGTCCCCGAGGACGCCGCCGTGCGTCAGGGATACGAACTGGTGCAGGAGCAGATGGGTGTCGGCGCGCCGGGCGCGCTGCAGATCGTGGTCCCCGAGGCCGACGCGCCCGCTGCCGCCCAGGCCGCGGCAACCGTCGACGGTGTGGCCGCGGTGACGCCCGCGATGCCGGCGTCGGACGGGTCCGGTCTGGTGATGATGCAGGCGCTGCCGACGGTCGATCCGTCGGATCCCGCGCTCGGCGGAACGCTCGACACACTGCGTGGCGAACTGCCCGACAGCGCCCTGGTCGGCGGTGCGCCGGCGGAGAACCTGGACCTGCAGACGGCGTTGAACGATTACCTGCCGATCGTCATCGGCGTGATCCTGGTGCTGGGCTTCCTGCTGCTGCTGGTCGCCCTGCAGGCCCCGCTGGTCTCACTGATCGGCACGGTCGTGAGCCTGCTGTCGACAGCTGCGGCGTTCGGTGCATCGAAGCTGATCTTCCAGGACGGGCACCTGTCCGACCTGCTCGGCTTCACCCCGCAGGGCTTCCTCGACGGCTGGGGGCCGGTGTTCTTCTTCGCGATGATCTTCGCGATCGCGATGGACTACACGGTGTTCCTGCTGTCGACGGTCAAGGAGCAGTACGAGAAGACCGGTAGCGCGCGGGGTGCCCAGATCTCGGGCATGGCGCATTCCGGACGGGTCATCTTCGCGGCCGCGGCCGTCATGGTGGGCGTGTTCTTCAGCTTCGCGCTCGCCGAGCCGCTGCCGCCGAAGGAGATGGGCATCCTGCTGGGCATCGCCGTCCTGCTCGACGCCGTGCTGATCCGCCTGATCCTGCTGCCGGCGCTGCTGCGGCTGACCGGGAACGCGGCCTGGTGGTCGCCGAACTGGCTGCGCAAGGCGCTGCCGAACATCAAGTTCTCGCACGGGTGATCCCGACACCGGATCCGGCTGATGACAGTGGTCACAGCCGGATCCGGCGGGATACCCCTGTGGGTAATCTGGAAGGGAAACGAGGAGGTCTCATGACCGGAGACGAAGAGAGCATCGCCCAGGTGCTCAACCGCCTGCGCCGCGCGCAGGGACAGCTGGCCGGAGTCATTTCGATGATCGAGAACGGCCGCGAGTGCAAGGACGTCGTCACGCAGTTGGCGGCGGTGTCCCGCGCGCTCGACCGGGCCGGCTTCAAGATCGTCGCGACCGGGCTGCGCGAATGCCTGTCCGGTGACGGCAAGGCGTCCGAACCGCTCACCGAGGCCGAACTCGAGAAGCTGTTCCTGGCCCTGGCCTGACGACACCCCTCCTGAAATCGACCCCGAGGAGTCCGTGATGGAACTGGGAATCTCGACCCGACTGAACACCGAGTTCGACGACGCCATCGCCAGGACGCGGGCGGCGTTGCAGGAGCAGGGTTTCGGTGTGCTCACCGAGATCGACATGCAGGCGACGCTGAAGGCGAAGATCGGCGCCGAGATGGAGCGGTACGTCATTCTCGGCGCGTGCAATCCGCAGCTCGCCCACCGTGCGGTCGGGGTGGACCGGCAGATCGGTCTGCTGCTGCCGTGCAACGTCGTGGTCCGTTCCGACGGCGACGGCGTGATCGTCGAGGCGATGAACCCGGCGCTCATGGTCGCGGTGACCGAGGAGCCCGGGCTCGAGGAGGTTGCCGCCGAGGCGACGACCCGCCTGCAGGCCGCGATCGACGCGCTGACCTGACGGTCGATCCGGCTCAGGCCGGAGCCGGTAGCGCCCTGGTTCGAACCCGGTGTGCGGTGTGCACGGCCACCACACACCAGGCGAGGACCAGGGCGCACAGCAGTCCGGCCGACAGCAGTCGCGGGATCTCGAAGTCGCCCGCGACACCGAACGCTCCCATCCCCACGGCACACGCGCCGACCGGGAAGATGAAGCTCCACCAGCTCATGGTGAACGTGAGACCCGAACGGAAGGCGCGCGCCGTGAGGACGCCGACCGCGGCGAGGACGACGATCATGACCGTCCCCATCAGCAGGCCGTAACCCAGGCCGAACAGGTGCAGTGCATTCGCGGTGTCGTGTCCGACGGCGTGTGCGGCCGCGGTTCCCAGGTTGTTGGCGGCCGCGATCGACTGCCCGACGATGCCGAGCGGGATCCACATGGTCGGCAACGCCTGGAGCGGCGGCAGGCCGCCGTCGCGGAACTCGGCCGCGAGCAGCGCGACGATGAACAGCGCGAACACCAGCGCGAGCGTGAACAGCGCATAGCAGCCTGCCAGCATCGCGACCCGCGGCCCGCCCTCGGGCAGATGGGTCACCAGGGCGGCGCCGGTCGCGGCCGACACCATGGGCGGCACCACCGGCATCAGCCACGCAGGGACCGCGGTGCCGCGATCGGCGACGGCCCGCAACCGTCCCGCCATCACCGCGCTGGTCGCAAGGCCGCCGATGGTGCCGAGCGCCCACAGTGTCCCGGCTATACCGAACGCGAGCCCGGCCGGGATCACCGTCGAGCCGACTGCCGCGGTGCCGGCACCGACGGTGAGCACGGCCATCGGCAGCGCGCCGTAGAACGGGAACATCGTGGAGCTGCGTGCGTACTCGCGGGCATGCTCGGTGTGCCGGATCCAGTGCACCGCGAAAGCGGTCACGAGCACCGCGAGCAGGGTCACCGCGAGAAGCCAGAACGTCATGGCGATCCCGCGTCGGCCCGGCAGATTCACCGGGAGCGACGACGTGGCGACGGCGATGATGCCGGTGCCCATGACCACGGCGAACCAGTTGGGTGTCAGATGTGCCAGACGCGGAGCGGTAAGCATGAAACCAAGGTTGCCGTTCCGACGTTGTTGCCGGTAGAAGGCTTGGAGTGGAAGGGATACAAACTCCGTTTGTGGGTCTAGCCTTGGGGGTATGCCGCTTTCGAACCGTGTTCCCGAACTCGCCGCGCTGGACGTGCTGGTCGCGGTGGGCAGGCTCGGGAGCATGGGCGCGGCCGGACGCGAACACGGACTCAGCCAGCAGGCCGTCAGTGCGCGCGTGCGCTCCGCGGAGCGTCAGCTCGGGCTGCGGGTGTTCGATCGCGGCGCCGGCGGTGTCCAGCCCACCGCCGAGGGTGCGCTGATCCTCGAATGGGCGTCGGCGATCCTCGACTCCGCCGAGGAGATGGCGTCGGGCGTCGCCGCCCTGCGCGGCGAACGGGACGCGAACCTGACCGTCGCCGCCAGCATGACGATCGCCGAATACCTCGTTCCGGGCTGGACCGTCGCGATGCGGCGCAAGTACCCGAACGTCGTCACCTCGGTGCGCCTGCTCAACTCCACCGACGTGGCGGCCCAGGTGCGGGCGGGCGAGGCGGACCTCGGATTCGTCGAGGGCCCGACGGCCCCCGACGGTCTGCGCGCGGTCGAGGTGGCGCACGACGAACTGGTCGTGATCGTCCCGCCCGACCACAAGTGGATCGCGCGGGCCCCGATCGACCCCAGTGAGCTCGCGGCCACGCCGCTGATCCAGCGCGAGCCCGGCTCCGGCACCCGGACGACGCTCGAACACGCGGTCCCCGGCTGCGTCGACCCACTGCTCGAACTCACGTCGTGCACCGCCGTCAAGGCTGCGGTCGTCGCGGGCAACGCCCCGGCCGTCGTCTCGTCGCTCGCGGTCGAAGCCGACCTCCACGACGGACGGCTCGCGTCGGTTCCGGTGCAGGGCCTGCGCATGCCGCGACGGCTGCTCGCGGTGTGGGACGGATCTCGCGGGTTGCGCGGCGCGGCCCGCGATTTCCTCGACATCGCCTGCGGTCGCAGCTGAGCGTCGGTCGAGCGTTCGCCGTCAGATGCCCATCGCGCGGGCCATCAGCGGCCACGACTGGTGCAGGTCGTCCTGCCAGTACCCCCACGAATGGGTGCCGGTCGGATTGAAGTCGAACGTCGCCGGGATGTTCAGGGCGCGAAGGCGATCGGCGAGAGTGCGGGTGCAGGCGTTGGTCGCGGCCTCGATCGCACCGCCCACGACGACCTGACGGGCGAACAGGACCGGATCCCCGTCGACACCGGGTGCACCCAGATGGTCGTGCGGCCCCGGTAGACCCGAGCCGGACGAGACGAACAGTTCGGTCCCACGGAGCTTCTCCGCGTTGCGAACAGGGTCGTTGGCCAGCCGTGCCGGGCTCCCCGGCGGCCCCCACATGTTCACCGGATCGCCCCCGCCCGCCGACCGGACCACCAGGTCCACGAAGGCCGATCCCATCGGGGTGCTCGTCTCGGCGCACCCACTGTAGGACCCGACGGCCCTGTACAGGCCGGGCGCTGCGATCGCCAGGTTGAGGACGGACGTCGCCGTCATGGAGATGGCGGCGATCGAATTGGTGCCGTTCCCGCCGAACTCGGCGTCGATGATCGGCGGCAGTTCACGGGTCAGGAACGTCTGCCACTTGTTACGGCCGAGGACCGGATCGTCGCGTTCCCAGTCGGTGTAGTAGCTGGCGGTGCCGCCCATCGGGGTCACGACGTTGACGTGCTTGTCCGCGAAGAACTCCGTGACGTCCGTGTTGGCCTGCCAGGTCGCGCCGGTCTCACCGCCGCCCGCGCCGTTGAGCAGGTACAGCGTCGGGCGCGGTCGCGACGTGTCGGCCGGTAGCAGTACCCGGACGGGGACGACGCGGTCCATCGACTCCGAGTAGACGTGTGCGGTGCGCACGCGTGCGTCGGTGCTGTCGCCGTCGATTCCGGTGAGGTGGGACAGCGGTTGTGCTCCGGCGACGGCGGCATTGCTCAGGGTCGTGATCAGCAGCGCTGCGAGAGACAGCGCCGAGGCGGCGAACACGTTTCGCGCGCGGCGAAGTGCTCCGTTTCGCATGGGTGGTGGTCCTTCGATGGTTCCGAGGGGGTGGACCCGACATACCCGAAACGCTGCGTAACGTGCAATTCCCCTGATACATCCGGTTTTCGAGGGCACTGTATCGCGTCGCCCGGCCCGGATGGGGCAGATCGGATATTCGTGCCGCGGGCGATGTCCCTGTCCGTGCAGTCAGTTGACGATCAGCACGCCGACCAACGCGATCGCGGCCACCCATACCGTCGACATCGCGGCCAGCGCGAGGGGGCGCGGTCCCACCTTCCTGATGGTGGCGATGTGCACGCCGGTGCCGAGTGCGAACATCGCGGCGGTCAACAGGGCGGTCTGCACGACCTTGGCGACGGAGAGCACGCCGTCGGGAAGCACTCCGGTCGAGCGCAGCGCGGCGCACGCGAGGAACGCGACCACGAACAGCGGTACCAGCGGCGGCCGGGTCCCGGCCGTCGTGCCGTCGGACCGGCGGCGCTGCTGGAGACCGATCACGGCCATGACCGGAGCGAGCATCACCACCCGGGCGAGCTTCACGACGGCTGCGACGGCGAGGGCGCCGCCTCCGATGGCGCCGCCCGCCGCGATGACCTGTGCGACCTCGTGGATCGACCCGCCCGCCCACATGCCGGCCGTGGTCTCGTCCATGCCCAGCGCGCGGGAGAGCAGCGGAATCGTGGGGATCATCAGGGTGCCGAAGAGCACCACGAGCGCCACCGCGGTGAGGACTTCCTCCTCCTTGGCGTCGACGACCCCGTCGACCGCGGCGGTTGCGGCCGCACCGCAGATCGAGAACCCGCAGGCGATCAGGAGCCGCTGGGTCCAGGACAGTCCGAGCACGCTGCCCATCACCATCGTTCCGGTGATGCCGAGCGTGACGATCGCGACGACGACCGCGATCATGCCCCACCCGAGCCCGACGATGTCGCTGAGCATCAGCTGCAGACCGAGTAGCGCGATCCCCACCCGCAGGAGCTTCTTCGAGGAGAACGTGAGCCCGGGCCGGATCGTCGCCGGAAGCTGCACGGTGTTGGCGGCGACGGCGCCGAGCACGATCGCGATCAGCAGCGGGCTGACGGTCGGAAGCAGGCGCCCGACGCCCATCGCGACGGCCGTGGCCACGGCGGCGACCGCCACTCCCGGCATCAGCGAGGCCGCGGCGGCCCGGGCGCGGCCGGGTGCCTCGGGGGCGGTGGTCTGCTGCTCGACGCTACTGCTCATGGCTTCCAGATTCCGTCACTGAACGGTCGTTCGGTAGACGGCAAAACGGTATGGCGGCATATCGATCGGATATGTCAATAGTTCGGCGCATACAATCTGCGAATGCGTCGCCGCTGGCCCGACCTCGATGTCCTGGAACTGCTCGTGGGCGTCGACGACCACGGAAGTCTCAGCGCGGCAAGCAGAAACGCGGGAATGGCGCAGCCCAACGGGAGCCGCGCGATCAAACAGCTCGAGCGGCAACTCGGTATGCCGCTGCTGGATCGGCGCACCACCGGATCCACACTCACCCCGCAGGGCACCGTGGTCGTGCACTGGGCGCGCCGCCTGCTCGACGAGGCGCACCGACTTCTCGACGTCGCCGACGGGCTGAGAGCCGAACGTTCCGCGGAGCTGACGATCGGCGCCAGTATGACCGTCGCCGAACATCTGCTCCCCGGGTGGCTGGGTCGCTTCCGGGGGCTCGACGCCGACGTCACCATCCACCTCCAGGTGCTCAACTCCACCCAGGTGTTCGAGCGGCTCGAGTCGGGCGCCTGCGACGTCGGATTCGTGGAATCACCGACACTGCCGCGCAGCCTGCACAGTGTCACCGTCGCGCGGGACGAGCTGGTCGTCGTCGTGCATCCGGGGCACCCGTGGACGCGCCGGCGCAAGCCGATCACCGTCGCCGAGCTCGCGCAGACGCCGCTCGTGGTCCGCGAGCCCGGCTCCGGCACCCGCACCACCCTCGACGTCGCCCTGCAGGACCTGCCGCGCACGCCGCCGCTGCTCGAGCTCGGCAGCGCCGCGGCCATCCGCACCAGCATCATCGCGGGTGTCGGGCCGGCGGTGATGAGCACCCTCGCAGTGGCCGATCAGGTGGCCGCGGGGGAGTTGAAGGTGGTGGACGTCGACGGCCTGGTGCTCGAACGCAGCCTGCGTGCGGTGTGGCGCGGCCCCCGTCAGCTGTCCGGTCCCGCCGGTGACCTGGTGCGCATGGTGCGCCGCAGCGGCGCCCGCTAGACGCCCCCCGCGAAACCGTGCTGGCGCCAGGCCTCGTACGTGACGACCGCCGCCGCGTTCGACAGGTTCAGCGACCGTCGGCCCGGCACCATCGGGATCCGCACCTGCGCGGTGACGTGCGGGTCCTCGAGGACGTCCTGCGCCAGCCCGGTCGGCTCGGGGCCGAACAGCAGCACGTCCCCCGGCTGGTAGGCGAGGTCCGCGTACGACGTCGACGCGTGCGCGGTGAAGGCGAAGACCCGCTCGGGTCGGAGCGCGTCCCACGCCGCCTCGAGGTTCTCGTGCACCGTCACCGAGGCGAGGTCGTGGTAGTCGAGGCCTGCGCGCCGCAGCTTGGGCTCGGACAGGTCGAACCCGAGCGGGCCGACGAGGTGCAGTTCGCAGCCCGTCCCGGCGACCATGCGGATCGCGTTTCCCGTGTTGGGTGGGATACGGGGCTCGTGGAACATCACTCGGAACACGGCGTTCAGCTTGCCAGGTACGGGTCGCCGTCCGCCGAGCGGATCGCGCCGGTCGAAATTGTCGGTGGGCGGGGGCAGCATGGATTTCATGACCGGTGAAATCGTCGAGATCGTGGGGGAGGACTTCTCCGATGCCCGCGCGACCGGGGAGAAGTGGGTCCGGCAGCACTACACCGCGTGCTCGTTCCGCGACGCGGATCTCTCGGAACTCGACACCGAGTTCGTGGTCTTCACCGAGTGTGACTTCACCGGTGCCGACCTCACCGATTCGCACCACCACGGCAGCGCGTTCCGGTCGTGCATGTTTGCGCGGACCACCATGTGGCACAGCAGCTTCCGAAGTTGCAGCATGCTCGGTTCGGTCTTCGTCGAGTGTCAGATGCGGCCGCTGGTGGTCGAGGAGGTCGACTTCACGCTGGCGTCGATGGGCGGCGCGGACCTGCGGGGGCTGGACTTCACCGACTGTCGATTCCGCGAGGCCAACCTGGTGCAGGCAGATCTGCGCGGCGCCGTGCTGCGGTCGGTGAACCTGTCGGGCGCGCGGGTCGAGGCGATCCGGCTCGAGGGCGCCGACCTGCGCGGCGCTCACGTCGACCCCGGGCTGTGGACCGCCGCGAGCCTCGACAAGACCCGGGTCGAACTGACGCAGGCGGTCGCGTACGCGGTCGCGCACGGCCTGACCGTCGAACCGTGACGGCGCTGTCGGTCAGCGCACCAGTTCGCGTGCCAGCAGATCCATCAGGAGCCCGTCGCGCCACACCCCGTCTGCGCCCAGGCAGTACTCACGCATGATGCCGACCTCACGGAACCCCACCTTGCGGTAGCACGCGATCGCCGCCGCATTCGCGGACTCGGGGTCGATGACGATCCGGTGGAAGCCGAGATCGTCGACGAGGTGGCTGCACAGCCTCCGCACCACTTCGCTTCCCAGGCCCCGCCCGTGCACGGCGCCTTCGAGGAACAGATCCAGCCCGGCGTGCCGGAACTCCGGATCGGGCTCCTGGTACCACTGCGCGAATCCCACGACACGGTCGTCCACGACGACCGCGTATCCGACGGTGTCGGGGTCATCGGCCGGCCAGTCGTCGGCGGGTTCCTTCCACCATCGGCTCACCTCGGGAAGCCGATGGATCTCGCGCAGCCGTGCGTGGTGGGACGGCTGGACGGGGGTCAACAGGACACGTGGACCACGAAGATCCGGAGCCGGTGACATGCGGCGACCCTAGCCTGGAACAATGGTCGCCGTGACTGCAACGATCCTGGATGGCAAAGCAACCCGCGACGAGATTTTCGAGGACCTCGAGGCCAGGGTGGCAGCCCTGAAGGAGAAGGGCATCACGCCCGGACTGGGCACCATCCTCGTCGGCGACGACCCCGGTTCGGCCGCCTACGTGCGCGGCAAGCACAACGACTGCGCGAAGGTGGGCATCACCTCGATCCGTCGCGACCTGCCGGCCGACATCACGCAGGAAGAGCTCGAGGCCACGATCGACGAGCTCAACGCCAATCCCGAGTGCACCGGCTACATCGTGCAGCTCCCGCTACCGAAGCACCTCGACGAGAACGCCGCGCTCGAGCGCGTCGACCCCGACAAGGACGCCGACGGCCTGCACCCGGTGAACCTGGGGCGCCTGGTCCTGGGCAAGGAGGCGCCGCTGCCGTGCACCCCGCGCGGCATCGTGCACCTGCTGCGTCGCTACGAGGTTCCGATCGCCGGTGCCCACGTCGCCGTCGTCGGTCGTGGCGTCACCGTCGGTCGCCCGATCGGCCTGCTGCTCACCCGCCGCACCGAGAACGCGACGGTCACGCTGTGCCACACCGGAACCCGTGACCTGGCCGCGCAGGTGCGCCAGGCGGACATCGTGATCGCTGCCGCCGGCGTGCCCGGTCTGATCACCGCGGACATGGTCAAGCCGGGTGCCGCCGTGCTCGACGTGGGCGTCAGCCGCACCGCCGACGGACTGCGCGGTGACGTCGCCGACGACGTCCGCGAGGTCGCCGGCTTCGTGTCGCCGAACCCCGGTGGTGTCGGACCGCTCACGCGTGCCTTCCTGCTCACCAATGTCGTGGAGCGGGCCGAGCAGCTCGCCGGACAGTCCGACTAGGACCGGTCCGTGACGCAGTTCGCGCGCAGGAATTGGCCGTTGCTCGCCGTCGTCCTCGTGGTGGCGGCGGCCTTCGTGCTGGTCCTTGCCGACCGCTGGCGCCGGGGCGCCCTCGTTCTCGGGGGCGCCATGGTGCTCGCGGCTCTCCTGCGCGCGGCACTGTCGCCCGACCGGGTGGGGCTGCTCGCCGTGCGCGGCAAGGGATTCGATGTGGCGGCGATGGCGGTCGTCGGGGCCACGATCATCGCGCTGGCGGCGTCGATCGACCCCCTCGGGACCGACTGACGCGCCGCTCGGATCTGCGGGAGTTCGCGCTCAGCCCCGGCGGGCGGCGCGCGCCAGTTCCATCGTCTCCTTCAACAGTTCCGCTACGGCGTCCGCTTCGGTGAGGAAGCCGTCGTGGCCGTCCTTCGATTCCAGGACCCGCAGCCCGTCGCTGCCCGGCAGCCCGTCCGCGAGTTCCTGCTGCAGGCGTAGCGGATACAGCCGGTCGGAGTCGACGCCGCCGACGATCACGGGCACGTTCGTGGACGCGAGCGCCGCCGCGACACCGCCGCGTCCGCGGCCGATGTCGTGCCGGTTCATCGCTTCGGTCAGCAACACGTAGGTGGCGGGATCGAAGCGGGCAACCAGCTTGTCGGCCTGGTGGTCGAGATAGCTCTGGACCGCGTACCGGCCACCGTCCCAAGGATTCTCGTCGGCCTGGGCGTCGTTGGCGAAACGGGAGTCGAGTTCGGCCTCGGTGCGGTACGTCAGGTGCGCGATCCGGCGGGCGAGTCCCAGACCGGTGCGGGGAATCCGCCCGGTGCCGTGGTAGTCGCCGCCCTGCCAGTCGGGATCGCTCGTCACGGCGGCGATCTGGGTGGTCTGGGTGCCGATCTGGTCGGCGGTGGCGCGAGCACCGACCGCGAGGACCAGAGCCGAGTCGACCCGATCGGGATGCCCGACGATCCACTCGAGCGTCCGCATGCCGCCCATCGACCCGCCGATGACGGACGAGAAACGTTCGATGCCGAGCACGTCGGCGAGGGCGACCTCGGCAGCCACCTGATCGCGGATGGAGATCTCCGGGAAGCGCGACCCCCACACCGTGCCGTCCGCGGCAATCGAACCGGGTCCCGTCGTACCGCGGCAGCCGCCGAGCACGTTGGTGGCGATCACGCACCACTCGTTCGTGTCGATCGGGGCGCCCGGGCCGATCATGCCGTCCCACCAGCCGGGGGAGGGGTGCTCGTCGTCCGCGGGGCCCGTCACGTGCGAGTCGCCGGTCAGGGCATGCTCGACGAGGACCACATTGTCCCGGTCGGTCGCGAGCTCGCCCCACCGCTGGACGGCGAGCTCGACATCGGGAAGAACCACACCGCTCTCGAGTTCGATCGAGCCGACGTGGACAAAGCACAAGCGCCCGTCCGGCGGGGGGAACCCCGCCGGACGGGCGTTGCGAACGGAGCTGACGGTCAAGATGCCGCCGCCGCGAAACCGGCGTCGAGGTCGGCGAGGATGTCGTCGATGCCCTCGATGCCGACGGCGAGCCGGACCAGGCCGGGGGTGACACCCGACGCGAGCTGCTCCTCCGGGGTGAGCTGCGAGTGGGTGGTCGACGCCGGGTGGATCACCAGCGAGCGCACGTCACCGATGTTGGCGACGTGGCTGTGCAGGGTGAGCGCGTTGACGAACTTCTTGCCGGCCTCGACCCCACCGGCCAGCTCGAACGCGACGATCGCGCCGGTGCCGCGCGGGGCGATCGTCTTCGCCCGCTCGTGCCACGGCGACGACGGCAGCCCGGCGTACGAGACCGACGTGACCTCCGGTCGGGCTTCGAGGTACTCGGCGACGGCCTTGGCGTTGGCGACGTGGCGCTCCATCCGCAGGCTGAGCGTCTCGATGCCCTGCGAGATCAGGAACGCGTTGAAGGGCGAGACCGCGGAACCCAGGTCGCGCAGCAGCTGCACGCGGGCCTTGAGAGCGAACGCCGGCGCGCCGAGATCTGCGAAGACGACACCGTGGTAGCTCGGGTCGGCAGTCGTGAAGTTGGTGTGGCGGCCCTGTGTCCAGTCGAACTTTCCACCGTCGACGATCACACCGGCGACCGCGGTGCCGTGGCCGCCGAGGTACTTCGTGGCCGAGTGGACGACGATGTCGGCGCCGTGCTCGAGCGGACGGATCAGGTACGGGCTCGCGACGGTGTTGTCGACGATCAGCGGGATGCCGTTCTCGTGCGCCACCTTCGAGATCCCCGGGATGTCGAGGATGTCGTTGCGAGGGTTCGAGATCGACTCGCCGTAGAACGCCTTGGTGTTCGGGCGGATCGCGGCACGCCACTGCTCGATGTCGTCGGGATCCTCGACGAACGAGACCTCGATGCCCAGCTTGCGCAGCGAGTAGTGGAACAGGTTGTACGTGCCGCCGTACAGACGCGGGCTCGACACGATGTGGTCGCCGGCCTCGGCGAGGTTGAGGATCGCGAACGTCTCGGCGGCCTGCCCGGAGGCCAGCAGCAGAGCGGCGACGCCACCCTCGAGCGCGGCGATGCGCTGCTCGACGGCGTCCTGCGTCGGGTTCATGATGCGGGTGTAGATGTTGCCGGGCTCGGCCAGGCCGAACAGCGCTGCGGCATGGTCGGTGCTGTCGAACGTGTACGACGTGGTCTGGTAGATCGGCAACGCGCGGGCGTTGGTGGCGCCGTCGGGCGTCTGTCCCGCGTGGACCTGCTTGGTCTCGAAGCTCCAGTTCGCGGTCGGGTCGACAGCGGCGTCCGTGATTTCGGTCATGAGTCGTTCTACTCCAGGGTGTGAAGTCTGCAGATGGGGTTGGCGCAGCATCGACTGCGCGCCTGTGGACCGGCTACTCGTGACAACTACACATGAAGAACCTCCGGTGGGGCATGGCCCGGTCAGTGGGTCCGTCCCAGCGGACCCGCGCTTGTCTTCCGGCTCGAGTCGGAAGACCAGGTCATCACCCGGGGCACCCCACCGCGGTTGGAGGGTTGCCGGCCAGCGAGCCGGGGCTTGACGCTGACACTCATGACCTGGCCGTGATCTTAACGGCAGAAACGGGCACACGGGAAGGAGGGGGCTGATCTTTCGACCCCAGGTGTGGAGAACCGGCAAAGTTACCGGTAGGTAGGGGTAGTGAGCCAGGGGGCATGGTTGCGCTCGGAAGCAATAGCAGTACGCTCGTCATGTTTGGGTCGTCCCTGCCGAGGGAGATCCGAACCGTCTACGTTTGATAATTGAACCGTTGGCGGGCCCACTCACAAAGTGGCCCGTGCACCCCCAGTACCCAGGGAACGGAACCAGGGACACTTCCTAGGAGGACGCGAAGCCCCCATGTCCAAGATCAAGGTCGAAGGCAAGGTCGTCGAACTCGACGGCGACGAGATGACGCGCATCATCTGGCAGTTCATCAAAGACAAGCTGATCCATCCCTACCTGGATGTCGATCTCGAGTACTACGACCTGGGGATCGAGCATCGCGATGCCACCGACGACCAGGTCACCATCGACGCCGCCGAAGCGATCAAGAAGCACGGCGTCGGCGTCAAGTGCGCCACGATCACCCCGGACGAGGCGCGGGTCGAGGAATTCGGCCTGAAGAAGATGTGGCGTTCCCCGAACGGCACCATCCGTAACATCCTGGGCGGCACGATCTTCCGCGCCCCCATCCTGATCTCGAACGTCCCGCGTCTGGTCCCCGGTTGGACCAAGCCGGTGATCGTCGGCCGTCACGCCTTCGGTGACCAGTACCGCGCCACCGACTTCAAGGCACCCGGCGCCGGCACCGTCACCATCACCTACACCCCGGACGACGGCTCCGAGCCGATCCAGCACGAGGTGTGCCGCCTGCCCGAGGACGGCGGTGTGGTCATGGGTATGTACAACTACAAGAAGTCCATCCAGGACTTCGCGCGGGCCTCGCTGTCCTACGGCCTGCAGCAGAACTACCCGGTGTACCTCTCCACCAAGAACACGATCCTCAAGGCCTACGACGGCATGTTCAAGGACGAGTTCCAGCGGATCTACGAGGACGAGTTCAAGGCCGAGTTCGACGCCGCCGGCCTGCACTACGAGCACCGTCTCATCGACGACATGGTCGCCTCGTCCCTCAAGTGGGAGGGTGGCTACGTCTGGGCCTGCAAGAACTACGACGGTGACGTCCAGTCCGACACCGTTGCGCAGGGCTACGGCTCGCTGGGTCTGATGACCTCCGTGCTGATGACCCCGGACGGCCGTACCGTCGAGGCGGAGGCCGCACACGGCACCGTCACGCGCCACTACCGTCAGCACCAGCAGGGCAAGCCGACGTCGACCAACCCGATCGCGTCGATCTTCGCGTGGACCCGGGGCCTCGAGCACCGCGGCAAGCTGGACAACACCCCGGAGCTGATCGAGTTCGCACAGCAGCTCGAGGACGTCGTCATCAAGACCGTCGAGAACGGTCAGATGACCAAGGACCTCGCACTGCTGGTCGGCCCGGACCAGGCCTGGCAGACCACCGAGGAGTTCCTCGCGACCCTCGACGAGAACCTGCAGAAGGCGCGCGCGTAATCGCGTAACCCTCGCCGAAACGGGACGTTCCCCTCGTGGGAACGTCCCGTTTCCATTTCCTCACTACCGTCGGACGTCTTGTTCCACGTGCCCGGAAGGTATCTCTCTTGACCGTCTCGGCCACCGTTCCCGCGCCGTCAGGCAGCCCCGTCCCGGCTGCCCGACGCCGCCGCGCGATGTTCGCCCTCGCGATGGGCGGCTTCGGCATCGGCACCACCGAGTTCGCCGCGATGGGCCTGTTGCCGCAGATCGCCGGCGGCCTGAAAATCTCCGAGTCCACTGCCGGACACGTCATCACCGCGTACGCGCTCGGCGTCGTCGTGGGCGCGCCGGTCATCGCCGCCCTGACTGCGAGGGTTCCGCGCAAGACCCTGCTGATCGCGCTGATGGTCGCGTTCACCGTCGGCAACGCCGCCACGATCGTCGCGCCCAGCTACGGCGGACTGCTGGTGGCGCGCTTCGTCGCGGGACTCCCGCACGGCGCCTACTTCGGCGTCGCGTCGCTGGTCGCCGCGTACCTCGCCGGACCGGGGCACCGTGCGAAGGCTGTCGCGATGGTCATGAGCGGCCTCGCGGTTGCCAACGTCGCCGGGGTGCCGGCGGCCACCTGGATCGGGCAGGGGCTCGGCTGGCGCAGCGCGTTCGCCGTCGTCGCCCTGATCGGCGCGCTCACCGTCGCGGCGATCGCGCTCCGGGTACCACCCCTGCACGACGTGCGCACCACCGACCCGCGGACCGAACTGTCCGCCCTCCGGCGCGGACAGGTGTGGCTCACCCTCGTCGTCGCCACCGTGGGCTTCGGCGGCATGTTCGCGGTGTACACGTACGTCGGCTGGACCATGACCGACGTCGCCGGACTCCCGGTGACGCTGGTGCCCGTCGCGCTCATGGTCTACGGGCTCGGCATGGTGGCCGGCAACATCCTCGGCGGCCGCCTCGCCGACCGGGCGCTCACCCCCGGACTCTTCGCGATGCTCGCTGCCCTGGTGGGGCTCCTGGCGCTCTTCGCGGTCGCGGCGCACAATCCCTTCACCGCGATGCTCGTGCTGTTCCTCGTCGCCTCCGCCGGTTCGGCGCTCGTGCCCGGCCTGCAGACCCGGCTGATGGACGTGGCCGCCGATGCGCAGACCCTCGCGGCCGCCCTCAACCACTCCGCGCTCAACGTCGCGAACGCGTTCGGCGCATGGATTGGTGGGGTCGTCATCGCGGCGGGCCTCGGCTACACCGCTCCCGCTCTGGTCGGGTCGGCGCTCGCGCTCGCCGGTCTGGCAGTCCTGGCCGTCGCGGTGGTGACGGCGCGTCGGTGACGTCCGATACGGTTCTCCGCGTGCCGCACATCATCACCACCGTCAACGTCAACGGCGTCCGCGCCGCCGCCCGCAAGGGCCTGATCGACTGGCTCGCCGGATCCCAGGCCGACGTCGTCTGCATGCAGGAGACGCGCGCATCCGACAAGCAACTGCACGAGACGCTGGCGCCGGCCCTCGACCAGGGCTGGCACGTCGCGTCGGCGGAACCGTCGGCGAAGGGCCGCAACGGTGTGGCGGTGCTGTCGCGGCGTCCTGCCGACGCCGTCCGCATCGGTTTCGGGGACGACGAGTTCGCGGATGCCGGACGCTACATCGAAGCCGACTTCGACGCGCTCACCGTCGGCAGCCTGTACCTGCCGACCGGGGAGGCGGAGACGCCCAAGCAGGAGCAGAAGGAACGCTTCATGGCGTCGTTCGCGGCGCACCTGTCGGCGAGCGCCGAGGCGGCAGTGGCGGCCGGACGCGACGTCCTGGTGTGCGGCGACTGGAACATCGCCCACACCGAACGGGACATCAAGAACTGGAAGGGCAACGTCAAGAAGTCGGGCTTCCTGCCCGGTGAGCGCGACTGGGTGGGCGCCCTGCTCGCCGGCGGCGCGTGGGTGGACGTCGTGCGCGAACTGCACCCGGACGTCGACGGCCCGTACTCGTGGTGGTCGTACCGCGGCAAGGCGTTCGACACCGACGCCGGTTGGCGTATCGACTACCACCTGACCACCCCCGGCCTGGCCGCGCGGGCGAAGGAAGCGCGCGTCGAGCGGGCCGCGACCTACGCCGAGCGCTGGTCCGACCATGCGCCCGTCACCGTGCAGTTCCGCTGATGGCTCCGCAGCGCAGGAGTCCGATCGTCGCGCTGCTCGTCGCCCTCGTCGGACTCGCGGTCGCGGTGTTCGTCGGCACCCAGAACGGCGGCGACGACAAGTCTCCGGTCGCGTCGTCGGTGCCCGTGTCGGCCACGAGCACCGCCCCCGCGGCCCCGAAGGCGCCGGCCACGACGTCCAGCACGACCACCTCGACTGTCCGGGAGGCGAGCGGTGTGCCCCAGGCCGCGTGGGCCACGCTCGCGGCCGTCGACGCCGGACGCTGGCCACCGGACGATGCCCCGGGCACCCAGGGCGGCCGGACGTTCGGTAACCACGAGGGCCGGTTGCCCGCGACCGACGGGGGCGGGAAGATCCGCTACCAGGAGTGGGACGTCAACCGGAAGGTGGACGGCCGGGGCCGCGACGCCGAGCGCATCGTGACCGGCAGCGACGGGTCCGCGTGGTACACCGACGATCACTACGAGACCTTCGCAAGGATGCGGTGATGGCCCCCACTCCGACGTTTCCGCGCGGACTGTCGCTGCTCGTCGCCGATGCACGCCGCACCGCGGGCATCGAGGAGGACCTGCGCGCGCTCCGGCCGGTCCGGCACGTGCGGGGCAGGCGGATGCCGACGGTCGCGGCGCTGTTCGACGAGTTCGCCGCGGCCCTGCAGTTCCCGTACTACTTCGGCCGCAACAAGGACGCGTTCGACGAGTGTCTCGGCGAACTCGCCGACACCGTCGGCGCCGACGCGGTGGTGCTGGTGCTCGACGCCGACAGCTTGCTGAACGAACAACCGACCGAACTGCCGTGGTTCGCGCAGGCGGTCGGTGCAACCGACGCGTCGCTCGTGTTGCAGGTGCGGCCCGGAGGCGCCGACGCCGTCGTCGATCGGTTCGCCGCGGTCGGCGTGCACCTCCCTCGCATCGCCGATCCCGGCGCGTGAAAGTATCGGGGATTATGTCGAGCACCGCAGAGAATCCCACGACCGCACCGACCGCGAAGCCCCGCGTCCTGTCCGGTATCCAGCCCACCGCCGACTCGTTCCACCTCGGCAATTTCCTCGGTGCGCTGCAGCAGTGGGTGCCTCTGCAGGACGACTTCGACGCCTTCTACTTCATCCCCGACCTGCACGCGATCACCGTGCCGCAGGACCCGAAGGAACTGCGTCAGCGCACCCTTCGGGCCGTCGCGCAGCTGCTCGCGCTCGGCATCGATCCCGAGCGGTCGACGCTGTTCGTGCAGAGCCAGGTTCCCGAGCACGCCGAGCTGGCCTGGGTCCTCAACTGCATCACCGGTTTCGGCGAGGCCAGCCGCATGACGCAGTTCAAGGACAAGTCGGCCAGGCAGGGCAGCGATCATGCCAGCGTCGGGCTGTTCACCTACCCCGTGCTGATGGCCGCCGACATCCTGCTCTACCGCCCGCAGCGCGTGCCGGTGGGTGAGGACCAGCGCCAGCACCTCGAACTCGCGCGTGACCTCGCCGGCCGGTTCAACACCCGCTTCGGCAAGACGTTCGTGATCCCCGAGCCGCAGATCATCAAGGGCACCGCGAAGATCTACGACCTGCAGGACCCGACGTCGAAGATGAGCAAGTCCGGCCCCACTCCGGCCGGCCTCGTCAACCTGCTCGACGACCCCAAGGTCTCGGCCAAGAAGATCAAGTCCGCCGTCACCGACAACGAGCGCGAGATTCGGTTCGATCCGCAGAACAAGCCCGGCGTGAGCAACCTGCTCACCATCCAGTCGGCACTGTCCGGCAAGAGCATCGACGACCTCGTCGCCGGCTACGAGGGCAAGGGGTACGGCGACCTCAAGGCGGACACCGCCGAGGTGCTCGGCGAGTTCGTCACGCCGCTGCGCGCGAAGGTCGACGGCTACCTCTCCGACCGCGCCGAACTGGACCGCATCCTCGCCTCCGGGGCCGATCGGGCCCGCGAGGTCGCTGCCCGGACACTCGGCCAGGTCTATGAGAAGGTGGGATTCCTGACGACCAGGAGGTAATCCGTACATGGCCGATGCCGCGCCCAGCTTTCTCGACAGGCAGCGTGCGGCGCGGCCGTGGCTCGATCACCTGGTCCGAGCGGGCGGTCGCTACCAGCAGCAGAAGGGCGACTACTACGCCGCCGGGATCACGTACTTCACGATCCTCGCGATCGTTCCGATCCTCATGGTCGCGTTCGCTGTCGCCGGTTTCGCGCTCGCGGGTAACCCGGAGTGGGTCGACGAGATCCAGGACCAGGTCAGCAACAACATGCCTGGCGGTCTGGGCGAGACCGTCAACGGGCTGATCGATTCGGCGATCTCCGCGCGCACCAGCGTGGGGGTGTTCGGTCTCCTCGGCGCCGCGTACGCCGGCATCGGCTGGATCACCAACCTGCGGGACGCTCTGACGGCGATGTGGGAGCACACCCACGAGGCCGGCAACTTCGTGATCACGAAACTCAAGGACTTCGGGGCGCTCCTCGGCCTGGGTGGGGCGATGCTCGTGACGTTCGGACTGTCGGCGCTCAGTAACGGACCGGTCGCTCGTCAGGTGGTCGAGTGGCTCGGCGTGGAGCACGTGACCGGCGTGGGCGTCCTGCTCCGGATCACGTCGCTGGCGATCAGCGTGCTCGCCACCTGGGCGCTGCTGTCCTGGGTGATCGCGCGGATGCCGCGCGAAGCGGTGACCCTGCGCAGCGCCGGACGCGCTGCGTTCGCAGCGGCGATCGTCTTCGAGATCTTCCGTCAGGTCGGGGCCATCTATCTCGAGGCAGTGAGCCAGGGGCCCGCGGGTGCGGCCTTCGGGCCGATCATCGGTCTCCTCGTATTCGCGAACCTCAGCGCGCGCCTCATCCTGTTCGCCACCGCGTGGGCCGCCACCGCCCGGGAGAATCTCGCGAATGCGTACGTCCCGCCGCCCGACTCCGCCGTCATCCGGCCTCGCGTCGAGGTACGGGAAGGGGCGTCGGCGAAGGAAGCGCTCGCTCTCACCGGCGCCGGTGCACTCGCGGCGATCGGGTTGGCGGGCCTGTGGCGGCGACGGGGCGACTGAGCCTCGTCAGCGCCGGCGGCGGCGGGTGAGTGCCCGAGCCCAGCCCAGCAGACCCAGGACGATGCCCGACCCGACGATGCCGATCGCGACGCGTCCGGCGACCTCCTTGTTCGGCAGGTCCGAACCCGACGCCAGATCCATGCCCCCCGGACCGTGTGTTTCGGGCCCGGCGACCTGGACGGCCGGCTCGTCCGCGCCCTTCGGATCCACCAGGACGCCCACGGAGACGGCGGGGTCGAGCGCCCAGCCGTAGTCGAGCAGCCGACCGACCTGCTCCCACGGCCGGATCGGCAGCACGTCGGCGGCCATCAGTGTGACGGCGAGGCGGCGGCCGTCCCGCTCGGCGCCGCCGACGAACGTCTGCCTGGCGTCGTCGGTGTAGCCGGTCTTGCCGCCGAGGGCGCCCGGGTAGTTGGCGAGCAACTGGTTGTCGTTGAAGATCGGGTACGGATCGACCGGCTTGTCGTCGGGCTTGGTGGGGTCGGCGGGATGACCGGGGAACATCACGGTGTCCGTCGTGATCAGCCCGGCGAACGTCGGGTTCTGCATGGCCGCGCGGAAGAACAGCGCCAGGTCGTACGGCGACGTCGACATGCCCGGTCCGTCGAGACCGGAGACGGACGCCGTCCGGGTGTCCGACGCGCCCAGGGACGCCGCTTTGGCGTTCATCGTGGCGACGGTGGCCTGCTCGCCGCCGAGCTGCTGTGCGAGCGCCTGGGCGGCGTCGTTGCCCGACCGCATCACGAGCCCCTGCATCAGCTGCAGGTTGCTGTACGTGCCGCCGGCGCCCAGGCCGACCGAACTGCCCTCCATGGACGCGGCCTCGGGGCTCGCCACGATCGTGGTGTCGAGATCGAGTTCGTCGAGCGCCACCAGCGCTAGCAGCACCTTGATGGTGCTGGCGGGCCGGTAACGCCCGTGCGGGTCCTTCGCGGCGAGCACCTGACCGGTGTCGAGGTCGGACAGAACCCAGCCCGTCGCCGAGATCTCGGCGGGAAGTGGTGGGGTGCCGGGGGCGGTGACCACACCGCAGTTGCCGAGTGCCGCACCGCCGACCGGCTCGTCCGGCACCGGGACGGGGGCCGGTGCGGTCTCACCGGGGCGCGGTACCTCAGACAGGTCGATCGCGGGCGGCGGCGACAGGCGGTGCGGGCACGCATCGGTGTTCGGTGTGCTGAACGGGGGAGTGGTGGTGGGCGCGACGGCCTGATCCGCAGCCAGGGGCGACTGCCCGGCGAGTGGCACAGCCGCGGCGGGAGCGCCCCCGGCACCGAGGACGAGTGCGGAGGCAGTGGCGGTCAGGAGGATTCGCCGTCGCGCGGACTTCGGGTGAGCAGCCATAACGAAATTCCAGGGTAGGCCCTGAAACGCATTCTGCGCACTCGGCGCCGCCCCGACCAGGTCGGGAGCAGCGCCGAGTGCGCAAAACGGTGGTGCTGATTCCTACGAACGCGTCACTTGCGGGCGAACAGCAGCGCGCGCTTGACTTCCTGGATCGCCTTCGTCACCTGGATGCCACGGGGGCACGCGTCGGTGCAGTTGAAGGTCGTGCGGCAGCGCCACACGCCGTCCTTGTCGTTCAGGATGTCGAGACGTTCGGCGGCGCCCTCGTCACGGCTGTCGAAGATGAAGCGGTGTGCGTTCACGATCGCGGCCGGGCCGAAGTAGCTGCCGTCGCTCCAGTACACCGGGCACGACGTGGTGCAGCACGCGCACAGGATGCACTTGGTGGTGTCGTCGAACCGGGCGCGGTCCGCCTGCGACTGGATGCGCTCGCGGGTCGGCTCGTTGCCGGTCGTGATGAGGAACGGCTTCACGGCGCGGAACGCGTCGAAGAAGGGCTCCATGTCGACCAGCAGATCCTTCTCGACCGGCAGACCCTTGATGGGCTCGACGGTGATCGTGATCGGCTTGCCGTCCTTGGGCAGCATGTCGCGCATCAGGACCTTGCAGGCCAGACGGTTGACACCGTTGATGCGCATCGCGTCCGAACCGCAGACGCCGTGCGCGCAGGAGCGACGGAACGTCAGCGTGCCGTCCAGGTAGCCCTTCACGTACAGCAGCAGGTTCAGCAGACGGTCGGTCGGCAGGGTGGGGACCTGGAAGCTCTCCCAGCGCTGGCCCTCGCCGTCCTCCGGGTTGAACCGGGCGATCTTGAGGGTGACCATGACCGCGCCCTCGGGGACGGGCGGCAGCGCGGTTGCGTCCTTGTCCATGACAGGTGCGGACATCAGTACTTACGCTCCATCGGCTCGTAGCGGGTCTGGACAACCGGCTTGTAGTCCAGACGGATCGGGGAGATGAGCTCCGATCCTTCCTTGTACGCCATCGTGTGCTGCATGTACTCGGCATCGTTGCGATCCGGGTAGTCCTCGCGGGCGTGGCCGCCACGCGATTCCTTGCGGTTGAGGGCACCGACGACCGTCACCTCGGCCATCTCGAGCAGGAAGCCCAGCTCGACGGCCTCGAGCAGGTCGCTGTTGTAGCGCTTGCCCTTGTCCTGGACCGTGATGTGGTTGTAGCGCTCCTTGAGGGCGTGGATGTCCTTGAGCGCCTGCGTCAGGGTCTCCTCGGTACGGAACACCGACGCGTTGTTGTCCATCGACTGCTGCAGCTCGGTGCGGATGTCCGCGACGCGCTCGTGGCCGTGGTCGGACAGGATGACCTCGAGCCACTTCTCGACGTTCGCGGCCGGGTTCTCGGGCAGCTCGACGAAGTCGGACTTCTCGGCGTGCTCCGCGGCGGCGATGCCGGCGCGGCGACCGAAGACGTTGATGTCCAGCAGCGAGTTGGTGCCGAGACGGTTTGCACCGTGCACCGAGACACACGCGCACTCGCCGGCGGCGTACAGGCCGGGAACGTGGTCCTCGTTGTTGCGCAGCACCTCACCGTTGATCTTGGTGGGGATGCCGCCCATCACGTAGTGGCAGGTCGGGTAGACGGGCACGAGCTCGGTGACCGGGTCGACGCCGAGGTAGGTGCGCGCGAACTCGGTGATGTCGGGGAGCTTCTCCTCGAGCACGTCCTCGCCGAGGTGCGTGACGTCGATGTAGACGTAGTCCTTGTTCGGACCGGCACCGCGACCCTCGAGCACCTCGAGCACCATCGAGCGGGCGACGATGTCGCGCGGCGCGAGGTCCTTGATGGTGGGGGCGTAGCGCTCCATGAAGCGCTCGCCGTCGACGTTGCGGAGGATGCCGCCCTCGCCGCGGACGGCCTCGGAGATGAGGATGCCCAGGCCGGCCAGTCCCGTCGGATGGAACTGGTGGAACTCCATGTCCTCGAGCGGCAGGCCCTTGCGGAAGATGATGCCCATGCCGTCACCGGTGAGGGTGTGCGCGTTGGACGTCGTCTTGTACATGCGACCCGAGCCACCCGTGGCGAAGACGATCGACTTCGCATGGAAGACGTGGATCTCGCCGGTGGCGAGCTCGTAGGCGATGACGCCGGTGGCGACGGGACCCTCGGGGGTCTCGGTCAGCGCGATGTCGAGCGCGTAGAACTCGTTGAAGAACTCGACGTCGTGCTTGACGCAGTTCTGGTAGAGCGTCTGCAGGATCATGTGACCGGTGCGGTCGGCGGCGTAGCATGCGCGGCGAACCGGGGCCTTACCGTGATCGCGGGTGTGACCACCGAAACGACGCTGGTCGATCTTGCCCTCGGGCGTGCGGTTGAACGGGAGACCCATCTTCTCCAGGTCCAGCACCGCGTCGATGGCTTCCTTGGCCATGATCTCGACCGCGTCCTGGTCGGCGAGGTAGTCGCCACCCTTGACGGTGTCGAAGGTGTGCCACTCCCAGTTGTCTTCCTCGACGTTCGCCAGGGCGGCGCACATGCCACCCTGGGCGGCACCGGTGTGGCTGCGAGTGGGGTACAGCTTGGTCAGGACCGCGGTGCGAGCGCGGGGCCCGGCCTCGATGGCTGCGCGCATGCCAGCGCCACCGGCGCCGACGATGACGACGTCATAACGATGTTCCTGCATGAAGTCTCTGCTCCCCTAGCTCGCCGAGATGTTGGGGTCGAAGGTGAAGATGACGTAGGTGCCCAGGCCCATGATCAGGATCATCGACACGACCAGGATCGTGTTGAGCCAGAACCGGGTGGAGTCCTTGCGCGAGTAGTCCGCGATGACCGTGCGCAGGCCGTTACCGCCGTGCAGCTGGGCGAGCCAGAGCATGGTGAGGTCCCAGAACTGCCAGAACGGGCTGGACCAGCGACCCGCGACGAACGCGAAGTTGATGCGGTGCACGCCGTCGTCGAGCATCAGCATGATGAACAGGTGACCCAGGACCAGGATGATGAGCGCCAGGCCCGAGAAACGCATGAACAGCCACGCGTAGAGCTCGAAGTTGTTCTTCGCCGGCTTGCGCGGCGAGCGGGGGTTGTCCAGGCTGGCGGGGCGATCGTACGCCTTGCCGAGAGACTTGGCTTCTGTCGTCATGTCAGTGCCCCGCAAACATGTTGTAGAAGATGCGTCCGGCACCCGGGATCATGACCACGAACCAGATCGCGATGATCACCCAGAGCATGACGCGCTGGTACTGGGGTCCCTTCGACCAGAAGTCGACGAGCATCACGCGCAGGCCGTTGAGTGCGTGGTACAGCACCATGGCGACGAGCGCGAGCTCCATGAGGCCGACAAGGGGGTTCTTGTAGGTCTCGATGACTCGGTCGTAGGTGTCCGGGTTGACGCGCACGAGTGCGGTGTCCAGGACATGGACGAAAAGGAAGAAGAATGTCGCTACGCCAGTGATCCGGTGTAGAACCCAAGACCACATGCCGGGGTCTCCCCGGTAAAGCGACCGGGTGCGCTCCTTGGCCGGAGCGGCTTCAGTCGTGCTGCTCATCGAGTGCTGTGCCTCCAACGTCTTTGGTGGGCGCGTCGAGCCTGCACAGCTTTTCGGGTGTCCAGCAGCTCGGGCTCGACGAGAACCTAAACCGACTTCTGTGAACTCTAAACCCAACCGAATCCGGGAACTAATTCCCTCTGTGGTTCGTACGGCCACGAAATTGCTTGTTAGGTTTGCCTTCCCATAGCGGGGTCGATGCCGGGTGTCGATTGTCTGCATGCATTCAGTGGTCGGTACGAGGTGGGGACTTAGTGCCCTGTTTCGGCGGAAACTGTTGCGCGACAATAGTGGTCGGTGTTTCGCGGTCGATCGCGTGCGTGGTGGGTCCACGCGCTACCCGGGATCTGGCCCTGAATCGATGGGTCTGCGTCCTGCGGATGCAATGTGCAAAATGTCTCACACGGTCTGCGGTGCGCCTTCCTGAATCTACTCGCCGGTAACCTCATTCCTCGTGGTTACAGCCGTCGTCTCGTGTGACGGGAGTGGTCGGCACCAACTCGAAACACCGGCTGCCGGCCATCACGCGTTCCGACACTCGGCATTCCGATGCCACCCGATCGACAGGTCCCGCGGCTACCGTCTAGCCATGACAGCGCCGTTGGATCTGGACTACCTCCGCAGCGCGCCCAAGGTGCTGCTGCACGATCACCTCGACGGCGGCCTCCGGCCGGGCACCGTCGCGGAACTCGCCGACGAATGCGGCTACACGGGGCTACCCGCCGAGACGCCGGACGGACTCGCCGCGTGGTTCCGGAACGCCGCCGACAGCGGTTCGCTCGAGCTCTACCTCGAGACCTTCGCGCACACTGTCGCGGTGATGCAGACCCCGGTCGGTCTGCGCCGGGTCGCGCGCGAGTGCGCGGAGGACCTGGCCGACGACGGCGTGGTCTACGCGGAGGTGCGGTTCGCGCCCGAACAGCATCTCGAGGGCGGACTGAGCCTCGACGACGTCGTCGAGCACGTCCTCGAAGGGTTCCGGGAGGGCGAGGAGAACGCCCGGGCCGACGGGCGTGAGATCCGGGTCGGCTGCCTGCTCACTGCGATGCGGCATGCTGCGCGCTCGCGCGAGATCGCAGAACTCGCGGTCCGTTTCCGCGACCGCGGTGTGGTCGGCTTCGACATCGCCGGTGCCGAGGCCGGATACCCGCCGAGCCGGCATCTCGACGCCTTCGAGTACATGCGTGCGTCCAACGCGCATTTCACGATCCACGCCGGCGAGGCGTTCGGGCTGCCGTCGATCCACGAGGCGATCGCGTTCTGCGGAACCGATCGGTTGGGGCACGGGGTGCGCATCACCGACGACATCGTGGTCGGACCCGACGGCGAGATCACCCTGGGCCTGCTCGCGAACTACGTGCGCGACAAGCGGATCCCGCTCGAGCTGTGCCCGAGCTCGAACGTGCAGACCGGTGCGGTCGCCAACCTCGAGGAGCATCCGTTCGACCTGCTCGCGCGCCTGCGGTTCCGGGTCACCGTCAACACCGACAACCGGCTGATGAGCGACACCACGATGAGCCGCGAGATGCTGGCGCTGGTCGACACGTTCGGCTACGGCTGGAGCGATCTCGAACGGTTCACCATCAACGCGATGAAGTCGGCGTTCATCCCCTTCGACCAACGGCTGGCGCTGATCGACGGGGTGATCAAGCCGGGTTACGCGGTGCTGATCGGCTGACCTGCCCGCCCGGCCTATTCGGGGCGCAGACGCGTCTCGAACTCGTTCTCCAGGGCACGCCACGCCTCGGCCTCGGCCTGGAACGGCGGGCTCGGGGTCATGCGACCGGGATCGGGCTCGAGAATGTACGACACGTACCAGCCGAGCGGGGTCGACGCGGCGAGCGCGGCATCGGTGGCGTCGTCCTTCGCGAAGTCGGCGGCGTCGGTGAACAACTCGACGGCCAACTCCAACTGGTCGGCGTCGACGGCGTCCGGGCCCTCGGCCAAGTCGTCCGCCAGCCCGGGAAGGACGTAGACGTTCTGGTCGGTGACCTCGATGTCGAGGGAGCCGTCGACCGCGGCGGTCTGCACCTGCTCGTACGTGCTCACCTGGGCCAGCGCGTGGTCGTGGTTGTCGGCCAGGTAGCGGGCCAGCGCGCGCTCCGACCCGAACACCGAGATCTTTCCGCCGCGGCCCAGGAACACCGCGTGCTCGTCGAGGTAGCAGCGCAGTGAGTAGTAGGTGGTCTCGGACGTGATGATCTGGATCGGGTCGATACCGACCTCGGTCCAGAACGTCTCCTCCTCGTCCTGCTCCTCGTCCTCGGAATCGGCGTCGTACTCCTCCAGGTCCTCGTCGGCCTCGGCGTCGTCGTCGGCGTCGACCACGTTCTCCTCCGCCGCGAGGATCTCGGCCTCGGCGATCGCCAGGGCCTGCGCGTCGACCACCGGGGTCGAGACGATCGAGTCCACCGCATCGATCACCGCGTCCCAGCCCCGGGCGATCGCGGTGCCGATGCGGTCCCACAGCTCCTCGCCCTCGCGGCCGGCGAACACGTCCTGGCCGCCACGCAGGTAGTTCAGCTCGGAGTGGTTGGCGAAGAACTTCAGGACCGGCTCGAGCTCGCAGACCTCACCGAGGTTGCGCACCATGTCGAGGGTGCTGCGGAGTTCGGCGACGGTCAGCGGTTCGGGATCACCGGCCGCGAGTTCCGGGACCCCGACGAGGTCGTAGCCGTGGTCGTCGTCCGGCTCGAGTTCGGGAGCCGCGAGCCGCGAGACGGTCGCCCACGACGGGTGATCGACGAGATCGTTGTCGCCGTTCGTCCGGATGAACGCGGCGAGCTCCGCGACCGTGGGAAACCCGTACAGGTCTTCCTCGTGGCCGAGGAAGGCCTCCCACTCGTCGTCGCCCTCGCGCCAGCTCGGGGCCCACAGGGTGACGAGGTCGCCTCGGGTGAGACCGAGTTCGATCGGGACGATGTCTCCAGCCATGGCCGGAAGCCTAGCCAGCCGCGCGGCAAAGATATAGCTGGACGCCGTCAACGCGCGTCGAACGTGTCGAACAGTTCCGACGTGATGCGATTGCGCTCCTCGGTTGCAGCCGCGGCGGCGAGGTGCGCGGTGTGCGCAATGGTCCGCGCGAGGACCGCCGCGTCGAGGTTCTGCAGGGAATCGCTGAGCCACAACCCGGTCGGGCTGCCGTTGCCGTCGACCTCCACTCGCACGCGTCCGTCTTCGCTCGCGGCTTCCGCCCGAACGGCCTGGAGTGCGGACAACGCGCCGTCGAGAAGGTCCAGCTGCGCGCTCGCCCGTTCGACGACCGCATCCATCTCGCGCCCGCTCATGCCGGTCGCATCCAACTCGCCGGTGCGGCCTGGTTCTCGTCCTCGGCGCGCTGACTCGCCGCGACCTGGTCGCGGGTGGGCAGTCCGAGCCGATCGAGCACGTCGGCGGGCACGCCGTCGCGGGTCAATTGTTCGCGCCGCCGGGCCCCGGCCTCCCGGCCCGCCTCGCGGCACAGCCGCAGGATCTCGGCGGCCAGGCGTTCGCCGCCGTAGCGCAGTTCGCCCCTGTCGATGCGGATGTCGAGCGGAAGCCCCGTCTCGGTGGCCCGGACCGCAACGGTACGCGCGCGGTTGACAGCGGTCGCCGAGGACGCCGGCGACGCCGGTGGGGGCGGAAACGGTTCGGTCATGTCACTCCGATCGTGGGACGGGATGCTCATTCGGTGGGCCGGTAGAAGCCGTGAAAGCCCATGCCGCTGTTGCTGGTTCGGATCGCGCTGACCGACACCGGATCGCCGGCCTCGACCATCTGGCCGTTGCCGATCACCATCGCGACGTGGCCGTCCCACACCGCGAGGTCGCCGGGCATGACGTTCTCCTGGGTGACCGGAACGCCGACGCTCTGTTCCTGGGCCAGCCGCGGCAATTCCACTCCGGCTTCGCGGTAAGCCCATTGGGTGAGGCCGCTGCAGTCCAGACCCTGTCCGGGCGTCGTGCCGCCCCATTGGTACGGCACACCCTGCTGGGTGAGGGCATTGCGCACCGCGTCGGCGGCCTCCTCGTTGGGGGCCACGGCGGTGGTGCCGTCGGGGAGCACGATCTCGACACCGCTCCCGCCGAAGCGGGGATCGTACGAAGTCGAGCCGCCGGCACTGCCGCTCTCGGTGGATGCCACGGCCGAACCGGAACCGTACGAGCCGGAGCCGTAGGCGACGGGTGCCGCGTCGCCGGCCGACGAGCCGAAGGATCCGACGGGCCCCGAGGAGGGACCCGCGAACGCCGACAGCACCCGCCCGGCCACATCGGCCTGCGGTGCCACGGGTGCCGCGGGAAGGGGCGCGGACGCGGCGACCGTGCGGGCGTCGTCCGGCACCGGGTCCGGGGCGGTGAGGTCCACGATCTTCGCGGTGTGCGCGGCCAACTCTCCGCGCACTCGCTCGACGACGGTCAGCGCACGCCCGAGGTGTTCTGTCGCGGCACCGATCAACATCATCTGCCCGGCCGGTGTCGCCAGTGCGGGAAGCGCCGAGGACGCGAGTGAGAGGAAGGACTGCAGGATCGCCGCGAGCTCGGCGTTGCCTGCCCGGACGCTCTCGGACGCAGCCTCGACGACGGTCGCGATCTCCCGGCCGCGATCCGACAGCTGCACGGATGCGGACTGTGTGGCCTCCGCTTTCGTGACCGCCGCGTCGGCGGCGACACCGGTCCAGGTGCCGCCGAGTTCGCTGATCCCGGTCCGCCCCACCGCATGGGCGGCGTCGATCGCTTCCGAGGCCGCCCGCAGCGATGCGGCGGGGGAGCCGGCCGGAAGGGCACCGGAACCGAACGCGGCGAGAAGGTCGACGACAGGGCGCGCGAGGACGTCGATCATGACAGCCCGGCGTCCGTCGCGACGAGGGCGCCTGCGCCCGTGTCGATGAGGGCGGCTGCGCCCGCGGCATCGGTCGCGTCGTACGCCGCGGCGGTGTTCGCGGCCGCTGCACTCATGGCCGACCAGGCCGACGACAGTCGCCGCACCTGGGCAACGTGAGCATCCTGAGCGGCCGTGAACGCGGCCACGAAGTCGCCCCCGACGACTCCGAAGACCGGTCCGAGCAGTGCCGGACCCGCCGCGCCCGCGGCTGCGCCCGCGGCCTCGGTCTGTGCGGCCAGAGCAGCGGCCGTCGCGCCGAACGTCGCGATACCTGCCGTCCGTGCCGAGAACTCACCCATGCAGTCCCCCCGTCGAGAAGATGTCCGTCGAAGAGTTGGACGCGGTGAGGCGCGGTTCGGTTCCCATCGAATTCGGCGGCGGAGGTCCCCACTATCCTGTGAACTCATGGAAACGTGCGTGGTCGATCATCCGCTGGCAGCTGCTCTTCTGACGACGATGCGGGACGAGCGCAGCGACAGCCCCACGTTCCGGTCCGCATTGCGCGAACTGACCCAGATGTTGATCTACGAAGCCATCCGCGACGCCCCGGTCGAGAAGTTCGACGTCAAGACGCCGGTGGCGGTGACGACGGGTTACCGGCTGGCGGCGCCGCCCCTGCTGGTCCCGGTCCTGCGAGCGGGCCTGGGCATGGTCGACCAGGCCAGCCTGGCCATCCCGCAGTCGCGGGTCGGTTTCGTCGGGATGGCCCGGGACGAGGAGACGCACCAGCCGGTGCCGTACCTCGAGTCGCTGCCGGCCGACCTTTCCGGCATCCCGGTGTACGTGCTCGATCCGATGCTCGCGACCGGCGGTTCGATGGTGCACACGATCGATCTGCTCGTCGCGCGTGGCGCCACCGACGTCACCGCGGTGTGTGTGGTCGCCGCACCGGAGGGCGTCGACGCCCTCGCGAACTCCGGCCACCCGGTCCGCCTGGTCACGGCCACCGTCGACGAGGGCCTCGACGAGAACGCCTTCATCGTGCCGGGACTCGGCGATGCGGGCGACCGCCAGTTCGGCCCCCGCTAGCTAGCGCGGGGCGTTCTGCAGGACGCGTCCGCTCACCGCGTCGACGTCCACGGCGCGCCGCGCTCCGGACGCGTCGACGACGTCGGCCTCCCACACGTACGTGCCGCCCTTCTCCACCACGAGTTGCAGGTCGGTGATCCGGCCGCCCGGGACCTCGGTCAGCACGACGCCCGTGGCGGCCGTGTAGTCGAGCTTGGCTACGTCGGTGCCCGGGGTGGGTTCCCCGGTCACCGAGGGGCCGGCGATGACGCGGTCACCGTCGGGGGAGATGCCGACCTCGACCGCGACGCCGTCGGCGTTGATCAGGTCGACGACCCAGCTGCCGTCGCTGTTCTCCTCGATGGACACCAGCGAGCTGCCGGGAACTGCCGCGAGCGCGGTGCGGCCGGCATGTTCGAAGACCTTGGCGTTCCAGCCGGGCGCGAGCGACGGGGCGCCAGTCGCGGCCGATGCCGATGTGGGGGATGTCGCCGTGTTCCCGGAAGCCCCCGAAGCCTCGGACGCCCCGGAAGCCCCCGAAGCCGACGTCGTCGAGGCCTTCGCGGAGGTGCTCGTCGCGGCAGCGGCGCTCGTGGTGGTTGCCGCGCCGCCGTCGTCGTTGCCGCAACCGACCAAGGCGACGAGTGCTGCGCCGACGACGGCAGCCGTTCGGACCCGGCCTGCGGCAGCGCCCTGGAAAACTCTCATATCGGCCGAACCTCTCAAATTGCCAACCATCGGTACCGGAACGTTGTACCAGAGATTGATCTGCCCGAGCGGGAGGTTCGCCGAGTTCAGCGTCCGGTCGTGTTCGCCAGGACCGTGCCGGTCGCGGCGTCGACGGTGACCTCGTGCTTGGTGCCGGACTCGTCGATCACGTCGGCCTCCCACACCGTGGTGCCGTTGGCGGAGTCGAGGTCGAGTTCGGTGACCGCGCCGCCGGGTACTTCGGTGAGCAGGACGGCAGTGGCCGCGTTGTAGTCGAGAGTCGCTGCCTGCACGCGGTCGCGGTGTTTCGCGCGGTCGGCTTCGTCCTCTTCCTCGATCCGGGGCGTCCCGAGGACCGTCGCGCCGTCGGCGGACACATCGACGTGGTGTTCGATCCCGTCGGGAGTGACGACCTGCGCCTCCCACGTCCGGTCGTGCTCGGCTTCGATCGAGACGAGGACACCCTCGGGTACCGCCGCCACGGCGGTCGCTCCGGCCCGAGCGAGGGCTTGTGTGCCCGGGGCGGCGTCGGGCGTGCCGGTGCCCGCGCCGGTCGTCGTGCCGGTGGTCGTACCGGTGGTCGAGGTGGGATCCTGCCAGCCGTCGTCGTTCCCGCCGCAACCGGCGAGAGCGACGAGCGCGGCCCCCGTGATCGCGAGGGTCGCCGTGCGCGTCCTCGACGTGGAACCGTTCTGTCGGAGCATCGTGTTCTCCGTTCCGTTGTCACCTTCGGGTGGGAGGTACTCGCGCTTCAGGATGTGCCGGGTCGATCTCCCGCCGCAAGGTGCGCCCGCACCGCCTCGGCCCGCGCCTGTGCGGCGACCCGGGCGGCGGCGAGGTGCGTGGTGGACGTAACGGGTTCGACGACCTCGAAGTAGGCCTTGAGTTTCGGCTCGGTGCCCGACGGCCGGACCGTGACGTGGAGCCCCGGGCCGGTCAAGGTCACCGCGTCGGTGCGGAGCGGACCGCGCGCCGCGGCGAGGTCCCTTGCCGTGACGCCGATTCCGGCGAGCTCCGCCGGCGGGTACTCGCGCAGTCGGGCCATCGCCCGGCCGATCTCGTCGAGGTCGTCGAACCGGCGCGAGACCTGGCCGGTGACGTGGACGCCGAAGCGCGCGGCAAGGTCGTCGAGGGCACCGCCGAGAGTGCGCCCGTCCGCCGCGAGGTCGGCGGCCAGGTCCGCGATCAGCACGGCCGCGGAGATGCCGTCCTTGTCGCGCACGACCTGCGGGTCGACGCAGTGCCCGACGGCCTCCTCGTACGCGTAGACCAGGCCCTCGCCGGCGCGCACGAGCCACTTGAACCCGGTGAGGGTGTGGGCGGAACGAAATCCGCGGGCCTCGGCGATCCGGCCGAGCAGCGTCGACGAGACGATCGTCGTCGCGACCAGTGCGTCCCCGGAGGCGTGCGCAAGGATCCGATCGCCGAGCAGCGCGCCGGTCTCGTCACCGGTGAGCATCCGCCAGCCGTCCGGACCGGGCACACCGACCGCGCAGCGGTCGGCGTCGGGGTCGAGTGCGATCGCGACGTCGGCGTCGACGGACGCCGCGAGCGCGAGCAGTTCTTCCGTGGCGCCGCGTTCCTCGGGGTTCGGGAACGTGACGGTGGGAAAGTCTGGATCGGGTGCGAATTGCCCTGCCACGGTGTGGATGTCGGTGAACCCCGCCGCGTGCAGGGCGGCCACCGCGATCTCGCCGCCGACACCGTGCAGCGGTGTGAGTGCGATCCGGATGTCCCGCCTGTCGCCGAACGGCAGTGACGCGACTCGCTCGAGATAGGCGGTGACCAGCGCGTCGTCCACCGGCGTGACCGGGGCACGGCCGACCCGTTCGACGTTCGCGATCGCGTCCTCGATCTCGCGGTCGGCCGGGGCCGCGAGCGGTGCCCCGCCGTGGACGTACACCTTGTATCCGTTGTCGGCGGGCGGATTGTGCGATGCGGTGATCTGCACGCCGGCTGCCGCGCCGAGTCGGCGTACCGCGAACGCCACCAGGGGAGTGGGCAGTGGCCGCGGCAGCAGCACCACGTCGAAGTCCTCCGCCGCGAGCACTTCGGCCGCGGCCGCCGCGAACTCCTCCGACCCGTGCCGGGCGTCCCGGCCGACGACCACGATGCCGCCGCCGAGGCACTGGCCGCGTAGCCAGGCCGCGAGCCCCGCCGTGGTGCGCTCGACGACCCCGACGTTCATGCAGTCCGGTCCGTCGCCGACCGGTCCGCGTAGGCCGGCGGTCCCGAAGCGGAGCGTCACAGCCGCGCCAGCAGGTCGCGCAGCAGTCCGCCCATGCGCCCGGCGGACGCCTGCCCAGCGGCCAGGACCTCGGCGTGGTCGAGAGGTTCTCCGGTGATGCCGGCGGCGAGGTTGGTCACGAGGGAGATGCCGAGGACCTCCGCGCCGAGCGCGCGGGCCGCGATGGTCTCGTGCACGGTCGACATCCCCACCAGGTCGGCACCCAGGATGCGGAGCATGCGGATCTCCGCGGGCGTCTCGTAGTGCGGGCCGGGCAGTCCCGCGTACACGCCCTCGGCCAGGGTCGGGTCGATCTCGCGGGCGAGGGTCCGCAACCGGGGGCTGTAGGAGTCGACGAGGTTCACGAACTGGGCCCCGACGAGCGGTGACCTTGCGGTGAGGTTGAGGTGGTCGCTGATGAGGACGGGCTGCCCGACGCTCATCCCCTCGCGGATCCCGCCCGCGGCGTTGGTGAGCACGACGGTGTCGGCGCCGGCGGCGATCGCGGTGCGGACCGGATGCACGACGCGCGTGAGGTCGTGCCCTTCGTAGGCGTGCGCGCGACCGAGAAGTACGAGAACCGGCGTGTCACCGACACGGATCGAAAGCACCGTGCCGGCGTGTCCCGAGGCGGACGGTGTGGCGAAACCCGGAAGGTCCGCCATCGGGACCGTGGCGACCGGCTCGCCCAGCGAGTCGGCTGCGGCCCGCCATCCCGATCCGAGAACGACCGCGGCGCGGTGCTTCGCGATCCCGGTACGTTCGGCGAGAACGTCGGCGGCCTGCTGCTCGAGTGTGCCCATGAAGGGACACAGTAGTGGCGGCACGCGATGTTACTCGCGGGTAGTATCGCGCCCATGCCATACCTGAATCGTCAAGGCGACGTCTTCGTCCTGTACCTCGGCAACGAGGGTGAGACGGACAACGAGAATCGGTTCCACCCCGACTGGATCGACGCGACGCACGCGTTGCTGGACGAGGTCGAGGCGCACGAGGGGCCCGCCGCGCTGGTCACCACGGCGACCGGAAAGTTCTACACGAACGGCCTCGACACCGACTGGATCTTCGGCAACCTCGACAAGCTGCCCGGGTATCTCGATCGGGTGCACACGGTCTTCTCCCGGCTGCTGACCTTCCCGATGGCGACGATCGCGGCCGTGCAGGGTCACGCCTTCGGTGCCGGCGCGATGCTCGCGGTGTCGCAGGATTTCCGCGTCATGCGCAGCGACCGCGGCTACTACTGCCTGCCCGAGGTCAATCTGAACATGCCGTTCACGGTGGGGATGTCGTCGCTCCTCACGTCCCGGTTGACGCGGCAGACGGCCGTCGAGGCGATGACGACGGGACGCCGCTACGGCGGGGCCGACGCGCTGGCGGCGGGCATCGTCGACGACGCCGTCGAGGGCGATCTGGTGCTCGGTGCTGCCGTCGCGCGGGCGTCGGCACTCGTCTCCACGCGCGGGGCGAATCTCTCCGGGATCAAGCGCGGCATCCACCGCGAAACGCTCGAAGCCCTCGGCACCGCGACCGACGAGAGCAACTTCAAGTTCGGTTGACGAGGGCCCGGCCCGCAGGAGTGAGAGACTGGACGCTGTGAGGTCAGGATCCCCTGCAGTATCGGAGACGGTGTCGGCCGCGCGATCGGATCTGATCGCGCTGTCGCACTCCATCCACGACGAACCGGAATTGGCGTTCGAGGAGGTCCGCAGCGCCGCCAAGCTGGTCGACTTCCTGCGCGGTCACGACTTCGACGTGCGCACCGGAATCGCCGACCTGCCCACGGCGTTCGAGGCGACTGTCGGCAGCGGCGATCTGGTGATCGGGCTGCTCGCCGAGTACGACGCGCTCCCGGAGATCGGTCATGCGTGCGGGCACAACGTCATTGCGGCATCCGCGGTCGGCGCCGCCCTCGCGCTGGCGCCGGTCGCGGATGCGCTGGGAATCACCGTGCGGGTCATCGGGACACCGGCCGAGGAGACCGGCGGCGGCAAGGTGCTGATGCTCGAGCGCGGTGTCTTCGACGATGTCGCGGCGGCGTTGATGGTGCATCCCGGACCCTTCGACATCGTGGGTGCGACGTCGCTCGCGCTCGCCGACCTCGCGATCACGTTCGCGGGCAGGGAGGCGCACGCGTCGGCCGCACCGGAATTCGGCCGCAACGCAGCCGATGCCGTCACCGTCGCGCAGGTCGGTCTCGCGCTGCTCCGTCAGCACCTGTCGCCGGGGCAGCAACTGCACGGAATAGTCAGCGACGGCGGCGCGGCACCGAACATCGTGCCCGCCCACGCCGAGATGCTGTACTACCTGCGGGCGCGGACGGCGGACTCGCTCGAGGAGTTGACCGCCCGCGCCGAGGCGTGCTTCGCGGCCGGGGCGCTCGCGACGGGGTGCACACACGGGATCCGCACGGTCTCGCCGCCGTACAGCGAACTGCGGCCGGACCCGTGGCTGTCCGACGTGTACCGCGACGAGATCGTCGACCTCGGCCGGACTCCGCTGTCCGCCGAGTTGGAATCGTCTCGGCCGCTGGGCAGTACCGACATGGGCAACGTGACGCACGTGCTGCCCGGAATTCACCCGGTCGTGGGACTCGATTCCGGCGGCGCGGTGACGCATCAGCCGGCGTTCGCGGCGGCAGCGGTTAACGAGTCGGCCGACCAGGCCGTGGTCGACGGTGCGATCGCTCTGGCGCGCACGACGATTCGAGCCGCGCTCGACGAAGGTCAGCGAGCGCGCCTGCTGGAAGGAGTGGAACGTCGGTGAACGAGGACGTCGAGAAGTGGCTCGCCGAACACACGATGGACCTGTCGCGGTGGCGTCGGCACTTCCACGCCAATCCGGAACTGGCGCGGCACGAGTTCGCGACCACCGCGTTCGTTGCGAGCCAGTTGTCGTCGGCCGGGATGTCACCGCTGCTGCTGCCCGGAGGGACGGGCGTGATCTGCGACATCGGCCCCGGCGGAATGCGGATCGGGTTGCGCGGCGACATGGACGCGCTGCCGCTGCAGGAGGCGACGGGTGCGCCGTACTCGTCGACCGTGCCCGGCGTGGCGCACGCGTGCGGCCACGACGCCCACACCGCGATCCTGCTCGGGACAGCACTGGCATTGAACTCGTTGCCGCAGTTGCCGATCGGCGTGCGGTTCATCTTCCAGCCGGCCGAGGAGGTCATGCCGGGCGGTGCCATCGACGTCGTGGCCGCCGGCGGGATGCAGGGGGTCTCGCGGATTTTCGCACTGCACTGCGACCCGCGGCTCGAGGCGGGCAAGGTGGGCGTGCGGGTCGGTGCCATCACTTCCGCGGCGGACACCATCGAACTCGTCCTCGACTCGCCGGGCGGTCACACCTCCCGGCCGCACCTGACGACGGACCTGGTCTACGCGATCGGCACGGTCATCACCGGGCTGCCCGGGATGCTCAGCCGCCGCATCGATCCGCGTAGCGGCACGGTGATGGTGTGGGGCGCGGTCAGCGCCGGGCAGGCCCCCAACGCGATCCCCCGAAGTGGCATCCTCACCGGGACCGTCCGCACCGGAGACCACGACACGTGGGCGCTGCTCGAGCCGACGGTCAGGGAGATCGTCCACGGACTGCTCGCGCCGACCGGCGTGCGCTACGAGCTCAACTACCGGCGCGGGGTGCCGCCGGTGGTGAACGACGAGGTGTCGGCGCGGATGTTCGAGGACGCGGTGCGCGCGATCGGTCCCGACGCTCTCGCGGACACCCCGCAGTCGGGTGGCGGCGAGGACTTCTCCTGGTATCTGGAGGAGGCGCCGGGTGCGATGGCGCGGCTCGGCGTGTGGTCCGGGCACGGCCCTCAGTTGGACATCCACCAGCCCACGTTCGACCTCGACGAGCGGGCGTTGGTCACCGGGGTTCGGGTCCTGACGAACCTGGTGCTGCAGTCGTGACAGGCGGTCAGGGCGTGCCGGGGCCGACGTTACGGCTGTTGCGGGTGCGCAGGCTCCGGACGTACTCGGCCGGGGCGCCGGCGATCTCCGCGGCATCGGCCATCACGCCGAGATAGCGGGCCGAGGGCAGGCCGCCCTCGTAGGCGTCGAGCACGTACAGCCAGGCGAGAACGGGCCCGTCGGCGGTGTCGACGCGCAACCGGATCTTGCGATGGATGCCGAGTTCGGAACCCTCCCAGCGGTCCAGGCGCTCCTCGTCCTCGGTGGGGACGTCGTAGAGGACGACGAAGACCGCGGCATCCGGATCGTCCTGATCCTCGACGACCGTCGCGAGTGCGCCCTCCCAGCCGATGTCGCCGCCACTGAAGGTCAATCGCCAGCCTCGGAGCCACCCGGTGCCCGCCATCGGCGAATGCGGGCAGCGCTCGAGCATTTGTTCCGGGTGCATGTTGGACCCGTAGGCGGCATAGATCGGCACGGCGGCAAGCCTAATCCGTCGGCTCGGAACTCGGGAACCCGGAGAACCGTCCGGCGCACGATCCGATGTGCTCGGCGCTCGGGAGGGGCCCGTTGCCTGCGTGTTCCCGGTCACTGGAATAGCGTTGTACCCGGGCCAGGCTGGAGATCCCGGCCGTCGAGGCAAGCTTGGAGGACGAATGACCCGAATCGTGATCATCGGCGGCGGACCTGCCGGATACGAGGCGGCGCTGGTGGCAGCACAGCACGGCGCCGCGGTCTCCTTGATCGATTCGGACGGCATCGGTGGCGCGTGCGTCCTGTTCGACTGTGTTCCGTCGAAGACCTTCATCGCCTCGACCGGTATCCGCACCGACATGCGGCGGGCAACCGACCTGGGTATCTCCCTCGATCCCTCGAGCGCGACGATCTCGCTGCCCGAGATCAACTCCCGGGTCAAGAACCTCGCGCAGGTGCAGTCCTCCGACATTCGCGCGCGCCTGCAGAGCGTCGGCGTGCAGCTGCTCTCCGGTAAGGCCGAGCTGATCGACCGGCAGATCGGTATGGCGGCCCACCAGGTCCGCGCGACCCTCACCACCGGCGAGGAGAAGATCCTCGACGCGGACGTCGTGCTCATCGCGACCGGCGCGAGCCCCCGCGTGCTGCCCGGTGCCGTGCCGGACGGCGAGCGCATCCTCACGTGGCGTCACCTGTACGACCTCGAGGAGCTGCCGTCGCACCTGGTGGTCGTCGGTTCCGGTGTCACGGGCGCCGAGTTCGTGTCCGCGTACACCGAGATGGGGGTCAAGGTCACTCTCGTGTCGAGCCGTGACCGCGTCATGCCGCACGAGGACGCCGACGCCGCCCTGGTCCTCGAGGACGTGCTCGCCGAGCGCGGCGTGACCCTGGTCAAGCACGCCCGCGCCGACGCCGTCGAACGGACCGAGGACGGCGGGATCGTCGTCAAGCTGTCGGACGGTCGTACCGTGCACGGCAGTCACGCGCTGATGGCGGTGGGCTCGACGCCCAACACCGAGGGGCTGGGCCTCGAGAAGGTCGGCATAGAACTCGGCCAGGGTGGCTACCTGCGCGTCGACCGTGTCTCGCGGACCGCGGTCTCCGGCATCTACGCGGCCGGGGACTGCACGGGCCTGCTGCCGCTGGCCTCGGTGGCCGCGATGCAGGGTCGCATTGCGATGTACCACGCGCTGGGCGAGGGCGTGAGCCCGATCAAGCTCAAGACGGTGGCCTCCGCAGTCTTCACCCGTCCCGAGATCGCGAACGTCGGCGTCAGCCAGGCCGCGATCGACAACGGCGAAGTGCCCGCGCGCACCGTCATGCTGCCGCTCAACACGAATCCGCGGGCCAAGATGTCCGGTCTGCGCCGCGGTTTCGTGAAGATCTTCTGCCGCCCGGCCACCGGGGTGGTCATCGGCGGTGTCGTCGTCGCGGCCACCGCGTCGGAGCTGATCCTGCCGATCGCGATCGCGGTCCAGAACAACCTCACCGTCAACGACCTGGCGCAGACGTTCTCGGTGTACCCGTCGCTGTCCGGCTCGATCACCGAGGCGTCGCGGCAGCTGATGCGCCACGACGACTTGGACTGAGATGACGAGTCTCACGATTCGGGATTCAGTTTCCAAATAGTGGTTGCGCTGTGAAATGATGCGAGGGGCCGAGAACCATCGGCCCCTCGCATCGCTCTCCGCCCCGTGGATCCGGGACGACCTGGGTGTACCTGCCTTCGTCCTGCGCCGTCGCACGTACGACGGCGCGCCGTCCCACGCCACGGAGCCGCCTCCATGTCACTCGATCCGTCGTCTTTCGACTCGTCCCCACGTCTGTCCTCCCGGATGGCCGGTCTGCGCAGTTCCGCCATCCGGGATCTGCTGACCCTCACCGCGCGTCCGGAGGTGATCAGCCTGGCCGGCGGACTGCCCGCCACCGAACTCGTTCCGCGGGAGAGGATCGCCGAGGCCGCGCACCGCGCCCTCGCCGATCCGCGCTCGGTCCAGTACGGCGAGACGTCCGGCTGGGCGCCGCTGCGCGAGACCGTCGCGGCCCGGGAGGGCGTCAAGGTGGGGCGGTCGATCGACCCGGCCGAGGTCGTGGTCACGCACGGTTCGCAGCAGGCGCTCAGCCTGCTCGCGCAGGTGCTCCTCGATCCGGGTGACACCGTCGTCGTCGAAGAACCCGGCTACACCGGTGCGCTGCAGGTGTTCCGCACGGCACAGGCCGCCCTGGTGCCCGTCGCGCTCGACGCGGACGGCATGGATACCGCGGCACTCGAGCAGGCTCTGCGGGAGGGGTTGCGGCCCAAGCTCGTCCACACGGTGAGCAACTTCCACAACCCTCGCGGCGTCGTGCTGTCGGCGGAGCGGCGGGTCCACCTCGCGGCGCTCGCGGACGAGTACGGATTCTGGATCATCGAGGACGACCCGTACGGCGAACTGTGGTTCGATACGCCCGCGCCCGCCCCGGTCGCGGCGCACTCCGATCGGGTGATCCGGCTGTCGAGCGGATCGAAGACCCTCGCCCCGGCGCTGCGGATCGGCTGGCTGCACGGCGATCGCCGGGTGTGCGAGGCCGTCGAACTGCTCAAGCAGGGCGCGGACCTGTGCGGTTCGTCGCTCACACAGCAGATCGCGACGGAACTGCTCGGCGACGCCGCGTGGCTCGACGGGCATCTAGCCACCGTCCGTGCCGCGTACGCGGGGCGCGCGCACGCTCTCGTATCGTCCCTCGAAGCCGCTTTCGGGGAACGTATCTCGCACGCGGCGGTGCACGGGGGGATGTTCTGCTGGATCGAGTTCGCCGACGGCACGGACACCACGCGCCTGCTCGACACCGCCGTCGGGCACGATGTCGCGTTCGTGCCCGGCGGGGCGTTCGGCGTCGCGAGCGCCCACCCGCATGCGGCCCGGTTGTGTTTCGCGACCTACGACGGCGCGGTGCTGGCCGAGGGCGTCGACCGATTGCGGGCCGCCCACTCGGCGCATCGCTCGGGAACTGTGATCGGTGCCTGAAGAGTTTTGTACAAAACCTCGTGATCTGTACCAAATGGCTTTGTCGGTGATCGATCTTCTGCGCTCGAACCGCGGTGCTTCCGCCCGGCCGGACTGTCGGACCGCGCGCCTAGCATCCGTGCAATGACGACGTCGGAGGTTCCGTTCGGGGAAGCGCGGGCGCAGCTGCGGGAGCTGGTGTGCCGGGTGGGATACCGCGGCGAGCGGATCACGATCACCCGGCACGGTGCGCCGGCCGCGGCGCTCGTTTCGCTCGACGACCTGAGAAGTCTCGAGGCGTTCGCGCCCGTCGGGGGCGATCCGGTGGGGCCCGAACGCCAGACGGTGGACGAAACCGTCGCGGTCGGCGGTTCGCTTCGCGAGGTGTGGAATGCGATCGCGCGGTACCGCGAACGCGCCGGATGGTGGGTGGATCTTGTCGTCGATGCGGAAGTCGGTGGCGATGCCCTCATCTCCTGGGACGAGCGCAGAGGCAGGGTCGTGGACTGCGTCGACGGTGAGACCATCGCGATGAGGTGGGGATCCGAGGCCGCAACGGCTCAGTCACCGATCGAGGTGCGGATCGACTTCGTCGTGGACGACGCCGAGGTTCGGATTCGCGCAACTCAGGTAGGGCCCGGTCCGGGTGCGGATTACTGGCGCGAGCGACTCCAGGCGTGGAAGGCCTACGTGGAGGCGTTGTCCTCGTCGGTCCAGCCGTAGGTGCGCTCGACGGCCTTGTTCCAGCCGGCGTAGAGGCGCTCGCGCTCGGCGTCGCCCATCCGAGGTTCCCAGGTCTTGTCCGCCGCCCAGTTGGTGCGGATGTCGTCCTCGCTCTCCCAGAATCCGACGGCCAGGCCGGCCGCGTACGCCGCGCCGAGCGCGGTGGTCTCGTTCACGACCGGACGCGTGACCGGGACATCCAAGATGTCCGACTGGAATTGCATGAGTGTCTCGTTGACCACCATGCCGCCGTCGACCTTGAGCGTCGTGAGTTCGACCCCCGAGTCGGCGCGCATGGCCTCGATGACCTCGCGGGTCTGGTACGCGGTGGCCTCGAGAGCAGCGCGCGCCAGGTGACCCTTGTTGACGTATCGGGTGAGTCCGGCGATGACGCCGCGCGCATCGGGACGCCACCGCGGCGCGAACAGACCCGAGAAGGCGGGCACGAAGTACGCACCGCCGTTGTCCTCGACGGTCTGTGCCAGCGGTTCGATGTCCTTGGCAGACTGGATGATTCCGAGGTTGTCACGCAGCCACTGCACCAGCGAGCCGGTGACGGCCACCGACCCCTCCAGAGCGTAGACGGCGGGCTTGTCGCCGAGCTTGTAGCAGACCGTGGTGAGCAAACCGTGCTCGCTGTGGACCTTCTCGGTGCCGGTGTTGAGCAGAAGGAAGTTGCCGGTGCCGTAGGTGTTCTTGGCCTCGCCCTCCGACAAGCACGCCTGACCGAACGTCGCGGCCTGCTGGTCACCGAGGATCCCGGCGATCGGGATTCCCGCCGAGATGCCGGGCAGCGCCAGATCGCCGTACACCTCGGACGAACTGCGGATCTCGGGCAGCATCGACACCGGGATTCCCATCGCCGCACAGATGTCGTGGTCCCAGTCGAGGGTCTCGAGGTCCATCAGCAGAGTGCGCGAGGCGTTGGTCACGTCGGTGATGTGCAGACCGCCGGTGAGGTTCCAGATGATCCAGGAGTCGATCGTGCCGAAGGCGAGTTCGCCGGCCTCGGCCCGCTCGCGTGCGCCGTCAACGTTGTCGAGGATCCACCGCACCTTCGGCCCCGAGAAGTACGTGGACAGCGGCAGCCCGGTGGTCTCGCGGAAGCGTCCGCGACCCTCGTCACCGCCGAGCTCGTCGCACAGACTGTCGGTACGGGTGTCCTGCCACACGATCGCGTTGTAGACGGGCTTTCCGGTCTCGCGATCCCACACGACGGTGGTTTCGCGCTGATTGGTGATTCCCACCGCGGCGATGTCCTTGGCGGTCAGGTCGGTCTTGGCCAGGACCGACCCGACCATCTCGCGGGTGTTGGTCCAGATCTCCTCGGGATCGTGCTCCACCCAGCCCGGCTCCGGGAAGATCTGCTCGTGTTCCTTCTGTGCGACGCCGACGACGTCACCGTCGTGATCGAAGATCATGCACCGGCTCGAGGTCGTCCCCTGGTCGATCGCGGCGATGTACTTGGTCACGGTCATCCTCGTCTCTCGGGCAGTCTGGCCACGAAGCTACTAGCCTGAGACCAGATTCGCCGACAACCACGGGAGACCGAGTTGGACAAGCAGCCTGGTGTGCAGTTCCTCGGCCCGCAGCAGCGGGCGCAGGCGTGGGACCAGTTGGGAACCGAGCAGTTCGACGTGGTGGTGATCGGTGGCGGGGTGGTCGGTGTGGGCGCGGCCCTCGACGCCGCGACCCGCGGACTGAAGGTCGCGCTCGTCGAGGCGCGGGATTTCGCGTCGGGCACGTCGTCCCGTTCGTCGAAGATGTTCCACGGGGGTTTGCGCTACCTGGAACAGCTCGAGTTCGGGCTCGTCGCGGAGGCGTTGCACGAACGGGAGTTGTCGATGTCGACGCTCGCGCCGCATCTCGTCAAACCGCTCAAGTTCCTCTTCCCGCTGACCCATCGCGGGTGGGAGCGCCCGTACATGGCGGCCGGGTTCCTGCTGTACGACCGAATGGGCGGCGCGAAGTCCGTTCCGGCACAGAAGCATCTGACGCGCGCCGGCGCGCTGCGGATGGCGCCCGGACTCAAGCGTAATGCGCTGATCGGCGGTATCCGCTACTACGACACCGTCGTCGACGACGCCCGTCACACGATGACGGTCGCGCGTACCGCGGCGCACTACGGTGCGGTGGTGCGTACCTCCACGCAGGTCGTCGGTTTCCTGCGCGAGGCGGACCGAGTGTCCGGTGTGCGCGTGCGGGATTCGGAGACCGGCGCCACCACGGAAGTGAAGGGACACGTCGTCATCAACGCAACCGGCGTGTGGACGGACGAGATCCAGGCGCTCTCGCACCAGCGGGGCCGGTTCCGGGTGCGCGCATCGAAGGGCGTGCACATCGTGGTTCCGCGCGACCGGATCGTGAGCGACTCGGCGATCATCCTGCGTACCGAGAAGTCCGTGCTGTTCGTGATTCCGTGGGGCAACCACTGGATCATCGGCACCACCGACACCGACTGGAACCTCGACCTCGCGCACCCTGCCGCCACCGAGGCCGACATCGACTACATCCTCGGCCACGTCAACAAGGTGCTGGTCACCCCGCTCACCCACGAGGACATCGACGGCGTCTACGCGGGTTTGCGTCCACTGCTTGCGGGGGAGAGCGACGAGACGTCGAAGCTGTCCCGCGAGCACGCGGTGGCGCGCGTGGCGCCGGGCCTGGTCGCGATCGCCGGCGGGAAGTACACCACCTACCGGGTGATGGGCAAAGATGCCGTCGATCTGGCGGCCGAGGATCTTCCGGCGGCCGTCGCGTCGTCGATCACCGAGAAGGTTCCGCTGGTGGGCGCGGACGGCTACTTCGCGCTCGTGAACCAGGCGGTGCACCTCGGACAGCTCTACGGATTGCACCCCTATCGGATCAAGCACCTGCTAGGTCGCTACGGATCGCTGATCGACGAGGTTCTCGCCCCGGCCAAGCAGTCGCCGGAACTGTTGCAGCCGATCACCGATGCGCCCGACTACCTGCAGGCGGAGGCCGTGTACGCCGTCGCCGCGGAGGGTGCGCTGCACCTCGAGGACATCCTCGCCCGCCGTACGCGCATCTCGATCGAGTACACGCACCGCGGGGTGAACTGCGCCGAGCAGGTGGCCCGCCTGGTCGCGCCGATCCTCGGCTGGGACGACGCCACGATCGACCGCGAGGTCGAAACGTACCGCGCTCGCGTCGAGGCAGAGGTGCTCTCGCAGGCGCAGCCCGACGACCTTTCCGCCGACGCCCTGCGTGCCGCGGCGCCCGAGGCCCGCGCGGAAATTCTCGAACCGGTACCCGGCACCGCCCCTAGTGGGTCAGCACGACCTTGAGCACGACGATCGCGGTGGCGACGACGGCGAGCGCCGCCGCCGCGATCAGCGTGTAACCGGACGGCCGCTCGCCGCGCAGGCGCGTGATGACGAAGACCATGGACGCGATCCGGACGAGGATCGCGACCTCGGCGATCACCTGCGCGGTGAACGGTTCGAGCCAGCCGAAGTATGCGGTGCCCAGCACGACGATCGGCACGACCGCCGAGCTCAGTACCGGTACCGAGTCGCGAAGCTCCGCGAAGCGTTCGGCGGTGGTCAGCTGCCGGCCCGAACGCACCGACTTGCCCACCCCCTCGGCGAACGCGTGGGCGATGAACGTGGAGATCGCCGTGCCTGCGACCACGGCGATCGTGCGGGAATCGCTGCGCGAGATCGTTTCCGGGATCAACGCCGCGAGGATGAGGATGTTGCCGTACACGTAGGCACTGATCCGGCTGGCGGCGTTGTCCTTGTCGAGCGGCACGGACCGGCTCAGCAACGGCCGGTGCAGCAACGAGCGGAGATCCGATTCCATGCGACAGAGCGTCGCACAATCACCCCATGGGTGGCGCGTAGTGACTCGGATCGTTGCGGTGGACGAGCCCGTCATGCGAGCCGACTTCCCGAAAGAGTGACTACACCTGTTGTCAGATTAGGATCGGCGGAAGTCGGTCAAGGACTGGAGGGTTGTTGGACGCGCAACGGCGGACCTGGGCGGGCACCGGCCTCGAGGAACGCCGCGCCGCGCGCCGGGAGGCACTCCTGGCTGCCGGAATCGAACTGCTGGGCGCAGAGGGCGGCGCCGCCGTCAGCGTTCGAGCGGTCTGCCGATCCGCCGCGCTCACCGAGCGCTACTTCTACGAGAGCTTCGCCGACCGGGACGAATTCGTGCGGGCCGTGTACGAGGACGTGGGCAGGCAGGCGCGGGACGCGCTCGTCGCGGCCGTGGCGTCGTCGGGATCGCCGCAGGATCGGGCGGTCGCGGCGGTGTCGACGTTCGTCGAGTTGATGGTCGACGATCCGGCGCGCGGGCGGGTGCTGTTACTCGCACCACTGGCCGAACCGGCGCTGGGTGGACAGGGACTCGAACTCGCGCCGGCATTCGTCCTGCTGGTGCACCAGCAACTCTCGCCGCTGTCCGATCCGGACGAGCGTCAGATGACGGCGGTCGGTCTGGTCGGAGCTTTGACGAGCCTGTTCATCGGATACCTCGACGGCACGATCACCGCTCCGCGCGAGCAGTTCGTCGCGCACTGCGTCGCGCTGCTGCAGGCGGCGGGTCAGCCGCCGGGCGGGAGCAGGGGCTGACAGTTCGGACACCAGAAGATCGACCGCTCACGGCCGGGCTCCTCACCGAACTCGGCCGCGGCGATCGGAGTTCCGCAGCGCAGACACGGCTTGCCGCCGCGCCCGTACACCCAGTCCCGTCGTCCCGGTCGCCGGTCGCCGGTGGTGACACGGACGGGTCGGTCCCGGTTGGCGCGGAGCACCCGGTGCGCGAGGTCGACCACCTTCGGCAGGTCCGGCACCCGAGCGGTCGGGGTGCGCGGATCGACGCCGCGCAGGAAGCAGATCTCGTTGCGGTACACGTTGCCGATACCCGCCATGATGCGCTGGTCCAACAGTGCCTCGCCGATGGGACGTTCGCCCGCCGCAACGAGATTCGAGGTGGCCACCACGGCGTCCCAGTCCGCGCCGAGTAGATCGGGGCCGAGATGCCCCACCACACTCTCCTCGTCGCTGCGATCGACCACTTCGGTGATCCCGAGGGAGAAGCCCACGGCGACAGTGTCTTCGGTGCCCAGTACGATCCGTGCCTGGTGCGCGGGACGCCGCCATCGAGCGCCGCGTGGATACACCTGCCAGGAGCCCTCCATCTTCAGGTGCGTGTGGATCGTGTGCGCGCCGATACGGGTCAGCAGATGTTTGCCCCGGGCGACGACCGCGTCGACCGCCTCGCCGGACAGGTCCACGGTCGCGTAGCGCGGCACCCGGATGTCGCACTCGGTCAGGACGCGACCGGCGAGCGCGGTATCGAGGCGTCGCGCGGCCTGCCACACGGTGTCTCCCTCGGGCATCGCGTCACGCCCGCAATCGGAAGCCGCGCGGGGTGGCAGAGAAGCCCACCTCGGTGAGCAACGGCGCGAAGTCGTTGCCGTGGATGGTGGCGCCGTCGACCTTCTCGACGACGACCTTGTCGATGCCGCCGCGTTTCACGGTGGCGGCAAGCGATTCGGCGGCGGTGCGCAGGACGCCGATGTCGTCGGTGAAGGTGAGGACGGTCCGTCCGCCGCGCTCGACGAACAACACCAGTTCGCCGTCGACGAGCGACACCAGGCCCCCGGCCTTGCGGCCCGGGCGATGCTTTGGGGCATCGTCACCGGCCATCGACTGCGGCCACGGCAGTGCCGCGCCGTAGGGGTTCGCGGGGTCGGACGCGGCGAGTGTGACGGCAGGTGCCGTCGTGTGGCGGCCCTCGATCGAGTCGCTGTGGGTGCGTAGGCGATCGACCACATCGGGCGTGGAGAACTGCGCGCCCCCGAGGGTGTCGACGAAGTAGCCGCGCCGGCAGCGTCCGCCGTCCTCGAAGCCGGTGAGCACCTTGTACATCGACGCGAAGCCGCCGGGAACCTCCTCCGCGACCACCGAGCCGCGCGTGACGACGCCGTACCGCTCGAGCAGCAGATCGGCGGTGGCGTGGGCGCGGAGCGTGGGGTCGGGTTCCGGTTCGGGTAGTAGCGACCACCGTCCCCCCGCGGTGGGCGGGCCGCTGCGGGTGGGCATCGTGGGACGTCCGAGCCGGCGATACGCGTGAGCGCGGGGCGCACGCCGCGGCGTGCGGTGGCTGGGGGTGGCACGCGAGGTGTCCGACAGCAGCGCACGCAGCGGGGCCAACGTGTCGTTTCCGATGTACCCGGCCCACACCAGGTCCCAGAGCGCAGCGGCGAGTGCGGTGTCGTCGGTGGACTGCACGGTGTCGGACAGTCGCCGGAAGAAGTACGCGCCGCCGCCGGCCAGGGTGTCGAGGATGCTGCGATGCAGGTCGGTGAGATCGATCTCGGCGGGCGTCGCCAATGTCAGCGGAGACGAGTCGGCCAGGTGCAGGCTCACCCAGCCGTCCTTCCCGGAGATCTGCCCGGCACCGGACCACAGCACCTCGCCGGTGGCGGTGAGTTCGTCGAGCATCGCGGGGGAGTAGTCGCGCACCCGCGACGCCAGGATCAGAGACTCGAGGGCGGACGCGGGAACGGGAACGCCCGCAAGCTGTTCCACGACCGTCACCACGCCGTCGAGTCCGCGCAGCGAGCCACCGACATGCTGCCACCCGGGCAGGAATCGGCCCAGCGTCGCTGCGCTGACCGGCTCCACCTCCTCCCGCGCCGCCGCGAGCGAGCGGCGCCGCAGTCGGCGCAACACCTCGGCGTCGCACCATTCGCTGCCGGACGCGCCGGGCCGGAACTCGCCCTCGACGACACGTTTCTCGTTCGCCAGTCGCGCAAGGACGTCGCGAGCGACGGCGGAGCCGATTCCGAAGCGCTCCGCGGCCTCCGACACCGTGAACGGACCGTGCGTGCGCGCATAACGACCGAGCAGATCGCCGAGCGGATCGTCGACGGGCTCGATGAAGGCGGCCGGCGTACCGATGGGCAGCGGCACCCCCAGCCCGTCGCGCAGCCGGGCGGCGTCCTCGACGGCCGTCCACCACTGGCGTCCTGCGAACGAGACGCGCAGCGCGCGCCGGTGCGCGACGAGCTCGTCGAGCCACGGCACCGGATCGGCGGTGGAGCGCTCGGCGGCTTCCTCGGTGGTGACCGGGCCGAGCAGACGCAACAGATCGGCCATGCCCTCCACGTCGCGGGCATGGCGTTCGGGCGCCAGCCGCTGCAGTTCCCGCTCGGCTTTCGCGATGACGTCGGCGTCGAGCAGTTCGCGCAACTCCACCCGGCCGAGCAGTTCGGCGAGCAGTGTGGAATCGAGCGACAGTGCGGCTGCGCGACGCTCGGCGAGCGGGCTGTCGCCCTCGTACATGAACGCGCCCACGTAGTCGAAGAGCAGCGAACTCGCGAACGGTGACGGCGTTGCGGTCTCGACCTCGACCATCCGGATCTGCCGGCGGGCGATGCGGCCGAACAGATCCCGCAACGCGGGCAGGTCGTAGACGTCCTGCAGGCATTCGCGCACGGTCTCGAGCAGGATCGGGAAGGTCGGGAACTTGCGCGCGACGTCGAGCAACTGTGCCGACCGCTGCCGCTGCTGCCACAACGGGGCCCGCTTGCCGGGGGTGCGGCGGGGTAGCAGCAGTGCGCGTGCGGCACATTCACGGAACCGGGACGCGAACAGCGCCGAGCCGCCCACCTCGTCGGTGACGATGTCCTCGATCTCGTCGCGCTCGAACGCGAACAGTTCCGCGCCGGGCGGGGTGTCGTCGGTGTCGGGCAGACGCACGATGATGCCGTCGTCGGACGCGGTGGGGGCGGCGTCCACACCGAATCGTTCACGCAGGCGCGCACCGATCGCGAGCGCCCACGGTGCGTGCACCCGCAGCCCGTACGGCGAGTGCAGCACCAGTCGCCAGTCGCCGAGCTCGTCGCGGAAGCGCTCCACCACGAGGGTTCGGTCGGTGGGTACCCGCCCGGTGGCCTGTTGCTGGTCCTCGATCAGCGCGGCGAGGTTGGTGGTGGCGTTCGTGTCGAGCCCGGCGGCGACCAGACGCGCGGCCACCTCGTCCGGCGTGCTCGACGACAGCTCGCGCAGGAAGCCGCCGAGGGCCTCGCCGAGTTCGGCGGGACGGCCGAGACCGTCGCCGTGCCAGAACGGCAGCCGTCCGGGCAGCCCGTACGCGGGACTGACCAGCACCCGGTCGTAGGTGATCTCCTCGATCCGCCAACTGGTGGCGCCGAGCGCGAACACGTCGCCCACGCGGGACTCGTAGACCATCTCCTCGTCGAGTTCGCCGACCCGGGACTGTCGCTCGCCCACCATGTAGACGGCGAACAGGCCGCGGTCGGGGATCGCGCCGCCCGACGTGACGGCCAGACGCTGCGAACCGGGGCGTCCGGTGAGGGTGCCACCGTCGCGGTCCCACACCAGGCGGGGACGCAGTTCGGCGAACTCGTCCGACGGATAGCGACCCGCGAGCAGGTCGAGCGTCGACTCGTACGCCGAACGGGGCAGGGTCGCGAAGGAACCGCTGCGCCGGACGACGTCGTACCACTGTTCCACGTCGAGAGGTTCGAGGGCGGTGGCGGCGACGGTCTGCTGCGCGAGGATGTCGAGCGGATTCGCGGGAATCTCGAGTGCCTCGATCTTGCCGTTCGTCATACGTTCGACCGTGACGGCGCAGTGGATGAGGTCGGTGCGGTGCTTGGGGAAGAGCACACCACGGGAGATCTCGCCCACCTGGTGTCCGGCGCGGCCGACGCGCTGCAACCCGCTCGCGACCGACGGCGGCGCCTCCACCTGCACCACGAGATCGACTGCGCCCATGTCGATTCCGAGTTCCAGGCTGCTGGTGGCCACCACGCAGCGCAAACGCCCGGACTTGAGGTCGTCCTCGATGATCGCCCGCTGGTCCTTGCTGACCGAGCCGTGGTGGGCCCGCGCCAGCAGGGGATCGGCACCGTAGTTGACCTCGGTGGGCGCGCCGAGCTGCGCGGGCGGTCTGCCCTGCTTCTCGACGGCGCCGCCGAGCCGTTCGGCGTAGATCTCGTTGAGCCGGGCGGTGAGCTTCTCGGCGAGCCGGCGCGAGTTCGCGAACACGATCGACGAGCGGTGGTCGAGGATCAGATCGACGATCTGTTCCTCGACGTGCGGCCAGATCGACCCGGCCTGCGGAGTGGGCGACATCGACTCCGGATCGGGCTCGGCGATACCGAGTTCCGTCATGTCCTCGACCGGGACCCGCACCGTGAGATCGAACGTCTTCGCCGCGGGGGGAGCGACGATGCGGATCGGTGCCGAACCCGCGAGGAAGCGACCCACCTCCTCGTGCGGGCGCACCGTGGCCGACAGTCCGATCCGCTGGACCGGTTTGTCGCGCAGCATGTCGAGACGCTCGAGCGACAGCGCGAGGTGGGCGCCGCGCTTGGTGCCGGCGACCGCGTGGACTTCGTCGACGATCACCGTCTCCACGCCGGTGAGGGTCTCCCGCGCCGACGACGTGAGCATCAGGAACAGCGACTCGGGTGTGGTGATGAGGATGTCCGGCGGCGTCTTGATCATCTTGCGCCGTTCGCCGGTGGGGGTGTCCCCCGACCGCACACCGACGCGGATCTCGGGCGGTTCGAACCCCAGACGTTTCGCGGTCTGCGTGATGCCTACCAGCGGCGCCCGCAGGTTGCGTTCGACATCGACGCCGAGCGCCTTGAGCGGAGAGATGTAGAGCACCTTGGTGGTGCGCTGCTCCGTGGTGCGCCGCTCAGCGGCGCGCTTCTCGTCGGATGCGCCGGCCTCGACCGCCGTCGCCAACCGGTCCAGCGCCCACAGGAACGCCGACAGCGTCTTTCCCGACCCGGTAGGCGCGACGACGAGCGTGTGCGAACCACTCGCGATGGAGTCCCACGCACCCAACTGGGCGGCGGTGGGTGCGGGGAAGGCACCGTAGAACCACTCCCTGGTGGGCGCGGAGAAGCGATCGAGGACGGCGTCCATGCGGTCCATCTTGCCTGCAGGTACCGACACTTCGCCGATCAGCGATGCGGGCGCCCGTCGGTCGCGGAGGCGACATCGCGTCTCTACTCCACGCCGGTGTCCCACGCGGTGGTCGGCACGCTCGCGCCGGAGAGTCGGAATGCCGGGGCGAATGCGGTCGAATCGGACATCACCGGACGCTGCCGGACCGGCGACGGGGCCCGTCGTCGAAGTCGTCCGAGAATCGGTCAGGAATCCCGGTTAGGCCGTACAGACCGGCCTCCACTCATTAGTCTAATGGATGTTCCGGACGGTCTTTGACCAGGTCGGGGCCGTCTTCCCGCAAGGAGGGAGCTCCCCGTGAAACTCCACAGGACTGCGGCTGTGTCCGTGCTCGCCATCGCTGCACTCGGCGTGGCAACCGGTACCGCCTACGCCGAGCCCGGGCCGCCGCCGGCGCCGGGCGCAATCCACTACCAGACCCAGATCGGCGCGAACGGTACGTCGCTCGACACTGTCCTCGATGCGGGCACCTTCCGGGTGGCCGGCGACGTCGTCGACGTCGTCGATCCGGCGGGGACGACCGTCGGCACCGTCCCGCTCACCTACCGGGTGGCCGGGGTGGACGTTCCGCTGGTGCCGTCGGTCGACGGCGGCAAACTCACTCTCACGCCGGCGATCCCGGCACAGGGTGTGAGTGCGCTGAACAACGTGGACGCCCGCCAGGACGCCTACTCGAACATGATCAGCGAGATCGAGAAGGGCTGGGTGGGCGGCGGCCAGATGAATGCGCAGATCGGCGCCGGTGTGGGCGCGGTCGTCGGGTGTGTGCTGTTCCTGTTCGTCGGCTGTATCCCCGGTGCGGCGATCGGTGGCGTCATCGGCGCGGCCACCGGAATCAGCAACGCCAACCCTGCGGTTCAGCCCGCGATCTTCGATTTCATCGGCACCCTGTACTGACCGAGCCGGAGGGTCGTGAGCCGACGCTCGCCCCTGAGTCGGGGAGGGGCGAGCCTCGGTGCAGGAGGGCGCGCACATTGTCGGTGACGATCCGCGCCGAGATGGTGGGGTCGATGGCGCGCTGGATACCGAGGCCCACGCCGAGGCTGAGGATGCTGCGCGCCGCCTCCTCGGGCGGCAGCGGCAGCGCGGTACCGGTCGCGGCGGTCAGCGAATTCACCAGCGCGAGAACCATTCCGTGCGCCATCCCCAGGGCCGATGCCAGCGCGGCCTGCACGTCGGGGTCGTGCCGGCAGGCGGCGATGAACTCGAACTCGAGCATCGTCCAACCCACGTCGCCCAGGGTGCGCTCGGCCCACTCCTGGATACGTTCGAGAAGCTCGTCGAGTTCGCCGTCGGCGGCCACGAGCGCTGCCACCTCTTCGAACTTCGTCGTGTGGATCAGATCGAGAACCTCGAGGCACAGTTCCTTCTTGCCGCGGAAATTCGAGTACACCGCGCCCTTCGAGTAGCCCGCCGTCTCGGCGACCTTCTCGAGAGAAGTCAGCGCGTAGCCGTCGGTGAGGAACAAGTCGCGGGCGGTCGTGAGCAGCTCCGCGCGGGTGCGGGCCTGGCTTTCCGATCTGGTCAAACGTGCCATGCCGTCATTCTTCACGACATTTGGGCTACCGAGAGTATTTGAATGCTGCTAGTTTCTGGATATGACTTCGAGTGACACATATCTCGGTCGCGGGTTGGTCATCGGATGCGGGGGGACGCTGGGGGCGGCATGGACGGTCGCGGCGCTGATCGCGATCCGGGACGCCCTCGGGTGGGACCCACGCGACGCCGACGTTCTCGTCGGCACGTCCGCGGGTGCCGAACTCGTCACGATGCTCGGGAGCGGCATCGGTGTCGACGAGATCCTCGCGATGCAACTCGGGGAGTCGACGCATCCTGTGCTCGCCGGACACCTCGCCGGCGCGCCCGGCCGATTCCCTCCACTGCCGCGCCCACGCCCGGGTGCGCCCGGTCTGCTGCGGCGTGCGCTGCCCACCATGACCCGGTTGAGCGGACTGCTCCCGGAGGGGCGCGGAGACGCGGAATGGCTCGACCGCCTCGCCACCGGCGTCGCGGCATCCGGCGATTGGGTCGCGCATCCGCAGACGTGGCTGGTCGCGATGGACGCCGCGACCGGGGAGCGAGTGCCCTTCGGCGCGCAGGGGGCGCCGAAGGCGGCGCTATCCGAGGCGTTGCGGGCGTCGTGGGCGATCCCGGGCTGGATGCGGCCGGTCACCATCGGCGGCCGGCGGTACGTCGACGGCGGTGCGGCATCCACCGCGTCGGCCGACCTGCTGGCCGAACGCGGACTCGGCGAGGTGATCGTGCTGGCGCCCATGGCCTCCCGGGGTCGGGTGCCCGGCCGGGGATCGGCCGCTCTCGAGCGAGCGGTCCTGCGGAACTGGATGAGTGCCGGACTCGACGCCGAGTGCGCGGCGTTGGAGGCGTCCGGCACGCGGGTGATCCGGGTCGACGCGACGGCCGAGGATCTCACTGTGATGGGCCCCAACTTCATGGACGACAGGCGCCGACTCGCCACTCTGGAACACTCGCTGCGCAGCACCCGAACGTCGGTGCAGCGCGCCCTCGCGACGGGAGCGTCCGCATGACCGGCCACCACGAGGTGATCGTCGTCGGGGCAGGAATCTCGGGCATCGGTGCCGTGATCCGGTTGCAGCGCATGGGGATCGGCGACGTCGTGATCCTCGAGAAGGCCCACGCGCTCGGCGGAACGTGGCGCGACAACACATATCCCGGGTGCGCGTGCGATGTGCCGTCCGCGCTGTACTCGTATTCGTTCGCACCGAACCCGGGGTGGAGCCGACTGTTCGCGGGACAGCACGAGATCCGCGAATACATCGAGCGGACGGCCGCCGAGCACGGCGTGCACGAGCGAGTCGAGTTCGGCACCGAACTGCTGCGTGCCCGGTGGGACGAGACGACGCGGCGGTGGGTGCTGGAGACGTCGAACGGCACCTTCACCGCGAACGCGCTGATCGCCGCCGCGGGCCCGTGGAATCAGCCGCTCGTCCCCGACATTCCGGGGCTCGACGGGTTCGCCGGGGAGGTGTTCCACTCGTCGCGCTGGAACCACGACTACGACCTGTCCGGCAAGCGCGTCGCCGTCGTGGGGACGGGCGCGTCGGCGGTGCAGTTCGTCCCCGAGATCGCGCCGGTGGTGGGGGAACTGCACCTGTACCAGCGGACCGCCCAGTGGGTACTGCCCAAGCCCGACACCACGCTGCCCGGTCCGGTCCGGGCGGCGATCGGAGCGGTGCCCGGGGCGCTGAACGCGTTGCGGCGCATCCAGTACGGGATCATGGAGGCCCTCGGGGTCGGCTTCCGTAACCCGTGGATCCTGCGGGTGATCCAGCAGATCGGCCGCATGCAGTTGCGGGCGCAGATCCGGGATCCGGAACTGCGGCGGTCGCTCACCCCCGACTACACCCTCGGCTGCAAGCGGCTGCTGATGTCCAACAGCTACTACCCGGCGCTGAACCGTCCGAACGTGGAGGTGCACGCGAACGCGGTGCGGCAGGTGCGGGGCAACGTGGTGATCGGCGCGGACGGGCAGGAACGGGAGGTCGACGCCATCATCTTCGGCACCGGTTTCCACATCCTCGACATGCCCATCGCCGGACGGGTGTTCGACGGTCAGGGGCGCAGCCTCGGTGACCACTGGAAGGGCAGTCCGCAGGCGTACCTCGGCACCACCGTCGCGGGATTCCCCAACGCGTACGTGCTGCTGGGTCCGGCGCTGGGTACCGGCCATACGTCGGCGTTCATGATCCTCGAGGCGCAGCTCGACTACCTGACGGCGGCGATCGGAGCGGCGCGCGCAGCCGGCTGGACCCGGATGGAGACCCGCCCCGAGGTGCAGGCGGCGTTCAATGCGGAGGTGCAGCAGGCCCTCGCCACCACCGTCTACAACGCCGGTGGCTGCCAGAGCTACTTCCTGGACGTCAACGGCCGCAACAGCTTCAACTGGCCGTGGTCGACGGGTCGCATGCGAGAACGACTGCGCGACTTCGACGCATCGGCCTACCTGACGTCGACGGAGGTGTCGTCATGACCCGGTATCCCGACATCGCGCTCGAGGGTGCACGAGTGCTCGTGACCGGTGCCGGACGCGGCATCGGCCGCGCCACCGCGAAGGCCTTCGCCGCCCGTGGAGCGGACGTCGCCCTCGCCGACCTCGATCGGGGTGCGGTCGAGCACGCCGCAGCAGGCATCGGCACTGCCCACGTTCTCGACGTCCGGTCCCGGACGGCATGGGACGCGTGTGTGGCTGACGTCGGGGCGATCGACATCCTCGTCAACAACGCCGGTGTCATGCCGGTCGGCGGGTTCCTGGACGAGCCGGACGCGACCGGTGAGATGACGATCGACGTCAACGTGTGGGGCCCGATCCACGGGATGCGGGCCGTGGTGCCCGGCATGATCGGGCGCGGACGCGGGCACGTCGTGAACGTCGCGTCGCTCGCCGGGAAGATCGCGATCCCCGGGCTGGCGGTGTACAACGCCAGCAAATTTGCGGCCGTGGGACTCTCGGCGACAGCCCGGCTCGAGTTCGCCGACCACGGAGTGAGCGTCAGCACTGTCCTGCCGAGCGCCGTACGCACGACGCTCACGTCGGGCATACCGCTCGGCAAGGGACTGCCGACGGTCGATCCCGAGGACATCGCCGACGCGATCGTCCGTACCGTCCGCACCCGCCGCGCCGAGACACCCGTTCCGGGTTACCTCGCGGCACTCGACGTCGGGCTCGCCGTGGCACCGGAACGGTTGGTGCGGTGGATCCGCCGCGCCGTCGGCGGTGAGCGGGCACTGACCCGCGTCGACCCCACCGCACGGGCCGACTACGACGCGCGGCTGCGGCGCGACGAGAACCGCGGCGAGCAGACCGGCTAGCCGAACTCCACCCCTTGCGCGAGGGGGAGTTCGTCGGAGTAGTTGACGGTGTTGGTGGCGCGGCGCATGTACGACTTCCAGGCGTCCGAGCCGGACTCACGCCCGCCACCGGTGTCCTTCTCGCCGCCGAACGCGCCACCGATCTCGGCGCCGGACGTGCCGATGTTGACGTTCGCGATGCCGCAGTCGGAGCCGTCGGAGGCGAGGAATCGCTCGGCCTCGCGCTGGTCGGTGGTGAAGATCGACGACGAGAGCCCCTGCGGGACAGCGTTGTGCAGTTCGATGGCCTCGTCGAACGTGTCGTACGCGAGGACGTAGAGGATCGGCGCGAACGTCTCGGCCCGCACGATCGTGGTCTGTGACGGCATCCGGACGATTGCGGGCCTGACGTAGAACGAGCCGCCGCCACCGATGCGTTCGCCGCCGGTGACGACGACACCGCCGTCGGCGCGCGCGGTGTCGAGCGCGGAGTGCATCGCGTGCAGCGCTGCTCCGGAGATCAACGGGCCCACCAGGACGCCGTCGTCGAACGGGTTGCCCACCCGCAGTTGCCGGTACGCGTCGGCGATCCGGTTGGTCACCTCGTTGACGATCGACCGGTGCACGATGAGCCGGCGCAGCGTCGTGCAGCGCTGTCCTGCGGTCCCGGCGGCCGCGAAGACCACCGCGCGCACGGTCAGATCCAGATCGGCCGACGGCGTCACCACCGCGGCGTTGTTGCCGCCCAACTCCAGCAGACAGCGGCCGAAGCGGGCCGCTACCCGGGGCGCCACCGCGCGGCCCATCCGGACCGATCCGGTCGCGCTCACGAGCGCGATCCGCGGGTCGTCGACCAACTGCTCGCCCACCACCGCCGTCCCGAGCACCACGTGGTGCAGGCCGTCCGGGGCTCCGGTCTCGGCCGCCGCCCGGCGCAGCAGCGCGTCGCACGCGATCGCGGTGAGCGGGGTCGTCTCGGACGGCTTCCACACCACCGGGTCACCGCACACCAGCGCCAGCGCGGTGTTCCACGACCACACCGCGACCGGGAAGTTGAACGCCGAGATCACCGCCACCACGCCGAGCGGATGCCACGTCTCCGCCAGCCGATGCCCCGGCCGCTCCGAGGCGATGGTGCGCCCGTACAGCTGCCGGGACAGTCCGACCGCGAACTCGCAGATGTCGATCATCTCCTGGACCTCGCCGAGGGCCTCGGAACGGATCTTCCCCGCTTCGAGGGTCACCAGGTCCGCCAGGTCGGTCTTGTGCTGGACGAGCAGCTCACCCAACCGGCGGACCACCGCGGCCCGCCCCGGGGCAGGCATCGTCCGCCACGTCGGGAACACCTCCGCCGCGCCCCGCACCGCCGCGTCGACATCGGCGGACGTGCTGGGGTGCAGGAAGGCCAGCACGGAACCGTCGATGGGCGTCCGCGCTTCGATGGGGGCCGGTCCGGCGTCGCCGGCGATGTCGGGAAGTGTTGCCCCGCAACGACCGAGCGCCGCGATCGCCCGGTCCGCCAACAGTCCTGTGCCGGGAAGTGTCATCGCCGTTGTCCTCTCGACTGCTCCTGCTGACGTCGGTACAGCTCGTACGGATCGTGGATGTCCCGGCCGATCGCCGCCGCCAGCGAGGCGCGGGAGAAGTCGGTGCCGGACCCTGCGGCGGACGCGGCAGTGTCGGTGTCGGTGTCGGTGTCGAGATTCGATCGGAAGATGCCGGCCGCGGACTTCGGTAGGAAGTCCTCGTAGACGATCGGTTCGCGCACCCCGTCGTGGAACGTGAAATAGGCGGCCTCGTGTTTCTCGAGTTCGTCCTCCGACGCCGGGAAGCGCTTGTCCCACAGTCCGTTCGCGTTCGACGGATCCTCGTCCATCAGCTCGTCGTAGAGTGCCCGCCCACTCGGGGTGAGTGCGATCCCGCGTGCCTCGACCTCGCCGAACCGCACCCGCAGCGCGCCCTCGGTGACCGAGCCGTCGGGCAGCGCGAAGCGGCGCGGTTCGGCCAGCGCCCGGAACGACGTCTGCCGCAGCAGCACCGCCGGGCCGTCCCACCGCGGCGGCCCCTGTATCCGGTCGATCATCGCGATGCCGCGCGCCGACATCCGCGCGTACAGGTCGTCGACGTCGAGCACCCGCGGCGTCAGGTGATTGATGTGGGTGCTGGTGACGCCGCCGATGTCCGCGGCCACCGCGGAGACCTGCTCGAGTTCGCGATACCACCCCAGGTCCACCGGTTCGTGCGACAACTCGAACACCGACGTCGCGAGCGCCACGAAGCGCTGCGCCTGCGGCTCGTCGAGGCCCCCGTCGTCCGCGGCGCGGCGGGCCAACGACAACAGCACGTCCGGGAACAAGCGACGGCGTGCCAGGAAGCGGTCGAGTTGCCGCTGCAAATCGGCATCGAAGAAGCGCCGATCCGACGTCGTCAGCATCGACGTGAACACCCGGAACGGGTTGCGGGCCAGTTCGTCGGGATCGATCGGGCGGAAGGCGGTGGATACCACCGGCACCGGCGGCGTCGCCTCGCGCAGGTCGTAGAAGCCCACCGGGTACATGCCGAAACCGGCGAACAGCACCGCGACGTCGTGCATCTCCGCCGGCGTCCCGACCCGGATTGCGCCATGCCGTTCCGCGGTCACCCGTCCGATGCTGCCGAGGCGTTCCGCGGTGTCCGGGTGCGCGGCCAGATGGTCCGCATTGACCTGTTCGGTGACGTCCACGAGCGTCGTGTACTCCGGAACCTCGCGGCCGTACATGCGAGACAGCGCCGCAGCGAATCTCGACCGCAGTTCGTGGATTTCGGCCATCGCTCCTCGATCGTACGAGCCTCGATGCCCGGACGTGGGGCGGAACGCTGACGTAGCCTTTGAGCATGAGCACCGCGGTCCGCCCCGCGGCCGGTGACTCGGACCTGCCGGCCGGGCGAGTGCACGACGTCCTGCGAGCGCACATGCTCGCGGACGGGTTCGACCTGGTCCTCGATCTGGAGGCCTCACGCGGAGTGAGCGTGGTCGATCAACGGGACGGCACCGCGTATCTGGACATGTTCGGGTTCTTCGCGTCGTCCGCGCTCGGCATGAACCATCCGGCACTCGCCGACGACGGCGCGTTCCGTCACGAACTCGCTACCGCGGCGATCAACAAGCCCAGCAACTCCGACGTCTACACCGTCCCGATGGCGCGGTTCGTCGACACGTTCGCGCGGGTGCTCGGGGATCCGGCGCTGCCGCACCTGTTCTTCGTCGACGGCGGCACCCTCGCCGTGGAGAACGCGCTCAAGGTCGCGTTCGACTGGAAGAGCCGCCGCAACGAGGCGTCCGGACGCGATCCCGCGCGCGGCACCCGGGTGCTGCACCTGACCGAGGCGTTCCACGGGCGCAGCGGCTACACGCTCTCGCTCACCAACACCGACCCCACCAAGATCGCGCGGTTCCCCAAGTTCGACTGGCCACGGATCGACGCGCCGTACCTGACCGACGGACGGGACGTGGAGCAGGCCGAGGAGCGCGCGCTCGCGCAGGCCCGGCGGGCGTTCGCCGACCACCCGCACGACATCGCGTGCTTCGTCGCCGAACCGATCCAGGGCGAGGGCGGCGACCACCACTTCCGGCCCGAGTTCTTCGCCCGCATGCGGGAGTTGTGCCTCGAACACGACGCGCTGCTGATCTTCGACGAGGTCCAGACCGGCTGCGGGCTCACCGGAACCGCGTGGGCGTACCAGCAGCTGGGCGTCACCCCCGACGTCGTCGCGTTCGGCAAGAAGACGCAGGTGTGCGGGATCATGGCCGGCGGCCGCGTCGACGAGGTGCACGACAACGTCTTCGAGGTGAGCTCGCGGATCAACTCGACGTGGGGCGGCAACCTCACCGACATGGTCCGGGCCCGCCGGATCCTCGAAGTGATCGAGGAGGACCGTCTGATCGACCGCGCCCGGCTGTGCGGCACCCACCTGTTGCGCCGGCTCGACGACCTCGCGGCCGCCCACGACGCCGTCACCGAGCCACGGGGCCGCGGGCTGATGTGCGCGATCACGCTGCCGACGGCCGCGCACCGGGACCGAGTGGTGACGCGGCTGCGGGAGCGCGAACACGTCCTGTTCCTGGCGACGGGGGAGCGCGGCATCCGGTTCCGGCCGCCGCTCACCGTGACCATCGCCGAACTCGACGCCGCCGTCGGCGCGCTCGATCGGACCCTGGCCGCGGTGCATCCGTAGGGGCCGAAGTCCCGAATACCTGGTGTTTCGGCCCACATCGGTGGTGCGCCGGGCGGGACCGCGGCCTCGCCTCGTTACGATTGTCGAGGTCTATCGAGGAGGCAGACGAGTGCAGATCACCAGCGTCGGACACGCCGGATTCCACATCCAGACCGAAGCGGGGTCGATTCTCTGCGACCCGTGGGTGAATCCCGCGTACTTCGCGTCGTGGTTCCCGTTCCCGGACAACACCGGTCTCGACTGGGACGCCCTCGGGGACGTCGACTACCTGTACGTCTCGCACCTGCACAAGGACCACTTCGATCCGGAGACCCTGGCCGCGCACGTCAACAAGGACGCCACCGTCCTGCTCCCCGACTACCCGGTGCCGGACCTCGAGCGTGAACTCCGCAAGCTGGGCTTCACCAAGTTCTTCGAGACCGAGGACTCCGTCAAGCACACGGTGAGCGGTCCCAAGGGCGACCTGGACATCATGATCATCGCGCTGCGCGCGCCGGCCGACGGCCCGATCGGCGACTCCGGCCTCGTCGTCTCCGACGGCGAGACCGTGTGCTTCAACATGAACGACGCCCGGCCCGTCGACATGGACCCGATGCTCGAGGCGTTCGGCAAGATCGACATCCACCTGCTGCAGTACTCGGGCGCCATCTGGTACCCGATGGTCTACGACATCCCGGCCGGCACCAAGCGCAACTTCGGCAAGCAGAAGCGCCAGCGCGGCATGGACCGTTGCCGCAGCTACATCGAGCAGGTCGGCGCCACCTGGGTCGTGCCGTCCGCCGGTCCGCCCGTGTTCCTCGACGACGCGCTCCGTTCGCTCAACGACGATCACGGCGACGAGGGCAACATCTTCCCCGACCAGATCGTGTTCCTCGAGCAGATGAAGATCCACGGCAACGACGGCGGCCTGCTGATGATCCCCGGCTCGACCGTCGACATCCACGGCGAGAAGGCCACCCTGGCGCATCCCATCCCGGACGCCGACGTCGAGAAGATCTTCACCGAGAAGGCCGCCTACATCGAGGACATGGCGCAGCGCATGGCGCCCGTCATCGCCGCGGAGAAGGCCTCGTGGGCGTCCGCCGAGGGTGAGCCGCTGCTCGGACCGCTCAAGGCCAAGTTCGAGCCGATCATGGCGCAGTCCGACGTGATCTGCGACGGCATCGGCTACCCGGTGGGACTGGTGATGGGGGACGAGACCGTCGTCCTCGACTTCCCGAATCGCACGGTCCGCGAGCCGCAGGAGGGGGACGGCAAGTACCGCTACGGCTTCCGCATCGCGCCCGAACTGGTGCGCACCGTGCTGCGCGACGACGAGCCGGACTGGGTCAACACGATCTTCCTGTCCACCCGCTTCGAGGCGTGGCGCGTCGGCGGGTACAACGAGTTCCTCTACACGTTCTTCAAGTGCCTCACCGACGAGCGCATCGCGTACGCCGACGGCTGGTTCGCCGAGGCGCACGACGACACCGCCTCGATCGAGGTCGGCGGCTACGAGATCCAGCGTCGCTGCCCGCACCTCAAGGCGGACCTGAGCAAGTTCGGCGTCGTCGAGGGCTCCAACCTGACGTGCAACCTGCACGGCTGGCAGTGGGACCTCGAGACCGGCCGCTGCAAGACCTCGAAGGGCCACGAACTGCGCTCGAAGAAGCTGAGCTGACGGCCCACCCCACACGACACGAGCCCGGCGGCCGAGACTTTCACGAGCCTCGGCCGCCGGGTTCGTCTAGATTCGGGCGCATGACGTCAACCTCCGGGGAGAAGCCCGGTGCGAGCATCCCGATCGAGTCCGTCCCGAACCTGCGTGACGTCGGCGGCTACCGCACGCGGGACGGCGCGACCATCCGCTTCGGGCGCTACTACCGCTCGACAGACCTCAGCAAGATCACCGTCGACGACGCCCCACGTCTCGCGGAGCTCGGGCTGGTGACGGTGTTCGACCTGCGTACCCACTCCGAGCGCGAGGCCGCGCCGGACCGGGTGCCGCCGACCGCCCGCGAGGTCCCGCTCGACGTCCTCGCCGACAAGGCGCTGCGCTCGGTGCCCGCGCAGATGCAGGCCGTGATGTCGGATCCGTCGATCGCGGTGTCGATGCTCGGCGAGAACAAGGCACTGGACTACTTCCTCGGCAGCTACCGCGACTTCGTCACCCTCCCGAGCGCCATCGAGTCGTACCGCACCCTGTTCACGGATCTGGCGGCGCGCGACAACCTGCCCGCCCTCGTGCACTGCACCACCGGCAAGGACCGCACGGGCTGGGCGACGGCGTCGCTGCTGCTCCTGCTCGGCCTCGACGAGGACGACGTCTTCCACGAGTACCTGCTCACCAACGAGCAGCTGCTGCCGGCGTTCGCGTCGATCTTCGACAAGTTCACCGCCGCCGGCGGCGACCCGGAACTGCTGAAGCAGGTCCTCGGCGTGCGGCCCGAATACCTCCAGGCGGCGCTGGCGCAGATGCGCGAGAAGTTCGGTTCGATCGAGGGCTACTTCGCGGACGGACTCGGCATCGACGTCGCCGGACAGGACGCGATCCGCGCGCACCTGCTGGAGGGCTGAGAGCGGCTCAGACGGGGATGCGCAGCGGGCGTGCCAGCACCCGCGCGGCCACCAGACCGACCACGATGCCTACGGCGTCGGCCGCCGCGTCCCACACCGAGCAACTTCGCTGGATCGGCAGGGCGCCCTGCAGCACCTCGGACACCGCGGCGAACGTCAGCAGCCACGCCGCGGTCCACGCGACGCCGATCCGGGCATAGCGCGATGTCAGGGCCAGCGCCGCGAACATCAGCGCGTGGGTGATCTTGTCGCTGTTCTCCGGTCCGCTCGGGACCGTGGAGCCGGGAGAGAACAGCATCACCAGCACGACCACCGTGGCGATCGCGAGCGGAACACAGCGCCTGTCGAATCGGTCGAGCATCGGCCTCATCGTCCCGTGACGGCGAGTCCGAGCGCACCCTCGGCGAACCGGCGGACGGCCTCGGTCGCGGCCGCGAGCGCGTCGTCGTGGCCGGCGCGTGCCCACCCGCTCAGCGCGCCGTCGGCGCCGCCGGGGGTCAGCCCCACCTCGGCCAGCAGTTCACCCGTCGTGGGTTCGCACACGGCCCAGGAGAAGTGCTGCTCCGTCTCCCACTGCCGCGCACGATCTGCGACGTAGCCGGGATCGGTGACGCCGCCGTCACGCAGCGCGGGACGGTCGTCGACCCGCTCGTCGGCGCGGAGTGCGCGCAGATACCAGGAGCCGGCGTTGATCTCGATCGGTTCCATCAGCAGCTGCCGCGCCCTTTCCTGCCGTCCCTGCCGCCGAAGAGGATCGCCGCGGTCGCGGGGATCAGGAGGAAGAACAGCCAACTGTTGTCGATCGGCACCACGAAGAACAGTGCCAGTGCCACGAACGGGATCACCGCCATGACGGTGTTGCGCCACGTCTTCTCACCGTCGACGTCCGCCGGCTCCGGAGAGACCTTCGACGGCGCGGACGGCGTGAGCGACGGCAGATCCGAGAACACCTCGTCCAGCTGCCCGCGCGTGGTGGCCGCGGCGATCTGTCCGCTGCGCTCGTCGAACTCGACGACCGTGAGCCGGCCGTCGGAGAAGTGCTGCGACAGTGCCGCGAGCGCCTGCTCGCGTTCGGCGGTGCCGATACGGATCTCCGGGACGTCGGACATGTCGTGAAGCCTACTGCCCGAACAGCACTGTGCGCGCCCCGCGAATTCGCGAGGCGCGCACAGTGTGAAGCGGTGGGTTACCTACCGAGACATCACTTCAGCTCGGCGAGAACCGTGCCCTGCGTGATGGCGGCGCCGGCCTCGACCGCGAGACCGGTGACGACACCGGCCTTGTGCGCGGTGACCGGGTTCTCCATCTTCATGGCCTCGAGAACGACGATCAGATCGCCCTCGGCGACCTCCTGGCCCTCCTCGACGGCGACCTTGACGACGGTGCCCTGCATCGGAGCCGTCACGGCGTCACCCGAAGCGGCACCGCCACCGGCGCCACCACGCTTGCGCGCCTTCGGCTTCTTGCGGATCACGCCGGCCGGGGCGCCGCCCGTGCCGATCGAGAACGAACCGGGCAGCGAGACCTCGACGCGACGGCCACCGACCTCTACGACGACCGACTGACGGGGCAGGTTCTCCTCGTCGTCCGCGGCAGCACCCGAACCGGTGAACGGCTCGATCGGGTTGTCCCACTCGGTCTCGATCCACTTGGTGTAGACGTCGAACTTCTCGCCGTCGCCGATGAACGCGGGGTTCTCGACGATGTGGCGGTGGAACGGGATGACCGTGGCGAGGCCGTCGACCTCGAACTCGGCCAGAGCACGCGCGGCACGCTGCAGCGCCTGCTCGCGGTTCTCGCCGGTGACGATCAGCTTGGCGAGCATCGAGTCGAACTGGCCGCCGATGACGTCGCCCGCGACGACACCCGAGTCGACGCGGACGCCGGGGCCCGTGGGCTCCTTGTAGACGGTGATGGGGCCGGGGGCGGGCATGAAGCCGCGGCCGGCGTCCTCGCCGTTGATGCGGAACTCGAAGGAGTGGCCGCGCGGAGTCGGATCCTCCTTGATGCTCAGCTCCTCGCCGTTGGCGATGAGGAACTGCTGGCGGACCAGGTCGATGCCGGCGGTCTCCTCGGTGACCGGGTGCTCGACCTGCAGGCGGGTGTTGACCTCGAGGAACGAGACGGTGTCGCCCTGGACCAGGTACTCGACCGTGCCGGCGCCGTAGTAGCCGGCCTCCTTGCAGATGGCCTTCGCCGACGCGTGGATGCGCGCGCGCTGGTCGTCGGTCAGGAACGGCGCGGGGGCCTCCTCGACCAGCTTCTGGAAGCGGCGCTGCAGCGAGCAGTCGCGGGTGCCGGCGACGACGACGTTGCCGTGCTTGTCGGCGATGACCTGGGCCTCGACGTGGCGGGCCTTGTCCAGGTACTGCTCGACGAAGCACTCGCCGCGACCGAAGGCCGCGATGGCCTCACGGGTGGCCGACTCGAACAGCTCGGGGATCTCCTCGATGGTCTGCGCGACCTTCATGCCACGACCGCCGCCACCGAAGGCAGCCTTGATCGCGACCGGGACGCCGTACTGCTTGGCGAACTCGACGACCTCGTCGGCGTTCTTGACCGGGTCCTTGGTGCCGGCCGCCATCGGAGCGTTCGCGCGCTCGGCGATGTGGCGGGCGGTGACCTTGTCGCCCAGGTCGCGGATCGACTGCGGCGAGGGGCCGATCCAGATCAGGCCCGCGTCGATGACGGCCTGCGCGAAGTCGGCGTTCTCGGACAGGAAGCCGTAGCCGGGGTGGATCGCGTCGGCGCCGGACTTCTTCGCGGCGTCGAGGATCTTGTCGAACACCAGGTAGGACTCGGCCGACGTCTGACCGCCGAGGGCGAACGCCTCGTCAGCCAGCTTCACGAACTGTGCATCCGCATCGGGCTCGGCGTAGACAGCGACGCTGCCGTAGCCGGCATCCTTCGCGGCTCGGATGACCCGCACAGCGATCTCGCCGCGGTTGGCGACGAGCACCTTCGTGATCTGCGCGCTGGCTTGAGTGGGCACTGAGCCTCCTGTGTTTCGCATGGTCTGTCCCCGTGGATCACCTGTGGGGTCACCGGCGGGTATCTGTTGGCATCTCATCGGAGTGTATGCATCAATCCGATAGACGATGTAACCGGATAGCGCTTACACATTAAGGGCTCGGCGCGGCATCGCAACCCTACTGATCAGTAGTGGCACCTGTGCTCGCGACGGCGGTCGGCATGTTCGCCCGGACGGGCTCGGAGGCCGCGACGACGTCGAGCATGGCGCGACGCGCGCGGTGCAGGAACAACATCACGCTCTCGGTGGCGGTGTCGGTTCCCGGGAATCGCGCGGAGATGTTGAGGCCGTGCGGGGTTCGATTCACCCAGACGTAGACGTCGTGGGTGTAGTGACGGCTGCGCAGCGCCCGCGCGTGGATCTCCGGCCACTGCTGGGCCATCGGAACGAACCGGACGTCCATGAAGGAGACGACGAAACGCGGCCGGATGGGGGTCCCCAGGATCTCCTCGACCCGTGCGAACGGCACCTTCGCCGCCGGCTTGGTGAGGGAGATCGCAGCCGACGCCCGCGCGGCGGCCTCCGCGAAGTCCGCCGCCCCGGCGATGTCGAACTCGATGGGGGCGAGGCCGACGAACCAGCCCAGCGACGTGGCCCAGTGCGGATCGTTCCGCGTGTGCACGGGCGTGACGGTCCGGAACACCGTGTCGCCGCTCAGTTCGGCGGCCGACTGCGCCAGGCACGCCAGGACGCCCGCGAAGAAGTTCTGCCCGGCGCGGTGGCATGCCGTGTTGAAGGCGGCGGCCTGGCCGGCGTCGAACACCCACTCCGACACCGCCCGCTGCGCGATCCGTTCCGCCGGACGCGGCCCCAGATCGAGCGGGAAGTCCGACAGGCGCCCCTTGCTGCGCTCGAAAGCCGCCCGCCAGCACTCGACGGCCGGGTGGGTGCGATCGATCGTCGAGGCGGCCGCTCGTTCCTCGGTGCCGAAGTCGATGTAACTGCCGGCCGGGACCAGCAGCGACGGCCTCCCCGTCAGCGCCTCCGTGTAGAGACTGGTGATCTCGTGCGCCACCAATACCATCGAGAGCCCGTCGATGATCGAATGGTCGGCAGCGAAGAACACCGTGCATTCGGGTGCCGGATCGGAATGCTCGAGCGTGACGAACAGATACGCGGGCCAGCGGTGCGGCGAGGTCAGCTCGTCGAACAGGTCGTGGACCCGCTCGTACACGGTGTCCGCGTCGAACTCGAACTCGTGCCGGACCTCGTTGAGTTCGATGCCGGCGGGGTCGATGGTGCGGCGTGTGATGCGCCCGTCGTGGCCCAGCGCGGCATGCGTGCGCAGCGGCTCGTGGCGTTCGATCCACATCCCCACCGCCGTACGGAAGGCGTCGTGGTCCAACTCGCCCGGAATGCGGAACGCGGCCCCGAGCCAGGATTCCCGGCCGTCGTCGTGGGTGCCGTCGGCGGTGCGGCGCAGGTGTGCCTCGTGGATGTACGACGCCGGACGGCCGTCGTCCACCCACCCGGTGGTGGCTTCGGGTAACCACTCGGTGAGCATGCCCGGGGAGATCGCGTAGTCCGCGAGCTCGGTGAATTCCATCGTGGAGAATCCAGTCTCTTGTCCCGTCGCGGTGGCGGCGGTGAAGATCGTCACAGTGAAGTTGTCGGGAAGGGTCGCTCCCCGGTGGGTGGTGCAGCGGAAGGGTACCGCTCAGTTGCGCAGGTGGCGCTTGATGCGGGCGAGCATCGCGCTCATGCCCCGCAGCCGGAGGGGGCTGACCGCGTCGGCCAAACCGAGATCCGAGTAGAAGTCGTCCGGAACCGCGAGAATGGTTGCGGCGCTGTGCCCGTCGAGCCCCTGATGCAGGATCGACGCGAAGCCGCGGGTGGTCGGGGCCTCCGCCGGCGCGCTGAAGTGCAGACGCACCCTCTCCGGATCCGAACTGTCGACGAACAGGAACAGCGGCGACTGGCACTCGGGCACCGGCTCCATCGCGTCCTGCTCGAGCTCGGCCGGCAACGGCGCGAGCTCGCGGCTGAACTCGAGCAGCAACTGCAGCTTGTCCTGCCCGTCGACGGCGGCGAAGTCGTCGACGATCTCGGCCAGGGAGGCGGGCAGGCTCACGATGCGGCTTCCACTGCAGCGCCCGGCACGGTGCCCGGCTCGTCACCCCTGACGATCGGGACCCGCACGACGTTGCCCCACTCGGTCCACGAACCGTCGTAGTTCCGCACGTTCGGGTACCCGAGCAGGTGCGTCAGGACGAACCACGTGTGGCTCGAGCGCTCGCCGATGCGGCAGTACGCGACCACGTCGTCGTCGCGTGAGAAGTCGCCGTAGATCTCCTCGAGCTCCGGGCGGCTGCGGAAACGCCCGTCGGGCGCCGCGGCCCGAGCCCACGGGATCGACACCGCGGTCGGGATGTGGCCGCCCCGCAGCGCGCCCTCCTCGGGGTAGTCGGGCATGTGCGTGCGCTCGCCCGTGTACTCCTGCGGCGACCGGACGTCGACCAGCGGGCCGTGGCCCAGGTGTGCCAGGACGTCGTCCTTGAACGCCCGGATCGAACTGTCGTCGCGTTCGACGACCGGATACTCGGTGGGGGCGGGTGTCGGGACGTCGAACGTGGTGTCGCGATTCTCCGACATCCACGCGTCCCGTCCACCGTCGAGCAGACGCACGTCCTCGTGGCCGAACAGCGTGAACACCCACAGCGCGTACGCCGCCCACCAGTTGCTCTTGTCGCCGTAGATGACGACCGTGTCGTCCCGGGAGATGCCCTTACGGCTCATCAGGTCGGCGAACGCCGCGCCGTCGATGTAATCGCGTGTGACCGGATCGTTGAGGTCCAGGTGCCAGTCGATCTTCACCGCGCCGGGGATGTGGCCGATGTCGTAGAGCAGGACGTCCTCGTCGGACTCGACGACCTTCACGCCGGGAGCACCCAGATTGATCGACAGCCACTCGGTCGACACGAGTCGCTCCGGGTGGGCGTACGCAGCGAATGCGGGGTTGGGGTCTGGCGCGACGGGCACGGGTGGGCTCCTGAGGCATGCGTGGGTGGAGGGTTGTCCACCCACGAGTCTAAGTGGTCACCCGTTCGGCAGCGTGACCGATATCGCGTCGGCTACCGGCGGGTACTGTCGGCCACCGTGACGACCCCCGACGGCCACCGTGAGGAACTGGCCACCCGCGCCGACGTCGATCGTCTCCTGCGGACCTTCTACGAACGAGCCCTGGTCGACCCGCTGCTCGCCCCGGTCTTCGAGACCCTCGCCGTCGTGGGACTCGACGAGCACCTACCCGTCGTCGGTGACTTCTGGGAGCAGATCCTGTTCCGCACGGTCAGATATCAGGGGCATTTCGGGCCGGTGCACGAGGCGCTGCACCGACAGCACGATCTCACCGACGACCGGTTCGAGCGGTGGTTGGCGTTGTGGTGCGACACCGTGGATGCGTCGTTTGTCGGCGTCGACGCGGAACGAGCCAAGTCGAAGGCCCGCGCCATGGCGGCGGCGCTGCAGCGCGCCCGGAACTAGCGGAGCGGGTCAGCGCACCAGGGAGTTGGCGGCCCACAGTTCGGCGATCGAGACACCGACGTCCGAGAGCAGGCGCCGTACCAGCGGCAGGCCGATTCCGATCACGCTCGACGGATCGCCCTCCAGTCGCTCCACGAACCAGCCACCGAGGCTGTCGAGGGTGAACGCGCCGGCGACCTTCAACGGCTCACCGGACGCGAGGTAGGCCTCGAGATCCTCGGCGGACGGCGAGGCGAAGTGCACGACGGTGCCGCTGTGATCCGAGGCGTCGGCGACGACCACGCCGTCCGACAGGCGCAGGACGCTGTGCCCTGTCAGGAGTGTCGCGCTGCGGCCGGCCATCGAACGCCAGCGTTCCCGGGCGACGTCGACGGTGTGCGGTTTGCCCTGCAGTTCGCCGTCGATGAGCAGCATCGAATCGCAGCCGATGACGACGGCATCGGTGATGCCCTCGGCATTCAGGGCGGGAATCACGTCGCGGGCCTTGGCCTCGGCGAGCGTGGTGACGACGGCTTCCGGGGCGGCAGAAGGCCCCAGGCGGTCGATGATCGCATCCTCGTCCACGCCGGAGACGCGGACGGTGGGCTCGACCCCGGCGCCCCGCAGCACGGACAGCCGTGCCGGGGACGCCGAGGCGAGAACCAGGTGTGTCACTCGTGCGGACCGTTCGATCAGAACGGGCGCGCGGCGACCGGGGTGCCGAACGAGTACGGCGAGAACGGCGCGTGCCCGCGATGCATGCGGGTCGGTGCGCCCCAGGTCTCGGGCGGCAGGCCGTCGCCGGCCGGCTCTCCCGAGGCCGCCGCCGCCGCGGACAGCACCGCGACGAGCACAGCGACGTCCTCGTCGGTCGGGTTGCCCTTGACGATCTTGATCAGCGGGGACTGCGAATCGGCCGCGACATCGGGCTCGAGTCCTGCGACAGCTTCGGCCAACGCGGCTCCTTCGAGCGAGGACGCATCAAGCAGCTCGGCGTCGGTGAGCACTTCTTCCCGGGTGGTCGCTGTCATAGGGGGATGTTCCCATGCTTCTTGGGCGGAAGGGAAACCATCTTGCGCTCGAGCAGACGCAGCGCGGAGACGATCTGTCCGCGGGTGTGCGACGGCGGGATCACGGCGTCGATGTAGCCGCGCTCGGCCGCCACGTACGGGTTCACCAGGGTGTCCTCGTACTCCTGCTGCAGCTTCAGGCGCAGCGCGTCGACGTCCTCACCGTTCTTGGCGGCTTCGAGGAGCTGCTTGCGGTAGACGAAGCCGACGGCGCCGGACGCGCCCATGACCGCGATCTGCGCGGTCGGCCATGCCAGGTTGACGTCGGCGCCCATGTGCTTGGAGCCCATGACGTCGTACGCTCCGCCGTACGCCTTGCGGGTGATGACGGTGATCTTGCCGACCGTGGCCTCGCCGTACGCGTACAGCAGCTTCGCGCCGCGGCGGATGATGCCGTTGTACTCCTGCTCGGTGCCGGGGAGGAATCCCGGAACGTCGACCAGGGTGATGATCGGGACGTTGAACGCGTCGCAGGTGCGGACGAAGCGCGCCGCCTTCTCGGAAGCGTCGATGTCCAGGCAGCCCGCGAACTGGGTGGGCTGGTTCGCCACGATGCCGACGCTGCGGCCGTCGACGCGACCGAAGCCGACGATGACGTTCATCGCGCGGCCGGCCTGCACCTCGAGGAACTCGTCGTCGTCGAGGATGCGGCGGATGACCTCGTGCATGTCGTACGGCTGGTTCGCCGAGTCCGGGATGAGCGTGTCGAGTTCGCGGTCCTCGTCGGTGAGCGAGTCCTCGATCGCACCGACGATCGGATCGGACGGGGCCAGGCGCGGGGCCGCGGCCTGGTTGTTGCTCGGCAGGTAGGACAGCAGGTCCTTGACGTAGTCGAGCGCGTCCTGCTCGCCGGAGGCGACGTAGTGCGCGACACCGGACTTCGCCATGTGGGTCCGGGCGCCGCCCAGATCCTCCATGGTGACGTCCTCGCCCGTGACGGTCTTGATGACGTCGGGGCCGGTGACGAACATCTGGCTGGCCTCGTCGACCATCACCACGAAATCGGTCAGCGCGGGGGAGTACACGTGGCCGCCGGCGGCCGGGCCCATGATCAGGGAGATCTGCGGGATGACACCCGAGGCCTGGACGTTGCGGTGGAAGATCTCGCCGTACAGGCCGAGCGAGACGACGCCCTCCTGGATACGTGCGCCGGCACCCTCGTTGATGCCGATCAGCGGGCGACCGGTCTTGAGCGCCAGGTCCATGACCTTGACGATCTTCTCGCCGTAGATCTCGCCGAGCGAGCCACCGAAGACGGTGGCGTCCTGCGAGAAGACACAGACGTCGCGGCCGTCGATCGTGCCGTAGCCCGTGACGACGCCGTCGCCGACGGGACGGTTGTCGGCGAGGCCGAAGTTGGTGCTGCGGTGCCGGGCCAGGGCGTCGAGCTCGACGAACGAGCCCTCGTCGAGGAGCGCGTGGATGCGCTCGCGCGCAGTCAGCTTGCCCTTCGCGTGGACCTTCTCGATCGCGGCTTCGCCCATCGGCTGCATTGCCTGCGCCTGGCGGCTGCGCAGGTCAGCGAGCTTTCCCGCCGTCGTGTGGATATCCGGGGTGTTCGCCGCCTCCGCCGCGGCTGGCTCCTGCACACTGGTCATGGGAAGTGAGCTTAACCAGGTCTGTGGGGCCCGCGTCGAGCGAGGTCAGGTTGCGTTGAATTATTGAACCTAAGCTACTGGCGAGTCACATTCGAGCCGCATCCTAGGCTGGACGGATGTGGACCGATCTGAACCGCCCCCCGCTCGATGCCGGTGTGCTCCGGCGCGCCCTCGTCCGTGATGCGGGCGGCGACCCGGACGCATTCTGGTCGCGCGTCGACGTCGTGACCGAGACCGGTTCCACCAACGCCGATCTTCTTGCGGCACCCCGTGATGCCGACTATCCGCGCAGTGTTCTGATCGCCGAGCACCAGACGGGCGGACGCGGTCGGCACGCCCGCCCGTGGGTGAGCGCGCCGCGTGCCCTCGTCACGGTCTCGGCCGTTCTGGACATGCCCGGCATGGACCTGGCCGACATCGGGTGGCTGCCGCTGCTCGCGGGTGTCGCGGTGGTCGACGTCCTGCGCGGGACCGCGGGCGTGGACGCCGAACTCAAGTGGCCCAACGACGTGTTGATCGGCGGACGCAAGGTGGTCGGGATCCTCGCGGAGGTGGCTGCGACGGCGCCGGTCCCGACGGTCGTCGTGGGGATCGGCCTGAACGTGAGCCTGACGGAGGACGAACTGCCGGTACCGACCGCGACGTCGCTGCTCCTCGAGGACGCGGAGGTCACCGACCGCACGGTGTTGGTGCGGGCGATCCTGCGGGAACTGGCGCGGCGCCACCGGGAGTGGGAGGCCGCGGGATGGAAGGTCGACGCGCTGGCCGCCGCATACAAGGAGAGGTGCGGAACGCTCGGCCGCCGAGTGCGGGCCGAGCTTCCGGGGGATCGGGAACTGATCGGGACGGCGATCGACGTCGACGTCGAGGGCCGGATCGTGATCGAGGCGGACGGGAAGTCGCCGGTCGCTGTGTCGGCCGGCGACATCACCCATCTACGAGCCGTGTGAGGCTCAGACCCTGCTGGTGTCCCACGTGGAGACGGCCCAGATCACCACGACGCTGAGCGCGATGATGAGGATGGACCACAGGGGGTACCACGGAATCCACAGGAAGTTCGCGATGATGGCCAGCGCCGCTATGACGATCGCGCTCACCCGCGCCCATGTCGCGCCGGTCAGCAGGCCGATGCCGACGAGGACGACGACGATGCCGAGAACCAGGTGGATCCAGCCCCACGTCGTGAGGTCGAACTGGTAGACGTACTCGGGTCCGACGACGAAGAAGTTGTCGTCGGCGAGTGCCGAGATCGCCTGGAAGATCTCCAGGACCCCGACGGTCATCAGGACGATCGCGGCGGCGATCGACGTGCCCGCCGCGAACCCTTGCTTGGCTCCGCCGCCCGAACTGTGGGTCGTCGGTGTGCGATCGCTCATCGCAGTTCCCCTTTCGATCGATCGAGCAACTTCGCTGGAGAGTCCACTGCCCTCAGCAGGATTGTGTCGCCGATCGCTCGGGCGCTCCTCACCCCCGAAGGGTGAATCCGCGTCGGCTCCGCCGATCGCGTGCGCAGTACGGTCCGCCGCCGCAGGTATTGCTGCTACCTTGACGCTGATCCACGAATTCTCGTGAGGCGGAGGGGAACAGCCATGAGCGCACCGAACGACATCTGGGTGGCGGGCGATACCGGGCAATTGGAGACCGCGCGCCGATTCCTGACCGGGCTGACCGCGGTGTTCGGTCTGCTCACCCTCGGCCTCGGTATCGCAATCCTGGTGTGGCCGGACGCAACTCTGGTGGTGGTGGCCGTCCTGATCGCGATCCAGGTGTTCGCGTTCGGGATCATCCAGATCGTCCGCTCATTCGCGGAGGTCGACGCCCCCACCGCCGCGCGCACGCTCACCGGCCTGTCCGGAGCGCTCGCGGTCCTCCTGGGATTCCTCGTCCTGCGCAGCCCGCTGCAGACACTCGTCGTGATTGCGCTCGTCATCGGCGCGTGGTGGGTGTTCCGCGGGGTACTCGACATCGTCGCGGGTGCCTCCGAAGTGCCCGGGAACCGGGCCGTGGGCATCGTGCTCGGCCTCATCAGCGTCGTCGCCGGCGCGATCGTGCTGCTGCAGCCCGAACTGTCCCTCGGTGTCTTCGTGATCGTCGTCGGTGTGTGGATGATCCTGTACGGCGTCATCGTGCTGGCCGCCGCGTTCCTCGGCCGTCGCGTGCGCTGATCCCGCAGGCCCGGGCGGACCTGTACCTGTCAGACTCGTCGCATGGGATACCCGGAAGACGCACTGGCGGCGGACGAGGAGTTGGTGCTGCATCGGCACCCGCACTGGAAGATGCTCGTCGTCCCGGTCACGATCTTCGTGTTGTCCGCTGCGATCGGTGGCTACCTGCTGGGCCTCGCGCAACGCCGGCTGAGTGACGGGGCGAGCCTCGTCGCCTCCGCCGTGATCGTCGTCGCGTGGCTCGCACTGGTGGTGTGGAAGACCCTCGTCCCGGTATTGCGGTGGCGGTCCACGCATTTCATCGTCACCGACCGGCGGGTGATGATCCGGCACGGCATCATGACGCACACGGGAATCGACATTCCGATGAACCGGATCAGCAACGTCCAGTTCCGGCACGGACTCGTGGACCGGATGCTGCGGACCGGCACGTTGATGATCGTCGCATCGTCCGACGACCCACTGGAATTCGACGACATCCCCGAGGTGCAGAAGGTGCACTCGCTGCTCTACCGGCAGGTGTTCGACGCCACCAACGATCCGCACTCCGGCGGCTACCCGAACACCGGACACGACGGACGCGGCGCTGCTCCCGACGATCACCGCGATTTCCGGAATGGATGGTAATTGGGACCGCGCCGACGAAACCGACCGTAGGCTGTCGTCGTGACCGCCGTACTGCTTGCCGAAGATGACGAGGCCATCGCTGCGCCGCTCTCGCGTGCACTCGGCCGAGAGGGCTACACCGTCACGATCGAACAGACCGGGCCATCCGCGCTCGAGCGGGCGCTCACCGGCGAGTTCGAACTACTGATCCTCGATCTCGGCCTGCCCGGCATGGACGGACTCGAGGTCTGCCGGCAGCTCCGCGCGCACAGCCTCGACCTCGCCGTGCTGATGCTCACCGCACGCACCGACGAGGTGGACTTCGTCGTCGGCCTCGACGCGGGCGCCGACGACTACGTCGGCAAGCCGTTCCGGCTCGCGGAATTGATGGCCCGGGTGCGGGCACTGTTGCGGCGCAGCGGCGGCGGCGAGGACGTCGTCGTGGAGGTGGCCGGCATCCGTCTCGAGCCGGCCGCGCGCCGCGTACTCGTCAACGGCTCCGAGATCGCGTTGGCCAACAAGGAGTACGAGCTGCTGCGGGTGTTGCTCGAGCACGCCGGCCAGGTCGTCTCGCGCGACACGATTCTGCGCGAGGTGTGGGGCGACGTGGAACTACGCGGATCGAAGACACTCGACATGCACATGTCGTGGCTGCGCCGGAAGATCGGAGACGAGGGCGCGGGCGCCGACCGGAAGATCGCCACCGTCCGCGGCGTCGGCTTCCGGATCAACACCGACTAGGGTTCGCCCACCGTGCGTCGCCGAATACTGCAGTCGATCCTCGCCGTCGTCATCCTCACCGGTCTCCTGCTGGGTGTGCCGCTGATCTACACCGCCTGGCTGTGGGTGGAGGACTTCACGCGAAGCGACCTGCAGGCCCGGCTCGATCGGATGGCCGCCGAGATCATCGTCCAGGAGGGTGCCTCGGGTGTCGTCGAGGACGGACTCGACACGACGTCGCTGCGCCTGGTCGTTCCCGAGGGCGGCAAACTCGTCGTGGTGTATCCGACCCCGCAGGAGGGCGCTGCCCGGTTGGACCTCGGCGCCGAGAGGGTGCCGTCGCCTCTGGTCGAGTCGCTGTCGATGGGTACGTCGGGTTCGCTGCGGCTGGAGGTGCCGTCCGATCGCATGCGCACGCTGCAGAGGCAGGCCGTCGGCGCCGTGACACTGCTCGTGCTCGCCTCGATCGGTGCCGGTGCTGCAGTTGCCGTGGTCACCGCGAAACGGCTCGCGGACCCGCTCAAGGACGTGGCCGAGCGGGCCGCCCGCTTGGCCGAGGGGGACTTCCGTCCCGATTCGCGGCGTCACGGGATCCCCGAACTCGACCGTGTGTCCGACGTCCTCGACTCCGCGACGGTGGAGATCTCGCAGCGCCTGCAGCGCGAGCACGCACTGGTCGCCGACGTCTCGCACCAGCTGCGCAGCCGCCTCACCGCGGTACGACTGCGGCTCGACGAGTTGTCGGGGCATCCCGACCCCGACGTCGTGCACGAGGCCGAGGAGGCGATGGCGCAGGTGGACCGGCTGACGGTGGCGGTCGACGACCTGGTCCGGTCGTCGCGCAACAGCGGCTCGGCCGGACGCGAACCGGTGTCGGTGGTGGGGGAGCTGGCGACTGTCGTGGCGGACTGGCAGGGACCGTACAAGGAGGCCGGCCGGGTCCTCCGACTCCGGGGTGAGCCGAGGCTGACGTCGTCGTCGACGGGGTCCCGGCTGCGCGAGGCCGTGTCGGTGTTGATCGACAACTCGCTGCAGCACGGCGCGGGCACGTGCACGGTGTCGGTCCGGCTCGCGTCGGGGCCCGCCGGCCGTGGGTCGGAGAACGACGCGCGGGTCTGTGTGGAGGTGTCCGACGAGGGGGAGGGCGTGAGCGACGAACTGGCGCCGCACATCTTCGATCGGGGCTTCTCGGGCGCCGGCTCGACCGGTGTGGGGCTGGCGCTGGCCCGCGCCCTCGTCGAGGCGGACGGCGGCCGACTGGAACTGCAGCGGCGCCGGCCCGCACTGTTCGCGCTGTTCCTGGCGCGGGTCGAGGACGACGCCCCGACGCGGGTGGCCGGGATCCACGAACCGCGCTAGTTGCGGGTGGGGTCCTCGCCGGCCAGGGGGGCGATCTCGGGCTCCTCGATGCGCTCGTGCTCGCCGGTCTCCTCGGGGAACACCCACCGCCGGAACGACCAGAAGCGGAAGATCATCTGCAGCAGGTTGCCGATGATGTAGTTCAGGATGAAGTCGACGATCACGACCGTCGTGAAACTCGCCGACGCGCGGATATCGAAGACGTTGTTCGCGATCCACAGCGGCGCCGCCGCGATGATGACGCCGATCCCGCTGATCGTGAAGAAGAGCAGGGCCTCGTGGTGGCGTTCGCGCCCGCCGCGATGCTTGAACGACCACTCCCGGTTGAGGATATAACTCAGGATCGTGGCGACGACGCCGGAGAAGATCTTGGCGACCACGGGCTTCTGTTCGAGGATCGTCAGACTCAACGAGTAGAAGATCGCGAGGTCGACCACCATCGTGGTGCCGCCGACGATTGCGAACTTGATCAACTCGTGGTGGCGAAGAACGATGGCCCGGAAGGGCTGCGGTACTCGGCTCATCGCCGCGTCGACGAAAGACACAACGGAGTATTCTACGAAGCCGCGATCTCGACGGCGGCAGCGGACCGTTGTTTATCAGGTTCTTCACAGGTTGCGACGGGGGATGACCTCGGCAGAAGCGTTCGCGAGCGAACATGACACCATGGTGTGTCGTGACCGGCAAATCTGAATCCGCACCTCGCCCCACTCCTCCGCGTGACCTCCCCAGCGGGATGCCCGTCGTGACGATGATCGGCGGCGGTCAGCTCGCCCGCATGACGCATCAGGCCGCGATCGAGCTGGGCCAGACCCTGCGTGTCCTGGCGGGCAGCATCGACGAGCCCGCCGCGCAGGTCAGCCCCGACGTCGTGCTCGGCAGCCACGAGGACCTCGCTGCGCTGCGGAAGGCGGCCCTCGGATCCAACGCCCTGACGTTCGACCACGAGCATGTCCCCACCGAACATCTCGACGTGCTGGTGTCCGAGGGCGTCAACGTGCAGCCGCCGCCGCAGGCGCTCGTGTACGCGCAGGACAAGCTGGCGATGCGCCGCAAACTCGGTGAGATGGGCGCCCCGATCCCGGCGTTCGCCGAGGTCACGTGGGCCGAGGACGTCGTCCGTTTCGGCGCCGAGCACGGGTGGCCCGTGGTGATCAAGGCGGTTCGCGGCGGCTACGACGGGCGCGGCGTGTGGATCACCGACGACTCGGACGAGGCCGAGGCGATCGTCACCGAGCAGCTCGACAGGGGCGTCCAGTTGATGGTCGAACAGGCCGTCGACTTCACGCGGGAGCTGTCCGCGATGGTCGCGCGCTCGCCGTTCGGGCAGGGTGCGTCGTGGCCGGTCGTAGAGACCGTTCAGCGGAGCGGCCAGTGCGCGGTAGTGCTGGCACCGGCGCCGCAGCTGTCGAAGGAGCTGTCCGCCGAGGCCGAGCAGTTGGCGTTGCGCGTGGCGTCGGAGTTGGGTGTCGTCGGCTCGATGGCGGTCGAGCTGTTCGAGACGACCGACGGCACGTTGATCGTCAACGAGCTTGCGATGCGCCCGCACAACTCCGGTCACTGGACGCAGGACGGCGCTCGGACGTCGCAGTTCGAGCAGCACCTGCGCGCGGTCCTCGACTACCCGCTCGGCGATCCGTCGCCCATCGCGCCGGTCACGGTGATGGCGAACGTGCTGGGCGCGCCCGAGGCACCGGCCATGAGCATGGACGAGCGTCTGCATCACCTCTTCGCACGGATGCCCGACGCGAAGGTGCACCTGTACGGCAAGGGCGAGCGCAAGGACCGCAAGATCGGGCACGTGAACGTGCTCGGCGCGGCCTCCGGTTCGATCGACGACCCGGCGTACGTGGCCGCGGTGCGTGAGCGCGCGGAGCGGGCGGCGCACTGGCTGTCGCACGCCGAGTGGACCGACGGGTGGGACGAGCACGGTCGGTCCTGACCGGGCTCGACGGAAATTCGGAAACGATCACACAGGAACGGACGGCAAGTGACTGAATCGAACGGGCCCCTCGTCGGGCTGATCATGGGCAGCGACTCCGACTGGCCGACCATGGAGGCCGCCGCGGAGGCTCTCGCCGAGTTCGGTGTCCGGTTCGAGGTGGGTGTCGTGTCGGCCCACCGCACCCCGCAGCGCATGCTCGACTACGCGAATGACGCGGCCGGTCGCGGTATCAAGGTCATCATCGCCGGTGCCGGCGGCGCCGCGCACCTGCCGGGCATGGTGGCGTCGGCGACGCCGCTGCCGGTGATCGGCGTGCCGGTCCCGCTGAAGTACCTCGACGGCATGGACTCGCTGCTGTCGATCGTGCAGATGCCGGCCGGGGTGCCGGTCGCGACGGTGTCGATCGGGGGCGCGCGCAACGCGGGACTGCTGGCGGTCCGCATCCTCGGTGCGTCGGATCCGGCCCTGCAGCAGCGGATGGCGGACTACCAGGCAGGTCTCGAGCAGATGGTTCTGGAGAAGGACGCGGCGCTGCGCGCCGAGCTGCTCGGCTGAGCGCCTGCGAAACTGGGCTCTAGGCTGACGGCATGGCCCGGTTCCCCCTGAGTGAGCGCTGGTATCGCTGGAGCGCCGCCCACGCGGTCGGAATCGACCGTGTCGTGGCGGCGCTCCTGTCGTTCTTCTGCCTCTTGGCCGCCGCCTCCGACGGCGGCGACAAGGCGTTGGTCGTGTCGCTCGGTATGACGGTGCCGCTGGCGTGGCGACGCTCCCACACGATCGTCTCCGGGTTCACCATCGCGGGATTCGCGGTGGCGCACCTCGTGCTGATCCCGAACATGCTGCTGCCGAGCGTGATCGCGGTGCCGATCGCGCTGTACGCCTTCGCCGCGTACACCCCGCGGTGGAGCAGCTACACGGCGCTGCTGATCGCGATCGGGGGCGCGTCGATCGGCGGTCTCGAGTATTTCGCGTACGACGGACGCGGCTGGCAGGAGGCCGTGATCACGTCGACGTTCCTCGTCGTGTTCGTGCTGGCGGTGTGGGCGTTCGGTGATCTGCGGCGGGTCCGTCTCAAGGAGATCGAGGGCCTGACCGAACGAGCCCGGCTGCTCGAACTCGAACGCGCCCAGGAGGCCGAACTCGCAGCCCTCGGCGAGCGCACCCGCATCGCACGCGAGATGCACGACATCGTCGCGCACTCCCTCACGGTGGTGATCGCCCAGGCCGACGGCGGCCGGTACGGCGCGGCGCAGGATCCGCAGGCGGCGATCACCGCGCTCGAGACCATCGCCTCGACCGGGCGGCAGGCCCTGACCGACATGCGGGCGCTGTTGTCGGTGTTGCGCGAGGATCGGCCGCGCGAGTTTTCCGCGATGCCGGGAGTCGGTGACATCGACGGGCTCGTCGCCGAATTGCGGCGCGGCGGCCTGGACATTGCTCTGAGCGTTGCGGGCGAGCCGCGGGAGCTGTCCACCGGGGCCGGTCTCACCGCGTACCGGATCGTGCAGGAGTCGCTCACCAACGTGCTCAAGCATGCCGGGCCCGGTGCCCATGCGCGGGTGGACGTGTATTGGGGCGAGCGTGAACTCGAGCTCGTCGTCACCGACGACGGCCGGGGCGGGGCGGCCGCGTTGATCGAACCGTCGCCGGGCGGTCAGGGCGTGATCGGGATGACCGAACGCGCCAAACTCCACGGAGGGCGACTGACCGCCGGTCCGGCGTCCGGGGGCGGCTACCGGGTGCAGGGACTCCTCCCGTACGTCGCGCCCTAGGCTGGTCCGCATGATCCGTGTGGCGCTCGTCGACGACCAACAGCTCGTGCGGGCGGGTTTCCGCATGGTGATCGACTCGCAGCCCGATCTGACCGTGGTGCTCGAGGCATCCGACGGCGCGGCGGGTGTGGCCGAGTTGGAGCGCACAGCCGCCGACGTCGTGCTGATGGACGTGCAGATGCCGCACCTGGACGGCATCGAGGCCACCCGCCGGCTCACCGCGCGGGACGACTCCCCGAAGGTGGTGGTGCTCACCACGTTCGAGAACGACGAGTACGTGATGTCGGCGATCAGCGCGGGCGCCAGCGGTTTCCTGCTCAAGGACGTGCCCCCGGAGGAACTGCTGGCCGCGATCCGCACCGTCCACCGCGGCGACGCCGTGATCGAGGCCCGCTCCACCCGCAAGCTGCTGCAGCACGTGGGGCCGATGTTGAGCGACTCGGCGGCCCCGTCGCTGCCCGAGGACATGACCCCGCGCGAGATCGAGGTGCTCGAGGCGATGGCCCACGGGTTGTCGAACTCGGAGATCGCACAGAAGTTCGTGGTGTCCGAGGCGACCGTGAAAACCCATGTGGGGCGGGTGCTCTCGAAGACCGGTTCGCGCGACCGGGTCCAGGCCGTGGTCTACGCCTTCCAGGTCGGTCTCGTCCGTCCGCAGGATCTGCTCGGCTCCGACTGAGTCGACCTCTGCGCCCACTCCTGCGCCTCCCGGGCGGATTCCCGCGCAACTCGGAAGGAGTGGACACTCAGGCCGGTGCGCGACGCGAGCGCCGGCCATCCCTGCCGGACCAGCCAGTTCTGCCGCTTCCGGCCGCTGTGGAACACCTCCGGTCCGCTGTGGAATTCGCGTCCGTCGACTTCGACGACAACTCTGGAACGGGGCTCGGAACGGGTATGGATGCCGAAGTGGTTCACGAGGGGAGAGTCCGACCCGGGTATGACGCACCGCGGCGTGGCACCCAGGGAGGGGAAAAGTCTGTGGATGGGCCGGGGCCTGTGGAGAGCCGTAGCGTCCAGTCCTGAGTCGGGTGCGCGGATTTCCGCGCTCGAGGCCCGGAGTGGGCACCCCCAGGATGACCGCCGGTCCTACCCAGGGATGACGGCGGCCCGCCTGGAGATCGCCCCGCGCTCCGATGTGCCGGGCCCCTGACCAGCCATAACGTCGACTGCATGAGAATTGACGACCAGAAGGTGCGGGCTCGGGGCCTGACGAAGACGTACGGCAGCGGCGACACCGCGGTCCATGCACTGCGCGGGGTGGACGTCGACTTCGGGGCCGGGATGTTCACGGCGATCATGGGACCCTCGGGCTCGGGTAAGTCGACGCTGATGCACTGCCTCGCCGGCCTGGATACCGCGACAGCCGGAACCGTCGAGGTGGGCGGCACCGAGATCACGACCCTGGGCGACCGCGCGCTCACGGAACTGCGACGGGATCGGATCGGCTTCGTGTTCCAGGCGTTCAACCTGCTGCCGGTGCTGTCGGCGGAGGAGAACATGCTGCTGCCGATGCGGTTGGCGGGACGTCTGCCCGAGTCGGGATGGCGCGACGAGGTGGTGCGGCGACTGGGGTTGACCGACCGGCTCGGACACCGCCCACACGAGTTGTCGGGCGGGCAGCAGCAGCGGGTCGCGGTGGCGAGGGCTCTGCTACCGCAGCCCGACGTGATCTTCGCGGACGAGCCCACCGGCAATCTCGATTCCCGCACCGGCGCGGAGGTTCTGGACCTGTTGCGCTCGAGTGTGCGCGAGACGGGTCAGACCGTGGTGATGGTGACACACGATCCGGTCGCGGCGTCCTACGCGGATCGGGTGGTGCTGATCGCCGACGGCCGGATCGCCGGTGAGATCGACCGTCCCACCACCGATTCGGTGATCGAGACGATGCGCCTGCTCGGTGCCGACGACGTCAGCAGGACGCACTGATGCGCGGGCTGGCATGGGCGCAGATGCGGGCCCACGCGGGACGGTATGTCGCCTCGGCGCTCGCGGTCGTGATCTCGGTGGCCTTCATCGTCGCGACGCTCACCCTGAACTCGACGCTGAAGTCCGGCGTGACGGACTCGCTGGCCGGTCAGTACGCGTCGTCGGACGTCGTGGTGACCGGCAGCGCCGACGTGGCCGCGATCGCCGCGGTGCCGGGCGTGCGGGCGGTGAGCGAGGACGTCTCGGTCAGCGTCAAGGTGCGACGCGACGGCGAGTCCGCGGCGTGGGGGTCCGCGCAGTCCGTGGCGGACGACGCCTCGCTGCGCTGGCAGTCCCTCGCCGACGGGCGCTTCCCGGACGCGCCGGGTGAGGTTGCGGTGGAAAAGGACTCGGGTGTCCCACTCGGCGGCGACATCACCGTCACGACGCTCGGCGGCGACAGGCAGGTCACCGAGACCGCGAAGGTGGTCGGACATGTCGACCTGTCCGGCACGGCGCAGGGCATGGACGGCGCCACGGTGTTCGCGACGCCCGCGCAGTTGGACGCGTGGACTGCGGGTGGCGGTGCGCGGGAGATCCGTGTCGCCGGCGACGGCATCGTGACGCAGCAACAGTTGGCCGACCGGGTCCGCGCGGCGCTGCCGGCGGACACGACCGTGGAGACCGCGGCCCGGCAGACGGAACTCGCGTCGCAGCAGTACCTGGGCGACTCCGATCTGCTGGCGAGTGTCCTTCTCGCGTTCGGCGCCATCGCGGTCGTGGTGGCGGGGCTGGTCATCGCGAACACGTTCGCGGTGCTGCTCGCTGCCCGGACCCAGGAGCTGGCGCTGCTCCGCTGCGTCGGCGCGACGGCCGCGCAGGTGCGACGCAGCGTGCGGGCCGAGGCTGCCGGGGTGGGCGCGGTCGCGTCGGTGCTGGGTGTGGCGACCGGTGTCGCGACAGCCTGGGCGGTGGGCCGGATCGTGGCCGCCACCGACGCCCCGATTCCGTTGCGTGGCTTGACCGTCACCCCGGTCACGGTGATCGCGGGGCTGCTCGTCGGCATCGCCATGACGATGATCGCGGCATCGGCACCCGGCCGGGCGGCGACGCGGGTGTCGCCGCTGGCGGCGCTGCAGCCGCTCGAGTCGAAACCCGAACCACTGGTGGTCTCGCGGGCCCGCCGCTTGCTGGGCCTGCTCGGGCTGGTCGTCGGCGTCGGGATCCTGGCGGTCGGTGTGGCCACGGCTCAGGTGCTCATCGCCTGTGTCGGAGGACTGCTGACGTTCGTGGCGATCGTGCTGCTGAGCCAGCGAATCGTCCCGGCCGTGATCTCCCGCGTCGGTGCGGTGCTGGGCCGTTTCGGTGGCCCGGTCGGGATGCTCGCGGCGGGCAACGCCGGGCGCAACCCCCGGCGCACCGCGGCGACCGCGACGGCACTGCTGATCGGCGTGACGCTCACGAGCACACTCGTCGTCGGGATCGCGGTCACCAAGGCGAGTGCCCCCGGCGCGGTCGACGACCAGTTCCCGGTGGACGTCAGCGTCTCCACGCACCAGGACGGGGGACTGCCGATCGATCTCACCGACCGCGTGCGGGCGCTGGACGGGGTGGATGCGGTGGCACCGCTCTCGGTCGCGGACCTCACTCTCCCGGACGGCCGCGCCCTCACGGTGTACGGCACGGACGTGCCGGCGGTGCGCGCGACCCTGCGCACCGACATCGACCTGCCGGGCAACCGTCAACTGCTGCTGCCCGCCGACGACCGGACCGGGCTCGGCCTCGAATCCGGAGCCATGGTGATGCTCGCGGGCAACGCGGCGCGCGGCGAGTTCACCGTGGGCGACTCAGGTGAGCTGCCCGCGATGGTCGAGCAGCGGGCGTTGGGGACGCTGTCGTCGCAGGTGAGTACCGAGCAGTTGTGGATCCGGCTCGTCGACGGTCTCTCCGACGACGACCAGCGCGCGGTCCGGGACGAGATCGCGTCACTGGCGGAGCAATTGGCGCCGGGTAGCGACGTCGGTGGCTCCCTGTTGATGCGGGCGACCCTCGACACGGTCCTCGACACACTGTTGATGATCGTCGCGGGGCTGCTGTCGGTGGCCGTGGTGATCGCGCTGATCGGTGTCGGGAACACGATGGCGCTGTCGGTGCTCGAGCGCCGCCGCGAGTCCGGGCTGCTCCGGGCGGTGGGCCTGACCCGGGCGGGTCTGCGGTCGCTGCTGCTGTGGGAAGCCGTGCTGATCGCCGGTGTCGCGTCCGCACTCGGAGTCGTGCTGGGTCTGGCGTTCGGCATCACCGGATCCGCGTCGGTGTTCGGATTCGACGACCTCGAACTCGGGACCCTGCCGTGGCTGACGCTGCTGCTGATCGTGCTCGGCGGCGGGATCGCCGGCGTTGTCGCCGCGATCCTGCCGGCACGCCGGGCGGCGTGCACGGCGCCGGTGGCCGCACTGGCGTGAGCCGGTTACCCGCCGACTCGGGTGGTGATCTTCTCGGCGCCGACGCGACGTTCGACCGCGTCGGCGTCGGGATTGGCCACCTGTACCAGCGACGCGCCCACCGCGAGCACCGAGACCAGCCCGGCGATGAGCTCGTCGGGCGTCGACCAGGACCGGGTGGAGAGCACCCGGTCGCTTCCGGTGACACCGTCGGCGGCGGCCCCGGAGCGGGCGGCGGACAGGACGTCGTCGACGCCGCGGCCGTCGAGGGCCGCAGGGCCGGAACCGCCGGGCCGGAACTGGTCACCGTGCACCCGGACGGCCGTCGCGTAGTCGGTGACGCCGACAGGCAGGTCGGGAACGGGGCGCCCGAACGCGTCGAGCGAGAGAACCGCGATCTCGGGGACGTCGGCCACATCGTCCAGCCGGTCGACCGTCACGAGGGCGGCGTCCGCATCGGGATCCGCCTCGAGCGTGACCTCGAGGCCCGCCCACCAGGCACCGAGCAGCACGGCGGCGGTCTGCCAGTGCGCGGGCAGCAGCACCGACACCCGGGCGCCGGGCACGAGCGCGAACTCGTCCGACAGGAAGTTGGCGGTCTTCGCGGCCCAGTTGGCGAGCGTGACCGCCGACAGTTCGATGCGCTCGCCGGTGGCGTCGTCGTAGTAGGTGATCCGGGGGCCCGCCGGGTCGGCGGCGAGGATCGGATCGAGCAGTGCGGTGGTCAGGTCGGTCACGGCGCCCATTCTGTCAGTTCACGCGGCGGGGTCGGTTCCCCTGTCCGGTCAGTTCACGCAGTGCGGGCCCTTGTTGCCGGCGTCGATCGCGGGCCCGGGTTCGACGGGGGTGGGGGAGGTACCCGCGTCGACGACGCCGCCGGACCCGGTCGACGAACCCGCGGGGCTCTTGTAGTCGCCGGCGAGCACGACGCGAACCTCGCCGGACGCGAGCGACGAGTCCGCCTCGATCGGCAGTCCACCGAGCGTGACGGAAACCGCCTGGCCGGCTTGGCTGTCGGACTTGTTCGCGAACACCGTGCTGCGGCTCACGGACTTGCCGGTGTTGTTGCCGACGTCGCCCAGTCCGAACCCCTCGTCCTCGAGCGTCGCGGCGACGGTGGACGCGAGACCGCTGATGCTGCTGTCGTTCGCGACGTCGACCGTCACCGAGGACACGTCGATGTCCGGCATGGTCGTCGGCGTCGTGGAGGTGGTGGTGTCGTCCTCGGCGGGCTCCTCACCGGCGAGGGAGGCCACGTACTTGCGAACCGCCTTGGGGTCGACCTGCACGATCGACTCGCCGTAGTCGGTCATCCCGTTGATGTCGACCACCGGGATGGTCTCGAACCGCACCTTGCCGCCCGCCAGGTCCTGGAGTTGGGTGGCGAATTCGATGATGTCCCAGTCGGAGTCGAGTACCACCGAGCGCTTCACCGCCGCGCTCAACTGGTTGAGCTTGCCCGGGCTGGTGAGTGTCTTCGCGCTGAGTACCTCGCGCACCAGCGAGGCCATGAACACCTGCTGGCGGACGATGCGGTCGAGGTCGCCGCGGGGCAGGTTGTGGCGCTGACGGACGAAGCTCAACGCGTTCGGCCCCGACAGCGTCTGCTCGCCGGCGGGGAACTTCGCGCCCGAGAGGGGTTCGTCCACAGCCGCGTTGAGGCACACGTCGACACCGCCGACGGCATCGGTCAGCAGGACGAAGCCCAGCAGCCCGATCTCGGCGTAGTGGTCGACCGTCACCCCTGTGAGGTTCGCCACCGACTTGATGAGAGCCTCGCGGCCGGCCTGGCTCGATTCGTTCTCGGCGGTCTTCTCGGACTCGCCGTCCTCGATCAGCTTCTGGCGCTCGGCTTCCTTCGTGGCGCCGTAGGCGGCGTTGATCTTCGATTTTCCGAGGCCGGGCACGTCGACGTACGCATCGCGCGGAATCGAGATCGCGGTCGCGGAACTGCCGTCGTTGGGTACCCGGACGAGAATGATCGTGTCGGTGTTGGACGCGACCTCCTCGCCCGCACGCAGCGAGTCGAGTTCCGCCTGGCTCAACGGATTGCCGTGCGCGTCGGTGCGACTGTCGGTGCCCACCAGCAGGATGTCGACGGCGCCGTCCTTGGCGCCACCGAGGCCGAGGCCGCCGATCGTGGCGAGATTCGAGCGCAGCGAATCGACACTGCGCCAGGCGAATCCGGTTATGACGAGGACCAGCACCGCGACGACCGCGACTGCGATCTGAATGCGCGAGAGCGGGTTCTGCGCTCGCGGCACCCTCCGTGCGGTGGGCTCGTGTGGCACGCGTCGGCCTCCATGACGGTCGGTACTCATACTGGCGACAAGGCTACTGGTGATTCCGCTTCGACAGGGCATGGCGGCGCTCGGCGTGCCAGACTCGCTCCCTGTGCGAAGGATTCTGGTGACGGGTGCGCGGGGGCAACTCGGCGGCCGATTGGTGCAGTGCGCCGAGGCCGCGGGCCTGCCGGTGGAGGGTGTCGGTTCGGCTGAGCTGGACATCACCGACGCGGGTGCCGTCGACTCGTGGGTGGCGCCCGGCGCCGTCGTCGTGAACTGCGCGGCGTACACCGCCGTGGACGCCGCCGAGACGGACGAGGCGGCAGCGACCGCGGTCAACGAGACCGGCGCCCGGAATCTCGCGTCGGCCTGCTCGAAGGCGGGCGCCGACCTGATCCACGTCTCCACCGACTACGTGTTCTCCGGGGACCGCGCAGGCGCCGACGCCGCACCGTACGAGCCCGGGGATCCGACCGGCCCCCGGACCGCGTACGGGCGGACCAAGCTGGCCGGCGAACTGGCGATCCGTGCGGTGCTCCCCGACGCACACATCGTCCGGACGGCGTGGGTGTACACGGGAAGCGGTACCGACTTCGTCGCGACGATGCTGCGGCTCGAGAAGGAGAAGGACACGGTTTCCGTGGTCGACGACCAGGTGGGTTCGCCGACGTACGCGGTGGATCTGGCCGCGGGCCTGCTCGAACTGGCGCGTGTCGGTGGGCGGCCCGGGGCGACACTGCACGCCACCAACGCCGGTAGCGCCACGTGGTTCGACCTGGCGCGCGCGGTGTTCGCCGGGGTGGGCGCGGACCCCGAACGGGTCCGGCCGTGCGCCAGTGCCGAGTTCGTGCGTCCGGCACCGCGACCGGCCTACTCCGTGTTGTCTCCCCGCGCGTGGGAAGCGGCCGGTCTGACGCCGCTGCGCCCGTGGCGCGACGCCCTCGCCGACGCGCTGGCGCAGCGTCGATGAGGACGATACGGGCGCGCGGGCTAGGGTTGTCCGCGTGAGTTCGAAGCTGGCCGTGGTGACGGTGACCTACTCGCCGGGCGAGCACCTGGAACATTTTCTGAGCACGCTGGCCGACGCGACGGTCGAGAACCCGCAGGTCATCCTCGCCGACAACGGTTCGACGGACGGCGCCCCCGAGGCCGCCGCAGCAGCTCACGATCATGTCCGGCTGCTGCGTACCGGCGGCAATATCGGCTACGGCGGCGCGATCAACCGCGCCGTCGCCGAGATCGACCCCGACATCGAGTTCGTCGTGGTCGTCAACCCCGACGTGCGGTGGTCTCCCGGGTCGATCGACGAGTTGCTCGCGGCCGCCGACCGGTGGCCCCGCGCCGGCGCCCTGGGCCCGATGGTGCGCGAGCCCGACGGCAGCGTGTACCCGTCCGCCCGGCAGGTTCCGGACCTGATCTCCGGTGCCGGGCACGCGGTGCTCGGCACGGTGTGGCCGTCGAATCCGTGGACGCAGCGGTACCGGCAGGAAAACGAGACGATCACCGAGCGGCCCGCGGGCTGGTTGTCCGGCTCGTGCCTGCTGATGCGCCGGTCCGCGTTCGATTCGGTGAACGGATTCGACTCCCGCTACTTCATGTACATGGAGGACGTCGACCTCGGGGACCGGCTGGGACGGGCCGGCTGGCTCAACGTGTTCGTCCCGTCGGCCGAGGTCACCCACGCCAAGGGGCACGCGGCCGGCAAGCATCCCGAACTGATGCTGCCCGCACATCACGAGAGCGCCTACCGCTTCCAGGCGGACCGGCATCCGCTGTGGTGGCAGGCGCCGCTGCGGTGGGCCCTGCGCGGGGGATTGGCACTGCGTTCGAAGCTGGCGGTTGCGGCAGCCGTCCGCCAGCGCACGGGACGCGAGGACGAAGAGATCGAGACAGAGGGGAAAGCATGACACTCGCTGCGGAGACCGATGCCGTGATTCTGGTGGGAGGCCAGGGGACCAGGCTGCGTCCCCTGACGTTGTCGGCGCCCAAGCCGATGCTCCCCACGGCGGGAGTTCCGTTCCTGACGCACCTGTTGGCGCGGATCAAGCAGGCCGGGATCAAGCACGTCGTCCTGGGCACGTCGTTCAAGGCGAAGGTGTTCGAGGAGCACTTCGGTGACGGCAGCGACCTCGGGCTCGAGATCGAGTACGTGACCGAGGTGGAGCCGATGGGCACCGGCGGCGGCATCCGCAACGTGCTGCCGAGCCTGCGCGCCGACAACATCATGGTCTTCAACGGCGACGTCCTCGGCGGCACCGACCTGGCCGCGGTCCTCGACACGCACCACCGCACCAACGCCGACGTCACGCTGCACCTCGTGCGGGTCGGCGATCCGCGCGCGTTCGGTTGCGTCCCCACCGACGAGGAAGGCCGGGTCAAGGCGTTCCTCGAGAAGACGCAGGATCCGCCGACCGACCAGATCAACGCCGGTTGCTACGTCTTCCGCCGCGAGATCATCGAGAAGATTCCGTCGGATCGCCCGGTGTCCGTCGAGCGCGAGGTGTTCCCGGCCCTGCTGGCCGACGGTGCCCGCGTGTTCGGCCACGTCGACATGTCGTACTGGAGGGACATGGGTACCCCGGACGACTTCGTGCGCGGTTCGGCCGACCTGGTGCGCGGCATCGCGCCGTCGCCGGCCCTCGAGGGTCCGCGCGGCGAGTCGCTCGTGCATCCGGGCGCCGGGGTGGCGCCGGGTGCGCTGTTGATCGGCGGCACCGTCGTGGGCCGCGGTGCCGAGGTCGGCGCCGGAGCCCGACTGGACGGCGCGGTGTTGTTCGACGGCGCCCAGGTCGAGGCCGGTGCGGTGGTCGAGCGGTCGATCATCGGTTTCGGTGCCCGTATCGGTCCGCGCGCCCTGATCCGGGACGCGGTGATCGGCGACGGCGCCGACGTCGGTGCCCGCTGCGAGCTGATCGGCGGCGCCCGGGTGTGGCCCGGCGTGAAGTTGCCCGACGGCGGGGTGCGGTTCAGCACCGACGTGTGATTGCGCACGCCGCCAACTTCTTTAGCGCTGCTACTGAAATACTGGGGTCATGTTGTCGCAGGAACCGGTCTTCCACAGGTACGTCGCCCTCGGTGACTCGTTCACCGAGGGGGTGGGCGACCCCGACCCGACCCGGCCCAACGGGCTGCGGGGCTGGGCGGACCGGGTGGCCGAGGAACTTGCCACGCGCAGCGCCGACTTCGGATACGCGAATCTCGCGGTCCGGGGTCGGCTGCTCGGCCCCATCGTCGACGAACAGATCGACGCGGCCGTCGCGCTGGAGCCCGACCTCGTGACCATCTACGCCGGTGGCAACGACTTCATGCGGCCCAAGATCGACATCGACGCGCTCGTCGCCCGCTACGACGAGGCCATCGGCAAGCTCGCCGCGACCGGCGCCGAGGTGCTCGTGTGGACCGCCTACGACGCGGGCTGGGCGGCAGTGTTCGGCAAGCTGCGCGGCCGGTCCGCGATCTACAACGAACTGGTCCGGGAGGTGGCGGACCGGCACGGCGCCCGGATCGTCGACTTCTGGCGCTTCGACGAGTACCGCGACCTACGGATGTGGGACTGGGACCGCCTGCACATGTCCACCCCGGGACATCAGAACATGGCGATCCGGGTGCTCCAGACCCTCGGCGTCGAGCACCACATCGTGATGGACCCGCTCGGTCCGGAGCTGCCCACCGACAGGGCGTCCCAGCGCGAGGCCGACCGCCGGTGGAGGCGCGAGTTCCTCGTCCCGTGGGTCGGGCGCCGACTGCGCGGGACGTCGTCGGGCGACGGCATCACCGCCAAGCGGCCCACGCTCGCACCGATCCGGTAGGGGGCGTCGTCCGACGAGAAGGGCCGACCGGGAATCCCGGCCGGCCCCCTCTCGTGTGGGGTCCGTCAGTCGGTGCCGAGATTGCGGGTCGAGGCGATCGCCACGAGGCCGATCAGACCGACCAGGGCGAAGGCGTAGAAGCCCCACGGCACCGCGTATCCGGCGCCGAGCAGCGCGCCACCGAGGATCGGTCCGCAGATCGCGCCGACCCGGCCGACGCCCGCCGACCAGCCGAGGGCCGTCGCACGAACGTTCGCGGGATGGTTGGCGCTGGTGAACGCGTACACGAGCACCTGCGCGCTGAAGACGAAGCAGCCGGCCAGGAAGACCATGACGTAGATGCCGCCGCCGACGTCGATGCTGAGCAGCGCGAGGAAGACGGCTGCGCCGGTGAACCATGCGATTGCCGCGGTCCGCGGCCCCACCTTGTCGGCGACGCGGCCCGCGACCAGCAGGCCGACGACGGCGCCGGCGTTGAGGATCAGCAGGAAGGTCAGGGCCGCGCCGAGTTCGTAGCCGGCCTCGCGCATGATCGTCGGCAGCCAGGTGTTGAGGCCGTAGACCAGCAGCAGGCCCATGAACGACGTCACCCAGATGGCGATGCTGTTGCGCAGGAATTTTCGTGAGAAGAGCGTCTTGACGGGGTCGGTGGCCGTGGCCACGGGGGCGTCGGCGGCCGTGGCTGCCTCGAGCGTGAGTCCGTACTGTGCCGCGATGGTCTCGGCTTCCTCGCGGCGGCCCTTGGACAGCAGGTAGGACGGCGATTCCGGCAGGTACTTGATCATCAACGGGATCAGTACGACGGCCGGTGCGGCGCCGACGACGAACATCGAGTGCCAGCCGAACGGGTCGATGAGCACGAGTGCCAGGGCCGCCGTGGCGACGGCGCCGACGTGGTAGCCGGTCATCAGCATCGTCGATGCCGATCCGCCACCCTGCTTCTTGGAGAATTCGTTCACCAGGGCCAGCGCGGTGGGCAGGGCGCCGCCCAGTCCGACTCCCGCGAGGAAGCGGAGCAGTCCGAAGACGAACGGATTCGGCGCGACCGCGCACAGCAGCGTGAGAACCGAGAACGCCGCGACGGCGTAGATCAGTGCCCGCCGCCGTCCGATCACGTCGGTGAGGGTGCCGATGACGAGGGCGCCGATCGTCATACCGACGAGGCCGAACGTGGAGATCGTCGTGATCGCGCTGGTGCTCAGGTTCCAGTCGCCGTACTCGCGCAGTGAGGGGATCACCGCACCCAGGACCACGAGATCGAAGCCGTCGAGGAGGACGGCGATCCAACACAGTGGGGCGACCCACATCGCGGCGCGGCCGCGTGTCTCGAGTCGTTCGATGGTGCTCATTCGATCTCCAGAAGCCAAGGTGTTCGCAATACGAACCACCGTTCAATTTAAGAACTCGGTCATTGTTGGGTGGGTCACAGGAGAATGTCAAGCCGCATACCGAGGGGTTGGCGGTCTGCTGCGCGTGTGGTCCGGCCACACTGGGCTGGTGAGCGACGAAGGCGGAATCGACCGCAGCATGATCGGTCGGGCGTTCCGGGTGCTCAACTCGTTCTCCTCGGAGCGGCTGCGGATGACGCAGTCCGAACTTGCTCGGCGGACCGGGCTGCCGCTACCGACCGTCCATCGACTGTGCGCCCGACTGGTCGAGACGGGTGCGCTCGAACGTGACGGCGAGGGTCGCTACGAGATCGGCGTCCGGCTCTGGGAACTGGGAGCTCTCGCGCCCCGCGCACACGGTCTCAGGCAGGTGGCCATGCCCTACCTGGAAGACCTGTACGAGGCGACACGGGAGAACGTGCAGTTGATCGTCCGCGACGGACTCGAGGCGCTGTACGTGGAGCGGCTTTCGGCGCGCGGCGCGGTTGCGGTGGTGGGGCGGGCCGGAGGGCGATTGCCGCTGCACGCGTCGAGTGGGGGTCTCGTTCTCCTCGCGCACGGTGGCCCGAATCTGCTCGGCGCAGTGCTGGCCGGGGGACTCGAGCGGTTCACCCCCCACACGATCACGAGCGAGCACCGGCTGCGTCAGACGCTGGACGAGATCCGGCGGACCGGGTTCATCGTCTGCCGGGAGCATCTCAACATCGGCACGCTCGCGGTGGCTGCGCCCGTTCTACGTCCCGGGGGCGAGGTGATCGCGTCGGTCTCCGTGGTGGTTCGTGCGGACGAGGATCCGGCACCTCTGATTCCCGCCCTGCGGGCCGCTGCGCGGGGTATCTCCCGTGGCGTCGCGTGACACACGTCTCACCTGACAGGGACGAAATACTCTTTCACTCAGTGAAAGTGGGCCTGCCGCGCACGGGTCGTTCGCCGGGACAGTGTTGGCGATCACGATCTACCGAGGGAGTTACCCATGTCCATCTCGAGCACCCAGGTCGGCATCGTCGGCGCCGGCCCGGCCGGACTGATGCTGTCCCATCTCCTGCACCTGCGCGGCATCGAATCCGTCGTTCTCGAGGCTCGGACGCGGGAAGAGGTGGAGGGCACCATCCGCGCGGGCGTGCTCGAGCAGAACACCGTCGACCTGATGGTCGAGACCGGCCTCGGTGACCGGGTGAAGGCCGAGGGGCTCGAGCACCACGGCATCGAACTGCGCTTCGGCGGACGCGGACACCGCATCGCGTTCGACGAACTCACCGGCGGCCGCGCCGTCACGGTCTATCCGCAGCACGAGGTCCTCGTGGACCTCATCGCCAAGCGGCTCGCCGACGGCGGCGACATTCGTTTCGGCGTCTCCGACGTCGAGGTGCACGACCACACCTCCGACAAGCCCTACATCACGTACACCGACGCGGACGGGAGCGAGCAGACGCTCACCTGTGCGCTGGTCGTCGGCTGCGACGGCTCGCGCACCAAGACCCGCAAGTTGATCCCCGAGCCGTCGATTCGGCAGGACCACTTCCGCCAGTACCCGTTCGCGTGGTTCGGCATCCTCGCCGAGGCGCCGCCGTCCTCCGAGGAACTGATCTACGCGAACCATCCGCGGGGCTTCGCGCTCATCAGCACCCGCACCCCGCAGGTCCAGCGCCACTACCTCCAGGTCGATCCGGACGACTCGGTGGACAACTGGTCGGACGACCGCATCTGGTCGGAACTGCACGCACGCGTGGACGGTGAGGGCGCGGAGATCAAGGACGGCCGGATCTTCGAGAAGTCGATCCTGCAGTTCCGCAGCTTCGTGTGTGAGCCGATGCAGCACGGCAACCTGTTCCTCGCCGGCGACGCCGCTCATACGGTGCCGCCCACCGGAGCGAAGGGCCTCAATCTCGCCGTCGCCGACGTCTACGTCCTGTCCAAGGGCATGGCCGAGTTCTTCGAGACCGGCGACCGCGGCCGACTCGACTCCTACACCGAGACGGTGCTGCCGCGCATCTGGCGCACGCAGCACTTCTCGTGGTGGATGTCCTCGATGATGCACCGACTGCCGGACGCGTCCGGCTTCGACCACAAGCGTCAGGTCGCGGAGCTCGACATGGTCACCCGGTCGGTGGCCGGCCGCACGCTGCTCGCCGAGAACTACGTCGGCACCCCGCTGGGCTGACCGGCGAGGACGGGTCTCGGCCGGCCCCGCGTCGGGGTCGGGGCCGGCCGAACCCGGGCGGTTTCTCGCTCGGTGAGAATTCGCGATGCAGGCGATCGTGTCGTCCGTAGGTTCGTGAGGGTAGTACCGCTCCACCTACAGAAGAGGCATTCCATGAAGATCCTGATCGTCGGCGGCACCGGCATGATCGGCGCCCACACCGCGCTGCACCTGCGTGATCAGGGAAACGACGTCACCGTCGCCGCCCGCAATCCGCTGGCCGACGACTCCCCGGTGCGTGATTTCCCGGTGCTGCTCGGTGACTACACGGAGCAGACGTTCACGGTCGACGATCTGGCGCCGTTCGAGGCCGTCGTGTTCGCTGCGGGCCAGGACATCCGGCACATGGGCCGCGACGTGGACGAGGCCGAGTTCTGGGAGAAGACCCAGACCGGTGGCGTGCCGCGCTTCGCTGCGCTCGCGAAGGAGGCCGGGGTCTCGCGTTTCGTCCAGGTCGGCAGCTACTACCACCACCTGCGGCCGGAGTACGCGGAGACGATGCCGTACGTGGCCGCGCGCAAGGCGGCGGACGAGGGTGCGCGCGCCCTGGCCGACGAGAACTTCAACGTCTCGACGCTGAACCCGCCGTCGATCCTGGGCGCCATCAGCGGCGTGTCCGCCAAGCGCTATCGCAAGCTGTTCTCGTGGGCTGCGGGCAACGAGCCGCAGATCCCCGACTTCGCACCGGCCGGCGGCACGAACTACATGTCGGCGCAGTCGCTCGCCGAGGCGATCTGGGGTGCGCTGCAGAACGCCGAGTCCGGCCGGGCTTACCTGATCGGTGACCAGAACCTCACCTTCGCCGAGTACTTCCAGCTGCTGGTCGACGCCGCAGGAGGTGACCGTTCGATCGAAGAGCGCAACGAGGAGCATCCGTTGCTTCCCGACAGCTTCATCGTCCAGGGCCGGGGCAACGTCATTGCGTACGACACCGATCCGGCCGAGACCGCGCTGCTCGGGTACACGCAGGGTGACTGTGCCCGCGCGATCGCGGAGATGTACGAGATCGTCAAGGCCGCCACGGCGCGCTGATCGCTTCGGGGCGGCCGTGACCCCTCCGGCCGCCCCACCGGTCAGTAGCTCGCGCGGCCGCCGCTGGCGTCGTACACCGCGCCCGTCGAGAAGCTGACCGCATCCGAGCACAACCAGCCGACCAGTTCGGCAATCTCGTCCGGACGGCCCATCCGCCCCATCGGGGTCAGGCTCTGCGATCGTGCCAGGATCGCCGGATCCGTTCGGGCGTTCATCGGGCTCTCGACGGCCGCGGGTGCCACCACGTTCGCGAGTACTCCGGTGCGGGCGATCTCCTTCCCGAGCGACTTGGTCAGTGCGATCACCGCGGCTTTCGACGCCGAGTACGCGCTCTGTGTGGGGTTGCCGTCCTTGGCCGCGATGCTCGCGAGGTTCACCACCCGGCCCCATCGCGCATCGACCATGGCGGGCACGAACGCCCGGCACATGAGGAAGACCCCGTCGACGTTGATGCGGAACGTCCGGCGCCACGCGTCGAGGTCCAGGTCGACGAGTGGGGCCGAGGGGCCGACCACGCCGGCGCTGTTGACGAGGATGTCGACGCGTCCGAGTTCGCGGCGCAGCGAGTCGACCGCCGCTTCGTCGGTCACATCCAGGCGCACGTCCGCCCCGACCGCCACATCGGCCGTGACGACGCGAACACCGCTGTCCGACAGCAACTTCGCGCACGCCGCCCCTATACCGCTGGCGCCTCCGGTGACGAGGGCCGTCGCGCCGTCGGGATACGTTGCCGTCATTTCTGCTCCTGTCGTTGTTTGCGCACTCGTCATGGTTTAAGTTGCCAACGCACATAATCAAACATTTGAATATGTCGGTAGCTGAATATATGACGTGCGGCACAGGCGTCAAGTCGTGGAGGAGCGGGATGGAGATTCGATGGGTGCACGCGTTCGTCGCGGTCGCCGAGGAGTTGCACTTCGGGCGGGCCGCGGCGCGACTGCAGATGGCTCAGTCGCCGCTGAGTCAGACGATCCGGAAGCTGGAGAAGGATCTGGGCGTCACTCTCTTCGAACGGAGCACGCGCAGCGTGGCGCTGACCTCTGCCGGGCATGCGTTCATCCCGCACGCGTATCGACTGCTCGAGAATGTCGACACCGCTCGCCACGCGGCGCGATCCTCGTCGGGTGGGGTCTACGGAAGGATCAGGATCGGCTTCACCGGCGTGCTCAATCACAAGTCACTGCCGCCGCTCACCCGGGCGCTGCGGCAGCGTTATCCGAACGTGGAACTCTCTCTGGTCGGCCGGATCATGACCCGGGAGGCGGTCGTCCAACTCGAAAGCGGCGCGCTCGACCTGGCTTTCGTGGGGCTCCCGGTCGAGTCGACGTCGGTGGACACCCGGTTGATCCGCCGCGAGGCGTTCGGGGTCGTGTTGCCTGCCGACCATCGGTTCGCGGGTGCGGCCGAGATCGATCTCCGGGAACTGATCGAGGACGGCTTCGTCACCACCCCGTTGTCGGCGGGGTCGAGCCTGCAGGAGGTGGCGATGCGCGCCTGCCTCGACGCGGGGTTCCGGCCGCGGATCGTTCAGGAGATCACGGACCCGTACATGATCCTGATGTTGGTGGCCGCCGGGGTCGGGGTCGCGTTGATGCCCTCCGGCGTCGCCGAGATCCTCCCGCCGGGAACGGTTTTCGTTCACCTGTCGGGCGAGGAGAAGTACATGAACCATGCCATCGCGTGGTCGCCGCGCAACGCTTCGGAAGCGCTGCGGGTGGCGCTCGGGGTGTCGGAGGAGATTCTGCCGACGCCACGGATCGAGACCTGATCGGTCAGGGTCTCAGACGTATTCGGTGTTGGACGCCGCATAGTCGGGCGTGACAGGCTCGTGCCCTGCCGGTGGCTGTGACACCCGTCACGAGCATTCCGCTCTCGTGGCGCGACGTGGCATTTCCCAGCTTCGTCAGCCGTCGGCTTCCCTGCGCGAAAGGACCCCCATGGCACACACGTCTGCCCGCACCGTGGACGGACCACCGAACCGGAATGCCCGTCGGGCAGCTGTTTCGGGATTCCTCGGCAGCACGCTCGAGTACTACGACTTCTTCATCTACGGCTCCGCTGCGGCGCTCGTCTTCGGGAAGATCTTCTTTCCCGGCGACGGCGCCACGGCAACGCTGCTGTCGATCGGAACCTTGGGAGTCGCCTACGTCGCTCGTCCGCTCGGAGCGGTGCTGTGGGGGCATCTGGGCGACAAGTTCGGACGCAAGAACGCCCTCCTGGCCTGTCTGCTGATGATGGGTGTGTCGACGTTCGTCATCGGTTGCCTTCCGACCTACGAGACCATCGGCGTCGCGGCGCCGGTCATCCTGGTGCTCCTGCGTCTGCTGCAGGGGCTGTCGGCGGGCGGTGAGTCGCCCGGTTCGTCGTCGCTCACGCTCGAACATGCGCCGGGGGACCGGCGCTCGTTCTTCACCTCGTTCACGATGAGCGGCATCATGTTCGGCATCGTCGTCTCGAGTCTGGTGTTCATCCCGATCGCCTCCCTCCCCGACGACGCGCTGTACTCGTGGGGCTGGCGAATTCCGTTCTGGGCCAGCATCGTCGTCACGGTCGTCGCGTTGTGGCTGCGCCGCAGCCTCGACGAACCCGAGGTCTTCGAGGAGATGAAGGAGAGCGACGAGGTCGCCGCAGTCCCGGTCGTGGAGGTCTTCCGCTCGCACTGGCGGACGGTGCTGCGGGTCGCGTTGAGTTCCTCGTTCGCGATGATCAACACGATCGTCAACGTGTTCGCCCTGGCGTACGCGGTCAATGTCGCCGGGATCGAGCGTCAGTCGATGCTCTGGGCGATCGCCACGGCAAACTTCGTCGCGGTGCTCAGCCAGCCCCTCTTCGGAATGCTGGCCGATCGGTACGGCCGCAGGCCGCTGTTCGTCCTCGGCGCCGTCGGCGCGGGCGCGATGGTGTTCGCGTTCTTCCATGCGATAGGTACCGGAAGCGTCCCCATGGTGTTCGCCTCCGGAATCATCCTGATCGGTCTCTTCTACTCGATGCCCAACGGCATCTACCCGGCGTACTTCCCGGAGCAGTTCCCGGCGAAGGTGCGCTACACCGGCATGGCGGTCAGCCTCATGCTCGGCCTGCTGGTCGCCGGCTTCACTCCGGCGATCGCGCAGTTGCTCTCGTCTGGTGACGAGAGCAACTGGGTCCCGGTGGCGTGGATGTGCATGGGCTTCGCGGTCCTGTCGGCGGTCGCCGCGATGTTCGGTCCGGAGACTCACCGCACCCCGACCGAACTGCTCGGTGAACCGGCCGGCCGCGAGGCGCAGAAACGGGCCACCGCGCAGGCGCGCGAACTCGCCGGGAGCAACGCATGACCGCCGCTGACCGCACCCATCGGATCGGCCTGGTCGGCGCGGGTATCGCGACGTCGCTGTCGCCGCAACTCCACGAGCACGAGGCCGCCGCGCTCGGCCTGTCCCAGTACCGGTACGAGCTGATCGACCTCGCCGAGCGCGAGGTGACGGTCGGTGAGACCGGGGACCTCGTCCGGGAGTTCGCCGCGGCCGGCTGGACCGGGTTCAACGTCACCCATCCGTGCAAGCAGGCGGTGCTCGGCGGGCTCGACGAGCTGTCCGAGAACGCGCGCCTGCTCGGAGCCGTCAACACGGTGGTCGTCGATGGCGGCCGGTTGGTCGGACACAACACCGACCACAGCGGCTTCCTCACCGCACTGCAGCGAGGGCTGCCCGACGCGGACCTCGCCGCCGTTCTCCTGCTGGGCGCGGGCGGTGCGGGATCGGCGGTCGCGTACGCGCTGGCCGCGGCCGGGGTGCAGGATCTGCGGATCGCCGACGTCGACGCGGGTCGGGCCGCGGACGTGTGTGCGCGGGTGTCCGGTGCGTTCCCCGACACCGCCTGTGGGGCGGTCGATCTCGGCCACGTGGCCGACGTTCTTGCGTCCCGGACCGGCCTGGTGAACGCCACCCCGATCGGAATGGACGGACATTCCGGAACTCCGGTGGACCCTGCGGCACTGCACGCGGGTCTGTGGGTGGCGGACATCGTCTACCGCCCTCTGCGAACCCAACTTCTCGACGCGGCAGCCGCTCTCGGCTGTGCCACGCTCGACGGCGGCCAGATGCTCGTCGCCCAGGCGGCGGACACGTTCGAGCTGTTGACCGGTGCGGCGACCGACCGGTCCCGCATGCGCGCGCACCTCGGCGAGGTACTGGCGAGCGGGGCCGGCGCTCCCGGGCGCTGACGACGACGAACGCGTGCGCGGCCCATCCGCGCACGCGTTTTTCGCGCATTGACATTGACGGGAATCAGCACAATGAACCGTTGATTCTGTCGATAACGCGTGAAAAAGTGGTGGTCGCGGGCCGGGTGGCCCTGTGGACCCCCGCTCTCATTCTCATTGCATTACAGGAGTTTTCCCATGTCCCATTCGCTGTCCGACCACGCGACGGCGTCCCAGTCGTTCGCGCAGCCGCTCGATATCGGCGGGCTGCGTCTGCGCAACCGGTTCGTCTCCGCTCCGATGGAACGCAACTACTGCGACTTCGACGGCACGATGTCCGATCGGTACATCGCCTATCTCGAACGTCGGGCGGCCGGCGGCGCGGCCCTGGTGTTCACCGAGGCCGCGTACGTCCGCGCCGACGGCAAGGGCCGGATCCGGCAGATGGGCGTCGACGAGGACGAGCGCATCCCCGGCATCGCCCGGCTGGCCGAGGCGGTGCACGCGCACGGTGCGCTGCTCGGTGTCGAGCTCAATCACGGTGGTCGCACGGCGCAGGGCGCGGTGAGCGGGTTCGTTCCGGTCGCGCCCAGCCCGATCCCGTGCCACGTGGTCGGCGGGGAGATGCCCGAGCAGCTGGGGAGCGACGACATCGAGCACATCATCGAGTGCTACGGCGAGGCGGCGGCGCGCTGCCAGCAGGCCGGGGTGGACGTCATCTCGCTGCACGGTGGGCACGGCTACCTCATCCACCAGTTCCTGTCCCCGGCGTACAACAAGCGCGACGACGAGTGGGCGGATCCGACGCTCTTCGTCAACCGGGTGATCGCGTCGGTCCGCGAGCATGCCCCGGAGATCGTTTTCGGCCTGCGTTTCTCGGCGTTCGAGGGTGTCGAGGGTGGTCTGGATCCGGAGACGACCCGGGCTCGCATCGACGCGATCGACACCGACCGGCTCGACTTCCTCGACGTCTCGGCCGGCAACTACGAGGCCGGACAGTGGATCATCCAGCCGGGTGAGTGGGAGCGCGGCCTGCTCGCGCCGTACTCCGCGCAGTACACGCGGGACTTCGACATGCCGGTCGGGGTCGCCGGCCGCATCACCTCCCCGGACGTCGCGGCGCGGATCATCGAGTCCGGCCAGGCCGACTTCGTGAGCATGGCCCGGACGCTGCACGCCGATCCGGACTTCCCGAACCGGGCCCTCGACGGGGGCCGCTACCGCCCGTGCATCGCCTGCAACTACTGCATCGACAGCCTGGCGGCCGGCCCGATCCCGTGCACGGTCAACCCGTGGGTGGGGCGGGAGGCGGAGCAGCCGACCGAGCCGGCCCGGAACGCGGTGCGCGTGGCCGTCGTCGGCGCCGGTCCGTCGGGCATGGCGGCCGCGCGTGAGCTGGCGCTGGTCGGGCACGAGGTCCACCTCTTCGACGAGCGGAACTACCTCGGCGGCGATTTCGCGCTCGCCTCGGCCCTGCACGAGTACCCCGAGTACGGCCGGCTCGTCGACTGGTACCGCGACGAGATTGCCGAGTTGAAGGTCGCGTGCCACCTCGGGTCCCGGGTGGCCGCCGCCGATCTCGCCGATCGGGACTTCGACGCGATCGTGCTGGCTACCGGTGGCCGCGGTCCGGTCGTCGATCTCGACGGCGCCGAGACGCGCCGCATCCGCGACGTGCGGGAGTTCCTGCAGTCGGGTGATCCGGCGCCCGAGGCGATCACGTTCTTCGGGGCCGATCGCGAGGCCGCCGCGGTGGCCGACGATCTGCTGCAGCGCGGCACCACGGTGGTGATGGTCGGACCGCAGGAGACGATCGCCCACGACGTCGGACGGCGCGGCAAGATCGTGCTGCTGCCGCGGCTGGCGGCGAGCGAGAACCTGACCACCTACCTGTCGTCGATCGTCCGGCGGGTCACAGCGGACACCGCGGTGATTTCCACCGGGGGTGTCGAGCGTGAGGTCGCGGCGCCGGGCGAACTGCTGATCTCGATGGGCGTCGAGCCGCGCACCGAACTGCTGGCCGAGTTGCGGGCGCTGGCGCCGCGGCTGGGCGTCCACACCGTCGGCGACGCGAGCGGAGACGGCGGCTCGGTCAACGCCGCGGTCGTCACGGCCGCCGACGTCGCGTCGGCGATCACCGCTGCCGCGGCCGCCGCTCAGGAGGTGTCCGCATGATCCGCGACGATCTTCCCCCGATGGGGCTCGGGACCTGGCCGCTCGTCGGCGCCGAGGCCACCGAGGCGGTGCTTGCCGGGATCGACGCCGGCTACCGGCAGATCGACACGGCCTCGATCTACGGCAACGAGGACGCCGTCGGCGCCGCCCTGGCGCAGTCCGGAGTTCCGCGCGGCGACCTGTTCGTCACCACGAAACTCCGCGGCAACGACCAGGTCTCGGGTGACATTCGCGGCGCACTCGAAGCCAGCCTCGACCGGCTCGGACTGGAACGGCTGGACCTGTACCTGATCCACTGGCCGCTGCCCCGGATCGACCGCTACGTCGCGACGTTCGAGGCCATGCTGTCCTGCCGCGACGCAGGCCTGGTGCGGTACGTCGGAGTCTCCAACTTCCTCGGGCACCACTTGCGCCGCGTCGTCGCGGAGACGGGGGAGGTCCCGGCGGTGAACCAGATCCAGATGGACCCGTCGCTCACCCGGACACCAATGCGGGAGGTGAACGACGAACTGGGCGTGCTCACCCAGTCGTGGAGCCCGCTCGGACGCGGCGACGTGCTCGGCGACCCGGTCGTGCTCGAGATCGCGGGACGGATCGGATGCTCTGCGGCGCAGGTGATTCTGGCGTGGCACCGCGCCAAGGGCGTGGTGCCGGTGGTCCGGTCGGCCGACCCGGCGCGGCAGGCGGAGAACCTCGCGGCCCTGAGCGTGACGCTGACCGCACCGGACGTCGCGGCCCTCGACAGCCTCGATCGCGGTGAGGGTGCGGCCCGCGACGTCGAACGAGAGGAGCACTTCTGATGCCCACCACAACGTTGCGCGTCGGCATCGTCGGCTGCGGCAGGATCGCCGGCAACCACGCGCGTGCCCTGCAACAGGTTCCCGGTGTCGAGGTGGTCGGCTGCTCCGACCTCGACCTGGACCGGGCTCGGGGTTTCGCCGCGGAGTACGGGATCGCGAACGCCGTCCGCACCGTGGACGACCTCATCGCGCTCGGCCTCGACGCGTGCACCGTGTGCACCCCGCACCCCGTGCACGAGGAGGTGGTGCTCGCCGCCGCCGCGGCCGGGATCCACATGCTCTGCGAGAAGCCCATCGCCGTGGACGTCGCTGCCGCCGATCGCATGATCGAGGCCGCGGACCGGGCCGGCATCACGTTCGGTGTGCTGTTCCAGCGGCGCTTCTGGCCGGCGGCGCGCCGGATCAAGGCCGCGATCGAGGACGGCCGGCTCGGGGTCCCGACACTCGGCCAGGCGTCGGTGCTGCTGCACCGTCCGTCGAGCTACTACGCGCAGGACGCGTGGCGGGGCCGCTGGGACACCGACGGCGGCGGCGTGCTCATGACCCAGGCCGTCCACCAGATCGACATGCTGCAGTGGTTCATGGGGGCGGCGACGCAGGTGAGCGGCTTCATCCGGACCCACACGCACGGCGCGCACATCGAGACCGAGGACAGTGCCTCGGCGGTGGTGTCGTTCGCGTCCGGGGGCACGGCGACCATCACTGCGACGACCGGCGCCAACCACAATCTGGGCAACCGGGTGACGGTGATGGGTGCCACCGGTGCCCTCGCGAGCCTGATGGAGTTCCCCGAGGGCCGCGACGGCGTCAACGAGATCTGGACGGTGCCGGGCGAACTGGACTTGCGCCCGCCGTTCCACACCGCGGTCCACGCCAACATCGACGTCGGCGAGGTCAACGCCGGGCTGGTCGACTTCCACACCGAGCAGGTGCAGGACTTCGCGGACGCCCTGCTCACCGGGCGCGCACCTGCCGTCACCGGCCGCGATGCGCGGGCCTCGCTCGCGATCGTCGCCGCGATCTACGAATCCTCCCGCACCGGGACGGTCGTGAACCTTTCTCCAACCCCGCTCGCCGACAAGGATTCCCGATGACCGACATGAACGACGACACCACCTACGACGTCGTGGTGGTCGGATCCGGAGCCGGTGGTCTGTCGACTGCGGTCGCGGCCGCCGAGGGCGGGGCCTCGGTCCTGGTGGTGGAGAAATCCGACGTGTGCGGCGGCGCCACGGCGTGGTCGGGCGGCTGGATGTGGGCCCCGCGCAATATGTTCGCGCACGCGGACGGCATCCGCGAGGACCGATCGCTGCCGCGTACCTACCTGGAGAACCGGCTCGGTGAGAACTTCGACGGTGCCAAGGTGGACGCGCTGCTCGACGGGGCGCCGGAGATGGTGGAGTTCTTCGAGACCCGGACGGCACTGCAGTTCACGCCCGGCGCGAAGATCGCCGACATCCACGGCGACACCCCCGGCGCCGGCACCGGGCACCGCTCGGTGGGGCCGAAGCCGGTGAGCCTGCGCAAGCTGGGCCCGGACGTCGCCCGGCTGCTGCGCCGGCAGCTGTACGAGACGTCGTTCCTCGGCATGGGCATCATGGCCGGACCGGACCTGCAGGCGTTCCTGCACTCGACCCGCTCGTTCAAGGCGTTCGTGCACTGCGGTGTGCGGGTGACCAAACACCTGATCGACCTGGCGATCCACCAGCGCGGCCAGCAGTTGGTGAACGGCACGGCGCTGGTGGGCCGGCTGCTGCGCTCGGCGCTGGACCGGGGCGTGGAGATCCGGGTCTCGACGTCGGCGACAGCGCTCACCACCGACGATTCGGGCGCGGTAACCGGCGTTCGTCTCGCTGGCCCCGAGGGCGCGTACACCGTGACGGCCCGACGCGGCGTCGTGCTCGCCACCGGCGGCTTCGCCCACGACATCGACCGGCGCCGGGAACTGTTCCCGCGCACCCCGACCGGGCGCGAGCACTGGACGCTGACGCCGTCCACCACGACCGGTGACGGCATCACCCTCGGCGAGTCGGTCGGCGGCCGCCTCGACCGCAGCGTCGCGTCCCCCGTCGCGTACTGCCCCGTCTCGGTGGTGAAGTACCGCAACGGGAAGGAGGGCGTGTTCCCGCACATCCTCGATCGCGGCAAGCCCGGTGTGATCGGTGTGCTCTCCAACGGCAAGCGGTTCGTCAACGAGGGTCTCGGCTACCACGACTACACCCTCGCGATGGTGCAGCAGGTGCCCGAGGGCGAGGAGGTGTGCTCGTGGCTCATCGCCGACCAGGAGTACATCAAGTACCTGCCGCTGGGCTTCGCCAAGCCCCTGCCGATTCCGATCTGGCCGTACCTGCGCTCGGGCTACCTCACCCGCGGCGCGACGCTGCGCGAACTCGCCGAGAAGATCGGCGTGGATCCGGTCGGGCTCGAGCAGACCGTCGAGGCCTTCAACGTGGGTGCGCGCGCCGGTGTCGACGCCGAGTTCGGCCGGGGCACCACGCCGTTCACCATCGGCTCCGGTGACTACGCCAACCCGTGGCCGAACGCGGCGCTGGCCCCGCTGCAGAAGGGGCCGTTCTACGCCGTCAAGGTCCTGCCCGGCAGCTTCGGCACCTTCGCCGGACTCGTCACCGATGCCGAGTCGCGGGTCCTGAACTCCGCCGACGAGCCGGTGCCCGGACTGTTCGCGGTCGGGGTGGACCAGTCGAGCGTGATGGGCGGGCACTACCCGTCCGGCGGTATCAACCTGGGCCCGGCCATGACCTTCGGCGTCCTGACCGGACGCCGCCTCGCCTCGACGACGGGAGAGAACCGATGACCACCGCACCGCTCGGACTGGCGGCACTGACCGTGCTCGACACCGCGCCGCTCGACCACGTGGGGCTCGCCGAGCGCCACGGGTTCGACACGATCGGGCTGCGCCTCCTGCCGACCGCCCCCGGCACGACGGCCTACCCGCTGCACGAGGACGAGCACGCGCTCGTCGAACTCGAGCGTCGCCTCGCGGACTCGCCGGTCGAGGTGTTCGACCTCGAGATCATCCGGCTCGCTGCGGATTTCGACCCGTCTGCGTACGTGCCGCTGCTCGAGACGGGCGCCCGGCTCGGGGCCAAGGCCGTGCTCGTCGGCGGCGACGACACCGACCGCGCCCGGCTGACCGACTCGTACGCCCGGCTCGCCGAGCTGTGCGCGCGGTACGGCATCGTCGCGAGTCTCGAGTTCATGCCGTGGACGGCGGTCCCGGACGCGAAGGCCGCGGTGGAGATCGTCGCGCAGGCGGACGGCCCGGCCCGCAGCGTCCTGGTGGACGCCCTGCACGTCGCGCGGTCCTCGACGACGCTCGCGGACCTCGCGGCGATCCCGCGCGAATGGCTGCACTACGCCCAGATGTGTGACGGCTCCGTGCCCGCGCCGGCCGACGACGCGGAGCTGATCCGGCACGCCCGGGAGGAGCGGCTGGTGCCGGGGACCGGCGGGATCGACCTCCCCGGTATCTGGTCGACGCTTCCCGCCGGTTTGCCGGTGAGCATCGAACTGCCGAACGAGCCGCTGCGCCGCGCGGTCGGTACGGGTGCCTGGCTCGATCGACTCGTCGCCGCGACGCGCGAGGTCGTCTCGCCGGAGCCGGCGGCCTGACCGAGGCTCGCCTCCGCCGCTGCACCCTCGACGCGAACGAGCAGGGCCGGCCCCACGGGGCCGGCCCTGCTCGTCTTCCGGGGTCAGGCGATGCGCTCGAAGACCGCGGCCAGGCCCTGGCCGCCGCCGATGCACATGGTTTCGAGGCCGTATCGGGCCTCGCGACGGTCCATCTCGCGCAGCAGCGTCGCGAGAATGCGGGCCCCGGTGGCGCCGACGGGGTGACCCAGCGAGATGCCGGAGCCGTTGGGGTTGAGGCGCGCATCGTCGGGCTCGAGGCCCCAGGTGCGGATCACGGCGAGCGCCTGGGCCGCGAAGGCCTCGTTGAGCTCGATGACGCCCATGTCGGCGAGCGACAGGCCGAGCCGCGCGAGGGCCTTCTCGGTGGAGGGGACCGGCCCGATGCCCATCGTCCGGGGCGGGACACCGGCGACCGCCCAGCTCGCGAGGCGCGCGAGCGGACGAAGCCCGAGAGCTTCCGCCTTCTCCGGTGTCGTGACGATTGCGATTGCGGCACCGTCGTTCTGGCCGCTGGCGTTGCCGGCGGTGACGGTGGAGCCGGGGTCGACGTTGCCGCGGATCGGGCGCAGCTTCGCGAGGGACTCGACGCTCGTGTCGGCGCGGGGATGCTCGTCGGTGTCGACGATGAGGGCGTCGCCCCGGCGCTGCGGGACCGCCACGGGGACGATCTCCTGCGCGAAGATGCCGCTCTGCTGCGCCGCGACGGCACGTCGATGCGACTGCACCGCGAGCGCGTCCTGGTCCTCGCGGCTGATGTCGAACTCGGCACGCAGATTCTCGGCGGTCTCGATCATGCCGCCGGGGACGGGATAGTTGCGGCCTCCCGCGGTGACGCGGGCGCGCGCCAGACGGTCGTTGAGCGCCACGGACTCTCCGCGGACGCCGTACCGCATCCCGGTGGCGTAGAACTCGGCCTGACTCATCGACTCGACGCCGCCGGCGAGGACGAGGTCGCTGCCGCCGGACTGGACCTGCATCACGGCCTGGATGATCGCCTGCAACCCGGAACCGCAACGCCGGTCCACCTGCAGGCCGGGAACGTCCACTCCCAGATCGGCGTTCAGAGCCGCAACTCGTCCGATCGCGGGCGCCTCGCCGCCGGGGGACGCTTGGCCGAGGATGACGTCGTCGATGTCGCTACCGGAAATGCCGGTGCGGGTGACGATTTCGGTGATCACCGTGGCCGCGAGATCCTCGGGGGCGACGTCCCGGAAGACGCCACCGAAGCGGCCGACGGGGGTACGGAGGGGCTCGCAGATGACTGCGTCAGGCATATCTCGTTCCTTGGTGCGATGGCGATTGAGTCTGGGTACGGGCCAGGTCGGCCGAGATGGCGTCGGCTGTCGCGACGGCGGCCGGCACGAGCGTGTCGTACACCGCCTCCGTCGTGTAGCGCGCAGCCTGTGTCGAGATGTTGACGGCCGCGACGACAGTGCCGTCGCGGTCGCGGATGGGTGCGGCCAGCGAGCGCAGACCCTCCTCGAGTTCCTGGTCGACGACGCAGAAGCCGTCGACCCGGATCTTGTCGAGCTCGTCGCGCAGGGCGGCAGGTGTGGCGATGGTGCGGCCCGTGATGGGGGTCAGATCCACGCGGGCGAGGTAGGCGTCCAGCTCCGCGGGGCTCAAACCGGCCAACAGCACGCGTCCCATCGACGTCGCGAACGCGGGGAAGCGGGTGCCGATCGTGATGGACACGGTCATGATGCGCCGGACCGGCACGCGCGCCACGTACACGACGTCGCCGTCGTCGAGGATCGACACGGACGTCGATTCGTGGACCCGATCGGACAGCGCCTCGAGGTGTGGGCCGGCGATGTCGGGCAGCGACAGGCTGGACAGGTAGCTGTAGCCGAGTTCGAGTACCCGCGGGGTCAGCCAGAAGGCCGATCCGTCGGTGCGGACGTACCCGAGCTCGGCCAGGGTGAGCAGGAAGCGTCGAGCGGTCGCCCGGGTGAGATCGGTGGCACGGGCGACGTCGCTGAGCGTGCGACGCGGATTTTCGGCGTCGAAGGCCTTGATGACGGAAAGCCCGCGCGCGAGTGACTGCACGTAGTCGGTCGACGCCCCGGCCGCTTCGGTCCCGCTCGAATTCGTCACTGTCAGGTACTCCCCTCGGTGGCGCCCGCCAGGTCGGCGAGAGCCTGCTTGCCGAGCGCGAAGGCCCGGTTGCTGTTCGGCACACCCGCGTACACCGCGGTATGGAGGAATACTTCCACGAGCAACTCCGGGGCCGTGCCCGCGCGCAGTGCGGCCCGGATGTGCATGTCCAGTTCGTGCTCGTTACCGACGGCCGTGAGGATCGCGAGCGTCAGCAGACGCCGGGTGGGGTGGTCGAGGCCCTCGCGTGCCCAGATGTCGCCCCACGCCGTGCGGGTGATGAAGTCCTGGAACGGTTCCGTGAACGCGGTGCTGTTCGCGATCGCGCGGTCCACATGCGCGTCGCCGAGAACCGAACGGCGTACCGACATTCCGGCGTCGTGAACCGCTCGTCGGGCGACCCCGACCGGAGTGGCGGCCGCGATGTGGCGGGCGATCAACCGCGTCACGGTGCCGGCCTGCTCGACGTTCGCGAGGTGTGCACCGGGCGACACGACGTGGAACTCGGCGCCCGCGATACCGTCCGCGATCTCCTGCAGCGCTGCAGGGGGAGTGGGGCCGTCCTGTTCCGCAGCGATCACCAGTGTGGGTGCGACGATGCGCGCCAGGTCGGGCCGGCCGTCCCAGTGCGCGAGCGCCTCGCAGCAGGCCGCGTAGCCCTCGTCGGTGGTGCCGCGCACCATCGCGACGTGGCGGGCCACCAGTTCCGGATCCCGCTGCGCCAGTTCGGGAGTGAACCAGCGTCCGACCACGGCGTCCGCGATGGAGGCGACGCCGTCGGCGCGGACGGCCGCCGCCCGGTCCAGCCACGGCTGCGCGGGCGCGAACTGCGCTGCCGTGCACAGCACGGTCAGCGTGCGCAGGTGCTGCGGGCGGTGTGCTGCCAGCCACTGTCCGACCGCGCCGCCGAGGGACAGGCCCACGAAGTGCACGGCGTCGATCCCGAGTGTGTCGAGGAGCGCGACGACGTCGCCGCCGAGGTCCGCGATCGTGTACGGCCCGGTCGGGGCCGGGGATCCGCCGTGGCCGCGATGGTCGACGGCGATCACACGATGGTGCGCCGAGAGTGCGTGGATCTGGGGGTCCCACATGTGCAGGTCCGAGCCCAGCGAGCCGAGCAGGAGAACCGGCGGGGAGTCGGGGTCGCCGTGCAGTTCGTAGTGCAGGGCAGTGCGCCCGTCCTCGGTCATGGGTGTCCTCCGGTGGTTCGAGAAGCGAGCACACGGTCGACGAGATCGATCGCGTGGCCCAGATAGTTCGCGGGGTCGAGCAGATCGCGCAGCTCGCCGGCCGTCAGGTGCGCGGTGATCTCCGGCGCCTGATCGAGCGGTATTCCCGAAGACGCGGCGGCGGTCACGATCTCGCGGGCCGAGTCCGTGTGGGCCGCGAGCGCCCCGGTCACCCGTTCGGCGAGGATCAGGCCCCCGGTGATGTCGAGATTGCGGGACATGGCATCGGCATGGACGTGCAGACCGGTGAGGCTCGACGCGAGGCGCTGCGCGGCGCCGCCGGTGAGCCGCAGCAGGTCGCCGACCGTCTCCCACTCCGCATGCCACGCGCCCGCGGCGCGCGCGAACTCGTGGTCCATCGATGCCAGGATCGTCGATACCAGGCCCGGCACCCGCCGAGCCGCGGCTCGCGCGGCGATCGCGGACACCGGATTCTGTTTGTGCGGCATGGCCGACGACCCACCGGGTGCGTCCTCGGCCACCTCCCCGAACTCGGTGGAGGCCATCGCGATGACGTCGGTGGCGGGTTTCGACACTGCTCCGGCGGCGATCCCCAGGCCGGACGCGAGTGCGGCAACGGGCGTGCGGGTGGTGTGCCACGGCGCCACCTGCCGGGCCAGGCCCAGCTCGGCCGCGAGGGCGTCGGCCATCGCGAGGCCGTGCGGGTGGACGGCGGCGAGGGTGCCGGCGGCACCACCGAACTGGACGGGCAGCGCGGACAGTGCCCGGTCGATCCGGGTCACCGCGTCGTCGAGACCGGTGAACCAGGACACCGCCAGTGCGCCGAACGTCGTCGGTAGTGCCTGTTGTCCCAGGGTGCGCGCGACCATCGGGGTGGCACGGTGCCGCCGGGCCAGTTCGGACGCGGCGTTCGCCGCGACCCGCAGATCGGCGAGCACATGCCGACCCGCCCTGCGCGACAACAGCATCAGCGCCGAGTCCATCACGTCCTGGCTGGTGGCACCCACGTGCACGGCGGACCTCGGCACCCCCTCGGCGGCGCAGGCCGATCGGAGGATCTGCACGAGCGGGATCACCGGGTTGCCGCCCGCGGCGGATCGGCGGCCGAGGTCGGCGATGTCGAGCGCGCCGGGCGCGGCGAGCCTGGTCGCGACGCCGGTGACGATCGACGCGTGTTCGACCGTCACCAGGCCCACCGTTGCGGCCGCCCGGGACAGCGCGGCCTCGACTTCGAGCAGCGCGACCACCCACGCGTGATCCGAGACCTCCGCGGCGACGGCGGAGCCGCCGAAGACGGGGTCGAACAGTTCACCGCGGGTGTGTGTCACGCCAGGCTCCTGATCACAGCTCGAAGAACGGCGTCTCGACACCGTCGGGGTCGCTGTCCTGAACATAGACCGTGAGGCTGTAACCGTCGTCGGTCCTGCTCGCGATCAGCTTGGGTCGCTGCGACTCGGGCAGTGCCAGCAGCACCGGATCGCCGGTATGAGCCTGCGTGTCCTCCGGGAAGTACAGCCGCGTGTAGAGGCGCTCGAGCATGCCCCGCGCGAAGATGCCGAGGTTGACGTGCGGCGCCTCGACGGTGTCGTTCTCCGCGGGGAGGGCGCCCGGCTTGACGGTGTGGATCACCGCGGTGCCCGTCTCGTCGGCGCCGGCCCGGCCGAAGCCGCGGAATCCCGCCGGAGTCGGTGCGGCTGCGCCGCGCGGATCGTCCGGATGGGCGAAGCGGCCGACCGCGTCCGCCTGCCAGGTCTCGACCATCGCATCCGCCACGGGGACGCGGTCGCCGTCGATGACGGTGATGCGCAGCGTGATCCGTTCGGGGGTCCCCGGCGCCACGACGTCGGGGCCGTCGGCCCAGGGCAGGCCGATGTGCCAGTACGGGCCCACGGTCTGCGACGGGGTGACACCGAATGGGGCGGTGGTGAAGTCGCCCGGCGTGACGGAGTAGAGCGGGGCGGTGTGCTGCGGGGCGGTGTCAGTCATCGTGATCCTCGTCGTCCTCGAACGGAGTGGCGTCGCGTCCGCGGAGGACGATGTCGAAGCGGAACCCCAGTGCCCAGTCGGCCACGGTCGCGTCGTAGTCGAAGACGCTGACCATCCGGTGCCGCGCCTCGGCGGGCACAGCGTTGTAGATGGGGTCCTGGAAGAACAGGGGATCGTCCGGGAAGTACATCTGCGTGACCAGGCGCTGGGTGAACGCGGTGCCGAACAGTGAGAAGTGGATGTGCGACGGGCGCCACGCGTTGTCGTGGTTGCGCCACGGGTACGCACCGGGCTTGATCGTCGTGAACGTGTAGTGGCCGTCGGCGTCGGTGACGCAGCGACCCACTCCGTCGAAGTGCGGGTCGAGCGGTGCGGGCCAGTTGTCGCCCGTATGGCGGTAGCGGCCGCCGGCGTTGGCCTGCCACACCTCGAGCAGGGTGTTCGGGACGGGTTTGCCGTTCGAGTCCAGCACGCGGCCGTGCACGACGATCCGCTGGCCCTGGGCTTCGCCGCCGTTCGCGATGGTCAGATCGGCGTCGCCGGCCTGGATGCGGTCCTCGCCGAACACCGGTCCGGTCAGTTCACCGAGGCGCTGCGGCAGCAACTTCAGGGGCTGCCGGGGACTGCGCAGACCGGTCGTCTTGTAGTCGGCGAAGTCGGGCGGGGCGTTCACGCCGGCGCCGAGCGGCCGGTACTGCGGGGGCAGATGGAGCATGAGAGACCTCTTCGGGGAACAGGGTGAGGGGGAACCGAATGCTGTTCGCAATGTGGACGATGTGACGCTATACGAACACGGTAGTGCGTCGGGTCGCTGCGATCAATGCCGAGCGGTGGCGTGTTCATGATGCGGACGGTGGTTCACATTACGTACGAAGCGTCGTATGCTGGCCGCCATGATGGACAAAGTCATTGCCACAGCGGCCGAGGCCGTCGCAGACGTGCCGGACGGCGCGACGATCGCCGTCGGCGGGTTCGGCCTGGTCGGAGTGCCGGAGATCCTCATCGGCGCGCTTCTCGACCAGGGCGCCACCGACCTCGAGACGGTGAGCAACAACTGTGGGACCGACGGCTTCGGTCTGGGTGTGCTGCTCGAGAAGGGCCGCATCCGACGAACCATCAGTTCGTACGTGGGCGACAACAAGGAGTTCGCGCGCCAGTACCTGTCCGGTGAGCTCGAGGTGGAGCTGACGCCGCAGGGCACGCTCGCCGAGCGGTTGCGTGCCGGCGGCGCGGGCATCCCCGCGTTCTTCACTCCGGCCGGCGTCGGAACGCAGGTGGCCGAGGGCGGGCTGCCGCGCCGCTACGACGGCAACGGCGGTGTCGCGGTCGCGAGCCCAGTCAAGGAGACCCGCGAGTTCGACGGCACGACCTACGTCATGGAGCGCGGCATCGCCGCCGACTACGCGCTCGTCCACGCGTGGAAGGGCGACCGCCACGGCAACCTCGTGTACCGCCGCAGCGCGCGCAACTTCAACCCGCCCGCCGCGGCGTCGGGCCGGATCACCATCGCGCAGGTCGAGCACCTCGTCGAACCCGGCGAGCTGGACCCGGACCAGATTCACACCCCGGGCATCCACGTGCAGCGGGTGGTGCACGTGGGCAAGGTCAATGTCGGAATCGAGAAGCGAACGGTACGAGCATGACTCAGGCAATTGCGCAGAAGCTGACCCGCGAGCAGATGGCCGCCCGGGTCGCCCGGGAACTCGCCGACGGTCAGTACGTCAACCTCGGCATCGGCATGCCGACTCTGGTGCCGAACTACATTCCCGAGGACATCACCGTCGTGCTGCACTCCGAGAACGGAGTGCTCGGCGTGGGCCCGTACCCCACCGAGGACGAACTCGACCCCGAACTGATCAACGCGGGCAAGGAGACCATCACGGTCCTGCCGGGCGCGTCGTACTTCGACTCGTCGCAGTCGTTCGGGATGATCCGCGGCGGTCAGGTGGACGTCGCCGTCCTCGGCGCGATGCAGGTCAGCGCCCGCGGTGATCTCGCCAACTGGATGATCCCCGGCCACATGGTCAAGGGCATGGGCGGTGCGATGGACCTCGTCCACGGCGCCAAGCGGGTGATCGTGATGATGGAACACGTCTCCAAGAAGGGCGAATCCAAGATCCTCGACGAGTGCACCCTGCCGCTCACCGGCAAGGGTTGCGTCCAGCGGATCATCACCGACATGGCCGTCCTCGACGTCACCGACGAGGGCTTGCGGCTGGTCGAGACGGCCCCCGGCATCGGCGTCGACGATGTGGTCGCGGCCACCGCGGCGAAGCTGCTGGTGTAGGCGGCTTCGCCGCCCGTGCGCCTTTTCGGTAGTTGCAGCTACCGAAAAGGCGCACGGGCGCGGAGCGCCAGATGATCGATCGTCTCCTTCTCGGCACCCTCCGGCAGGTCGTCGAGCGGGAACCAGCGCAGATCCTGCGACTCGTCGCTGATGGTGATCGGTACCTCCGACGCCGGCCCGGGCGCGGTGACGAGGAAACGCAGATCGAGGTGGCGGGTGGGCACGCCCAGCGAGCACGTGATCGGGTGCGTGTGCGCGGACAGCATTCGCGGCTCGATACGCAGCCCCTCGATGCCGGACTCCTCGCGCGCCTCGCGCAGGGCCGCGTCGACGACGGTCTCGTCGCCGGGCTCGCAGTGCCCGCCGAGCTGGATCCACCGGCCCACCCGCGGGTGGAGTGTCAACAGAACGTGCCGTCCGTCCTCGTCCAGGACGAGCGACGACGCGGTGATGTGCCCGGGTGCGTGCGAGCGCAGGCAGCCGTCGGGAGCGGAGTCGAGAAACGCGAGCATCGTGTGCCGCAACGACTCCGCGTCGTCGGAGTCCGTGTCCCAGTTCTGCAGCGCCTCGCGCGCGGACGCGTGCAGTGACCGCGCCGACATCTACAGCTCCACGAGGGCGTCGCCCGGCGCGACCGGCTTGCGGGGCGTCAGCGGCTGCACCGGATGTCCCACCGCGATCGCGCCCAGGGGCTGCCAGTCGTCGGGAAGGTCGAGCTCGCCCCGGACGGTGTCGGCCGCGAAGATCGTCGAACCGATCCAGCAGCTGCCGAGGCCACGGGTCGCGAGCGAGACCAGCAGACCCTGCACCGCCGCGCCGACCGCGACGGTGAACATCGTCGACTCGGCACGGGTGCGGCGCTCGTCGGGGTAGTCGTGTGCGCCGTCGGGCACGCAGAACGGGATCACGACCTCGGGTGCGCGGAAGAGGATGTCGCCGCGGCGAACTCGACGTTCGATCCGCTCGGCGCTCAACCCGTCGGCGGCGAGGTCGTTGCGCCAGCGCTGCTGCAGCGCGTCGAGCAGGCGGCCGCGGACGTCACGGCTGCGCAGCCACACGAACCGCACCGGCCGGGTGTGATGCGGTGCGGGTGCGGTGAGCGCTTCCGCGATCGAGTCCCGCAGTGCGTCGGGGTCGACGACGTCGTGGGAGAACTCACGCACCGACCGGCGCAGCAGCAGCGCCTCGCGGCGACCCATCTCCACCGACTCCGCGGTGCCGAGCCAGAACAGGTCCTCGGGTCCGCGGCGGATCAGCTTCTCGGCGGCCGACCCGTCGTCTTCGAGACCCAGCCCCCGGACGACCGCGACGGGCACTCCACCGAGCTTGCCCTTCACGAGATCGCCTGCCGCCGCGATCTCGTCGGCGACCGCGACCTCCGTCACGAACAGTTCGTTGCCCTGGCCGTCGACCGCACCGGCGTACGCGTGCAGGACCGGCACACCCGAGGCCCCGATCGCGGCGTCGATCTGGCCGATGCGCCACGCCCGTCCCATCGTGTCCGTGACGACGACGGCGACGTCGACGCCCAGACGGGACTCGATGTCGGACCGCAACTTTCGGGCACTGCCGTCCGGATCCTCGGGCAGCAGCGCCAATTCGGCGCCGTCCACGTTCGAGCCGTCGATGCCCGACGCCGCCTGCACGATGCCCAGTCGGTTCTCGGTGATGAGAGTGCGCCCCTTGCGGGCCACCACCCGGACTGCCTCCTGGTCGACGAGGCGCCGCCTGGCAGCGTCCCGCTCGTCGGGGTCGGTGGGGGAGGCCACGATCCGGCCCTCGACCTTCGAGAACACCTTGCTGGTCACGACGAGAACGTCGCCGTCGGCGAGCCACGGTGCCGCCTCCGCGATCGCGCCGGCCAGGTCGTCGCCGGGCCGGAACTCGGGAAGCCCGGTGACGGGCACGATCTCGATCGCCCGACCGGCGCCGTGATCGCGCACGCTCGCAGGCTCACTCCGGTCGTTCACAGGCTCACTCCGGCCACGTCGAAGGCGGCGCGGACCATCTCGGCCGTGGCCTCGGGGTCGGTCATCAGCAGGGGGACGCTGCGGACCTCGACGCCGGGGATGTCGGCCCGGTCGGTGGAGTGCACGAGCCAGCCGTCGAGGATTCCGGTACCCGAACGCGCACCGTAGTGGCGGCCGATCGCTTCGGCGGAGGTCTCCACGCCGATCACCTCGAGACACTCGTCCGCCATGCCGCGCAACGGCTTTCCGTCGATGACGGGCGACAGTCCCACGATCTTCGCCTTGGTGGTGCGCAGTGCGCCGCGGATCCCGGGGACGGCGAGAACGGCGCCGATGCTCACGACCGGATTCGACGGCGCGAGTAGCACGACGTCCGCGGACTCGATCGCCTCGAGGACTCCGGGGGCCGGCTTCGCCTGCTCCGCACCGATGTACGCGAAGCTGTGCGTGGGAACCTGGGCGCGGTACCGGACCCACCATTCCTGGAAGTGGATCGCCTTCTGCTGCTCGCCGGTGGGATCCTCGGGGTCGGTGATGACGACGTGGGTCTCGCTGCGGTCGTCGCTGACCGGCAACAGCGAGACACCGGGCTGCCAACGCTTGCAAAGGGCTTCGGTGACGGCCGAGAGCGGGTAGCCGACCCGCAGCATCTGGCTGCGGATGAGGTGCGTGGCGATGTCGCGATCGCCGAGTCCGAACCAGTCGGGCTGGGCGCCGTACGCCGCGAGTTCCTCTTTGGCATTCCAGGTTTCGCCGACGTGACCCCAGCCACGTTCCGGGTCGATACCCCCGCCGAGGGTGTACATGCACGTGTCGAGATCGGGGCAGATACGCAGCCCGTGCATCCAGACGTCGTCACCCACGTTGACGATCGCCGTGATCTCGTGATCGGACGACGCGTCCGGCGCCGCCGAGTCGTCGCCGAGCAGATTTCGAACACCTTGGAGGAAACGGGCCCCTCCGACGCCGCCAACCAATACAGTCACCTTCACAACCCGAAGCCTATGCGTTGTCGCTCAGTGCTGATCGAGGCTGTCTCATCGAACCGGGTTCTACCACGCTGTGCGATGGGGCGCGGATAGTAAACGACTTTTCCCGTTCAGCTTGACCCGACACGCCAGGGCATGTCTAATCACATGTATGTCATTCCAGGTTCGAGGGGCGAGTTCATCTGGAGCGGCTGTCGGTTCGAACCATCGTTCGGGCCGTTGCACGGGTAGCCCTCGAGGCGAGAACGGCGTGATTTCCATCGAGATCGATCGACTAATTCTGCGCTAGAACACAGGTGGGGAGGCGGAGCGATGCAGTACCAGCAGTACGAGTACCGGCAGTATGAGTTCGACACTCCTCTGAGCGTTGTCGACGACGAGCCGCAGGCCGATTCGGACGCACATGTGTCGCTCGGCGACGCCGTCGACTTCGAACTCGGCGTGACCGTCCCGCAGCTCAGTCTGATCCCGGGACTCGACGCGATGGTCGACCCGGCCGAGGAACAGTGGCAGGACCGGGCGCTGTGCGCGCAGACCGACCCCGAGGCGTTCTTCCCCGAGAAGGGCGGATCGACGCGTGAGGCCAAGCGCATCTGCCTCGGGTGCGAGGTGCGGGGCGAATGCCTCGAGTACGCACTCGCCAACGATGAGCGCTTCGGTATCTGGGGCGGACTGTCGGAACGCGAGCGCCGGCGCCTCAAGCGCGGCATCATCTGACGATTCGTTACTCGTCGGCTCCCGGTAGATCGGGGTCGATCACTTCGGGGTCCACGCCGAGATAGGTGGACACCTGCTCCACCAGGACGTCGTGCACCAAGTCTTCGAGGTCCTGAGGATCCTTGGCGCGCAATTCGATCGGGCGCCGGAACAGGACGATGCGTGCGCGCGTCGCCGTCCCGCGCCGATCGATGCCCGCGGGGATGAGACGCGACAGCGGCACCGGTCCGTCTGCGACGACTTCCGGTGGCCAGTTCACCGAATCCGGGTCGATGGCGCGAATACGCGGCACTTCGTCGACCGCGATGTCCAGCTTGGTGAGGCGGTCGTGCCATCGTGCATCGATCGGCTCGAAAGCTCCCAGCACCAACTGATCGAACTTCTCCGCGCGGGTGCGCGCTGCCGGCAGATCCGGCGGGAACAGCGGTCCCCGGATGCCGCGGCCCCGGCGCGCGACCGAGCGCGACGTCAGTGGGCGAGGGCGACGAGATCTGGCCATGCCGTGGAGATTACCGCGACCGCCGAACCGCACCCCTGGACGCCGCCGGTGACCTGTGGCACGGACGCGTGCGAGCAGTCCCGGAATCGTTTCCTCGGTGTGTCCGAGTATGCCAACCGGACGCATGGGGTTAGTCTCCTTGCTTGTGAGATCACTGCGTCGATGCTGCCGGCCTGGGTGCAAGAACCCTGCTGTCGCCACCTTGACGTACGTGTACTCGGATTCCACCGCCGTCGTGGGTCCGCTGGCCACGGTGGCAGAGCCGCACTCGTGGGACCTGTGCGAGACCCACGCGTCGCGCATCACCGCCCCCAAGGGCTGGGAACTCGTGCGCTACGAGGGCGGTTTCTCGTCCAGCACACCCGACGAGGACGATCTCACCGCGCTGGCCGAAGCGGTCCGCGAGGCCGGCCTGGGGGAGCGCCCCCGCACCGACGACGGCTCGCCGGAGTCCCGTTCCGGTGCTTCGGTGCCGTCGGCGCCGCCCACGGTGCGGACCGGTCGGCGCGGTCATCTGCGCGTCTTACCCGACCCCGCCAACTGATCCGTCCCGGCGCGCGACAGCGCCCTCGGCGACCGCCGTTCTCCGCTCGGAGGCCTACCACGCGCCCGGCGCTGCCGCTCGGGAGGCGAACCCGGCACGGTCCCCACTAGGCTCGGTGATCGACCCGGTGGACGAATCGGCCCGAAAAGCCCCGTCTGTCGCATCTACGAACAGCAGGAGTAACCAGCAGTGGCTCGATCCGTCGAATCCGTGAATGCCGTGATCAAGGCCTACGACGTGCGTGGTGTCGTCGGCGAGCAGATCGATGTCGAGTTCGTCCGCGACGTCGGTGCCTCGTTCGCTCGACTGGTCCGCGACGAGGCGACCGGCATCGCGCCGGTGACCCGCGTCGCGATCGGACACGACATGCGCGCATCGTCACCCGAACTGTCCCGGGCGTTCGCGGAAGGCGTCGTCGGGCAGGGCCTCGACGTCGTGCACATCGGGCTCGCGTCGACCGACCAGCTGTACTTCGCCTCCGGCATCCTCGACTGCCCCGGCGCGATGTTCACCGCCAGCCACAATCCGGCGAAGTACAACGGCATCAAGCTGTGCCGCGCGGGCGCCAAGCCGGTGGGGCAGGACACCGGTCTCGCCGTCATCGCCCGTGAGGTCGCGGAGGGTGTGCCCGCGTACGACGGAGACGCGGGCACGGTGTCCGAGCAGGACGTGCTCGCCGAGTACGCGAGCTTTGTCCGCGGCCTGGTGGAACTGGCCGACCTTCGGCCGCTGAAGATCGCCGTCGACGCCGGCAACGGCATGGGCGGCCATACGGTCCCGGCGGTGTTCGATCCCATGCCCGTCACGGTGCTGCCGCTGTACTTCGAGCTCGACGGCACCTTCCCCAACCACGAGGCGAACCCCCTGGATCCGGCAAACCTGGTCGACCTGCAGAAGTTCGTGCGCGAGACGGGCGCCGACATCGGGCTGGCGTTCGACGGCGACGCCGACCGGTGCTTCGTGGTCGACGAGAAGGGCGACCCGGTCTCGCCGTCGGCGGTGACGGCGCTGGTCGCCGATCGCGAGCTGGCGAAGGAGCCCGGCGCCACGATCATCCACAACCTCATCACGTCGCGTTTCGTGCCGGAACTCGTCGAGAAGCTCGGCGGCACGGCCGTCCGCACCCGTGTCGGCCACTCCTTCATCAAGCAGCAGATGGCCGAGACCGGCGCGGTGTTCGGTGGCGAGCACTCGGCGCACTACTACTTCCGTGAGTTCTGGGGCGCCGACTCCGGCATGCTCGCGGCACTGCACGTCCTCGCCGCCCTCGGTGAGCAGGATCGGCCGCTGTCGGAGCTGATGGCGTCGTACGAGGGATACGCCGCGTCCGGCGAGATCAACTCGACCGTCGCGGACGCGTCCGAGCGCACCGAGGCCGTCATAGCGCAGTTCGCGGACCGCACGGTCTCCGTGGATCGTCTCGACGGCGTCACCGTCGACCTGGGCGACGGTGCCTGGTTCAACCTGCGCGCCTCCAACACCGAGCCGCTGCTGCGATTGAACGTGGAGGCCCGCACGTCCGCCGACGTGGACGCGCTCGTCACCGAGATCCTCGGAACGGTCCGCGCCTAGAACGTCGATTGCTGGGATACTCGATTCACCTGGACTCGTCGGGGGGACAGGGTTGAGTGGGAGTGAAAGGGAGGTGTGTTCGCCATGACAGCTCCGTCGTCTCTGCTCGATCTCGACGATGTCGACGCCCTGCTCGCTGCCGATGTCGACGGCACACTCAGATTCGCGGCGCTCGGCGGTGCCCAGATCCGTGCGACCGCGGCCGCGGTGCACGAGAACGCACTGGCCCGGCTGCACGGCATGCAGCCGCGCAGCGTCGTCCTGGTCAGTGGCGAGGGCAGCGCGTCCCGGGCCGCGGAACTGACCCAGGCTGCGGTCGGTAGCCGCATCGGGGTCCCGGTACTCGGAGCAGTCGGGACACCGCCCTGGGTGGGTCCGCTCGACGTGGTGGTCGTCGCCGGTGACGATGCGGGTGACCCGCGCCTCGTCGAGTCCGTCGACGGCGCGCTGCGGCGCGGCGCCGAGGTCGTCGTGGTCGCCCCGGACGAAGGCCCGATGCGGGCTGCGGGTGCCGGGCGGGCCCTGCTCCTGCCGCCCCGCGTCGCCGTCCCGGGTCAGCACGGACTGCTCCGGTACCTCGCAGCGTTCCTGGCGGTCCTCGTCGCCGTCGACGCGGAGCGGACGGCGAAGATCGTCCCGGATCTCGACCGTCTCGCCGACGTGGTCGACGCGGAGGCGGTGCGCGATCACCCGTCGAACGAGGTCTTCCACAATCCGGCGAAGTCGCTGGCCGCGCGGTTGCAGGGCCGACGTGTCGTGCTCACCGGGGATTCCCGGACGACCGCGCTCGTGGCGCGGCACGGCAGCGAGGCGCTGCTGCGCGTCGGAGCGGACGTGGCCGCCGCGACGGACCTGCCCGATGCGGTGAGCGGCGTGCGCCGGTTCCCGTCCGGCACCGCGGCCGGCTACGACCCGTTCTTCCACGACGAGGAACTCGACGGTCCGGCCCCCGCTGCGGCCGTGCGTGTCGTGGTGCTGGCGCTCGAAGAGAATCGGGCACTGGTCGAACGTCGCGTCGCGGCTCTTCCCGACGCCGACGTCGTCGTCGCCGACGGCAGCGAGAGCGCGCCGGACCTCGCCGGGTCGGCATCGCGGTCGCCGGGGCCCGGGGGTACGCGAACCGACGTCGAGCAACTCGCAATTCTCGTCGGCCGACTCGAGATGAGCGCGGCCTATCTACGTCTGATCGGTGGTAACTAGTGCGCCAACTCGAAGGGGCGCTCCGGTCGTACGCATGGGGGTCGCGGACCGCGCTCGCAGAACTGTGCGGTCGTCCGAGCCCCAGTGCACACCCGGAGGCGGAACTGTGGTTGGGAGCGCATCCCGGCGATCCCGCACACGTGATCGAGGACGGCGGCACCCGTTCGCTGCGGGACGTCATCGACGCCGCGCCGTTGTCCGAACTCGGGGAGCGGAGCGTCGCGCAGTTCGGTGAACGGCTGCCCTTCCTGCTGAAGGTGCTGGCCGCCGAGGAACCGTTGTCGCTGCAGGCGCATCCCAGTGCGGAACAGGCCCGTGAGGGGTTCGCGCGCGAGGACGCGGTGGGTATCCCCGTGGATTCGGCGGAACGCAACTACCGCGACGCGAGCCACAAGCCGGAACTGGTCGTCGCGCTCACCAGGTTCGAGGCGCTGGCCGGGTTCCGGGATCCGCACCGCACCGTGCGGTTCCTGCAGGCGCTCGAGGTCGAACAACTTGCGCCCTACGTCGGTCTGCTGGCCGGTCAGCCGGACCCGGACGGTCTGCGCGCACTGTTCACGACGTGGATCACGCTGCCGTCGCCGGCACTGTCGGCGCTGTTGCCTCCCGTGCTCGACGGCTGTGTCCGGTACCTGTCGCGGCCCGACGCGGCCGAGGCCGAGTTCGTCCCCGAGGCGCGAACCGCGCTCGAACTGAGCGAGGGCTACCCGGGTGATGCCGGGGTGCTCGCGGCGCTGCTGCTCAACCGCATCACGCTCGAGCCCGGGCAGGGCTTGTTCCTGGCCGCCGGCAACCTCCATGCCTACCTGCACGGCACGGCAGTCGAGATCATGGCGAACTCCGACAACGTGCTGCGGGGCGGGCTCACCCCCAAGCACGTGGATGTGCCGGAACTGCTGCGGGTGCTCGACTTCGACTCCGTCGACGTGCCGTTGCTGGCGCCGGCTCCGACCGGCCGGCCCGGCGAGGTGGCCTACGCGACGCCCGCGGCGGAGTTCGTGCTGACCCGCATCGACCTGGACGCGTCGGACGCCGGTTCCGAGGTCTCCGTGACGATCGAGCCGGACGGCCCGCAGATCCTGCTGTGCACGTCGGGTGCGGCCAAGCTCGGGTGCGGCCCGCACTCGCTCGTTCTCGAGCGGGGCGGTGCGGCCTGGATCTCGGCGTCGGACAACCAGGTTCACATCCAGGCCTGCGCCGACGACACCCAGATCTTCCGGGCCGGGGTGGGGGGCTGACGCCCCGTTCCGCGGCCCCGCCCGAGATCGGGCCGCGCGTATACCGCGCGAGTGCCGTTTGGGTGTTTCGTCCCAGGTCAGGCGGCGTGTCGCGAAACCGTGCTGGCGGCGTCCCACCGGCATAGGCTTTCTCCATCCCCACCTCCGAGGAGGCAGCGATGGCGACGTCCGACCCGAATGTCGGTAGTACCCGCGCACGATCACGATCAGGTCTGTTCCGCACCAAGTCGGTCGAGCAGTCGATTCTGGAAACCGACGAGCCGGAGACCAAACTCCGCAAGGACCTCACCTCGTGGGACCTGACGGTCTTCGGCGTCGCGGTCGTGATCGGCGCCGGCATCTTCACCCTCACCGCGCGGACGGCCGGCAACATTGCGGGGCCGTCGGTATCGCTGGCGTTCGTGTTCGCGGCCGTCGCGTGTGCGTTGGCGGCCCTGTGTTACGCGGAATTCGCGTCGACAGTCCCCGTCGCGGGCAGCGCGTACACCTTCTCGTACGCGACTTTCGGTGAGTTCGTCGCCTGGATCATCGGCTGGGATCTGATCCTGGAGTTCGCACTCGCGGCGTCGGTGGTGGCGAAGGGCTGGTCGCTGTACCTCGGTGAGGTGCTGGGCAGCTCGAGCCCCGTGCTGCACATCGGTTCTCGTGAAATCGACTGGGGCGCGGTCCTCATCATCGCGATCATCACCGTCCTCCTGGCGACCGGCACGAAACTGTCGTCGCGGGTCTCCGCGGTGATCACCGCGATCAAGGTTGCGGTCGTGCTGTTCGTCGTCGTGGTCGGCGCCTTCTACATCAAGGGCGAGAACTACTCCCCGTACATTCCGCCGTCCGAGGCCGGATCGACCGGTGAGGGCATCCACCAGTCGCTGTTCTCGTTCGTCACCGGCGCCGGCGGCAGCACATTCGGCTGGTACGGCCTCCTCGCGGCTGCCAGCCTCGTGTTCTTCGCGTTCATCGGCTTCGACGTCGTGGCGACGACCGCGGAAGAGACCAAGAATCCGCAGAAGGCGTTGCCGCGCGGCATTCTCGGATCGCTCGCGATCGTGACGGTGCTCTACGTGGCGGTCTCCCTCGTGCTCACCGGAATGGTGAAGTACACAGACCTCGCCGGCGACGACTCCACGCTCGCGACGGCGTTCGCGATCAACGGCATGGACTGGGCGAAGAACCTCATCTCGTTCGGCGCCCTCGCCGGCCTCACCACCGTCGTCATGGTCCTCATGCTCGGCCAGACCCGCGTGCTGTTCGCGATGTCGCGGGACGGCCTGATGCCGAGGAGCCTCGCGCCTACCGGTAAGCACGGCACCCCCGTGCGGATCACGGTGCTGGTCGGTGTCGTCGTCGCCGTTCTCGCCGCGTTCTTCCCGATCGGCACGCTCGAGGAAATGGTGAACATCGGAACGCTGTTCGCGTTCGTGCTGGTGTCGATCGGCGTCGTGGTGTTGCGTCGCACGCGTCCGGACCTGCCGCGCGGCTTCCGGGTGCCGTTGGTACCGCTCGTCCCGATCCTGGCGGTGCTCTCCTGCCTGTGGCTGATGTTCAACCTCTCCGTCGAGACCTGGCTGCGTTTCATCGTCTGGATGGCGATCGGTGTGGTGGTCTACTTCGCCTACAGTCGCCGGCACTCCATGATCGGGGTTCGCGAGCGCGCGGCGGCGGCGGAGGCGAAGGAGAAGTCCTGACCGGTTTACAAATCTTTGCGATTGTCTAGACCCCGTACACGAGGACGCGTATCGTCAATTCCAGGGTGATGCTGCTCACGTTGGAGTGGCCTCGTGGAAGGGGACGATCATGGCGGCGGACGGAGCTGTCGAAACGGAAGTGCCGGTCTGGCGCGACAAGAAGCGTTATCTGTGGCTGCTGGGCCTGATTCCGCCCACCGCGATCTTCCTGGCGCTCGCGCTGGTCTGGGCGTTCAATCGGGTCGGGCTCGGGGCGGTGGCGCCGGTGTGGTGGTGGATCGGTCCGCTGCTCGTCTACGTGCTGCTGCCGATCCTCGACCTCGCCTTCGGGGCGGACGGGCAGAACCCGCCCGACGAGGTTATGGAACAGCTCGAGAACGATCGGTACTACCGCTGGTGCACCTACGCGTACATCCCGCTGCAGATCGTCACGGTGGTGGTCGCGTGCTACCTGTGGTCGGCGGACGACCTGAGCTGGCTCGGGATCGACGGGGGCCTGGGCCTGGTCTCGAAGATCGGTCTCGCGATCAGTGTCGGGTGCGTGGCCGGGATCGGCATCAACACCGCGCACGAACTCGGCCACAAGAAGGACGACCTGGAACGATGGCTGTCGAAGATCACGCTCGCGCAGTCGTTCTACGGCCACTTCTATATCGAGCACAACCGCGGCCACCACGTGCGGGTCGCGACCCCCGAGGACCCCGCGAGTTCACGCTTCGGGGAGAGCTTCTGGGCATTCCTCCCGCGCAGCGTGTGGGGCAGTCTGCGGTCGTCCTGGCGCCTGGAGAAGGCGCGCCTGGAGCGGCTCGGGAAGGGGCCGTGGACAATTCGGAACGACGTGCTGAACGCGTGGCTGATGTCGGTGGTGTTGTTCGGCGCGATGATCGCGATCTTCGGCTGGGAAGTGGCGCCGTTCCTGTTGCTGCAGGCCGTGTTCGGGTTCTCCCTGCTGGAGACCGTCAACTATCTCGAGCACTACGGGTTGCTGCGGCAGCGCACCGAGAGTGGGCGTTACGAACGGTGCACGCCCGCTCACAGCTGGAACAGCGATCACATCTGCACCAACATCTTCCTGTACCACCTGCAGCGGCACAGCGACCACCACGCCAACCCGACGCGGCGCTACCAGACGCTGCGGAGCATGGACATCGCGCCGAACCTGCCGAGCGGGTACGCCAGCATGATCATGCTCGCGTACGTGCCGCCCCTGTGGCGGGCGGTGATGGATCGAAAGGTCCTCGCCCACTACGACGGTGACATCACGAAGGTCAACCTGCAGCCGAGTAGGCGGGAGAAGCTGCTCGCGGCCCACGGGGGAGCGGCATGAGCGCGTATCGCTGCCCGGTGTGCGAGTTCGTGTTCGACGAGGCCGTCGGAGCTCCCCGTGAGGGGTTCCCGGCGGGGACGTCGTGGGCGACGGTGCCCGACGACTGGTGCTGCCCCGACTGCGGTGTCCGGGAGAAGATCGATTTCGAACCCGTCTGACGGGAAAGAGGACAGGGATCATGAAGGACTACAAGCTCTATCAGTGCGCGCAGTGCGGATTCGAGTACGACGAGGAACTCGGCTGGCCCGACGAGGGCATCGCCCCTGGGACGCGATGGGAGGACATTCCCGACGACTGGCGCTGTCCCGACTGCGGCGCCGCGAAGGAGGACTTCTTCATGGTCGAGGTCGAGCGCAGCTGAGGCCGGGGGCGTGCCGCCACTAGGCTCGACGTCATGACCGAGCCCCAGCCACGTGTGCCCTACCAGGAGGCGTCGCGACTGCTGCTGCGCGAGTCGATCCTCGACGCGGTCCACGACTTCCTGCTCGAACGGGACTGGTCGGGGGTCACGATGACCGACGTCGCGGCGGCTGTCGGCGTGAGCCGGCAGACGCTGTACAACGAGTTCGGGTCGCGGCAGGGTCTCGCGAACGGCTACGCGCTGCGATTGGTGGACCGCTTCGTCGACGCCGTCACCGACGCCGTCTACCGACACGAGGGCGACGCGCGTGCGGCGCTGGTGGACGGCTTCACCGGCTTCTTCCAGGCCAGTGGCGCGGACCCGTTGGTTCGGTCGTTGCGGACGGGCGCGGCGAAACCGGACCTTCTGCGCATCGTCACCACCGACAGCGCGCCGCTCATCGAGCGGGCCACGGGGCGGCTGGCAGAGACCTTCCGGCTGAGCTGGATTCAGGCGTCGGAGGGCGATTCGACGGTGCTGGGACACGGCATCGTGCGTATCGCACTGAGCTACGTGTCGATGCCGCCGACGTCCGATCGGGACGACGCTCAGGAGTTGGCGGCCCTGCTCGCCCCCTTCGTCGACGTCGTGACCCGGGCGTAGGCACGTCCCGTCCCCCGGGGCGGATCGGCACCCGATAGCCTGGGAGTCAACCCAGACAGCCAACAGGAGAGGCACATGACGACCTCAGTTTCATCGGAGCCGGTGGTAGAGCACCGCGGCGGCATCGACTTCAAGGTGGCGGATCTGTCGCTCGCCGAGTTCGGCCGCAAGGAGATCCGTCTCGCCGAGCACGAGATGCCCGGTCTCATGGCGCTCCGCCGTGAGTACGCAGACGTCTTGCCGCTCAAGGGCGCTCGCATCTCCGGCTCGCTGCACATGACGATCCAGACCGCGGTCCTGATCGAGACCTTGACGGCCCTCGGTGCTGAGGTTCGGTGGGCGTCGTGCAACATCTTCTCGACGCAGGATCACGCGGCCGCGGCCGTCGTCGTCGGCCCGCACGGCACCGTCGACGAGCCCAAGGGTGTCCCGGTCTTCGCATGGAAGGGCGAGACCCTCGAGGAGTACTGGTGGGCAGCCGAGCAGATGCTCACGTGGCCCGGTACCACCGCGAACATGATCCTCGACGACGGCGGCGACGCCACGATGCTGGTGCTGCGCGGCGCGCAGTACGAGAAGGCCGGCGTGGTCCCGCCCACCGACGACGAGCACGACTCGGACGAGTACAAGGTGTTCCTGGCGCTGCTGCGCAAGTCGCTCGAGGCCGACGGTGGCAAGTGGACCGCGATCGCCGAGTCGGTCAAGGGCGTCACCGAGGAGACCACCACGGGCGTGCTGCGCCTGTACCAGTTCGCCGCTGCAGGCGAGCTGGCCTTCCCGGCGATCAACGTCAACGACTCGGTCACCAAGAGCAAGTTCGACAACAAGTACGGCACCCGCCATTCGCTGCTCGACGGCATCAACCGCGGCACCGATGTGCTGATCGGCGGCAAGGCGGCGCTGGTGTGCGGCTACGGCGACGTCGGCAAGGGTTGCGCCGAGGCGCTGCGCGGCCAGGGCGCGCGCGTCACGGTCACCGAGATCGACCCGATCAACGCGCTGCAGGCGATGATGGACGGCTACGACGTCAAGACCGTCGAGGAGTTCATCGGTGAGGCCGACATCGTCATCACCGCGACCGGCAACAAGGACATCATCTCCTTCGAGCACATGAAGCAGATGAAGCACCAGGCGATCCTGGGCAACATCGGCCACTTCGACAACGAGATCGACATGGCGGGCCTCGAGCGGGCCGGCGACGTCACGCGGATCAACATCAAGCCGCAGGTCGACGAGTTCACGTTCGCCGACGGCCACTCGATCATCGTGCTGTCGGAGGGACGCCTGCTCAACCTGGGCAACGCCACCGGTCACCCGTCGTTCGTGATGTCGAACTCGTTCGCGAACCAGACGATCGCGCAGATCGAGCTGTGGACCAAGCCGGAGGAGTACGACAACGAGGTGTACCGCCTGCCCAAGCACCTCGACGAGAAGGTCGCGAAGATCCACGTCGAAGCGCTCGGTGGCTCCATCACCAAGCTGACGAAGGATCAGGCCGAGTACATCGGCGTCGACGTCGAGGGTCCGTACAAGCCGGAGCACTACCGCTACTGAGGTACCCGCGACATTCGTCGTAATCAGTCACGGCATCGGCCGGGGATCGTGGTCACGATCCCCGGCCGATGCCGTTATCCGGCCGCCCCGGGCGCGCCCGCTCGCTAGGGTCCGAGGGTATGGCGGCAACGGGGAGTGGCGAGCGGCTGTTGTTTCGCGACGTGCGGGTGTTCGACGGTGAGTCCGCGGACCTCGTGCACGGCGACGTGCTGATCGACGGCGACCGGATCGAGGCGGTGTCGGGATCGCCCATCGGGGAGGCACCGGGCCGGCGGACCGTCGTCGTCGACGGCGGGGGCCGGGTGCTGATGCCGGGGATGAGCGACGCGCACGTGCACCTGGTGGGCAACGCGAACTCGTATCTTGATCTGCTCACGGGGACGCAGGCGCACATCGCGCTCAACGGGACCGCGGAGGCCCGGAACATGCTGCTGCGCGGCTTCACCGCCGTGCGGGACATGGCCGGCGACACCGCGAGCATCAAGACCGCGATAGACCGGGGCCAGTTCCCGGGGCCGCGAATCTATCCGTGCCAGGCGGCGATCTCCCAGACCAGCGGACACGGCGACTTCGGGTTCGTCTACGACACGCCCACCGAGCTGGGGGGTGTCGAGAACCGCTCCGAGGCAATCGGATTCATGCGCATCGCGAACGGTGAATCGCAGGTACTCGCGGCGGTGCGGGAACAACTCAAGCGCGGGGCCTCGCAGATCAAGCTGATGGTCGGCGGTGGCGCGGCGTCGATGTACGACCCGCTGTACACGGTGCAGTTCACCGCCCGTGAGCTTCGGGCGGCGGTCGACGCGGCCACCGACTACGGGACCTACGTCGCCACCCACGTCTACAACGTCACCGGCATCAGGCGGGCCATCGAGGCCGGCGTGAAGTCGATCGAGCACGGACATCTCGCGGACGAGGACACCGTCGCCCTCATGGCCGAGCGTGACGTGTGGCTGTCGATGCAGCCGTTCGCCGAGGACGACCACCACTACCCGGATCCGGATCGCGCCGAGAAGAACCGGGAGATCTGCGGCGGGGTCGAACAGGTCTACGGCTGGGCGCGCAAACACGGGGTGCGGGTCGCCTTCGGTACCGATCTGCTCCTCGAACCCGAGTCCGCCGCGCGGCAGAGCGCGATGGCGGCACGCCTGGCCGACTACTTCGGCAACCTGGAGGCGCTGAGGATGCTGACGTCGGGCAATGCCCGACTGTTCCGTCTGGCGGGGGAGCGGGACCCGTACCGGGACGCCCCGTTCGGCGTGATCGCCCCCGGCGCGTGGGCCGACGTGCTGTTGGTGGACGGGAATCCGCTCGAGGACCTGTCGCTGCTCGCCGACCCGGACAAGCACCTCGACGTCATCGTCAAGGGCGGCGTCGTTCACAAGAACACGTTGTGACCGCCGTCCCGTCCCCAGGTCCGGGCGTCCGGCGGTGACCACCGATAGGCTCGACCGTCGTGGGAATGCTGATCGCCCTGGAGGGGCTCGACGGTGCCGGTAAGCGCACGCTGGTGGGCAAGGTCGTCGCGCGACTCGAAGCGGACGGCCTGGACGTCGCGACTCTCGACTTTCCGCGGTACGGGACGTCGATCCACGCCGACCTCGCGTCCGAAGCCCTCAAAGGCGCGCACGGCGACCTGAGTGCCTCGGTGCACGCGATGGCGGTGATGTTCGCCCTCGACCGGGCGGGCGCTGCCGACCGGTTGCGCGACCTCGTCGCCGCGCACGACGTCGTGATCCTCGACCGGTACGTCGCCTCCAACGCGGCGTACGGCGCCGCCCGGATGCACGAGGGCGGCGACGGCGAATTCGTCGGCTGGATCGAGAACCTCGAGTTCGACCGCCTCGGGTTGCCGCGCCCGGACCTCCAGCTGTACCTCGACGTGCCCGTCGCGCTGGCCGAGCAGCGTGCCCGGGCCCGCGAGGCGGAGGACGTTTCCCGCACGCTGGACGCGTACGAGAAGGACAGTGGCCTGCAGGCGAGGACCGGTGAGGTGTACCGCGAGCTGGCGGCCGCGGACTGGAATTCCCCGTGGTGGACGCTCACACCGGACACCGATCCGGGCATTCTGGCCGATAAACTGGCAGTCTTGCATCAGCGGAGAGGCCTGCCGTCGCAACATTGAGCGGCACGCCGGGGCGTGTACGCGCCTTTCCACATCAAGCAGCCTCGAAGATGTAACGATAGGGATATGAAGCCAAGGATTCTGGTTGTCGACGATGACACGGCGCTCGCCGAGATGCTCACCATCGTGCTTCGTGGGGAGGGGTTCGAACCCTACGTGGTGGGCGACGGCAGCCAGGCACTGACGGCCGTCCGTGAGACGCGTCCGGACCTGGTGCTGCTCGACCTCATGCTTCCCGGCATGAACGGCATCGACGTCTGCCGTGTCCTGCGGGCCGAGTCCGGCGTGCCGATCGTGATGCTCACCGCCAAGACGGACACCGTCGACGTGGTACTCGGGCTCGAGTCCGGGGCGGACGACTACATCATGAAGCCGTTCAAGCCCAAGGAACTGGTCGCCCGAGTCCGCGCCCGGCTGCGTCGCACCGAGGAGGAGCCGGCAGAGGTGCTCAGCATCGGCGACATCATGATCGATGTCCCGGCGCACAAGGTCACCCGCGACAACGCGCTGATCTCGCTGACGCCCCTCGAGTTCGATCTCCTGGTGGCGCTGGCCCGCAAGCCGCGTCAGGTCTTCACCCGCGAGGTGCTGCTCGAGCAGGTGTGGGGTTACCGCCACGCCGCCGACACCCGACTGGTGAACGTGCACGTGCAGCGGCTGCGCGCCAAGGTCGAGAAGGATCCTGAGAACCCGGAGGTGGTGCTCACAGTCAGGGGGGTCGGCTACAAGGCCGGACCGCCGTGATCGGTGCCGGACGGAACCGGCGGCGAGTCAACAGGGCGTTCTCTCCGCTGATCCGCTGGTGTCGGGCTTCCGGCAACTGGCTCGCTCACTCGTGGCGTAGGTCGCTGCAGCTGCGCGTCGTGGTCTCGGCGCTGTCGCTGTCGTTGATCGTCATCACGATTCTCGGTGTGGTGCTCACCAGTCAGCTCACCGATCGCCTCCTCGACGCCAAGATCACGGCGGCGAGCGAGGAACTCGACCGCGCGCGGGGGACCGTGGAGGCGCAGCTGTCGGGCGCCGACGACAGCGGATCGCTGCAGGTCCGGTTGGACGCGGCCCGGTTGGCGCTGACCAACCGGGAGTCCGACGCCGGCCAGACGTCCGGTTCGGCGGGCACCTTCGACCCGGTGCTCATCGTGCCGGGGGACGGTCCACGCGAGCCGACGTCGAGTGGCCCGGCCGAGCAGATCCCGGAGAGCCTGCGGGAATTCGTGCGCGCGAACCAGATCAGCTACCAGTTCGCGACCGTCGACGACCCCGACGGCTACTCCGGTCCCGCGCTCATCATCGGCAGCCCGACCGCGTCGGACATCGCCACACTCGAGCTGTACCTGGTGTTCCCCCTCGCAAGCGAGGACAGCAGTCTGTCGCTGATGCGCGGCACGCTGCTGATCGGCGGCGCCGTGCTGGCGGTGCTGCTCGCGGCCATCTCGATGCTCGTGGCGCGTCAGGTCGTGTTGCCGATCCGCTCTGCGTCGCGCATCGCGGTGCGCTTCGCGGACGGTCGACTCAAGGAGCGCATGCCGGTGCGCGGCGAGGACGACATGGCGCGCCTGGCGATGTCGTTCAACGAGATGGCGGAGAGCCTGTCGAAGCAGATCACGCAGCTCGAGGAGTTCGGCAACCTGCAGAAGCGGTTCACCTCCGACGTGAGCCACGAGCTGCGGACCCCGCTGACCACGGTGCGAATGGCGGCCGACCTCATCCACGACAGCAGTGACGAGCTCGATCCCGTGCTCAAGCGTTCGTCCGAACTGCTCGTCGCCGAGCTCGACCGCTTCGAGAGCCTGCTCGGCGACCTGCTCGAGATCTCGCGCCACGACGCCGGCGTCGCCGAACTGGCGTCCGAGCAACTGGACCTGCGCATGTGTGCGCGCGCCGCGGTCTCGACGGTGCGTCATCTCGCGAAGGAGACGTCGACGGAACTGATCGTCGACCTGCCGGAGGAGCCGGTGGTCGCGGAAGTCGATCCGCGCCGCGTCGAGCGGATCCTACGCAACCTGCTCGCCAACGCGATCGACCACGGTGAGGGCAAGCCCGTGCTGCTGCGGTTGCGGGCGGACGACGACGCCGCGGCGTTCATCGTGCGCGACCAGGGTGTCGGTCTGCGGCCGGGGGAGGAGAAGCTGGTGTTCAACCGATTCTGGCGCTCGGACCCGTCGCGTGTCCGCCGGTCCGGCGGCACCGGCCTGGGGCTGGCGATCAGCGTCGAGGACGCGAACCTGCACAACGGCATGCTCGAGGCCTGGGGCGAGCCCGGCGAGGGTGCGTGCTTCCGGTTGACGCTGCCGCGGGTGCGGGGGCGCAAGGTGTCGCGGAGTCCGTTGCCGCTCAAGCCCGGCGTCGCCAAGTACATCCAGGGTCGGCCGCTGCCGGGCGCGCCCGCCGCGACCGGGGCCGACGAGGCGTCGGCGGAGGGCTCTGCGGAAACCGCGGCCCCGGCGGTGTCGGAGCCCACGCCCCCGATCGTCTCGACGCCCACGGCTCCCGTCGTCTCGGAGCCCACGACGGCTACCACCGGGGCGGGTGAGGACCTGCCGACGACGGCTCCGCAGCCCGATCCGGACGAGAGTCCGACCGTGCCGAGGGTGCGGGAGAGGGAATCGTGAGCCGGGCGCGGGCGGTGCTGTGCGCGGTGCTCGGTGCCGTGATCGTCGGCGCGACGGGTTGCGCCAACCTGCCGGATTCGTCCGCCCCGCAGGCGATCGGGACGATCCAACGCTCGATGCCGACCACGAGTGTCGAGGCGCCCGCGCCCGGACGCGAGCCGGACCTGTTGCTTCGCGATTTCGTCAAGGCGAGCACCGATCCTGCCAACCGGCACCTCGCCGCTCGGCAGTTCCTCACCAAGGAGACCTCGGCGCGGTGGGACGACGCCGCGAGCGCGACCATCGTCGACAAGATCGACCTCATCCTCGAATCGCGAACCGCGGACCGCGCCGTGTACACGATCCGGGCCAACCGGGTGGGGCAGCTCGAACCGGGTGGCCTCTACCAGGCCCAGGAGGGCACCTTCGAGGCCAAGTTCAGCTGGGTCAAGGTCGACGGCGAGTGGCGCATCGACGACCTGCCGTCGGGCGTCATCATGGATCGCCCGCAGTTCCTGAATTCGTACCAACGCAAGTCGCTGTACTTCCTGGATCCGAGTGCCACCACCGTGGTGCCGGATCCACGGTGGGTCGCGGCCAGCCAGGACCAGATGGCGACGCAGTTGATCGGGCTGCTCATCGACGGTCCCAAGCCTTCGCTCGCCGGCGCGGTGCGCAACGAGCTGGGCTCGGGAGTGTCGGTGCTCGGCACCATCACCAAGGCGGACGGACGTTCGTCCCAGGTCGGGGTGGGACTCGGCGGCATCCGAGTGGACTTCCAGGGGCTCAGCAAGATGAACGCGCAGTCGCGCGAACTACTTGCGGCGCAGGTGGTCTGGACGTTGGCCAACGCTGACATCTCGGGACCCTACGTGCTCCTGGCCGACGGCCAACCGCTCGATTCGCGGTATGCCGACGGCTGGACCACCGCGGACGTCGCCTCGTTGAATCCGCTTGCGACGTCGAGCGCCTCCGTCGGGTTGCACGCGCTGCGCGGCGGCGGGCTGGTCGCCGTCGACGACGGCGCCGTGACGCAGGTTCCCGGGTATTTCGGGGCGTCGGACAACCTCCGTTCCGTCGCGATCTCGCGTGACGGCGCCCTCGTCGCGGCTGTGGCGGAGACCCGGCGGCCGGCACCCGAGCCACAGACGGCCCTGGTGGTGGGGACGTACGACGGCAACGTGGCGACCGCGCTCGAGGCGCAGTCCGTGACGCGACCGTCGTGGGGCGTCGACGGCGCCAGCGTCTGGGCGGTCGTGAACGGTTCGACCGTGGTGCGGGTGGTCCGGGAGACCGGCACCGGCAAGTTGACCACGATGAACGTGGAGAGCGGCGCGCTCGGCGCGATCGGTGGCCCGATCACGGAGTTGCGGCTCTCCCGCGACGGCGTCCGCGCCGCGATGATCATCGACGGGAAGGTGTACGTCGCCACGGTCGTCCAGATGCCGGACGGCGCGTACTCGCTCACCAGCCCGCGGGCGATCGCGCACGGCCTCGGCGGGCCGGCGATCTCGCTCGACTGGAGTACCGGGGACACGGTGGTCGTCGCGCGCGGCGGATCCGACGTCCCGGTGGTCCAGCTGGCGGTCGACGGGTCGCGGATGGATTCGTTGCCGAGCCGGAACCTGACGGCGCCGGTGACGGCCGTCGACGCGACGTCCACCACCGAGTACGTGGCGGATGCGCGTGCGGTGTTCCAGCTCAACAACAACGATCCGGCCGGTGACCGGTACTGGCGGGAGGTGCCCGGCCTGGCCGGGACCAAGGCGGTTCCGGTCCTGCCGGGCTGACCCGGCTTCGAGCGGCGCGGGTTGTCGGTGGCGGGCGGCACACTGCCGGCTGTGCGCACACTCCTCGACCTGGTCCTGCCCGCCGAGTGCGGGGGTTGCGGTGTCGCCGGCACCCAGTGGTGCGGGCGGTGCCGTCGGGCGCTGGCGGATGTCCCGATCGCCGTCACACCGCGCGTGGACCCGGGGGTGCCGGTGTGGGCGCTGGGGCCGTACTCGGGTCCCCGGCGGCGCGCGGTGATCGCCGCGAAGGAGCGCGGGCGCCGCGATCTCGCAGGGCCGCTCGGTGCCGCGCTGGCGGGCGCGATCGACGTTCTGCGACGGTGGGGTGAACTGCGGCCTGCGGCGTCGTCAGGGCTCTGCCTGGTGCCCGCGCCGACGCGCACCCGTGCCGCGCGACTGCGCGGAGGTGACCCGGTACTGCGGGCCGTGGAGTCCGCAGCGACCTGTCTGGACGCGCGGTGCCGGGTGTGGCCCGTCCTGTCGATGCGCCGAGGCGTGCGCGATTCGGTCGGCCTCTCGGCGGGCCAGCGGCAGGACAACATCGGCGGACGGATCGTGGTCGATCGGTCGCCGTGGGGCGTGTGCGCCCCCGGGAGGAGGCAGGTGGTTCTGATCGACGACGTCGTGACGACCGGCGCGACGTGTGCGGAATCGGTGCGTGCGCTGGATGCCGCGGGGGTGCCGGTCGCGGCGGTGATCGTCGTGGCCGCCGCCTGACCCGGCAAACGCGGCGAACTGCGGAAACGGTCGATCCGGGCGAATGTCGTTCACGACACACCGGTGAAATCGCGCTGAACAGTGGCACACGGAGCAGTTACGTACTAGCGTCGCCATCACACCCGAAGTCACAGGTGGGAGGTGATATTTCACGTTCTGATACCGGGTGGTCCCCCGCCCGGTCGAGATCGAACTCGCCGGTCTCACCTCAGTGAACCGGCCGTAAATCGGGAGGTACGAGTGACGACCCCTATGCAAGCCTCGGTTTTCGTTGACGAAGACGCCGCCACGACGGAGGCTCCGAGTACCACGGGCGCGAACAACGCCGAAATCGTCGTCAAAGGACGCAACGTAGAAGTGCCGGAACACTTCCGGGTCTACGTTTCCGAGAAGCTCGCACGACTCGAGCGCTTCGATCCCACCATCTTCCACTTCGATGTGGAACTCCAACACGAACGCAACCGCCGACAGGCCAAGAGTTGCCAGCGAGTCGAGATCACGGCCCGCGGCAAGGGGCCGGTCGCCCGCGCCGAAGCGAGCGCGGACAGTTTCTACGCGGCATTCGAATCCGTGACTGCCAAGCTGGAAAGTCGGTTGCGCCGCACCAAGGACCGCCGAAAGGTCCACTACGGGGAGAAGACGCCGGTATCGGTCGCGCAAGCCACCGCAGCACTCGCGCAAGATGATTCGCTCGCGATCGACCGTGATCTCTCCCTCGACGGCGAGGCGCCGCCCGGTCCGGGGCAGATCGTGCGCACCAAGGTCCACTCCGCCTCGCCGATGACGGTCGACGACGCGCTGTACGAGATGGAGCTGGTCGGCCACGACTTCTACCTGTTCCACGACAAGGAGACCGACCGGCCTTCCGTCGTGTACCGCCGCCACGCGTTCGACTACGGATTGATTCGCCTGGCCTGACGTTGCGGCCGGTCGGTCTACTCGTCCGACCGTGAATACGCATAACATGGGATCCGGCTGGGGTAACCCGACCTCGGCCGGATCCCGTTTGTCATGTATCTGCCACCGATACCGACACCTGGAACCCGACACCTGGATTGAGGACGAAGAAGACCGTGCCGTCACTGTCGCTATCGAAGCTGCTCCGTGTAGGTGAGGGTCGCATGGTCAAGCGGCTCAAGCAGATCGCCGACCATGTCTCCTCCCTCTCTCCCGAGGTCGAGGCGCTCTCCGACGAGCAGCTGCGGGCCAAGACCGATGAGTTCAGGAAGCGTTACGCGGACGGCGAGACGCTCGACGACATGCTGCCGGAGGCGTTCGCCGTCGCCCGCGAGGCCGCGAGCCGCGTGCTCAGCCAGCGTCACTTCGATGTCCAGGTCATGGGCGGTGCAGCCCTGCACTTCGGCAACGTCGCCGAGATGAAGACCGGTGAGGGCAAGACCCTGACCTGTGTTCTCCCGGCGTACCTCAATGCGATCTCCGGCGACGGCGTGCACGTCGTCACGGTCAACGACTACCTCGCCAAGCGTGACTCGGAGTGGATGGGCCGCGTCCACCGCTTCCTCGGGCTCGAGGTCGACGTGATCCTGTCCGGCATGACGCCCGCACAGCGCCGCAAGGCGTACGCGGCCGACATCACGTACGGCACCAACAACGAGTTCGGGTTCGACTACCTGCGCGACAACATGACGCACACGCTCGACGACCTGGTCCAGCGCGGGCACAACTTCGCGGTCGTCGACGAGGTCGACTCGATCCTCATCGACGAGGCCCGTACGCCGCTGATCATCTCGGGTCCGGCCGACGCGTCCAGCAAGTGGTACGGCGAGTTCGCCCGCATCGCGCCGCTGCTCAAGCGTGACGTCCACTACGAGGTCGACATCAAGAAGCGCACGATCGGCGTGCACGAGGCCGGCGTCGAGTTCGTCGAGGATCAGCTCGGTATAGACAACCTGTACGAGGCGGCGAACTCGCCGCTGGTGAGCTACCTGAACAACGCGATCAAGGCCAAGGAACTCTACCAGCGCGACAAGGACTACATCGTTCGCGACGGCGAGGTCATCATCGTCGACGAGTTCACCGGCCGCATCCTCGTCGGGCGCCGCTACAACGAGGGCATGCACCAGGCGATCGAGGCCAAGGAGAAGGTCGAGATCAAGGCGGAGAACCAGACGCTCGCCACGATCACGCTGCAGAACTACTTCCGCCTCTACGACAAGCTCTCGGGCATGACCGGTACGGCCGAGACGGAGGCTGCCGAGCTCCACCAGACCTACGGCCTCGGCGTCATCCCGATCCCGACCAACCGGCCGCTGATCCGCGTCGACAACGGCGACCTGATCTACAAGACCGAAGAGGCCAAGTTCGACGCGGTCGTCGACGACGTCGTCGAGCGGCACCAGAAGGGTCAGCCGGTCCTCATCGGTACCACCAGCGTCGAGCGTTCCGAGTACCTGTCGAAGCAGTTCACCAAGCGCGGCGTGGCGCACAGCGTGCTCAACGCGAAGTTCCACGAGCAGGAAGCCACCATCGTCGCCGAGGCCGGCCGTTCCGGCGCCGTGACGGTCGCGACCAACATGGCCGGCCGAGGCACCGACGTCGTGCTCGGTGGCAACCCCGACATCATCGCCGACCTGGTGCTCCGCAAGCAGGGGCTCGATCCCGTGCACAATCCGGAGGAGTACGAGGCGGCGTGGGACGGCGTCCTCGAGAAGGTCAAGGACGAGGTCAAGGCGGACGCGGAGAAGGTTCGTGCCGCGGGCGGCCTGTACGTGCTGGGCACCGAACGTCACGAGTCCCGCCGCATCGACAACCAGCTGCGTGGTCGTTCGGGACGTCAGGGCGATCCCGGCGAGTCCCGCTTCTACCTGTCGCTCGGTGACGAGTTGATGCGCCGGTTCAACGGTGCGGCGCTCGAGTCGATCATGACCCGGCTCAACCTGCCCGACGACGTCCCGATCGAGGCCAAGATGGTCTCGAAGGCCATCAAGAGCGCGCAGACGCAGGTCGAGCAGCAGAACTTCGAGATCCGCAAGAACGTCCTCAAGTACGACGAGGTGATGAACCAGCAGCGCACCGTCATCTACGACGAGCGCCGCCGCATCCTCGAGGGCGAGAACCTCGAGGGCCAGGTCGAGTCGATGATCACGGACGTGATCACCGCGTACGTCAACGGTGCCGCGTCCGAGGGCTACGTCGAGGACTGGGATCTCGAGCAGCTGTGGTCGGCGCTGAAGACGCTGTACCCGGTGGGCATCGACTACAAGGAACTGGTCGGCGCCGCGGAGGCGGGCGATTCCGACCTCGACCGGGAGGGTCTGCTCGACGCCCTGTTGAAGGACGCGCACGACGCGTACGCCAAGCGGGAGCAGCAGATCAACGAGATCGCCGGTGAGGGCGGCATGCGCGAGCTCGAGCGTCGCGTCATGCTGTCGGTCCTGGACCGCAAGTGGCGTGAGCACCTCTACGAGATGGACTACCTCAAGGAGGGCATCGGCCTGCGCGCGATGGCGCAGCGCGACCCGCTGGTCGAGTACCAGCGCGAGGGCTTCGACATGTTCACCGGCATGCTCGAGGGGCTCAAGGAGGAGTCGGTCGGGTTCCTGTTCAACCTGCAGGTCGAGGCCGGTACGCCGCAGGGCGGCGGAGCTCCGGTGAGCGTCACCGCGGCCTCGGCTGCCGCCGCTGCCGCTGGCGGGCCGGCCTTGGGGCAGCAGTCCGCTCCGGCGTCGGAGTCGGCGCCTGCCGCACCGGTCGCGTTGCGGGCGAAGGGCCTCGACGACGAGCAGCCCCGGGGGCTGACGCTGTCGGGCCCCGCGGAGGACGGTAGCGCTCAGGTGAGCCGCGCGGCGGGTGACGTCGACGGTGAGCCCGGCACCCGCCGCGAGCGTCGTGAGGCGGCCCGTGCCGACGCGAAGTCGAAGCGGGCCCCCAAGTCCAAGCGCAAGCGCTAGACCGTGCTCGTCAGGCGATCTGCAGAGATGTGATCGCCCATCCGGCCGGGTGTGCGCCCTTTCCGCGTTCGATACGCGCGGCGAGGGCGAACACCCGGCCGCCGCGGTTGTAGGTGCCGAACACCTCGGCGGCGTCGACGTGCACGACGCGGATGTGGATGCGCGTGAGGATGGCGCCCCCGAGGCGGCGGCCGGCCGGCGCGGAGCGGACGAGCGCCGGCACGAGATCGTGCACGGACTTGGTCAGCAGGGGGCGCAGGTGGGCCGGCGGACGGCGTCCGTCGAGCACTTCCAAGGTGAGCCGGAGCGAGTGTTCGGTGAACCGGCGCAGTTCCGGGGGCGCGGCGTTCTCCACATTCGGCCGCGGCAGGGTTCGGCGCGGTGAGCGGCCGTCGTGCGGTGACCTACGAGTGGTGCCGACCCGCGGTTCGGCCACCGGTCGTCGGCCGAGCGGGTGGACCCCGTTCCGGGCAGGCGGTTCGAAATGCGGTGCGGGGGAGATGAATCGGTGTGGGACCTGCATGATCGTCCTCTCCGGTGCGCTCGGGGCGGCACGCTCGTCGACTGCGCCCGCCGGATTCGGATCCGGACGGACGCGGGTGGTCGACTCCGTGGAGAGGCGGAATCTGCGCGACAGCATGACATGTCCGGCCGCAGAAAGCGAGAGGCGGGGGCGCCGTCGGGGTCGGCTGGTGTCGCGGAGACGTCCGGGCCGTCCTAGGGTGGGGGAGTGCAAGGGCTGGTGCTGGACTTCGGTGGCGTGCTCGCGGGACCGGGCGCCGACGGCCGCCTGATGGCGGGCGTCGTGGCTGCGGCCCGGCGCGACGGTGTGCGCACCGCAATCCTCAGCAACGACCCCGGCGGGCCGCGCGCGCAGCCCTTGCGGGATCTCGAGGGTGCGTTCGTCGATGTCGTGGTGATCTCCGGGGACGTCGGGACGGCCAAACCGGATCGCCGGATCTACGAGTTGACGGCCGATCGGCTGGGGTTGGCGCCGAGTGCGTGCATCTTCGTCGACGACCTGATCGGCAACGTACGCGGTGCGGTCGCCGCGGGCATGGTGGGTGTGCATCACGCCGATCCGGAGTCGGCCGCGGAAGAGATTGCGATTCTTCTCGATTCGGACCGTCGGGAGTCGGGGGCGAAGGTGGCGCGGAACAGGGGGCATTGATGGCGAAAGCGACGAGGCTCACGACGCAGGACGCGTCGTTCTACTTCCTCGACGGGGGTACCGCTCCCATGCACATGGGCTCCGTTGCGGTGCTGGAAGTTCCGTCGGGAGGATTCGACTTCGAGGCGGTGCTACGGCTCGTCGACGCCCGTCTCCATCTGGTTCCGCGGTATCGCCGCAAGGTTCGGGAAGTGGCGTTCGGGCTCGCGCGACCGGTGTGGGTCGACGACCAGGACTTCGACATCACCTACCACGTGCGGCGTTCGGCGCTGCCGTCCCCGGGCACCGACGAGCAGCTCCACGACCTGGTGGCCAGGCTGTTGTCGCGACCGTTGGACACCACCCGCCCGCTCTGGGAGATGTACGTGGTCGAGGGGCTGACCGACAACCGGTGCGCGGTGTTCGTGAAGTCGCATTCGGCCCTCGTGGACGGCGAGAAGGCGCTCGACATCGGGCAGGTGCTGCTGGACGACACCGCGATACCGGAGGAGACGTCGGTGGACCTCTGGATGCCGGAGTCGGCGCCGAGCGAAGCCGCGCTGGTGGCCGGTGCCCTCGCGCAACTGGTCTCGCAACCGCGCGAGGGCCTGCAGACGCTGCGCATGACGCTCGGCGACGTGTCGAGCGTGGTCGACGAGACGGTGGGCGCCCTCGGCAAACTCGCCGCGCTCGCCCGCACCGCCGCGCAGCCGGCACCGTCGAGTCCGCTCAACGCGCCGATCTCGCGGAACCGTCGGTTCGCGACCGCCACCACCGACCTGGAGCGCTATCGGAAGATCCGGGCCCGCTACGGGTGTTCGATCAACGACGTCGTGCTGACGGTGGTCGCGGGGGCGTTGCGGAACTGGCTGCTGTCGCGCGGGATGCCGGTGTCGGAGGGGACGACGTTGCGCGCGCTGGCACCGATGTCGATCTGCGAGGCGCATCCGGGAACGAACGGTGCGAGTGTCGTCGACGTGGGTGGGGGCGACGGGCAACCGCACGGGCGGACTTCGTCGTTCCTGGTGGATCTGCCGGTGGGGGAGCCGAATCCGGTGATGCGCCTGTCCCACGTGGCGCACGCGACCGAGGCTTTCGGGCGGCAGAGCCGGCAGGTGACCGCCCGGACGATGATCCGGTTGTCGGGGTTCGCGCCGGCCTCGCTCCACGCCCGCGGGGCCCGGGCGGCGAGCAGCCTGTCCCAACGGATGTTCAACGTCATGGTCACGAATGCGCCCGGCCCGCAGATTCCGCTGTACCTGGCGGGGATGCGGATGGTGGAGATGTATCCGGTGTCCCCGTTGCTGGAGAATCAGGCCCTCAGCATTGCGTTGACGTCCTATGACGGGAACGTCCACTACGGTTTGAATGCGGATCGCGACGCGATGGCCGATGTGGACGTCGTGGCCGCGTCGCTGCACGAGTCTCTCGAGGAGTTGTTGGATGCCAGTGGCTGAGTCCGTGACCGGAGGTCGAGCGTGAGGGTCTACGTTCCCGCGACGATCGCGATGTTGGAGCAGTTGGTGGCCGAGCGCGAGCTGGCGCCGGTGAGCCGGACCGCTTTCGCGGTCACCCCCGCGCTGCGCGAGGCGTACCACTCCGGTGACGAGGACGAGCTGTCCGAAGTCGCGATGGCGGAGGCGGCACGCGCGTCGCTGCGACTGATCGCCGCCGCCGTTCCGGAACCCGGCAGCGACGCCCCGGCGCCCCGGTACCGCCGTGCGGTGATCGCGGCGGACGTCGAGGACGCGACGCACCGTCCCGACCTCGACGACGCCGTGGTGCGGCTCGGTCAGGTGCTCACGCTGAAGCAGGTGGCGTCGGTGCACGTCGACCTGGCGGAGGCGGAGCCGGACATCGAGAAGGCCGTCGCGATCGTCGACGACGCGGATCTCGGTGACGCGGACGCCGAGTTCGTGCTCGGCGACGCCGAGGACCACGAGCTGGCGTGGTACGCGACGCAGGAGCTGCCGTTCCTGCTCGAACTGCTCTGATCGGGGTCGTACGTCCCACCCGGATCGTTACCTCTGCTCATTACTCGGGCGTAAGTTACGCCACCGTAGGGACATGCCCTACTCTGGCCGTACGCCCGAAGTGCGAGATGGAGGTCGGATGGGACTGAAGAGCTGGATCGAGGGGCCTGCAGCGGGAGTTGCCGGGTCGAACCGGTCCGTGGCGAGCCTGGTGCGCGGTGCCGTGACCAGGTTGACGACGCCGCTTCTCCCCGACGACTACCTACACCTGGTGAACCCGCTGTGGTCGGCGCGCGAGCTGCGCGGCCGCATCGTCGAGGTCCGGCCGGAGACCGCCGACTCGGCGACGCTCGTGATCAAGCCGGGGTGGGGCTTCGACTTCGACTACCAGCCGGGCCAGTACGTCGGCATCGGCATCCACGTCGACGGACGTTGGCACTGGCGGTCGTACTCGCTCACGTCGGCGCCCAACGTCGACCACAAGCTGATCTCCATCACCGTCAAGGCGATGCCCGAGGGGTTCCTGTCGAGCCATCTCGTGACCGGCGTGCCGTCGGGCACGATCGTGCGCCTGGCCGCGCCCACCGGTAACTTCGCGCTGCCGGAACCGCCGCCGGAGAAGATCCTGTTCCTCACCGCGGGCAGCGGCATCACCCCCATCATGTCGATGCTGCGGACGATGGACCGCCGCGACGACCTGCCCGACGTCGTGCACGTGCACTCGGCCCCCACCGAGGAGGCGGTGATGTTCGGTGACGAGCTCACGGCGCTGGAGAAGTCGCACCCGTCCTTCCGCTGCCATGTCCGGCACACCCGGGCGCAGGGCAAGTTCGAGTTGTCGTCGCTGGACGAGGTATGCCCCGACTGGCGCGAGCGTCAGGTGTGGGCGTGCGGTCCGCAGGGCATGCTCGACGAGATCGAGAAGACGTGGGAGCGCGAGGGCGTCGGTCCGAACCTGCACCTCGAGCGTTTCGCGGTGTCCCGCGCGGACCTGTCCGGCGACGGTGGCACCGTGACGTTCTCCCGGTCCGGCAAGCAGGTCCGGGTGGACGGCGCAACCACGCTCCTCGAGGCCGGCGAGAAGGCCGGCGTGCTGATGCCGTTCGGTTGCCGCATGGGCATCTGCCAGACGTGCGTGCTGCCGCTGGAGTCCGGTCACGCGGTCGATCTGCGCAACGGCAAGGAGCACGCCGAGGGCGAGCGCATCCAGACGTGCATCTCGGCCGCCGCCGGCGACTGCACTCTCGACGCCTGAACGCGCCTGTGATCTCGGTATCTGCGAGATCGGCAGGTGTCCGATTTCCCGTATCGTTGAGTGCTGTGCCTCGCGTCGAATGTCGACGCCGGTGAACTGATCTATCCAACGGAGGACCTCGGTGGCCATTACGGACATCAAAGAGTTCGCCCACCTCACCGACGCCGATATCGACGCCCTCGGGCGCGAGTTGGACGCGATCCGTCGCGATGTCGAGGAGTCTCGGGGCCTACGCGATGCCCGCTACATCCGGCGCACGATCAAACTGCAGCGCTCGCTGGAACTCGGTGCGCGGGTGGTGCTCCTCGCCAGTCGACGCAAGCCGGCCTGGGTCGCGGGCACCGCGATGCTGTCGCTCGCCAAGATCATCGAGAACATGGAGCTCGGGCACAACGTCACCCACGGCCAGTGGGACTGGATGAACGATCCGGAGATCCACTCCACGACGTGGGAGTGGGACATGACGGGTCCGTCCGACCACTGGAAGCGTGCGCACAACTACTCGCATCACACCTACACGAACATCGTCGGCATGGACGACGACGTGGGATTCGGCATCCTGCGGATGACCCGCGACGAGAAGTGGCGGCCGATCAATCTGTTCCAGCCGATCGCGAACGTGATTCTCGCGGCCGGTTTCGAGTGGGGGATTGCGCTGCACGACCTCTCGGCACAGAAGGACCTCGAGGGCGTCGACCACAAGAAACTGAACACCGCGCCCAATCGGCAGTTCGCGGTGAAGATCGTCCGGCAGGTCGGCAAGGACTTCGTGCTGTTCCCGGCTCTGTCGGGCCGGGCGTGGAAGCACACGCTCACTGCGAATGCGACGGCGAACCTGGTCCGCAATCTGTGGGCCTACGCGGTGATCTTCTGCGGTCACTTCCCGGACGGGGCGGAGAAGTTCACGGTCGAGCAGTTCGAGAACGAGACTCGGGCGCAGTGGTACCTGCGTCAGATGCTCGGCAGCGCCAACATCGACGCGGGTCCGGTGATGGCGTTCCTGACGGGCAACCTCAGCTACCAGATCGAGCATCACCTGTTCCCGGATCTGCCGTCGAACCGGTACGCCGAGATCGGCGTCCGGGTGCAGGCGCTGTGCGCCAAGTACGACCTGCCGTACACCTCCGGGCCGCTGAGTAGGCAGTACCTGCTGGCGTTGCGGACGATCCACAAGCTCGCGCTGCCCGACCGGTTCCTCAAGCGCACCTCCGACGACGCGCCCGAGACGTCGTCGGAGCGCAAGTTCGCCTCGACGGGGTCCCGGATCGCCGAGGCGCTGCGGGTCGACGCGCGCACCGGGCGGCGCCGCGGACTGTTGTCGGCGCTGCGCGCGCACGCCGAGGCGCAGGTGGGTCGGCGGGGGCGTCCCCGCCGGGTGTAGCCGACTGTGACGTGTCACACAGTGATCTGTTGTTAACCTACGGTGCCGTAACTTACGGTACGGTAGGGCCGTGGCGATTACCGACATCAAGGAGTACGCGCATCTGACGGATGCCGACGTCGAGGCGCTCGGCCGCGAACTCGACGCCATCCGTCGTGATGTCGAGGACTCCCGTGGCGAGCGCGATGCGCGCTACATCCGCAACACGATCCGACTGCAGCGGTCCCTCGAGATCGGTGGACGTGCGGTGCTGTTCGGCAGCCGGAAGCGGCCCCTGTGGCTGCTCGGCACCGGCATGCTCGGCGTCGCGAAGATCATCGAGAACATGGAGCTCGGGCACAACGTGATGCACGGGCAGTGGGACTGGATGAACGATCCGGAGGTCCACTCCGCGAACTGGGAGTGGGACAACGTCGACCCGTCGGCGCACTGGAAGCAGACCCACAACCACCTGCACCACAAGTACACGAACATCCTGGGCATGGACGACGACGTGGGCTACGGGCTCCTCCGCGTCACCCGTGACCAGAAGTGGCGGCCGTTCAACTACGGCAACCTCGCGTACAACGCGATCCTGGCGCTGCTGTTCGAGTACGGCATCGCGATCCAGCTCCTCGAGTTGGGCCGGGTCGCGGCCGGCCGCGACGACCGCGAGTACACGAAGAAGAACGCCAAGGAGGTCGGCCGCAAGATCGCGAAGCAGACCCTCAAGGACTACGTCGTGTACCCGGCCCTGACCGGCAAGGCGTGGAAGAGCACGCTCACCGCGAACCTCACCGCGGGCGTCATCCGAAACCTGTGGACCAATGCGGTCATCTTCTGCGGTCACTTCCCGGACGGTGCCGAGAAGTTCACGAAGGCGGACGTCGACAACGAGACCCACGCCGAGTGGTACCTGCGGCAGATGCTCGGTAGTGCCAACATCTCCGGAGGGCGGGTCATGGACTTCATGACCGGCAACCTGAGTTACCAGATCGAACACCACATCTACCCGGATCTGCCGTCCAATCGGTACGCCGAGATCGCGGTCAAGGTGCGGGCGCTGTGCGAGAAGTACGACCTGCCGTACACCACCGGTCCGCTGCCGGTGCAGTACGCCAAGTCGTGGCGCACCATCGCCAAGCTGTCGCTGCCGAACAAGTTCCTCAAGGACACGCCGGACGATGCGCCCGAGACGGCGTCGGAGCGCAAGTTCGGCGGCAACACCACCGCGACGATCGATCCGGTGACGGGTAGGCGCAAGGGTCTGCTGTCGGCGATCAAGGCGTCGAAGAAGCGCCGCGGCCTGCGCGCGCTGGTGTCGCGCTAGAGGGTTCGTCCGAGTCCCGGTGGGATCCGCACCTTTCTCGGTGTGGACCCGCCGGGATTCGTGCTTTCCGTGAATCGTCGTGTCCCGCGGGCGGACCGGTAGCAGAATGGACTGCGCAGTTCACTCGCCGTCGTCTCGTGAACGGAGCAAGCGATGGACTCGTTCTGGGAGTATTTCTGGCTGGTCTTCGCGTGCTTCGCCTTCGCGGCGTACGTGGTGATCCTGTTCTCGATCCTCACCGATCTCTTCCGCGACCACCGGACGTCCGGATGGGCGAAGGCCGTGTGGGTCTTCTTCCTGTTCGTCCTGCCGATCATCGGGGAGATGGTCTACCTGATCGTCCGCGGCCGCGGCATGGTCGAGCGGTCCGCCCGCGCCGACCGTCGGTACCGAGCAGCCGAGGACGCCTACATCCGGGGGGTCGCGGGGACGCCGTCGCCGGACGACCTCGTGACGGCGAAATCACTGCTCGACTCGGGGACGATCACCGACGAGGAGTACCGCGTCCTCGCGGCGCGTGCGCGCGGGGTCGACTGACCCGGGCTCTCGATCCAGGCGGGTTGCCCGGTGGGAGGGACGCGGTATTGACGCCGCGACAGCCTCCACGAATCGTGGTGCCCGTCACAATTGGATCGAGAGAAGGGCGACTCATGACCATCGCAGGCCTACCCACCGAGACGGTGACCCCGGATCCCTTCGCCCCCGCCACTCTGGGGCCCGTTCGGCTGCGCAACCGCATCATCAAGGCCGCCACCTCGGAGGGGCGGTCGCCGGAAGGCCTCGTCACCGACGACCTCATCGACTTCCACCTCGGTTTCGTCCGGGGCGGGGTGGGGATGACGACGGTGGCCTACTGCTGTGTGGCCCCCGAAGGTGCCAGTGCGCCCGGCCAGATCCTGATGAGCAACAAGGCACTTCCGGGCCTGCAGAGGTTGACGGACGCGGTCCACGCCGCGGGCGGAGCCATCGCCGCGCAGCTCGGCCACGCCGGCGTCGTCGCGTCGAAGAAGATCACCGGAGTGACGGCCATGTCGCCGAGCCGGGTGATCAACCCGTCGTCGCTCGAGTACTGCCGCGAGATCACCGCGTCGGAGATCCGCCGCGTGATCGACCAGTTCGGGGACGCGGCTGCGATCGCCGTGGAGGCGGGCTTCGACGCCGTCGAGCTGCACTTCGGGCACCTGTATCTGCCGAGCTCGTTCCTGAGCCCGCTGCTCAACCGCCGCAAGGACGAGTACGGCGGAACCATCGACAACCGCTCGCGGCTCGTGCGGGAGATCGCGCAGCGGGTACGTGAGGTCGTGGGAGATCGGATCGCGGTGACCGCGAAGATCAGCATGGACGACGGCATCCGGGGCAGCATCTGGCTGTCCGAGTCGCTGCGCACCGTGCAGCTGCTCGACCGGGACCGCAACCTCGACGCGATCGAGCTGACCCAGGGTTCGTCGTTCTTCAAGCAGATGTACCTGTTCCGCGGTGACGTCCCCGTGGACGAGTTCGCGGCGGTGATGAAGGAGCCGTTCAAGACCGGGGTCCGGCTCTTCGGGAAGCGCGCACTCGGCACCTACCCCTACGAGGACCTGTACATGCTCGAATCCGCTCGACAGTTCGTCCCGGTGGTGTCGGAGACCCAGCTGATCCTGTTGGGTGGCATCAACAATTACGACCATATCGCCACCGGCATGCGCGAGGGCTTCGGGTTCGTCGCGATGGGTCGGGCGCTGTTGCGCGAGCCGGACCTCGTGACCCGGATCCAGGCCGACCACACCGTCTCCGGGCGCTGTAACCACAACAACAAGTGCATGTACACCGTCTACGGACGCACCCATTGCGTCCTCGACCCCGACAGCACCCACGGCGCCGCGGGTCCCGCCACGGCCACCTCGTTCACCGCCGACCGCTCGCGGGAACTGCCGATCACTCCCGCCTGACGCGGCGCTCCGCACCCGATGGTCGCCCGCCCCGGATCGGGGCGGGCGCCGTCCGGTCGCGGGGTGGCACAGCGGGGGTCGGGCTACCGCCCCCTACGTCCAGGACTCGTTGGATATGAGGGCGACGAGCAGTCGCCGCACCGCCTCGACGCGGTCCGCCGACTTCCCCTCGAGTTTGTCCAGCGCACACTCCGGGTCCGCAGGTGGGCCCAGGTGCGTGCATCCGCGGGGACAGTCCTCGGCGGCCGCGGCCAGGTCCGTGAACGCCTCGACGACGTTCTCGGAAGAGATGTGCGCGAGCCCGAACGAACGGATACCGGGGGTGTCGATCACCCAGCCTCCGCCGGGCAGTGGCAACGCCACCGACTGCGTCGACGTGTGCCGGCCCTTGCCGACGCCGGAGACCACGCCCGTGGCCCGGTCGGCGTCCGGTACCAGCCGGTTGACCATCGTCGACTTGCCGACACCGGAGTGTCCGATCAGTGCGGTCAGGCGGCCCTCGAGGATCTCGGTCACCGGTTCGATCGGATCGTCGCGGCCGGCAACCACCACGGGAACGTCGAGGCCGGCGAACGTGGCGGCGAACTCGTCGGGCGTCGCGAGATCGCTCTTCGTCAGGCACAGAACGGGTTCCAGGCCACCGACGTATGCGGCGACGAGGGCGCGTTCGACGAAGCCGGTGCGCGGAGGCGGGTCGGCCAGCGCGACGACGATCAGCAGTTGCTCGGCGTTGGCGACGACGATCCGCTCGAACGGGTCGGTGTCGTCGGCGGTGCGGCGCAGCACGGTCGACCGGTCGGCGACGCGGACGATGCGGGCCAGGGTGTCGGGCTTGCCGGACAGGTCGCCGACCACACTCACCTGGTCGCCCACCACGATCGGTGTCCGGCCGAGTTCGCGGGCCCGCATGGTGACGACGAGCCGGTCCGGGTCGCCGCCCAGTACGACGCCCCAGCGGCCCCGGTCCTTGGAGACGACCATTCCCTCCGCGGCGTCGGCGTGTTCGGGTCGGTTCTTGGTCCGTGGACGCGACCCCTTGCCCGGACGGATCCGGACGTCGGACTCGTCGTACACCCGGCGGCTCAGGACAGCGCCTCCTGCTCGGCGGGTCCCGACGCGGACCGTGTCTCGTCGAGCATGGCCGTCCACAAGTTCTCGAACCCGGGCAGCGTCTTCGCCGTGGTGCCGACGTCCTCGATGTCGACGCCGTCGACCACGAGTCCGAGGATTGCGCCGGCGGTGGCCATCCGGTGATCGGCGTACGAGTGCCACTGGGCCCCGTGCAGCGGTCGGGGCTCGATGCGCAGGCCGTCGGCGGTCTCGGTGACCGCGCCGCCCAGTTTGCCGATCTCGGTGGCGAGCGCCGCCAGCCGATCGGTCTCGTGGCCGCGCAGGTGCGCGATGCCGCGCAGCACCGACGGGCCGTCCGCGAGGGCCGCCAGCGCCGCGACGGTGGGAGTGAGTTCGCCGATGTCGTGCAGGTCGATGTCGATGCCGCGCAACGTCTTCGGCCCGGTTACGGAGAGCACGCCCTCCTCCAGTCGGACGTCGGCGCCCATCTCCGCGAGGATTCCGCGGATCGCATCTCCCGGCTGCGTGGTGCGCGACGGCCACAGCGGCACCCGCACGGTGCCACCGGTGACGGCGGCCGCGGCCAGGAACGGCGTCGCGTTCGAAAGGTCGGGCTCGACGACCCAGTCCACCGGATCGATCTTGCCCGGCAACACTTTCCAGGTGTCGGCGTCGCCGCTCTCGCCCGGCGTGTGGACGGTGACGCCTGCCTCGCGCAGCATCTCGACGGTCATGTCGATGTGCGGCATCGACGGCAGCGAGCCGCCCTGGTGCCGGACGGTCACACCCTCGTCGAATCGGGCTGCCGAGAGCAGCAGCCCGGACACGAACTGCGACGAGCCGGAGGCGTCGATCGTCACCGTCCCGCCGCGCAGGCCACCGTGACCGTGCACGGTGAACGGCAGCGCGTCACCGTCGATGTCGGCGCCGAGCCCGCGCAGCGCGTCGAGAATCGTGCCCAGCGGCCGGGTGCGGGCCTGCTCGTCGCCGTCGACGGCGACGGTGCCCTCGGCCAGGGCGGCGGCGGGCGGCAGGAACCGCATCACGGTGCCGGCGAGCCCGCAGTCCACCGCGGCGCCGGTCATCGGGCCGGGCACGACATGCAGCGTGGTGCCGGTCGCGGCGTCGGGGGTGGCGGTGATGGCGACGCCCAGCGCGCGCAGGCCCTGGATCATCAGATCGGTGTCGCGGCTGCGCAGAGCGCCGGTGATGGTGGACGGTCCCGACGCGAGCGCCGCGAGGATCAGCGCCCGGTTGGTGATCGACTTCGATCCGGGCAGCGTCACGGACGCATCCACGGGGGCTTCGGCTCGGGGCGCTCTCCACAGGCTCTCACGACTCACCGGTCCATCTTCTCTCATGACGGAACGTGTCGGTGATCCGTGCCAGCATGGAGGCATGTGCGGCAGGTATGCGACGACGGCCGACCCCGCGACGCTCGCGGTGGAACTCGACGCCGTGAACGAGACGGGGGAGACCGATTCCGGGACCGCGGACTACAACGTCGCACCCACGACCCAGGTGCTGACGGTCGTCGCGCGGCACGACCGGGGCGACGACGACAGCCCGGTGCGCCGCCGGATCCGGCGGATGCGCTGGGGACTGGTGCCGTCGTACGCGACCGAGCCGGGCAAGGGTGCGCCGTTGTTCAACGCCCGGTCCGAGACCGTCGCCACCAAAGCGGCGTTCAAGACGTCGCTGCGGTTCAAGCGGTGCCTCGTGCCGATGGACGGCTGGTACGAGTGGCAGACCGAGCCGACCGCGGACGGCAAGGCCGTGAAGGTGCCGTACTACATGTCCCGGGGCGACGGTGAGCCGCTCTTCATGGCGGGGCTGTGGTCGGTGTGGCACGACCCGAAGGCTCCGCGGGAGGCGCCGCTGCTGTCGACCACGATCCTCACCACGGAGTCGGTGGACCAGCTCGCGAACGTGCACGACCGGATGCCGCTGATCCTGCCGCGGGACCGCTGGGACGCCTGGCTGGATCCGGACAGCCTCGGTCATCCCGACCTGATCCGGCCGAGCCTCGAGGAGGCCGCGGCCGTCGAGATCCGGCGCGTGTCACCGAAGGTGAACAGCGTCCGCAACAACGGCCCCGACCTCCTGGCGCCCGATGTGGGCGACCGGGCAGGGGAGCAGATCAGCCTGCTGTGAGCGGCTGCCGTGCCGTGAGGCCGGCGACGTCGGCAACCAGTTCCAGCGAACGCATCCACGCGGAGCGCTCGGTGGCCGACGACACCACCATCAGCTCGTCGGCGCCCGTCTGCGCGGCGAACCGGTCGAGGTAGTCGCCCACCACGGTCGGCGTGCCGACGGCGGTGTACCGGACCATCGCCAGCACCTGCCGGCCCGCGGGCGACTCGAGGATCATGTCCGCTTCCTCCGGCGTGAAGGTGCGCCCGCGTCCGACGAACAGCCCGACCCGCTTGCGCTTGGTCTCGAGGAACTGCCGCTGCGCCTCCTCGTCGGTGTCGGCGGCGATCACGTTGACGGCGGCGATCACGTACGGCTCGGCAAGCTGTGCGGACGGGCGGAACTCGCGGCGGTAGATCGCGATCGCGTCGTCCAACGCGGCCGGGGCGAAGTGCGACGCGAACGCGTACGGCAGACCCAGTGCGGCCGCGAGCTGGGCACCGAACAGCGACGAACCCAGGATGTACAGCGGCACGTTCGTGCCCTTGCCCGGGGTCGCCTCGATGCCGGGCACCCGGGACGGCCCGGTCAGGTAGCCCTGCAGCTCGAGCACGTCCTGCGGAAACGACTCCGCCGAGCTCGGGTCGCGGCGCAGCGCCCGCATCGTCTGCTGGTCGCTGCCGGGGGCGCGGCCCAGACCCAGGTCGATGCGGCCGGGATGCAGCTCGGCGAGGGTGCCGAACTGCTCGGCGATCGTCAGCGGAGCATGGTTGGGCAGCATGATGCCGCCCGAACCGAGCCGGATCCGCTCGGTGTGCGCGGCGACGTGAGCGATCAGCACGCTCGTCGCCGACGACGCGATCGCCGGCATGTTGTGGTGCTCGGCGTACCAGATCCGCTCGTAGCCCCACCGCTCCGCGTTGCGGGCCATCTCCACACTCGCCCGGAAGCTGTCGGCGGCGCTCTCGTCGGTACCGATGTGGGCAAGGTCGAGGATCGAGATGGGCAGGGAGAGACCAGACACGCCGGGCACCGTCTTTCGTTCGTCGAAGTTTCTTCCCACAGGGCAACAGCGGGAGCCGCCCACAGATTCCTCGGCGGGAGCGTCAGCCGGTGGTGATCTCCGCGACCACCGCGCCCGCCAGCCGCACCAGGTCCTGCGGAGCCACCTCGATCTCGAGCCCCCGGCGGCCCGCGCTGCACAGCACGCGATCCCACGTGAGCGCGGACGCGTCGACCACCGTGGGGAGGCGCTTGCGCTGGCCGAGCGGCGAGATTCCGCCCAGCACGTACCCCGTGGACCTCTCCGCGTCGGACTGCTCGGCCATGACGGCCTTGCCCGCGCCCAACGCCGCGGCGGCCGCCTTGAGGGACAGCTTCGACGGCACCGGCAACACTGCGACCGCCAGCTTGCCGGTGTCGGTCTTGACGACGAGCGTCTTGAAGATCTGTCCCGGTTCGACCCCGAGCTGTCCGGCCAGCGACTCGACCGCCTCGTCGCCGTACGACGCCGCGCGGGCGTCGTGGTCGTACGAGTGGATCCGGTGCGCAACCTTCTCCTTGTCGAGCAGCTTCGTTGCGGGAGTCGATGTTCCGGCCATGAGCACTGACTCTAGAGCGGTCCGGGAACAGACTCTCGCCCCGTGCTGTTGATACCTCGCGAGACGCTGCATCAGCGAAGGGAGTGGTACGTGCCGGTGTTGTGTGCAGAACGGGTTCGTCCGGAGACCGTGACCGGATCGACGACGGCCGGTTTCGTGACCGAGACGCATCCCTCGACGGCCCCGGGGTTGGCGGTAGCCTTGACCCCTACGGCTAGCGAAGGGATCAGTGTGCTGGACGATCACGAACCCGCGAACGAATCTGCGGGTGATGGGCCGGAGTCCCAGGACCAGTTGATCGAGCGGTTCGAGCGTGACGCGCTTCCGCTCCTCGATCAGCTGTACGGTGCCGCGCTGCGCATGACGCGCAATCCCGCGGACGCCGAGGACCTGGTGCAGGAGACGTACGTCAAGGCGTACTCGGCGTTCCGCTCGTTCAAGGAGGGGACCAACCTCAAGGCCTGGCTGTACCGGATCCTCACCAACACCTACATCAACTCCTACCGTAAGAAGCAGCGTCAGCCTGCGCAGTACCCGACGGACGAGATCACCGACTGGCAGTTGGCCGCGACGGCCGAGCACAGTTCCACCGGTCTGCGGTCCGCGGAGGTCGAGGCGCTCGACGCCCTCCCGGACGACGACATCAAGGCAGCCCTGCAGGAACTGCCGGAGGAGTTCCGGATGGCGGTGTACTACGCCGACGTCGAGGGATTTCCCTACAAGGAGATCGCGGAGATCATGGGCACGCCGATCGGCACCGTGATGTCCCGACTGCACCGCGGGCGCAAGCAGTTGCGGGGTCTGCTCGCGGATGTCGCGCGGGAACGTGGATTCAACCGCGGGGGCGCCGTCGACGCCGCCGGGCGCAGCACTGAGGTCGAGGCGGAGCAGGAGGTTACTCGGTGACCGGGGAGAACGAGTTCGAGCAGTTGGACTGCTCGGCGGTGATCGCGGACGTGTGGTTGCTGCTCGACAGCGAGTGCGACGAGCATTCCCGAGCGCGAATCGAGCACCACCTCGAGACCTGCGGTGCATGCTTCGCGGCGTACGGCATCGAGGAGAAGGTCAAGAGACTGATCGGGCGCAAGTGTGGCGGGGATCATGCACCCGCCGGGCTCCGGGAACGCCTGTCGATCGAGATCCGCCGCACGGTGGTCGTCAGCGACGCCGGACCGGTGGTGGATCGCGAGACCGACCGCTGACCTGGTCCGATACGACGATCGGGGGCCGGCAAGCTGTGGCTTGCCGGCCCCCGATTCTCGTCTACAGCCTTACTCAGGCGTTGGGACGCTTGCCGTGGTTGGCGGCGTTGCCCTTGCGGCTGCGCTTCTTACGACCACGCTTACCCATGAGTAGCTCCTTCTCTGTTCGAACTCGGGTTCGTCCTAGTGTTTCACGTGTGGTTGGCTGTGGTTCCATTGGCTGGTCCGCGACCGTCCACGAACAGTGAGGTGCCAGGTGGCAGAAGATGTGCGCGCCGAGATGGTTTCGACCGTTTACCAGGTCGTTGTCAGTGCAGGCGAAGAGGTCGACGAGGGCGACACCCTGGTGATCCTCGAGTCCATGAAGATGGAGATCCCCGTTCTGGCCGAGGTAGCCGGCAAGGTGACGTCCGTCGACGTGAAGGTAGGCGACGTCATCCAGCAGGGCGATCTGATCGCCACCATCAGCTGAACCAGAGAAGCGATTCGGAGCCTGGCACATGTCGACCCTGAGCGACCTGCTCGCCGAGCACACCGACCTTCCCGGTAACGCGGTAGACCACCTGCAGCAGGTGGTCGGCGAATGGCAGTTGCTCGCGGACCTGTCCTTCGCCGATGTCCTGCTGTGGGTGGCCACCGAACGACCGGAGGGCACCGACGGCGCAATGCCGGGGACCGTCGTGTGCGTCGCGCAGTGCCGGCCGACGACCGCCTCCACGGCGTTTCCCGACGATGCCGTCGGGTCCGTGGTCTCGGAGTCCGAGCACCCGCAGGTACTGCGGGCACTCGTCGAGGGCGAGATCGTCAGCGAGGTCGACCGCACGTGGCGCGGGGGAACCCCGCTCCGTCGTGAGGCGGTCCCGGTGCGCTGCGACGGCGAGGTGATCGCCGTCCTCAGCCGGGACACCAATCTGGCGCAGCAGCGTGCCCAGAGCCCACTCGAGATCGCGTATCTCGATTGCGCGGCGGACCTGTGCCAGATGATCAGCGAGGGGACGTTCCCCAATCCCGAGACGCGCTCGGACACCAATTCGAGCCCCCGCGCGGGCGACGGTTTCATCCGTCTCGACCCCGCGGGCCGCGTCGTCTACTCGAGCCCCAACGCGCTGTCGGCGTATCACCGCATGGGGCTGAACACCGATCTGGTGGGCAAGGACCTGGCGTCCACGACGCGCTCGCTCATCAACGACCCGTTCGAGTCGCAGGAAGTGGCCGACTACATCAGCGGCACGCTCGGCGGTCGGCTCGGCCACCGGATGGAGATCGAGGCCCGCGGAGCCACCGTCCTGCTCCGGGCGCTCGTGCTCAAACCGCGCGGTCAGGTGGTCGGCGCTGCCGTGGTCATCCGCGACGTCACCGAGGTCAAGCGGCGAGACCGCGCGTTGCTGAGCAAGGACGCGACGATCCGCGAGATCCACCACCGGGTCAAGAACAATCTCCAGACGGTCGCCGCGCTGTTGCGACTGCAGGCCCGCCGGACCGAGAACGAGGAGGCGCGGCAGGCGCTCAGCGAGTCGGTCCGCCGCGTGACTTCCATTGCGCTGGTTCATGATGCGTTGTCGATGTCGGTGGACGAGGAGGTCGACCTCGACGAGGTCGTGGACAGCCTCGTGCCGATCCTCGCCGACGTCGCGTCGGTGAACATGCCGATCAAGATCGAGCGGGAGGGCAGTCTGGGGGTGTTCTCGGCCGAGCGGGCGACGCCTCTGGTGATGGTGCTGACGGAACTCGTGCAGAACGCGATCGAGCACGCCTTCGAGCCGGGGGAGTCGGGAACGGTGTATCTGCGGGCGGACCGTTCCGCGCGCTGGCTCGACGTCGTCATCCACGACGACGGCCGTGGACTGCCGCCGGGATTCAGTCTCGAGAAGTCGGACCGTCTGGGGCTCCAGATCGTGCGGACCCTGGTGGGCGCCGAACTGGGTGGCTCCCTCGGGCTGCACCCGTCGCCGGACGGCGGAACCGACGCCGTGCTGCGGGTGCCGTTGGGCCGCCGCTCACCGCGCGGCTGACCGACCTTTCTTACGTTCGCGTCACGAAACGCGTGGAAAGCAGGAGGGCCCGGCACCGATAGGTGCCGGGCCCTCCTGCGAAAGCCGTATCAGACCGCGGTGCGTGCGCGCGTGCGGGCGTTGCGGCGCTTGAGGGCGCGACGCTCGTCTTCGCTCATGCCGCCCCAGACGCCGGCGTCCTGGCCGGACTCGAGGGCCCAGGACAGGCACTCGGCGGTGACGGGGCAACGGTTGCAGACAACCTTGGCATCAGCGATCTGCGCAAGGGCCGGACCGCTGTTTCCCACCGGGAAGAACAGTTCGGGATCCTCGTCGCGACAGATTGCAGTGTGACGCCAGTCCATCCTTCTACTCCTTAACTGGGTGCAATGTGCACCGTTATGTATTCACAAGTTCATGGGCGCTTACTTGGAAGTTTCAGCGCTGTTACTTGTGAATGCTTTCACGAACCCAGGGGAAGTCAATAGAAATCGGTTGCACCGTGGGCAAGCTCACTCGGTTAGGCTCCCCTATGTGGGCCCTCGTCCTTTCTACACCCACCTGCGGGTTTGCGCACCCCATCTGGACATTTGGGTCCAGCGCGGTGGCCGATCGGACGGCTGAGGGGTCCCGATCGGTCGTTCGATTCAGTGGAACGGGGCCGCGGCGGTGCCTCTGCGGGGGGATCCTGGGCGCCGCGCGGATCAGCGCGGCGCGGGGGCCACGACCTCGAGTGCGTCGGGCACGGCGACGAATGTCACATCGGTTCGCAGGCCGATATAGTCGCCGTCCATTTGCAACCCGATGGGGGAACTCGAACGGATACGGATTTGCGGAACGTCGTCGAATCGAATCAATGAATGTGATTTAGGCGATAATCCGGCCGAAAGTAGTTGACGAACTACGCGAAGGCTGGCAAAGACGCGCATCGTGCGCATCGCGAACAGGCCGAGGCCGGTGTCGAAGCCGGTTCCCGGGTTGGTGTGCACCTCACGCCTGTTCAGGTACGTCCACGGTGTCGAGTTCGAGACGAACGCATAGTGGACGCCGTCGATGGGGTCGCGATCCGGGACCTCCACAGTCAAAGTCGGCTCCTCGCGCTTCGCTCGGAAGAAGGCGCGGACGGCGTGACGCACGTAGCGCCCCGGCGTCACCGCCTGCCCGTTGTTGCGGCCCTTGTCGACGGCTTCGCAGACCTGCGCGTCGAGGCCCATCCCCGCATTGAAGGTGAACCAGCGGTTGTCGCAGTGACCGAGGCCGATCGTCCGGCGCCGGCGCGCGGCCAGGAGGTCGATCAGCTGATTCGTGGCGTCGACCGGGTCGGGCTCGATGCCCAGCGAGCGGGCGAAGACGTTCGCCGATCCACCCGGGACCACCGCGACCAGCGGTATCGGCCCGATCGGAACGGACCGCATGGATCTGGGGTGCGGCTCGCCGAGCAGACCGTTGACCACCTCGTTCACCGTGCCGTCGCCGCCGTGGACGATGATCAACGCGACCCCGTCGGTGCGGGCCTGCGCCGCCAGTTCGCCGGCATGTCCGCGGTGGGTGGTGTGCGCGACGTCGAGGCGGACCCGACTCGACAGCGCGTGTGCGAGGAGGTCTCGTCCCGCGGGAGTGGTCGAGGTGGCGTTGGGGTTGACGATCAGCAGCGCGCGCACGGGGCATCAGCCTAGCCGGGTCCGGTCGATGTATAGGCTGGCTGCGTGTCGAATCAGCCTGCACCCACCCCGACTCCCAGCACGGTCCGGCGGGCCGGCGTGCTCGTCGCCCTCGAAGGCGCGGTTGCCGTCGGTTTCGCGATCTTCCTGGTGGTGCGGGGTCTGCTCGGTGCCGACCAGAGCGTCACGAGCGGCTACGGCACCGCCGCCTGGTTCCTGATTCTCGGTGGCGCCGTACTGGCGGCCGGCGTCGCGCTGCTGCGTGGTCAGCGTTGGGGCCGAACGATCGCCCTCATGGCGCAGCTGCTGCTGTTGCCCGTCACGTGGTACGTGCTCACCTCGCACCGCTGGTTCTGGGGCGTCCTGCTCGGCGCGGTGGTGCTGGCGGCGCTGGCGATGCTGTTCGCCGGCAGCACCTCCCGCTGGATGGCCGAGGCCTACGGGGCTCCGGACGCAGACGAGGAATGAGCGCGGCGGCCGGTCACGACACCCGGGCGGCGAGAGCCGCCAGCGGGTCGCCGGTGAGCCGGTAGGTCGTCCACTCGTCCTGGGCGACCGCGTCGAGTGACTCGTAGAAGCCGATCGAGGGCGTGTTCCAGTTCAGCACCGACCACGACAGCCGCGTGTATCCCTTCGTCACGCACTCCTCGGCGAGCGTCGCCAGCAGCGCCGTGCCGTAGCCGGCACCCCGGTGCTCGGGCGTGACGTACAGATCCTCCAGGTAGATCCCGTGCACGCCGTCCCACGTCGAGAAGTTTCGGAACCAGATCGCCGTCCCCACGACCGTCGGCCCCTCCGGCGTCGGCACCTCGACGACATGGGCGAACACCGCGGGCTCGGGGCCGAAGAGAGCGGTGGCGAGCTGGTCGGGAACCACGGTGCACTCGCGCCGGGCCTTCTCGTACTCGGCGAGTTCGTAGATCAAGCCGGTGACGGCGTCGACGTCGGCGGGCGTCGCACGACGGATCACCGCGGTCGGGCTCGTCGATTCACTCACTGGAGGCCTTCTCTCGGGGTCACGTTGTGGGCTCGGATGGTGCGGAACCCGTGCTCGTAGGACAGGACCGTGTGCGCGGCGGGATCGAGTAGGAAACGTCGCCCCTCGGTCACGGGCAACTCCACCCAGCGCGCGATCACAGCCCGCATGAAATGGCCGTGTCCCACCAGCACGACGTCGCGGTCCGCGAGAGCCGCCTCGGCGGTGTGCACCACCATGTCGGCTCGGGAGCCGACCATCTCGTGGGTCTCGCCGCCCGGGCAGGGGTGGGTCCACACCGTCCAATGGGGGACCTGCTCGCGGATCTCGGGGGTGGTCAGACCCTCGAATTCGCCGTAGTCCCACTCGGTCAACGCGTCCCAATGACGGTCGTGGGTCAGCCCGGCGAGCGTTGCGGTGACGTGCGCCCGGCGTCTGGGGCTGGTGACGACGAGCGGATCGTCCAGCGCGAGTTCGGTCAACTGCGCGCCGACCGCCCGGGCCTGGGCCGCGCCGCGCTCGGTGAGAGGGACCTCGGTGGTGCTCGTGTGCCGGCCGAGGCGCGCCCACTCGGTCTCCCCGTGTCGCAGCAGAACCAGTCGGCGCTCGCGTGGGGTCATGGGATCAATCATGCCGGGTGCGCTCGAACCCTCGCCTTCGGGCCTCGAGTACGCAAGGATCTAGGCCGTGACGACGGTACTGGCTGTAGCGAATCAAAAGGGTGGGGTAGCCAAGACCACGACGGTCGCGTCTCTGGGGGCGGCGCTCGTGGATCTCGACCGGCGGGTGCTGGTGGTGGACCTGGACCCGCAGGGATGTCTGACATTCTCGTTGGGGCACAACCCCGATCGGCTCGCGGCGTCGGTGCACGACGTCCTCACGGGCGACGTCCCGGTCGCGGACGTGCTGCTCGACACCGACGACGGCGTGAAGCTGCTCCCCGCAACCATCGACCTCGCGGGCGCGGAGGCGCTGCTGCTGATGCGCCCGGGCCGTGAGTTCGCGCTCAAGCGTGCCCTCGCGCCGGTGCTCGACGACTTCGACGTGATCATCGTCGACTGCCCGCCGTCGCTGGGGGTGCTCACCCTCAACGGATTGACCGCGGCGCAACAGGTTCTGGTGCCGTTGCAGTGCGAGACGCTCGCGCACCGTGGCGTGGGGCAGTTGTTGCGGACCGTGTCCGAGGTCCAACAGATCACCAATCCCGACCTGGTTCTGCTCGGTGCGCTGCCCACCCTCTACGACGCGCGCACCACGCACAGCCGCGACGTCCTGTCCGACGTCTCGGATCGCTACGACCTTCCGGTGCTGGCCCCGCCGATTCCTCGGACGGTGCGGTTCGCGGAGGCGTCGGCGTCCGGCGCGACGGTCCTGGCGGGACGCAAGAACAAGGGTGGCGAGGCGTATCGTCAACTGGCGCATCATCTTTCGGCGCACTGGACCGGTGACGCCGAGCTCGTCACCTTCTCGCCGTACGAGGGAACTGCCTGACCGTGCCCGCGTGACTCAGCGCAGCGCGACGACCTCGTCGCCGCGTTGCTCGAGGACGATGTCGCCCAGGACCGATGTCGCGATCGGGCCGGCGTCACTGTCTCGGGTTACGGGAATCCGCGCCCGTTCGGTGCCCGTGGCGGGATCGAGGACGGCGATCGCGCCGGGTACCGGAACCAGCAGTGAACCGGCCATGATCGCGCCGGGGCCCAGAGCGCCGGTCATCGTCCACTTCGGCGCCAGTTCGCTGGTGGAGAGCGCGATGAGCTCGGTACCGGTCCACCACGTGAAGACGGAACCGTTGCGGGCGGCGGTCGCGCCGTCGGCGACCGGGGTGGTGGCGGGGTGGGACGCGATCTCGGTGCCCTCGCCGTCGACCACGGCGATGCGGGCCTCGGAAATCGGTCCGGCCGGCAGGTACACCGCGGTGCGGTCGCCGGATGCCGCGATGAGCCGGGCCCCGGACGTGTCGGCGCCCGGCCCGGTCAGCAGCGTCGAGCCGGCCTCCTGCGGTTCCTGATTGTCCTTCGGGGCGGCGTCGAGGACGCTGATCCGGTCGCCGGCCTCGCCGGGGCAGTTCATCAGCACGGTCACTCGGGTGCCGCCGGCTGCCGCCGACTTCAGGGAGCAGTCGGGGCGCGGCTGCTTGCCGGGGTTGATCGGCGCGTCGACCCGTCCGAACTCGAGCGTGCGGACCAGGTCGGACCGCCACAGTTCCATCCGCTCCGAGCCGCGGGACACCACGTACGTGCCGTCGTAGGAGAGGGTGACCGTGTCGTCGGCGTCGCTGGAACGCTGCGCCTCACGTTGTCCGGTCGCTCCGTCGAGTTGGGTGACCTGGCTGCAGCCCCGCTGATCGCGATAGACCGCGACCACCGTGTTCCAGGCTCCGATCGCGCCGCACAGCGGCATGTCCCGCTGGTACCGCCACCGCTCGGTGCCGGTGACGGGGTCCCGCCCGAGAACCGTTCCGCCGTCGGCCGTCGCAACCGTGCCGTCGGCGACGATGGGGGCGGCCGATTCCGGGCTCGCGGCACGCCAGATCTCGGTCAGCGACGCGGGCGGGGACAGGGGAGTGTCGACCGTGGACGCGGGAGCATCCGCGGTCACCGAGGTGGTACCCCGAGCGTCGCTCCGAATCCAGATCACCGCCGCGGCGACCGCGACGACGATCGCGATGGTCGCGGCGACGGCGACGTCCAGACGGGTACGACGCTCGGGTGCCAGCACAGGTGGCAGGTTACCCCGAACTACTCGGCGGCTGCCGTGACGCTCACGGGCTGGGAGTCGGTCTGCGCCGGTGCGCCCTCGGCGGATGCGGGACGACGGCGGCGACGACGGCGGCGCGGCGCGGAGCCGGCCTCGTCGGTCGTCGACGAGGCGACCTCGGGGGTCTTCTCGCCGGACGTCGCGGTCGCGGCGGCCGACGCCGAACCGTCGGTGGCCTTACCGCCACGGGTGCGGCGGCGCGAACGCTTGGGAGCGTCCGACTTCTCCGACTTCTCGGCGGCCGGGGCGTTCTTGTGCTCCTTGGCCGGACGCTCGGCGCGCGGCTTGCGGATCGAACCCTTTGCGTCCGTGGGGATACCGAGGTCCTCGTACAGATGCGGCGAGCTCGAGTAGGTCTCGACCGGGTCGGGCACACCGAGAGCCAGAGCCTTGTCGATCAGCTGCCAGCGGGGGACGTCGTCCCAGTCCACGAGCGTGATCGCGATACCGGTGCGACCGGCGCGACCCGTGCGGCCGATGCGGTGCACGTAGGTCTTCTCGTCTTCCGGGCACTGGTAGTTGATGACGTGCGTGACGTCGTCGATGTCGATGCCGCGGGCCGCGACGTCGGTGGCCACCAGGACGTCGACCTTGCCGCTGCGGAAGCCGGCGAGCGCCTTCTCGCGGGCGATCTGGCCGAGGTCGCCGTGCACGGCACCGACGTTGAACCCGCGCTCGTTCAGGTCGTCGGCGACCTTCTGCGCGGTGCGCTTGGTGCGGGTGAAGATCATCGTCGCGCCGCGGCCGTCGGCCTGCAGGACGCGGGCCACCATCTCGGCCTTGTCGAGTGCGTGGGCGCGGTAGATGTGCTGCGTGGTCCGCTCGTGGACGGCGGACGAGTCCGCCTCCTCGGCGCGGATGTGCGTCGGCTGCGTCAGGAACGTGCGCGCCAGCGTGATGATCGGGCCCGGCATCGTGGCCGAGAACAGCATCGTCTGCCGCTTGTCGGGCACCATGCCGAGGATGCGCTCGATGTCGGGAAGGAACCCGAGGTCGAGCATCTCGTCGGCCTCGTCGAGGACCAGGACGCCGACCTTGCCGAGGATCAGGTGACCCTGGTTGGCGAGGTCGAGCAGGCGGCCCGGGGTACCGACGACGACGTCGACGCCCTTGCGGAGCGCGTCGATCTGCTGCTCGTACGGGCGGCCGCCGTAGATCGACAGGACCTCGAGCTTCTTCTCGCCGGACTTCAGGTACTTCGATGCGTTCTCGAGGTCCTGCGTGACCTGGACGCACAGCTCGCGCGTCGGCACGATCACGAGGGCGCGGGGTGTGCCGTCGAGCGGGGTGGTGCCGGAATCGGCGGTGGACACCCGGTGCAGGAGCGGAATACCGAAGCCGAACGTCTTGCCCATGCCGGTGCGGGCCTGACCGATGAGGTCGTCGCCGGCGAGGGCGAGGGGGAGCGTCAACTCCTGGATGGCGAACGTGCGCTCGATGCCGATCTCGGCGAGCGCCTTGACGATCTCGTCGCGGACGCCCAGCTCGCCGAAGGTCGGCGGGGTGTGCGTCTCGTCCAGCTGCGCGGACAGCGTGGTCTCGGTTGCTGCGTGGTTACTGTCTTCGTGGTCGATCGTGATCTTGCTCAGGGAACTGGCCTTCCTCGTATCGGCACGCACGCACGAGGTAAGGGGCCAGGCCGTAAGTCGGCCGATGTCGGTGCCCTCTTGTGCGGTGGCCCAGCCTCCGTCTCAGCGCGGAGATCGCGTGGATCTCGGCGAGACGCGGCGAGCGCCGTCGATCAGGTGCGCGCACATTATCTTCGGGAGTCCGTATCCGTTTCGCGCCCGAATCGTTCGAATCCAAACTCGAATTCGGCACTCCGGATGTCGTGCTCCGGTACCGGGACCAGCGCGGAAATATCGGTCTCCCGACACAATTGTAGCGGCCCACCCCGTCACGCCCGACACCTGATGGCGCAGATCACGTATCCGGGCGAGTCCTGTCGCTCCCGGGGGTACGTCACAGGACGGATTAGGCTGTGGCGTCATGGGAGCCGATTCACCGACGTCGTCCGTGCCCGCCATCGCTGCCGACCACCCGGGTGTGGCCGAGTTGTTCGCAGTTCTCGCGTACGGCGAGATCTCCGCGTTCTATCGCCTGGCGGAGGACGCCCGGATGGCTCCCACGCTGCAGGGACGGGTCGCGCTCGCGAGCATGGCCGCCGCCGAGATGGGTCACTTCGAGACGCTGCACAGGGCGCTCACGGACCGGGGCATCGAGGTGTACGCGGCTATGGACCCGTTCGTTCGTGCCCTGGACGCCTACCACGCGTCGACGGACCCCTCGACGTGGCTCGAGTCGCTCGTGAAGGCGTACGTGGGTGACGGCATCGCGGCCGACTTCTACCTCGAGATCGCGCACTCGCTCGATCCCACGGTGGGCGGGATCGTCCGCGAGGTGCTGGCCGAAGTGGGCCACTCGGAGTTCGTCGTGCAGGAGGTTCGTGCCGCGGTCGCCGCGAGCAAGAGCGAGAAGGACCGGCTGATGCTGTGGGGTCGCCGGCTGCTCGGGGAGGCGATCACGCAGGCCCAGTTCGTCCTCGCCCGCCGCGAGGACCTCACCGACCTCGTGATGACGGCGACCGGCAGCCTCAACGGCGTCGCCGCTCTGTTCGACAACATGCAGGCGAAGCACGCCGAGCGGATGGCGGTGCTGGGCCTGGTCTGAGCGCGCTGTTCGCTCTCAGCACAGCGTCGCGGCAGGCCCGGGCGGGCAGCGCTGCATTAACCTGGCCGGGACAGCTTCAAGCGCTCGGAGAGTTCGGAGGTTGACCGTGGAGGTCAAGATCGGTGTAACTGACAGCCCGCGTGAGCTCGTCGTCAACAGCGTCCTCACGCCCGACGAGGTGGAGGCGCACGTGACGAAGGCGCTCGGAGACGCGGGCGGTGTGCTCTCGCTCGTCGACGAGAAGGGACGCAAGTTCCTCGTCCAGGCAGCGCGGATCACCTACGTGGAGATCGGTCCGTCCGACAGCCGCAAGGTCGGGTTCGCGCCGACCAGCTAGATCCGGATGTACGCGAAGGGCGCGGAGTCTTCGAAGACTCCGCGCCCTTCGCTCGTCGGCGGACCGACTACTTGGTCTCCGCGTGCAGCGGCACGTGGGAGAGGCCACCCCAGGCCAGAGCGACGGTGGTGTCGACCGCCTCCTCCTTGGGGATCGGCCGCGCAGCCTCGAGCCAGTACCGTGCGGTGAACTGGCTCGCGCCGACCAGGCCGACGGCGAGGATTCGAGCGCGGTACGGATCGAGTCCCGAGTCGTGCGCGACGAGGTCGAACACGGCATCGACGCAGGCCTCGGTGGCCTGCTCGACGCGACGTGCCACCTGGGGCTCGCCCATCAGGTCGGACTCGAACACCAGACGGAAGCCCTGGGTGTCGGTGTCGACGAAGTCGAAGAATGCCTGCACGGCCGCCCGGACGCGCTGCCGGTTGTCGGTGGTCGACCGCAGTGCCTGCCGCACTCCCGAGATCAGGGTGTCGACGTAGCTCTGCAGCACCGCGACGTACAACTCCAGCTTGCCCGGGAAATGTTGGTACAGGACGGGCTTGCTCACGCCGGCGCACTCGGCGATCTCGTCCATGCCGGCGGCGTGGTAGCCGCGGCTGACGAAGACCTCGCTGGCGGCCGCGAGCAACTGAAGACGCCGCGCGTCCCGGGGTAGCCGGGTGTTGCGGCGGGTGCCCTGACCGTTTGCGGTCGTGGCGGCGCGATCGGAGTGTGTCCGATCCGCGAGTTCAGTCATGTCGCTCCCAATCTGCACAAAGAGCCCCGCTTCGTTCGGTGTCCGACCTCTCACGAACGCCTCGGGGCAAGATAAATCATTTGCACGATACCCGGACGCTTCTCGGCCTATTTCGCTGTACTGAACTTGTCGTCGACGCGCCGTGTGCCGGGCACCGTCACGCCCCCTGTCTGCGAGTATTCCAGGATTCCCCACGCGGGACACGGCGGCGCGGTGAGCGGTCGCCCGCCGGCGGTGACGGTGCGGGGTGGCGCGGGAGCTGTGCAGCGGCCGGTGGGGCACCTCACACACGGGGGTCGTGCCCTCCGGATTTCCGGCGCGCCGGGTGAACCGTCGGGCGGTCTGTGAGATTCTGGCGGGGTGACTGACCGAGGAGGACCGCGCCTGGGGGGCACAGTTCCCGAGGCGTCCGACGACCCGAGATCCGGTGACTACCGGGCCTCCGGCATCGACCCCGGCCGGGTACCCGATCCGCACGAGCCGCTGCGCGCGCTGTGGGATCCGACCCGCCGGAACATCGGTCGTCCCCGGGCTCCACGACCCGAGCGGGACGTCCGCAAGCAGAGCAAACTCGGCAGGTTCGTCTCGATGTACGGGTGGCGCGCCTACGCGATCCCGGTCCTCCTGATCGTCACGGTGCTGGTGCTCGTCGACGCTGTCCGCGGGATCGGTGATTCCGACTCCGCGGCCTCCGACGACCCCGGATTCGGTGTGCTCAGCCACGAGGACGGCACCGACATCGTCGGCGTCCCGCCCCTCGCGGACGGCAATTTCGCCGACACCGTGCCCGCCGGTGCGCTGCCCGACGGCGGGCCGTTCACCGCCACGGGAGCAGGCACCTGGCACGTGGTGCCCGGCACGACCGGCCAGGTCGGGCAGGGCACCGAGCGCGTGTTCACGTACAGCGTCGAGGTCGAGGACGGAATCGACACGGCGGGTCTGGGCGGCGACGAGGCGTTCGGCCGGATGGTGGACCAGACGCTCGGCAACCCCAAGAGCTGGACACGGGATCCGCGATTCGCGTTCCGGCGCGTCGACGCGACCGATCCGCTACTGAAGAACGGGAACGGGCCGGACTTCCGGATCTCGCTGACCTCGCAGATGACGATCCGCGAGGCCTGTGGCTACGACATCCAGCTCGAGGTGTCCTGCTTCAACCCGGGTATCGACCGGGTGGTGCTCAACGAGCCCCGCTGGGTGCGCGGCGCCACCGCCTTCCAGGGCGACATCGGTTCGTACCGGCAGTACCAGATCAACCACGAGGTGGGGCACGCCATCGGGTACCAGGCGCATCAGCCGTGCGAGACCGACGGCGGGCTCGCGCCGGTGATGATGCAGCAGTCGTTCGGCACCGCCAACAACGACATCGCCAAGCTCGACCCGGAGGGCGTCGTCCCGATGGACGGCAAGGTGTGCCGTTTCAATCCCTGGCCGTACCCCCGAGGCTGAGGACCGACCGTGACCGCCGCCGGAGCCGCCCGCATCGGGGACGCCGTGTGCGCGGGATTCCTGTTCGACATGGACGGCGTGGTCACCGACACCGCACGCGTGCACGAACGGGCATGGAAGCGACTGTTCGACGGATTCCTGGCCGAACGGGGCCGCGGCGAACCACCCTTCACGTCCGACGACTACCTGCAGTTCGTGGACGGCCGGCCACGCGTCGACGGCGTCGCGTCGTTCCTGGCCTCCCGCTCGATCGACATCCCGCACGGCCGGCCGTCGGATCCCCCGACCGAGCACACGGTGTGCGGACTGGCGGCCCGCAAGGATGCGATGTTCGGTCACGAACTCGAGGAGCACGGGGTCGAGGCGTTCCCCGGCACCGTCGCACTCGTCCGGAGACTGCGAGCGGCGCGCGTGCCGGTCGCGTTGGTGACCGCCAGCCGCAACGCGGTCCGCGTGCTCGACGCGGCCGGCCTGACCGACCTGTTCGACGCCCGGGTCGACGGCGTGGACGTCGACCGCTTGGCGCTCGCCGGTAAGCCGGAGCCCGACACGTACCTGGAGGGCGCTCGGCGACTGGGGTTGTCCGCGTCGGAGTGCGTGGTGCTCGAGGATGCGCTGGCCGGCGTCGAGGCGGGCCGGCGTGGGGGCTTCGGGGTGGTCGTGGGCGTCGACCGTGCTCATCATGCGGACGCGCTCCGGGAGGCCGGTGCGGACGTCGTGGTGTCCGACCTGAGCGACCTCGAGGTGAGATTGCCGACCGCCTAGGCTGGACGACGAGCGTTGACCGGTCGAGTTCAGGAGCGTGTGGTGTCCGCGAAGAGTCCGCTTCCCCCTCTGGTGGAGCCTGCGGCGGAGTTGAGCCGCGACGAGGTGGCCCGCTACAGCCGGCACCTGATCATCCCGAACGTGGGTACGACGGGACAGAAGCGGTTGAAGAACGCCCGCGTGCTGGTCATCGGAGCGGGCGGGCTGGGCTCGCCGACGCTGATGTACCTCGCGGCGGCGGGTGTCGGCACGATCGGCATCGTCGACTTCGACGTCGTCGACGAGTCGAATCTGCAGCGTCAGGTCATCCACGGCACCGCCGACGTCGGACGGCCCAAGGCGAAGAGTGCGCGGGAGAAGATCGTGGAGATCAACCCGCACGTCGACGTCCGCCTGCACGAGTTCCGGCTCGACGCGTCCAACGCCGTCGAACTCTTCGGCGAGTACGACCTGATCCTCGACGGCGCCGACAACTTCGCGACGCGCTACCTCGTCAACGACGCCGCCGTGCTGGCCGGGCGCCCGTACGTGTGGGGGTCGATCTACCGGTTCGAGGGGCAGGTGTCGCTGTTCTGGGACGCCGCCCCCGACGGGCGCGGCATCACGCTGCGCGACCTGTACCCGGAAGCGCCCCCGCCGGGTACCGTGCCGTCGTGCGCGGAGGGGGGTGTGCTCGGCGTCCTGTGCGCGTCGATCGGGTCGATCATGGCGACCGAGGCGATCAAGCTGATCACCGGCATCGGGGAGTCGCTGCTGGGCCGGCTGATGATCTACGACGCTCTCGCGATGAACTACCGGACCGTGCGGCTCAGCCGCGACCCCGACCGGGTGGCCGTCACCGAACTCGTCGACTACGACGCGTTCTGCGGGGTGACGTCGGTTCCCGAGGCCGAGCGCGACGCCACGATCACCCCGCGTGAACTGCGCGCGCTGCTCGACGCGGGTGCCGACATCGCGATCGTCGACGTGCGGGAGCCGGTGGAATGGGACATCGTGCACCTGCCCGGCGCGACCCTGATCCCCAAGGACCGGATCCTGTCGGGGGAGGCCCTTTCCGAACTACCGCAGGACAAGCGGATCGTGCTGCACTGCAAGACCGGCATCCGCTCGGCGGAGGCGCTGGCCGCGGTCCGCAAGGCCGGGTTCGCCGACGCGGTGCATCTGCAGGGCGGGGTCGTCGCATGGGCGAACCAGGTCGACCCGTCCCTCCCGGTCTACTGAACGTCCCCACGGATCCAATCAGCGCGGCCTTCGGAGAGCCTCACCGAAACGGACGGTCTGCGGCGGTAGCCTGACGGCCGTGAGCTCTACGCAACCGCCCCAGCACGTCTGTTCCACGTTCGGTCTCCGTGAGGTCGAGCCGGTCGCGTTGGGTGCCGACTGGGACGGCGGCTGGCGCTGCGGTGACGTCGTGCTGTCGGCGGTAGCCGATCATGCACGCGCGGCGTGGTCCGCGAAGGTACGCGAGACGCTCGCGGTCGACGCGGTGCGCCTCGCCCGCCCGGTGCGGGCCACCGACGGCCGCTACGTCGTCTCCGGTTGGCGCGCCGACACCTTCCTGACGGGCTCGTCCGAGCCTCGGCACGACGAGGTGGTGTCGTTGTCGCTGCGCCTGCACGCCGCGACCGCGCAGCTCGAGCGACCTCGATTCCTCGCCCAGCCGCCGGTGGCGCCGTGGGCGGACGTCGACGTCTTCGTCGCCGCGGATCGGGCCGCGTGGGAAACGGTCCCGCTGCGGACGGCCCGTGCGGCGGGGGCGCTCGAGGACCTCACTCCCGATGCCAAGCGCAGCGTCGACGTGATCGGTCAGCTCGCGACCCTGCGCAAGCCCGTGCGGTCCCCGGACCAGCTCGTGCACGGAGACCTGTTCGGCACCGTGCTGTTCGACGGCAGCGCCGCGCCCGGCGTCACCGACATCACCCCGTACTGGCGTCCCGCCGCGTGGGCGGCCGGTGTGGTCGTCGTCGACGCACTGTCGTGGGGCGGCGCCGACGAGGGGTTGATCGGGCGCTGGGAAGATCTACCCGAGTGGCCGCAGATGCTGTTGCGGGCGTTGCTCTTCCGGCTCTCCGTCCATGCGTTGCATCCGCGCTCGACGCCCGACGCGCTGCCTGGTCTGCTGCGGACCGCGGATCTGGTGCGGCTGATCCTCTAGCCACACCGACCCCAGCTGCCGCCGGGTCTAGGCGTAGCCCGCGAGCAGTTCGTCGAAGAAGCAGCGGGCCGCCGCGACGGCGCGCACGCTGTCGCCGTCGATGACCGCCTCTACCAGTTCGCTGTGCTCGTCGTGGAATGCGGCGCCCGTCGCGGAGGCGTGCTTGGTGACCGTCTCCTCGATCGCGGGGAGCAGCGAGTCGTAGAACTCGAGGTACACGCGGTTGTGGCTGGCGGCGACGATGCCGCGGTGCAATGCGATGTCGGCCGTGATCGCCGTGCGTAGATCGCTGCCGTGCCAGGCCTCGCTGCGGGCGGCGAGCAGGGCGCGCAGGTTCCGGATGTCCTGGTCGTCGCGCCGACGCGCGGCGAGTCCCGCGGCCGTCACGTCGAGCGACTGGCGCAGTTCCAGGACGTCGCGTTCGTGCGCGCCGGCGAAGTACTTGCCCAGCGTGCCGCTCACTTCGGAGGCCGCGAGCACGTACGTGCCCGACCCTTGTCGTCGTTCGAGCAGTCCGGTGTGGACGAGGGCCTGGACGGCCTCGCGCACCGTGTTGCGACCGGTCCCGGTGAGTTCGGAGAGCTCCGGCTCGGTGGGGATGCGTGAGCCGACCGGCCACTTGCCGGAGCGGATCTCGTCCCGGAGCTGGTCGGTCACCTGCGTGATCAGGGTGCTGCGGCGAACGGGTTGCAACGGAGCTCCTGCGGGTAGACGGGCGTCACACGAATTATGCTTTGCCCTCTTTCATCCGGTCATCCTATGATTTATCCGGTCGAGTGCCAAAGCCACGGCGAGAGCGCTCCCGAATTTTCTCCGATCGATCACGGAACGAGGCAGTACATGACCGCGCCTGCAGGCAGTTCCCGCTCCGCGGGATCCATCGCCACGGCCCCGCGCGGGCCACAACCGCTCCTGGCAGGCCGGGTACTCGTCTTCGCCGCGATCGCCATGTCGGCGCTGGTGCTGCGAACGGCGGTCACCTCCTTCACGCCGCTGGCCGACCAGATCAGCTCGGAACTGGGCTTCTCGTCCACCGTGGTCGGCGTCTTCGGCATGGTCCCGACGGCGATGTTCGCGGTCTTCGGCCTGCTCACTCCGGCCATCGCGCGTCGGCTGGGGCTCGAATGGACCGCGTTGCTGGGCATGATGATGGCCGGCGTCGGGATGCTCACCCGCGCGATGGTGTCGGACACGTGGTCGCTGCTGGCGTTGTCGGCACTCGCCCTCGGCGGCATGGGTATCGGCAACGTCGTGATCCCGCCGCTGGTCAAGCGGTACTTCGGCGACCGGCTGGCGCTCATGAGTTCGGTCTACATCACCGGTGTGCAGATCGGCACGATCCTGCCCGCCACGGTCGCGGTGCCGCTCGCGGACGCGTTCGACTGGCGGATCTCGATCGGCGTCTGGTCGCTGCTGGGCTTCGCGGCTGCCGCGCCGTGGTTGATGATCCTCGCCCGTGGGCGCAAGCAGGTCGGCGGCGCCGCCGCCGCGGCGGCGCTGCCCGCCGAGTCGCACGCGCCGGGACGCCCGTGGCGTTCGCCCGTCGGCTGGGGCATGGCCGGCATGTTCGGGATGACATCCCTGATCACGTACTCGATGTTCACGTGGATCCCGAAGATCCTCACCGAGGCGGGGGCGAGCGAATCGTTCGGCGGCAGCATGGTTGCGGTGTTCTCGTTCATGGGGCTGATCGCGGCGTTCGCGGCGCCGAGCGTGTGCGCCCGGATGCGCAACCCGTTCCCGATCGTCGTGGGCTGCGCGCTCGCCTACGCGATCGGATTCACAGGCCTGTTCCTCGCGCCGATGGCGGCGCCCATCCTGTGGGTGGTCGTGATCGGCCTCGGCCCCAGCACGTTCCCGATGTCGCTGACGCTGATCAACCTGCGCACCCGGACGCACGCCGGGTCCGCCGCGCTGTCCGGATTCACCCAGGGCATCGGTTACACCGTCGCGTGCGTCGGGCCCCTGCTGTTCGGCGTACTGCACGAGTCGACCGGCGGTTGGGGCGCGCCGTTCGCGCTGCTCGGTGTCGCCGTCGTCGTGGTCCTGATCTCGGCGTGGGCGGCGTGCAAGCCCCGCATGCTCGAAGACAGCTGGGGCGCGAAAGCCGCCTGACCTGGACGTTCGTGGACCTCACCGCCCGGCCGGGCGATCGTGAGCGAGAGTTGACGGACGGGTCACCGGGCGCAGCACCGACGCAACACCGGCCTCCTACCTTGGGGTTTCCCACACAGGTAGGAGGCCCAGGTGACCACTCTCTCCGATCGGCCCACAGAAACGTCCGGCGCCGCGCCCACGGTGCGCGGCCACCGTATCGAGCGTTGGGACGCCGAGGACGTCGACGCCTGGGAAGCCGGCGGCAAGGCCATCGCCCGACGCAATCTCGTGTGGTCGGTGGTCGCCGAGCACGTCGGCTTCTCGGTCTGGTCGATCTGGTCGGTGATGGTGCTGTTCATGCCGACCGATGTCTTCGGCATCGACGCGGCCGGCAAGTTCTTCCTCGTAGCCGTGCCAACCCTGGTCGGATCGATCCTGCGCATCCCGTACACGGTGGCGACGGCGCGGTTCGGCGGACGTAACTGGACGATCTTCAGCGCGCTGGTACTGCTGGTCCCGACACTGCTGACGCTGTGGTTCGTGATGCACCCCGGCACGTCGTACACGACGTTCCTGCTGGTGGCGGCCACCGCGGGTGTCGGCGGCGGCAACTTCGCGTCGTCGATGGCCAACATCAACGCGTTCTACCCGCAGCGTCTCAAGGGGTGGGCACTCGGGCTCAACGCGGGCGGCGGCAACATCGGCGTGCCGGTGATCCAGTTGGTGGGTCTGCTCGTCATCGCGACGGTCGGCAACACCGCGCCGTACCTGGTGTGCGCGGTCTACCTCGTGCTCATCGCGGTGGCGGCGGTCGGTGCGGCGCTGTTCATGGACAACCTCACGGGGCAGAAGGCCGACCTGCACTCGATGCTCGAAGCGCTGCGGGTTCGGGAGTCGTGGATCGTCAGCTTCCTCTACATCGGTACGTTCGGATCGTTCATCGGGTTCAGTTTCGCGTTCGGTCAGGTGCTGCAGATCAACTTCCTCGCCGGTGGCGACACCCCGGCGCAGGCCGCACTGCACGCCGCGCAGATCGCGTTCCTGGGGCCGCTGCTCGGCTCGATCGCCCGTCCGCTCGGTGGCCGGCTCGCGGACCGCATCGGCGGTGGCCGGATCACGCTGTGGACGTTCGCCGCGATGGTGCTGGCGGCGGCAGTGCTGGTCGCGGCCGGCACCGCGGACGACGCCACCCCCGGCGCCGCGACCGGGACCGCCATGACCGCGTTGGTGATCGGCTTCGTGGCGCTGTTCGTGCTCTCCGGCATCGGCAACGGGTCGGTGTACAAGCTGATCCCGTCGATCTTCGAGGGCCGATCCCGGACGCTGGACGGACTGGACGCCGACGCGCGGGCCGCGTGGTCGCGCAACATGACCGGGGCACTGATCGGGTTCGCCGGTGCGATCGGCGGGCTCGGGGGAGTCGGGATCAACCTGGTGCTGCGGGCGTCGTACAGCAGCCCCGCCAAGTCGGCGACGATGGCGTTCTGGGTGTTCCTCGGCTTCTACGTCGTGTGCGCCGTGGTCACCTGGATCGTGTTCGTGCGGCGCACGTCCGCAGCGAACGACGTTGCCGGACAGTCGATCGCGGTGGCGTCGTGATCGCGCCCGTCGTCGGCCGACGGATCGACACCCACTGTCCCTACTGCGGCCTGCAGTGCGCGATGGCGCTCACCGCCGACGGCGCATCCGGGCCGACCGTCTCGGCCCGTCAGTTCTCGACCAACCGCGGCGGCCTGTGCCAGAAGGGGTGGACGAGCGCCGAACTGCTGCGCCACCCCGACCGGCTCACCACGCCCCTGGTCCGGGTCGCCGGGCGGCTGCAGCCGACCTCGTGGGACGACGCCCTCGACCGGGTCGCCGACGGCTTCCGCGCCGCGCAGGAGGTCGGGGGTCGGGACGCGGTGGGGATCTTCGGCGGCGGCGGGCTCACCAACGAGAAGGCGTACATGCTCGGCAAGTTCGCGCGCGTCGCGCTCGGCACGTCGAACATCGACTACAACGGGCGGTTCTGCATGTCGTCCGCCGCCGCGGCGGGGATCCGCGCGTTCGGTCTCGATCGCGGACTGCCGTTCCCGGTCACCGATCTGACGTCGGCGAAGGCGATCCTGCTGATCGGGGGCAACGTCGCCGAGACGATGCCGCCGCTCGTCGGGCACCTGACGGCGGCGGCGGAGGCCGGCGGGCTGATCGTCGTCGACCCGCGGCGCACCGCCACGGCGGACCGGGCGTTGGCCGGCGGCGGATTGCACCTGCAACTCGCGCCCGGCACGGATCTGCCCCTGGCGCTGGGGATGTTGCACCTCGCCGTCACCGAGGGGCACCTCGACAGGGAGTTCGTCGAGACCCGCACGACCGGATTCGACGACGCGTGGCTCGCAGCGGCACAGTGGTGGCCCGAGCGCACCGAACGGGTGACCGGGGTCCCGGTCGCGGCGCTGCGGCGCGCAGTGGAGGTCCTGGCGCGGTCCCGACGGGCGGACACGGGCGCGTACGTGCTCACCGCGCGCGGGACAGAGCAGCACGCGAGCGGCACCGACACCGTCTCGGCGTGGATCGGGCTGGCGCTCGCGCTGGGCCTGCCCGGCCGGCGGGGCAGCGGTTACGGCCCGGTCACCGGTCAGGGCAACGGCCAGGGTGGCCGCGAACACGGGCAGAAGGCGGACCAGTTGCCCGGCTACCGCAAGATCAGCGATCCCGTTGCACGCGAGCACGTCGCACGCGTGTGGGGCGTCGATCCGGCGGACCTGCCCGGGCCGGGCCGCAGCGCGTACGAACTGCTCGACGTGCTCGGCCGCCCCGGCGGACCCCGCGCGTTGATGGTGCACGGCGCCAACCTCGCGGTGTCGGCGCCCCGGGCCGGGCACGTCGTCGACCGGTTGCGCTCCCTCGATCTGCTGGTGGTGTGCGACTTCCTGCTGTCGGAGACCGCCGCCATGGCCGACGTGGTGCTGCCGGTCCTGCAGTGGGCCGAGGAGGAGGGCACGATGACGAGCCTCGAGGGGCGCGTGCTGCGGCGGCGTCGGGGTGTGGAACCACCGGACGGAGCTCGCGGCGAGCTCGAAGTGCTGCGTGGGTTGGCCGTTCGGCTCGGGCAGCCTGCGCACCGGTTCCCGGTCGAGCCGCGCGAGGTGTTCGACGAGCTGAGGGCCGCATCCGCCGGTGGCGGCGCGGACTATGCGGGCGTCACCTACGACCGTCTCGATGCGGGGGAGGTGCTGCACTGGCCGTGTCCCGACGTCGGGCATCCCGGGACGCCCCGGCTGTTCCTCGACCGCTTCGGCACCGACGACGGGAGGGCTCGGTTCACCGCCGTCGAGCATCGGGGTCCGGCAGAAGCGCCGGACGAGGAGTTCCCACTGGTCGCGACCACGGGACGTGTTCTCGCGCACTATCAATCGGGCGCGCAGACCCGCCGGGTCGCGGAGCTGGCGTCCGCGGCCGGGTCGATGTTCGTCCAGGTGCACCCGGACACCGCGGCACAGGCGGGAGTGCGCGACGCGGACGACGCGCTCGTCGTCGGGCGCCGCGGCCGAGTGTCCGTCACGGTGCGGTGCGACGACTCGATGCGCCTGGACACGGTGTTCCTGCCGTTCCACTACGCCGGCGACGCCCGCGCCAACCTGCTCACCAACCCGGCACTCGATCCGACGAGCCGGATGCCGGAGTTCAAGGTGTGCGCGGTGCGGCTGGAGCCGGCCCGGGCGGTGGCCCCGTGAGCCGGGTGGTGATCGTGGGCAACGGCATGGCCGGGGCGCGGCTGGCGGAGGAGTTGCGGCGGCGCGAACGTGACCCGGCCCGGCTCGGGATCGTGGTGTTCGGTGCGGAGCCGCGGGCCGCGTACAACCGTATCCTGCTCTCGAACGTGTTGGCGGGCAGCATCACCGCGCGCGACACCCGGCTGCGGCCCGACGACTGGTGGGTCCGCAACCACGTCGACGTCCGCACCGGGGTGCGGGTGACCGGGATCGACACCGCGACCCGAACCGTGTGCGGCGACGACGGCACGACGCTCGGCTACGACGAGCTGGTGTTCGCGACGGGCAGCGTTCCGTTCGTGCCGCGCATCGAGGGGATGTCGGCCGACGATTCGGACGTCGTCGCATTCCGGACGGTGGAGGACTGCGCGCGCATCGCCCAGGCCGCGGGCCCGGGCTGCCGGGCGGTGGTACTCGGGGGCGGGCTGCTCGGGCTCGAGGCCGCCCGCGGGCTGCTGCTGCGCGGCGCCGACGTCACCGTCGTGCATCCCAGGGCGGTGCCGATGGAGCGGCAGCTGGACGAGGGCGGCGGCCGGGTACTCACCCGCGTCCTGACGAGCCTGGGCATGAGGGTGGTACTCGAGCGCCGCGCGGTCGCCCTGCGTCGCAACGCCTCCGGGAGAGCGCTCGTGCTCGACGACGGCACCGAACTTCTCGCGGACCTCGTGGTGCTCACGGCCGGAATCCGGCCGGCGACCGAGCTGGCGTCGGCCGTCCGCGCCACGGTGGAGCACGGGATCGTCGTCGACGACGCGCTGCGCACCGACGTCCCGCACGTGTGGGCGATCGGCGAGTGCGCGCAGCACCGCGGCGAGGTGTACGGGCTGGTGCAGCCGGGCTGGGAGCAGGCGGAGGTGGTCGCCGACCGGATCACCGGCGCCGACGCCACCGCCGAGTACCACGGCACCCCGCCGGTGACGCGGCTCAAGGCCCACGACATCGATCTCGCGTCGATGGGTGACGTGAGTGCGGACCTGCACGACGGTGAGCTCGAGGTTCTCACCGTCGCCGACCCGGCCCGCGGGCGCTACGCCAAGTTGGTCGTGGCCGACGGGCGGATCGCCGGAGCGGTCCTGCTCGGCTGCCCCGACACCGTCGGGACGGTCACCCAGCTGTTCGACGCGAAACTGCCGGTGCCGCAGGACCGGATGTCGCTGCTGACCGGGCGCACCGGCGCGGCGTCGGAGACCGCGAGCCCCGCCGGCATGCCGGGCGGCGCGGTGATCTGCCGCTGCAACTCGGTGACCAAGGCGCATCTCACGGGCGCGTGGCGGGCCGGTGCGCGGTCGGTCGGGGCGCTCGCGACGGCGACCCGTGCGACGACGGGGTGCGGAGGTTGCAGTTCCGCGGTGGAGGGGATCTGCGACTGGCTGCGGACCACCGATCCCCGGAACGAACACGACGAAGACACGACACAACGGGCCCGGAAGGAAGGTGCGGCATGAGCGTACGGACCGCGATCGTCATCGGACACGGCATGGTGGGACACCGATTCGTCGAGGCGCTGCGGGCGCGCGACGACGCCGACACCTGGACGGTGATCGTCTTGGGCGAGGAGGACGTGCCGGCGTACGACCGGGTGGCGCTGTCGTCGTACGTCGGCTCCTGGGATGTGCGCGAACTCGCGCTGTCGGGCAACGACTTCGACGGGGACGGCGCCGTCGATCTGCGGGTGGGGGTGCGCGCGGAGTCGATCGACCCGGATGCTCGCATCGTCACGACGTCGACGGGGGAGGTACTGCACTACGACGCACTCGTCCTCGCCACCGGCTCGTATCCGTTCGTGCCGCCGGTGCCCGGCCACGACCACGATCTGTGCTTCGTCTACCGCACTCCCACCGATCTGGACGGGATCCGCGCGCGGGCCGAGGCGGCCGGACCGAGTGCGGTCGGTGTCGTGGTCGGCGGCGGGCTACTGGGGCTCGAGGCCGCGAACGCGTTGCGGCAGCTGGGTATGACGCCGCACGTCGTCGAGCACAACGCACGCCTCATGCCACTGCAGGTCGACGAGGGCGGCGGCGCCGTGCTGGCCCGGCTGGTGACCGACCTCGGGCTCGCGCTGCACACCGGCACCGGCATCGCGTCGATCACCGACGGCCCGGCCGGGGTGCGCGTGGAACTGTCCGACGGGACGGTGATCGACGCGACGCTGCTGGTGTTCTCGGCGGGCATCCGGCCCCGCGACCAGCTGGCCCGCGACGCCGGGCTCGCCGTCGCCGAGCGGGGCGGCATCCTCACCGACAGCGGTTGCGTCACCTCCGATCCCGCGGTGTTCGCGGTCGGTGAGTGCGCGGCCGTCGAGGGCCGCTGCTACGGGCTGGTCGCGCCCGGATACACCACCGCCGAGGTGGTCGCGGACCGGCTGCTCGGAGGCGACGCGGTGTTCCCGGGCGCCGACCTGTCGACCAAGCTCAAGCTGCTGGGCGTGGACGTCGCGAGCTTCGGCGACGTGCACGCCGCCACCCCGGGCGCCCTGGAGGTGGTGCTCAGCGACGCCGCGAAGGGCACCTACGCCAAGCTCGTGGTCTCCGACGACGCGCGGACTCTGCTCGGCGGCATCCTCGTCGGCGACGCGAGCGCGTACGGATCGCTGCGTCCGCTCGTCGGACGGGAGCTGCCCGGCGACCCCGCGGCACTGATCTCCCCGGCCGGCGAGAAGCCCGGCGCCGGAGCACTTCCCGACGACGCGCAGGTGTGCTCGTGCAATGCCGTCACCAAGGGCGAGATCTGCGCGGCGATCTCCGACGGTGCGTGCGATCTCGCCTCGGTGAAGAACTGCACCGGCGCGGGCACGACGTGCGGTGGGTGCCTGCCGACCGTGAAGGCACTGCTCGCGGCGTCGGGTGTGGAGCTGTCGAAGGCGCTGTGCGAGCACTTCACGCAGTCCCGCGCCGAACTGTTCGAGATCGTCCGCGCCACCGACACCCGAACGTTCTCGGGGCTGATCGCGCAGTACGGCACCGGAACCGGCTGCGACATCTGCAAGCCCGTCGTCGCGTCGATCCTCGCGTCCACGTCGTCGGACCACGTGTTGGACGGCGAGCAGGCCGCACTGCAGGACACCAACGATCACTTCCTCGCCAACATCCAGCGGGGTGGCACCTACTCCGTGGTGCCGCGGATGCCCGGCGGCGAGTGCACGCCCGAACAGCTCATCACGATCGGCGAGATCGCCCGCGACTACGGTCTCTACCTCAAGGTGACCGGTGGTCAGCGGATCGACCTGTTCGGCGCCCGCGTGGAGCAGCTACCGGAGATCTGGCGGCGTCTGATCGAAGTCGGCATGGAATCCGGTCAGGCGTACGGGAAGTCGCTGCGCACCGTGAAGAGTTGTGTCGGGTCCACGTGGTGCCGGTACGGCGTGCAGGACTCGGTGGGGATGGCGGTGCGACTCGAGAACCGGTACCGCGGCCTGCGCGCGCCGCACAAGATCAAGTTCGGGGTGTCGGGGTGCGCGCGCGAGTGCGCCGAGGCCCGCGGCAAGGATGTCGGCGTCATCGCCACCGAGAGCGGCTGGAACCTGTATGTCGGCGGTAACGGCGGCCAGTCGCCCAGGCACGCGCAGTTGCTCGCGGGCGGTCTCGACGACGGGACCCTGATCCGGTACATCGACCGCTACCTCATGTTCTACGTCCGCACTGCGGACCGGTTGCAGCGCACCGCGCCGTGGGTGGAATCGCTCGACGGCGGACTCGATCACCTGAAGGCCGTGGTGTGCGACGACAGCCTCGGGATCGCCGACGACCTCGAGGCGGCGATGGCCCGGCATGTCGCCGGCTACCGCGACGAGTGGGCCGGGGTACTCGAGGATCCGGAGAAGCTGTCGCGGTTCGTGTCGTTCGTCAACGCCCCCGACGTGCCCGACCCGACCGTGGTGTTCGACGACTCCGGACCCCGCAAGGTGCCCGTCCTGATGGGCATACCGGACGTACCGGAACGCCGTTCGGAACTCTCCTCGAGTCGGTAATCGAGGAGTAACGCCGCGGAAACAACCCGACTTTTGAATGAGCACAGGACAGGGAGGTCTGCGATGACGGTGATGGAGAGCTGGGTGTCCGGCGAGGTCGGCACCAGTGAGACGCCCTTCGAGGCGGAGGCACGGCATTGGACGTCCGCGTGTACGCGGAGCCATCTGATCCCGGGGCGCGGCGTGGCCGTGCTCCTGCGCGGCGGCGCCCAGGCCGCACTGTTCCGGCTCGCCGACGGCAGCCTGCGAGCGGTGGGCAACATCGACCCCGTCGCCCGGGCCGCGGTGATGTCCCGGGGATTGGTCGGCGACCGGCACGGTGAACCCACCGTTGCGTCGCCACTGCTCAAGCAGGTGTTCTCGCTCGTGGACGGGAGGTGTCTCGACGACGCGTCGGTGCGGCTGCCGGTGTACCCGGTCCGTGTCGTCGAGGGGCGTGGCGGCGACGTCGTCCAGGTGTGCGTGACCCCGGTCGGGTCCACGTGACGGCTGGGGGGCCGCCGCGTGGCGACGAGCTGCGCGGCTTCACGGTGGGGATCACGGCGTCGCGTCGGGCGGACGAGCTCGCGACGCTGCTCGTCCGGCGGGGTGCGGACGTCGTGCACGCGCCGGCGATCCGGATCATCCCGCTCGCCGACGACACCGAACTGGCCCGTGTGACCGAGACGATCGTCGCGGACCCGCCGGACGTGATCGTCGCGACCACCGGCATCGGTTTCCGGGGCTGGATGGGTGCGGCCGAGGGCTGGGGAACGGGCGAGGAACTGCTCACCGCGCTGGGGTCCACGAGGATCCTGGCTCGTGGTCCCAAGGCGACCGGAGCGGTGCGCGCCGCCGGCCTGCGCGAGGAGTGGTCGCCGGAATCCGAGTCGTCGGCGGAGGTGCTCGAACATCTGTTGGGCGAGGGCATCGCGGGCCGACGAATCGCTGTGCAACTGCACGGTGCAACCACCGAATGGGAACCCGCACCGGACTTCTGCGCGGCGCTGCGGGCCGCCGGGGCCCACGTGATCGCGGTGCCCGTGTACCGATGGACGCCGCCGGACGACTGCAGCGCGATGGACCGGCTGATCGAGTCCGTCGGGTGCGGTGGGCTGGACGCGGTGAGCTTCACGAGTGCGCCCGCGGTCGCCTCGATCCTGGGCCGCGCCAAGCAGACCGGTGCGCTCGAACCGCTGCTCCGGGCGTTCGACGGGCGGGTGCTCGCGGCGTGTGTCGGACCCGTCACCGCCGCGCCGTTGACCGCACTCGGGGCACCTACGACGATGCCGGCACGCTCACGTCTGGGGTCGCTGGCCCGGCACATCGCGGACGAGTTGCCGCGGCGGGACGCGCAGGTGCGGGCGGGCGGCCACGAACTGAGCGTGCGCGGCTCGTGCGTCGTCGTCGACGGCGAGGTCAAGGTGCTCTCACCCGCCGGAATGGCACTCGTACGACGCCTGGCGGAGCGGCCCGGCATGGTGGTCTCCCGTGCGGACCTGCTGGCGTCGCTCCCCGGCGGCAGCGGTGATCCGCACGCCGTCGAGACCGCGATCGCGCGGCTGCGCAGCCACCTGGGGGCACCCAAGGCGGTGCAGACCGTCGTCAAGCGTGGCTACCGGTTGGCGCTGGACCCGGCGGAGTACGACCGGCTGCTCGAGGCAAGCCGGTGAGCGCCGCGGAGTTGGTGCTCGTCGCGCACGGCACCCGCAGCCGCGCCGGCGTCGAAACCGTTGCGGCGCTGGCCGAAGCGGCGGCCGAGCGGGTCGGGGCGGTGCGCACCGCGTTCGTCGACGTGCTGGGGCCGTCGCCCACCGAGGTGCTGTGCGACGTCCGCGGACCGGCGGTGCTCGTGCCCGCGTTCCTGGCGTCCGGGTACCACGTGCACACCGACGTGCCCCGTGCGGTCGCGGACAGCGGACACCCGCGGGTCGTCGTGACCCGCGCCCTCGGCCCGCACCCCGCCCTGGCACGGGTGCTCGAACAGCGACTGCGCGAATCCGGTTGGCGGCCCGGCGATGCCGTGGTGCTTGCCGCGGCGGGGTCGTCGGATCCGCGGGGCCGGCACGACGTACGCCGCGCCGCGGCGATGCTGTCGGCGCGGGTGCGCCGTGACGTCCCGGTCGGCTACATCGCCTCCGGCACGCCGACGGTGGCCGAGGCCGTCGCCCGACTTCGGGCGGAGGGGAGACAGCGAGTGTTCGTCGCGTCGTACCTGCTGGCGCCCGGCCTGTTCCACACGCGGCTGGGTCAGGCCGGGGCGGACGGGGTCGCGGACCCGCTCGGCGCGCACGACGCGATCGCCGACCTGGTCGCCGAGCGCTTCTTCCTGGCGAGTCCGCGAGCGGCGCGGGTCAGCGGCGGAACCCCAGCTGCCGCTCGGCGTTCGACAGTGCGCTGACGATGCACGTGCCGATCGGTCCGCGCCGGTCGAACATCGTCGTGCTACCGACGGAGATGCCGTCGACGCTGAGGTGATTGTCTGCCTCGATGCCGATCTCCGGTCCCTCCGGCAGCCGGGACAGCGCGAGGGTCAGGTCTGCGTTGATGAACCCGATGCCGGCGGTGCCCCAGTTGGTCATGAGGCTGGTGGTCTCGCCGACCATCGCGGCGCGGGCGAACGGTGACGGTTCCTCCCCGGCGACCACCGGGATCTGGTACTGCCACATGCGCTTGCGGCTCGAACCCTCGTGATCGCGCAGTGACGGTGACCAGCCGGCGGGATGGCCGTCGCTGCCGATCCACGGATGTGACGGTGCCTGCAACGGTTCGAGGAGGCTCAGCGGCGGCGGTTGCGGTGTGTCGGGGCGAGTCCAGAGCTCGCCCGGCGGCTGCTCCGAGCGGCGCAGGAACACCACCGAGGCGCGGGCGACGGCCTCGCCCTGCTGGATCACCTCGGCGTCGGCGACGCGGATACGGTTGCCGTCGCGGACGCTGCGGGCGACGACGTGGAGTTGCTCGGCCCGGGCCGGGCGGAACAGGTCGACGGTCAGGCGCGCCGGCACGAATCCCTCTGCGCCGTGCTCGTTCTCGATGGCCCGCGCGAGGATGCCGGTGATCGCCGGCCCGTTGATCATGTCGGGTGACCACTTGCTGATACCCATGTCGAGCGGGAAGAACCCGTCGCCGTCGCGGCGCAGGAATCCGATCTCGGTCGTGTCCACAACTGCTCCTTCGTCGACTGCTTCCCGGAACATACGACATCGGCGGTGACCGGAGACACAGGCATTGCCGTCGCGCGCCCGACTTCTTTGCGCATCGGTGTGCAGGAAACACTCCCGACGGGGGTCGAACCGGACTACCGTGAGAAGCGACCGGGCACGCTCGGCCCAATCGATACGTCCAGGTCCGGGACTGGGAGCGTGCGAGGCGGACGTCGGCGCAGGAGGTTCTTCGGATGACCGCGACATCGGTGGACAGAGAGGGCTTCAGTTCGCTCCGCAAGGGCGGACTCAACTGGGACGCATTCCCGCTCAGACTGTTCGTGAAGGGCAATGCCAAGTTCTGGAATCCGGCGGACATCGACTTCACGCAGGATGCCGAGGACTGGGCCTCACTCACCAGTGAGGAGAAGCGCAGTTCCACGTACCTGTGCACCCAGTTCATCGCCGGCGAGGAGGCGGTCACCGAGGACATCCAGCCGTTCATGAAGGCGATGGCCGCCGAGGGGCGGTTCAACGACGAGATGTACCTGACGCAGTTCTGCTTCGAGGAAGCCAAGCACGTCCAGGTGTTCCGGCGGTGGATGGACGCCGTCGGCCTCGACGGCGATCTCCACCCGTTCGTTGCCGAGAACCCGCACTATCGCACGCTGTTCTACGAGGAGCTGCCGCGATCCCTGCGGATCCTCGAGACCGATCCCAGTCCGGCCAACCAGATCCGCGCGAGCGTCACCTACAACCACGTCATCGAGGGCAGCCTCGCGCTCACCGGTTACTACGCGTGGCAGCGTGTGTGCACCGAGCGCGGGATCTTCCCGGGCATGCAGGAACTCGTCCGTCGCATCGGTGACGACGAGCGTCGGCACATGGCGTGGGGCACCTTCACGTGCCGCCGGCACGTCGCCGCCGACGACAGCAACTGGGACCTCGTCCAGCAGCGGATGGGGGAGCTTCTCCCGCACGCGCTCGACATGATCCAGTGGGTCAACGACCAGTTCGAGGAACCGCCGTTCGGCATCGACCCCGCGGTGTATCTCGAGTACGCCGCGGACCGGGCGCAACGTCGCCTCGGTGCGATCGAGTCGGCCCGGGGCCGGCCGGTCGAGGAGATCGACCTCGACTACTCACCCGAGGCGCTCGAGGAGACGTTCGGTGAGGAGGACGCTGCGGTCATCGCCGAGGTCGCGGCGGAGGCGACATCGATGTGAGAGGTGTCTCCATCTCAGAGATCGCTTAATTGCCGCGGCTACCGTTCGCGGACCTATGAGCGAACACGACAAACCCCGCCGCCGCAGACTCTCCACCCGACAGGTCGTCGCGCTCCTCGGCCTGCTCGTCGTCGCCGTCGTCGGTGCGGTGTCGTACTTCACCGTGTTCGCCGACGAACCCGTGGGCAGGGCCGACCCCGACACGTCTCTCGAGGCGGGTCCGCCCGCCGACTCGGATGCCGACGCTCTCGCGCAGGCCCGCCGGAGCCTGCAGCAGACCAGCCTGCCGCTGTCGCTGTTGAACGGTGGGATGAACCAGCTGGTGGACGGGGGCCGGCAGCTCGACGACGGCGCCAACCAGCTCTCGGTGGGACTCGGGCAGGCTCGGGACGGGGCGGGGCAGCTGTCTGCCGGGCTCGACCAGTTGAGCGGAGGCGTCGGACAACTCGGTGACGGCGCGCAACAGATCAGCGGCGGCGTCGACGAGGTCGTGGACCGGCTCTCCGGGCTGGGGGAGCTGCAGGGGCAGGTCACCGGTTCGCTGCGGCAGGTGGCGGCAGCGCTGTCGGCATCCACCGATCCGGTGTCGCAGGCCGCGTCGGGGCGGGTGAACGACCTCGTCGCGCAGCTCGACGCCGAGGGGCTCGGACCGGACACCCTCGCGCAGCTCGCCATGCTGAAGGACGGCGCTCGGCAACTGTCGTACGAGCTGAGTGATCCGTCCGCCCAGTTCGTCAGCGGTGTGGGACAGGTTGCGGACGGCGCCCGGCAGCTGAGCGACGGCCTCGCGCTCCTCGACGACGGTGGCAAGGCCCTCGCCCACGGAACCGGGCAGCTCGTCGACGGCACCGGGCCGATCACCGGTGTGGTGCAGGGGCTTTCGACGAACGTGTCCGACGCATCGAAAGCGCTGCCGTCGGCGCAGACGAAGGCGTCCGAGGCGGACACTGCCGTGCAGGCCGCCCCGGACGCCGACCGAACCCCGGCGTGGATCTACGTCGCCGGTGCGCTGACGCTGCTACTCGTCGTGGCAGCGGTCGCGCGGGGGTCGTTCGTGCTGGGTCGCCGTCAGATGTCGCCGAACGCGGCGGCGTAGGTGATCGTCCCGCCCGGGATCGGGCGCCCGTCCAACGCGAGCACCATGAGGGCGTCCTCGGGGACGTCGACGTTCATCCGCACGTCGTGCGCGGACGCGCGGGTGAACCCGAACCTCGGGTAGTACTCCGGGTGCCCGAGGACGGTCACGAAGTGCTCGCCGCGCTGCTTCGCAGCACCGAGCACCGCACGGATCGCGGCGGAGCCGGCACCGGTCCGCTGATACTGCGGCAGCACCGCGCACGGCGCCAGACACAGTGCGGGGGTGTCGCCGATGTGGCAGCGCGTGAGCAGCGCGAACCCGACGGGCTCGCCGTCGGCGTCGACGGTGAGCATCGACAAGCCGTCGACCCACGCCGGATAGCGGCGCAGCGCGTCGACGAGATCGGCCTCCTCGGCGGTGTCGAACGCAGCCAGCAGGATCCGGCGGACGGCGTCGCTGTCGGTGTCGCTCTCGGGCCGGGTGGTCCAGTGAATGGTCATGTAATCCTTCCGTTTCAAGTGGATTCGGGTTTCAGTCTCGGCGCCCGCGGAGGCGATACAGGGCTTTGATGTCGCGCGTGATGGCCTTGTCCGCGGCGGTGCGCTTGCCGGCCTGCCGGGCGTCGCCGCGAGACGCCGCCCATTCGCTCTCGCGCAGCATTCGGCGGTAGCGGTCGAGCCGCTCGAGGTCGAGTCGACCGTCGGTCACCGCGTCCTGGACCGCGCATCGCGGTTCGCTGCGGTGCCGGCAATCCCGGAATCCGCAGCCCTGCGCCATCTCTTCGATGTCACCGAAGACGTGCTCGATGCCGTCGCCGACGTCGTGCACGCCGATGCCTCGCAGTCCGGGGGTGTCGATCAGTACACCGCCTCCCGGGACGGGGAACAGTTCCCGGTGCACCGTGGTGTGCCGTCCCTTGCCGTCGGTGGCGCGGACCTCGTTCGTATCCATCCGGTCTTCGCCGAGCAGGGCGTTGGTCAGCGAGGACTTGCCGGCACCGGACGGGCCGAGCAACACAGTGGTTCCGGGTAGGCGCCGCGCGAGTTCGTCGATCCCCTCTCCGGTGCGGGCGCTGACGGTGACGACGTCGACACCGATCGCCAGTGCGGAGACCTCGGCCGCTGCGGTCCCCGGATCGCACTCGGCGGCATCGGCTTTCGTCAGAACGATCAACGGTGTGGTGCCGGCGTCCCAGGCCAGCGCCAGCAGCCGCTCGATTCGGCCCGGCTTGATCGGTGCGGCGAGTGACACCACGACGCAGGCGGTGTCGACGTTGGCCGCCAGAACTTGGCGATGCGACGTCCGACCCACCGATGCTCGTGCGATCACGCCGCGTCGCGGCAGTACTGCCACGACTCGAGGTTGCGGGCCGAGTTCGAGTGCAGCCCAGTCTCCGGTGCACACCGTGTGCTCGGGATCGGACGTCGTGAGGGCCGTGCTGTCGGCACGTACCGAACCGCTCGCGGTCAGTACGTGGCAGCGACCACGGTCGACCCTGGCGACGCGGGCAGCGACGAGCCCTCGGGATTCGTACTCGGTGAACTGTTCGGCGAGCGTGTCGTCCCAGCCGAGTGCGGCGAGGCCGTGTGCGGGGGAGTTGGGGGATGGTGATGAAGACGATGGTGATGAAGACGATGGTGAAGAAGACATGGTGAGACCCTTCGGGATCGGGCCCCGTCCGAGGACGCGCTTCACCCTCGGCGCGCTGTTGCGCACCGTCCGGTCAGGAAGAGGGGATTCGACTCAGATCGAGGCCCGGGATGTGAGGATGGTCCGGGCAGTGCCCACGGCAGTGGCTGTCACCGCAATCATCGACTCACCTCCTGGTCGCTCTCGAACGTCTGCGGACGACCCTAGCGACCGGTGCCGTTGCTCCGCAACGTGATTTTCGCGGGCGGTCCGCGCAGGCGGGTGAGGCGGCGGGTGAACTTCGAGCGAAAACTCCGATCGGGACACTCGGGGCGATTCGCTCGGTATGGTCCGGCGTGGTTCTGCGGTCCGGTGAGGTCCGGCGCGTTCGTGTTCCGGGGGAGAGGGTTTCACATGAGGCATCCGAGATTTTCGGCGACGCGTCTGTTCGTGGCCGCAGCCGCCGCGGCGGTGGTCCCGCTGGTCGCCGTTCCGGCAACGGCGTCCGCGGGCGGCGACACCGCGGGCGGCGACACCGCGGGCGGTGCGGTGACGACAGTGTCGAAAGCCTCCGGCGCGTATCTGGTGAAATCGACCGCGGTATCCGATCGCAGGGTGAACATCTCGGTGTACTCGCCCTCGATGGACCGCAACATTCCGCTCGAGGTCATTCGTCCCGCGGACGGCAGCGCGCCGCGCCCAACGTTGTACCTCCTCAACGGCGCGGGCGGTGGCGAGGACCGGGCCACGTGGCAGCGGAACACGGACATCAACCAGTTCTTCCAGGACAAGAACGTCAATGTCGTCACCCCCCTTCAGGGCGCCTTCAGCTACTACACCGACTGGCAGAAGGACGACGAGAAGCTGGGCCGCCAGAAGTGGCAGACCTTCATGCTCGAGGAACTGCCTCCCGTCATCGACGCCGAGTTCGGTACGAACAAGGTGCAGTCGATCGCCGCGATCTCGATGACCGGCACGTCGGTTCTCAACTACGCGATCGCCAAGCCCGGCTTCTACCGGAGTGTCGGCTCGTTCAGCGGCTGCGCCGAGACGGCGACGCCGGCCGGCCAGAGTTTCATCCAGACCGTGGTCGGTCTCCGCGGCGGGGTGGACGTCACCAACATGTGGGGGCCGCTCGACGGGCCCGGCTGGGGGCAGAACGATCCGGTGGCCAACGCCGAACGCCTGCGGGGCACGGAACTGTACATCACCACCGGGTCGGGACTGCCCGGTCCGCACGAGACACTGGACGGTCTCGGGATCGACGGTCGCCCGGCCGCGCTGGCCAACCAGGTGATCGTGGGCGGCATCATCGAAGCGGCAACGAACTACTGCACCCACAATCTCGCGAATCGTCTGGCCCAGTTGCAGATTCCGGCGACGTTCGACTTCAAGCCGGGTGGCACGCACTCGTGGGGCTACTGGCAGGACGACCTGCACAACTCCTGGCCGATGATCGCGCGGTCGTTGGGGATCTGATCACGCGTCCCGCACGCCCCGGCTCCTCGGGCGAGACTCGATAGTTGCGCTACGTACCTCTGGGTTGGTTTCATCGACGGTGCACGTGTGGTCGGGGAGTCATCGTGGTCGGGGCGGAAGTGGGGAGGGTCGGCGTCCATGCCGTATCTGGGTTTGATCGTGATGGTCCTGTGGGTGTTCTGTCTGGTCGACGTGATCGTCGCCGACGAGCACGCCGTACGGAACATCCCGAAGGTCGGTTGGGCCGTCGTCGTCGTGCTGGTGCCGCTGCTGGGCTCGGTGCTGTGGCTGGTCGCGGGCCGTCCGGAAGGCGGATACAGCGCATCGCGTCGTTCCGGACCGCCGTCGGCGTTCCCCGAGTACGACCGGCCGGGACGACACATCGCGCAGGACTCGGAGACCGACGAGGAGTTCCTGCGGCGTTGCCGGGAGCGCGCCGAGGAGCAGCGCCGGATCGGTCGGGAGCAGCGGCGGGCTCAGCCCGACTGACCCGCCGTCACGTCGGGAGGGGCAGCAGCTCCACACTCTGACCGTCGACCGGGGCGGGCGGGACGAGCGCGAGCGCCTCCCTCCCGATCAGCCCCGCCAGGTGTGCGGTGCGCACGATCGTGTCGGCCCGCCAGGTCCCGTCCACCTGCCGCGTGACGGGCACGATCCGGGCGACCGAGGCACCGACCTGCGACGCGTTCGACACCGCGCCGGTCATCGGTACGACGGGCGTGCGCACGGTCAGCGCGTCGACGATCGCCGGCATCACCATCAGCAAGGTCGCCACCGCCGCGACGGGATTGCCGGGCAGTCCCAGGACCACCCGGCCGTCGGGCAACATGGCGGTCACCTGCGAACCTCCGGGCCGACAGCGCACCCGTCCGACGACGATCCGGGCGCCGGCACGCAGAAGTGCGCTGCGGAGTTGATCGGCGGCGCCGCCACCCGTCGCGCCGACGACCACGATCACATCGGCGTCCCGGGCGCCGTCGAGGAGGGTGTCGAAGCCGTCGGCGGTGTCCCGAAGATGCGTGTCGGCGACGGTTCGGACCCCGCAGTGCCGCAGCAGGTCCGGCAGCACAGGTCCCAGCGAGTCGCGCGTCTGACCGGCGCGCAGGGGGCCGCTGCGTCGAATCTCGTCGCCCGTCACCACGACGTGTGCGCACACCGGTCCGCGCACCTCGGCCGTCGTCGCCTCCGCGCTCGCGGCGGCCGAGACGAGCATCGGAGTCACCGCGGTCCCTGCCTCGGCGAGGTGATGGCCGGGCTGCCAGTCCTCGCCGCGGCGACGGGTGTCGTCGCGCTCCGGGGTCTCGGGGCGCCGCACCACGAGCCTGCCGACCGAATCCGGTGCCACGTCCACGAATTCGTCCCGGATCACCGACGTCGCACCGCGCGGGACCTGGGCGCCGGTCGCGATCCGCACCGCGTCCCCGGGGGTGAGCACGAGATCGGAGGCCGCCCCGGCGTATCGGATCTCGGTGTGCAGTCGCCACGGTCCCCGTCCCGAGACGGCATAGCCGTCCATCGCGGAGACGTCGAAACGGGGCAGCGCCTCCGCCGCGACGAGCGGGGCAGCGAGTGTGGCCCCCAGCGCGTCGCCGAGAGCGGACGCACGGATCGGCAAGGGCGCGAGCGTGTTCCGGATCGTCGTACGCGCCGTAGTGATGTCCATCGGCCCCGGCACGTGGGCGACGCGGGCCCGCTCGACGTCGGCCGGAGTGTCGCAGTCGGCGACGCCCGCGCACACCAGCGTGACGTGACGGTCCGGCACGAGCGCCTTCATCGGCAGGTTCGTGCGGTCGGGCAGCGCGTCGAGACGCGCGGCGAGCGCGGTCCGGCGCCACGCCGACAGCAGGAATTGCAGTCGGCCGTCGTCGTCCTCCGCGAACGCGGCCTCCGCGCCGGGGTCGGCGCGCAGGCGCGCGACGAGAGCCGCGACGACCGTCGCGTCGAGGCTCGGCAGGTCGGCGGCGAGAAGCACGACGATGTCGCCGGGTGCTCGATCGAGCGCGGCCAGGCCCGCGGCCAGCGCGGCGACCGGGCCGGCGCCGGCGGGTGACTCCTGCGTCTGCACGATCGCGGCCGGCAGGTCGTCGCGGTGCGGACCCACGACGACCACCCGATCACAGTCGGCGACGGCGTCCAGTGCGGTGTCGAGCATCCGACGGCCCGCCACGACGAGGCCGGGTTTGTCGATCCCGCCCATCCGGGTCGCACGTCCACCGGCGAGCACGATCGCGGCGGGGTGCCCGCCGGGAGGGCCGAAGGTCTGCATGGCCCAATGCTGCCCCATCGGGTGTACGCGTGCGCCGCCGGTCAGAACCGATGGCGTGCCACCGCGAGATCCACCCGACCGTCCCGGATCGGCACACCTTCGAGCTCGAGCTTCGCCAACTGGCGACGGGCGAGATGGGCCGCCGGCCGGCCCGACGCTCCCAGGACTCGGTGCCACGGCAGGTCGGCGGAGTCGGTACGCATGATCCAGCCGACGGTGCGGGCGCTGGAAAGTCCTGCGGCCGAGGCGATGTCTCCGTACGTGGCGACGCGACCGAGTGGAATCGAGGCGACCAGGTCGCGGACGCGCTCGAGCTGTTCCTCGGTGGTGGCGGCCACGTGCGGTCCTACAGCAGCTTGCGGACGAGGGAAGCGACTTCGTCGGGCTTCGCGTGGGCGACCATGTGGTCGCAGTCGAGGTCGGCAATGGTCAGGTCGTCCCCGAGATGCTCGGCGAGCGCGGCGCGGAACTCGGGCGTGACGTACGGCGGCTGCACGCGCAGTGCCTGCACCAGAACCGTCGGGATGCCCTTGGGCGGGAGGACGAACGGGCGTGCCATCTCGCCCCACGACGCGACGACGGCCGGAACCGACATGCGCCAGCCGACGCGTCCGTTGTCGAGTTCGACCAGGTGCTCGGCGAGGTCGGCGTCGAGGGCCTCGGTGGGCACGTCGGCCCACGCGCCGTGCAGTTTCTCGGAACGGGCCTCCGCTGCGTCGGTGTAGTCGGGGTAGGCGGCGACGAGTCCGGCGATCCGGCTCATGTTCTCCGGGTCGAGCCCGAGGGCGGGATCGAGCAGGACGATCCCGCGGATCCGATCCGGTACCGCCTGCGCGAGATGCAGCGCGATCGCGCCACCGTACGAGTGGGCCACCACGACGACGGGGCCGGTCGCGTGCTCGTCGAGCACTCCGACCAGATCGCCGACGTGTGTGTCCAGACCCCACGGCGGCGTCCACGGGGAGCGGCCGTGGCCGCGCAGATCTGGTGCGATGATCCGGGTGTCACCGAGCTGGCCGGTGCCGAGCGCCTCCCACCGGCGTCCGTGCCCGGTGAGTCCGTGCAGGGCGAGCACTTCGGGTGCTCCGGGCGTGCCGAACAGGTACGTGTGGAGACCGCGCATGTCGTCCACTATGCCGGATGCGACGTCTGTCGGACCCGTCTGGTGAGATTCCCTGTATGAGCGAAACGGGCGCACGCACGAGGCAGACGGCGCCCACCGCACGGCTCGTCGGGCGACGCGGATCGACGCCGTCGCTGCGCACCTGGCCGGCGGACCCCGCACGGGTCCTGACCGGTGCACCGCCCGGCCGCGGCTGGCACCCCTGGCAGATCCTCGGGGGCCCGGGGACCGGGAAGACGACGCTGCTGGTCGATACCGCGGTGGCCCGGATCGTTGCCGGCGAAGATCCCGAGTCGGTGCTCGTGCTCACCCAGTCGCGCCGAGCGGCCACCGCGATCCGGGAGCAGATCACCGAGCGACTGCTCGCGGCCGAGCACGACCCGGAGAGCCCCGGGGTCCAGCCCCGGGCCACCCGGGAGCCCCTCGTCCGGACGGTGCACTCGTACGCCTTCGCGGTACTGCGGCTGCAGGCCGCCGCGCACGGTAATCCGCCGCCGCGGCTGATCACCGGTGCGGAGCAGGACGCGGTACTGCGCGAGTTGCTGCGTGGCGACATCGCGGACGGCGGGGGAATGTGGCCGGAGCGGTTGCGTCCCGCTCTGGGAATGACCGGTTTCGCCGTCGAACTGCGCAACCTCATGCTGCGCGCCAACGAGCGCGGCCTGGGCCCGGAGGATCTGATCGATCTCGGATATGCCCACGACAAGGCCGAATGGGTCGCGGCGGGGCGGTTCGCCGCCCACTACGAGCAGGGCATGCTGCTGCGTGGCGCGGTGGGAATGGAGGCGCCGGAGGCCACCGCGCCGGCGCTCGACGCCGCCGAGTTGATCAGCGCGGCTCTCACCGCGTTCGCGACCGACCGGGACCTGCTGCGCCGCGAACGCGCCAGGGTGCGGCACCTGCTCGTCGACGATGCCCAGCACCTCGATCCGCAGGCCGCGCAGTTGGTACGCCTGATCGGAACCGGGACCGCGAGCACCGCGATCGCCGGCGACCCGGACCAGGCGATCTTCGCGTTCCGTGGCGCGGACCCACGGTTCCTCACGGGTCTCGCCGATCGCGGGGACCCCGCGCAGGTGATCCTCGACACCAACTTCCGGGCGGCGCCGGCCGTCGCACGGGTGGCGGGGCGGATCGCGGGCCTGCTCCCCGGCAACCCGCCGCACCGCGGCGCGGCGGTGCCCGTCACCGAGGACGACACCGACGGGCGTGCAGTGGTCCGGGTGCTGTCGACTCCGGCCAAGGAGGCGGCGCTCGTCGCGGACACCCTGCGGCGCGCGCACCTGATCGACGGCGTGCCGTGGTCGGAGATGGCGATCGTTGCGCGGTCGGTGCCGCGGGTGCTGCCGCCACTGCGGCGCGCGCTGCTCTCGGCGGGAGTGCCGGTGACCACCGCCGCGAGCGAACTGCCGCTCGCGAAGCAGCACGGGGTGGCCGGATTGCTGTCCGTCATGCGCGCCCTCGTCGGCGGCGAGTTCACCGGCGAGGACGCGATCGCGCTGCTGTCGGGTCCCATCGGTGGGGCCGAGCCGGTGAGCCTGCGGCGGCTGCGTCGCGGCCTGCGACGGGTCGAGTTGGCGTCGGGTGGCGACCGCGACTCGGCCGAGCTGTTGCGGGCGCTCATCGTGGACGGGCCGGACGCCGACGGGGTGGCACACCTGCTTCCCGGACTGACGGATGTCGAATCGCTCTCGCTGCGCAGGGTGCTGAAGGTGCTGCGGCGCGCCCGGGTACCGCTGCAGCGCGGCCGGGGCATCGAAGAGGTGCTGTGGGCGGCGTGGCAGGCGACCGGGCTCGAGCGTCGCTGGGCGGCGGCCTCCGCGTTCGGCGGGCCGATCGGCGCCCAGGCCGACCGCGATCTCGATGCGGTGGTGGCTCTCTTCGATGCTGCCGCGAACTACGTCGACCGACTGCCGCGGGCTCAGTTGTCCGGGTTCGTCGACTACCTCGTCGAGCAGGCGATTCCGGGGCCTGCCCCGATGCGCGCCGTGGCGTCGCAGGAGACCGTGACGGTGCTCAGCGCGCACTCGGCGGCGGGACGGCAGTGGCGGGTGGTCGTCGTGCTCGGCGTCCAGGAGGGGCTGTGGCCCAGCCTCGGGGCGCGCGGAACGCTGCTCGGCACCGAGGAACTCATCGAGATCACCAGCGGGCTCGGCGAGGTCGACAAGACGCTGTCGCGGACCGCGCCGCTGCTCGCAGAGGAACGGCGCCTGTTCCTGGTGGCGTGCAGCCGGGCTCGCGATTCGCTGCTCGTGACAGCGGTCGACTCGTCGAGCGGCGACACCGAACTGGTGCGCTCGCGGTTCGTGGACGACTTGTTGCGCGGCGCCGACGACCTCGACGTCGACGAGGTCGCGCCGGTCACCGACGACACCCCCCGCGTCCTCGCCTTGCCGGCCCTGGTCGCCGAGTTGCGCAGTGTGGTGTGCGATCCCGACGTCGCGGTCGCCGACCCGGAGCGGCAGCAACGGGCGGCGCACCAGTTGGCGCGGCTCGCCGAGGCCGGCGTCCGCGGCGCGCACCCCGATCAGTGGTACGGAACGTCGGCGCCCAGTTCCGATGTGGGGCTGTGGGATCCGGAGGACGGACCGGTTCCGCTGTCGCCGTCGACGATCGAACTGATCGCCAACTGTCCCCTGCGGTGGATGCTCGAGCGGCACGGGGGCAGCGACGGCGACAACACCCACGCCATCGCGGGCACGCTCGTGCACACCCTCGTGCAGGCGCTGGCCGGCCACATCCCGCCGGATCAGGTGGACCACGCCCTGGAAACGGCATGGGACTCGGTGGATCTCGGCTCGGAGTGGTTCTCGCGCCGCGAACTCGAGCGCACGCGGGGCATGCTCGACAACTTCGCGGACTGGCTGCGGGGCACTCGATCCGAACTCACCGAGATCGGCGTCGAGGTGGCCGTGGACGGCGTGCTCGAACCCCGCACAGAGGGCGAGGCGACCGTGCGGATCCGCGGCCGGATCGACCGGCTCGAGCGCGACTCGGACGGGCGGCCCGTCGTCATCGACGTCAAGACCGCGAAGGCCGCGGTCACCAAGGAACAGGCCGAGCAGCACGCACAGCTGGCGGCCTACCAGGTGGCCGCCGCCCGCGGTCTGATCGACGGGGTGCCGGCGTCGCAGCCCGGTGGCGCCCGTCTGGTGTTCGTGGCCAAGCCACACAAGAAGGAAGGCTCGACGCAGCGCATACAGTCCGCGCTCGACGACGACGGAGTCGCGCTGTGGGAGAACGTGATCCACGACGCCGCCGCGGCCACCCGCGGACCGACGTTCCTCGCCAGGATCAACGACGGCTGCAGGCATTGTCCGGTGCTCTCGAGCTGCCCGGCACACGACGAAGGACGGCAGGTGACGTCGGAGTGAGCACCGTGCAGAGCGGGCGCCGGGTGAGCCCGGCCGAACTCGCGGAGGCGCTGGGGCAGTTCCCGCCGACGCCCGAGCAGGCCGCGGTCATCGAGGCTCCGCTCGGCCCCACCCTCGTCGTGGCCGGCGCCGGGGCGGGCAAGACCGAGACGATGGCGGCGCGCGTCGTGTGGCTGGTCGCGAACGGGCTGGTCGATCCCGAACAGGTCCTCGGCCTGACGTTCACCCGCAAGGCGGCGCAGCAGCTCACCGCCCGCATCCGTAAGCGACTCGCGAAGCTGGCCGGCTCGGCGCTCGTCCGCGATCTCGACCCCAGCGGGTCGCTGCGGTCCCGGATCCTTGCGAGTGAACCCGAAGTGAGCACGTATCACGCGTACGCCGGACGGCTGCTCTCCGAACACGGACTGCTGCTGCCGATCGAGCCGTCCGCGACGCTGCTGTCCGAGACAGAGCTGTGGCAGCTCGCGTACCGGGTGGTCAGCGCCTGGGACGACGATCTCGACACCGACCGCAACCCCGCCTCGATCACCGAGTCGGTGCTCGCGCTGTCCGGTCAGCTCGCCGAGCACCTCGTCGAACCGGCCGACCTGCGGGAGGCGCATACCGAACTGGACAAGCTGATCCACACGCTCCCGGCCGGGCCGAAACAGCGTGGCGGCCCGTCGAAGACGCTGCTGGACCTGCTCGAGGTGCAGCATCAGCGGCTCGATCTGCTGCCGCTCGTGCAGCGTCTGGCCGACACCCTGCGTCGTGAGGGCGCGCTGGACTTCGGCAGTCAGATGTCGCTCGCGGCACGCGTCGCGTCCGAGCATCCGGAGGTGGGGCGCAGCGAGCGCGCCCGGTTCCGGGTAGTGCTGCTCGACGAGTACCAGGACACCGGGCACGCGCAGCGAGTGCTGCTGTCGTCGCTGTTCGGTGGCGGTGAGGACGCGGGTCTGGCACTGACGGCGGTCGGCGACCCGATGCAGTCGATCTACGGCTGGCGTGGGGCATCCGCGGCCAACCTGCCGCGTTTCGCCACCGATTTCCCGCTCGCCGACGGCACCCCGGCGCCCAAGCTGGAATTGCTCACGAGCTGGCGGAACCCGCCGGAGGCCCTCGAGCTCGCCAACATGATCTCGGAGCCGTTGCGCGACAGGGGAGTCGAGGTCAGCAAGCTGCGGGCGCGGCCCGCGGCCGTCCCCGGCGACGTGCGGCTCGCCCTTCTCGACACCGTGGAGACCGAGCGCGCCTGGGTGGCCGACCGGATCGCCGAGCAGTACGAGGCGGCCCGCGTCGACGGCGCGAAGCCGCCCACCGCGGCCGTGCTGGTGCGACGCAACGCCGACGCCGCCCCGATCGCGGAGGAACTGCGGGCACGGGGCCTCGCCGTGGAGGTGGTGGGCCTCGGTGGTCTGCTGCACACGCCCGAGGTGGCCGACGTCGTCGCGATGCTGCGCCTGGTCGCCGACCCGATGGCGGGCAGCGCCGCCGTACGCGTCCTCACCGGCGCCCGCTGGCAGATCGGTGCCGCCGACATCCGTGCCCTGTGGAAGCGTGCAGGCGAACTCGGGATCCGCTCCGACCACGGCGCCACCGGTGCGGTCACCGACGCGGCCGCCCTCGACGACGCGCTCGGCAGCGCCCTGCCCGGAGAGCAGTCGGAGCAGGCCGGCCTGGCCGACGCGCTCGCCGATCCCGGCCCGGCGCACCGGTATTCCGAGGCCGGGTACGTGCGGATCTGTGCGGTCGCCGCCGAGCTGGCGTCGCTACGGGAACGGCTGGGCCAGCCCCTCACCGAACTCGTCGCCGAGGTGGAACGCGTGATCGGCATCGGGATCGAGGCGCAGGCTCGGACACGGCAGTCCGAGGTGGGTGGCGCCGGACGCGAGCACCTGGACGCCTTCGCGGATGTCGTGTCCGGCTACGCGAACCGCACGTCGGCGACGCTGACGGGACTCCTGTCGTTCCTCGCCGCCGCCGAACATGTCGAGAACGGTCTCGCCCCCGGCGAGGTGGAGGTGGCGCCCGACCGTGTGCAGGTGCTCACGGTGCACTCGGCGAAGGGGCTCGAGTGGGAGGTCGTGGCGGTGCCGCACCTGACCGCCGGTGTCTTCCCTTCCAACCAGGCGTCGGCGACGTGGCTGGGATCGGTGGCCGAACTGCCGCCCACGCTGCGCGGTGATCGTGCCTACCCGGGTGAATCCGCCGACGGCGTCCCGGTTCTCGACCTCGAGAATCTGTACCACCGCAAGGACCTCGAGGACGCGATCAAGTCCCACAAGGATGCGCTCTCGACGCGCCGTCTCGACGAGGACCGGCGCCTGTTCTACGTGGCGCTCACCCGCACCGAGCGGGCGCTGTTCGTGTCCGGCCATCACTGGGCCGAATCCGGTGCGGACCCCAAGGGCCCGTCGCCGTTCCTGCTCGAACTCGAGGAACTCGTGTCGACGTGGGAGGGTGAGCGACTCGGCGCGATCGACGTCTGGGCACCCGCGCCGGACGACGGCGCCGAGAACCCGCTCACGGCGACGCCGCGGTCGGCGCTGTGGCCGCGGGATCCGCTGGGGCGCCGGCGAGCCGACGTCGAACGCGGTGCCGAACTGGTGCGCGAAGCGCTCGCGGGGTTGGGGAAGGCCGCGCCGGAGCCCGAGGCGGCGGACGGCGACCCGGACAACTGGGCTGCCGATGTGGACGCGCTCCTCGCCGAGCGGAGGGAACGCGGACACGGCGGCACCGACGTGGAGATGCCGGCGCAACTGTCGGTCAGCCAGCTCGTCGACCTGGCCGCCGATCCCGACGCACTCGCGGCCCGGCTGCGTCGACCGTTGCCGTTCCCGCCGAACCCCTTGGCGCGCAGGGGGACCGCGTTCCACGCGTGGGTGGAACAGCGGTTCGGTGCCACTCGTCTGCTGGACTTCGACGAGCTTCCCGGCGCCGCCGACACCGGGGTGGGCACCGAGACCGAGCTGGCTCTGCTGCAGGACGCGTTCCTGCGCTCGGCGTGGGCCGACCGCAGCCCCGTCGAGGTGGAGGTGCCGTTCGAGACGTCCGTCGCCGGGACCGTGCTACGCGGCCGGATCGACGCCGTCTTCGCCGACGCCGACGGCGGCTGGACGGTGATCGACTGGAAGACCGGCGCCGAGCCGTCCGCCGCGAACGAACGCGCCGTCGTGATGCAGTTGGCCGCCTACCGGATCGCGTGGGCCGAGCTGATGGCGGCGCGTCAGTCCCGGCTCACCGGACGGCCGGTGGAGCCGCCGCTCGACAAGGTGCGCGCCGCGTTCCACTACGTGCGTACCGGACGCACCATCGCGCCCGAGGATCTGCCCGACGCCGACCGTCTGGCACGTCTCATCACGACTGCCGGTGCCGAGGAGACGCCGGCCGACTGAGGTGTCCGGTCAGGCCGCGTTGCGCCGGGCCCTCAATGCGTCGGCGACCAGGGGGATCTGCAGCGGCAGACGGGCCGCGGCGAGGACCTTCGCGGGCGTCGACGTGCGGTTCGACCGGAACCAGTCGATCGTCATCTGGACGTTGGCGGGAAACACGGCGACGAACAGTGCGGTCGCGAGCGTGCCGCCGAGCCGGCGCGTCCGGGGCACCGCGAGCGCCGCGGCCGTCGCGAGCTCGGCGACACCCGACGCGTACGTGTACGTGCGCGCGCTTCCGGGGAGCGCGCGCGGCACGATCGCGTCGAACGGCCGCGGCCGGACGAAGTGCAGTGTTCCGGCGCCGAAGAGCAGAGCGGCGAGGCGGAGAGCAGGAGCCTGACTGGATCGGTTCGGACGCTGTGACATGCGGCCACCCTGCCCCACGCGCCGTCGTTCCGCCACCGTCACCCCGATTTTCCTGTGCCGTTCCGCTATTCCGGGATCCGCGGTTAGGCTGCGAGCCGACTGTGTGAACTGCCAGTCGGAGCAGAGGAGATGGGGACCAGTGGATGCCCGGTAGGTTGAGAGCGCGGTTCGGGAACGCGGACGCGCTGACGGATCGGCCGGACTTCGCGCTAGTCGGCGTGCTCAAGGTCCCGGAGATGCAGACCAGTCCGTCCCGCGCCATCGCGCGGCGAGTCTCGTACGCGCTCGGCGCACTGGCGTTGGCCGTGCTCGTCGTCTACATCGACCGGGACGGCTACAAGGATGCGCAGGACAACCAGCTGTCGCTGCTGGACTGCATCTACTACGCGACGGTCTCGCTGTCGACCACCGGTTACGGCGACATCACCCCGATCACCCCGGAAGCGCGACTGATCAACGTTCTGGTCATCACGCCGCTCCGCATCTTCTTCCTCATCGTCCTGGTCGGTACGACCCTCTCGGCGCTCACCGAGAGCTCGCGCCAGGCGTTCAAGATCCAGCGTTGGAGGCATCGCGTGCGCAACCACACCGTCGTCGTCGGATTCGGCACGAAGGGACGTACCGCCATCGACGCCATGCTCGGGGACGGCATCGTTCCCTCCGACATCGTGGTGGTCGACACCGATCAGGTGGTGCTCGACACCGCGGCGAGCATGGGCCTGGTGACCGTCCACGGCTCGGCAACCAAGTCCGACGTGCTGCGGCTCGCCGGTGTGCAGAACGCAGCGTCGATCATCGTCGCCGCGAACCGCGACGACACCGCGGTCCTCGTCACGCTCACCGCGCGCGAACTCGCACCCAAGGCGAAGATCGTCGCCGCGATCCGTGAGACCGACAACGCGCACCTGCTCCGGCAGTCGGGGGCCGACTCGGTGGTCGTCTCCTCGGAGACCGCGGGACGCCTGCTCGGTATCGCCCGCACCACGCCGAGCGTGGTGGAGATGGTCGAGGACCTGCTCACCCCGGAGGCCGGTTTCGCGATCGCCGAGCGTGAAGTCGAACCCGAGGAGGTCGGCGGGTCGCCGCGGCACCTGTCCGACATCGTGCTGGGCGTGGTGCGCGACGGCCGTCTGTTGCGGGTGGGGTCGCCCGAGGTCGACGCCGTGGAGGCCGACGACCTCCTGCTGTACATCCGGCGCGTCAGCAGCTGAGCGAAGTCGGGCGGACCGGTCCCTCGCAGTAGGGTCGTTCCCGTGCCGCACTTCGAACTGACCGAGACTCCACTGCTGTCGCGAGCCGCCCTCGACCGGGCGGAGGAACTGCGCGCGGACACCGACGCGCTGCGTGCCGGATGGGCGAACGCTTTTCTGCTGCGGGTCAATCCGCGGGGTCAGGTTCGGGTAGCCGACGGCGAACTGGTTCTCGAGCCGGCATCGACGCTGGGCGACGAACCGGCGAACGACGCGGTATTCCTGGGGCTTCACGGCACGCGCCACGTGTGGGCGGTACGGGTTCCGGCGATGACCGGCGAACTCGGTGATCTGCGAATGCTCGGCCACCGGCTCGACGAGTCGAGTGCGGGACTGCTGACAACCGCTGTGGCGCTGTTGAACTGGCACGACCACGCGGGCTACAGCGCGATCGACGGGGCCGCGACGGAACCGACGATGTCCGGGTGGTCCCGGATCAGCTCGAGCACCGGGCACGAGGAGTTTCCGCGCACCGACCCGGCGGTGATCTGCCTGGTGCACGACGGCGCCGACCGGGTGCTGCTCGCACGTCAGCCGGTGTGGCCGCCGCGGATGTTCTCGGTCCTCGCCGGATTCGTCGAGGCCGGGGAGTCGCTCGAGACGTGCGTGGTGCGGGAGATCCGCGAGGAGGTCGGGTTGGACGTGCACGACGTCCGGTATCTCGGCAGCCAACCGTGGCCGTTCCCGCGTTCGGTCATGATCGGGTTCTCGGCCGTGGGCGATCCCGCCGCTCCGCTCGAATTCGCGGACGGCGAGATCGCCGAGGCCCACTGGTTCACGCGCGAACAGATCCGGTCCGCGCTCGACGCCGGCGACTGGACGTCGCGCTCGGACGCCGAGCTGCTGCTGCCCGGATCGATCTCGATCGCGCGAGTGATGATCGAGTCCTGGGCCGCAACCGACTGACGGGCCGACCGACGAGCCGAACGAGGGGCTAGAGGCCCAGGGCCTGCTTGACCTGCGCCAGGCTCGGATTGGTGGCGGTGCTGCCGTCCGCGTACTTCACGGTGGGGACGACGTGGTTGCCGCCGTTGACGCTGCCCACGAACTCGGCCGACGCGGGATCGAGCTCGATGTCGATCTCGACGTACGAGATGCCGTTCTCGTCGAGCTGCTTCTTCAGGCGACGGCAGTAACCGCACCACGTGGTCGAGTACATGGTCAGGGCGGGAGCTTCGGTAGTCACGGCGCATATAACACCACGATCGGTCCGTACTGTTCCCGCACGGGCGTACGTCACAGCGCAGCGGGTGCGGGCAGCCGGTGTCGGTGCGCCCTGAGAGGATGGACGGCATGTCAGCGGATGTCACCCCGGAGCGCACCGGAACCAGGCCCGACGAGGGCCTGGACCCGCAGCAGTCTGCCGCCGTGCTGGCACCGCGCGGCCCCGTGTGCGTACTGGCGGGCGCCGGCACCGGCAAGACCCGCACCATCACCCGCCGCATCGCACACCTCGTCGCGGGTGGGCACGTCTCGGCCGGTCAGGTCCTCGCGGTGACCTTCACGGCCCGCGCGGCCGGAGAGATGCGCGGGAGGCTCCGCGGGCTCGGCATCGGCGGGGGTGGGCCGCAGGTGCAGGCCCGAACGTTCCACGCCGCGGCGCTGCGTCAGTTGCGCTACTTCTGGCCGCAGGTGATCGGCGACACCGAGTGGCAGCTGCTGGACCGCAAGTTCGCGCTCGTCGGGCAGGCGGCGAGCCGGGTGGGGTTGTCCACCAGCACCGAGAGCATCCGCGACCTTGCGAGCGAGATCGAGTGGGCCAAGGGATCGCTCGTCGCCCCGGAGGACTACCCGGCTGTCGCGGCGCGGGCCCGGCGGGACATCCCGGCCGACGCCGCCAAGGTCGCGGCCGTGTACTCGGGCTACGAGGAACTCAAGGCCCGCAACTACGACGGCATGCTGCTCGACTTCGACGACCTGTTGCTGCACACGGCGGCCGCTCTCGAGGAGCACTCGGCGGTCGCCGAGGAGTTCCGTGACCGGTACCGGTGCTTCGTCGTCGACGAGTACCAGGACGTGACGCCGTTGCAGCAGCGGGTGCTGGACGCGTGGCTGGGGGATCGTGACGACCTCACCGTCGTCGGCGATGCCAACCAGACGATCTACTCGTTCACCGGTGCCACCCCGAAGTACCTGCTGGACTTCTCGCGCAGATTCCCCGACGCGACCGTCGTGCGGCTCGAGCGCGACTACCGGTCCACCCCGGAGGTCGTCTCGCTCGCCAACCGGGTGATCGGGGAGGCCCGCGGCCGGATCGCCGGCACGCGCCTGCAGCTCATCGGGCAGCGGCCGTCCGGCCCCGAACCGACGTTCGCCGAGTACGACGACGAACCGGCCGAAGCCGCGGCGGTGGCGCGGCAGATCAAGAAGCTCATCGAGCAGGGTGTCGAACCGGCCGAGATCGCGGTGCTGTACCGCATCAACGCACAGTCGGAGGTGCACGAGCAGGCGCTCACCGAGGCCGGGATCCCGTACCAGGTGCGGGGCGGCGAAGGCTTCTTCACTCGGCAGGAGGTGCGGCAGGCGATCAACGCGCTGCGGCAGGTGGCAGGTCGCGACGACCTGCCCGAGGGCGCCGACACCGGCCAGGCGCTGGTGACCTTGGTGCGGGCGGTGCTGGTCCCGTTGGGGCTCACCGACGTCGAACCGACCGGCGCCCAGGCGCGCGAGCGGTGGGGTTCGCTCACTGCGCTGGTGTCGCTCACCGAGGAGTTGCTCGCGCACGACCCGCACCTCACGCTCGGTGGGCTGCTCGCAGAGTTGGCCGCCCGTTCGGAGGCGCGGCATCCTCCGGTCGTGCAGGGAGTCACGCTGGCGTCGCTCCACGCCGCCAAGGGACTCGAATGGGATGCGGTGTTCCTGGTCGGGCTCACCGAGGGGACGCTGCCGATCGCGCACGTGCTCGGCGACTCCAATTCGCCCGGCGACCAGGACGGCATCGAGGAGGAACGTCGGCTGCTCTACGTCGGCGTGACACGTCCCCGCGAACACCTGGCGCTGTCGTGGGCACTCGCGCGCAACGAAGGGGGACGCAAGTCCCGGCGCCGGTCCCGCTTCCTCACCAACGTGATCCCGGACGATTCGCCGGCGTCGCGGATCGCCAAGCCCGCTCGTTCCACGAAACAGCGGCCGCGGTGCCGCGTGTGCGGTAAGCCGTTGCTGGACGCGACCGCGCACACGCTCGGCCGGTGCGAGGGTTGCCCGTCGAACCTCGACATGGAGCTTTTCGAGGCGCTCAAGGACTGGCGCCGGGAGACGTCCCGTGAGATGAAGGTGCCCGCCTACGTGGTGTTCACCGACAACACGCTGCAGGCGATCGCCGAGCAGCAGCCGCAGGACGAACGTGCGCTCACCGCGATTTCGGGGATCGGTGCGAAAAAGCTGGAACAGTTCGGCGCCGATGTTCTCGCGGTGGTGCGCGGCGAGTGGTCGTCGGCGACACTGGATCCGACGTGACCCACGATCCGCGGTAAAACCGCAGGTCAAAAATAACTTGTGCGGTCTGTTCGGGTTGCATACCCTGGACTGCACGCCACGGGGTAAAACTTGTGTGCGGTAACTGTCGGACCGATACGAAAGGGAGGTGGCAAAAAGATGAACGACTGGAATGCAACTGCATTTGCAGCAGCAGCGCGTGCATCTGTGCCCGCAATCGCTGGCGCGTACCTCCCTGCGGCCGCCCCGGTCGCTGCGAGGAACGCAGCCGCCGCACCGCACGCAATCCGTCTGCGCGCAGCAGCAGCAGCAGCAGCAGCCCCCGCATCCGTGGCCCGGAGTAGACACCGACAATTCGTTCGGTAGGCACTCCCGCCATTCCTCTCGAGGCCACGGATCGCAACTGCGAACCGTGGCCTTCGTGTTTCGAGCCCTCGAGCTCCAGGCCTTCGACTTCGGTTCGTGTGACCACCGAAAGCCGGCGCCAGCCGCGAAACATCAGCAGAGGAGAACGACGTGTCTACCGCGACATGCCGAGGACAGAACGAGACCAGCACCGTGTCCGGCGGATTGGCAGTAGTCGACTCGGCACGCCCGGAGCTGCCCTGTCGAGTGGAAAACCCCGACCTGTGGTTCGCCGAGACACCTGCCGACCTCGAGCGGGCCAAGGCGCTGTGCGGACAGTGCCCCGTCCGCAACCGGTGCCTGCGCGCCGCACTCGACCGCGCAGAGCCGTGGGGAGTCTGGGGCGGTGAGATCTTCGATCAGGGGGTCGTGATCGCCCGTAAGAGGCCGCGAGGTCGGCCCCGGAAGAACCCGGACCAACGCAAGGCGCTCGTCTGCGCCTGACCTGACAACGGCCGAATGTCACACGCGTTCAGTTGGGCTGAACGCGTGTGACATTCGGCCATCTGTCGGGGTCCGGAAAGCCGGGAACCCTACGCGCCGTCGAGGCTCTCGAGACCGTCGGCGTCGTCCGAGAAGCCGGGCAGCCACTTGGTGAGGATCGCCATGTACGGGGCGCACGCGTCGAGTTGGGCACAGATGCCGACCGAACCCAGCAGCACCCGGAAGATCATCAGGTACTCGGCCGGGAGATTGAGGGCACGCGCGGTTCGGAAGTGGGTGCCCGACAGATCGGTCGCCGTCCCGGCCGCCTTCTGTAGCCACGCACGTGTGAAGTGGAACGACTCGGTGCGGATCGGATCGGTGAACGGGCGAAGGTAGTCGGCGATCTCCTGATCGGTGACAGTGCGACCGGGGAGCACGAAACCATTGGCGCGCAACAGTTCCGTCAGCTCGTCGAAGCGCTCCTCGAGGTTGAGGCGGACCATGCGGCCCAACACCGGGGGCAACCCGTTCGGCATCGGGGCGGTCGCGCCGAAGTCGATGATCCCGAGGCGGCCGTCGTCGTGCAGCATGAAGTTGCCCGGGTGCGGATCGCAGTGCAGCAGCCCCACCTGCGCCGGCGAGACGAAGTGGAACTCCGCGAGCAGCGCGCCCGCGGTGTTGCGTTGTTCGGTCGTGCCGTCGGTGATGATCGCCGACAGGGGGGTGGCCGTCATCCACTCCGTGACGACGACCTTGGGGGCGCTCGCGACGACCCGCGGCACGACGAAGCGGGGGTCGCCGTGGAACGCCTTCGCGAACGCGCGCTGATTGTCGGCCTCGATGCGGTAGTCGAGCTCTTCCTCGGTGCGTGCACTCAGCTCGTCGAGGATCGGTTTGATGTCCGTTCCCGGCATCACCGACGTGAACAGCCCGGCGAACCGGGTGAGCGTCTTCAGGTCGGCTCGCAGGGCCTCGTCGGCGCCCGGGTACTGGACCTTGACGGCCACCTCCCGTCCGTCGGCCCATACCGCGCGGTGCACCTGACCGATGCTCGCCGAAGCGGTCGGAGTGTCGTCGAACTCGGCGAAGCGATCGCGCCACTTGGTGCCGAGCTGCTGGTCGAGGACTCGGTGCACCTGCTTCGCGGGCAGCGGCGGTGCCTCGGCCTGCAGCTTGGTGAGCGCCTCGCGGTAGGGCTCGGCGAACTCCTCCGGGATCGCCGCCTCCATCACGCTGAGCGCCTGCCCGAGCTTCATCGCACCGCCCTTGAGCTCACCCAGCACGGTGAACAACTGCTCGGCGGCCTTCGCGGTCAGCTGGGCGTCGATCTCGTCCCGGTCCCCACCGGCCAGCTTGCGCCCGAAACCCATCGCCGCGCGACCGGCGATGCCCAGCGGAATGCTCGCGAGCTTGGCGGTGCGGGCGGTGCTTCTGCGTGGGATGTCGGACACCAGACCATCATGGCGGAAGATTCGCGGGTTCGTCCAAGAAGATTGCGGAACGTGAGCATCCACACCGCGGATCGCGGGGCCACGGCCGGACCGCGAACCGGTGCGAATCGAGGTCGATCTCGAGCGTCGCGTCCAGGCTCGCGGGCGCGGGGCGGGCCGCCCGCGAGAGCACCATTTCCAGCTGTCCCAACGCGACGGCCGTGGTGGCGAGCACGGTCGCCGGGGCGGCGTGACCGACCCGGCCGAGCAGCTGCGCGGCCACGTGCGGCCATTCCTCGTCGGCGTCGGATCGCGTGAGGTCGGCACACCGCAGGCAGCTCGTGCTGCCCGGCAGGACCAGCGGCCCCACCACCCCGCGCCCGTCCCGCAGGCGGACGGGCAGGTGGGGAATACCCGCGACCAACAGCGCGTCCACCAGCCGAGGATCGACGACGAGCTCGTCGGTGAGGACGACACACAGACAGTTCCACGTCGTGACGTCGGTGTCCGCGGTGAAATGGGTGGACCGGGTGACCCGGGCCGGGCCGGTGATGAGTGCGCTGGAGATGGCGTCGGCCAACGGTCCGCGGCCGTGCACGCGGATCGTCGGGACGTCGTCCGGGGGCGTCGGGGCGGGCCGCAGCGCCCCGGCCTCTTCGAGCTCGCTCAGGATCGTCGACATGTCGGCGGGTGCGATGCCGTGTTCCACCGCACGCCACACCACGCCCGGCCGGGACGTGCGGCCGTCGAGAAGCCCCAGCACCGAGACGAGGGCCTGCGGATCGACCGACGGGGGCGGCGTCAGGATGATCGACGTCTCCGGGTCCCACCCGATCTGTAGGCGACCGCTCGGCCGCACCAGCACGGGCAGTCGGGGATCGAGGACGAGACGTCGCAGGTGTGTGGCGGCTACCGAGGTCATGGACGGACGATCTCATTCCGGACACCGACCGCCCGTCGGAATTCCGGGGTTATCCACAGGGAAAAATGCGCCGTGAGCTCGGTATTTCGCACAGGCAGCCGATCGGTCCGAGATCTGTGTGGAGCGGTGTCGGACCGGACGGCTAGCGTGGTGGTCCGTGACTGGCTCGGAGACGTCGAACAGCGGTGCAGGGCCCGAGGTGGAGATCCGGCGCAGCGCCCGCCGACGGCGGACGGTGAGCGCGCGCCGCGAGGGCGACAAGGTCGTCGTGCTGATGCCGACCGGTCTGTCGAAGAAGGCAGAGGCCGAACTGGTCGCCGAGATGATCGAGAAGCTCGAGCGCGCGGATCTACGCGCGGCGGACCGGGCCCGACGCAGCGACGTGGAACTGGCCGAGCGCGCCGCGCGACTGTCGGCGCGATGGCTCGGCGGCGCGGCCACCCCGGTCTCGGTGCGGTGGGTGCCGTCGATGAAGACGCGCTGGGCGTCGTGCACGCCGGTGGACGGCACCATCCGGGTCAGCGAACTGCTGCAGACGGTGCCGGCCTACGTGCTCGATTACGTGTTGGTCCACGAACTGGTGCACCTGTATGTCTCGGGCGGCCACAACCAACGGTTCTGGCGTGAGGTCCGGCAGTATCCGCGCACCGAGCGGGCCATGGGCTACTTGGAGGCGTACTCAGTGGTGACCCGGCAACCGGGCCTGCAGGGCGGCGACGCGGACGACTGCGCCGCCGCCGACGACAGCGTTCCGGACTAGGCCTCGGACTCGCCGGCGTCGCCCTGATCGCGGTTCTTCTCCTCCCGCTCGCGTGCCTCGGTCTGCTCGAGCTGCGCGATCGGGTCGTGGAAGGTGCTCGCCTCGCCGCCGCCGAGAACGCGGTCGACGAATGCGGCCGGATTGTCCAGGTCCGACGAGTCGGGCAGCAGGTCCGGGTGAGCCCACACGCCGTCGCGCGCTTCCATGCCGGTGTCGGTGGTGAGCCGGCGCCACAGCTGCGCGGCTTCACGGACTTTGCGGGGGCGCAGTTCCAGGCCGACGAGCGTCGCGAAGGTCTGCTCGGCGGGTCCACCGGTCGCGCGGCGGCGGCGCAGCGTCTCGGTGAGCGCGGCGACACCGGGCAGGCGTTCGCCGAGCGCCTCGGCGACGACGACCTCCACCCAGCCCTCGACGAGCGCCAGCATGGTTTCGAGGCGTTCGAGGGCCTGCTTCTGCTCCGGCGTGGTCTGCGGCTCGAAAGCGCCCTGCTGCAGGATCTTCTCGAGCTGCGACGGATCGGTGAGCGCCGACGGGTCGAGTCCCTGCGCGGCCTCCTCGATCGCGGAGAAGTCCATCTTGATCCCGCGTGCGTAGTCCTCGACGGTCGCGAGCAGTCGCTGCCGCAGCCACGGCACGTGGTTGTAGAGCCGCTGGTAGGCGGCCTCGCGGGCGGCGATGAACACGAGCACCTCGCGATGCGGCTGCTCGAGCCCCTCGCTGAAGGCCTCGATCGCGGCGGGGAGCAGAGCTGCGGTACCGGCAGGCCCGAGCGGCAGGCCGATGTCGGTGGAGGTGAGGACCTCCTTCGACAGCTGGCCGAGTGCCTGGCCGAGCTGGGATCCGAACGTGAGACCACCCATCTGGGTGAACATCCCGGCCATCGGGCCGATCATGTTGCGGGCCTCTTCGGGAAGGCCCTGCACCCACATGCCGGAAACCTGTTCGGCGACCGGGTCGCACAGCCGCTTCCACGTGTCGAGGGTGCCGTCGAGCCAATCGTTGGGAGTCCACGCCAGGGTGCGGGTGGCGCCGGCGGGAAGTGTGGTGGCGCCGTCGAGCCACAGTTCGGCGAGACGCGCGGCGTCGGAGACGGCGGACGCGGTGCCCTCGCCGATCGGCGTCACCGAGCCGATCTGCTGGCGCGCGAGATTCTTCGCGATCTCGTAGTTGACGGGGCCGGACTGGTCGCCCTTACCCATCGCACTGCCCATGCCACTGAGCATCTGCCCGAACTGGGAGAGCATCTGACCGAGCGCGGCCGGATCGAACCCGGCGCCCCCGGCACCGCCCGCGCCGCCCAGTCCGAATGCACTCGGATCGAAGCCGAACGGCTGACCGGCCGAACCTCCCTGACCCCCGCTTTGCTCGCGGCCCGCCGAATCCTTGTTGCGGTCCGGGTCGTCGTCGGAGTTGGAGAAGCCAAAGGGCAGATCGCTCATAGTTCAACGGTACAAGGCGCGGCCCCGCATGGCCCGTGCGGAGATCACGCTCACGGCGAACACCACCCGGGGTCCGGCGATGCAACTCGCGGCGGCCTCTATCCTGGCCAGGTGAACCGACGGATGGTGACCCTACTGGCGACGTTGGCCCCGGTCCTGGCACTGGGCGTCCTCGGAACGACGGTGAAGGTCCCGTTCGTCGCGCTCGGCCCCGGCCCGACCTTCAACACGCTCGGCGAGACCGACGTCGAAGAGAACGGCGAGATCGTGCGCAAGCCCGTCGTCGAGATCGACGGCACCGCGGTCGACGCCACGAGTGGCAACCTCAACATGACGACCGTCGCGGTGCGCAACAACCTGACGCTGTTCGACGCGCTCGGTCTGTGGGTGAGCGGACGGCAGGGGCTGGTGCCCCGCGAGGACGTCTACCCGCCGCAGAAGTCGCAGGAAGAGGTCAAGGAAGAGAATTCGGCTCAGTTCGCCAAGTCGGAGAACAGTGCCGAGCTCGCGGCCCTCCGGTATCTGAACCTTCCGGTCGCCGTCGAGATCCGCACCGTCGCGGAGGGCGGCCCGGCCGCCGGGGTCCTGCGCGAGGGCGACCGTGTGCTGCGGGTGGGCTCCACTCCGGTCGACAGCGCCGACGAACTGCAGGACGCGGTCGGTGCGGCCGGTGCCGGATCCACCGTCGACATCACGTTCGTGCGGGACGGTGTGGAAACCACTGCGCCGGTGACCCTCGGCTCCCGCCCGCACAGCGACGGCGACGATTCGAACCCGGGCTACCTCGGTGTCGGCGCCGGGACGGTGCCGGAGGTGCCGTTCACGATCGACTTCAACCTCGCCGACATCGGCGGGCCGTCGGCCGGCCTCATGTTCAGCCTGGCCGTGGTCGACAAGCTCAGCCCGGGTGAACTCAACGGCGGTGACTTCGTCGCCGGCACCGGCACGATCGACCCCGCCGGTGACGTGGGGCCGATCGGCGGCATTCCCTACAAGATGATCGCGGCCAAGGAAGCCGGCGCCACGACCTTCCTGGTTCCGGCCAAGAATTGCGACGAGGCGGTGGCGAACCGGCCCGACGGCCTGGACCTGGTGAAGGTCGAGACGCTCGGCGGCGCAATCGACGCCCTCGCCGACATCAACGAGGGCCGTCCGGCGCCGAGTTGCTAGAGCTCGTCCGCGTCGAGCGTCGCGTAGAGAGCGGAGACGACGCCGGGAGCGAGATTGTCGTACGTGCGCAGTTCGACCCCGGCGAACGGATCGTCGTCGTCGGTCGGTCGCAGTTGCAGAAGGGCCAGTGACGGGCCGTCCCGCAGCACCGCCGCGATCAGCCGGGCCTCACGCCGGTCGGGATGCGACTCGGCGGCGGTCCGGGCGGCCTCGTTCGCGGCGTGCCGATCGGTGAGCGTCGGGGCGACCGCGTCGTCCAGGTCGGACTCCGCCTCGGGCGGCAGCACCACGATCTCCTGCACCAGAGCGCAGCCGACCACCTCGGACGGCCACGTGGTCGTGGCCAGGAACTCGTCGAGCGCGGGGGAGCCGCCCTCGACGTCGTCGGGCAGCGACTCCTGCTCGATGGGCGTGAGCTCGGCCCCGTCGTCCAGCTGGTCGAGAAGCGACGGCTCGGCCGCCGCGACGAGCGCCGTCGGGACGATGGCGAACACCGTGGGCGGCTGACCCCACCCGCCGGCGTCGACGAAGTCGATCACCTCGTGCACGCATCGGCTCAAGGATTCGCTGGACAGGCTCACATTTCCGCGGTTTCCCGGGGACCCGTCGCCGTGGAAAACACCATCGCTATCGATCACATCCTTATCCTTGCACCATGGCCCGACGGCGCGCGGCTCGGTCACGGGGCGCGACGTCGACGGGTAGTTACGTAGAGTGGGACGAAACGGTCACTCTCAGGTGACGCTGGACGGTGCATTGGCTGCGGCGCGAAGGCGTCGCCGGATTGTTGGGAGAGTGGCACGTGGGCATGAGGCCCCCCGCCGGTTTACCTTCGTTGTCGAAACGCACACGGGTGCTGCTGATCCTGGCGTTGATCGCCGCAGCACTGTTGCTGGTCGGCCCGCGATTCATCGACGTCTACACGGACTGGTTGTGGTTCGGTGAGGTCGACTTCCGGAGCGTGTTCAGCAGGGTGCTGCTGACCCGGATCGCGTTGTTCTTCGTGGTCGGCCTCGTGGTGGGCGCCATCGTGTGGCTCGCGCTGCTGCTGGCGTATCGATCGCGTCCGATGTTCCTGCCCTCGCCGGGCTCGAACGACCCGGTCGCGCGCTACCGCACCGCGGTGATGACCCGTCAGAAGCTGTTCGGCATCGGCATCCCGGTCGTGATCGGCCTGTTCGCCGGTCTCGCGGGACAGGCCAGCTGGGCGACGGTGCAGTTGTTCCTCAACGGCCAGAACTTCGGGATCACGGACCCGCAGTTCGGCAAGGACATCGGGTTCTACTCGTTCGATCTGCCGTTCTACCAGTTCGTCCTGAACTGGCTGTTCGTCGCCGTGGTCATCGCGTTCTTCGCCAGCCTGATCACGCACTACATCTTCGGCGGGCTGCGGCTCAGCGGTCGTCAGGGCGCGCTGACGAAGTCGGCGCGCGTGCAGCTGGCGGTGCTCGCCGGCACGTTCGTGCTCCTCAAGGCGGTCTCGTACTGGTTCGACCGGTACGCGCTGCTGTCGAGTTCACGCAAGGAGCCCACGTTCACCGGCGCCGGCTACACCGACATCAACGCGGTGCTGCCCGCCAAGCTGATCATGCTGGCGATCGCCGTCATCTGCGCGATCGCCTTCTTCGCGGCGATCTTCCTGCGCGATCTGCGGATCCCGGCGATGGCCGTCGCGCTGCTGGTGCTGTCGTCGGTGCTCGTCGGTGCCGTGTACCCGCTCGTCGTCGAGCAGTTCTCGGTGAAGCCGAACGCGGCCGACAAGGAACGCACCTACATCGAACGGAACATCACCGCGACCAGACAGGCGTACGGGATCACGGACCAGACAGTCGAATACGTCGACTACTCGGGAACGTCGACCAAGCAACCCAAGGATGTTCCGGCGGACGTCACGACCATCGCGAACACCCGCCTGCTCGATCCGAACGTGCTCTCGCCGACGTTCACCGCGCAGAAGCAGCTCAAGAACTTTTACGCGTTCCCGAAGTCGCTGAACATCGATCGGTACGAGATGGACGGCACGCTCCGCGACTTCGTCGTCGCGGCCCGCGAGCTGTCGCCGTCGAGTCTGCAGGGCAACCAGACGGACTGGATCAACAAGCACACCGTGTACACGCACGGCAACGGTTTCGTCGCTGCGTACGCGAACCAGGTGACGGCGGTCAGCGGCGACACCCAGAACAACACCGGCGGCTACCCGATCTACAGCGTCAGCGACCTGGAGACGAAGCCCGCGGACCCCGCCCTCGAGGTCGAGAATCCGCGCACCTACTACGGTCCGGTGATCGCGTCCTCGGATGCCGACTACGCGATCGTGGGCGGCGAGCCGGGCAGTGCTCCTCGCGAGTACGACACCGACTCGCGGAAGTACACCTATACCGGTGCGGGCGGTGTCGGCATCGGGAACTGGTTCAACCGCCTGGCGTTCGCAGCCAAGTACACCGAGCGCAACATCCTGTTCTCCGGAGCCATCGGTTCGGATTCGAAGATCATCTACAACCGTGATCCCGCCGACCGCGTGAACAAGGTGGCGCCGTGGCTCACCACGGACGGCACCGTGTACCCGGCCGTCGTGAACGGGCGCATGCAGTGGATCGTCGACGCGTACACCACGCTCGACAACTACCCGTACGCGCAGCGGTCCTCGCTCGACGGTCTGGTGCAGGACAGCACGAACCAGGCCAACGGCCGCATGCTGCCGAAGAAGGAAGTCTCGTACATCCGCAACTCGGTGAAGGCGACCGTCGACGCGTACGACGGAACGGTGACCCTGTACCAGGTGGACGACAAGGATCCGGTGCTCTCGGCCTGGATGGGCGTCTTCCCCGACACCGTCAAGCCCAAGTCCGAGGTGAGCCCGGATCTGCAGGCGCACTTCCGGTACCCGGAGGATCTGTTCAAGGTGCAGCGCGAGATGCTCGCGAAGTACCACGTGGACGATCCGGGCGAGTTCTTCAGCAACAACGCGTTCTGGTCGGTGCCCAGTGACCCGACGGTCGAGACCGACAAGAACCAGCCGCCGTACTACGTGCTGGCCGGCAACCCGGAGACGGCGAAGCCGCAGTTCGTTCTGACCAGCCCGATGGTCGGTTACCAGCGCGAGCTGCTGTCGGCGTACATCTCGGTGCAGTCGGACCCCGAGAACTACGGCAAGTTCCGGGTGTTGCAGTTGCCGACCAACACCCAGACGCAGGGTCCGCAGCAGGCGCAGTCCGCGATGACGTCGGATCCGCGCGTCGCCAGCGAGCTGGCGTTGCTGCGGCAGTCGAACAAGGTGATCTTCGGAAACCTGTTGACGCTGCCGATCGCGGACGGCGGCATCCTGTACGTCGAACCGCTGTACACGCAGCGCAACTCGGCCAACGCGTTCCCGCAGCTCGCCAGGGTGATGGTCAGCTTCACCGACACCACCGGCATCCGGGTCGGCTACGCGCCGACGCTCGCGGAGGCGCTGGACCAGGTGTTCGGGTCGGGCACGGGCAGCTCGGCCACCAGGCCGAGTGGTGAGCCCGCCGCCCAGCCGGAGACCGGCGGTCAGACGACGCCGGCACCCACTCCGGCTCCGTCGGCACCGGGTCAGACGCCGGACAAGGCTGCTGCGGTCGCGGAACTCGATGCGGCACTGGCCAACCTGCAGTCGGCGCAGGCCGGCGGCGACTTCAAGGCCTACGGTGAGGCGCTCGATCGCCTGCAGCGGGCCGTCAACGCCTACCAGTCGGCCGGTGGCTGATCGGTAGGTTCCGAGTCCGGTAAACAGCTGAAGGGACCCTTCGTACGCTCCGAGCGTACGAAGGGTCCCTTCAGCTGTGTGGGCTCAGCGGGTGAGCGCGGCCTTCACGTCGGTGACGGCGCCACCGTGGGTGTCGAGCAGCTGCTGGAACTGGTCGCCGTAGCCGTGCTGGGAGGCCGCGTCGCCGGCAAGCCGGACGGCCTGGTCGACGAGGTCGGCAGCGGACGGGGCCTGCATCGGCGCCGGTGCGGGGGCCTCGGCAGGGGCAGGCGCGGGTTCGGCGATCGGGGCCGGCTCGGCCGTGGTCAGGTACTGGCCGCACGTGGGCCAGGCGCCCGGACCCTGCGAGGCGAGGGTGTTCTCGGCGACGCGGATCTGCTCCTCCTTGGACGCGGTGTGCGGGGAGCCGGTGCCCCCGTTGGCGGTCCAGGTGCTCTGCGAGAACTGCAGGCCACCGTAGTAGCCGTTGCCGGTGTTGATGCCCCAGTTGCCGCCGCTCTCGCACTGCGCGACGCCGTCCCAGTTGTGGGTGGCGGCGCTTGCGGTGGCGGTGCCTGCGGCGAACGGGACTGCGACGAGGGCGCCGGTGACGGCGGCCCAGCCGAGGGCGCGCTTGGTGAAGCTGGTGTTGGTCATGCGGGTAGTTCCTCTCCTGCGCCGACGCGACTGGGCCGGCGGGAGACGGGTTCGTCCTCCCGGGCACACCGTTCGTGGTGTCGCGTCCCTGCCCCTCGAAGGGTTTGTGTTCGTCCGAATCCCGCGGGGGCAGAGCTGGCAGCGGCGGGTCGGTCCTGCACTCGAACATCACGAGCTGGTAACGAACGTACGACGACGCCCGCCGGAAAGTCATGTCGACGAAACAGTCCGGTCGACCCGTTCGGAAGTGCTACCCGGCCGCATTCATGCAGGTCCGAGCGGCGCGTTGCCTTTTCGAGCCCTGGCCGTTACATGCGTGTTATGTGAGATGGATTACCGATTTTTCGTGATCCGAGTCACCCTGCAACGAGCTTCGGTGGCGGCTTCGGCGGACGCGACCGGCTCGCTGCAGGCGATTTGCCTTCCGTTCCGCCGCTCGTGTAACTTCGTTCATGCATCGCGGGGTGGAGCAGCTCGGTAGCTCGCTGGGCTCATAACCCAGAGGTCGCAGGTTCAAATCCTGTCCCCGCTACCAATGAAGAACCCCCGTCCTGGATCAGGGCGGGGGTTCTTCCTTTTGTGCTCGTGCAGGCAGCGTCCTCGCACGGGAACTTGCCGTGGGTGGTCGATCGTGCTGTCTGTGCCGATTCCGATCGGGTTCAGTGCGCCGGGGCGATGTGTGTGCGCCGGGGCCGCTCAGGACGACTCGACGTCCATTTCCGAGAGCACCCGACGCAGCAACTTGCCGGTGGCGTTGCGGGGCAGTTCCTCGATGAAGACGACGTCGCGCGGCACCTTGTATCGGGCGAGATTCGACTTCACGTGGGCACGGATCTCGTCGGGATCGCGCGTGGACGTGGACGCCGCGACGACGAAGGCGCGCAGGCGGTGGCCGAACTCGTCGTCCTGCACGCCGATCACTGCGACCTCCAGGACGTCCGGCCGCTCGGCGATGAGGTTCTCGACCTCGAGTGGGTAGACGTTCTCCCCACCCGAGACGATCATGTCGTCGTCGCGTCCGTCGACGAACAGCAGTCCGTCGTGATCGAAGTGGCCGACGTCGCCGGTCGAGAGCATGCCGTCGATGCGTTCCTTGTCGCGTCCGTCGGTGTAACCCTCGAAGCTCAGTCCGGACTTGGCGAAGATGCGCCCGACGACGTCGGGTTCGGTGATCCGCTTGCCGGCGTCGTCGAACAGGGCGATGTGGCACGTGGCAGGCGGTCGTCCCGCGGTGCCGGGTGCGCGTTCGAGGTCGTCCGGGGTGGCAACGGTGACCGCGGCGACCTCGGTGGAGCCGTAGAAGTTGTGCAGCACCTTGCCGAATGCCTCCTGGGTGCGGATGCACAGGTCCGGGGGTATGGCCGATCCGGCCGCGAAGATGACCTTCAGTGACGACGTGTCGTACTTGCCGAGCACGTCGGGGCCGAGATCGATGATTCTCTGCAGCATCGTCGGCACCAGCACGAGGGTGTCGGCGCGGTGCTCGGCGATCAGGCGCACCGTGGTCTCCGGGTCGAACCGACGCTGCATCACGACGGTGTTCTCGAGCGCCATGCCCAGGCCGAGTTGGGAGATGCCGGTGCCGTGGAACGCGGGAGCGGCCATCAGCATGGTCTGCTTGGGACGCAAGGGAATCCGGTCGAGGAACTGTGCGGTGACGAACGGGGAGGTGTGCCCCCGGGGCGCGCCTTTGGGGGTGCCGGTGGTGCCGCTCGTGAGCAGGATGAAGACGCCGGGCTGTTCGGGGGCGGGCACGGTGTCGGTGGACTGTCCGGCGATGAGGTCGTCGAGGGTGCGCGGCGGTGTCTCGGCCGGGGGAGTGCGCACCGGCTCGTCGACCCACGACAGGTACGTGGCGACGTCGGACGGGAGGGCATCGGCGATGTCGGCGAACTCGCTGTCGAAAACGAAGAACTCCACCTTCTCCCGCACCGCGACGTCGACCAGTTGCGGCCGCGCGAATCCGGTGTTCATCAGCACCAGGCGAACTCCGCTCTTGGCTGCGGCGAGCATCGTGAGGATCAGGCCGCGGTGGTTGCGGCACATCGCGCCGACGCAGGTGCCGACACCGATGCCCTCGGTCTTCCAGGCGCGTGCCAGCGCGTTGGACTGTGCCTCGAGCTCGCGGTAGGTGAGTGCGCCGCGCTCGTCGATCAGTGCGATCCGTCCGTGTCCGGCCGCGGCATGGGCGTGCACCGAACCCGCGAACGGGCCGTACTTGTCGACGGCGAGCAGCACGCGAACCCCCTCGTCCACACGGGGGAAGGGGATGAGCCCGGAACGCTGCATCACGCGCACCGCGCTGAGTGTGTCGGTGATCTTCGTCAGAACGTCCTGCATGGTTGCTCCCATCGGTGACGTCGGCAGCCCCAGACTAGCGGTGATGTGCGTCACAGTGGGGCAATTCGTCCTGGTCCGACAGTCGGCGGCCGCGGGCGAGTCGGACGCCGGCAGTTAGTCTCGCGGAGTGGAATCCGGACCCGACGCCGCCGCGCAACTGCGCGGCACGGTCGTCGGCGCGCTGTCCGGGGCGCTCAGTATCGCGGCACACGGACTGGGCGGAGGCTCCGCGTTCCCCGGAGACGAGGCGATCGTGCTGCTGGTCGCGGCGAGTGCCGTCGTCGGCGCCGCGGTCGCGTCGCTGCGCTCCCGGCGTGGCCCGCTGGTACTTCTCGCGCTGATGCTGGCAGCGGGGCAGGGAATCGGCCACTTCACCCTCACATTGGCGTCCGAGCACGCACACGGACTGCAGCTCACCCCGCAGATGCTGGGTGCGCACGCCGCGGCGACCATCGTCGGCGCCGTCTTGATCCGGGCGGCCGAGCGGTCGCTGCTGAGCCTCCTCGGATCGGTGCTCCGGGTCGTCGTCGCGGTGCTGTCCGCGCCCCCCGTCCCCCACATTCGCCGGTGGACACCCACGGTCGTCCGTCGCCTCGACCCGACCGGCGCTCGCGTCGCCCTCGTCGCGGGCGGAACCCGCGGCCCGCCCGCTCTTTCCCGGTAGCCGACCGGTCACGCGCTCGCGTGCCCGGCATCTGCCGTCGTCTTCACCGCCGATGTCCCCACACGACCCGTGTTCCGGGGCCCGTCGGCGGATTCCTTGCGGCGCGCGTTCGTTTCGCGCGCCGATCCGAGACTTCAGGAAAGAGCCTGTGTCATGCATGCTTCCGAAGGCGTGGGGACCACCCCTGCGCACGTTCCGAACGATCCGAAATCCCGCCCGGAGTCAAATGATTCGTCTCCGCCCGGCGCACTCCGCAAACTGGTGCTGCGGTTGCACTTCTACGCCGGCATCTTCGTCGCGCCGTTCCTTGTCATCGCGGCGATCAGCGGTGGTCTGTACGCGATAGCACCCACCCTCGAGCAGTTCGTCTACCGCGACTACCTGCACGTCGAGTCGACCGGGCCCGCCGCACCGGTGAGCGAGCAGGTCGCGGCCGCGCAGGCCGAGCGCCCCGACCTGACCGTGTCGGCGGTACGGCCGTCGTCGGGGGAGGGGCAGACCACGCGGGTGCTGTTCACCGACCCGACACTCGGTGAATCCGAGCGGCTGTCGGTGTTCGTCGACCCTGTGACAGCGCGGCCGGTCGGCGAACTCGTCGTCTACGGAAGCAGCAGCGCGCTGCCGCTGCGGACGTGGATCTCCCAGCTGCACCGGCATCTTCACCTCGGTGAACCCGGCCGGCTCTACAGCGAACTCGCGGCGTCGTGGCTGTGGGTGATCGCGCTCGGTGGCGTCTACCTGTGGGTGCGTCGTTACCGAACGGCCCGAGTCCGCAGCGCGGCCGCCGCACCCCGGTTGTGGACCGTCAAGCGGGGTGCACGCGGGCGCAACCGGGCGCTCGGATGGCACGGCGCCGTCGGGCTGTGGATCGCAATCGGTCTCGTGTTCCTGTCCGCGACGGGCCTGACCTGGTCGAAGTACGCGGGCGAGAACGTCACCGACCTGCGGACGTCGCTGGGCTGGACGACGCCGTCGGTGGCGAAGACGCTGTCCGGCACCGACGCCGCTCCGTCCGGTGGGCACGAGGGCCACGGCGGGCATGCTTCTGCTCCGGCCGGCACAGATGTGCTGGACGGCAACGTCGGACGCATCGACGACGTCCTCGCGGTCGCCGCGAACGCCGGCGTGACCGGTGAGGTGGAGGCGTCGATCCCGGCGACGCCCGAGACTGCCTTCGTGGTGACCCAGACCCGTCAGCCGTGGCAGTTCTCGACGGATGCGGTTGCGGTGGACGGCGCGACCGGGCAGATCACCGACGAATCGCGGTTCGCCGACTGGCCGCTCGCGGCGAAGCTCACCACGTGGGGCATCGCGCTGCACATGGGCATCCTGTTCGGGTTGTCGAACCAGATCGTTCTGCTGGCGTTGGCGATCGCACTGGTCGCGGTGATCGTCCTCGGCTACCGGATGTGGTGGCTGCGACGTCCCACGCGCGGCACGCAGCGCTGGGGTCGGCCGCCGGCCCGCGGCGCACTGCGGGGCCTGCATCCCGCCGTGATCGGCGCGATTGTGATCGGTTCCGTACTGGTCGGATGGTTCGTGCCGCTGCTGGGGCTGACGCTGCTCGGGTTCGTTGCCGTCGATATGGTCGTCGGTGTGTTTCAGCGCAGACGAGCATCGAGCGGCACGAACGAATGAGTGACGACCTGTCGCTGCTGCGACGCGAACTCGCGTCGATCGAGGCCAAGGTGGCGCGTGAAGTCGACCCGCGCGGGCGGGGCCCGTTCATCGCGGCGACCGTGCTGATCCTGCTGATCGCGCTCGCGGCTCCGCAGGTCGACGGGCTGCGCGCGTGGCAGGTCCTGGCCGGCGGGCACGACGAGGTCGCTGCCCTGGCCCGGCTGTTCACGTGGTTCGTGGTGGTGTTCGGGATCGGGGTGTCAGCGCTCGCGGCGTGGACGCGGCGCTGGGTGTTCGCGTGGGTCGCGATGGCCGGGGTCACCGTCGGCACCGCGCTCGGACTGCTGACGTACTGGTCGCAGCACAGCGTCCGCAGCGCCGAGACGGGCAGCCTCGGCTACGGCCTGCTCGTCGAGTGGGCGGCGATGGCCTTCTTAGCGGCGCTGTGGATCCCGGTGGTAGCCGGGCGGTCGAACCTCATGCAGCGCTGAGTCGCCGAACACTCGAGAGGGCGCCCGTCGCATCTGCGGCGGGCGCTCTTCTTCGCGTCTGTAGACGCAGGGCAAATGTACTGCAGTGCAGATTGATTGGTTTGGGCTCTTTTCCCCGAAAGGGTGGCCGGTCGGTTTGGTCGGGTGTACCGTCGCATGCAGTTCGATCAGTGCCACATTGTCGGCGTACTCGGGTGTTCTGCTCGGTGAGCACGCGTCGACCCACGGACCCGAGGGCAGAGACACCTCCTCAGCTCTCGATGCGAAGCGCCTCCCGCGACCCATGCGCGGGAGGCGCTTCGGCGTCTCAAGCTCTGCCACGTCGACGGCGTTTCTGGACTTCGTGACTCGATTTCGCTCGATGGCGCGGCAGGGCTGGGAGACTGCCTCCGGCGTCGTCTGAAGGAGTGATCGGTGATGGAGATCGGTCGGATGGTGTGGCCATCGGCGCGGCTGGGCGAGGTGGTCGCGCGGGTATCGCAGGTCGAGGCCGACGGATTTGCCGCCGCGTGGGTGCCGCAGATCTTCGGTTGGGATGCGTTGACGGTGCTCGCACTGGCGGGGGAGCGGACGTCATCGATCCGTCTGGGCACTGCGGTGCTGCCGACTCACCCGACACACCCACTGTTGCTGGCCGCATCCGCGCTCACCACGCAGGCGGCCGTCGGTGGACGCCTGCAGCTCGGCATCGGGGTCTCGCACCGGTTCATCGTCGAGGACGTCTGGGGGCTGAGCTTCGAGCGTCCGGTGCAGTGGGCTCGCGACTATCTCGCGGCACTCGTGCCGACCCTGAACGGCGGGGAGACGCACGTGGACGGCGTACGACTACGGGCCGAATTGCCGCGACCCCTGGACACATTCGGCACCCCGTCGCCGCCGGTGTTGCTGGCTGCACTGGGCCCCGCGATGCTGCGCCTGGCCGGTGAACACGCCGACGGCACCGTGACCCTCATGACCGGTGTGCGGACCGTGGCCGAGCACGTCGTTCCGACGATCAGGGTCGCGGCCGCGGCGGCCGGGCGGCCCGCGCCGCGAATCGTGGTCGGATTGCCGACTTGTGTGACGCCCGACGTCGATGCGGCGCGCCGGCGGTGCCGCGAGGAGTTCGCGGCGTACAGCAACACCCCTTCGTACCGCGCGATGCTCGATCGGGAGGGCGCCGCCGATCCTGCCGACGTCGCGCTGATCGGTTCGCGCAGTGACGTTCTCGATCGGCTCGACGGCCTGCGCGAGGCCGGGGCCACCGAGTACCTCGCGTGGATCTTCGGGAGTGAAGGGGAATAGGTCGAGACGGTGTCGTGCCTACAGGACTATGCCCGGCGCTGAGTGTGTCTCGGCGCCGGCTGAGCGGAAATGGCCGGCGGGGTTCGGGACCTTGTGACTCAGCTTGCGGCCTCGTATCGGGAGGGGAACCAGCCGCAATCTGCGGTGGGGTTCGTGCGCGGCGTCACTCAAAGCGGCCTACGCGACACCCGCGCCGGCGGCGGTCGGCGGGTAAGCACCCCGGAATACCGACCGGTTGTCTACTATGCGAAGTTCGTTTGCCAACAGACCTCCCGTCGGGCATCGGGGTGGGGATCTTTCAGGAGTGTTCAATGATTACCCGTTCGCGTCGCGTCAAAGTTCCGGTGGCAGCCGCGCTATCTGCGGCCGCGCTGGCGCTTACAGCGTGTTCAAGCCCGGCGGGCGACACCGAAACCCTGCAGACGGCCTCCAGTTCAACGTCGACAGCGCCGACGACAGCGGCGCCCCCCGTCCTGAAGAAGGGCATCGGCGAGGCGGCTTGGTGGGGGTGCGACTCAAGTGGCGAGACTAAGGGCTGCGACATCCAGTTTCGCGTCAACGCGATCACTAGGGGTGAGCAGTGTCCGCGGAATGCGGGCCAATACGGCGTTCAGGACAATGAGGAGGTCGTGCGTGTCGACCTCGAGGTCGACACGGCAGACGCCTTCAAAAGGCCAGAGATCTCTCCGTTCCTTCTGTTTCCAGACAACTGGAGCATCACCGGGTCGGACGGCTTCCGGGTCTCTGGCCCGGATGTGGCTATCGAGTGTGATGTCGACGCCAACCTCCTCTACCGGGAGCTTGAGCCGGGAGTGAAGCAGCGCGCAAGCGTTCCGTTCGTCGCGCCAAAGGGGTCGACCACAGTCACGCTGACCAAGCAGGGGTATGGATTCGAGTGGGAGATTCCGGAAACCACATCAACAGCCGACGCAGTGCCGACTCCAGTGCCGTTAACCTCCGCAGGTGCGCCGTCATCCGCATCGCAAGTCGTCGAGACGGCCTTGCCGGCACCGTCTCCTGACCCGGTCGGGTTCACTGGCGCTCCTAACGGAAGCCCGGCCCCGTTGATTGGCAAGACCATCGACTACTGCATGACCGATCCGTCGTACCAAACTGGCACAACAATGTTCACCGACGGAACCACAGGATGGACGCAGCATTGCGCCAATGGACGCTAGTCGCCCTGGGGAAAGCTAGGTGACCGAAGAATAGCCAGAGAGACTCCGTCGAACTCGAACTCGGTGCTGCCGCGATTTCTCGGCGAGGGCATCCGTTCGCCGGCCCGAAGCCCTGTCGCCGCGCCGGCGATGATCATGAGAGTAAGCGTGAGCACCTCGCGGCCATGAAGTACCGTTCGCCGAATGCCGACGCGTCACCGAAACTGTCCAGGAGCGACTCGACCACGAATCGGCGGAAGCCACTTCGGAGGTGTACACGCACCTGCGGCCGGGCGAGTGAAAGTGGACCCCTCGGCGGTCGACGCGGCGCTGCTGCGGGACGGGTTCGCAATCGGACGCCGCCGTGCCCGCCGAGTTCGACTCGACGGGCACGGGTGGCCGGAAAGTGTTCCCGGACCTACTACTTCAGCTCGGCCGAGCTCTTGCCCAGCAGGCGCCGGGCGATGATGAGCTGCTGGATCTGCTGGGTGCCCTCGAAGATGTCGAGAATCTTGCTGTCCCGGGCCCACTTCTCCAGCAGCGGACGCTGCGAGTAGCCGTAGGTGCCGGCGAGCTCGACGGCCTTGAGCGACACCGCGGTTCCGGTGCGTCCGGCCTTGGCCTTCGACATCGACGCCTCGAGCGAATTCGGCTTCTTGTTGTCGGCCATCCATGCCGCGCGCAGCGCCAGCAGGTACGACGCCTCCCAGTCCGCCTCGAGCGCGAGGAACTCGGCGGCCGCGGCGTGCTGGTTGTAGGCCGGGGTGTCGTACGAGATCTCGACGCCGGCCTCCTCCAGGATGCCGCGCAGCTCCTCGAGCGCGGCCCGGCCCAGGCCGATGGCCATGCCCGCGACGATGGGACGGGTGTTGTCGAACGTCTGCATGACGCCCGCGAAACCCTTCTCGACGTTCACTTCCGGATCGCCCAGGAGGTTGTCCTTGGGGATGCGGCAGTCCTGGAGCAGCAGTACGGCGGTATCCGACGCTTTGATGCCGAGCTTGTGCTCGAGGCGGGCCACGCTCAGGCCCGGCGCCTCCCGCGGGACGACGAACGACTTGATCGCGGCGCGGCCCTTCGTCTTGTCGACCGTGGCCCACACCACGACGTGCGTCGAGCGCTCACCGGCGGTGACGAAGATCTTCTCGCCGTTGAGGACCCACTCGTCGCCGTCGAGCACGGCGGTGGTGGTGACGGCCGCCGAGTCGGAGCCGAAGCTGGGCTCGGTGATGGCCATCGACGCCCACACCTTGCCGAAGCGCTCGAGCTGCTCGTCGGTGGCGACCGCGGCGATCGCCGAGTTGCCGAGGCCCTGGTAGGGGATCGACAGGGTCAGGCCCACGTCGCCCCAACAGGTTTCGATCACGTTCATCAGCGACGCCATGTTGCCGCCGTTGGTGTTGCCCACGGCCTTGGGCTGCTCGTCGCCGCGGCCGAGCGCGGCGCCGGACGCGCCCTGACCGGAGTCGTTGAGGCCCTCGACCATGGCCGCCATGGTGTCGAGTTCCTTGGGGTACTCGTGCTCGGCGAGGTCGTACTTGCGGGACACGGGACGGAGGATCTGCGCCGCGACCTGATGTGCCTGGTTCGCCGAGGCCCTCAGCTTCTTGGGAAGTTCGAGATTGATCATCGAAAGGTCTCCTGTAAACGAGTCGGGTCGGCGTCAGATGAGGACGATGCCCTCGGCCACGCCGATGGCTCGCAGGTCGCGGTACCAGCGCTCCACCGGGTGCTCCTTGGTGAAGCCGTGGCCGCCGAGCAGTTGGACGCCGTCCAGACCGATCTGCATGCCCTTGTCCGAGGCGAGCTTTCGGGCCAGCGCGGCCTCACGCGCGAACGACAGGCCCTGCTCCGCGCGAGATGCGCCCCGCAGCGTCACCAGACGCATGCTGTCGAGTTCGATCGCGATGTTCGCGATCATGAACGCCACCGCCTGACGGTGGCTGATCGGCTCGCCGAACGCCTCCCGCTCGTTGGCGTAGGGGATCACGTAGTCGAGCACGGCCTGGCTGGTGCCGACCGCGAGCGACGCCCAACCCAGGCGGGCGAGACGGACCGCGTCGGCGTACTCGCGGGCACGCTGGTCGGCGTCGCCGTCGCCGAGGATTGCGGACTCGGGCACCGCGACGTCGGTGAGGACCAGACGGCCGAGGCCGGCGGCGCGCAGACCCATGCTCGGATCCGCCTCGACGACAAGCCCTTTGGTGTCGGACTCGACGATGAAGAACGCCGGACGGCCGTCGAGTTCGGCGGCGACGACGAACAGTTCGGCCGAGCCCGCGGCGGGGACGAGGCTCTTGACGCCGTTGAGCTTGTAACCGCTGGGGGAGCGAACGGCCTTGGTCTGCAGCGCGAACGGGTCGAACAGCGCGCGGGGCTCGCTCACCACGACCGCCGCGGCGGGGACGTTCTCGCCGGCGAACGCGGGCAGGTACGTCTTCTGCTGCGAGTCGGTGCCCCACTGGGTGAGGGCGACGGCCACGCCGCTGGGCGCGAGGATCGGCAGCGCCAGACCCATGTCGCCGTGCGCGAGGGCCTCGGCGACCAGCGAGTTCGTGACCGCGCCGCGCTCGGACGCGACACCCTCGAATTCCTCGGGGATGTTGATGAGTGTGATGCCGAGCTCGGCGGAACGCTTCAGCAGGTCGGCGGGTGCGGCGGCGGCCTCGTCGGCGTCGTACGCGGCCGGACGGAGGATCTCGGCCGAGAACTCGCGGACCGTCTCGACGATCATCTTCTGCTCGTCGTCCGGCGTGAGGTCGAAGTAGCCGGCGTTCTTGGGGGCGCCGTCGGGCAGGCGCTTGGGGGCGCCGTTTCCGGAGACCCGGTTGAACGTGCGGGTCGCGGCACCGAGGGTCTTGAAGCCGGTCTTGGTGCCCTCGTAGGTGACGCGGTCGATGACCTGGCGCAGGTTGTACTTCTCGGCCAGGTCGGACCCGGTGATCCGGGTCAGCACGCGCATGGCGGCGCCCATCGCGTCCCGCTTGACCGGGTTCAGGCCGACCGCCGAGGTGTCGCGGGGCTCACGCTTGGCGCCGTTCGTCTTCACAACGTCTTGCTTGCTCATGATGACCATTTCTCGGGGGTGCGGTCTCGGACGCCCTTACCTTACTCCGGAGTAAGAAACGAAGTCGAGTCAATCGGCAAAGTGACGAGCATCACGATGTGGACATCCCCCTCCCGCGTTTCACGCACTTGTCGCGCGATTCGGGGGGCCTTGGGTCGCGACAAGTGCGCAAAACGAGGTCGGAGAAATCTGCACACAACCTTCACAACTCCTCCCGGGCATCCCCACAACCGCGAAATACAGTCGAACCCGTGACCAATCGCGAACCGGGTAGCCAGCGCCGAGTGCTCGTCGTCGACGACGAACACACGATCTCCGAATCGATCGCCGCCCGGTTGCGTGCGGAGGGCTACGCCGTGCGGACCGCGTTCGACGGCCCGAGCGCGGTGACCGAGTGCGAGACGTTCGGCCCCGACCTCGTCGTGCTCGACGTCATGCTGCCGGGCTTCGACGGGCTCGAGGTGTGCCGGCGCATCCAGGCGTCCCGCGCGGTGCCGGTGCTGATGCTGACCGCCCGCGCCGACGAGACGGACCTGGTGATCGGGCTCGGGGTGGGCGCCGACGACTACCTGGGCAAGCCGTTCAGCATGCGGGTGCTGGTCGCGCGGATCTCGGCGCTGCTGCGCCGCGCCGACCGAACGACCGATTCCGACGTGCTGGTGCTCGGCGACGTGTCGATCGATCTCAGCGCCCGGCTGGTCCGCTCCGCGGGCATCGAGGTGCACCTGACGCGGACCGAGTTCGATCTGCTCGCTCACCTGGCGTCGCGTCCCCGCGCCGCCATCGCCCGGGAGATCCTGCTCGAGCAGGTGTGGGGGTGGGGCGACGGGGCGAGCAGTCGTACCGTCGACAGCCATGTGAAGGCGTTGCGCCGCAAGCTCGGTGGCGACGTGATCCGGACCGTCCACGGCGTCGGGTACGCGTTGGAGGTGCCGCGATGAACTGGCCCCGCCCGCTCGACCCGCTGCGTTCGTTCAAGGCGAAGACCGGACTGCTGGTCGGCGCGTCGCTGCTGCTCGCGTCGCTGACGTTCTGGATCACCACGCAGTGGCAGTTCCGGTACGCGCTGCTGGCCGCGCTGATCGCGGCACTCGTGGTGACGCAGATCCTCGCGCACGGGATGACCTCCCCGCTGCGCGAGATGACCGCCGCCGCGAAAGCCATGGCCACCGGTGACTATTCGCGCCGGGTGCGGTCGACGTCGCGCGACGAGATCGGCCAGCTCGCGACCGCGTTCAACCAGATGGCCGAGGACCTCGAGGCCCACGACCGGTACCGCCGAGAACTGATCGGCAACGTCTCGCACGAGTTGCGCACCCCGATCGCGGCGCTGCAGGCGGTGCTCGAGAACGTGGTCGACGGCGTCGAGGAGCCCGACCCGGTGACCATGCGGTCGGCGCTGGCGCAGACCGAACGTCTCGGCGGCCTGGTCGCGGACCTGCTGGACCTCTCCAGGCTCGAGGGCGGCGCGGTTCCGCTGCGCCGTGAGACGTTCGAGATCGCACCGTTCCTCGACGACGTGGTGCGGCAGGCGTCGAGCCCCGCCCGGCCTCTGCGGGTCGACGTCGACGTGGCGCCCGCGGGCCTGCGGGCGGTGGCCGACAGCGCCCGCCTGCACCAGGTGATCACCAACCTGGTCGACAACGCGGCGCGTCACGGGGCGCCGGACTCACCCGTGCGGATTCGGGTGCGCACCGATCCTCATGCGGGCGAACTACTCCTGGACATCCACGACGACGGGCCGGGCATCGCCGTCGCCGACCGCTCCCGGGTCTTCGAACGCTTTGCCCGCGGCGGCGCCCAGGACGGCGGCACCGGGCTGGGCCTGGCGATCGCGCGCTGGGCGGTGGAGTTGCACGACGGGCGCATCGAGGTGGTCGACACGACGTCCGGCTGCTGCATCCGGGTTGCATTGCCCCAGGCATAAGAGAACCGATTCCCTTCGGGACGAGCATCTTCCGCTCGTCCCGCGATGACGCCTGCCCTGGCGGGGCCGGCGTGGACGAGGAGGACACTATGAGCGCACCGACCCTGACCCCGCCGCACCCGGTCCCCGACGGCGACCTGTGGCACTGGCACCGCGACGTCTGGCGGCGTGACCGGACATCGGTGGCGCCCCGGGCGACGATGGCCGCCGCGCTCGGGGCCGGGGCAGTCGCGACCCTGACCGTGCAGACGCCGGCCGCGAGCGTTGCCTATGTGCTCACCGGCGCTGCGGTGGCGGCCACGGCGTTCGGGACGGTCCGTCCGCGCCCCACCCCGGCCCAACTGGTCGCGGTGGCGGGCGCGTTGGCGCTGCTGGCGGTGGCCGCGATCCGCGGTGCCGACTGGCTCGTCGCGCTGTGCGTGGTGGCGAGCTGGGTGGTCGGATCGTTGGCTCTGGTGGGTGGCTGGACGTGGACCGGCATGATGTTGGGTGCTCTCGGGCTCTGGTTCACCCCGGTGCGGCTGGTCGGCTGGGTGCAGCGCGGTCGGTCTCGGCGGGGGACCGAAAGCCGCGTCAAGCCCGGGAGGATCGCCGCGGTGACCGCGCTCAGCGCGGCATTGGTGGCGCTGTTCGGAGCGCTGTTCGTCAGCGCGGATCCGGAGTTCGGTCGATTGTTCGACGACCTCCTGCCCGACGTGCGCGTGACGAACCCTGGCGGACGCGTACTGCTCGGACTACTCGTCGCGGGCGTGGCACTGGCGGCGACGTACCTGCGCAGGCGCACACCGCGATTCGACGCCCTCGCCCCGGCGCCCGGCAGGTCGATCGCCGCGTGGGAGTGGGCGGCGCCGCTCGTGCTGCTCGATCTGCTGTTCGCCGGCTTCGTCGCGGTGCAGGTGCCGGTGCTGTTCGGCGGCGACGACCACGTCCAGGGCACCGCCGGTCTCACGTACTCCCACTACGCGCGGCAGGGATTCTGGCAACTGGCCGCGGTCACCGTGCTCACGCTGCTCGTGATCGCCGTCGTCGTGCGGAAGATCGATCGGACCGCGCGCCGCGATCGCGCACTCGGCCGCGTCCTACTGGGTGCGCTGTGCGCGTTGAGCCTCGTGGTCGTCGCCTCAGCAGTGCATCGGATGGCGTTGTACGAGAACGAGTTCGGATTCACCCGCCTGCGCCTCGGCGTCATGGCGGCCGAGCTGTGGCTGGGCGCGGTGTTCGTGCTGCTTCTCGTCGCGGGGATCCGGATGTCGGGTCGGTGGCTGCCCCGGGCGGTGCTGGCGTCGGCCGCGGTCGGTCTGCTCGGGTTCGCGGTGCTCAACCCGGACGGCTACATCGCCGAGCGGAACGTCCACCGCTACACCGAGACCGGGAGAATCGACCTCGCCTACCTGCAGGGGCTGTCCGTCGACGCCGTTCCCGCGCTGGACCGACTGCCCGAACCGGCCCGCTCGTGCGCCCTCGGCGGCATCGGTGTCGGCGGCGCAACCGGGTTCGACTACAACGCCGCCCGGGCGCGGGCGCACGAGATTCTCGAGGCTCGCCCGCTCGGGCCGTGCGCGGTCAATTCCACGGAACGATCGGCGGCTTGACCCACATGATCTTCTCGTCGGCGTGGTCGCGGGCCGCCCGTGGGTCGTCGGGGTGCTGGCCGGCCCAGTGATCCTTCTCGTCGATCAACTGGGCGGCCACCGTCCAGGTCTCGCGGGTGCTGGGCGGGTTGGCCCCGGCGGCCCGGGCGAGCTTGCGGAGACGGTCGTCGGGCATGTCGAGCAGTTCGGTGCCGGTGATGCCGCGTTCCCAAGCGAATCGCGCGAGGCCGAGTGCCTTGTCCCGACGCTTGCGGCTCGCCTGATCGGTGTGTGCGAAGTCGACCTCGTCGGCGTCCATTCCAGTCACTCCCATCCCTCTCGAGCTCGCGTTTCGCGCACTAATCGCGGTTTCGGACCCCGAATTCGAGCGACAAGTGCGCAAAACGCGGGGTGGTGATTCTGCGAATCAGCGCAGGCGGGCGAGGACCTCGTCGTGCAGCAGACCGTTGGTGGCGACCGCACTTCCGCCGTGCGGGCCGTCGGAGCCCTCGAGGCTCGTGAAGCGGCCACCGGCCTCGCGGACCAGCAGGTCCAGCGGCGCCAGGTCCCACAGCGACACCTCGGGTTCGGCGGCGATCTCGAGCGTGCCCTCCGCGAGCAGACAGTAGGAGAAGAAGTCGCCGTAGCCGCGGATTCGCCACACGTCGTCGGTGAGATCGACGAACTGGTCGCGAATGCCGCGGTCCTTCCACCCGGACAGCGAGGAGAACGCCAGGCTCGACGACCCGAGGTCGCCGACCTCGGACACGGACAGGCGGCGCGGATCGCCGCCGTCGAACGACGCCCACGCGCCCTCGCCGGCCGACGCCCACCAGCGGCGGCGGAGCGCGGGGGCGCTGACGACACCGACGACGGGGACGCCGTCCTCGAGCAGCGCGATGAGGCTCGCCCACACCGGGACGCCGCGGACGAAGTTCTTGGTGCCGTCGATCGGGTCGATGACCCACTGCCGACCCGCGAACTTCGCATCGCCGCCGAACTCCTCGCCGAGCACGTCGTCGCCGGGACGCTCGAGGGCAAGCACGGCTCGCAGCGCGCGCTCGACCGCGAGGTCGGCGTCGGACACCGGCGTGAGGTCGGGCTTGGAGTCGACTCGCAGATCCAGCGCGCCGAAGCGGGCGCGGGTGATGGTGTCGGCTTCGTCGGCGAGGCGCAGGGCGAGTTCGAGGTCGGTCACCCGTCCGACGCTACTGCACGGGGGAGAGGCCCTCGGTCGACGACGATCGCGAGGCGCCGACCGGTGTGTGGCCGGTGCAACGTCGGACCCGGCGATTCACCCGGTAGCCTGGATAACTGTGCATCCTGACGTTTCCGCTGACCTCAACGAGCTCGACACCACTCTGACCACGGTCGAGAAGGTTCTCGATGTCGAGGAGCTGCGCCGCCGCATCGACGAACTCGAACACCAGGCGTCCGATCCGGAGCTGTGGAACGACCAGGAGCACGCGCAGCAGGTCACCAGCCAGCTTTCGCACGCGCAGTCCGAACTACGTCGCGTGGAGGAACTGCGCTCGCGCCTCGACGACATGGCGGTGCTCTACGAGCTCGCCGAGGAGGAGGGGCCCGAAGCGGTCGCCGACGCCCACGCCGAGCGCGCGCAGCTGCGCACGGACATCGAGGCGATGGAAGTCAAGACGATGCTGTCGGGCGAGTACGACCAGCGTGACGCGCTCGTCAACATCCGCGCCGGCGCCGGTGGCGTCGATGCCGCGGACTGGGCCGAGATGCTCATGCGCATGTACATCCGCTGGGCCGAGAAGCGCGGCTACGGCGTCGAGGTCTACGACACGTCCTACGCGGAAGAGGCCGGCATCAAGAGCGCCACCTTCGCGGTCAAGGCGCCCTACAGCTACGGCACCCTGTCGATCGAGATGGGCACCCACCGTCTCGTGCGGATCAGCCCGTTCGACAACCAGGGCCGCCGCCAGACCTCGTTCGCCGAGGTCGAGGTGCTGCCCGTGGTGGAGACCACCGACCACATCGACATCGACGAGAACGACGTCCGCGTCGACGTCTACCGCTCCTCCGGTCCGGGTGGCCAGTCGGTCAACACCACCGACTCGGCGGTCCGACTGACGCACGTGCCCACCGGCATCGTCGTCACCTGTCAGAACGAGAAGTCGCAGCTGCAGAACAAGGTGTCCGCGATGCGGGTTCTGCAGGCCAAGCTGCTCGAGCGCAAGCGTCAGGAGGAGCGCGCCGAGATGGACGCCCTCAAGGGCGACGGCGGCAGCTCGTGGGGCAACCAGATGCGTTCGTACGTCCTGCACCCGTACCAGATGGTCAAGGACCTGCGGACCGAGTACGAAGTCAACAACCCGTCCGCCGTCCTCGACGGTGAGATCGACGGATTCATCGAGGCCGGCATCCGCTGGCGGATGAGCGAAAACCAAGCCTAGGACGAATGCAGACCACACACCTCGCCCTGACGTTCACCCCGTACGACCGTCTCCTCGATTGGCTGAAAGTCACCGGACTGCCCATTGCGCTGACGGTCCTCGGTGCCGTGATCCTCGCTCGCTTCGTGAACTGGGCGGGCGGTCGGATCACGCAGCGCATCGACGACAACTACCAGCAGGGCGATGCGCTGGTGCGGTCCGAGGCGACCAAGCACCGGCACTCCGTGGCACAGGTCATCACCTGGGTGGTCATCACGATCATCTACGTGATCACCGCCATGAAGGTGCTCAATCTGCTGGGGCTGCCAATCGGCAGCCTCGTCGCACCCGCCACCGTGCTGGGCGCCGCGCTCGGCTTCGGCGCGCAGCGTGTGGTGCAGGACATCCTCGCCGGGTTCTTCATCATCACCGAGAGGCAGTACGGCTTCGGTGACACCGTCCAGATCGCGATCACCGGTTCGGGCACCGACGCCGAAGGTGTGATCGAGGACGTGACACTGCGGGTGACCCGCATGCGGAACGCGGACGGCGAGGTCATCACGGTTCCGAACGGACAGATCGTCAAGGCCGTGAACCTGTCGAAGGACTGGGCACGGGCGGTCGTGGACGTCCCCATCCCGGCCAGCGCCGACATCAACAGGGTCAACGACATCCTGCACCGCGTCGGTGTGGACGCGTACGAGGACAAGAGTCTGCGGCCGCTGCTGCTCGACACACCGTCCGTGATGGGTGTAGAGAGCCTCGCGGTCGACCAGGTCAGTGTCCGGATGGTGGCCCGCACCCTGCCGGGCAAGCAGTTCCAGGTGGGTCGGGCGCTGCGCGTTCGGGTCGTCACGGCCCTGCGCCGGGCGGGAATCACCGTCGCGGCGGAACTCGAAGCCGATCCCGTGGGCGGAGGTGACGACGAATGAGCCCCCAGGAGAAGATGTCGCTGCTGTGGAAGCGGATCCCGCGTCGCGTGTTCGGCGGCCGGATGCGCACCACCACTGTCGTGCTGTGTCTGTTGTGGCTGGGTCTGGCGATGCTCAACGCCGATCTCAACCCCCCGGCCGACACCGCGACGTCCAACCCGGCGCCCGCCGTGAGCGACGGGGCTCCGGCCGCGCCGGCTCCCCAGCGGGAGACCGAACGGGCATCGACCTCACCCGAGACGTCCACCCGAACCTCGGAGACGGAGGACCCGGCGACGTCGTCGTCCACCTCGTCGGAGACGAGTCGGAGTGGGCAACAGTCCGGCACCCCGACCACGACACCGAACCAGGGCCGCAACACGCCCTCGTCGGAGTCGGCGACGAAGTCGACCACCACGCAGCCCCAGGTCCCGCAGCAGTCGCAGGAACCGGAGTCGGGAACATCCGACGAGGTGACGACCACCGCCCCGACACCGCAGGGCTGAGCGCGGTCGTCGATCGCCGCGCGTCGCTACCCAAGGTCACCGTTCGATAACGGCTAGACTGGCTTCCCGTGATCAGCGTCAAGGATGTCTCCAAGTTCTACAAGGCCTCCACCAGGCCCGCCCTGGACAAGGTGAACGTCGAGATCGACAAGGGCGAGTTCGTGTTCCTGATCGGGCCGTCGGGATCCGGCAAGAGCACGTTCATGCAGCTGTTGCTCAAGGAGGAGACGCCCACCTCCGGCGACATCTACGTCGCGGACTTCCACGTCAACAAGCTGTCGGGCCGCAAGGTGCCGAAGCTGCGGCAGAGCGTCGGGTACGTGTTCCAGGACTTCCGCCTGCTGCCGAGCAAGACGGTGTCGCAGAACGTCGCGTTCGCGCTCGAGGTGATCGGCAAGTCGCGTTCGACCATCGAGCGGACGGTCCCCGAGGTGCTCGACCTGGTGGGGCTCTCCGGCAAGTCCGACCGCCTACCCAACGAGCTGTCCGGAGGTGAGCAGCAGCGCGTCGCGATCGCGCGGGCGTTCGTGAACCGTCCGCTGGTGCTGCTCGCCGACGAGCCCACCGGCAACCTGGACCCGGACACCAGCGCCGACATCATGCTGCTGCTCGAGCGGATCAACCGCACCGGCACGACGGTGCTGATGGCCACGCACGACCACCACATCGTGGACTCCATGCGCCGACGCGTCGTCGAGCTCGACCTGGGCCGCGTGGTCCGAGACGAAGCGCGGGGCGTGTACGCAGTCGGCCGCTAGGGCCAGACGGCACACCCCAGCCGAACCGTTCGACCAGACGACGTAAGGACTCCCTCCCCGATGCGTGCCAGCTTCATCTTCAGCGAGGTCTTCACCGGCCTGCGCCGCAACATCTCGATGACCGTCGCGATGATTCTCACGACCGCGATCTCGTTGGGCCTGTTCGGCGGCGGCCTGCTCGTCGTGCAGATGGCCGACAAGACGCAGCAGATCTTCCTCGACCGAGTCGAGGTGCAGCTGTTCCTCACCGAGGACATCTCGGCGTCGGACCCGGATTGCGCGCAGGACCTGTGTCGCGGGATCCGCAACGACCTCGAGAACACCGACGGTGTGGTCGCCGTGCAGTACCTCAACCAGGACGACGCCGTCGCCGACGCCACCGACCGCGTGTTCAAGGACAACCCGGAACTGGCGTCGCTGGTCAGCGCCGAGAGCTTCCCGGCCTCGTTCAAGGTCAAGATGAGCGATCCGGACCAGTTCGCGTCGATCAACGCCGAGTTCGCGGTGCGGCCCGGCATCGACAGCATCCTCAACCAACGCGAACTCGTCGACCGGCTGTTCAGCGTCCTCGGGGGCATCCGCAACGCGGCGTTCGCGATCGCCATCGTCCAGGCGATCGCCGCGATCTTCCTGATCGCCAACATGGTTCAGGTGGCCGCGCTCACCCGCCGCACCGAGGTCGGCATCATGCGCCTGGTCGGCGCCACCCGCTGGTACACCCAGTTGCCGTTCCTGCTCGAGGCTGTCGTCGCCTCGCTCATCGGTGCGGGGCTGGCGATCGTGGGCCTGTTCACCGCCAAGAATCTGTTCATCGACGACGTCCTCGGCGAGATCTACGACGCGAACATCGTGGCGCGGATCTCCAACAGCGACGTGCTGCTGGTCTCGCCGTTCATCGTGATCGTCGGCGCCGGCATGGCGGCGATCACCGCATACATCGCGCTCCGCCTGTACGTCCGGGACTGACGCGATAGGTAATCGGCTTGCCGGGCCTCCTATGCTGGAGTCGTACCCATGACAGGTCAGAGCACAACTGACAGCGGATCGACGACAGTGAGGGCCCGCACGTGAAAGAGAAGGGCCGCAAGGTCATCGCGACCAACCGCAAGGCGCGACACAACTACACCATCATCGACACCTACGAGGCCGGTGTGGCGCTCGTCGGAACCGAGGTCAAGAGCCTGCGGGAGGGCAAGGCGTCCCTCGTGGACGCGTTCGCGACCGTCGACGACGGCGAGGTGTGGCTGCGGGGACTGCACATCCCCGAGTACGCGCGGGGCACCTGGACCAACCACGCGCCGCGCCGTACCCGCAAGCTGTTGCTGCACAAGCGCGAGATCGAGCACCTCGTCGGCAAGACCCGTGAGGGCAACCAGACGCTGGTGCCGCTGTCGATGTACTTCTCGGACGGCAAGGTCAAGGTCGAGCTCGCCCTCGCGAAGGGCAAGCAGGACTACGACAAGCGTCAGGATCTGGCCCGACGCACCGCCGAGCGCGAGGTCACGCGAGAGCTCGGGCGCCGCGTCAAGGGCATGCGCTGACGGTCTGTCCGGTCGAACGTTCGAGGTGGTAGCGGTGGCCGCCGCGTGAGGGGTGAACGCGGCGGCCACCGCAGCTTCTAGCGGGCGACACGCTCCCACATCTGCAGGTACGCCTCGGCGCCGCGGGACATGTCGTCGATGAACTGGGCGCCGTCCTGACCGGCGAACACACGCATGTCCTCGATCCAGTCGGGAATCATCCCGTACTGCGCCAGCCCGTCGGTGTTGAAGTCGAACGTGCGGGTCCCCGCGCGCTGCTGCTCCATGACCGTGCCGCCGTCGAACGTCGTGAACGGGTACTCGACGAACCGCGCACCGTCCTCGTGCGGCGCCGGCTGCGCGCCGAATCCGTTGGTGTCCGCGCCGAATCCGTAGCCGAAGTAGTACCGCTCGTCGCGGTCCTGTCGGGCCGAGCGCCACTCCTCGACGAAGTTCTCCGACGGTCCCGCGTACGACGCCACGAATCCGCCGAGCTCGTAGATGCGCGGGTAGTTCGACGGGTCGGTCCAACCATGGCTCGACACGACCCCCGAGTACTGCGCCTCCTCGAGAATCCTCAGGGCGGCGTCGGCGGTCTTGACGCCCATGTGGTCGATGTCGACGATCATTCCGCGCTGCATCATCGCGCGGATCGCGTACTCACCCAGCGGGGTCAGGCCACGCGCATTGCACGCGTCTCCCTCGGGGTAGAGGGGCAGGGTCACGCCCGGCGGCAGTGACTTCGTCAGCTCCGCGGTGTCCTGGTCGACATTGCCGATCGGGTTGTCCTTCGCGACCCCGGTGCACGGCTCGGTCTTCCAGAATTCGCCGGTGCCGAGGAAGTTGCCGGCGTTGACCGCGAGGCCGGTCACGCCCTGATCGAATCGGACGCCACCGAAGGCGTTGTCGAACTTGTGCGTCAGGATCACCTGCCGCACGCCCATCGCGTACAGCTCGTCGAGCCCGGCGTCGATGTCCTGTTCGGTGCACAGCGGGACACCGTTTCGCAGGCCGCAGCCGAACGGCTCCGAGATCTCCATACCCAGCGTGACGGCGAGCTTGCCCGACCCCGCGACCGCACGGGCATCGGCGGGGGAGCTGACGATGCGGAACCAGCCGCGACCGGGGCCCCCGTACTGCGCATCCACGTAGTCCTGGATCTCGTGGGCCTGCCGGGCTTCGATCCGGACCGTCTCCATCTCGTCGCACGGATTGCTGCGCAGTGGATACAGCTCGCACAGCACACGATTCGACACCAGCAGATTCGTCATGATCCGCTGCCCGCCACGCCACGCGCGCTCGACCCAGCGGTAGTACATCTGTTCGTGCGTCATCGAGTCGTGCGACGGGACGTCCGCGAAGCTCGGCCACATCGTGGTGTCGTGCGATTCGAACGGGCTACCGTGCGAGAGGACGTTCTCGAGCAACGCGGGCAGGCCGTCGGGCTTGTGGTCCTCGCAGTCCTGCAGCGCGACGGTGACGCCGAGCGGCGAGTAGGGCTCGCCGCAGCGGATCTCGCCGCCGATGAACTCGTTGGCGTTCATGTGCACGTGCGCGTCGATGAACCCGCGCACCTCACCTGCAGACGTGGTGAGGGGCACTCCGCGGGCGCCGATCTCCACCTCCGCGAAGTCTGCGCAGCCGTCCGCAGGTTCGAGCCGGAAGCGTCCCGCCTCGGGATCCTCGCCGGGTGCGGTGACCGTGAGCCGGCCGTCGGCTCGGTCGACGCCCAACTGCTGCCCGTTCGTGGTCGATGTCGCGGTGTAGGCGCCGTCGGTGAACGTCAGTGTCCAGTCGGTGGCGGGGGTGGCCTGCGGTGAGGCGAACGCCCGACCCGACTCGCCCGCGATCAGGGCGGTGTCGTCACCGAAGAACAGGAATCGGCCCAGTTGCGCGGCCTGCATTCGGAACTTGGCGGCGCCGGCGGCGTCGGCGAGGCGGTATCCGTCGCCGTCGCGGGCGACGAACCCCGGATTCGTCTCCGACGCGAGGGTGTAGCAGTTGCCGGCGAGTCCGTAGACGGGGTCGGTGGGCGGCCCTGGATCGGTGGGATCGGGCGACAGCGGAACCGACACGGCGATCGCCGCCCCGGCGAGCGCCAGCGCCAGCGAGGCGCCGAGCGCAGGGAGCAGTCGGCGGCGAACGAAAGTGGAGCGGACGGACATTCGGTGGTCCCCTAACAAGCGCACTCGTCTTCAGACGGGGAGGTTAGGTGAAGCTGAACGGCCGTCCAGGAGGATTCGCGGACAAATCCCGAGGAATGGACATATACGATTTGTTTGCCGACGTAAACGCTGTTCAGCAGTCCGTGGGTGCGGGCACTCCTGCGAACCGATCCTTGAGATACAGGAACGCTTCGGGCAGTCCCACAATCGCATTGGTCATGTGTTCGGCGATGGGGTAGCCACGGAACACGAGCGTCGCCCCGGCCTTGCAGTAGCGGTCGGCGGTTGCTGCCACCGAGCCGAACGGCGTCAGGCCGTCCGTCGAGCCCTGCCACATGAACACAGGCGCAGTCGGGATACCGGGGTAGTCGACGAGGCTGTTCTCGCGCATCACGGCCCGGGTCCGCTCGTCCTGCAGCAGGCTCGTGGACTTCGCGACCTCGCTCACGCTGTGCAGGAGCCCCTTCGCGATGATGATCGTGCGGCACTCGTCCTTGAGCTCCTCGCGCAACCCCAGTCCCGCCGGTGTCAGCTGGTCGCCGATCGGCAGGCGGTCCGGATACTCCCGTTCGAGGCCCACGGCGGCGGCGAAGCCGAGTCCGAACCCGGGGTGCCGGTCCGCGAGGCCGAGCCCGACGGCCATCTCCTCGATGTTCGCGGGTACGCCGCCCTGGGCGACGCCCGCGAGCTTCACGTCCGGGGCGTACGTCGGGTTGAGCGCCGCCGCCCATGCGGTGGCCATACCGCCGCCCGAGTACCCGGCCAGCGCGACAGGACTGTTCGACAGTCGCAGCTCCGGCAGGCGCTTGAGCGCGCGGACGCCGTCCAGCGTGATCATGCCGCCGAGCTTGGCGGCCCCGTAGGCGCTGTCGGGACCGAGGTGGTCGGGGATCGCGACCGCCCACCCCTGCGCGAGGGCGAGCGGCAACCCGAAGACGTCCTTGATCTCGCCGGTGAACAGCGCGGCCGACGGCGCGCACTTCAGGCCGAGCGAGTTGACGATCGCCTGGTACGACAGCACGGGCATGTCCGTGGGCGAATTGATCGGCTTGATCACCGTGGTGACGGCGGGGATGGGATCGCCCGACGAGTTGGTGGAGCGGTACTTGATCTGCCACACCTCGTTGCCCGGGACGAGCCACGTGTCGGCGCGACGTACCTCGAGAACGTCGCCGGGTGCCTTGGTCGCGATGTCGGCCGGCGCCGCGTAGAACGGGTCGGTGTACGGCGTCGGATAGGCCGGGGCGGCCCCGGCCGCGGGTGCCGTGAGTGTGCCCGCGGTCACGGCGGCGAGAGCGAGTGCGGCAGCGCCCACGAGTCGGCGCGCGAACGACGTCATCCCAGTTTCCCCCAGAGAGTGTCGAGTGACGAATGTCACCGAAAGTCCGTCCCGGGGCCAGACACTAACGGAATGAAGTGGTGCCGAAGGGCGAAACGCATGGATGTGACGCGAGAGCGGCGACGGTCCCGGAAGCCTCGGCGGAATATCGGGATGATTCCCGACCGTCCGCGGGTTAGAGTAAGTAGCCCCATGAAAGACGTGGGGACGTACGGGGCTGAACGGTTTCGACTGCGTACGTTGAGTTAGGGGAAGCGTGTCGGTGCAGGCAAGAGACCACCGTAAGCGTCGCTGCAAACCAATAAGCGCCGATTCCAATCAGCGCGACTACGCCCTCGCTGCCTAAGTAGCGACTGCGTGTCTGTCAGTCCGGGTTCGCCCTCGGCCCGGGTACTGGCATCAGCTAGAGGGCTTTACCGTTCCACTCGGTCGCGGAGTGGCACGGGACATCCAACAGCGACTGGGATCGTCATCTCGGCTTGTTCGCGGGACCGGGAGATCCAAGTAGAGGCATAGCGAACTGCACACGGAGAAGCCCTGGCAAAGCGGCGGAGGACCCGGGTTCGATTCCCGGCAGCTCCACTGAGAAGGGGCCCGATCGGAAGATCTTTCCGATCGGGCCCCTTTTTCTTGCCCGAAGTCCTTCTGCCCGGAGCCGCTCGCCCCACTGGCACACTCGTCCCATGGTTGTCCGCTATCCACCGACCGAGCCCTACGAGACCGGTCTGCTGCACGTGAGCGACGGGAATTGTCTGTACTGGGAGACGGTCGGCGAGCCGGACGGGCTCCCGGTGGTCTATCTGCACGGCGGCCCGGGCGCCGGGGCCGGGCCCGGCAGGCGGCGGCTCTTCGATCCGGACAAGTTCCGGGCCGTGCTGTTCGACCAGCGCGGTTGCGGCCGCAGTACGCCCCGCGCGGACGATCCCGGGGCCGACTTGTCGACCAACACCACCGCTCACCTCGTGGCGGACATCGAGCGGCTACGGGAGCATCTCGGCATCGAACAGTGGCTCGTCGTGGGGGTGTCGTGGGGTGTGACGCTCGCACTCGCCTACGCGCAGGCGCATCCGGACCGCGTGACGGGGATGGCGCTCGGGGCGATCACGTCGGATCCTCGTCGCGACGTCCGGTGGATCACCCGGGACATGCGGCGGATCTTTCCGCGTGAATGGGAGAGCTTCGTCGAGCCGATCCCGACGGAGGAGCGGGACGGCAACCTTGCCGCCGCGTACGCGCGCCTGCTCGCCCACCGCGATCCGTCGGTGCGCGAGCACGCGGCCGTCCGGTGGTGCGAATGGGAGGACACACATGTCTCTCTCACTCCCGGATGGACGCCGGACGCACGATATCGGGATCCGAGGTTCCGGATGGTGTTCGCGCGCCTCGTCACGCACTACTGGGGCAACGACTGCTTCCTCCGCCCGAGCGAGCTGCACGACAACATGCACCGGCTCGCCGGCATCCCGGCTGTTCTGGTGCACGGCCGGTACGACGTGTCCGGTCCTCTCGACATCGCGTGGGAACTGTCTCGGCGGTGGCCGGGCAGCCATCTCGTCGTCGTCGACGACGCCGGGCACGGCGGCGGCAGCTTCACCGAGCATCTCGTTGCCGCTGTCGACTCGTTCGCGCAGCAGGGGACCGGGCCTGCTACGGGCGCGCGATCAGGGTCGACGGGCGGCTGACGCGGATCACCCATCCGCACGCCCACCGGTTCCGAATACCGGGCATGTCGGTACGGAGACGAACGCAGAACGGTGAGGGCGGGACCCCGGCTCTGATCGTGTTGGTGCTGCCGGGTGGCAAGGCGAGCGATCGTCGCCGCTCGAAGCCCTGGCAGGCCGCCGATCTGCGCATGTCGTCGTTCACCCGGACACTCCGGCGATCCTGCCCGGAGGTCGAGGTCCGGCAGGTCCGCTACCTGCTCCGGGGTTGGAACGGAGCCGACCGCAGCCCCGTCCACGACGTCCGCAGGATCCTCGACGACCTGCGACCGGCGCAGACACCGGTGGTTCTGGTGGGCCACTCGATGGGCGCGCGAGTGGCGGCAGTGGTCGCCGACGACCCTCTGGTGTGCGGGGTCCTCGCTCTGGCCCCGTGGTGGCCTGAGGGGGAGGGCGGGTGCGTGCCGACCGGCCGGCGGATGGTCGTCGTGCACGGCACCGCGGACACCTGGACCGACCAGGCGGCGTCGCGGCGACAGACCACGTTGGCTCAGGCGCGGGGCCTGGACGCCCGATGGATCGGTATGGCGGGCACGGGCCACACCATGCTGCGCCACCCGGGCCGCTGGCATCGGATCGCCGTCGATTTCGTCCGTGACCAGACGCGCCGCTGTACGCCTTCGAACGTCTCGTGAGCATCGGGTACGAGCAGAGCCACGGAGGAGGCTGTGGGCATGACGACCGCACCACCACCACCGCTGCCGTCGACACCGGCGATCTATCGCACGACGATCAGCCACGTGCGAACCGCACCGCTGCACAACGCCTTCCGCTACCGCAGCTACAGCTGGCTCGTGGACGTCGACAACCTGCCGAGGTTGCCGCGCGTGCTCGCACGCTTGGCCGGCTTCGCGTCCGCAGACGAACTCGGGAACCTGTCGTGGACCCTGCGTCGAACCGTCGATGCCTTCCTGGCGGCGCACGCGATCGACCTCGACGGTGGGAAGGTGCTGATGCTCACCGATGCCCGGGTGTTCGGGTACGTGTTCGATCCGCTCACCGTGTTCTGGTGCCACGACGTCGAGGGACGCCCGGCTTGTGTGATCGCGGAGGTGCGCACCACCCACGGCGACAGGCAGTGCTATCTGCTGCGGCCCGCCGCGCACGGGGGTACGCGCGCGGCGCAGGACTTCTACGTCTCGCCGTCCGGCGACGAATGCCGAATGCGGGTGCCCTCGCCGGACGCGTCGCTCCGGCTCGGGATCTGCCTCGAGCGTCCGGGAGAACGGCCGCTCGTCGCGACAGTCGTGGGCGACCGGCGCGACGTGACCGCGCGTGAAGTGCTGACCGCCGCACTCACCATCCCGATCGCGCCGTTGCGCGTGGCCGCGCACACCCGGTGGCGGGGGATCCGGCTGCGGGCCCGAGGATTGTCGCCGCGGCCGCGGCCGCGGCCCCGCGTCGCTGATGCGGCGGTCCGTCCGCGTCTGCCACAGTAGGTACCGGCCGGCAGACAGGAGGAGCGATGGCGCAGGCGCGGGCCCTGACGGTGGTCGCCGCGGGCGGGGCCGTCGGCGCGAGCATCCGCTACGCGCTCGCACTGCAGTTCCCCGGTATCTGGACCATCCTCGTGATCAACGTCCTGGGGTCGTTGCTGCTGGGCATCCTCGCCGCCCTGCTCGGACCCGACCGGTTGTGGCGTCTGTTCCTCGGTGTCGGTGTACTCGGCGGATTCACCACGTTCTCGACGTTCGCCGTCGACGTCGTGCAGCATCCCGGCTCGGCGGTCGTGTACATCCTCGCGACCCTCCTGCCGGCACTGGCCGCGGCACGCATCGGGATGGCGCTCGGCGACGAATGGCACTCCCAGCGGCGGGCGCAAGCGTGACGGTGCTGTGGGTCGCGCTCGGTGGTGGCGTGGGCGCGGGGGTTCGCTACCTCACCGGCCGCCACCTCACGTCGTACGGGAGCTTCCCGGTGCCCACGTTCGTCGTCAACGTCGTCGGCTGTTTCGTCCTCGGCCTCCTCTCGGGCGCCACGTTGCCGCCCGCGGTGTTCGCGTTGCTGGGCACCGGCTTCTGCGGTGGCCTGACCACCTACTCGACGTTCGCCACCGAAACTGTGGGTCTCGCACGTGTGCGGCGAACCGGCACCTCCGTCGTGTATGTCGCGTCCAGCATCGCGATCGGTATCGGATTCGCCTGGTTGGGGTTTCGAATCACCGCTTGAACGCGCCGGGAACCCCCGGCCCTGGCACGATGGGAACCGAGTTTCCAGTTCGAGGTTTCGGAGGGGTCGATGGTGCACGAACGAGCGGGTCAGGTGGCGTTGCCGGAGGATCTGGAGGATCTGGCGCACCTGGTGTCCGCGTACTACACGCGCACCCCCGACCCGGCTGATCCGTTGCAGCAGGTGATGTTCGGCACGTCCGGCCACCGCGGCTCGAGCCTCGACTCCGCGTTCAACGAGGCGCACATCCTCGCGACGACGCAGGCGATCGTGGAGTACCGCAGCGGCCAGGGCATCACCGGCCCACTGTTCCTCGGCCGCGACACGCACGCGCTCTCGGAGCCGGCGTGGGCGACCGCCCTCGAGGTGCTGGTCGCGGGCGGCGTTGCGGTGGTGATCGATTCGCGCGACGGTTACACCCCGACGCCGGCGGTGAGCCATGCCGTTCTGCGGCACAACGCCTCCGGCCCGGCGGCGCGCGCCGACGGTATCGTCGTCACCCCTTCGCACAATCCGCCGCGCGACGGCGGCTTCAAGTACAACCCGCCGCACGGCGGCCCGGCCGACAGCGACGCCACGACGGCGATCGCGGACCGCGCCAACGAACTGCTCCGCGCGGGCATGTCGGGGATCGCCCGGGTGCCGCTGGCGCGGGCCCTCGCGGAGGCCGGGCGGTACGACTACCTCTCCGAGTACGTCGACGACCTGCCGGGCGTCCTCGACCTCGACGCGATCCGGGCGTCCGGTCTGCGAATCGGGGCCGACCCGCTGGGTGGTGCCTCCGTCGACTACTGGGGGGCCATCGCCGAGCGGCACCGCCTCGACCTCACCGTCGTCAACCCGCTCGTCGACGCCACATGGCGGTTCATGACACTCGACGGTGACGGCAAGATCCGGATGGACTGCTCGTCGCCGCACGCGATGGCCTCGCTCATCGCGGCCCGCGACCGATTCGACCTCGCGACAGGGAACGATGCCGACGCCGACCGGCACGGCATCGTCACTCCCGACGGCGGCCTCATGAATCCCAACCACTACCTCGCGGTCGCGATCGACTACCTCTACACCTACCGTGCCGGGTGGTCGCCGACGACGAAGGTCGGCAAGACGCTCGTCAGTTCGTCGATGATCGACCGCGTCGCCGGCGGACTGGGACGCCCGGTCGTGGAGGTGCCGGTCGGTTTCAAGTGGTTCGTGCCGGGACTGCTCGACGGCTCACTCGGCTTCGGCGGTGAGGAGAGCGCCGGCGCATCTTTCCTGCGCCACGACGGCACCGTGTGGACCACCGACAAGGACGGGATCCTGCTGGCGCTGTTGGCCGCCGAGATCACTGCCGTCACCGGGCAGAGCCCGTCGGCCCGGTACCGCGAACTCACCCGGCAGCACGGCGATCCCGCGTACGCCCGCATCGATGCGCCGGCGACCCGCGAACAGAAGGCGGTGCTGGCGAGGCTGTCGCCGGAACAGGTCACCGCGACCGAACTGGCCGGCGAACCGGTGACCGCGACGCTCACCGCCGCGCCCGGCAACGGTGCGGCCATCGGCGGCCTCAAGGTCACCACGGAGAACGCGTGGTTCGCCGCCCGCCCGTCCGGGACCGAGGACGTGTACAAGATCTACGCCGAATCCTTCCGTGGCCCCGAACATCTCGCGCAGGTACAGGCCGCCGCTCAAGACGTCGTTTCCCGCGCACTGGGACTGGGCTGAACGGCCGTTCACCCACGCCGATAGATTCATCGGCAATGAGTAACACTGACGCGGCGGCGGGCGCCGACACGAAACTGCCCAAGGAGATCTGGGTCCTCGTCGTGTCGGCGTTCATCGTCGCTCTCGGCTACGGGATCGTGGCGCCGGCGCTGCCGCAGTTCGCGAGCAGCTTCGGGGTGGGCCTCACCGCGGCCAGCGCGGTCATCAGCGTGTTCGCGTTGATGCGTCTGCTGTTCGCACCGATGAGCGGGCGGCTCGTCCAGAAACTCGGTGAGCGCCCCACCTACATGTCCGGGCTGCTCATCACGGCGGCGTCGATGGGCGCCTGCACGGTCGCGTCCGAGTACTGGCAGTTGCTCGTCTTCCGGGCCCTCGGCGGCATCGGATCGACGATGTTCACGGTGTCCGCGCTCGGCCTGCTGATCCGGATGTCGCCGCCGCAGGGCCGCGGCCGGGTGTCCGGGATCTACACCGCGTCGTTCCTGATCGGCACCATCACCGGCCCGCTGTTCGGCGGCGTGTTCGCCCGCTTCGGTCTGCGGGTGCCGTTCGCGATCTACACGGTCGCGCTGGTGGTCGCGGCCGCGGTCGTGTTCGTCGCACTCCGCAACTCGCGCCTCGCCGCACCCGAGACGGACAGCGGTCTGCAGACCATGACCCTGCGGGAGGGTTTGCGCGCACCGATGTTCCGGGCGGCACTCGCGTCGAATCTCGCCACCGGCTGGGTCATCTTCGGTGTGAGGATCGCGCTCGTCCCGTTGTTCGTCGTGACCGCTCTGGAGGGGGACACCGCGGCCACCGCCGTCGCGCTCACGGTGTTCGCGGTCGGCAACGCCTTGGTCCTGTTGCGCTCGGGACGGTTGTCGGACCGCATGGGGCGGAAGCCGTTCGTGATCGCCGGACTGCTGATCTGTGGATTGTCGACGATGACGATGGGTCTGACCGACGACCTCGTGATCTTCTACGTCGCGACCGCGATCTCCGGCATCGGCTCGGGCATCATGGGCCCGGCGCAGCAGGCCGCGGTGGCCGACGTCGTCGGCTCCGGTCGGCGCGGGGGGCCGCTGCTGGCTGCGTTCCAGATGACCAGCGACATCGGCGGCTTCGCCGGGCCCCTCGTGGCGGGAAGCCTCGCGGAGAAGCTCTCCTTCGAGGCGGCATGGGCGGTGACGGGCGCGATCATGCTCCTGCCGATCCTGCTGTGGGTGGTGGTGCCCAAGGGGATCCGTCCGGGATCAGCCGGCCCCGAGCCCGACGAGCGCACCGAACATCAGTTGCCGCAGGGTCCCACGGAGCTCGGCGGTGAAAGACGCGGCGAGCCCGCCCGCGAGCAGTAGGCCCGCGCCGCCGCCCGCGAGCCGGCGAACAGCGACTCGAAGCTTCTCGGGACGGGGCACGCAGTCGTCCCTACGACCGAATCCAGCTGCGGAAACGGGCGATGATCCAGAAAGCGCGGGCATGCCTGTTCGGTAGCGTGTGAGACGTGTGGATACGCATTGTGAGCCTCCTCGCGCGCCTCGGTCTGGCCGCGGTGTGGCTGATCTCCGGGTGGATCAAGTTCATCGACCCGACGCAGACGGTCGTGGCGGTCCGGGCCTACCAGCTTCTGCCGGAGGACCTGGTGCGCCCGGTGGCGTACACGATGCCGATGCTCGAGATCGCGCTCGGCCTGTTCCTGGTGATCGGACTCGGTGTGCGGCTCACGGCGATCGTGTCCGCCGCGGCCCTGCTGGTGCTCATCGGCGTCATCATCTCGGTGTGGGCGCGCGGGCTGTCGATCGACTGCGGCTGCTTCGGTGGCGGTGGGGCCGCGGACGTGGACGGCTGGGACTACGCCCGGGAGATCGCCCGGGACGTCGGGTTCCTGGCGCTGGCGGTGTGGCTCGTCGTCTTCCCGCGTAGTCCGTTCGCTCTCGGGCCGCGCTCGCGCGGGTCGTTCTCAGTGCCCGCTCAGGCAGCGGTGGCAGAGTAGGTCCCGAGTAGTGCCTGCACGCGGCCCCGCGGCAGGCACTCCGGTCAAGTTCCGCACGGATCTCACAACCATGACGAAGGACGCGAAGTGAGTTCGAAGAAACCGAAGTCGGCGAAGTACAACCCGCAACCGACCTCCAGCAAGGCCACGTACATCGTCGGCGGCATCGCGGTCGTCGTGATCGCTGCGCTGGTGATCGGCGGCATTCTCCTCACGCGCGACAGCAACAAGCCGCGCAACGAGGGATACGGAGCGGTGCAGAACTCCGCCGTCCAGGTGACGATGGGGGAGGCGGGCGTCGTCCGTCTGGGCCTGCCGGATGTCACGAACACCATCGACGTGTTCGAGGACCCCATGTGCCCGTACTGCGCGCAGCTCGAGGAGAAGCACGGCCAGGAAGTGGCGCAGGCCATCGACGAGGGCAAGGTCGCGGTCAACTACCACATCCTCAACTTCCTCAACCGGCTCTCGGCCAGCGGGGACTACTCGACGCGCGCCGTGGCCGCGTCGCAGTGCGTCGCGCAGACCGGTGACGCCATCGCGTACTCGAAGTTCCACGCCGAGCTGTTCTCGCCGACGAACCAGCCCGCCGAGAACGGCAAGTCCGATCTGTCCAACGAACAGCTCGCGACCCTCGCCAAGGACGCCGGCGCCGACGAGGCGGCCGTCAACTGCATCACGAGCGGTGAGCGCATGCAGCAGGCCGCCGCGGACGCCGAGACGGGCCGTCAGGCCCTCGCCGCGTCCGGTGCCACCGGCACCCCGGCCGTCGTCCACAACGGCCAGGTGATCGACGCCCTGAGCGATCCGGACTGGGTCTCGCAGGTTTCGCAGTAGAAGCTGCCCGGTGGCCGGTCCGCAGCGGACCGGCCACCGACCGGCTTATCGCCTCTGACCAGCCGATTTGTTGTCCGAGTCGGCGGTGGTGTAACTTTCTTTCAGCACGAGGGAGTCACTCCCGAAGCGCAGAGAACAACTCGATACGGGGCTATGGCGCAGCTGGTAGCGCACCACACTGGCAGTGTGGGGGTCAGGGGTTCGAGTCCCCTTAGCTCCACTCCGAAGACCGGGCCAAGATCATTGCGATCGTGGCCCGGTCTTCTTCGTGTTCGAGCTCCCGCCGCGAGGTTCCCCCCGAACGAGGAAACCCCCGATCCGTCCGGGGACGGGTCGGGGGTTTCGAGCCTGTGGCTGACGAATCAGCTGAAAGCAGCCACCGCGCCGATGAGGCTCAGGATGGCGCCGAGGCCACCGATGACGGTGCCGATGCCGCTCACGACCGGCTGAATCTGCTTGATCAGCGCGAGATCTGCGTCAGACGAACCCATTTTTACTCCTCTGGTGTGTACGCCGGCACGGTGTCCGGTTGTCGATAGCCGCAACCAAACAACCTTTCGGTTGACTGGGAGGCGGATCGACCGTAAACCAGATTGTGGCGGCTGTCTCGTCGAACGGTCCACTGTGCGGAACGTCCGTGGTAACGCGTCCGGTGGGGCTCGGGCGTTCAGGCGCGGTCCACGGGCTCGTAGTGCTCGACGGTGGGGAACGGGTCGTAGAAGTGGTGTAGCAGGTGCCGCCACTGCTGGTACTCGTCGGAGCCACGAAATCCCTCGGTGTGGTGCTCGAGAGTGTCCCACTCGACGAGCAGGAGGTACGCGTCCGGGCGTTCGACACAGCGGGACAACGAGAGCCGGCGGAACCCCGGCATTGCGGAGACGATCGTTCGCGCCTGTGCGAACGCCGCTTCGAACTCGTCGGCGTGGCCCGGTTTCACCTGTAAGGGAGCGTGTTCGAGGATCATCCGCGCATCCTGTCAGCTGCGCGGAGACGGTGCCAGGTGGTGGCGCGGAGTACTCTCACGCGCCACCACCCGACGGCTCGTCCGGACAGGGGGGGAAAGCCGGACGAGCCCCGTTGCTGCCCAGGGGGGAGGGGCAACATTTTTGTACTCTAGTGCAATTTGTGGTGCGGGGCACGCCGCCTCGGTCTAATGACCTATTTTCGCTGGGTCGGACCCCTCCCCGGGCTCGGGTGCGTGCGGAGGGATGAGCGCGCAGTCCCCGCAGTAGCCGGAGACCGGCGTGCGATAGAAGAGACAGCAGCTACGACGTCGATAACCGTCGCCCTGCCGGTCGACGGTATCGATCAGTCGAGAGTCCCGCAGCATCGTCTCGGCGACGCGCATTGCCGCCGTGTCGCTCGCACCGTCGAGCATGCGGGCGGCCCCGATCAGTGCCGACGCGGCGTTGCCCCACAGCAGGCGGTCCGACATCGGCTCGACGGTGCGGATCGCGGCGACGAGCGGCGCCAGGTGGCGGTCGAGGACCATCTCCCGCGCGACGTCGACGAGGCCGGTGCCTCCCCAGCCGACCGGCTCGGCCAGATGCAGGTCGATGCGGCCGTCCGTGTCGCGCCACAGCAGGCGGTCGGCGTCGGGCAGGATGCCGGCGCGGACGATGCCGCCGAGCGTGAGCGACCACAGTCGGGCCGCGTACCCGAGGAACAACGTCGACGCCGCCACCCGGTACTCGGTGCTGCCGATCCGCGCGCCCACGTGCCCCGCGACGCCGGCGAGCGCGTGGGCGTCGTCGTACAGGTCGCGCACCGGACGCCAGTCGCCCGGCCCGGGATCACCCGTCGTGGCGGTGAAGTACGGGCCGAGGCCCGCGAGGGTCGCCAGGGTCGCTGTGACGGCGCAGCGGGACGCGGCGGTCACCTCGGCTCGCACCCGCGTCTCCTGTCGTCCTCGTCTGACCGGGGCATTGTCGCACGCGATCGGTGTCCGCCGAAAACGGTGGGGGACGGATCAGGCTGCCGGAGGAAGCAATTCGCGCCCGTCGGCCATCCAAGCCATCATGCCGCCGTCGAGTTCGACCACGTCGGTGTAGCCGAGGTCGGCGAGATCCTGCACAGCGGTGGCGCTCATGTTGCCCGACATGCAGTACACCGCGATCGTGGTGCCGTGATCCGACGGCAGTGCCGCCGCCTCGGCGGCCAGGGCGTCGAACGGGATCGCACCGTCCGTTCCGGCGATCGTGCCCTCGTCGGGGACGTGCACGTTGAGGACGAATGTGTCGTCGGAAGCCGCGATGTCGGCGAACTCCCGGACGTCGACGAGTCGAGGAGAGGTAGCGGGCGCGTCGCCACCGTCGGTGCCGCACCCGGCGAGGAGCGTCGCACCTATACCTGCGCACGCCGCTGCTGCGGCCAGGCGGCCGGGAAACAGGCGTCCGGGGAACCGATTGCCGGGCAGAGTGCGGCGCATGTCCATAGCCTCCATCGCTCGAGTGCCGGGGCCGGCACTTTGGGGAAGAATACCCCGGGGGGTGTGTGGAGCCGTGGTCGGTTCACGCCCGCGTCTGCCCGGCCGGCGCACTAGTACGATGACCGGTTGGTGTCGTCGGTAACTGGGAGGGTCGGGGTGGCGAAGAAGCGGGCTCCACGGTCGATCCCTGTCGTGATCGTCGCCGGGTTCCTCGGATCGGGGAAGACGACCCTGCTCAACCATCTCCTGCACAACAACGGCGGCACCCGGATCGGCGTCATCGTCAACGACTTCGGCTCGGTCAACGTCGACGCGATGATGGTTGCCGGACAGGTCGATTCGATGATGGCGCTGAGCAACGGCTGCCTGTGCTGCGCGGTGGACGTCAGCGACATGGACGAGATGCTGAACAGGCTCGCGCATCGCCGGTCGGAGATCGACGTCATCGTCGTCGAGGCGAGCGGGCTCGCGGAACCCCGCAACATGATTCGGCTCGTGCTCGGCAGTGAGAACCCGTACATCGCGTACGGGGGCCTGGTGATGCTGGTGGACGGCGCCGAGTACCAGAGCAGCCGGCAGCGTCATCCGGAACTGGATCAGCACGTCGCGATCGCGGACCTGGTGGTCCTCAACAAGACCGACCGCATCGACGCCGACGCGCACGACGCGCTGCTCGCGGACGTATGCCGGATCAACCCCCGCGCCGCGGTGCTGTCCACCGTGCAGGGCAGAGTCGACCCGGGTCTGCTGTTCGATCGGACACCGCGCCCGACCGCCCGCCCCGGTCAGCAGTTGTCGTTCGACGACCTGCTCCTCGGTCTCGACGAGCCGTCGGAGCAGTGCGGTGAGTGCGGCGGGGATCACGATCCGCACATCCACGCGATGTACGACAGCGTCACGTTCACGTCCGATCTGCCGATGCACCCGCGTCGGTTGATCCGATTCCTCGAGAAGCAACCCGCCGGCGTCTACCGGATCAAGGGCTTCGTCTACTTCGGTGTGCCCGGATACCAGCAGAAATACCTGTTGCAGGTGGTGGGCGACCACATCCGGTTCACCCCGCAGCGCTGGGTGGCGGGGGAGGGCCGGCGCACCGAACTCGTCGTGATCGGGATGGACCTCGATCCGGACGCGGTGGATGCACTGCTCGACGCGTGCGTCGAACCCGAGGCCGACTACCTCGAGAGCGACACCATGATGGGCGTGCACCGGTACACCGTCGAAGTCTGACCCGACCGCGGGAGAGGCCGGTGGTGCGGCGGCTACCGTGGAGGCGTGACCGAATCTCTCGTTTCCGTGTACGAAGCCATCCGCCGACGCCGTGACGTCCGCGCCGAGTTCAGTGGCGAGCTGATCCCCGACGAGACGTTGCAGCGGGTGCTCGGTGCGGCGCACGCGGCCCCGAGCGTCGGCAACACCCAGCCGTGGGACTTCATCGTGGTCCGCAACCAGGACACGCTCGACACCTTCGCCGAGCACGTTGCCGGACGTCGCCGGGCGTTCGCCGACTCGCTACCGGAGGACCGGCGAAAGACGTTCGACCCCATCAAGATCGAGGGGATCCGGGAGAGCGGAACCGGCATCGTGGTCACGTACGACCCGTCCCGTGGCGGACAGAACATTCTGGGCCGACACACGATCGACGACACCGGCCTGTTCTCGGCGGTGCTCGCCATCCAGAACCTGTGGTTGGCGGCGGCCGCCGAGAACATCGGTGTCGGCTGGGTGTCGTTCTACGACGAGGAGTACCTCACGGACCTGCTGGGCATTCCCGCACCGGTCCGCCCCATCGCGTGGCTGTGCGTCGGCAAGGTGGACCAGTTCCAGGAGGTTCCGGATCTGGAACGCTTCGGCTGGCGGACGCGTCGGGACCTGTCCGACGCGATCCACTGGGAACGTTTCTGAGCGGGTAGCCGCGGTTTCAGCCGCGCCGGCGGCGCGAGCCGCCGCCCGCCGCCTGTCCGCCCCCGCCCGAACCCGAGGCGGAACCGCCGGTAGCGCCCGAGCGTCCACCAGAGCGTCGGCGTCCGCCGCCGCCCTGGCCGCCGGCGCCACCGGCACCCTCGGTGCGGGGACCGCGGCTGCGCCCACCCTGGCCGTTCTGGGCACCGCCGCCCCGTCGGCCGGAACGCTGACCCTGTCCCTGACGACGACCGTCGCCCGCGGGCTTGTCCGTCTTGGGCGCGGGCGCCACGTGCGGTGCCGGTTCGCCGACCAGCGTGACCACGTGCTCGGAGTCGGCCGTGACCTGCACCGGCGTCACCTTGATCGATGCCTTGCGCATCAGGGCCGAGAGGTCTTTGCGCTGTTCCGGCAGAACGATGGTCACGACGTCACCGGCACTTCCGGCACGCGCGGTGCGGCCCGAACGGTGCAGGTACGCCTTGTGTTCGGCCGGCGGATCGACGTGCACAACGAGCTCCACCTCGTCGACGTGCACACCGCGGGCTGCGACGTCCGTGGCGACCAGCACGCGGGCGGTGCCTTCCGAGAATGCGGCCAGATTCCGGTCGCGAGCGTTCTGCGACAGGTTGCCGTGCAGGTCCACCGACGGGATGCCCGACTCGGTCAGCTGGCGGGCGAGCTTGCGCGCCTGGTGCTTGGTGCGCATGAACAGGATGCGTCGGCCCTGCCCCGACGCCAGCTTGTGCACGAGCGCCTTCTTCGCCTCCACGCCGGCAACGTCGTACACGTGGTGGGTCATGGCGGCAACGGGCGAGTTCGCCTCGTCGACCGAGTGCAGCACCTCGTTCTGCAGGAAGCGCTTGACCAGCTTGTCGACACCGTTGTCGAGCGTCGCCGAGAACAGCAGGCGCTGCCCGCCGGAGGGCGTCGCGGTGAGGATGCGCGTGACGCCGGGCAGGAAGCCGAGGTCGGCCATGTGATCGGCCTCGTCGAGGATCGTCATCTCGACGGCGTCGAGTGTGACGAACCGCTGCTTCATCAGGTCTTCGAGGCGGCCCGGGCAGGCGACGACGATGTCGACGCCCGACTCGAGAGCCTTGACCTGACGGTGCTGCGAGACGCCGCCGAAGATCGTGGTGACGCGCAATCCCAGCGCGCCGGCGAGCGGCTCGAGCGTCGCGGTGATCTGCGTCGCGAGTTCGCGGGTGGGGGCCAGGACGAGACCGCGCGGCTTGCCGGGACGGCGCTTGCCGCCTGCGAGGCGTGCCGCGAGCGGGATCGAGAACGCGAGGGTCTTGCCGCTGCCCGTCTTGCCGCGGCCGAGAACGTCACGCCCGGCGAGCGTGTCGGGGAGAGTGTCGACCTGGATGGGGAACGGCGCGGTGATGCCGCCGTCCGCGAGGGCCGAGACGATCGGAGCGGGGACGCCGAGCGATTCGAAGGAGGCCGTGGCGGATTCGTCGGACGGGGTGGTGACGCTGGTGGACAAGTTCGTCGGTGCCTTTCGGGCATTCGTCATGCACGCCTACGGCCGGGGGATCCCGGTGCACGGCCTGCACAAGGTGGCGACATTGCCGGGAGGCAAGATCGATCGCCGCAAGAAATGCTTGTGCTGGTGCACGCGAGCAAATGCGCGGATCCGGCGCGAAGGAAGCGTTCTACGACGCTGGACGCCCGGCAAGCGGACGTCCAGTACCCGCAACCATACCGGGTTGCGGCGATCGAGGGGGTGTCGGGGCGATCACCCGGCGGGCTACAGGCCCACCCACTCGGACGTTCCGGTCGCGAACGTCTGACGCTTCCAGATCGGCACCTCCGCCTTGATCCGCTCCACCAGTTCGGCGCAAGCCGCGAATGCCTCGGCGCGGTGGGGCGCGGCCACCGCGGCGACCAGCGCCAGATCACCGATCACCAGCGATCCCACGCGGTGCGCGGCCGCGACCGGCAGACCTGTGCGTTCGGCGACCTCCTCGCAGCATCGGCGCAGGAAGCGTTCGGCGTCGGGGTGCGCCTGGTACTCGAGGGCGGACACCGAGCGCCCGCCGTCGTGGTCCCGGACGACGCCGGTGAATACCACGACCGCGCCGTGCTCCGGTCCGGCGACGGCCGCGTCCACGACGGCAGGGTCGAGGGGCTGCTCGGAGATGCGGGCGAACACGTCACTCATCGTGTGCACCTCCGCCCGCGATCTGGGCCAGCAGGTGTTCGAGGATCGGATCCAGCACCTCGAGGCCGTCCTTCACGCCGCCGGGCGAGCCCGGCAGGTTCACGATCAAGGTCCGGCCCGCGAGTCCGACGAGGCCGCGGCTGAGCGACGCGTGCGGTGTCACCTGCGTGCCGACCCGGCGCATCTCCTCGGCGACGCCCGGCAACTCCCGGTCGAGCACCGCACGGGTGGCTTCGGGGGTCGCGTCGGTGGGGGAGGCGCCGGTCCCGCCGGTGGTGAGGACGAGGGCCGGGGCGTCGGCGAGGGCGTCCGCGAGGCCGGCCGCGATGTCGGCGTCGGCGTACACGAGGGGACCGCGCACCGTGTACCCGCGGTCGGTGAGCCATTCGGCGATCGCCGGGCCCGTCGTATCGGGCCGGGTGCCGCGCGCACCGCCGGTGGAGGCCACCAGCACCGTCGCCGAATCGGGGCGCACCTCGGGCCGTCCCGGCGCCGGTGCGGCGGTGTCGCCGCCGCGCTCGTCGCGTCGCCAGCTCCCGCGCTTGCCGCCCTCCTTCGTCAGGAGCCGGACACCGTCGAGTCTCGCGGCCGGGTCCACTGCCTTGACCATGTCGTGCAGGGTGAGACCGGCAACCGCGACCGCGGTCAACGCTTCCATCTCGACCCCGGTGGGGCCCTTGGTCTTCGCGGTCGCCTCGATGGTGATGGACGAGTCGGTGAACCCGAACTCGACCTTCACCGACGACAGCGCCAGCTGGTGGCACAGCGGGATCAGCTCCGACGTCTTCTTCGCGCCCGAGATGCCGGCGATGCGTGCCGTCGACAGGACGTCGGCCTTCGGCATGTCGTCGGCGCGCACCAACGCGACCACCTCGGGTGTCGTCACGAGTTCGCCGGCGGCGACCGCGATCCGGGTCGTGTCCGCCTTCGCGCTCACATCCACCATCCGGGCACGGCCCTCGCCGTCGAGATGGCTCAGCTCGGTCATGTTCTGCTCGCTCACTACAGGGGCCACACCTTCACTCGGTCGCCCGCGGCGAGGGACACCGCGTCGGCTGGAACATCGATCAACACGTCGGCCCACGCGAGTGCCGCCACGAGATGGGACCCGGGACCGGACACCACCTCCACACCCGAGCCGGTGCGACGGCCGCGCAGGAACTGGCGTTTCCCGGCGACCGAGGTCACGGCGTGCGCGAGGGGCGCGTCCTCCCGCGGCACCTCGGGCAGCCCGGCGGCCCGGCGCAGCAGCGGGCGCACGAACACCTCGAAAGAAACCATCGTGCTCACCGGGTTACCCGGGAACGTCAGCACCGGAACCTCGTCGACCAGGGCCAGACCCTGCGGCCCGCCGGGTTGCATCGCCACCGGCCCGAAGCGGGCGCCCAGTTCGGCAAGTACGTCCTTGACGACCTCGTAGTCGCCCATCGAGACGCCGCCCGACGTGATCACGAGTTCGGCGCGGGCGATCGCGCGGCGCAGGCAGGTCCGGAAGACGTCCGGGTCGTCGCTGCTGCGGTCCGTCACCGACACCTCGGCGCCGTTCGCGCGCAGGCTCGCCGACAGTGCCGCGCCGTTGGAGTCGAAGATCTGCCCCGGCTCCGGGGCGGCACCCGCGTCCACCAATTCCGCCCCCGTCGTGATCACCGCGACGCGCGGCCGGGTGCGCACGGCCACCGCCGCCAGGCCCACCGCGGCCAGCACGCCGAGATGACGGGGTTCGAGCAGGGTTCCGGCGGAGAGCAGCAGCATGCCGGTGCGGACGTCGCTTCCGCGTTCGCGCACGAAATCGCCGACGGCGCGCGAACGGTGAACCGTGACCTTGCCGTCGGACACCTCGGTGTCCTCCACGGGGACAACGGCTTCCGTGCCCTCCGGGAGTACCGCCCCCGTCATGATCCGCACCGCGGTGCCCGGCACGTGCCGGGCCGGCTCGGCCGGGCCGGCCGGCACCGTCGCCACGATCGGCAGCGTCGCCGGGACGGTGGCGATCGACGCGGCGTCCACCGCGAAGCCGTCCATCTGGGAATTGCGGAACAGCGGCAGATCGACAGGGGAGCAGACGTCGTGGGACAGCACCCGACCGAGGGCGTCCGCCAGCCGGACGGTCTCGGTGGGCCGCGTGAGCATCGGCGCGAGGAGTTCGGCCACGTCGGCGGCATGGTCTTCGACGGATCGCGCACCCGGACGTTGTGCCATGAGAGCCAATCCTAGGCATCCGTCGTCGCGCCCGCGGGCGGTGACGGCGGCATACTGGGGGACATGGTGACAGCGGCGCGGACGGCGACAGCGGTGAACGTGGGAATCCCCACCGTGCGGTCGGCGGCGCCGTCGACGGACGGGCGACCTGACGTGCCCGAGCTGCTGGACGGTTTCGGGCGGGTCGCGCGGGACCTGCGGGTGTCGATCACCGAGAAGTGCTCGCTGCGGTGTACGTACTGCATGCCCGCAGAGGGGCTGCCCGCGATCCCGGCCCGAGACCTGCTCACCGCCGACGAGATCATCCGGCTTGTCGGAGTGGCGGTGCACCGCCTCGGGATCCGCGAGGTGCGGTTCACCGGTGGCGAACCGCTGATGCGCCGTGACCTCGAGGTGATCGTCGCCGGGTGCAGCGAGCTGGTACCCGGGATTCCGCTGTCGATGACGACCAATGCGGTCGGTCTCGAGCACCGCGCTGTCGGCCTCGCCCGCGCCGGACTCTCGCGCGTCAACGTCTCGCTGGACACGATCGACCGCCGGCACTTCGCTGAACTGACCCGACGCGACCGCCTCGAGTCGGTGCTGACGGGAATCCGCGCAGCACAGGATGCCGGACTCGCACCGCTCAAGATCAATGCGGTGCTGATGGCCGAAACGCTGGACGGTGCAGCCGATCTACTGCAGTGGTGCCTCGACGCGGGGTGTGCGCTACGTTTCATCGAGGAGATGCCGCTCGACGCGGACCACGAGTGGGCACGGGGGAACATGGTGGACGCGCAGACCCTGCTCGGGGTTCTCGGCGAGCGCTTCGACCTACAGGAGGTGGGGCGCGAGGATCCGTCCGCGCCCGCCGAGGAATGGCTCGTGAACGGGGGCCCGGCGACGGTCGGAATCATCGCGTCGGTCACCCGATCGTTCTGCGAGGAGTGCGACCGCACCAGGCTCACCGCGGAGGGGACCGTGCGTTCGTGCTTGTTCAGCGACCGCGAGGTGGACCTGCGGGACGCCCTGCGCTCCGGCGCCGACGACGAGACCCTGGCCGAGATGTGGCGGGCCGCGATGTGGGACAAGTGGGCCGGACACGGCATCAACGCGGCGGGTTTCGTCCCGCCGAGGCGGAGCATGGGAGCGATCGGTGGCTGAGACGGACTTCGGGACCCTCGAGACGGTGCGCACGGTGCAGGTGCGGTACTTCGCGGCGGCGGCGGAGGCCGCGGGCCGAACCGAGGAGACGCTGACGGTGCCCGTCGGCGCGGATCTGGCGCACCTGCGGGTGGTACTCGCCGAACGCTACGGCGAACAGATGGCGAAGGTCCTCGGGGTCGCCGCGTATCTCGTCGACTCCGAGCTCACGCGCGACCCGAGCAGCGGGGTGGGCGCGCAGGTGGACGTGCTCCCGCCGTTCGCGGGCGGCTGACCACCCGCTACTGCGCCGCCAACCACTGATCGAAGGTCACCGTCCCGAAGTGGTTGTCGGGCACCAGGTTCGAGCCGTTTCGCCAGAACGAGCCCATCGCGCCCGGCATCGGCAGGTCCGTCACCCGTCCGCGGGCACCCGTGGCCGCCTTCCACGCCTGCGCCATCTCGCGCATCGTGAGGATCTGCGGTCCCGCGACGACCACCGGATCGGCCGTCACCGACGGCGTCTGCGCGGCGTCGACGAGGGCGCGTGCGACGTCCGCGGTGTCGATCGACTGGAAGCGGGCACCGGTGAACGCCGGGATCAGGCCCAGCTTCGATGTGGGGGCGCACAGCATCGGCACGAACTCGTGGAACTGTGTCGCCCGCACCACCTGCGTCGGCAGCGGCGACGCCGCGTACCGCTGTTCCTGCTCGGTCTTGGCGCGGTAGTACCCGAACGTGCTGCGGTCGACGTTCACGATCGACAGCAGCACGGCGCGCGAGACCCCCGCCTCGCGTGCCGCCGACAGCAGATTCCCCGCCCCGGTCGTCAGGACCGGTCGAGTGCGGCGGGTCTTGCCGTCGGTCGTGTCGATGACGATGTCGACACCGTCGAGAGCCTGCGCGAGTCCGGCGCCCGTGAGCAGATCGCCCGCGGCCTGTTCGACGCCGGCTCCCAGTGCCCCGCCGCGGCGGCTCAGCACCCGAACCGTCTCCCCGCGCCGCACCAGTTCGGCCACCACCGACCGGCCCGCCACCCCGGTGCCGCCCGCCACCAGATACGTCGTCACCACCGCCCCCTGTCGTCCGCTCTCGGGCTCGGCCCTCCGTCAGTCCTCGCGCCACCACGTGTCGAGAGGCGTCACCGGCACCGTTCGCTTGTGGCGGGTGTTCAGATACATGCGTTCGAGCTCGAGGGCCACGTCGTCGGCGACGTCCCGGCCCTCGAGGAAGTCGTCGATCTGCTGGTAGGTGACGCCGAGCGCCACCTCGTCCGGCAGCGACGGCCGGTCGTCCTCCAGGTCGGCGGTGGGCACCTTCCGCCACGTCGAGTCCGGCGCGCCCATCTCCTGCAGGAGCGCGGCGCCTTGACGCTTGGTGAGTCCGGTGAGCGGGGTGAGGTCCGCGCCTCCGTCGCCGAACTTGGTGAAGAATCCGGTCAGCGCCTCCGCGGCATGGTCGGTGCCCACCACGAGGTAGCCGAGCTCACCCGCGATCGCGTACTGGATCATCATCCGCTCACGGGCTTTGATGTTGCCGCGCACGAAGTCCCGCAGCTGCCCACCGTCGCCGAGGATCTCGCGCAGCGCGCCCGACGCCTCGCCCGCTGTCGCGTCGGTACCGGGCTTGACGTTCACCGCGAGGGACCGGTCCGGCGCGATGAACTTCAACGCGACCTGGGCGTCCTCCTCGTCGACCTGCGCGCCGTACGGCAACCGGACGGCGACGAATTCGGCGGTGTGCCCCTCCGCACGCAGTTCCTCCGCCGCCAGTTGTGCCAGCCGGCCGGCGAGGGTGCTGTCCTGCCCGCCGCTGATACCGAGTACGAAACCCTTCGCCGGAGTGGAGAGCAGGTACTCCTTCATGAACTGCACCCGACTGCGGATCTGGGCCTCCGGATCGATCGTCGGCTCCACACCGAGTTCCGCGATGATCCGTGCACGCGAGATAGCCATGGCAGAACTGTAGCGAGCACGGGTCGGGTGTGCAGCCCTGCGAACCGGCACGGCAGGATGTGGCCCGACGTCACCGGCGGCGTCACGGAACTCGGGAGAGCCTGATGAGTAGCACCGGCATCCTCGTGGTGAGCGCCACGCGGGAGGAAGCGGCCCACGTGCCCGACGGCATCGACGTCGTCGTCACGGGGATCGGCAAGGTCGCGGCCGCCGTCGCCGTGACGCAGGCTCTCGCCGGCTATGCCCCGGACCGCCTGCCCCTGGTGGTCAACATCGGTACTGCCGGTGCGCTGCACGGCCATCACGCGGGGCTGTACGTGCCGTCGGCGGTGCTGAACCACGACATCAGCGCCGAGGTACTGCGCTCGTTGGGCCACCCGGTGCGCGACGCGATCGACCTCGCCGACGGAGATGGGACGGTCCTCGCGACGGGCGACACCTTCGTCTCCGACGCCGCGGTCCGCGACGCTCTCGCCGCGCGCGCCGACCTGGTCGACATGGAGGGGTTCGCGGTCGCGTTCGCGTGCGATCGGCTGGGCGCCCGCTGCCGGCTGGTCAAGCACGTGAGCGATCACGCGGACGACTCCGCGATGGACTGGCCCGCGCAGGTGGACGCCAGCGCACGCGTGCTCGCGGACTGGCTGACCCGGACGTTCGGACCGCGCTAACCGGGCTCGTCGGGACGGTCCCGGTCCCGGCCGGTGGACAGGTCGCCGCACGGGACGGCGGCCACCGCGGCGCGGTGCGTCCGCAGATACTCCCGCGCGCCCGCGTCGCCGGCGGCGCGGGCCGCGATCGGCCCCCAGTGTCGCCGCCCGAGGACGACGGGGTGCCCGGGCGTGACACCGAAGTACGCGCGGGCCATCCCGCTCGGTGTGCTCGTGGCGGCGTCGATGGTGCGGGCGACGACGTCGGGCCCGACGTCCGGCAGGTCGACGAGATGGACGGCGACGTAGTCCGCGTCCGAGTCCTCGGCGACCGCATCGAGTCCGGCGCGCAGCGACTCTCCCATGCCCTCGGCCCAGCGCGGTGCGTACACCGCCTCGGCCCCGGACGGAAGCGCGGCGCGTGCGGCCCCCAGCACGACGAGAACGCGCCCGCACCCGCCGGACCGCAGGGCGTGGACCGCCGCGCGGAGCCATTGGCCCTCGTGGGCAAGCACTTTCGGGTACCCGTAGCGACGCCCGGCTCCCGCGGCCAGCAGCAGTCCGACGACGTGGTCCGTCCGGGCTCCGGGGAGGGCGCCCTCGCCGGTCCCCGGCACCGCGGTGCCACCGCCGTCGCTCATCGGCCGACCGGCGAGACGTCGTCGCGGCGTGCGGGACGGGCGCGGGGAGCGGGTGCGGTCCTCGCGACCAGGACCGACGCGATCATCAGGACGGCGATCGCAGCGAAGCACGTCCCGTACCCGATCCGCGGCGCCAGGACGGAGACGAGGAACGGCAGCGCGAATCCCAGGTAGATCAGGCAGTAGTAGACCGCGACCGACTGTGCGAGTTCGTCTTCCGGCGCGAGTCGTTCGACCGCGACCAGGCCGGAGATCAGGAGCACTCCGTAGCACGAACCGAGCAGAAGCGCCGCCCCGAAGACCGCGACGACCGCGACGGCGCCGTCGGTGTGGACGACGACGCCGGCTGCACCGAGTCCCAGCACACCGAGTACCGCTCCCGCCGGTGCCCCCCACTCCTCACGGTGCTCCAGAAACCGCCGGGCCCACGGCTGGATCACCGCTCCGGTGATCATGGTGAGCGCCGCGATCGTTCCGGTGAACGCGATCGATACCGCACCCAGTGACTGCTCGACGCGTGGCGGGAGCGTCGCGAAGGCGATGGTCGCGGTGCCGAACACCCACGGTGTCCAGGGAACCACGCCCCGTAGGAAGGGCGCCTTCGACAGCGCCGTCACCCGGGTGGCCGCCGGAGCCGTTCGGACGGTACGTGTCTCGGGCACCGGCCACACCAGCGCCAGGGCAGCGATCATCAGCGCGATGTGGACAACGTACGGCGACACCTGAGGTGCGGGCAGCCACTGCGCCACCACGCCGGCGAACAACGCGCCGCATCCGAAGCCCGCCGACAGGGACACCGCGGCCCGGCGCGCGCCGGCGCCGACGGGCGCCCGGGCACTGAGTTCCTTCATCCATGCGGTGCCCGCACCGAACGCCATGCCGGACGCGACTCCGGCGAGCACCCGCCCGACGTAGAGCAGTTCGGGACTGAGTGGACCGAGCAGAAGGACGAGGGAGGAGACCACCGAGACGGGGATCATCGAGCGGATGACCACCCGGCGTCCCGCACGATCGGCGACGCGACCGAAGTACAGCAGCGCGGGAACGAGGCCGAGCACGTAGGCGCCGAGCATCGCGGTGAACGATCCGCTCGTGAGCCCCAGGTGCCGGCTGTAGACGAGCTGCATCGGTGCGAACTGGTTGGCTCCCCAGCTCACCGCGAACAGGGCGACGGCGAGACGCAACCACGGGGCAGGCATGGTCCGATCCTCGCAGAGGCGGGGAGGGGGTGGAGTATCAACTGTTCACAGCTCGGGTGTCGACTTGCTGTGGATCCTGGCCGTTTCGCACCGGTTTTCGGCAGCCCTACCGTGTGCTGCACGACGATGCCGGAGGAGGCGCCGTGGCAGGATTCGGAGGCGGTCGGATCGGATCGACCGCGCGTGACATCGCTCGCGCAGTAACCGGACGCGAGGTATCGGCGCGGGCCGTGATCGAGGAGCATCTGGACCACATCGGGAACTGCAACGCCCGGTGGAACGCGGTGGTCACGGTGCCGGCGGAGCAGGCGTTGGCGGCGGCGGACCGCCTCGATCGCCGGCTGGCCCACGGTGACCCGGTCGGCCCGCTCGCCGGGGTGCCGTTCACCGTCAAGGATCTGATCGCCACCGCCGGCGTCCGCACGACGGCGGGGTCGCGGGCGCTCGCGGGGAACGTGCCCGCGGTCGATGCCCCGGCGGTGGCGGCGATGAAGCGCGCCGGCGCAATCCTGGTGGGCAAGACCAACACCCCGGAGTTCGGGGCGAGCGGTCTGACGCACAACGACCTGTTCGGCTACACCCGCAACCCGCTGGGCACCGAAGCGGACCCGCGCTCTCCGGGCGGGTCGAGCGGCGGGGAGGCGGCGGCTCTCGCGGCGGGGATGAGCGCGGTGGGCCTCGGGACCGACTTCGGCGGCTCCGTCCGCTGGCCCGCACACTGCACCGGCCTCAGTTCCATTCGCCCGACGTCGGGCCGGGTGAGCGCGGACGGCCAGTACCCGGGAGTGGCCGCCGGCGACCGGGTGCTGGCCAACCCCGCGACCGTGCACGGCGTCGTGCAGACGATCGGCCCGCTGGCACGGACCCTCGACGACGCCGCGCTGGTCCTGCGGGTCGTGTCGTCTCGCCGGTTCCGGTGGGCCGATCCGGCGGACGTGGAGGTGGACGGGCTCGACATCACCTGGGCGGGTGGGGAGGGCACCGTTCCCGTCGAAGCGGGAATCGTTGCCGCGGTTGCGGAGACGGCCGGCGGACTCGGGGCCCGACGGTACGCCGGTTCGGCCCTCGAACGGGCGAACGACCTGTTCGGACGACTGCGCGCCACCGAGACCGCGGCGGACATCGAGGCGTACGGCGCACCGTCCGACTTCGGGGCGAACATCCGGGCTGTGCTGGCGGCGGCCTCGGAACGACGAAGCCACCGCGACGTCGAGGAGTTGTGGGCGCAGCGAGCGCGCCTCACCGCCGGGCTGCTCGACGAGATGGGAGACGTCCTCGTGCTCCCGGTCGCCTCGATCACCGCGCCACCGCTCGGGCTCGACACGTTCACGGTCGACGGCCACTCGCTGACCTGGCAGGATGCGCTCGCGTGCTGTCGGGCGATCAGCGTCACCGGACTTCCGTCCGTCGTCGTCCCGGTCGCGACGGCGGCCGACGGGTTGCCGATCGGCGTCCAGGTGATCGCGCGGCCGTGGCAGGAGCACGTCGCACTCGCTGTGGCGCACCGTGTCCGCCGGACCAGTTCCTACCGATCACCACACGAGGAGGCTTCGCGATGCGCGACATCCTGACGGAACTCACGGCGTGGTTCGACCGGGGCGAAGCGTTCGCGCTCGCGACGGTCGTGCGCACGTGGAAGTCGTCACCACGCACGCCCGGCGCGGCGATGGCGGTGTCCGCGGCCGGTGAGGTCCTCGGCAGCGTGTCCGGGGGATGCGTCGAGAGCGCCGTGTACGAGTCGGCACTCGAGGTCCTCGCCGACGGATGCAGCCGGACGGAGGTGTTCTGCGTGGCCGACGACGATGCCATCGGGGTGGGGCTGACGTGCGGCGGGACGATCGAGGTGTTCGTCCAACGGGTCGACCGTGCCGCGTACCCGCAGTTCGCCGAGGTGGCACGCCTCGTCCGCGAGGGTGAGCCCGTCGCGGTGGTGACCGCCACGGATTCGGGGCGGCCGGCTCGCCACACCGTGGTCACCGCGGCCTCCTCGCGGGGGGCGGTGGAGGTGGCCGAGTCGGAAGTCGCCGACATCCGCTCGCGCTCCGCGGCAGGCACGTCGACGGTCTACGCGTTCGAACCGGCGACAGGGTCGTGCGCGTCGGCCATGGTCGAGGTGTTCGCGCCGCGGCCGCGGATGTACGTGTTCGGCGCGGTCGACTTCGCGGCGGCGATGTGCACGCTCGGCTCCTTCGCGGGCTACCACGTGACCGTCGTGGACGCCCGCCCGGTGTTCGCCACCCGGGCCCGGTTGCCCGGCGCGGACGAGGTGGTCGTGATGTGGCCGCACCGATTCCTCGAGACCGCGCCCGTCGACGCACACACGGTGATGGCCGTTCTCACGCACGACGAGAAGTTCGACATTCCACTGCTCGAACGCGCGCTCCGCTCGGACGCCTCGTACGTGGGGGCAATGGGCAGTCGGGCCACCCACGAGCGCCGCGTCGCCCTGCTGCGGGAGAGGGGCCTGACCGACGACGAACTGGGCCGACTGCACTCGCCGATCGGCCTCGACCTCGGCGCGCGAACTCCCGAGGAGACCGCGGTGTCGATCCTCGCGGAGATGATGAAGGTGGCACGCTCGGCAACGGCACTCGAACTGCGTGATCTCGACGGCCCGATCCACCGGGACCGGCGGAGCGATGTCCGCCCCGCGGACTGCCCGGCTTGAGCGCTGGACTTCACCGCCCTCGGGAGAGATGATCTCGAAGTCCGTTTGGCGCGCTGCCGAGTTTCGGGGGCGCGCAGATCAGAGGAGCAGGGTGGTGCGGTGACGGCGTCGAACACGTTCGCACCGGTTTCGCTCGACACCCTGCTGGCATCCGGACTCCTACCCGGAGCGGCGCTGGTCACCGAAGGTCCTGCCCCCGCGGGGGCGATCACGAACGTCGCCGTGATGGCCGTACCGGACGTCGGGCCGTGGCTTCGCCGCGACCAGCTGCTCGTCACGTCCGGCAGCGTCCTGGCGCGGCTGGCGTCGGCGTCCGACTTCGTCGCCCGGCTCGACCGACGCGGTGTCGCCGCTCTCGCGGTGCGGCTCGACACCGGCCCCGAGCTTCCGCGCGAGCTGACGGACGCCGCCACCGAAGCCGGAATGCCCGTCGTGACGTTCACGGCAGCCTGCTGTTCCGGGCACGAGATCTCCCGGTCGCTCGACCGCATGGCCGCCCGCCAGATCGACGCGGTACTGGCCGCCGACCACGTGCGGCACGATCTGCTGTCCGTGGTGATGGCGGGCGGTGGTCACCGAGAGCTTGCCGCGGCGCTCGCGCGGGCGCTCGGTGGCGCGGTGCTCGTCACGACCCCGGACGGCCGGCAGATCAGCCGGGCCGGGGAGGACGCCGATCTGTGCCGGCTGGCGACCAGTAGTGCGCTCGACGCGACGGGCCGGCTGCGAACGGACTCCGTGGAGGGCGGGCTGGGGCGGCGTGAGCTCGGCAACGGGTTCATCGCCGTCTCCGCGGTCTCCGCGAACGGCATCGATCACGGACGGCTCGCGTTCTTCACGGCGTCCCGCCCACTGGCCGACGAGGAGTTGTACCTCGTCGAGCGGGCCGCGGAGGTGTGCGCGCTGGTGGTCACCCGCGAACTCGCGGTCGCGGCCGTCGAGGAGAAGCATCGGGCGAACTTCGTCCGCGACCTGCTGCGTGGGCGTGGCGGCGACCCCGACCGAGTGGTGGCGCACGCCAGGACGTTCGGGTGGGATCTGTCGCGCCCGATCGTCGTCCTCGCGATCGAACCGGACCCCGTCGACACGGACGCCGCCGCGGCCCCGAACCGGATGCCGGTCGTCGAGAGGCAGGCGCGAGCGTTCTCCGGCGCCGTCGCGGCGCGTGATCCCGGGGCGGTGGTGACCGCGCTCTCGACGGAAACCGTGGTCCTGATGGGGGAGGGCGCCGACACGATGACCCTCGTCCACGAACTCGTCGCCCACGTGCGCGGCGCCGGCGGCGGGGGCCGTCGGCCGTTCGGTGTGGGCGTGTCGCGTGTCTCGGCCTCCGTGGACGACCTTCCCGCGCTCTACAGCCAGGCGCGGACCGCGCTCGAAGTGGGTCGGCGCATCTCCGGGGAGTGGGCCGTGACGCACTTCGACGAGCTGGGGGTGTACCGATTGCTCAGCCTCGTCGACGAACCCGAGGAGCTCGAGTCCTTCGCGCGGGAGACGTTGCGGGAACTCACCGAGGACACCGCCGAGGCGCAGGACATGCGCCGCACCCTCGAGGTCCTTCTGGCGACGAACATCAACATCGCGGAAACCGCGCGGCAGTTGCACTTTCACTACAACACCCTGCGCTATCGGGTCGTGAAGCTGGAGAAGATGCTCGGGCCCTTCACCGCGCACCCCGCCCTGCGCCTCGATCTCTCACTCGCGCTGAAGATCATCGCCATGCGTGGCATCAATTCCTAACATTGCCAATATCTTCCGTTCCGCACTGGCACATTGCTCTCACGCCGCCGCGATAGCGCTGTACTAGCGTTTCCCTCCTATCGAGGTGCAACTGTGAGCTGCAGCACACCGTGGACGGGTGTGTCGGCCCCGGCCCGTGGTCGCAGCAGGCACCGCCCTTCGTTCGAAAGGCCCGAGTATGCCCATATGGACGTTGCACGGAGACGGTAAGACCATCGAACCGGGACAAGTGGTCGCGCCCGACGAACGATTGACCTGGGGCCGCACGATCGGGCTCGGCGGACAGCACGTCGTCTCCATGTTCGGAGCCACGTTCGTGTTCCCGATCATCATGGGACTCAATCCGCAACTCGCAGTGATGTTGTCGGGATTCTGCACGCTGTTCTTCCTGCTGGTGGTGAAGGGGCGGATCCCGAGTTACCTCGGCACGTCGGCTGCGTTCGTCGGCGGTATCGCAGCCATCCGCGCGCAGGGCGGTACCTCGGCCCAGGTGACCGGTGCGATCATGGTGTCCGGCCTGGTGCTCGCCGCGATCGGTGTGATCGTCCACTTCCTCGGCGGCGGTGTCGTGTTCAAGATCCTTCCCCCCGTCGTGACCGGTGCGGTGGTCATGCTGATCGGCTTCAACCTGGCGCCGGTCGTCGCCGGCACCTACTGGCCGCAGGACCAGTGGGTGGCGCTGATCGTGATGGTCGTGCTGGTGGTGTCGAGCGTGGTGCTCCGAGGATTCCTGGGCCGGGTCGCGATCTTCCTGTCACTGCTGTTCGGGTACGGACTGTCCTGGGTGCTGGACCGATTCGGGCCGGTCACGTCCTACGATCCGACGGCCGGCGAGGTCACCGAACACTTCCGCGTCAACTGGGACGGTGTCGCCTCCGCACCCTGGTTCGGATTGCCGCCCTTCTCGGACGAGGCCAACGGCGTCGTGGGCATCCATGCCCCGTCGTTCAGCCTCACGTTCATCGTCCTGGTCCTGCCCGGAGTCATCGCCCTGATCGCCGAGAACGCCGGCCACGTGAAGGCCGTCGCCGAGATCACCGGGACGAATCTCGATCCGATGATGGGACGCGCGCTGGCCGCAGACGGTTTCGCGACCGCCATCGCCACCGGCGTCGGCGGCTCGCCCACCACCACGTACGCGGAGAACATCGGCGTCATGGCGGCCACCAAGGTGTACTCCACCGCGGCGTACGCCGCGGCCGGGGTGATCGCGATGCTGCTGGGGTTCTCGCCGAAGTTCGGAGCCGTCATCTCCGCGACCCCGGGAGGTGTCCTCGGCGGCATCACCGTCGTCCTGTACGGCATCATCGGCCTGCTCGGCGCCAAGATCTGGAAGGAGAACGGTGTCGACTTCGGAAACCCCCTCAACCTGATGCCGGTCGCCGCCGGTCTCATCATCGCGATCGGGGACACCACGCTGCGGTTCACCGACACCTTCTCGCTCAGCGGCATCGCCCTCGGCACGATCGTCGTCATCGTGATGTACCACCTGTGCCGCGTGATCGCGCCCAAGGACACCGATACCGAGCCGGCTCGGCCGGCGGTCGTGCCGCCCCAACCGGATACCGAACCCGACGACGGCGCGCGTGTCCCGGCCCCCTCGGTGTGACCTGGAATACATCTGCCATCGTCGAACTGTCAGGCTTGTCACATTTTCACGAAACGTCGCGCTCTGGATGCAGGCAGGATTTGAGAGATGAAACCGTCGCCACTGACTTACCACCGGCCCGGGTCGATCGACGAGGCGTGCACGGTATTGGCGCAGGTAGCGCACGAGGGCAAGGTACTCGCGGGCGGGCAGTCGCTGATTCCGCTGTTGTCGATGCGGCTCGCGGCGCCTGCGCACCTCGTGGACATCGGTGCCCTCCCCGATCTGGACGCCGTCACCGCCTCCGAGCAGTCGGGTGTCAGATTCGGGGCGCTCACCCGCCACTCGGCCCTCGAGGCCGATCCGGCCGCGGCCCGCGTGCAACCGTTGCTCGGCCGCGCACTCCGGCTCGTCGCGCACCCGACGATTCGCAACCGCGGCACGACCGTCGGTTCCATCGTGCACGCCGACCCGTCGGCGGAGATGCCGGCGGTGGTGGCGTTGCTCGGCGGGACGGTGACGGCGCGGTCCGTCCGGGGCACCCGCGAGATCCCCGCGGCGGAACTGTTCGTCGGACCGCTCGAATCGGCGCTCGAGCCGGACGAGATCGCCACGAGTGTGACGGTGCCGGCCGTGCGCCCCGGCGTCGGTACCGCGATCGACGAGATCGCCCGCAGGCACGGTGACTACGCCCTCGTCGGGGTGGCCGCGCAGGTCCGCGTCGAGGGCGGTGTCGTCACGTCGGCCCGCATGACGTACGTGTCCGCGGGCGAACTCGGCGACGTCGTCGACTACACCGACGTTCTCGGCGGCGCGTCCGCGAGCGACGCCCGGGATCCGCTGTGGCAGGCGCTGTCCGAGAAGGCGCGCGAGAAGATCGAGACCGAGGCCGACATCCACGCCACGGCGGGGTACCGCTCGCAGCTGGTTGCCGCCCTGACCGCACGGGTCGGGTTTGCCGCGGCGCAGGACGCGACGAGTGTCCGCGTGAACGAACTGGCTTCGGTGGGAGGAGTGTGAGGATGACGAAGACGACACGGGGCATCGACGAGCAGCTCGCCGACCTGCAGGAGGAGACCGGCGAACAGCACGTGGCGGTGACCTTCACCCTGAACTCGGTGACCCAGACGGTGATCCTGCCGTCGAGGACGCTCGCGTCGGACGCGATCCGGCATCACCTCCGCCGGACCGGAACCCACGTGGGATGCGAGCACGGCGTGTGCGGCGCGTGCACGGTGCTGCTCGACGGCAAGCCGGTGCGATCGTGCCTGGTGCTCGCAGCGAGTCTGGAGGGCAGGTCCGTCACGACGGTGGAGGGCCTCGTCGAGCCCGACGGGACGCTGCATCCTGTCCAGCAGGCATTCGTCGACTGTCACGGTCTCCAGTGCGGTTTCTGCACACCGGGATTCGTGACGACCATCGCGGCCTTCCTCGAGGAGAATCCGTCCCCCACCCGGGAGGAGGCGACCGAGGCGATTGCCGGGAACCTGTGCCGGTGCACCGGGTACCAGAACATTCGGGCGGCGGTCCTGCGAGCGGCGGAGATCACGCGCGAGCGTGCAGGTGGCTCGCCCCTGGGGCCCGACGACGCGGCCGCCCGGGCCTCCCTCGAGGGCAAGGTCCGCGGCACCACCGCGCCGGTGGGCGGAAAGGCGGGACGGGCATGAGCGTCACCAAACCCCAGCCCGCCGAGCGCCCCGCCACGGACGCGGCGTCCGAGGTGGCGTCCGGGCCGGACCGGTACTTCGGCAAGCCGATTCCTCGGGGCGAGGACGCGCGCCTGCTCAGCGGCAACGGGCGGTATCTCGACGACCTCGGCCACAATGCGCTGATCGCGGCCTTCGTACGCTCACCGCACGCACACGCGCGGATCACCGGGATCGACACCGATGCCGCCTCGGAGCTGGCCGGCGTGCACGCGATCTACACCTACGAGGACCTCGAGGCGGACTCGGCCGGCATGGCGGAGAACCTGCCGCTCCTGATCCCGCACCCCGCGATCACGGCACCCCGCAACGGGTATCCGCTGGCCAAGGACGAGGTCAACCACGTCGGCGAGGCCATCGCGATGGTCGTCGCGGACAACCGGTACATCGCCGAGGACGCCTGCGCGCTGATTGAGGTGGGCTACGAGATGCTGCCGCCCGTCGTCGGCATCGACGTGGCGCGCCGCGCCGAGAATGCCGTCCACGCCGATGTCCCCGACAACGTCGCCGCGCACCTGCAGCACGGCTTCGGTGACGTCGACGCCGAGTTGGCCTCGGCCCCACACCGGCTGACGTTGGACCTCGAGATCGAGCGGTCCGCCTCGATGCCGATGGAAGGCAAGGGCGTCTACGCGCGGTGGGACGACGACGAGCAGACCCTCACCTTCTGGACCTCCACACAGACGTCGACCTCGGCGCGCGCCGCCATCGCGGCGCGACTGAACATGGCGCACAACAAGGTGCACTGCATCGCGCCCGACGTCGGTGGCGGTTTCGGCGTGAAGATCGTGCACCCCTGGCCGGAGGAGGTGATGGTCACGTGGGCCGCACGCCAACTCGGCCGCGCGGGAATCTCCAGTGAGGTCAAGTGGGTGGAGGACCGCCGCGAGCATTTCGTATCGAGCGCTCACGAGCGCGGCCAGCTCCAGCAGGTCACGGTCGGATTCGACGACGAGGGCAGGCTGCTGGCCTTCGACTTCACGTTCTGGCACGACAACGGCGCGTACCTGCCCTACGGCATCATCGTCATGCTGAACACCTCCACGCAGGTGCTCGGGCCGTACAAGCCGAGATCCTTCCGGGTGGACGCGTACTCGCTGTACACCAACACCGTGCTGGTGACGCCCTACCGGGGTGCGGGGCGCCCCCAGGCCGTGTTCGCGATGGAACGCTCGATGGATGCCATCGCCCAGTACCTCGGCAAGGACGTCCTCGCGGTCCGGGAGGCCAATCTCATTCGGCCGGAGGAGATGCCGTACGACTTCGGTCTGATGTTCCAGGACGGGCGGCCGCTCATCTACGACACCGGGGACTACCAGGCCGGGATCGACAAGCTGAAGGAGCTGATCGACTGGGACGGCTTCCCCGAGTACAAGCGGCGAGCCGAGGCGCAGGGTCGCACCGTCGGAATCGGGGTCGGCGCGTACGTCGAGGGCACCGGGCCGGGACCGTACGAGGGCGCCCACGTCCTCGTCGAGACCTCCGGGAAGGTCAAGGCCGCAACGGGTCTGACCACGCAGGGCCAGGGACACCAGACGTCCTTCGCGCAGATCGTCGCCGACGATCTGGGGGTGCCCGTCTCCGACGTCGAGATCGTCACGGGCGACACCCGACGGTTCGGGTACGCCGTCGGCACGTTCGCGTCACGCGGTGCGGTCATGTCGGGTTCCGCCTTCCACGTCGCGGCGCAGATGGTCGCGGAGAAGGCACGGAAGATCGCCGGTGAGCACCTGCACCTGGATCCGGACGATCTGGAACTGCGCGGCGGGCACGTCTGCCGGAAGGGCACGGAACCCGGTGCCGCCGGCACGTCGATTCCGCTCGGTGTGGTCGCGGTGCTGTCGAATCCGCTGCGGTACGCGTTCGACGAGTCGTCGCGGCTGGCGACGGGGTTCGCGTCCACCGAGACGGACATGACCGTGCCCCCGGTCCGAGAAGGCGAGCAGCCGGGCCTGGAGGCCACCGGTTACTACTCGCCGCCGACGTCGACCTTCGCGTCCGGTGTGCACGCCGCGATCGTCGAGACCGACCCGGTCACCGCCGAGATCCACGTGCGGAAGTACGCGGTGGTGCACGACTGCGGCAACGTCATCAATCCCCGCATCGTCGAAGGGCAGGTCCAGGGCGCCGTCGCGCAGGGGATCGGCGGCGCGTTGTACGAGAGGATCGTCTACGACGAGCACGGGCAGATGCTCAACGCGTCGTACATGGATTTCCTGATGCCCTTCGTCACCGAGATGCCCGACTCCCTCGACATGGACCACACCGTCACCCCGTCCGGTCTCAACCCGCTCGGCATGAAGGGCGCCGGCGAGGCGGGCGTGATCCCGACGTCGGCGGTCATCGCCGCCGCGATCGAGGATGCCGAGGGCATCCCGATCCGGTCCATGCCGATATCACCTTCCGAGTTGTTCGAGCTGCGTCTGGCGCACGCAGCGTCCCAGAGCGAGGAGAACGAATGAGAATCGCCGGCACCGCGCAGCTGTTGGCTCCGCCCGAGGTCGTGTACGACAACCTGCAGGACGGGCGTGTGCTTGCCGCCACGATCCCGGGCGTGCAGTCGCTCGAACAGCTCGCCGACAATCACTACAAGTTGTCGATCACGGCGGGCGTCGCCTCCATCAAGGGCACCTACGACGGAGAAGTGATTCTGTCGCAACAGAATCGGCCGGAGTCCTTCGTGCTCACCGCATCCGGCTCGGGCGCCCCGGGCACGGTGAAGGCCGACGTCACGGTGCGGCTCGAAGAGTGCGAGGGCGGCGGCACTCTGCTGAGCTACGACGCCGATGCCGTGGTCGGCGGCATGGTCGGTGGCGTCGGCCAGCGCATGATCACCGGTGTGGCCAAGAAGATGGCGGGCGTCTTCTTCAAGGGCATCGACGGTGTGATCGTCGACGGCATCCCGGTGGCCGACGCCCCGGCGGACGTCGTCGACGAGATCGTCGCGGGTGCCTCGCCGGCCGCGCCCGCGGCGTCCGCGGCGCGCGCGGTCGGAGCGTCGGCCGTCCCCGCTCGGAGCGGCGAGTCCGTCTCCGTCCCAGCACTGTTCGCTTCGGCGGCGGTGGGGGCCGCGTTGGCCCTCACCGGCGTCGTGGTCGGCGGGATCCTCGCGCGCGGCGGCGCACGAAGGTAGCCGTTCGAGCGAACGGCGGGAGCAGGCGCCCCGGGCTACGGCCCGGGGCGCCGTCGTCTGTGCAGCAGTGTCGTCAACCCCCAACGGGCACCGTCGGGTTCGGCGAAATGTGACAAAGAATCCGCGCGATCGAGCGGGTGGAATGGGAGCACGCAGGTAGGAACGGGCGAGACCAGCCAGGAGGCAGCGTGGAATCCAGGAAGATCCGGGTCGGCATCGACACCGGCGGCACATTCACCGACGTCGTGGCAGTGGACGAGGAGTCCGGGGCCGTCGTCACGACGAAGACCCCGTCCACGCCCGCGGATCCGGCGCTCGGGTTCCTCGCGGGGATCGAGAAGGTGCTCGCGCAACTGGGGGAGACCGGTGATGCGATCGGCGCCGTCAGCCACGGCACCACGGTCGCGACGAACAAGCTGCTCGAAGGGAAGGTGGGGCACCTCGGTTTCATCACCACCGAGGGCTACGAGCACGTGCTCGAGATCGCCCGCCAGTCCGTCCCGGACGGTTACGGCAACTCGTACTTCTGGGTCAAGCCCGATCGCATCGTCCCGGCCGACCGCGTACGCACCGTCCGCGGCAGGCTTGCGTTCGACGGCAACGAGATCCGCCCGCTGAACGAGGACGACGTGCGTTCGGCGGCCCGTTTCTTCGCGGACCGTGACATTCGGACGATCGGCGTGTGCCTGATGCACTCCTACGCCGACCCCAGCCACGAGCGGCGTGTCCGGGACATCCTGCTCGAGGAATTCCCCGACGCGACCGTGAGCATCTCGAGCGAGGTGCTGCGCGAGTATCGCGAGTACGAGCGGTCGATCACCACTCTCGTCGATGCCGCGGTGAAGCCGAACATCCGGAACTACGTCAACAACATCGCGACACGCCTGCGGGAGTTCTCGTCCGTCGAGGGGGAGCGGCGCGACATTCCGTTCTACGTGATGAAGTCGAACGGAGGCGTGCTGTCCGCCAAGGAGGTTGTCCACCAGCCGATCACGACGGTCCTGTCCGGGCCGGCGGCGGGCGCCCTCGGCGCGGCACTCATCGCCAGTGTGGCCGGCGTGGATCAGGTGCTCACCTGCGACGGTGGCGGCACCTCCACGGACGTGACCGTCGTCGTCCGTGGTGAGCCCGCACTCACCACCGAGGGGCGGGTGGGCGTGTACCCGTCGAAGATCCCGATGATCGACGTGGTCACGGTCGGCGCCGGCGGCGGCTCGATCGCGTGGATGACGCCCGAGGGGACGCTGCGCGTCGGTCCGCAGTCGGCGGGCGCCGACCCGGGCCCCCTGTGCTACGGCAAGGGCGGCAGCGAGCCGACGATCACGGACGCGCACGTGCTGCTCGGCCGTATCCCTCCGCACCTGCTCGGCGGCGAGATCCCGCTCGACACCGAACTCGCCCGCAAGGGCGTCGAGGAACTGGCCCGCACGTTGGGCCTCGACTTCGAAGCGTGCGCGACGGGCATCCTCGAGGTCTCGGCCTGGAACCAGGCCAACGCGCTGCGCCAGATCACCGTCAAGCGCGGGCTCGACGTGCGCGACTTCACGCTGGTGACCTTCGGTGGATCCGGCTCGCTGCTCGCGTGCCGGCTCGTCGACATCCTCGGACTCCGCGATGTCCTGATCCCGCCGAATCCGGGCAATGTCTCCGCGTTCGGTCTGCTCACGGTCGACGTGCGCAACGACTACGTACAGACCCACGTCTCCAGGCACGACCGGTTGAAGGCCGACGCGCTGCAATCCGAGTTCGACGCTCTCGCCGCGGAAGCGGAGCGCGCGCTCGCCGACGAGGGATTCGCGTCGGATCAGCGCCGCTATGCGCGCTCGGCCGACCTTCGCTACCTCGGCCAGGCGTTCGAGGTGCGCGTCCCCATCGGCGACGGTCCCGTCACCCGGACCCTCATGGACGAGGCGGCCGAGCGATTCCATCAGGCCCACCGCGAGCTGTACGGCTACGACTTCCGGGGAGACCCTCACCAGCACGTGGAGTGGGTGAATCTCCGCGTGAGCGGTATCGGACCGATCAAACGCCCCGAGCTCACCGAGATCCCCGCCGGGCAGGGAGCGGAGAGCGCCGTCACCGGCACGCGCCCGGCCTACTTCGACGAGTGGGTCACCACCGCGGTCTACGACCGCACGAAGCTCGGGGCAGGTGACGAACTCGACGGTCCGGCGGTGATCGAGGAGTTCAGCTCCACCATTCCCGTCCATCCCGGATTCCGGGCACGCATCGACGCGTTCGGGAACATCCGCATCGCCAAGACGTCCGACTCGAACGGAGTGAACCGATGACTGCCATCACCGAGCCCGCTGCCGTGCAGGCGAGCAAGCCGTACCGGTTGAGCCCCCTGGACGGGGCAGCGCCCGATCCGGTCCTCGTGGAGATCGTCGCCGGCTACCTCGCCAGCGTGGAGATGGAGGTCGAGACGTCGATCTCGAGGACCTCCCGGTCGCCGATGATCCGCGACGCACACGACTTCCGCGCCGGAATCCACGACCGGAACCTGCGCAAGCTCACGGGCCGCTCGTACTCGGCGCTCGTCCACCCGGTCGCACGGGACTTCCCGCTGGAGACGATGAACCCCGGAGACGTGTACTTCCACAACGACGTCTACCTCTCCGAGGGTGGCATCGGTCACCTCCCTGATCTCTGCGTGACGGTGCCCGTCTTCGCCACCCGGCCCGGCGACACCGAGCCGTCCGTCGTCGCCTTCGTCCAGGCCTTCGGTCACCACGACGACATCGGTGGCTGCTGCCCGGGGTCGATGCCGTCCGGCGCGACCACGGTGTACGAGGAGGGGCTCATGGTGCCGCCGATCAAGCTGTGGGACCGCGGTGTGCCCAACGAGGCGGCGTTGCGCATCATGACCCGCAACTCGCGGATGCCCGACGCGCTCGCGGCGGACCTCGACGCGGAGTGCTCCGCCTGCCTGATGGGGGCTCGGCGCCTGACCGAACTGTTCGAGCGCTACGGCGTCGAGACGGTCGAGGCGTGCTTCGACGCGATGATGGATGCCACCACGGAGACCTACCGGCGGGAGATCCTCAGCAAGATCCCGGTGGGCGAGTACACGTGGGAGGACTACGCCGAACACGACGGCGTCGACGAACCGAAGTTGCACACGCAGCGCATCACCCTGACCAAGACCGGCCCGGAGGACGCGGGCGGCGAGCGGCTCATCCTCGACTTCACCGGCACCGGTCCGCAGGCGAAGGGGCCGATCAACCACTGCGGCGACTACGCGGACGGAAACTTCCTCGTCAAGTGGCTGGCGCCGATTCTGCGCAATCTCGCGGACACCCCCGAGCGCATGGCGGAACTGGACGTCAACGAGGGCGTGGTGCCGCTGATCGAGATGAAGTTCCCCGAGAAGGGCACCCTGATCACTCCGATCTTCCCGGCCCCCACGAACGCGCGCACCTTCGTGATCCTGCGTCTGCTCGGCGTTCTGGCAGGTGTGGTCGCCAAGGCCGTCGACGGGAACATGCCGGCCGACCAGGAGACGATCCGCTACACCGGCGTCTACGGCGAGGACTTCGAGGGGCACTCCTACCTCATGCGTGAGGTCCTCGGTGGCGGCTCCGGCGGCCGGCACTACGCCGACGGCGAGGACACGATCCACGTGGTCCCCGATTCCCGGAACCTGCCGACCGAGTTCACCGAGAGCCGCTTCCCCTTCGTCGTCGAGAAGCTGGGCCTGGCCATCGATTCCGGAGGCGCCGGCCGCTACCGCGGCGGACTCGGGTACGAAAAGCACATCCGCATGCTCAAGGACGCGCACTTCATGTCGATCGCCGACCGCTCGATCCTGTCCTGCTGGGGAGTCAAGGGCGGCAAGGCCGGACGGCCCTTCTCGGTGGTCCTCGATCCCGGCGGGCCGAACGAGCGCGAGTTCGACGCCCTCACCGACGCGGAACCGATCAAGGCCGGGGAAGTGGTCCGGATCCGGACCACCGGCGGTGGCGGCTGGGGCGATCCGTTGGACCGGCCCGTCGAGGAGGTCGTCCGGGACGTGTTGTGGCGCAAGGTGTCTCCGGACGGCGCCCGCAACGATTACGGCGTGGTGCTGGCGCCGGAATCGACGACCGACGAGCCGGTCGTGGATATCGCCGCGACGACGCACCTGCGGGAACGGATGCGGACCGAGCGCAGTGACGGCGAACCGTTCTTCGACCGCGGCCCCGGCTACGAACGACTCTCCGGCGGGGCGAAGTTCGCCGAGTACGACTTCGTCGGGAGCTGACCTGATGGATCGCTTCCAGCCCCGCGGCGGCGAACTCGCCGTCATCGGCGCCGCCGGCAAGACCGGAGCGGCAGTCGTTCGCGCACTCGCGGGGCGGCCGGTGCGCCGGGTGGTCCATACCGCCCGGCGCGCCGGTGATCGCCGCGTCGACCTCGAGACGGGGGAGGGGCTCGAGGCCGCCCTGACAGGCTGCCGGGGGGTGTACTTCATCGCACCCAACGTGCATCCCGACGAGCCGGGGCTGCTGCGCCGCACGCTCGACGCGGCAGCCCGGGCCGGTGTGCACCACGTCGTCTACCACTCGGTGGCGTGGCCGTACACCCCCGCGATGCCGCACCATCTCGACAAGGCGGTGTGTGAGGACATGCTGCGCACCCACGGGGGCGTGCAGTGGACGATCCTGCAGCCGTGTGCGTACGCCGAGAACTTCCCGACGCTGCTCGACGGCACCGCCACGGCGCTCGAGGTGCCGTACAACCCCGACGCGCCCTTCACGTTCGTGCGCCTCCCGGACGTCGCCGCGGCGGCCGCCCGGGTGCTCGACGAGGGCGCCGACGTCCATCACGGCGTCACCTACGAACTCGGGGCCGCCGAGGTGACGAGCATCGGGCAGTGGGCTCGAGCCCTCCCGCACGAGGTCACGGTGCGCCGCATCCGCGTCGACGAGTGGGTCGACAGGTACGGCGGAGATCTGCCGCGCGACGCGCGCGATCGCCTGATCGCGATGTTCGACTTCTACGATCGGCACGGGTTCGTGGCCCACAGCACCGGGTGGGAGGCGTTGCTCGACCGGCCGCCCGGCCGTCCCGCTCCCGGTCGCGCGCCGGCGGGCCGCTGATCGAGCGGGCTTACGCGCCGCGCAGGCCCAGGCCCGTGCCGTCGTCCTTCGTCAGTCGCATCGTGGGCCCGTCCACCTCGTAGGTGACCGGGCCGTCCAGCACGTGCAGAACCGAACGCTCGACGTCGGCGACGTCGGCGGGGCACGCCATCCTCGTCGTCGCCAACGGTCCGAACGTGATGGTGTCGCCCGCGATGGTCGCCGGGCCGTTGAAGCGGTTGCATCCGGTCGAGCCGGTGACCTGGCCGGCGTCGTCGATCGTCAGCGTGGGGGCCGACGCCTCGAGCGCGGCCGACGTGCTGACAGCCTGCGGAGTGACGAGCGTGTCGACCACCCACGTGGTGCCGACGACCGGGCGATCCGGGTTCGCGGTCTTCTTGTCGGTGAGCGTGACGGCGGCGCCGGGGGCCGTCAGCGTGAGGATCGCGCCGTCCAGCTCCCAGGTCGGCCGCGCCTGGAACAGGTCGGTCATCCACTTGTCGGCACCCGCGAGTTCTCCCGGGCACGCCATCATGGTGGTCGCGATCGCGCCCGTCCGCACGATGCCGTCGGCGAGATCGACGCTGCTCACGCCCCGGTTGCAGCCCGCGCTCATCGCGATCGAGTTCCGCTCAGGGAAGGCCACCTCGAGCGGGCCGCCGCCGGGGATCGCCGGGCCCGTCACGGAGGTCGACACGAACGTCCTGCCCCACAGGGCGTCGCCCGGGGACGCAGCCGATGCGGACGTGGTGGTGGATGCGCCGCTGTCGCCGTCGGCGCTGCCACACCCGCCGGAGGTCGCGACGGCGAGAAGTGCGAGGAGGACGATCGGCGTGCGCATGGGCACACCCTAGGCGAGATCGGGTCCGATTCGAGTTATTCGGCGGGCCAGGTCTTCCCAGTTGTTCGCGATGCGTGCGGGCGATATTCCGAGCACCCGGATCTGGTGCAGCACGAGGCCGGCTTCGAGCGTGGCGAGGAGAGCGACGGCGAGCAGTTCCACGTCACCGTCGACGCCCGCGTCTGCGAGCAGCGTGACGACGTGGCGCAGGCTCACCGCACGGGCCGGACCGCCGAAGCGCACGTCGGGTGACCCCTCGGCGGCGCGCAGCACGTCGCCCTGCACGGTCACCATGTCGAGGCGGGCGCGGCCGAAGGCGATGAGACGGTCCAGTGGGGGAGCGTCGGGCCCGAGCGGCGCGGGACCGAACATGAACGCGTGCTGCAGTTCGCGCTCGGTGTGGTCGAGCAGTGCGTTCATCAGTCCGGAGCGGCTGCCGAACCGTCGGAAGACGGTGCCCTTGCCGACCCCGGCCTTGGCGGCGACGGCCTCCATCGTCACGGCGTCGACGCCGCGCTCCGCGACGAGGTCCGCCGCCGCATCGAGGAGCAGTTTCCGATTGCGGGCAGCGTCACATCTCTCGGGGATCTCGGCATCCACCAGCGGAAGGAGTGGGCTGTTCACGTGAGGCATCGTAGCCCAGCGGGAACAGAAGTGGACCGCGGTCCGTTTATGCTGCTATACCTGTTGCAGCGTCAACCATCGCACCATCGAAGGAAGCACCAGTCATGTCTGAGACCCGCGTTCTCTCCCTCGTCGGCAGCCTCCGCGCCGGCTCCGTCAACCGTCAGGTCGCCGAGACCGCCGCGGCCGTCGCCCCCGAGGGCGTCGAGGTCACGATCTTCGAGGGCCTCGGAGACCTGCCCTTCTACAACGAGGACATCGACGTCCCGGGCGCCTCGATCGCCGGTGTCGACGAGCTCCGCGCCGCCGCCGCCCAGGCCGACGCCCTGCTCCTGGTCACCCCCGAGTACAACGGCACCGTTCCCGCCGTTCTCAAGAACGCCATCGACTGGCTCTCGCGCCCCTACGGTGCCGGTGCCGTCAAGGACAAGCCGGTCGCCGTCATCAGCGCCTCCCCGAGCCCCAACGCTGCCAAGTGGGCCCACGACGACGCCCGCAAGGCGCTCGGCATCGCCGGCGGCAACGTCCTCGCCGCCGAACTGTCCATCGGTGGCACCATCCAGAAGTTCGGCGAGCTGCACCCGCGTGAGAACGCCGAGGTCGCCCAGCAGGTCGGTGGCGTCGTCGCCGCCCTGGTCGAGGCTTCCAAGGATCTCGTCAGCGCCTGACGCCGATCTGTCCCACAGCTGAAGGGTTCCTTCGTGCGCTCCGAGCGTACGAAGGAACCCTTCAGCCGTTTCGGGAGCCTAGAGTCCGGCGTCGTCCATTGCCGCGTCGACGGCGTCGCGGACCGAGTCGAAGTCGCCACCCGATTCCAGGGCGGCGATCTGGGCGGACTCGATCTGTTCGCGCACCTGCTCGTAGCGCGCCGTCCACGCCTCCTTGTCGGCGCGCCAGTAGCCGAGGACGTGGTAGCGCTCGGTGGGCCGACCGAGATCGTGGCGCAGCCACCGGCGTATCTCGCGTGAGAGTCCGGCCTCACCCGCGAACCACACGTAGCCCGGACCGTCCGGAAGGTCGTGCCGGCGGGCGGCCGTCGCGAGCGCGCTGGGGCCCACGCCGTTTCCGGTGCCGTGCAGCCACGTGTAGGTCACGTCGCCGGCGGTGTCGAATCGCTGCTCGTCGGCGGGAGTCGTGACCTCGGCGACGACGTGCACCCGGGCGCCGCGGGGCAACCCCTCGACGATGCGGCCCACCGCGGGTAGCGCCGTCATGTCGGCGAGCAGCAGCTGCCATGCGGTGTCGGGCGGTGGGCGGTACCAACCGGATGCGGTGGTGACACCCAGCGTCTGCCCCGGGCGGGCCTGCAGCGCCCACCGCACGGCGGCGCCGCCCTCGTGGACGGCGAAGTCGAGGTCCATCTCGAAGGCCGACGCATCCCACCGCCGCACCGTGTAACTCCGCATTTCCGGACGGGCGCCGTCGGCCGGGTAGTCGACGGCGGTTCCGATCCGCTGCGGGCGCGGGGGTGCGTCGTCTCCCGGGTTCGGGAACACCACCAGCAGGCGTTCGTCGGGGTCGCCGCTCGAAGCGAAGTGCCGCAGGTCGCCGCCCCGCAGGGTGATGCGTTGCATGTTGGGGGTGACGCGGACGACGTCCGAGACGGGTGCGAAGAGGTACGGGCTCGGGTTGTCGGGCACGCTTCCCACCCTGGCACAGGGTGCCCGACCATGGGGCACCGCGTGACGGTTGGTTATCTTCCAGTTAACGGCACTGGCGGGGCCTCGGGTGATACCGATCGCGATGTATGGAGAGGATCTCGGCGTGTCGCGCTCGGCGTGTCGGAAGCGGGCTCCCGCAGGGGTTCGGGGGCGCGGCGTCGAGGTGGTGAACGGCGGCGCGCGGGCGGTGTGGTCGGCCCTGTCCGGCCGGTTCTGTGGCGCGGGTTACGCGCCCGTGCAGGCCGGCGGCGGCGGCGTGATCGAACTCACCTCCGCACGGCCCCGGAAATGTGACCCGCGACACGCCGAAAGGCGGTTTCGCGGGGTGCTCCGGAAGCTGCCGACCTGCGAATATCAACCGTGTCACTCGCAAGATATCGGGTTGTGGGTTTCTGTCGGCCACAAGGTGTAGTGTCTACACAGCCGAGAGGGCACAACGGGAACGAATCAGATCCCGGGTACGAAAGTAGGCCTCATCCTCGGCAACAGAGTGCACATCCAGAGCTCGCCAGGCCGTGGAAAGAGGGACCCGTCATGAGCATCACCGTCTACACCAAGCCCGCCTGCGTTCAGTGCAATGCCACCTACCGTGCCCTCGACAAGGCCGGTCTCGAATACGACATCGTCGACATCTCCGAGAACCCCGAGGCTCGCGACTACGTGATGGCCCTCGGGTACCTCCAGGCCCCCGTCGTCGTGGCCGGCGAGGAGCACTGGTCGGGCTTCCGCCCGGACCGCATCAAGGACCTCACCGCAAACGCTGCCTGAGCCGCCGCGCCGCAGCCCTGCGGGGACGATCCACCTCGAGTGAAATGGTGAACGCCGATGGCTTCGCTGGTGTACTTCTCCAGCGCGTCGGAGAACACACACCGATTCGTCGAACGACTCGGTGTCCCCGCTACGCGCATTCCACTACGTGACCGCGAAGGCGCGTTCGAGGTCGACGAACCGTACGTCCTGATCCTCCCCACTTACGGGGGCGGCACGACGTCGACGGGACGCGACACGAGCTACGTGCCCAAGCAGGTCATCCGATTCCTCAACAACGAGCACAATCGCGACCTCATCCGAGGGGTGATTGCTGCCGGCAACACGAACTTCGGCGAGTCCTACTGCTACGCCGGGAACGTGATTTCACAGAAGTGTCGGGTCCCGTACCTGTACCGCTTCGAACTAATGGGAACAGCCGAGGACGTCGTCGCCGTGCGCGAGGGCCTCGCACAATTCATGGAGAGTGAACAGTGGCACCGACCATCACAGATTCAGCCCCGGCTGGGAGTGTAGAGCGCGCTGCGGCACAACCCGACGCGTCGGCGGGCGAGTTGGACTACCACGCGCTCAACGCGATGCTGAACCTGTACGGTCCGAGCGGCGAGATCCAGTTCGACAAGGATCGTGAGGCCGCCAAGCAGTACTTCCTGCAGCACGTCAACCAGAACACGGTCTTCTTCCACAACCTGGACGAGAAGCTCGACTACCTGGTCAGGGAGAACTACTACGAGCGTGAGGTCCTCGACCAGTACTCGCGCAACTTCGTGAAGTGGCTGATCGACCGGGCCTACGCGAAGAAGTTCCGTTTCCCCACGTTCCTCGGTGCCTTCAAGTACTACACGTCGTACACCCTCAAGACGTTCGACGGTAAGCGCTACCTCGAGCGCTTCGAGGACCGTGTGTGCATGGTGGCGCTCACCCTCGCGGCGGGCGACGAGACGCTCGCGACCGAACTGGTCGACGAGATCATCGCCGGACGCTTCCAGCCGGCGACGCCGACGTTCCTCAACTCCGGCAAGAAGCAGCGCGGCGAGCCCGTGTCGTGCTTCCTGCTGCGCATCGAGGACAACATGGAGTCGATCGGCCGTTCGATCAACTCGGCCCTGCAGCTCTCCAAGCGCGGTGGCGGAGTCGCCCTGCTGCTCACCAACGTTCGTGAGCACGGCGCGCCGATCAAGAAGATCGAGAACCAGAGCTCGGGCGTCATCCCGATCATGAAGCTGCTCGAGGACTCGTTCTCCTACGCGAACCAGCTCGGTGCCCGGCAGGGTGCCGGCGCGGTGTACCTGCACGCGCACCACCCGGACATCTACCGCTTCCTCGACACCAAGCGTGAGAACGCGGACGAGAAGATCCGCATCAAGACGCTGTCGCTGGGCGTCGTGATCCCCGACATCACGTTCGAGCTCGCGAAGAAGAACGAGGACATGTACCTGTTCTCGCCGTACGACGTCGAGCGCATCTACGGCGTGCCGTTCGCGGACATCAACGTCACCGAGAAGTACCACGAGATGGTCGACGACAAGCGGATCCGCAAGTCGAAGATCAAGGCGCGCGAGTTCTTCCAGACCCTCGCCGAGCTGCAGTTCGAGTCGGGCTACCCGTACATCATGTTCGAGGACACGGTGAACCGGGCGAACCCGATCGCCGGCAAGATCACGCACTCGAACCTGTGCTCGGAGATCCTGCAGGTCTCGACCCCGTCGACGTTCAACGACGATCTGTCCTACAGCCATGTCGGCAAGGACATCTCGTGCAACCTCGGCTCGCTGAACATCGCGCTGACGATGGACTCGCCGGACTTCGCGAAGACCATCGAGACCTCGATCCGCGCGCTCACCGCCGTCTCGGATCAGACGCACATCTACTCGGTGCCGTCGATCGAGCAGGGCAACAACGACTCTCATGCGATCGGCCTGGGGCAGATGAACCTGCACGGCTACCTCGCGCGCGAGCGGATCTTCTACGGCTCCGAAGAAGGCATCGACTTCACGAACATCTACTTCTACTCGGTCGTGTACCACGCGATCCGCGCGTCGAACCTGATCGCGAAGGAGCGGGGTACCCACTTCAAGGGCTTCCCGGAGTCCGACTACGCGTCGGGCAAGTACTTCGACAAGTACACCGACCAGGTGTGGGAGCCCAAGACAGAGAAGGTGCGGCAGCTGTTCGCCGACGCCGGTATCCACATCCCGACGCAGGACGACTGGCGCGAGCTGAAGGCGTCGGTGCAGCAGTACGGCATCTACAACCAGAACCTGCAGGCCGTCCCGCCGACGGGTTCGATCTCGTACATCAACAACTCCACGAGCTCGATCCACCCGGTGGCCGCGAAGATCGAGATCCGCAAGGAAGGCAAGATCGGTCGCGTCTACTACCCGGCGCCCTACCTGACGAACGACAACCTGGAGTACTACCAGGACGCGTACGAGATCGGGTACGAGAAGATCATCGACACCTACGCGGCCGCCACGCAGCACGTGGACCAGGGCCTGTCACTGACGCTGTTCTTCAAGGACACCGCCACCACGCGTGACGTCAACCGCGCCCAGATCTACGCGTGGCGCAAGGGAATCAAGACGCTGTACTACATCCGCCTGCGCCAGATGGCCCTCGAGGGGACCGAGGTGGAGGGTTGCGTCTCGTGCATGTTGTGATCGCCAATTCTGAGACCCCGCAACGAAACTCGAAGAGGGAAGAACGATGACCTCCGCCCCTAACGTGCACTCTCCGGCCGACGGCACGCGCATCAAGCTGGTCGACCGCGTCTCGGCGATCAACTGGAACCGCGTCCCCGACGAGAAGGACTCGGAGGTGTGGGACCGTCTCACCGGCAACTTCTGGCTGCCGGAGAAGGTGCCGGTGTCCAACGACATCCAGTCCTGGGCCACCCTCACACCGAACGAGCAGCAGCTCACGATGCGCGTGTTCACCGGTCTGACGCTGCTGGACACCATCCAGGGCACCGTCGGCGCCGTCAGCCTCATCCCGGATGCGGTCACGCCGCACGAGGAGGCCGTGCTCACGAACATCGCGTTCATGGAGTCGGTGCACGCGAAGAGCTACTCGCAGATCTTCTCGACGCTGTGCACGACGCGGGAGATCGACGACGCGTTCCGCTGGTCGGAGGAGAACCCGAACCTGCAGCGCAAGGCGCAGATCGTCCTCGACTACTACAAGGGCGACGACCCGCTCAAGCGCAAGGTCGCCTCGACGCTGCTCGAGTCGTTCCTGTTCTACTCGGGCTTCTACCTGCCGATGTACTGGGCGTCGCGGGCCAAGCTGACCAACACGGCCGACGTGATCCGCCTCATCATCCGTGACGAGGCCGTGCACGGGTACTACATCGGCTACAAGTACCAGCGCGGACTCGAGCGGGTCACCGAGGCCGAGCGTGAGGAGCTCAAGAACTACACGTTCGAGCTGCTGTTCGAGCTGTACGACAACGAGGTCGAGTACACGCAGGACCTGTACGACGAGGTCGGTCTCACCGAGGACGTCAAGAAGTTCCTCCGCTACAACGCCAACAAGGCGCTGATGAACCTCGGCTACGAGGGTCTGTTCCCGAAGGACGAGACGGACGTCAACCCGGCGATCCTCTCGGCCCTGTCGCCGAACGCGGACGAGAACCACGACTTCTTCTCGGGCTCGGGTTCGAGCTACGTGATCGGCAAGGCCGTCAACACCGAGGACGACGACTGGGACTTCTAGTGCCACCGCACTCTCCGCGGCCGGATGTCACACGCGTTCAGTTGGACTGGACCGGTGTGACATTCGGCCGTCGGCGTTCACGGGGCGGTCCGGAGCGCCGTGACGTCCCGGCGTCGGACCACGGTGGGGGAGTTGTCGTAGTTGCCGAGCCACGGGCTGTCCGAGAAGGTGGCGACCGCGTCGAGGGCGCCGAGCAGCCACCACTTCAGCAGGTAGCCGAGGGTGGGCCAGGAGCCGTCGGACGGACGGATGACGCAGACGCCGAGCAGGAGTTTGCCGACGGTCGCGTGGACGATCCGCTGCAACACCACGCGATCGATGAGCGACGCGGCGATCCATCCGATCGGCAGTGCGAGCGCGGCCCAGTCCGCGACCGCCGGTATGTCCATCGCAACGGTCATCGCAGCCAGCCCGGCAGCGACGTGCAGGATCCAGTCGACGACGAACGCGATCGCCTGCCGCGCCTGCCGCGGCGACGGATAGCGCGGATCGTCCGACTCGCCGTGCTTGTCGGGGAGTGGCGGCGGAACCGCACCAGGGGGAGTGGTCGCGTCGAACTCTGATGTCGTCACCGGGAAAGGGGGCCGGACGCCACCGCGAAAGGCAATGGTGTGGGCGGGGTTTCGGCGGGCCGTTGAGTCCGGCGGCGCACCCGGCCTACCTTGGAGTGAGGTGACCCCAGTCGACGACGATCGAGGAGACGGCGATGACCGGTCGAGTAGTGCACTTCGAGGTCCCGTTCGACGACGGAGACCGAGCCCGCAACTTCTATCGGCAGGCGTTCGGGTGGAACGTCACCGAGATGCCGGAACTCGAGTACACGGGCGTGTCCACGGGTCCGGTGGCCGAGTCCGGGATGCCGGCCGAGCCCGGATACATCGGCGGCGGCATGTTCCAGCGGTCCGACCAGGCACCCAGGGGTCCGGTGATCACCGTCGACGTCGCCGACATCGATGCCGCGTTGGCGAAGATCGAGGCGCTCGGCGGCGCCACCGTCGCCGCGAAACAGCCCGTCGGCACAATGGGTTTCGCCGCCTACTTCCGTGATCCGGAAGGCAACGTCATGGGTCTGTGGGAGACCGCGCAGGGCTGAGTCGGGGACGGGTCAGTCCCTCGCGAACCAGGTGCGCTCGTCGTCGCGGAGGGCGGCCGCGATCCGCCGCCGCGACGAATCGGTGAGATTCGCGGGCAGGGCGTCGGGGGAGAACCAGCGCACGTCGAGGTTCTCGTCGTCGGCCACGCGAGCCTCACCCGTCACCGCGCGCGCAACGAAGCACACGTCCAGGTAGCTGGCGACGTCGCCGTTCGGGTAGGTGATCGGCCCCGCGGTGTCGACGCTGCTCACCCGGACCAGTTCGGCGTCGATGCCCGTCTCCTCGCGAACTTCGCGCAGCGCCGCCGGACCCGGTTCCTCACCGGGCTCGAGGATGCCCGAGACCACGGCCCACTTGCCGTTGTCGGCCCGCTTGGTCAACAGCAGCCGTCCGGTGTCGTCGACCACGACGGCGCTCACACCGGGCAGCCACAGCGGGGCGTGCCCCACGTGGTCGCGGAGCGCCGCGACGAATTCCGGTACCGGCACGGTGAACTCCTAGGCGTAGCCGTTGAGGCTCGGCTGCAGATCGGCGAGGACGGCCCGCGCGGCGACGATGCCGTTCCCGCCGTTCCAGATCTCGTCGTCGACCGCGAAGACGCGCTTGTCGGGGACGGCGCCGAGGGCGTACCACTCGTCGGAATCCATCACGGACTTGCCGTGCTCGAGCCCGTCCGGGCCGTCGAAGCTGACGTAGATCACGTCGCCCTCCGCGGTACCGAGATCGTCGATCTCTTCGGCCGCGACCTCGAGGCGCTGGTAGGCCGGTCGCTGGACGCCCGCGTCGGCGAGGACCTGGCCCGAGAAGCTGCCCGGCCCCGTGATCGCGAGCGAATCGGCGCCGAACCGTACTACCGACGCCTGCGTCTGCTGGGCAGCGAGATCGTTCCCGATCCGTGCCGCGTCGGCGGTGTAGGCGTCGAGGGCCTGCCGGGCCGCGCCGGAGCGTCCCAGCGCCTCACCGGTCGCGAGGAAGCGGTTCTTCCAGAAGACGGCGTCGGCGCCGACGAACGCAGTCGGCGCGAGTGCGCGAAGTCGATCGGCCAGCACCGGATCCGCGGGCGCGGCTCCGACGATCAGGTCGGGGGCGGACTTCGCGACGAGATCGACGTCGGGGGCGCCGGCCGGTCCGATGCCGGGCAGCGCCGCGACGCCAGGACCCAGGTACGACGGCTGCCGGTCGGCGCCGTCCGGGGTTACGGTGCCCACGACCCGGCCCTGCAGGCCGAGCGCGCACACCGCGTCCAGTGCGGCGGTGTCGAGGACGACGATCCGCTGCGGGTCGGCTGCGCCCGGGTCGGCGGGCGAGGGCTCCGCGCACGCGTTGCCGGTGTCGCGTTCGACGTTCACGACACCGGCACCGGCGATCTTGGTCGTCGTCCGCACGATGGTGCTCGCGTCGTCGGCGGTGCCGCTACCGCAGCCGGCGAGTCCCACGAGCGCCACGGTCGCGAGCGCGACGGCGGCGATACGGCGAGATCTGACGGGCTGGGCACTGGACAATGCGACGACTTCCTCTTCGGCGAGCGCGGCGTGTGGCCGCCTCAGGTTAGCCGTTGTGCGGGTCGACGCCGAAGGCCTCGGCGAGGTCGTCGAGGATCTTGTGCGCGCCCTGGATGCTGACCGGCGTCATCCACATCGCGTCGTCGACCTCGACGATGCGCCCCTTCAGCGTTCCCCACAGCGGGTTCTGGCGGAACGCCTCGGCGGCCTTGATCGACTTGCCTTCGGGATCCTCGTACGTCGCGACGAAGATGACGTCGGCCTCGGCGTCGGCCAGGCGCTCAGGGCTGATCGAGTTCATGATGCTGCCGGCGTCGGCGGGGTCGGCCTGCTGGCTGGCCGGGCGGGCGAGTCCGGCGTCGGCGAGAACGATGCCGCTGAACGACGTCGTCCGGTAGAGGCGAGCGGTCGGCTCGCCGGCGAATCGCACGACGGACACCGTGGGGTTGTTCGCCTTGGCGTTGATCTCGTCGCCGATGGCCTTGGCGCGGGCCTCGTAGTCGCCGATCTTCTGCTCGGCCAGATCCTCCTTGCCGAGTGCCTTCGCGACGAGGCGGATGTTGTCCTTCCACGTGGGGCCGGTCGACTGGGAGAAGACCGTCGGTGCCAGTGCCGACAGTGCCTCGTAGTTCTTGCCGTCGCGCACCTCGGCCGAGAGGACGAGGTCCGGTTCGAGCTGGGCCACCTTCTCGAGACTCACGTTCTGCACCTTGCCGACCGACACCGCGTCGGCCGCGAACCGGTCACGGGCGTCGCCGAGGTAGTCGGGCAGGCCCTGCTCGCGGTAGTCGACGAAGCCGACGAGCGGCGACTCGAGCAGTAGCACGGCATCGGCGTAGCTGTTGTCGAGCGTGACGATGCGCTGCGGCTCGGCGTCGATGTTCGCCACGCCCCGGAAATGTTCGACGGTCCGCGGGAACCCGGTCGACTCGGTGGCCGTTGTATCGGCTGTGCTCTCGGTGGAGGAGCAGCCGGTGAGGGCGATGCTCACGGCAGCTCCCACGGCGGCGAGGGAAGTGAGGGTGCGGCGTCGGGCGAGTGTGTACACGAGATGGAACTCCAAGCGAGTGGAACGGACGAGCCGAGGGGATTAGGTAAGGAAAACCTTAATAGCATGGATGTGTCGTTGCTCTCGACTGCCGGGTACGACTCGGCGGTGAGGCCCGCGCCGCGCCGACACGCCGCGGGCCGGTGGTCGAGAGGTCCGATGGGGGACTAAAGCCCTGTTCGCGGCCTCGAGGCCCGAAGGTCGAAGGGCCCGAGTACGACAGGGAGTAGGACCCGGTCCGCGGTGCCCGAAAGCACCGTCTACGATTCGATGAGCGCAAGCCAGCGATCGCCTCTTCCGCCAGTCCGGGGTAGGCGCTCAGAGCGCGGCCTGCGGAGCGACCAAGGGCACATTCAGGAGGATCAGTGACTGCCGTAGCGCCCCAGCCAGTCCCGGAGATAGCAGCGAGGCCTTACCCGCCGCGGCAGGGACCCAAGGGCTCGTTCATCTACAAGATGGTGACGACCACCGATCCCAAGGTGCTCGGGATCATGTACCTGGTCACCTCTTTCGCGTTCTTCCTCATCGGTGGCCTGATGGCGCTGCTGATGCGTACCGAGCTCGCGGTGCCGGGCCTGCAGTTCCTCTCGAACGAGCAGTTCAACCAGCTGTTCACGATGCACGGCACGATCATGCTGCTGCTGTACGCGACCCCGGTCGTGTTCGGCTTCGCCAACTACATCGTCCCGCTGCAGATCGGTGCCCCCGACGTGGCGTTCCCGCGTCTGAACGCGTTCAGCTACTGGCTGTACCTGTTCGGCGCCCTCATCACGACGGCCGGCTTCATCACCCCCGGTGGTGCTGCCGACTTCGGCTGGACCGCTTACACCCCGCTGACGAGCGCTCTGCACTCGCCGGGCGTCGGCGCGGACCTCTGGGTCCTCGGCCTCGCCGTCGCGGGTCTCGGCACCATCCTCGGTGGCGTCAACTTCATCACCACCATCGTGTGCCTGCGCGCACCGGGCATGACGATGTTCCGGATGCCGATCTTCACCTGGAACATCCTGATCACCAGCATCCTCGTCCTGCTGGCGTTCCCGCTGCTCACCGCTGCCTTCATGGGCCTGTTCGTCGACCGTCACCTCGGTGGCCACATCTTCGACCCGGCAACGGGTGGCGTCCTGCTGTGGCAGCACCTGTTCTGGTTCTTCGGTCACCCCGAGGTCTACATCATCGCGCTGCCGTTCTTCGGCATCGTCTCGGAGATCTTCCCGGTCTTCTCGCGTAAGCCGATCTTCGGCTACAGCGGCCTCGTGTACGCCACCATGGCCATCGCTGCCCTGTCGATCGCCGTGTGGGCGCACCACATGTACGCCACCGGCGCCGTGCTGCTGCCGTTCTTCTCCTTCATGACGTTCCTCATCGCGGTCCCGACCGGTGTGAAGTTCTTCAACTGGATCGGCACGATGTGGAAGGGCCAATTGACGTTCGAGTCGCCGATGCTCTTCTCGGTCGGCTTCCTCGTGACCTTCCTCTTCGGTGGTCTGTCGGGCGTCCTGCTCGCGAGCCCGCCGATCGACTTCCACGTCACGGACTCGTACTTCGTCATCGCGCACTTCCACTACGTGCTCTTCGGCACCATCGTGTTCGCCACCTACGCGGGTATCTACTTCTGGTTCCCGAAGATGACCGGCCGCATGATGGACGAGCGTCTCGCGAAGTGGCACTTCTGGACCACGTTCATCGGTTTCCACGCCACCTTCCTGGTCCAGCACTGGCTCGGTGCCGAGGGCATGCCGCGTCGCTACGCCGACTACCTGCCCACCGACGGCTTCACCACGCTGAACACGATCTCCACGATCGGCTCGTTCATCCTCGGTGCGTCGACGCTGCCGTTCCTGTGGAACGTCTTCAAGAGCTACCGCTACGGCGAGGTCGTCAAGGTCGACGACCCGTGGGGCTACGGCAACTCGCTCGAGTGGGCCACCACCTGCCCGCCGCCGCGGCACAACTTCACCGAGCTGCCCCGGATCCGTTCGGAGCGTCCGGCGTTCGAGCTGCACTACCCGCACATGGTCGAGCGCATGCGCGACGAGGCCCATGTCGGTATCGGACACGGTGGCGGAAAGCACTCCACCGCGGTCCTGGAGGACACCAAGTCCTAGCGGACCCGAGGGTCCCTGCACTACCGGAAGGCCCCGCCCGTACTACGGGCGGGGCCTTTCCGCTGCTCTCACGCCGACTTGGCAGAATGGGGAGCGGTATTTCATTGTCGAGTTGTTCGAGTTCGAACGGACGGAGTTCTCTCGGTGGGTGCGTCAGACGCCACGGTTCTGGTGACGGTTACTGGTCCGGACAGGCCCGGCGTGACGTCGGTGCTCTTCGCGGCGCTGTCGCGTCACGACGTGAGCCTGCTCGACGTCGAGCAGGTCGTGATCCGGGGGCGCCTGACCCTCGGCGTGCTGGTCGCGTGTCCCACCGACCCGGAGGCGCTCCAGGAGGAGCTCGAAGAGGCGATGGACACCGTCGGCATGAACGTCGACGTCGAGATCGGTGCCGACCCGGCGGGTCGGCAGCAAGTGTCCACGCACGCCGTCGTCGTGCTGGGCAGCCCGGTCAGTGCGCGGGCGTTCCGCTCGCTGTCGCGTGAGCTGGCCCGGCAGGGCGCGAACATCGACTCGATCCGGGGGGTCGCCGACTACCCGGTGACCGGCCTCGAGCTGATGGTCACCGCGTCGAGCACCGGCGCCGAGGCGGACAAGCAGTTGCGTACCGGGCTCGCGGAGGTCGCGGTCGGCGAGAACGTCGACGTCGCCGTCGAGCACGCCGGACTCGCCCGCCGTGCCAAGCGCCTCATCGTGTTCGACGTCGACTCCACCCTCGTCCAGGGCGAGGTCATCGAGATGCTCGCGGCGCGCGCCGGCGTGGAGGACGAGGTCCGTGCCGTCACCGAAGCGGCGATGCGCGGCGAGATCGACTTCACCGAGTCGCTGCACCAGCGGGTCGCGACGCTCGCGGGCCTCGACGCCTCGGTCATCGACGACGTCGCCGCCGACTTGCAGCTCACCCCCGGCGCGCGCACCACGATCCGGACGCTGCGTCGTCTCGGGTACCACTGCGGCGTCGTGTCGGGCGGGTTCCGTCAGGTGATCGAGGGGCTCGCACACGAACTCGAACTCGACTTCGTCCAGGCCAACACCCTCGAGATCGTCGACGGCAAGCTCACCGGACGCGTCGTGGGCGACATCGTCGACCGCGCTGCCAAGGCCGTCGCGCTGCGCAAGTTCGCGGCGGACGTGGGCGTTCCCATGGAGCAGACGGTCGCCGTCGGCGACGGCGCCAACGACATCGACATGCTCAACGCCGCCGGGCTCGGCGTGGCGTTCAACGCCAAGCCGGCGCTGCGCGAGGTCGCCGACACCGCGCTTTCGCACCCGTTCCTGGATGCCGTGCTCTTCGTGCTCGGTGTCACCCGGAACGAGGTCGAGGCGGCGGACGCGGTCGACGGCGTCGTGCGGCGCGTACCGATCGCATGACCCTCACCGGGGACGGGTTCGCGGCTCGGCACGGCGTACTCGCCGCCGGGTACGGCAGCCGTCCCGACCCGGAGGATCCCGCGCAGGTCCTCGCGATGCCGATGGTCCTGCACCTCCCCAAGGTCGATCCGCCCGCGCGCAGCGACCTGCTGGCCGCGGCGGCGTCCGCGACGGTCGCCCTGTGCCTCGACGAACGGGTCGGCCCCGACGACGACGGCGAGCCGGGCCCGTGGCAGGACGCGTTCCGGGAGTGGGCCGACGCGCGCATCCGCAAGGTGGCGCGTCGGGCGCGTGGCGCGCAGTGGCTGGCGGCGCAGGACCTCGACGGCGTCACCGTCGACGTCGCCGGCGCGCAGGCCCGAGCGCTGGTGCCGGGACCGGTCGGCGCGCTCGACCCGCGGATCCGCAAGCTGCAGATCGGCGGCACCGACCTCGAGCACGACGAGCCCGGGCCGGTGCCGGGCGGCGTCCCGACGCTGTGGGTGAACGCCTCGCTCGGCATGAGCGTCGGCAAGGCCGCCGCGCAGGTAGGGCACGCGTCGATGATCCTGGCCGGCGCGATGCCGGTGGAACGGGTGCGCCGCTGGGCCGCGGACGGCTATCGCTGCGCGGTGCGCGACGCTGACCCCGGGCAGTGGGCCCAATTGTGTGACGAAGTCGCTCGCGGCGCGGCCGTGGCGGTGCGTGACGCCGGGTTCACCGAGGTTGCGCCCGGTTCCATGACGGTGATCGCCCCGATCCCCTGATCGGCCCGCCGACACGCAGGTCCGGTCCGATCGGACCCTCCGGCGGGCGGTACGCGAAGATGGTCGCTGTGTCGGAACCAGATCCTGATCTCCTCATCGATTTCGAAGACGTCCTGATTCGCCGTGGCGGAGCGACCCTCGTCGGCCCGGTCTCCTGGAAAGTGGAGTTGGACGAGAAGTGGGTCGTGCTCGGCCCCAACGGCGCGGGCAAGACCTCGCTGCTGCGCATGGCGGCCGCCGAGATCCACCCGACGTCCGGTGTGGCGCGCCTGTTCGGCGAGACGTTCGGCCGCGTCGACATCACCGAACTGCGACCCCGGATCGGGTTGTCGTCGTCGGCGCTGGCCCATCGCGTCCCGGCGGACGAGATCGTGAGCGACCTGGTGGTGTCGGCGGGCTATTCGGTGCTCGGTCGCTGGCGGGAACGCTACGAGGACATGGACACCGAGCGCGCCGTCGAGATGCTCGAGAGCCTGGGTGCCGAGCATCTGTCGAACCGCGTGTACGGGACCCTCTCGGAGGGCGAGCGCAAGCGCGTGCTGATCGCCCGGGCACTGATGACCGATCCGGAACTGCTGCTGCTCGACGAGCCCGCGGCGGGCTTGGACCTGGGAGGCCGTGAGGAACTCGTCGCACGCCTCGGTGACCTCGCGGCCGATCCCGATTCGCCGGCGACGGTGCTCATCACGCACCACGTCGAGGAGATCCCGCCGGGCTTCACCCACGCGATGTTGCTGTCCGAGGGGCGGGTGGTCTCGCAGGGTCTGCTCGACGACGTCATCACGGCCGAGAACCTCAGCGAGGCGTTCAGCCAGTCGATCACGCTCGATCGCGTCGACGGCCGTTACTTCGCCCGTCGGACACGGCATCCCGGACGGCACCGGGCCTGACCCGGCCGGCCCGTTCGCGACACGCGCGCTGGGCGCGCCCGCTGGGACTGGTGGTGAGGCGTCCGTCACTCGGGGCGTAAGTTCCCGGTATGGGAACTTCTCGAGAGTCGGGCGCACCCACCGCCGGTGCCCCGCAGCAGGCCGGAATGTTCGACGAGTCGCAGACCGTGTCCACGGCTCCGGCGCCGAAGGACGCGTCCACCGTGATGCTCGTGCGCGACGGTGACGACGGTGTCGAGGTGTTCCTGCTGCGGCGGGTCGCCGGTATGGCGTTCGCCGGTGGCATGACGGTGTTTCCGGGCGGCGGCGTCGATCCGTCCGACGGCACCGCCGACGTCCGCTGGTCCGGCCCGTCGCCCGCGTGGTGGGCGGAGCGGTTCGGCGTCGACGAGGCCCGCGCGAAAGCGCTCGTGTGCGCGGCGGTGCGGGAGACGTTCGAGGAGTGCGGCGTCCTGCTCGCCGGCCCGACGGAGGACACCGTCGTCGCGGACACGGCCGGGTACGCCGAGGCCCGTCGCCAGCTCGAGTCGCGGGAGTTGTCGTTCGCGGACTTCCTGACGCGCGAGAACCTCGTCCTGCGTGCGGATCTGCTTCGCCCGTGGGCGAACTGGATCACCCCGGTCCAGGAGGGGCGTCGCTACGACACCCGCTTCTTCGTCGCAGTGCTGCCCGAGGGTCAGAACGCCGACGGGGAGACGTCCGAGGCCGCCGAGGTGGCGTGGCGCACCCCGACCGCGGCCGTCGACGACTGGCGTCAGCGTCGCAGCGTCCTGCTGCCGCCGACGTGGCGTCAGCTCGCGACGTTGGGTGAGTTCGACGGCGTCGACGCGATTCTCGCTGCCGAGCCGGAGATTTCGCCGATCCTGCCGGAGTTGAGTTTCGTCGACGGCAAGCCGCGGGTGTCGTTCCCGGGTGACGAGGGCTACTACGACACCGGGGCGCTGCCCTGGGGGTGACGCCCAGTAGCCTGAGCCGCATGGCTGAGTTTGTGACTCTCGAGGTTTCCGAAGGTATCGGCACGATCCGTCTGGCGCGTCCTCCGATGAATGCCCTCAACCGTCAGGTGCAGGAGGAGATTCGGGCGGCTGCGCGTCAGGCGACGGTCGATCCGGAGGTGAAGGCCGTCATCGTGTACGGCGGTGAGAAGGTGTTCGCCGCGGGCGCCGACATCAAGGAGATGGCGGAGCTCGATTTCGTGCAGATGAGCGAGATCATCGCCGACCTGCAGTCGGCGCTCGGCGCGATCGCCGACATCCCGAAGCCGACGGTCGCCGCAATCACCGGCTACGCGCTCGGCGGCGGCCTCGAGGTGGCCCTCGGCGCGGATCGCCGGATCGCGGGCGACAACGTCAAGCTCGGAGTGCCGGAGATCCTGCTCGGCATCATCCCCGGTGGCGGTGGCACGCAGCGTCTGGCCCGCCTGGTGGGCCCCGCCAAGGCCAAGGACATGGTCTTCACGGGTCGCTTCGTCGGCGCCGAGGAGGCCCTTGCGATCGGTCTCATCGACGAGATGGTCGCACCGGACGAGGTCTACAACGCCGCGCGTACGTGGGCGTCGCAGTTCACCGGTGCCGCGAGCCGGGCGATCGCCGCCGCGAAGGCCGCGATCGACCAGGGCCTGGACACCGACCTCGCAACGGGCTTGAAGATCGAGCAGCACCTGTTCGCGTCGCTGTTCGCGACCGCCGACCGCACCATCGGCATGGAGTCGTTCGTCGAGAACGGCCCCGGCAAGGCGAAGTTCACCGGCAAGTAGCCGCGCCCCTTCTCGCGTTTCGCGCACTTGTCGTCGTTCTCCGGGCCCCGAGGCGACGACAAGTGCGCGAAACGCGGGGGGAAGAACCGCAAAACTAGAACTTGTTCATTCCTTACCATTCGGTAGGATTCCCGGCATGACTGCAAGCCCGACAGATCCCGCGCCCAACCCGCACGCCACGGCCGAAGAGGTCGAGGCTGCGCTGCAGGACACCAAGCTCGCCCAGGTCCTGTACCACGACTGGGAAGCGGAGACCTACGACGACAAGTGGTCTATCTCGTACGACGAGCGCTGCATCGACTACGCACGCGGGCGTTTCGACGCCGTCGCCGGCGACCAGCCGCTGCCGTACGAGCGGGCACTCGAACTGGGCTGCGGCACCGGCTTCTTCCTCCTCAACCTCATGCAGGGCGGCGTCGCGAAGACCGGTTCGGTCACCGACCTGTCCCCGGGCATGGTGAAGGTCGCGCTGCGCAATGCCGAGCACCTCGGACTGCCGGTCGACGGCCGCGTCGCCGACGCCGAGACCATCCCGTACGAGGACGACACATTCGACCTCGTCGTCGGGCATGCCGTGCTGCACCACATCCCGGACGTCGAGCAGTCGCTGCGCGAGGTGCTGCGCGTGCTCAAGCCGGGTGGCCGTTTCGTCTTCGCCGGTGAACCCAGCACGATCGGCAACTTCTACGCCCGCTGGCTCGGTCGCGCGACGTGGGCCGCGACCACCAACGTCACCAAACTGCCGTTCCTGTCCGACTGGCGTCGCCCGCAGGCCGAGCTCGACGAGTCGTCGCGTGCCGCCGCTCTCGAGGCCGTCGTCGACCTGCACACCTTCGACCCCACCGACCTCGAGAACATCGCGAAGTCGGCCGGTGCGGTCGAGGTCAAGGCCAAGACGGAGGAGTTCGCCGCGGCGCTCCTCGGTTGGCCGGTCCGCACCTTCGAGGCCGCCGTGCCGCCGGAGAAGCTGGGCTGGGGCTGGGCCAAGTTCGCGTTCGGCGGCTTCAAGACGCTGAGCTGGGTGGACGACAAGGTGCTCCAGCACGTCGTCCCGCGCAATTTCTTCTACAACGTGATGATCACCGGCGTGAAGCCGGGCACCACCGACTGAACCGAGTCGAACGAGCTTTGGGATACGACTTCACGATCGACGACGTCGACTATCTGCGCAGCGCCGAGGGCATCGCGGCGCTGACCCGGACGGCGGAGTCGGAGCTGTCCACGCGGACGCGCCTGGCCGACATCGGCCGGGCGCGTGCGCGTTTCGGCGACCGCGCCGGACTGCTGATCGAGACCGTCCTGCTGCGGCGCAAGGCCGAGACCAAGCTGTCGGGCGCCGACTCGTGGCTGTTCACCGACGACGCACTGCAACAGGCAACCCCGCTCGCGGTGGCCCGCCATCGCGGCGAGCGGCTTGCCGGGCGCCGCGTCCACGACGTCACGTGCTCGATCGGCGCCGAATTGTCGGCGCTCGTTCCGGTGGCGGACACGGTGGTCGGCAGCGACCTCGACCCGGTACGGCTCGCGATGGCCGCGCACAACGTTCCGGGCGCGACGCTGGTCCGGGCGGACGCGTTGCGGCCGTGCACGCGCGACACCGTCGTCATCGCCGATCCGGCGCGCCGTTCCGGTGGCAGACGCACACACGATCCGGCGGCGCTCATGCCGCCGCTGCCCGACCTGCTCGACGTCTACGCCGGCCGGGACCTCGCGGTGAAATGTGCGCCCGGTCTGGACTTCGACCGGCTCGAATGGGACGGCGAGGTGGAGGTCGTCTCGCTCGACGGCGGCGTGCGGGAGGCGTGCCTGTGGTCGCCGGGACTGGCCGGCGCGGGGGTGCGGCGGCGGGCCACCGTCCTGCGGTCGGACGGCTCGTCGTGGGAGGTCACCGATGCCGAATCCGACGACATCCCCGAGCGTGAGCCGGGGGAGTGGATCGTCGACCCGGACGGCGCCGTGGTGCGGGCGGGCCTGGTGCGCCATTACGCGGCGCGGCACGGGCTGTGGCAGCTGGATCCGCGGATCGCCTACCTCACGGGCGACAGCGTGCCGGACGGGGTGCGCGGGTTCCGGGTGCTGGCGCGGCTGAAGTACACCGAGAAGGCGTTGCGTCAGGAGCTGGCGGCGCGGGACTGCGGTTCGGCCGAGATCCTCGTCCGCGGACTCGACATCGATCCCGCCGTGCTGCGGCCGCGGTTGAAGTTGCGGGGCACCACGCCACTGTCGGTGGTGCTCACCCGGATCGGCCGCACGCCCGTCGCCTTCGTGTGCGCTGCCCGGCTCTGACCCTTACTTCAGGACGAACAGTTCGCCGATCAGCGTCGGGGTGAGTACCTCGCCGCCGGGTCCGACGGACGTCCCCGCGGTCGATCCGGACGCCCCGGGCAGCGCGTCCTGGTCGAGTGTCTCCCCGGACGCGGTGTCGAAGGTGAGGAGGGCCAGGCCGTTGTCGCCGTCCCGGACGACGGTGTATGCGGTGGAGCCGGACGTCTGGGCGGGCGCACCGCGCTGCACGACGTCGGCGCGTTCCCACAGCACCTCGGCGCGGTCGCCGCGGTCGCGCAGGGCCAGGAGACGGCCGTTCTCCGCGCCCGCTGGGATGATCGCCCCACTGCCGGAGACGGACGGGCCGCCGCGTACCGCATAGCCGAGGTCGTACTGCCACCTGACGGAGCCGGACTCGGCGTCGAGCGCCCACAGGTGTCCGGCGTTGTCGTTGGCGTACACGGTCTTTCCGTCCCTCGACAGCACCGGCGCAGATGCGCTGCCGGCGGCGAGGGTGCTCGTGGACCATTCCTCGGTGATTCGGGGTCGCTCGCCGTCGCCGTATCGAAGAGCCACCAGGTCGGCCTGTGGAGCGCCGGGGCGCCAGAACGTGACGACGATGCGTCCGTTGTCGAGGTCGATCGCGGGGGACGTCGCCACCGGGCACAGCGGCCCGCCCGCGAAGCAGTCCTGGACGCCCAGATCGTTCGGCAGGGGATCGATGTTCGCGCCCTGCGGGTACGACGCCGGGGGGATGAGGTCGTACGGCGCCGCCACCGTGCGGCCGGTCTGCGGATCGACGACGTTCACCTGCCCGAGTTGCGTCACGAACAGCAGGTTCCCGTCACCGGTGAACTGTGCGGACAGTGGTGTGCCGGTGACCGGTGTGCGCCAGCGCAATTGGCCGCGCTCGTCGAACGAGAGCATTGCGCCGTCCTCGCCGACATACATGTTGGTGGCACGGTCCACCACGGGAGTCGACAGCGCGGCTCCGGGTCCGACCCGGGCACACCAGCGCTTGCGTCCGGTGTCGACCTGGAACGAGAAGACGTTGCAGCCCGCGTCGGTGGCTGCGGTCAGGAACACCTGGCCGTTGGCGGCGACGGAGGCGTTCGTCGTCGTCGGGCCGCCGAGCGGCCGTGACCACTGGAAATCGAGGGACCGGGATCCTGTCACGGCGGCGGTGTCGCTGTTGCGGGCGTCGGAATGCATGCCCGGCCAGCCGCCCGCGCCGAAGACGTTCTCGGCGCCGGAATCGCCGGCGCACCCTGCGAGCAGGAGGGCCGAGATCGTCGTCAGCGCCGCCGCCGACGACCTGAGGGCACGCCGCATCACTTCTCCTCGAATCGGAATCCGTCCGGAGCGAGACTATCCCGGCCCGGATTCTCCGTCGGCCAACCGCCCCACCCGCAATCGTGGGACCCTCGAAGGACGGATCCGTTCCGGCGGAGGAGACATCATGCGAATTGGTGTGCCCAGGGAGATCAAGAGCGGTGAACTGCGGGTGGCGCTGACCCCGCTGGCCGTCAACGAATTACGTGCGCGCGGCCACGACGTCCTGGTCGAGCGCGGCGCCGGGATCGGATCGGCGATGCCCGACGGCGAATTCGTCATGGCGGGCGCACGAATCCTCGATCGGGCGGAGGACGTGTGGGCCGAGGCCGACATGGTCGTGAAGGTGAAGGAGCCGTTGGCTCCCGAGTTCGGGCTGATGCGACGCGGTCAGGTGCTGTTCACCTATCTCCATCTCGCCGCCTCACTGGAATGCACCGAGGCGCTGCTGTCGAGCGGGGTGACCGCGATCGCGTACGAAACGGTGGAGCGGCCCGACGGCTCGCTTCCCCTGCTCGCGCCGATGAGCGAGGTGGCGGGCAGGCTCGCCACCCAGGTCGGCGCACATGCGTTGCAGGCCACAGCCGGTGGTGTCGGGCGGGGCATTCTGCTCGGTGGGGTGCCCGGGGTGCCGCCGGGGCGCGTGGTGGTGATCGGTGCGGGCAGCGCCGGCACGCACGCGACGGCCGTCGCGGTGGGGATGGGGGCGAGGGTCACCGTGCTCGACAGGGACGTCGAGCGGCTGCGGGCGCTGCACGACCGGTTCGGATCCCGCATCTCGACGGCCGTCTCCACCCGTACCGAGCTCGAACAGACGCTGACGGATGCGGACCTGGTGATCGGTGCTGTGCTGCTGCACGGTGCGCGGGCGCCGCGCCTCGTCACCTCCGAGCAGGTCGCCCGGATGCTCCCGGGGAGCGTGCTGGTCGACATCGCGATCGATCAGGGCGGCTGTTTCGAAGATTCCCGCCCGACTACTCACGACCACCCGACTTTCGTGGTTCACAATTCAATTTTCTATGCGGTTCCCAATATGCCGAGTGTTGTTCCCCATACGTCCACCCGGGCTTTGGTAAACGTCACCCTTCCGTTTGTCGGCGCCGTCGCGGAAAAGGGTTGGCGGGCGGCCATGCGCGCGGACAGTGCCCTGGCCGCAGGTTTGAACACCTGGTCGGGGCAGGTGACGCATGCGCCGGTCGCCGAGGCCCATGCGCTCCCGTGCGTCAGCGTGGAAAGTGCCCTGAACGGTTGAAATGCCCGATAGTGGAAAACGCCACGCATGCAATTCGCGCGGGTGACGATCGTTGCAGATCGTTTATCGAATTCGGTCGCGACACGCGCTGCGGAATTGTGTCTAATGGATTCATGCAGCCGGGAGTGCGGACAGAATCCGAAGTCGACGTGCGGCAATCAGTCACGATCGAGGCAGACGCCCCGACATCGGATCCCCGGGAGGGTACGAGTCCGCCGCCCGAATCCGTTGTCGCCGAGAGCCGTTCCGAGGTGGACCCGGACGCATCCGCTGACAGCCTCGCCGGCTCCGGGCCCGACGACTTCCTCCTCGGTACCCCCGCCGCGGGACGGGCAGTCACCGGTGGCCTGGTGGTGGGGGTCGCCGCGGCGGTGGGACTGGTCATGGTCTCGGTCGTCGCGATGGTGATCACCGCGGCGGTCGGGGCGCTCATCGCGTACGTCGTCGCGCACGACGACGAGTGGCTGCGGTCGATGCGCCGGCGCCGTGCCCGCCGACACCAGGTTCTCGTGGCACCGCGGTGGACCCGTCACTCGTGGGACGCCCGCCACGGTGTGGGGCGCCGCGCCGCGACCTGACGACCACGGGACGGGCGACCCACGGGGCACGTGACCGGGCGCACAGTCGCGGTCCGTAGGCTTACGTGTCATGACGAGCATGTGGGGCGCACCGTTGCGCTCGAGGTGGCGCGGATCGCGACGTCGGGACAGTGAACAGGCCCGTTTCCTGACGGTGGCCTCGCTGAAGTGGGTGATCGCGAACAAGGCGTACACCCCGTGGTACCTGGTCCGCTACTACCGCTTGGCGAAGTTCAAACTCGCCAACCCGCACATCATCACCCGCGGCATGGTCTTCCTCGGCAAGAACGTCGAGATCCACTCCACGCCGGGCCTGTCCCGCATGGAGATCGGCAAGTGGGTGCACATCGGCGACGGCAACGCGCTGCGTTGCCACGAGGGTTCGCTGCGGATCGGGGACAAGGTCGTCTTCGGCAAGGACAACGTCGTCAACACCTACATCGACATCGAGATCGGCGCGTCCACCCTCGTCGCCGACTGGTGCTACATCTGCGACTTCGACCACCGCATGGACGACGTCGACGTGCCGATCAAGGACCAGGGCATCGTCAAGGGACCGGTGCGGATCGGACCCGACACCTGGATCGCCGCCAAGGTGACGGTGCTGCGCAACACCCGGGTCGGTCGTGGCTGCGTGCTCGGCGCCCACGCCGTGGTCAAGGGGGACATCCCGGACTTCAGCATCGCCGTGGGCTCGCCCGCGAAGGCGGTGAAGAACCGTAGGGCCGACTGGGAGGCCGGCGCGGCGGACCGCGCGAAGTACATCGCGGCGCTGGAGGACATCGCGCGCAAGAAGCTCGCCTCGAACGGGGCCGACGCCGCCCCCGCGGTGAACGGGACCGGCGCCGGCAGTCAGGCCTGATCGCTCGGTGAACGGGGCGTCCGCTACCGACCGGGCAGCGGACGCTCCGGAATCTGCGGGCGCGCCAGCGGATGCCGCACCCGTCGCTTCGCGGCGGCGTACACCTGCACGGTCTCCTCGGCCACCTTGTGCCAGTCGAAGTCTGCGGTGAGACGCTCTCGTGCGGCCACCGCACGCCGCTGCGCGGCGGCCGGATCGTCGAGCACCTCCCGCGCCGCCGAGGTGAGTCCGTCGACGTCGCCCGGCTCGAACGACAGGCCCGTGACCCCGTCCACCACGGCCTCGCCGAGCCCGCCCGCGGTGGAGGCGATCAGCGGGGTGCCCGCGGCGGCCGCCTCGAGCGCGATGATGCCGAACGGCTCGTATCGACTGGGCAGGACGATCGCGTCGGCTCCGTGCAGCCAGCCGAGCAGCTCCTCGTGGTCGAGGTTGCCCAGGAACGTCACCGAACGCGCGACCCGATGCGTGCGGGCCTGCTGCTGCAGCCACTCGAACTGCGTGCCTTCACCGGCGACGGCGAGCGTCGTGCCGGGGTGGCTGCGCCGAATCCGCGGCAGCGCGGCGATCGCGTCCTGTACGCCCTTCTCGTACTCGAGTCGTCCCACGTACAGCAGGGTCGCCGGCCCGGACCGCGGCGCGCGGGGCCGGAAGCTCCAGGTGGTGACGTCGATCCCGTTGCGGATCACGGTGATCGGCGGCAGCTCCGGGCCGTAGAGCTCGGTGACCTCGTCGTGCATCGACGCCGAGCACGTGATGATCGAGTCGGACTCGTTGGCCAGCCACCACTCCACCGAGTGCACCTGGCGGTTGATCCGGCCCGAGATCCAGCCGCTGTGCCGACCGGCTTCCGAGGCGTGCAGCGTCGAGACCAGCGGGACGTCGTAGAACTCGGCCAGTGCGATGGCGGGGTGCGCCACCAGCCAGTCGTGGGCGTGCACGACGTCGGGCTGCCAGCCCGCGCCGATGCCCTCCTTCGCCAGTGCGACGCCGGCGCGGACCATCGCGTGACCCATGGCGAGCGTCCACGCCAGCATGTCCTCGCCGAAGATGAAGTGCGGCGGATCCTCGGCGACCGCGACCACGAGCACTCCGTCGGCGATCTCGGTGAACGTCGGATGCGTCGACGCGTCGGTACCCGACGGCCGGCGCGACAGCACGACCACCTCGTGGCCGGCCGCGGCGAGTTCCGTCGCCAGATGGTGGACGTGCCGCCCCAGCCCGCCGACGACGACCGGCGGGTACTCCCACGACACGATGAGGATCTTCATCACACGCTCCCAGCGAATGCGGCTGTTTCGGTCCGGCGACCGGGCAGGCGCCGCGCGTCGAGTGCGGGGAAGAGGCCGTCGGCGGCGTTCCACCCGTCCGCTAGACGTCGTGCGAGATCGTCGCGGCCGGACGCGACGGCGTCGGCGATCTCCCGCAGCGCGTGGGCGTGCTTGTGGGCCCGGTCGCGGGCGTATCCCGCCGCCGAATCCTTACTGACCATGAAGGCCCAGTCGCTGGAGACCGTCATCAGCGTCTCACGCAACATCTGGTCGTGGACCCGATTGCGAAGTTCCGGTCTGCCCGGATTCGCGTCGCGGGACTTGTCGATCGTGTCCAGCGCGGTCTGCACGACCTCCGCGTTGAGCTGGACCAGGTCCTGCACCTGGTCTCCGGCCCACACCCGCCAGTCCTTGCCCGACCCCCACGACGAGTCCTGCAACTCCACCGGTTCGCCCACGTAACCGGCGGCGCGGGCGTCGGCGAGGGTGCCGACACGGATGCCGGCCTCGGGAAGGGCGCGCAACACCTTCTCGAGCCACTGCGGGCCCTCGTACCACCAGTGCCCGAACAGTTCGGTGTCGAACGCGGCGACGACGAGGGCGCCCTTGCCGATGCGATCGGACTCGCTGCGCAGTCGTCGGCGCACGGTCTCGACGAAGTCGTCGACGTGCTTGTCGAGGGCGGCCGCCGCCGACTCGGGGTCGTACGGCGCCTTCTTCTCCGACGGCACCGAGCGCCCGGTGACCCGGGCGGGCTTGAGCCCGGTGTCGTGGTCGTAGGTGTGGAAGTCCCGGTAGGCCGGGTGACCGGGGTACCCGGTCTTCGGCGACCACACGCGGTAGCTCACCTCGAGATCGCGACCGAACGCGACGACGTCGGAGCCCCAGACCGGCCGACCGGCGGACGTGTCGCCGCGCAGCGCGGGTCCGTCGACCATGAAGTGCGACACGCCCGCGGAGGCGTACCCGCGTTCCATGCCGGGCGTGTAGCCGCACTCGGGTGCCCAGATCCCGGCCGGGTTGTGGCCCCAGCGGGCGTGCGCGTCGGCGAGGCCCTCGGTGAGGGAGAACGCCCGCAACCGCTCGTCGAGCAGCGGCTGGAACGGGTGCGCGAGCGGACCGCCGAGCAGTTCGATCGCCTCGGCGTCGATCAGTTCCCGCAGGACGGCGGAACCGCCGTGGCGCCAACGGGTTTCGAAGTCCGCCAGGGCTGCCGCGGACGCGCGGTGCTCGCGCGCGCCGAGCTCCTTGTGCGAGGCCGACGGCATCCCCGCGGCCTCGTGGGCGCGGATCTGCCAGTTGCCGAGCCAGTGGTGCATCCCGTCGAGGCAGTGCGGGTCGTCGAGCTGAGCCGCGAGGACCGGGGTGACGCCGAGCGTCAGCATCCGCGAGTGCCCCTCGGCGGCGAGGCGGCGGAGCACAGCGGTGACGGGCAGGTAGGTAGCTGCCCACGACTGGTACAGCCACTCCTCGCCGACCGGCCAGCGGCCGTGGTTGGCGAGCCACGGCAGGTGCGAGTGCAGGACCAGGCAGAACATGCCCGGCTCGCGCGACGTCACGGTTTCCCCCTGAGCCGCGGTCACGCCACGGGATCCTTGATCGCGATCGCCACGAGGTCGAGACTCGCGTCGATGTCGGCCTCACGCAGCTCGAAGTCGTCGACACCGATGTCCGCGACGTCGCGCGTGAGGTCCTCGGGCCACGGCTCCCCTGCGAGAGCGCGCTCGATCTGGGCGTCGATGAACGAGCCGCCGTGCTTGGCGTCGAGGGCGCGCAGGCGCTCGCCGTGGTGCACTCCGGTCATGACCTCGACCCGGAAGCCCGCGTCGACGAGAAGTTCGGTGAGCTCCGCGGCATTCAACTCACGCGTGTGGAACGGGTTGAGGGGAGTGTCGCGCCCGGGCGAGAACGTAATTCGGTTCGGGGTGCTCACGAGCAGTTCGCCACCGGGCGCCAGCACGCGGTGGCACTCGCGCAGGAACTGTGCCTGATCCCACAGGTGCTCGATCACCTGGAAATTGACGACCGTGTCGACGGAGCCGTCCGGGAGCGGCAGTTCCGCGAGATTGCCGTGCAGCATCTCCACTCGGGGGTACCGGGAACGGACGTGCTCGACCGCGGAGATGTCGTAGTCGAGTCCCGTGACCTTCGTCGCCACATCGGCAATCATGTTGGCGCCGTAGCCTTCTCCGGAACCCGCCTCGAGCACGTGGCGACCGGTGCAACGGGGGAGCAGGTCGCGGTAGACCACCTCGTGCCGCCGGAACCAGTAGTTCTCCTCGGGGATTCCGGGCACCGTTCGCTCGCCCGTCAACGGCAGTGTCGAGGCATCGTCGGGCGATGTCGCCCCGGCGTCGAGGGGGCTGGCTGTGGAACCGACTGTGGATTCGCTCACCCCAGCGAGGTTAGTGGCACCGCGAGGGACAGTTGTCGGGGTGGTCCACATCACAGCCGCGACAGGCCGCTCCGGCGGTTATGGTGAGACCGGATTTCGCCTAAGTTACCGGCTGGTAACTTAGTGTGAGGTAATCTGTCGCACAGCCAACGTGCGACGAAATTACTTACGAGAGCTCGGCATGTCGCGGAGTTTCTCGCGACTATCAGCCGGCTACACACAGGAGGTCGACGAAGACCCATGACGAACATCGTCGTTTTGATCAAGCAGGTCCCCGATACGTGGTCCGAGCGCAAGCTGTCCGACGGCGACTTCACGCTCGACCGTGAGGCCGCCGACGCAGTGCTCGACGAGATCAACGAGCGCGCCGTCGAGGAAGCCCTCCTCATCAAGGAGCGCGACGGCGGCGAGGTCATCGTCCTGTGCGCCGGTCCCGACCGCGCCACCGATGCCATCCGCAAGGCGCTGTCCATGGGCGCCGACAAGGCCGTTCACGTGAACGACCCGGCGCTGCACGGCTCCGACGCCATCCAGACCGGCTGGACTCTCGCCGCGGCGCTCGGACAGATCGGCTTCGAGAACGGCGAGGCCGCCGACCTCGTCATCGCCGGCAACGAGGCCACCGACGGCCGCATCGGCGCCGTCCCGGCCATCATCGCCGAGTACCTCGGCCTGCCGCAGCTCACCCAGCTGCGCAAGCTGACGGTCGAGGGCGGCAAGGTCACCGGCGAGCGCGAGACCGACGAGGGCGTATTCGGCCTCGAGGCCGGCCTCCCGGCCATCGTCTCGGTCACCGAGAAGATCAACGAGCCGCGCTTCCCGTCCTTCAAGGGCATCATGGCCGCGAAGAAGAAGGAAGTTCAGGTCCTCACCCTGGCCGACCTGGGTGTCGATCCCGAGACCGTGGGTGTCGCGAACGCCGGCACCACTGTCACCGGCTCCACCCCCAAGCCCCCGCGTACCGCTGGCGAGCGCGTTTCCGACGAGGGCGACGGCGGCACCAAGATCGCCGCGTACCTCGTGGGCCAGAAGATCATCTGATCCGGCCCCCTCGAGACCAGCAGACAAGACAGGGAGAAGTAAGCAATGGCAGAAGTACTCGTGCTCGTCGAGCACGCCGAGGGTGCACTCAAGAAGGTCAGCCTCGAGCTCATCACCGCCGCCCGTGCTCTCGGTGAGCCGGCCGCCGTCGTCGCCGGTCCCGCCGGCACCGCCGCGAAGCTGGCCGAGGCCCTGGCCGCTGCCGGTGCCGCCAAGATCTACGTCGCCGAGTCCGACGACATCGAGGGTTACCTGGTGACCCCGAAGGTCGACGTCCTCGCCGGCCTGGTCGAGACCGCCGGCCCGGCCGCCGTGATCCTCGCGGCCAGCACCGAGGGCAAGGAAGTTGCCGGTCGCCTGGCGGCCCGCATCGGCTCCGGCCTGCTGTCCGACGTCGTCGAGGTCAAGTCCGACGGCAGCGCCGTCCACTCGATCTTCGGTGGCGCCTACACCGTCGACGCCAAGGCCAACGGCGAGGTCCCGGTCATCTCGGTCCGCCCGGGTGCCGTCGAGGCCCAGCCGCAGGCCGCTGCCGGCGAGCAGGTCGTCGTCGAGGTTCCGGGCCAGGAAGAGGGCGCCGTCAAGGTGGTCTCCCGTGAGCCCATCGTCGGTGGCGATCGTCCGGAGCTCACCGAGGCGTCGGTCGTCGTCTCCGGTGGCCGTGGCGTCGGCTCGGCGGACAAGTTCTCGGTCGTCGAGGAGCTCGCCGACTCGCTGGGTGCCGCCGTCGGTGCCTCGCGTGCCGCAGTCGACTCGGGCTACTACCCGGGTCAGTTCCAGGTCGGTCAGACCGGTAAGACGGTCTCGCCGCAGCTGTACATCGCGCTCGGCATCTCCGGCGCCATCCAGCACCGCGCCGGCATGCAGACCTCGAAGACCATCGTCGCGGTCAACAAGGACGAAGAGGCCCCGATCTTCGAGATCGCGGACTTCGGCGTCGTGGGCGACCTGTTCAACGTCGCTCCGCAGCTCACCGAGGCCGTCAAGGCTCACAAGGGCTGACACCCGGCCGCGCGCTCGCAGAGCCCCCGTCACCGCATTCGGTGGCGGGGGCTCTCGCGTCGTGTCGGTCGCTCTCGCGTGCGCATCCGTCTCCCGCGCGCGATCGTGCGCGCGGGGCGTCACTTCGCGCGCGGCACGTTCACCGAAGCTGCATCGACGCGACACGTCCGCGACGCTTGGTCGCCGTACCCACTCGATAGACCTCTGGCATGACAACTTCGTCGACTGTCGAGACCGTCTGTTCCCCGCGAGAGACCTCGCGCTACTCCCTCCTGGTGTCCTCCGATCGTGAGCACCGCCTGGCCGCTCAGGCCCTGCGCTACCGCGTGTTCGCCGCCGAACCCGGCTTCGTGATCCCCGCGTCCGACGACCGTCTGGACGCCGACCGTTTCGACGACTTCTGCGACCACCTGCTGGTCCGCGACAACGCGACCGACGAGTTCGTCGGCTGCTACCGGATGCTTCCGCCCGACGCCGCGATCGCGGCCGGCGGCTACTACACCGCCACCGAGTTCCACCTGGAAGCGCTCGATCCCACTGGGCGTCGCGTGGTCGAGATGGGGCGCGCGTGCGTCGACGCCGAGCACCGCTCCGGCTCGGTGCTCGCACTCATGTGGGCGGGCATCCTGCACTACCTGCAGCTCACCGGCCACGACACGGTCATGGGCTGCGTGTCGGTGCCGATGCAGGACCGGCCCGACGCCGTTGCCGGCGCGAACGTGCGCGGCGTCCGCGACTTCCTGCTGGGCCGCCACGCCGCGGAGCCGTCGTCGTGGGTGCGACCGCTGCGACCGGTGCGGGTGGACGGTCGACCGCTCGACGACATCGCCGCACCCCTGCGGCCGGCGGTTCCGCCACTACTGCGCGGCTACCTGCGGCTGGGGGCGAAGATCTGCGGGGAGCCGGCACACGACCCGGACTTCGGTGTCGCGGACTTCGTCGCGCTGCAGACCTTGCACGACGCCGACACCCGCTACCTGGAACGGCTCCAGCGCGCCGCCGCGACCCTCGAGGCCGCGGCGTGAGCCACCCCTGGACGCCGACGAGTCCGTGCGGTGAGCGCTGCGTGAGCGGGGTCGGCCGCGTCTCGGTGCCGACGGCCTGCGCGCGATGGGTGGCGCTGGCGGCGGCCGCGTCGAGCATGCTGCTGTTCCCGCTCCTGCGCGCGCTCCCACAGCCCACGCGAGCGCGATGTCACCGGCGTCTGGCCCGGGCTGCGTTGCGGGGCATCGGGATCCGAGTCGAGGGTGGGGCCGGGCTACGGGTCCCGGACGGCACGTTGGTCGTGGCGGGCCACGTGTCGTGGCTGGACGTGCTGGTGCTCGCCGCCGTGGTGCCCGGCCGGTTCGTGGCCCGGGCGGACCTGGTGACGTGGCCGCTGCTCGGCGCGGTCGCGAGGCGAGCACGGGTCATCACTATCGACCGCGACCGGCTGCGCGGCCTGCCCGCGACGGTCGCCACCGTCCGCGACCGGTTGTCCGCGGGGGAGACGGTGATCGCGTTCCCGGAGGGGACCACGTGGTGCGGTCGGGCGTTCGGGCGCTTCCGGCCCGCGCTGTTCCAGTCGGCGATCGACGCGCAGCGACCGGTGCTGCCGCTGTCGGTGGACTACCTCGACGCCGCGGGCGACGGCACCACGGTGCCGGCCTTCGTCGGCGCCGACACGATCGGCGCGTCGATGCGCCGCGTCCTCCGGGCCCGGGGCCTGCGCGTCCGGGTGACCGCGGGGGAGATGCAGCACCCCGGCAGCGATCGGCGCGAGCTCGCGGACCGCTGCTCGCGACAGGTGCGGGACGGCTCCCGGCCGACGATCGACCGGCTCCTGGCGCGGCTCGACCAGCCGGACCACGCGCAAGCTGCGTGACTGCGGTCTCCGGCCAAACGGTGACTGCGGGCGACGGGCTATCCTTGTCGGGTCATGATCTCGCCTGCCACCAGCTCAGCGGTCTACCTCGACCACGCCGCGACCACACCCATGTATCCGGCCACGATCGAGGCGATGACCGAGGTCTTCGCCACGGTGGGTAACGCCTCGTCGTTACACGGATCGGGTCGGTCGGCGCGACGCCGTATCGAAGAGGCCCGCGAGTCGATTGCGGCGTGCCTGGGCGCCCGGCCGTCCGAGGTGATCTTCACCTCCGGCGGCACCGAGAGCGACAACCTGGCCGTCAAGGGCATCTACTGGGCGCGGCGCGGCGCCGACCCCCGGCGCACCCGGATCCTGGCGAGCGCGGTCGAGCACCACGCCGTGCTCGACGCCGTCGAGTGGCTCGCCGCACACGAGGGCGCCCGGGTGACGTGGCTGCCCGTCGACGCCGACGGTGCCGTCGACCCCGACGCCGTGCGGGCCGAATTGGCACTGCACGCCGAGGAGACCGCGCTCGTCACCGTCATGTGGGCCAACAACGAGGTCGGTACTGTCAACCCGATCGCGGAGATCGCCGCGATCGCCTCCGAGTACGGCGTCCCCATCCACTCCGATGCAGTGCAGGCCGCAGCGCACCTGCCGATCGACTTCGCGACGAGTGGGCTGTCGGCGCTCAGCATCGCCGGCCACAAGCTGGGCGGCCCCCAGGGTGTCGGTGCACTCCTGCTCGGCCGGCAGGTGCCGTGCGTGCCGCTGTCGCACGGCGGCGGCCACGAGCGTGACCTGCGTTCGGGCACGCAGGATACGGCGTCGATCGTCGGCCTCGCATCGGCTCTGCAGATCACGACGACGGAGATGGCGTCGCGCAGCGCCGAGCTGATCACGTTGCGGGACAGTCTGATCGAGGGTGTGCGCGCCTTCGTGCCCGACGCGATCCTCAACGGCGCCGCCGGGCCGGCGCGGCTCCCGGGTAACGCGCACTTCACTTTCCCCGGCTGCGAAGGGGATTCGCTGCTGATGCTCCTCGACGTCGCGGGTGTCGAGTGCTCCACCGGGTCGGCCTGCACGGCCGGGGTCGCGAGCGCCAGCCACGTGCTCACCGCGATGGGCGTCGACCCGGTCGTCGCTCGTGGATCGCTCCGTTTCTCGTTGGGGCACACGTCGACCGAGCGGGACGTCGAGGCGCTGCTGTCCGCTCTGCCGCAGGTGATCGAACGTGCCCGGGCCGCCGGACTGGCGAGCGCGGGCGCTCGAGGAGGGAATCGTTAGATGCGAGTTCTGGCTGCGATGAGCGGTGGTGTGGACTCGGCGGTGGCCGCTGCCCGCGCCGTGGAGGCCGGTCACGACGTCGTGGGCGTGCACCTCGCCCTGTCGACCGCGCCCGGCACGTTGCGCACCGGTTCGCGAGGCTGCTGCTCCAAGGAGGACGCCGGTGACGCGAAGCGTGCCGCCGACGTACTCGGAATCCCCTTCTATGTATGGGATTTCGCGGACCGCTTCAAGGAAGACGTGATCGACGACTTCGTCGAGTCGTACGCCGCCGGCGAGACCCCCAACCCGTGCCTGCGGTGCAACGAGAAGATCAAGTTCGCGGCGCTCGCCGACCGGGCGTACGCGCTGGGCTTCGACGCCGTCGCCACCGGGCACTACGCCCGTCTCGAGGACGGCGAGCTGCGCCGTGCGGTGGACGCGGACAAGGATCAGTCGTACGTGCTGGCGGTGCTCACCGCCGACCAGTTGTCCCGGGCGATGTTCCCGGTCGGCGACACCCCCAAGGAGCAGATCCGCGAAGAGGCCGCCGCACGCGGACTCGCGGTCGCGAACAAGCCCGACAGCCACGACATCTGCTTCATCCCGTCCGGCGACACCCGGGCGTTCCTCGGAGCCAGGATCGGGATCCGACCCGGCGCGGTGGTCGACGCCGACACCGGTGAGGTGCTCGCGCAGCACGAGGGCGTCCACGGGTTCACGATCGGGCAGCGCAAGGGGCTCGGCGTGCAGGGGCCGGCCGCCGACGGTCAGCCCCGCTACGTGACCGCGATCGAGCCCGAGACCGGCACCGTGCGGGTCGGCTCGGCCGCGCGCCTCGACGTGTGGACCATCACCGCCGAACGAGCGATCTGGACGTCGGGGCAGGCGCCCGAGGGGCCGATCGAGTGCATCGTGCAGGTGCGTGCGCACGGCGGTACCGCGCGTGCTGTCGCGGAGGCGGTCCGGGGCGAGCGCAGCGACGGGGAAGGTCGCGACGGCGGCATCGTCGTGCAGCTGTCGGAACCGCTGACCGGCGTCGCGAAGGGACAGGCCGTGGTGCTGTACCGCCCCGACGAGGACGGCGACGTCGTCATCGGCAGCGGCACCATCGCGGGAACCTCCGCGGACCGTCCGTGACCGCCTCCCGGGTTCCCGTCGGTGTCGCGACGGGTGTCGGATCGTGGCCGGGCACCGATCCGCGAGCGTCGGCGGAGATCGTCGTCGGAGAACTCGCGGCCCTGCCGCACCTCGTCGAACTGCCCGCGCGGGGCATCGGCGCCGACATGATCGGCCGAGCGGGAGCCCTGCTGATCGACATCCCGATCGACACTTCCACGACGGGGTATCGCCTGGCGCAGCGCGTCGGCGCCGCCACCCGCACCGCCCGGGACCTGCTGGCCCGCGATCTCGACGCGCTCGAGGAGGCGTGGGAGCTGGCCGGACGCCGTGGCACCGACCAACCGGTGAAAGTGCAGGCCGTCGGGCCGCTCACGCTGGCGTCGCAACTCGAACTGCACGGCGGGCACCGCGTGCTCACCGATCCCGGGGCGCTGCGCGACGTGGCCGAGTCGCTCGCCGAGGGCGTCGCGAACCACGTCGCCGACACCGCCCGACGTCTCGGTTCGCCGGTGGTGGTGCAACTCGACGAGCCGGGCCTGCCGGCGGTTCTCGCAGGTTCGCTGTCCGGAGTGTCGATCCTGCAGACGCCTCGTGCGCTGCCGGAGCCCGAGGCACTCCAGGTCCTGCAGCAGGCGATCGGGCGCATCGATGCCCCGATTCTGGTGCACTGCTGTGCGTCGGACGTCCCGTGGGGCCTGCTGCGCCGCAGCGGCGCAGCGATGGTCGGCTTCGATGTCGACACCCTCGGGACCTCCGACCTGGACGGCATCGGCGAACTGCTCGACGGTGGCGTCGACCTCGCACTGGGACTGGTGCCGACCGGTGACCCCGAGCGCACGCCCGGCTGGCGGGAGCTGGCCGAGCCCGCGACCCGGCTGTTCGACCGGCTCGGCTTCCCCCGCGAACTGCTGTCGTCGCGCGTCGCTGTGACCCCGGCGTGCGGACTGGCCGGCGCGAGCCTGGACCGGGCCCGTGCGGCGCTGCGGTCGGCGAACGATGTGACCCGCGCTTTCGCGGACGGCGCGGACCCCGACCGGACCCGCTGAGGGGTCTCTCGGCGGCCGAAACTTGTCGGCTGGCTGCGATAACCTTCCCAGGTGGACCAGAACGAAGCCCCCGCCTCCGTGACCAGTCAGCCCGACGTGGAGGTCGTGCCCGCGAGCGCCGAGGATCGGGAGCGCTGGCAGGAGCTGGCCGAGGTCGTACGCAACCACCAGTTCCGCTACTACGTGCTCGATTCGCCGATCGTCTCCGACGGCGAGTTCGACCAGTTGTTCGGCGAACTGAACGCCCTCGAGGAACGGCATCCGGATCTGCGCACGCCCGATTCGCCCACCCAGCTGGTCGGCGGCGGCTTCGCGACCGAATTCAAGGCCGTGGACCATCTCGAGCGAATGCTCAGCCTCGACAACGTCTTCGACTACGACGAGCTCCGTACCTGGATCGGCCGCATCGAGGCAGAGGTGTCCGACGGTCGGTCTGCGGGCTCCGCTGCCGCCCGCCCCGACCTGCACTATCTGTGCGAGGTCAAGATCGACGGCGTCGCTCTGAACCTGGTATACGAGAACGGTCGACTCGTCCGGGCCGCGACTCGGGGTGACGGTCGCACCGGTGAGGACGTCACGCTCAATGCCCGCACCATCTCGGACATTCCCGAAACCCTGACGCCCAGTGACGAATACCCGATTCCCGCGCTGCTCGAGGTGCGCGGCGAGGTCTTCTTCCGGCTCGAGGACTTCGCCGCTCTCAACGCCTCGTTGGTCGCGGACGGCAAGGCGCCCTTCGCGAATCCGCGGAACTCCGCGGCCGGCTCGCTGCGGCAGAAGAATCCCGCGGTCACCGCGCGACGGCGGCTGGGCATGATCTGCCACGGCCTGGGCCGCACCGAGGGGTTCGATCCGGCCGGGCAGTACGACGCGTACACCGCGCTCGCGGCGTGGGGCCTGCCGGTCTCCACCCACACGTCGCGGGTCGTCGGGGCGGACGCGGTGGTCGAGAAGGTGAAGTACTGGGACGAACACCGGCACGACGTCGAACACGAAATCGACGGCCTCGTAGTGAAAGTCGACGAGATGTCGCTCCACCGTCGCCTCGGCGCGACGTCGAGGGCGCCGCGCTGGGCGGTCGCGTACAAGTACCCGCCGGAGGAGGCCACCACCAAGCTCGTCGACATCCGGGTCAGCGTCGGCCGCACCGGACGCGTCACGCCGTTCGCCTACATGGAGCCGGTGCTGGTCGCCGGGTCGACGGTGGCCCTCGCGACGTTGCACAACGCGTCCGAGGTCAAGCGCAAGGGTGTGCTGATCGGGGACACCGTGGTGATCCGGAAGGCCGGCGAGGTGATCCCCGAGGTTCTCGGCCCGGTCGTCGACGTGCGGGACGGCTCCGAGCGCGAGTTCGTGATGCCCACCGAGTGCCCGGAGTGCGGCACCACCTTGGCCCCCGCCAAGGAGGGCGACGCCGACATCCGCTGCCCCAACCAGCGCTCGTGCCCGGCGCAGTTGCGGGAGAGGGTGTTCCACGTCGCGGGGCGCGGCGCCTTCGACATCGAGGTGCTCGGCTACGAGGCCGCGACCGCACTGTTGCAGGCGGGTGTCATCAGTGACGAGGGCGACCTGTTCTCGCTCACCGAGGACGACCTGCTCGAGGCGCCGCTGTTCCGCACCAAGGCGGGGAAGTTGTCCGCCAACGGCCGCCGCCTGCTCGACAATCTGGGCTCGGCCAAGCAGCAACCGCTGTGGCGCGTGCTGGTCGCGCTGTCGATCCGGCACGTCGGGCCGACCGCGGCGCGGGCCCTGGCGAGCGAATTCGGCAGCCTCGAGCGGATCGAGAACGCCGGTGTCGAGGAACTCGCCGCGGTCGACGGCGTCGGCGGCACGATCGCGGCGGCTGTCGTGGCCTGGTTCGAGGTCGACTGGCACCGCGACATCGTCGCGAAGTGGCGTGCCGCGGGAGTGACGATGGAGGACGAACGAGACGAGTCCATCGTGCGCAATCTCGAGGGACTGTCGATCGTCGTCACGGGTTCGCTCGAGGGCTTCAGCCGTGACGAGGCGAAGGAGGCCATCCTCGTTCGCGGCGGGAAGGCGGCGGGATCGGTGTCGAAGAAGACGGCGTTCGTGGTGATCGGGGAGGCGCCCGGATCGAAGGCGGCGAAGGCGGAGGAGTTGGGTGTCCCGATCCTCGACGAGGACGGTTTCCGGCGCCTCCTCGAGCACGGGCCCGAGGGAGTCTGACGGCCACAGCCGGAGAAGCGCAGCGCGACACGAACATTCACACCGAATCGGGCATCTTGTCTACGTGATGAATGCCACTCTACGACGAGGCGTCGTTGGCGTCGGGCATCGGCCGGGCGGAGCGAGCGGGGGTTCGGTCGCCGCTCGGCGAGGTGGGTCGACGTCCATCGATCCTGGTGGGAGTCGGTTCCGTTGTGGCGCGGCGCACGTACCCGGCGCGCCCGCGGTGGTGATCGCGTTCGTCCAGACCGAGTGGTCCGAGTGTGGCGGGCGTCTCATTTCCCCCGCTCGGGGCATCTGAATCGGTTTTCTGACGGAGGGCAGTGGCTGACATAGTGACGCCATGATCGATATCCGGACCGCCACGCCTGCCGACTACGACGCCGTCGGCACCCTGACCGCCGACGTCTACATCGACGGTGGTTTCGTATCGGAGTCCGACATGTACGCGGAACGGCTGCGCGACACGGCGTCCCGTGCCGAGCACGCCGACGTGGTCGTCGCGGTCGTCGGTGACGAGATCGTCGGGTCGGTCACCATCGCCGCACCCGAATCGAAGTTCGCGGACGTCGCGGAGAAGGGTGAGCTCGAGTTCCGCATGCTGGCGGTCGCGCCCACCGCCCGCGGCAAGGGCGTCGGATCGGCCCTCGTCCGGCACGTGCTGGACGTCGCCTACGAGCGCGGTGACCGCGCTGTCGTGATCTCGACGCAGTCCGACATGGTGGACGCCCGACGGATCTACGACCGCAACGGTTTCGTCCCGGCGCCCGAGCGCAACTGGGAGCCGGTTCCCGGCATGGAGCTCACCGCCCTCGTCCGCGAACTGGTCTAGCGGTCTCAGCCCAGCACGGTCGCGACGATCCCGGCCAGATAGCCCAGGCGGGCCACCTCGGACGGGCGGAACTCGGGCCCGCCGGGGCGGCCCAGCACGAGCACCTTGCCGCTGGTGCCGAGCGGCGCGGCGGCGAGGGTGGTGTCCATGTCGCGCCACGACTGCGGTACCCAGTCGGCCTGGCCGTCGAGGACGGTCGCCTTCGCGAGGGGCATCCACGGGGCGTCGCCGGCGTGTGTCTCCGGCGCCCCCGGGCTGCCGACGACCCGGAACGCGCCGTGCGGACCGAGGTCCATCACCGTCGACCAACCGACCCGCAGCACGCGCGGTGCGCCGTCCACGAGGACCTGCAGCCGGTCGGAGTGCGCCGCCGCGACGTTGTCGATGAGTTCGAGTTCGCGATGGGTGTCGAGGATTCCGGCGTACGGGCGGATCGAGTCCACGCGGACGTCGGGGAGGTGTTCGGCGGCGGTGATGAGCGTGTCGGGCAGCGAGCCGCTCGCGACGTCCACCACGAGATCGTCGACGGCGAATCCCGAACCCCGCTCGACGACGTCGAGCGAGAGGATGTCCGCGCCGACCGAGCCGAGCGCGACGGCGAGCGCGCCGAGGCTGCCGGGACGATCGGGCAGCTGGACTCGCAGCAGGTACGACACGTGCGGCCTTTCCGTTCGTTCGAAGACTGAAGTTTCGGCACCGAAGAAGGGACACGGTGCGAGCCCCCGCCGCCTCCATCCTTTCACCCCGGTCCCGCCGCTGCTCGGGTGACGGGCTGCACGGCCCGCGACGGCCACGCTCTAGGCTGGTGGGAACGTTCACTCCGACCTGAAAGGGGTCACCGAAGGTGCCTGCCATCTCCCGTGACGAGGTCGCCCACCTCGCCCGGCTGTCCCGGCTCGCCCTGACCGACGCGGAACTCGACGAGTTCGCCGGTCAGCTGGATTCGATTCTCAGCCACGTGAAGGCGGTGGCGGAGGTCGCGGCAGATGATGTCCCGCCCACCGCGAACCCCAACCCCGTCGTCAACGTGACCCGGCCCGACGTCGTCGTCCCGGGTCTGACGCCCGAGCAGGCACTGTCCGGCGCTCCGGCCGTCGAAGAGGACCGGTTCGCCGTTCCGCAGATCCTGGGAGAGGGCGAATGAGCACCGATCTGACCCGTCTCGACGCCTCGGACCTGGCGTCGAAGATCCATTCGCGCGAGATCTCGTCGGTCGAGGCCACGCAGGCGCACCTGGATCGGATCGCAAAGGTCGACGGCGAGCTGCACGCGTTCCTGCACGTCGCGGGCGAGCAGGCACTCGTCGCGGCCAAGGAGGTCGACTCCGCGATCGCCGCCGGTGACAAGCCGGTCTCGGCGCTCGCGGGCGTGCCGATCGCCCTCAAGGACGTCTTCACGACCACCGACATGCCGACCACGTGCGCGTCGAAGATCCTCGAGAACTGGGTCTCGCCCTACGACGCCACGCTCACCACCAAGCTGCGCGAGGCCGGCATCCCGATCCTCGGCAAGACGAACATGGACGAGTTCGCGATGGGCTCGTCCACCGAGAACTCCGCGTACGGCCCCACCCGGAATCCGTGGGACACCACGCGTATCCCGGGTGGTTCGGGTGGCGGCTCCGCGGCCGCGCTCGCGTCGTACCAGGCGCCGCTGGCGATCGGCACCGACACCGGTGGCTCGATCCGCCAGCCGGCCGCGGTCACCGCGACCGTCGGCACCAAGCCCACGTACGGCACCGTCTCGCGCTTCGGTCTGGTGGCGTGCGCGTCGTCGCTCGACCAGGGCGGTCCCTGCGGTCGTACGGTCCTCGACACCGCGCTGCTCCACGAGGTCGTCGCCGGGTACGACCCGCGCGACTCCACGTCGGTGAACGAGCCGGTCCGCCCGGTCGTCGAGGCGGCCCGTCAGGGTGCGACCGGCGACCTGAAGGGCGTGCGGGTCGGCGTCGTCAAGGAACTGCACTCCGACAGCTATCAGCCCGGCGTCATCGCCTCGTTCGACGCCGCCGTCGAGCAGCTGACGGCGCTCGGTGCCGAGGTCGTCGAGGTGTCGTGCCCCAACTTCCTGCACGCGCTCGCGGCGTACTACCTGATCCTGCCGAGTGAGGTGTCCTCGAACCTCGCACGCTTCGACGCGATGCGTTACGGCCTGCGGGTCGACGACGGCAACATGAGCGCCGAGCAGGTCATGGCCGCCACCCGCGCCGCCGGATTCGGCAAGGAAGTCAAGCGCCGCATCATGATCGGCACCTACGCGCTGTCGTCCGGCTACTACGACGCCTACTACGGTTCGGCGCTCAAGGTTCGGACGCTGATCGCCCGCGACTTCGATGCCGCCTACGAGAAGGTCGACGTCCTGGTGTCGCCGACGAGCCCGTTCACGCCGTGGAAGCTCGGCGAGAAGGTCGACGATCCGCTGGCGATGTACCTGTCCGACCTGTGCACGCTGCCGACCAACCTGGCCGGTCACTGCGCGATGTCCGTGCCGTCGGGTGTGTCCGCGGACGACGGTCTGCCCGTCGGCCTGCAGATCATGGCCCCGGCGCTGGCCGACGAGCGCCTGTACCGCGTCGGCGCGGCCTACGAGGCGGCCCGCGGGCCGATCGCGTCGCCCGTCGCGTAACACCCGCTCCGCACGACGGCCCGGATCCGAGACACGGATCCGGGCCGTCGGCGTTCGCGGGCCGCGACTGGGGCGGGTCCGCGGCTAACGTTCCTCGAACAGCCCCCGCACGTACGCGGCCTGCCCGAGGTGCTGCAGGCAGTCCCCGATCACGCTGACCAGTCGGACGGACACCGTGACGGGCGGATCCCACCGCCGGTCCACTACCCGGTCGAGTTCGTCGGCAGTGAGTTCGTCGAGGTACTCGAGTGTCGCCAGGTGGACGTCGCCGTGGTAGTCGGCGAGCAGTTGGGCGTCGGCGTGGACCTCGCCGACCTGGGTGCTGTCGTGCCCGAACCCGATGTCCGACGCGGGGAACGGCAGGCCGAACCGGTCCTGCCAACCACGGGACGTCCAGGCCTGATCCACGTCGGCGATGTCGCTCACGTGGTCGTCCTGGACGCGGGTGAGGTGCCAGATCAGCCACGCGATCGAATTCGCCTGTGGGCCGGGACGATAGTCGGCCATCTCGGTGGTCAGTCCGTCGGTGCTCGCGAGAACGAGTTCGCGGATCCGTTCGAAATTGTCCCGCAGGATCGCCTGCGCTGGTTCCGTGTCCGTTGCACTCATGTCTCCACGGTAGGTGGGTCAGACGAATGTGTCCGGGGATCGGGGTCAGCCGCAGTCACGCATCGCCAGTCCCTGGTCGTCGCCGTAGCGATGGCCGTGCCCGGACGGGGCATTCAGGGCGAATACGAGATCGATGCCGGTCTGGACGAAGCTGACGACGGGAATCCACTGCGGCACAGGCGCATCGACCCGCGCATGGGCGAGGTCGGGTGCTCGCGTCAGAAGTGCCGGCGACCACCAGACGACCGGGTCGGAACTGTTCGCGAGGACTGTCGCGTCGTCGGTGCGCACCGAGCCGGCCGGCGGGCCCGCCCAGAGCACACTGCACGTCCGTGCGCGCTGGTCGGCGACGTCGTCGAAGATCGCGCTGCCACCGATGGACCCCAGGCTCTGCCCGTACACGTGCAGCGCGGGACGTTCGGTGGCGGGCAACTCTCCGATCCGCGCCGCGACGGCGGCGAACAGTGCACGGGCGGACGCCTCCGCATCGGCCCGGCCGAAGACGAACGTCGCCCAACTCGGCGCGTACGAGTACTGCATGCCCACGATCGCGACGTCGCCGGCGAAGCGGCGTTCGAGTCCGCGTGCGGCCTCACCGTCGATCCACCCGGAGCCGGTCGGCACCGCGACCACCACGTGCGCCCGGCGCAGGCCGCCCGCGCGCTCGAGTTCGGCGACCGCGAGGCGCGCCCGGGCCCCCGGCTCCGGGGCCGAGTCGAGACCGACGTAGGTCCGCACGCTGCGCGGGTCGGAGATGCCGGCGACGAACCGGCGACCCTCCGCGCCCAGCGTCGACCACGGGACGAGCGAATCCGGATCACCCGGCGCGAGTGTCGGGTCGATACGGCCACTCGTGTTCCGAAAGTGTTGCGCCGCAGCATCGGCCGCTGCCGGTGCGGCGCCCGCGATCAGCACGGTCCCGGCGGCGAGTGCCAGTGCGGCGCCGCGCAGCAGACCGAGACGTCGCGCGACACCGCGGATTCCGCGAGCGACCGCGAACAGGGCCAGGCCGGTGATTCCCGCCCAGACCGCCACTTCCGCCCAGTGCCCGGCCCCGACCGGTGGTGCGCTCATCGCCGCCCGCACCGCGTTCTGCCAGTGATTCGCGGTTCCGACCGACCAGACGACGGCGGCACCCGCGAGGACGAGCGCGACCACCCGGGCGTCCCGGTGCGGGGCCGGGTGGACGGACCGCAGGCGTCGCACCGTCGTCACGACACCCCAGCCGAGCACCGCCAGTATCCCGGTCAGCACACCCTGCACCACAGGGCCACGGGGCAACAGCGACGGTGCGAGCGACGCCACGGCCCCGCTCGTCACCGCCGCCGTCGTGGCGACGCGGGGCAGGGAGAGGGCGCCCGCGGCCGCCGCGCGTGACGCGTCGACGGCACTCATGCCGCACCCCCCGTCCTGATCCGCCGGATCACGAACGCCGTGAGCAGTACGCCGGCGGCGGCGAGGGCGCCCCCGACGGTGTACCGGATCCAGGGTTCGTCGACGGGGGCGCCGTAACCCTGCCGCCGCGAGTTCCAGCCGACCGCGGTCGCGGCGGTATCGGCCATCACGAAACACTGTGCGCGGTCCCGGATCCGGGCATCGCAGGCGTCGTGCAGGCGCCGGTCCAGCTGGGCGTCGATCTCGGTGCGCGCCCACGTACCCAGGTCGCCGCCGTTCAGGTGGGCGTACCGCAGCAGGTCGTAGCCGAGATCGTGCGACTTGCAGGCGGTGTCGAACTCGGACGGCAGCGGGATCGGCGACGAGCATGCTCCGTCCGGATTGACGAGCATCCCGTCCACGACGGTGGGCCGGTAGCCCATCACCGTGGTGAAATCGTGCGGGACGACCTCCGGTGACCGGTCGTCTGCCGTCAGCGCGGCCACCGCACGCGCGGCGACGGTGTCCTCGCGCAGAGGATCGGCGTCGGCTGCGGGAGCGTACGACGTCGCGGTCACGATCGAGGTGGCGGCCAGGACCGCGCCGGCCCAGATTCTGGTTCGCATGCCAAACGACGCTAGAAACGGGTATTGCGCTGGGACATCACCCCGAAGTGCGGATCACGCCCCGCCCCGCGGCGGGACGGGCGACGAGCCGCTCGTACCGGGGAACCACCGCGATCTCACTCTCAGGTATGACGCCCGACGAGACCGCGGTTCCTAGAGTCGGATCCGTGAGTGGCAATCGAGTGGTCCGTGATGCGACGAATCGGATGCGTGGGCACGGGGTGAACATCCTCATCGGCCTCGTCACCGTCGTCCTGTACGCGGTGGCGTGGCCGACGCTGCATCTCACCCATCAGGTCTCGTACCCGATGCAGCCGATCATCGCGGCGCTCGCCGCATGGCCGTTCATCCTCGTCCGGGCCAATCCCGCACTCGGATGGGCAGTCTCGGCCGTGTCGGCGCTCGTGATCCCGTGGGTGTTCGACCTCGTCCCGGACTCCGGGTACGTGTACCCGTGGCAGGTCGTGCACATCATCGTGATCATGACGCTGCTGCTGGCGGTGAGCCTCGTCGCCGGGCCGCCCACCGTCGTGGTGGCGTGGATCTCCACGGTGCTGTTGTTCTTCGCCGACGCTCCGGGCGACGACGGCATAGGCTGGGCGGTCGGGTTGAGTGCCCTGGTGGTGTTCGGTCTGCTGGTCCGTTGGCTGGTGCTGTCCCGCCGACAGCTCGCCGCGGAAGAGGAGGCCGGTGAGCTGGAGCGGGCACGGCGGGCGATCCTCGAGGAGAAGGCACGCATCGCCCGGGACCTGCACGACGTCGTGGCCCACCACATGTCGATGGTCGTCGTGCAGGCGCAGAGTGCGCCGTACCGGATCGCATCGGTGTCCGACGAGGCCAAGGCCGAGTTCGAGTCCATCGGCGCCACCGCGCGGGAGGCGCTCAACGAGATCCGCGGTCTGCTCGGTGTGCTGCGGAGCGACGCGGAGACGATCGAGCGGGCGCCGCAGCCCGGCGTAGACCAGGTCCAGGCGCTGCTCGACGGCAGTAGGCGTGCCGGGATGACGTTGTCGTGGAACGTGACCGGTGATCCGTCGGTGCTGTCCGAGATGTCCGGGCTGACGGTGTACCGCATCCTGCAGGAGTCGCTGTCGAATGCGTCGCGGCACTGCCCGGGCGCACACGTGACGGTGTCGGTCGATTACGGGCCCTCGGTCACCTCCCTCGTGGTGGCCAACGGTCCCGCGCTCGCCTCCTCGGCGGCCTCGCCGCGGCCGGAATCGTCGGGCGGCAGCGGGATCGCGGGCATGCGTGAACGCGCGGCCGCGATCGGCGGCACTCTCGACGCCACCGCGAGGGACGACGGCGGATTCGAGGTCCGGGGACATATCCCGAACGCCCCGCTCGCCTAGGCTGTGGCGGTGGCGATCACGGTATTCATTGCGGACGATCAGGCGATGGTGCGGCAGGGCTTCGGTGCGCTGCTGGGGGCCCAGCCCGACATCAGCGTCATCGGCGACGCCCCCGACGGTCGTGCCGCGGTCACCGAGGTCAAGCGGCTGCGGCCCGACGTCGTGCTGATGGACGTGCGGATGCCGGAGATGAACGGGCTCGACGCGGCGCGCGAGATCCTCGCAGCAGCAATGGAACCGCCGGTGCGCGTGCTGATGCTCACCACGTTCGACATCGACGAGTACGTGTACGAGGCGCTCGGGATCGGCGCGAGCGGCTTCCTGCTCAAGGACGCGCCGGCGGAGGAGCTGATCCGGGCGGTGCGGGTGGTGGCGGCGGGGGAGGCGCTGCTCGCTCCGAGCGTGACCAAACGGTTGATCGAGGACGTCACGCGGCGCCGGGCCGCCCCGCGCCGCCGCGACCGGCAGCTCGAGACGCTCACGCCCCGCGAGCGTGAGGTACTCGAGTTGATCGCGGCGGGACTGTCGAACGTCGAGATCGCCGAACGGCTGTTCGTCGCGGAACAGACCGTCAAGACCCACGTCGGCAAGGTGCTGTCGAAGCTCTCGCTGCGCGATCGCGCGCAGGCCGTCGTCATGGCGTACGAATCGGGGCTGGTCACCCCCGGTTGATCGACTCGGCGTGCCGGATCGGCGCTGGAGCGGCAAGATGAACAGGGACCGCTCTGCAAGCGAACGCCGAGAGGTGCCGTGATGCGCATCGGAATACTCACCGGAGGCGGCGACTGCCCCGGTCTCAACGCCGTGATCCGCGCCGTCGTGCGCACCGCGGACAGTCGGTACGGCAGCACCGTCGTCGGATTCCGGGACGGCTGGCGCGGCCTGCTCGAGGACCGCAAGGTCCAGATGCGGAACGAGGACCGGATCGACCGCATCCTCGCGCGCGGCGGCACGATCCTCGGCACCGCCCGCGTCAACCCGCAGAAACTGCACGACGGTCTCGACCGGATCAAGCAGACCCTCGACGACAACGGCATCGACGTCCTCATCCCGATCGGTGGCGAGGGCACGCTCACGGCCGGCAGTTGGCTCGCCGAGAGCGGCGTGCCCGTCGTCGGCGTTCCGAAGACGATCGACAACGACATCGACTGCACGGACGTCACGTTCGGGTTCGACACGGCACTGACGATCGCGACCGAGGCGATCGACCGGCTGCACACCACCGCCGAGTCGCACCAGCGCGTGATGCTCGTCGAGGTGATGGGCCGGCACGCCGGGTGGATCGCACTGCAGTCCGGCATGGCGTCCGGCGCACACCTGACACTGGTGCCCGAGGTGCCGTTCGATGTCGACGAGGTCTGCGCACTGGTCAAGAAGCGGTTCCAGCGCGGTGACTCGCACTTCATCTGTGTGGTCGCCGAGGGAGCGGCGCCGGACCCGGAGTCGATGACGCTGCGTGAGGGCGGGATCGACGAGTTCGGGCACAAGATCTTCACGGGCGTCGCGCAGCAGTTGGCGGTCGAGATCGAGCGACGCATCGGCAAGGAGGTGCGCACAACGGTGCTCGGTCACGTGCAGCGCGGCGGCACACCCACCCCGTACGACCGGGTGCTGGCGACCCGGTTCGGCGTCCATGCGACCGACGCGGCGCACAACGGACAGTTCGGGCAGATGGTGGCGCTGCACGGCACGAACATCGAGTTGGTGCCGCTGTCGGAGGCGACCAAGCAACTCAAGACGGTGCCCGTCGAGCGCTACCGGGAGGCGGCCGCGTTCTTCGGGTGACGAGGCGCATAAACTCATGGCCATGACTGCCGCCGTGTCCGCTGACCTTCTCGACTATGACGCCGTCCTCGCGAAGTTCGAGCCCGTACTGGGCATGGAAGTGCACGTCGAGTTGCACACCGCCACCAAGATGTTCTGCCCGTGCCCCACGACGTTCGGTGCCGAGCCCAACACGCAGGTGTGCCCCGTGTGCCTCGGCATGCCGGGAGCGCTTCCCGTCGTCAACCAGGCCGCCGTCGAGTCGGCGATCCGCATCGGCCTCGCGCTGAACTGCTCGATCACCCCGTGGGGCCGGTTCGCCCGGAAGAACTACTTCTACCCGGACCAGCCGAAGAACTACCAGATCTCGCAGTACGACGAGCCCATCGCGACCGAGGGCTACCTCGACGTCGTGCTGGACGACGGCAGCACGTGGCGGGTCGACATCGAGCGCGCGCACATGGAGGAGGACACCGGAAAGTCGCTGCACGTGGGCGGCGCCACCGGTCGTATCCACGGCGCCAGCCACTCGCTGCTCGACTACAACCGCGCGGGCGTGCCGCTCGTCGAGATCGTGACCAAGCCGATCACCGGTGCCGGTGAGCGGGCCCCCGAGGTGGCGCGGGCCTACGTCGCCGCCCTGCGCGACCTGCTCAAGGCCCTCGACGTCTCCGACGTCCGCATGGATCAGGGCTCGCTGCGCTGCGACGCGAACGTCTCGCTCATGCCGATCGGCGCCGACGTGTTCGGCACCCGCACGGAGACCAAGAACGTCAACTCGCTCAAGAGCGTCGAGACGGCCGTCCGCTACGAGATGCGCCGTCAGGCCGCCGTTCTGCTCTCCGGTGGCGAAGTCATCCAGGAGACCCGGCACTTCCAGGAGGGCGACGGCACCACGTCCGCCGGTCGCCGCAAGGAGACCGCCGAGGACTACCGCTACTTCCCGGAGCCCGATCTCGAGCCCGTTGCACCGGACGCCGCGTGGGTCGAGGAGTTGCGTGGCACGTTGCCCGAGCTGCCGTGGCTCCGCCGTGCCCGCATCCAGGAGGAGTGGGGCGTCTCCGACGAGGAGATGCGCGACCTCGTCAACGCCGGTGCCCTCGACCTCGTCATCGCGACCACCGAGGCCGGCGCACCCGCGTCCGAGGCCCGCTCCTGGTGGGTGGCATACCTCGCGCAGCAGGCCAACACTCGCGGTGTCGAGCTGACCGAGCTGGCGATCACCCCGGCGCAGGTCGCCAAGGTCGTCGCCCTCGTCGCGGACGGCAAGCTGACCAACAAGCTGGCCCGCCAGGTGGTCGACGGCGTGCTCGCCGGCGAGGGTGAGCCGGAAGAGGTCGTGGCCGCCCGCGGCCTCGAGGTGGTGCGTGACGACTCGGCACTCCAGGCCGCGGTCGACGAGGCCCTCGCCGCGAACCCCGACATCGCCGACAAGATCCGCAGCGGCAAGGTCGCGGCGGCCGGCAAGATCGTCGGCGACGTCATGAAGGCCACTCGCGGACAAGCAGATCCGGCGCGTGTCAAGGAACTCGTCATCGCCGCGTGCAGCTAATGTAGCGGCGCATGAGCGCTGCCGTAGCCACGTCACTCTTCTGGATCACAGTCGCCGCGGCGATCGCGCCACTGATCGCGGGATCGTTGCGGCGCAAGCTGATTCCCGAGGTCGTGCTGCTGCTCGTGGCCGGGATCGTGATCGGGCCGTACGCGCTGGACCTGGCGAACGTCGACTCCGAGATCGAGCTGCTGCGTGAGCTCGGGCTCGGCATGCTGTTCCTGCTCGCCGGATACGAGATCGACAGGGACGAACTGACGGGCCGCGGCGGACGCCGTGCCCTGATCACGTGGCTGATCTGCCTGGCGCTGGCGTTCGCCGTCGTCGGCGGGCTGGCCGCGGCGGGACTGGTGCACTCCGAGATCGCCGTTGCGATCGCGCTGACGTCGACCGCGCTGGGCACCCTGCTGCCGATCCTCAAGGACCGCGGTCTCGTCGAGACCCCCGTCGGCCGCGCGGTGCTCAACCACGGCGCGATCGGTGAGATCGGCCCGGTCATCGCGATGGCGGTGCTGCTGGGTGCGCGCGGTGCGGTGCTGTCGCTGGTCGTGCTGGCGGCGTTCGCGGCCGTCGCGGTGGTGGTGGCGCTGCTCCCGGCGCGGATCCTGCGCGAGGGCACCGACCTGCTGGCCGTCGTCCGCCGCGGGTCGGACACCACCGCCCAGACCACGGTCCGGCTAGTGATGCTGCTGCTCGTCGCGCTCATCGCGGTCGCAGCCGTCTTCGACCTCGACATCATTCTGGGCGCGTTCGCGGCAGGCTTCATCCTGCGGCGCACCGTGCCGGACGGCAACGAGCAGCTCGAACACAAACTCGAGGGTCTGGCCTTCGGCCTGCTCATCCCGATCTTCTTCGTCACCTCCGGCATGGCGATCGACGTGTCGGCCGTCGCCGACGAGCCGGGGGTGCTGGCCGCGCTCCTCGCCCTGCTGGTGGTGGTGCGCGGTCTGCCGGTGTTCGTCGCGTCGCGCTACGACCGGATCGCATCGTTCGACACGCGCGAGAGCCTGCAGGTCGCGCTGTACTCCACCACCGGTCTGCCGCTCATCGTCGCGGTCACCGGCGTCGCGGTGTCGGCGGGGCAGATGTCGAACGCCACCGCATCCATCCTCGTTGCCGCGGGCGCCATCTCGGTGCTGATCCTGCCGATGCTCGCGGGGTTCCTCGTGAGGCGCTCCCCGACGTCGCCGGGCGACGCCCACGAGGGGGTGAGCGCCTGAGCGTCAGTCGAATCCGCCGCCGCCGGACGGCAAGGGGATCTTCACGACGCGGTCGTCCGTCGGCCCGGGCTCGCCGCCCGACTTGTTGACCGTCGACGCCCAGATCTGACCCTCACCGCTGATCGTGACGTCGCCGAGCCGGCCGTAGAGATTCTGTGCGAGCTGCGCGGGCGCGGACGACACCGAACCGGTCTCGCGGTCGGTCGTCAGCACCGCCACCGCGCGCCCGTCGGTGAGCGCGATCGCGACGGCGCCCGCCGCCACCGCGCATCCCGCGACGCCCGGCTTGTCGGGCCACGTCCACACCGGGGCGGCGCCGACGCCGCCGTCCGGGCGGATCCGCTGCAGCCGGTCCTCGGTCGCCGTCCGATCCGTCACCCACACTCCGCCGTCCACGTCGGTGCAGACGCCGCCGGCGCGGCCGAACCCCGACGCGGCGACGGCCGGAGGCGGCGGCGCCGGAGCCGTCGACAGCGACGTGACACGGAGGAGTTTGCCGGCCAGCGATCCCGGATCGGCCGCGGCGGCCGGGTTGCCCGCATCGCCCGTGAGCACCATGAGCTCGCCGGGCTTCGCGAAGGTCAGTGACCCGGCGTTGCCCTCGGCGCCCCGCGGAATGCCGGTGAGCACGTCCTTGGGAACGTCGCCGGGGGCGACGCGCACGACGCGGTTGTCGGTGTCCGTCGTGATGTACGCATAGACCAGCCGGTCCTCCCCGAAGGTGGGGGAGAGCGCGATGTCGAGCAGGCCGCCGTCGGATCCCGAATCCACGGGCACCGAGGCGAATTCGGTGGGCGCCTGGCCCTGCGTCACCAGCAGGATGCGCCCGGTGCGCCGCTCGGTCACCAGCGCCGACGCCCCGTCGGGCAGCATCACCAGTCCGCCGGTGGCGTCGAGACACGTCGCCACGACGTTCGGATCGCGGTCGAAGCACGGCTCGTCGGGCACCGACGGCTGCGGCGCCACCGACGACGGCGGTGACGGTTCCTTCGGCTGCACCTCGCCACCCGACCCGAACGTCGGTTCCGGGGTGAACGGGGAGGACGCGGTGTCGTCGAAGCGAGCGCATCCCGCCGCCGCGACCACGACGATCGAACAGAATGCGGCCGCCGTCGCACGGCGGGCCCGCAGGCTCGGTACACGCATCCTCATGCTGCACGACGTTACGGAAGGGCACGCCGTCGCCGCCACGTCGCCCGGTGTGACCGGCGCGCCGAGGCGCCAATCCGGTGACCCACCGCGATCCGCCCTAGGCTGCCTTTCGTGACCGACAAGCCGAGAGAGCACCCAGCGTCCACCGGCCAGGGAACCGCGCCCAGTCCGTTCGACCAGCCGACGGAGCGGTTTCCCGCACAGTCCGTCCGGCCGTCGATCCCGCGCACCGACGACGATTTCGACCCCGGGGCGGACGATCTGAGCAGTCTGCCGACCGAACAGCTGCCCGTCTACCGGCCCGCCGCGAACGCATCGGCCCCGCCGGTTGTCGACGATCAGGTCACCGAGGTGATTGCGCGTCCCGAGCCCACGGTGTCGGAGCCGATCGTTTCGGGGCCGACTGCTTCGGAGCCGATAGTGTCCGAACCCGTCACGGTCGCCGCCCCCGTCGCAGTGTCCCCGCAGGGGCCACCGCCCGAGAGCACGGACCAGCGTCGCGGCACGCTCGACGTCGGACTGTTCGTCCTGCGTCTGGCCGTGGGAGGCACCCTCCTCGCGCACGGTCTGCAGAAGCTGACCGGATGGTGGAACGGCCCGGGGCTCGGCGGATACCGCGACGACCTCGTCACTGCCGGTTTCGATCACGCGCGTGCCCTCGCGGTCGCGGGCGCGGTCGGCGAGGTGGCCGGCGGTGCGCTGCTGATCCTGGGTCTGCTCACGCCGTTCGCGGGTGCGGCGGTGCTGGCGGTGATGATCAACGCGTGGTGCCTGAAGCAGTCGGCGCTGCCCGGTCTCGAGTACTTCGCGCCCGACGGCGTCGAGTACGAGACGCTCCTGGGGGCCGCCGCCGCTGCCATCGTCCTCACCGGTCCCGGCCGGATCGCGCTCGACGGCCGGCGCAAGTGGGCCACCCGGCCGCACGTCGGGTCCGTCGTCATCCTGCTCGTCGGGGTCGCCGCCGGTCTGACGGTGTGGTTCGTCTTCAACGGCGCGAATCCCGTCATCTGAGCCACTCCCCCCGAAACGGCTGAAGGGTCCCTTCACGCGCTGTGAGCGCGTGAAGGGACCCTTCAGCCTTTGTAGCGGTGTTACGGCACCTGGCGGACGGCGCCCTTGTCGGCCGAGGTGGCCAGGGCGGCGTACGCGCGCAGCGCGGTGGTGACGGTGCGCTGGCGGTCGACCGGCTGCCACGGACGCTCGGACGCCTCCATCTTGGCGCGGCGCGCGGCGAGGGTCTCGTCGTCGACGAGGACCTCGAGCGTGCGAGTCGCGACGTCGATGCGGATCTGGTCACCGTCCTCGACGAGTCCGATCACACCGCCCGACGCGGCCTCGGGGGAGATGTGGCCGATCGACAGGCCCGACGTGCCGCCGGAGAAGCGGCCGTCGGTGATCAGGGCGCACTCCTTGCCGAGCCCGGCGCCCTTGAGGAAGGCGGTGGGGTGCAACATCTCCTGCATGCCGGGGCCGCCCTTGGGGCCCTCGTAGCGAACCACGATGACGTCGCCCGGCTTGATCTGCTTCTGCAGGATCACCGAGACGGCCGCTTCCTGCGACTCGACGACGACGGCCGGACCCTGGAACGAGAACAGTTCCTCGTCGATACCGGCCGTCTTGAGGATCGCGCCGTCGACGGCGATGTTGCCGCGCAGCACGCACAGGCCGCCCTCGACGGTGTAGGCGTGCTCGAGGTCGCGAATGCAGCCGCCCTCGGCGTCGGTGTCCAGTGCGCTCCAACGGTTGTTCGTCGAGAACGGCTCGGTGGTGCGCACGCCGCCCGGTGCCGCGTGGAAGAGCTCGATCGCCTCGTCGGACGCCTTGCCGGAGCGGATGTCCCACGTGTCGAGCCACTCGTCGAAGCTCTTGGTGTGGACGGTGGAGACGTCGGTCTCCAGCAGGCCGGCGCGGCGCAGCTCACCGAGCAGCGCGGGAATACCACCGGCGCGGTGGACGTCCTCCATGTGGTAGTCCGAGTTGGGGGAGACCTTCGACAGGCACGGCACCCGACGGCTGATCTCGTCGATGGTGCTCAGGTCGAAGTCGACCTCGCCTTCCTGCGCCGCGGCGAGCGTGTGCAGCACCGTGTTGGTGGAGCCGCCCATCGCGACGTCCAGTGCCATCGCGTTGCGGAACGCCTTGGGGGTGGCGATGTTCCGCGGCAGAACCGACTCGTCCTCGTCGCGGTAGTAGCGCAGCGCGGCCTCGACGACGGTGGTGCCGGCGCGGCTGAACAGGGCGCGGCGCGCCTCGTGGGTGGCCAGCGTGGAGCCGTTGCCGGGCAGGGCCAGGCCCAGTGCCTCGGTGAGGCAGTTCATCGAGTTGGCGGTGAACATGCCCGAGCACGAACCGCACGTCGGGCACGCCGAGCGCTCGACCTCGTCGAGACCCTCCTCGGACACGGAGTCGTTGGCGCTCGCGGAGATCGCGGTGATCAGGTCGGTGGGTGCCTGCGCGACGCCACCGACGACGACGGCCTTGCCGGCCTCCATCGGGCCACCCGAGACGAACACGGTCGGGATGTTCAGGCGCATCGCGGCATTGAGCATGCCGGGGGTGATCTTGTCGCAGTTCGAGATGCACACCAGTGCGTCGGCGGTGTGGGCGTTGACCATGTACTCGACGGAGTCGGCGATGATCTCGCGGCTGGGCAGCGAGTACAGCATGCCGCCGTGGCCCATGGCGATGCCGTCGTCGACGGCGATCGTGTGGAACTCGCGGGGCACGCCGCCGGCGGCGCGGACGGCCTCGGCGACGATCTCGCCGACGTTCTTGAGGTGAACGTGGCCGGGGACGAACTGGGTGTACGAGTTGGCGATCGCGACGATCGGCTTACCGAAGTCGGAGTCGGTCATACCGGTGGCCCGCCACAGCGAGCGGGCTCCGGCAGCGTTGCGTCCGACGGTGGTGGTGCGTGACCTCAGCGGGGGCATGGGCGGATTCCTTCGTCGATCAGCGGTTCTCGGCGGCGGGCTGTGCACGCCGAGCGCAGCGAGAAAAGTGTGTACGTGTGGGCCCGTGGGGTGCTGGTCGGCTGGACCCGATATCGGCTGTGAGAACTGCCTCGTCATCTCCGGTGGGAGTGGGAGACGTCCTGGTGCGACGCTACTCCCGTGACCGGGTCATTCGGCATTCGGCTCCGGCGCGTCGGTAGCTGCGGTCTCGTCCGACCGGGCTGCTTCGGCCTCGGCCGCACGCTTGCGTGCCTCGGCCGCACGAGCGGCCGCGTACGGGTCGGTGACCCGCCCACCGCTCGCGGACGCCAGCTGGGGCAGTCGGCCGAACGTCACGGTCGGCAGCGACACCTCGGTGCCGTCCACGAGGTCGGCCCGGGCCCAGCCGCGTTTGGGGAAGCGGAAGCCCTTCACCTGATCCCACGATATGGACTGCGACGAGAAGGCTCGCCGCAGCTCGAGCCCGTCCGGCGTGACGGTGGTGCGCACGCGCAGCACCCAGGCGCCGATCAGGAAGGGGATCACCAACGTCCAGGCGAACGCCGCCGGCCAACCCAGAACGGGGAAGCTGAGGCAGAACAGCAGGAAGATGCACGCAATCAGCGCGAGCGGCGAAATCCGGATGACCTGTCGGCTGTCCGCGGGCGTATGGGATGATGGCTGTGGTGGCACGGGCTGCTGAGGAGATGACACCTCTACATCTTCGCACTGCAGCCGAGGCATCTTACATTCTGGGACAGCGCACTCACCAAAGTTGACTGTCTACCATTGGCGCGCCTACCGTCGAGCGCGTGAAGCAGAATGAGTTGCTCGTAATCGGCCGGCGCGTCGTCGCCTGAGCCGGTTGTTGCAACTCGCCAGATAACGACGCGCCACCCTCGTACAGCTGATGCTGACGAGGGTTTTTTGTTGCCCGGATCCAGAACCGCAGAGCCAGAATCGCAGAGGACTTCTCCAGTGAGCGCACCAACCGCACGGCCTCAACCCACGCCGCGCAAGTCGGGAGCTACCGGCCCGACCGCGGGAGACAGCAGGGCCGCCGCCTCGCAGCCCGGTAACCGTCGTCAGGTCGCGCCCGAGCGCGTCACCGGCGCGCAGTCGGTGGTCCGCGCCCTCGAGGAGCTCGAGGTCGACACCGTGTTCGGTATCCCGGGTGGTGCCGTTCTGCCGGTGTACGACCCGCTCTTCGATTCGAAGAAGGTCCGCCACGTCCTGGTCCGCCACGAGCAGGGCGCAGGCCACGCCGCGACCGGTTACGCGCAGGCCACCGGCAAGGTCGGCGTCTGCATGGCGACCTCCGGTCCCGGCGCGACGAACCTGGTGACGCCGCTCGCCGACGCACAGATGGACTCGGTTCCGGTCGTCGCGATCACCGGCCAGGTCGGTCGCGGGCTGATCGGCACGGACGCTTTCCAGGAAGCCGACATCTCCGGCATCACCATGCCGATCACCAAGCACAACTTCCTCATCACCGACGGTGTCGACATCCCGCGGATCCTCGCGGAGGCGTTCTACCTCGCGTCGAGCGGTCGCCCGGGTGCGGTCCTCGTCGACATCCCGAAGGACATCCTGCAGGCGCAGACCACGTTCTCGTGGCCGCCGGAGATGCACCTGCCCGGCTACCGTCCGGTCACCAAGCCGCACGGCAAGCAGGTCCGCGAGGCAGCTCGGCTCATCGCCGACGCGAAGTCGCCGGTGCTGTATGTCGGTGGCGGTGTCATCAAGGCCGAGGCATCGGCCGAACTGCTCGAACTCGCTGAGCTGACGGGCATTCCGGTCGTCACGACGCTGATGGCGCGCGGCGCGTTCCCCGACAGCCACCAGCTCAACTGCGGCATGCCCGGCATGCACGGCACCGTCGCGGCCGTCGCCGCGCTGCAGAAGAGCGACCTGCTGATCACGCTGGGCGCGCGCTTCGACGACCGCGTCACCGGCCAGCTGGACTCCTTCGCCCCCGACGCCAAGGTCATCCACGCGGACATCGACCCGGCGGAGATCGGCAAGAATCGCCACGCGGACGTCCCGATCGTGGGCGACTGCAAGGAGGTCATCGCCGAGCTGATCGAGGCGATCCGCGCCGACCAGGCGACGGGCACGTCCTTCGATCTCACCGAGTGGTGGGCGTACCTCGACGGCATCCGTCGCACCTATCCGCTGGCGTACGACCGTCCCTCGGACGGTGCGCTGTCGCCCGAGTACGTGATCCAGGCCGTCGGCCGGCTCGCCGGTCCGGACGCCGTCTACTGCGCGGGCGTCGGTCAGCACCAGATGTGGGCGGCACAGTTCGTCAACTACGAGAAGCCGCGCACGTGGCTCAACTCCGGTGGCCTCGGCACGATGGGCTACGCCGTCCCGGCCGCGATGGGCGCCAAGATGGGTCTGCCGGACCGCGAGGTCTGGGCCATCGACGGCGACGGCTGCTTCCAGATGACCAACCAGGAGCTCGCGACCTGTGCGGTCGAGGGTGTGCCGATCAAGGTCGCGCTCATCAACAACGGCAACCTGGGCATGGTCCGCCAGTGGCAGACGCTGTTCTACGACGAGCGCTACTCGAACACGAACCTCGGCACGCACGGCGCCGTCCGCATCCCGGACTTCGTCAAGCTGGCGGAGGCGCTGGGCTGCGTCGGAATCCGCGTCGAGCGCGAGGAGGACGTCGAGGACGCCATCCGCACCGCTCAGTCGATCAACGACAAGCCCGTCGTCATCGACTTCATCGTCGGCAAGGACGCCCAGGTGTGGCCGATGGTCGCCGCCGGCACCAGCAACGACGAGATCATGGCCGCCCGCGGAATTCGTCCGCTGTTCGACGAGGACGAAGCTGCGGACGAGCCCGCAACCATTCACGAGGCCATGGAACGCGAGCAGCGTGCCGGTGAGGCCGCTTCCGGAGAGGAACGTCAGTGAGCACCAGCCACACCCTCAGTGTTCTCGTCGAGGACAAGCCGGGCGTGCTGGCCCGTGTCGCTGCACTCTTCTCCCGCCGGGGTTTCAACATCGAGTCGCTCGCCGTGGGCGGCACCGAGGTCCCCGACATCTCGCGCATGACGATCGTCGTCACGGTCGACGAGTTCCCGCTCGAGCAGGTGACCAAGCAGCTCAACAAGCTGGTGAACGTCATCAAGATCGTCGAGCAGGACAACGAGGCGTCGGTGGCGCGCGAGCTGATCCTGATCAAGGTGCGGGCGGACTCCAGCGTGCGCACACAGGTCATCGAGACGGTGAACCTGTTCCGCGCCAAGGTGATCGACGTCGCTCCGGAGGCTGTCACCATCGAGGCGACCGGCACCCGTTCCAAGCTCGACGCACTCCTGCGCATGCTCGATCCGTTCGGCATCCGCGAGATCGTGCAGTCCGGTGTGGTGGCCGTCGGCCGCGGGCCGAAGTCCATCACGGCCACCCGCTAGAACCGTTCACCAGCCGACAACAGACAATCAAGCGTTCATAGAACCCAGAGGGAAGGTAAGAACTGTGGCAGTCGAGATGTTCTACGACGACGATGCAGACCTGTCGATCATCCAGGGCCGCAAGGTCGCGGTCATCGGCTACGGCAGCCAGGGCCACGCGCACTCGCTGAGCCTGCGCGATTCCGGTGTCGATGTGCGCATCGGCCTCCAGGAGGGTTCGAAGTCCCGCGCGAAGGCCGAGGAGCAGGGCCTGACCGTCGGCACGCCGGCCGAGGTTGCCGAGTGGGCCGACGTCATCATGGTGCTCGCCCCCGACACCGCTCAGGCGTCGATCTTCAAGAACGACATCGAGCCGAACCTGAAGGACGGCGACGCGCTGTTCTTCGGCCACGGCCTCAACATCCACTTCGACCTGATCACGCCGCCGGCGAACGTCACAGTCGGCATGGTCGCGCCGAAGGGCCCGGGCCACCTGGTCCGCCGCCAGTTCGTCGACGGCAAGGGCGTTCCGGCCCTGATCGCCGTCCACCAGGACCCGAAGGGTGAGGGCCAGGCCCTGGCTCTGTCCTACGCCAAGGGCATCGGCGGCACCCGCGCCGGCGTCATCAAGACCACGTTCAAGGAAGAGACCGAGACGGACCTCTTCGGCGAGCAGGCCGTGCTGTGCGGCGGCACCGAGGAACTGGTCAAGACCGGTTTCGAGGTCATGGTCGAGGCCGGCTACGCGCCCGAGATGGCGTACTTCGAGGTGCTGCACGAGCTCAAGCTCATCGTCGACCTCATGTACGAGGGTGGCATCGCCCGCATGAACTACTCGGTGTCCGACACCGCCGAGTTCGGTGGCTACCTGTCCGGCCCCCGCGTCATCGACGCCGACACCAAGGAGCGCATGAAGGCGATCCTGGCCGACATCCAGTCCGGCGAGTTCACCCGCCGCCTGGTCGCCAACGTCGAGAACGGCAACAAGGAGCTCGAGGCTCTCCGCAAGGAGAACGCCGAGCACCCCATCGAGGTCACCGGCAAGAAGCTGCGCGACCTGATGAGCTGGGTCGATCGTCCGATCACCGAGACGGCCTGATCCACAGCCTCCGTCCGGCCCGGGGTCCGCGCGTACCGTCGCGCGGCCCCCGGGCCGGAGTCGTTTCCGGCTGTGGCGCGAATCTCCGAATTGCGCTCCGGCGGCGTCCACTATGTGGTAGCAGGTACCCGCCCTGCGGAATCGCGCCGCACTGCCAACTAAACTGATCACGACTGCGACCCGTGCGCGCCCGAAGCGGTGCCCGGCCGCGGACAATCGCTCGACCCGACACACCCAGACACCGAAACACAGGAGAGTTCCTCGTGAGCCAGAATGGCCGTCCCGTTGTCCTGATCGCCGACAAGCTCGCACAATCGACCGTCGATGCGCTCGGTGACGGTGTCGAGGTGCGCTGGGTCGACGGTCCGGACCGTCCCGCGCTGCTCGCGGCCGTGCCCGAGGCCGACGCCCTGCTCGTCCGCTCGGCCACGACGGTCGACGCCGAGGTCCTCGCCGCCGCCACGAAGCTGAAGATCGTCGGCCGCGCCGGCGTCGGCCTCGACAACGTCGACATCCCGGCTGCCACCGAGCGTGGCGTCATGGTCGTGAACGCCCCGACCTCCAACATCCACTCGGCCGCCGAGCACGCCGTCTCGCTGCTGCTGTCCACCGCGCGCCAGATCCCGGCTGCCGACCGCACGCTGCGTGAGAAGACCTGGAAGCGTTCGAGCTTCAACGGCACCGAGATCCTCGGCAAGACCGTCGGCGTCGTCGGCCTGGGCCGCATCGGCCAGCTGTTCGCGCAGCGTCTCGCCGCCTTCGAGACCGACATCATCGCGTACGACCCGTACCTGCCCGCCGCTCGCGCCGCGCAGCTGGGCATCGAGCTGGTCGACATCGACGAGCTGGTCGAGCGCGCCGACTTCATCTCGGTGCACCTGCCCAAGACCAAGGAGACCGCGGGTCTGCTCAACGCCGAGCGTCTGGCCAAGGCCAAGGACGGCGTCATCATCGTCAACGCCGCTCGCGGTGGCCTGATCGACGAGGACGCGCTGTACGACGCGCTCGTGAACGGCAAGGTCCGCGCCGCCGGACTCGACGTCTTCGAAACCGAGCCGTGCACCGACTCCAAGCTGTTCGACCTCGACAACGTCGTCGTCACCCCCCACCTCGGTGCGTCCACCTCGGAGGCCCAGGATCGCGCCGGTACCGACGTCGCGAAGAGCGTCCTGCTGGCCCTGGCCGGCGAGTTCGTGCCGGACGCCGTCAACGTCTCCGGTGGCCCGGTCGGCGAAGAGGTCGCCCCTTGGCTCGAGCTGGTCCGCAAGCTGGGCCTGCTCGCCGGCACGCTGTCGCCCGAGGCCGTCCAGAACGTCCAGGTCGTCGCGAGCGGGGAGCTGTCGGCCGAGAACGTCGACATCCTGGGTCTGGCCGCACTGCGTGGCCTGTTCTCGGCGAGCAGCGACGAGGCCGTCACGTTCGTCAACGCACCGCAGCTCGCCGAGCAGCGCGGCGTGAGCGTCGAGGTCGAGAAGCACAGCGAGGCACAGACGCACCGCAGCGCGGTCGAGGTTCGCGCGGTTGCCGCGGACGGCACCGTCACCACCGTCGCGGGCGCGCTGACCGGCCTGCAGCAGGTCGAGAAGATCGTCAACATCAACGGCCGCAGCTTCGACCTGCGCGCCGAGGGCCACAACATCGTCGTCCACTACACGGACCGCCCGGGCGTTCTCGGTGTCCTGGGCACCGTGCTGGGCACCGCCGGTATCGACATCCAGGCCGCCGCGCTGAGCCAGGACGCCGAGGGTGAGGGCGCCACCGTCATCCTGCGCGTCGACCGTGTCGTCGGTGACGCCGAGGTCGCCCAGATCGTGGAGCAGCTCGACGCCCGCGTCGCGCAGGTCGACCTGTCCTGATCCTCCCCATCCCTCCCCGGTGGCCGTGACCGTCGACGACGGTCACGGCCACCGGTGCAGCCGGGGTGTCTCACGCCACCGGCGGATCCAGTCGAAAGAGAGTGTGTCCCATGAAGCTTGCGGTCATCCCCGGTGACGGCATCGGTGTCGAGGTCACGGCGGAAGCGCTGAAGGTGCTGCGGAAGCTGGTGCCGGATGTGGAGACCACCGAGTTCGACCTCGGTGCCAAGCGCTACAACGAGACCGGCGATCTTCTGCCCGACGCCGAGCTCGACGCGATCCGTCAGCACGACGCGATCCTGCTCGGCGCCATCGGCGACCCGCGGTTCGTCGCCCCGGGCATCCTCGAACGCGGCCTGCTGCTGAATATGCGCTTCCTGCTCGACCACCACGTGAACCTGCGTCCGGCACGCACCTACCCGCAGTCGAGCTCGCCGCTGGCCGCGAACCCGGACATCGACTTCGTCGTCGTCCGTGAGGGCACCGAGGGCCCGTACACCGGTAACGGTGGTTCGATCCGCATCGGCACCCCGCACGAGGTCGCGACCGAGGTGTCGGTCAACACGTGGTTCGGCGCCGAACGCGTCGTCCGTGCAGCGTACGAGCTGGCGCAGAAGCGGCGGGGGCACCTGACGCTGATCCACAAGACCAACGTGCTCTCCAACGCCGGTCGCATCTGGACGCGCGCGATGGAGACCGTCGGTGCCGAGTACCCCGACGTCGAGACGGCGTACTGCCACATCGACGCGGCGACCATCTACATGGTCACCGACCCGGCCCGCTTCGACGTGATCGTCACCGACAACCTGTTCGGCGACATCATCACCGACCTCGCGGGCGCCGTCACCGGTGGTATCGGCCTTGCTGCGAGCGCCAACATCGATGCGTCCGGCACCAACCCGTCGATGTTCGAGCCCGTCCACGGCTCGGCACCGGACATCGCCGGCCAGGGCATCGCCGACCCGACCGCGGCGATCCTGTCCGCGGCGATGCTGCTGCGTCACCTCGGCCGCGAGGACGACGCCGCGCGCATCGAGGCCGCGGTCGAGGCCGATCTGGCCTCGCGTGGGGACGGTCCGATCGTGACCACCGAGGTCGGCGACCGGATCGCCGCCGCCCTCTAGGCGCTCTCGACACTCGAAAGACGTGACCGCCGCCCGGGTTCCGGGCGGCGGTCACGGTCGTTCCGGCGGGTGTTTCAGCGGCGTTCGGGGTGGTCGTGGGGCGCCAGTGGCGCGGCAACGAGTGGGAACAGGGCCGCGACCGCGAACGTGACGGGAAAGCTCACCGCCGCGACCAGAGCCCCGAAGACCGGCGGTACCAGCGACGCCGCGAGGTACTGGCTCGTGTTCTGGGCCCCCAGCGCACGGCCGCTCCAGTACGGTCCGGCGATCTCGGCGACGGCGGTGAACGCCAAACCGTTGTCCGCCACCGTGATCACCGACGCCACCACAAGCAGCGCCACGGACACGGGGGAGTCCAGCCAGTCCGTCAGGGCCAGCGCTCCCATGGACACAGCCGCCGCTACGGCCACCCAGCGCAACGGGCGCATCCGGCTACCGACACGATCGCTCAGTGCTCCGGCCGCGATCCGCCCTGCAGCGCCCAGCAATTGGGTGACGGTGATCAGCAGACCGGCCGACGCGGCGGACCAGTTCCGGTCCGTCATCAACCACAGCAGCGCGAACGTCCACACCAGGTACTGCGGCACCACCAGCAGCACCGACACGCCGTGGATCCGCCACAGCACACCCGAGTTGCGGTACGGGTTGTCCAACAGGCCCGAACCCCGGGCGGCCGCACGCCCCGGCCGGGGCGGATCGACCACGAACAGGCAACCGACCGCGGCAACCGACGTCGCCGCCACGGGCAGGGCCAATGCCCAACCGACACCGTGCGATTGCGCGATTCCGGGCACCGTGAGCGCCGCGATCGCAACGCCGAGCGGCAGTGCCATCTGCCGGATCCCCATCGCGAATCCGCGTCGCTGTGGTGGGAACCATCCCACCACGACCCGGCCGCTGGCCGCGTTGGCGCTCGACGCGGCCATGCCTCCGATCAGGAGGAAGACGCCGAGCATCGCGAACGACGAACTGAGGGCTGCGCCGGCGCTCGCCAGCGCGGTTGCCGCCATGCCGATCACCAGGACGCGGCGCTCGCCGACGCGGTCGACGACGGCGCCCCAGGCCATCAGGCTGAGGAGGAACCCGACAGTCGGCGCGGCCACGACCAGTCCGGCACGGGACAGCTCCATGCCGTGGGTGTCGTGCAGCGTGGGCAACAGGAACGCGGGCGCGTTCGAGAACACGGCGCCCGCGGCCTGCGCAAGCACACCGAGTGCCAGCATGGCCCAGCGTTTCGCCGCACTTACCCGAACTTCCTCGCCTACCTGTGCGCTCATGATTCCGTCCCAGTATATGAAATGAATGTCCTAGAATGTGGATATGCGTCGAAGTCTAGACCCTTTGCGATCGACCGTGCGACGGGTATGGCCGAGCGCAGTCGTGTGACTCGATAGACTCGGGCACATGCGCCTTGGTCGAATTGCCAGTCCCGATGGAGTTGCCTTCGTGTCGATCGAAGGGGAGGGCGACGCGCAGACCGCGAAGGAGATCGCCGAACATCCCTTCGGCACACCGACTTTCACCGGCCGCAGCTGGCCGCTCGCGGACGTTCGCCTGCTCGCCCCGATCCTGGCCAGCAAGGTGATCTGCGTCGGCAAGAACTATGCCGCGCACGCTGCGGAGATGGGCGGCGAGGCGCCCGAGGATCCGGTCATCTTCATCAAGCCCAACACCTCGATCGCGGGTCCGGGCGCTCCCATCATGCTGCCGCCGTCGTCGAACGAGGTGCACTACGAGGGCGAACTCGCGGTCGTCATCGGCCGTCCCTGCAAGGACGTCCCCGCGGCCAAGGCGCTCGACGTCGTGCTCGGGTACACGGTCGCGAACGACGTCACGGCGCGCGACCAACAGCGGCACGACGGCCAGTGGACCCGCGCGAAGGGGTACGACACGTTCTGCCCGCTGGGTCCGTGGATCGAGACGAATGTGGATGTCTCGGACGTCGAGATCACGACCGAGGTGGACGGCGAGATCAAGCAGCGCAGCCGCACTTCGCTTCTGCTGCACGACATTCCGAAGATCATCGAGTGGGTGTCCGCTGTCATGACCCTGCTTCCCGGTGACGTGATCCTCACGGGAACGCCCGAGGGTGTGGGGCCGATCGTCGACGGTCAGAGTGTGAGCGTGACGGTCGAGGGGATCGGCACGCTGACCAATCCGGTTGCTGCCAAGCGCTGATCGGATACCGCTCCGGGTGGCTGCGGACTAGCCTGTAGGGGTCCGTTCCCGTAGCTGACCACGCCTAGCAGCGTCTAGCAGTGTCGACCCGAAGTGAGCCATGACCACCAGCGAAGTACGCGTCCGTTTCTGTCCGTCACCCACCGGCACCCCGCACGTCGGGCTCGTCCGCACCGCCCTGTTCAACTGGGCGTTCGCGCGTCACCACGGTGGCACGTTCGTGTTCCGTATCGAGGACACCGACGCTGCCCGTGACACGGAGGAGTCGTACCAGGCGATCCTGGATGCGCTGCGGTGGCTGGGGCTGAGCTGGGACGAGGGTCCGGAGGTGGGCGGCCCGTACGAGCCGTACCGGCAGTCGCAGCGACGCGATCTGCACCTCGACGTGGTGCGCCGCCTGGTCGAGGCGGGGGAGGCGTACGAGTCGTTCTCGACTCCCGACGAGGTCGAGGCGCGGCACAAGGCGGCCGGCCGCGACCCCAAGCTGGGCTACGACAACTTCGATCGGGACCTGACGCCCGAGCAGGTCCAGGCGTACCTGGACGAGGGACGCAAGCCCGTCGTGCGGCTGCGGATGCCCGACCACGACCTGACGTGGAACGACCTGGTGCGCGGGGAGACGACCTTCAAGGCCGGTACGGTGCCGGACTTCGCGCTCACCCGCGGCAACGGCATTCCGCTGTACACGCTCGTCAACCCGGTCGACGACGCGCTGATGAAGATCACGCACGTGCTGCGGGGCGAGGATCTGCTCTCGTCCACGCCGCGTCAGCTCGCGCTGTACGAGGCGCTGGAGCGCATCGGTGTCGCCGATTTCACACCCGAGTTCGGTCACCTGCCGTTCGTCATGGGACAGGGCAACAAGAAGCTGTCCAAGCGTGATCCGGAGTCGAACCTCTTCATCCACCGCGATCGCGGTTTCATCCCCGAAGGGCTGCTCAACTACCTGGCACTGCTGGGCTGGAGCATCGCCGACGACCACGACGTCTTCTCCCTCGACGAGATGGTCGCCGCGTTCGACATCTCCAAGGTCAATTCCAATCCGGCCCGCTTCGACCAGAAGAAGGCCGACGCGATCAACGCGGAGCACATTCGTCTGCTCGAGCCGGCCGACTTCGCTGCCCGCCTGCGCGCGTATCTGACCACTCACGGGCACCCGGTCGACGCCCTCACCGCCGAGCAGTTCGACGTGGCGGCCGATCTCGTGCAGACCCGCATCGTCGTTCTGTCGGACGCGTGGGACCTGCTGAAGTTCCTGCTCGTCGACGACGCCGACTTCGCGATCGATCCGGCCGCCGCTGCGAAGAACCTGGGCGCCGACGCCGCGCCGGTGCTGGACGCCACGATCGAGGCGCTGGATGCGCTGCCGGAGTGGGCGACCGCGGATCTCGAGGAGACGCTCAAGGGCGCCCTGATCGACAAGCTCGAACTCAAGCCGCGTAAGGCTTTCGCTCCCGTGCGCGTGGCGCTCACCGGTTCGCACATCAGTCCGCCGCTGTACGAGTCGATGGAACTGCTCGGTCGCGAGAAGACCCTCGCCCGCCTGCGTTCGGCTCGGGCGCAGATCGCCTGACTCGGGGTCCACTTCAGGTCGTCAGCCGCGGCCCGCACCGGCTCGTCCGGGCGGGTCGCGGCGGTCATTAGCGCGATTTACCGACTCTGACCAGCCGATTTGTAGTTCGGGCGAGGGTTGGTGCTAATCTTCTTCTCGGTTCGGAACGGAGGCCAGACGCCCGCAGGGCAGGCCGAAGGAACAGACCATTGGGGTATGGTGTAATTGGCAACACAGCTGATTCTGGTTCAGCCATTCTAGGTTCGAGTCCTGGTACCCCAGCGGAAGTTCGGAGGCCGAAAGGTCGCCGTACTTCGGTGAGTTCAGCTCACCGGCTTCCAGTTACACTGCGGATGTGTTGCTTCGCAGTCATAGCAGTACAGCGTTCGATGCAAGTTCTCGGCCCCGTCGTCTAGCGGCCTAGGACGCCGCCCTCTCAAGGCGGTAGCGCGGGTTCGAATCCCGTCGGGGCTACCACGGACAGACCCTCCGCAGAAGCGGAGGTTCTTCTGCGGAAGTGAACTTGCATTCGAGTGTCAGTCCTGGCCCCGTCGTCTAGCGGCCTAGGACGCCGCCCTCTCAAGGCGGTAGCGCGGGTTCGAATCCCGTCGGGGCTACAACGAGAAATACCCTCCGATCATCGATCGGAGGGTATTTCTCATTTCGGGGGAGCGCACCGGCCGCGGCCGACCGGGCCTACCCGCTCTTCCGGCGGAACTCGCGTTTGTGGTCGGCGCTGCCGTGGGCATCATGGACCTTCGACTGCCCGTCCAGGTGCGCCGTCGCACTCGACTGCCGGTGGTTCTTGCGGTCGAGGGCCTCGCGGAACTTGCGCTTGATCTCGTTGTCGGCCGATTCGCTCACGTCGTCCTCCTCCTGCCTCGGTGGTGACTCGTCGATTCGGAATGTACCGCCGAGGCCGGGCGCGCGTCGCGTGGTTTTACGGCGGCGCCGGGCTGCCTAGAGGTAAGCCGCGGTGGACCCGCCGACCGGCATCTCCGGCAGTCCGAGCTTGCGGTGATCCCACGACCGCACCCGCTCCGGGACGACCTTGACGGCAATGCGCTTGTGCAACATCATCTCGACCGCCGGCTTGACGTCCTCGGAGTACGGCCCCGTGTAGCGCTCCCAGATGCTGATCCCGACCTTGAACAGGGCCTCCGGGTCGTCCACGATCTCGCCGCGACCTTCGATCGAGACGCCGCGGAGGGTGTCGTACGTGTCACCGTCCTCGATCATCATCGTGAGCCGGTCGTCGCGCCGGAGATTGACGGCCTTCTGCGACTTGGCCTTCGTCTCGAACCACAGCTCCCCGTCGATGACGGCGTACCACATCGCGACCAGGTGAGGGGTGCCGTTCACCCCGATCGTCGCCATCGTCGAGACTCGGCTGCGTTCGACGAATTCGGTGATCTCGGCGTCCGACATCGTGATCTGCCCGCGTTGGTTGGTCCCCACAGCCGCTCCTCGACTCGAAGTGGATTTCGTTCCTTCGAACGACTGTGCCACGAATCACTTTCACGGCACGCGCGTGGGGTCGGTCAGGTCCTCAGAGGCGCTTGTGGAGCGCGTCCGCAGCGGCGAGCAGGTCCGCTGCCCAGCGGGCGCCGGGGCGGCGGCCCATGCGATCGATCGGTCCCGACACCGAGATCGCCGCGACGACGTTGCCCGACGCATCCCGGACGGGCGCCGCGACACTGGCCACGCCGGACTCGCGTTCGGCCGCGCTCTGCGCCCAGCCACGCCGACGCACCTCGACGAGCACTCGTTCGCCGAACGAGGCCTCGGGCAGGATGGCGCGTTGGGTCTGGGCGTCCGCCCATGCGAGAAGGACCTTGGCGCCCGAACCTGCGGTCATCGGCAGTCGCGCGCCGACGAGCACGGTGTCGCGCAGGCCGGCGGGCGGCTCCATCGACGCGATGCACACCCGGTGGGTCCCCTCGCGCCGGTAGAGCTGAACGCTTTCTCCGGTGATCTCGCGGAGCCGCGGCAGGACGAGCGCCGCAGCGTCGACGAGGGCGTCGCTCGCGGTCGCGGCGAGCTCGCCGAGGCCGGGTCCGGTGCACCACAGTCCGTCCGCGTCGCGAGTGAGGAGTCGGTGCACTTCGAGTCCCACGGCGAGACGGTGTGCGGTGGCGCGGGGGAGCCCGGTCCGGTTGCACAGTTCGGTGAGGCTGCAGGGCTGTTCAGCGACGGCGTGAAGCACGCCCATTGCTTTGTCGAGCACCCCGATACCGCTATGCTGTCTCATAGATCGATACTCCCTTCTCGCATATTGGGATCATAGCCGATTGCGTGCGAGGTGGTTCGACACGGCGCGCGACACGGGGCAGCCCAGGAACCTGTCGACGCGCGACATCCCGAGACAGAGGTGGAGAAGATGGCTGACAGAGGACGCACTCTGGCCGAGAAGGTGTGGGACGAGCACGTTGTCGTGCGCGGTGAAGGTGAGGGTGCGGCACGGCAGCCGGATCTGATCTACATCGACCTGCATCTCGTTCACGAGGTCACCAGTCCGCAGGCCTTCGACGGTCTGCGGCTCGCCGGACGCAAGTTGCGCCGACCCGACCTCACGATCGCGACCGAGGACCACAATGTGCCGACGGTCGACATCGACAAGCCGATCGCGGACCCGGTCTCGCGGACCCAGGTCGACACCTTGCGGAAGAACTGTGAGGAGTTCGGAGTTCGCCTGCACCCCATGGGTGATCTCGATCAGGGCATCGTGCACGTCGTGGGCCCCCAGCTCGGCCTGACCCAGCCGGGCATGACCGTCGTGTGCGGCGACAGCCATACGTCGACGCACGGTGCTTTCGGCGCTCTGGCAATGGGAATCGGCACCAGTGAGGTCGAGCACGTGATGGCGACGCAGACGCTGTCGCTGCGCCCCTTCAAGACCATGGCGATCACCGTGGACGGCGAACTGGCGCCCGGCGTCACGAGCAAGGACCTGATCCTCGCCGTGATCGCGAAGATCGGCACCGGTGGCGGGCAGGGGTACGTTCTCGAGTACCGCGGCGAGGCGATCCGCAAGCTCTCGATGGAATCGCGGATGACGATCTGCAACATGTCCATCGAGGCAGGGGCTCGCGCCGGAATGATCGCACCGGACGAGATCACCTACGAGTTCGTCAAGGGCCGTCCGCACGCCCCGCAGGGCGCCGACTGGGACGCGGCGGTGGCGGCCTGGGATCAGCTGAAGACCGACGACGACGCGGTTTTCGACGCCGAGGTGCATATCGACGGTTCGGCGCTGACGCCGTTCGTCACCTGGGGAACGAACCCCGGTCAGGGTGCCCCGCTCGGCGATTCGGTTCCCGACCCGGCCGACTTCGCCGACGAGAGCGAACGTCTCGCCGCCGAGAAGGCGCTGGCGTACATGGGCCTGGAGGCGGGCACGCCGCTGCGTGAGGTGCCGGTCGACACCGTTTTCGTCGGTTCGTGCACCAACGGGCGTATCGAGGATCTTCGTGCGGTTGCGGAGGTTCTCAAGGGGCGCAAGGTCGCAGACGGTGTCCGGATGCTCGTCGTGCCGGGCTCGATGCGGGTGCGCGCTCAGGCCGAGGAAGAGGGTCTCGGTGAGATCTTCACCACGGCGGGTGCCGAGTGGCGTCAGGCCGGATGCTCGATGTGCCTGGGTATGAACCCCGACCAGTTGGCCCCGGGCGAGCGCTCGGCGTCGACATCGAACCGCAATTTCGAAGGCCGCCAAGGCAAGGGTGGGCGTACGCACCTCGTTTCTCCGGCTGTCGCGGCCGCGACAGCGGTGCGGGGCAAGCTCTCGGCACCGGCAGACCTGGCATAGGGCGCAAGGGAACTAGGAGAAAAACGATGGAAGCCTTTACCACTCATAAGGGAATCGGTGTTCCGCTGCGCCGGTCCAATGTCGACACCGACCAGATCATCCCTGCGGTGTACCTGAAGCGAGTGACCCGAACCGGTTTCGAGGACGGGCTGTTCGCAGCCTGGCGGACCGACCCGGAGTTCATCCTCAACGTCGCGCCGTACGACAAGGGCAGCGTCCTGGTGGCGGGTCCCGACTTCGGCACGGGGTCGTCTCGGGAGCACGCGGTGTGGGCGTTGTCCGACTACGGTTTCCGCGTCGTCATCGCATCGCGTTTCGCCGACATCTTCCGCGGCAACGCCGGTAAGGCCGGTCTGCTCGCGGCTCAGGTCGAGCAGAGCGACGTCGAGATGCTGTGGAAGTTGCTCGAGGAGCAGCCGGGTCTCGAACTCGTGGTGGATCTCGCATCCAAGACCGTGACCGCCGGAACGACTGTGGTGCCGTTCGAGATTGACGACTACACGCGCTGGCGTCTACTCGAGGGGCTGGACGACATCGGACTCACGTTGCGCCAGGTAGAGGCGATTTCCGAGTTCGAAAAGTCAAGGCCGTCATGGAAACCTGCGACCCTTCCGGCGCGCGTCGCGAACGACAATTGACGTAATCGGATAACTGGTTCGGCCCCTCGATCTAGCACAGATCGGGGGGCCGCGCTTGATGAGAATTGGCGTGGCACATAGACTCTTGCCGATTTCGGGTTTACCGTAGTTCGTAGTCGGTCCGACGGTGGACCATTAGTTTGCGGAGGATTTTCCATGAACAAGGCAGAGCTCATCGATGTTCTGACCGAGAAGCTGGGCACGGACAGGCGCACCGCGAGTGAGGCCGTCGAGCACGTGGTCGACACCATCGTGCGTGCAGTCCATGCCGGCGAGAGCGTCACCATCACCGGTTTCGGTGTCTTCGAGCAGCGCCGTCGCGCGGCTCGCGTCGCTCGCAACCCGCGCACGGGCGAGACGGTCAAGGTCAAGCCGACGTCGGTTCCGGCGTTCCGTCCGGGCGCACAGTTCAAGGCGCTCATCGCCGGTGGGCAGAAGCTCCCCAGCAGCGGACCGGCCGTCAAGCGTGGCGCCGCTGAGCCCGTGAAGAAGGCCGCCAAGAAGACGGCTGCCAAGAAGACCGCCGCCAAGAAGACGGCTGCGAAGAAGACTGCGGCCAAGGCTCCTGCCAAGACCGTGGCGAAGAAGACTGCGGCCAAGGCTCCTGCCAAGACCGTGGCGAAGAAGACTGCGGCCAAGGCTCCTGCCAAGACCGCAGCCAAGAAGACCGCGGCCAAGGCTCCGGCCAAGACCGCAGCCAAGAAGACCGTCGCGAAGAAGACCGCGACCAAGGCCCCGGCCAAGGCTCCGGCCAAGACCGCAGCCAAGAAGACGGTCGCGAAGAAGACTGCAGCCAAGGCTCCCGCCAAGACCGCAGCCAAGAAGACCGTCGCGAAGAAGACTGCAGCCAAGAAGGCTCCGGCCAAGCGCACCGCACGTAAGTAAGTCGCGAGACTTCGGCGGAAATACTCCGTAACTGACAAGGCGGCCACGGGATCGAATCCCGTGGCCGCCTTGTCGTGTGTCGAGAGGTCAATCCGCGTTGCGGGGCATGGGCAGCGGGCTGTCGATGTGATCCGCCGCGACCAACCGACCGCCCGACAACGACAGCACCCACGTGCTCGCCTTACGGTTTCGGGCAGGCGGCAGCGTGATGCCGTCGCGTTTGGCCCACCACTCCAGGAGGTCGGGGATGACCCCGCCCTGGCTGCAGATGACCTGAACGCCGCCTCGAGCAGCGATCTTGCGGGCGCGGGCGCGGGCGCTCGCCGGATCGGCCGCGTACTGCTCTTCGGAGAGAAGGGGCTCGATGTGGATCGGTACTTCGAGCGACGCGGCGAGGGGCTCCACCGTCTGCACGCACCTGGTCCGGTCCGCCGACGACACCTCGGATGCTCCGAAGGCTCGTAGTTGGCCGACAAGGGCTTCCGCCTGCACGCGACCCTTCTCGTCGAGCGGCCTCGTGTCGTCGTCGCCCTCGTACTTCTTCCTGCTGCCGGCCTTTGCGTGACGGACGAGCAGGACCGTGGTGGTGTCCGGCGGGATCTGGACGAACCGCCGCAGGATCGTTCGGTCCATCGGGTAGGAGAGCTGGTCGGGGACGTCGTCCGGTGGCAGCCACCGCATCTCGTCCACCTCGTCGTTGGGCGTGAATTCACCGCCTGCCGCCTCGGCTGCCCAGTATTCGACCCGCTTGAGCTTGCGATGGCCCGGTATCGGATATGTCACACCTGAGAGGTGTCGCCCCAATTGTGCTGTAATTCCGGTCTCTTCGTGGATCTCCCGCACTGCGGCGGAAATCGATGTTTCGCCGGGATCGAGTTTTCCTTTGGGAAAAGACCAGTCGTCGTACTTCGGCCGGTGAATGAGTGCGATTTCGATCTCGTACGGGTTGTTCGGTGACTTGCGCCACAGAACTGCGCCGGCCGCGAAAATGTTTGCTTTGACCGGTTTATCAGGACTCAACGGTGTGGTTCCTTCCCTCGACCGGAGGTCGTGGTCGAACGGCTGGATTGGAGCGGATTCCGCGTCAGGAGTTGGTGGATCTGCGTCGGCGCATCATCTCTTCCTGGTGCTCCCGCACCTTCTCGCCACGAGCGGGTGCGGCCTGCCAGCTGCCGTCGGACTGGAGTACCCAGCAGCGGGTGGTGGGATCGAGTGCGGAGTCGAAGATCTCGTCGAGCTGACGGGTGAGACGCGGATCCTTGACCTGTGCCATCACCTCGACGCGGCGATCGAGGTTCCGGTGCATCATGTCGGCGCTACCGATCCAGAACTCGTTCGAACCCTGGAAGTGCATGATCCGCGAATGCTCGAGGAAGCGGCCGAGGATCGAGCGGACCTCGATGTTCTCGCTGAGGCCGGGAACGCCGGGCTTGAGCGCGCAGATCCCGCGGACCACGATCCGGACCGGGACCCCGGCCTGTGATGCGCGGTAGAGCGCGTCGATCACCTGTTCGTCGACGAGGGCGTTGGCCTTCAGCCGGATTCCCGCCTCGCGGCCGGCCTTGCGGTGCTCGATCTCCGATTCGATGCGGGCGATTATCCCGGCGCGCACGCCGTACGGGGCGACGAGCAGGTTGCGATACTGCGACTTTCGGGAGTACCCGGTGAGGGAGTTGAACAGGTCCGTCAGGTCGGCGCCGATCTCGGGTGCCGCCGTGAGCAAGCCGACGTCCTCGTAGAGGCGGGCCGTCTTGGGGTTGTAGTTGCCGGTGCCGATATGGCAGTAGCGGCGAATGGTCGACCCCTCGCGTCGCACGACGAGGCATGTCTTGCAATGTGTCTTGAGACCGACCAGTCCGTAGACGACGTGGACGCCGGCCTGTTCGAGTTTGCGGGCCCACTTGATGTTCGCCTGCTCGTCGAAGCGCGCCTTGATCTCGACGAGCGCCACCACCTGCTTGCCCGCCTCGGCCGCCGCGACGAGGGCGTTGACGATCGGGGAGTCGCCGGAGGTGCGGTAGAGCGTCTGCTTGATCGCGAGAACCTGAGGGTCGGCGGCCGCCTGCTCGATGAACCGCTGAACACTCGTGGAGAACGAGTCGTACGGGTGCTGAACGAGAACGTCGCCGTCGCGCAGGGTCGAGAAGACGCTCTTGGGCGTCTCCCGCTCGCCGAACGCCGGGTGCGTGGCGGGAACGAACGGCGCGTCCTTGAGATTCGGGCGGTCGACGCCGTAGACCTGCCAGAGCGACGAAAGATCAAGAAGCCCAGGTACTTGGATGACATCCCCGGGATCCACGTCCAGTTCCCGGAGCAGCAGTTCGAGCATGTGCTCGGTCATGTCGTCGGCCACCTCGAGGCGGACCGGGGAACCGAACCGCCGTCGGGCCAGTTCGCGCTCGAGTGCCTGGAGCAGGTCCTCGTCGCGATCCTCCTCGACCTCGAAATCGGCATTGCGTGTGACGCGGAAAGCGTGGTGCTCCACCACTTCCATGCCGGGGAAGAGTACGTCGAGGTGGGCGGCGATGAGGTCCTCGGTGGGCAGGAAGGCCGCGATCGCGCCGGGGGTGTCGCCGGTGCGGGTCACGCGCACGAACCGGTCGACGTTGTCGGGCACCTTCACGCGCGCGAAGTGCTCTCCGCCGGTTGCGGCATCCTTCACGGTGACCGCGAGATTGAGGCTCAGCCCGCTGATGTAGGGGAACGGATGGGCCGGGTCGACGGCCAGCGGGGTCAGGACCGGGAAGACCTGTTCGTGGAAGTGCGCCGACAAACGCGTGCGTTCCTCGGAATCGAGGTCGGACCAACCGATGATCGAGATGCCCTCGTCGGCGAGCGCCGGACGCACGGAATCGAGGAACACCCTGGCGTGCTTGTACGAGATCTCCTGGGTGCGGGATCCGATGAGCGCCAGTTGTTCACGGGGCGAGAGTCCGTCCGCCGACCGCACCGACAGCCCGGTTTCGTCGCGTCGTTTCAGGCCGGCCACCCGGACCATGTAGAACTCGTCGAGGTTCGAAGCGAAGATCGCGAGGAACTTTGCGCGTTCGAGCAGTGGCAGCGAAGTGTCCTCCGCGAGGGCGAGCACACGGGAGTTGAAGTCGAGCCAGCTCAGTTCGCGGTTGAGATAGCGCGCCGAGGGCAGACCGCCGTCCGGGGAACCGGTGGGGGTGGCCGCAGGCGGGGCGGTCGGGATGATGGCCGAATGGCCGATACCCGCCGGGCGTGTTCGATCAGAGTCGGAACCGTCCTCCGCCGATCGGTCGGAGTCCGTGCGTCGCTCGAGTGCTCTCCCGTTGCTCACTCCCCGATCATCCCTCGAGATTCGCAGGCAGGACAATCGATCACACGGAGTTCACAGCTATCGGAGTTGCCGGACACCCGGCGTACATCCGAGGCGGTCGAACACCGCCCGGGTCGCGGGGCCGAGGCCGAGGCGGGCTGCGGCGAACAGGTCGTCGAGGGTGTCGACGTCTTGGCGCAGTCCTGGCCAGGCCCCGTCGAGTACCCGCGCCCCCGACGCGATGTGGGCCCGTGCGGAGTCGGTGCCGAACCTCGGGTCGAGACGAGTGGACGGGCCGCAGGCGAACAGCGCCGAGGTTCCCGTGCCGGTGTGGTCCACGACGATCGAGCGTCCGCCGCGGCGGGCCTGTCCGAGTGCATCGAGCAGCTCGGCTGTCCGCAGGGCGGGCAGGTCGGCCTGCAGCGCCACCACGTCGATCGCGCCCCCGGCGGTGCCGAGCGCGCGTTCCGCGTCCGTGAGCGCCGCATTGAGCCCGGACTCGCCGATGGCGCGTCGGGCCGGATCCGGAAGGTGACCGACGCCGCACTCGGCGGCGATCGACGCAACGACGGGGTCGGGGGTCACCACGGTCACGTCCGTGATGCGAGCCGGGTCGGCCGTGTCGCGCGCGCCCACCAGGACGCTCAGTGTGTCCCGCAGCATCGCCACGACGAGGTCGGTCCGGTCCGAGGCCGACAGCGATTCCGCGAGGCGGGTCTTCGCGCGGCTGAGGTCTTTCACGGCGACGACGACATGGGTGTGCGCGGGCTGATCCGATCGGTGCGCACCCCTCATGTCGCCAATCTTGCCAGCCGCGCCGTCGACGCGGCGCGCCCGCCGACCGATCGGTGTGAGGGATATCGTGTTCGCAGGCAGTGAGCGGCAGGTCGGCGGCGGAACGGTGTGGGCAGTGAACAACTCGGGTGAGCGCGGAGCGGAGGGGGCGGCGTGAGCAAGGCGGCGGTTCTGGGGGCGGGATCGTGGGGGACGGCGTTCGCGAAAGTGCTGGCCGACGCGGGAACCGACGTGACGCTGTGGGCCAGGCGAACCGAGATCGCCGACGCCGTCGTCAGCCGGCACGAGAACCCGGACTACCTGCCCGGGATCGCGCTGCCGCCGACGCTGTCGGCGACCGACGATCACGAGGAGGCTCTGGCGGGCGCGGACATCGTCGTCCTCGCCGTGCCGTCCCAGTCGCTGCGCGGAAATCTCGAGCGGTGGGCCGGTGCGATCGGTCCGGACGCGACCCTGCTCAGCCTCGCGAAGGGCATCGAGAGCGTGACACTGCTCCGGATGAGTGAGGTCGTCTCACAGGTGGCGTCGGTGGACCCGACACGGGTCGCGGTGCTCTCGGGGCCCAATCTCGCGCGTGAGATCGCGCTCGGTCAGCCGGCCGCCACGGTCGTCGCGTGCACCGACGAGGCGCGCGCCCTCGCCGTCCAGAAAGCTTGCGCGACAAGTTATTTCCGGCCCTACACGAACACCGACGTGATCGGGTGTGAAATCGGTGGGGCCTGCAAGAACGTGATCGCGCTGGCGTGCGGCATGGCGTCCGGCATCGGGCTGGGGGAGAACACGATCGCGAGCCTGATCACCCGAGGACTCGCGGAGATCATCCGACTCGGAGTCGCATCGGGAGCCAACGCCGCGACGCTCGCGGGCCTGGCGGGCGTCGGCGACCTCGTGGCCACCTGCACGTCGCCGCTGTCCCGGAACCGGTCCTTCGGCGAGCGGCTGGGGCTCGGAGGGTCGCTCGAGAGCGCCCAGGCCGCGACCCACGGCCAGATCGCCGAAGGCGTGAAGTCGTGTACGTCGGTGCGCGCCCTGGCCGCTGCGAAGGGGGTCGAGATGCCGCTCACGGACGCCGTGCACCGGGTGTGCCACGAGGGCATGTCGGTTCACGACGCGGTCGGTATGTTGCTGGGGCGCCGCATCAAGCCCGAGTAGTTCCGGGCACTTCGGGCGGTATCGAATCGAGCTGTTCGGTCGGTTCGTGGCGAGGCCGCTCGCAACGGTACGGTTTGGGGCGTGAACAATCCGCGTACCAGGGTCGCCGTCGTCTTCGGTGGCCGCAGCAACGAGCATTCGGTGTCCTGTGTCTCCGCCGGCAGCGTCCTGAGGAACCTCGACCCGGATCGCTACGAAGTGGTACCGATCGGCATCACGACCGACGGCGCGTGGGTGCTGGGCTCGACCGATCCCGCGGACCTCGCGATCCGCGACCGGTCCATGCCGACCGTGGACGCGGGCGGCAAGGCTCTCACCCTCACCGCGGACCCGACCCGTGCGGGTGCCGTCGTCGCTCTCGACGACAAGCAGGCCGGTCAGGCGCTCGCGTCGGTCGACGTCGTGTTCCCGGTCCTGCACGGTGCGTACGGCGAGGACGGCACCATCCAGGGCCTGCTCGAGCTGGCCGGCATTCCCTACGTCGGTCCCGGCGTCCTCGCCAGCGCGGCGGGCATGGACAAGGAGTTCACCAAGAAGCTGCTGGCGGCCGAGGGTCTGCCGGTCGGGTTCCAGGTGGTGCTCCGCCCGGGCACGTCGACCGTCACCGACGAGCAGAAGCAGCAGCTGGGGCTGCCGGTGTTCGTGAAGCCGGCCCGTGGCGGTTCGTCGATCGGCATCACGCGGGTGGCGGACTGGTCGCAGTTCGACGCCGCGGTGGCCGTCGCCCGCTCGCACGACCCCAAGGTGATCGTCGAGTCGGCGATCGTCGGGCGCGAGGTGGAATGCGGCGTCCTCGAATTCCCCGACGGTGACGTGCGGGCCAGCGTGGTCGCCGAGATCCGCATGCCCGACACCGACGGGGACGAGTCCGCGTTCTACGACTTCGACACCAAGTACCTCGACGACGTCTGCGAGTTCGACGTTCCGGCCAAGCTCGACGACGACGTCAGCGAACAGATCCGCGCCCTCGCGGTCCGTGCCTTCCGCGCGCTGGACTGCCAGGGGCTGGCCCGCGTCGACTTCTTCGTCACTGCGGACGGACCCGTGATCAACGAGATCAACACGATGCCGGGCTTCACGTCGATCTCGATGTACCCGCGCATGTGGCAGGCGGCCGGTGTCGAGTACGAGACGCTCGTCTCGACGCTCGTCGACACGGCCGTGGCGCGCGGGACGGGGCTGCGCTGAGCTGAGCCGAGCGCCGCGGCGTCGGACCCCGGCCCGCGCGCGACCCGCTACGGGTTGGGGACCGGCGCGGGGTCGAGCGGCTTCTGCGGCAGCGCCTCGGAAACCGCAGCGGACGCGTCCTGCAGGGGCGTCGGGCCCGATCCGTTGGGCACGGTCAACGCGACGTACACGCCGCGGTCGACGGCGTACCACGTGCTGGCCTCGATGCCCTGCGAGGCGCCGGAGATCTCGAACCACTGGACGCCGTCGACGACGCTGAGCGGCGATGCCTGGTCGAACTCCGGGGGACGCGGCAGACCGCACCGCATCACGACGGGCTCGCCCTCGTCGGGCTGCCACGCGGCGGTCGCCTCGGGTGCAGGGTCGCGCAGTTCGGCGCGCGTGTAGTCGCCGAGGTTCTCGGGCAGGTCGTTCATCAATGTCGTGCATTCCGCGGACTGCGCGGCCGGCGCCTCCACGGGGCCGAGCCCGACATCTTCCTTCACGGGTGAACGCCCGGCGATCGCGGCGGCGACGATGACGCCGATGACGAGCGCGACGGGGAGGGCGACCGCGGTCGCGATCAGCGCGGGACTGCGCTTCTCGGACGGGTGCGGTTCGTTCTGATCGGTGGTGGGGTTCTCGGGTTCGGACATCTCAGTTCTCGGTCGGTGCGGCTGGCGCCGCGATCTGGCAGGTCAGGATGCGGGTGATCCCGCGGACCTTCTTCATGTCGTCGACGACGTCGGACAGCGCGGCCTCGGCGGGTGCGCCGACGCGGGCGATCACGTCGTACGGCCCCAACACGTCCTCGGCGGAATCGACGCCGGTGATCCGGGACAGCGTCGCCGCGATCGCCGCGGCCTTGCCGACCTCGGTCTGGATCAGTACGTAAGCCTGCACCACGGGTCCGTCCTTCCCGTCGTCGTGCGCCGTCGCCTCGGTAGAGTCGCGGAGACCCACGGGACTCCGGTCCCGGCGCCCCGCACCGGATGCCCGGCCGCACACTAAAAGGTACCGCAGTTGCGGGAGGCGAATCCCGGGACCGGGAGACCGCCGGCGCACACGAGTACGCACATCAGCATTGGGAGGCCCACCATCGAATCCTCGCGACCGCAGCAGGACGACGACGATCGCACCGTGGCGTCGGTGGGGGAGTTCGCGGTGATCGGGCGGGCCGTGGAACGACGCAGGCAACCGTCGACGACGCTGCTCGGGCCGGGCGACGACGCGGCCGTGGTGCGGATGCCGGACGGCCGGGCCGCGGTGTCGGCGGACATGCTCGTCGAACATCGGCACTTCCGGCTGGACTGGTCGACACCCGAGCAGGTGGGCCGAAAAGCGGTGGCCCAGAACGGTGCGGACATTGCCGCGATGGGAGGGCGTCCGACGGCGTTCCTCGTCTCGCTGGGCTGCCCGCCCGACACCCCACTCGCGGTTGCCGCGGGCATCTCGGACGGTCTCGGCAGTGCCGCGGAGGCTCTCGGCGCGGGTGTGGTCGGCGGCGATCTGGTGCAGGCCGACGAGGTCGTCGTGTCGGTGACGGTCCTCGGCGACCTCGAAGGCCGCAGTCCGGTGCTGCGCTCGGGTGCGCGAGAGGGCGACGTCGTCGCTGTCGCCGGGGCGCTCGGCCGGTCGGCTGCGGGACTGGCGTTGCTGCTCGCCGGCGTGGACCCGTCGGTTCCGGGTGCGGCGGAGTTGATCGACGCGCACCGGGTCCCCACACCGCCTTACGAGCAGGGCGTCGCGGCCGCGGTAGCCGGCGCGAGCGCGATGACCGACGTCTCCGACGGTCTCGTCGCCGACCTCGGCCACATCGCGGACGCGTCGGGCGTCGGGATCCGGATCGACCGGGGGCGGATCGACGCGTCCGCCGGTTTGCTCGATGCGGCGCGCGATCTCGGGCGGGATCCGTGGGAGTGGATCCTGACCGGTGGCGAGGACCACGCCCTGGCGGCGACGTTCCCGCCCGGAACGGTGCTTCCGGACGGCTGGTCGGCGATCGGCGAGGTGGTCTCCGGTGTGGACGCCGACGGCGGCAGGGTGCTGGTCGACGGGCATCCGTGGACGGTGTCCGGTGGCTGGCAGAGCTTCGACGCGGGATAGGTTGCACGCATGGCTATCTACGCACTCGGTGATCGCGAACCGGACATCGCACCGGACGCCTACGTCCATCCCGACGCCGTCGTGATCGGCGCCGTGACCCTCGGGCCGGGCGCCTCGATCTGGCCGCAGGCGGTGCTGCGCGGCGACTACGGCACGATCAGCGTCGGCGCCGGCACCAACATCCAGGACGGCACCGTCGTCCACTGCACGTCGATCGACGCGACCGTCATCGGTGCCGGCTGCGTGGTCGGGCACAACGCTCACATCGAGGGGGCGCAGATCGGCGACAACTGCCTCATCGCGTCCGGCGCCGTCGTGCTGAACGGCTCGACGGTGGGTGCCGGATCGGTGGTCGGGGCGGGCGCCGTCGTGCCGTTCAAGTTCGAGGTGCCCCCGCGCAGCATGGCGCTCGGTGTGCCGGCCAAGGTGCGCGAGGGCTACGAGGTTCCCGAGGGTCACCTCGAACTCAACGTGAAGCTGTACGCGGCGAATGCCGCGTTCTACCGCGACGCGCTGCGCAGGCTCGACTGATGGCGGCAAAGGCGCTGACGGACCTGATCGACCCCGGGTGGGCGAAGGCCCTCGCACCGGTCGAGGGCCGGATCGCCGAGATGGGCGACTTCCTGCGCGCCGAGATCGCCGCCGGACGACAGTACCTCCCGAGTGGTGAGAACGTGCTGCGCGCGTTCACGCATCCCTTCGAGGACGTGCGTGTCCTCATCGTCGGTCAGGATCCGTACCCGACGCCCGGACATGCTGTGGGCCTGAGCTTCTCGGTGGCGCCGGACGTCCGGCCGGTGCCGCGGAGCCTGAACAACATCTTCGCCGAGTACAGCCGGGACCTCGGGTACCCGACGCCGTCGAACGGCGACCTGACGCCCTGGACCGAGAACGGTGTGCTGTTGCTGAACAGGGTGCTGACCGTCGCGCCGGGGGAGGCCGGGTCGCACCGCAGGAAGGGCTGGGAGGCGGTCACGGAACAGGCGATCCGCGCGCTCGTGGAGCGGCAGTCGCCGATGGTCGCGATCCTGTGGGGGCGTGACGCTGCCACGCTGAAGCCGATGCTCGGCGACGTTCCCACGATCGAGTCGGCGCACCCGTCGCCGCTGTCGGCGTCCCGGGGCTTCTTCGGGTCGCGGCCGTTCAGTCGCGCCAACGAGTTGCTCGCCGAACTCGGTGCGAACCAGGTGGATTGGCGTCTGCCCTGACGCCTCGGTGTCGATAGGGTGGCGGGTGCGCGAGGAGAGCGACACCGACGAGGACCGGCTGCGTCTCCTCGACTCGTTCGGGCTCGAAGCCGTCACCGTCTACCACTCGGGGTACTTCGGGGTGGACCTCTCGGACGACCGGGGTCTGTTCGAACAGGCCTTCATGGACGGCTACTGGCCGAAGGTGCACTTCCGTGCGGACCGGACCCCGGTCGCCGTGACCGTGGAGGCCTGACGAGCGACCGGGATCCGCGGTTCCCGCTTACGCGTTGCGCACCGACGAGAAGTCGGGGCGACGCTTCTCGACGAACGCGTCGACACCCTCGCGGCCGGTGGGACCGTCGGCTGCGGCGGAGATCGACGCGGTCTCGGCGTCGAGCTGCTCGGACAGCGAGTTGGCCCGGCTGCTCGCGAAGAGCTTCTTGATCCCGGCGTAGGACGCGGTCGGGCCGGCTGCGAGCGTTCGTGCCACACGCAGTGCTTCGTCCTGCACCTGGTCGTCTTCGACGATCCGGCTGAGCAGGCCGAGACGCACGGACTCCTCGCCGTTCAGGACGGCGTCGGTGAGCAGGATCTCCCGTGCACGCGACGCACCGACGATGCGCGGCAGCGTCCACGACATGCCGCCGTCCGGTGTGAAGCCGATGGACGGGTACGCGGGACGCAGCTTGGTCGAGGTGCCACCGATCGCGATGTCCGCGAGGCACACGATGCTCATGCCGGCACCGGCAGCCCAGCCGTGGACCGCCGCGACGACCGGGACCGTGGTGTCGTCGAGCGCGCGCACGAACTCGTGGAACGCGGTCGCGATCTCGCCGACGAACTCGCCGCGACGCTCGGCCGAGGCGAAAGCCCGAACGTTGCCTCCGGCGCAGAAGTTCGCGCCGTCACCGACGAGAAGCACCGCGCCCACGTCGCTGCCGGCCGCGCGCAGTGCGGCAGTCGCCTCGGTGATTCCGTCGATGTCGAGGGAGGTTCCGTTCGCGGCAGTTGCCACGGCCACGCGGAGGACGCCGTCCTCGATCCGGACATTGCTGGGTGCTTCTGTTGCAGTCACGTGGAGCACACTAGCCGCTCGATCGGGCCGGTCCGGTAGTCCGGTCCCATCCACCGCGACGGTCACGAGCGGCCGGGAGCCCCTCCGGACGAGCCGCGAAAACGACTGAGCCCCCGACACCGAGGTGTCGGGGGCTCAGTCGAAGAACTGTGCTGTGAGCGGAATCAGCCGCGCACGACCTTGCCGGCCTTCAGGCAAGAGGTGCAGACGTTCAGCTTCTTGGTGTTGCCGGGGGCAACCTGAGCACGAACGGGCTGGATGTTCGGGTTCCAGCGACGGTTGGTACGCCGGTGCGAGTGCGAGACCGACTTACCGAAGCCGGGCCCCTTGGCGCATACGTCGCAGACGGCAGCCATAGTCGCGAACTCCTTGTGATAGTCAAACATTGTCTTGTTCTTGCCTACGAACACGCGAAGTGGAACGACCCGTGCGAGGCAACCCTGCAAGGGTAACCGCATCCGCATGGATTGGCCAAATCATCGGGCCCGAGGCGAACTACAGTGCGGTTCGGGCCGTGTCGAAGACTGGAATGACGGTACAGGTTGCGCGTGGGCCGCGTTCGAGGGGTACGTCGGATGCCCCCGCTAGGCTGGCGGTCTGGGACGGCTGGGCGGGTAGTGGCCCCGTCCCGCTGCTGGTGTGGCCGATGCGCGGAGAGGACGAACACGGGTGCTCGAGGTCCTGGAGGCGGTCGACGGCTCCGCTCTGTACCGATGGGCCGACGCGTGCGTCACCGGCATCGAGAAGCGCTGCGACGAGATCAACGATCTCAATGTCTTCCCCGTCCCGGACGCGGACACCGGAACGAATCTGCTCGCAACGATGCGCGCAGCGGTCCGGGCCGCCGCACCACTGTCCGCGGACGGGCGCGGGGCCGACGCGTCCGCCGTGGCCCGGGCGCTCGCGCGCGGGGCGGTGACGGGCGCGCGCGGAAACTCGGGTGCGATTCTCTCCCAGGTGCTGCGGGGGGTCGCCGAGTCCACGAAGTCGGACAGGCTCGACGCCGACACCTTCCGTTCGGCGCTGCGGCACGCATCGGATCTGGCTCTCGAGGCTGTCAGCGTCCCGATGGAGGGAACCATCGTCACGGTGCTCGCGGCCGCCGCCGACGCGGTGGCCGCGGAGGCCGCGGGCGCTCCGCTTGCGCGGCTGTCGGCGGTGGCCGCGGATGCGGCGGCCGAGGCGCTGCTCCGGACTCCGTCGCAGCTCGCCGTGCTCGGTGCGGCCGGCGTGGTCGACGCCGGTGGCCGGGGTCTGGTCGTCATCCTCGACGCCCTGGTCGAGGTGATCTGCGGTGTGCCCCCGGCTCGGGAGGCCTTCCTGGCGCCGGCCGGCGAGGGTGCGGCGACCGGCGCGGAGCACGTGTGCGGCCCCGCGCACCTCGTCCACGAGGTCGCCGGCCAGGACTACGAGGTGATGTACCTCGTCGCCGAATCGGACGAGGCACGCATCGCGGATCTGCGTGGTCGGCTCTGTTCTCTGGGGGATTCCGTCGTGATCGTCGGTGACGGTTCGGACGACATGCCCACGTGGTCGGTCCACGTGCACTGCAGCGACGCGGGAGCCGCCGTCGAGGCCGGACTCGAGGCCGGGCGCCTGCACAGCGTTCGCATCACGTGTTTCGTGCTCGACGCTGCCCGCGCCGACGTCCCGGACCCCGCCACCCCACGCGCGGTGCTGTCCGTGGTGGAGGGGCCGGGCGCGGCGGAACTGTTCGAGCAGGAGGGCGCGCGGGTACTGCGGTCCGACGGCGCCGTCACCCCCGAGCAGTTGCTCGCGGCCATCCGGGGCACCGGCCGCCGCGAGGTCGTGGTGCTGCCGAACGGCGCGTTGCCGGCCCAGGACCTGATCGCGGTGGGCGCGCGGGCCCGCGCCGATGCGCGCGACGTCGTCTTCCTGCCCAGCTCGTCGATGGTGCAGGCACTCGCGGCGCTCGCCGTGCACGACGCCGAGCGGCTGGCGGTCGACGACGCGTTCGCGATGTCGGAAGCGGCGGCGGCCACCCGCTGGGGTTCGCTTCGGGTCGCGGAGGAACGCGCCCTCACCTACGTCGGGACGTGCGAACCGGGGGACGGACTGGGCCTCGTCGGGCACGAGGTCGTGGTGATCGAACGGGACGTCGTGGCCGCCGGATGCCGGCTCGTCGACCTCGTTCTGGGGGCCGGCGGCGAGCTCGTGACGGTGCTCCTGGGTGCGCAGGCGAGCGAGGGTCTGGGGGAGCGGGTCGCGGACTACATCACGTCCCGCCATCCGGGGGTCGAGGTGATGGTCTACCGGGGTGGGCAGAGCCGCGATCTGTTGCAGTTCGGCGTCGAGTAGAAGGCGAGTCGATAGTGAGCACGGCGACGGGACACCCGACATGGCGACGCTGACGGATCGCCTCGACCACCTGCTGGGGGCGAAGACGGCCGACGCGCTCGTCGAGGCGTTCGACATCCGCACGGTCGAGGACCTGCTGCGGCACTACCCCCACCGGTACGCCGCACAGGGGCGGGAACTGACGGAAAAGGAGCCGGAGGAGGGCTCGCACGTCACGATCATCGCCCGAGTCGTCAAGGCCGACGTCGTGAACATGAAGAGCCGCCGCGGCCAGATGCTCAAGGTGGTGCTCGCGGCCGAGTCGCAGAGCGTCGACGTCACGTTCTTCAACCCGCACAAGGTCAAGCACGCGGTGCGTGTCGGTGTCCGGGCGATGTTCTCCGGCACCGTGAAGTACTTCCGCAACAAGTGGAGCCTGACGCATCCGAGCTACCTGATCCTGCCCGAGCCGGCGGAGGGCGAGGATCCGGTGGTGTCCATGGCACACGTGCAGGGGGCGGGTTCCCTCGCCGGAATGGCGCGCGCCACGCAGGATTCCGGTTCCGGCGTCGACATGTCGATCTTCGACCGCGAGCTGATCCCGCTGTACCCGGCGACGCGGGAGGTGGAGAGCTGGACGATCCTCCGCTGCGTGCGTCAGGTGCTCGATCAGCTCGACACGGTCGAGGATCCGCTGCCGGACGCGGTGCGCGGGGAACACGGCTTGATCGGGCTCGACGAGGCCCTGCGCCTGGTGCACCTACCCGAGACCCGCGACGACATCGGCCGTGCGCAGGAGCGTCTGCGATTCGACGAGGCGGCGGCACTGCAGTTGGTGCTCGCACAGCGCCGACGGGACATCGCGGCGCGGGTGGCGCCGCAGTGCCCGCCGAAGCCGGACGGATTGGCTGCCGCATTCGACGAGATGCTGCCGTTCGAACTCACCGAGGGGCAGAAGGAGGTGGCCGAGGAGATCTCGGCCGATCTCGCCCGCCGGCACCCGATGAACCGCCTGTTGCAGGGTGAGGTGGGTTCCGGCAAGACGATCGTGGCGCTCCGGGCGATGCTGCAGGCCGTCGATGCCGGATACCAGTGCGCACTGCTCGCCCCCACGGAAGTGCTTGCGGCGCAGCATGCCCGGTCGCTGCGGGAGATGCTCGGGCCGCTCGGCGCTGCCGGTGAGCTGGGGGCCGCGGACGTGGCGACCAAGGTGACGCTCCTGACGGGATCGATGTCGACCAAGGCGCGTCGGGCAGCGCTCCTGGACATCGTGACCGGTGATTCGGGGATCGTCATCGGCACACACGCGCTGATTCAGGACAACGTGGAGTTCTTCGACCTCGGCTTCGTCGTGGTCGACGAGCAGCACCGCTTCGGTGTCGAGCAGCGCGACGAGCTGCGCAAGCGAGCCAAGGAGGGGCTCAGCCCGCACCTGCTGGTGATGACCGCGACGCCGATTCCCCGCACGATCGCGATGACGGTGCTCGGCGATCTCGAGACGTCGACGCTGCGGCAGCTGCCGCAGGGGCGCGCGCCGATCGTGAGCAAGGTCGTGGCGGCACGGCAGACCCCGCAGTGGGTCGCCCGGGCGTGGGAGCGGATCCGGGAGGAGGTTGCCGACGGACGGCAGGCGTACGTGGTGTGCTCGCGGATCGGTGACGGCGACAGCGATGCCGAACTGATCAAGGCCGGCAAGGAGCCGCCGGAGACGAAGTCGGCCGTCGATCTCTTCGACGAACTGCGGTCGGGGCCCATGCACGATCTGCGGCTCGGACTCTTGCACGGGCGGCTGCCGTCCGACGAGAAGGACGCGGTGATGCGCGACTTCACGGACGGTGCGATCGACGTCCTCATCTGCACCACGGTGGTGGAGGTGGGTGTCAACGTCCCCAACGCGACCGTCATGGTGTTGGTCGACGCGGATCGGTTCGGCGTCAGCCAGCTTCATCAGCTGCGCGGCCGGGTGGGTCGCGGCAGCCATCAGGGACTGTGCATCCTCATCACCGACATGATGCCGGGGTCGCCGGCGTTCGAGCGGCTGACCGCCGTCGCCGGGACCAACGACGGCTTCGAACTCGCCCAGCTCGATCTGCGCCAGCGTCGAGAGGGCGATGTCCTCGGCTCGGCCCAGTCGGGCAGCGCGACGACGTTGCGGTTGCTGTCCCTGCTCGAGCACGAGGACGTGATCGCGTCGGCGCAGGAGTTCGCCCGCGGTGTCGTCGACGACGACCCGGATCTGTCCCGCCACCCCGGTCTGGCGGCGATGGTGGCGGCCGCGCTCGATTCCGAGAGGATCGAATTTCTGGAGAAGTCCTAGAAGTTTCCGGGTGTCCTCCCGGCCCTCCGGATCCGGTGTCGGAGGCCGAGCACGGCCACCGAGTACGGCCTGTGCAGGGCACTTCTTCTCCGGTTTGCAAACTTGCCAATTTCGCATGTCAGAGCAGCTGTTTGTGAAGCTTGCGAAGCGTTCCGCATCATGGGACGCCCCGCTCACGGCACGCCGCACGGCAAGGTACTTTGCTTCCCATGTTCACCAAAGTCCTCGTCGCCAACCGCGGCGAAATCGCCATCCGCGCGTTCCGTGCCGCCTACGAACTGGGTGCCGGGACCGTTGCGGTGTTCCCGTACGAAGACCGCAACTCGGTGCACCGCCTGAAGGCGGACGAGGCGTACCAGATCGGTGAGGTCGGTCATCCGGTCCGCGCGTACCTCTCGGTCGAAGAGATCATCGCGGCGGCCGAGCGTGCCGGTGCGGACGCGATCTACCCCGGCTACGGCTTCCTGTCCGAGAACCCGGACCTGGCCGCGGCGTGCGAAGCGAACGGCATCACGTTCGTGGGCCCGTCAGCCGAGGTACTCGAGCTGACCGGCAACAAGGCGCGTGCGATCGCGGCCGCGAAGGCAGCGGGCCTGCCGGTGCTGGCATCGTCGGAGCCCTCGTCGGACGTCGAGGCGTTGCTCGCGGCCTCCGAGGACATGGAGTTCCCCGTCTTCGTCAAGGCCGTCGCCGGCGGCGGCGGACGCGGTATGCGCCGGGTCGCCGAGCGTGCGCAACTGCGGGAGGCGATCGAGGCGGCCTCGCGAGAGGCCGAGTCGGCGTTCGGTGATCCGACGGTGTTCCTCGAACAGGCCGTCGTCGACCCGCGTCACATCGAGGTACAGATCCTCGCCGACGGCGAGGGCAACGTCATCCACCTGTTCGAGCGCGACTGCTCGTTGCAGCGGCGGCACCAGAAGGTGATCGAGCTCGCGCCGGCCCCCAATCTCGATCCCGCACTGCGAGATCGGATCTGCGCCGACGCGGTCGCTTTCGCCAAGCAGATCGGTTACCGCTGCGCGGGCACGGTCGAGTTCCTCCTCGACACCCGCGGCAACCACGTCTTCATCGAGATGAACCCGCGAATCCAGGTGGAGCACACGGTCACCGAGGAGATCACCGACGTCGATCTGGTGCAGGCGCAGCTGCGCATCGCGTCGGGCGAGACGCTGGCCGATCTCGGTCTGGCGCAGGACAAGATCACGATCCGCGGCGCCGCGCTGCAGTGCCGCATCACGACCGAGGACCCCGCCAACGGATTCCGCCCCGACACCGGTCGGATCACCGCGTACCGCACCCCGGGTGGCGCGGGCGTGCGCTTGGACGGCGGCGCGAACCTGGGCGCAGAGGTCGGCGCCCACTTCGACTCGATGCTCGTCAAGCTGACCTGCCGTGGTCGCGACCTCGAGGCCGCCGTCGCCCGCGCCCGCCGCGCCGTCACGGAGTTCCGCATCCGCGGTGTCTCCACGAACATCCCGTTCCTGCAGGCGGTTCTGGACGACCCCGACTTCCGTGCGGGACGCGTGACGACGTCGTTCATCGAGCAGCGGCCCGAGTTGCTGACGCTGCGCAGCTCGGCCGACCGTGGCACCAAGATCCTCAACTACCTGGCCGACGTGACGGTCAACAAGCCGCACGGCGAGCGTCCGACCGCGGTGTACCCGCACGACAAGCTCCCCAAGGTCGATCTCGGTGTCGCCCCGCCGGACGGGTCGCGCCAGAAGCTACTCGCCCTCGGACCCGAGGGATTCGCGAAGGCACTGCGCGAGCAGAAGGCGCTCGCGGTCACCGACACCACGTTCCGCGACGCGCACCAGTCGCTGCTCGCCACCCGGGTGCGCACGTCCGGACTGCTGGACGTCGCCGGTCACGTCGCGCGGATGACGCCCGAACTGCTCTCGATCGAGGCGTGGGGCGGAGCGACCTACGACGTGGCGCTGCGCTTCCTGCACGAGGATCCCTGGTACCGGCTCGCGGCGCTGCGCGAGGCCGTACCGAACATCAACCTGCAGATGCTGCTGCGCGGCCGTAACACCGTCGGCTACACCCCGTACCCGGAGAAGGTCACCCGCGCGTTCGTGCAGGAGGCCGCCGACACCGGCATCGACATCTTCCGGATCTTCGACGCGCTCAACAACGTCGACCAGATGCGTCCCGCGATCGAGGCGGTCCGCGAGACCGGCACCACGGTCGCCGAGGTCGCGATGTCGTACACCGGCGACCTGGCGAACCCGGACGAGAAGCTCTACACCCTCGACTACTACCTGCGTCTGGCGGAGGAGATCGTCGAGGCGGGCGCCCACATCCTCGCGATCAAGGACATGGCCGGCCTGCTGCGTGCCCCCGCCGCCACCAAGCTCGTGACCGCACTGCGCTCCAACTTCGACCTGCCGGTGCATGTGCACACCCACGACACTCCCGGCGGCCAGCTCGCGACCTACCTCGCCGCGTGGCACGCCGGAGCGGACGCCGTCGACGGTGCCTCGGCGCCGCTGTCGGGCACCACCAGCCAGCCCGCGCTGTCGGCGATCGTCGCCGCCGCCGCGCACAGCGAGTTCGACACCGGCATCGACCTGCAGGCCGTGTGCGATCTCGAGCCCTACTGGGAAGCGCTGCGAAAGGTGTACGCGCCGTTCGAGTCCGGCATCCCCGCCCCCACCGGTCGCGTCTACACCCACGAGATTCCGGGCGGTCAGCTGTCGAACCTGCGTCAGCAGGCCATCGCCCTCGGTCTCGGCGACCGCTTCGAGGAGGTCGAGGCGAAGTACGCCGCCGCCGACCGGATGCTGGGCCGCCTGGTCAAGGTGACGCCGTCGTCGAAGGTGGTCGGCGACCTCGCGCTGCACCTCGTGGGATCGAACGTCCCCGCCGACGAATTCGCCTCGGATCCCGCCCGCTTCGACATCCCGGATTCGGTGGTCGGGTTCCTGCGCGGCGAACTCGGCACCCCTCCCGGCGGGTGGCCCGAGCCGTTCCGCAGCAAGGCGCTCGAGGGTCGCGGTGCCGCGAAGCCCGAGGTGCAGCTCACGCCCGAGGACGAGAAGGGACTGTCCGGATCGTCCAAGGAACGGCAGGCCACCCTCAACCGGCTGATGTTCCCCGGCCCGGCGAGGGAGTTCGAGGAGCACCGCGACAAGTACGGCGACACCTCGCAGCTGTCGGCCAACCAGTTCTTCTACGGCCTGCGCCGCGGCGAGGAACACCGGGTCAAGCTCGGCAAGGGCGTCGAGCTGCTCATCGGGCTCGAGGCGATCTCCGAACCCGACGAGCGCGGCTACCGCACCGTCATGTGCATCCTCAACGGCCAGTTGCGTCCGGTGTCGGTGCGCGACCGCTCCATCGCGAGCGAGGTGCCCGCTGCGGAGAAGGCCGACCGGAACAACCCCGCCCACGTCGCCGCCCCGTTCGCGGGTGCGGTCACCCTGGTCGTGACCGAAGGCCAGCAGGTCTCGGCCGGTGACACCGTTGCCACGATCGAGGCCATGAAGATGGAGGCCGCGATCACAGCGCCGCGCAGCGGTATCGTCTCGCGAGTTGCTATCGCCGGCGCCTCGCAGGTCGAGGGTGGCGATCTCCTGGCGGTCGTCTCGACGCGGGAGACAACCGGCAACGAGTGACCGTGGGCGAGTGAACAGGACTGCAGTGTGACAAGAATCGTCGCCGGCCGTGCCGGAGGCAGGCGTTTGAAGGTGCCCGCGAGCGGGACCCGCCCGACGTCCGAACGAGTCCGCGAGGCCCTGTTCAGTTCGCTCGACAGCCGCATCGACCTCGAGGGCGCCGCCGTGCTCGACCTGTACGCGGGTTCCGGCGCCCTCGGGCTCGAGGCGCTCTCGCGGGGCGCCGCTCACGTGCTGCTGGTCGAGTCGGACGCGAAGGCCGCCGCCGTCGTCAAGCAGAACGTGGCGGCGGTCGGCCTGAGCGGTGCGGTCGTTCGCACGGCCCCCGTCGCAGCCGTCGTGGGCGGTGCGGCCGAGCGCGAATTCGACGTGGTGCTGGCCGATCCGCCGTACGCCGTGACAGAGGAGGCGGTGACCTCCGTGCTCTCTGATCTCGTCGCGCACGGCTGGGTGGGGGAGGGCTCGATCGTGGTCGTCGAGCGCTCCTCCCGCTCGCCCGAGACCACGTGGCCCGACGGCATGCGCCCGGAGCGGACCAAGCGTTACGGCGAGACCCGGATCGAGGTCGCCACCTGCTACGGTCTGGACTCATGACTGGCGCCGTCTGCCCCGGGTCCTTCGACCCCGTGACCAATGGCCACCTCGACGTGATCGGACGTGCTGCGGCACTGTTCGACGAGGTGGTCGTCACCGTGATGATCAACAAGAGCAAGCGCGGTCTGTTCAGCGTCGAGGAACGCATCGAGATGCTCGAGGACGCCACCGGCGACCTGCCGAACGTGCGGGTCGCGTCGTGGCACGGGCTGCTGGTGGATTATGCCAAGTCGCAAGGGATCTCGGCGATCGTCAAGGGCCTGCGCGGTGCCAACGACTTCGACTACGAGCTGCAGATGGCGCAGATGAACCAGAAGCTGTCGGGAGTCGACACGCTCTTCATCCCCACCAACCCCACGTACAGCTACCTCTCCAGTTCGCTGGTCAAGGAGGTCGCGACGTTCGGTGGCGACGTGGCGGACATGGTCCCGGAGAAGGTGCACGCGCGGCTCGTGGCGCGGCTCGCCGAGCGGGCCCAGGAGAAGGGCTGACGAAGGGCTGACGAACTCCTTCGTCCGACACACCGGCGCCGCGGCGGCGGGTGTGCGGGGTCTGGGGCAAACTGTCTTTCAGCACCAGCGATGGCATTCGACGATTGGGGTTGTGCGTGTACCGGGTATTCGAGGCACTCGACGAGCTTGTCGCGATCGTCGAGGAGGCGCGTGGAGTTCCGATGACCGCGGGGTGCGTCGTACCGCGTGGCGACGTCCTCGAACTGCTCGACGACGTCCGGGATGCGATTCCCGGTGAACTCGACGACGCGCAGGACGTGCTCGATCATCGCGACAAGCTGGTCGGCGAAGCCCGCCAGAGTTCCGAGCAGATGGTGACGACGGCCAACGCGCAGGCGCACCAGACGATCACCGAGGCTCGCGAGGACGCGGACCGAATTCTCGCCGACGCCAAGGCGCAGGCCGATCGCATGGTCGCCGAGGCGCGCTCGCATGCCGAGCAGTTGGTCCACGAGGCACGCGCCGAGGCCGACGCGACGGTCGCCGAGGGTCAGCGCGAGTACGACTCGCTGACCGGGCGCGCGCGGGCCGAGTCGGACCGCATGATCGAGTCCGGCAAGGCCTCGTACGAGCGCTCCGTCGCGGACGGCATCGCCGAGCAGGAGCGACTGGTGTCGCAGGCCGAGGTGGTCCAGGCCGCCAACGCGGAGTCGGCGCGCGTGATCGACGCCGCCCATGCCGAGTCGGATCGACTGCGCTCGGAATGCGACCTGTACGTCGACACCAAGCTCGCAGAGTTCGAGGACTTCCTGAACGGCACCATCCGGTCCGTGGGGCGTGGTCGCCAGCAGTTGCGGACGGGGACCGGGGTGCCGGACTACGACGCCGGCTACGGCGACCGCCGCCGCTAGAAGGCCCCGGATCGGCGGCCGATCGACTGCCGATTTCGCCTCTCCGGGTTACATCGCGTACCGTGGAGTGGTTGCCCTACCCTGTGCTTCCTGAAAGAGATTCCGGTGTCATCCCATCATCGCAGTGCCTCACGTCCCGCCCGGGACGAGGGTTTCGTGCTGGATACGCTCTCGCTGGGCCGTCGGCCTGGTTCGATGCGTACGGTGTCACGGGTTGTCCCGGCTCCTTCCCGGATCGGTCTCGACATGGTCGCGATCGAAGAGGGTGCGGACGTGACTTTCGATCTGCGGCTCGAGTCGGTGTCCGAGGGTGTCCTCGTCACCGGCTCCGTCAGTGCGGACATCGTGGGCGAGTGCTCGCGGTGCCTCGAGCCGTTCACCGATTCGGTGAACCTCTACCTCACGGAGCTGTTCGCGTACCCGGACAGCGCCACCGAGGAGACCACCGAGGAGGACGAGGTCTACCGGGTCGTGGACGACGAGATCGACCTCGAACCGGTGATCGTCGATGCGGTCGGACTGGAGCTTCCGCTCCAGCCGTTGTGTAGCGACGACTGTGAGGGATTGTGTCCCGAATGTGGCATTCGCCTGGCGATTGCGGAATCCGGGCACGGTCATGAAATAATGGATCCTCGCTGGGCTGGGCTCGCAGCCAAATTCGGTGCAGGATCCGACGCCAGCAATGCAACTGCTGATGCCAGCAAGATCAACGAGGAGAAGTAGACGTGGCTGTTCCCAAGCGCAGAATGTCGCGGTCCAACACGAGGTCGCGACGGAGCCAGTGGAAGACCACTGCGCCCACCCTCATCACCTGCCCGAACCGTGCGTGCGGCGAGAAGACGCTGCCCCACGTTGCGTGCCCGTCGTGCGGCACCTACAAGGGCCGTCAGGTTACCGCAGCGGTCTAGTCTGCTAAGTCGCGCTGTGACCAGCAAAAAAAGCAATACAGCTTACGCCGGCGGCGAGGAAGATCACGGATCTCTCCTCGCCGCCCTTGGCGTGCCTCTGACGGAGGATCTGCTGACGCTCGCGTTGACCCATCGCTCGTACGCGTACGAGCACGGCGGGTTGCCGACCAACGAGCGCCTCGAGTTCCTCGGTGACTCGGTCCTGGGACTGACGATCACCGAGCGCCTCTACACGGCCCACCCCGAGAAGTCCGAGGGTGAGCTCGCGAAGATCCGCGCCAGCATCGTCAACATGCACGCCCTCGCGGAGGTGGCGCGCGGTCTGGGGCCTGGTGGTCTCGGTGCGCACCTGCTCCTCGGCAAGGGCGAGGAGATGACGGGTGGCCGCGACAAGCCGAGCATCCTGGCCGACGGCATGGAGTCGCTCCTCGGTGCGATCCACCTCGAGCACGGAATCGATACTGCCCGACGGGTGGTGCTCGATCTGTTCGCCGATCTGCTCTCGCGTGCCCCGAAACTCGGTGCCGGCCTGGACTGGAAGACCAGCCTCCAGGAACTGACCGCCGAACGTGGCATCGGTGTCCCGTCGTACGAGATCACCGCGACCGGTCCCGACCACGACAAGGAGTTCACCGCGACGGTCGTCGTCGGTGGCGATGCTTTCGGTGTCGGTGTGGGCAGGTCGAAGAAGGAAGCCGAGCAGAAGGCCGCCAGCACCGCGTGGAGCGCGCTGTCCGAGGCTGCGCAGTCGGTCGTCCTTCCCGACGACACCGTCGTCGAGTCCTGACCCGGCACAGGTCGAGGGCGTAGCGTGCCGGAGCTTCCCGAGGTCGAGGTGGTCCGACGGGGTCTCGAGGCGCACGTCGTCGGGCACACCATCGCCGACGTCGAGGTTCTGCATCCGCGTGCCGTACGCCGGCATCTGCCGGGCTCTCTCGACCTCGCCGGTCGACTCGAGGGCCAGACCGTGGTGGGGGCCGAGCGCCGAGGCAAGTACCTGTGGCTCGTCCTCGAACCGAGCTCGGTTGCGATCGTCGTCCATCTGGGCATGAGCGGGCAGATGCTCGTGCAGGATCCGACGGTGCCCGACGAGAAGCATCTCCGGATCCGGGCGCGCCTGGAGTCCGGCATCGACCTCCGTTTCGTCGACCAACGGACCTTCGGTGGATGGGCGCTGGCAGACCTCGTCACCGTCGACGGCACCGTCGTGCCGGACTCGGTCGCGCACATCGCCCGCGATCCGCTCGATCCGCGTTTCGATCCCGATCTCGTCGTGAAGGCATTGCGCGCCAAGCACACCGAGATCAAGCGCGCCCTCCTCGACCAGACCGTGGTGTCCGGCGTCGGCAACATCTACGCCGACGAGGCCTTGTGGCGGGCCGAGATTCACGGCAACCGTCCCACCGACAAGCTGAGTGGCCCGCGGCTGCGAGTCCTGCTCGACGCGGCCCGAGACGTGATGACCGAAGCTCTCGACCAGGGCGGCACGTCGTTCGATGCGTTGTACGTCAACGTCAACGGCCAGTCCGGCTACTTCGACCGGTCCCTCAACGCCTACGGGCAGGAGAACCTGCCGTGCCGACGCTGCGGGGCGCCGATCCGGCGCGAGAAGTTCATGAACCGCTCGTCGTACAGCTGTCCGAAGTGTCAGCCGCGGCCGCGGCTCGTTCGCGGATGACCTCGGCGATCGTCGTCGCGGCCGCGGATGCCTTCGATTCCGGCAACTGCGCGTAGCCGCACAGCAGTCCGCGCGGTCCGGCCTCGGACACCCGATACTTGGCCAGTGCCGGTACCTTCACGCCGCGGCGGGTGATCTCGGTGGCGATCGCGACGTCGTCGGCGCCGTCGGGAAGGCGTAGCGCCACATGCAGTCCCGCCTCGACTCCGAGGGGCTGCACGCCCGGCAGGTGCGTCCGCAACGCGTCGACGAGCGCCTGGCGGCGGGCCGCGTACGTGCGTGACGACCGGGTGAGGTGCCTGGTGAGCGAACCCGACTCGACGAACCTGGCGACGGCCTCCGCCGTGACGGCGCAGGCGGTCTCGCCGCTCGCCGCGAGTGCGTCGTGCACGCGGGGCAGCAGGTCGACCGGGGGCACGAGCCACGCCAAGCGCAGGGACGGCGAGAGGATCTTCGACACGGTGCCGACGTACGCCACCCGTTCACGTCCGCCCGCGATTGCGCGCAGAGCAGGCAGTGTCGGTACGCCGTAACGGAATTCGCCGTCGTAGTCGTCCTCGATGACGAGCCGTCCGGCCGTCGAGGCGTCGGCGAGGAGGGCGGCTCGCCGGGCTGCGGAGAGTCGCGAGCCCATCGGATACTGGTGTGCCGGTGTGCAGTACACCGCGGCGTCGGTGGCGCGTAGGGCCGCAGGGTCGATCCCGTCCTCGTCGACGGTGACCGGTCGGACGTCGGCGCCCGCGGCCGCGAGCGCGACCCGGGCTTTGGCGTAGCCGGGATCCTCGAACGCGATCGACTTGCCGGGCAGGTCTGCCGCGGCGACAAGGGTTCTCAGGGCGGCGAGCGCGCCGGGCACGACGACGATCTCGTCGGGTTCTGCCACGATGCCGCGAGTGCGCCGGAGGTGCACCGCGAGCGCCTCACGCAGTCGCCGATGGCCACCGGGCCCGGGTGGGATGTTCGGCACCGGCCCCGCCGTGGCCGCGCGCCACGCGGATCGCCAGTCGCGAGGAAGGATCAGGTCCGTGTCCGGGTAGCCGGGCGACAGGTCCAGGGCGACGGCGGGGCGGACGGTGCGGGGCGACGACGCCGTGCCCTCCGCCGGGGTCACGTGCGGGGTCACACCGGCGTGCGCCGCGACGTCGGCGCCCAGCGCGATCCGGGTGCCGGATCCCGCACGCGAGTCGACGAAACCCGCGGCCGCCAATTCGTCGTACGCGTCGACCACCGCGGAACGGGACACACCCAGTTCGACGGCGAGGACCCGGCTGGCCGGCAGGAGATCGCCGGGCCGGAGCGCGCCGCTCCGCAGAGCCGCGACCACTGCTCCGGCGATCCGCTGTCGGAGCGGTTCACTCGTGTCGGGCAGCGTGAGGTGCAGGGTCGACGCACGAGGGGTCCGGGCCATCCGTGCACCATACTGGTCTGGCTGATTGGACGATTCCGGACCTGGTCGGGGCGCCACTATCGGCCCACAGTTGTCGGTATGACCATCACACCGCCGCTGTGCGGCATCGGACGACTGCCCGAACGCTCCCGCGAGTCCCGCGCCGACCTGGACTCGGTGCTCGACGCCTGCGCCGTCGGCACGCTTGCCACCGTCGTCGATGGGCTGCCCTGGACGGTGCCGATGCTCTACGCCCGGGTCGGAGACCGGATACTGCTGCACGGTTCGACAGGGGCCGGCGCGCTGCGCCATGTCGCGTCCGGTGCGCCCGCATCGCTGTGTGTCACGCTTCTCGACGGAATCGTCGTGGCCGACAACCTCTTCAACTCCTCCGCCAACTACCGCTCTGCGGTCGTGCACGGCAACCTGACGCCGCTGCGCCGAGAAGAGGCGGAGTGCGCGCTCGTCCAACTGTCGGACGCGCTCATCCCGGGCCGCAGCACCGAGGTGCGTGCGTCGACCCGCAAGGAACTGGCCGCGACCCTCACGATCGCACTGCCGATCGAGCCCGGCCGCTGGACGGTCAAGGTGCGGGACGCCCCGCCGAGCGAGGGCGACCGGGATCCGGGGGTGTGGGCGGGGGTGGTGCCGATGCGAACCGTTGCGGGCGAACCGATCCGCGCCCCGTGGGTGTCCGACGACGTACCGGTGCCGGCGTCGGCACGGGCGCTCTCGAAGCCCGGACGGAGCGACGCGTAAAGATCGCGTCAACGCGATCAGTCGGTGGTGTCAGCGATGCGTAAGGGCAGCGCATCCGGGCGCAGAACGGGGGCACGCTCCGCAGTGGGCGTCGAGATACGACGCTGCGGTTTTCGAGGAAGACGAAGAGGAACGTCATGGCTGATTTGGCCTACGTCGGGTTGATCATCGGAGTGTTCGCCGTCTGTGCGCTGGTGCTGCGTGGTCTGCAGACGAGGAGCGTCCGGTGACGGTCGCCGGGACGGTCGGTGTCGCCGTCGTCGTGATCGCCGCCGCGCTGGTGATCTACCTGCTCATCGCGCTCCTGAGCCCTGAGCGGTTCTAGTCCTCGAGAGGTCTCCACACATGAATCCCGCTCTCGCAGCGGGACTGCAGATAGCACTGGTCGTTGCCGTGCTAGCGATTCTGTACGTCCCCGTCGGTGACTACATGGCGAAGGTCTACACCACCGACACAGATCTCCGGTCCGGGGATCTGCGCATCGAAACTGTCGTGTACCGGCTCTGCCGGATCAATCCCCGCACCGAGCAGACCTGGTACGGCTACGCCGGCAGCCTGCTCGGCTTCTCGGCCGCGAGCGTGCTGCTGCTCTACTTCCTGCAGCGGATCCAGGGAGTGCTGCCGCTCGGCGGCGGCCTGGAGGGCGTGAGTCCCGCCGTTGCGTTCAACACCGCGGCGTCGTTCGTCGCCAACACCAACTGGCAGTCGTACGTCCCGGAGACGACGATGAGCCACCTGACGCAGGCCGCGGGCCTGGCCGTCCAGAACTTCGTGTCCGCCGCCGTCGGCATGGCCGTCGCGGCGGCGCTCATCCGTGGATTCGTCCGCGTCTCGCGGGGCGGCGAGATCGGCAACTTCTGGGTCGATCTCACCCGCGGTGCCCTGCGCATCCTGCTGCCCTTCGCCTTCGTGATCGCGTTGATCCTGCTGAGCCAGGGCGTGATCCAGTCGTTCCGGACCGGCTTCTCGTCCACCGGGCTCGACGGGACCACTGTCACGAATGCACTGGCCCCGGTGGCCTCGCAGGAGGCGATCAAGGAACTCGGCACCAACGGCGGTGGCATCCTTGCCGCCAACTCGGCGCATCCGTTCGAGAATCCCACCCCGATCACGAACATCGTGGAGATCCTCGCAATCCTGCTGATCCCTGTCAGCCTCACCCGCACGTTCGGCACACTGGTCGGCGACCGTCGGCAGGGCCTGACTCTCCTCGCCGTGATGTCGACGCTGTTCTTCGGCCTGCTCGCGGTGACGCTCGCGGCCGAATCCGGGGCGCGCGGCGCCGCGGCGACGGCGGCCGGGTCGATGATGGAGGGCAAGGAAGTCCGCTTCGGAATCCCCGGATCGGCACTGTTCGCCGTCGCCACGACGGGCACCAGTACCGGTGCCGTGAACTCGGCGCACGACAGTATGTCGCCGCTCGGCGGCGGTGCGGTACTGCTGAACATGCTGCTCGGCGAGATCGCGCCCGGCGGCGTCGGGACCGGCCTGTACGGCATCCTCGTCCTCGCCCTCATCGCGGTGTTCGTCGGTGGTCTGCTCGTCGGACGTACCCCCGAATACCTCGGCAAGAAGCTCGGGCAGCGTGAGATCACGCTCGCGGCACTGTCGGTGCTCGTGATGCCCGCCCTCGTCCTGATCGGCACCGGCATCACCGTCATCCTCGGCTCGACCGTCGGATACCTCGGCAACAGTGGCGATCCCGGCACTCCGCAGTCCATCCACGGCTTCACCGAGGTGCTGTACGCATTCGCGTCGGCGTCCAACAACAACGGCAGCGCGTTCGGCGGCCTCACGGTCACGAGCGACTGGTTCCAGTCGGCGCTCGGTGTCTGCATGCTGTTGGGACGTTTCCTGCCGATCCTGTTCGTCCTCGCGCTCGCGGGATCGCTCTCCGCGCAGCGTCGGACACCCGCCGGTGCGGGCACCCTGCCCACGTCCGGCCCCATGTTCACGGGACTGCTCACCGGCACCGTCGTGCTGGTCGCGGCCCTCACCTTCTTCCCGGCCCTCGCTCTCGGGCCCATCTCGGAGGCCCTGCAATGAGTCTTCAGACCCACACGACGGTCCCCGTGACCGACGTTCCCACCGATGTGCCCGACGCGGATTCCGCGCACGGCCACGCGCCGGTCGCGGCCGGCATCTTCAGTCCCCGGCAGCTGATCACGTCGCTGCCCGGCGCGGTGCGCAAACTCGATCCACGCCACCAGGCCCGCAACCCGGTGATGTTCGTCGTCCTCGTCGGGTCCGTCGTGACCACGGTGATGGCGATCGTGCAGCCGACGGTGTTCTCGTGGGCGATTGCCGCCTGGCTGTGGTTCACGGTGCTCTTCGCGAACCTCGCCGAGTCGGTCGCCGAAGGCCGTGGCAAGGCCCAGGCCGCGAGCCTGCGGAAGGTGAAGCAGGACACCGTGGCCCGACGGGTCACGGCGTCCGGCGCGGTCGAGGAGGTCTCGGCCACCACGCTCGTGGTCGGCGACACCGTGGTGGTCGAGGCGGGCGAGGTGATTCCCGGCGACGGCGACGTCGTCGAGGGCATCGCGACCGTCGACGAGTCGGCCATCACCGGCGAATCCGCGCCCGTCGTCCGCGAGTCCGGGGGCGACCGGTGCGCCGTCACCGGTGGCACCACGGTGCTCTCCGACCGGATCGTCGTGAAGATCACCTGCGCGCCGGGGCATTCGTTCGTGGACCGGATGATCGCGCTCGTCGAGGGGGCGTCGCGCAAGAAGACGCCCAACGAGATCGCGCTGAACATCCTGCTCGCGTCGCTCACGATCATCTTTCTGCTCGCGGTGGTCGCGATCGGACCGATGGGCGAGTACGCGGGTGAGGCTCAGGATCCGGTCAAGCTCATCGCGCTGCTGGTGTGCCTGATCCCGACCACGATCGGCGCGCTGCTGTCCGCGATCGGTATCGCCGGGATGGACCGGCTGGTGCAGCGCAACGTGCTGGCGATGTCGGGCCGCGCGGTCGAGGCCGCCGGCGACATCGACACGCTGCTGATGGACAAGACCGGCACCATCACCTTCGGCAACCGCCGGGCCACCGCGCTCCATCCGGCGCCGGGCCGGTCGGAGGACGAATTGGCCGCCGCGGCAAGGCTGTCCAGCCTCGCGGACGGCACCCCCGAGGGGCGGAGCATCGTCGAGCTGTGTGCCGAGCGGTACGGGCTCTCCACCGAGGCTTCCGACAGCGAGCGGGGCGCCGAGTTCGTCGAGTTCACGGCGCAGACCCGAATGAGCGGACTGGACATCGCCACCGGCACCGGCCGGCAGCAGATCCGTAAGGGTGCCGGTGACGCCGTGCTGGCGTGGGTCGCCGGGTACGGTGCGGCGGTCGATCCGGCCGTGTCCGACTCGGTCGAGGAGGTCGCCCTCGGGGGCGGCACCCCGCTCGTGGTGGCGGTCGCCGAGCGTGGCACGGCGACGGTGCTCGGCGTGATCGCGCTGACCGACGTCGTCAAGCCGGGGATCGCCGAACGGTTCGCGGAGTTGCGGGCCATGGGGATCCGCACCGTCATGGTGACCGGCGACAACCCGCTCACTGCGCGGGCCATCGCGGAGGAGGCCGGGGTCGACGACTTCATGGCCGAGGCCACGCCCGAGGACAAGCTCGAGAGGATCCGTCAGGAGCAGGAGGGCGGACGCCTGGTCGCGATGACCGGCGACGGCACCAACGACGCCCCCGCCCTCGCGCAGGCCGACGTCGGCGTCGCGATGAACACCGGGACGTCGGCCGCGAAGGAGGCCGGCAACATGGTGGACCTCGACTCGGATCCGACCAAGCTGATCGAGGTGGTCGAGATCGGCAAGCAGTTGCTGATCACCCGCGGGGCGCTCACGACGTTCTCGCTCGCGAACGATCTCGCGAAGTACTTCGCGATCCTGCCGGCGCTCTTCAGTGCGATCTATCCGCAGCTCGCGGTGCTGAACATCATGCATCTGGCGACTCCGCAGTCGGCGATCCTGTCGGCGGTGATCTTCAATGCTCTCGTCATCGTCGGACTGATCCCGTTGGCGCTCAGGGGCGTCCGCTATCGGCCCGCGGCCGCATCGAAACTGCTCGGCCGAAACCTGTTGATCTACGGCGTGGGCGGTGTGGTCACCCCCTTCGTCGGAATCTGGGTGATCGACCTCGTCGTCCGCCTCATTCCTGGAATCGGGTGAAAAGCCAATGAGATTCGCTATCGGTTTCCTCAAGCAGGTGTGGGCGGGGCTGCTCGTCCTCCTTACGCTCACGGCGATCCTCGGGGTGCTGTATCCGGCCGCCGTATGGGGCGTGGGACGCATCGCCTCGGGGTCCGCGGAGGGCTCTCCGGTCCACGACGCCGCGGGGTGTGTCGTGGGCAGCCGCTGGGTCGGCGTCGATCCACAGGTCCCGGCCGGCGAGCCGGATCCGTTCTTCCACAACCGGGTCGTCGGCTCGGTCGCGGACGAGGACCCGTTCGCACCCGGTGACCCTGCAGCGGCCCTGCCCGGCAATCAGGGCCCCAGCAGCGAGGTGCTGGCCGGGTTCGTCGAGGCGCGCCGGGCAGCCGTCGCCGAGCGGGAGGGCGTGCCTGCGCGGGACGTCCCCGTCGACGCGGTCACCGGGTCCGGCTCCGGCATCGATCCCCACATCTCACCCGCCTACGCGCAGCTGCAGGTGCCGCGCGTCGCCGCGGCCACAGGCCTGGGGGAGGACCGGGTCCGAGAGCTCGTGGCCGAGCACACCGAGGGCCGTCAGCTCGGTTTCCTCGGTGCCGAGCGCGTCAACGTGCTCGAACTCAACGTCGCGCTCGGACTGACCGCACCCGGATGCAATGCGGTCCCCGCGGGTGAATGATGGCGTTGTGAGCAGTCCCGAGCAGCACCGCGCGCCGCGCCGTGGTGAGCTGCGCATCTATCTCGGTGCGGCGCCGGGCGTCGGCAAGACGTACGCGATGCTCGGGGAGGCGCACCGGCGCCTCGAACGTGGTGGTGACGTGGTCGCGGCCGTGGTGGAAACCCACGGCCGCGCCCGCACCGCCGAGCAGGCCGCCGGACTCGAGCTGATTCCACCGAAGTTCGTCGAGTACCGCGGCACGGCGATGCCCGAACTCGACGTCGAGGCCGTGCTGGCGCGGCGGCCGGCGGTGGTGCTCGTCGACGAACTCGCCCACACGAACACCCCGGGCAGCCGGAACGAGAAGCGCTGGCAGGACGTCTACGAGCTGCTCGACGCCGGGATCGACGTACTCTCGACCCTCAACGTCCAGCACCTCGAAAGTCTCAACGACGTGGTCCAACAGATCACCGGTGTGACTCAGCAGGAGACGGTGCCGGACGCTGTGGTGCGGGCCGCATCGCAGGTGGAGCTCGTCGACATCACCCCGGAAGCGCTGCGACGCAGGCTCTCTCACGGAAACGTGTACTCCGCCGAGAAGGTCGATGCGGCGCTCGGCAACTACTTCCGACGCGGAAACCTCACGGCGCTGCGCGAACTCGCGTTGCTGTGGGTCGCGGACCAGGTGGACGCCGCCCTCGCCAGGTACCGCGCCGAGAACAAGATCACCGACACGTGGGAAGCACGCGAACGCGTCGTCGTCGCCGTAACCGGGGGTCCCGAATCCGAAACCCTCGTACGGCGCGCGAGCCGTATCGCCGGCAAGGCGAGCGCGGAACTGATGGTGGTGCACGTGGTCCGCGGCGACGGCATCGAAGGGGTGTCCGCCGCCGAGATGGGGAAGGTGCGCAAGCTCGCCACGAGCATCGGCGCGAGCCTGCACAGCGTGGTCGGCGACGACGTCCCGACCACGCTGCTCGAATTCGCCCGCGAGGTCAACGCCACCCAACTCGTCATCGGGACGTCCCGGCGGTCGCGGTGGGCCCGGATCCTCGACGAGGGGATCGGGGCAGCGATCGTCCAGCAGTCCGGGAAGATCGACGTGCACATGGTGACGCACGACGAGGCCGCGACCCGGCACCGGATCTCGTTCCTCGGTCGCGGCGAACGGCGCGCGGTGTCGTGGCTGGCCGCCGTCGTCGTCCCGTCGATCGCTGCCGCCCTGATGGGGCTGATCGACCGGGTGGCGGGGGTCGGCGGACAGAACGCGTTGTTCTTCGTCGTCGTGCTCGTGGTGTCACTGCTCGGCGGCGTCGGGCCCGCGATCCTGTCCGCGTTGATCTCGGGCCTGCTGCTCAACTATTTCTTCACCGCCCCGCTCTACAGCTTCACCATCGCCCAACCGGACAACTTCATCACCACCGTCGTGCTGCTGGTGGTCGCGGTCGCGGTGGCGATCCTCGTCGACGCGGCGGCCAAACGGTCGCGCGAAGCCAGACGGGCGTCGCAGGAGGCCGAACTGCTGGCGCTGTTCGCCGGCTCGGTGTTGCGCGGCGCGGATCTGCCCGCGCTGCTCGAGAAGGTGCGTGAGACGTACTCGCAGACCGGGGTCAGCGTCGTCCGGCGCGGGGAGGGCGTCGTGAGCGCGGCGGGGGCGTCGGCGCCGAGCACCGTCGACGAGGCCGGCACGGTGTGCGAGGTGAGCGACGGCGAATACGCCCTGCTGCTCGCGGGCGAAGAACTGGGCGCCCGGGACCGCAAGGTCCTGTACGCGGTCGCGAATCAGGCCGTGGGCCTGATCCGGCAGCGGCAACTCGCCGAGGAAGCCAGCAAGGCGCAGGCCCTCGCGGAGGCCGACCGGCTGCGTCGGTCGCTGCTCTCCGCCGTCAGCCACGACCTGCGCACCCCACTCGCCGCGGTCAAGGCCGCGGTGTCGAGCCTGCGCAGCGACGACGTCGAGTTCTCACCCGAGGACACCGCGGAACTGCTCGCCACCGTGGAGGAGTCGACGGACCAGCTGACCGCTCTCGTCGGCAACCTGCTCGATTCCTCGCGTCTGGCCGCGGGCGTCGTGAAACCGACGCTGCGCCGGGTGTACCTCGAGGAGGTGGTGCACCGGGCGTTGGTCGGCGCGGGGTTCGGTGGGCCCGGGTCCGCACGACGGGTCCGGGACCAGGTGAAGGTCGAGGTGGGCGACGCCGCGGTGATGGCGGACGCCGGCCTGCTCGAGCGTGTGATCGCCAACCTCGTCGACAACGCGCTGCGATACGCGCCCGACGAGCCGGTTCGGATCGGAGCGGCTCGCGCGGGCGACCACATGACGATCACCGTCGCCGACACCGGACCGGGATTGGTGCGAGGCACCCACGAGCAGGTCTTCGACGCCTTCCAGCGACTCGGCGACCGCGACAACACCGTGGGCGTGGGCCTCGGGCTGTCGGTGGTCAAGGGGTTCGTCGAGGCGATGGGCGGCACGGTCGGGGTGACCGACACCCCCGGCGGTGGACTGACGATGATCGTGGAACTGGATGCGGCACCCGCGGGTGCCGGGGAAGTGGAAGGGGCCCGATGACGCGGGTGCTGGTGGTGGACGACGAGCCGCAGATCCTGAGGGCACTGCGGATCAATCTCAGTGTCCGTGGCTACGAAGTGACGACCGCGTCGACCGGGGCGGCGGCGCTGCGGGCGGCAGCCGAGCGGCACCCGGAGGTGATCGTCCTCGATCTGGGCCTGCCGGACATGGACGGCATCGAGGTACTGGCGGGTCTGCGCGGGTGGTGCACGGCGCCGGTGATCGTGTTGTCGGCCCGGACCGACTCGTCGGACAAAGTGGAGGCGCTCGACGCGGGGGCGGACGACTACGTCACCAAACCGTTCGGGATGGACGAGTTCCTCGCGCGCCTGCGGGCCGCGGTCCGGCGCGGCGCGGCGGCCGCGGAGACCGGTGAGCCCGTCGTCGTGACCGATTCGTTCACGGTCGACCTGGCCGCGAAAAAGGTCACCCGTGATGGGGCCGAGGTGCACTTGACGCCGACCGAGTGGGGCATGCTCGAGATGCTCGTCCGGAACAAGGGCAAACTGGTGGGGCAGAAGGAACTCCTCCGCGAGGTGTGGGGTCCCGCGTATGCCACCGAGACGCACTATCTGCGGGTTTACCTCGCACAACTGCGTCGCAAGCTCGAGGTCGACCCGTCGAAACCGCGGCATCTGCTGACCGAGACCGGTATGGGGTATCGGTTCCAGGTGTAGCAACTAACGGTCGGTTCGCGACTGGCGGACCGGACGAGCGTCCCGCATAGTCGCTGATGTGGACTCGCTCGTGGAACTGGTCACCGACGTCAACGATGCGTACTGGTACGCAGTAATCGTGCTGCTGGTCGGGCTCGGCCTGTACTTCACGGTGCGGTCCCGGTTCGTCCAGATCCGGTTGCTGCCGGACATGCTCCGATCGGTCACCGAGCCGGCCGAGACGCTGCCCGACGGGGAGAAGGGGATCTCGGCGTTCCGCGCCTTCTCGATCTCGGCGGCGTCGCGGGTGGGCACCGGCAACATCGCCGGCGTCGCGATCGCGATCAGCGTCGGCGGACCCGGCGCGGTGTTCTGGATGTGGGTGATGGCCCTCATCGGCGCCGCCACGGCGTTCGTCGAGTCGACGCTGGCGCAGGTCTACAAGATCCGCGACAAGGACGGAGGCTTCCGGGGCGGACCGGCCTACTACATGCTGCACGGACTGCGCCGTCGCTGGATGGGCGTGATCTTCGCCGTCATCATCACCGTCACGTACGGCTTCGTCTTCAATGCGGTGCAGACGAACTCGATCGTCGACGCGGTGTCCACCTCCGTGGGCGAGGACTCCCGCGCACTGAGCATCGTCGTCGGGCTCGTGGTCGCGGGTCTGACGGCTGCTGTGATCTTCGGTGGGGTGCGCCGGATCTCGGCCGTGTCGCAGGTGGTGGTCCCGGTGGTCGCGGGCGCATATCTGGTCATCGCTCTGATTGTGGTGGCGCTCAACATCACCGAGGTGCCCGGCATGATCCGGCTCGTTGTGGAGAACGCCTTCGGCATCCGTGAGGTGGTCAGCGGCGGATTCGCGGCCGCGTTCATGCAAGGCATCCGACGGGGGCTCTTCTCGAACGAGGCGGGCATGGGTTCGGCCCCCAATGCCGGTGCGACGGCCGCTGTCTCACACCCGGTCAAGCAGGGTCTGGTGCAGAGCCTGGGCGTCTACTTCGACACGTTGCTGGTCTGCACCGCAACGGCGTTCATCATCCTGCTGTCGAACCCGGACTACGGGACCAAGGCCGGCGCGTCACTGACGCAGAACGCACTCAGCGCGCAGCTCGGCGGCTGGACCGTGCACTTCCTGACCTTCGCGATCTTCTTCCTCGCCTTCACGTCGGTGATCGGCAACTACTACTACGGCGAATCCAACATCGAGTTCCTCACGGGAAGCCGACGCGTGCTGCAGGGGTTCCGGGCGATCGTCGTGGTGTGTGTGTTCGCCGGGGCCGTCGGATCACTGCCATTGATCTGGGCGCTCGCCGACCTGGTAATGGGTGTCATGGCTACCGTGAACCTGGCCGCACTGCTGCCGCTGTCGGGTGTCGCGTTCCTGCTGTTCGGCCACTATCGACGTCAGCGCGCGGAGGGCAAGGACCCGACGTTCCACCGCGACGAAGTGCCGGAGATCTCGGGCATCCAGGTGTGGGACGAGGCACCGGAAGATGGCAGGATCTCCACTCATGGCTGAACAGACTCCCGCACCCACGCCCACCGAACTCTGGGTCGAGCGCACCGGAACCCGCCTCTACACCGGACGTAGCTCGCGTGGCGCCGAGGTCCGGATCGGATCGGAGTCGGTGGAGGGCGTATTCACCCCCGGTGAACTGCTCAAGATCGCGCTGGCCGCGTGCTCGGGAATGAGCTCGGACTTCCCGCTGTCGCGCCGTCTCGGTGACGACTACGACGCCACCATCCGCGTGTCCGGCGCGGCCGACCGGGAGAACGAGGTGTACCCGCAGCTCGACGAGGTTCTCGAACTCGATCTCAGCGAACTCGACGTAGAAGCCCAGGATCGACTGGTCGCGCTCGTCGAGCGTTCGGTCGACAAAGTCTGCACCGTCGGCCGCACGCTCAAGGCCGGCACCAAGGTGACGTTGACGATCAAGCGCGACTAGAGCACGCCTGGTCGACGCCTGCCGTCCTGGGTGACGGCAGGCGTCGACGGTGCCTACGCCGCCCGGGGTCCGGCGCGATTGTGGGCGGGGATGGGTTTCTTGTAGGTATCCACGGTCGACGGTGGGGTGAACCACGGCTTTCTGTCCGGGCCTATGTGGACTTCCCAGTGGCTGTGATGCAGTAGCTGGTGGTGGTAGCGGCAGAGTAGGACGAGGTTGTCGAGGTCGGTGGGTCCGCCGTCGGCCCAATGTGTGACGTGGTGGCCTTCGCAGTGGGCGGGCACTGCGCCGCAGCCGGGGAAGGCGCAGCCGTGATCGCGGGCGATGAGTGCCCGCCGTTGCTTCTTCGACACAGTCCTACTGGTGCGGCCCAGATCGATCGGGACGCTGTCGCTCATGACGATCGGCGTGAGGTGGCAGTCGCAGGCCAATCTGCGGGCGGTCGCGATCGACAGTGGTCCCAGGTGTGGCATGCGGGCGATGTCTTTGTCGCCGAACAGGTCCGGATCGCCGTCCGAGCCTGTCCACTCGTGGTCCGCGTCGGCACGCGCGAGGTCCTGCGCGTTCACGTGCAGGGATAGATGGGGTCGCTCGCCACCCTCGATGGGCGCCTCGCCCGAGTCGAGGTAGCGGTGCAGAATCTCTGCGAACGCATCGGCCCGCTGCCGCGCCGGGGTGCGGGCGCCGGCGGGGTCGTCCATCGGGTTGCGCGGCTTGGTCAACGTCGACAGGGCGGTCAGGAGCATCTCTCCGGTGACTGCGTCGAGATCACCCTTGACTGCAACTCGCCCGTTCAAGGTCTTCGACGCATGGAACTCGTTGCGTTCGGTGTCCTCGCTGGGTGGCAGTTCGTCGGATTCGAAGATCCGCTCGAGCCGGGAGATGCAGGTGCGGACGGTCATGGTGGTTGCAGTGGTTCCGGAGGCGCTGTCCAGCAACACCTTCCGGCAGGAATCCAACGCTTCGTTCGGCATGCCGCGGGGTGGGGTTTCGCAGAACTTCCCGATCAACGCCGCATGCTCGGCCGATATATCGCCGGAGTTGAAGGCGTCAGCGATCTCGGGCTGCCGGCTCAGCATCCTGCCCAACGCGAGGATCCGGGCTGCGGCCGGCACTTCCAGCAATGTGTTCGCGGCCAGCCACTGCTTGACGCTGCGGAAGCCGAGGGTGTCGAACGAGACTGCGCGCTCGTCGATTTCGGAGACCATCGCGACCCGCAATGCCTCGAGGCGTTCGATCTCGCGGGTGACTTCGAGAGTGTTCTGCAGCAATGTGATTTCGGTGAGCAGGCGCACGTCGTCGGGCTGCAGCGCGGTAGCTGCGATGCCCGTGTCGTTGAGTCCCCCCGGATTCATGATGCAAGCTTAGTTCGAACTGATGTTCGAGTCAATGGATGTGGCTGTCGCAGCCGGACGTGATCGCAGGGTTCCTGCGTGTGGTGTCAGGCGTCATCGTGTCCGAAACATCGGGCTCCTGATCTTGGTGTAGGTCGACGGGGGTCGACCCACACCTCGGTAGGCCCGCCCGGACAGCGGCACGGCATGTGGAAGCGGAACTGAAACCGGCTACGGCACAAACGCTCACACCTGATCGACCCTCCGAAGCGGGCAAGGCACACTGGCATACCATGCAGCCCAGTTCAAAACGTAGCTTGCGGGGAGGGGCTTGCTCTGCAGTGCTCTCGGCCCCTGTCGCGGCCGGCTTGACAGCCCTGGTGTGGCAGTTCCCCGTAGCTATCGCCGGCACCGCCGGCCATTCCGTAGGGGCTGCAATCGGAGCGGCGGTCACCATGGTCGCGTTCATGACGTTGTTCTCAATCTTCGGCGGTGTGCTCGCCATCGGATTGGTGGGAGCTGGGGCCGGCTACCTCGTACGGCACTTCCGGCCTGGATCGCCGCAGATTGCCGGTATCGCTGTTGGTTGTGCGTCGGCGTTGGTGGTTGCTGTCGCAGATGTATTCCTGACCGGTCGTTAGAACTCGGGGACCGGGTTGGACTGGGCGGATTCGACGATTACGTTGGTCGTCCGCGTCTGGGGTCGCGACAGTTCGGGACTGGTCGGTTGGCGTGAGCATCCGCCGACCGTGCGCTCGGGATTCACGCCGGATGATGCCGATCGAGTCGCCCGCGCATGGCATACAGGTGATCCGGACCGATCCGAGGTCCTGGTTCGACGGCGTTGTGCGGGTCGATTCCGATCCCTGCAGGCTCGACGTCTGCAACAATCGCGCCCTCGGCCCGGAACGGACGGACATGGGGGACATTGTGCGGAGTCAGCGAAGGGTGCGGCTCGGAGTTCTTGCGCTTGCGGCGGCAGCAGTCACGACACTGCTGACAGGGTCGCCGGCGTCGGCCCAGTCGTCGAGTGACGGGATCGGTTGTCCGCGTTGGGACGTCGTGACGATCGCGTCCGGCTACGGGATGCTCGAGAACCTTGCGTTCGACGGTCGCGGTTCCATGCTGCTGTCGGATTCGTCGATGACGGCGCCCGGCGCTGTGCGCACGCTCGACGCGTCGGGTGCGCGGGGAACGCTCGCCGATCCAGTGAACGGTCCGGGTGGGCTGGCCGTATCCGGCGACGACGTGTACTTCACCACCGGTAACAGCGCGGTTTCCGGGCTCTTGAACATCGCTGACGGCACCGTCGACGTGGTGAACCTGGTGAGCCGCGAGCGCCGAACCGTGGCCGGCGGTCTCGTGATGCCCAACGGTCTCGCCCGACTCGGCAACGGCGACCTGCTCACCACCCACAACCTGGGAACCCCCGGACTCACCCGGATCCCCGCGGACCGCCCCGGCACGTCCGAGCGCGTGCGCACCGACCTGGGCACGGTCGACGGGATCGCCGGCGACGGTGAGCGCGTGTACCTGACGACGTCGTTCGACCCGGTCAGCGAGCTGAAGGTCCTCTCCGCGTCGGATCTGCGTGGCCCGGTCCGACCGATCCCGCTGCCCGGCATCGGTCCGCTCAACGTCGCCGACGACCTCACCGTCGGCCCGGACGGCGCCGTCTACCTGGCGTACAACGTCGCGGGCAAGGTGCTGCGGGTGGATCCCGTCGCGGGTACGAGTTGCGAGATAGCGTCGGGGCTCATGTTGACGTCGGCCGTGAAGTTCGGTGCGGGTCCCGGATGGGACAGCCGCGCCCTGTACGCGGTGGGCTTCGACGGCGCCGTCCGGAAGCTGACACCGCCCGTCGGATAATGGCAGCCATGACTTCCGACACCGAACGCCTCACCGCCTGGGTTCACGGCTACGTCCAGGGTGTCGGCTTCCGGTGGTGGACGCGGGCACGTGCCCTCGAACTCGGGCTGGTCGGCCACGCCACCAACCACGCCGACGGGCGGGTGCTGGTGATCGCCGAGGGCCCGCGCCCGCAACTCGAGCGGCTGCTCGAGCTGCTGCGATCGGGACAGACGCCGGGAAACGTGACGCTGGTAGTCGAGCACATCGACGCGGCACGCGGAGGCCTTTCCGGATTCGTCGAGCGTTGATCCGCCGGTAGAGTCCACCGTCATGCACCTGAAGAGTCTGACGTTGAAGGGCTTCAAGTCCTTTGCGTCCGCAACGACTCTGCGGTTCGAGCCGGGCATCACGTGTGTCGTGGGACCCAACGGCTCCGGCAAGTCGAACGTGGTCGACGCCCTCACCTGGGTGATGGGGGAGCAGGGCGCGAAGGCGCTGCGCGGCGGCAAGATGCAGGACGTCATCTTCGCCGGCACCGCCGGGCGGGCCCCGCTCGGCCGCGCCGAGGTGACGCTCACGATCGACAACTCCGACGGCGCCCTGCCCATCGAGTACTCCGAGGTGTCCATCACACGACGGATGTTCCGCGACGGCGCCGGCGAGTACGAGATCAACGGCAACTCGTGCCGCCTGATGGACGTGCAGGAACTGCTCAGCGACTCCGGTATCGGCCGGGAGATGCACGTCATCGTCGGGCAGGGTCGGCTGTCCGCAATCCTCGAATCGCGTCCCGAGGACCGGCGCGCGTTCATCGAGGAGGCCGCGGGCGTTCTCAAACACCGCAAGCGCAAGGAAAAGGCGGTCCGCAAGCTCGACGCGATGCAGGCCAACCTCGCGCGGCTCACCGACCTCACCGCCGAGTTGCGCCGACAGCTCAAACCGCTCGGTCGCCAGGCCGAGGTCGCGCGACGCGCACAGACCGTTCAGGCCGACCTGCGCGACGCGCGGTTGCGGCTGGCAGCGGACGACCTCGTCACACGCCGGGCCGAACTCGCCCACCAGACTCACGACGAGAAACTCGCCCGCGAACAGCAGGAGACGGTGCAGGCGGCGCTCGAGGCGGCGACTGCCGAACTCGGTGGACACGAGCAGGCGCTGGCCCGCCTGACGCCGCAGGCCGAGGCGGCGAGCCAGACGTGGTTCCAGCTGTCGGCGCTGGCGGAGCGGGTGAGTGCGACCATCCGGATCGCGCAGGAGCGCGCGCGGCACCTCGACAGCGAACCGGAACCCGGCCGCGGCCAGGATCCCGACGAGATGGAGGCCCGGGCCGAGCGGATCGCGGCGGAGGAGGCCGAACTGATCGCCGCCGTCGACATCGCGCGCGCGACGCTCGAGGCCGCACGCGAACAACTCGCCGAGCGTGAGGAGGCGTCCGCGGAGGCCGAACGCGCTCACTTCGCGGCGGTGCGGGCGATCGCGGATCGCCGCGAAGGGCTGGCACGACTGGCGGGGCAGGTCGACACCTTGCGTACCCGTGCCGAGTCCGTGGACGCCGAGGTGGCCCGGCTCGACGTGGCAATCGGCGAGGCCCGTGAACGCGGCGACGCAGCGCAACGTGAATTCGACGCGGTCGAGGCAACCGTCGACGACCTCGACGCCGGGGAACTCGGGCTCGACGGCCACCACGAGCGCGCGGTCGAGGCACTCGACCTGATCACCGCGCGGGTCACCGAACTGCAGGCCGCCGAACGCGACGCCGGCCAGGATGTGGCGTCGCTGAGAGCGCGCATCGACGCGCTGTCGATGGGGCTCGAACGCAAGGACGGCGGCGCCTGGCTGCTCGAGCACCACACCGATCGCGAGCTCACCGGCCCCGTCGCCGAACTGCTCCGCGTCGACCCCGGCTACGAGGCCGCGGTCGCCGCGGTGATGGGTCCGGCGGCCGACGCGATCGCCGCAGAATCTGCCGCCGCCGCGGCGGCGGCCGTGCAGGCACTGCGCGCCGCCGACGGTGGCCGGGCTGCGATCCTGCACACCGCCGAGCATTCCGACGTCGCGCCGCGTCCGGACCTTCCCGAGTCGGCGACGTGGATCGCCGACAACGTGCACTGCCCCGAATCGCTGCGCGCCGCAGTCGATGCCCTCCTCGATCGGGTGGCCGTCGTCGATTCGCTCGACGCGGCAACCGAAATCGTGTGCCGGCAGCCGTCCCTGCGGGCGGTGACCCGGGACGGCGATCTGGTCGGAACCGGTTGGGTCACCGGCGGATCCGATCGCCGTCCGAGCACTCTCGAGGTGCAGGCCGCGATCGACGCGTCGACGTCGGCACTCGAGGCGGCCGAGCGACGTTCCGAGGAACTGGCAGCTGCCCTCGCCGGCGCGGTCGCCGAGCAGGCCAACCGCGCCGAGGTCGCGGAGCAGGCGCTGGCCGCTCTGCACGAGTCCGACGCCAACATGTCCGCGGTCTACGAACAGCTGGGGCGCCTGGGGCACGTTGTCCGGGCGGCCCACGCCGAGTCGGAGCGGCTGCTCGCGCAGCGGGCCAAGGCGGAGAGCGGGCGGGAGGAGACGCTCGCTGCGCTCGCCGAACTCGAGGAGCGGTTGCGCCGCGCGGAGGACGAACAGTCCGGTGCCGCGGCCGACTCGGGCAGTACTGCGCCGACGGATTTCGAACGGGAGGCCGCCGCGGCTGCGCTCACCGAGGTACGTGCCATGGAGGTCGAAGCCCGGCTCGCGGTGCGCACCGCCGAGGAGCGAGCGGAATCCGTTCGGGGCAAGGCTGATTCGCTGCGTCGTGCGGCCCAGGCCGAACGCGAGGCCCGAGCGCGGGCCGAGCGGGCGCGGCAGGCCCGTCGAACCGCCGCCGAGGTGGCGGCCGCAGTGGCCTCGGCCGGGCAGAAGGTGGCCGACCGTCTCGACCGCGTCGTGGCGGACGCGGTGGCACACCGTGACGAGCTGAGCCGCCTGCGCGCCGCGCACACCGAACAGGTCGAGGCGGTCAAGGAGCGCGTCCGGCAGCTCACCGCCCAGATGGCGGCACTCACCGATGCGGTCCACCGGGACGAGGTGGCGCGGGCGCAGGCGGCCCTGCGGATCGAGCAGCTCGAACAGACGATTCTCGAGCAGTACGCAGTCAACCTCGACGATTTGATCGCCGAGTACGGGCCCGACGTCGCGCTGCCGCCGTCGGAACTCGAGATCGCGGAGTACGAGCAGGCCCGCGAGCGCGGGGAGCAGGTCACCCGGCCCGCGCCGGTGCCGTACGACCGCGCCTCCCAGGAGCGCCGGGCCAAGCGCGCCGAGAAGGACCTGGCGACGCTCGGCAAGGTCAACCCGCTCGCGCTCGAGGAGTTCGCGGCGCTCGAGGAGCGGTACAACTTCCTGTCCACCCAGCTCGAGGACGTCAAGAACGCGCGCAAGGACCTGCTCGGGGTGGTCGCCGACGTCGACGCCCGCATCCTGCAGATGTTCACGGAGGCGTACGCGGACGTCGAACGCGAGTTCGTCGAGGTGTTCGCGAAACTCTTCCCGGGCGGCGAGGGCCGTCTGGTGCTCACCGACCCGTCGGACATGCTCACCACCGGCATCGAGGTGGAGGCCCGGCCGCCGGGCAAGAAGGTCAAGCGGCTGTCGCTGCTGTCCGGTGGCGAGAAGTCGCTCACCGCGGTCGCGATGCTGGTCGCGATCTTCCGGGCCCGGCCGTCGCCGTTCTACGTCATGGACGAGGTGGAGGCCGCGCTCGACGACACGAACCTGCGGCGCCTGATCGGGTTGTTCGAGCAGTTGCGGGAGAAGTCGCAGCTGATCGTGATCACCCACCAGAAGCCGACGATGGAGGTCGCCGACGCGCTGTACGGCGTCAGCATGCGCGGCGACGGCATCACCACCGTCATCTCGCAGCGCCTGCGCGGTCAGGACCTGGTTGCCGGGTGAACCCGGCACCGTCATTCACGTGCGTGCACCCCGCACGACCCCACCGAACTACATGGGAGAACCATCGATGAACGCCCACAACTTCCCCGTCCAGACCGCCGACGGCGCCACCGAGGATCTCAGCGCCCACAAGGGCAAGTTGCTGCTGATCGTCAACGTGGCGAGCAAGTGCGGCCTCACGCCGCAGTACGAGGGCCTCGAGGCGCTGCACCGCGCCAACAAGGACAAGGGCCTGCAGGTCGTCGGCTTCCCGTGCAACCAGTTCGGCGACCAGGAGCCGGGCGACGACGCCGAGATCCAGCAGTTCTGCAGCGTCAACTACAACGTCACCTTCCCGGTGTACGCCAAGCTCGAGGTCAACGGCGACGACGCACACCCGCTGTACCAGTACCTGCGCGCGCAGGCCCCCGGTGACTTCGGCCCGGACCACGGCTTCCTCTACGAGCACGTCAGCAAGACCCGCCCCGAGGCGATCGGCACCGACGAGGTCAAGTGGAACTTCACGAAGTTCCTCGTCGACCGGGACGGCGAGGTCGTTCGCCGCTTCGAGCCGACCGTCACCCCGGAGCAGATCGCCGACGAGATCGCCGCCCTGCTCTGACGGCCCGACGTGACACCCGAGGAGCCGCTCCTCGGGTGTCACGGACCGATCTCGCCACGCCCCGCCGGACTTGCCCGGAGGCGTCACGGACGCGGGCAGCCTGACAGGATGTCGGTGTGACTACCGGAGCCTGGATAGCAATAGCGGCCGTACTGGCCGTCCTCGTCGTGGCGCTCGTCGTCGGCCTGACCCTGGCCCGCCGTCGCCGCATCAGCCTCACCGCGGCGCCCGAGAAGCCCGAGCTGACGGAGCAGCCGAAGGACCGTTCGGGCGGATACCAAGCCGGTGGCGGCTTCAACTTCAGCCAGGGGCCGTCGGCCACCGCGCCGCCCAAGGTGCCGCCGGCCGCGCCCAAGCCGCCGGTCGTTCCGCCCAAGCCCCCGGTCGCGCCGCCCAAGCCCCCGGTCGCGCCGCCGGTTCCCCCGACCACGCCGGTACCGGAGGCGAAGCCCACCGTCACCCCGGAGCCGGTCGCCGAGCCGGAGGCTCCCGCCGCTCCCGAGCCCGTCACCCCCGAACCGGTGGCTCCGCCGGAGCCGGTGGTCGAACCTGCACCCGCACCCGAGCCCGTCGTCGAGCCGGAGCCTGCGCCGGAGCCGGCCGTCGAGCCGGAAGCCGCGCCGGAGCCCGTCGTCGAGCCGGAGCCGGTGGTCGAGCCGGAGCCGGTGGTCGAGCCGGAGGCTGCTCCCACTCCCGCGATCGAGGAGATCGAGCCCACCGCGGGCCGGCTCGATCGCCTGCGCGGTCGGCTGTCGCGCTCGCAGAACGCCGTCGGCAAGAGCCTGCTGGGCCTGCTCGGTGGCGGCGACCTGGACGAGGACTCGTGGGAGGAGGTCGAGGACACGCTGCTGATCGCCGATCTCGGCACCGCCACCACCGTCAAGGTCGTCGAGCGGCTGCGCGAGGAGATGGCGTCCCGCGGTGTGCGCACCGAGGCGGAGGCCCGGGCGCTCCTGCGCGAGGTCCTCGTCGAGGAGTTGCGTCCCGAGATGGATCGCTCGATCCGCGCCCTTCCGCACGGCGATCATCCCGCCGTGCTACTCGTCGTCGGCGTCAACGGCACCGGCAAGACCACCACGACCGGCAAACTCGCCCGGGTCCTCGTCGCAGACGGCCGACGCGTCCTGCTCGGCGCCGCCGACACCTTCCGTGCGGCCGCGGCCGATCAGTTGCAGACATGGGCCGAGCGCGTGGGTGCCGAGGTCGTTCGCGGACCCGAGGGCGGCGACCCCGCGGCCATCGCGTTCGATTCGGTCGCCAAGGGCATCGAGGACGGCGTCGACGTCGTGCTCATCGACACGGCCGGTCGTCTGCACACCAAGACCGGCCTGATGGACGAGCTGGGCAAGGTCAAGCGCGTGGTCGAGAAGAAGGCGGCCGTCGACGACGTGCTGCTGGTCCTCGACGCCACCGTCGGACAGAACGGCCTGATGCAGGCCCGCGTGTTCGCCGAGGTAGTGGACATCACCGGCGTCGTGCTGACCAAGCTCGACGGCACCGCCAAGGGTGGCATCGTCTTCCAGGTCCAGCACGAGCTGGGCGTTCCGGTGAAGCTCGTCGGTCTCGGCGAGGGCGCCGACGACCTCGCTCCCTTCGAGCCGGAGGCCTTCGTCGACGCGCTGCTGGGCTGACCGGCACGCTCCGTCCATCGCTGCCCGGTCCCTCGTCCGAGGGGCCGGGCAGCGGCGTTTCGCGACCTTCGCGGTGGTTCACGAAGTTTCGATCCGGGGTGAACGCAACCGCGAAACCCGACTGCAACACAACCGGCCGATCCGTTCACCTATCCGAAACGCTGTGCAACCACGGATGAAACACCAGGTGAGCAGTCTTGCTGATCAGAACGACAAGACTGACGAGGAGGCTCACCGTGGATTTCCCCACTATCGGAGCCCCGGACACCGGGGACACCGCGTGGATGCTCATGAGCGCCGCGCTGGTGCTCTTGATGACTCCGGGCGTCGCGTTCTTCTACGGCGGCATGGTCCGCGCGAAGAGCGTGCTGAACATGATCATGATGAGCGTCGGCGCGATGGGAGTCGTCGGCGTGTTGTGGGTGCTGTTCGGCTATTCCATCGCGTTCGGTGACGACAAGGGCGGATTGATCGGGGATCCGACGGAGTTCTTCGGACTGAAGGGATTGTTCGGGGGTGACTACCTCGGTGACGCCGAGGCCGGCACGGCCGCCGCGATCCCGCTGGTCGGCACCATCCCGGCACTGGTGTTCGTCGCCTTCCAGGCGATGTTCGCGATCATCACGGTCGCCCTGATCTCGGGCGCGGTCGCCGATCGCATGAAGTACGGAGCCTGGCTGCTGTTCGCCGGCCTGTGGGCGACGGTCGTCTACTTCCCGGTCGCGCACTGGGTGTTCTCGTTCGACGGCGTCACCGCCGAGACGGGCGGTTGGATCGCCAACAAGCTCGGCGCGATCGACTTCGCCGGCGGCACGGCCGTCCACATCAACGCGGGTGTCGCAGGTCTGGTCCTCGCGCTCATGCTCGGTAAGCGTCGCGGCTGGCCCAAGACGCCCTTCCGTCCGCACAACCTGCCGTTCGTGATGCTCGGCGCCGCGCTGCTGTGGTTCGGATGGTTCGGGTTCAACGCCGGCTCGGCTGTCGGCTCCAACGGCGTCGCCGCTGCGGCGTTCGTCACCACCGTCGTCGCCACCTGCGCCGCAATGCTGGCCTGGTTGCTGGTGGAGAAGATCCGCGACGGTCACGCCACCACGCTCGGTGGCGCGTCGGGCATCGTCGCCGGCCTGGTCGCCATCACCCCCGCCTGCTCGTCCGTCGACGTCGTCGGCGCGATCGTGATCGGTGTCGTCGCCGGCGCACTGTGCGCCCTGGCCGTCGGCCTGAAGTACCGCTTCGGCTACGACGATTCGCTCGACGTGGTCGGCGTCCACCTGGTCGGTGGTCTCGTCGGAACGCTGCTGGTCGGCCTGGTCGCGACCGAGGCTGCACCGGCCGGCGTCAACGGCCTGTTCTACGGCGGCGGACTCGACCAGCTGTGGCGTCAGGCGGTCGGCGCGGGCGCCGTGCTCGTGTACTCCTGCATCGCTACGGCCGTCATCGCGCTTATCGTGAAGGTCACGATCGGACTGCGAGTCAGCGCCGAGGCCGAGGCTCGTGGCGTGGACGAGGCCGAACACGCCGAGAGCGCCTACGACTTCGTCGCACTTGCAGGTAGCCCGGTCCCGGGGCGCGTACCGGCGCCCGCAACTGTTGCCGCCAGGGAGGCATGAGTCATGAAGCTGATCACCGCAATCGTCAAGCCGTTCACGCTCGAGGACGTCAAGACCGGACTCGAACAGGCCGGTGTTCTCGGTATGACGGTCAGCGAGGTCCAGGGGTACGGGCGGCAGAAGGGGCACACCGAGGTCTATCGGGGCGCCGAGTACTCGGTCGACTTCGTCCCGAAGGTTCGCGTCGAGGTCGTTGTCGAGGATTCGGTAGTCGACAAGGTCGTCGAGGTCATCGTCGAGGCCGCCCGCACGGGGAAGATCGGTGACGGAAAGGTCTGGGTCACGCCGGTCGAATCGGTCGTCCGGGTACGTACCGGAGAACGGGGCGGGGATGCGATCTGACCCTCGCGGGTCCGGATTCGACGGCCCTGATCCTGTCGCCATCACGGCGACGGGGTCGGGGCCGTCCGGGTCCGACGGACCCGACGCCAACCACACCGACGACGCGCGCGATCTGGCCCGGGCGCGGGAACAGCTCCTGGCGGGAGGTACTCGGAACCACCGCCTCGACGCACCGTCACTGCGACACGCACTGGTCGACCTGCACGAGTTCTGGCTCACCACAAAGGGAAACGAGCTGGGCATCCGGCCGGACTCGGGCTTCGCGATCGTGGCGGTCGGCGGCCTGGGCCGCCGCGAGATGATGCCGTACTCGGACCTGGACCTGATCCTGCTGCACGATGACGTCGACCCCGCGCTGGTCGCCAAGGTCGCCGACCAGCTGTGGTACCCGCTGTGGGACGCGCACATCAAGCTCGACCACAGTGTGCGGACGGTGCCGCAGGCGCTCCAGGTGGCCGCGAGCGACCTCACCGCCACCCTCGGCATGCTCGAGGCCCGGCACATCGTCGGCGATGTCGAGCTGAGTCACCTGCTCATCGGCGGTGTGCGCCGGCAGTGGCGTACCGGGATCCGTTCGCGATTCGACGAACTCGTCGAGCAGGCGCAGGCGCGCTGGGCCCGGAGCGGCCAGATCGCGCACCGCGCCGAGCCCGACATCAAGAACGGCCGTGGTGGCCTCAGGGACGTCCAGCTCCTCAACGCGCTGTCCATCGCACAGCTCACCGACGGGATGCCCGGGCTCGGTCCGGACACGCCCGGTGGCGGTCTCGCGCTGGCGCACCGGCGTCTGCTCGACGTCCGGACCGAACTGCATCGGGTGGCCGGGCGTTCGCGGGACCAGCTGCGAGCGCAGGATGCCGACGAGATCGGCGCGGCGCTGCGGATCGGAGACCGCTTCGATCTCGCACGAATGCTCAGCGACTGCGCACGCACGATCGGGTACTCGGTGGACGTGGGTCTGCGCACCGCCGGCAACTCGCTGCCCCGCAAGGGGCTGTCGAAGCTGCGACGGGTGCCGCTGCGTCGGCCCATCGACGAGGGGGTCGTGGAGCAGTCGGGCGAGCTGGTGCTGGCGCGCGATGCGCGACCCAAGCGCGATCCCGGTCTGGTGGTGCGGGTTGCGGCGGCGTCGGCGTCGACGGGACTGCCGATCTCCGCGTCCACGCTGGGGCGACTGTCCGACAGCGCGCCCGAGCTGCGCGAACCGTGGCCCAAGGGGGCGCTCGGTGACCTCCTGGTGCTGCTCGGCTCCGGTCATCGGGCGATCCCGACGATCGAAGCGCTCGACCGCACCGGTCTGTGGGGCCGGCTGCTGCCCGAGTGGGGCGCGGTGCGCGACCTGCCGCCGCGCGACGCGGTGCACACGTGGACCGTCGACCGGCACCTCGTCGAGACCGTCGCCCAGGCCGGTGCCCTCACGACGCGGGTCTCACGTCCCGACCTGCTGGTGCTCGGTGCGCTCCTGCACGACATCGGCAAGGGACGCGGCGGGGACCACAGCGTCGTCGGCGCGGAACTGGCGGGTCAGATCGGGGCCCGGCTCGGGCTGTGGCCGTCGGACATCGCCTTGTTGACCGGCATGGTGCGTCACCACCTGCTGTTGGCGCAGACCGCCACCCGCCGCGACCTCGACGATCCGGCGACCGTCCAGATGGTCGTCGACAAACTCGGCGGCGACCATGTGCTGCTGGAGTTGTTGAGTGCGCTGGCGGAGGCGGATTCGCTCGCCACCGGGCCGGGGGTGTGGGGCGACTGGAAGTCGTCGCTCATCGGCGAGCTGGTGCGCCGCTGCCGGCTCGCGATGGCCGGCGATCAGCTGCCGGTACCCGACCCGATCGATCCGGCGCTCATCGATGTCGCGACGCAGGGTGGTGTGCACGTCGCGCTCGACCCGGGGACCGCCGCGCACACCTATGTGGTGACCGTCGTCGCCCCGGACACGCCCGGGCTGCTGTCGCACGAAGCGGGGGTGCTGGCGCTCAGCTCCCTGCGGGTGTTGTCGGCCTCGCTCGGCAGCCACGGGGACGCGGCGATCAACTCGTTCGTCGTGGCCCCGAGATTCGGTGCGCCGCCCCAGGCGGGGTTGCTGCGACAGGAGCTGATCCGGGCGATGGCGGGCGAGATCGACGTGCTCGAGCAACTCGACGCCAAGGAACGCGAAGTGCGCGAGAACCAGGTGCTCGAGGATCGGACGGTCGCGGCCGTGCCGGTGCAGTACGCGCTGGCACCTCCGCGGGTGATCTGGTTCGACGTGGTGGGCGGGGAGGACGCCCAGGGCGACGCGATCGTCGAACTGCGGGCAGAGGACCGGCTCGGAATGCTCAGCCGGCTGGCCCGGGTCCTGGAACGCAACGGTGCCGACGTGCGCTGGGCGCGGGTGAGCACGCTCGGATCGTCGGTGGTCGACGCGTTCTGCATCAGCATGGAGGGCGGCGGCACGCGGGCACGCCGGGAGCAGATCGAGAACGCGATCCTGTCGGTCGTACCGGCGCCGGAGCCGAAGAAGGAGGAACCGGCGACGGAGTGAGCCGTCGACCGGCCGCGCGCCTCCGGGGTTGCCGCGCGGATGCGGGCGCTGGAACGGTTACCCTGGTTCCGAGAATTATTCACGGCCTGCGGGCGGACCAGCACAGAGCTCAGGAGCGCATTCGGTGTTCGAATCCCTTTCCGACCGGTTGACCGGAGCCCTCAAGGATCTGCGTGGCAAGGGTCGACTCTCCGGAGCCGACATCGACGCCACGTGCCGCGAGATCCGTCTCGCGCTCCTCGAGGCCGACGTCGCGCTCCCCGTCGTCCGCACCTTCATCGCCAAGATCAAGGAGCGCGCGAAGGGCGCCGAGGTCTCGGCCGCGCTCAACCCGGCGCAGCAGGTCGTCAAGATCGTCAACGAGGAACTCGTCGGCATCCTCGGTGGTGAGACGCGACGCCTGCAGTTCGCGAAGACGCCGCCGACCGTGATCATGCTGGCCGGTCTGCAGGGCTCCGGTAAGACCACCCTCGCCGGCAAGCTGGCCAAGTGGCTGAAGGATCAGGGCCACACACCGCTGCTCGTCGCGTGTGACCTCCAGCGTCCCGGCGCCGTCAGCCAGCTGCAGATCGTCGGTGAGCGCGCCGGCGCGGCCGTGTTCGCGCCGCACCCCGGCACCTCCATCGGCGGTGGCGAGAACCCGCTCGGCATCTCGGCCGCCGACCCCGTCGAGGTCGCGCGCGCCGGTGTCGAAGAGGCCCGCAACAAGCAGTACGACGTCGTGATCGTCGACACCGCCGGCCGCCTCGGTATCGACGAGGAGCTGATGGCGCAGGCCGCGGGCATCCGCGACGCCGTCCAGCCCGACGAGACGATCTTCGTGCTCGACGCCATGATCGGCCAGGACGCGGTGCACACCGCGGAGGCGTTCAAGTCGGGTGTCGGCTTCACCGGTGTCGTGCTCACCAAGCTCGACGGCGACGCCCGCGGTGGTGCCGCGCTGAGCGTCCGCGAGGTCACCGGCGAGCCGATCCTGTTCGCGTCGACCGGTGAGAAGCTCGAGGACTTCGACGTCTTCCATCCGGACCGCATGGCGAGCCGCATCCTCGGCATGGGCGACGTGCTCACGCTCATCGAGCAGGCCGAGCAGGTGTTCGACGCCCAGCAGGCCGAGGCCACCGCCGCGAAGATCGGCTCGGGCGAGCTGACCCTCGAGGACTTCCTCGAGCAGATGATGGCCGTCCGCAGGATGGGCCCGATCGGCAACCTGCTGGGCATGCTGCCCGGTGCCGGACAGATGAAGGACGCGCTCGCCAACGTCGACGAGAAGCAGCTCGACCGCATCCAGGCGATCATCCGCGGCATGACGCCCGCGGAGCGCGAGAACCCCAAGATCATCAACGCGTCGCGCCGCCTGCGCATCGCGAACGGCTCGGGCGTCAAGGTCTCCGACGTCAACCAGCTCGTCGACCGTTTCTTCGAGGCACGGAAGATGATGGCCGCGATGGCCGGCCGCATGGGCATGCCCGGCGCGCGCAAGCAGGTGCGCGGCAAGAAGGGGAAGAAGGGCAAGAAAGGCGGCAAGGGCCCGACGCAGCCGAAGATCAAGGGCGGCTTCCCCGGGATGCCGGGCGGTCTGCCGGGCATGCCGGGCGGGATGCCGGCCGGCTTCCCGGACCTGTCGAAGATGCCCAAGGGCCTCGATCAGTTGCCTCCGGGTCTCGACGGCATCGACCTGTCGCAGCTCAAGCTTCCCAAGAAGTAGGCCCGCGTGACGTCCTACCACCTGCGGGGCACCGGTCTGCCGGACGAGCAGCCGTTCGAGCTGTGGATCCGGGACGGCAAGTTCACCGACGAGCCGGTGCCGGACGCACAGACCCTGTGCACCGAGGGTTGGATCCTGCCCGGCCTCGTCGACGCGCACTGCCACATCGGGATTCGGTACGGCGGCGGTGCCGAGGACCTCGACGGGGCGCTGGCGCAGGCCCGGATCGAGCGGGATGCCGGCGTCCTGCTGGTCCGCGACGCCGGATCGCCGGTGGACACCCGCTCGCTCGACGAGGTCCCCGGACTGCCGCGGATCATCCGCGCCGGACGGCACATCGCCGCGCCCAAGCGCTACATCCGCGGCCTGCCCGTCGACCTGGAGGACGAGTCGCAGCTGCCCGACGAGGTGGTGCGGCAGGCCCGTGCCGGTGACGGCTGGGTGAAGCTGGTGGGGGACTGGATCGACCGCGAGGTCGGTGACCTGGCCCCGTTGTGGAGCGACCGCATCCTCGTCGAGGCGATCGAAGCCGCGCACCGTGAGGGCGCCCGCGTCACCGCGCACGTGTTCGGCGAGGACGCGCTCCCCGGTTTGATCGATGCCGGGATCGACTGCATCGAACACGGCACCGGCCTGACCGATGCCACGATCGCGATGATGGCGGAGCGCGGCACCGCCCTGGTGCCGACGCTGATCAACATCGACAACTTCCCGGAGATCGCCGACGGCGCAACACGTTTCCCGGTGTACGCCGCGCACATGCGGGACCTGTACGCGCGGGTGAACGACACCATCGGCGCCGCCCGCGACGCCGGCATCCCGATCTACGCGGGTACCGACGCCGGCGGACACGTCCGGCACGGCCGCGTCGCCGACGAGGTCGCCTCGCTCGGCAAGGTCGGCATGACACCCACCGAAGCCCTCGGAGCCGCGTGCTGGAATGCGCAGGCCTGGCTCGGCGGTGGGGGACTGGCGGTGGGTGCACCCGCGGACCTGGTTGTGTACGAGCAGGATCCACGTACCGGGCCGCAGGTCCTGGCGCAGCCGTCGCTCGTGATGGTCGGCGGCGAAGTCGTGACGACGCGGGGTTCGCTGGCCTGAGTTCGCTGCCGCCGGCGTCACACACGACTTGTCGGGTTCACACACCCGTTCCGTGCGCATTCGGTGTGTGATGCCGATAGGAGGTGTGTGATGCCAGGGCAGCGTGAGGTGGGCGGTGGAGCCTCGTCGGCGCGGCTCAGGTCGACTTCGCGTCCGCGACCGAATGTCGACTCAGCCGAGCTGGTCCATCAGCGACAGCAGGTTGGCGGCACCCCAATGTTCGACGATCCGGCCGCCACGCACCCGCATGACGTCCACGGTGTCGAACGTGACTGCGCGGCCGGTGGGTTCGACGCCCGGGAACGTCCCCCGTCGGGTTCCGCGGTAGGTCTTGTAGGTGGTCACCAGGTCACCGTCGACCGACTGCCAGTGGATTTCGGCGTGGAAGTCCTGGAAGGCCGCGCGCATCGACTGGTACAGCAGTCTCGTGCCGGACTTGTCGGGGGTGAGTCCCGGCTGCGGGGTGTGGTCGACGTAGTCGTCGGCGAACAGCTCGTCGAAGACTGTGAAGTCGCCGCCGCCCTGCACCTGCTCGGTGGTCCGGCGGACGACGGCCTTCGCGGTGTCGCCGTCGCTGTCCGGGATCGTCGGAAGCCTCCCGGGGGCAGTGGAGTCGGCGGCGTGGCGCCCGTTCGAGTTCGACGCCCGGCGGGCGATGCTGCCCGCGAGCAGAGGAGTCTCGCGTCGGACGTGGTCACCGCACGCGGCGTGGCAGGAGGCCGCTGCGTCCTCGAAGACGATCCCGTGTTGTTCGAGGAAGGCAAAGTAGTCCCCGGTCGGGGTGACGAGGATCCGGTCGGTGACGGTGCACCGACCGTCGCCGGTGGGCTGGGCCCGCAACTCCCAGGTCACGTCCACCGTCGTCCGGCCTTCCGCGGACACGACGTCCGACGTCGACAGCATCCGGCAGTGGTGAGGCTCGACGACCTCGGTGGCGAAGTGGTGGATCAGGAGTGCGTCGCCGATCGTCTCGACACCGATGGACAGGGGATGCCCGTCCTCGGCGGTGCCGACGCCGATCGTGATGTGGTCCGGGGGACAGCATCGTCGGTACTCGGCCTCGGGTAGCGAGAACAGCCAGTCGGTGATGTCGACCCTCTCGGCGGCCACGTCGACGACGTGGGTGCAGGTCGAGTCCGAGAGAACACGTGTGGACACCGTCGTCCCCTGTCTGCCGCGGAACGGTGTCGCGACGGTGGTGCCGCGATACCCCCGAACGCTAGCGCCGCGAACGGGTGCGGAGTTCGCGTGTCGCGGGAATGGTTGCAGCATCGACACCGGGTGGGCGCCGTGCCGGTACTGTGCCTGTCATGGCACCGTTCCGGTCGGCACTCGCGGAGAGGCTGAACACAGTTCAGCTCACCTGGGTCGGCGTGCTGACCCTGGTGATCGCGACGACGGCTGTCGACGGTCCCGCCGCCCTCGCGGGCACTGCTCTGGCGATCGCGCTGATCTTCGCGGTCAGCGGTGACGGTGCGCTGTCGCAACTGCACCGGTTGGCGGCGCCGGCCGCCGGACCACCGCGCGAGGAGCGGCACCTGCGTGGCGCGTTCTGCAGGCAGAGCGCGCCGAACACCCCCGGCCGTCCCCGTCGTCCCCGAGCACCCGGACAGGCTCTCGCCGCCGCATAGCTTCGCTGTGCCGCACAGATGACCCCTGTCCGTCCAGCGCCCGTGGCAATCCGAAGGACCCCGGCGCGGCAAACACCCGCGTGATACGACCCGTCGTCGTGTCACGCGACGAAGAGGTGCTCGATGCTCGATTTCGTCTACTATCCCGTCTCCGCGATTCTGTGGTTCTGGCACAAAGCGTTCGGCGCCGCACTCGGTCCGGACAACGGCTTCGCGTGGGCGCTCGCGGTGATGTTCCTGGTCTTCACCCTGCGTCTGCTGCTGCTCGGACCCGCGATCCGACAGATCCGGACCGGCCTCCAGATGCGGGAGTTGCAACCGCAGATCAAGGCATTGCAGAAGAAGTACGCCGGTGACCGGCAGCGCATGGCGCTCGAGATGCAGAAACTGCAGCAGGAACACGGCTTCAACCCGTTGATGGGTTGTCTTCCGATGCTGGTGCAGGCGCCGGTGTTCGTCGGGCTCTATCACGTGCTGCGGTCCTTCAACCGCACCGGAACCGGTCACGGTGGGCTCGGGATGACTGCGCAGGACAACGCGAACACCGCGAACTACATCTTCAGTCCGGCCGACGTGCAGTCGTTCCTGAGCGCGCGCCTGTTCGGTGCACCGATCTCGACCGCGATCACTTCTCCGCAGAGCACCCTCGAGTCCTTCGCGGCGCACGGCGGCGTGCCGACCGTGGCCACGATCGCGGCCGTGGCGATTCCGCTGATGGTGATCGCGTCGCTCGCCACGCACTTCAATGCGCGTGCCTCCGTCGCCAGGCAGGAGCCGGACGCATCGGCGAACCCGCAGACCGCGATCATGAACAAGCTTATGCTCTGGGTGTTCCCGCTCGGCGTCCTCGTAGGCGGTCCGTTCCTGATGATCGCGATCCTGCTGTACTGGGTGAGCAACAACATCTGGACCTACGCGCAACAGCATCTCGTGTTCGCTCGGCTGGACCGGGAGACGGCAGTGAAGCAGCGCGCGCTCGCGCAGGAACGGCAGAACAGGCGCTGACCGGACACCGCGACGCGCGGATCAGTCGCGGGTGTGCACCGGCGACGGGATCTTCGTGGAGCGGTATGCGTCGCCGCTGCGCGTCGGTTGCCAGAGGCGCCAGTGCTTCGCGGACAGACGAAACGGCAGGTGGTCCTGCAGATGACGCGCGGCTGGGGCCAGACGGTCGTCGGCCGGCAGGTTCAGCCACAGCGACACCGAGGACGCCGCGGTGCCGACGGTTGCACGAACGCCGGAGGCGCCCAGCAGACGGCCGTACCCGTCGACCGCGAAGCGGCCGAAGGCATCGGGGGTGATGTCGGGGTACGGGGCACGGGCGAGCGGGTCGAGTAGATCGACACGCATGCCACAGGTCAGCGCGGCCAGCGAATGCCCGTGGCTCGTCACCGCGTCGGGCCCGGCGGTTCCCAGCATGTCGAGGGCGTGGTCCACGGCGCCGGGCGCGACATTCCATTCCGTGTGGGTTCGCGCGCGGTGACGGGGGCCGCCGAAACGGTCGGTGGCGAGGGCGACGAGGTGCTCGGTCGCTGCGGGTGGGCCACCGGCCGCGACCCGGAACACCCACGACGGGGGCGACGCCTGTGCGGTGCACTCCTCGACGAAGCTCCGAACCCGCCGAAATGCCTTGTCGGGATCTTTGGCTCGCAGCGAGTGCGCGCCGCCGGCGGATGCCGGCAGCCCGTCGTAGGTGACCACGTGCGGAGACGAACTGTCCGGTGTCCGTGCCATCCGTTCATCGTAGGGAAGGACGGCGATGCTCAGTTCCGGTTGCCGATCCCGCCTCCGCCGGCGACACGGTCGACGGCACGGAGATCCTCGGCGTCCAGTACCAGGTCCGAGGCGGCGATGTTCTGTGCGACCCGGGATGGGTTGCGGGAACCGGGGATCGGGACCACGTAGTCCCGGCGGGTCAGGAGCCAGGCCAACGCCAGTTGGGCCGAAGTGGCATCCTTTCGACGGGCCAGAGCGTCGAGGCCGTCGACGATCGCGAGGTTGGCATCGAAGTTCTGCGGGTCCCACCACGGCAGGTGTCGACGGAAGTCGTTCGCGTCGTAGTGGTCTCGGGAGAAGACAGCGCCGCTGAGGAACCCCCGGGCCAAAGGCGAGTAGGCGACGAAACCGATACCGAGATCCTCGAGCACGGGGAAGAGCGACTCGACCTCACGGGTGAAGATCGAATACTCGCTCTGCAGGACCGAGATCGGATGAACCGAGTGCGCCTTGCGGATCGTCGCCTCGTCGGCCTCGGACAGACCCAGATACCGAACCTTGCCCGCCTGGACGTACTCCGCCATCGTGCCGACCACGTCCTCGATGGGCACAGTCGGGTCCGGACGGTGCTGGTAGAGCACATCGATCGTGTCGATGCCGAGGTTGCGCAGGCTGGCGTCGACGACCTCGCGGATGTGTTCGGGACGCGAGTCGGCCCCGAACGACCGGGTGAGTCCGAACTTCGTGGCGATCACGACGTCGTCACGCACCGGAGCCAAGGCGCGGCCGAGCAACCTCTCGCCCTCGCCCCAGCCGTACATCTCGGCGGTGTCGAACATCGTCACGCCGAGATCGTGTGCGGCACGGATCGCGGCAATCGATTCGACGTCGTCGGTCGGGCCGTAGCCGATTGCCGTGCCCATCGCGCCGTAGCCCAGGGCGGAGACCGTGAGTCCTTGTTTGCCGAGTGTGCGTTCTTCCATGGATCCTCCTCGCTGGCAGTTGCAGACCAATGTGTCAGAGGCTGACAAGTTTGTCCATGTATGCTGCCGATGTGGACAGTTCCCCGGCACCCGCCCCGCGTTTGCGCGACATCACCCGTGAAGCTGTGCGCACGCGCATATCCGATGTCGCGATCGACCTGTTCGCCGAGCACGGTTTCGAGTCCGTCACCGTCGAACAGATCGCTGCCGAGGTCGGGATCTCCGCGCGGAGTTTCCATCGGTACTTCCCCGCCAAGGAGGATGCGGTCATCGGGGACCTGACTCGCTGGGGTGAATTCGTCCGCGACGGGCTTGCCTCGCGCCCGACCGACGAACCGCCCCTGGTCTCGTTGCGAATCGCTTTCGAAGCCTTGCTGTCTCGCCCGCGCAACGCCGGTGAGGAAGAGCGGAGCAAGCGGACCATGCGGGTGCTCACCAGCACCGCGTCACTTCGTGCCCGAAACCTCGAGAAGCACCTGGGTTGGGCGAAGATGTTGGTTCCCGTTGTGGAGGCACGTCTGAACGGCGACTATGCGCAACTTCGGGCACAGACGCTCGTGCAGTCCGCACTCGCCTGTTTCGACATCGCCCTGAGCACCTGGGCCGAATCCGAGGGGGTGGACGCAGTCGACCTCCTGCGCCGATCCTTCGCCACCCTTGCCGCAGAGGACGTGGCGTAGAGGCGACGACACGGCCGCCGTGGTGCGCGAGGGGGGACTTGAACCCCCACGTCCTGAGACACTGGAACCTAAATCCAGCGCGTCTGCCAATTCCGCCACTCGCGCGAGCGATGTCAGCCTACGCCACCGCCGGCCGGTCCTGAACCGCAGGACCGGCCGACCGCACCCGTGAGGTGATTCAGCTACGCGGACAACGGTTTCGGTCTGATCGACCGGGCTCGTCCGTACCGCCACACGGCGTTGAGGAGGGCGGCCGGTGGGATGTTCTCGGTCTCGGATGCGGAGGCGAGAAGTTCGAGGGCGCATGCCTCGCTCACCGGTGGTTCGGCGGGGCCCAGCGCCTGCGCGACGAACCCGTGCACTGCACCGAGCGCTGCGGGGCCGACCAGCCCGAGTTGCAGGACGAAGGTCTCCCACGTGGCGCCCCCCAGTCCCGGAACCGCGGTGATCGCCTCCCGCGCGCGTCGGCCGTCCCCGATCCGTTCGCTGCCGGGAATTCCGGCGTCGATCAATGCCGCCGCCGCGAGGGCCGCCGCCTCGGCCTTGGTGGTGTAGTTGCCCGGCACTCGCTGCCGGTTGTCGAGGATTTCCGCGAGGTGGTCCGGGGCGTCGGCGAAGGCAGCCAGCGCGCCAAGATCGTCGAGCTCGTGCTTCCGGTGCGCGCGCCAGTTGGCGACGACCCGCCGGACGCCGGACGTCGGGGTGCCGTAGGTGGCGCGGGCCGCGAAGATCGCGTCGAGCAGCGCTGCCTCGGCCTCGCGTGGCCAGCCGGCCGGCCAGTGTGAGCGGTCGGGCGGCAACGCGGTGCCGATGTATCCGACGAGTGCGCGAATCCGATTGTCGGTCATGAATCCCCCCTGGATTTCGATTGACGCGTCGCACGGTAGCGGCGTCCTCCGACAACGGCGACGGTCCGACAGCGCCTGCCGCACGTCTGGGCGCCGCCGTCAAGGTGATCACGAATTGGTAACAATCAACGTGAGGGTTCCCTCAGGTTTGTGGACGTCCTCGCATGCCACCTGACCCGCGGTTACGAGGTCTACTCACGAGTCACTTGAGGGCGACGGTGTGCGCAATGTCACTCGATACTCGCTGGTAGGAACGGGGTCGGCGGACAAACGTGAGGCTTTCCTCATGATTCTGTGCCAACCTTTACACGCCCGGATTCGCTGGATTCCGAAGTGAATTCGAGGGGTGCCGTGGGTGTCTCGGGATGCCACGCGTCAGCTCTGCCGAGGGCGGCCGACCAAGACCTACCTCCCGTGAGGGAACCAGGAGAGGACACAACTTCAGTGACGATCGACGACACTGCAGGAAACGGACGAACCTCGAAGGAGCAGAGCCAGTTCGGTGCTGATCGGACTCCGGTCCGTTCCGCGGCGCAGGGACCCCTCGTGGACCGTCTGCGTGCCGGCGAGCCGTACGCGCTCGCGTTCGGTGGGCAGGGTGCCCCGTGGCTGAGCGCACTGGCCGAACTGACCCGCGACAGCGGTCTGGAGCCGACGCTCACGGAGCTCGTGAACGAGGCTGCCGCGATGCTCGAGCCGGTCGCGCAGGATCTCCTCGTCGTCCGCCCGGTCGGTTTCGATCCGATCGCGTGGATTCTGGAACAGGAACTCGCCGACGACGAGACCGCGCCCGCGGGACCGTCCGAGGCTGCCCTGACGTCGGCCGCGGTCTCGCTGCCCGGCGTCTTCCTCACCCAGCTGGCCGCGCTGCGCGCGCTGCAGCAGCAGGGCCTCGACCCCGCGGTGAACGCCCCGGTCGCCACCATCGGCCACTCGCAGGGCCTGATCGCCGCCGCTGCCGTCGCAGGCGGCGGTGCCGCGGACGGCGCGCTGCTCGCAACCGCCCAGCTCATCGGTGCCGCTGCGGGTCTCGTCGGCCGTCGCCGCGGAATCATCGCCGGTGCCGACCGCTCGCCGATGCTGGCCGTCTCCAACGTCGACCCCGAGCGGTTGGCCGTCATCGTCGCCGAGCTGGCCGAGGGCCAGACGGCCGAGCGCGCCGCCGTCCTGGCGATCCGCAACGGGCGTCGTCGCGTCGTGCTGTCGGGCCCGCCGGCTCAGCTCGCACGGGTCCAGCAGCGCTGCGAGCAGATCGCAGCCGACGAGGCCCGTGAACGCGATGCCAAGACCCGTGGTGGCGCAGTCTTCTCGCCTGTCTTCGAGTCGCTCTCGGTCGAGATCGGCTTCCACCACCCCGCGCTGGCCGAGGCCGTCGACATCATCGGTGGTTGGGCCACCCGTTGTGGTCTCGACGCCGACCAGGTGCGCGCGCTCGCGCAGGCCGTCCTCGTCGACCCGGTCGACTGGGTCGACGCCGTCGAAGGCGCCGTCGAGTCCGGCGCTCGCTGGATCCTGGACCTCGGACCCGGCGATCTGCTCACCCGCATGACGTCCGCGGGCCTGCGCGGCCACGGCGTCGGCATCCTCGCCGCCTCCACCCGCGGTGGCCACCGCAACCTGCTCACCCCCGGTGCCACCCCCGAGGTCGCTCGGGCGTGGACGGAGTTCGCGCCCAAGGCCGTTACCCTGCCCGACGGCCGCGTCGCCGTCGAGACCGCGTTCACGAAGCTCACCGGACGCTCGCCGATCCTGCTCGCGGGCATGACCCCCACCACCGTCGATCCCGCGATCGTCGCTGCCGCCGCGAACGCCGGCCACTGGGCCGAGCTCGCCGGTGGCGGCCAGGTCACAGAGCAGATCTTCGCCGACAACGTCGAGGGCCTGAAGGGGCTGCTCGAGCCGGGCCGCGCCGTCCAGTTCAACTCGATGTTCCTGGACCCGTACCTGTGGAAGCTGCACGTGGGTGGCAAGCGCCTCGTCCCGCGGGCCCGCGCCGCGGGCGCACCGTTCGACGGCGTCGTCGTCACCGCCGGCATCCCCGAGCTCGACGAAGCCGTCACGATCATCGACGAGCTGACCGAGGCCGGCTTCAGCTACGTCGCGTTCAAGCCGGGCACCGTCGCGCAGATCCGCTCGGTGATCCGCATCGCGAACGAGGTCCCGGACTTCCCGGTCATCGTCCACATCGAGGGCGGCCGCGCCGGTGGCCACCACTCGTGGGAGGACCTCGACGACCTGCTGCTCGCCACGTACGCCGAGCTGCGCACCCGCGACAACCTCGTGCTGTGTGTCGGCGGCGGCATCGGCACCCCCGAGCGGGCCGCCGACTACCTGACCGGACGCTGGGCCACCGAGCACGGGTTCCCGGCGATGCCGCTCGACGGCATCCTCGTCGGCACCGCCGCGATGGCGACGCTCGAGGCCACCACCTCGCCCGACGTCAAGCAGATGCTCGTCGACACCCCCGGCACCCCCGACTGGGTCGGTGCGGGAACCGCGCAGGGCGGCATGGCTTCCGGCCGCAGCCAGCTCGGTGCCGACATCCACGAGATCGACAACGCCGCGTCGCGCACGGGCCGTCTGCTCGACGAGGTCGCCGGTGACGCCGACGCCGTCGCGGCCCGCCGCGACGAGATCATCGCCGCGCTCGACGTGACCGCCAAGCCGTACTTCGGCGACGTCGCCTCGATGACCTACCAGCAGTGGCTGCGCCGCTACCTGGAGCTGGCCGTGGGCGTCGACTCCGCGCAGGCGTTCGACTGCGGCGGCGACGTGCAGGACGCGATCGTCGACGCCACGCAGTCGGTGTGGCTGGACGTGTCGTGGCGGGATCGCTTCGGCGAGATGCTGCAGCGCGCCGAGGCCCGACTGCACCGCAACGACCGCGGCCCCATCCAGACGCTGTTCGCGGACCCTGCGACGCTGGACCAGCCCTTCGCAGCGCTCTGCGCTCTCGAGGCGGCGTACCCCGACTACGCCACCACGGTGCTGCACCCGGCGGACGTCCCGTTCTTCGTCGCGCTGTGCAAGACCCCCGGCAAGCCGGTCAACTTCGTTCCCGTCGTCGACGGTGACGTCCGACGCTGGTGGCGTTCGGATTCGCTGTGGCAGGCCCACGACCCGCGCTACACCGCCGACCAGGTGTGCATCATTCCCGGCACCGTCGCGGTCGCCGGCATCACCCGCGTCGACGAGCCGGTCGGTGAGCTGCTCGACCGCTTCGAGAAGGCCACCGCGGACGAGTTGGTCGCCGCCGGCGCCACCCCGACCCCGATCGCCGGTCGTCGTCACGGCGGCTTCGGCACCGGACTGCTCGACGCCGTCCTCACCGCCCCGGACGTCCTGTGGGCCGCGCGCCTGACGCAGAACCCGGTTCGCCGTCTCGGCGCCGTCGACGAGTGGACGATCGAGTCCGACACCGTCGCCAGCCACGACAAGACCGGCGCCCGCCTCGTCGTCGCCGACGACGAGCACGTCGATCTGACCGTGCCGCTCGCGCAGGGCAAGGCCGTCGAGATCCGCATCACGGTGCCCGTCACCGTCCGTGACGGCGGCGCCCCCGTCGTGACCCAGGCCGACGCCGAGGCGTCGATGTCGGCACTGTTGGGTGTCGCTGCGGGGCAGGAGCTTCCGCAGGTGAAGAACGGTGTCGCGCACATCAACCTGGCGTGGACCCCGGATCTGGTCGCCGACCACGCCGGCGTGACCGGTGTGGGCCTGCCCCAGACCGTGAGCACCAGCGGCAAGGCCGTGCCCGACGTCGTCGTCGGCGCGTGCTGGCCTGCCGTGTTCGCGGCGCTCGGTGCCGCCACCACCGAGTCCGGCGTGCACGTCATCGAGGGCATGCTCGACCTGGTCCACCTCGATCACGCGGTCGACCTCGTCGGCGAACTGCCCACGGAGACGAGCATTCTCGTGGTCCGTGCCGAGGCCGGCGATGTCATCGACACCGACATGGGTCGTGTCGTCGAGGTCCGCGTCGAGGTCGGCGCGATGCTCGGTGAGGGCCTCGAGGCTCCCGCCGTCGCGACGCTCACCGAGCGCTTCGCGATTCGTGGCCGCACCGGCAAGGGCGAGCTGGCCGATCCGGCTCGCGCCGGCGGATCGCTGTCCGCCGACGTCGCGGAAACCCCGCGTCGTCGCCGCCGCGATCTGAAGATGGTGGCGCCGCGCAACATGGCCGCGTTCGCCCGCGTCTCCGGCGACCACAACCCGATCCACACCTCCGACGCCGCGGCGCTGCTCGCCGGTCTGGGCAGCCCGATCGTGCACGGCATGTGGCTGTCGGCCGCCGCGCAGCAGGCCGTCGTCGCCGTCGACCCCGCATCGAAGGTGCCGACCCGTCGCCTGACCGCGTGGACCGCCCGCTTCCTCGGGATGGTCCGCCCCGGCGCCGAGATCGACGTCCGCGTCGACCGGGTCGCCACCGATCACGGCGACGAGATCGTCGAGGTCGGCTGCCGCGTCGACGGTGACCTGGTGATGGTCGCGACGGGTCGCACAGCGGCGCCGAAGACCGTGTACGCCTTCCCCGGCCAGGGCATCCAGCGCCCGGGCATGGGCCTCGACGCCCGCTCGCGCAGCAAGGCCGCGCGTGAGGTCTGGGAGCGTGCCGACAAGCACACCCGCGAGGCACTCGGCTTCTCGATCCTGGCCGTCGTCCGCGACAACCCGACGCTCGTCAAGGCGCGCGGGGTGGAGCACCGGCACCCGGACGGCGTGCTGCACCTGACCCAGTTCACGCAGGTCGCGATGGCGACCCTCGGTGTCGCGCAGGTCGCTGAACTCCGCGAGTCCGGCGCGTTCGTCGAGGGCTCCTACCTGGCCGGTCACTCGGTCGGCGAGTACAACGCCCTCACCGCGGTCGCCGGCGTGCTGCCGCTCGAGGCGCTCCTCGAGGTGGTCTTCCAGCGTGGATCGGCAATGCACGAACTGGTGCCCCGCGACGGTGCGGGCCGCAGCGACTACCGCATGGCCGCGATCCGCCCGTCGCAGATCGGCGTCGCCGACGACGAGCTGCAGGCGTTCGTGGGCGGTGTCGCCGAGGCGACCGGGGAATTCCTGCAGATCGTCAACCTCAACCTCAAGGGTTCGCAGTACGCGATCGCCGGCACGGTCAAGGGGCTCGAGGCGCTCGAGCGTGAGATCGACATCCGCCGTGAGGCGTTCGGTGGCAAGCGCGCGTTCATCCTGGTGCCCGGCATCGACGTGCCGTTCCACTCGACCGTCCTGCGCGGCGGCGTGGACGACTTCCGCGCCAAGCTCGACGAGCTGCTGCCGCAGGACATCGACCCGTCGCTGCTGATCGGCCGCTACATCCCGAACCTCGTTCCCCGGCTGTTCAACCTGGGTCGCGACTTCGTCCAGGAGATCGCCGACCTGGTGCCGTCCGAGCAGCTGCAGGCGGTACTGGCGGACTTCGACAGCTGGAGCGAGCGTCCCGTCGCGCTGACCCGCGTCATCCTCGTCGAGCTGCTGGCGTGGCAGTTCGCGAGCCCGGTCCGCTGGATCGAGACGCAGGACCTGCTGTTCACCGACGAGGCCGACGGCGGACTCGGTGTCGAGCGATTCGTCGAGATCGGTCTGGGGGCTACCCCGACCGTCGCGAACCTGGCGTCGCAGACCCTCAAGCTGGACGAGCACGCGAACACCAAGGTCGAGGTGCTCAACATCGAGCGCGAGGCGTCGATCGTCTACAGCACCGACGTCGATCCGGCGCCGGTGGAGGACGACGAGCCCGTGGAAAGTGCCGCGCCTGCCGCGGCTCCGGCTGCTGCTGCTCCCGTCGCGGCCCCGGCCGCACCCACCGGTGGTCCGCGCCCCGACGACATCGCGTTCAAGGCCGCCGACGCCACCAAGGTGCTCATCGCGCTCTGGACCAAGCTGCGCCCGGACCAGATCGGTCCCGCCGACACCATCGAGGCGTTGTGCGACGGCGTGTCCTCGCGCCGCAACCAGCTGCTCGTCGACCTCGGGTCGGAGCTGTCGCTCGGTGCCATCGACGGCGCCGCCGACGCCGACATGGGATCGCTCGCGGTCACGGTCGATCGCCTGGCCCGCACGTACAAGCCGTTCGGCCCGGTGCTGTCCGACTCGATTGGCGATCACCTGCGCAAGGTCTTCGGTCCGTCCGGCAAGCGTCCGGCCGCCATCGCGGATCGCGTCAAGAAGGTCTGGGAGCTCGGCGACGGCTGGGCCACCCACGTGACCGCCGAGGTGGCCCTCGGTACCCGTGACGGCTCGAGCGTCCGCGGTGGCGCGATGGGCGGGCTGCACGAGGGTGCTGTCGCCGACGGTGCTGCCGTCGACGCCCTCGTCGACGCCGCCGTCCAGGCCGTCGCATCCCGCCGCGGCGTGGCCGTCTCCATGCCGGCTGCCGGCGGGGGAGCGGGCGGAACCGTCGACGCTGCCGCGCTCGGTGAGTTCACCGAGGCCATCACCGGCCGCAACGGCGTGCTGGCCTCGGCCGCACGTCTGGTGCTCGAGCAGCTCGGCTTCAGCGAGTCGGCCGCTGCCGCGGTCGCCGCGGACGACACCGCGCTCGTCGACCTCGTGTCGGCCGAGCTCGGCTCCGATTGGCCGCGCCTGGTCGCCCCGGCGTTCGACGCCAAGAAGGCCGTCCTGATCGACGACCGCTGGGCCACCGCCCGCGAGGACCTCGCACGCGGCTGGACCGGTGAGATCGACCTGACCGTCGAGCGTTTCGACGGCGCCGGTGCCGCCGTGGCCGCCCACGCGCAGTGGTGGCAGCAGCGCGCCACCGCGGAGGGCCGCACGACGCTGGCCGAGCTGTACGGCCGCATCGCAAAGGTCGCGGTCGCCCCGATCGAGGAGACCGGGCAGTACACCGGTGAGATCGCGGTCGTCACCGGTGCCAGCAAGGGCTCGATCGCCGCATCGGTCGCCGGCAGGCTGCTCGGCGGCGGCGCGACGGTCGTCGTGACCACCTCGCGCCTCGACAGCGACCGACTCGGCTTCTACCGCAAGCTCTATGCCGCGAACGCCCGCGCCGGTGCCGCCCTGTGGGTGGTGCCCGCGAACATGGCGTCGTACAGCGACGTCGACGCGCTGGTCGAGTGGGTCGGCAATGTCCAGACCGAAACGGCCGGTGGCGCGAAGAAGCTCGTCAAGGAGGCGATGACGCCGACGATGCTGTTCCCGTTCGCCGCACCGCGAGTGGCCGGCGAGCTGTCCGACGCGGGTGCCCGCGCCGAGATGGAGATGCGGGTCCTGCTGTGGTCGGTGGAGCGCCTGATCGGCGGACTGTCGCAGATCGGCTACGACCGTGACGTCGACACCCACCTGCACGTCGTGCTGCCCGGCTCGCCGAACCGCGGCCTGTTCGGCGGCGACGGTGCCTACGGCGAGTCGAAGGCGGCGCTCGACGCGGTAGTCGGACGCTGGTCGGCCGAGCGCACGTGGGCCGAGCGGGTCACGCTCGTTCACGCGTTGATCGGTTGGGTGCGCGGGACCGGCCTCATGGGCGGCAACGACCCGATGGTCGAGGCCGTCGAGGCCAAGGGTGTGCGCACCTGGTCCACCGACGAGATGGCGACCGAGCTGCTGCTCTCGTGCACCCCGGAGGTCAAGCGCGCCGCTGCGGACGCGCCGCGCCTGGTGGATCTCACCGGCGGGCTCGCCGAGGTGGACCTGGACCTGCCGGCGCTCGCGAAGGAGGCCGCCGAGGCGGCCGAGGCTGCGGGCAAGGCCGAGGACGAGGCGTCGAAGGACGCGAATTCCATTGCCGCCCTGCCTGCTCCGCCGCGGATCGTCGACGCGCTCGACGCCCCGTCCTGGCCCGAGCTGGATGTCGACCCGGCCGACCTGGTCGTCATCGTCGGCGCCGGTGAGCTCGGCCCGTACGGCTCCGCGCGCACCCGCTTCGAGATGGAGGTCGACGAGCAGCTGTCGGCGGCCGGCGTGCTCGAGCTGGCGTGGAACACCGGAATGGTTGCGTGGGAGAACGATCCCAAGCCGGGCTGGTACGACGTCGAGAGCGGCGATCTGGTTCCCGAGGAAGAGATCGCCGAGCGTTACCACGACGCTGTCGTCGAGCGTTGCGGCATCCGCACCTACGGCGACGAGGGCGCGATGGTCGACAACACGGCGCCGCTGCTGACGTCGGTGTTCATCGACAAGGACCTGTCCTTCGTGGTCGGCTCCGAGGCGGAGGCCCGTGCGTTCGTCGATTCCGACCCGGAGAACACCGTCGCGGCGGTGGACCCGGAGAGCGGCGACTGGACCGTCACCCGCAAGGCCGGCACCGAGATCCGCGTGCCGCGCAAGGTCAAGCTGACCCGCACGGTCGGCGGCCAGATCCCGACCGGATTCGACGTCACCAAGTGGGGTATCCCCGCCGACATGGCCGGCTCCGTGGACCGCGTCGGGCTGTGGAACATCGTCACCACCGTCGACGCGTTCCTCACCGGCGGCTTCACCCCGTCCGAGCTGCTGCGCTGGGTGCACCCGGCGTTCGTCGCCAACACGCAGGGCACGGGCATGGGCGGCATGACGTCGATGCGCTCGCTGTACATCGACACACTGCTCGGCGAGTCCCGCGCGAACGACATCCTGCAGGAGGCCCTGCCGAACGTCATTGCGGCGCACGTCGTGCAGTCGTACGTCGGCGGCTACGGCGCGATGGTGCACCCGGTCGCGGCGTGCGCCACGGCCGCGGTCTCCGTCGAGGAGGGCGTCGACAAGATCAAGCTCGGCAAGGCCAAGCTGGTCGTGGCCGGCGGCTTCGACGACCTGGGTATCGAGGGCATCGTCGGCTTCGGCGACATGTCGGCGACCGCCAAGTCGGACGAGATGGCCGCGAAGGGCATTGCCGACAACCGCTTCTCGCGGGCCAACGATCGACGTCGCGGCGGCTTCGTGGAGTCGGCCGGCGGTGGCACGATCCTGCTCGCTCGCGGTGATCTCGCGCTCGAGATGGGCCTGCCGGTCCTCGGCGTGGTCGCGTGGGCCGGCTCCTTCGCCGACGGCGTCCACACCTCGATCCCGGCTCCCGGCATCGGTGCCCTCGGCGCCGGTCGCGGGGGACAGGATTCGCAGCTCGCGCTGTCGCTCAACGCGCTCGGTATCACTGCCGACGACATCTCGGTGGTCTCCAAGCACGACACCTCGACGGCGGCGAACGATCCGAACGAGGCCGAACTGCACGAGCGACTGGCGGCGGCCCTGGGCCGCAGCGAGGGTGCCCCGCTGTTCGTCATCTCGCAGAAGACGCTCACCGGTCACGCCAAGGGTGGCGCGGCGGCGTTCCAGCTGATCGGCCTGTGCCAGGTCCTCGGCCAGGGCGTCATCCCGCCGAACCGCAGCCTGGACTGCGTCGACGACAAGATGGCCGAGTTCTCGCACCTGGTGTGGCCGCGGACCCCGCTGCGCTTCGGGAACGAGTTCGCGCTCAAGGCAGGCCTGCTGACCAGCCTCGGCTTCGGTCACGTGTCGGGTCTGATCGCGGTGGTCCACCCGCAGGCGTTCGTCGAGTCGATCCCGGCGGATCAGCGCGAGGCGTACCTGGCGCAGGCGCAGCAGCGCACCATCGACGGACAGCGCCGACTGGCGTCGGCGATGTGCGGTGGCGAGGCCCTGTACGAGCGTCCCGCTGACCGCCGATTCGGTGGAGATGCGGTGCCCGCCAAGGCTGCTCGTCAGCTCGAGGCGGACATGCTCCTCACCGAGGAGGCGCGCCTGGGTACCGATCACGTGTACCGCGCCGGAAAGCCCGGGTGCCAGTGATGGCGGTTCTCGGAATCGGCTTCGACGTCGTCACGATCTCTGAGTTCGAAGAGCAGATGAAGCGACCCGGCACCGCGATGCTGTCGAGCTTCCGACCGGCCGAGCGTCGGTACTGCGAGTCCCGCAGTACCGACCCGGCGCGGCACTACGCGGTCCGTTGGGCGGCGAAGGAGGCGGTCATCAAGGCCTGGGCGGCATCGCGGTTCGCTCGCCCGCCGGCCGTCGGTGACAACGCCTACGCGCTGGTGGAGGTCGTCAACGATGCGTGGGGTCGACCCACCATCAAGCTGCACGGTGAGGCTGCGGAGTTCCTGCCGAGCGCCAAGATCCACCTGTCGCTGACCCACGACGGCGACGTCGCGGGCGCGATGGTGGTGATCGAAGAACCTGACCCGATCGCGCCCATCGGCTGATCGAGCACGGAAAATACGAGGCCGGTCGACGGACACAATCCGTCGGCCGGCCTCGTTCTTCGTTTACAGGGGGCAGCGGGTACCGGCCACGCGTGCGGCGCGGTACCCGGCTACTTGGAGCGGGATTCCTTCTCGGCCACAAGCAGATACGCGACCATCAGGCGCTTGAGTTCGGCGACCGCGTCGGCGTGGCTCTGCCCGTCCTGTACCGAGAAATTGAGCATCGAGTACACGACGTGGACGAGGACCTCGGCCATCATCGTGCGGCGCTCGCGGGGCGTGTGGGGAGTGAGAGGCGCGAGCATGCGCGTGACCCGCTCGGCGAACTGCTTCTCGTGGATCACACCCGTCGCGCGGGTGGACGGCGTCGACTGCATCGCGAGCCACACCTCGCGGCGGGACGGATCCGACGTCCACAGTCCGGCCATGTGGTCGACGAACGTGTTGAGGAACCGCAGCCAGTCGAGCGACGGAACCTCGCCACCGAACGCCTCGAGTTCCTGCTGCACACCCACCAGGTCCTGCCGGTTGAGTTCGCACACGATCACGTACTTGTTCGCGAAGAACTGGTAGAGGGTGCCGATGGGGACGTCGGCGCGCGCCGCGACCTCCTCGCACGTGAACGACTCGAACCCGACGTCGACGAGCAACTCGCGGGACGCGTTGAGCAATGCGTCGAACTTGCGACGGCTGCGTTCCTGGGTGGGACGCTTCCGCGGCATCAGTTCCTGGGGGTCGCTCTGGACCTCCAGCGCGGGGTCCACCCGGCGAGGGGGACGGCGGCTGGTAGTGGACTCCACGAGCACAGGTTATCTGTCTTTTCGTTCGGATTCGACGAGGTTCCCGCTTCTGGTGTTTCCTCCGGTACCGCCTACCGGGCGGTGCGCCTGCGGTACAGCGTCGTGGCGGCCGCGTACCCCACCGCGGCGATCGCGACGCACCACCCGACGGCGAGCCATGCGCTGTTGCCGACCGGGGTCTGCATCAGTAGCCCGCGCACGGTCTCGATGATCGGCGTGACCGGCTGATTCTCCGCGAACCACCCCAGCCACGTCGGCATGGTCTCCGCCGGCACGAACGCACTGCTGACGTACGGGAGGAACAAGATGACGAAGGTGAAACCGTTGGCCGCCTCGGGATTCTTTGCGAGCAGGCCGAGTGCGGTCGCCAGGTACGACAGCGCGAACACGAACAACGCCAGAACACCGACCACGCCCAGCCAGCGCACGGGATTCGCGGTGGGCCGGAACCCCATCAGTAGGGCCACCGCCACGACGAGGGCGCTGGTGACGAGATTGCGGGTGACGCTGGCGAGCACGTGGCCGTTGAGCACCGCCGAACGCGCGATCGGGAGCGTGCGGAAGCGGTCGATGATGCCGTCGGTCATGTCGGCCGACACACTCACCGCCGTCGTCGCCGAACCGAATGCGGCGCACAGCAGGATGATTCCGGGCACCACGTAGTCGATGTACGCGCTGCCGGTGTCGATGGCGCCGCCGAAGACGTACACGAACAGCAGCATCAGCATGACGGGGAGCGCGAGCGCGGTGATCATCGTGTCCGGGCTGCGCGTGAGGTGGGTGAGATTGCGCCGCAACATAGCCCACGAATCCGCGATCATGGTCCGGCCGTCGTGCCGCGCGTCGAGGGGCGTCGTCATCGGACAGCTTCCTTCTTCTCGGAGCCGGTCAGAGCGAAGAACACGTCGTCCAGATCGGGCGTGTGCAGGGCGAATCGTTCGACGGACAGCGTCCGGTCGTCGAGGCGGGCGAGGATTCGCCCGAGGGAGCCGATGCTGCCGTCGGTGGGAATCGTGAGTGTCGCCGTCTCGGAGTCGACGACCGCCTCGGGCAGTGCGGCGGCGGCCGCCGCGGCCTGTGTGCCGTCCTGGAGCCGCAGTTCGACATGACCGCCGGGGACGAGCCGCTTCAGTTCGTCCGCCGACCCCTCTGCCACGATTCGACCTCCGTCGAGTACTGCGATGCGGTCGGCCAGGGCCTCCGCCTCGTCGAGGTACTGGGTGGTGAGCAGGATCGTGGTGCCCTCGCGCACCAGCTCCCGGACCATGTCCCACATGTCCCGGCGGCTGCGCGGGTCCAGCCCCGTCGTCGGCTCGTCGAGGAACAGGACCTTGGGCCGGGCGACCAGGCTCATCGCGAGGTCGAGGCGCCGCCGCATGCCTCCGGAGTACGTGTCGGCGCGGCGGTCGGCGGCGTCCACGAGGTCGAACCGGTGCAGCAGTTCGTCGGCGCGGGCCCGAGCTCCGCGGCGACCGAGGTGATGGAGTTCGCCCATCAGGGCGAGGTTCTCGCGTCCGGTCGAGAGCTTGTCGACCGAGGCGTACTGGCCGGTGACGCTGATGTCGGCGCGGACCGCGCGGGCCTGCGACGGGAGTGTGTGCCCGGCCACCCGGACCTGTCCTGCGTCGAACGGCAGCAGCGTCGACAGCACGCGGACGGTGGTCGTCTTGCCGGCGCCGTTGGCTCCCAACAGCGCGAACACCGACCCTGTGGGCACGTGCAGATCGACTCCGCCCAGCACCGTTCGCTCGCCGAAAGCCTTGCGCAGCCCGGTCACCGCGACGGCGTGGTCGAGAGATTGTGGGTTCATCCGAACACTCCTCCCCATAACTGTGTATGACATATACAACTGCTTAGACCATACGCAGTTTTAGGATGAGCGCAAGAGCGACCGGGGTGACAGGCAGGAGCACGACGCGGATGGAGACCACAGGGGAGGCGGCGCTGCCTCGATTCGTGGAACTGGCGTGGGGATTGGACGAGTCCGGTCGGCGCGGCCCCAAACGGGGTCTGTCTCTCGACGAGATCCTCGATGCCGCCATCGAACTCGCGGACGAGGAGGGCGTCGCGGCGCTGTCCATGGCGCGGGTCGCCAAACGCCTGGGCTTCACCACGATGTCGCTGTACCGGTACGTCGAGAGCAAGGACGAGCTACTCGAGCTGATTGCCGACCGGGTGATCGGAGCCCCACCGGACATCCCGGCGAACGTGTCCTGGCGGGCCGGACTCGAGACCTGGGCGCGCGCCGAGTACGACGCTTTGATGCGCCACCGCTGGTGGCTGCGCCTGCCGATCGACGGGGCGCCGCTGGGGCCCAACAACATCGCCTGGCTCGAGGCCGCCCTCCGCTGTCTCGCGTCGACGCGGCTACCCGAGGCGCTCAAGGTGCAGGTGGCGCTGAACGTCTCGGTCCATGTCATCGGACGGGCGCGATTCACCGCCGATCTCGTCGTGAACGCCGAGTCGGACAACTACGCGGCCATCCTGCCGCGGCTGATCGATCCGACCCGGTTTCCCGCGCTCACCGCGGCCCTCGACGGCGCTGCCTTCGCCGCGGACGACGTGGACTGGGAGGACTCCGACTTCCGGTTCGCGCTGGGCCTCCTCCTCGACGGGGTCGAACGTATCGTCTCGCGCTACGAGTCCGGTGCCGCCGGCGACGACGCGAACTCGGATTCCTGACGTGGCCGGCCGCACCGTTCGCCGACGTCCGGCGAAGAAAACCGCTCGCAAGGCCGCTTCCGCCCCGGCTCTCCCCGTACCCGCGGCGGGGGAGCGGGTGTGGATGCTCGACGTCCCGCACCGCGTCAGCGCGGCGGGCGCCACCTGGAACAAGAAGCTCCGTTGCCACGTGTACGTCGGTCGTGACCTGCCGGCGTCGCTCGCGCCGTTCGCCGCGAAGCCCTACAGCTACCAACAGTGGCTCGCGGACGACTTCGCCGGGACGCGGGGGCCTTCGGCGACGGCAGCTGCCAAGACTCCGCGCCCGGAGCAACTCGCGGCCGGCAGCGCGATCGCCGACGCCGCGCGGCACGGGATGCGCGGCATGGCTCTGTTCGACGACGTCGGCATGGGCAAGACGATCTCGGCGGTCCTCGGCGCCAAGGAGGTACTCGCGCAGCGCGGCGGCACGAACGTGCTGGTGATCGTCGACCGACCGACGGCGATCACGATCCCGTCGTGGCGTTCGACGATCGCTGCGGTCGGCGACGGCGGCTACCGCTGGCTGATCTGCTCTCCCGACCAGTTGAAGAAGCTGATCGCCGCCAACGGCCGGCCCAAGTTCGCTTTCGACGTCGTCATCGCGGACGAGGCGCAGAACTTTCGGCACACGTCCCAGCGCACCGACTACATGCGCCGCATCACGAAGATGCTCGCTCCGCCGGACAGGGCGCCGTTCCTCATCGCGGTCACGGCGACTCCGGGACACCACCCCGGCGAGTGGCGATACCTGTCGTCGCTGTTCGCGCAGATCCACGGCGAGGACCCGGCGGAGTGGGACGACCTCGGCGCGAGGCTCGCCCGCGCCGGGCTCCCGCTGGCCCGCAGATTCGGTTCCTGGCAGTGGTCACCGGAGGCCCTGGAGCGGGTGGCGTTGCAGGCCGAGGCCGTCGCCGTCGTACGCGGCTGGCTCACCGCGCACGATCCACCCCTGATGCTGCACCGCAACTCTCCGTGGGGGCCGGCACCGATCGACGGGCTCGGCGTCGAGCTCACACCCACGGAGCAACAGCAGTACGACCTCGAGTGGGGCGAGTTCCGACGTGAGATGGGCGTGGCCCGTACCGGATCGGATACCGCACGGGGTCTCGCTGCGCTGCTCAGGTTCCGGCAGAAGGCCGGAATGATCCGGGTCCCGCACACCGTCGATCTCGCCGCGGCGTACGTGGCACGGGGCTATCAGGTGGTGATCGCCGCGGAGATGGTGTCGACCGCGGCCGCACCGATCGCGGAAGCACTCGAGGCCCGCGGTGTCCCGGTGGCACGGATCTTCGGAGGTCGCACCGACGCGGAGGAGCAGCGGTTGCGGTTCCAACGCGGACTGGCGCCGGTCTGCGTGTTCACGACCACCACCGCGATCAGCCTCCACGCGAACGAACAGCTCTCGGACGGCACGTCCGCAACCGCGACGCCGCGGATCGGCCTGTTCCATCAGCCGCGGTACTCCGGCATCGCTGCCCGGCAGACGGTCGGCCGCGCACACCGCGACTACCAGGTGTGCCCGTGGTTCCTGCTCTACAGCGAGGGCACCGTCGAGGAACTGGCCGCCACGACGATGGTGCAGCGGCTGCTGGTGGCTGCCGCGTCCGTCGACGGCGACCTGAGCACCCTCGGGGCGATCGCGGAACTGTTCGGGGCCGAATGGCTGCCGTCCGACGCCCTGGCCTAGCGGAACGCGCGGATGCTCACGCGCGTCCGTCCGGGCTCGTAGGCTCGGAGCGTCACGTCGAGAGTCCTGGAGGTGCGGTGGTGGTGGAGAAGTCGGACGAGATCCGGACCCGGGTGAGGCAGCTCATGCCGACCGCGCGCGACGAGCTCGCGACGCTCGTCGGATTCCGTTCCATCGCCGATCCGCGCCAGGCGCCGCCGGAGCAGTGCACCGGGGCGGCGAAATGGGTCGCCGACGCCTTCCGGTCGGTCGGCATCGAGCACGTGGAGCTCGTGGAGACGTCCGACGGATCGAAGGCCGTCGTAGGGCACCATCCGGGACCGGACGGCGCCCCCACCGTCCTGCTGTACAGCCACTACGACATCCAGCCCGCCGGCGAGGAGGCACTCTGGCATTCACCGCCGTTCGAGCTCACCGAGCGGGGCGGGCGCTGGTACGGGCGCGGCGCGGCGGACTGCAAGGGCAACGTCGTCATGCACCTGCTGGCGCTGCGCGCGCTGGCGTCGGTCGCGGACGCCTTCCCCGTCGGAATCCGGATCGTGTCGGAGGGCTCGGAGGAAACCGGCACCGGTGGTCTCGAGCAACTGGTGCAGGACCGTCCCGACCTGTTCGCCGCCGACATCGTCGTGATCGCCGACACCGGCAACGTCGCCGTGGGGCAGCCGACGGTCACCACGAGTCTGCGGGGGATCGCGAACGTCGTGGTGCACGTGGAGACCCTGGAAGGGGAACTGCACTCGGGAATGTACGGCGGCTCCGCGCCGGACGCGCTCGCGGCGCTCGTGCAGATGCTGTCGACGCTGCGTGACCACGGCGGCAACACCGTCGTCGACGGACTCGACACCGCGCAGGACTGGGACGGCGCGCAGTATCCGGAACAGCAGTTCCGCAAGGACGCCGGCGTGCTCGACGGGGTGCGGCTGACCGGATCGGGATCGGTCGCCGACGCCGTCTGGGCACGGCCGGCGCTGACCATCCTCGGCATCGACGCCCCGCCCGTGATCGGTTCGGCGGCGGCAATCCAACCGCGCGCATCGGCGCGCCTGAACCTGCGGGTGCCGCCCGGCATGGATCCTCAGCGGGCCCAGGACGCGCTCGTCGCCCACCTGGAAGGCGCGGCCCCGTGGGGCGCGCACGTGCGGGTCGAGCGCGAGGTCGTCGGTGCCCCGTTCCAGGCGCAGACGTCGGGCCCGGGCTACGCGGCGCTGCAGGCGGCACTGGAGACCGCGTACGGCCATCCGCTCGCCGTGGCCGGGCAGGGCGGGACCATCCCGTTGTGCAACGTGCTCGCCGAGCAGTTCCCGGGCGCCGAGATCGTGCTCATGGGAGTGGAGGAGCCGCAGGCCCTCATCCACGCGCCCAACGAGAGCGTCGACCCGTCGGAGATCGAGAACCTCGCCGTCGCCGAGGCCCTGTTCCTGCTGGGCCTCGGCGAACGGGGGGAGTGAACGGAGCGGGCCTAGACGGACAGGTCGCGGCGCAGCTTGGCGACATGACCGGTGGCGCGCACGTTGTACTGTGCGACCTCGATCTTGCCGTCCTCGTCGACGAGGAACGTCGAGCGGATGACGCCCTGGACGACCTTGCCGTACATCTTCTTCTCGCCGAACGCGCCCCACGCGGTGAGCGTCGTCTTCTCCGGGTCCGACAGCAGCGGGAAGGTCAGGCCCTCGTTGTCCCGGAACTTCGCGAGCTTGGCCGGCTTGTCGGGAGAGATACCGACGACGTCGAGGCCGGCGCCGTTGAGCTCGTCGAGGCTGTCGCGGAAGTCGCACGCCTGCTTGGTGCAGCCCGGCGTGCTGGCGGCCGGGTAGAAGTACACGATCACCTTGCGGCCGCGGTAGTCGGCGAGGGACACCTCGTTGCCGTCGGCGTCGGGCAGGGTGAACTCGGGAGCGATGTCTCCGGGGGCAAGCCTGTTGTCGGTCACAGCGAGTGAGGCTACCGAAGGGGCCTGACGGGTGCGGTCTGCGCCGCGGCGGCTCTTCTGTTCTACGGTTGTGTCGAGCCGGGCCGGTAGCGTGACCGGCACAGCAGCATCACAGCCGCATCATTCGAACCAGTTGGAGGACACGTGCCCAGGGACACCGAGGCCATCGAGCGGGACATCGAGAACGCCCGCAATCAGCTCGCGCAGACACTCGACGTGCTGGCCGTCCGCACGAATCCGAAGCGGCTGGTCGAGACCACCAAGCACACGGTGCTCGCGAAGCTGAACGAGCCCGCTGTCAAGGCGGCGCTCATCGGTGCCGGTGCCGTCGTCGGACTGCTCGTGCTGCGCAAGATCTTCCGCTGATCGATCCGCACTCGATCTCCGAACGGGACGTCGGGGCACGCATCCGCGTCACGGTGCGTACCTGATGTCCCGTTCGTCGTTCGGCGGGCGGCGGATTCCCGAGACACGAAGAAGGCCCCCGCACGATGTGCGGGGGCCTTCTCGGTGCGCCCACAGGGACTCGAACCCCGGACCCAGTGATTAAGAGTCACTTGCTCTACCAACTGAGCTATAGGCGCTAGCTCTGCTCGAACGTCCAGTGGACGATCCAGCGTGCGCCGCCAGGGACTCGAACCCCGAACCCAGTGATTAAGAGTCACTTGCTCTGCCAGTTGAGCTAGCGGCGCATTTTGCCTCGGCGGGGTGTCCCCGCTCGGTGCGAGGAGAACATTAACGGACCGCTTCCGACGAAAGCAAATCAGTCCCTCTGTAACCACTGCGGCGCAGGTAGCGATTGGTATTCGACCGTTACTCGACTGTCCGGCACGTCGTCGGAGGGCGCGTCGTCGGACTGGCATCATGCAGGTGCGCGAGCGACGGACCGGTCGGGTTCCGGCGCCGGGGCGGGGCACGCCAGGCGGGTGTGTCGTGGTTGTTGTGGTTGTGAAGTGGGGTTTTCATGAAGATCGGTCGCGGGGTCGAGAGTCGGCGCGGCGAGCTAGTCGGACGTTCGAAGGTTCCGGTCGTGGTTGCGGCGGTGGCTGCAGCGCTCGGGGCGGTGATGCTCGTCACCGGCTGCACCATCTCGACCGGGCCGGCCGGGGCGTCGACGTCGTCGGACGCGCCCATCGACTCGAATCCGCTCCTGTCGTTGATCAAGCCGGTCGTCACCACGACGGTCACCGACGGGGCCGTGGGTTACTCGCCCGGTGACCCGGTAGCGGTGCGCGTCGCCGACGGTCGCCTGGTCGACGTGGAGCTGAGCAACCCAGAGGGACGCGCCGTCGAGGGCGTGGTTGCCCCGGACGGGCTGTCCTGGACCAACACCGAGCCACTCGGTTACAACCGCAAGTACACGCTGCGGGCCGACGCCTACGGGCTCGGCGGCTCGACGTCGACAACGCTCACCTTCACCACGAGTGCGCCGGGCAACCTCACCAAGCCGTACGTGATGCCCGGTGACGGCAGCGTCGTCGGCATCGGGCAGCCGGTCGCGGTCCAGTTCGACGAGAACATCCCGGACCGCAAGGCGGCGGAGGCGGCGATCGAGATCGTCACGGTGCCGCCTGTCGAAGGCGCGTTCTACTGGCTCAACAACCGGGAGGTCCGCTGGCGTCCACAGAACTACTGGGCGCCGGGAAGCAAGGTGACCGTGGACGTCAAGGTCTACGGCCGCGAGCTCGGCAAGGGGATGTTCGGGCAGGAGGACGTCCACTCCTCGTTCACTATCGGGGATGCGGTCGTCATCACCGCGGACGACGACACCAAGCAGGTGACGGTGAACGTGGCCGGTAAGGACGTCAAGACGATGCCGACGTCGATGGGCAAGAACAGCACCCCCACCGACAACGGCGTCTACATCATCGGAGATCGCTTCGACCACCTGGTGATGGATTCGTCCACCTACGGCGTCCCGGTGAACTCGGCGGACGGCTACCGCACGCCCGTCGACTGGGCCACGCGAATGTCCTACAGCGGCATCTTCTTCCACTCCGCACCCTGGTCTCTCAGCGAGCAGGGAAACACCAACACCAGCCACGGGTGCCTCAACCTGAGCCCGTCGAACGCGAAGTGGATCTACGACAACACCAAGCGCGGCGACATCGTGATCGTCGAGAACACCGTCGGGGGGACCTTGTCGGGTACCGACGGCCTGGGCGACTGGAACATCCCCTGGGAGACCTGGCGCGCCGGCAACGCATGACCGCCGATTAATCTGGGTGTGACCGAATCGTCCGAAGGAACGGGAGCTGAACGTGGAATCGGTGGGAGTCGGGGACCTGGTGCAGGCGGCGGGACATGCGGGCCCGTGGACCGTCCTCGAGGTCCGACACGGCATGGCACTCCTCGAACACGCCGACGGCCACCGGCTGTCGCGTCGGACGACTTCGCTGACCGTGGTGCGTAAGGCGCAGCCCGGTCCCGCCGCCCCGGCGGCCGAATCGGCCGACAGCGACGGTGAGTCGCCCACGCTGTTCGACTAGTCCCACGCCGTTCGATCGGGAGGGGCGCGACGAGTCGATGCGCGCCCCGTCGCTCCGGCGACACGAAAGTGGCCGGCACCAGATGGTGCCGGCCACTTTCGTAGTTTGCGGTTCTGATCCGTTAGGACGGGGTCAGATGACGCCCAGCAGGGCGAGCAGGCCGATGACGCCACCGATGCCGCTGACGAGGCCGGCGCCGATGCCGAAGTAGTTGCGGATCTCGGGGGTCGAGGAACCGAAGGTAGGCATGTTTTCTCCTGTTGTTGATGCTGTCGGGCTGCGTCAGTGAGGAAAGTCACTGCCGTGCATCGAAGATGCTGCGCGTCACAGTAGAGAACGGATGAACATACGGTTAAGAACAGGTCTCACTGAGTGGGACTTGTGAGTTTTTCCTGGTCAGGCGCGTTTGTTCCTACTGTCCGGTAACGAACGGTGAAATAGGTCACGTTTCTTGTTCTACCTCGCGTTTTGCGCACTTGTCGCGCGATGCGGGGTTCCGCACGCGCGACAAGTGCGCAAAACGCGGGAGTGGGGTAGGGGCGGCTGGGAGGCGGCTGTCGCGCGGCACGAGCGCGGGTTGGGGCCGACACAGAGTCCCGGGGGCGGCGCGGAAACGAGAAAAGCCCCGGCGGATGCCGGGGCTTTTCTTCGGGGTGACTGACGGGACTCGAACCCGCGACAGCCAGGATCACAACCTGGTGCTCTACCAACTGAACTACAGTCACCATCGCTGTAACTTCCGGCGGGGCCGGTTGCTGCAGCGAGATGAATACTAGCCTGTCGATCGAGGAAAGTGCCAATCGGCAGGTCAGGCGGGGCCCAGGGCCTCCACCACGGCGGCGATCTCGGTGGTCGACGGACCCGGATCGGCGACGAACGCCGTGCGGCGGTAGTACTGCAGTTCGCGGATCGACTCCTTGATGTCCGCCAGCGCGCGGTGCGACAGGCCCTTCTCCGGCTGACCGAAGTAGATCCGGGGGTACCAGCGCCGGCACAGTTCCTTGATGGAGCTGACGTCGATCATGCGGTAGTGCAGGTGAGAGTCGAGTTCGGGCATGTCGCGGGCGATGAAACCGCGATCGGTCGCGATCGAGTTACCGGCCAGCGGCACCGTGCCGGCGACGGGTACGTGCTCGCGGATGTACGCCAGCACCATCTGTTCGGCCTCGGCGAGCGTCACCGTCGACGCGCGCACCTCTTCCGTCAGTCCCGACTTCGCGTGCATCTGGGTCACGACGTCCGGCATGTCCGCCAGCGCCTCGTCGTCGGCGTGGATCACGATGTCCACGCCTTCGCCCAGGATGTTGAGGTCGCTGTCGGTCACGAGGGCCGCGATCTCGATGAGCTTGTCCGAACCGAGCCGAAGCCCCGTCATTTCGCAATCGATCCATACCAATTTGTCTTGCACGAGAAACACAGTAGTCAGGGACCGTCGGGATATTGTCCACGGTGGAGAACTTCCCGCACGCTTTCTGCTCGAGGAGGACGTCCATGACGGTTGATCCGAGTGCCGACGGCGCGCAGTCGCCCGCGGGGAACGGCCGAATCGCCGCCGCCGCTGCCGAGATCGCGTCCGGCTACGCGTCGGACGGGGCGGCCGTGGAACTGGGAGCGATCGTCGTCGACGACGTCGTGGATCCGTCCGCGCGCGTGCGCATTCCGCTCGCCACCCTCAACCGTCACGGACTCGTGGCGGGGGCGACGGGCACCGGCAAAACCAAGACACTCCAGGGCATCGCCGAACAGCTCTCGGCCGCCGGGGTTCCCGTCGTCATGGCCGATGTGAAGGGCGACCTGTCCGGGCTGTCCGTCGCGGGGGCCTCGAACGACGCCATAGTGACGCGCGCCCGCGAGACGGGCGACGCGGACTGGTCTCCCGCGCGCTACCCGGTGGAGTTCCTCTCCCTCGGCACGGAGGGGAGCGGCATTCCGGTGCGCGCGACGATCACGAGCTTCGGGCCGATCCTGCTCGCCAAGGTGCTCGGACTCAACGCGACGCAGGAGTCGACCCTCGGGCTCATCTTCCACTGGGCGGACACCCGCGGGCTGGCGCTGCTGGACCTGAAGGATCTGCGGGCGGTGATCGCGCACCTGACGTCCGACGAGGGCAAGGCCGACCTGAAGGGCATCGGAGGAGTGTCGGCGGCCACCGCGGGGGTGATCCTGCGGTCGCTCGTGAACCTCGAGGCGGACGGCGGTGACACGTTCTTCGGTGAGCCCGAATTCGAGACGGAGGATCTGCTCCGCCTCGCCGACGACGGCCGCGGGATCGTCACGCTGTTCGAGCTCGGCGCCCAGGCAGCACGACCGGTGATGTTCTCGACGTTCCTGATGTGGGTGCTGGCGGACCTGTTCCAGACGCTGCCCGAGGCCGGGGATCTCGACAAGCCCAAGCTCGTCTTCATCTTCGACGAGGCCCACCTGCTGTTCGCGGACGCGTCGAAGGCGTTCCTGGCGCAGGTGGAGCAGACCGTGAAGTTGATCCGTTCCAAGGGCGTCGGCGTGTTCTTCTGTACGCAGTTGCCGACGGACGTGCCCAATGCCGTCCTGTCGCAGCTCGGGGCCCGGGTGCAGCACGCGCTGCGCGCCTTCACCCCGGACGATCAGAAGGCGCTCACGAAGACGGTGCGCACGTATCCGACGACCGCGCACTACGACCTCGCGAAGGCGCTGACATCGCTGGGCACGGGCGAGGCGATCGTGACGGTGCTGTCGGAGCGGGGTGCACCGACGCCGGTGGCGTGGACCCGGATGCGGCCACCGCGCTCTCTCATGGGCACGATCGGCGGCGACGGCATCCGCTCCGCGGTTGCGGCGAGCACACTGCAGCCGAAGTACGGGCAGACGGTCGACCGGGAGTCGGCGTACGAACTCCTGAGCGCCAAGGTGGCCGGGGCGCCGAACGCAGACCCGGCGCTGGACGTGCCGCCGGTGCCGGACCTTCCCGACCTGCCGCCGGCGCCGGACGAACCGAGTGTGACCGAGCAGATCCTCGGTAACGCTGCCGTGAAGAGTTTCCTGCGGTCGGCCGCGTCGGCGGCGGGACGAGAGATCTCGCGGAGCATCTTCGGTACCGGGCGCCGCCGACGGCGGTGACGCCCGGTACCGAACGCGATCAGTCGAACAGCACGACGCCGCGAATGTTCTTGCCTTCGTGCATGTCGATGAAGCCCTGGGCGATGTCGTCGAGCTTGTAGGTGGTGGTGACGAGCTTGTCGAGTTCGAGCTTGCCGGCCTTGTACATCTCGACCATCCACGGGATGTCCGCGCTCGGGGCGGAGGCGCCGAACAGCGACCCCTGGATGCGCTTCTGGTACAGCGTCAGCTCGAGCAGGCTGATCGGCAGCCCGACGTCCTCCATCTTGCCGAGACCGGTGACGACGCACGTGCCGGCCTTGCGGATCGACGAGAAGGCCTGCGCGACATGCTCACCGGTGGTGACACCGACCGTGACGACGGCCGCGTCCGCGCCCTGCCCGTTGGTGAACGAGCGCGCGATCTCGGTGGCCTCCTCCATCGTGGCCACAGCGTGGGTGGCACCGAACTCGAGAGCCGCATTGCGCTTGAACTCGACCGGATCGACCGCGATGATGTGTGACGCCCCCGCGTGCGCCGCGCCCTGGACGGCGTTGATGCCGATGCCGCCGATGCCCATGACGATGACCGTGTGCCCGGGGTAGACCTCCGCCGAGTTGACGGCGGCGCCCCAGCCGGTGCCGACGCCGCAGCCCAGCAGGCACAGGGTCTCGAGGGGGAGATCCTTGTCGACCTTGACGGCGGAATCGATGCTGACCGTGGTGTATTCGCTGAACGTGCCGAGTCCGCAGGTCTGCGCGACGGGTGCGCCGTCGAGCGTCAGCCGGTAGCTGTTCGGGTCGTCGGGGCGGCCGCCGGTCATGATCGCGGCGCCGCGGTCGCAGAGGTTCTGCAGGCCCTTGGCGCACCAGCGGCAGCGGCCGCAGCCGGCGAGGAACGAGAAGATGACGTGGTCGCCCACCTCCCAGCCGACGGTGTGCGGTCCGACCTCGACGACGATGCCGGCGCCCTCGTGGCCGCCGCAGATCGGGTAGCGGCCCACGCCGTGGTCGCCCTTGGCGATGTGATCGTCGGAGTGGCACAGGCCCGACGCGACCATCTTGACGGTGAGCTCGTTCTGGCGGGGGCCCTCGAGTTCGAGTTCGACCACCTTGTAGGTGCCGGGCGCTTCGGTGATGACGGCGGCGCGGGTCTTCACAGGGTTCCTCCTGGCTGGATCGCAATGTTGTGGTGCGCATCACTATCTGCCCGGACGGTCTGTTTCCGTATGACCGGTCTCACTCACTGGAACCGGGTTACAGTCCGACGTCGCGCGACAGCAGATCCGCGGCCGTCTCCCGGCGGATCAGTTCGCGCGCGGAGCCCCCGCGGACTGCCACCATCGGCGGTCTCCCGACGCTGTTGTAGGTCGACGCGAGGCAGTGGTGGTAGGCGCCGGTGCACGGCACCGCCAAGACGTCCCCGGGATGCAGATCGCACGGCAGGGACACGTCGCGGGCGAGTACGTCCCCGGCCTCGCAATGCCGTCCGACGACCGTCACAGGCATGTGAGCGCCGGTCGGATGCCGGTTGGCGACCGCGACGTCGTAGTGGGCGCCGTACAGCGCCACCCGGGGGTTGTCGCTCATACCGCCGTCGACCGCGACGAATGTCCTTCCACCCGAACCGGTCTTGATCGACACCACGCGGTACAGCGTGACGCCGGCGCGTGCGACGATTCCGCGTCCGGGCTCGAGGGTGATGTCCGGTCGCGGGAACCGATTGCGGGCGCACGCCTCGTCGAGCGCGTCGTCGAGGACTCCCGCCAGGCGGGTGAGATCGATCTGCGGATCGCCCGGGAGATACGGGACGGCGTGCCCGCCACCGAGGTTCAGGTTGGTGAGGATCACCCCGTGATCGCGTCGGATCTGCTCCATCCGGCCGATCATCCGCTCGACGGCCGATGTGAAGAGTTCGACGTCGGTGATCTGGGAACCGAGGTGACAGTGCAGTCCGACGAGTTCGAGAGACGGTTGCTCGAGCACGAGGCGGACTGCGGCGTCGAGGTGACCGCCGTTGATCGGGAACCCGAACTTCTGGTCGTCGACGCCGGTCGTGACCGCCGGGTGGCCGTGGATGTCGATGTCCGGAGTCGCACGGACGAGCACCCTCTGCCGGCGTCGGGCGAGGGAGGCCAGCAGTCGGATCTCGGTGTGCGAGTCGACGACGATCCGCCCGACCCCGACGCCCACCGCGGTGCGAAGTTCCGTCGCCGTCTTGGCGTTGCCGTGCAGGATGATCCGGCTGGGATCCACCCCTGCGGACCGCACGATCGCGAGTTCGCCCTCGGAGCAGACGTCGAGGGACAGGCCCTCGCTCGTCACCCAGTCGGCGACGGCGCGGGTCGTCAGTGCCTTGGCGGCATAGGCGATCTCGGACTCGGGGAAGGCGGTTCGGTAGGCGCGGCACCGGTGGCGGACGTCGTCCTCGTCGAGCACGTACGTCGGCGTGCCGTACTGGTCGGCGATGTCGTCGAGCGCGACGCCGCCCACCCGGATCCGGCCGCGCTCGTCGTGATCCGTGGTGACCGGCCACAGTGCCGGATCGAGACGCGGGGCCATCGCGGCGCGGAGCGAGGGAAATATGTCGAGCAGGGTCACCGGCGTCTCCTGGGGGGTGCCCGCGTTCCGGTCGGAGCGGGTTCACCTTCAGGACTACGCCGACGCCCTGCTCGGTGGTCGGTTCTTGACGGGGACTTGACGGGGGCCGCGGCAGCCCTGACGCGCGGTTGACGCCGCGGTCAGCCGCCCAGCTTCTTGTAGAACGTGCCGACGATGGGTGCGATCGCGGCGCGCGGGCTGTACTGCCCCGCGACCGACATGCCCTTGCTGAGGATGCCGGGCACGATTCGCATCTTGTTCTCCGCGAGCGCGTCCAGCGACACCTTCGCGACGTACTCGCTGGAGATCCACAGGAAGTCGGGTACCAGCCTGTCGACGATCGACGCCTCGGCCGGGTCCGGAGTCTCGGTGCGCACCGGGCCGGGCGCGAGGAGGGTGACGTTGACGCCGCTGCCCTTCAGTTCGCCGCGCAGCGACTCGGAGAACGTGTTCACGAACGCCTTCGTCGCCGCGTAGGTGGCGTTGTTCGGGATCGGCATGTTCCCGGCGGCCGAGCCCACCATGAGGATCGCACCGGACTTGCGGGCGACCATGCCCGGCAGAACGGCGAGCGTCAGGTCGTGCACGGCGACGGCGTTGAGCTCGACCTGGTCGCGCTCGTAGCTCGGATCCAGGTCGACGACCGGACCGAACGTCGCGATGCCCGCGTTGTTGCACAGGATCGAGATCTCCCGCTCGGCCAGTTCGGCGACGAGCGGGGCCCGACCGTCGCGGTCGGACAGGTCGACGGCGCGGACCTCGACCTCCACGCCGTGCTTCTCGCGCAACTCGGCGGCGAGCTTCTCCATGATGTCGCCGCGGCGGGCGACCAGAATCAGCGAGTGTCCGCGCGCGGCCAGTTCGGCGGCGAGGGCCTCGCCGATGCCGGAGGAGGCGCCGGTCACGACCGCGCGGGCGTCAGGGGTGGGATTCGGCAGGCTCACGACAGTGCAGCGTAGCGGGTCGTCGGGAAGGCGGTGGTCACGCGCTCAGATCCGCGCCGCGAGACGCGTGCCCTGTTCGATTGCGCGTTTGGCGTCGAGTTCGGCGGCGACGTCGGCGCCACCGATGACGTGCGTCGTGACGCCGGCCACGGTCAACTCGTCGACCAGGTCGCGCACCGACTCCTGACCCGCGCAGACCACCACGGTGTCCACCTCGAGTGTGCGTGGATTCTCGCGCTTCTCGCCGAAGGTGATGTGCAGGCCCGCGTCGTCGATGCGTTCGTAGTTGACGCCGGAAAGTTCTTGCACTCCCTTGGCCTTCAACGCGGCGCGGTGCACCCAACCGGTGGTCTTCGCGAGTCCGGCGCCGATACGGCCGGGTTTGCGTTGCAGTAGGAACACCTCGCGGGGCGACGGCGACGGCTGCGGGACGGTGAGTGCGCCGGGCGCCGATTCGGGGTCGGTCACCCCCCACTCACGCTTCCACTCCGCGACGTCGAGCGTGGGGGAGTGCGCGTGGGTGAGGAATTCGCTCACATCGACGCCGATGCCACCCGCACCGATCACCGCGACGGACCGGCCGACGGGCCTGCCGTCGCGGACCGCCTCGGCGTACGAGAGCACCTTCGGGTGGTCGATGCCCGCGATGGCGGGCACGCGCGGGGTGACGCCGGTCGCAATCACCACCTCGTCGTAGCCGGCGTCGATCAGGTCCACCGCGTCGACGCGGGTGCCGAGGCGCACGTCGACGCCCGCGAGATCGAGCTGACGCCGGAAGTACCGGATGGTCTCGGCGAACTCCTCCTTGCCGGGGATCTTCTGCGCGATCCCGAACTGGCCACCGATCTCGTCGCGCGCCTCGAACAGCGTGACGGCGTGCCCACGCTGGGCCAGGTTGAGCGCCGCGGACGACCCGGCGGGTCCGGCGCCGACGACGGCGAGGTTCTTCTTGCGCCGTGTCGGCAGCAGCGTCAGCTCGGTCTCCCGGCCGGCTCGCGGATTGAGCAGGCACGAGACGTGCTTGTTGACGAACGCGTGGTCGAGGCACGCCTGGTTGCACGCGATGCACGTGTTGATCTCGTCGGCTGCGCCCGCTTCGGCCTTGCGTACCCACTGCGGGTCGGCCAGCATGGGCCGTGCCATCGAGATCAGTTGCACCTCACCGCGCGTGAGGATCTCCTCCGCGATCTCGGGCATGTTGATCCGGTTCGACGCCACCACCGGAATCGACACGTGCTTGGCAAGCTTCTCCGTGACGTCCACGAACGCGGCCCGTGGCACCGACGTCACGATGGTTGGCACCCGGGACTCGTGCCAGCCGATGTCGGTGTTGATGACGGTCGCGCCCGCGGCCTCGACTTCCTGTGCGAGCGCGACGATCTCGTCCCAGCTCTGACCGCCCTCGACCAGATCCGCCATCGACAGCCGGAAGAGGATCACGAAGTTCGGCCCCACCGCCGCGCGAGTGCGGCGCACGATCTCGACGGCCATCCGGCGGCGGTTCTGCGGTGTACCGCCCCACTCGTCGGTGCGTTTGTTGGTCCGTTCGCACAGGAACTGGTTGACGAAGTAGCCCTCGCCGCCCATGATCTCGACTCCGTCGTACCCGGCCGAGCGGGCCAGGCGGGCGCAGCGTACGAAGTTGCGGATCTGCCACCGCACGCCGCGGCTCGTCAGTCGGCGCGGCCGAAAGGGATTGATGGGCGCCTTGATCGACGACGCGCTGACACTGAAAGGCTGGTAGCTGTATCGGCCCGCGTGCAGGATCTGCAGCGCGATCTTGCCGCCCGCATCGTGCACGGCTCGGGTGATCGTGCGATGCCTGCGGGCCTCGAACCGGTTGGTGAGCTTGGCGCCGAACGGCAGCAGCCACCCGGTCCGGTTGGGGGCGTAGCCGCCGGTGACGATGAGGCCGACGCCGCCGCGGGCGCGTTCGGCGTAGAACTCGGCCAGACGCGCGGTGTTCTTCGCGCGGTCCTCGAGTCCGGTGTGCATCGAACCCATGACGACACGGTTCCTCAACGTCGTGAATCCGAGGTCGAGGGGTGCGAGCAGATGCGGGAACGGGGAAGTCATGCCGGGCCTTTCGGTCGGGTCAGGGCTGTTCCGAGTCCGCTTCGGACCCGAGGGCGGCGAGCACCTCGTCGCACCAGTCGACGAAGCCCTGCTCGACGCGGATGCCGCCGCGCAGGACGAGGAACTGGTGCAGGGCGCGGCCGCTGCGGGGGCGGGACTCGGGAAAGTCGTGGTCGGCGATGCGGTGGTACAGGTCCAGGCGCGCGGCGTGCTCGTCGCGGTGCCGGCGCACCTCGGCGAGCAACGAACCAGGGTCCCCGTACGAGGCGCCGCGGATCTTCACGGCGAGTTCGTTGCGCAGGTGTCCCGGTTCGGTGGGCTCGGCGATCCAGCGGGCAAGTTCGGCCCGTCCGGCGGTCGAGACGCGGTACACCTTCTTGTCGGGGCGGCCGTCCTGTGCGATCGCTTCGCCCGTGACCCATCCTGCGTCGTCCATCCGCTTGAGTACGCGGTAGATCTGCTGGTGGGTGGCACTCCAGAAGAAGCCGATCGATCTGTCGAACCGGCGCGCGAGTTCGTACCCCGAGCCGGACTGCTCGCTGAGGGACACGAGGATCGCGTGTTCGAGTGCCACACGCCCATTCTCTATGCAACGAGGTGAATATGCAATCGGGCGTATAAACAGAACGGGTGTCCCGGAACGCTCCGGGACACCCGTTCTCCGGGAAGAGTCGTCAGACGAGGTCTCGACCCGTCCGGCGGGCTGCCACCCACTCGCGGATCACACCGCGCGTGATGACGAACAGTGTCGCGGCCACCAGAACCGGCCAGATCAGGACGTACACGGTCAGCACTGCAGCATTCACGAAAAGCCTCCTGGGGCGAATCGAGTGGGTCGGACGAGACGCGGTGGTCAGTTGCGCGCCGGCGTCTCGTCCCGCGTCGGGCGGTCGTCGTCTGCGCCGGTCGGCCGATCGAAGTCGCCCACTCGTTGCTCGATCGTCGCGAAGTCGAAAGTGTCGGGATTGCGCACCGACATCGCGAAACAGACGACCGTGCTCACGGCGTAGGCGACGAGTGAGCCGCTGAGGGTCGCGTAGTCGTGGAGGAATCCGATGCCGAAGGGCGCGGTGACGACGACGGCGACGATGCCGACGATCTTGGCGATTCGGAGTCCGAAGAAGCCGAACGCCATCAATCCCGCGACCACACCCACGCCGACGACCGAAGCGACGTCGATGAGGAACCCGGATGCGCCGTCTGTGGGAAGCCAGCCGAACCGCACCGGCAGGAAGGTCGCGACGGCGGAGATCGTCGCCACCGTGAACGCCTTGTTGGAGACCTTGTTCCAGTAGAAGCTGGCGATGACCGGGAAGACGAGTGCGCCCCAGAGTGCGCCGACGAACACCAGCAGATCCAGAATGTTCAGCCTCATGCTGGCGAACGCGACGGCCAGTGCGGTCGCGACGATCATGGTCGCGCGGCCGATCAGCAGCATTCGGCGCGGATCGGCTTTCGACCTGCCGGCGACCGTGTGGCCGTAGCCGTCGGTCATCACGATGGACGACAGCGCCGCCAGGTCCGAGTCGGCGGTCGAGGACAACGCGCCGAGGACGAGCAGGAAGAACAGAGCGACGAGAATCGCGGGCAGGTAGGTGCCGGCCATCTGCGGGATGAGGTTGTTGACATCGCCGTCCAGCGGTTCGATGCCGAGATAGAGCGCGAGCACGCCGAACATGCCGATCCCGATCACGGTCGAGCCGTAACCGACGGCGGCCGTGACGAACGTCGGTTTGATGAGGTCCTCGCGGACCGCGAACAACCGTTGCGCGATCGTCTGATTGCCGATCGCGTACGCGAGTACCGCGGCGATGTACGGCGCCCCCTGGTTGAAGAAGGCTTCGCTGGAGAAGAAATTGCCCTGGGCGGGAGTCAGATTCGCCGCGCCCGTCTCGAACGCGGCCGGGAACCCGGCGGCGAAGAACACGATCGGGATCAGTACGACGACGGCGCCGAGCATTCCCAGCAACTGGATCACATCGGTCAGCACGGACGCGCGGAATCCGGACCACAGCGTGTACAGCAGCACGCCGCCCGCGATGACGAGCACGCCCTGGATGAAGTTGAGTGGCGACAGCAACGAGATCAGCACGCCGCCCGCGATGAAGTTGGACATCAGGCTGATGAGGCTGCCGACGACGTTGGAGCCGGCCAGCATGAGCTGGCTGGACCGTCCGTGGCGCGCGTACATGATCTCGGCGAGCGTGTGCGCCCGCGGCGCCAGCGTCCGGATCCGCCGGCCGAAGGGGTAGATGAACAGGATCATCAGTGCGCCCCACAGCCCGTAGTGGATGGGGCCGGAGATCCCGTAGGTGTATCCGGAGGTCGCCGACGCGTACATCGACGACGCCCAGATCCAGGTGGCCGTCATGCTGGCGGCGGAGATGCCGAAACCGACGTGGTTTCCGGCGGTCATGAAGTTGTCGGCGTTCTCGTTCTTCCTGCCGATGCGAAGGGATATGAGAAATGTTCCTCCGTAGAAGAACAGCAGCAGCAGGACAATTGCCACGGCACTGAATTGGACGAGTTCGGGAACGTCCATTCGTTACCTCCTTGACATTTATTCGCACAAAAACGGGTCGCGAAATTCCGACGCGAGCCGGCGCCGGCGAGGGGTGCCGTGAGCCGCGCGGTGGCGCTGCGCACGGGGCGGTGCCGGTGCCGCTGCGCAGCCGTGTTCGCGACTCCGGGAGTGCGAAATCTGTTCGGTCCGAGCGGGTCATGTCCCTCGACGCGGCTCGTGGACCGACGGGGCCGAGGCGGCACACGACGCCCGTCGGCGCGGGAGTTGCCCGCGCCGACGGGCGTGCGGATGCGCACGAGGTGCGGTATTCGCAGGTCGTGCGCGAGGATCGACGAGTTCCGGATCAGGAGTCCGCGCGTATTGTGCACAGAATCGTCGAAGCATTCCCATCAGTCGCCGTGAAGTGTAACACGCACAAAATTGCTTCCGGGATTTCGTCCCGCGAAATTGAAAGGCCTGCAGAAATTTGATAGAAGGATGGACTCCCTTTTTTGCAGGTGGTTCCGGGGTGCGGGTGATCGGGCGCCGACGTCGGTCGGCGACACGGACGCGCACGTCGTCCTGCGGTTCTCGCCCGACTACGTAGGCTCACCGCCATGGGTGCGGAAGTGGTCGGCGAAGCAGGCATCGGGCAGGCGGCGTCCCGCCGGCAGGTCGCGGCGTGGGGACTGTGGGACTGGGGCAGCGCGGCTTTCAACGCCGTCATCGTCACGTTCGTCTTCTCCGTCTACCTCACCGACGCGGTGGGTGACGACCTCCCGGGATCGATCTCGGCGAGCACCTGGCTCGGGTGGTCACTCGGCATCGCAGGCTTCTTCATCGCCGTCCTCGCGCCGGTCAGCGGCCAGAGGTTCGACGCGACCGGGCGCCGCAAACGGTCGCTCGCCGTGCTGACGTTCCTGACGGTCGCGACCATGGCGGCGATGTTCCTCGTCGTCGACGACTACCACTACCTGTGGCTCGGACTGGTGCTGCTCGGTGTCGGCTCTGTCATCTTCGAGCTGGCGGGTGTGCCGTACAACGCGATGATGCGGCAGGTGTCCACCCCCGAGAACATCGGCCGAGTATCCGGTTTCGGCTGGGCCATGGGCTATTTCGGCGGCATCGTCCTGCTGCTCGTGTGCTATCTCGGGTTCATCGCGGGCGACGGCGACAGCCGCGGACTGCTGGGGCTGACCACCGGAGGTGGCCTCAACATCCGGCTCGTCGCGCTCCTCGCGGCAGCGTGGTTCGCGGTGTTCGCCTTGCCGGTTCTCTTCGCGGTGCCGGAACTTCCGCGCAGTGCCGCCGATCCCGGCGCCGCCAAGGCGGGATTCGTCGAGTCGTACCGCGTCCTGTGGCGCGATCTGAAGGACCTCTGGGAGGCGGACCGGCGGACGGTCTGGTTCCTGATCGCCAGTGCACTGTTCCGCGACGGGCTGGCCGGAGTCTTCACGTTCGGTGCCGTGCTCGCGGTCAACGTGTACGGGATGGCGTCGGACAGCGTCCTGCTGTTCGGAGTCGCTGCCAACGTCGTCGCCGCACTCGGCGCGATCGTCGCCGGGCGTCTGGACGACCGGGTCGGCCCGAAGGCGGTCATCGTCGCGTCACTGGTCTCGATGATCGCGGTCGGTGTCGTGCTGATCGGTGTCTCGGGGACGCTGCTCTTCTGGATCTTCGGCCTCTTGCTGTGCCTCTTCGTCGGGCCCGCACAGTCGTCGGCTCGCACCTTCCTCGCGCGCATCACCCCGCCGGGCCGGGAAGGTCAGTTGTTCGGTCTCTACGCCACCACGGGCCGCGCGGTGTCGTTTCTCGCGCCGACACTGTTCGGTTTCTTCGCCTGGTGGTTCGGCGCCGACCGGGCGGGCATCGTCGGGTTGCTCGTCGTCCTGGGGATCGGCCTCGCCGCGCTGGCCGCGGTGCGGGCACCGGAGCGCGACACGGCCGAGTCCCTCCCCACGTGACGGCCGGATGTCACACGCGTCCAGTTCAACTGACTGTGTGTGACATGCAGTCACCGGAGATCAGTCCTTGAAGTACACCAGCTGGTGGGTGGTGGCGAGCAGGGCTCCGTCGTGGCCCCAGATCTCACCGGACTGGTCGAAGTAGCCCTTCCCGAACCGCTGCGCTCGGGCGGTGGCGAGGACGGCGTCGTCAGCCTGCGCGGCGAGCAACGTCGCGTCGGCGTGGAAGTACACCGTGAGTGAGACGGTGCCCGCGGGCAGGTACCGACCCAGACGCAGGAACGCGCGTGGGTAGAAGACGTCGCACAGCGATGTCAGTGCCGGAAAGTCCAGCGCTCGCGGCGGGGCGTCGCGCACCCACATCGTGGTCGTCGAATCCGGCTGTCCGCCCGCTTCGGGAGTGGGGAGCTCGCCGGCGACGAACCGCATCTCGTAATTGCGCGCCCACGCGATGAAGTCGGGGAAACCTGCAGCGGCCACGTCATCGGCGGGCGGGGCCGGGGGCGCCTCGATCTCGGTGGACGCCCACGTATCCCGGCGATTGCCGAATACCGCGGTGGCCGTCGTCGTGACGACGCCGTCCTGGGCGAGTTCGATGCTCCAGTGCTGCGTGGACCGATTCGTCCGCGTCGGGCGGGCGGACACCTCGAACGCGCCGTCGGCGATGGGACCCGCGAAGTTCACCGTGAGGGACAGCGGGTCGCCCAGACGTTCGGGATGTTGCAGGACCGCGCGCAGCAGGGTCGCGGCAGTGATGCCACCGAACGGACCCACCATGTTCGCGTACGCGGGGGAGGTGTGGCCCAGGAAGACGCCGGGCGCGCCCAACTCGGGGGAGAGTTCGACGGCCACGTCGAACGGGTGCGTAGGTGCGACGATCTGGGTCACGACCACTCCTGACGGCTGACGATCCGGTTCTAAGTATGACAACATACATAAAAGCGGACGGCAACCGTGCGACGGCGGAAGGTGACGACATGGCGAGGCGGCAGGACCCCGGGGCCGGGCCCCGGGCCGCAATGATCGACAGCGCGGTCGCGCTCATCCGTGAGCAGGGCGTCGCTGCGACGTCGTTCGCCGACGTGCTCGCGCACAGCGGCGCGCCCCGCGGTTCGATCTATCACCACTTCCCGGGCGGTAAGTCGCAGCTCGTCGAGGAGGCCACCCGGTCCGCCGCCGCCTACCTGGGCCGCGGTGTGGCCCGGGTACTCGAGTCGGGTGACACCGTGTCGGCGCTGCGGGCGCTCGTCGATCTGTGGCGACGCGGGCTCGAGGCAACGGATTACGAGGCGGGATGCCCCATCGTCGCGGCGGCTCTGGGCACCGAGCGCGGCGCGCGTGAGGTCGCCGGCGTCACCTTCGCCGAGTGGTGCGAGCTGATCGCCGCGAGTCTCGTCGAGGACGGGGTGCCTCAGGACCGGTCGGCGTCGCTGGCGGTGTTGGTGGTCAGTGCTCTCGAGGGCGCGCTCGTGATGGCCCAGGCGCAGGGCACGTCGGCGCCACTCGACGCCGTCGTCGACGAACTCGAGGTGCTGCTGCGCGCGTGACCGTAGGTCAGGCCTGCGCCACGCGGGCGAGGATCGCGTCCGCCAGCGCGTCCGGATGCTCCTCCGGGATCCAGTGGCTCGCGCCGTCGAGGACCACGAAACGGTAGGACGCATCGACGAACTCGGCGCACCGCTTGGCGGCCGCCGGCCCGAGCGCCGGGTCTGCGGTACTCCACACATACGTCGTCGGCACCCGGACGGGCGGTAGATCGCCGAACGCCCGGGTCATAGCGCGGTACCAGTTCATCGCTGCCGTGAGCGCACCTGGCTGCGACAGCAGACGCACGTGCTCCTCCACCAGTTCCGGGTCGTTCCCGTCGCCGAACATGGCGCGCAGGCGACGCGAATCGTCTTCGAGCAGAACGGCTTCGGCCTTCCCTTCCTGGCGGAGCAGGCCGATGTAGCCGGACCGGCGCTGCTGATCGGCATCCTCCCTCAGCGCCCACCCGAGCGCGGCCGGGTGCGGAACCGAGACCGCGGTGAGGCTGCGGATCCGTTCCGGATGGCCCCCGGCGACCTGCCAGGCGACGGCCGCACCCCAGTCGTGGCCGACCAGGTGCGCCGACTCGATGTCGTAGGCGTCGAGCAGTCCGACGACGTCGCCGACGAGACGGTCGAAGCGGTACTCGTCCACCCGCTCCGGCCGGGCGTCGGGGGAGTAACCGCGCTGGTTCGGGGCGATCACCAGCAGACCGGCGCGCACCAGGCGCGGGGTGACCGGGCGCCACGACGCCGAACTCTCCGGGAAACCGTGCAGCAGGAGGATCGGGGTTCCGTCGTCGGGGCCCGCGACGGTGACATCGAAGGTCAGTTCGCCCAGGCGCACGCGATCGGTCCGTGAGTCGTCGGTCATTGCGCCACGGTAGCGGAATCGCTATGGGCGCGCCGGTTTCCACCCGCCCATGCCGATCGTGATCAGCCGCAGTTGCTTCGCGGTGCGGTCGACCACCGCCCGTTCCTCGGCCGAACCGGGGCGATCGACCTCGAGCAGATCGACGACCGCGGCCAGCATCGCCTGCACGATCAGGTCTGCGGCCATCTCGAGGTCCGGGGCATCCCAGTCGCCCAGCGCCGGCATGCGTCCGAGGTCGATGGTGAGTTCGCTGACGAACAGGCGCAGTTCGGTCGCGATCGCGCGCCGCACCTCCGGGACGCCGCCGTACCGTTCGCGGGCGACGAACCGGAACTCGGCCTCGTGGGCGCGCACCTGGCGCACGAGGATGTCGAGGGAGTCGCGGGCGTTTCTGCTGCTCGGAGTGCGCCGGGCGTCCCGCAGCATTCGGCGCAGCACGCGCATGCTGTCCTCCGCCAGCACGACGCCGAGTTCGTCCATCGACGCGAAGTGCCGGTAGAAGGCCGTGGGCACGATGCCCGCGGCGCGCGCGACCTCACGCAGGCTCACGCTCGCGAAAGTGCGGTCGGCGTGGAGTTCGAGTGCCCGGTCCAGCAAGGCCTGCCGCGTGCGCTCCTTGCGCTGCGCGCGGGTCTCCACCGGTTCGGTCACGGCGTCGAGTCTAGGCATCGGGTCCCGGGCACCGTCCGGGTCGTGCAGTGATCGCCGTCACGCGCCTCCGGGATTGACAGGTAGGGGGTAATCGCGTTCACACTAATCAGTGTACGAGTGTGCACTGAAAATCTCTCGTGAGGAGATGATCATGACGACGACTTCCCCGGAGCGAGCGCGCCGACGGCCGCTGCTGTCGCTGCTCGAGGCGCTCGCCACCCCCCATGCGGTCGACCGTTACCTCGAGTTGCTCGACCCGATGGCGACCGCTCGCGACATGCGGGCCCGCGTCGTGCGGGTCGAGCGCTCCACATCGGATTCGGTGGTGCTCGATCTGCGGCCCACCAGGCAGTGGCGCGGCTTCGCGGCGGGCCAGTTCGTGCAACTCGGCGTCGTCATCGACGGCGTGCGGCACACCCGGTGCTATTCGCCCACCGGTGCCCAGGGCGGGGCGCGGGACTCGATCCGGCTGATCGTGCGGGCGCACCCCGGCGGGCTGGTCTCGCAGTATCTCGTCCGCGAAGCGGCCGTGGGCATGGTGCTCGACCTGTCCACGGCGGCAGGCGAATTCACACTGCCCGAGCCGCGACCGGCGCAGGTGGTCCTCGTCAGCGGCGGTAGCGGGATCACTCCGGTGCTGTCGATGCTGCGCACCCTCGTCGACGAGGGGTTCGCCGGGTCTGTCGCGTTCCTGCACTACACCCGCACGCTGGACGACGTTCCCGTCCCGGGCGAGTTGCGGGCGATCGACCGGGCGCACGACAACGTGACTGTCCGCGTCGTCGAGACCTCGGTCGACGGGCGGTTCCGGCGCGAGCACCTCGACGCCGTGGCGCCGTGGTTCGGTCCGGAATCGGAGGTGTTCGTGTGCGGTCCGGACACGCTCTCGGCGGCGGTCGAGGAGATGCTCGACGCCGAAGGATTCGGTGAACAGATGCACACCGAACGGTTTCGGATCGACCCGCCGGCGGCCTCCGGACCGGCGGACGGCGTCGTGTCCTTCACGCGCAGCGGCGTCACCGCGGAGAACACCGGAGCCAGCCTGCTCGACCAGGCCGAGGCCGCGGGTCTGCAGCCGGAATTCGGCTGCCGGATGGGCATCTGCTTCTCGTGCACCGCGGTCAAACGGTCCGGGCGCACCCGCAACCTGCGCACCGGTGATACCCACGACGACCCGGAGCAGTCGATCCAACTGTGCATCTCGGCGCCGGTCGGGGACGTCGAGATCGATGTCTGACCTACCGGTCCACCACGACCAGAGGAGAAACCCATGTTCGGACTGAGCGTTCCCGGGTTCCTGGCCCTGCCCGGGTTTCTGAAATTCGGTGGCCGCGACCCCGAGCCCGAGGTCACCGTCATCGGCTACGACGACGTCGAGGCACTCGGCCGGGAACTCGACGCGCTGCGTGACGAGGTCGTCGCCGATCTCGGCGCCGCAGACCGCGAGTACATCTACCGGATCATCAAGGCGCAGCGCGGTTTCGAGGTCGCCGGCCGCGGCCTGATGTACCTGGGATTCCTGCCGCCGTTCTGGTTGGCGGGAGTGGGGGCACTGTCGATCTCGAAGATCCTCGACAACATGGAGATCGGGCACAACGTCATGCACGGCCAGTACGACTGGATGCGTGAGCCCGGCCTGAACTCGCGGGTGTTCGAGTGGGACACCGTGTGCCCGGCGGATCAGTGGAAGCACTCGCACAACTACATGCACCACACCTACACGAACATCGTCGGCCGCGATCGCGACATCGGGTACGGCATCCTGCGGATGGACGAGGCGCAGCGCTGGAACCCCTACTACCTGGGCAATCCGCTGTATGCGACCGCACTGATGTTCCTGTTCGAGTGGGGCGTGATGCTGCACGACCTCGAGGCCGAGAACGTGATCCAGGGCAAGCGCAGGTGGTCGGACGTCAAACCGCTCGTGCGGGGCTGGTGGCGCAAGGCCGGCCGTCAGGTGCTCAAGGATTACGTGCTGTTCCCGGCACTCACCGGCCCGCTGTTCGTCTCGACCCTGCTCGGTAACGCCACCGCCAACGTGGTCCGCAACGTGTGGGCGTACTCGATCATCTTCTGTGGTCACTTCCCGTCCGGCGTGCAGAGTTTCACCGAGGACGAGACCGCCGACGAGACGCGCGGCCAGTGGTACCTGCGGCAGATGCTCGGCAGCGCCAACATCACCGGAAGCCCGTTGTTCCACATCATGTCGGGCAATCTGTCGCACCAGATCGAGCACCACCTCTTCCCGGACATCCCGGCGCACCGGTACCCGGAGATGGCGCCGCGGGTCCGGGAACTGTGCGAACGCTACGACCTGCCGTACAACACCGGCGGCTTCTTCCGGCAGATCGGCACCGTGTGGGCCAAGATCTTCCGGTTCGCGTTGCCGCCGTCGCTCGTCGGCCGGGCGCCGGTGAGCGGTGTTATCGTCGAGCGTCGGAAGACCGCTGCATGAGAGGCACGTCGAACATGGTGGGGAAGTTCGAGCGAGGTAAGGACACGGTGCAGGAACTGACCGAGTCCGCGGCCACACACGTCGGCGCGATCGCGGTAATCATCGCCGGTGCCGTCCGGGACGTCACCCGGGAGGTGGGCGACTGGATCACCGACGGCATCGAGATGCGCGAGGCGGCACGGAAAGCGCGCGAGGACGGTGAGCGGCCGGACGCCGACGAGAGCTGATCCCTGACAAACGAATCGGGCCCGGCACCTGTCACAGGTGCCGGGCCCGACTTCTGTCTGCGGGTCGATCAGATGACGCCCATGGCGAACATTCCGTCGGCGACCTTCACGAAGCCGGCGATGTTGGCGCCCAGGACGTAGTCGCCCGGCTTGCCGTACTCCTCGGCCGTGGTGGAGCAACGCTCGTGGATGCCGCGCATGATCTTCGACAGGCGCTCGTCCGTGTAGGAGAAGCTCCAGGAGTCACGCGATGCGTTCTGCTGCATCTCCAGCGCGGAGGTCGCGACGCCACCGGCGTTGGCTGCCTTGCCCGGCGCGAACGCGATGCCGGCCTCGCGGAACACCGCGATACCACCCGGCGTGGTGGGCATGTTGGCGCCCTCGGCGACGGCCTTGACGCCGTTGTTCACCAGGGCCTTCGCCGACACGTCGTCCAGCTCGTTCTGCGTGGCACACGGCAGCGCGATGTCGCACGGCACGTTCCAGATGTTGCCGCCCGGGAAGTACTGCGCGTCCGGACGCTCGTCGACGTACTCGGAGATGCGGCCGCGACGGACCTCCTTGATCTCCTTGAGCAGTTCCAGATCGATGCCGGCGTTGTCCACGATGTAGCCCGAGGAATCGGAGCAGGCGATGGACGTGCCACCGAGCTGGTGGATCTTCTCCATCGCATAGATGGCGACGTTGCCCGAGCCGGACACGACGGCCTTCTTGCCCTCGATGGAGTCGCCCTTGGCGGCCATCATCTCGGCGACGAAGTAGGCGGCACCGTAGCCGGTGGCCTCCTTGCGGACCATCGAACCGCCCCACGTGAGGCCCTTGCCCGTGAGGACGCCCGACTCGTAGGAGTTGTTGAGGCGCTTGTACTGGCCGAACAGGTAGCCGATCTCGCGTCCACCGACGCCGATGTCACCGGCCGGGACGTCGGTGTACTCACCGATGTGGCGCTGCAGCTCGGTCATGAAGGACTGGCAGAAACGCATGATCTCGGACTCGGACTTGCCCTTGGGGTCGAAGTCCGAGCCACCCTTGCCGCCACCGATGGGCAGGCCGGTGAGGGAGTTCTTGAAGATCTGCTCGAAGCCCAGGAACTTCACGATGCCGAGGTTGACGCTCGGGTGGAAGCGCAGGCCGCCCTTGTACGGGCCGAGCACGCTGTTGTACTGCACGCGGAAACCACGGTTGACGTGGATGTTGCCGTTGTCGTCCTGCCACGGCACACGGAAGATGATCTGCCGCTCGGGCTCGCAGAGACGCTCGATCAGGGCGCCGTCGGCGTAGTTCGGGTGCCGATCGAGAACCACGGTGAGCGACTCGAAGACCTCGGCGACCGCCTGGTGGAACTCCGGCTCGCCAGCATTGCGAAGGAGTACCTGCTTGTAGATCTCCTCAACGCGGTCGCGTACAGACAACATTCACCTACCTGATTCCGTGAGAACTTATTAATCTTTCCGTTACACGATAGTCCGCGAGGGTGCACGACTTCGACGGTTACCTGCGGAAAGTGAGATTAGCCACGTGTGAACATCGTGTTACGTGGTTGCGAAGATTGCTAGGAGACCCGTCTCGGGGCCGGTGGCACGAGTTCGAGTCCGGCGTCCGAGGGTCGGTGCAGAGTCACAGTTTCCCCAGCAGTCACACAGGAAACGTCGTGATCGGGGGTTTTCCGTGGTTTGATCATTGACCGACGAACGTATTCGGGGGAATCAGCGGTCGGGCCGCACTGGGGTTGTCTCCCTCCGTCTCCACCTGTGGAAGGGAATCGGTCTGTGAGAGAAGCAAATCGGAGGTGGGCGGCAGCTCTGTCGGCCGCCGCGGTCACCGCCGGACTGTCGGTCGCGATGGCGACGCCGGCCGCTGCAGTCGGTGGCCCGTGCGGTCAGGGCGGCGGCAGCCTCGGGAGTTCTGGGCTGACGGGCAGCCTGATGGGCAGTCTGGGCGCGGGCAGCCTCGGAAGCGCGACGGGATCGCTGGCCAACTCGCTGCCCTGGATCACCGGCGCGCCCAACGGCGCGCTACCGGTGTTGTCCGGCCCCACCAAGGCACTCGAGATGGTGACGGGGCCGGGCAGCCCGAACGACACGATCGACCGCTTCAGCGTCGCCGGCACCGACCTCGGGATCATGTGGGACAACGGGGCCGGGCAGGTGCTGATGGCCTTCGGTGACACCGTGGGCGACTGCGGTATCGACGGCGACCAGTGGCGCAGCAACGTCCTGTTTCGCAGCAACGACGCCAATCTGGCCGACGGAATGCGCATCGACAGTTCTCCGCTCGACACCCCTGGCGGGAACTTCTCGCGACAGGTCATCAAGGGGTTGCTGAACCTGCCTCCGGGAACGATGCCCGAGTTCACGGTGATCCCGACCGGCGGCGTCGCGGTCGACGGCGTGCAGTACGTGCGTTGGATGTCGGTCCGTTCGTGGGACGTGCCGGGAGAGTGGACCACCAACTACTCGGGCCTGGCCTTCTCCACCGACAACGGTGAGAACTGGACCACGGATCCGGCCACCGTCCGCCTCAACCGCGAGGGCGTGCTGGACGGTCTCGACCTGCCCGGCGTCCCGAATCTGGCGACCAGCAACAAGAACTGGCAGATGAGTGCGTTCGTGCCGGATCGGGGCGACGGCTACGTCTACGAGTTCGGAACGCCCTCCGGTCGATCGGGGGAGGCGCGCCTCGCCCGTGTACCGAAGGCGGACATTCGTAACCTCAACGCTTACGAGTACCGAACCGGTTCGGGGTGGAGCCAGGACATCGCCGACGCCGTTCCGGTGATCCGCGGCAACGTCAGCGAACTGTCGGTGCAATGGAATCCGTACCTGGGCAAGTACGTCGCGATGTACACCGACATGGGCGGTCTGAAGATCCGGCAGTCGTCGGACCTGATCAACTGGAGTGGCACGCAGACGTTGATCGGCTCGACTGCGTTGCCGTCGCTGTACGGCGGTTTCATGCATCCGTGGACGAACAAGAACGGCACCGACAAGAATCTCTACTTCGTGCTGACCACGTGGGACCGCTACAACGTGATCTACATGAAGACCGATCTGAGCGGCATGCGGGTGGCGTCCACCGACACGTTCGATCGCCCGGACCCGGCGATCACCGGCGAGCAGAGGCTCGAGGGCTTCCAGACCCCCGAGGGCTTCGTCGAGCCCGACGCGGTCGAGTGATCGATCGCAGTTCGTAGCAAGTGGCCCGTCCCCGTCCACCGGGGGCGGGCCGCTTGCAGTTCGCGTCCGAAACCTCACGCGGGTGCTGGGTTTCGGTCGGTCGGTCGGGGTTCTGGTGGAACAGCCGAGGGGGATCTACATGCGTGCGTTCTTCGCCGCGGTCTGTGCGTCAGCGTTGTGGGCGCTCGCCCTGTCCGTTGTGGCGACGCCAGGCGTCGGGGCCGATCCGCTACCCGTGCCGCACAATTTCTTCGAAGGTATCGCGCTCGAGACGGCAAACCCTGGCGGCTCGATTCCGGGTTCGAACGACTGGGCCTGTGTGCCGACCGAGGCCCACCCGAATCCGGTGATCCTCGTCCACGGCACGGGTGCGAATCGGCAGACAAATTGGGCCACATACGGTCCCCTGCTGAAGAACGAAGGCTATTGCGTCTTCGCGCCCACCTACGGCACGCGTCCGGACGCGACGTGGCCGATGAGTGCCTTCGGCGCACTCACGCCGCTCGAGCAGAGCGCACAGGAGTTGTCGGTCTTCGTGGACGAGGTGCTTGCCGCCACCGGCGCGAGCAACGTCGACATCGTCGGCCACTCGCAGGGCACCCTGATGCCGAACTACTACGTGAAGTTCCTCGGCGGCGCGGCGAAGGTGGACAAGTACGTGTCACTGGCTCCGCTCTGGGGTGGGGCCGGCTCCTTCGGCGCCGGCGAGATCACGGCCCTCGTCGAGCAGTTCGGGCTGAAGGCATTGCAGGAGCAGACGTTCGGACGGCTGTGCGCGTCCTGCCTGGACATGGCGCCGGGCGCCGATTTCATCGAGAAGATGAACGAGGGCGGCAGTCCGTATGCGCCCGGCGTCGCGTACACGAACATCGCCACCAGGTACGACGAGCTCGTCGTGCCGTACACCAGTGGTCTCGTCCCCGGTCCGAACGTGACGAACATCGTCGTCCAGGATCGGTGCCCACAGGACTACTCGGAGCAGGCAGCGCTGGCCGCCTCGCCCGTCGCAGCCGGATATGTGCTCAACGCGCTCGATCCGCAGTACCCGGAACCGGTGCCGTGCGTGATGGTTGCCCCGTTCACCGGTACGCCGGTGGGATGATCACATGCCGGTTCGGTCGCTGCAGTTTGTGGTGCCCCCGGCAGGAATCGAACCTGCGACCTAGAGATTAGAAGGCTCTTGCTCTATCCAACTGAGCTACGGAGGCGCGGCCAAGAGCATACCTGCTGAATCGGGGTGATTCGCGCATCCGGGGTCAGCTCCAGAGTGTGACGTGCACCTTGGGTTTGAAGTGGGCGACGTCGACTCCGGTGCCGCGGATCATCGCCTGGATGCATCGCGGTGTGCTGACGAAGTGCAGCAGTTCGGTCGCGGCGGGCTGGAGGTGCTGGTGGTGCAGGGTCGTGGCGCACCATTCGCCCGCCGCGCGCAGTTCCGGACCTTCGACGAGGTCGAGAGAGCCGGCCGACAGTTCGTCGTCGATCGCGAAGCCGAGTGCCAGCGTCAGCGCCGATGACCGCCGGACCGCCTCCACCGCGGCGGCGTCGCTCTGGAAGATCCGTTGCCGCTCGTGGGGGATGTCGAGTGCGCGGAGCATGTGCCGCATCACGCCGTCGCCGCCGGCCGCGGACGGTCCGAGGAACCACTGCTGCTCGCGCAGTTGCCGCAGCGACGGCCGGGTCCGCGCCATCGGGTGCTGGGGTGCGCACACCGTGAGCACCTCGTACTGCAGGAACGGGTGCAGGCACAGCGGCTGCCGCTCGCCCAGGACCCGCGGCCCCAGCGCGACGTCGACGGCCCGCGAAGAGATCAGATTCGCGAACTGACGGACGGGGTGGACGCTCAGCTCGACCGACAGATCCTTCGCGCGCCCGGCAAACAGGTCGATCAGCCCGGGGGCGGCGTGTTCGGCGAACAGCGGGGACGCCGCGATCCGCAGGAGACGCCGGCCGTTGCCGGCCTGGCTCACCTCGAGCGCCGTCTGCTGCTGTAGCCCGAGGATCTCGACGGCCCGGCTCGCGAGGCGCAGCCCGCCCGGTGTGAAAGCGAGCCCCGACGGCCGTCGGCAGTACAGGGGGTCGTCGAGTTCCTTGCGGAGCTGGGCGATATGCATGGAGACACCCGAATCCGTCATGCCCAATTCACGCGCTGCCGCTCGAACCGATCCGAGCCGCACCACCGCGGAATAGGCTCGCAGTTGAGCGGGTGTCACGCCCTCGAGGGTACGGGCCGAGGAAGATCGACATCTGCGAATGGACCGGCCTCACCTGCGGCGACGGCCGGGGCTGGAGGCTGAAGCCATGCGCGACGTTCTGTCCGATCTGCTCGCGATCTGGCGCTCGGACGAGACGGCCGGACTCGCCACGGTGGTCGCCACCTTCCACTCCGCGCCGCGCGCTCCGGGGGCTGCGATGGTGGTCGCCCCCGACGGCCGCGTGTCCGGTTCGGTGTCCGGCGGGTGCGTCGAGGGCGCGGTTTACGAATCGGCGTCCGAGACGGTCCGGACGGGGAGGCCGACCCTCGAGCGGTACGGCGTCAGCGACGACGACGCGTTCGCGGTCGGGCTCACGTGCGGCGGCATCCTGGACGTGTTCGTCGAGCCGGTCTCTCGCGCCACGTTTCCCGCACTCGCAGACGTCGCCGACGACATCGCGGAGCGGCGTCCGGTGGCGGTGGCGACGGTCGTCGACGACGTCGCCGGTCGCGTCGGGCAGCACCTGGTAATCCGACCCGACGACGTCTCGGGGACGCTCGGTTCGGACCGGCTCGACGCCGCGGTCGTCGACGACGGCCGCGGTCTGCTCGCGGCCGGCCGGACCGCGGTACTTGCGTACGGGCCGGACGGGCAGCGGCGCGGCGAGGGCATGCGGGTGTTCGTCGCGAGCTATGCGCCGCCGCCCCGGATGCTGGTGTTCGGGGCGATCGACTTCGCGGCCGCGGTCGCTCGGCAGGGGAAGTTCCTCGGATACCGGGTGACCGTGTGTGACGCGCGCGAGGTGTTCGCGACCGCGTCGCGCTTCCCGACCGCCGACGAGGTCGTGGTCGACTGGCCGCACCGGTACCTCGAAGCGCAGGCCGACGCGGGGGAAGTCGACGGCCGCACGGCGATCTGTGTGCTCACCCACGATCCCAAGTTCGACGTCCCGTTGCTGGCGGTCGCGCTCCGACTGCCGGACGTCGGGTACGTCGGGGCCATGGGCTCACAGCGCACCCACCGCGACCGATTGGACCGGCTGCGCGAGGCCGGTCTCACCGACGTGGATCTGGCCCGGCTGTCGAGCCCGATCGGTCTCGATCTCGGGGCCCGCACTCCCGAAGAGACGGCGGTATCCATCGCGGCGGAGATCATCGCGCGGCGCTGGGGCGGCGGCGGGCTACCGCTGCGTGACCTGCGCGGACGTATCCATCACGAGCGAAACGGGTGATCGGGGCGGCCGTGTCGAGTCGAGATCAAGCTTTCGCTGAATCGCGCTTGACGCCCCGCCTGACCGGGCACACGCTGGAGGGTGTCCGGGCTGTGAGGAGTGCCACATGCAGGTTCCGGGACTGTTCGAATACGAGCGCGCCACCGACGTCGAGAATGCGATCGCCCTGCTGGATCGGCTGGGCGACGAGGCGCGGATCGTCGCGGGTGGCCACAGTCTTCTACCGATGATGAAGTTGCGGCTGGCGAACCCCGAATATCTCATCGACATCAACGACCTGGCGGCCGAGCTCGGCGACATCACGGTCGAGGCGGACGCGGTGCGGATCGGGGCGATGGTCCGGCATCGCCAGATTCTCGAGTCCGACGATCTGGCTCGGCTGCTGCCGATCTTCCGGGACGCCGAGAGGGTGATCGCGGACCCGGTGGTGCGGAACCGCGGCACGATCGGCGGGTCGCTGTGCCAGGCCGATCCGGCCGAAGACCTCACGACGGTGTGCACGGTGGTGGGCGCGGTCTGTGTGATCCGTGGGCCGACCGGGGTGCGGGAGGTGCCGATGGAGGAGTTCCTCGTCGGGCCCTACGAGACGGCCGTCCGCGGCAACGAGATCCTCACCGAGGTGTGGATTCCCCGGGTGCCGTCGGGATCGAGTGCGTACACGAAGGTCGAACGGCGGGTGGGGGACTGGGCGATCGCGGCCGCCGGCGCCGCGGTCCGGTTGGACGGTGACCGCATCGCGGCGGCGCGGCTCGGTCTCACCGCGGTGGTGCCCGACGCCGAGCGTCTGGCCGACGTCGGGGACGTCCTGCGCGGGCAACCGGCCGACGAGGAGAACTTCCGGCGGGCGGGCGAACTGGCCGGGCAGGCCTGCGAACCCGTCACGGATTCGCGCGGCACCGCCGCCTACAAGCGGCATCTCGCCGAGGAACTGACCGTCCGATCGCTGCGGACCGCCGCAGAGCGGGCGCACACCGGACGGACGGAGCTGTGAGATGCAGGTGACGATGACGGTCAACGGCGCGGAGGTCGCCGACGACGTGGAGCCGCGCATGCTGCTGGTGCACTTCCTGCGGGACCGACTGGGCCTCACCGGAACTCACTGGGGATGCGACACCAGCAACTGCGGGACGTGTGTGGTCGCGGTGGACGGCGAACCGGTGAAGTCGTGCACGATGCTCGCGGTGATGGCCGACGGGCGCGCGGTCCGCACCGTGGAAGGGCTGGCCACCGACGGCGTCCTCGACCCGGTGCAGGAGGGCTTCATGCAGTGCCACGGCCTGCAGTGCGGATTCTGCACGCCCGGCATGATGATCACCGCCCGCGCACTGCTCGACCGCGACCCCGACCCGGACGAACAGACGATCCGCGAGGCGATCTCGGGCCAGATCTGCCGGTGCACCGGTTACACCACGATCGTCCGGTCCGTCCGGTGGGCGGCCGAGCACGGCGGCGCGACCACCGACACCGTCACCACGGGAGGCGCGTCGTGACCACGCTCGACCACCCGCAGACGGACCCCGACCGCCCCGTCAACGACGGCAAGCCATGCGGGCACGGTCGCATGCTCCGCAAGGAGGACCCGCGGTTCATCCGCGGCCAGGGACGCTATGTCGACGACGTGCAGTTGCCCGGCATGCTGCACCTGGCGATCCTGCGGTCGCCGGTGGCGCACGCGCGGGTCGTGCGGATCGACACCACGGCCGCGCAGGCGCACCCGAAGGTCGCGGCGGTCGTCACCGGCGTCGATCTCGCCGAGAAGGGCCTGGCGTGGATGCCGACTCTGTCGAACGACGTGCAGGCGGTGCTCGCGACGGACAAGGTCCGGTTCCAGGGGCAGGAGGTGGCGTTCGTCGTTGCCGAGGACCGGTACTCGGCGCGCGACGCGCTCGAGTTGATCGATGTCGAGTACGAGATCCTGGACCCGGTGATCGACGCCCGCCGAGCCCTCGCCGCGGACGCCCCCGTCATCCGCACCGACCTGGACGGCAAGACCGACAACCACTGCTTCGACTGGGAGACGGGAGATTCCGCCGCCACCGCGGCCGTGTTCGACAGGGCCGACGTGGTGGTACGGCAGGAGATGGTCTACCCGCGCGTGCATCCGGCACCGATGGAGACGTGCGGCGCGGTCGCCGACTACGACGCCGTCGACGGCAAGCTCACGCTGTGGTCGACCAGCCAGGCCCCGCACGCGCACCGCACGCTGTACGCGCTGGTCGCAGGGTTGCCCGAGCACAAGATCCGGGTGGTCTCGCCGGACATCGGCGGCGGTTTCGGCAACAAGGTACCGATCTACCCGGGCTACGTGTGCGCCATCGTCGGGTCGCTGCTCACCGGCAAACCCGTCAAGTGGATGGAGGATCGTAGCGAGAACCTCACCAGCACCGGCTTCGCGCGGGACTACATCATGGTCGGCGAGATCGCCGCCACGCGGGAGGGGAAGATCCTCGCGATCCGCACCGACGTCCTGGCCGACCACGGTGCGTTCAACGGCACCGCGGCCCCGGTGAAGTACCCGGCCGGGTTCTTCGGCGTGTTCACCGGTAGCTACGACCTCGAGGCCGCGTACTGCCACATGACCGCGGTCTACACGAACAAGGCACCGGGGGGAGTCGCGTACGCGTGCTCGTTCCGGATCACCGAAGCGGTATACCTGGTGGAACGGTTGGTCGACTGTCTCGCGTTCGACCTCGACCTGGACCCCGCGGAGCTGCGGCTGCGAAATCTCTTGCGCCCAGAGCAGTTTCCGTACACCTCCAAGACCGGGTGGAAGTACGACTCGGGCGACTACGCGACGACGATGCGCAAGGCCATGGACATGATCGGCTACGACGACCTGCGCCGCGAGCAGGCCGAGCGGCGTCGGCGCGGCGAGCTGATGGGCATCGGGATGTCGTTCTTCACCGAGGCGGTCGGCGCCGGACCGCGCAAGGACATGGACATCCTCGGGCTCGGCATGGCCGACGGCTGTGAACTCACCGTGCATCCGACCGGCAAGGCCGTGGTCCGGCTGTCCGTGCAAACCCAGGGCCAGGGGCACGAGACGACGTTCGCGCAGATCGTCGCGGAGGAACTCGGCATCCCGCCCGAGGACATCGACGTGGTCCACGGCGACACGGACAACACCCCGTTCGGACTCGGCACGTACGGCAGCCGGTCGACGCCGGTGTCGGGCGCGGCGGCGGCGCTGGTGGCCCGCAAGGTCCGCGTCAAGGCGCGGATCATCGCGTCGGGGATGCTCGAGGTGTCCGTCGCCGACCTGGAGTGGGAGAAGGGCAACTTTCACGTCAAGGGCGACCCGTCGGCGGCGGTGACAATCCAGGACATCGCGATGCGCTCGTACGGGGCCGGCGATCTGCCCGACGGCATCGAGGGCGGGCTCGAGGCCCAGATCTGTTACAACCCGGAGAATCTCACGTACCCGTACGGCGCGTACTTCTGCGTCGTGGACGTCGACCCGGGCACCGGGCAGGTGAGCGTGCGCCGCTTCCTCGCCGTCGACGACTGCGGCACCCGGATCAACCCGATGATCATCGAGGGTCAGGTGCACGGCGGCATCACCGACGGAATCGGCATGGCGCTCATGGAGATCGTCGCGTTCGACGAGGACGGCAACTGTCTAGGCGGGTCGCTCATGGACTACCTCATTCCGACCGCGCGTGAGGTGCCGCACCTCGAGACCGGGTACACCGTCACCCCCTCGCCGCACCACCCGATCGGCGCCAAGGGGATCGGCGAGAGCGCGACGGTCGGCTCACCGCCGGCGGTGGTGAACGCCGTCGTCGACGCCTTGAAACCGTTCGGGGTGCGGCACGCGGACATGCCGTTGACACCGTCGCGGGTGTGGGAGGCGATGCAGGGTCGCGCGACACCGCCGATCTGACGAAGGAGTTCGCATGGACCTGAGTGCGCGCGCCGCCGAACTGACGGGCGAGCGGCGTCCGTTCGTGCGTGCGACGGTGGTCCGCGCCCAACAGCCCACGTCGACCCGGCCCGGCGATCGGGCGATCGTGTTGCCGGACGGCATGATCGAGGGATTCGTCGGTGGACACTGTGTTCAGAACTCGGTGCGCCGCGCGGCGCTCGATGCCGTCGCGTCGGGGGAGAGCGTGCTGCTGCGCATCCTGCCCGACGGCGGACCGGCCTTCCCGGACGCGCCGGGCGCCGACGTCGTCGTGAACCCGTGCCTGTCCGGTGGGGCGATGGAGATCTTCCTCGAACCGTGCCTGCCGGCCCCGATCGTGCGGGTGGCCGGCGCCACGCCGGTCGCCGACGCCGTCGCCCGGGTCCTCGAGGTTCTCGACGTCGACGTCCGCCGGGGCATCTCCGTCGGCGGCGGGGAGGCCGCGGTGATCGTCGCGAGTCTCGGCGGCGACGAACCTGCCGTGATCCGCGAGGCGCTGGACTCGGGAGTCGGTTACGTCGGACTGGTGGCGAGCAGCAGGCGCGGCGCCGCGATCGTCGACGAACTCGACCTCGACGAACCGGAACGGGCTGTCGTGCACACCCCGGCAGGGCTTCCGATCGGTGCCCGAACTCCGGGGGAGATCGCGGTGTCGATCGCGGCCGAACTGGTGCGCGCGATCCGGATCGGGCAGCTGGATTCGGCTGCGGCCGAAGCGGAACCGGATGCGGCCCTCACTGTCATCGATCCGGTGTGCGGCATGACGGTCCTCGTCGGCGCGGACACGCCGCACCTGCAGATCGACGGGGAGGACTACTGGTTCTGCGCGCCGGGCTGCCGCCGCGCCTACGAGAAGGAGCGTGCGCGATGTTCGTGACCGGACTGGTGCTCGCCGCCGGATCGTCGCGGCGGCTGGGTCGGCCGAAACAACTCCTGCCCTACCGCGGGGCGACGCTGCTCGACGCGACGCTCACGGTGGCCCGCGCCTGCCGCTTCCACCAGCTGTTGGTGACGGTGCCCGGATCCGCCGACGCCATCGAGGACCTCGTCGACCTCGGTGGATGCACCGTCGTGCACTGCCCGGACGCCGCAAGCGGATGCTCGGCTTCGGTGAAAGCCGCCCTGCCGCACATCGACCCCCTCGCCTCCGGGATCGTGCTGATGCTCGGTGACCAGCCCGGGGTGTCTCCCCGTGCGGTCCGCGCGCTGGTCGAGCGGGGCCGTCTCGAGAACATCGGACTGTGTCGCTACAGCGACGGCGAGGGACATCCGCTGTGGCTGGGGCGGGACGTGTTCGGCGACCTCGCCGACCTGTACGGCGACAAGGCCGTGTGGAAGCTGTTCGACCGCGACGACATCGACGTGTTCGACGTGCCGGCGGAAGGCCGGATACCCCTCGACGTCGACACGTGGGACGAGTACCGGGCGCTGCTCGACCAGGACCGGGACGCCTCGTGACCGAGGCCGTCACCGCGATCGTCCCCGACGTCGACATGCTGATCCGCCGCTTCGACGAGCGGGACTATCTCCTCGACGAGGGCACCGCCACGGCGCTGTTCCTGGCGCTGCAACTGGGGCGGCCGTTGCTGCTCGAGGGGGAGCCCGGGGTGGGGAAGACGACCGCGGCCAAGGCGCTCGCTGCCGCGTTGACCACACCGTTGGTGCGACTGCAGTGCTACGAGGGCCTCGGCGCCGACGAGGCCCTGTACGACTGGAACTACCAGCGGCAACTGCTGGCCGTGCGGGTCTCCGAGGCGCGCGGTGACCGGCTGCAGGAGGCGGACCTGTTCACCGAACCGTTCCTGCTCGAACGCCCGATCCTGCGCTGCGTGCGGCACCGCGGGCCGATCCCACCGGTGTTGCTGATCGACGAGATCGACCGCGCGGACGACGAATTCGAGGCGCTGCTGCTCGAGTTCCTCGGCGAGGCGGCCGTGACGGTGCCCGAGATCGGTACGTTCGTCGCGGACCGGCCGCCGATCGTCGTGCTGACGTCGAACCGCAGCCGGGACCTGCACGACGCACTTCGCCGACGCTGCCTCTACCACTGGATCGACTACCCGGCTCCGGAGCGGGCCGCGGCGATCCTGCGTCGCACGGTTCCCGGCGCGACGCAGCCGCTGATCGCGAGCGTCACCGACTTCCTGGGCGTGGCCCGCCGTCTCGACCTCGACAAGGCGCCGGGCGTCGCCGAGGCCGTCGACTGGGTGTCGGCACTCGCCGCGCTCGGCGCCGCCGACCTCGTGGCGGCCGATGCGCTCGCGAGCCTCGGCGCGATCGCGAAGACCCCCGACGACCGGACCGTGCTGGCCGAGGCGGTGACTGCGTACGCCGCGTGCGGGAGGACAGGATGAGAGGACGACGATGAAGATTGCAGACCAGTTCACGGTCGACGCCCCCATCGAGCGGGCATGGGAGGTGCTCACCGACCTCGAGGGCATCGCACCGTTGTTGCCGGGCGCGCGGATGACGGGCCGCGAGGGCGACGACTACCTCGGCACCGTCAAGATCAAGGTGGGGCCGGTCACGACCGAGTTCGCCGGCCGCGCCTCCTTCGCCGAGAAGGACGCCCGGTCCCACACCGCGGTGATCGACGCGCGCGGCAAGGAGAAGCGGGGCAGCGGCAACGCGTCCGCCACCATCACCGCGCGCCTGCACGAGGAGGGTGACGCGACGCGGGTGACCGTCGACACCGACATGAAGGTGGTCGGCAAGCTCGCCCAGTTCGGCAGCGGGATGATCTCGCAGGTGTCCGCGAAGCTCATGGGGCAGTTCGCGTCGTCGCTCGAGGACCGGCTCGCTTCCGAGACGAGTGGCACTGCGACGGGTGCGCTGCCTCCGCCCGACAACGGCCCCGGCGTCGCTGCTGTGTCCGGGCTGACCGGGCCGGTCGCCGTCGAACCGGACGTCGAGCCCATCGACCTCGTGGCACTGTCCGGGATCGGGGCCGCGCGCCGGCTGCTGCCCTGGATCGCCGCGGCGGTCGCGGCCGCCGTCGTCTTCACCGTCCTGCGAGCGCGCCGGCGGTGACGGCCCCCGACGCTCGGGCCCCACTGCTGCGCGGGGTGGACCTCGCGGCGTTCGCCGTCGCGTTGGTGTCGCGGGCGCGATCGGTCGGGATCGCGGTGTCGGCGAGCGGAGCGGCGCGGTTCACCGAGGCGCTGCGGGTGCTGCCGCCGACCGACCGGCGCCGGCTCTACTGGACCGCCCGCATCACGCTCGTCGGCCGCCGGATCGATCTCGAGCGATTCGATGCCGTGTTCGCGACGGTGTTCTCCGACGCGGTCCTCACGCTCGACCCGGCTGCCCGCGCCGCTGCACGGAACGGCCCGCACGATCGTTCCGTACGGCCGGAGCCCGGTCCGTCGGTGCACGAGGGAGATACGAGGGGGGAGCGGACGGCACTGCCGTGGGTGACGCGCGCCGGAGCGTCCGACGACGAGACCTCGGCGGCCGTCGGTGCCTGCAAGCGGTTACCCAGCCCGCGCGAGGATCTCGCGGGCGAGCCGTTCGACGCGTTCGACGACGCAGATCTGCGGGCACTCGGCGCACGGCTCGAGCGGGCGCGGCGACGATGGCCGGCACGGCGGAGCCGTCGGCGCGAACCGCATCGGCACGGCCGGGTGGATCTGCGGGCGACGATGCGTCGTGCGGGACGTACCGGGTTCGAGCCGGTCCGGGTGGCGCGGGACCGGCCTCGCCCCCGTCCGCGTCGCATCGTGCTGGTGTGCGACGTGAGCCGATCCATGCGCGGGTACGCCGACGCCTGTCTGCATCTGATGCGCGCGGTCGTGCTCGGATCCCGGCCCGGCGACGCCGAGGTGTTCGTGTTCTCGACCCGGCTCACTCGGCTGACGCCGACGCTTGCGCACCGCAGCGCCGAGGTCGCCGCCCAGCGCGCGACCGAACGAGTCGTCGACCGATTCGGCGGCACTCACATCGCCCGCAGCCTCGACGCACTGTTGTCCTCGCCACACGGGTCGTCGTTGCGCGGCGCCGTCGTGATCGTCGCCTCGGACGGCTGGGACAGCGACGACCCGGCCGACCTGGCGGGGGCGGTGGCCCGGGTCGGCCGCCGCGCCCACCGACTCGTCTGGCTCAATCCCCGCGCCGCCCAACCGGGTTTCGAGCCGCTCGCCGGGTCGATGGCCGCGGCGTTGCCGTACTGCGACGACTTCCTGCCCGCGCACACCGTGGCGGCGCTGGCGGAGGTGCTCGAGATCGTCGGGGGCCCGCCCGCGCTCCGGCAGCCGCGGCCGGGGCGAGGCACGAGTCCGACAGATTGTCGTAGGTCCTACCCTGGTAGGCATGGCAACACCCGTGCGTGAGCAGACCGAGCACGCTCCCGTTCCCTCGTCCCGTCCCGGTTCCGGCCTGTTCTTCGCGGTCAGCGGCGTCTTCGCCGGCCTCGTCGCCGCCCTCGTGGTCGCCATGTCGGCGTCGCAGGCGCTGGTGCTGATGGGCATCCCGGATCCGGGCCCGCTCACCACGTACGGCCTGCCGGCCCTGCGCGCGGTCAGCGAGATCGCCGCCGTCATCGCGATCGGCTCGCTGCTGTTCGCGGCGTTCATGGTGCCGCCCCAGAAGTCGGGCGTCCTCGACATCGACGGCTACCGGGCGGTGCGCACCGCCTCGCACGCCGCGTTCGTGTGGGCGGTCAGCGCGGTGATCCTGGTGCCACTCACGCTGTCGGACACATCGGGTCAGCCGTTCTCGGAAGCCGTCAAGCCGTCGAACCTGTTCTCGGCGATCGGTCAGGTGGAGACGGCCGTCGCGTGGCAGTGGACCGCGATCATGGCCGTGGTCCTCGCCGTGCTGTGCCGGATCGCGCTGCGCTGGTCCTGGACGCCGTTCCTGCTGGCGCTGGGAGTCGCGACGATGATGCCGTTGGCGCTGACCGGGCATTCGTCCTCGGGGGGCTCGCACGACGTCGCCACCAACAGCCTGATCTGGCACCTCGTCGGCGCAGCGTTCTGGGCGGGCGGCCTCTTCGCCCTGCTCGCGCATGCCCGCCGTCGCGGTGCCCACACCGATGTCGCCGCCCGACGGTTCTCGTTCGTGGCGACCATCTGCTTCGTGGCGATGGCCATCAGTGGCGTCGTCAACGCGCTCGTCCGCGTTCCGCTGGACGACCTCTTCTCCACCACCTACGGGCGCCTGATCGTCGCGAAGATCGTCGCGCTGGTGGTGCTCGGTGTGTTCGGCTTCCTCCAGCGTCGACGCGCGCTGCCCGCGCTCGCCGCCGACCCGGAGTCGCGGGGCGCGCTCATCCGGTTCGCGGGCGCCGAGGCCCTCGTGTTCGCCGCGACGATCGGCATCGCCGTCGGACTCGGCCGCACTCCGCCGCCCCCGCCGTCGTCGGTGCCGACGCTCACCGAGGTGGAACTCGGCTACAACCTCGACGGTCCGCCGACCTTCGCGAAGCTGATGCTGGACTGGCGTTTCGACCTGATCTTCGGCACCGCCGCGATCGTCCTCGCCGTGCTGTATTTCGTCGGTCTGCGGACCCTGCGCAAGCGCGGCGACAGCTGGCCGGTGGGCCGGACCATCGCGTGGTTCGCCGGCTGCCTGGTTCTGCTCATCGGTACGTCGTCCGGTGTCGGCCGGTACGCACCGGCGATGTTCAGTGTTCACATGGGCGCCCACATGGCGCTGTCGATGCTGGCGCCGGTGCTGCTGGTGCTCGGCGGACCGTTCACCCTCGCGCTGCGGGCGATGCGCCCCGCCGGCAAGGACGGCGTCCCGGGCCCGCGCGAATGGCTACTGGCGTTCCTGCACAGCCCCATCTCGCGTTTCCTCACCCACCCGCTGGTGGCGTCGGTGCTGTTCGTCGGCGGCTTCTACGCGCTGTATCTCGGCGGCATCTTCGGGGCTAACGTCGACAGCCACACCGCGCACCTGCTGATGAACGTGCACTTCATCCTCAGCGGCTACCTGTTCTACTGGGTCGTGATCGGCGTCGACCCGTCGCCGCGGCAGTTGCAGCCCATCACCAAGCTGGCCATGGTGTTCGGGTCGCTGCCCTTCCACGCGTTCTTCGGTATCGCGCTCATGAGCATGGGCGAGGTCATGGGCGCGACGTTCTACCGGTCGCTCGGCCTCGACTGGAACACCGACCTGCTCAACGACCAGCAGTTGGGCGGCTCCATTGCGTGGGCCACCGGCGAGGTTCCACTGGTGCTCGTCATGCTCGCGCTGCTGGTGCAGTGGTCGCGCAGCGACCAGAAGACCGCCAAACGCGTCGACCGTGCCGCCGAGCGCGACGACGACGCGGACCTGGCCGCGCACAACGCGATGTTCGCCGAACTCGCGCGACGTGACCGGGAGGCCGGCCACTAGCACACACCGCCGACAGGCCCCGGGCGTCCGGGCGCCTTCGGCGCACCCTGTGGATGGCGATTCGGTTCATCCACAGATCACCCCGCCGGCCCGTTTCCGGGCGCGATCCACGGCACAGTCGAATGCACCGTCCCGACCGGGGCGGTGCATTCGCCGTCTCGGGGACCCACCCGAGCGGCCGATCCAGGGGGATGGCGATGTACGAAACGCACGGCACGGTGGTGGGCACCGTGATCACCGACCCGATCAAGCGTGAGACCACGTCCGGCGAGGAGGTCATGAGCTTCCGGATGGCGAGCAACGTCCGTCGGCGCGACCGCGAATCCGGCGAGTGGGTCGACGGCGGCACCCTGTACCTGACGGTGAGCTGCTGGCGCCGGCTCGTGCAGGGCGTGGGTGCGTCGCTGATGAAGGGCGACCCGATCATCGCGCACGGCGAACTGCGCACCAACGAGTACAAGACGCGCGACGGCGAGCCGCGCTCCGACCTCGAGATGAGGGCCACAGCGGTCGGTCCGGATCTCGCGCGCTGCAGCGCCCGGCTCGACCGGGCGGGCCGGGCGCGGGGCGGCGCCACCGACGGATCCGAGGGCGAGGCTCCTTCCGAATCGGAAGGCAGGGACGGGGAGGCCGGTGCCCGTGAGGAACGGGTCGAGGCTCTCACCGGGTAGGTCGGAAAGGTTCGGCGTTTCGCTGGGCGAACCATCCGGTGGTCTGCGACAGTGACTGCGGCCCAGGCCGAACGGAAACGAAAACCCGAGGGAGCGAACATGCGTCGATCGATCGGTGAGTCACTGCGTCGCGCGACCGCGGTCGGGGCGGCGTTCGCCCTCACCGCGCTGGTGCCGGCGGTGGCGTCGGCGGGCGGTGCACCCGCCGACGCCACGGCGGGGAAAGTGCAGTCCGTCGAGGCTCTGCCGGCAGGGCTCGGACTGCCCGGCGCCGCGCGGGAGTACCGGATCACGTACATCACGCGCGATGCGGTCGGGCGTCCAGCGGAGAGCTCCGGAGTGGTCTTCGTCCCGCAGGGCACTCCGCCCGAGGGTGGGTGGCCGGTGTTGTCGTGGGCGCACGGCACGGTGGGTCTGGGCGACGCGTGCGCGCCCTCGCGGAATCCGCGCAGCCAGCGCGACGCGAACTATCTGGGCCATTGGCTGTCCCAGGGGTATGCCGTCGTGGCGACCGACTACATCGGGCTCGGCACCCCGGGCGTCCATCCCTATCTCCAAGGGGCCTCCGAGGCGACCGCGGTGATCGACATGGTGCGCGCGGGCCGGGCCGTGGTGCCGGAGCTGTCACCGCGGTGGATGACGATCGGGCAGTCGCAGGGCGGGCACGCGGCGCTGTTCACCGCGCACGACGCGACTCGCTATGCACCCGAACTCGACTTCCGCGGCGCCGTCACCACCGGCGCGCCGTCGAACCTCGAGACGGCGTTCTCGATCGGCGGACCGTGGATTCCGCCCCTCGGACTGGACGGGCTGACGGTGTTCGCGACGTACATTCTCGCCGGGATGCGCGCGACCATGCCGCAGGTCGACGTCGACAGCTACCTCACCCCGCGCGGCAAGGAACTCGTCGACGCGGCCGAGACCCTGTGCTACGACGAACAGTCCGAGGCAGTGAAGGGCGTGTCGGTGGGCGAGTTGCTGACCAGATCGCTCGGCGAACCCGCGATGCATGCCGCCATGACCGAGTATCTGGGCGTGCCCACCACCGGTTACGACCGGCCGCTGTTCATCGCGCAGGGGCTGCTCGACACCGTGGTCCCGGCACCGCTGTCGTTCAAGCTCATCGCCGACCTGCGGCTGGCCGGCGTCGACGCCACCTACATGACGTACCCGACCAACCATGACGGGACGATGGCCGCGTCGCTGCCGGACTCGACGCCGTTCGTCCGGCAGCGCCTGTGACCGGTCGACGAGCGGTGAGAGAAGTTCGGGGGCAACCGGTTTGGTGCGGGTGATGATCCTCGGATCGAACAACCGATGGCCGTCCCCGGCGCAGAGCAGCGCGCAGCCGACTGCCCGGCCGTGAGCCGGGCACGGATGTCGCCGAGCACCTCGACGGGGCGGCGATCGCGTGTGAGACGAGATCCTCGCGCGTGCCGAAGATCGAGTACACCGTCTGCCGGGTGACACCCGCAGCGGCGGCCACGGCGGCGATGTCGACACCCTCGAACCCGGCGCTGCCGATCAATCCGAGAGTGGCGTCCAAGATCTTCTTCCGCGACCGCACCGCGTCATTTTCGGGTACCGGTCGCGCACGCGGGAGGGGTGCGGGACCGGCGCGGTAGGCTGGCGGTCGAGTCGTACGTTCTCGCAGCCGGTGAGCTGCGCTTTTCCAGTCCAGATTGGAGCCTTTGGGTGGCTGAGTTTATCTACACGATGAAAAAGGTGCGCAAGGCGCATGGTGACAAGGTCATTCTCGACGACGTCACCATGAGCTTCTACCCGGGCGCCAAGATCGGTGTGGTGGGCCCGAACGGCGCCGGTAAGTCGAGCATCCTGAAGATCATGGCCGGTCTGGACCAGCCGTCGAACGGCGAGGCCTTCCTCGACCCCGAGGCGACGGTCGGCATCCTGCTGCAGGAGCCGCCGCTCAACGAGGAGAAGACGGTCAAGCAGAACGTCGAGGAGGGCCTCGGCGAGATCAAGGTCAAGCTCGACCGGTTCAACGAGATCGCCGAACTCATGGCGACCGACTACTCGGACGAGCTGATGGAGGAGATGGGCAAGCTCCAGGAGGAGCTCGACCACGCCGACGCGTGGGACCTCGACTCGCAGCTCGAGCAGGCGATGGACGCGCTGCGGTGCCCGCCGGCCGACGAGCCCGTCACGCACCTGTCCGGCGGTGAGCGTCGCCGCGTCGCGCTGTGCAAGCTGCTGCTGAGCAAGCCCGACCTGCTGCTGCTCGACGAGCCCACCAACCACCTCGACGCCGAGTCGGTGCTGTGGCTCGAGCAGTTCCTCGCGAGCTACCCCGGCGCCGTCCTCGCCGTCACCCACGACCGCTACTTCCTCGACCACGTCGCCCAGTGGATCTGCGAGGTCGACCGCGGCAAGCTGCACCCGTACGAGGGCAACTACTCCACCTACCTGGAGAAGAAGGCCGAGCGCCTCGAGGTCCAGGGCAAGAAGGACCAGAAGCTGCAGAAGCGGCTCAAGGAGGAGCTCGCCTGGGTCCGCTCCGGCGCCAAGGCCCGCCAGACCAAGAACAAGGCCCGCCTCGACCGGTACGAGGAGATGGCCGCGGAGGCCGAGAAGCACCGCAAGCTGGACTTCGAGGAGATCCAGATCCCGACGCCGCCGCGCCTGGGCAACGTCGTCGTCGAGGTCGACCACCTCGACAAGGGTTTCGAGAACCGGGTGCTCATCAAGGACCTGTCGTTCACGCTGCCCCGCAACGGCATCGTCGGTGTCATCGGCCCCAACGGTGTCGGCAAGACGACGCTGTTCAAGACCATCGTCGGTCTCGAGCAGCCGGACTCCGGCACGGTGAAGGTCGGCGACACGGTGAAGCTGAGCTACGTCGACCAGTCCCGCGCCAACATCGACCCCAAGAAGACGGTGTGGGAGGTGGTCTCCGACGGGCTCGACTTCATCGAGGTCGGTCAGAACGAGATGCCCTCGCGCGCGTACGTCTCCGCGTTCGGGTTCAAGGGACCGGACCAGCAGAAGCGGTCGGAGGTGCTCTCCGGTGGTGAGCGCAACCGTCTGAACCTGGCGCTGACCCTCAAGGAGGGCGGCAACCTGATCCTCCTCGACGAGCCGACCAACGACCTCGACGTCGAGACCCTCAGCTCGCTCGAGAACGCCCTGCAGCAGTTCCCGGGCTGCGCCGTCGTGATCTCCCACGACCGCTGGTTCCTGGACCGTACCTGCACGCACATCCTCGCGTGGGAGGGCAACGTCGAAGAGGGCAAGTGGTTCTGGTTCGAGGGCAACTTCGAGGCGTACGAGGCCAACAAGGTCGAGCGGCTGGGTGCCGATGCGGCGCGTCCGCACCGGGTCACCCACCGCAAGCTGACCCGCGACTGACCCCGTGTCGAACCAGGTCTACAGCTGCGACGTCCAGGTGCGTTGGGGCGATTCCGATCGCCTCGGACACGTCAACAACGCCCGCGTCGTGGAGTACATGCAGGAAGCGCGGTCGCTCTTCCTGACGGAGGGTGCGGCGTCGTCGGGCGCCGCACCCCGGGCCGTCGTCGTCCGCAAGATGGACGCCGAGTTCCTGCGCCCCATCACCGATGCCTCCGGCCCGGTCCGGGTGGAGGTGTCGGTGGTCCACGTCGGGACGTCGTCGTTCACGTTGCGGCACGTCGTCAAGGACACCGCCGGCACCGTCTGCGCCAAGGGCGACGCCGTCATGGTGGGCTTCGACGCGCGGGCGGAGACGTCACGTGTGCTCTCCGATGTCGAGCGCGAGGTGCTCGGCCGGTACCTGCCGGCCACGACGCCCGCGTAGCCCACGCGGGGGTCCGTCCGGGACCCGTCCGCATCGGCAGTTCCGCGCGACCCGGGGTCGCCGCGGTTAGGCTCGCCATTGAGCCAACCGCGGTGATCTCGAACAGGGACGGAGCGTCGCGATGACGGATTCTGTGGATACCGACTGGTCACTGACGCTGTCCTCGGACGTGCGGGCCGGCCTGGCGGACCTGAGGGCGGTGTATTTCCGTCACACGTCCGCCGGCGAACCCGACAGCGTCCTCGACCGGCATGCCGACGCGATCGTCCGGGAGCACGTGTTGCTCGCGGCGCGGCGCCTGCCGGGTGAAGCGGTCACCCGCGTCCACCGTCCGTCCGACGGCTCCGGCGTCGGGGCCGCACTGCAGATCGTCGCCGACGACATGCCGCTGCTCGTCGAGTCCGTCACCGCGTTGCTGGGCCGACTCGATGCGTCGATCAGCGAGGTCGTCCATCCGATACTGGGTGTGCGCCGGGATGCCGACGGCATGCTGGAACAGATTCTCGCCGACGTCCCGATTCGCGACCTCCCGACCGATGCCCTCGCGGAGTCGTGGATGCACGTGCAACTGCATCCTGCGACCGAGGACGAGATCCTCGACGAGCTCGAATCCTCCATCGCCGCGGTGCTCTCCGACGTGGGACAGGTCGTGGCGGACACCGATGCCATGCGCGGACTGCAACTCGCGGTCGCGGCCGAACTCGACGTCCGAGCGGAGAATCCGCCGCCCGGCCGGTCGGCCGACGAACTGCGAGACTGCGCCGACCTGCTGCGCTGGCTCGCCGACGGGCACTACACCGTGCTCGGCTATCGCCGCTACGAATGCGGAGACGACCACCGCACCCGGCGGATCCAGGAGAGCGGACTGGGTGTACTGCGGTCGGAAGCCCACGCCGACGAGCACGTCAGAATCCCGCTCACGGTGGACATTCCGGATCGTCCGCTGTTGGTGTTGACGCAGGGCTCGGCGCCGGCCACGGTGCACCGGTCGGTGTATCCGTACTTCGTGGGTGTCAGCATCCTCGACGACGACGGTGCGATCGTCGGTGAGCATCGCTTCCTCGGGGTGTTCACGGTGACCGCAATGCACGAGAACGTCCTGGAGATTCCGGTGATCGCGCGTCGGGTGCGCACCGCGATCGAGCGCGCAGGTTTCGGTATCGACTCCTTCTCGGGCCAGGCGATGCTCGAGGTGGTGCAGTCGTTTCCGCGCACCGAACTGTTCTCGATCGACGCCGACGCGTTGCTCGAGACGATGACCGCGGTGCTCAACATCGGGCTGCGCCGGCAGATCCGACTGTTCATGCGCGAGGACAGCTTCGAACGGTTCGTCTCGTGTCTGGTGTACCTGCCGCGGGACCGCTACACCACCCGGGTACGCCTGGCGATGCAGCAGATCCTGCTGGACGAGCTGGGCGGTGGATTACTCGACTACACCGCGCGGGTCTCGGAGGGAGACCTCGCGATGCTGCACGTGACGATCCGGAAGCCGCCCGGCTCACGCGACGGCCGCGTCGACACGTCGGAGGCCAATCGGCTCCGCATCCAGGGCCTGCTCGCCGAGGCGAGCCGCAGCTGGGACGACCATTTCGCGGACGCCGTGGCAGCCGATCCCGACGTGGATCCGGCCGTCGCCGCGAAGTATGCGGCCGAGCTCCCCGAGGCCTACAAGGAGGACTTCGACGCCGCGGAGGCGCTCGTCGACATCAGCCGCTTCGAGGGTCTCGACGCCCACTCGATCGACATGCGGATCCACCACGACTCGCCCGCTCCGGCGTGGCGGTGGCAGTTCGCGCTCTACTTCGTCGGCGACGGAATCTCGCTGTCCCACATACTTCCGGCGCTGCACAGCCTCGGTGTCGAGGTGCTCGACGAGCGTCCGTACGCGGTACGGCGTCCGGACGGCCTCCAGTGCTGGCTGTACGAGTTCGGGCTCGCGGTACCCCGGGAGCTGCTGGGTGACGCCGCGGCGGGGATCGGCGCGGACGGGCCCGGTGAACAGCTGCGCGATCGGCTCACCGAGGCGTTCGCCGCGATCTGGCACGGGCGGTGCGAGGCGGACCGGTTCAACGAGCTTGTGCTGCGCTCCGGGCTGGACTGGCGGCAGGTTTCGGTGCTGCGCGCCTACGTGAAGTACCTGCGCCAGGCGGGCTTCGCCTACAGCCAGGGGCACATCGAGTCGGTGGTACTTGCGCACCCCGAGGTGGCCCGCCTGCTCGTCGAACTGTTCGAGTCGATGTTCGACCCCGACGCCGCGTCGGCGCAGCGGTCGGAGTCCCTCGAGCACGACTTGCGCACGGCGATCGACACGGTCGTCAGCCTCGACGTCGACCGCATTCTGCGGGCGTTGTTCGGGCTCGTCCGTGCGACGTTGCGCACCAACTACTTCGTGCAGGGGGCCGACGGGCTATCGCGAGAGTTCCTCTCGCTCAAGTTCGAGCCCGCCCGCATCGCCGAACTGCCGAAGCCGCGCCCGCAGTTCGAGGTGTTCGTGTACTCGCCGGAGGTCGAGGGCGTGCACCTGCGGTTCGGTCCGGTCGCGCGCGGCGGACTGCGCTGGTCGGACCGGCGCGAGGACTTCCGCACCGAGATCCTCGGCCTGGCCAAGGCGCAGGCGGTGAAGAACGCGGTGATCGTCCCGGTCGGTGCGAAGGGCGGTTTCGTCGTCAAGCAGCCGGTGGCGCCGACCGGTGATGCGGCCGTCGACCGCCAGGCGGTACGAGATCAGGGGGTGGCCTGCTATCGCAAGTTCATCTCCGGACTGCTCGACCTCACCGACAACGTCGACCGGGTGAGCGGCGCCGTGGTGCCGCCCGCGCGCGTTGTTCGGAGGGACGGGGACGACACGTACCTCGTCGTCGCGGCGGACAAGGGGACCGCGACCTTCTCCGACATCGCCAACGGCGTGGCCGCCGACTACGGGTTCTGGCTCGGCGACGCGTTCGCGTCCGGCGGCTCGGCCGGCTACGACCACAAGGAGATGGGCATCACCGCCCGGGGCGCGTGGGAGAGCGTCAAGCGCCACTTCCGGGAACTCGGGATCGACGTGGCCACAGACGATTTCACGGTGGCCGGAATCGGCGACATGAGCGGCGACGTGTTCGGGAACGGGATGCTGCTCAGCGAGCACATCCGGCTGGTCGCGGCATTCGACCACCGGCACATCTTCCTCGACCCGACGCCGGACGCGGCGCGCTCGTTCGCCGAGCGGCGGCGCATGTTCGCGTTGCCGCGCTCGTCGTGGGACGACTACGACCGCGCGCTGATCAGCGAAGGCGGCGGCGTGTACGCGCGGACCGCGAAATCGGTACCGGTGAGCCCACAGGTGCGGGCCGCGCTGGGACTCGGCGACGACGTGACCGAACTGTCGCCGCCGGATCTGGTCAAGGCCGTGTTGCAGGCGCCGGTCGACCTGTTGTGGAACGGCGGTATCGGCACCTACGTCAAAGCGGCGTCGGAGTCCGACGCGTCGGTGGGCGACAAGAGCAACGACGCGGTTCGCGTGCTCGGGGCCGACGTCCGTGCCCGCGTGGTCGGGGAGGGCGGCAACCTCGGTGTGACGCAGCTGGGACGAATCGAGTACGCGCTGCACGGGGGCAAGATCAACACCGACGCGATCGACAACTCGGCCGGTGTCGACTGCTCCGACCACGAGGTCAACATCAAGATCCTGCTCGACGCCGTCGTCAGCAGCGGTGAACTGCCGAGCACGGACCGCGATCCTCTGCTCGCATCGATGACCGACGAAGTGGCCCGACTGGTGTTGGCGGACAACATCGCCCAGAACGACCAGCTCGGCATGTCCCGTGCCAGCGCGCCCCAGATGCTGGGGGTGCACCGTCGTCTGATCGCCACGCTCGTCACCCACCACGGGCTCGACCGCAAGCTCGAGGCGCTGCCCACCGAGGCCGAGTTCGGCCGGCGGGCGCAGGCGGGCGGCGGGCTCACCTCTCCCGAGCTGGCGACGGTGATGGCGCACGCCAAACTCGCGCTGAAGCAGGACCTCCTCGCCACCGAACTGCCGGACAGCGACTTCTTCGCCGCTCGTCTGCCCGGTTACTTCCCGGAGCCGCTGCGCGATCGGTTCGGCGCGGCGATCCGCGGGCACTCGCTGCGTCGCGAGATCGTGGCCACGATGCTGGCGAACGAGGCGATCGACAACGGCGGCATCACGTACGCGTACCGGCTCGCGGAGGACGCGGGCGCGTCGAGCACCGACGCGATCCGCGCCTACGCCGCGGTGACCGAGATCTTCGAACTGCACGACGTGTGGTCGCGGGTCGGGACGGCCGACGTGCCGTCGGAGGTCTCGGATCTCCTCATGCTGCAGTCGCGGCGGGTGCTGGACCGCGCGTCGCGCTGGTTCCTGTCGAACCGGCCGCAGCCGATCGCGGTGGGTGCCGAGATCTCCCGCTACTCGAGTGAGTTCCGCAGGCTCGCGCCGAAGGTGCCGGGCTGGCTGCGCGGCCACCACGTCACCGATCTGGAACGCCGATCGCGGTCGGCGATCGCGGACGGCGCCCCGCGCGAACTCGCGCTCGAGGTGTACCGGCTGCTGGACCTGTTCTGTCTGCTCGACATCATCGACGTCGCCGACATCTGCGAGCGCGACGGCGAGGAGGTGGCGGAACTGTATTTCGCGCTGGACGCGCACCTGGGCATCGACTGGCTGCTCACCGCCGTGTCCGACCTCGCCCGCGGCGACCGGTGGCATTCGCTGGCCCGGCTGGCGCTGCGCGACGACCTGTACGGGTCGCTGCGCTCGCTCACCCTCGAAGTCCTCGTCGGCGGTGAACCGGACGAGACCCCCGAGGAGAAGATCGACTACTGGGAGTCCACGAACGCCTCACGACTCGCGCGATCGAGGTCCGCGCTGGCCGAGATCTTCGAGTCTGGAACGCTGGACCTTGCGACGCTGTCGGTGGCGGCGCGTCAGGTACGCAGCATGGTGCGGGGTGTGGGCACCAGATCGGAGGTCGGAAGGTGAGCGGTTCCCAGGAGACCGTGCACAACGGGAAGGCCGTCGGCGCGCAGCCGGTGGGATTCCATACACGGGTCGTGGTCCGGTGGTCGGACATGGACGCGTTCCAGCACATCAACCATGCGCGCATGGTGACGCTGCTCGAGGAGGCGCGGATCCCCTGGCTGTTCGAGGACGGGGCGCCGACGGTGACGTTGCGCGACGGCGCGGTGATCGCCGACCTACGGGTGCGGTATCGCGGGCAACTGCGTCACGAGGACAGCCCGCTCGACGTGCTGATGTGGGTGGAGCAGATTCGGGCTGTGGACTTCACGATCGCCTACGAGGTGCGTCCCGGGGGAGCGGCGCCGTCGACGCCGCCGTCGATCGTCGCGTCGACGCAGATCGCGGCCTTCGACATCGGGACGCAGCGGCTGCGGCGGCTGACCCCGTCCGAGCGCGGGTACCTGGAGTTGTGGAAGCGTGCGTGAGCGTGTCCTGACGATTCCCTCCGCAGCCGATCGCGCGGATCTCGCGATGTTCGTCGGGCGGGCGATCCGGCTCGACGAGGCCGCCGTCGTCCGGTTGAAGCGGAGAAGCGACGGACGAGTTTCAGTCTGGGCGCCAACGGGTTTCGATGCCCTGGCGACCCGTGTCGTGGCCGGCGACATCCGCCCTGCCGACACCACCGCTGCGGGGGACGAGCTACTGCGCGCGCTCGCCGGGGACAGCGGCGACATCGATCCGGGATTCGCGATGGATTCGGCGTGGCGCGGCGCCCTTCCGCCGGAATCGGGCTTCGTGCACGTGGACGACGTCCCGGCCCGGGTTCTCCTCGATCTGGCGCAGCGCGGCGCCGCACTGGCGAAGGAACACGGCAGCGCGCAGGGGCCGCCGACATCGCTGCTCGAGCAGAAGGTTCTCGAGGTCGCGGGCGGTGGTACCGAGGTGGCGATCGCCATGCGAACGGTGTTCGCGCTCACCGGAATGGGATTCGTGCCGCTCGCCGACGGTCGCCCGGCCACCGCGGACACCGACGTCCACGCTATCGCCGAGACCGAGGTCGTGCGGGTACGGGCAACCCCGTCGTGGCTGCGCCTGGACGCGCGGTTCGGCTCGGTCTACGCCCGCCGTGCGGGTGCGATCCCGCTGTTCACGGCATAGGTCCGGGTCAGCGGGCCCCCACCAGTTCCGGTTCGGGACTCGCCGGCTCGGTGTTGGGGGTGAGCAGGATCGACGACAGCACGGTCGACCGCAGCTCTCCCGCGGCGGTGTGCAGGGTGGTCTCGGTGTCGAGGAACACCGCCCCGCCACGCTCACTGACACCGGTGACGGCCAGTGACGCGGTGAGGGCGTCACCGGCCAGGATCGGCGCCGCGAGTGTGATCTTCTCGTTCACATGGATCGGGGTCTGCCGGCTCAGGTCGATTCCGGAGTCCGGATCGGTCAGCATGTCCCGGATCAGGGTTGCCGTCACCACTGCCGTGAAGGTGGGCGGGGCGACGATGTCCGCGTACCCGGCCTGCCGGGCGGCGTCGACGTCGTGGTGCGCCGGATCCGTCGCGAGAATCGCGCGGGCGAACTCGCGCACCTTCTCCCGTCCCACGACGTAGACATCGGACGACCGGAGCACCAGGCCCGGCTCGATCACCCCGGGGACCGAGCCCTCACAGGTGGTGTTCCGCGTGCCCATCGACATGTGTGCTCCCTCGAGTCCCCGACCGACTGTCCGATCGTGTATCCGACGGTGCGAGGCGGAGCGTTACAGTGTGCGGCATCACACGGAGGGCAGCAGCACCGGTACCAGGAATTGCTCGACCATGGCCCGCTCGTCCGCGTCGTCGATCCCCGGCACCGTGAGGAGCGAGACGATCGCCCGCACCGACCAGCGCGCACGACGGGCGATCTCGGCGTCGTCGGCGTGCCGGACGTCGGCGAGGAAGGCGGTGCCGAGCACCTCGATCACCTCCGACGTGCTCGCGAGCTCGGACGCCAGACCGGCGTCGCCCAGACCGAACCACGCTGCCAGCGCCGGCGTCGACCGGACCTCGCGGACCGCCATGAGCACGGCCTCGGTGACCCGCTCGCGCGGATCGGCGACGGCCGCGACGGCGCGGGCGATCCGATCACCGAGCCGCCGGGCCTCGCGGTGCACGAAGGCGCGGTGCAGTGCGCCGCGGTTCTCGAAGTACCGGTACAGCGTCGCCCGCGAGCAGCCCGCCGCCTTCGCGATGTCGGCCATGCCCGTCGTCGCGACACCGCGCTCGACGAACAACAGGGCCGCGGCGTCGAGGATCCTCCCGGCGGCCGCTTCGACTCGTTCGTCGCTCAGCCAGGTGCGGGATGTGCTGGAGGACATCGTCACCCGGCGCGGAACGGAACGTGGGTTGGGCGGCGCACGTAATTGCCGGCGGCGTACTCGACTCCGTCGATGTCGACGTCGAAATCGGGGCAGCGAGCGAGCAGTTCCTCGAGCGCGACGCGGGCCTGCATCCGTGCGGCCGCTGCGCCGAGGCAGTGGTGGTTGCCGTGGCTGAACGTCATGATCTGCTTCGGGTTTCGCCGAACGTCGAGTTCCTCGGCGTTCTCGCCGAACGCGCGAGGATCGCGGTTCGCGGATCCGTAGACCAGCAGCACCTTGCGTCCTGCGGGGATGGTGGCGTCGTCGATCGTGACGTCGCACGTCGTGGTGCGCGCCAGCCCTTGGACCGGCGACGTCAGCCGCAGGAGCTCCTCGGTCGCCCCCGGGATCAGCCCCGGGTCGGCGAGCAGCAGATCCCGCTGATCGCGGCGCTGAGTCAGTAGTTGCACTGCGCCGCCGAGCATTCCGGTGGTGGTGTCGTTGCCGCCGGTCACCATGGTGAACGCGAACCCGAGGATCGACAGCAGGCCGGAGACGTCGCCGTCCGCGCCGATGCCAGCGGCGACGAGGTGCGAGATGGTGTCGTCACCGGCGTTGCCCGCCTCGGCCTCGGCTTTGCGGCGTTCGATCAGACCACCGAAGTACGTCATCAGCTCGACCACTGCGGTCTGGGCCGCGAGGGGGTCACCCGTCGCGTTCGCGGCGACGATCGCATCGGTCCAGCCGTCGAACCGGCCGCGATCCTCCGGCGGCACACCCAGGTAGTGGGCCACGACCATGCTGGGCAGCGGCTTGAACAGCGCGGTGACGATGTCGCCCTCGCCGGCGGCGCGCAGGCCCTCGAGTCGTTCGACGACGAAGCGGCGCACCTCCGGTTCGACGGCCTCGACCTGGCGGGGAGTGAAACCGCGCGCGACGAGGCGACGGAACTGCGTGTGCACCGGCGGATCGAGCATCACCAGCGGAGGATTGTCGCGCAGCCCGATCTTGTCGAGCTCGCCGTACGTCATCGTCAGGCCCTCGGCCGACGAGAAAGTCTCGGCGTCACGCGCCGCGGTGTACACGTCCTCGTGCCGGGTGAGCACCCAGTAGTCGTCCTGCGGCGATCCGTCGGGCACGACATGGTGCACGGGGTCGTGATCGCGCAGCGCCGCGTACATGCCCCACGGATCCCGCCACGACTCGCCGGATCGGGGAACGTAGGACGCCTTGCCGGACATGGTCGTCGTCATGTCTCGACTGTGAGACAGATCACCGAACTTGTCAACCCTCGTCCGGAACGGGTGTGGGTCAGCGCGGGACGGCGGTGGTGACGGCGAAGCCCGCGATGTACTCCGGGATGGGCCGGTAGAACTCGTACGTCACGGCGTAGTCCCCGCACGCGTGCAGCGCCGAATATGCGGCCACCCAGGTGCGGACCTCGTGCGAGGAGTGTCCGGCGGCGGCATCCATGTCGTCGGCGGTGTAGCGGTCGAAGTCCTCCACACGTCCGGACCGGCAGACGTCGAGGAATCCGCGGTCCCAGTCCGGGTTGAGGTCCATGATGTCCGCCTCGCCGGCCGCGAACCGGCGCGCGGTGGCGATCGTGTTCGCTTGTCGCGCTGCGCGCGCCTCCGCTGTGGGATGTCTTCCCGCGGTGAGGAACTCACGCTGCGCATCGGTGGCCGTCGCGTACTGGGGTACCGGGGGATCGTGCGACAGGCCCCCCGAACCGATGAACAGCACCCGGCGGTCGGTGCCGCGGAAGTACTCGCCCACGGCCTGCCCGAACGCCCGCACCCGGGACATCGGGACGAACGGGCGGGCCACCGAGTTCACGAAGACCGGGAGAACCGGCCGGGCGGCGGCGTCACCGTCGTGGAGGATCTCCATCGGCTGCACCGCACCGTGATCGACCTCCATTCGCCGCGAGATCGCCAGATCGATGCCGCGGTCGATCACGAATTGCGCGAGGTCTTCGGCGATCTCCTCGGGGACGTCCAGCTCACCCGCGAACGAGTCGTAGTCACCGGTGCCGTGCGCGCGGTAGCCGAGGCAGAACGGCGGCATCAGGTCGTAGAAGAACCCGTTGAAGTGGTCCGGGCCGAAGTTCACCACCAGATCCGGATCGAAGTCGCGAACGAACGTCCGCGCGTGCTCGAACGCACCCTGCACCGACGCGACGACGTCGGCCGGCGGGTCGGCGTGGTCGAGCAGTGGGCTGTGGGACATGCACAGCAGTGCCTGTGGCATGACGATCCTCCTCCGATCAGCGGCGGGTGTCGGCGTGGCGGGCGAGGTAGCTGCCGACGACCTCGTTGAACTCGGCTGCGCGCTCGACCTGGGACCAGTGGCCGCACTGGCTGAAGATGTGCGCGTCGGCGTGGGGGATCACGTTGAGCAGCTCCCACGTCCGCGACACCGGGATCACGACGTCCTGGACGCCGTGGACGAGCAGGACCGGGATGTCGAGGCGGGCGAGGACCTCGAAGTCCAGCGGCAGGGCGTGGCGGTCCCGGTCGCGGGCGGCGACGACGTCGGCCAGCCTGTCGGAGGCGGTGTCGTTGAGGGCCGACTGGTAGCGCAGCGACACCAACTCGTCGGTGACCAGCGACTTGTCGACCACGAACATCTCGAGGGTCTTGCGGATGCCGTCCTCGGTGAGCGTCGGATTCGAATGCGCGGCAAGCGCTCCCGTCAGTTTGGCGCCGCCGGTGCCCATCGACACGATGCCGAGGAGCCGGTCGGGGAAGTCGATCGCGAACTGGAAGGCCAGCCAACCGCCGAGGGAGTTGCCGACGATCCACGTCTTCTCGATGCCGAGCGCATCCAGGACGCGCACCGCGTGGCGGACCCATTCCTTGATGCCGTACGCGGTGCCGTCGGCGACGACGGACTGCCCGTAGCCGATCGAGTCGATCGCGATGCAGCGCCCGTAGCGGCTCAGTTCGGGGAGGTTGAGCCACCAGTTCGCGGCCGCGGTGACGCCGGTGCCGGAGCCGTGCAGGAACAGGATCGGGGTGCCCTCACCGAGGTCGTGGTAGTGCGTGAGCTCGTCGGCGGCGGTCTCGAGCCACTTGTCCTCGAGCCCGAAGAAGGCGTCGGTCGTGTAGTCGGGGGTCGGGACGGACATGGAAATCTCCTTCAGTTGGCGAGCGACGGCTGGGCGGTACCGGACGCGGGTCGGCCGGTGAACGACATCGCCGCCAGGATGGCGTCGAGGGTGGCGGGAGCGTGCTGGGCCAGGCAGGCGCCGGCCACGAACCGGTCCGGGCGCAGGAAGATGATCGGGGTGGGCCGGTCGTCGAACCAGTTCTTCACTGCGCCGGTGTGATCACCGAGGACGACGACGTCGTCGTCCATGTACTTCTCGGCCCACTCGCGCTGGGTCTCCGGAACGATCGCGACCAGTCGGGCACCCAGCACGGCGAGCTTGTCGAGCGATTCCTGCGGCAACAGATCGCGCGGGTTGTTGCCCCACACCAGCACCGACCACCAGTTGCCGATCGCGTCGTCGAGCAGAACGTCGGTGGCTCCTCGGGTGGTCACCCGTGGCTGGGGAAACTGCACGCCGACCGGGGACACGGTGCTGTTGGCGGTTCGGACCGGGACCAGTCTGCTGGTCAGGCGGGCCGCGGCCCGGCCGGACGCCTGCGTCGTGGGATCGGCCAGCACCCCGCGGGTGTAGCGCGGCATGGGCTTGAAGCGCATGTCCGCGAAGTAGCTTTTCACCTGGGGGAAGAGGTTCAGTGCGGACGACGCGGCGTCGCGCAGGGCGGCGGCCGCCGGGTTGGTGATCTTGATGAACCTGCCGAACGTGAGCGACAGGTCGACCATCGCCTGCGCGTGCTCCTTGCGCTCGTCGGTGTAGGTGTCGAGGAGGTCGTCACCGGCCTGTCCGGACAGCACCGCTGCCAGCTTCCAGCCGAGGTTGGTCGCGTCGCGCATGCCGGAGTTCCAGCCCTGGCCCATCCACACCGGCATCAGATGTGCGGCGTCGCCGGCGACGATCTGGCGCCCCTTCCGGAAGCTCGACGCCACCCGGCCGTGGTGCGTGAAGACCCGGCGGCGGATGAACTCGAGCTTCGACGGATCCGGAACATGCTCGGCGAGAAGCTGATCGACGAAGGCCGGGTCGGTCACCTGCTCCTCGGTCTCGCCGTCGAGGAGCATGAACTCCCAGCGGCGCACTGCGTGCGGCAGACCGATCGAGACGTACGGTCGCTTGGGATCGGCGCCGAGGAACACGTTCGGCGTGCCGAGTGGATCGTTGTTCACGTCCACAACGAGCCATCGCGTGGACGGCGACTCACCCTCGAAGGTGACGCCCAGGCGCTTGCGCGTCGGCGACTTGCCGCCCTCGCAGCCCACCAGGTAGCGGGCCCGGAAGCGGTGCTCCTCGACCGTGCCGTCGCGTCCGGTGACGTGAGCGATCGCGGTGACCGACTCGGTGTCCTCCTCAACGGTCTCGACCTGGTGGCCGAACAGGACACGGACGTCGTCGAACCGCGAAAGTCCTTCGTACAGTGCGCGATCCACCTCGGGCTGGATGAATCCGTGCTTGCGCTCCCACCCGAACTCCACGGTCTGCGGATTGTTGACCAGGATCACCTTCCCGGCGCCGTTGACCAGCCGCATGATGTGCTGCGGATTGGTGTGCGGGCGCACGGAATCGACCAGGTCGACGGTCTGGATCGTCCGGAAGGACTCGTCGTCGAGCCCGACGCCGCGCGGGTAGTCGATGAGGTCGTCGAGGGCCTCGAGCACGGTCACCGACCGGCCGTACATGCCGAGGATGTTCGCGAGCATCAGGCCGACGGGCCCGGCGCCGACGATGATCACGTCACTGTCGTGGTGGGTGGTGTTCATAGGTTCCTCACTGCGGTTGCGCCGGCCCGGGGTTCGAGTGTGCGAATAGCGCGTCTTGGTGACCGTTAGTTGCACATCGATACGCACTATGTGAACACGGACACGCCGCCCCTCGCAAGCCCACGTGGCTGTCACCCTGCAGAACGCACGAAACCCGCACCGAACGGGTCGGTGCGGGTCTCTCGTCCGGAAATCGGGCCGTCAGGTCAGGTGGTGTACCGGCGCAACTGCGCCACGGCCTCGAGGGTTGCGTCCACGGATCCTTCGATGAGTTCCTTCGATGCGCTGATGATGGTGAGGCAGGCCGCCGGTTCGTTCTCGACCTGGGCGAGGGGGGCGCCCAGGCCCCAGTAGCCGGGTTCGACCTCGCCGAAGCTGATGACGTAGCCGGTCCGGCGTCCCTCGGTCACCCGGGGATCCTCTCCGGGGCGCGGGGGGAGTGCGGAGAGCAGGGCGTACCCTGCGGCACCGCGATCGAGAGGGTGGCGGCCGCCCTGGCGGAACGAGACCCGGACCGTCGAGTTCGCGGGCTCGGTGACCACCACGGCGACGGCGTCGTCGGCCTCCGCCACGAACAATGCGACGCTTGCGCCGAGGCGGTCGGCGAGATTCTGCATGAGCGGCGTCGCGACCTCGCGCAGGCCGGAGTAGACCTCGCGGCCGAGCGCGGCCAGACCGCCCGCCGCGCGGTAGCGGCCGTCCGGTCCGCGGCTGATGAGGCGCCGGTCGGCGATGGTGGCCAGCAGTCGGGTCGCGATGCTGCGGTGCACACCCAGTCGATCCGCGACATCCTGGATGGTCAGTCCACTCGCGGAGTTCGCAACGAGTTCGAGCGCGTGCAGGCCGCGGGCGAGCGTCTGCGTCCCGGCCGCGCGAGTGGGCGCGGGGGTGGTCTGCGGGTTCGGATCGGTGTCGGCCACGGGCTCACCCTATGCCGCAGGGTGTGCACAATGTGCACACGCGGGGTGCGGCGATCGACGACGCGGTCGCCGCACCCCCCCGCGCGGTCAGCGCGAGACCGACAGCAGATGGAACGTGGTGCGTCCGGCGAGGCCGAAGTCGTCGTCGGCGACCACGACCAGCGAACGGGAGCCGTCGGGCAGGCGGGGTCCCCACGTGATGCCCTCGATGCAATCGGAATCTTCGGCGACGGTGGCGAAGTCGAACACGAGCTCCTTGCGCATCACGCGCTCGGCGCCGGTGAGAGCGGGCACGTCCTGCACGTCGTCGGCGCCGTCGATGGTCGTGCGGTAGATCTTCCCGGTGAAGCCCCGGCCCGGGATCAGCGTGCGCTCGAGGGTCAGGTAGGCGTCGTCGCCGGCCGCGAGGATCTCGGCGACTCCGGTGGCCTGCGCCATGCCGCCGGGCGGGACCGCGTCCACCGGGTACACGTACTCGCCGAGGTCGGCCCCCGTCGCGCGATCGAGAACCACCAGCCGAGACGGCGACGGGCCGTCGAGCGACGCGGCCGGACCGTCCTGGACCAGCGCGTTCTCGGACACCGCCACGACGCGGGAACCGTCGTGCGACAGGGTCATCGCCTCGAAACCGAGGTTGTCGCGGATCCCCGACACGAGCGCACCGTCCAGGTCGAGACGTGGTGCGAAATGCTCCGGCAGCGGCACGTCCCTCAGGAAGATGCCGTCGGAGGACGTTTCCCGGACGAAGCCGGGCCGGCCGGTTCTCGACTCGCCTTCGCTGGTGTAGATGTAGCCGCCGCGATCGGGCAACCACCGCACGGACTCGGTGTCGGCGGTGCGCGGCGCGTACGGCGCACCGTCGACGTCCCGCAGGTGCACCACCTCGTCGAACCGGGCGGTGGCGAGGCGGCCGTCCTCGAGCGGGAGGTCCAGGGTGTACAGGCGGACCGGACCCTGCTCGCCGCGATTGTCGCTGATCGCGACGAACTCGCCCGACGCCTCGTCGAAGTCGATGCCCGACAGCCCGCCCACGCGGGAGCCGCCGAACTCGAGGCCGGCGGGCAACGTGATCGCGTTGACATAGTCGACGCGCGGCGGGGGAGTGGCACCCGCGAGGGAACCGGCGTCCACCGACCCGGCACCGAGGGATCCGGCGCCGGGCAGCAGTCCGCCCAGCCCTGCGAGCGCCACCGCGCCGGCCGCGAACAGGTGCGCAGTGGCCATCTTTTCCTACTGTCCCATCACGTATTTCACGGTCGGACCGGCAGTCCAGCCGCCGTCGACGGCGATCTCGGCGCCGGTGACGTACGACGCCGCGTCCGACAGCAGGTAGGTCACCGCGCCGGCGATCTCGTCTGCCTCGCCGACCCGTCCCATCGGGGTGTTGGGGTAGTTGCCTTCCCCTTGCTGGATGCCGACGCCCGCGGTCATCGGCGTGTACGTCATGCCCGGGTGAACCGAGTTGACGCGGATCCGGTCGGTGCCGAGTTCGACGGCGGCGATCTTCGACAGGCCTCGCACGCCCCACTTCGACGCCCCGTAGCCGGCGGTGAGCGCGAGCCCCATCAGGCCGGCAGCGGACGAGATGTTCACGATCGACCCGCCGCCCGCGGACCGCATGGGGGCGATGACGGCCTGGATGCCGTTGAACACCCCGACGAGGTTGATGTCGAGGACCTGCCGGAAGTGCTCGAGCGGCTCGTGCTCGATGTACTGGCCGGTCGATACTCCCGCGTTGTTCACCAGGCCGGTCAGCGACCCGAACTCGGCGACCGTGAACTCGACGGCGGACCGCCACGCGTCGGCGTCCGTGACGTCCAGGTTGACGTAGCGGGCGGCGTCGCCCAGCTCGGCGGCGGTGGTGCGGCCGTCGTCGTCGAGGACGTCCGCGATCACCACCTTGCCTCCGCCCTCGACGATTCGGCGCGCGAATGCGGCGCCGAGGCCACGGGCGCCGCCCGTGACGAGAACGACCTTGTCGGACAGCATTGCCGATTCACTCATATGGCTCACCTTCCAGCGTTTGGCTTTGTCACTTGCTGCGGGCGGCGTGGCGGGCACCGATGTAGCCGAACACCATCGCGGGTCCGATGGTGGCGCCCGCTCCCGCGTAGTCGTTGCCCATGACCGACGCCGACGTGTTACCGGTGGCGTACAGGCCGTCGATCACGGAGCCGTCCGCGCGCAGGACCTGACCGTTCTCGTTGTACACCAGTCCGCCCTTGGTGCCCAGGTCGCCGGCGCGCATCCGCAGCGCGTAGTACGGAGCGGTGTCGATCACGTCGAGGGTGGGGTGCGGCAGGCTCGGATCGCCGTAGTAGTTGTCGTACGCGCTCTCGCCGCGGTGGAAGTCCTCGTCCTTCCCGTTTCGGGCGAATCCGTTGAAACGGGAGAGGGTTTCGGTGAGTCCAGCAACCGGAACGTCGATCTGGTGGGCGAGTTCCTCGACCGTGTCGGCGACGACGACCAATCCGCCGTCGATCCACGATGTGGGGAACTTCTGCCCCGGCATGATGCCGCCGATCGGGTAACGCTTCTTGGCGCGTTCGTCGAACACGAACCAGGTGGGCTCGTGGCCGCCGGCCAACTGGTCGTGCACGAACGTGACGTACGGCGCCGCCTCGTTGGTGAATCGTCTGCCGTGCTGGTCCACGATGACCGACCGCGGTACGGAACGCTCGGCGACCATCACCTGCACGATGCCGTCGGGCCGTTGGAACGACGGCATCCACCACGCGTCGTCCATGAGATCGACTGCGGCGCCGACACTCCGGCCCGCCACGATGCCGTCTCCGGTGTTGTCCTTCGATGCGGCGCTGAAGTTGTCCCGACCGCCCTCGGGCAGGTACGTCTTGCGCATGTCCTGGTTGAACTCGAATCCGCCCGTGGCCAGGACGACGCCACGACGAGCGCGGATCCGCACCGCGCGACCGCCCCGCTCGGCGACCAGACCGATCACGGCACCGGTCTCGTCGGTGACGAGCGTCTGCATCGGCGTCTCGAGCCACAGCGGCACCCCGGCGTCCTTCAGCGCCAGCCGCAGTCGCGCGATGAGAGCGCGGCCCAGGGTGTCCATGTGTCGGCGCAGCAGGATCGACTTCACGGCGTTGAACCCGGTTCGGAGCGCGGTGAGTTTGGCCCTCCACGTGCGCATCACCATGTTGAGCTGCACGAAGTCCTTGGATGTGATGAACAGGCCCGGCGGCGTCGCGAGGGCGGCGGGGCGCAGCAGGTGCTCGTCCGCGCCGAGCTTCCTGAGATCCACGGGGAGCGGCTCGATCGTCCGGCCCGCGGGACGGCCGCCCGGCTGCTCGGGGTGGTAGTCGGAGTATCCGGTGCACCACTGGAAACGCATGTGCGGGCTCGACGTCTCCAGGAACTCGAGGGTTTTCGGGCCCTCGTCGATGAATGCGTCGACATTCGCCGACGGCACCCGGTCGCCGAGCACCGCGTCGAGGTAACGGCGGACGTCGGCGCGGGAATCGCCCAGCCCCTCACGGATCAGCAGAGGATTGTTCGGAACCCACACCCCGCCGCCGGACAGCGCGGTGGCACCGCCGTAGACGTCGGACTTCTCGATCAGCAGAGTGTCCAGACCCTCCGCGGCGCCGGCGAGGGCGGCCGTGAAACCCCCTGCGCCACTGCCGACGACGAGCAGATCCACCTCGTGGTCCCAGTGGGACTGCCCAGGTTTCTCGGTCGGGTTCGGTTCGGTCGCGGCCATCGCGGAGCTCCTCGGGGTGCGTTGGGGGAGCGACCCGAGGCGCCTGTGTCCGGTCGCGTCGCGTCCACGACCCTAGGAAGCGCGTGAAGGGTGGCGAAATCGTCCCTCCCGCTGGGCGGGAGGACGGCGAATCAGACCAACCAGGCCGCCGAGTCGGCGGGGAGCAGGCCGTCCACGAGCGGCAGACTCGACAACACGACGGTGCCTGGTGGCAGCTGGATCGGTCCGTCGGTGGCATTGAGGACGCAGACGAGACCGCCGCGGCGGCGGTACGCGAAGCATCCCGGAGGGCTTCCGTACCAATCGATTTCGCTGCCCGAGCATTGGGGGAGCGTCGCGCGCAGCTCGAGCGCTGCGCGATACAGCGACAGTGTCGACGTGACGTCCTCGAGCTGTGCCTCGACGGTCAGGTCCGCCCACTCCGCCGGAATCGGCAGCCACGTGTCCGGCGCGGTCGAGAAGCCGAAGGGCGGCGACGTCCCCTCCCACGGCATCGGCACGCGGCATCCGTCCCGGCCGCGTTCGGTGTGGCCCGATCGTTCCCACACCGGATCCTGCAGCGCCGCGTCGGGCAGATCGACGTTCGGCAGTCCCAGTTCGGCACCGTTGTAGATGAACGCCGCCCCCGGCAGCGCGAGTTCTACCAGCGCCATCGCGCGGGCACGGGTCGTCCCGCGAGACCCGTTGCCGTACCGGGTGACCTCTCGTTCGACGTCGTGGTTCGACAACGTCCACGTGGCCGTGCCGCCGACCCGGGCGACCGCGTCGAGCGAGTTCTCGATCGCGGCGCGCACCGAGTCGGCGTCGAACGGCGTCTCGGCGAGGCGGAAGTTGAAGCCGAGATGGAGTTCGTCGGGGCGGATGTACTCGCCGAACCGCTCGTTGTCGCGGACCCAGATCTCGCCGACTGCCATCGCGTGCGGGTACTCGTTCATCACCGCGCGGATGCCCCGGTGGATCTCGTGCACCTCCGGATTGTCGAACCGGGGATCGTCGTCCTCGTTGCGGAGCAGCGCGTTGGCGTCCCAGTCGTGGTCGGGCAGACCCTCGGGCTTGGCCATGCCGTGCGCGACGTCGATCCGGAAGCCGTCGATGCCGCGGTGCAGCCAGAATCGCAGCGTCTTCTCGAGGTCGTCGAACACCTCGGGGTGGTCCCAGTTCAGATCCGGTTGCTCGGCGGCGAAGATGTGCAGGTACCACTGGCCGGGGGAACCGTCGGATTCGGTGATGCGCGTCCACGCCGGGCCGCCGAACACGCTGGGCCAGTTGTTGGGCGGCTCGCTGCCGCCGGGACCGCGCCCGTCACGGAAGATGTAGCGCTCCCGGGCGCTGCTGCCGGGTCCGGCGGCGAGGGCCTCACGGAACCACGGGTGCTGATCGCTGGTGTGGTTCGGGACCAGATCCATCGTGACTCGGATTCCGCGCGCGTGCGCCTCGGCGATCAGTGTGTCCATCGTCGCCAGGTCGCCGAACAGCGGGTCGATGTCCCGCGGGTCGGAGACGTCGTAGCCGTGGTCGGCCATGGGGGACCGCATCACCGGGCTGAGCCAGATGGCGTCGATGCCGAGCAGTTCGAGGTAGCCCAGCCGGTCGACGACTCCGCTGAGATCACCGACGCCGTCGCCGTTCGAATCGGAGAACGATCTCGGATACACCTGGTAGAAGACGGCGTCCGACCACCACGGACGCGAGTCGGGCGCCGTGCCGGTGATGGGCTGATCGTCACGGGTGGTCACAGCACTTCATAGTGCCGCATCGGGGGCGTGCGGATCGCGGTATGAGGCTGTGTCTGCGCCCGTGTCTCGGCCTGTGTGGTTGCCTCGGTCGTGGGCCGCTAGATCGGCGAGTTCACCATGGAGGCCGCCGCCATCTCCATGTAGTCGACGAGGGCCCGCCGATGGGCTTCGTCGAGAGTCTGCTCGTCGATGGACGCGATCGCGATGTGCATGCAGCGCAGCCAGGCGTCCCGCTCGATCGGGCCGATCTTGAACGGGTTGTGGCGCATCCGCAGGCGTGGGTGGCCACGCTCCTCCGAGTACGTGCGCGGACCGCCCCAGTACTGCTCGAGGAACATGCGCATACGTCGCTCCGCGGGGCCGAGATCCTCCTCGGGGTACAGCGGCCGGACGATCTCGTCCTTGGCCACCTCCTCGTAGAAGCGCGCGGTGAGCTTGCGGAACGTCTCGGCTCCGCCCACCGCGTCGTAGAACGTCTGCTCCGTCGTGGGGGTCGTGGGGTTCGTTTCAGTCATGGCGTGTCCCATTGTGCCCGTTCTCGCGGCGAAGTCACCCGGGCACGGCCGGCCCGCGGTGTCCGGCACCCCGGGTTCACCGATCGTGCAGCAACTTTTTCCCGGAAATGGGTGTGCGGGACCGCATCATCCGTGGTCAACTTGGGTCAGTCTTCGCGGAGGTCGCATGGCACACCGACAGAGCGCGCGAGCGCATCGACAACTCGTGCCCACTGATGTGCGGGGTAACCACACATCGGGGGCTTTTCCGCTGCACGTCATTCCCGAGCCCGGAGCATCCGGGCTCGCTCTGCCGGGTCGGGGCCCGCAGCCCGGCTGGAACAAGCGTCGGGTACTGCTGCTCAACGCGACGTTCGAACCCCTGACCGCCCTGCCGGCCCGCCGTGCCGTCGTGCTGATGGTCTGCGACAAGGCCGATGCCGTCCACGAGGATCCGCTCGGGCCCGTGATCCACTCCGAAGGCTGTTCCCTGCAGGTGCCGTCGGTCATCCGCCTCCGCAACTATGTTCGCGTGCCCTATCGCTCGCGCGTCCCGATGACCCGGGCGGCGCTGATGCACCGCGACCGCTTCCGCTGTGGCTACTGCGGCAACAAGGCCGAGACGATCGATCACGTCGTGCCGCGCAGTCGGGGCGGCGGCCATTCGTGGGAGAACTGCGTCGCTTGCTGCGCGCCGTGCAATCACCGCAAAGCAGACAAACTGCTAACCGAGCTGGGGTGGACGCTCCGGACCGCGCTGGTGCCGCCGTCGGGCCCGCACTGGAGGCTGTTGTCGAGCACCACCGAACTGCATCCGACCTGGCTGCCGTATCTCGGCGAGGGCGCGGCCTGAGAAGAAGGCGGTTTCGGCCCCGACGCTTCCATTTCGGCAGGACTCGGCTACGGTTTGCCTCGTGAGCATTCTCGAGACAGTGCTGATATTCGTAGGGATACCCGTCCTGGTGATCGCGATCGTCGCGGGACTGTCCTTCATGACCAAGAAGTCGCCCGGCTTCGTGCCGACCGAGTACCGCCTCGGCGAGCGCTGGACCCACCAGCCGGTCCTGTGGAGCGCCGTCGACGAGGTGACCACGCACGGTCACCACGCCGCGCACGCCGTGGGCGCAGACGCGATCGGAGGTTCGGCAAGTGGCAAGTGGTGACGTTATCCAGACTTCGGTCGCCCCGGCAGATCTGCCGGTCGGCACCGTGGTGACGACCAGCGGTCGCCTCTCCGGCGTGCACCGCATCGGCGAGCCGTTCGACGACCTGCTGCCGTTCACGACCGACCAGCTCGTGCGCCTCGACGATGCGCTCACCGACGCGACCCGCTCCACCAAGGTGCGGTTCAACGTCTACGTCGGCGACCTCGGCGAGAACACGGCGCTCGGCGCCGACGCGATCTTCCCGCACACGCCGGAAGCCGAGCGTTCGGTCCTCATCGCCGTCTCGCCCAACCAGCGCGCGATCGAGGTCCGCGGCGGCCGCGCCGTCCAGCACCGGGTCACCGACCGGGTCGCTCAGCTCGGCGTCACCGCCGCGCTGGCGTCGTTCGGCGAGGGCGACCTCGTCGACGGCCTCGTCTCGGCCCTGCGCGTGATGAGCGCTGCGATCGCCCCCAAGTAAGCCCGAGCACTCACGCTCCACCCCGGTGACCCGGTGCCGCACGGCACCGGGTCACCGTCGTTTCGGCGGTCAGGTGGCGTCGAAGGCCCGAGCCTTCAGCGAGCGCACGACGCCGGCCCGGCCCTCGACCACCAGACGGCGCAGCGCCGGCGGATGATCGCCCTCGAGGAACGCGTCCGCCGCGGCCACCGACTGCTCGCTGATCGACCACGAGGGATACAGCCCGACGACGACGGTCTGCGCCACCTCGCTCGACCGGCGCTCCCACACCGACGGAATCTCCGCGAAGTAGCGCGCGACGTACGGCTCGAGCAGTTGCGACTGCCCCGGGGCGACGATGCCGCCGATGATCGCCCGCGCGGTGATGTTGGGGACGGTGTCGTCGTCGAACACCGTCGTCCACGCCCGTTCCTTGACCGCCGCCTGTGGTCGGGACGCGGCGGCAGCCGCGGCCTGGCGGGCGCCGGCGGCAGTGGGATCGCGCTGGGCCTCGGCGTCGATCACCGGGCTCGCCGTGCCGTCGGCGTCGATCTCCCCGGCCGCCGCGAGCGCGTGCACCAGCCGCCAGCGCAGGTCCGTGTCCACGACGAGCCCGGCCAGCCCGACGGTGGCCGGATCGGTCGTGTCGAGCAGTTCCTGCAGGATCTCGGTGTGCCACGCGGACAGCTGGGAGCCGGTCAGCGCGTTCACGAACGCCAACTGGTGATCCGAGCCGCCCTCGGCCTCGCGGGCCAGTTCGAGGAGGCGGTCGGCGAACGCCGGCCAGCCGAACGCATCCGCCCAGCCGGGCTCGGCGTACGCCGCGAGCGCCGTCTGCGCCTGCAACAGCAGCCGCTGGACGACGCCCACCTCGGTCTCGGCACCGATGCCGCGCTGCACGAGACTGACGAAGTCGCGGGCTCGCATCTCGGCCTGTCGGGTCATCTCCCAAGCCGCCGACCACGCGAGGGTGCGGGGGAGCGGCTCGGCGATGTCGCCGATCCGGCCGACGAGGGTGTCGAGCGAGTCCCGGTCCAGGCGGAGCGAGCAGTACGTCAGGTCGTCGTCGTTGACGAGGATCAGCTTGCCGCGCGGCACGCCCACCAGTTCGGGAACGTCGGTGCTGTCGCCCTCGACGTCCAGTTCGACGCGGTGGGTCCGGACCAGCTTGCCGGTGGCCGGGTCGTCGTCGTAGATGCCGACCGCGAGGCGGTGCACCCGGGTCTCGCCGGCGCCGGGACGGGCGCCTTCCTGGAGCACCGCGAAGTTGCGGAACGTGCCGTCGGGCTCGATCTGGAAGTCCGGACGCAGGATGTTCAGGCCGGTGGTCTTGAGCCACTGCGCGCCCCAATCCGACAGGTCGCGGCCGGACGCCTTCTCCAGCGCCCGCAGCAGGTCGTCGAACGTCGCGTTGCCGAACGCGTGCTCGGCGAAGTAGTCACGCAGACCCGCCATGAACGGCTCCTGGCCCACGTACGCGACGAGTTGCTTGAGCACGCTCGCCCCCTTGGCGTACGTGATGCCGTCGAAGTTCACCTCGACCGCGGCCAGATCCGGGATGTCGGCGGCGATCGGGTGCGTCGACGGCAACTGGTCCTGTCGGTACGCCCACGACTTCTCGACGTTCGCGAACGTGGTCCAGGCGTTGGTGTACTCGGTGGCCTCACTCTGGCAGAGCACCGACGCGAACGTTGCAAACGACTCGTTGAGCCACAGGTCGTCCCACCACCGCATGGTGACGAGGTCGCCGAACCACATGTGCGCCATCTCGTGGAGCACCGTCTCGGCGCGCCGCTCGTACGAGTAGCGCGTCACCTTGGACCGGAACACGTAGTCCTCGAGGAACGTCACCGCGCCCGCGTTCTCCATCGCGCCCGCGTTGAACTCCGGCACGAACAGCTGGTCGTACTTGCCGAACGCGTACGGCATCCCGAAACTGCGGTGGTAGAAGCCGAAACCCTGCTTGGTCTCGGTGAACAGCCGCTCGGCGTCCATGTACGGCGCGAGCGAGGCGCGGCAGTAGATGCCGAGCGGGATGGTCCCGTGCTCGTCGGTGTAGGCGTCGGTCCACTGCGCGTACGGGCCGGCGATGAGGGCCACCAGGTACGTGCTCATCCGCGGCGTCGTCCGGAACACGTGCCGGCCCGGCGTGGCCGCGAGGGTCTGCACGGTTTCGGCGTTCGAGATCACCGCCCAGTCCTCGGCCGCGGTGACCGAGATGTCGAAGGTGGCCTTGAGGTCCGGCTGGTCGAAGCACGCGAACATCCGCTTGGCGTCCGCGGTCTCGAACTGCGAGTACAGGTACACCGCGTCGTCCGTCGGATCGACGAATCGGTGCAGGCCCTCGCCGGTGTTGGTGTACATGCAGTCCGCGTCGACGACCAGTTCGTTCGCCTCGGCCAGGCCGTCGAGCGTGATCCCGGTGGCCTCGTCGTACGCCGACACGTCGACCGGCTCGCCGTTGAGAGTCGCGGAATGCACTGTGGCGGCGATGATGTCGATGAACGTCGAGGCGCCCGCCTTCGCCCGGAACGTGACGGTGGTCCGCGATCGGAAGGTCTTCTCGCCCGGACGTCCGGCGCCGTCGGTGAGGTCGAGGTCGATGCGGTAGTTGTCGACCGAGACCGTCGCCGACCGTTCGGCGGCCTGAGTGCGGGTCAGATTCGGTGGGGCCACGGAGAACTCCTCATCACGGGTGGACGGACACTTCCTGACATCCCATCACGCACCCCGCATCTCCCGCGATTTGCGCACTTGTCGCGCAGATCTCGGGTCCCGGGGGCGCGAGAAGTGCGCAAAACGCGACGGGTCAGGGGAGCAGGTCCGGCAGGGGGACGGCGGGGTCGGCGAGGCGGTCCGGGTCGACCGGGCCCGAGAAGGCGACCAGTGCCTTGATGTCGTCGGTGACGTCCCAGATGTTGACGTTCATCCCGGCCAGGACCCGGTTCTCCTCGTCGAGCCAGAACGCGAGGAACTCCCGGGCTGCGACGTCGCCGCGCGTGACCACCCTCGAATACTCCGGCGCCCAGCCGACGTACTCCATGCCCAGGTCGTACTGATCGGTGAAGAAGTACGGCAGGTTCGTGAACTCGACGGGATGGCCCAGCATCGTGGCCGCCGCGGTCGCCGGCTGATTGAGGGCATTCGCCCAGTGCTCGACGCGAATCCGAGTCCCGAGCAGCGGATGTTGCTGCGCCGCGATGTCACCGACCGCGACGATGTGCGGATCGCTCGTGGTCAGGGTGCCGTCCACCAACACCCCGTCGTCGACGGAAAGCCCCGCAGCCTCGGCGATCTCGATGTTCGGCTGCGCGCCCACCGCCACCAGCACCGCGTCGGCCGGCAGGACCGTGCCGTCGCCCAGACGCACGCCGTTCGCGCGGCCGTCGGAGACGGTGATCTCCTCGACCTTCGCACCGAACCGGAAGTCGACGCCGTGTTCGCGGTGCAGGTCGGCGAACACCGCGCCCATCTCGCTGCCGAGCGCAGCCAGCAGCGGCAGGTCGGCCGCCTCGACGATCGTCACCGAGACGTCCTTGCCGCGTGCGCCCGCGGCGATCTCGAGTCCGATCCATCCCGCGCCGACTACGACCAGACGCGACCCCGGGGTCAATGCCGCGATCAGCGCGTCCGACTCCTCGATCGTCCGCAGATAGTGCACTCCTGCCGCGTCGGCGCCCGGTATCGGAGGTCGCCGCGAGCGGGACCCGGTGGCGAGGGCGAGCTTGTCGTAACCGATCGTGGATCCGTCGGGCAGCACGACGCGCCGATTGTCGCGATCGATCGCCTCTGCCGTGGTGCCGAGGCGCAGGTCCACGTGGTGGTCGCGATACCAGTCGCCGTTCTGCACCGTGAAGTCCGGCAGCGATTTCTTGCCGGCGACGTGCTCCTTGGAGAGCGGTGGACGCTCGTACGGAAGGTGGTCTTCGGCGCTCAGAAGCACGATCGCGCCGTCGAAATCCCTGGCTCTCAAGGACTCTGCCAGCTTGGCGCCGGCGAGGCCTCCGCCGACTACGACGAAGGTGCGCTGCGATGGGTCGAGGGAAGTCACGTCAATGCTCCGTTCCAGTGTTGCGACTGGATCTGTCATTTCGCTGTCCTCGATCGACCCTAACCGGGTATCGGCGTGCTCGGGAAGCATTCCCGCGCCGACGTGGTTCCCTTCAATCGAGAGGTGTGGCGTGGACGTCGCTACGCCCGGACAAGGAGATGCGAGTGAGCATGCAAGCACAGACCCCAGGCACCGACGATGCGACGGATACCGTCGACTTCTGGTTCGACCCACTGTGCCCGTGGTGCTGGATCACCTCGCGCTGGATCCTCGAGGTCACGAGGGTGCGCGACATCGAGGCCAACTTCCACGTCATGAGCCTCGCCGTACTCAACGAGGGCCGGGAACTGCCCGAGGAGTACCGCGAGCGGATGGCCCAGGCGTGGGGCCCGGTGCGGGTCCTCATGGCCGCGGCGCAGCAGCGCGGTGACGAGATCCTGCTGCCGCTGTACACCGCGATGGGCACCCGCATCCACAACGGCGGCGATCAGGACCTGACGAACGTGGTGGTCGAGGCCCTCGCGGAACTGGGCCTGCCGGCGGAGCTGGCCGCGGCCGCCGACACCGACGAGTACGACGCCGAACTGCGGCGCAGCCACCACGCCGGCATGGACAAGGTCGGCGACGACGTCGGCACCCCGACCATCCACGTCAACGGCACCGCCTTCTTCGGCCCCGTCCTGTCCCGAATCCCGCGCGGCGAGGACGCCGGCCGAGTCTGGGACGGGACCGTCGCGCTGGCGTCGTACCCGCACTTCTTCGAGCTCAAGCGCACCCGCACCGAGGACCCCGAGTTCGACTGAGGTCATCGGCCACACCCGACACCCGTCGCGGCGTCCCCGCGGGGCGCCGCGACGGCGTGGCCTGTCAGAATTGAGGCCATGCGCGTATACCTGGGTGCCGACCACGCCGGCTTCGAACGCAAGAACCAGATCATCGAACACCTCACCGCGAACGGCCACGAGGCCATCGACTGCGGTGCGCACGTCTACGACGCCGTCGACGACTACCCGGCCTTCTGCATCGAGGCGGCTCGCCGCGTCGTCGCCGACCCGGGCAGCCTCGGCCTCGTCCTCGGCGGCAGCGGCAACGGTGAGCAGATCGCCGCGAACAAGGTGCCCGGCGCCCGCTGCGCGCTCGCGTGGAGCGTCGAGACCGCGCAGCTCGCGCGTCAGCACAACAACGCGCAGCTCATCGGCATCGGCGGCCGCATGCACTCGCTCGAGGAGACCCTCGCGATCGTCGACGCCTTCCTGGCCGCGGAGTGGTCCGACGAGGAGCGCCACCAGCGCCGCATCGACATCCTCGCCGAGTACGAGAAGACCGGCGTCGCACCCGCCGTGCCCGAGGCCCCCGAGGCCTAGGAGACACGTTGCCCGAGGGACACACCCTGCACCGTCTCGCGCGGCTGCATCAGCGGCGCTTCGCGGGATCACCGGTGCGGGTGTCGAGCCCCCAGGGTCGTTTCGCCGAGGACGCGGCCCTGATCGACGGTCGCGTCCTCGTCCGTTCCGACGCGTGGGGCAAGCACCTGTGGCACCACTACGAGAACGGCCTCGTGGTGCACGTCCACCTCGGCCTGTACGGAAAGTTCACCGAGTCGCCGCTCCCGCTCGAACCGCCCGTGGGACAGGTGCGGATGCGGATGGCGGGCACCGAATTCGGTACCGACCTGCGCGGGCCCACCGCGTGCGAGGTGCTGCACGAGCCGCAGGTGGCCGCTATCGAGGCCCGCCTCGGTCCCGATCCGCTTCGTGCGGACGCCGACCCGGACCGAGCGTGGGCGCGAATCTCGAAGTCGCAGACGCCGATCGGGGCGTTGCTCATGGATCAGGCCGTCCTGGCCGGCGTCGGCAACGTCTACCGCGCCGAAATCCTGTTCCGGCACGGCATTCATCCCGAACGCCCCGGCAAGAACGTCAGCCGCGCCGAATTCGACGCGATGTGGGCCGACCTCGTCGACCTGATGAACGTCGGGGTGCGCCGCGGCAAGATGCACGTCGTGCGGCCCGAGGACGACCACGGCGACCCGTCGTACGCGAAGGATCGGCCGCGCACCTACACCTACCGCAGAGCAGGATCGGCGTGCCGCATCTGCGGCACGCCGATCGCTCACGCTGTCATGAAGGGGCGCAACCTGTTCTGGTGCCCCGGTTGTCAGGTCGACTAGAAGTCGAAGCCTCCGAAGTCCCCGCCGCCGAAGTCGCCGCCGCCGAAGTCCCCGCCGCCGAAGTCGCCGCCGTCGCCCATGGCGCCGTAGTCGGTGTCCCCGCCGCCGAAGTCGCCGTCACCGGTGTCACCTCCGGCGTCACCGCCGTCGACACCAGCGTCTCCACCGTCGCCGCCCTCACCGGCACCGCTTTCGAAAGCCTGCGCGTCGTAGGGGACACCGGCCATGCCCGAGAACATCGCGGAGAACAGGAACATCGATCCGATACCCCACGCGCCGGCGACGAGGGCCGGCTTCCACCACGGCTCGGAGTACCAGCCGGCCGGCACCGGGCGTCCGGCGACGCGGCCGCCGGGGTAGTAGTTGGGCGTGCGTGACGACGGGTTGGGCGATGCCGCGACCTGACGGCCCTCGAACTCGATCTCGCGATCCTCGGTGACCGAACCGGCCGACTTCTGGCCGTCGATGCTCGGCACCTCGGGGCCCGGGTCCATGCCCATCGCCGTGCGTGCCGCGCGGATGTAGTACAGACCCTCGAGTGCGGTCTGCTTCGCGAGACGCGCCTGCACCGGCGTGGTCGCCTGCTCGATCTGCGAACCGGCGGCGGTGTACCGCTCGGATGCGTCGGCGAGCGCCTGCTTGGAGGCCTCGTCGCTGCCGACGAGGTTGTAGACCTGGCCACCCAATCGCTCGATCACCTGGCGTGCGTCCGCCTTGGCGTCTTCGAGTTGGTTCGCCGAGTGGCCCTTGTTCTTGTTCTGGCTCTTCATGACCAGAAAGACGACGGCGCCGAGTACGGCGACGATGAGAAGGAGTTCCACGGGGTGCCTTCCGGAGGCGACAAATCGGACAACATCCAGGATACCGGGACCGGGTGACCTGCGACTCGGACACCGATCGTCTTGTCGGTGGCGCATGCGAACATATGTTCGTGTCCGACGGTGTGTGCGATCCCGAGGCCGCGGTGCGTGCCGAGGCGACGATTCTGCATGCCGATCTCGACGCGTTCTACGCGTCCGTCGAGCAGCGGGACGACCCGCGCCTGCGCGGGCGCCCGGTGATCGTGGGCGGGGGAGTGGTCCTCGCCGCCAGCTACGAGGCGAAGGCGCGTGGGGTGCGGACGGCGACCAGTGGAGCGCTGGCCCGGCGCCTGTGCCCGGACGCGATCGTCGTGCCACCGCGGATGTCCGCGTATGCCGAGGCCAGCAGGGCCGTCTTCGAGGTGTTCCGCCGCACGACGCCGCTCGTCGAGGGGATTTCCATCGACGAGGCCTTTCTCGACGTCGGCGGTTTGCGGCGGATCTCCGGGAGTCCCGTGCGGATTGCGGAACGATTGCGGCGCAACGTGCGGGAGCAGGTGGGCCTGCCGATCACTGTGGGTGTGGCCCGCACCAAGTTCCTCGCGAAGGTGGCCAGCGCGGTCGGCAAGCCCGACGGGCTGCTGGTGGTGCCACCGGACCGGGAGATCGAGTTCCTCCACCCGCTGCCTGTCGAGCGGCTCTGGGGCGTGGGAAAGGTCACTTCCCGCAAGCTGCACGACTACGGTGTCCGGACCGTCGCGGAACTGGCGGCGCTGTCCGAACGCGAGCTGTCGACGGTGGTGGGGCCGGGGTCGGCCAGGCACCTGCACGCCCTGGCGTGGGCCCGCGACCCGCGGCGAGTGCAGACCGGCCGCCGCCGCCGGTCCATCGGCGCGCAGCACGCCCTCAGCCGGCGGCAACGGAGCTTCGCGGAGGTCGAGTCCACGGCCGCGGCGCTGGTGGATCGGGTCGTGCGCAGACTGCGCGCGGCCGGGTGGGTGTGCCGCACGGTCGTGCTCCGGATGCGGTTCGCTGACTTCGAACGCGCCACTCGATCGGTCACGCTCGGTGAGGCGTCGGCCCGGACGGAGGTCGTGCTGGCCGCCGTGCGGGCACTGCTCGTCGAATCACATCCGCTCATCGCCGAGCGCGGGCTCACGCTCGTGGGCGTTGCGTTGACCAATCTCGACAGAGAAGGCGCCGAGCAGCTGGCCCTACCGTTCGAGCCGGACACCGGGCCTCCGGTGACGGAGACCGACGGGGTCCGGCTCGATACTGCGCTCGATGCGGTGCGGGCCAAGTTCGGGTCGGTCGCGGTGACGCGCGCCGCACTCCTCGGTCGCGACCGAGGAGTGAGCGTCCCGATGCTGCCCGACGAGTGACCGCGGTGAGACGTCCGTCAGGCTTCGGCGGCGGCGTTCAGCTGCTCGAGTGTGCCGGTCGCCTCCAGGTACTCCTGCACCCACCGCTCGATGACCGCCGACGTCTTCTCGACCTTGGTGAACTGGCCGACGACCTGGCCCACCGGGTTGAACGCGACGTCGATGGTCTCGTCCGGGTACTTGTGGGTGGCGGCGACGGCCATACCGGACACCATGTACTGCAGCGGCATCCCGAGCGGCTCGGGGTTGCCTTCCTGCTCCCACGCCTCGGTCCAGTCGTTGCGCAGCATCCGGCACGGCTTGCCGGTGAAGGAGCGGCTGCGAACGGTGTCGCGGCTGCTCGCATTCGCGTACGCGGCCTGCTGGACGGGAGTGTTCTCGGCCTCCTCGACCATCAGCCACTGCGAGCCCGACCACGCGCCCTGGGCGCCCAGCGCGAGCGCTGCCGCGATCTGCTGGCCACTGCCGATACCACCGGCCGCCAGCACGGGGACGGGTGCGACCTCCTTGACGACCTGCGGCCACAGGACGATCGAGCCCACCTCGCCGCAGTGCCCGCCACCCTCGCCGCCCTGGGCGATGATGATGTCGACGCCCGCATCGGCATGCTTGCGCGCCTGGTAAGGCGAGCCGCACAGGGCCGCGACCTTGCGTCCGGCCGCGTGGATGTGGTCGATCATGTCGGCCGGCGGGGTGCCGAGTGCGTTGGCGATGAGGGTCACCTTGGGGTGCTGCAGAGCCACCTCGACCTGAGGTGTCGCGGTCGCCTCGGTCCAGCCGAGCAGCTGCAACGCGTTGTCGTTGCCGTCCTCGGGGAGGGGCACGCCGTGGTCGGTGAGGATCTTGCGTCCGAAGTCCAAGGTGGCCTGCGGAACCATCGACTGGAGCATCTTCGTCAGCTCGTCGGCCGACAGGTTCGAGTCCATGCCCTCGTACTTGTTCGGAATGACGATGTCGACGCCGTACGGGCGGTCGCCGATGTGTTCGTCGATCCACTTGAGCTCGATCTCGAGTTCTTCGGGGGTGAAGCCCACGGCGCCGAGGACGCCGAAACCGCCGGCCTTGCTGACAGCGACCACGACATCGCGGCAATGCGTGAACGCGAAGATCGGGAACTCGATGCCGAGTTCGTCGCAGAGGGGGGTGTGCATCCGGCACTCCTTCGCTGGCCTGAAATCTGTAACAGGTTCCAACTTAGGATGGCCTGGTCGCGTGGGGTGGCGATTCGCGCGAAACAGGCACCGGCTTGCCTGTGTGACAAGCGTCACTCGGCGGGGCGGAAGCTGGTGGAGAAACGACAAAACCCCCGTCCCGGACGTAATCGCCGGGCGGGGGTTTCCTCCTCGCGGAGGGGATGACGGGAATCGAACCCGCGTAATCAGTTTGGAAGACTGAGGCTCTACCATTGAGCTACATCCCCGTGCATACGACATTAGTGGGATCGCCAGCGATGCCGTGTGCGAGATGGAACTGTACCTACCTCGCTTTGGATTTCCTAATCGGGGGGCCGTAGGATTCTGCCTCGGGTCCTCGCAAGGTTGGTGAGGTCCTGTTTCGGACGGGATGTGGCGCAGCTTGGTAGCGCATCCGCTTTGGGAGCGGAGGGTCGCAGGTTCAAATCCTGTCATCCCGACCACGTGTGCGTCAGTGTCGCGAGCGCGGCGCCGACGCACGACATAGAGCAACGAAGAGCATCACCACTACGAAGGAGCCAGATCCGTGAAGAGCACCGTCGAGCAGCTCAGCCCGACGCGAGTCCGTATCAACGTTGAGGTGCCCTTCGAGGAGCTCAAGCCTGATTTCGACAAGGCCTACAAGGCGCTCGCGCAGCAGATCCGTCTCCCCGGCTTCCGTCCGGGCAAGGCTCCGGCCAAGCTGCTCGAGGCCCGCGTCGGCCGCGGCGCCGTGCTGGAGCAGGTCGTCAACGACGCACTGCCGGCCCGCTACTCGGAGGCCGTCTCGGCCTCGGACGTGAAGGTCATCGGCCAGCCGGAGATCGACATCACCAAGCTCGAGGACGGCCAGGAGCTCGTCTTCACCGCCGAGGTCGACGTCCGACCCGAGATCACTCTCCCCGATTTCTCCACCGTCGCCGTCACCGTCGACCCCATCGAGGTCACCGAGGAGGCGGTTGCCGAGCAGCTGCTGTCGCTGCGTCAGCGCTTCGGAACCCTCAAGGGTGTCGAGCGTGAGGTCCAGGACGGCGACTTCGTGTCGATCGACCTGTCCGCCACCGTCGACGGCGAGGCCGTCCCGGAGGCCACCGCTTCGGGTCTGTCCCACGAGGTCGGTTCCGGCCAGCTGATCGAGGGCCTGGACGAGGCCATCATCGGCGTCAAGGCGGGCGAGTCCAAGGACTTCACCTCCAAGCTGGTGGCCGGCGACTTCGCCGGTCAGGAGGCCGTCATCACGGTCACCGTCAACTCGGTCAAGGAGCGCGAGCTGCCCGAGGCCGACGACGAGTTCGCCCAGATGGCAAGCGAGTTCGACACCCTCGCCGACCTCGAGGCCGACCTGCGTGAGCGCGTCGCCCGTGTCCGCAAGGTCGAGCAGGCCGGTCAGATCCGCGACAAGGTGCTCGAGTCGCTGCTGGAGACCGTCGAGGTCCCGCTGCCCGAGGCCGTCGTCAAGGCCGAGGTCGACGCTGCGCTGCACGACGCCATCCACGGCCTCGACCACAGCGAGGAGAAGCTGAACGAGCTCCTCGAGGCGCAGGGCACCACGCGCGAGCAGTTCGACGCGGACGCCAAGGAGGCCGCCGAGCGCTCGGTGAAGACCCAGCTGCTGCTCGATGCGATCGCCGACGCCGCCGGCACCACGGTCGGCCAGGACGAGCTCACCGAGCGCATCCTGTTCCAGGCGCAGCGTTACGGCATGGCGCCGGAGCAGTTCATCCAGCAGATCCAGCAGGCCAACCAGCTCGGTGCAGTCTTCGCGGACGTGCGCCGTGGCAAGGCTCTCGCGGGTGTCGTCGACGCCGCGACGGTCACCGACACCGCCGGTGAGACCATCGACACCGCCGAGATGTTCGGCACCGCGGAGCCGGCCGCCGACGAGGCCGAGGACGATGAGGCGGCAGAGCAGAAGTAATCCTTCTGCCCGCCGGACGGCGAGCTAGTTTTCCGCTTTCAGCGAAGTAGGGCGGCACCGGGACTCCGGTGCCGCCCTACTTCGTTAGTGTCTGTGTCAGGAACCAACGACTTATCAGAAGGCAGGTACCGTGACTTACCAGAATCCCGCCATGACTTCAGCCACCTCCGGCCTGAATCTCAGCGACTCGGTGTACGAACGCCTGCTTCGCGAGCGCATCATCTTCCTCGGTACGCAGGTGGACGACGACATCGCGAACAAGCTGTGCGCCCAGATCCTGCTGCTGTCGGCCGAGGACCCCACACGGGACATCAACCTGTACATCAACTCGCCGGGTGGTTCGGTCACGGCGGGCATGGCGATCTACGACACCATGCAGTTCGCCGAGTGCGACGTCGCGACCTTCGGTATGGGTCTGGCCGCCTCGATGGGGCAGTTCCTGCTGTCGGCCGGCACCAAGGGCAAGCGGTACGCCCTGCCGCACGCGCGGATCATGATGCACCAGCCGTCCGCCGGTATCGGTGGCACGGCGTCGGACATCGCGATCATGGCCGAGCAGTTCGCGCACACCAAGCGTGAGATGGCCGAGCTCATCGCGGAGCACACCGGTCAGACCGTCGAGCAGATCACCGCCGACTCGGACCGCGACCGTTGGTTCACCGCGAAGGAAGCGCTCGAGTACGGCTTCGTCGACCACGTCGTCACCCGCGCGCGGCAGGCGGGCGGCGCGGGCAACTAGTGCCGCGACCCGAACCCTTCCTTCCGCTCCCATCATCCTTGGAGAACTGATGACCAACCTGTTCGATCCCCGTGCCGCCCACGCACTCGGTGGCCAGGCCCCGTCCGGTGCACAGTCGCGCTACATCCTTCCGTCGTTCATCGAGCACTCCAGCTACGGCGTCAAGGAGTCGAACCCGTACAACAAGCTGTTCGAGGAGCGCATCATCTTCCTCGGCGTGCAGGTGGACGACGCGTCGGCCAACGACGTCATGGCCCAGCTGCTGGTGCTCGAGTCGCTCGACCCCGACCGTGACATCACGATGTACATCAACTCGCCCGGCGGCTCGTTCACGTCGCTGATGGCGATCTACGACACGATGCAGTACGTCCGCGCCGACATCACCACGGTGTGCCTCGGCCAGGCCGCGTCGGCCGCGGCGGTGCTGCTCGCGGCGGGCACCCCCGGCAAGCGGCTCGCGCTGCCGAACGCGCGCGTGCTGATCCACCAGCCGGCCACCGGCGGCATCCAGGGTCAGGTGTCGGACCTCGAGATCCAGGCCGCGGAGATCGAGCGCATGCGTCGTCTCATGGAGACCACGCTCGGCAAGCACACCGGCAAGGATCCCGACGTGATCCGCAAGGACACCGATCGCGACAAGATCCTCACCGCCGAGGAGGCGAAGGAGTACGGCATCATCGACGACGTGCTCCAGTACCGGAAGCTCTCGGCGCAGAAGTGATGCGGGGCATCCCGGTTCGTCGACACGCCCGAGGGGCGGGTTGCGGCGGACCGGGACGCCACCCCGTCAAGCTGGGCAGTCCGCGCACGACGTCGGCCTGATTTTCGCGCCGAGCGCCCGTGTCGCGGGGGAATCACCGCTCTATTGGTCGACCTCGTTCGCGAACTGCGGGTACGGTCACACCAGGGGCCTTCGATCCGGATTCGGGGTTCGCATCGGCCGCACCGCGGCGGTGGGGGACCGGGTGAGGATGCTCGCACGTAGACAAGGAAGTAGGGACCTTACGAGATGGCACGCATCGGTGACGGCGGCGATCTGCTCAAGTGCTCTTTCTGCGGTAAGAGCCAGAAGCAGGTCAAGAAGCTCATTGCGGGACCCGGGGTCTACATTTGCGACGAATGCATCGATCTCTGTAACGAGATCATCGAGGAAGAGCTGGCGGAGTCGAGCGAGGTCAAGCTCGACGAGCTGCCGAAGCCCGCGGAGATCCGCGAGTTCCTCGAGAACTATGTGATCGGCCAGGATTCGGCGAAGCGGACCCTGGCGGTCGCGGTGTACAACCACTACAAGCGCATCCAGGCCGGCGACCGGGGCCGCGACGCCCGCGGGGAGACGGTCGAACTCGCGAAGTCGAACATTCTGATGCTCGGCCCCACCGGGTGTGGCAAGACCTACCTGGCGCAGACGCTCGCGAAGATGCTCAACGTCCCCTTCGCGATCGCGGACGCCACCGCGCTCACCGAGGCCGGCTACGTCGGCGAGGACGTCGAGAACATCCTGCTGAAGCTGATCCAGGCCGCCGACTACGACGTCAAGCGCGCCGAGACCGGCATCATCTACATCGACGAGGTCGACAAGATCGCCCGCAAGAGCGAGAACCCGTCGATCACCCGCGACGTCTCCGGTGAGGGTGTGCAGCAGGCGCTGCTGAAGATCCTCGAGGGCACGCAGGCAAGTGTTCCTCCGCAGGGTGGGCGGAAGCATCCGCATCAGGAGTTCATCCAGATCGACACGACGAACGTGCTGTTCATCGTCGCCGGCGCCTTCGCCGGTCTCGAGAAGATCGTGTCGGATCGGGTGGGCAAGCGCGGCATCGGTTTCGGCGCGGAGGTCCGGTCCAAGGCCGAGATCGACACGCAGGACCACTTCGCGGAGGTCATGCCGGAGGATCTGATCAAGTTCGGTCTGATTCCGGAGTTCATCGGCCGTCTGCCCGTCGTCGCGTCGGTGACCAACCTCGACAAGGATTCGCTCGTCACGATCCTCTCCGAGCCGAAGAACGCTCTCGTGAAGCAGTACACGCGGCTGTTCGACATGGACGGGGTGGAGTTGGAGTTCTCGGCGGACGCCCTCGAGGCGATCGCGGACCAGGCGATCCATCGCGGTACCGGCGCACGTGGCCTGCGGGCGATCATGGAGGAAGTCCTCCTGCCGGTGATGTACGACATCCCCAGTCGCGACGACGTCGCGAAGGTGGTCGTGACCGCGGAGACGGTGAACGACAACGTGCTCCCGACGATCGTGCCCCGCAAGCCGGAACGCGAGCGCCGCGACAAGAGCGCGTAGGAGGGGTAGGACCTCGTGGAGGGGCCCGGGTGCCCTCGGCCCCCGGGCCCCGCTGGCGGGTCAGG